>NZ_JBQBES010000003.1:0-45907 GCF_051919425.1 Aeromonas sp. 75A | reverse complement strand
GATGAAGGGGGATGAGGTCTTTACCTGCGCCCTGCTCTACGATCTTGGCCCACTGGTGATGCACGTAGGCCTGCCGGAAAACACAGTTCACCACATTCACGATCTGGAGTTGCACAAGGGGCGGGCCAGGCGGAAGAGCTGGTGGTTGGCTTCGAATGATGCCCCATGCTGGGGCGGCCATGGCACGCTACTGGAGTCTCCAGACCATCAGCAATGCGGTGGAGTATCACTACAACCCCATGCTGGCCAAGGAGTTCTCCGCCGAGGCCGGGTTGATCCATCTGGCGATCGTGCTGGCTGCGCAATCCGATGTGGGGGAAGAGGCGCCCCCGAGTGGCCCCACAAAGTGGCAGACGCGCTGGGGCTGAGCTGGGCCGATTGTGCCGCCCAGTTCACTGCGCTGCGCGAGCAGGGTAATGGCTATGCCGGGTTGCTGGCTGCCTGAGCCCGTTTATCCCATCTCATCAGGGGCCAGATGGCCCCTTTTTCATGGCCGATGGCTCCACAGGCTTGCCAGCCCGGGAGTGACGGGGCACTCTTTGCCCTTCACTTTCCGTTTGAGAGCCCTTGCCATGATTGCCTCCCGCCTGATCCTGCGCGAAATGATCGCCACCGACGCCCCCTTCATCCTTGAGCTGCTTAATGACGGCGACTTTTATCGTTACATCGGTGATCGGGGCATTCGCACCCTGGAGCAGGCGCAGGAGTATATCCAGCAGGGGCCGGCGGTCAGCTATGCCCGCTATGGTCACGGACTCTATCTGGTGGAGCGCAAAGAGGACGGTGTCAGCCTCGGTATCTGCGGTTTGATCAAGCGCGATACCCTGGAGCAGGTCGATATCGGTTACGCCTTCCTGCCGCAATATCGCGGTCAGGGCTACGCCATTGAAGCGGCGCAGGCCGCCCTTGCCGATGGCAAAAGCCGGTTGGGGAGCGGGCAGGTAGTTGCCATCGTCACTCCGGGCAACGAGCGATCCATCGGCCTGCTGGCCAAGTTGGGGCTGGTGCGCAGTCGGCTGGTCAAGCTGAGCGAAGATGCCGATGAGTGCCTGCTACTGGAGCAGTGATCAAGGTCAGAGAGCTGAAAAGCGAATGGCGAGGTGGCTGTCAGGCTGAGTGACAAGCAAGAGGCCGGGTCTGGCTAAAGGCGTGAGAGAGAAGCAAAGAGGCCGCCGTGAGTTGCGGCCTGTCTGCATCGGGCGCTGCCGGAGGGCAGGCAGGATCAGTTGAGGTCTTCGATGGAGAACTCGCCAGCGATACCATCACAGGAGATGGCGAAACCGCCGCTGAAGCGGGTGCTGAACTGGATCAGAAACGCATCATTGTCGTGCTCTTGCACAGGCAGGTTGATGGGCTTGCTGCGACGCAGGGGCTTGTGTGTTTGTACTGCTTTCATCATGGTATTTCTCTATATAAATTAGGTGTTTGCTCCTTGTATTGGCAAATGTCAGGTCAATGGGCGCGGTCGATTGGGTGAACGACAAGCGCGCAGGAATACCCAGCCCGGTTAAGGGGCGTCTGCACTTTCAAGGAATATGCTGATGCATAAATCAAATTGGGTGGGCAGATCGGGTCTGCACCGTGAGAGCCGGGCAACGCAGGCAGACAGCCTGACGGTTCTCAAGGCGAGTAAATCAGAAGAAGGTTATGCGGGTACTGGCAGGATTCATCGTGAGGTGAAGCATTGCAGGGTAAACATAAACAGGGCTGATTAACTAGCCGACGCGCATTCTCTCCTCGAAATGAATAAAAAGCAAACAATAATTTGCCGATGTTGAAGTCAGTACACTTTTCCTCTGTGTAATCAAGGTGCTATCAGCAGCAAATATTCGCAACTATCCGCCATAAAAAGAGGGCTCCCGACGGGAGCCCTCTCTCATTCTGCAATCAGCACAGTGGGCCGACTCAGTAGTCGCCACAGGCCTTCTTGGCAGCCGTGATCATCGGGGTGATGGTCATGCCTTGCACCACGATGGAGAACATCACCACCGAGTAGGTCATCACCAGGATGACCTGACGCAGATCGACGCCATGTTCCGGGATCATCATGACGCCGGAGGGGAGTGCCAGTGCCATCGCCATCGCCAGACCACCGCGCAGGCCACCCCAGGTGAGGATCCGTACCGAGAAGGTGTTGTAATTGCGGAATCGGCGGAAAGCCACATAGGGCAGCGACACGCTGATAAAGCGGGCACCCAGGCAGAGCGGCACCGCAATGACCAGCAGGATCCAGTCACGCCAGGCGAGATCCAGCAGTACCAGCGCCAGACCGATCAGCAGGAACAGCAGGGCGTTGAGGAACTGGTCCATCAACTCCCAGAAGTGATCCAGGTGATGGCTGCTCTGCTCGGAGAAGCCGGAGTGACGGGTCCAGTTGCCGATCATGATGCCGGTGACCACCGTCGTCATCCGCTATGACGCCCAAATCCCTGCTGCGCCATCCGCTGGCGGTGAGCAAGCTTGAAGAGCTGGCGGAAGGTACCTTCCAGAACGCCATCGGCGAGATCGATGCGCTGGATCCGAAAGCGGTCAAGCGGGTGGTCTTTCGCTCCGGCAAGGTCTACTACGACCTACTCGATGCCCGTCGCAAGGCCGAGCAGCAAGATGTGGCATTGGCTGGCCGAATTGAGCAGCTCTACCCCTTCCCGGAAGAGGAAGTGCGCGCCATTCTGGCCGATTACAGCCACGTCACCGACTTTGTCTGGTGTCAGGAAGAGCCGCAGAACCAGGGCGCCTGTACTGCACCCGTCACCACTACGATGGCGTGCTGCCAGCCGGAGCTACCCTGCGTTATGCCGGTCGCCCCGCGTCAGCCTCACCGGCCGTCGGTTACATGTCTGTCCACGCCAAGCAGCAAAAAGCCTTGGTGGAAGATGCCCTTACCCTGTAAAGCCTCTGGCATAGAAGTAAAAAGGAACTGATTGGATGACTATCGAAATCAAGGTACCGGACCTGCCGGAATCAGTGGCCGATGCCACTATCGCCACCTGGCACAAAAAACCGGGCGATCTGGTCGCCCGTGACGAAGTGCTGGTCGACATCGAGACCGACAAGGTGGTGCTGGAAGTGCCGGCACCGCAAGCCGGAGTGCTGGGGGATATTCTGCAAGGGGAAGGGGCGACTGTGTTGTCCCGTCAACTGATTGCCATCCTCATCGCCGCTCCGGTGGCGGGTGAAGAGACCAAAGAGAAACCCGCTGAAGCGGTTGCCGATGATGGTGCCGATGGCTTGAGCCCCTCGGTGCGCCGCCTGATTGGTGAGCACGATATCGACGTGACCAAGCTGACCGGTACCGGCAAGGGTGGTCGCATCACCAAGGATGATGTGGAAGCCTTCATCAAGGCCAAGAGCCAGCCTGCGGCAGCCGCACCGGTCGCAACTGCAGCCCCGGCAGCCAAGGTTGCCCCGCTGGGTGGTCGCACCGACAAGCGGGTACCGATGACCCGTCTGCGCAAGCGCATTGCCGAGCGTCTGCTGGAAGCGAAAAACACCACCGCCATGCTGACCACCTTCAACGAGGTCAACATGAAGCCCATCATGGATCTGCGCAAGCAGTACGGCGAGATCTTCGAGAAGAAGCACGGCATCAAGCTCGGCTTTATGTCCTTCTACGTGAAGGCGGTGGTGGAGTCCCTCAAGCGCTATCCGGAAGTGAACGCGGCGCTCGATGGTGATGACGTGGTTTACCACAATTACTTCGACGTCAGCATCGCCGTCTCCACCCCCCGTGGTCTGGTGACGCCGGTGCTGCGCGACTGCGACAACATGAGCCTGGCGGACATTGAGAAGGCCATCAAGGATTTCGGCGGGCAAGGGCCGTGACGGAAGCGACCCGCCAGGTCACCGACTGGCGGCAACTTCACCATCACCAACGGTGGCGTGTTCGGCTCCCTGACGTCCACCCCGATCATCAACCCGCCCCAGAGCGCCATTCTGGGCATGCACAAGATCGAGGATTGCCCGATGGCCGTTGCGAACAGCGGCAAGGTCGAGATCCTGCCGATGATGCATCCGGCGCTCTCCACGATCGCCAACTGTCTCATCGACGGACGCGAATCGGTAGGCTTCCTGGTCTCCGTCAAGGAGCTGCTGGATATGGCCTGCCGGTCTCCGAAGGTTATGCCTGTGCTACCCCACAAGAAGCGGCCGAAGCGGCCGACAAGATTGGCGGCAATACCTGGGTCGTCAAATGCCAGGTACACGCCGGTGGCCGCGGTAAAGCGGGCGGCGTGAAAGTGGCCAAGAGCAAGGATGAGATCCGTGCTTTTGCCCAAAACTGGCTTGGCAAAAATTTGGTGACCTACCAGACCGATGCCAACGGCCAGCCGGTCACCAAGATCCTGGTGGAATCTTGCACCGACATCGCCAAAGAGCTCTACCTGGGCGCCGTGGTTGACCGTGGCTCTCGCCGCGTGGTCTTCATGGCCTCGACCGAAGGTGGCGTGGATATCGAGAAGATTGCCCACGAAACCCCCCATCTGATCCACAAGGCGGCTATCGATCCGCTGGTGGGTCCGCAGGCTTATCAGGCCCGCGAACTGGCCTTCAAACTGGGTCTGGTCGGCGATCAGATCAAACAGTTCACCAAGATCTTCATGGGTCTGGGCCAAATGTTCCTGGATTGCGATTTCGCGCTGCTGGAGATCAACCCGCTGGTGATCACCGCGCAGGGCAACCTGCACTGCCTGGATGGCAAGATCAACATCGACGCCAACGCACTGTATCGTCAGCCCAAGCTGCGCGAGATGCACGACCCGTCACAAGATGACCCCCGCGAAGCGCACGCCGCACAGTGGGAGCTGAACTATGTGGCCCTCGATGGCAACATCGGCTGCATGGTCAACGGCGCGGGTCTGGCCATGGGCACCATGGACATCGTCAACCTGCACGGCGGCAAGCCGGCCAACTTCCTTGACGTCGGCGGCGGCGCCACCAAGGAGCGCGTAACCGAGGCGTTCAAGATCATCCTCTCCGACAGCAACGTCAAAGCGGTGCTGGTCAACATCTTTGGCGGCATCGTGCGCTGCGACATGATCGCGGAAGGCATTATCGGTGCGGTCAAGGAAGTGGGGGTCAAGGTGCCCGTCGTGGTCCGTCTGGAAGGCAACAACGCCGAGCTGGGTGGTATCAAGCTGGCCGAGAGCGGCCTCAACATCATTGCGGCCAAGAGTCTGACCGATGCCGCGCAGCAAGTCGTCAAAGCAGCGGAGGCCAACTGATGAGCGTACTGATCAACAAGGACACCCGAGTCATCTGCCAGGGCTTTACCGGCGGTCAGGGTACTTTCCACTCCGAGCAGGCGCTCTCCTACGGCACCCAGCTGGTGGGCGGCGTCTCCCCGGGTAAGGGCGGCACCACCCATCTGGGCCTGCCGGTGTTCAACACCGTACGTGACGCGGTCGAAGCGACCGGCGCCACCGCCTCCGTCATCTATGTGCCGGCTCCGTTCTGCAAGGACGCGATCCTGGAAGCGATCGACGCGGGCATCAAGCTCATCGTCACCATCACCGAAGGCATCCCGACGCTGGATATGCTGGACGTCAAAGTGAAGCTGCAAGAGACCGGCGTGCGGATGATCGGCCCCAACTGCCCGGGCGTGATCACCCCGGGTGAGTGCAAGATCGGCATCATGCCGGGCCACATCCACAAGCCGGGCAAGGTGGGCATCGTCTCCCGCTCCGGCACCCTGACCTACGAAGCGGTCAAGCAGACCACTGACGAGGGCTTTGGCCAGTCCACCTGTGTCGGTATCGGTGGCGACCCCATCCCGGGCTCCAACTTTATCGACATTCTGGAGATGTTCCAGAACGACCCGCAGACCGAAGCGATCGTGATGATCGGCGAGATCGGCGGCAACGCCGAGGAAGACGCAGCGGCCTATATCAAGGCCCACGTCACCAAGCCGGTGGTCTCCTATATCGCGGGTGTTACCGCCCCTCCCGGCAAGCGGATGGGCCACGCTGGCGCCATCATCTCCGGTGGCAAGGGTACTGCCGCCGAGAAGTTTGCCGCGCTGGAAGATGCTGGCGTGAAAACCGTCCGCTCCCTGGCCGATATCGGCAAGGCCCTGCGCGAAGTAACCGGCTGGTAATTCCTGTTAGCCCGTTATCTCTAATAAAAGTGCCGCCCGATGGGCGGCATTTTTTATGGGTTTTAAAGTGGTTTGATTTAATCAATCATCGCGATTCAGGCGCTAAACGAATTTTATTACAGGAGACCAGAAACAGTGTGGATACTAAAATAGTCTGCGATTTGAACTTGTCAGATTGATTTGTTCCTTTACCCATTGCATCGAGTGACCTGTTTGTGGGGAATGCTAAAAGTCATGCAAGGATGTCAGTGAGATAACGTAGTGTCAGGAGGACATAATGATTTCACGTATTTTGGGAATTGGCTGCCTTACCAGTATCTGCTTGCCAACAGCATGGGCGGCGGATTGCCCGAACAGGCAACCGGGGCAGCATCTAAAGTTTCTTGGGCGTTCGGCTGACAATTCGGTATCACTATGGCTTTCAAGTCCAGGTTCCGGGGGGAATTTTCGCCTCTCTGCTCCCGGGGTATCTGAAATCGATAGTTGGAATGCAAACCGCGCGTCGTTGCACCTGAGTGTCTCACCTGTAGTACTTGATGACCTTAACGGGACTCACAAACTGGATCTCCTCAATGCGGATGGTTCTTTCAACTGCTTCCTCGATTCGAGAAACCAGACCAATCCGGTATTTCCAAATATTCCCCCGATCGATGGGGGAGAGAGTAACGGTGGCACTGGTGGCGGAACCGGAGGTGGTGGCGGCAGCAATGGAGGAAGTGGTGGCGGAACCGGCGGTGGGGGGGGCGGCAATGGTGGAACTGGTGGCGGATCCGGCGGTGGGGATGGCAGCAATGGTGGTAGTGGTGGTGGCACCGGCGGTGGGAGTGACCCGATCCGCAATATTGTGACCAGTATCAGTGCAGATGCCTTGATGGGCTATTTGAGCGGCTCCCTCAGTATTTCAGATCGTGTCGTTGTCGGGCTTGACCAATTTGAAGATATTGCCAGTCAAAAGGGGTTGTGGCAGGTATGGACTGATGTACGCCATACCGGAGTCTCCGATGATCGTAACGAGATAGACACATCCGGACATGCCAACAGCTTTTTGATCGGTATACACAGATCCCTTGGTAAAGACGGGCTGGGCGGTATTGCATTTGCCAATAGCAAAACCTCTCTTGGCACGTTTGGCAGTTCGGTACGAAATGAGGGGGACAGCTTCTTTGTTGGGCCATATGGCGGCTATAGGCTAGATACGCACTGGCTGCTGGATGGCTGGGCTGCATGGGGACGAACTGATAACGATACCGAACTCGATGTACTTAAAGGGAGTTTCAAGACAACGACCGGGTTGATCTCAGCCAACCTGACCGGCGGCTACGATGTTGGTGAATATCTGCTGCGGCCCAAGCTTGCCCTCTTTTACAGTCACAATAAATCCGATGCGTTTGATTACACAGGCTCATTGCCTTATGCAAACCAGATTTATAACGTGACATTGCGGGTTAATGAAAACTCTTTTGAATATGCCACCAGTGAAGCATCAGGGGATATCAGTCGTATTTTCACCACAACCGATGGGGTTCAAATTATACCGGCCCTGCGTCTTGGGGTTCGTTATGATATTGAGCGTCCCAATGATGGTCAGATCCTGAATGAAAATCTGACAATGGAAAGTACGACCCCGTGGAGTGGATCTGCACGGATTGCACTGGCGGTAGCCCCTCAGCGTCATCAGCGTTTTGAAGTTATCACCGGTTATTACAGTATCGGGCGTCAGGACCTTGACCTCTGGGATATTAGATTTAACGCCGCAGTGAATTTTTAATTAGTGTTGTAACTATATATGTGCTGACCTTCTGGTCAGCACATTGTTATGGATGATTGCCGATGAAGATGTGGATAGCTCATCCACGATGAGGTCGCCTGAGAGGCCAAGCGTTAGAGCCTGGTGCAATATCAAGGTCAAGTGAAATAACTTATTTATCCGCCTTGCCCGCCGCATCGGCAAGTTTGGCCAGTTGTTTGTCATACCAGGCTACCGGGCGGTTCTCATCTTCCGCCCGCTCTTTGCGCCGGATGGCGTTGCGCACCGCCATGGCGCCCAGCCAGCGAAAGGGTTCGGGCGGAAAATAGCCGCGCGGGCCGCTGACCAGCGCACAGTCGCGCCACGGCTTGTCCTCTTCCCGCACTTCATCGCGCACCAAAGCCGCCAGGATCTGGCCACCCATCCAGCTTTGCGCCACTCCGTTGCCGGAGTAGCCGAGGCCATAGACGATATTGGGCTGCCCTCGCCAGTGGCCGAAGAAGGGGAGGCCATCTACCGAGCGGTCGGAGGCGCCGCACCAGCTGGCGGCGATGGGCACCTCTTTGAGCGCCGGAAAGAAGCGGCGCAGGGTGCGGGTGAGGGGGGCAAGATAACGGCTGGGGGCATCAAACTCGGCCAGATGGCGGTTGGCAAAGGCGAAGGTGTTGCCCCCCTTGCCCAGCATCAGCCGCCCTTGCGGGGTGGAGCGGTAGTAATGCACAAAGGTGCGGCCATCCACCACGGAGCGGCCGTGCGCAAGCTGCTGGGCGGCCAGTGCATCCGGCGCGGGGTCGGTGATCACCATATCGGAAGAGACCAGCACTATGCTGCGGCGAAACTCGCGAAAGTGCTGCACCATGGCGCTGTTGAGGGCCAGTACCACCTTGCGGGCACGCACCTCACCCTGCGGCGTTTGCACCCGTGCCGGCTGGCCCGCCTCAAGGCGCTGCATGGGGGAGTGCTCATAGACCTCGACCCCCAGCTCCCGCGCCACCCGCAGCAGGCCGCGCACCAACAGTGCCGGTTGCACCGAACCGGCGTGGGCGCTGTAGAGCCCCTCCAGATGAACGTGGGAGCCGCTCTGGCTCGCCAGTTCACCCTCCGCAATCGCCTGCCACTGGTTAAGGTCGGCTCGCTTGAGTTCCTGCAATACCGGCTCCATCAGGCCGCGCTGGGCCTCGCTGGTGGCTGTGTAGCAGGTGCCCTCGACCCTCAGCTGTGCCTCAATATTGTGCTGTTCGCAGAAGCGGGCGATCTCGTGCACCGCCTGCTCGGATCTTTGCACCAGCCAGGCAGCCTGATCTTCCCCAAAGAGACGCTTTAAGGTCAGGTACTTGGCCGACCAGGTGAGCAGGCAGCCGCCGTTGCGCCCGGAGGCGCCGCTGCCGCAGCGATCTTTTTCCAGCACTATGACGTGCAGGTGCGGTTCGGCCTGTTTAAGGGCGATGGCGCTCCACAGCCCGGTAAAGCCGCCACCGACGATGCAGACATCGGCCTCGTGGTTGCCGACCAGGGGGATGGGGGGCGCGGACTGTTCGGCGGCGAGCGCTTCGGCCAGCCAGAAGGGGAGAGTGGACATGATGACTCCTCGATAAGGTTATTGGTGGCGCCAGCGCTGGGTGCGATCCAGCAGGGCGCGGCTCAAAAAGAGCTGGAGCAGCTTGGCGGTGGCGGCGGCCAGCAGGATCAGGGTGGCCATGGCGGCGGCCGCGGCTGTATCGCCGGAATCCTCCATATTGAGTACGGCGATGGAGGCGAGCACGCTGTCGCTCGAATAGAGGAAGATCACCGCCGAGGTGGTGGTCATGGCGTTGACGAACAGATAGATAAAGATCTCCAAGATCGCTGGCAGGGAGGCGGGCAGGGTGACCCGCCAGAACGCCTTCCAGAGCGGAATGCGCAATGAGATGGCCACCAGCTCCAGCTCCTTGGGCAGTTGCTTGAGGCTGGTCAGCGCCGTCATATGGCCCACCGTGTAGTAGTGGATGACGCAGGAGAGCACCATCAGCGGCAGGGTGCCGTATAGGCCGCCAAAGAGCGGATTGCCGTTGAAAAAGAAGATGTAACCGAGCCCCAGCACCATGCCGGGCACCGCCAGCGACAGCATGGCGAGCAGATGCAGCAATTGGCGCAGCGGCGCGAAGTGGCGCCCCTTCTCCTGCGCCCAGGCCAGCACCATCACCAGCACGGTGCCGATCAGCGCGGTATAGAGGCCCAGTTGCAAGGTGTTGGTAAAGGGCTGCCAGCCATAGACGCTGTTGCTGTCAAAGGCATAGTGATCCAGCGTCAGAGCGAGGTTGTAGGGCCAGAACTGCACCAGGGATCCGTAAACCGCCATCCCCACCAGCGCCAGAAACAGCAGGGCCCAGAGCGTGCACCAACCGAGCGCCAGCAGATCCCGCAGCCGATGGGGTTTGGGCTGATAGGGCACCGCCTTGGTGCTGCTCTGCTCCTGCATCTTGCTGCGCACCCTGTGCTCCAGCGCAAAGCTCAACAGTGCCGGCAGCAGCAGGGTGACGCTGGCAACGGCGCCCAGCGAGAAGTTCTGCATTCCGATCACCTGCCGGTAGATATCGGTAGCGAGCACGCTGTACTGGCCGCCAATCACCTTGGCTACCCCAAAGTCGCAGATGGTAAGGGTGAAGACCGCGATGGCGGCGCTGAGCAGGCCATAACGGGCGGTAGGCAGGGTGACGGTGACAAAGGTGCGCCAGCCGCTGCTGCCCAGCACCCGGGAGGCTTCATAGAGGCGGGCATCGCTCTGGCCGAGCGCCGTGATAAGGATCATCAGGGCGTGGGGGAAGCACCAGAAGCCAAGGCCAATGACGATGCCGATGGGGCCGTAGATGCTCTCGCCGCCGAGCAGCCCCTTGGCGATCCCCTGATTGCCAAACCAGTAGACCAGACTGATGGCGGGCAACAGGGAGGGCATCAGGAGCGGGATCAAACCGATGAGGCGAAACAGGCTCTTGCCCGGCATACAGGTGCGGGTGAGGGCATAGGCGTAGCCAAAGGCGATGGTCACCACCAGCGCGGTGATCAGCACCCCGAGCCAGAGGGTGTTGCCGATGGTGCGCCCCAGATGAGGGGAGTCGAAGTAGGCGCTGAAGTTGGCAAGGCCCACCCAGAGGCCGTTCTCATCCTGCAGACTCTTTTGCAGCATGGTGAGCAGTGGCAGCAACAGACCGCCGGTGAGCAGGGCGATGCCGAGCACCAGCAGGATCAGTTGCAGCAGCTGATCCCGGCTCCAGCCGCGACAGAGCCGCTGCCAGCGAGAGTCTTGCCGGGCTGTCACTGGTGGCAGCAGGGAGGAGGTCGCAAGGGGGGCTGTCATGGGCGCTCTCCTTCAAACAGCTGCATCGCCCCGGCGGGCCAGTGCAGCGAGCAGCGCATGCCGCTGCGCCAGCCACCCTGTTCGTGGCGGGGCAGCTCATGGGTCGGGCGTTCCACCAGAATTTGCTGTGGGCCCAGATAGGTGTCGGCGGTACAGATAAGGCGCTGAGCGGCGCCGAGAAACTCCACCTGATCGATGGTTGCTTCAACGCCATGTTGCCCAAGATACGGCTCGCTCGGCGCACTCAGGGTGATTGCCTCGGGGCGGATCGCCACCTGCAATTTGCTGCCGGCCGCGGCCTGGTTGGCAAGTGTCAGCGGTTGTTCGTTGAGGCGCACCTGATTGGGGCTCAGCACCAGGGTCTCGAGGAAGTTCATGGTACCGACAAAGCTTGCCACGAAACGGCTGGCAGGCTGGTGGTAGATCTCCTGCGGAGTGCCCACCTGTACGATGCGGCCGCCCTCCATCACCACGATGCGATCGGCCATGGTCAGCGCCTCTTCCTGATCGTGGGTCACCATGATGGTGGTGATGCCAAGGCGCTGCTGCAGGGCGCGGATCTCGCTGCGAAGGTGGGTGCGTACCAGCGCATCCAGCGCGCTGAGCGGTTCGTCCAGCAGCAGCAGGCCGGGGGAGAGGGCGAGCGCCCGGGCCAGCGCCACCCGCTGCTGCTGGCCGCCAGAGATCTGGCTCGGGTATTTGTGGGACTGGGCAGTGAGATCCACCAGCCCCAGCCAGTGATCGACTCGCTCCTTGATGAGATCCCGCGCCAGCCCCTGATTCTCAAGGCCGAAGGCGATGTTCTGGGCCACCGTCAGGTTGGGGAAGAGAGCATAGGACTGAAACACGATGCCAAAATCGCGCTCCTGGGGCGGCAGGCGGGAGATATTGCGCCCTCCTTGCCAGATCTCGCCGTTGTCCGCTAGATCCAGCCCGGCGATGGCTCTGAGCAGGGTGGTTTTGCCGCAGCCGGAGGGGCCGAGAAAGCAGATAAACTCCCCCGGCTCAATGGTCAGAGAGATCCCCTTGAGGGCCTGAAAAGCACCGAACTGCTTGTTGAGATGTTGAATGTCCAGATAGGGCTGGGCCATGGTTCGACTCGCTACTGATTTGGTATATACCAGTTTGCATGTGAAGTGTGACGGTCAGGTGATCGGGGGATGACAGCTTGATGACAGTCAAATGAGATCGGGTCACCAGCAAGTGGTTGGGCCCTGTGTGGATGGACTAAGCATCGCTAATTGAAGGCAATACAAACTCGGGAAGTTAAAACCAAAAAGCGAAGGCCAACAGCTGTTGGCCTTCGACTGGCAGTTTATTGGCAGCGGTGTGTCTGGCGTGAACAAACCGCCGCCCTTCACGCTTACTGTTTGGCTTCGGTCTTGCCGTCGAAGCTGGCGCTCCACTGGGCCAGGATGGTGTTGCGCTCGCGGGCAGCCCAGCCAAAGTCGTTGTCGATCATCTGGCCTTTGATATTGGCGGGATAGCCGGCTCTGGGTTTGGCCACATCCGGAATGGCGACCACTGCGAACGACTTGTTGTAGAGGGTATTGGCCTGTTCGGTGGCGGCAAAGTCGAGCAGCTGTTTGGCGGCTTCCAGCTTGGGAGTGCCCTTGATGATGGCGGCGGCTTCCATATCCCAGCCCGACCCCTCTTTCGGGAACACCACCTCGATGGGGGCACCCTTGGCCTTGAGGCTGGTAGCCGGGAAGTCGAAGGAGATACCGATCACCGTTTCACCGCTGGCGGCCAGCTTGCAGGGGGCGGAGCCCGAGTGGGTGTAACGGTCGATGTTCTGGTGCAGGCCGTTCATGAATTGCCAGCCCTGCTGCTCGCCCATGGTCTGCAGCCAGCCAGCAACGCTCAGGTAACCGGTGCCGGAGGAGCTGGGGTTGGGCATGATCACCTTGCCCTTGTAGATGGGCTTGGTGAGGTCGGCCCAGCTGGTGGGGGCCGGGATCCCCTGTTTTTCCGCCTCTACCTTGTTGAAGCAGATAGCGCTGAAGAAGGCGTCCAGACCGATCCAGTGAGGCTCGGCCTTGCTGTCGCGAAAGCGGCTGTCGAGCTTGTCCAGTCCTTTCGGTGCATAGGCATTGAGCATCTGCTGCTGATCGAGCTGCATCAGGCTGGTGGCGGCCAGACCCCATACCACATCCGCTTTGGGCTGGGCTTTTTCTGCCAGCAAGCGGGCGGTGACCACGCCGGTGGAGTCACGCACCCACTTGATGTTGATGTCCGGATGCTGGCGCTCGAACGCGGTTCTCAGCTCGTTGAGCTGCTCCGGTTCGAAGGCGGTGTAGACGGTGAGATCGGTCGCGGCCAGTGCCGGGGCGGTCATGGCAGCCAGCACGGCGGCGGCCAGCAGATGGGTTCCCTGTTTCATCCTCTTCTCCAGTTAAATTGGTTTGGTATAAACCAGATTGGTCGAGAGAGAGGCTAGGGGATCTTTATGACGTGACCGTGACAGCCCCGTGACGTTTTGCCGTTCCTGATTTATCCGTGACTAATCCTGGGTATCCACTTCGATCTCCAGGCTGTCGTGGCGCCAGTACTCCAGATCGAAGTCGAGCACCCGGCCGTGCTGATCGAAGTTGAGCCGCTCGAGGCGCAGGGCGGGCAGGCCGGCGGTGGCTCCCAGCGCCTTGGCCACCTCGTCCGGCAGGGCGGTGGGGAAGAAACGCACCTGCATGCGGGCGTAGTGAAGATCGTAATGGGCCTGATAGATCTCGGTCAGGCTGCCGTTGAGATCCAGCTCCAGCAGGCCCGGGACCCGCTCTGGCAGGCAGTGGTTCTCGCAGTAGCAGATGGCGCGCCCGTTGGCATAGCGCAGTCGCTTGAGCAAAAAGAGGCTGTCGAACGGCTTGAGCTGCAGTTGCGCCATCAACGCGGGCGGCACCGCCTGGCGGCTTTTCTCCAGCAGCTCGGTGTGCGGTTCACCCCCTTGCTCCCGCACTATCTGGTGAAAGTTGGAGGTGCGTCTGGGGTTCAAGCGAAAGCGCGGCGGGGTGACGAACCAGCCGCGGCGATCCTCCCGATAGATAAGGCCGTTCGCCTCCAGCTGCACCAGCGCCTCGCGGATGGTGACCCTTGTGGTGCCATAGAGTTCACCCAGCAGCCGCTCGGAGGGGAGCTTGTCGTTGGGGGCCAGACCCCCCGCCAGGATCTGGTTAGCGAGGGCATCCTTGATCTGCAGATATTGGGGTTTGCTCATGAAAATCCCTGGTTTTGCAATAAGTTGTGCAATGAGTTGGGCAATAGGCTGGGCACAGGGCAGGTCATCTGCTCGGTCGTTACACGGCAACATCAACATGCGTTGGTAGATACCAGAATCGCCCCTGTTGTTCAGGCTTCCTAGATTATCGCGATCCCGGCGCTGAAAATGAATTTTTTGTTGCACGTAGCGCCACCCCTTTGACCTTGGCGGGGCAGTTACCCACAATGCGCTCATTCTGGTATATACCAAAAAGGAGCGAAGTCATGACCCATATTCCTGCGGCCCCTGCCGCCGTCGATTACCTGCTGCTGACCCCGGGCCCCCTCTCGACCACCGCCACTGTGCGTGCCGCCATGCTGCAAGACAGCTGTACCTGGGATGCGGACTATAACCAGGGGGTGGTGGAGCCCATCCGCCGCGAGCTGGTGCGCCTCGCCACTGGCCCGGAATATCAAAGTGACTACAGCGTCGTCTTGCTGCAGGGGAGTGGCAGCTATGTGGTGGAGAGCGTGCTGGGCTCGGCGATAGGCGTCGATGAGTGTCTGCTGATCATCAACAACGGCGCTTACGGTGCCCGCATGGGGGAGATGGCACGCTGCCTTGGCCTGCGCCACCTCGAGTTGGACTGTGGCGAGACCACCCGCCCCGAACCCGCCACCATCGAGGCGATGCTGAGGCGCCACCCCGAGATCACCCACTTGGCCATGGTGCACTGCGAGACCACCACCGGCATGCTCAACCCGCTCGACGAGGTGGCCGAGCTCTGCCAGCGCCGCGGTATTCGCCTGATCGTCGATGCCATGAGCAGCTTTGGCGGTATCCCCATCGATATGGGACGCCTTGGCATCGAGTTTCTTATCAGCTCGGCCAACAAGTGCATTCAGGGGGTGCCGGGTTTTGGCTTTGTCATCGCCCGCCGCGCCGCACTGACGGCCTGCGCCGGTCGTGCTCGCTCGGTCTCCCTCGACCTGCACGCCCAGTGGCAGACCATGGAGTTGCAGGGGGGCAAGTGGCGCTTTACCTCGCCCACCCATACCGTGCTTGCCTTTGCCCAGGCCCTGCGCGAGCTGGAAGAGGAGGGGGGCATTGCCGCCCGCCATCAGCGCTACAGCGAGAATCAGCGCACCTTGGTGGATGGCATGGCTGCCCTCGGCTTTGCGCCGCTGCTGCCCGAGCAGTGGCAGTCTCCCATCATCACCGCCTTCTACTCTCCGACCCACCCTGACTACCGCTTCGCTGACTTCTACCAGCGGCTCAAGGCGCAGGGCTTTGTCATCTACCCGGGCAAGGTCTCCCAAGCCGATTGCTTCCGTATCGGCAATATCGGCGATGTGACCCCAGGGCGGGTACGCGATCTGCTCGCCGCCATGGCCAGCGCCTGCTACTGGCAAGGGGACGCGCGATGACCAGCATGCTGGCTCAGGGTCGTGATCTGCGTGGCCGCGATTTGCATGACCATAAGCTGCACGGTAGCGGCCGCGCCGATAGCGAAGGGGATATCAACCTCGGCGAGGGGCGGGCGCGCTGGTGGGCTGACCAGAGCGAAGATGTACAGGCCGGATTGGCGGAGGATAGCCGCTATTTCCTCCATCAGGCGCTCTCCACCCCCTGTCTGGATCTGCTTGAGTGCGCGCAGGGGAGCTGGTTGACCAGTGTATCGGGCAAGCGTTACCTCGATTTTCACGGCAACAGCGTTCATCAGCTGGGTCACGGTCACCCCAGGGTGGTGGCCGCGGTGCAGCAGCAACTCGCCGATCTGCCGTTCGCGCCCCGCCGCTATACCCATCAGGTTGCCATTGACTGTGCCCGCACCCTGGCTGAACTGGCCCCGGGCGATCTCAACCGAGTGCTGTTTGCCCCCGGCGGCAGCGAGGTGGTGGGGATTGCCCTGAAGCTCGCCCGTTTCATCACCGGCAACAGCAAGGTGGTGTCCCTCTGGGATGCCTTTCATGGCGCCTCCCTCGATGCCATCTCGGTCGGCGGCGAGGCCTGTTTTCGCGCCGGCATGGGCCCCTTGATAGCCGGCGTGGAGCGCATCCCGCCGCCCACCCGATATCGCGGCGTCTGGTATCGCGGGGAGGGGGATGATGTGCACTACGCCGATTATCTGGAGTACGTCATCGAGAAGGAGGGAGGAATAGGCGCCTTTATCGCCGAACCTATCCGCAACACCGATGTGCAGGTGCCCTCGAAGGCCTACTGGCAGCGGGTGCGGGAGATCTGCGATCGCCACAAGGTGTTGTTGATCGTCGACGAGATCCCCAATGCCCTGGGGCGCACCGGCCACTGGTTCAGCTTTGAAGAGTTCGGCATCGAGCCCGACATCATCTGTCTGGGCAAGGGGCTGGGGGGCGGGGTGGTGCCGTTTGCAGCGCTCATCACCCGCGACCGGTTCAATCAGGCCGCAGCTATTTCACTCGGTCACTACACCCACGAGAAGAGCCCTATCGGCTGCGCGGCGGCGCTCGCGACCATCGCGACCATCCGCGAAGAGGGGTTGCTGGCAAAAGCGCAGGAGGATGGCCGTTTTATGGCGGCCGAGCTCGGCAAGTTGGCCGAACGTCACCCGCTGATCGGGCAGGTGCGCGGTATCGGTATGCTTTGGGCGCTCGATCTGGTGGTCGATCATCAGAGTCGCGCCCGCAATAGCCAAGCCGCCGAGCGGCTGCTCTACCGCTGTCTGGAGCTGGGGCTCAGCTTCAAGGTCTCCCAAGGGAACGTTATCCAGCTCTCGCCACCGCTCAATATCACCCGCGCCGATCTGGTGCGCGCCATCACCATTCTCGATCGCGCATTGGGCGAGATCGCACTTTCACCGAAACAGGAACACCACCATGACTGACTTGCAGATTGCCATTCACCCGACCACCGACGTGGAGGCGCTGATCCTCGACTGGGCCGGTACCGTCGTCGATTTCGGCTCCTTCGCCCCCACCTCCATCTTTGTCGAGGCCTTCGCCCGCGCCTATGACTTTGCTGTGACCCTGGACGAAGCACGCCAGCCCATGGGCCTTGGCAAGTGGGATCATATCGCCGCGCTGGGCCGTCTGCCCTCGGTGGATGCGCGCTGGCAGGCTCGCTTTGGCCACCCCATGAGCCACGCCGAGGTGGACCACCTTTATCACACCTTTATGCCGCTGCAGATTGCCGCCGTGACCCGCTTTGCCGCTCCCATCCCCGGCGTGTTGCCGGTGCTGGATGCTCTGCGGGTGCAGGGGATGAAAATCGGCTCCTGCTCCGGTTACCCCCGTCCGGTGATGGAGGCGCTGGTGCCAGCCGCGGCCGATCACGGCTATCGCCCGGATCACTGGGTCGCCACCGATGACCTCAAGGCTGGTGGTCGCCCCGGTCCCTGGATGGCGCTGGCCAACGTAATTGAGCTGGGAGTGAGCGCGGTGCATCGCTGCATCAAGGTGGATGACGCCGTACCGGGTATCAGCGAAGGGCTTAGCGCGGGCATGTGGACGGTGGGATTGTCGGTTTCCGGCAACGAATTTGGTGCCACTTGGGAAGAGTTTGCCGCCATGAGCGAGGCGGAGATCGCCGCCCGGCGCGCACCGGCCGAGGCCAAACTGCGGGCGGCGGGGGCTCACTATGTCATCGACACTCTGGCGGATATAGCCCCGGTTATCGCCGATATCAACCGCCGTCTGGCCGCTGGCGAGCGGCCGTAGGCCATCTGCTTGGGCTAACAAAAGCGCTTGGCTGGCTTTAGATGCAACACGCCCCCATCCGGGGGCGTGTTGCATTTACAGGGGGAAGTTGTGCGCAGTCAGCAGATATCAACCCGCATCAGGGGAGAGGGGGCGTTGTCGACAAAGTGGTGCCAGATATGGTCGTAGAGCGCCTTCTGGCCGGGGAAACTCACCAGCGCCTTGGCCTCGGCCAGGGAACACCAGCGATATTCGGTGTGCTCGTCGTTGAGGGTCACCGCCTGATTGGGCGGGCAATAGACCACAAAGACCGGCACCACCTCCACCGTATTCAAGCTCGCCTCGTAAAACTGCTCCAGATACTGGCCGTTGTAGAGCTCGGTGACCTTGATCCCCGTCTCTTCGCCAAACTCCCGAATAATGGTCTGCCAGCCGGTTTCACCCGCCTCCACCGTGCCCGCCACATGGCACCAGAAGCCTCCCTTGACCCGTTTCATCACCAGCAATCTGGTTTCGCCATCGACAGTGGTAAGGGCAACGCCGGATACGGCCTTGCAGCGAATGGGGATCATGATCTTCTCTCCGGATTTGGGCTCTGTGATAGCCACGAACAGTATGAAGGCGTGTTAATTGAAATACGCTTCGGCGGGTAGACCCATGACCTCTATTTCATTCAGTCCATTTTTGGCCAGATAGTTGGTCACCAGATTGAACCCCACCCAGTAACCGGCATATTTGGGAAATGGCCGGTTATCACGGCAGTAAAAAAAGTCTAAATAGTTGAACTGCTTGCTGGATAGATGGGGCGTCATCTCTGCCAGGAGCGATTGCCAGTCATGGTGATGAGACTCCTTGAACAGCGAGGGGAGGGTGCCACCATTGAACCTCTGCTCAAAGTAGCAGGCCAGTCCTTCAAAAATCAGGTTTTCGGCCAGTGTTTCTGCTTCCACCTTGTTCTTCTTTTGCACGATATGGTGGACTTCGTGGGCCAGCACGGCAGGCAATTCTGTGATGATCACCTCTTTGATATCAGGCCGTTCCAGATCAAGCTGGAGTTCTATTCGATACATGTTGATGGCCCAGCCACCGATACCCGAATCGGGAGCATCCCCCTCGGCAAAAGGGCTGAAGGTGACATCCAGTTGGGAGAGATCGAACAAGGCATTCAATTTGTGCGCCGTCTCGGCAAAAACGTGCCTAATGGTGTCATCGAGCCCATCGAATTTACCCGAGTCGTTTAACAGGGTGAGTTGCATCCAGACATCCTTGTCTATTGAAAGAGAGTGCTGAGCCACTTGCGTGGTCGCGGCGCCATATCACCACGATTACCCTCCTTTAATCAAGGGGTTACCCGCCCATTATGCTTGCCGTCTGGATCGCCTCAATCAGCGCGGCCCGATTGATGCGAGGGCGCTCGCCATCGAGCAGTTGCTGCCACAGGGCAATGGCCTGGCTGTAGCGGCCATGCAGGAAGTGATCGGAGGCGAGCAGCATCAGGGCGCTCACTTCCCCCGCGTCCTGCTTGAGGGCGCTCTCCAGCAGGCGGGTTGCCTCGGGAGTCAGCTGCTGGCCCGCCTGATAGTAGAGCACAGTGGCTTGGGCGGCTTGAGTCGCCGCGCTGGCGCCCCCCTCCAGCAGAGCGAGACGTTGGTAGGCGAGCAGGGCGTTGTCATATTCACCCCGATAGAGATAGAGCTGGCCGAGCGCCGCCCAGCTGTCGAGGTCGGCGGGGCTGCGCTGAAGCTTCTGATGCAGACTCCCCAGCTCCTTGTCCTGCAGAGCCCGCGGGCTCAACCCCGCCAGCGGATCGGGACGGGATGCATAATCCTGCCATGCCTGATAGCGGCCGCTGCTGAAATACACAGCGGCAACGGCCGCGATGGCCAGGAGGCCAAGCAGCAACAAGGCCCGCCCGTGCTGGTTATTGCGGCCGCGATTGTCACGCTGGCTGGCCAGTTGCGCTCGCAGGGCCAGCTCAGCCGCCGGGATGGCGTTGGCCAGGCGGGCGGCGCTCAGCTCCCCGTATAGCGGTTGGTCGGGGGAGAGGCCTGCCTGCTCCCCGTGCATGATCAGCAAATTCAATTCGCTGCGCGGATCGGCGGCGGGCTGAGGGGGGGCCTCAACGATGGCCTTAACGGCAGGGATGGGTTGCACCTTTGTGCGCGTCAGGCGGCGAGACAGGATCAACAGCGCCAGCCCCAACAGCAGCAGGGGACCGCCCCACAGTAGCGCCGTGCTGGCCTTGAAGGGGGGATCGTAGCGGACGAAATCGCCGAAGCGCTCCGTCATGCGGGCGATAACCTGCTCGTCGCTCTGTCCCTCGTCCACCCAGCGGTAGACCTCTAGCCGCAGATCCCGCGCGATGGGGGAGTTGGACTCCACCAGATTCTGGTTCTGGCACTGAGGGCAGCGCAGGGCGCGGGCCACTTCCTGAGCGCGGGTCTGCTGCTCGGGGTGGCGAAACTGATAGGTATCGACCCCGCTGGCAAATGCCGTTGCACTCAGCAGCATGCCGAGGGCCAGCAGGGTGCAGGCAAGAGAACGGCGCATCATGGCTGTGTCTCCAGAGCTGATATTGCAATAGACGGCGCAATAGATGGCGTAATTGCGGGTGCCGTTGTGGCGGCCTTCATTTGCGCGTCAGTTCGCGCCTTGTCGAACAGGGGGGCAAACTGGCGTTGCCAGATCCCTTTGGTAAGCTCGCCGGTATGGCGGGCTAGCAGGGTGCCATCGGCATCAAACAGATAGGTCTCCGGCGTGCCGTAGACGCCGAGCTCAAGGGCCAGTTTGCCGTCAGGGTCGGCCAGCACGGCACGATAGGGGTTGCCCGCCTGGATAAGCCAGGCGCGGGCCGCATCCCCCTTGTCCCTGTAGTTGAGACCATAGAGGGGCACTGTGCCCGCGAGCTCGCTGAGCAACGGATGCTCGGCGCGGCAGTTGACGCACCAGCTGGCCCAGACGTTAAGCACAAAGGGCTCCCCCTTGAGGCTGGCGGTCTGGAGCGGACTCCCGTCCAGCAGATTGTCGCTCTGCCACGCAGGCAGGGTACGTCCGAGCGTCGCGTCATCCTGGCTGTAGGGATTGTTGCCAAGGCCGAGCCAGAGCAGGATGCCGAGGCTCAGGGTCAGCAGCAGTGGAACAAAGAGGCGCAGGCGGGATCTCATAACGCCTCCTGTTCGAGCCGGGGATGGGTGGTGCCAACCGCAACGGAACGGGAGGCTAGCAAAGGGCGACGGGCGAGCAGACGCAGGGCGCCGCCTGCCATCATCAACAGGCCGCCGAGCCAGATCCAGCGCACCAGCGGCTTGTAGTGCAGCCGCATGGCATAGGCATCTGGCCCCATCTTCTCACCCAGCACCACGTAGAGATCGCCGAACATTCCCCACGCGATGCCGGGTTCGTTCATGTTCATGGTGCGCACGCTGTAGTGGCGCCGCTCAGGCGTCAGCCGCGCCACCTCTTTACCGCTCTTGTGCACGCTAAGCGTGATGCGCTCGGCGGTATAGTTGGGGCCGATCACCGGCTCGCTCCCCTCATAGCGAAATTCGAACGCGCCGAGTTGGTAGGGTTGGTTGGCACTTAGCACTGTGCCTCCTTCCTGACTGTGGTGGCTCACCTGATTGATCCCGAGGGCGCACACCGCCACCCCGAGGTGGGCCAGCAAACTGCCGAACCGATTGAGGGTGAACTCGCGCAGCGACGTCGGTTCCAAGAGCGGGAGCAACAGGCTGACCATCAGCCAGAGGCTCACCATATTGGCGAGGATGCCGCTCCAGCTACCGGAAAACGATCCCTGTTCCAGATAGGCAAGGCTAATGAGCCCGCCGCCAAGCAGGCCAAACAGCGGTGGCAACAGAGCGTTGAGTCGGGAATGTGGCGCAAGCTGCTGCCAGCGCAGGCGCGGCAGCTGGGTCATCAGTGCCATCAGGCAGAGGGCCAGCGGCACGAAGATGGTATTGAAATAGGGGGCGCCCACCGACAGCGAGCCCAGATGGAGCGACTGGAACACCATGGGGTAGAAGGTGCCGAGCAGCACGCTGGCGCAGGCCACGCAGAGCAGCAGGATGGCGGCGCCGAGCAGCCCCTCTTTTGACAGCAAGCCAAAGCGGGCATAGGGGGCGCGAATGTCTGCGCGCAGGGCAAACAGGGTGAGGGCGCAGGTCAATAGCAAGCCGAGCAGTAACAAGAGGGTGAGGCCGCGGCTGGGGTCGACTGCAAAGGCGTGCACCGAGGTGAGCACTCCGGAGCGCACCACGAAGGTGCCGAGCAGGCTCAAGGCGAAGGTGAAGATGGAGAGCAACAGCACTGCGTGACCATAGGCACCGCGCTTCTCGCAGACGACAAGAGCGTGCAGCAATGCAGTGCCGAGCAGCCAGGGCAGCAGGGAGGCGTTTTCTACCGGATCCCAGAACCACCAGCCGCCCCAGCCCAGTTCGTAATAGGCCCACCAAGAGCCCAGCACGATACCGGCGGTGAGAAACACCCAAGAGCCGAGCGCCCAGGGGCGGCTCCAGTGGGCAACGGCGCCATCCAGTCTGCCCGAATGGAGCGCCGCCATGGCGAAGGCGAAGTTGACCGCAAAGCCGACGTAACCGAGGTAGAGCAGGGGCGGGTGGATGATGAGGCCGATATCCTGCAGCATGGGGTTGAGATCGCGCCCCTCCAGCGGCCCCGGGAATTGGCGGTCAAACGGGCTTGAGAAGATCAGGGTATAGAGGCCGAACAGCCCGACGATCAGACCCATGATGGCCAATACCCGGGCTGTGATCAGCGGATCGACCCGCTTGGAACAAAGGGCCACCAGGGCGCCCCACAGCCCCAGCGCAAACACGAAGAACAGCATGGAGCCCTCGTGGCCCCCCCACACGGCCGCCAGTTTGAAGCCAAGGGGCAGGGCGCTGTTGGCGTGCTGGGCAACATAGCTGACGGTGAAATCATCTTGGCCAAAGCAGCTGGCGAGCAGCAGCAGGGCGGCCAATAGCAGGACGGCATTGATCAGCGCCAGCGGCGTGGCGCTGCGCAGCAGGGTCGGGGAGGCGAGCCGTAATCCCAGCCAGGGCAGGGTGCCCTGCAGCAAGGAGAGTGCCGCCGCCAGCAACAGTGAGAGATAGCCGAGCTCCGCCAGCACATAACCTCCGGTTCAATCTTTGATGTCATTCATGTCATGACACACACGCCGCGTTGTCTCCCTTTGGCGGGGAACATTGCCAAGCAGCGTGTCTGGCATCACCAGAAATTCATTGGGCCAGCAACAAACCAGCGCCAGTCACCCGAAGGGCGGCTGGTGCTGGTGATCATATCTTTAAACTACCGTCATCTGGCCGGCATAAAGCACGAAGTAGCGCAGCAGCAGGATCCCCACCAGTGTCAGGCTGCAGACCAGCACCAGATGGCCGTTTCGCTCCCGCAGGGGCGCCGGGGTCAGCAGAGCCAGCAGCTGGGGCAGCAGCATGCCGATGCCCACCACCCCGAGCCAGAACACCTGAGCCCAGAAGCCACTGCCGATGGCCGCCCACATCGCCACCTCTTTCTGGCCGCCACCGAAGTAGAGGCCGGTAAAGAAGCAGACCAGCAGCAACACCTCCACCGCCAGCACAGGTCGCTCGAAGCGATGGACAAAGCTCACCCCCTGGCTGTGATGGTTCTCCTTGAAGATCGTCACCGCCAGCAAGATGGTGGAGGCGATACCTGAGCTGATGCCCGAGACCAGAAACAACACCGGCAGCACCGGGTTGTTCAAGAGCGGATAGGTCTTGAGTGCCGAGAGCAGAAAGCCAGTGTAGGCCCCTAGCAGCACGGCAAGCAGCAGCAAGAGCGGCGCCAGCAGCCGCTCGATGCGGGCGAGCCAGCCAATCAGCCCATCCACAAAAGCGAACTTCTCTTGCAGCAACCTGCCGCGCAATGTCTCGATCTCGGCGCGAAACACCACCGCCAGCCAGGCGAACAGTACCGCCATATAGAGCTGAAACAGCATGACCCCCATCGACATCACGGAGTCGAACTGATAGTGGAACATCAGCTTCCAGAAGGTCCAAGGGCGGGCCAGATGGAAGATAAGGATGAGCAGCCCCAATATCACGCTCGCTGGCGCCAGAATGGCGGTTGCCTTGATGATGCCGCTCTCGCTGCCGGCCCCCTTGCTGCGCAGCAGCACCGAGAGGGTGGTGGCCCCGGCGGAGATGCCGAGCAGAAAGAGATAGATAGCGATGGGCCAGTCCCAGACAAGGGAAGGGAAGTGAAATGCGTCTTGTATGGTCATGACGTTATCTCCCCTTTGGGCACGCGGTACATCTTGGGCGAGGTGCCGAGTGCCTGCTTGTAGCGATAGGTGGTCTCTTTCACCAGCCGTTGGGCAATGGGGCTGTCCGGATCATCCAGATTACCGAACACCAGCGCCTTGGTGGGGCAGGATTCCACGCAGGCCGGCTCCTTGCCCGCCGCCAGGTTGGTCTTGCGGCAAAAGTCGCACTTGTCTGCCACTCGGGTCACAGGGTTGATGAAGCGCACCTGATAGGGGCAGGCGGCGAGGCAATACATGCAGCCGACGCAGAGATCCGCGTCGACGTCGACGATGCCATCCTTCTTGCGGATATGGGAGGCGCCGGTGGGGCAGACATGCACGCAGGGGGCGTTGTCGCAGTGCTGGCAGGACTTGCGAAAGAAGCGGTACTCGGCGTCGGGAAATTCACCGACCGGGCCTGATCGGATGATCTCGAGGCGCGAGACCCCTTGTGGCACCTGATTCACCTCCCGGCAGGCATCCATGCAGGCGGTGCAGCCGATGCAGGCCGTCTCATCGTGGATCATGCCATAGCGTATCCCGTCGATGGTCTGGCTGTGGGCAAGGGGGGTAGCAAGGGAGCGAGTCGGCCCCGTCATCATGATAAGGGCCCCCGCGCCCATGCCCGCCATAAAGTCACGGCGAGAGCAGCTCATGATGCCTCCTTGCCGGTAGCCGGTTTGGACTGCTCCTGCCGGGCCTTGCTGGCCTCATGCTGCTTGCTGTGGCAGTCGACGCAGAGCTTGATGCGGGACTTCTCCGGTAGCCCCACCATGGGCTCCTTGGCCGGATGCAACTGGTGGCAGCTGGTGCAGGTGAGCTTGGTGGCGTGCACGTCGTGGGCCCAGAGCGCCTCGCGCAGTGGTTTGGGCTCGTGGCAGCTCATGCAGACTCCATTCTGCTCGCTGATGGGATAAAGCTTGATGCTCTCTTTATCCTTCAGGCTGTGGCTGAAGCGCATCACATCCTTGACCCCTTCCCGGTGCTGGGGGGAGGGCTGGCCGTGGCAGTTGGTGCAGGTCACCGGCTTGAGGTTGTTGGGATTGGTCGCCTGACCATGCTTGCCGTGCATTCCCTCGCTCTGCTCCTTGTGACAGTCGGTGCAGGCCTTGTCGGGATTGCGTAAAAATTCCACCTCATGTGTAGCTGGTACAGGGGCTGCTGCCGGCTCGGCCGCCTGACCCTGCAGGCTGGTGAGCAGCATGGCTGCCATCAGCATCAGTCGTAAGAAATCCATTGTTAAATCACCCATAGGAAGCCTCCATCCGTGGCGGGCACCGCAGTGCCCGCCCGCTCCATTACTGCGCCAGTCGTCCGGCCGCTTTGGCCTCGGCTTCCCAGGCGGGCACTGTGGTCTTGAGGAACTGGGCCTTGTCCGCGTTCATCTGCTTCATGTCCATGCCAAGAGCGGCCTGGGCCTTCTCCTTGCTGGAGATGTCAGGAATGGCGATCTCGTGGCTGATCCCCTTGGCGGCCAGCAGGCGTGCCAGCTTGGTGCGGGCGTCGGCGGCTTTGTCCAGGGCGGTTCCCAGCATGCGCAGCGCCACTTCCGGGGCGTGCATCTGCACCCCGTGGGAGGCGATGGAGAAGTCCCAGCGCCATTGGGCGTGACGGATGTCCTGCAGAATGTCCTTCATCTCGGCCTCGGTGGCGCCGGCATCCCAGGCGGCCTTGGCTTCAAAGTGGGCGTGCACCAGCTGCTTCTCGACTTTGAGCTTGATCTCGGTGACGGCGTCCTTGCGCTGCTTGACCACCCCTTGCAGCATCTCCTTGCTCTGGGTGTGGCAGTTGCGGCAGGTCTGGTCGAAGCGATCGAAGGGGTTGCCTACCTTGTGGTCGGTGTAGACCTTGCCTTGCTCGTTCTGCACCTTGGGCATGTGGCAGTCGACGCAGGCGACGTTGTTCTGGCCGTGAATGCCGGCGCGCCAGGTCTCGTACTCGGGGTGCTGGGCTTTGAGCATGGGGGTCTTGGAGAGGGCATGGGTCCAGTCGGCAAAGCCTATTTCATCGTAATACTGCTCCATCTGCTCCACTGTGGTGCCCTTGTCCCAGGGGAATTTCACCGCCTTGGTGGGGCCGCTGAAGTAGTACTCCACGTGGCACTGGCCGCACACCTGAGACTGCTGATCGAAGCGCCCCTGCTCCTTGAATGGCTTGCCGATGGCGGTCATGGCCCGGTCGGCATAGGGACGGGAGAGGTGCAGGGCGGGTTTCCCCTCCTTGAACTCTTTCGAGGCGGTGTCGTGGCAGTCGGCGCAGCCGATGGTGTTGACGATTTCCGGTCCGCCTTTTGCCCACATCCCCTTGAAGTAGCCATCCTCACCCTTCTCGTCGATGACGCGGGCCACGTCCGGGCCTTTGCAGCTCCAGCAGGCCATGGGCAGCGGACCGTCTTCGGCAGTCTTGGGGGCGCCGGTGCGCAGGGTTTCCCGCACGTCGGTCAGCGCATAGAAGTGGCCGCGCGGCTTGTTGTAATCCTTGGAGAAGGGGTAGCCGGCCCAGAGCACCACCATCTGGGGATCTTCCGCCAAGGCGTCGGTGCGCTCGCGGCTCTCGCTGGTACCTTTCCAGCTGGTGAACTGATCGGCGTGATCCTTGGCGAACAGCTCGCTGCGCGCCTCTATCTTGCCCTTGGTGGTTGCGTCATCAGCCTGTGCCCAGCCGCTGGCGCCAAGCCAGCTGGTCAGCAGCAGGGCGGCGAGGCCCAGATTGATATGCCTGTGTTGTGAACCCACGTTTATCACTCCCAGATAAATGTTTTGGTCTCGTCTGACCCGTTCCATCTTGGTGTGGATCTTCTCCCCGTCGGGCGGGGTGGGCAGACATTCGCTTGCGGGTGAATAAAACCGCGCAATATATGATTGCTCGAGGGTTACCCTAACAAATAGGTAAATTTAATGATGATTTATCGGAGGGAGAGTTGTGCCAGATCAATTGGTGCACAGGATTGATCGCTGAAATGAGATCTGGATTAAATTTTATGGAAACTCAACTTCTTGTTAACTGCAGAGCATTAGATGGCAGGCGTTTGATCGATACAGTTACGTACTGGCAATTTTGCCAGCTGAGCTGGATTGCTGTCCTATTGTTCACAGATTCTGGCAATGACTTATGCTGATAATTGACTGAATATGCAAATTCTCGGTGTCGTGCTGTGAGCTTTCGACCTTCGGATTATGATCCATTTATTGAAGCTGCAGTGGATTTATCGTCAAACGACAGAAATGGTCACATGGAGTCTGATAGACCTGTTAATAAAGGTGATGCAATTGGGGTCATCCAAATCTCATTTCATTTAAAAAGGCCTGTTAGATGCACAATCTTGTAAGTTATGGCCATTTTATGGCAATCATTGTCGAAAATAGCGAAAAGACCCACTTAGTCTGGTGCGGTATGATTATTGAACAGACAAGTACCCTGTAGGTACTGATGTTGGTGGTTAAGGTTTTGCTGGAGGTTGTATGGCAGAGTTGCAAATTGAAAAGTCCACGGTGATCACCCAACTCGAGGGCTCCGTGTTTGTCATCAGTGCAGATGGATCTGTCATGCGAGCAAAGGTGGGGATGGCGCTGCAGCCGGGGGATCGCCTGCAATCCGTTCAAGGGAGCAATTTTCAGCTAGCCGAGCCGGGCAGTGATCCTGCTGGCGTGCAAGAAACGGCCGCCAAACCTGAGCCCGTCACGCCTGCTGCTGATGGGCAACCGGCCGATCCGGAACTGGCCTCATTGCAAGAGGCGATCCGTCAGGGTATTGACCCGACCGAATTGTTCCAGGAGACCGCCGCCGGTAACGCAGCCGCTGCGGGCAATATCGGTGGTGTAGCCGGTTCCAGCTCGGGTGGATTTGTGGTGGTCGATCGTACCAATGACGCCACCCTGGCCGAGGCCGGTTTTGATACCGACCATACGGTGCAACCTGTGGGCGATGAGCTGCTGTTTTCCGAAGAGCGCGATTTCTTTGCCGCCATCATCATCACCGAGCCCCAAACCAGCGACAACATTATCAACGCCGATGAAGCGGCTGGCGTCATCATTCGTGGTGTGGTGGATGATGTGGAGGTAGGCCAGCCAGTCACTGTGACCCTTATCGATCAGACGGGAAATTCACTGACGGTGACGACAGTGGTGCTGCCCGGCCTGGTGTGGGAAGCCAATTTTGGCGATGTGACCGGCAAGCTGGTGGATGGCCCGTTGCAGATTGTGGCCAATACCCAGGATCAGGCGGGCAACAACGCCAGCGATACCGGACAGACTCTGCTCGATACCATCACCACCATTACCCTCGATCTCGCCGATGAGAGCGACACCGGCGCCAGTCAGACCGATGATCTGACCCGCGACAATACCCCGCTGCTGCAAGGGAAGGGGGAGCCCGGCGCCACCGTGACCCTGAGCCTTGGCGGTAGCGTGCTCACCGTCCTGACGGTGGATGCCGCCGGTAACTGGCAATATCAGCTGCCGCAGACCCTGGCCGATGGCCAGTACCAGTTTCAGGTCAATTCCGTGGATATTGCCGGCAACCGCGCCAGCGATACCCTCGTTATCAATGTCGATACTCAGGCATCTATCGACATCGATGATCTCGATACCACTGCCCTGTTTGGCAACAGCAGCACCACCCTGAGCGGTTCCACCAGCAATGTGGAAGCGGGTCAGAGTGTCACCATCACACTTGTTGACAGCAATGGCCAGCCGCTGTTGACCACCTCGGCACAGGTGGGGGCCGATGGCCGCTGGCAGGTATCAGGTCTTGATCTCTCCGGTATCAATCAATCCTTTGAAGTGCGTGCCAGTGTCACCGATCTGGCGGGCAACAGCGCCAGCGATGGGGCACCGCTGATTGGTCAGAGCGAAACCCTGACGCTCTCCGAAGCCGGATTGGCCGATGGCCCGATCACCGCGATCGGCAGTCTAAATACCGGTGCTGGCCAGGATGGCAATCTGCAAGTCCAGTTCGCCGCTGATCAGAGTGCCTTGGAAGGGCTGGGGCTCGTCAGCCATGGCGCGCCCCTTGGCTACACCATCAACGGTCAGACCCTGACCGCCAGTGCTGGTGGGGCGACTGTCTTCACCCTGACCCTCAACAATGACGGAAGTTACCGCATCGTCTGGAGTCAAAGCCTGGATCACGGTCAGGACGTGTTGCGCCTGCCGTTCAACCTCGAATATCGCGACAGCGACGGCGATCTGGTGAAGGCGCCGCTGGTGATCAATCTGGTGGACAGCAATCCGCCCAACTTTGACGTTGATCTCCCGCCCATTACCCTGACCGAAGATGCCTTTATTAACGGTGCTGCCGTAGTGGGTGAGAGCCGTTTTGTAGTCAAACACGGTGTCGATCCTTTGTTGGTGGATTCGCTGGTGTTCAGTAATCAGAACAGTACCCTGACTACCCTCAACGGCTCGGGTCTTGCCAGCGATGGTCATCCGCTGACCTTTGAATTTGCCGATGATCGCACCTTGGTGGGTTACTACCTAGATGGCAGTGGCCAACGGGTGGAGGTGCTGCGCGCCGAATTGAATGCGCAGCAGCAGGGCAGCGATCTGGCTGGGCGGGTGGTGGTCACCCTTACCGGCCCGCTCGATCATCAGGGTAGCGACAGCCTCTCGCTGGGGTTGCAGGTGAGTGCCAAAGAGATCGATGGCGACACCACCAGCGCCGACCTGACTCTGACCATCAACGACGGCAGTGATCCTTCGCTTGGTCTCGACAAAGGCGTTTCGCTGCAGGAAGGGGGCAACCAGCGCATCGATGGTCAACTGCCGGTGACGGTGGGCAGCGATCGTCTGGTCTCCCTCAACTTTGAGGCGAGCCAACCAGCGCTCGCTGGGCTCACCAGCCAGGGGCATCCCACCAGTTATGAGGTGCAGGGTAACCAGCTGACCCTCAAGGATTGGCAGGGCAAGGCGATCCTCACCGTCACCATCGGGCTGGATGGCAAGTACAGCGTCTCCCTGACCGGCGTGTTTGACGAGCCGGAAGCGACCAACAGCCTCAACCTTGGCCTGAAGGTACAGGGCACCGATTTTGACGGCGACAAGAGCAACCTCGGCACCCTCAATATCACCATTACCGATGGTGCCTTGCCGCAGGTCGATCCTGTCTCCCTGACGCTCACGGAAGATAGCAACTGGCAGCAGGAGCAGACCCTTAACGGTGATTTGACCATCACCGCGGGCAGCGATCCGCTGGCCAGCATCACCTTCGATGCCAACCAGCCAGGACTGCAAGGGTTCACCTCGGGCAAGCAGGCTGTGACGATCGCGGTGGCCGATCATCGTATCGAGGGACGTACCCCAGATGGCAAATTGGTGTTTGAGCTGACCTTTGGCAACGATGGCAAATACAGCTTTACCCTCCATCAACCGCTGGATCAGGGCAGTGCCGACAGCCTGCTCAAGGCGGGCTTTACCCTGCTCGACAGCGATGGCGACAAGGTCTCCTCCACTATCACCGTGGCGGTAGGTGATGGCGCCAACCCGACCATCTCCGCCGTCAGCGGCACCGCCATCACCGAGATGGCGCAAGGGGAGGCGGCTGCGGTCAGCAACATGAGTTTCACGGTGACCCACGGCAGCGATGCCCTTGATCCTGCATCTCTCGGTTTTGATATCGCCACCATCCAGAGCACCCTGACTGGGCTCACCAGCCATGGCAGCCCGATCAGTTTCTCCCTCGACGCCAACGGCCAGCTGGTTGGCACCACGACAGATGGTCGCGAGATCCTGCGCGCCGAGCTGAGCTTGGTCGATAACAATGGCAACTGGAGTGTGAACGCCAAGGTGACCCTCACGGGTGAGCTGGATCACAAGGGGAGCGAATCCCTCAACCTGCCGTTGGCGGTCACCCTGGCCGACAAGGATGGCGATCGCATCGGTACCACGCTGCCGCTCACCATCGCGGATGGCAAGGCGCCGAGCTTTATCCCGGGCAAAGGCGTGTCTCTGGATGAAGGGGACCTCACCGGCAGCAACAGTCTGAGTCAAACCGGTCACTTCGACGTGCAGGCAGGGTCGGATCGGGTGGTGGAGGTGGCGTTTGCCGATGGCAGCCAGCAACCGGCGCTCACAGCCCTCGGCCAAACCGTCAAATACGAGCTGCTTGATGGGGATCCCGCCATCCCGGGTAGTCAGCTGCTCAAGGGCTATGTGGTGGTCGATGGCCAGCGCGTCGAGGTGTTTGAGGTGCGGCTGGTTGGCACGCTGGATCAGGCGGGCAAGAACGGTTTTGACTATCAGGTGACCCTCTATCAGGGGACCCATCAGGGCGCCAACGCCGTGACCGAGCTGCCCATCAAGGTGATCGTCAACGACTACGACAAGGCGGGCGGCAACAACGATAGCACCAGCGGCACCCTCAATATCCAGATTGGGGAAGGGGATAAACCGACCCTCACTCTGACAGGTGTAACCCTCAGCGAAGGGCGTTTCGATGGTGCCAACTCGGCGGTGGATGACCAGCAGGCGAGCGGCAAGATCACCATCAAAGCTGACTCGGATCCGGTGACCGATGTGCGACTGACCCTCTCCGGTCAGGTTATGGATGCCAGCGGCAAGCCCATCACCCATAACGGCGAAACCCTGACCTGGAAAGCGGTTGGCACCGATGGTCACACCTTCCAGGCGGTGACCAGTGGTGGTCTGGTAGTGATGACGGTCTCCATCCCCACCGTCCCTGTCACCATCGCTTCTCACACCAGCGCAGAGATCGGTTATCAGGTGACGGTGCATACCAACCTGGATCACGGGGCAGACAACAAGCTGGAACTGAATCTGCCGGTCGAAGTCACCGACAGCGACGGCAGCAAAAATCAGGGCACCGCTACCATCACGGTGAGTGATAGTGCAGATCCTGTGCTCGGTCTCGATAAAGGCGTCGCCCTGCAAGAGGGGGGCAACCAGAGCATCAATGGTCAGCTGCCGGTGACGGTGGGGAGCGATCGTCTGGTTTCTCTCGACTTTGAGGCGAGCCAACCGGCGCTGGCGGGGCTCACCAGCCAGGGCAAGGCGACGACTTACGAGGTTCAGGACAACCAGCTGATCGTCAAGGATTGGCAGGGCAAGACAATCCTCACTGTTACCATCGGGCTGGATGGCAAATACAGCGTCTCCCTGACCGGGGTGTTTGACGAGCCGGAAGCGACCAACAGCCTCAACCTTGGCCTGAAGGTACAGGGCTCAGATTTTGACGGCGACAAGAGCAATCTCGGTACCCTCAATATCACCATTACCGATGGCGCCTTGCCGCAGGTTAATCCTGTCTCCCTCACGCTCACCGAAGATAGCAACTGGCAGCAAGGCCAGACCCTTGACGGTGATCTGACTATCACGGCGGGCAGCGATCCGCTGGCCAGCATCACTTTCGATGCCAATCAGCCGGGGCTGCAAGGGTTCACCTCGGGCAAGCAGGCCGTGACCATCGCGGTGGCCGATCATCGTATCGAGGGACGTACCCCAGATGGCAAGCTGGTGTTTGAGCTGACCCTCGGTAACGATGGCAAATACAGCTTTACCCTCCATCAACCGCTGGATCAGGGCAGTGCCGACAGCCTGCTCAAGGCGGGCTTTACCCTGCTCGACAGCGATGGTGACAAGGTCTTCTCCACCATTACGGTTGAGGTGGGGGATGGTGCCAATCCGACCATTTCCGCCGTGACCGGCACCACCATCACCGAGATGGCGCAAGGGGAGACGGCTGCCGTCAGCACCATGAGTTTCTCGGTCGCGCACGGCAGCGATGCCCTTGATCTGGCATCCCTCGGTTTTGATATCGCCGCTATCCAGAGCACCTTGACCGGATTGACCAGTCATGGCAACCCGATCACCTTTTCCCTTGATGCCAATGGCCAGCTGGTCGGAACCGCCGGTGGCCAGGTGGTGCTGCGCGCCGAGCTGAGCCTGGTCGATAACAATGGCAACTGGAGCGTCACCGCCAAGGTCACCCTGAGCTGCGAGCTGGATCACAAGGGGAGTGAATCCCTCAATCTGCCGCTTGCTGTCACCCTGGCCGACCAGGATGGCGATCGCATCGGTACCACGCTGCCGCTCACCATCGTGGATGGCAAGGCACCGAGCTTTATTCCGGGCAAAGGCGTGTCCCTGGATGAGGGGGACCTCACCGGCAGCAACAGCCTGAGCCAAACCGGTCACTTCGATGTGCAAGCCGGGTCGGATCGGGTGGTCGAGGTGGCGTTTGCCGATGCCAACGAACAACCTGCGCTGACCGCATTGGGTAAACCGGTGCAGTACGAGCTGGTTGATGACAATAGCTCTATCCCAGGTAGCCAGCTGCTCAAGGGTTATGTGATGGTGGATGGCCAGCGGTTCGAGGTGTTCGAGGTCAAGCTGGTTGGCAGCCTCGATCAGGCGGGCAAAAACGGATTTGACTATAAGGTGACCCTCTATCAGGGGCTTCATCAGGGCGGAAACGCCGTGACCGAGCTGCCCATCAAGGTGATCGTCAACGACTACGACAAGGCGGGCGGCAACAACGACAGCACCAGCGGCACCCTCAATATCCAGATTGGGGAAGGGGAGAAACCAACCCTCACCCTGACCGATGTAACCCTCAATGAAGGGCGCTTCGATGGCGCCAACTCGGCCGTGGATGACCAGCAGACGAGCGGCAAGATCACCATCAAGGCTGACTCGGATCCGGTGACTGATGTGCGACTGACCCTCTCCGGTCAGGTCATGGATGCCAGTGGCAAGGCCATCACCCATAACGGCGAAACCCTGACCTGGAAAGCGGTTGGCTCGGATGGTCACACCTTCCAGGCGGTGACCAGTGGTGGTCTGGTAGTGATGACGGTCTCCATCCCCACCGTCCCTGCCACCATCGCCGCTCACACCAGCGCAGAGATCGGTTATCAGGTAACGGTGCATACCAACCTGGATCACGGGGCAGACAACAAGCTTGAGCTGAATCTGCCGGTCGAAGTCACCGACAGCGATGGCAGCAAAAATCAGGGCACCGCCACTGTCACGGTGACTGATGGCATCAACCCGATCATATCCGCCATTGAGCCGGTTCGGGTCGAGGAGTCTGATCTCGATGCTGTGAACGGTCAGCATCCGGGGACCACGCCTGCAGGGCGTGGAGAAACCGATAGTGGCAAGGTGACCATCACAGCCGGTTCGGATCGGGTTGCCTCCCTTGAGCTGGATGTGGCTGCATTCAATCAGGCCAATCACCTCACGTCGGGTGGCAAAGCGGTTACGCTGGCTGCACACAGCACCGGCTGGTATCTGGCTACTGCCGAGGGGGGCAAGCCCGTTTTCTGGGTCCACCTCGATGTTAACGGCAGTTACAGCGTCCATCTGGTAGGCCAGCTTGATCACGGTGCACAGGGCAAGGATGAGTTGACCATCGAAGTGCCGCTGTTTGTCACCGATCATGATGGCGATCGCAGTCCGAACGTCAGCGTGACCGTGACGGTACAAGATGACATGCCTATCGGCACTGTGCTGGCTCATACCCTGAGCGAGGGGAGCAGTACCGTGACCGGCGATCTGCTGCCTACCGCCAATGAAGGTGCGGATGGTGCCCGTGTCGAGTCGATTACCATCAATGGCCAGACGTACGCCATCAATGGCTCTTTGATACAAGATGTGATGAGCCCCGATGGCAAGCAGGTGATGGGAACCCTGACCATTTCTGCCGATGGCTCCTACTCCTTCAATCCTGCGGCCGGTTTCAATCACGACGCAAGTCAGCTCAGTCAGGTGGTGACAGCCCATCTGGTCGATGGCGATGGCGATCGTGCAGACAGCACACTGACCCTCAATCTGCAGGATGAAGCGGTGCGCTTTATCGTTAGCGCAGCCATTGGTAACGAAGATCAGGGGGCGCAAGACCCGAGGCTGGGTATCCCTATCAACATGCAGCTCTATATTGGCGATTTCGATCGCGGTGAGCATGTGGACCAGCTCCTGATTCAGGCGCCCACCAATGCCCATGGCACCTTCTATTACAACGGCGTTGCCCTCACCACCACGGCTGATGGCAAGTGGTTTATCGTGCCGCCAGCGGCCATGGTGACCAGTGATAATGTTCACTACACCACTCAGGGGGTGACCTTTGTGCCTTCAAGCAACTGGTCGAGCTGGAGCAATGGCGGTCAGCCGCTGCACTTCCAGGTGCAACTGCAGGTCGGTGTCACCGAAGGGGCAGCTCCTGCGGCTGTAACGGGCGATCTGGCTGTGACAGTGCGCGGCGTGGCCGACAAGCCGATGTGGGACACAGCCAACACCACTCGCCACTATGACACCAATGAAGACAGCACGGGTATCAAGCTGGACGTCAAGGCGAGCCTGACTGACACCGACAGCTCCGAGACGTTGACCTATCAGATCAAGCTGGAAGCGGGCAAGGGAACCCTGATGCTCAACGGTGTCGAGCTCAAGCCAAATAGCAATGGCATCTACACCGTTTCGGCAGGCAACATCAACAAGGTGACTGTTGTTCCGGGCAAGGATTTCAGTGGTGACATCAAGCTGTCGGTGACGCCGATCAGCACCGAGAAGAACCCGATCGCTCAGGGTCAGGGTACGGCGCAGGGAGACAAAATTGATCTGGTGATCAACGTCAATCCGGTGGCCGATGACGCCAAGCTCACCGTGCGTGACATTCAGGGCAAGGAAGACACCCTGCTCGATCTGGGCAGCAAGATTGCCCTTGCTCATCTGGGTGACAAACTCGATGGCTCCGAGCAGATGTTTGTCCGCATCAGTGGCCTGCCTGACGGTGCAACCTTGTTGCTGGGTGGTTCCGCCGTTGCACAGAACATAGCCGGTTACTATGAGGTTCCTTTTGATCGGATTGGCGAACTCAAGCTGCAACCGCCGAAAAACAGCAACGTCGATTTCGACCTGACCATCAAGGGGGTGGTGAAAGACACGGCGACCTTGACCGATGCCAACGGCCAGACCCATACCGTGGTGAACGAGAAGGAGACCGGCTCCCAGACCCTTCATGTGGATCTGGTGGGGGTGGTGGATCAGCCCCATTTCGAGCTTGGTAATACCGGCTGGGAGGCCGAAGGGACAGGTTATGCCACCACAGTGGGTGAGGATGGACGGGCACCGCTCAACTTTACCCTCACCTCGGGCGAGTGGGTCGATACCCCGCACGACACCTCCGAGAGCCTCAACGTGGTGCTGCAAGGGCTGCCGGAAGGTGCTAGGGTCTTTGATGCCAGCGGCAAGGAGCTGACCCTTACCTTTGCCGGGCTCGATGCCAGCGGCAAACCGACCTATCAGGTCAATGTATCGGATCTTGGCAACCTGCTTATACAGCCGCCCCACAACAGCACGGCGGATTTGAACCTGATCGCCAAGGTGGTGGTGACCGAGAACGATGGTGATCACAAGAGCTTCGATGTGCCGCTGCATATCAAGGTTGAACCCGAGATTGACGCCACCGATTACAGCAAGACCAGCCATGGCCTGGAAGATCAGTTCACCGTGCTGGACTGGCATCCGACCCTTACTGACGGCGCCGAGAAAGTCACGGCGCTGAGTCTCTCCGGGGTGGAGGATGGCTACCAGATCTGGCTGCGAGTCGGCAGTGTCGAGAGCCAGCTGACCGTGGTCAGTGGCAAGGTTACCCTGACCGCCACCCAGCTCGACAGCCTGCTCAACGGGGGGCAACTGCTGGTGAAGGCGCCGGAGGATAGCGATCGGGATACCACTATCCAGAGCCACGTCACCGTGACCCAGCATGATGTGGATTCGGGCGCGGTGGCCGAGAAGGTGATCGATGGCAATCTGCATGTCGATATCCAGGCCGTGGTGGAGCCCGATGGCGTGCTGACCCAGAGCGGTGGATCTCTCGTGGGGCAGAGCGGTGCTGATATAGACCTGACTGGACGCTTCGTCTTTACCGACCTCGATCCCTCGAGCGTGGAGGAGATCGACTATCTAGTGATCAATCTGCCGGTGTTGAACGGTGGTGCAGGCGATCAGTTCGTGGTGGTTGGCGGTATCAACAACGGTAACGGCAGCTGGATCGTGCCGGCGGGCAACCTCGGCAGCTTCAAGCTGCATGCGCCGGACGGGTTTGTCGGCAAGGTCGAACCGATCCGCATCGATGCCATGGTGATCGACAGGGGCGATGATGGCGATGCCAGTGCCCATGTCAAAGTGAGCCTGGAAACCAGTGCCGAATTTGAAAACAAGCCAGTGACGCCCAAGACGCCGGCGGCGACTGTCGATATCGACGACAACGCCGTGCTGGTGGGCAAGGAGGATATCCGGGTTGATTTTGGTCAGCAGCTCAAAGGCGTGATCCATATCGGCGCCGCCGACCAGGGGAGCGACGAGGTGACCATTGTCCTCAAGGGGCTGCCGGCGGGCGTCACCATCAGCGGCGCCGAGTACAACATCTCGACCGGTGAGTACGTCATCAAGGTGCCGCCGTCACTGGCGGGCCTGGAAGGGTTGACCCTCGGCTTGCCGCAAGACTTTGCCGGCTCGCTCAATATCGAGGTGAAGGTGGTCAACACGGATACTGCCAGTGGCGATATCAAGGTCGACAGCACGACGGTACAGGTCGATGTGGCCCCCGTGGTCGATGTGAATGGTGGCCGTGGCGAGCACCCGGAACTGACTTTGACCGTGCTGGATACCAACCAGGACGGACAGCCGGACAATCTGGAAGATAGCGAGATCCACCTCGATCTCTCGGTGAAACTGGCCGATATTAGCCCCTCCATCGCCAATGGTGGCCTCGAAACCGTGGAGCGGGTCACCATCACGGTGGATGCCAAATATGGCTACTTCCTCGATGGCAGCAGCAAGCCGGTCAACACCCTGGTGGTCAACGACGTGGTTGCCCTCAAGGACTTGGTGTTTGTGCCCAAAGAGCACTTCAGCGGTCAGGTACCGCTCGACATCAAGGTCGATATCGTCGATACCGCGCTGGTCGGTGGCCAGCAGGTGACCGACAGCGGCAGTTGGATCGGGCAGGTCGGCTTTGAGGTGAGACCGGTCAACGATCCGGCCCAGCTCTCGATGCACAGTGTCACGGGGAGCGAAGATGGCACGGTCAACCTTGCCGGATTTGGCGCAACCCTTATCGACAATGATGGCTCGGAGCAGATCGTCGCGCTGCAGATAAAGGGGGTACCGGATGGCTTCACCCTGTCGGCTCCGGCGGTCAACAATGGTGGCGGCGTCTGGCAGATCCCGGTGGGGACTGATTTCTCCACGCTGACCCTGATCCCGCCAGCTGATTTTAGCGGCACCGTGGAGCTGTCGCTGAGCGCCTTTACCTTGGACAAGGGGCTCACCATTCCGCTCGAAACCAGTGGCAGCTTTACCGTAACCGTCAATCCGGTGGGGGATGCCCTTATCGCCGACATTCAGGGCCAGGCGAGCGGTACCGAAGGGGATGTGATCACGCTGGATCTGGGGCTGGAGACCCGGGATAACCAACCAACCGGCGGCAATGCGGGTAATGTGCATGAGAATAAACCGGAGCAGGTGCGGGTCACCATCGAAGGGGTGCCTGACGGTGCCGAGATCCGATTGCCAAATGGCGTGGCGGGGACGGTTGTTGATCTGGGTGGCGGTCGCTGGCAGGTCACCACCGAGGGCGGCAAGCTGGGTGCAGTCGAGCTGGTGACCAATGATGCCAACGGTGCACTGGATCTCAAGATCACCGCCCAGAGCCTCGACAACGGCGCCCTTGGCCCCGAGGTCAATGGCACCATCCATGTGGATGTAAGCCCGGTCAACGATGCGCCAATCAACGTATTGCCAACGACCCCTCAGGTCGCGCAGGAAGATCAGCCTTTTGTCATCCACGGTTTGCAGGTGAAAGATGTGGATGCGGGCAACAGCCCCATCAAGATCACCCTGTCGGTGGAACATGGCACCCTGACGCTGCCTGCTGGCAGCGGCGTGACGGTAGTCGGCAACGGCACCGGTTCGCTGGTGCTGACCGGCACGCTGGCCGATCTCAATGCCTTGCTCTCTGGTGGGGTCACCTATCAGGGCAACAGTGATTTCTACGGCAATGACGCCCTGACCATGGTCACCAACGATCAGGGGAACACGGGTAGTGGCGGGGCACTCAGCGATACCGATGTGCTGCCCATCGAGGTGCAGCCGGTCAACGATGCGCCGGTCAATCAGCTGCCTGGCAGCATGACGGTCAAAGAGGATGGCTCTCTGTCGCTCTCTGGCGTCAGCGTGAAGGATGTGGATGCAGGCAGTGCGCCTGTCTCCATGGTGCTGCGGGTCGAGCATGGTGTGCTGACCTTGCTGGGTGCAACCGGTGCCGTGATGGTGCAGGGGGCGGGTACCAGCGAGATCACCCTGGTGGGGTCGCTGGCTGATCTCAACCAGTTGCTGGCAAGCAACCTGCACTATGAACCGGCCAAAGATTTCTGGGGAGAGGATACCCTTACCGTCACTACCTCCGATCAGGGCAACACTGGTGCGGGTGGCCCGCTGAGCGACACCGATCAGGTGACCATCACTGTCACGCCCGAGCCGGATATGCCGGGTCTGACGGTGGATCAGCATGCGTTCCATGCCTTGCAGGGGGCCGTTATCCCCCTTGGCATCAATGCCAGCGTGGTCAATCCGGCCACCGGTGAACTCTCCATCCGCATCAGCGGCCTGGATGGGGCACAAGTGCAGGATGAGCATGGTCAGAGTGTCGGTCATGCCGATAGCAATGGCGACTGGTTGATCCCGGCCGATCACTCGGTTCCGCTCTACTTCAGCGGTTTTGGTGACGGTGACCATGTGCTGGGGATCAGTGCCGAGTCGAGTGTCGGCGGCTCAACCGTCAGCACGCCCCTTGAGACCATCACGGTGCACGGCCAGAGTGGTCATGAGCTGGTCGGTTCCGATCAGGGGGATTGGCTGTTTGGCTCCTCAGGCGATGACCGTCTGCTGGGGGGCCATGGCAACGACATTCTCACCGGCGGGGCTGGCAGCGATCTCTTCGTCTGGCAGCACGGGGATGAGGGGAGTCAGGGGCAGCCCGCCATCGATACCATCACCGACTTCCATCCGGAACAGGGGGACAAGATCGATCTGGCTGATATGCTGCAAGGGGTCACTGGCAATGGTGTCGATGATCTGCTCAAGCATCTCTCTGCCTCGGTGACCACGGGGAGCAATGGCCTAAGCGATGTGAATCTCTCGGTGGCGCCAGCCGGGGATGGTCATGTGACCCAGCAGATCACCCTGAAGGATGTGGATTTGAGTAGCTGGAATCTCACCAGCACCTCGTCCCACGATATCCTGCAGAGCATGCTGGAAGATCAACATAGCCTGATCATCCAGCACCCCTGATAGCGTGTGTGAAGCGTAAAAAAGAAGAGCCGGCAATTGCCGGCTCTTTGTTTATCTCTGCGTGGATTGTTTTTATGCGGCCGCAAGGGCCGGAGTAGTCAGGCCAACGCCTGTGCCAACAGGTGGATCGGATGTTCACAGCGGAAGCTGGTGCTCATCTCGATCTGCCATTTGCAGGTTTCGCAGTCGGTGATCACCAGATCGGGGGAGAGGCGGTTGATTTGATCAAACAGCCCCTCGCCGATGGTCTGGCTGGTCTGGTAGTTTTCGGACTTGAAGCCGTAGGTGCCGGCGATGCCGCAGCACTGGGACTCCAGCACCGTCACCTTGACTCCGGGAATGGCGCGCAGCAATTCGAGGGTGTAGATGACGCCCCCCATTTTTTCCATGTGGCAGGGGGTGTGGTAGGCGATGTGCAGATTGAGCGGCTTCATCGCCGGTTTGTTGCCCTTGTAGAACTCGTTCCACAGGAAGCGGGTCACCAGCGAGATGCGATCCCGCACCTTGTGGTTGTCCTGCTCCAGCAGGTGGGGGTATTCATCGCGCAGGGTGAAGCCGCAGGTGGAGGAGGTGGCCAGCAGCGGCATCTCGTTGCCCAGCAGGGAGTTCTCCATCTGCTTGATGTTGAAGGCCGCCTGTTGCTTGGCCTTGTCCATGAAGCCGTTGGCAATCAGCGGCACGCCGCAGCACTTCTCCCGCTCCAGCAACTGCACGCCGATGTTCATGGCGTTGAGCACCTGTACCAGCTCCTTGCCAAGCTGCGGGTGGTTGTAGTTGACGTAGCAGCCGTGGAAGTAGGCGATCTGCCGCGCAAAGCGGGCCTGAGATTCTTTTTGCTTCTTGTACCAGCCGCGGAAGGTGCCCTGGGAGTATTTGGGCAGGTCGCGGTGGGATGAGACCCCCAGCGCCTTGTCCAGCACCAGCTTCATCGGCTTGAGGCCGGTGGTGAAGTTGACCACCGGGGCCATCAGGGTAGACATGCTGCCCATCAGATCGGTGTGAGAGAGCACGAACTCGCGGATCCCCGGTTTGAAGCCGCTGTACTGGTGTTTGGCCTTGGCGATGATGTCGCCGATGCGCACCCCGCTCGGGCAGGCTACTTCGCAGCGCTTGCAGTTGGTGCAGTGCTTGAGGGCGCTGTCAAAGAGCTCGGGGCTCTTGATCCGCAGCCGCTCGCCATCCGGGCCCGCCTGTTTCGGGCCGGGGTAGGCAGGGTTGGCCTTGGCCACCGGACAGTAGGCGGTACAGACGGTGCATTTGATGCACTGATCGAAAGTTTGGTTGGCGTGATCCAGTAGCATGTCAGTTCTCCTCCCGGCGATGATGAAGACACGGGATATGGGACGTAGTAATCATTGGGCCGCGCCCAGAATATGGCCGGCAGCCTGCCAGCCGGTGGCAACGGCAACGCCGGAGCCGGAACCTTCACGAATTGGGTCGTAATGGGCCAAGACACTGCCTGCGCCATAGAGGTTGGCGAGCGGCTTGCCGCCACGCAGCACTCTGAGCTTGTCGTCGGTCTTGACCCCGAAACCCATGAAGGGGTGGTGATCGAACAGGCGGCGACCGGCCCAGGCGTCACGCTCCTCCAGACTCAGCACATCGGCATCGAAGATGGGCTCGCGAATGCCACGCAGACGGGACTCCAGCCCACGGCTGAAGAAGCTGCCGGAGGCAAGCACGAAGTTGTCCGCCTCGAACAGTTGATCATCGCCATTCTGGGTATGTACGCCGACCACCCGGTCACCTTCGTAACGGGCGCCCAGCACCCGCTCGCTGGTGAGGAAGGTGCCACCAAGGGCCATCACGCGGCGCTTGAGTGCCTCCTGCATCCGCATCCCGATCAGTGATGGCGGCATGGTGGCCACCTCCTTGATGGTGCAGCCGGTACGCTGCTCCAGCTCCGCCAGACGCGGGCCAACCAGCCCCAGAGACAGGCAGGCGGGCAGCACGATATGGCGGCAGCCGGGTACACCGCTCTCCTGCACCATGCGGCTGATCTCGCGGGCCAGATCGGCCACCAGATGATGCTTGTCACAGAGGCGCGCGATGTCGGCGGAGCGAAACTCGTGGGGATTGCGGCTGAATTCCGCCAGCTGGGGCAGGCGGATTTCGCCGGTCAGAATGCGGCAGTGGGCAAAGCGCGGATGGGTCGCCAGATTGGCGGCCGCCAGTGCCGGATGAAAGTCACGAAAGCCCTCGAGGGTGGCCAGCAGCAGCACGTCCGGGATCGGCGCATCGGTGACGCAGGCACAGGTATCGGGGGAGAGCCAGGTGCGTTTGAGGGTACCGATAGGAGTCAGGCGCTGGTGATTGGTGTCGTGGCGAACCAGCGGCAATCCCTGCTCGGCGCAGTGGCGCTGCAGATCGGCCAGACTCGCTTCGATATTTTGCATTCCTACTTTGCTGTAGGGGTGATCCGGATGGGCAGCCATAAAGGCGGGCAGGGCGGCGCGGGGATCTCCCTCGCTTTCGAGCAGATCGACCGAGCCGGAGGAGAAGTGCAGGGCACTCTGGCCGGAGGCCATCAGTAGGGTCTTCTGGCCTGCTTCCACCAGCCGCAGGGCAGCCGAGAGTCCCGCCATGCCACCGCCGATAACGATATTGTCAAACTTCATGACGGCTCTCCTTGTGAGTGGTCTCGCTGGTTGGGCCGCGTGGGGTATCGGCAACCAGCTGCGGCGCCGTCCATTCTCCCAAGCCAAACAGCCCTTCGTAGATCCAGTAGGTGAACTCGGCCTCGCGCAGGGCATCGCCCCACAGGACGGGGCGGGTTCCCTTGTAACGCTCCTCCAGGAACTGGCGCAGCATGACGCAGGCCTGACGACCGTCAGCCTTGCCATACTCCTGCATCAGACCGGCGGCGCGGTAGGCGCACAGCTCCCCCTGACAGGGCCCCATCCCCAGACGGGTGCGGCGGCGCAGGTCGATGAGGTTGTCCACATCCAGCTCGCGCAGGGCGTATTCGATTTCGCCCGCGGTGACCATTTCGCACTCGCAGATGAGGGCGTTGGCTTTCGGATTGTCACGGAAGAAGGCGATGACCCGCTCGCCGTGGCGGTACTGGGCGGAGCCTTCGACCGGCACCGAGAGCCCTGGGGCGGAGACCTTTTCCGGATCCCGCGAGCCGGGCAGGCTCAGTTCGGCGGTCTGGCAGGGCTTGCTGTTACCGAGTTTCTTGGCCAGCAGATCGGTGGCCCACTCCGCCATCAGGCGGTAGGTCATCAGCTTGCCGCCGGTGATGGTGTTGAACCCCTTGAGACCATCCCGCTCGGCGTGATCGAGCAGCACGATGCCGCGGCTGATATTGCGGCCGGTGTCGTCACCGTCCACCGCCACCAGCGGGCGCACCCCGGCGTAGGCGCGCAGCAGACGGGTGCGGGCCATGATGGGGGCGAGCTTGATACCTTCGCGCAGCAACACTTCGACCTCTTCGGGTTCGACGGTGAGCTGGTCAATCTTGTTGTAATCGATGCGACTCGAGGTGGTACCGATGAGGGAGATGGTATCGCCCGGCACCAGAATGTCCGCATCCGCCGGTTTGCGGGCGCGGTTGAGCACCAGCTGGTTGATGCGGTAATCCATGATGAGCAGGGAGCCCTTGGCCGGGAACATGCGGATGCCGAGATCGGCATATTCGCAAATTTGCTGGCCCCAGATGCCGGCGGCGTTGATCACCTCCTGACACTCCACCTCGAACGCTTCGCCGGTGCGGGTATTGATAGCCTTGACCCCGTGTACCCGATCTTGCGTGCGCAGTAGCCCCAGCACCTTGCAGTGGGTGAAAATGCGGGCGCCATGCTCTTTCGCATCCAGCACGTTGGCGGCGGCGAGGCGGAACGGGTCGACCGTGCCATCCGGCACATGGATGGCGCCGATCATCGCCGGGTTGGCGTTGGGCTCCATGCGCAGGGCTTCACCGGGATCGAGCTGGCGGGTTTCGATACCGGCCAGGGCGCAGGCATCCATAAAGGTGGTTTGGAAATTGATGTCATCTTCCGGCAGGGTGAGGAAGAGGCCGCCGTGTCTTCGACACAGTGGCTGGCGATCCGCTTGAGGATGCGGTTTTCCTGGATGCATTCGCGGGCGGACTCCTGATCCGTCACCGCGTAGCGGGCACCGGAGTGAAGCAGGCCGTGGTTGCGGCCGGTGGTGCCGGCGGCGATATCATCGCGCTCGAGCAGGATGCAGTCGATGCCGCGCAGTGCGCAATCGCGCATGATGCCGGCCCCTGTGGCACCGCCGCCTATGATGACGACTTGTGTAGTTATTCTTTTCATTGTTGCCCGTCTCATCTCTTCCAGATGAGCCAGTGTGGCCTACTTCTGAGTGGAAATGTTTGATATGGGCCAAATTTGCGCTCGCAAACGCTCATTTTCTCGCGCGTTAATGAGCATTATGTGACATTTGTCACGCTTGTTATCGCATCGGTTTGTGGGCTGCTGGCGAATAACAGGCACAAAAGGGGGCATCGGATGCCCCTTGTCACTGTTTGACGAGTCTGGTGGGTGTGCTATGGGTCAGCCGCAGCACTTCTTGTGCTTTTTGCCGCTGCCACAGGGGCAGGGATCGTTGCGTCCTGCCTTGAGGGGGGCCGGATCCTGCTCTCCCTCGGTGTAGACCCAGCGCCCCTGATAACGCACGAAGCGGGAACGCTCATGGAGGCAGTGACGCTCATCCCCCTCCAGAAACCAGGCTTTGAACTCCACCATCCCGGTTTCATCCTCCGGGCCGCCTTGGCTGGCGATGATCTCGAGACCGTCCCAGCGGGTGTCGATGTGAGAGAGCTCTTCGGCGGTGAGGCCGCCAAGGTGGACTGGGTGCCAGCTATGGACCAGATACTCCCCCAGACCGAGCACAAAAGCGCTGTAGCGCGAGCGCATCAGCTGCTCCGGGGTGTCAGCCACAGCGCCACTGTGACGTGAGCCACAGCACAATTCGAGAGAAAGGGTTGAGCCGCAAGGACAAAGATTCATGATTTTCACGTTCTGGCCGATTTGTTTAAGGGAATTGTAACGAAAGCTGGGCTCGCCCTGCCAGCACCTATACTGATGAGTAAGCAAGGAATTCCAATAAAAACAGCTGCAAGGATGTGAAAGATGACGCTAAAGCAGAAAATCCTGTTACTGGGTGCAGTCCCCGTACTGTTGATGGCCCTGGTGGTCAATCTCAGTAACTACATGGTCTCCAAGAGTGATCTGGAGTCTGATCTGGTGGTGGCGAGGGAAAATGCCATCAAGGAGCGTAAAGCGCTGCTCAGCAGTTACATCATGATGGC
>NZ_JBQBES010000002.1:2917500-4695754 GCF_051919425.1 Aeromonas sp. 75A | reverse complement strand
TAGCGAGCTGCCCCAGGTCAATGGCCATGCGGTTGAACAACCCCACTCCCAGGTCCGCGATTATTTCCGTCGTCTGGCCGGATCCCTCTCGCTACAGTGCCCCGTCTCCGATCCGCAAGTGGATGCCAAGCAGGTGCGGGTATTGCAGCTGATCAACGCCTTCCGTTTCCGTGGTCACCAGAATGCCAATCTGGACCCGCTGGGCCTGTGGCAGCGTGAAACCGTTGCCGAACTGGATCCTGCGTTCCACAACCTGCAGGGCGCAGATATGGAGGCCACCTTCAATGTGGGCTCCTACGCCATCGGTCGCGAGACCATGGTGCTCTCCGACCTCTACGCCTCGCTGAAGAAGACCTATTGCGGCTCCATCGGCGCCGACTACATGCACCTCACCTCCACGGAAGAGAAGCGCTGGCTGCAACAGCGTCTCGAATCCATTGAAGGGAAGGGGAGTTACACCCTCGAAGAGAAGACCCGTTTCCTCGAGAGCCTGACCGCCGCCGAAGGGTTGGAGAAATATCTGGGCGCCAAGTTCCCGGGAGCCAAGCGCTTCTCGCTGGAAGGTGGCGACGCCATGATCCCCATGCTCAAGGAGCTGATCCGTCGCGCCGGTGAGCAGGGCTGCAAAGAGGCCGTTATCGGTATGGCCCACCGCGGTCGCCTCAACGTGCTGATCAACGTGCTGGGCAAGCGCGCTCAGGATCTGTTCGACGAGTTTGCCGGTAAGCATGGCGAATCCTGGGGAACCGGTGATGTGAAGTACCACATGGGCTTCTCCTCCGACTTCGCCACCCCGGGTGGCAACGTGCACCTTGCGCTGGCGTTCAACCCCTCTCACCTCGAGATCGTCAACCCTGTGGTCATCGGCTCGGTCCGTGCCCGTATGGATCGTCGCGGTGACAAGGATGGCTCCAGCGTGTTGCCCATCACCATTCACGGTGACTCGGCCATGGCCGGTCAGGGCGTGGTGGCCGAGACCTTCAACATGTCCCAGACCCGTGCCTATGGTGTCGGCGGGACGGTGCGCATCGTCATCAACAACCAGGTTGGTTTCACCACCTCCTATATCCGTGACCTGCGTTCCACCGAATATTGCACCGACATCGCCAAGGCGGTGCAGGCGCCGGTGCTGCACGTCAACGGGGATGATCCGGAAGCCGTGGTGCTGGTGACCCAGATTGCCTTGGATTACCGCAACACCTTCAAACGCGACGTGGTGATCGAGCTGGTCTGCTACCGTCGTCACGGTCACAACGAAGCGGACGAGCCGAGCGCCACTCAGCCGCTGATGTACCAGAAGATCAAGCAGCACCCGACCCCGCGCAAGATCTACGCCGATCAGCTGGTGGCCGAGGGGAGCCTCGCTCAGGAGCGGGCGACCGAATTGGTCAACGAGTATCGTGAAGCGCTGGATCGCGGCGAGCGGGTGAGCAAGGAGTGGCGGCCGATGGAGCTGCACTCCGTCGACTGGACCCCTTATCTGGGCCACGACTGGAACATGGCCTATGAGAGTGCCGTGCCGATGGATCACCTCAAGAGCCTCGGCGAGCGGGTGAGCCAGTATCCGGCGACCCACGTGCTGCAGCGTCAAGTCGAGAAGATTTACGAAGACCGCCGTCTGATGGCCGCTGGCGAGAAGCTGGTGGATTGGGGCTTTGCCGAGACCCTGGCCTACGCCACTCTGGTGGACAAGGGGTCCCGTATCCGCTTTACCGGTGAAGACTCCGGCCGTGGCACCTTCTTCCACCGCCACGCCGTGCTGCACAGCCAGACCGATGCCAGCACCTACACCCCGCTGTGCAACCTGCACGACGAGCAAGGCCCGTTCGAGGTGTATGACTCTGTGCTGACCGAGAACGCGGTACTGGCTTTTGAATATGGTTACGCCAGCGCCGAGCCGGCTGGCCTCACCATCTGGGAAGCCCAGTTCGGCGATTTCGCCAACTGTGCCCAGGTAGTGGTGGATCAGTTCCTCTCCTCCGGTGAGCAGAAGTGGGGCCGGATGTGCGGCCTGACCATGTTGCTGCCGCACGGTTACGAGGGGCAGGGCCCAGAGCACTCCTCCGCCCGTCTGGAGCGTTATCTGCAGATGTGCGCCCAGCACAACATGCAGGTGTGCGTGCCCTCAACCCCGGCGCAGGTGTTCCATATGCTGCGTCGTCAGGTTGTGCGCCCGATGCGCCGTCCGCTCATCGTCATGACGCCCAAATCCCTGCTGCGCCATCCGCTGGCGGTGAGCAAGCTTGAAGAGCTGGCGGAAGGTACCTTCCAGAACGCCATCGGCGAGATCGATGCGCTGGATCCGAAAGCGGTCAAGCGGGTGGTCTTCTGCTCCGGCAAGGTCTACTACGACCTACTCGATGCCCGTCGCAAGGCCGAGCAGCAAGATGTGGCATTGGTGCGAATTGAGCAGCTCTACCCCTTCCCGGAAGAGGAAGTGCGCGCCATTCTGGCCGATTACAGCCACGTCACCGACTTTGTCTGGTGTCAGGAAGAGCCGCAGAACCAGGGCGCCTGGTACTGCACCCGTCACCACTACGATGGCGTGCTGCCAGCCGGAGCTACCCTGCGTTATGCCGGTCGCCCCGCGTCAGCCTCACCGGCCGTCGGTTACATGTCTGTCCACGCCAAGCAGCAAAAAGCCTTGGTGGAAGATGCCCTTACCCTGTAAAGCCTCTGGCATAGAAGTAAAAAGGAACTGATTGGATGACTATCGAAATCAAGGTACCGGACCTGCCGGAATCAGTGGCCGATGCCACTATCGCCACCTGGCACAAAAAACCGGGCGATCTGGTCGCCCGTGACGAAGTGCTGGTCGACATCGAGACCGACAAGGTGGTGCTGGAAGTGCCGGCACCGCAAGCCGGAGTGCTGGGGGATATTCTGCAAGGGGAAGGGGCGACTGTGTTGTCCCGTCAACTGATTGCCATCCTCATCGCCGCTCCGGTGGCGGGTGAAGAGACCAAAGAGAAACCCGCTGAAGCGGTTGCCGATGATGGTGCCGATGGCTTGAGCCCCTCGGTGCGCCGCCTGATTGGTGAGCACGATATCGACGTGACCAAGCTGACCGGTACCGGCAAGGGTGGTCGCATCACCAAGGATGATGTGGAAGCCTTCATCAAGGCCAAGAGCCAGCCTGCGGCAGCCGCACCGGTCGCAACTGCAGCCCCGGCAGCCAAGGTTGCCCCGCTGGGTGGTCGCACCGACAAGCGGGTACCGATGACCCGTCTGCGCAAGCGCATTGCCGAGCGTCTGCTGGAAGCGAAAAACACCACCGCCATGCTGACCACCTTCAACGAGGTCAACATGAAGCCCATCATGGATCTGCGCAAGCAGTACGGCGAGATCTTCGAGAAGAAGCACGGCATCAAGCTCGGCTTTATGTCCTTCTACGTGAAGGCGGTGGTGGAGTCCCTCAAGCGCTATCCGGAAGTGAACGCGGCGCTCGATGGTGATGACGTGGTTTACCACAATTACTTCGACGTCAGCATCGCCGTCTCCACCCCCCGTGGTCTGGTGACGCCGGTGCTGCGCGACTGCGACAACATGAGCCTGGCGGACATTGAGAAGGCCATCAAGGATCTGGCGGGCAAGGGCCGTGACGGCAAGCTGACCGTGGATGAACTGACTGGCGGCAACTTCACCATCACCAACGGTGGCGTGTTCGGCTCCCTGATGTCCACCCCGATCATCAACCCGCCCCAGAGCGCCATTCTGGGCATGCACAAGATCCAGGATCGCCCGATGGCCGTTGACGGCAAGGTCGAGATCCTGCCGATGATGTATCTGGCGCTCTCCTACGATCACCGTCTCATCGACGGACGCGAATCGGTAGGCTTCCTGGTCTCCGTCAAGGAGCTGCTGGAAGACCCGACCCGTCTGTTGCTGGACGTCTAAGCCTGTGGCACCCGGGCAAGGGGTTTGCGCCCCGAGCTGAGTGTGCTGCTGGACGTTTGAGTAATACCCGAGCGATTGAAAGATAACGAGGGGCCGCCCAGGCCCCCATTCACAGGGGATTGAGAAACACCAGCCCCGGACGGAAATACCTACAACACGGATAGAGCATCTATGAATCTGCATGAATATCAGGCAAAACAGCTGTTTGCCGAGTATGGCCTGCCGGTCTCCGAAGGTTATGCCTGTGCTACCCCACAAGAAGCGGCCGAAGCGGCCGACAAGATTGGCGGCAATACCTGGGTCGTCAAATGCCAGGTACACGCCGGTGGCCGCGGTAAAGCGGGCGGCGTGAAAGTGGCCAAGAGCAAGGATGAGATCCGTGCTTTTGCCCAAAACTGGCTTGGCAAAAATTTGGTGACCTACCAGACCGATGCCAACGGCCAGCCGGTCACCAAGATCCTGGTGGAATCTTGCACCGACATCGCCAAAGAGCTCTACCTGGGCGCCGTGGTTGACCGTGGCTCTCGCCGCGTGGTCTTCATGGCCTCGACCGAAGGTGGCGTGGATATCGAGAAGATTGCCCACGAAACCCCCCATCTGATCCACAAGGCGGCTATCGATCCGCTGGTGGGTCCGCAGGCTTATCAGGCCCGCGAACTGGCCTTCAAACTGGGTCTGGTCGGCGATCAGATCAAACAGTTCACCAAGATCTTCATGGGTCTGGGCCAAATGTTCCTGGATTGCGATTTCGCGCTGCTGGAGATCAACCCGCTGGTGATCACCGCGCAGGGCAACCTGCACTGCCTGGATGGCAAGATCAACATCGACGCCAACGCACTGTATCGTCAGCCCAAGCTGCGCGAGATGCACGACCCGTCACAAGATGACCCCCGCGAAGCGCACGCCGCACAGTGGGAGCTGAACTATGTGGCCCTCGATGGCAACATCGGCTGCATGGTCAACGGCGCGGGTCTGGCCATGGGCACCATGGACATCGTCAACCTGCACGGCGGCAAGCCGGCCAACTTCCTTGACGTCGGCGGCGGCGCCACCAAGGAGCGCGTAACCGAGGCGTTCAAGATCATCCTCTCCGACAGCAACGTCAAAGCGGTGCTGGTCAACATCTTTGGCGGCATCGTGCGCTGCGACATGATCGCGGAAGGCATTATCGGTGCGGTCAAGGAAGTGGGGGTCAAGGTGCCCGTCGTGGTCCGTCTGGAAGGCAACAACGCCGAGCTGGGTGGTATCAAGCTGGCCGAGAGCGGCCTCAACATCATTGCGGCCAAGAGTCTGACCGATGCCGCGCAGCAAGTCGTCAAAGCAGCGGAGGCCAACTGATGAGCGTACTGATCAACAAGGACACCCGAGTCATCTGCCAGGGCTTTACCGGCGGTCAGGGTACTTTCCACTCCGAGCAGGCGCTCTCCTACGGCACCCAGCTGGTGGGCGGCGTCTCCCCGGGTAAGGGCGGCACCACCCATCTGGGCCTGCCGGTGTTCAACACCGTACGTGACGCGGTCGAAGCGACCGGCGCCACCGCCTCCGTCATCTATGTGCCGGCTCCGTTCTGCAAGGACGCGATCCTGGAAGCGATCGACGCGGGCATCAAGCTCATCGTCACCATCACCGAAGGCATCCCGACGCTGGATATGCTGGACGTCAAAGTGAAGCTGCAAGAGACCGGCGTGCGGATGATCGGCCCCAACTGCCCGGGCGTGATCACCCCGGGTGAGTGCAAGATCGGCATCATGCCGGGCCACATCCACAAGCCGGGCAAGGTGGGCATCGTCTCCCGCTCCGGCACCCTGACCTACGAAGCGGTCAAGCAGACCACTGACGAGGGCTTTGGCCAGTCCACCTGTGTCGGTATCGGTGGCGACCCCATCCCGGGCTCCAACTTTATCGACATTCTGGAGATGTTCCAGAACGACCCGCAGACCGAAGCGATCGTGATGATCGGCGAGATCGGCGGCAACGCCGAGGAAGACGCAGCGGCCTATATCAAGGCCCACGTCACCAAGCCGGTGGTCTCCTATATCGCGGGTGTTACCGCCCCTCCCGGCAAGCGGATGGGCCACGCTGGCGCCATCATCTCCGGTGGCAAGGGTACTGCCGCCGAGAAGTTTGCCGCGCTGGAAGATGCTGGCGTGAAAACCGTCCGCTCCCTGGCCGATATCGGCAAGGCCCTGCGCGAAGTAACCGGCTGGTAATTCCTGTTAGCCCGTTATCTCTAATAAAAGTGCCGCCCGATGGGCGGCATTTTTTATGGGTTTTAAAGTGGTTTGATTTAATCAATCATCGCGATTCAGGCGCTAAACGAATTTTATTACAGGAGACCAGAAACAGTGTGGATACTAAAATAGTCTGCGATTTGAACTTGTCAGATTGATTTGTTCCTTTACCCATTGCATCGAGTGACCTGTTTGTGGGGAATGCTAAAAGTCATGCAAGGATGTCAGTGAGATAACGTAGTGTCAGGAGGACATAATGATTTCACGTATTTTGGGAATTGGCTGCCTTACCAGTATCTGCTTGCCAACAGCATGGGCGGCGGATTGCCCGAACAGGCAACCGGGGCAGCATCTAAAGTTTCTTGGGCGTTCGGCTGACAATTCGGTATCACTATGGCTTTCAAGTCCAGGTTCCGGGGGGAATTTTCGCCTCTCTGCTCCCGGGGTATCTGAAATCGATAGTTGGAATGCAAACCGCGCGTCGTTGCACCTGAGTGTCTCACCTGTAGTACTTGATGACCTTAACGGGACTCACAAACTGGATCTCCTCAATGCGGATGGTTCTTTCAACTGCTTCCTCGATTCGAGAAACCAGACCAATCCGGTATTTCCAAATATTCCCCCGATCGATGGGGGAGAGAGTAACGGTGGCACTGGTGGCGGAACCGGAGGTGGTGGCGGCAGCAATGGAGGAAGTGGTGGCGGAACCGGCGGTGGGGGGGGCGGCAATGGTGGAACTGGTGGCGGATCCGGCGGTGGGGATGGCAGCAATGGTGGTAGTGGTGGTGGCACCGGCGGTGGGAGTGACCCGATCCGCAATATTGTGACCAGTATCAGTGCAGATGCCTTGATGGGCTATTTGAGCGGCTCCCTCAGTATTTCAGATCGTGTCGTTGTCGGGCTTGACCAATTTGAAGATATTGCCAGTCAAAAGGGGTTGTGGCAGGTATGGACTGATGTACGCCATACCGGAGTCTCCGATGATCGTAACGAGATAGACACATCCGGACATGCCAACAGCTTTTTGATCGGTATACACAGATCCCTTGGTAAAGACGGGCTGGGCGGTATTGCATTTGCCAATAGCAAAACCTCTCTTGGCACGTTTGGCAGTTCGGTACGAAATGAGGGGGACAGCTTCTTTGTTGGGCCATATGGCGGCTATAGGCTAGATACGCACTGGCTGCTGGATGGCTGGGCTGCATGGGGACGAACTGATAACGATACCGAACTCGATGTACTTAAAGGGAGTTTCAAGACAACGACCGGGTTGATCTCAGCCAACCTGACCGGCGGCTACGATGTTGGTGAATATCTGCTGCGGCCCAAGCTTGCCCTCTTTTACAGTCACAATAAATCCGATGCGTTTGATTACACAGGCTCATTGCCTTATGCAAACCAGATTTATAACGTGACATTGCGGGTTAATGAAAACTCTTTTGAATATGCCACCAGTGAAGCATCAGGGGATATCAGTCGTATTTTCACCACAACCGATGGGGTTCAAATTATACCGGCCCTGCGTCTTGGGGTTCGTTATGATATTGAGCGTCCCAATGATGGTCAGATCCTGAATGAAAATCTGACAATGGAAAGTACGACCCCGTGGAGTGGATCTGCACGGATTGCACTGGCGGTAGCCCCTCAGCGTCATCAGCGTTTTGAAGTTATCACCGGTTATTACAGTATCGGGCGTCAGGACCTTGACCTCTGGGATATTAGATTTAACGCCGCAGTGAATTTTTAATTAGTGTTGTAACTATATATGTGCTGACCTTCTGGTCAGCACATTGTTATGGATGATTGCCGATGAAGATGTGGATAGCTCATCCACGATGAGGTCGCCTGAGAGGCCAAGCGTTAGAGCCTGGTGCAATATCAAGGTCAAGTGAAATAACTTATTTATCCGCCTTGCCCGCCGCATCGGCAAGTTTGGCCAGTTGTTTGTCATACCAGGCTACCGGGCGGTTCTCATCTTCCGCCCGCTCTTTGCGCCGGATGGCGTTGCGCACCGCCATGGCGCCCAGCCAGCGAAAGGGTTCGGGCGGAAAATAGCCGCGCGGGCCGCTGACCAGCGCACAGTCGCGCCACGGCTTGTCCTCTTCCCGCACTTCATCGCGCACCAAAGCCGCCAGGATCTGGCCACCCATCCAGCTTTGCGCCACTCCGTTGCCGGAGTAGCCGAGGCCATAGACGATATTGGGCTGCCCTCGCCAGTGGCCGAAGAAGGGGAGGCCATCTACCGAGCGGTCGGAGGCGCCGCACCAGCTGGCGGCGATGGGCACCTCTTTGAGCGCCGGAAAGAAGCGGCGCAGGGTGCGGGTGAGGGGGGCAAGATAACGGCTGGGGGCATCAAACTCGGCCAGATGGCGGTTGGCAAAGGCGAAGGTGTTGCCCCCCTTGCCCAGCATCAGCCGCCCTTGCGGGGTGGAGCGGTAGTAATGCACAAAGGTGCGGCCATCCACCACGGAGCGGCCGTGCGCAAGCTGCTGGGCGGCCAGTGCATCCGGCGCGGGGTCGGTGATCACCATATCGGAAGAGACCAGCACTATGCTGCGGCGAAACTCGCGAAAGTGCTGCACCATGGCGCTGTTGAGGGCCAGTACCACCTTGCGGGCACGCACCTCACCCTGCGGCGTTTGCACCCGTGCCGGCTGGCCCGCCTCAAGGCGCTGCATGGGGGAGTGCTCATAGACCTCGACCCCCAGCTCCCGCGCCACCCGCAGCAGGCCGCGCACCAACAGTGCCGGTTGCACCGAACCGGCGTGGGCGCTGTAGAGCCCCTCCAGATGAACGTGGGAGCCGCTCTGGCTCGCCAGTTCACCCTCCGCAATCGCCTGCCACTGGTTAAGGTCGGCTCGCTTGAGTTCCTGCAATACCGGCTCCATCAGGCCGCGCTGGGCCTCGCTGGTGGCTGTGTAGCAGGTGCCCTCGACCCTCAGCTGTGCCTCAATATTGTGCTGTTCGCAGAAGCGGGCGATCTCGTGCACCGCCTGCTCGGATCTTTGCACCAGCCAGGCAGCCTGATCTTCCCCAAAGAGACGCTTTAAGGTCAGGTACTTGGCCGACCAGGTGAGCAGGCAGCCGCCGTTGCGCCCGGAGGCGCCGCTGCCGCAGCGATCTTTTTCCAGCACTATGACGTGCAGGTGCGGTTCGGCCTGTTTAAGGGCGATGGCGCTCCACAGCCCGGTAAAGCCGCCACCGACGATGCAGACATCGGCCTCGTGGTTGCCGACCAGGGGGATGGGGGGCGCGGACTGTTCGGCGGCGAGCGCTTCGGCCAGCCAGAAGGGGAGAGTGGACATGATGACTCCTCGATAAGGTTATTGGTGGCGCCAGCGCTGGGTGCGATCCAGCAGGGCGCGGCTCAAAAAGAGCTGGAGCAGCTTGGCGGTGGCGGCGGCCAGCAGGATCAGGGTGGCCATGGCGGCGGCCGCGGCTGTATCGCCGGAATCCTCCATATTGAGTACGGCGATGGAGGCGAGCACGCTGTCGCTCGAATAGAGGAAGATCACCGCCGAGGTGGTGGTCATGGCGTTGACGAACAGATAGATAAAGATCTCCAAGATCGCTGGCAGGGAGGCGGGCAGGGTGACCCGCCAGAACGCCTTCCAGAGCGGAATGCGCAATGAGATGGCCACCAGCTCCAGCTCCTTGGGCAGTTGCTTGAGGCTGGTCAGCGCCGTCATATGGCCCACCGTGTAGTAGTGGATGACGCAGGAGAGCACCATCAGCGGCAGGGTGCCGTATAGGCCGCCAAAGAGCGGATTGCCGTTGAAAAAGAAGATGTAACCGAGCCCCAGCACCATGCCGGGCACCGCCAGCGACAGCATGGCGAGCAGATGCAGCAATTGGCGCAGCGGCGCGAAGTGGCGCCCCTTCTCCTGCGCCCAGGCCAGCACCATCACCAGCACGGTGCCGATCAGCGCGGTATAGAGGCCCAGTTGCAAGGTGTTGGTAAAGGGCTGCCAGCCATAGACGCTGTTGCTGTCAAAGGCATAGTGATCCAGCGTCAGAGCGAGGTTGTAGGGCCAGAACTGCACCAGGGATCCGTAAACCGCCATCCCCACCAGCGCCAGAAACAGCAGGGCCCAGAGCGTGCACCAACCGAGCGCCAGCAGATCCCGCAGCCGATGGGGTTTGGGCTGATAGGGCACCGCCTTGGTGCTGCTCTGCTCCTGCATCTTGCTGCGCACCCTGTGCTCCAGCGCAAAGCTCAACAGTGCCGGCAGCAGCAGGGTGACGCTGGCAACGGCGCCCAGCGAGAAGTTCTGCATTCCGATCACCTGCCGGTAGATATCGGTAGCGAGCACGCTGTACTGGCCGCCAATCACCTTGGCTACCCCAAAGTCGCAGATGGTAAGGGTGAAGACCGCGATGGCGGCGCTGAGCAGGCCATAACGGGCGGTAGGCAGGGTGACGGTGACAAAGGTGCGCCAGCCGCTGCTGCCCAGCACCCGGGAGGCTTCATAGAGGCGGGCATCGCTCTGGCCGAGCGCCGTGATAAGGATCATCAGGGCGTGGGGGAAGCACCAGAAGCCAAGGCCAATGACGATGCCGATGGGGCCGTAGATGCTCTCGCCGCCGAGCAGCCCCTTGGCGATCCCCTGATTGCCAAACCAGTAGACCAGACTGATGGCGGGCAACAGGGAGGGCATCAGGAGCGGGATCAAACCGATGAGGCGAAACAGGCTCTTGCCCGGCATACAGGTGCGGGTGAGGGCATAGGCGTAGCCAAAGGCGATGGTCACCACCAGCGCGGTGATCAGCACCCCGAGCCAGAGGGTGTTGCCGATGGTGCGCCCCAGATGAGGGGAGTCGAAGTAGGCGCTGAAGTTGGCAAGGCCCACCCAGAGGCCGTTCTCATCCTGCAGACTCTTTTGCAGCATGGTGAGCAGTGGCAGCAACAGACCGCCGGTGAGCAGGGCGATGCCGAGCACCAGCAGGATCAGTTGCAGCAGCTGATCCCGGCTCCAGCCGCGACAGAGCCGCTGCCAGCGAGAGTCTTGCCGGGCTGTCACTGGTGGCAGCAGGGAGGAGGTCGCAAGGGGGGCTGTCATGGGCGCTCTCCTTCAAACAGCTGCATCGCCCCGGCGGGCCAGTGCAGCGAGCAGCGCATGCCGCTGCGCCAGCCACCCTGTTCGTGGCGGGGCAGCTCATGGGTCGGGCGTTCCACCAGAATTTGCTGTGGGCCCAGATAGGTGTCGGCGGTACAGATAAGGCGCTGAGCGGCGCCGAGAAACTCCACCTGATCGATGGTTGCTTCAACGCCATGTTGCCCAAGATACGGCTCGCTCGGCGCACTCAGGGTGATTGCCTCGGGGCGGATCGCCACCTGCAATTTGCTGCCGGCCGCGGCCTGGTTGGCAAGTGTCAGCGGTTGTTCGTTGAGGCGCACCTGATTGGGGCTCAGCACCAGGGTCTCGAGGAAGTTCATGGTACCGACAAAGCTTGCCACGAAACGGCTGGCAGGCTGGTGGTAGATCTCCTGCGGAGTGCCCACCTGTACGATGCGGCCGCCCTCCATCACCACGATGCGATCGGCCATGGTCAGCGCCTCTTCCTGATCGTGGGTCACCATGATGGTGGTGATGCCAAGGCGCTGCTGCAGGGCGCGGATCTCGCTGCGAAGGTGGGTGCGTACCAGCGCATCCAGCGCGCTGAGCGGTTCGTCCAGCAGCAGCAGGCCGGGGGAGAGGGCGAGCGCCCGGGCCAGCGCCACCCGCTGCTGCTGGCCGCCAGAGATCTGGCTCGGGTATTTGTGGGACTGGGCAGTGAGATCCACCAGCCCCAGCCAGTGATCGACTCGCTCCTTGATGAGATCCCGCGCCAGCCCCTGATTCTCAAGGCCGAAGGCGATGTTCTGGGCCACCGTCAGGTTGGGGAAGAGAGCATAGGACTGAAACACGATGCCAAAATCGCGCTCCTGGGGCGGCAGGCGGGAGATATTGCGCCCTCCTTGCCAGATCTCGCCGTTGTCCGCTAGATCCAGCCCGGCGATGGCTCTGAGCAGGGTGGTTTTGCCGCAGCCGGAGGGGCCGAGAAAGCAGATAAACTCCCCCGGCTCAATGGTCAGAGAGATCCCCTTGAGGGCCTGAAAAGCACCGAACTGCTTGTTGAGATGTTGAATGTCCAGATAGGGCTGGGCCATGGTTCGACTCGCTACTGATTTGGTATATACCAGTTTGCATGTGAAGTGTGACGGTCAGGTGATCGGGGGATGACAGCTTGATGACAGTCAAATGAGATCGGGTCACCAGCAAGTGGTTGGGCCCTGTGTGGATGGACTAAGCATCGCTAATTGAAGGCAATACAAACTCGGGAAGTTAAAACCAAAAAGCGAAGGCCAACAGCTGTTGGCCTTCGACTGGCAGTTTATTGGCAGCGGTGTGTCTGGCGTGAACAAACCGCCGCCCTTCACGCTTACTGTTTGGCTTCGGTCTTGCCGTCGAAGCTGGCGCTCCACTGGGCCAGGATGGTGTTGCGCTCGCGGGCAGCCCAGCCAAAGTCGTTGTCGATCATCTGGCCTTTGATATTGGCGGGATAGCCGGCTCTGGGTTTGGCCACATCCGGAATGGCGACCACTGCGAACGACTTGTTGTAGAGGGTATTGGCCTGTTCGGTGGCGGCAAAGTCGAGCAGCTGTTTGGCGGCTTCCAGCTTGGGAGTGCCCTTGATGATGGCGGCGGCTTCCATATCCCAGCCCGACCCCTCTTTCGGGAACACCACCTCGATGGGGGCACCCTTGGCCTTGAGGCTGGTAGCCGGGAAGTCGAAGGAGATACCGATCACCGTTTCACCGCTGGCGGCCAGCTTGCAGGGGGCGGAGCCCGAGTGGGTGTAACGGTCGATGTTCTGGTGCAGGCCGTTCATGAATTGCCAGCCCTGCTGCTCGCCCATGGTCTGCAGCCAGCCAGCAACGCTCAGGTAACCGGTGCCGGAGGAGCTGGGGTTGGGCATGATCACCTTGCCCTTGTAGATGGGCTTGGTGAGGTCGGCCCAGCTGGTGGGGGCCGGGATCCCCTGTTTTTCCGCCTCTACCTTGTTGAAGCAGATAGCGCTGAAGAAGGCGTCCAGACCGATCCAGTGAGGCTCGGCCTTGCTGTCGCGAAAGCGGCTGTCGAGCTTGTCCAGTCCTTTCGGTGCATAGGCATTGAGCATCTGCTGCTGATCGAGCTGCATCAGGCTGGTGGCGGCCAGACCCCATACCACATCCGCTTTGGGCTGGGCTTTTTCTGCCAGCAAGCGGGCGGTGACCACGCCGGTGGAGTCACGCACCCACTTGATGTTGATGTCCGGATGCTGGCGCTCGAACGCGGTTCTCAGCTCGTTGAGCTGCTCCGGTTCGAAGGCGGTGTAGACGGTGAGATCGGTCGCGGCCAGTGCCGGGGCGGTCATGGCAGCCAGCACGGCGGCGGCCAGCAGATGGGTTCCCTGTTTCATCCTCTTCTCCAGTTAAATTGGTTTGGTATAAACCAGATTGGTCGAGAGAGAGGCTAGGGGATCTTTATGACGTGACCGTGACAGCCCCGTGACGTTTTGCCGTTCCTGATTTATCCGTGACTAATCCTGGGTATCCACTTCGATCTCCAGGCTGTCGTGGCGCCAGTACTCCAGATCGAAGTCGAGCACCCGGCCGTGCTGATCGAAGTTGAGCCGCTCGAGGCGCAGGGCGGGCAGGCCGGCGGTGGCTCCCAGCGCCTTGGCCACCTCGTCCGGCAGGGCGGTGGGGAAGAAACGCACCTGCATGCGGGCGTAGTGAAGATCGTAATGGGCCTGATAGATCTCGGTCAGGCTGCCGTTGAGATCCAGCTCCAGCAGGCCCGGGACCCGCTCTGGCAGGCAGTGGTTCTCGCAGTAGCAGATGGCGCGCCCGTTGGCATAGCGCAGTCGCTTGAGCAAAAAGAGGCTGTCGAACGGCTTGAGCTGCAGTTGCGCCATCAACGCGGGCGGCACCGCCTGGCGGCTTTTCTCCAGCAGCTCGGTGTGCGGTTCACCCCCTTGCTCCCGCACTATCTGGTGAAAGTTGGAGGTGCGTCTGGGGTTCAAGCGAAAGCGCGGCGGGGTGACGAACCAGCCGCGGCGATCCTCCCGATAGATAAGGCCGTTCGCCTCCAGCTGCACCAGCGCCTCGCGGATGGTGACCCTTGTGGTGCCATAGAGTTCACCCAGCAGCCGCTCGGAGGGGAGCTTGTCGTTGGGGGCCAGACCCCCCGCCAGGATCTGGTTAGCGAGGGCATCCTTGATCTGCAGATATTGGGGTTTGCTCATGAAAATCCCTGGTTTTGCAATAAGTTGTGCAATGAGTTGGGCAATAGGCTGGGCACAGGGCAGGTCATCTGCTCGGTCGTTACACGGCAACATCAACATGCGTTGGTAGATACCAGAATCGCCCCTGTTGTTCAGGCTTCCTAGATTATCGCGATCCCGGCGCTGAAAATGAATTTTTTGTTGCACGTAGCGCCACCCCTTTGACCTTGGCGGGGCAGTTACCCACAATGCGCTCATTCTGGTATATACCAAAAAGGAGCGAAGTCATGACCCATATTCCTGCGGCCCCTGCCGCCGTCGATTACCTGCTGCTGACCCCGGGCCCCCTCTCGACCACCGCCACTGTGCGTGCCGCCATGCTGCAAGACAGCTGTACCTGGGATGCGGACTATAACCAGGGGGTGGTGGAGCCCATCCGCCGCGAGCTGGTGCGCCTCGCCACTGGCCCGGAATATCAAAGTGACTACAGCGTCGTCTTGCTGCAGGGGAGTGGCAGCTATGTGGTGGAGAGCGTGCTGGGCTCGGCGATAGGCGTCGATGAGTGTCTGCTGATCATCAACAACGGCGCTTACGGTGCCCGCATGGGGGAGATGGCACGCTGCCTTGGCCTGCGCCACCTCGAGTTGGACTGTGGCGAGACCACCCGCCCCGAACCCGCCACCATCGAGGCGATGCTGAGGCGCCACCCCGAGATCACCCACTTGGCCATGGTGCACTGCGAGACCACCACCGGCATGCTCAACCCGCTCGACGAGGTGGCCGAGCTCTGCCAGCGCCGCGGTATTCGCCTGATCGTCGATGCCATGAGCAGCTTTGGCGGTATCCCCATCGATATGGGACGCCTTGGCATCGAGTTTCTTATCAGCTCGGCCAACAAGTGCATTCAGGGGGTGCCGGGTTTTGGCTTTGTCATCGCCCGCCGCGCCGCACTGACGGCCTGCGCCGGTCGTGCTCGCTCGGTCTCCCTCGACCTGCACGCCCAGTGGCAGACCATGGAGTTGCAGGGGGGCAAGTGGCGCTTTACCTCGCCCACCCATACCGTGCTTGCCTTTGCCCAGGCCCTGCGCGAGCTGGAAGAGGAGGGGGGCATTGCCGCCCGCCATCAGCGCTACAGCGAGAATCAGCGCACCTTGGTGGATGGCATGGCTGCCCTCGGCTTTGCGCCGCTGCTGCCCGAGCAGTGGCAGTCTCCCATCATCACCGCCTTCTACTCTCCGACCCACCCTGACTACCGCTTCGCTGACTTCTACCAGCGGCTCAAGGCGCAGGGCTTTGTCATCTACCCGGGCAAGGTCTCCCAAGCCGATTGCTTCCGTATCGGCAATATCGGCGATGTGACCCCAGGGCGGGTACGCGATCTGCTCGCCGCCATGGCCAGCGCCTGCTACTGGCAAGGGGACGCGCGATGACCAGCATGCTGGCTCAGGGTCGTGATCTGCGTGGCCGCGATTTGCATGACCATAAGCTGCACGGTAGCGGCCGCGCCGATAGCGAAGGGGATATCAACCTCGGCGAGGGGCGGGCGCGCTGGTGGGCTGACCAGAGCGAAGATGTACAGGCCGGATTGGCGGAGGATAGCCGCTATTTCCTCCATCAGGCGCTCTCCACCCCCTGTCTGGATCTGCTTGAGTGCGCGCAGGGGAGCTGGTTGACCAGTGTATCGGGCAAGCGTTACCTCGATTTTCACGGCAACAGCGTTCATCAGCTGGGTCACGGTCACCCCAGGGTGGTGGCCGCGGTGCAGCAGCAACTCGCCGATCTGCCGTTCGCGCCCCGCCGCTATACCCATCAGGTTGCCATTGACTGTGCCCGCACCCTGGCTGAACTGGCCCCGGGCGATCTCAACCGAGTGCTGTTTGCCCCCGGCGGCAGCGAGGTGGTGGGGATTGCCCTGAAGCTCGCCCGTTTCATCACCGGCAACAGCAAGGTGGTGTCCCTCTGGGATGCCTTTCATGGCGCCTCCCTCGATGCCATCTCGGTCGGCGGCGAGGCCTGTTTTCGCGCCGGCATGGGCCCCTTGATAGCCGGCGTGGAGCGCATCCCGCCGCCCACCCGATATCGCGGCGTCTGGTATCGCGGGGAGGGGGATGATGTGCACTACGCCGATTATCTGGAGTACGTCATCGAGAAGGAGGGAGGAATAGGCGCCTTTATCGCCGAACCTATCCGCAACACCGATGTGCAGGTGCCCTCGAAGGCCTACTGGCAGCGGGTGCGGGAGATCTGCGATCGCCACAAGGTGTTGTTGATCGTCGACGAGATCCCCAATGCCCTGGGGCGCACCGGCCACTGGTTCAGCTTTGAAGAGTTCGGCATCGAGCCCGACATCATCTGTCTGGGCAAGGGGCTGGGGGGCGGGGTGGTGCCGTTTGCAGCGCTCATCACCCGCGACCGGTTCAATCAGGCCGCAGCTATTTCACTCGGTCACTACACCCACGAGAAGAGCCCTATCGGCTGCGCGGCGGCGCTCGCGACCATCGCGACCATCCGCGAAGAGGGGTTGCTGGCAAAAGCGCAGGAGGATGGCCGTTTTATGGCGGCCGAGCTCGGCAAGTTGGCCGAACGTCACCCGCTGATCGGGCAGGTGCGCGGTATCGGTATGCTTTGGGCGCTCGATCTGGTGGTCGATCATCAGAGTCGCGCCCGCAATAGCCAAGCCGCCGAGCGGCTGCTCTACCGCTGTCTGGAGCTGGGGCTCAGCTTCAAGGTCTCCCAAGGGAACGTTATCCAGCTCTCGCCACCGCTCAATATCACCCGCGCCGATCTGGTGCGCGCCATCACCATTCTCGATCGCGCATTGGGCGAGATCGCACTTTCACCGAAACAGGAACACCACCATGACTGACTTGCAGATTGCCATTCACCCGACCACCGACGTGGAGGCGCTGATCCTCGACTGGGCCGGTACCGTCGTCGATTTCGGCTCCTTCGCCCCCACCTCCATCTTTGTCGAGGCCTTCGCCCGCGCCTATGACTTTGCTGTGACCCTGGACGAAGCACGCCAGCCCATGGGCCTTGGCAAGTGGGATCATATCGCCGCGCTGGGCCGTCTGCCCTCGGTGGATGCGCGCTGGCAGGCTCGCTTTGGCCACCCCATGAGCCACGCCGAGGTGGACCACCTTTATCACACCTTTATGCCGCTGCAGATTGCCGCCGTGACCCGCTTTGCCGCTCCCATCCCCGGCGTGTTGCCGGTGCTGGATGCTCTGCGGGTGCAGGGGATGAAAATCGGCTCCTGCTCCGGTTACCCCCGTCCGGTGATGGAGGCGCTGGTGCCAGCCGCGGCCGATCACGGCTATCGCCCGGATCACTGGGTCGCCACCGATGACCTCAAGGCTGGTGGTCGCCCCGGTCCCTGGATGGCGCTGGCCAACGTAATTGAGCTGGGAGTGAGCGCGGTGCATCGCTGCATCAAGGTGGATGACGCCGTACCGGGTATCAGCGAAGGGCTTAGCGCGGGCATGTGGACGGTGGGATTGTCGGTTTCCGGCAACGAATTTGGTGCCACTTGGGAAGAGTTTGCCGCCATGAGCGAGGCGGAGATCGCCGCCCGGCGCGCACCGGCCGAGGCCAAACTGCGGGCGGCGGGGGCTCACTATGTCATCGACACTCTGGCGGATATAGCCCCGGTTATCGCCGATATCAACCGCCGTCTGGCCGCTGGCGAGCGGCCGTAGGCCATCTGCTTGGGCTAACAAAAGCGCTTGGCTGGCTTTAGATGCAACACGCCCCCATCCGGGGGCGTGTTGCATTTACAGGGGGAAGTTGTGCGCAGTCAGCAGATATCAACCCGCATCAGGGGAGAGGGGGCGTTGTCGACAAAGTGGTGCCAGATATGGTCGTAGAGCGCCTTCTGGCCGGGGAAACTCACCAGCGCCTTGGCCTCGGCCAGGGAACACCAGCGATATTCGGTGTGCTCGTCGTTGAGGGTCACCGCCTGATTGGGCGGGCAATAGACCACAAAGACCGGCACCACCTCCACCGTATTCAAGCTCGCCTCGTAAAACTGCTCCAGATACTGGCCGTTGTAGAGCTCGGTGACCTTGATCCCCGTCTCTTCGCCAAACTCCCGAATAATGGTCTGCCAGCCGGTTTCACCCGCCTCCACCGTGCCCGCCACATGGCACCAGAAGCCTCCCTTGACCCGTTTCATCACCAGCAATCTGGTTTCGCCATCGACAGTGGTAAGGGCAACGCCGGATACGGCCTTGCAGCGAATGGGGATCATGATCTTCTCTCCGGATTTGGGCTCTGTGATAGCCACGAACAGTATGAAGGCGTGTTAATTGAAATACGCTTCGGCGGGTAGACCCATGACCTCTATTTCATTCAGTCCATTTTTGGCCAGATAGTTGGTCACCAGATTGAACCCCACCCAGTAACCGGCATATTTGGGAAATGGCCGGTTATCACGGCAGTAAAAAAAGTCTAAATAGTTGAACTGCTTGCTGGATAGATGGGGCGTCATCTCTGCCAGGAGCGATTGCCAGTCATGGTGATGAGACTCCTTGAACAGCGAGGGGAGGGTGCCACCATTGAACCTCTGCTCAAAGTAGCAGGCCAGTCCTTCAAAAATCAGGTTTTCGGCCAGTGTTTCTGCTTCCACCTTGTTCTTCTTTTGCACGATATGGTGGACTTCGTGGGCCAGCACGGCAGGCAATTCTGTGATGATCACCTCTTTGATATCAGGCCGTTCCAGATCAAGCTGGAGTTCTATTCGATACATGTTGATGGCCCAGCCACCGATACCCGAATCGGGAGCATCCCCCTCGGCAAAAGGGCTGAAGGTGACATCCAGTTGGGAGAGATCGAACAAGGCATTCAATTTGTGCGCCGTCTCGGCAAAAACGTGCCTAATGGTGTCATCGAGCCCATCGAATTTACCCGAGTCGTTTAACAGGGTGAGTTGCATCCAGACATCCTTGTCTATTGAAAGAGAGTGCTGAGCCACTTGCGTGGTCGCGGCGCCATATCACCACGATTACCCTCCTTTAATCAAGGGGTTACCCGCCCATTATGCTTGCCGTCTGGATCGCCTCAATCAGCGCGGCCCGATTGATGCGAGGGCGCTCGCCATCGAGCAGTTGCTGCCACAGGGCAATGGCCTGGCTGTAGCGGCCATGCAGGAAGTGATCGGAGGCGAGCAGCATCAGGGCGCTCACTTCCCCCGCGTCCTGCTTGAGGGCGCTCTCCAGCAGGCGGGTTGCCTCGGGAGTCAGCTGCTGGCCCGCCTGATAGTAGAGCACAGTGGCTTGGGCGGCTTGAGTCGCCGCGCTGGCGCCCCCCTCCAGCAGAGCGAGACGTTGGTAGGCGAGCAGGGCGTTGTCATATTCACCCCGATAGAGATAGAGCTGGCCGAGCGCCGCCCAGCTGTCGAGGTCGGCGGGGCTGCGCTGAAGCTTCTGATGCAGACTCCCCAGCTCCTTGTCCTGCAGAGCCCGCGGGCTCAACCCCGCCAGCGGATCGGGACGGGATGCATAATCCTGCCATGCCTGATAGCGGCCGCTGCTGAAATACACAGCGGCAACGGCCGCGATGGCCAGGAGGCCAAGCAGCAACAAGGCCCGCCCGTGCTGGTTATTGCGGCCGCGATTGTCACGCTGGCTGGCCAGTTGCGCTCGCAGGGCCAGCTCAGCCGCCGGGATGGCGTTGGCCAGGCGGGCGGCGCTCAGCTCCCCGTATAGCGGTTGGTCGGGGGAGAGGCCTGCCTGCTCCCCGTGCATGATCAGCAAATTCAATTCGCTGCGCGGATCGGCGGCGGGCTGAGGGGGGGCCTCAACGATGGCCTTAACGGCAGGGATGGGTTGCACCTTTGTGCGCGTCAGGCGGCGAGACAGGATCAACAGCGCCAGCCCCAACAGCAGCAGGGGACCGCCCCACAGTAGCGCCGTGCTGGCCTTGAAGGGGGGATCGTAGCGGACGAAATCGCCGAAGCGCTCCGTCATGCGGGCGATAACCTGCTCGTCGCTCTGTCCCTCGTCCACCCAGCGGTAGACCTCTAGCCGCAGATCCCGCGCGATGGGGGAGTTGGACTCCACCAGATTCTGGTTCTGGCACTGAGGGCAGCGCAGGGCGCGGGCCACTTCCTGAGCGCGGGTCTGCTGCTCGGGGTGGCGAAACTGATAGGTATCGACCCCGCTGGCAAATGCCGTTGCACTCAGCAGCATGCCGAGGGCCAGCAGGGTGCAGGCAAGAGAACGGCGCATCATGGCTGTGTCTCCAGAGCTGATATTGCAATAGACGGCGCAATAGATGGCGTAATTGCGGGTGCCGTTGTGGCGGCCTTCATTTGCGCGTCAGTTCGCGCCTTGTCGAACAGGGGGGCAAACTGGCGTTGCCAGATCCCTTTGGTAAGCTCGCCGGTATGGCGGGCTAGCAGGGTGCCATCGGCATCAAACAGATAGGTCTCCGGCGTGCCGTAGACGCCGAGCTCAAGGGCCAGTTTGCCGTCAGGGTCGGCCAGCACGGCACGATAGGGGTTGCCCGCCTGGATAAGCCAGGCGCGGGCCGCATCCCCCTTGTCCCTGTAGTTGAGACCATAGAGGGGCACTGTGCCCGCGAGCTCGCTGAGCAACGGATGCTCGGCGCGGCAGTTGACGCACCAGCTGGCCCAGACGTTAAGCACAAAGGGCTCCCCCTTGAGGCTGGCGGTCTGGAGCGGACTCCCGTCCAGCAGATTGTCGCTCTGCCACGCAGGCAGGGTACGTCCGAGCGTCGCGTCATCCTGGCTGTAGGGATTGTTGCCAAGGCCGAGCCAGAGCAGGATGCCGAGGCTCAGGGTCAGCAGCAGTGGAACAAAGAGGCGCAGGCGGGATCTCATAACGCCTCCTGTTCGAGCCGGGGATGGGTGGTGCCAACCGCAACGGAACGGGAGGCTAGCAAAGGGCGACGGGCGAGCAGACGCAGGGCGCCGCCTGCCATCATCAACAGGCCGCCGAGCCAGATCCAGCGCACCAGCGGCTTGTAGTGCAGCCGCATGGCATAGGCATCTGGCCCCATCTTCTCACCCAGCACCACGTAGAGATCGCCGAACATTCCCCACGCGATGCCGGGTTCGTTCATGTTCATGGTGCGCACGCTGTAGTGGCGCCGCTCAGGCGTCAGCCGCGCCACCTCTTTACCGCTCTTGTGCACGCTAAGCGTGATGCGCTCGGCGGTATAGTTGGGGCCGATCACCGGCTCGCTCCCCTCATAGCGAAATTCGAACGCGCCGAGTTGGTAGGGTTGGTTGGCACTTAGCACTGTGCCTCCTTCCTGACTGTGGTGGCTCACCTGATTGATCCCGAGGGCGCACACCGCCACCCCGAGGTGGGCCAGCAAACTGCCGAACCGATTGAGGGTGAACTCGCGCAGCGACGTCGGTTCCAAGAGCGGGAGCAACAGGCTGACCATCAGCCAGAGGCTCACCATATTGGCGAGGATGCCGCTCCAGCTACCGGAAAACGATCCCTGTTCCAGATAGGCAAGGCTAATGAGCCCGCCGCCAAGCAGGCCAAACAGCGGTGGCAACAGAGCGTTGAGTCGGGAATGTGGCGCAAGCTGCTGCCAGCGCAGGCGCGGCAGCTGGGTCATCAGTGCCATCAGGCAGAGGGCCAGCGGCACGAAGATGGTATTGAAATAGGGGGCGCCCACCGACAGCGAGCCCAGATGGAGCGACTGGAACACCATGGGGTAGAAGGTGCCGAGCAGCACGCTGGCGCAGGCCACGCAGAGCAGCAGGATGGCGGCGCCGAGCAGCCCCTCTTTTGACAGCAAGCCAAAGCGGGCATAGGGGGCGCGAATGTCTGCGCGCAGGGCAAACAGGGTGAGGGCGCAGGTCAATAGCAAGCCGAGCAGTAACAAGAGGGTGAGGCCGCGGCTGGGGTCGACTGCAAAGGCGTGCACCGAGGTGAGCACTCCGGAGCGCACCACGAAGGTGCCGAGCAGGCTCAAGGCGAAGGTGAAGATGGAGAGCAACAGCACTGCGTGACCATAGGCACCGCGCTTCTCGCAGACGACAAGAGCGTGCAGCAATGCAGTGCCGAGCAGCCAGGGCAGCAGGGAGGCGTTTTCTACCGGATCCCAGAACCACCAGCCGCCCCAGCCCAGTTCGTAATAGGCCCACCAAGAGCCCAGCACGATACCGGCGGTGAGAAACACCCAAGAGCCGAGCGCCCAGGGGCGGCTCCAGTGGGCAACGGCGCCATCCAGTCTGCCCGAATGGAGCGCCGCCATGGCGAAGGCGAAGTTGACCGCAAAGCCGACGTAACCGAGGTAGAGCAGGGGCGGGTGGATGATGAGGCCGATATCCTGCAGCATGGGGTTGAGATCGCGCCCCTCCAGCGGCCCCGGGAATTGGCGGTCAAACGGGCTTGAGAAGATCAGGGTATAGAGGCCGAACAGCCCGACGATCAGACCCATGATGGCCAATACCCGGGCTGTGATCAGCGGATCGACCCGCTTGGAACAAAGGGCCACCAGGGCGCCCCACAGCCCCAGCGCAAACACGAAGAACAGCATGGAGCCCTCGTGGCCCCCCCACACGGCCGCCAGTTTGAAGCCAAGGGGCAGGGCGCTGTTGGCGTGCTGGGCAACATAGCTGACGGTGAAATCATCTTGGCCAAAGCAGCTGGCGAGCAGCAGCAGGGCGGCCAATAGCAGGACGGCATTGATCAGCGCCAGCGGCGTGGCGCTGCGCAGCAGGGTCGGGGAGGCGAGCCGTAATCCCAGCCAGGGCAGGGTGCCCTGCAGCAAGGAGAGTGCCGCCGCCAGCAACAGTGAGAGATAGCCGAGCTCCGCCAGCACATAACCTCCGGTTCAATCTTTGATGTCATTCATGTCATGACACACACGCCGCGTTGTCTCCCTTTGGCGGGGAACATTGCCAAGCAGCGTGTCTGGCATCACCAGAAATTCATTGGGCCAGCAACAAACCAGCGCCAGTCACCCGAAGGGCGGCTGGTGCTGGTGATCATATCTTTAAACTACCGTCATCTGGCCGGCATAAAGCACGAAGTAGCGCAGCAGCAGGATCCCCACCAGTGTCAGGCTGCAGACCAGCACCAGATGGCCGTTTCGCTCCCGCAGGGGCGCCGGGGTCAGCAGAGCCAGCAGCTGGGGCAGCAGCATGCCGATGCCCACCACCCCGAGCCAGAACACCTGAGCCCAGAAGCCACTGCCGATGGCCGCCCACATCGCCACCTCTTTCTGGCCGCCACCGAAGTAGAGGCCGGTAAAGAAGCAGACCAGCAGCAACACCTCCACCGCCAGCACAGGTCGCTCGAAGCGATGGACAAAGCTCACCCCCTGGCTGTGATGGTTCTCCTTGAAGATCGTCACCGCCAGCAAGATGGTGGAGGCGATACCTGAGCTGATGCCCGAGACCAGAAACAACACCGGCAGCACCGGGTTGTTCAAGAGCGGATAGGTCTTGAGTGCCGAGAGCAGAAAGCCAGTGTAGGCCCCTAGCAGCACGGCAAGCAGCAGCAAGAGCGGCGCCAGCAGCCGCTCGATGCGGGCGAGCCAGCCAATCAGCCCATCCACAAAAGCGAACTTCTCTTGCAGCAACCTGCCGCGCAATGTCTCGATCTCGGCGCGAAACACCACCGCCAGCCAGGCGAACAGTACCGCCATATAGAGCTGAAACAGCATGACCCCCATCGACATCACGGAGTCGAACTGATAGTGGAACATCAGCTTCCAGAAGGTCCAAGGGCGGGCCAGATGGAAGATAAGGATGAGCAGCCCCAATATCACGCTCGCTGGCGCCAGAATGGCGGTTGCCTTGATGATGCCGCTCTCGCTGCCGGCCCCCTTGCTGCGCAGCAGCACCGAGAGGGTGGTGGCCCCGGCGGAGATGCCGAGCAGAAAGAGATAGATAGCGATGGGCCAGTCCCAGACAAGGGAAGGGAAGTGAAATGCGTCTTGTATGGTCATGACGTTATCTCCCCTTTGGGCACGCGGTACATCTTGGGCGAGGTGCCGAGTGCCTGCTTGTAGCGATAGGTGGTCTCTTTCACCAGCCGTTGGGCAATGGGGCTGTCCGGATCATCCAGATTACCGAACACCAGCGCCTTGGTGGGGCAGGATTCCACGCAGGCCGGCTCCTTGCCCGCCGCCAGGTTGGTCTTGCGGCAAAAGTCGCACTTGTCTGCCACTCGGGTCACAGGGTTGATGAAGCGCACCTGATAGGGGCAGGCGGCGAGGCAATACATGCAGCCGACGCAGAGATCCGCGTCGACGTCGACGATGCCATCCTTCTTGCGGATATGGGAGGCGCCGGTGGGGCAGACATGCACGCAGGGGGCGTTGTCGCAGTGCTGGCAGGACTTGCGAAAGAAGCGGTACTCGGCGTCGGGAAATTCACCGACCGGGCCTGATCGGATGATCTCGAGGCGCGAGACCCCTTGTGGCACCTGATTCACCTCCCGGCAGGCATCCATGCAGGCGGTGCAGCCGATGCAGGCCGTCTCATCGTGGATCATGCCATAGCGTATCCCGTCGATGGTCTGGCTGTGGGCAAGGGGGGTAGCAAGGGAGCGAGTCGGCCCCGTCATCATGATAAGGGCCCCCGCGCCCATGCCCGCCATAAAGTCACGGCGAGAGCAGCTCATGATGCCTCCTTGCCGGTAGCCGGTTTGGACTGCTCCTGCCGGGCCTTGCTGGCCTCATGCTGCTTGCTGTGGCAGTCGACGCAGAGCTTGATGCGGGACTTCTCCGGTAGCCCCACCATGGGCTCCTTGGCCGGATGCAACTGGTGGCAGCTGGTGCAGGTGAGCTTGGTGGCGTGCACGTCGTGGGCCCAGAGCGCCTCGCGCAGTGGTTTGGGCTCGTGGCAGCTCATGCAGACTCCATTCTGCTCGCTGATGGGATAAAGCTTGATGCTCTCTTTATCCTTCAGGCTGTGGCTGAAGCGCATCACATCCTTGACCCCTTCCCGGTGCTGGGGGGAGGGCTGGCCGTGGCAGTTGGTGCAGGTCACCGGCTTGAGGTTGTTGGGATTGGTCGCCTGACCATGCTTGCCGTGCATTCCCTCGCTCTGCTCCTTGTGACAGTCGGTGCAGGCCTTGTCGGGATTGCGTAAAAATTCCACCTCATGTGTAGCTGGTACAGGGGCTGCTGCCGGCTCGGCCGCCTGACCCTGCAGGCTGGTGAGCAGCATGGCTGCCATCAGCATCAGTCGTAAGAAATCCATTGTTAAATCACCCATAGGAAGCCTCCATCCGTGGCGGGCACCGCAGTGCCCGCCCGCTCCATTACTGCGCCAGTCGTCCGGCCGCTTTGGCCTCGGCTTCCCAGGCGGGCACTGTGGTCTTGAGGAACTGGGCCTTGTCCGCGTTCATCTGCTTCATGTCCATGCCAAGAGCGGCCTGGGCCTTCTCCTTGCTGGAGATGTCAGGAATGGCGATCTCGTGGCTGATCCCCTTGGCGGCCAGCAGGCGTGCCAGCTTGGTGCGGGCGTCGGCGGCTTTGTCCAGGGCGGTTCCCAGCATGCGCAGCGCCACTTCCGGGGCGTGCATCTGCACCCCGTGGGAGGCGATGGAGAAGTCCCAGCGCCATTGGGCGTGACGGATGTCCTGCAGAATGTCCTTCATCTCGGCCTCGGTGGCGCCGGCATCCCAGGCGGCCTTGGCTTCAAAGTGGGCGTGCACCAGCTGCTTCTCGACTTTGAGCTTGATCTCGGTGACGGCGTCCTTGCGCTGCTTGACCACCCCTTGCAGCATCTCCTTGCTCTGGGTGTGGCAGTTGCGGCAGGTCTGGTCGAAGCGATCGAAGGGGTTGCCTACCTTGTGGTCGGTGTAGACCTTGCCTTGCTCGTTCTGCACCTTGGGCATGTGGCAGTCGACGCAGGCGACGTTGTTCTGGCCGTGAATGCCGGCGCGCCAGGTCTCGTACTCGGGGTGCTGGGCTTTGAGCATGGGGGTCTTGGAGAGGGCATGGGTCCAGTCGGCAAAGCCTATTTCATCGTAATACTGCTCCATCTGCTCCACTGTGGTGCCCTTGTCCCAGGGGAATTTCACCGCCTTGGTGGGGCCGCTGAAGTAGTACTCCACGTGGCACTGGCCGCACACCTGAGACTGCTGATCGAAGCGCCCCTGCTCCTTGAATGGCTTGCCGATGGCGGTCATGGCCCGGTCGGCATAGGGACGGGAGAGGTGCAGGGCGGGTTTCCCCTCCTTGAACTCTTTCGAGGCGGTGTCGTGGCAGTCGGCGCAGCCGATGGTGTTGACGATTTCCGGTCCGCCTTTTGCCCACATCCCCTTGAAGTAGCCATCCTCACCCTTCTCGTCGATGACGCGGGCCACGTCCGGGCCTTTGCAGCTCCAGCAGGCCATGGGCAGCGGACCGTCTTCGGCAGTCTTGGGGGCGCCGGTGCGCAGGGTTTCCCGCACGTCGGTCAGCGCATAGAAGTGGCCGCGCGGCTTGTTGTAATCCTTGGAGAAGGGGTAGCCGGCCCAGAGCACCACCATCTGGGGATCTTCCGCCAAGGCGTCGGTGCGCTCGCGGCTCTCGCTGGTACCTTTCCAGCTGGTGAACTGATCGGCGTGATCCTTGGCGAACAGCTCGCTGCGCGCCTCTATCTTGCCCTTGGTGGTTGCGTCATCAGCCTGTGCCCAGCCGCTGGCGCCAAGCCAGCTGGTCAGCAGCAGGGCGGCGAGGCCCAGATTGATATGCCTGTGTTGTGAACCCACGTTTATCACTCCCAGATAAATGTTTTGGTCTCGTCTGACCCGTTCCATCTTGGTGTGGATCTTCTCCCCGTCGGGCGGGGTGGGCAGACATTCGCTTGCGGGTGAATAAAACCGCGCAATATATGATTGCTCGAGGGTTACCCTAACAAATAGGTAAATTTAATGATGATTTATCGGAGGGAGAGTTGTGCCAGATCAATTGGTGCACAGGATTGATCGCTGAAATGAGATCTGGATTAAATTTTATGGAAACTCAACTTCTTGTTAACTGCAGAGCATTAGATGGCAGGCGTTTGATCGATACAGTTACGTACTGGCAATTTTGCCAGCTGAGCTGGATTGCTGTCCTATTGTTCACAGATTCTGGCAATGACTTATGCTGATAATTGACTGAATATGCAAATTCTCGGTGTCGTGCTGTGAGCTTTCGACCTTCGGATTATGATCCATTTATTGAAGCTGCAGTGGATTTATCGTCAAACGACAGAAATGGTCACATGGAGTCTGATAGACCTGTTAATAAAGGTGATGCAATTGGGGTCATCCAAATCTCATTTCATTTAAAAAGGCCTGTTAGATGCACAATCTTGTAAGTTATGGCCATTTTATGGCAATCATTGTCGAAAATAGCGAAAAGACCCACTTAGTCTGGTGCGGTATGATTATTGAACAGACAAGTACCCTGTAGGTACTGATGTTGGTGGTTAAGGTTTTGCTGGAGGTTGTATGGCAGAGTTGCAAATTGAAAAGTCCACGGTGATCACCCAACTCGAGGGCTCCGTGTTTGTCATCAGTGCAGATGGATCTGTCATGCGAGCAAAGGTGGGGATGGCGCTGCAGCCGGGGGATCGCCTGCAATCCGTTCAAGGGAGCAATTTTCAGCTAGCCGAGCCGGGCAGTGATCCTGCTGGCGTGCAAGAAACGGCCGCCAAACCTGAGCCCGTCACGCCTGCTGCTGATGGGCAACCGGCCGATCCGGAACTGGCCTCATTGCAAGAGGCGATCCGTCAGGGTATTGACCCGACCGAATTGTTCCAGGAGACCGCCGCCGGTAACGCAGCCGCTGCGGGCAATATCGGTGGTGTAGCCGGTTCCAGCTCGGGTGGATTTGTGGTGGTCGATCGTACCAATGACGCCACCCTGGCCGAGGCCGGTTTTGATACCGACCATACGGTGCAACCTGTGGGCGATGAGCTGCTGTTTTCCGAAGAGCGCGATTTCTTTGCCGCCATCATCATCACCGAGCCCCAAACCAGCGACAACATTATCAACGCCGATGAAGCGGCTGGCGTCATCATTCGTGGTGTGGTGGATGATGTGGAGGTAGGCCAGCCAGTCACTGTGACCCTTATCGATCAGACGGGAAATTCACTGACGGTGACGACAGTGGTGCTGCCCGGCCTGGTGTGGGAAGCCAATTTTGGCGATGTGACCGGCAAGCTGGTGGATGGCCCGTTGCAGATTGTGGCCAATACCCAGGATCAGGCGGGCAACAACGCCAGCGATACCGGACAGACTCTGCTCGATACCATCACCACCATTACCCTCGATCTCGCCGATGAGAGCGACACCGGCGCCAGTCAGACCGATGATCTGACCCGCGACAATACCCCGCTGCTGCAAGGGAAGGGGGAGCCCGGCGCCACCGTGACCCTGAGCCTTGGCGGTAGCGTGCTCACCGTCCTGACGGTGGATGCCGCCGGTAACTGGCAATATCAGCTGCCGCAGACCCTGGCCGATGGCCAGTACCAGTTTCAGGTCAATTCCGTGGATATTGCCGGCAACCGCGCCAGCGATACCCTCGTTATCAATGTCGATACTCAGGCATCTATCGACATCGATGATCTCGATACCACTGCCCTGTTTGGCAACAGCAGCACCACCCTGAGCGGTTCCACCAGCAATGTGGAAGCGGGTCAGAGTGTCACCATCACACTTGTTGACAGCAATGGCCAGCCGCTGTTGACCACCTCGGCACAGGTGGGGGCCGATGGCCGCTGGCAGGTATCAGGTCTTGATCTCTCCGGTATCAATCAATCCTTTGAAGTGCGTGCCAGTGTCACCGATCTGGCGGGCAACAGCGCCAGCGATGGGGCACCGCTGATTGGTCAGAGCGAAACCCTGACGCTCTCCGAAGCCGGATTGGCCGATGGCCCGATCACCGCGATCGGCAGTCTAAATACCGGTGCTGGCCAGGATGGCAATCTGCAAGTCCAGTTCGCCGCTGATCAGAGTGCCTTGGAAGGGCTGGGGCTCGTCAGCCATGGCGCGCCCCTTGGCTACACCATCAACGGTCAGACCCTGACCGCCAGTGCTGGTGGGGCGACTGTCTTCACCCTGACCCTCAACAATGACGGAAGTTACCGCATCGTCTGGAGTCAAAGCCTGGATCACGGTCAGGACGTGTTGCGCCTGCCGTTCAACCTCGAATATCGCGACAGCGACGGCGATCTGGTGAAGGCGCCGCTGGTGATCAATCTGGTGGACAGCAATCCGCCCAACTTTGACGTTGATCTCCCGCCCATTACCCTGACCGAAGATGCCTTTATTAACGGTGCTGCCGTAGTGGGTGAGAGCCGTTTTGTAGTCAAACACGGTGTCGATCCTTTGTTGGTGGATTCGCTGGTGTTCAGTAATCAGAACAGTACCCTGACTACCCTCAACGGCTCGGGTCTTGCCAGCGATGGTCATCCGCTGACCTTTGAATTTGCCGATGATCGCACCTTGGTGGGTTACTACCTAGATGGCAGTGGCCAACGGGTGGAGGTGCTGCGCGCCGAATTGAATGCGCAGCAGCAGGGCAGCGATCTGGCTGGGCGGGTGGTGGTCACCCTTACCGGCCCGCTCGATCATCAGGGTAGCGACAGCCTCTCGCTGGGGTTGCAGGTGAGTGCCAAAGAGATCGATGGCGACACCACCAGCGCCGACCTGACTCTGACCATCAACGACGGCAGTGATCCTTCGCTTGGTCTCGACAAAGGCGTTTCGCTGCAGGAAGGGGGCAACCAGCGCATCGATGGTCAACTGCCGGTGACGGTGGGCAGCGATCGTCTGGTCTCCCTCAACTTTGAGGCGAGCCAACCAGCGCTCGCTGGGCTCACCAGCCAGGGGCATCCCACCAGTTATGAGGTGCAGGGTAACCAGCTGACCCTCAAGGATTGGCAGGGCAAGGCGATCCTCACCGTCACCATCGGGCTGGATGGCAAGTACAGCGTCTCCCTGACCGGCGTGTTTGACGAGCCGGAAGCGACCAACAGCCTCAACCTTGGCCTGAAGGTACAGGGCACCGATTTTGACGGCGACAAGAGCAACCTCGGCACCCTCAATATCACCATTACCGATGGTGCCTTGCCGCAGGTCGATCCTGTCTCCCTGACGCTCACGGAAGATAGCAACTGGCAGCAGGAGCAGACCCTTAACGGTGATTTGACCATCACCGCGGGCAGCGATCCGCTGGCCAGCATCACCTTCGATGCCAACCAGCCAGGACTGCAAGGGTTCACCTCGGGCAAGCAGGCTGTGACGATCGCGGTGGCCGATCATCGTATCGAGGGACGTACCCCAGATGGCAAATTGGTGTTTGAGCTGACCTTTGGCAACGATGGCAAATACAGCTTTACCCTCCATCAACCGCTGGATCAGGGCAGTGCCGACAGCCTGCTCAAGGCGGGCTTTACCCTGCTCGACAGCGATGGCGACAAGGTCTCCTCCACTATCACCGTGGCGGTAGGTGATGGCGCCAACCCGACCATCTCCGCCGTCAGCGGCACCGCCATCACCGAGATGGCGCAAGGGGAGGCGGCTGCGGTCAGCAACATGAGTTTCACGGTGACCCACGGCAGCGATGCCCTTGATCCTGCATCTCTCGGTTTTGATATCGCCACCATCCAGAGCACCCTGACTGGGCTCACCAGCCATGGCAGCCCGATCAGTTTCTCCCTCGACGCCAACGGCCAGCTGGTTGGCACCACGACAGATGGTCGCGAGATCCTGCGCGCCGAGCTGAGCTTGGTCGATAACAATGGCAACTGGAGTGTGAACGCCAAGGTGACCCTCACGGGTGAGCTGGATCACAAGGGGAGCGAATCCCTCAACCTGCCGTTGGCGGTCACCCTGGCCGACAAGGATGGCGATCGCATCGGTACCACGCTGCCGCTCACCATCGCGGATGGCAAGGCGCCGAGCTTTATCCCGGGCAAAGGCGTGTCTCTGGATGAAGGGGACCTCACCGGCAGCAACAGTCTGAGTCAAACCGGTCACTTCGACGTGCAGGCAGGGTCGGATCGGGTGGTGGAGGTGGCGTTTGCCGATGGCAGCCAGCAACCGGCGCTCACAGCCCTCGGCCAAACCGTCAAATACGAGCTGCTTGATGGGGATCCCGCCATCCCGGGTAGTCAGCTGCTCAAGGGCTATGTGGTGGTCGATGGCCAGCGCGTCGAGGTGTTTGAGGTGCGGCTGGTTGGCACGCTGGATCAGGCGGGCAAGAACGGTTTTGACTATCAGGTGACCCTCTATCAGGGGACCCATCAGGGCGCCAACGCCGTGACCGAGCTGCCCATCAAGGTGATCGTCAACGACTACGACAAGGCGGGCGGCAACAACGATAGCACCAGCGGCACCCTCAATATCCAGATTGGGGAAGGGGATAAACCGACCCTCACTCTGACAGGTGTAACCCTCAGCGAAGGGCGTTTCGATGGTGCCAACTCGGCGGTGGATGACCAGCAGGCGAGCGGCAAGATCACCATCAAAGCTGACTCGGATCCGGTGACCGATGTGCGACTGACCCTCTCCGGTCAGGTTATGGATGCCAGCGGCAAGCCCATCACCCATAACGGCGAAACCCTGACCTGGAAAGCGGTTGGCACCGATGGTCACACCTTCCAGGCGGTGACCAGTGGTGGTCTGGTAGTGATGACGGTCTCCATCCCCACCGTCCCTGTCACCATCGCTTCTCACACCAGCGCAGAGATCGGTTATCAGGTGACGGTGCATACCAACCTGGATCACGGGGCAGACAACAAGCTGGAACTGAATCTGCCGGTCGAAGTCACCGACAGCGACGGCAGCAAAAATCAGGGCACCGCTACCATCACGGTGAGTGATAGTGCAGATCCTGTGCTCGGTCTCGATAAAGGCGTCGCCCTGCAAGAGGGGGGCAACCAGAGCATCAATGGTCAGCTGCCGGTGACGGTGGGGAGCGATCGTCTGGTTTCTCTCGACTTTGAGGCGAGCCAACCGGCGCTGGCGGGGCTCACCAGCCAGGGCAAGGCGACGACTTACGAGGTTCAGGACAACCAGCTGATCGTCAAGGATTGGCAGGGCAAGACAATCCTCACTGTTACCATCGGGCTGGATGGCAAATACAGCGTCTCCCTGACCGGGGTGTTTGACGAGCCGGAAGCGACCAACAGCCTCAACCTTGGCCTGAAGGTACAGGGCTCAGATTTTGACGGCGACAAGAGCAATCTCGGTACCCTCAATATCACCATTACCGATGGCGCCTTGCCGCAGGTTAATCCTGTCTCCCTCACGCTCACCGAAGATAGCAACTGGCAGCAAGGCCAGACCCTTGACGGTGATCTGACTATCACGGCGGGCAGCGATCCGCTGGCCAGCATCACTTTCGATGCCAATCAGCCGGGGCTGCAAGGGTTCACCTCGGGCAAGCAGGCCGTGACCATCGCGGTGGCCGATCATCGTATCGAGGGACGTACCCCAGATGGCAAGCTGGTGTTTGAGCTGACCCTCGGTAACGATGGCAAATACAGCTTTACCCTCCATCAACCGCTGGATCAGGGCAGTGCCGACAGCCTGCTCAAGGCGGGCTTTACCCTGCTCGACAGCGATGGTGACAAGGTCTTCTCCACCATTACGGTTGAGGTGGGGGATGGTGCCAATCCGACCATTTCCGCCGTGACCGGCACCACCATCACCGAGATGGCGCAAGGGGAGACGGCTGCCGTCAGCACCATGAGTTTCTCGGTCGCGCACGGCAGCGATGCCCTTGATCTGGCATCCCTCGGTTTTGATATCGCCGCTATCCAGAGCACCTTGACCGGATTGACCAGTCATGGCAACCCGATCACCTTTTCCCTTGATGCCAATGGCCAGCTGGTCGGAACCGCCGGTGGCCAGGTGGTGCTGCGCGCCGAGCTGAGCCTGGTCGATAACAATGGCAACTGGAGCGTCACCGCCAAGGTCACCCTGAGCTGCGAGCTGGATCACAAGGGGAGTGAATCCCTCAATCTGCCGCTTGCTGTCACCCTGGCCGACCAGGATGGCGATCGCATCGGTACCACGCTGCCGCTCACCATCGTGGATGGCAAGGCACCGAGCTTTATTCCGGGCAAAGGCGTGTCCCTGGATGAGGGGGACCTCACCGGCAGCAACAGCCTGAGCCAAACCGGTCACTTCGATGTGCAAGCCGGGTCGGATCGGGTGGTCGAGGTGGCGTTTGCCGATGCCAACGAACAACCTGCGCTGACCGCATTGGGTAAACCGGTGCAGTACGAGCTGGTTGATGACAATAGCTCTATCCCAGGTAGCCAGCTGCTCAAGGGTTATGTGATGGTGGATGGCCAGCGGTTCGAGGTGTTCGAGGTCAAGCTGGTTGGCAGCCTCGATCAGGCGGGCAAAAACGGATTTGACTATAAGGTGACCCTCTATCAGGGGCTTCATCAGGGCGGAAACGCCGTGACCGAGCTGCCCATCAAGGTGATCGTCAACGACTACGACAAGGCGGGCGGCAACAACGACAGCACCAGCGGCACCCTCAATATCCAGATTGGGGAAGGGGAGAAACCAACCCTCACCCTGACCGATGTAACCCTCAATGAAGGGCGCTTCGATGGCGCCAACTCGGCCGTGGATGACCAGCAGACGAGCGGCAAGATCACCATCAAGGCTGACTCGGATCCGGTGACTGATGTGCGACTGACCCTCTCCGGTCAGGTCATGGATGCCAGTGGCAAGGCCATCACCCATAACGGCGAAACCCTGACCTGGAAAGCGGTTGGCTCGGATGGTCACACCTTCCAGGCGGTGACCAGTGGTGGTCTGGTAGTGATGACGGTCTCCATCCCCACCGTCCCTGCCACCATCGCCGCTCACACCAGCGCAGAGATCGGTTATCAGGTAACGGTGCATACCAACCTGGATCACGGGGCAGACAACAAGCTTGAGCTGAATCTGCCGGTCGAAGTCACCGACAGCGATGGCAGCAAAAATCAGGGCACCGCCACTGTCACGGTGACTGATGGCATCAACCCGATCATATCCGCCATTGAGCCGGTTCGGGTCGAGGAGTCTGATCTCGATGCTGTGAACGGTCAGCATCCGGGGACCACGCCTGCAGGGCGTGGAGAAACCGATAGTGGCAAGGTGACCATCACAGCCGGTTCGGATCGGGTTGCCTCCCTTGAGCTGGATGTGGCTGCATTCAATCAGGCCAATCACCTCACGTCGGGTGGCAAAGCGGTTACGCTGGCTGCACACAGCACCGGCTGGTATCTGGCTACTGCCGAGGGGGGCAAGCCCGTTTTCTGGGTCCACCTCGATGTTAACGGCAGTTACAGCGTCCATCTGGTAGGCCAGCTTGATCACGGTGCACAGGGCAAGGATGAGTTGACCATCGAAGTGCCGCTGTTTGTCACCGATCATGATGGCGATCGCAGTCCGAACGTCAGCGTGACCGTGACGGTACAAGATGACATGCCTATCGGCACTGTGCTGGCTCATACCCTGAGCGAGGGGAGCAGTACCGTGACCGGCGATCTGCTGCCTACCGCCAATGAAGGTGCGGATGGTGCCCGTGTCGAGTCGATTACCATCAATGGCCAGACGTACGCCATCAATGGCTCTTTGATACAAGATGTGATGAGCCCCGATGGCAAGCAGGTGATGGGAACCCTGACCATTTCTGCCGATGGCTCCTACTCCTTCAATCCTGCGGCCGGTTTCAATCACGACGCAAGTCAGCTCAGTCAGGTGGTGACAGCCCATCTGGTCGATGGCGATGGCGATCGTGCAGACAGCACACTGACCCTCAATCTGCAGGATGAAGCGGTGCGCTTTATCGTTAGCGCAGCCATTGGTAACGAAGATCAGGGGGCGCAAGACCCGAGGCTGGGTATCCCTATCAACATGCAGCTCTATATTGGCGATTTCGATCGCGGTGAGCATGTGGACCAGCTCCTGATTCAGGCGCCCACCAATGCCCATGGCACCTTCTATTACAACGGCGTTGCCCTCACCACCACGGCTGATGGCAAGTGGTTTATCGTGCCGCCAGCGGCCATGGTGACCAGTGATAATGTTCACTACACCACTCAGGGGGTGACCTTTGTGCCTTCAAGCAACTGGTCGAGCTGGAGCAATGGCGGTCAGCCGCTGCACTTCCAGGTGCAACTGCAGGTCGGTGTCACCGAAGGGGCAGCTCCTGCGGCTGTAACGGGCGATCTGGCTGTGACAGTGCGCGGCGTGGCCGACAAGCCGATGTGGGACACAGCCAACACCACTCGCCACTATGACACCAATGAAGACAGCACGGGTATCAAGCTGGACGTCAAGGCGAGCCTGACTGACACCGACAGCTCCGAGACGTTGACCTATCAGATCAAGCTGGAAGCGGGCAAGGGAACCCTGATGCTCAACGGTGTCGAGCTCAAGCCAAATAGCAATGGCATCTACACCGTTTCGGCAGGCAACATCAACAAGGTGACTGTTGTTCCGGGCAAGGATTTCAGTGGTGACATCAAGCTGTCGGTGACGCCGATCAGCACCGAGAAGAACCCGATCGCTCAGGGTCAGGGTACGGCGCAGGGAGACAAAATTGATCTGGTGATCAACGTCAATCCGGTGGCCGATGACGCCAAGCTCACCGTGCGTGACATTCAGGGCAAGGAAGACACCCTGCTCGATCTGGGCAGCAAGATTGCCCTTGCTCATCTGGGTGACAAACTCGATGGCTCCGAGCAGATGTTTGTCCGCATCAGTGGCCTGCCTGACGGTGCAACCTTGTTGCTGGGTGGTTCCGCCGTTGCACAGAACATAGCCGGTTACTATGAGGTTCCTTTTGATCGGATTGGCGAACTCAAGCTGCAACCGCCGAAAAACAGCAACGTCGATTTCGACCTGACCATCAAGGGGGTGGTGAAAGACACGGCGACCTTGACCGATGCCAACGGCCAGACCCATACCGTGGTGAACGAGAAGGAGACCGGCTCCCAGACCCTTCATGTGGATCTGGTGGGGGTGGTGGATCAGCCCCATTTCGAGCTTGGTAATACCGGCTGGGAGGCCGAAGGGACAGGTTATGCCACCACAGTGGGTGAGGATGGACGGGCACCGCTCAACTTTACCCTCACCTCGGGCGAGTGGGTCGATACCCCGCACGACACCTCCGAGAGCCTCAACGTGGTGCTGCAAGGGCTGCCGGAAGGTGCTAGGGTCTTTGATGCCAGCGGCAAGGAGCTGACCCTTACCTTTGCCGGGCTCGATGCCAGCGGCAAACCGACCTATCAGGTCAATGTATCGGATCTTGGCAACCTGCTTATACAGCCGCCCCACAACAGCACGGCGGATTTGAACCTGATCGCCAAGGTGGTGGTGACCGAGAACGATGGTGATCACAAGAGCTTCGATGTGCCGCTGCATATCAAGGTTGAACCCGAGATTGACGCCACCGATTACAGCAAGACCAGCCATGGCCTGGAAGATCAGTTCACCGTGCTGGACTGGCATCCGACCCTTACTGACGGCGCCGAGAAAGTCACGGCGCTGAGTCTCTCCGGGGTGGAGGATGGCTACCAGATCTGGCTGCGAGTCGGCAGTGTCGAGAGCCAGCTGACCGTGGTCAGTGGCAAGGTTACCCTGACCGCCACCCAGCTCGACAGCCTGCTCAACGGGGGGCAACTGCTGGTGAAGGCGCCGGAGGATAGCGATCGGGATACCACTATCCAGAGCCACGTCACCGTGACCCAGCATGATGTGGATTCGGGCGCGGTGGCCGAGAAGGTGATCGATGGCAATCTGCATGTCGATATCCAGGCCGTGGTGGAGCCCGATGGCGTGCTGACCCAGAGCGGTGGATCTCTCGTGGGGCAGAGCGGTGCTGATATAGACCTGACTGGACGCTTCGTCTTTACCGACCTCGATCCCTCGAGCGTGGAGGAGATCGACTATCTAGTGATCAATCTGCCGGTGTTGAACGGTGGTGCAGGCGATCAGTTCGTGGTGGTTGGCGGTATCAACAACGGTAACGGCAGCTGGATCGTGCCGGCGGGCAACCTCGGCAGCTTCAAGCTGCATGCGCCGGACGGGTTTGTCGGCAAGGTCGAACCGATCCGCATCGATGCCATGGTGATCGACAGGGGCGATGATGGCGATGCCAGTGCCCATGTCAAAGTGAGCCTGGAAACCAGTGCCGAATTTGAAAACAAGCCAGTGACGCCCAAGACGCCGGCGGCGACTGTCGATATCGACGACAACGCCGTGCTGGTGGGCAAGGAGGATATCCGGGTTGATTTTGGTCAGCAGCTCAAAGGCGTGATCCATATCGGCGCCGCCGACCAGGGGAGCGACGAGGTGACCATTGTCCTCAAGGGGCTGCCGGCGGGCGTCACCATCAGCGGCGCCGAGTACAACATCTCGACCGGTGAGTACGTCATCAAGGTGCCGCCGTCACTGGCGGGCCTGGAAGGGTTGACCCTCGGCTTGCCGCAAGACTTTGCCGGCTCGCTCAATATCGAGGTGAAGGTGGTCAACACGGATACTGCCAGTGGCGATATCAAGGTCGACAGCACGACGGTACAGGTCGATGTGGCCCCCGTGGTCGATGTGAATGGTGGCCGTGGCGAGCACCCGGAACTGACTTTGACCGTGCTGGATACCAACCAGGACGGACAGCCGGACAATCTGGAAGATAGCGAGATCCACCTCGATCTCTCGGTGAAACTGGCCGATATTAGCCCCTCCATCGCCAATGGTGGCCTCGAAACCGTGGAGCGGGTCACCATCACGGTGGATGCCAAATATGGCTACTTCCTCGATGGCAGCAGCAAGCCGGTCAACACCCTGGTGGTCAACGACGTGGTTGCCCTCAAGGACTTGGTGTTTGTGCCCAAAGAGCACTTCAGCGGTCAGGTACCGCTCGACATCAAGGTCGATATCGTCGATACCGCGCTGGTCGGTGGCCAGCAGGTGACCGACAGCGGCAGTTGGATCGGGCAGGTCGGCTTTGAGGTGAGACCGGTCAACGATCCGGCCCAGCTCTCGATGCACAGTGTCACGGGGAGCGAAGATGGCACGGTCAACCTTGCCGGATTTGGCGCAACCCTTATCGACAATGATGGCTCGGAGCAGATCGTCGCGCTGCAGATAAAGGGGGTACCGGATGGCTTCACCCTGTCGGCTCCGGCGGTCAACAATGGTGGCGGCGTCTGGCAGATCCCGGTGGGGACTGATTTCTCCACGCTGACCCTGATCCCGCCAGCTGATTTTAGCGGCACCGTGGAGCTGTCGCTGAGCGCCTTTACCTTGGACAAGGGGCTCACCATTCCGCTCGAAACCAGTGGCAGCTTTACCGTAACCGTCAATCCGGTGGGGGATGCCCTTATCGCCGACATTCAGGGCCAGGCGAGCGGTACCGAAGGGGATGTGATCACGCTGGATCTGGGGCTGGAGACCCGGGATAACCAACCAACCGGCGGCAATGCGGGTAATGTGCATGAGAATAAACCGGAGCAGGTGCGGGTCACCATCGAAGGGGTGCCTGACGGTGCCGAGATCCGATTGCCAAATGGCGTGGCGGGGACGGTTGTTGATCTGGGTGGCGGTCGCTGGCAGGTCACCACCGAGGGCGGCAAGCTGGGTGCAGTCGAGCTGGTGACCAATGATGCCAACGGTGCACTGGATCTCAAGATCACCGCCCAGAGCCTCGACAACGGCGCCCTTGGCCCCGAGGTCAATGGCACCATCCATGTGGATGTAAGCCCGGTCAACGATGCGCCAATCAACGTATTGCCAACGACCCCTCAGGTCGCGCAGGAAGATCAGCCTTTTGTCATCCACGGTTTGCAGGTGAAAGATGTGGATGCGGGCAACAGCCCCATCAAGATCACCCTGTCGGTGGAACATGGCACCCTGACGCTGCCTGCTGGCAGCGGCGTGACGGTAGTCGGCAACGGCACCGGTTCGCTGGTGCTGACCGGCACGCTGGCCGATCTCAATGCCTTGCTCTCTGGTGGGGTCACCTATCAGGGCAACAGTGATTTCTACGGCAATGACGCCCTGACCATGGTCACCAACGATCAGGGGAACACGGGTAGTGGCGGGGCACTCAGCGATACCGATGTGCTGCCCATCGAGGTGCAGCCGGTCAACGATGCGCCGGTCAATCAGCTGCCTGGCAGCATGACGGTCAAAGAGGATGGCTCTCTGTCGCTCTCTGGCGTCAGCGTGAAGGATGTGGATGCAGGCAGTGCGCCTGTCTCCATGGTGCTGCGGGTCGAGCATGGTGTGCTGACCTTGCTGGGTGCAACCGGTGCCGTGATGGTGCAGGGGGCGGGTACCAGCGAGATCACCCTGGTGGGGTCGCTGGCTGATCTCAACCAGTTGCTGGCAAGCAACCTGCACTATGAACCGGCCAAAGATTTCTGGGGAGAGGATACCCTTACCGTCACTACCTCCGATCAGGGCAACACTGGTGCGGGTGGCCCGCTGAGCGACACCGATCAGGTGACCATCACTGTCACGCCCGAGCCGGATATGCCGGGTCTGACGGTGGATCAGCATGCGTTCCATGCCTTGCAGGGGGCCGTTATCCCCCTTGGCATCAATGCCAGCGTGGTCAATCCGGCCACCGGTGAACTCTCCATCCGCATCAGCGGCCTGGATGGGGCACAAGTGCAGGATGAGCATGGTCAGAGTGTCGGTCATGCCGATAGCAATGGCGACTGGTTGATCCCGGCCGATCACTCGGTTCCGCTCTACTTCAGCGGTTTTGGTGACGGTGACCATGTGCTGGGGATCAGTGCCGAGTCGAGTGTCGGCGGCTCAACCGTCAGCACGCCCCTTGAGACCATCACGGTGCACGGCCAGAGTGGTCATGAGCTGGTCGGTTCCGATCAGGGGGATTGGCTGTTTGGCTCCTCAGGCGATGACCGTCTGCTGGGGGGCCATGGCAACGACATTCTCACCGGCGGGGCTGGCAGCGATCTCTTCGTCTGGCAGCACGGGGATGAGGGGAGTCAGGGGCAGCCCGCCATCGATACCATCACCGACTTCCATCCGGAACAGGGGGACAAGATCGATCTGGCTGATATGCTGCAAGGGGTCACTGGCAATGGTGTCGATGATCTGCTCAAGCATCTCTCTGCCTCGGTGACCACGGGGAGCAATGGCCTAAGCGATGTGAATCTCTCGGTGGCGCCAGCCGGGGATGGTCATGTGACCCAGCAGATCACCCTGAAGGATGTGGATTTGAGTAGCTGGAATCTCACCAGCACCTCGTCCCACGATATCCTGCAGAGCATGCTGGAAGATCAACATAGCCTGATCATCCAGCACCCCTGATAGCGTGTGTGAAGCGTAAAAAAGAAGAGCCGGCAATTGCCGGCTCTTTGTTTATCTCTGCGTGGATTGTTTTTATGCGGCCGCAAGGGCCGGAGTAGTCAGGCCAACGCCTGTGCCAACAGGTGGATCGGATGTTCACAGCGGAAGCTGGTGCTCATCTCGATCTGCCATTTGCAGGTTTCGCAGTCGGTGATCACCAGATCGGGGGAGAGGCGGTTGATTTGATCAAACAGCCCCTCGCCGATGGTCTGGCTGGTCTGGTAGTTTTCGGACTTGAAGCCGTAGGTGCCGGCGATGCCGCAGCACTGGGACTCCAGCACCGTCACCTTGACTCCGGGAATGGCGCGCAGCAATTCGAGGGTGTAGATGACGCCCCCCATTTTTTCCATGTGGCAGGGGGTGTGGTAGGCGATGTGCAGATTGAGCGGCTTCATCGCCGGTTTGTTGCCCTTGTAGAACTCGTTCCACAGGAAGCGGGTCACCAGCGAGATGCGATCCCGCACCTTGTGGTTGTCCTGCTCCAGCAGGTGGGGGTATTCATCGCGCAGGGTGAAGCCGCAGGTGGAGGAGGTGGCCAGCAGCGGCATCTCGTTGCCCAGCAGGGAGTTCTCCATCTGCTTGATGTTGAAGGCCGCCTGTTGCTTGGCCTTGTCCATGAAGCCGTTGGCAATCAGCGGCACGCCGCAGCACTTCTCCCGCTCCAGCAACTGCACGCCGATGTTCATGGCGTTGAGCACCTGTACCAGCTCCTTGCCAAGCTGCGGGTGGTTGTAGTTGACGTAGCAGCCGTGGAAGTAGGCGATCTGCCGCGCAAAGCGGGCCTGAGATTCTTTTTGCTTCTTGTACCAGCCGCGGAAGGTGCCCTGGGAGTATTTGGGCAGGTCGCGGTGGGATGAGACCCCCAGCGCCTTGTCCAGCACCAGCTTCATCGGCTTGAGGCCGGTGGTGAAGTTGACCACCGGGGCCATCAGGGTAGACATGCTGCCCATCAGATCGGTGTGAGAGAGCACGAACTCGCGGATCCCCGGTTTGAAGCCGCTGTACTGGTGTTTGGCCTTGGCGATGATGTCGCCGATGCGCACCCCGCTCGGGCAGGCTACTTCGCAGCGCTTGCAGTTGGTGCAGTGCTTGAGGGCGCTGTCAAAGAGCTCGGGGCTCTTGATCCGCAGCCGCTCGCCATCCGGGCCCGCCTGTTTCGGGCCGGGGTAGGCAGGGTTGGCCTTGGCCACCGGACAGTAGGCGGTACAGACGGTGCATTTGATGCACTGATCGAAAGTTTGGTTGGCGTGATCCAGTAGCATGTCAGTTCTCCTCCCGGCGATGATGAAGACACGGGATATGGGACGTAGTAATCATTGGGCCGCGCCCAGAATATGGCCGGCAGCCTGCCAGCCGGTGGCAACGGCAACGCCGGAGCCGGAACCTTCACGAATTGGGTCGTAATGGGCCAAGACACTGCCTGCGCCATAGAGGTTGGCGAGCGGCTTGCCGCCACGCAGCACTCTGAGCTTGTCGTCGGTCTTGACCCCGAAACCCATGAAGGGGTGGTGATCGAACAGGCGGCGACCGGCCCAGGCGTCACGCTCCTCCAGACTCAGCACATCGGCATCGAAGATGGGCTCGCGAATGCCACGCAGACGGGACTCCAGCCCACGGCTGAAGAAGCTGCCGGAGGCAAGCACGAAGTTGTCCGCCTCGAACAGTTGATCATCGCCATTCTGGGTATGTACGCCGACCACCCGGTCACCTTCGTAACGGGCGCCCAGCACCCGCTCGCTGGTGAGGAAGGTGCCACCAAGGGCCATCACGCGGCGCTTGAGTGCCTCCTGCATCCGCATCCCGATCAGTGATGGCGGCATGGTGGCCACCTCCTTGATGGTGCAGCCGGTACGCTGCTCCAGCTCCGCCAGACGCGGGCCAACCAGCCCCAGAGACAGGCAGGCGGGCAGCACGATATGGCGGCAGCCGGGTACACCGCTCTCCTGCACCATGCGGCTGATCTCGCGGGCCAGATCGGCCACCAGATGATGCTTGTCACAGAGGCGCGCGATGTCGGCGGAGCGAAACTCGTGGGGATTGCGGCTGAATTCCGCCAGCTGGGGCAGGCGGATTTCGCCGGTCAGAATGCGGCAGTGGGCAAAGCGCGGATGGGTCGCCAGATTGGCGGCCGCCAGTGCCGGATGAAAGTCACGAAAGCCCTCGAGGGTGGCCAGCAGCAGCACGTCCGGGATCGGCGCATCGGTGACGCAGGCACAGGTATCGGGGGAGAGCCAGGTGCGTTTGAGGGTACCGATAGGAGTCAGGCGCTGGTGATTGGTGTCGTGGCGAACCAGCGGCAATCCCTGCTCGGCGCAGTGGCGCTGCAGATCGGCCAGACTCGCTTCGATATTTTGCATTCCTACTTTGCTGTAGGGGTGATCCGGATGGGCAGCCATAAAGGCGGGCAGGGCGGCGCGGGGATCTCCCTCGCTTTCGAGCAGATCGACCGAGCCGGAGGAGAAGTGCAGGGCACTCTGGCCGGAGGCCATCAGTAGGGTCTTCTGGCCTGCTTCCACCAGCCGCAGGGCAGCCGAGAGTCCCGCCATGCCACCGCCGATAACGATATTGTCAAACTTCATGACGGCTCTCCTTGTGAGTGGTCTCGCTGGTTGGGCCGCGTGGGGTATCGGCAACCAGCTGCGGCGCCGTCCATTCTCCCAAGCCAAACAGCCCTTCGTAGATCCAGTAGGTGAACTCGGCCTCGCGCAGGGCATCGCCCCACAGGACGGGGCGGGTTCCCTTGTAACGCTCCTCCAGGAACTGGCGCAGCATGACGCAGGCCTGACGACCGTCAGCCTTGCCATACTCCTGCATCAGACCGGCGGCGCGGTAGGCGCACAGCTCCCCCTGACAGGGCCCCATCCCCAGACGGGTGCGGCGGCGCAGGTCGATGAGGTTGTCCACATCCAGCTCGCGCAGGGCGTATTCGATTTCGCCCGCGGTGACCATTTCGCACTCGCAGATGAGGGCGTTGGCTTTCGGATTGTCACGGAAGAAGGCGATGACCCGCTCGCCGTGGCGGTACTGGGCGGAGCCTTCGACCGGCACCGAGAGCCCTGGGGCGGAGACCTTTTCCGGATCCCGCGAGCCGGGCAGGCTCAGTTCGGCGGTCTGGCAGGGCTTGCTGTTACCGAGTTTCTTGGCCAGCAGATCGGTGGCCCACTCCGCCATCAGGCGGTAGGTCATCAGCTTGCCGCCGGTGATGGTGTTGAACCCCTTGAGACCATCCCGCTCGGCGTGATCGAGCAGCACGATGCCGCGGCTGATATTGCGGCCGGTGTCGTCACCGTCCACCGCCACCAGCGGGCGCACCCCGGCGTAGGCGCGCAGCAGACGGGTGCGGGCCATGATGGGGGCGAGCTTGATACCTTCGCGCAGCAACACTTCGACCTCTTCGGGTTCGACGGTGAGCTGGTCAATCTTGTTGTAATCGATGCGACTCGAGGTGGTACCGATGAGGGAGATGGTATCGCCCGGCACCAGAATGTCCGCATCCGCCGGTTTGCGGGCGCGGTTGAGCACCAGCTGGTTGATGCGGTAATCCATGATGAGCAGGGAGCCCTTGGCCGGGAACATGCGGATGCCGAGATCGGCATATTCGCAAATTTGCTGGCCCCAGATGCCGGCGGCGTTGATCACCTCCTGACACTCCACCTCGAACGCTTCGCCGGTGCGGGTATTGATAGCCTTGACCCCGTGTACCCGATCTTGCGTGCGCAGTAGCCCCAGCACCTTGCAGTGGGTGAAAATGCGGGCGCCATGCTCTTTCGCATCCAGCACGTTGGCGGCGGCGAGGCGGAACGGGTCGACCGTGCCATCCGGCACATGGATGGCGCCGATCATCGCCGGGTTGGCGTTGGGCTCCATGCGCAGGGCTTCACCGGGATCGAGCTGGCGGGTTTCGATACCGGCCAGGGCGCAGGCATCCATAAAGGTGGTTTGGAAATTGATGTCATCTTCCGGCAGGGTGAGGAAGAGGCCGCCCGTGTCTTCGACACAGTGGCTGGCGATCCGCTTGAGGATGCGGTTTTCCTGGATGCATTCGCGGGCGGACTCCTGATCCGTCACCGCGTAGCGGGCACCGGAGTGAAGCAGGCCGTGGTTGCGGCCGGTGGTGCCGGCGGCGATATCATCGCGCTCGAGCAGGATGCAGTCGATGCCGCGCAGTGCGCAATCGCGCATGATGCCGGCCCCTGTGGCACCGCCGCCTATGATGACGACTTGTGTAGTTATTCTTTTCATTGTTGCCCGTCTCATCTCTTCCAGATGAGCCAGTGTGGCCTACTTCTGAGTGGAAATGTTTGATATGGGCCAAATTTGCGCTCGCAAACGCTCATTTTCTCGCGCGTTAATGAGCATTATGTGACATTTGTCACGCTTGTTATCGCATCGGTTTGTGGGCTGCTGGCGAATAACAGGCACAAAAAAGGGGCATCGGATGCCCCTTGTCACTGTTTGACGAGTCTGGTGGGTGTGCTATGGGTCAGCCGCAGCACTTCTTGTGCTTTTTGCCGCTGCCACAGGGGCAGGGATCGTTGCGTCCTGCCTTGAGGGGGGCCGGATCCTGCTCTCCCTCGGTGTAGACCCAGCGCCCCTGATAACGCACGAAGCGGGAACGCTCATGGAGGCAGTGACGCTCATCCCCCTCCAGAAACCAGGCTTTGAACTCCACCATCCCGGTTTCATCCTCCGGGCCGCCTTGGCTGGCGATGATCTCGAGACCGTCCCAGCGGGTGTCGATGTGAGAGAGCTCTTCGGCGGTGAGGCCGCCAAGGTGGACTGGGTGCCAGCTATGGACCAGATACTCCCCCAGACCGAGCACAAAAGCGCTGTAGCGCGAGCGCATCAGCTGCTCCGGGGTGTCAGCCACAGCGCCACTGTGACGTGAGCCACAGCACAATTCGAGAGAAAGGGTTGAGCCGCAAGGACAAAGATTCATGATTTTCACGTTCTGGCCGATTTGTTTAAGGGAATTGTAACGAAAGCTGGGCTCGCCCTGCCAGCACCTATACTGATGAGTAAGCAAGGAATTCCAATAAAAACAGCTGCAAGGATGTGAAAGATGACGCTAAAGCAGAAAATCCTGTTACTGGGTGCAGTCCCCGTACTGTTGATGGCCCTGGTGGTCAATCTCAGTAACTACATGGTCTCCAAGAGTGATCTGGAGTCTGATCTGGTGGTGGCGAGGGAAAATGCCATCAAGGAGCGTAAAGCGCTGCTCAGCAGTTACATCATGATGGCCAAAACCGCCGTCGATGCCGTGTATTCCCTGCCGGATTCTCCGGAAAATCGTCAAAAGGTCAAAGAGTTGCTCAGGCCGCTGCGTTACAGCAGTGACGGCTACTTCTTTGTCTATGACTTCGAGGGCAACACCATACTGCTGCCGGTGCGTACCGAGCTGGAGGGAAAAAACCGCTGGAACGACAAGGATGCCAAGGGCAAGTTGCTGATCCAGGAGATCCTCAAGTCGGCCCGTCAGGGGGATGGTTTTACCGAATACTGGACGGCCAAGCCCTCCATCGGTCGCGATGCTCCCAAACTGGCCTTTACTCTGGTGCTGGACAAATACCAGTGGGCCATTGGCACCGGTTTTTATATCGATGATATCGACAACGAGCTGGCGGCCTTGCGGGCAGAGCGCGAGAGCAACATGCATGCCTCGTTGCAGAGCAGTGTGCTGGTGATCCTGCTGATCCTGGGTATCACCCTGGCGGCGACCGTCATTGTGGGCAACCGGGTCACCAAGCCGCTGGCGGATGCGGTGCTGGCATTGAACGATATTGCCAACGGCGACGGGGATCTGACCCAGCGTCTCAAGGTGCAGAGTCAGGACGAGATTGGCCAGCTGGCCAGCGCCTTCAACCGCTTTGTCGAGCGGATCCAGTCGGTGGTGAGTCAGGTGGGCGAGACCAGCAACCACCTCTTTAGCGCGGTCGACAAGTTGCACCATCTGAGCGAGCACTATGACCATCAGATGCAGGGCCACAGTCGCGAGACCGATCAGGTGGTCACTGCGGTGACCGAGATGAGCTCCACCGCGCAGGAGGTGGCGGCCAGTGCCTCCAATGCCGCGACAGCAACCAGCGATGCGGCCCGTGAATCGGACGCCGCCCGGGGTGTGGTGAGCGGGGCCATCAACAGTATCAACCGGCTGGTGGGGGAGGTGCATACCGCCTCCGGTGTTATCGAGCAATTGGCGCAAGAGACCGCCAAGATTGGCTCGGTGGTGGAGGTCATTCGCGGCATTGCCGAGCAGACCAATCTGCTGGCGCTGAATGCCGCTATCGAGGCGGCCCGTGCCGGTGAGCAGGGGCGGGGCTTTGCGGTGGTGGCGGACGAAGTGCGTTCGCTGGCCGGTCGTACTCAACAGAGCACCAAGGAGATCAACGAGATGCTGCAACGTCTGCAGGGCGGGGTGAAGCAGGCGGTGGAGGTGATGCAGGCGAGCGAGGATCGCAGCCAGGAGACGGTGCAGGAGGCGAGCCATATCGCCAGCTCCCTCGACAGCATGGTGATGGCGGTCAGTACCATCAACGACATGAACATCCAGATCGCCACCGCCGCCGAAGAGCAACACGCGGTCTCCGAGGAGATCAACAAGAACCTGGTAGCCATTCAGCAGATTGTCAGCGAGCTGACCAGCGCAGCGGTGGAATCCAACAGCACCACCCGAGATCTGGCCAATACTGGCGACAAATTGCGCAAACTGGTCTCGCAATTCCGTTATTGATCTTGCAATGGTCCGTGACGGCCACCACAAGATGCGGCCTGACCCCCGGTTCAGGCCGCACTTTATTTGGGGATTGACCAATAATGTGTGAAAATTGCCAGCCTCTTTTTTTCAGCCTTTGCCCCGTACCCTATGAATGAGATCGTGAAAGGTAGTATCGATTTGATCCGGCAGCTCAACTACGGCCTGGTCTATGCCAGCCTGGAAGAGCACAAGGAGCTGTCGCGCACCGATCTCTCCCGCCTGACCGGCCTCTCGCCTGCCAGTATCACCAAGATCACCCGGGAACTGCTCGATGGCGGTTTGGTGGTCACCTGTGGTGAAAGTTCAGTGGGGCGCGGCCGTCGACAGACCTTGCTGCGCATCAACGAGCGCCGCTTCCAGTTTCTCTCCATGCGTCTTGGCCGTGGCTACGTGGATATGGCGCTGTTTGACTTCTCCGGTCGCTCGCTGGCCCGCCAGCGCCACCTCTTTACCGAGGAGGAGCGCGCAGATCTGCTTGGCAGTCTGGTGCATGCCATCAAGGTGTTTTTGCCGAGAAAGTCCCTCAGTCTGGCCTGCATCGCCCTCTGTCTGCCGGGTCAGGTAGAGCGCCACTCCGGCATGGTCAAGCACTTCCCCTTCTACGATCTGCGCAACTGGCCCCTTGGCCCGACACTGCAACAGGCGTTCTCGGTACCTGTGCTGGTAAGCGGTGACGTGCGCACCTGGATCCAGGCCGAGCGGGAGTGGGGTGCCGCCAAAAATTGCGCCGATGCGGTGCTGGTGTTTGTCCACAACGACATCGGGGTCGGCATGGTGGTCAATGGTCAGCTCATCGAGAGCGAGAATGCGCTGCTCGGCGATCTCAGCCACCTGCAGCTCGAGCCCTATGGCCAGCGCTGCTACTGCGGCGGCTTTGGTTGTGCCTGCACCCTGGTGACCAATCAGGCGCTGGAGGCGCAATACCGGGATCTGCGCGAGCGGATGCAGGAGCACGACTTGCCCGAGAGCGTCACCATCCGCGAGCTGTGCGAGCTGGCGCTGGCAGGCAACAGCCTCTGTCAGGATATTCTCCATCAGGCGGCGGGTCGTCTCTCCAAGGTACTCTCCAATCTCATCTGCCTGCTCAATCCGGGCAAGCTGCTGCTCGGGGGCGAGATCACCCGTGCCGATCGGCTGCTGTTCCCCATGCTGCACCAGTCGCTGGCCAGCCAGTTGCCCGCCGAATATCTGGTGCGGCTGCAGATTGAATCCACCCACTTCTACGAAGATCCCACCAAGCCCACCTCGGTGCAGGTGCACAAGGCACTGCGCGATGGCAGCCTGTTGCTGGAGCTGCTGCGCAGCTGTCAGGAGTCTTAAGACAAGAGAGGTTGGCACTGTGTTTGGCGAAAGGGGCTGGGATTGCTGTTCCGCCAGCGCGTAACTGGGTACAATCTTGCGCTTTTCCGGCAGTCCCCCTGTTATCGCGCCCTGTGGCGCCATGACATGTTGGCACCGCTGCCGTTCCTGTTTTGACTCCAGTTGTGAACCTAAATGAAGCCTGTTCCTGATCACGCCGTCAACCGCCTGCGGGCTTGGCGCAAGAGTATCTCTACCCGACCGTTTCTTGCCCGTGGCGGCACCCTGGCCCGCTGTCCGGCCTGTCAGCTGCGCGAGGATTGGTGTGCGTGCGAGTGGCGCCCCGAGCTCAAAGCTGAGGCCGGTTTCTGCCTGCTGATGTATGACAGCGAGCCGATGAAGCCCTCCAACACCGGTCGCCTGATCGCCGATGTGTTGCCGGATACCACCTGGGCGTTTCTCTGGTCACGTACCCAGCCCTATCCCGAGTTGCTGGCCCTGCTGGCCGATCCCGCCTGGCAGCCCTATGTGGTCTTTCCCGCTTGCGAGAAGGAGCCTGCCCGCCTGACCGGCGAGGTGACGCTGGCACCGGGTAAAAAACCGCTCTTTATCCTGCTCGATGGCACCTGGCCGGAGGCGCGCAAGATGTTCAACAAGAGCCCCTATCTAGACGGTTTTCCGGTGCTCGCCATCAAACCCGACGCGCTCTCCACCTACGGCATGCGGGTCGCCAACTGCGACGAGCACCTCTGCACCGCCGAAGTGGCGGCCTGCGTGCTGGAAGTGGCGGGAGAGCTCAAGGCGGGGCAGGCACTGCAGCACTGGTTCAATCTGTTCAGCAGCCGCTACATGGCCGGTCGGGTCAGCCGTTTCCCCGGTGCCGATGAGGATCATCTCTGTGAGGCGCTGGCAGCCATCAAGGAAGCGAAGGTCGCTTCAACTGCTTGCTAACGGGGCCCTCTTCTGAGGAGGCAGGGGCCTGACAGCTCAAATTAATGAAAATCAGGAATCAATTGGCTGCCACTGTTTCGTTAGATTCATGGTCAGTGGCCCGTTAGGATAGCGGGCAGCCTGTGCCACCCCCGCACAACGTCGTTTTGGTGTTCTCCGGTTGCCCGACCCCTTCGGGCAACCCACTCTCGTGAGGTCTATGGATGGAATTGGAACTGGTTACCTTGTTTGCCCTGTTCGGTGTAGCGCTTGTCGCCGGCTTTATCGATGCCATCGCCGGTGGCGGCGGTCTGCTGACGGTGCCTGCTCTGCTGGCCACCGGCATGCCGCCCGCGCTAGTGCTCGGCACCAACAAGCTGCAGAGCAGCTTTGGCTCCTTCTCCGCCACCTGGTTCTATGCCCGCAAGGGGCTGCTGGAGTGGGCCATGATCTGGCCTGCGGTGATCTGCACCTTTATCGGTGCGGCCATCGGCACGCTAGCGGTGCAGACCATAGACGCCGCCATTCTCGAGCGCCTGCTCCCTTTCCTGCTGATGGCCTTTGCCTGCTACTTCTACTTCTCGCCGCGGGTAAGCGATGCCGAGAGCTCCCGCCGTCTGACTCCCATGCTGTTTGCGTTGCTGGTGGGGGGCGGTGTCGGCTTTTATGACGGCTTCTTCGGGCCGGGCACAGGTTCGTTTTTTGCCATCGGTTTCGTGGCGCTGGCGGGCTTTGGCATGGCGCGCGCCACCGCCCATACCAAGCTGCTCAACTTCACCTCGAATATCGCCTCCCTGCTGTTCTTTGCGCTCGGTGGCAAGGTGGTGTGGAGTGTCGGTTTTTGCATGGCGCTGGGGCAGTTTATCGGCGCCCGCTTCGGCTCCAAGATGGTGTTGAAAAAAGGGGTGAAGCTGATCAAGCCGCTGCTGGTGACCGTCTCCTTGCTGATGTCTGCCAAGCTGGTGTGGAGCCAGTATCCCGAGCTGTTTGCCTGGATCTGATGTGCGCCTTGCTTGCCGCATCGCAATTGTTAACGGGGCCCTCGGGCCCCGTTGTCATATCAGGTGTTTTACACGGCTAGCGCGGCGTGTCGCTGCGGTGGCGAAAGTGTTGGTGCAGGGCGCTCACCAGCTGGGCGATCCGCTCTCGCTTTAGGCTGTTTGGCCGGTAGACCAGATGCAGGGGGCGGCCCAGCCTGGGCAGTGGGCGCGCCATCTTCCCCTGTTCTCCCACCAGCCCCAGCAGGCCAGCGGGGAGCAGCACAGGGCCAATGCCTGCCTTGGCGAGTTCGATGAGCGCCAGATAGGAGTCGAGCTCCATGGTGGGTTCCAATCCCATATCTGCCAGCGGTTCGCGCAGGTAGCGGTTGGAGGGGTTCTCCAGATCCATGGTGAGGATCTTGCGCCTGCTTTCTGCGCTGGCTGGTGGCAGGCTCTGCTGCGCCTCGCCCACCAGATAGAAGGGCTCCTCAAGCAGCAGATCGGCGCCGAGGCCATGGCCGGGAGGGAGACGACCGGCGCAGATGCCGAGCAGGGCATCGCCGCTGCGCACCCGCGCCAGAATGACCGGCGTGTGGTGGGTGGAGAGGGCAAGGTGGGGATCGTGCTCCAGATAGTCGCGCATGAAGTGGGCGAGATAACCCGCCAGCAGGGTTTCGGAGCAGGCGATGGGGAGAGGACTCTGATCCGCCAGATCCTGACTATCGGCAAGCACCCCTTTCATTTCGGCCAGACTCGGGGCAACTCGTTCCAGCAGCTCCTTGGCCTGCGGGGTGAGGCGGATCTGGCGCCCCTCCGGCTCGATCAGCTTCTTGCCAAGGCGCAGCTCCAGCTGGGCAATCCGCTTGCTTACCGCCGACTGGCTGATATAGAGGCGACTGGCCACCTTGGCCATGGTCCCTTCACTCGCCAGCAGGCTCAGCGTCTCCAGCCCTTCCAGTAACATCTCGCCCCCTTGTTTATCGCCATCAGGATCGTCACAGATTGATCAGCGCTACCTTAGGGGCTGACTGGCTCAGGAGCAAGTGTCGTTTGCTGCCTTGGCCGGTCGAATGCGCCACTCGCTCAAGGGCGGCGCGAAGATCACCAGATTGCCGATGAGGCTGATCACCACTCCGGCCACCGAGACCGGCTGCCAGACAAAGCCTTCATAGAAGGTGGAGAGGGTAAGCGCCACCAACGGAAAGAGCACGGTGGCGTAGGAGGCCTTGCTGGCACCGATGCGCCCCACCAGGGTCAGGTAGGCGGTAAAGGCGATCACCGAGCCAAACAGGGCGAGGTAGACCATGGCCGCCAGATAGTGGCCATCGGTTGGCACCACCAGTTGCTGCCCGAGCAATGTGACCCAGCCCAGCAACAGCACCACGCCGTAAACCATACCCCAGGGCACCAGTTGCAGTACGTGGTAGCCGTGGCGCTGGCCCCGGGCCGAGACCAGATTGCCCAGCGAAAAGCAGAGGGTGCCGCCGCAGGCGAGCAGCAGCCCCTTCCAGCCGTTTGCACCCAATTGCGCATCTGCCAGCTCCGGCCAGAACAGCAGCAGGGTGCCAAAGAGCCCCAGCAAGGAGCCTTGCAGCCAGCGCAGGGTGGGGCGCTTGTTCTCGAACAGCCAGAGGTTGAGGCCGTTGAAGATGCTGGCACTGGCAAAGATCACTGCCGACATGCCGCTCGGGATATAGCGGGTGGCGTGGTAGAAGCAGAGGAAGTTGGTGGAAAAGAGCAGGGCACCGAGCAGTGCGGCGTAACGCTGGCCGTGCCAGGGGAGGCGCGGAAAGCGGCCGCTGGCGGTGAGCAGGGCAAACAGTGCCACCGCCGCCAGCAGGAAGCGATAGAGCACCGACACCTCGATGGGAATGGGGCCAAGTTGCCAGGCGATGGCAATCCAGGTGCTGCCCCAGATAAGCACGGTGGCAAGATAGAGCATCAGATTCATCACAGTTCCGGTGAGTCAGGGATAGATGACCCACTATGGGGCGAGCCCTGATGGCTGGATTGCACCATCTTGCGGTTTTTCATCGTCACGCGCTGTCATCTGCGGGCGCGGTCGGTAAGATGGATGGCAGCGGCATAAAATGTACACCGGAACAGGCGGCAGTGGCGAATGAAAACAGCAGGGGTATTTGATGCACTGGTCAGCACCGGCGCCCGGCTGGAGGACGCCTGCTGGCTCGAACCCGGGCTTGGCGTCGCCAGTTGGCGCAACTGCTATGACCAGACCCGTTATCACAAGCCGGGCCACCACACCCTGAGCGTCTATCTGCAAGGAGGCGAGCAGACCGAGCGACTCGATGGGCCGGGTGGTCACGGCGGCACCGGCAAGGTGTGCATTATGCCGGATCACCACAGATCCGAGTGGCTGGTGCGCGAAGAGTTCCGCTTCTTTCATCTCTACTTCACCCCGGCTCACCTCACCCGTATCGCCGAGGAGGTGTGTGACAAGGAGGGGCGCCACCTGCAACTGGTGGACAAGACCTTTATCGATGATCCGCAGGCGGCCGGACTGGTGCAGCGCCAACTGATGCAACTTCAGTGGCAGCACGGGGTCGATCGGCTGGCGCTTTCCCACGGCGCCTGGATGTTGATCCTCCACGCCTATCGCCACCACACCGAGGAGGCTCCCGGTCTGCCGCCTCTACGCGGCGGGCTGGCGCCCGTGGTGATCAAGCGGGTGCAGGAATATCTGCAGGCCCATCTGGCCGATTCGGTCACGCTGGCAGAGCTGGCCCAGCAGGCGGGGCTGAGCGAGTATCACTTTGCCCGCATGTTCGGCCAGAGTCTCGGCTGCCCGCCCCACCGCTATCTGCTGGGGCTGCGGCTCAAACGGGCCAAGCAGCTGTTGGCCGGCCCCGAGCCGCTGGCCAGTATCGCCAGTCAGTGTGGCTTCTCTTCCCAGGCCCATTTCGGCAATCGTTTTCGCGAGGCGTTTGGTTTGACGCCGGGGCAGTGGCGGGCGCAATTGTCATCTTCTCGTCACAGATAACCCTGAGACTTTGGGCAAAAGAGGTGTACTCTCTACCACTTATCCATTGAAAGGAATGCCCATTGAATTATCGCAAACGTCAAATCCGTACCCGTCATCTCTGGTTCAGCCACTGGAATGCCCCGCAAGATCGCACCGCTGTTGTGACCCCTCCCGAACCTGCAGTGCCTCACAGTTCACGTTGAAAAAGCCCCGCCTGCGATAGGATTTTTCCGGTAACTTTGCCACTATTGCCCCATCACAATGATGTGGACACGGCTGGATGTTTCTGGAACGTATTGAAGTCAAAGGTTTTCGCGGTATAAATCGCCTGTCGCTCGGGCTGGATCAGACCACAGTGTTGATCGGCGAGAATACCTGGGGTAAATCGAGCCTGCTGCGCGCCCTCTGGTGTCTGCTGGGGCAGGATGCCGAGCCCTATCAGTTCACCGCCGAGGATTTTCACCAACCGGAAGATCCCGAACTGGCCCCGGCGCGCCACCTGCAACTGGTGCTCACCTTCAGTGAGCACAGACCCCAGATGTGTCAGCACTCCCGTCGGCTGGCCCGTCTTTGCCCCTCCTGGGTGCTGCACAAGGACAAATTCCACCGCATTCACTATCGCGCCAGCGCCGAGCTGCAGGCGGATGGCTCTGTGCTCACCATTCACGACTTTCTCGACGGTGTAGGCAAGAGCCTGCCCATCGCCAATACCCACGAGCTGGTCTGCATGCTCATCACCATGAACCCGGTGTTCCGGCTGCGGGACGCCCGTACCGCTCGCAACGGAGTGGAGACATTGCAGTGGGGAGATCTCTCCGAGCATCGCTTGAGCGAGCTGGCGGACAAGCTGATCGACGAACCCCAGAGGATCGGCGAGCCGGAGCTCAAAGAGGCGCTGCAGGCGGTGCGCCAGTTGATGGACCACTACTTCAACGCCCTGGCCCCCATCAAGAACAAGCCGCGCAGTCAGCGCGACATCATCAATCGCCCCATGACATTGCGCAATCCTGGCAACCTGCATACCCTGCTGCGCCGCGCCGATAACCGCGCGCTGCAGCTGGCGATGGCGGGGATGGCGGCTACCTTGTTGCAGGCGCGGGGCAACCGCGAGCTGGAGGAGGGGGCTCGCCCCATCATGATCCTGGAGGACCCGGAGAGCCGGCTGCACCCGACCATGCTGGCACTGGCGTGGGGGCTACTGGAACAACTGCCGGGTCAGAAGCTGCTCACCACTAACTCGGGAGATCTGCTCTCTTCCCTGCCGCTCAATCAGGTGCGGCGGCTGGTGCGCCGTCAGCAGGATATCCTCTGTCATCAGCTGGGGGGCGAGCGTTACAGCAGCGACGATCTGCGCAAGATCGCCTTCCACGTGCGGATTAACCGCCCCATGTCGCTGTTTGCCCGTTGCTGGCTGCTGGTGGAGGGGGAGACCGAGATCTGGCTGCTCTCCGAGCTGGCGCAGATCTGCGGTTACAGTTTGCGGGCCGAGGGGGTGCGGATCATCGAGTTTGCCCAGTGCGGCCAGTCGCCGCTCATCAAGGTAGCGCGGGATTTTGGCATCGAGTGGCACCTGCTGACCGATGGCGACGAGGCGGGGCTCAAGTATGCCACCTCGGCCCGGGGCCAGCTCAAGGGAGAGCGGGAGCGGGACCGACTGACCCAGCTCCCTGCCGCCGACATCGAGCACTACCTCTATCACAACGGTTTTGAAGCTGTGTTTCGCCGCGAGGCCGGGGTGGGCGGGCGCGCCATGTGGAGCGCCAGTCACATCATCAACAAGGCGATCCATCACCGCAGCAAGCCGGGAATTGCGCTGGCGGTGGTGGAAGAGGCGGAGCGGCTCGGCGCCGAGCATATTCCGCCGGTGATCCGCCAGATGTTTGCCCGGGTGGTGGCGCTGGCCCGCGGTCAGGGCTAACGCCACCACCGCATCCCGTCACTATGGGCATGGCTGCCAGCAGGGCGCCCTTCAAGGTGGGCCCTGCTGGCGCAAATTGCCCCGGATTGTTTGCCCGCGATTGTTTGTCGCGATTGGGGATAGCCGCCGGTTTGGGTATACTCGCCCCTCTCTGGCGCCCCGGTGGCGCACCTCGAATCTTTACTGCTGGAGGCGTCGTGTTCGTCCAACTCCCTTTTTGGCTCTTTCCCCTCACCGGATTGATGGCGCTTGGCGCCCTGATCGCCCTCGGTATCGTGCTGTGGCGCGGTGATATCTGCCCTGGCCAGCGCTCGCGCATCAGTCAGCAGCTCTTCTCCATCTGGGTTATTACCGCGCTCTCCCTGATGCTGGCGGTCGAGGCCAAGGCGGCCAGCTGGCTTATCTGGAGTGGTGGTGTAGCACTGGTGCTCGGGGTTGGCTTGTCGCTGGCCCAGTCACGACTGGAGGGCAAGCGTTCAGTCCCCTCGACACTGCTCTGGCTACCGGCGTTGCCGCTCGCTCTCTATGGCATCGGGCTGCTGCAACTGCAGGGCTGGGTGAGCGGTCTGCTGCAGATGGCGATGCTGGGGGCGGCCTTTGCCCACCTGATGCTGCTGCGGGCCCGTCATCGCCTCAAGGCATTCAATACCCTGTTGCCGCTGGCCGGTCTGGTGGGGGCGATGGCCAGCCTTGTCTGGCTGGCAGTGCTGGTGGGCTGGCAAGGGGGGGAGGCCAATCTCGATGCCCTGATCCCGGCGGTGGTGACCCAGGCAGCGCTGCTGGTGGCCTCTCTGCTGCTCTGGTTCAGCCCGCTCTACTTGCAGCGTGATACCGCGCCAGTGGTGGTCTCCACCTCCCTGTGTGGCCTGCTGATCGCCCAGATCGCCGCTACCAGTGTGTTGCACCAGCTGATCTGACACTGGCGCTGAAAAGAGAAAGCCCCGAGCCAACACTCGGGGCTTTTGCATATCTGGCTTGCAGGTATCGCTGCTATCAATTCACAGCAATCGATCAATAGAAATCGTCGGCCCCGCAGATAAAGAGGCAACTGCTGCGCGGCTGGGCCAGATATTCGCGGGTCAATCCCTCCAGCGGCATGCCGAAGGTGCAGATATCTTGCGGCGAGGGGAGGGCGGTATCGAGGATCCGCCGCCAGTAGCCGCCGACCCCCTTGGGCGGGCTCGGCAGGTTGAAGGTGAGGGGCTCCCAGTAGGCGTTGAACAGCACATAGAGCGCCAGCTTGGTCTCGCTCGACAGCGCCGACATGGCGATGGCGTGGGAGTGGGGGCTGAAATCCGGTTGCCCGGCGTTGACTCCGTGCCAGCAGATCTCGCTGTGGCGCAGGATCTCGGTGAGCGACAGCGGCATGCTCTCCTGCTCCGGGCGCTGGAACAGGTGTTTGCGGTATTGGATCAGCTCCTTCATAAAGCGGAACATCTCCTGACTGCGGGCATTGGGCAGCCAGTTCATCCAGCAGGTAGCATTGTCCTGACAGTAGCCGTTGTTGTTGCCCCGCTGGGTGCGCAGCAGCTCGTCTCCCATCAGCAGCATGGGGGAGCCCACCGAGAGTAGGGTCGCTACCATCATGTTTTTGGCCTGGCGCATCCGCAGGGCGTTGATCTGGGGATCTTCCGTCACCCCTTCGTGGCCGTGGTTCCAGCTGAAGTTGTGATCGCAGCCGTCACGGTTCTCCTCCCCGTTGGCCTCGTTGTGCTTGCTGTTGTAACTGGCCCAGTCCCACAGGGTAAAACCGTCGTGGCAGGTAACGAAGTTGATGCTTTTCTCGGGATCGGCGTGGTGATAGTGGTAGATGTCGGGGCTGCCGCAGAGCCGCTCGACAAAGGCGGTGACGCTGTTGTCATCCCCGCGCAGAAAGCGGCGCACATCATCCCGGAACTGGCCGTTCCACTCACGCCAGCGGGCGCCGGCCAGTGACCCCACCTGATAGAGCCCCCCCGCGTCCCAGGCTTCGGCAATCAGCTTGATGTCGGCGATGTTTGGGTCCGTATCTATGGTGCGTAGAGTGGGGGCATTGGCCTGCGGTTGACCCGATTCATCCCGTGACAGAATGGCGGCCAAATCGAAGCGGAAGCCATCGACGTGCATCTCCTGACGCCAGAAGTGGAGGCTGTCCATGATCATCCGCAGCACCACCGGATGAGCGCCGTTGAAGGTGTTGCCGCAGCCCGAATAGTTGGTGTCCTTCTGGTTGTTGTCGAGGATGTAGTAGGCCTCGTTGTCGATGCCGCGAAACGAGAAGGTGGGGCCATCATCACCCCCTTCGGCGGTGTGGTTGTAAACCACGTCCAGGATCACCTCGATATTGGCCTTGTGCAGCGCCTTGACCATGTCGCGAAATTCGGTCAGCGGATCATCGCCGCAGGCGTACTGGGCGTGGGGGGCGAAAAAGGACATGGGGCTGTAACCCCAGTAGTTGGAGAGTCCTTTGGGCGCATCCTGAGGATCGAACTGGAACACCGGCAGCAGCTCGACGGCGGTGACGCCGAGAGATTGCAGATAGGGGATCTTCTCAATCAATCCGAGATAGGTGCCACGCAGCGCCGGATCGACTCCGGAGCTCGGGGACTTGGTAAAGCCCCCCAGATGCAATTCGTAGATCACCGAGCGGGAGAGGGAGTGAGCGGGCAGTTTGTCTCCTTCCCAGTCGTAGTGGCGAGTATCGACCACCTTGTTCTTGGCGCAACAAGCCAGATTGCTGCCTGGACGGGCCGCCGCCCATCGATCGTAATTGGCGCCAAGCTCGATGCTGCGGCCGTAAGGGTCGAGCAACACCTTCTCGGAATCGAAGCGGGTGCCGCCATATGGGCGCCACGGGCCCTGAATGCGATAGGCGTAACGCTGCCCGACCGAGATCCCCTCCACATGGATATGCCAGTAGTAGGCGGTGCGGTTAAGGCGCGGGGATAGGGGGATCACCTCGGGGGTCGCATCGTCTGCGCTTGCGAAGAGCAGCAGTTCGACCCGGCTGGCGAGGCGTGCCCAGATCGCAAAGTTGACGCCGTGACTGTCGGGCGTAGCCCCCAACTGACGGCAGTGACCGGCGGAGATGCGCATATTCTACCTACCCAAAATGAGGAGTGTTCACCTTATTGAGTGTAGTGCCGGATGCCTGGCAAGGTCTCGATTGCCTGAAAAAACAGCATGATGCTGCTAATGACCGCACTATTTGTCCGATTAATCTACGAATAAACTTTTTTTGAGATATTTACTTGCAATCTGTGCGCTGGCGCCTATTATTGGCGACCTCAGACGCGGGGTGGAGCAGCCCGGTAGCTCGTCGGGCTCATAACCCGAAGGTCGTCAGTTCAAATCTGGCCCCCGCAACCATCTGATATCCTGACCAGTCAAACCGGTGTAACCGGTTGATGGGAAAGGAGAAATCGAACTGGCTACTGCTCAGCCACTTCGAGACAATTCGGACGCGGGGTGGAGCAGCTCGGTAGCTCGTCGGGCTCATAACCCGAAGGTCGTCGGTTCAAATCCGGCCCCCGCAACCAACTCTTTCGTCAGCTTGCGATTGTGTAAACAGTCGAAAGCAGACAAACGCCACCAAGCTACTGATCGGCTTGAGGGTGACAATTCGGACGCGGGGTGGAGCAGCTCGGTAGCTCGTCGGGCTCATAACCCGAAGGTCGTCGGTTCAAATCCGGCCCCCGCAACCAACTCTTTCGTCAGCTTGCGATTGTGTAAACAGTCGAAAGCAGACAAACGCCACCAAGCTACTGATCGGCTTGAGGGTGACAATTCGGACGCGGGGTGGAGCAGCTCGGTAGCTCGTCGGGCTCATAACCCGAAGGTCGTCGGTTCAAATCCGGCCCCCGCAACCAACTTTTCGTCAGCTTGCGATTGTATAAACAGTCGAAAGCAGACAAACACCATCAAGCTACTGCTCGGCTTGAGGGTGACAATTCGGACGCGGGGTGGAGCAGCTCGGTAGCTCGTCGGGCTCATAACCCGAAGGTCGTCGGTTCAAATCCGGCCCCCGCAACCAACTCTTTCGTCAGCTTGCGATTGTATAAACAGTCGAAAGCAGACAAACGCCATCAAGCTACTGCTCGGCTTGAGGGTGACAATTCGGACGCGGGGTGGAGCAGCTCGGTAGCTCGTCGGGCTCATAACCCGAAGGTCGTCGGTTCAAATCCGGCCCCCGCAACCAAATTTTCGTCAGCCTGCGATTGTGTAAACAGTCGAAGGCAGACAAACGCCACCAAGCTACTGCTCGGCTTGGGGGTGACAATTCGGACGCGGGGTGGAGCAGCTCGGTAGCTCGTCGGGCTCATAACCCGAAGGTCGTCGGTTCAAATCCGGCCCCCGCAACCAACTCTTTCGTCAGCTTGTGATTGTATAAACAGTCGAAAGCAGACAAACGCTACCAAGCTACTGCTCGGCTTGGGGTGACAATTCGGACGCGGGGTGGAGCAGCTCGGTAGCTCGTCGGGCTCATAACCCGAAGGTCGTCGGTTCAAATCCGGCCCCCGCAACCAACTTTCTGTACGTTCCCTTCCTGCATTGCCAATCATTGAACAATCCTTCTTGATGCTCGTCACCATCTGGTGATTGCTGCTATTTCTGACGCTTTTTCAAGACCAAAACTGGTCGTATCAACCATTTGTTGGGTATCATCAGGTATCTCTTCATGGATGAGGCACGCGCCTGTGATCACTTCCTTCACCTATCTTCCTCCTGCTATTGAAAGCCGGGATGCTACGCTGGCCGAAGCCCTTGCCCAAGGGCTGCCGTTGCAACTGCTGCTGATCGCCGAAGAGCAGAAGGAGTCCTTGCTTTCGCTGCCCGCCCTTGCGGGTCTCCAGACCCAGCTTGCGCTGGGGAAAAAAGCGCCCTTTACCCTGATGCATGGCAATACCATGTTGCAGGTGATGTTTGTGACCGGCAGTGTGACGCGGGATCACCGCCTCTATAAACAGATCAGAGGCTGGATTGCTCCTCTTTCTGGGCTCAATGTGGAGCGGCTCGGGCTGCATCTGGAAGGTTTTTCCCCCTCCGAGCGAGTGATGCTGGCCGAAGTGATGTTGTCGGCCCTGCTTGCCGCCAATATTTCGTTGCCCACCAGCAAGCGCCGCAGTGAAAGCAGCTGGAGCTATCAGCAGATCAAGGTTTCACCCGCGGTGGTGCTGGACTTGGCACGCCTTTACAGCGAAGCGGGGGGCAACGGGCTGGCTCGCCATCTGGCGGTGTTACCTGCCTCCGAGCTGACGGCCGCCAGCTATCGCGAGTTTGTCAGCAAGCTGGCGCAAGATGAGGGGTGGCAGTGCCATCACTATGATCAGGCGCAGCTGGCCGAGTTGGGGGCGGGGGCGTTTCTGGCCGTTGCTCGTGGCTCGGAAGACAATCAGGGGGCCATGGTCAAGCTCAGCTACTATCCACCCAAGCCGGTGCGCCGCATTGCGTTGGTGGGCAAGGGGATCTGCCACGACTCTGGCGGTTACAACCTCAAGGTCTCCGGCAGCATGTATGGCATGCATCTGGACATGGGGGGCAGCGCGGTGGCGCTGGGGGCCCTCTACGCCATCAGCCGGGCTCAGCTACCCTACGAGGTACACTGCTGGCTGGCCATTGCCGAGAACCATATCGGCCCTCACGCCTATCGTCCTGGCGAGGTGGTGACTGCCATCAATGGCACCTCCATCGAGGTGGTCGATACCGATGCCGAAGGGCGAATGGTATTGGCCGATACCTTGGCGATGGCGGTGCAGGATACCCCGGATCTGCTGCTCGATTACGCAACCCTGACCGGGGCCTGCAAACGGGCGCTGGGTAGCCGCTACAGCGGCGTCTTTACCAATCGCAGCGAATGGATGGCATCACTGGTCAATCTGGGTCAGCGCAGCGGTGAGCGGATCTGGCCCTTCCCGCTTGATGACGATTACGACGACAATATCGAGAGCGAGTGGGCCGATTTGTTGCAGTGTGCGCCGGGCAGTTCGCCGGATCACATCGATGCGGCCCGTTTCCTCGCCCACTTCGTGCCCGAGCAGACCCCCTGGCTGCACTTCGACCTGAGCGGTTTTCGCAACAAGGGGGGCAATGGGGTGGTCTCCAGCGAAGTGACAGGCTTTGGCGTGCGTCTCACGCTAGATCTGCTGGCCAGCCCGCTTGGCAGAGTTGGTCGCCAAACCTCTGAACAATCTGAATGATAACAAGGAGTTCTGTGAAACAACCAAGCTATGACTGGGTGCTGTTCGATTTGGATGAAACCCTGCTCGATTTTCCGGTCGCCTCCGCGCTGACGCACACCCTGCAGATCTATGGCGTACAGGCTGATGACGCCAGCATGGCGCAGTACCACGCCCTCAACCACGGGCTCTGGCAGCAGTACAACGACGGCGAGATCGATGCAACGGCGTTGCAGCAGACCCGCTTCTCCCTCTTTGCCCAGCAGGTCGCCGCCGATCCCATGGCGATGAACAACACCTTTCTGGAGCAGATCATTGCCCTTAGCATGCCTCTTGAAGGGGTGGTCGAGACTCTGCAGCAGCTGCGCAACAAGGTGCGGATGGGGATCATCACCAATGGTTTCAGCGTGCCCCAGCGGGGGCGGCTCGGCAAACTGGGCTGGAGCGAGTGGTTCGAGCCGCTGGTGATCTCCGACGAAATTCGGGTGACCAAGCCGGCGCCAGCTATTTTCCAGCACACCCTCTCCCTGATGGGGCAGCCGGATCCTGCGCGGGTGCTGATGGTGGGGGATAATCCGAAAACCGATATTGCCGGGGCGGCGGCGCAGGGGCTGGCAACCTGCTGGTACAACCCGGCGCGGCAAGCGGGCGAGTGCGATGCCACCCACGAAATCCACCACTTCACCCACCTTGCCGACATTGTGCTGGGACGCTGATAGCTAGGTTTAACCATCACGTTATCGGTGACCAAAACGTCCTGGCAAGTTGCAACCAGAGCTGTTTGAGACAGGATTGGGTTTGCTTGAGACTGCAAGGGGAGCATATGCTCCCCTTACTTATGAGTGTTTTCCTGTGAATGCAGGGATCTGAACTGGTAGCGATCGAGGATCTGCTGATAGTCTGGACTCTGTTTCAATTGATCGATAGCCTGATTGATCCGCTGCAGTTGCGCTTCTGTGGTGCTCTCTTTGCTCAGCATCAGGTGAACCGGTGTCTGTTCGATATGCAGCAGAATATACAGCTTGTCCTGCACGCCATCCTTACCCTGCCACTCCTGCAGTCCGTGGGGGTCCAGAATAAACCCCTGGATCCGACCCCCTTGCAACATCTTCAGCAACTGATCCAGCCGCAGGCGCATCTGCAAACGGGGCTGCAGCTCGGGCCTTGCCATCAACTGGCGGAAGGTATTGCCGTAATCAAAGCCCTTGAGCACCCCGATATGGAAGTCAGGGGTGTTGATCAACTGCTCCAGGGTGGTGATCCCGCGCCAGCGTTCGGCATCTTGCCGACGGATGACGATGGCCGTCTCCTCTTCCCGATAGGGGTGGCTGAAGCGGGCATATTGCTGCCGCTCGGCGGTGATATTGGCTGACATGGCCAGTTGAACCGTGCCGAATTTCAGCTCGTGCAACACGCGAGCCCAGGGCATTTCACTGAATTTGGCCTGATAACCGGCCCGCAGGAAGATGGCGTTGAGCAGCTCCACATCCAGTCCGCGGAGCTGTTGCTGTTCATTGCGATAACTGAAGGGCTGCCAGTCGACCCAGCCCACGACCAATGACTCTTGTGCCGTAGCCTGGCAACACAAACACCATAACAACAAGAGTCTGTACACAACGCATACCCTCGAACAGGCTGATACGGTGAGTATTGGACAGGAACGACGGAGTAACCAGTGCTGAGGGTTGAGCGGATGCACAGATGCGCATCCCTCACAGTTCGTGGGCGTGGAATCCCTTGCGATAGCGGGCTTCGCAGCACGGGCAGCGTTGCAGGGTCGGATCCTGTTCCAGCTGTTCGATGGAAAGCGGCTCTTCACAATCGGAGCAGAGGCCATAGAGGCCGAGATCCATCTGGCAGAGTGCCGCATCGATCCGCTTGAGGCGGGCCACGCTCTGCTCAACCTTCGGCAGATCCAGCCGGCTGGTCAGTTCCACCAGTTGATCCTGCTCGCAGTGACCGACCTGTTCGGCCCACTCGTCACGGCGGCAGGCTTTGAGCTGACCGATCAGCGTTTCTCGTACTTGGGCCCAGTCTGACAGCAGGCGATTACGCCAGACAGTCAACTGTGCTTGCGTCATTTCACACACATTATCCCCCACAGGACAGACGACAGATTCGGGGCAGTATAGGGATCCGATAACTCTATCAAGATGATATGCGTCAAGTTAAACGTGGTTAGCCGTGGCTTTTGGCTGCTTGCAACAGGGCATCGCGGATGGGAGCCGTCTCTTTGAGCACCCGGATCTCCTGAAACAGCTGGTCCGCTTCGGGATATTCCCGCTTGAGATAGCTGAACCACTGTTTGATGCGGCTGGGGTAATAGTCAGCTTTTTCGCTGGCCAGATCCTGCTCGGTGTAGCTCACCATCAACTGCAGTACCTCGGCCCAGCTCATGTGGGGGCAGCCGGTTTTCATCACGTTGGCCAGATTGGGCAGGCAGATGGCGCCGCGCCCGACCATCAGGGCATCGCAACCCGAGACCCTAGCGCAGGCGAGGGCATCTTTATGATCCCAAATCTCGCCGTTGGCGGTGACGGGGATGGGCAGGGTGCGGCGGATGGCGTCCACATACTCCCAGTGGGCGGGGGCCTTGTACCCTTCGCGCTTGGTGCGGGCGTGGACGGCCAGTTCGTTGGCGCCCCCCTGGAAGACCGCCTGGGCGTTCTCCAGATAGAGATCCTTGTCATCGTAACCGAGGCGAATTTTGGCGCTCACCGGCAGATGGGCGGGCACTGCGTCGCGCACCGCCTTGACGATGCGGTAGATGGTCTCGGGCTCTTTGAGCAGCACCGCGCCGCCCTTGCTCTTGTTGACCGTGGGGGCGGGGCAGCCGAAGTTGAGATCGACGCCGGGGGAGCCGAGCTCGATGGCGCGCACGGCGTTCTCGGCCAGCCACTCTGGGTGTTGCCCCAGCAGTTGCACCCGTACCGGGGTGCCTGCACGGGTCTTGCCATCTTGCAGCAGTTCAGGGCAGAGGCGGTAGAACACCTTGGCGGGCAGCAGCTGATCGACGACCCGGATAAACTCGCTCACGCAGAGATCGTAATCATTGATGGAGGTGAGGACCTCCCGCATCAGGTGATCCAGTACCCCCTGCATGGGGGCCAAAATAACGCGCATAACGGTTTTCCGACGAGAGTGGGGAGAAAAAAGAGCGCAGATTGTAGTGGGGTTGCGGCCTGCTGTCAGCACCCGCTCAAACTCTGTTAGGCTAGAGGGAGATAAATCATACAAGGAGCAGGAATGAAGCGTTGGTGTCTGATGGCGCTCGGGTGGCTGGCATTTGCCACCGGTATCGTGGGCATTGTGCTGCCGCTCTTGCCGACTACCCCCTTCATGTTGCTGGCTGCCGCCCTGTTTGCCCGCTCGTCGCCCCGTTTTCATCGCTGGTTGCTGACCCATCCTTGGTTCGGTCCTCCCATCGTCGATTGGCAGCAGTATCGCGGCATTCGTCGCCAGGCCAGACGGCGCGCCATTATCTTCATTCTGCTCACCTTCTCGGTGTCGCTGGCGGTGGTGCCACTGCTGTGGGTCAAGGGGTTGCTGGTTATCATAATGGTGATCCTGCTCACCTGGTTAATGCGTCTGCCGGTGCTGGAGCCAGTTGCAATGGTGAAGTGAAGTCCCTAAGCTATTGCAGCAATAATGCTATGGAGTCGGCCTGTCATTTTTGCGTGACAGGCTTTTTTATTTCCCGCAGAAGGGAATTGAGAAAAAATGGCCACCCCTGGGTCAAAAAAATAAGCGGTCAACACATGAATCCGGAAACCCTGAAATTTATCGAAGCAAGCATCAAGACCATTCCCGACTATCCGAAGCCGGGCATTCTGTTTCGTGACATCACCAGCCTGATTGAGAACGCCGAGGCCTTCAAGGCCACCATCGATCTGCTGGCCAATCATTATCGTGATCAAGGGATCACCAAGATTGTTGGCACCGAAGCTCGCGGCTTCATCTTTGGCGCGCCGGTTGCCTATGCCATGGGGCTGGGCTTCGTGCCGGTCCGCAAGCCGGGCAAGCTGCCGCGCGAAGTGATCGAGGAGTCCTATGCCCTCGAGTACGGTACTGACACCCTGCAACTGCACACCGATGCCATCGTACCCGGTGACAAGGTGCTGGTCGTGGACGATTTGCTGGCGACCGGCGGTACCGTTGATGCGACCGTCAAGCTGATCCGCCGTGCCGGTGGTGAAGTTGCCGATGCGGCCTTCATCATCTCCCTGCCGTCTCTGGGTGGCGATGCCCGCCTGACTGCCGCTGGCATCAAGGTGGTCTCACTGGTCGAGCTGGCCGGCGAGTAATGCCTCTTCGGCCCGATCCTCTGCATCGGGCCTGCATTGAACCGGTGCCCGTGCGGGCATCGGTTTGAAAATCAAGCGATCCCTCCCGCTCTGACCGATAGCCGATACAGCCAGCCCGCCATTTGTGTTAGCATCCGGCCTCAATGCCCTGTCTTCCCTGCATGATGGATTTATGAGCTATCAGGTTCTGGCGCGTAAATGGCGCCCCCATACGTTTGAACAAGTGGTAGGCCAGCAACATGTGCTGACCGCCTTGACCAACGCCCTGGATCAGGGACGGCTGCATCACGCCTATCTGCTGAGCGGTACCCGCGGGGTCGGCAAGACCACCATCGCCCGTATTCTGGCCAAGAGCCTCAACTGCGAGCAGGGGATCAGCAGCCACCCGTGTGGCGTTTGTGATACCTGCCGCGAGATCGATCAGGGCAACTTTGTCGACTTGCTGGAGATTGACGCGGCGTCCCGCACCAAGGTGGAAGATACCCGCGAGCTGCTCGACAACGTGCAGTACCGCCCGGCCCGTGGCCGCTTCAAGGTCTACCTCATCGATGAAGTGCACATGTTGTCGCGCCACAGCTTCAACGCGCTGCTGAAAACCCTGGAAGAGCCGCCTCCCTATGTGAAGTTTCTGCTGGCCACCACGGATCCGCAGAAGCTGCCCATTACCATCCTCTCGCGCTGTCTGCAGTTTCATCTGAAGAGTCTGGATCAGACCCAGATCGCCAAGCAGCTCGAATGGGTGCTGGATCAGGAGGGGCAGCCCTTCGAGCCGCGCGCCCTGCTGGCACTGGCCAAAGCCGCTGACGGCAGTATGCGCGATGCCCTGAGCCTGACCGATCAGGCGCTGGCCCACGGCAATGGCAGCGTGCGCCTCGACAGCGTGTTGGCGATGCTGGGCACGCTCGATCACCGCCATCTGCACCAGCTGCTGGAAGCCATTTTGCGGCAAGATGCCCCCGCGACCATGGCCAAGATCACCGAGATCGCCACCCTGGGCCCCGATTTTGATCAGCTCCACGCCGAGCTGGAAGGCTTGCTCCATCGCATCGCCATGGCGCAGCTGCTGCCTGCCAGTGTGCAGGAGCAGGGGGCGGATGCCGATTCCCTGCTGCAACTGGCCAAGGCGATGAGCCCGGAAGAGGTGCAGCTCTGCTACCAGATCGTGCTGGGTGGCCGTAAAGATCTGCCTTGGGCCCCCGATGGCCGCACCGCGCTGGAGATGACCTGCCTGCGGATGCTCGCCTTCTCGCCAAGGCGTGATGCCCTGCATCCGGCCAGCCTCACCGCGCTGCCCCCGTCAATGACGAGCAGTGCGGCGAGCAGCACCACGCTGGTTGGCGCCTTGCCGGGAAAGCGCCCGGCCGCTGAATCGGCCGCAGTGGCACCGATCAGCGGCGCCGTGCCTGCACCGCTAGCCAGTTCTGTTGCTACCAGTGCCGTGCCCGCGGTTGATGTCTCCCTGCCTGCGATGACGGATGATATCGGCAACCCCGCCGACAGCGAGGAGGAGGCGCAAGCCGCCGAGCTGTTCAGCCAGCAGGATGAGCTGCTGCGTGAAGCCGTAGGCATGGGGTATCAACCCGAGCCCGCGTTGACCCATGCGCAGCCCGATGCGCCAGCGCACTCAGCTGCACAGCCAGCAGATGCGGATGAGCGAGCGTCTGCCGCAGCCGATACCGACTATTCCCGTGGCGAGCCGCTGACCGCCCCCTTCGAGCCCGCGCTCGAAGCGACAGCAACGCCTGTTGCCGCTGCTGAACCGGTATCAGCGGTATCGAGCATGCAAAGCCTGCTTGGCAAGCGAAACATGTTGCGCAGCCGCCAGCGAGGTCAGGATGCCCCGGCGGCGCCTGCGCCGCGCGCAGTACCGGTTGCGCCAGCTAAACCTGTAGCGCCCGCCGCTGCACCGGTCGTCACCCAACAGCCAGCTCCGGTCAGCCAACCGGCCGGGCAGGGGATGGCGACGATGGGGCACTATGATGAGCTGCCGCCAGTGGATCTCTATGGCGACGGTTACGAACCGCAGGGTGACAACGGCGATTACGAAGAGTACCTCAATCAGGGCTTTGCCGGGCAGACTCCGGTGATGAGCCACGCTCCCGTTACGGCACCGGCCCAGCCAACCGATCTGCCACCTTGGGATCTCGACGGGCAGCCGAGCTATCGACCCGGTGAGCGCAGTGCTGCGGCGCCTGCGGTGACGCCCGCCCCAGCGACCCTGCCACCCGTTGCCACCACGGCGGTGGCTGCTACCCCTGTGACGCAGGATGAGCCCGTTCAGCCGGTGATGGAGACCATCGACTGGGATGAGCTCGAGAGCGACAGCGAGCCGCAAGAGGGAGAGGCGACCCGCCTTATTCCCTCTTCGCTGCTCAATGGTTGCGGCGACCCTTGGGCCGAGTTGATCGCCCACACTCAGGTGGGTGGTCGGCTGCGCCAGTTGGCCATCAACTCGGTGATGACGCGGGAAGGGGACAAGGTACTGCTAACCCTCAAGCCCGAGCAGCGCCATCTGGTGAGCGACAAGGCGCGCGCCGATCTGGCCGAGATCATCGGGCCGGCGCTAGGTCAACCGGTGCAGGTTGAGGTGACGCTCGGTGTGGTGCCTGACCAGGAGACCCCCCTCGAGATCGAACACCGCCTCTATCTCGGGGTGCGCGAGCAGGTGACCCGGGATCTGGAGCTGGATCCCAACGTGCAGTTTTTAGTTCAGCGGTTTGGTGCCGTGCTCCATCACGAGAGCATCGAGCCCCTCAACCGCTAAATTCCGTGGCCGGGAGCTCGCTTCCGGTTGAAAAGCAGTTTGGCTGTCCCCATCTAGGACAGACAAGCCCACAGCCCGGCGCTGGATGCCGGATTTCAAGACGAGAGACGACATATGTTTGGTAAAGGTGGAATGGGGAACCTGATGAAACAGGCCCAACAGATGCAAGAGCGTATGCAGAAAGCTCAGGAGCAGCTGGCTCAGATGGAAGTGACCGGTGAAGCCGGTGCTGGCATGGTCAAGGTTACCATGACCGGTAGCCACAGCGTCCGTCGCATCGAGATCGACCCCTCCCTGATGGAAGATGACAAGGAGCTGCTGGAAGATCTGGTCGCCGCGGCGTGCAACGATGCCGTGCGTCGTGTGGAAGAGCAGAACAAGACCAAGATGGGCGAACTGACCGGTGGCATGCAACTGCCGCCAGGTTTTAAAATGCCCTTCTAAGGCGACTCTCCCCGCGCATTCTTGCTCCCTTGTCGCTGGCCATTCGGGCCACGGCAAGGGGGACGGCCGAGAGACCCAAAGATGCAGCGTTATTGCTCAGGCGATACGCTGCGTTTTTTTATGGGCGCCATGCTGGCGTGGACGGGCTCTAACTATCACTTCTGGGGAGAGGTTGCTACAGAGCAGGCCGATTGCGCCATGAAACGCAGCCGCTTTGCCAAGGCGGCGCTATTTGTCGATACCCGCTATCGGATATCCCGGTTTGGCGTGGCCGGGCTGGATCGGCATAATGGCGGCTTGCCGTATTGAGGAGATTGTATGAAATATATCGGAGCCCACGTCAGTGCGGCCGGCGGGGTGGAGAATACCATCGCCCGCGCCCAGGCCATCGGGGCCAACGCGTTTGCCCTCTTTACCAAGAATCAACGTCAGTGGCAGGCGGCCCCCTTGTCGGATGCCACCATCCGTGCCTTCAAGGCGGCTTGTGACAAGGCCGGTTTTCTGCCGGAGCAGATCCTGCCCCACGACAGCTATCTCATCAATCTGGGCCACCCGGATCCCGATGGTCTGGCCAAATCCCGCGATGCGTTTCTCGACGAGATGAAGCGTTGCGAGCAACTGGGGCTGTGTTACCTCAATTTTCACCCCGGCAGCCATCTCAAGCAGATCCCTGAGGCGGCCAGCCTCAAGTTGGTGAGCGAGTCCATCAACTGGGCGTTGGAGCGCAGTGAAGGGGTGACGGCGGTGATTGAGAATACCGCAGGGCAGGGGACCAACCTCGGCTGGTCGTTCGAGCACCTTGCCACCATCATCGAGGGAGTGGAGGACAAGAGCCGGGTCGGGATCTGTTTCGATACCTGCCACGCCTTTGCCGCCGGCTACGATTTGCGCACCGCCGAGAGCTGCGCTGCCGTCTTTGCCGAGTTCGACCGCACGGTGGGTTTTCATTATCTCAAGGGGATGCATATCAACGGCGCCAAGTGCACCTTCGGTAGCCGTGTCGATCGCCACCACAGCTTGCGGGAGGGCAATCTGGGAGAGGCAGTATTCCACCACATCATGAATGATGAGCGCTTCGATCGCATTCCGCTGATCCTCGAGACCATTGACGAGTCCATCTGGGGCGAGGAGATCAGCTGGTTGCGCAGTCTGGTGAAGTGATAGTCAGCGAGCTGTGATAGTAAAACCAAACAACTGCCACACCCAGAATCCCTATCATGGCTTCATGTACCGGATATTTAGCGGCAACCAATTGAAATAGATGTAAAAAAGGCTTCGATGGTGATCTGATTTTATCGCTAAACACAATCAACACACGCGAAGCCTATGACCATTATCAATGCTAATCACTATCTGGAGCAATGCCCGGCTCCCGCCCGCTGTACTCGAGCTCATTGCTCGGCTCTGCAAGCTTTGTCTGCGTTACCTCTGCACTGCTGCGGGCCATGAGGGGCTGTTTACATCGTCATTTCAATGCCTTGCAATTGGTGAACGCGCATCAGGTTTCCTACAAACTGTTTCACAATCAACTGCACTGGTTTGCTCCCTTCTCCCCTTGCGGGAGAAGGGCTGGGGATGAGGGGGCGGTAATCGGGGTTAACGGAAACAAGAGAGGGAGGCCAATGCCTCCCTCTCTATTTGCTGATTTTTTCTATGCCTTTAAGAGGCCATCAACCCGCCATCAGATATCCACCTGGGATCCCAGCTCGATGACCCGGTTGGGCGGGATCTCGAACTGATCCGGCGCGCGCAGGGCGTTGCGCTGCAGCAGCATAAAGAGCTTGCCGCGCAGATAGAGATACCAGGGGCGGTCTTTCATGATGAGCGACTCGTGGGCCATAAAGAACGAGGTCTCCATCATCCGGCAGCTCAGCCCCTCGGCGTTGCAGCGGTGGAAGATCTCCTCCACGTTCGGGGTCTCGCGCCAGCCGTAGCTTGCCACCACCCGCCAGAAGGTGGGGGAAAGCTGCTCGATGCAGACCCGGCGTACATTGTGGACGTAGGGCACCTCTTCCACCCGCAGGGTGAGCAGGATGATCCGCTCGTGCAGCACCTTGTTGTGCTTGAGGTTGTGCAGCAGCGCATGGGGGATCACATTGACCACCCGCGACATATAGACGGCGGTGCCGGCCACCCGGGTCGGCGGGGATTTCTCCAGCGAGGCGATCATCGGCTCAAGGGAGTTGCCGTGCTCGTTCAGGCGGCGAATAAGCTGGAAACGCTCGCTCTTCCAGCTGGTCATCACGGTGAACATCACCGCACCCAGGGTGAGCGGCAGCCAGCCGCCGGAGAAGATCTTGGCGAGGTTGGCGGCAAACAGCGGCACGTCGATACAGAGCAGCGCGGCAAACAGGATGGCCACCAGATACTTGTTCCAGTGCCAGCTGTTCTTGGCTACCGAGCAGGAGAGAATGGAGGTGAGCACCATGGTACCGGTCACCGCGATGCCGTAGGCCGCCGCCAGATTGCTGGAGTGCTCGAAACTCATGATGACGATCACCACCGAGATATAGAGCATCCAGTTGATGACCGGAATATAGATCTGGCCGGACTCCTGCTCGGAGGTGTGAACGATGCGAATGGGGGAGAGATAACCGAGCCGCACCGCCTGCCGGGTCAGCGAAAAGACCCCGGAGATCACCGCCTGCGAGGCGATCACCGTCGCCATGGTTGCCAGCAGCAGCAGCGGTACCAGCGCCCATTTCGGGGCGAGCAGGAAGAAGGGGTTGGCAATGGCGGCGGGATTGCTCAGCAGCAGCGCACCCTGACCGAAGTAGTTGAGCACCAGCGACGGCAGCACCACGATAAACCAGGCGAGGCGAATGGGATTCTTGCCAAAGTGGCCCATATCCGCGTAGAGCGCCTCTACCCCGGTGATGGCCAGCACCACGGCGCCGAGGGCAAAGAAGGAGGTGGTCTGGTACTGGATAAAGAAACGCACCGCCCATATGGGGTTAAGCGCACCCAGCACCTCGGGGTTATGGATGATGCCGCGCAGCCCCAGCACGGCCAGCGTCATAAACCAGATCAGCATGATGGGGGCAAACAGCTTGCCCACCATGGCGGTGCCATGTTTCTGGATGGCGAACAGCAGGGTCAGCACCAGCACCGAAAGGGTGACGATATAGGGGTCGAGGGCGGGGGTGAGAATGCTCAGACCCTCGATGGCCGACATCACCGACATCGCCGGGGTGATCACCACCTCGCCATAGAAGAAGCTGCCACCAATCAGGCCGAGGATGATCAGCAGCGGCGTCCAGCGGGTGGAGGCGTTGCGGGTTGCCAGCGACATCAGGGTGAGAATGCCACCCTCGCCAGAGTTGTCGGCCCGCATTACAAAGGAGAGGTACTTGACCGACACCACCAGGATCAGCAGCCAGAAGATCAGCGAGAGAAAGCCGAGAATGGAGGCCGGCTCGACGCCGAATCCGAATTGACCTGACAGGCACTCGCGCAAGGTATAGAGCGGGCTGGTGCCGATATCGCCATAGACTACGCCAATCGCCGCCAGCATAACGCCGGGAGTGGCTTGTTGTTTATCACAGTTCATGAGTTCATCTTGTCAGTTTGATGTTTACACGTTTGCCAACGCACAGCTGCCCGACCTATCAGGAAAATCGTGATATTTAATCGGGAGAGAATTAATGGATTGCGATGGGAAAGGGCGCTAACGGAATAGTGATCTGCTTGTCATGAAACACAGTCTGTTCATCTGTCATTAAGCTTATAATGACACACACTCTGCGGGACTATGCTCAGTTATAAATAATCAAAAGTTCAATTTGAGTAAGAGAATTAATTATCCGGCGATTGAATTAGAACGTTATGACGTAGGCAACTGTGTGTTTTTTCTGCATATTTTTTTGGTTGTAATTTTATCCAGGTAACTGAAAAACAGACGATAAGGTGTTGGCTAATAAATGGATAGTGCAGAGAGTAAAGGTTTGGGTGGGGTGCGATAGAGTCCTTTTTGATGTGTAAGAGGAAAAGAATTACGGGAAAGTAACGCGGCCGTCATAACGGTAATCACGATAAAGTAAAACGAGAGCGGATATATGTAGGGGGGCAAACTATTTCATACAGCATCAATAAAAAGGATGTGTGGCTTTTAATTTCTCTTTTTTTAAATAAAAAGTGGCTATCGTTAAAGATAGCCACAAAAAACATTATATTTAGTTATAGTATGTTGTTCTATGCTGAGCTAGTAATTTGTCATTGTCTCTATAATACTCTAAAAAGTCCTTCAGTATACATATTTCAAATATTGGCGAATCATTTCCTGCTGTAAAAGCTTGATGCGTTGATCCATAAAATTGCCTCACATTACCTTCGCCATCGAGAAGAAGGGATTTGAGGTGGTATTTTCTGCTGTATTTATCTTCAATATCCCAGCAGACAACAAAATCAATCTGATTTTCAAATTTTGATTCATTTTCAAAATCATCAATCAAACTATCAAAGGTTTTTTTAAACTCCAAGACTTTTGGTTCTGACTCTGCACCATTAACAATGTCATCACGGACGCCCATTGGATTATCTTGTGAGTAAATATGAGCATCTTCATAATCAGTTAAAATTAATGCATCATAGCGGTCATGATGTGTTGAACCAAAGAATTTTATGCCCTTTATTACACCTGCACCTAGTAGTTGATGATAAAGAGCTAGTACATCCTGCTCTTCTCTGGGGATGGATACTAGTGAAAGGTTTTTAGACGTATCAAAATATATGAAAGGATTGTTTGAACGGTGATTTATTTGCTCGATTTTCCATTGCCATAGCTCATTTGATGGTGAGAGAGTAGGTATTGAGCCACTATCAGCTTTAATTGCCCAGCGATAGTCAATCATATTGTTAGTTAGCAAGACAGATATCTTTTCACATATTGTTTTTATTTCTGGCTGAAAAATTTTCCTACCTAAATCTGGATTTCCATCACGCAAGTGGGTAATTACGAACGTATTTCGTTGGTAACCTATATATCGTTTAAGTGGTATAACATAAAGATCGCCTTGAGGCATTGTGTCTGAAGCAATTAAAAGCCCGCCTTTCATTATTTGTGCATTAGATCTTAAGCCAAGTGTTTCATTAAATTTATCGAATGTTTTTGTTTGACTCATGTGAGCACAATATGCATATATTTTATATTCTCTTATTAAAATTATATCATCTTCTGTAAATAGTCCCCTAGTGTTCATTGATATTATTTTTTCAGGTTCAAAAATATCATATAAACAATCTAGGTTTTTATACTCAGGCTTTATTTTCTTTTTGATATCAGCAGGGTCTCCAGTCTGTTTTGATATTTCCAATAAAAGTGACTTAAGATCTTGAGTCTTTAATCCTGGTATTTCATGAGGGTAATAAAACTCACAGTTTTGGCTATCTCTCTTTGTGGTATTCCCTGATTCATCATGAACAGTAACTTCTACTAGAGGCTTTATCTTGCTATCAGAATCAAGGTATATTCCACCAAGAGGAGTTACAATACGTAAAACTTCATACCAATTATTGGCATTTCTAGTGCCATAGTAGGTAAGATTTTTTGGTTTTTCCCCATTCATACCTGATAATCTAATCTCGACACAAGTACCAGATTCTTCATCTTCTAACTCAGCAGCATCAAATTTTGACTCTGAGAATTTTGGTCTTGGTTGGTTATTGGTTTTATCATTTACCCAGCTTCTGCAATTCTGAATTATTCCAGATAAACTAGTTCTATTTTGTTTGGTTTGAAGCTTTACGTAATTAAATCCATAAGCTATGTAAGTTGCACCCACCCCTTTGTTTCCTCGCAGTTGCTCCCCTTTTTTGAAGGATACATTGGGAGTGAAACAATAACAAAATTGCTCTAAATCCATCCCACAGCCATTGTCGACGATTCTAATTATCTTATCTCTGATATCTATGGTTATCCATATTTTGGGCTGGTAATTTTGTTTTATTCTAGATTTTTTTTCACACGCATCTAAAGCATTCTGAATTGGTTCGCTAAAAACATCAAAATATCCAGTGTAACTTTTAAGTATATTGCTAACAGTACCTTTACGGGCTTGGTCAAGAACTGTTGATATAACTGAATTATTGTCTTGCCCATGAGCCCGTGTAAGAAGGTCAAGTGGGTCAAGCCCGTTAATTTGAAGTGTGGTACTCATATTTCATGTATTTCCTAATGAATGTTTTCATGATAAAACCCACAACGCTTAATTCAATTTTTATTAGATAATTATTGTGGGAGTATTGTTCCTGTAGTAATACGGAGATTCTAATTTAGAGCTCAACGAGAAGATGCCAATTTAGCAATACTGCTTGCTGCTAAATTAAGCTACCAATCCTCCTTAAGTTCCAGCCCCTAGTCGGCTGCTTTTAATCTGTGCAGTCGTCTCGCTTGTCTTCATGGAAACGCCCTCAACAGACAGGTTGCCAACTGGAGCATGCTATCCAATCGGGTAGGGGGTAAAAAGGGCAATCGGCGCATAATCTGTCCAAGATCAACAAATTAGTCATTGATTGGTTGTTGTTTGTTCGCTTGAGCTGAAAGGGCAGGGTGATAGCCTTTGTCAGCCGGTGTCGAGCTCGTCACTTTTGTCGTGTCGATCACACTTCCCACCCCGTCGTCACCCTCGTCAGAGGTGGCAATCAGCGCGCTTCTCTTTCTGATTACTCCTTTATTTTCAGATGGTTGTGAATTTTTATCGCACCCTTGTCCCGTTTTGGTCTGATAAATGCTTTGTGGGGGCTGGCCGCCTCTTTGCCTGTCGGCGGGCGGCCCGGTGTAACGAACCATTTAGGATCCCTCTCTATGAACAGCTTCGTGATTGCAGATCCCAGTCTCTGTATTGGGTGTCGTACCTGTGAGGTGGCCTGCGCCGTTTCACACCAGTCAGGGTCTTGCAGCGGGACCCTTGAGCGGGAGGGCGGCCTGCATCTTGCCATCGAGGATGGACATCTGGTCTCCAGGGACAGCTACTTTCAGCCGCGCCTGAAGGTGATCGTGGGCAGCAAGGTGACCACGCCGGTGCTCTGTCGCCAGTGTGAAGACAAGCCGTGCGCCATGGCCTGCCCGAACAATGCCATCGTCAGCGAGGATGGCTGCGTCAAGGTGTTGCAGGAGCGCTGCATCGGCTGCAAGTCCTGCGTGGTGGCCTGTCCTTACGGCGCCATGGCGGTGGTGCTCAAAGAGGTGGCACCCGCTGCCGATTCGCTCTTCAAGCGTCCGCAGACCAAGGCGCAGGCGCTCAAGTGCGATCTCTGCCGTCACCGCGAGGCGGGCCCGGCCTGTGTCGAGGTGTGTCCGACCCAGGCGCTGCGGCTGGTCACGCCGGAGCATCTTGAAACCCTGAACCGGCAGAAGCAGCTGGCCAGTGCCGAGGCACTGCTGGCGATGCCGGCGCGGGTGTGAGCGGGCTTGCCGAGCCGTTTTTCGTTAACAAACAAGAGTGTGAGTCATGAAAAAAGTCATTACCGTGTGCCCCTATTGCGGCACCGGTTGCAAAATCAACCTGCTGGTTGAAAACGACAAGGTGGTGGGGGCCGAAGGCGCCAACGGCCGGACCAACGAGGGGCAGCTCTGCCTCAAGGGCTATTACGGTTGGGATTTTTTGAACGACACCAACCTGCTGACCCCCCGTCTCAAGAGCCCGATGATCCGCCGCGAGCGCGGTGGCAAGTTCGAGGCGGTCTCCTGGGACGAAGCCATCGAGTTCGCCAGCAGCCGTCTGGCTGCCATCAAGGCGAAATATGGCCCGGACGCCATCATGACCACCGGCTCTGCCCGTGGCCCCGGCAATGAAGCCAACTATGTGATGCAGAAATTTGCCCGTGCGGTGATTGGGACGAACAACGTCGACCACTGCGCGAGGGTGTGACACGCACCCTCAGTCTCCGGTCTGGAGACAACTGTAGGCAACGGCGCCATGAGCAACGCCATTCCCGAAATTCAAGAGACCAAGTGCCTGCTGGTGTTTGGTTACAACGCTGCTGACTCTCACCCCATCGTCGCTCGCCATATCCTCAAGGCGAAGGCAAACGGGGCCAAGGTGATTGTGTGTGATCCCCGCATGGTGGAGACCGCCCGCATCGCCGATCAGTGGCTGCCGCTCAAAAACGGTTCCAACATGGCGCTGGTTAACGCCTTCGCCAACGTGTTGATCAATGAAGGGCTTTACAACAAGGCGTTCGTCGCCAACTACACCGAAGGGTTCGAGACCTTCAAGGCGACGGTGGCCAAGTACACCCCGGAATATGTCGAGGGGATCACCGGCCTGAAAGCTGCCGATATCCGCGCCGCCATTCGCACCTATGCCGAGTCGCCTGCATCCATGATCCTATGGGGCATGGGGGTGACCCAATACGGTCAGGCGGTGGATGTGGTCAAGGGGCTGGCGGGTCTGGCGCTGCTGACCGGCAACTTCGGTCGTCGTGGCACCGGTTGCGGGCCGGTGCGTGGTCAGAACAACGTGCAGGGCACCTGTGACATGGGGATGCTGCCGCATCAGTTCCCGGGTTATCAGTCGGTGGCCGATCCCGCCATCAGCGCCAAGTTTGCCAAAGCGTGGGGCGTGGAGTCGCTTTCTCAGAAGCCCGGCTATCGCCTGACGGAGCTTGGCCACAAGGTGGAGGAGGGCAAGTGCAAGGCCTTCTACATCTTCGGTGAAGATCCGGCCCAGACCGAGGCTGACTTGGGTCAGTTCCGCCGCACTCTGGCGGGGATGGAGCTGGTGATCGTGCAGGATATCTTCATGACCCAGACTGCCGAGATGGCCGACGTCATTCTGCCCGCCACCAGCTGGGGCGAGCACGAAGGGGTCTACAGCTCGGCGGATCGCGGCTTCCAGCGCTTCTACAAGGCGGTGACACCTCCTGAGAACGTGAAACCGGACTGGGCCATCTTCTCTTTGATGGCGACCGCCATGGGTTATCCCATGGAGTACCACAACACCGAAGAGATCTGGGACGAGATGCGTGCGCTCTGCCCGCTCTACGCCGGGGTCAGCTACGACAAGATGGCCGATCTCAAGAGCGTGCAGTGGCCTTGCCCGACCGAGGATCACCCGGGCACCAGCACTCTGTTCGAGGGGAATGTGTTCACCACCCCGAGCGGCAAGGGTCAGCTGATCGCCTCCGAGTGGCGGCCGCCGCTGGAGCAGCCCTGTGCGGAGTACCCGCTGGTGCTCTCCACCGTGCGCGAGGTGGGTCACTACTCCTGCCGCTCCATGACCGGCAACTGCTCGGCGCTGCAAACCCTGGCCGATGAGCCGGGCTATGTGCAGATCCACCCGAGCGATGCCAAAAAGCTCGGGGTGAAGGATCAGGCGCTGGTCTGGATCTCGTCGCGCCGTGGCAAGGTGATCACCCGGGCCAACTACAACGACCGGGTCAACGCCGGGGTGGTCTACATGACCTACCAGTGGTGGATCGGGGCCTGTAACGAGCTCACCATCGAGCACGTCGATCCCGTCTCCCACACGCCGGAGTACAAGTATTGCGCGGTGAAGATCGAGCGCATCGACAATCAGCCTGAGGCGGAAGTGTACGTCCAGACTGAATACAGTGCGCTCAAGGCGAAATTGCGCAGCGCAGCCAAAGGCTGACCCGCCCTAAAAAAGGACGTTCTGCACAAATAAGGGAACCCGACTCGGATTTATCGAGTCGGGCACCCTTTTATTACCCAAAAACAGGGGATAAATGATGCAACATGAAATTGGTCGCTTATTCGGAATTTTCTATATTGGCACCTATCTGGCGGCGATATTGCTGGGAATAGGTTGCTATATTTGGCGTGACGAGATGATATTTCTGCTCGGCTTCGGTTTTTTCGGCTGTTTTATGGCTGCACGGCTCGCCATGGGCAGCGTATTTTCCGCCTTGAGTATTTCCAGTGCCTGGCTGATCGGGTTTATCTCCACCACCTTGATCAACTGCCTGCTGCTGGGGGTGGTCACCCTGCTGGTCTACCTCACTCACCAGTGCGTCTCGGTTGAGCTTGCCGACAACGCCAGCTGGCTGCTGATGGCCTTCCAGAGCCTGTCGGCCCTCTTTATCTTCGGTGGCCTGAAGTGCTGCCACAGCCGGATCATCACCTCGTAAATTGCCGATGGATGGGCAGCAAACGCCATCTTGAAACCCGCAGCCAGCGAAGAGGAGAGGCAGATCTGACAGTTGACGGCGGCCCACTTTTCGGGCGCCTTAATTGAGATCAAGAACTGATGAAATAACCGGTTAAATATGGCCGTCAGATATATTAAATCGGATTGTAATGAAATTTGAGCTCATCTATGATGAGTCGCCATTCCAATATATCCCCCGATAACGATGTTACTTTTTGTTGTCGTTCGTTAATAACAACTCTGGAATTGCAACATGCGACAATTTTCGTCACCGCTTTTCTTATTGGCAGCCGCTTTTACGGGCTGCGGCTATTTATTTTGGTGACGGGTGCTTGTCGTGATGCGATGGCATGGACAGCCTGACTGGTGACTAAATCGATATAACGTGAGGCCGCAATGCTAAATGTGAGTGCCATCCCCCTGGACGAGATCTCTCCCATCTGGGACGACGGTTTCCTCCTGCTCTCCAAATCCCTCCTGTCGGCCGTGACGCTCGATGATTTTATCCACAAACTCAACAAGATAGATGCCAGCTTCGGCGGCGTAACCCGGGTCAACCTGATCCTCAACATGGGTGCGGACGAGGAGGCCATCTTCTACTTCATGGGACATTCCGGCCCAAAGCATCTGGTCTGCCCCAAGGCAGAGCTGCACCTCTCCCCCCGTCCTACCAAAGAGACCCCTGAACAGGCCATCATTCTCGCTGCCGCCCGCTTTGAGAATCGCTGCCCGGCGCTGGATCGCGAAGGGGTCTACGGGGGGCTGCGCTCCTACTGCCAGCTCCCCATCACCACCGCCCGCAGCCACCTTGGCGGGGTCGAGTTTATCAACACCCAGCTCGACAGCTTCACCATGGAGACGCTCGCCAAGCTGACCCAGCTGGCTGCCATTATCGCCATTGCGCTGGAGAACGTGCTCGACAAGGAGCGCACTCTTGAGCAGGCCAACTCCCTGCGCCTTGAGCGCGACAGCTGCAAAATTCTGGTGGATGTAACCAACGCGGTGATCAAACTGGTGCGCATCGCCGAGCTGCCCAAGAGCCTGTTTACCATCCTGCACCACCACTTCGGCATCAGCAGCTTGTGTCTGGCCGAATACAACGCCACCTCCGACAGCTTCAAGAGCTATCTGGTCAATCAGCACCAGAGCGATCAGCCGGGCATCATCGATCACTCCTGTTTCGAAAAGAAGTGCCTGCAGGGGGCCCTTGGCCACAGTGAGCCGTTTTTTGTCTATCGCGAACACGGCCACGGCTGCAGCAATCGCTGCCGCTTTACCTCCCAGATCCTGCCGCCCGAGGCCGACAGCTCCTGTATTTTGCCGCTGCGCTATCGGGGCAACCTGCTGGGGGTGTTGATCCTCTCGCACCCCAACGCCGACTTCTTTGCCGATATCGATATCTCCTTGCTGGAGCAGGTGGCGGCGCGCACCGCCATAGCCATGAACAACGTGCAGGCGCAGCAGGAGATCTCCAACACCACGGGGGCCCGCGAGAAGACCATTCGCATCAACGAGCCGCAGATGCAGGGGGAGTTCCCCCACATCATCTACCAGAGCGCGGTGATGGAGAGTGTGCTGGAGAAGGTGCGGCTGGTGGCCGAGAGCGACAGTACCGTGCTGATCCTCGGCGAGACCGGCACCGGCAAGGAGCTGATCGCCCAGGCCATTCACGCCCTGAGTGCCCGCCACGACCACGAAATGGTGAAGGTGAACTGCGCCGCCATTCCCACCGGCCTTATCGAGAGCGATCTCTTTGGCCACGAGAAGGGGGCCTTTACCGGTGCCCTGACCCAGCGCATCGGCCGCTTCGAGCGGGCCCACAAGGGCACCCTGTTCCTCGACGAAGTGGGGGATATGCCGCTGGATTTGCAGCCCAAACTCTTGCGGGTATTGCAGGAGCACGAGCTGGAGCGGGTGGGCAACAGCAACCCCATCGCAGTGGATGTGCGGCTGGTGGCCGCCACCAACTGCGATCTGCTCTCAATGGTCAAGAACAAGCGCTTTCGAAGCGATCTCTACTACCGCCTCAACGTCTTTCCCATCGAGCTGCCGCCGCTGCGGGAGCGCCGCGAGGATATTCCGCTGCTGGTCAACTTCTTCATCAAGAAGATCGCCAAGCGGATGCGCCGCACCATCACCTCGATCCCCGCCGATGCTATGAAGATGCTGGTATCGCTGCCCTGGTACGGCAATATCCGCGAGCTGGAGAACGTTATCGAGCGCGCCGTGGTGATGACCCGCGGCCATGTGCTCAACCTCTCGCCCGATGAGCTGATGCCCCTCAAGGGCTATCACAAGATTGAGACCCTGGTGTATGACGAACCCGCCACGCCGCTCTTTGCCGAGGAGGGGCCGACCGATGAGCGCGAGGCGATCATCGCCGCCCTGCGCGACTGCAACGGCATCGTCGCTGGCGAGCGGGGGGCGGCCAACCGCCTTGGCATGAAGCGCACCACCTTGCTTTCGAAAATGAAGCGGCTCGGCATTTCGGCCAGAGATCCCGAGATCATTGACGGGGTCGCACCATGAGAGAGCTACTTGAGCTTGAGGCGCGGAGTGAGCGGAGCGAGCAAAAACAGAACGAACAGTGCGAGCAGAGAGAACAAAGAGGGCTGAGCGAACAGAACGAGCTGGCCCGCTGCGCTATCCACCGCGAGGTGGTGCACTACCGAGCCGAGACCTTGACCTGCGACAGCGAGATGGCGCTCCCCTCCGAGACGCCGGTGGCGCTGGTCTACAACGGCATCGCCCACAGTGTGATGATGTGCTCGGCCTCCGATCTGGAGGATTTCGCCATCGGCTTTTCGCTATCCGAGGGGATCATCGACAGCCTGCTCGATATCCACGACATCGAGCAGATTGATGGCTGTCAGGGGATTGAGCTGCATATCACGTTGGCCAATCGCTGCGTTCATCGCCTCAAAGAGAAGCGGCGCACCTTGGCGGGGCGCACCGGTTGCGGCATCTGCGGCAGCGAGAGTCTGGAGCAGGTGATCCGCACCCAGCCAAGCTTGCCTGACAGTCAGCGTCTGGCGGTGGGCCATATCGACAAGGTATTGACCGCGCTGCGCCCGCTCCAGCTATTGGGCCAGCGCACCGGCGCCACCCATGCGGCGGTGCATCTGGACGGGGAAGGCAACATTCTCGCCATCCGCGAAGATGTGGGACGCCATATTGCGCTGGATAAGCTGGTGGGCCATCTGTGCCGCACTGGTCGGCGTGACGGCGCCATTCTGGTGACCAGCCGCGCCAGCTTCGAAATGGTGCAAAAGTGCGCCAGCGCCGGGGTGGAAATTTTGCTCGCCATCTCGGCCGCTACCGAGCTTGCGGTCGAGCGGGCCGAGCAGACGGGGCTCACCCTGGTGGGCTTTTGCCGCCCCGGGCGGGCCGAGATCTACAGCGGCTGTCAGCGTATTCAGCTTAAGTGACAGCAAGAGTGAGAGCCTGCTACAGGGCTTATAAAAACAGGCAATAAACAAGGGCGGGGAGTGTGACTCCCCGCCCTTGTTGTATCTGCTGCTGTGGCGGATTAGCGCGCCAGCAGGATACGCAGCATGCGGCGCAGCGGCTCGGCGGCGCCCCACAGCAGCTGGTCACCCACGGTAAAGGCGGCCAGATACTCAGGGCCCATATTGAGTTTGCGCAGACGACCGACTGGAATGCTGAGGGTGCCGGTAACGGCCGCCGGGGTCAGCTCGCGGGCCGTGATGTCGCGATCGTTGGGGATCACTTTCACCCAGTCGTTGTGGGCAGCCAGCAGGGCTTCGATCTCCGCCAGCGGCACATCCTTTTTCAGCTTGATGGTGAACGCCTGGCTGTGGCAGCGCAGGGCACCGATCCGCACGCACAGACCATCCACCGGAATGACGGCGTTCTCGATACCCAAAATCTTGTTGGTTTCGGCCTGACCTTTCCACTCTTCACGGCTCTGGCCGTTGTCGAGCTTGGTGTCGATCCAGGGGATAAGGCCACCGGCCAGCGGTACGCCGAAGTTGTCCACCGGCAGGGTGCCGGAGCGGGTCTTCTCGGTGATCTTGCGCTCGATGTCGAGGATGGCGGAGGCAGGGTCGGCCAGCTCGACCGCCACTTCGTCGCGCAGCATCCCCATCTGGGTGACCAGCTCGCGCATATGGCGGGCACCGCCACCGGAGGCAGCCTGATAGGTGGCCACACTCACCCACTCCACCAGATCGGCCTTGAACAGGCCGCCGAGGGCCAGCAGCATCAGGCTGACGGTGCAGTTGCCGCCAACGAAGGTCTTGATGCCATCGTTCAGGGCCTGCTCGATGACGTCGCCGTTGACCGGATCCAGAATGATGACGGCATCTTTCTCCATCCGCAGGGAGGAGGCGGCGTCAATCCAGTAACCCTGCCAGCCAGCGGCTTTCAGGCGCGGATAGACATCCTTGGTGTAGTCGCCGCCTTGGGCGGTGATGATGATATCCTGCTTGGCCAGCGCCTCGATATCGAAGGCGTCCTGCAGAGTACCGGCATCGACGCCGAAGTTGGGAGCGGCCTCACCGGCCTGGGAGGTGGTGAAGAATGTGGGTTGAATATGGGCGAAATCCTGCTCTTCCTGCATCCGGCTCATCAGAACCGATCCCACCATGCCACGCCAACCGACCAAACCTACTTTTTTCATAATGTCCTACCCTGGATTGCTGCTAAAGAAACTCGCGGTGACACCCGTAACCTCTTGTCTGGCGACGCCTGTTTACAAGCGGTTTACAGGCCATTTAAAAATATGCGCTGCGAAAAATGCGTCTATCCACATTACGGATTGTGGCGGCTTGCGCAAGTCGAATTGCGCAATATTCTGTGCCGTTTGCTGCATTAACCGGCAGCCAGAGCACCGCTCAGGCAGATGGGGAGGGAGAAGGTCAACATCAGACGAAAAGGCCACCGTTTTTGGCGGTGGCCTGTCAATAAAGCGGTCGAGAACGTCCTCTGCTGTTGTCTGGGGGCGCAGTTGGCGAGTGAAACAGCCCGACCTGTTATGCGCTTAGCCGTAACGGGCCAGAGTGAGCCCCTCATCGCTGATGGCGGGCTCGCTGCCGCTGATAAGATCGCACAATAGCTGACCCGAACCGGCCGCCATGGTCCAGCCCAGAGTGCCGTGGCCGGTATTGAGCCAGAGGCCGGGAATGGGGCTGGGCCCCACCAGCGGGGTGCCGTCCGGCGTCATGGGGCGTAAGCCGGTCCAGAATTCAGCCTTGCTGATATCGCCCCCTTCGGGAAAGAGATCGCCCACCACCATCGCCAGAGTGTCGTGGCGTCTGGGGTTGAGAGCGAGGTTGTAGCCCGACAGCTCCGCCATGCCGCCGACCCGGATCCGCTCGTCAAAGCGGGTGATGGCCACCTTGTAGGTCTCGTCGAGCACGGTACTGCGCGGCGCGGCCTCGGCGTTGATCATCGGCAGGGTGAGGGAGTAGCCCTTGACCGGATAGACAGGCAGCTCCAGCCCGAGCGGGCGCAGCAGCGGCCGCAAAAAGCCGGTGGCATAGCTGCCGAGCGCACAGACGATGGCATCGGCGCGATAGCGCTGCTCGCCCGCCCGCACAGCCACGGCGCGGCCGCGGGCTTGCTCAATCTCGTCGATGTCGCAGTTGAAGACGAACTTGACCCCGAGCTTCTCGGCTTCAAGGGCAAGGGCCTTGGTGAAGCGGAAGCAGTCGCCGGTCTCGTCGCCGGGCAGACGCAAGCCGCCGACGATTTTGCCGCGCACCCGCGCCAGCGCAGGCTCTGCCGCTTCGCAGCCGCTGGCATCGAGCGACTGGTAGGGGACGCCATACTCCTCCAGCACCTCGATATCGCGCTGACTGGCATCGAGCTGGGATTGGCTGCGAAACAGCTGCAGGGTACCGAGCTGGCGCCCTTCGTAATCGATGCTCAACTCGTCACGCAGCAGCTTCATGCAGTCGCGGCTGTATTCGGCCAGACGCACCATGCGCCCCTTGTTGGTGGCATAAGCGGTCGGGGTGCAGTTGGCGAGCATTCTGAGCATCCAGCGCAGCTGGAAGGGATCGGCAGTGGGGCGCACGGTGAAGGGGGCATGCTTTTGCAGCATCCACTTGGCGGCCTTGAGGGGAATGCCGGGGGCCGCCCAGGGGGCCGCATAACCCGGGGATATCTGCCCGGCGTTGGCATGGCTGGTTTCAAGGGCAACGCCCCCTTGTCGCTCCAGCAGGGTCACCTTGTGACCCGCTTTGGCCAGATACCAGGCGCTGGTTACCCCAATCACGCCGCCACCGAGAACCACTATCTCCATATCGTCTTTCCTTAGACTCGTTTTTCTGATGTTTGGTTGATGGAAACCTTGATGTGGCCACCACCATAATCAGCCGCCACAGGATATTCAACCGCTCTGCGCAGGATTGGGATCTCCGTCTGCTTGCCGGTCACAGGCTGGTGTTTGGTGCGATGACGCGCCTGATTGCCAGCGTAAATCGCTGCGCTGTTGTCAGTGTGAATGTGCCAGGGGACATGGCCCGCTTACAACTGCTCCAGCTTGATCAGGTAGTGCTCCGCCGTCGCCAGAATGGTCTGTTGCTGTTCTGCGGCTTGGCCATCCCAGTTGGCATAGGGGAGGGCGAGGCGGGGATTGTTGCCGAGCTTGTCCCGATTGCGCCAGAGAAAGTGCCAGTAGAGGCTGTTGAAGGGGCAGCTCCCATCCCCGTGGCGGGCTTTGACCTGATAGTGGCACCCCTTGCAGTAGTGGCCCATCCGCTCGAGATAAGCGCCGCTGCTGGCGTAGGGCTTGCTGCCCATCAGGCCGCCATCGGCAAACTGGCTCATGCCGCGGGTGTTGGGCAGCTCCACCCACTCGATGGCATCCACATAGATACCGAGATACCACTGATCCACCTCGTCAGGATCGATCCCCGCCAGCAGGGCAAAGTTGCCGGTCACCATTAGCCGCTGGATATGGTGGGCGTAACCGTGCTCAAGAGACTGGCGAATGGCGTGGCGCACGCAGGCCATCCTGGTTTCGCCACTCCAGAAGAAACCGGGCAGCGGCCGGTTGGCCCCGAGAAAATTGGTCTGCTTGTAGTCGGGCATCTTCTCCCGGTAGAGGGCGCGGACAAACTCGCGCCAGCCGAGGATCTGGCGAATAAACCCCTCCACCTGTGCCAACGTGATAGTGGCCTGATTGGCCTGCCAGTGGGATTCGGCGGCGCGGATCACCTCAAGCGGATGAAGCATCTTGCTGTTGAGGGAAAACGACAGGCGGCTGTGAAACAAGCTCCAGCCCCGCTCGCTCAGGGCATCCTGATAGCGGCCAAAGTGAGGCAGGCAGTGGGCCAGAAAATGGGCCAGCAGCTCGCGGCTCTGGCGCCGGTTGATGGGCCACGGTAGGGCGCTGGCATCCACCTCGCCGATGGTGCTGACCCCGTGGCGGGTCAGCATGGCATCAATCTCGCTCACCTCGTTGGCAAAGGTGAGGGGTTCCGGGATGGGCTGTCTCGCCGGCAGCTTGGCGCGGTTCTCGTCATCAAAATTCCAGCGCCCGCCAAGGGGTTGGCCGCGCTCATCGAGCAGCACCCTGTATTGCTTGCGCAGGGCGCGGTAGAAGAACTCCATCCGGCTGTGAGGATAGCGCTGCCAGCCATCGCGGGGAGTGAGAAAATGCTCGCTCTCCACCTCGGTGGCAGGGATGGCCAGGCCCGCCGCCCAGCTTTTCAACTGGCTGGCAAGGCGCCACTCGTCTGGGCTCTGCCAGGCAAAGCTGCTGGCCTGATGTGCTTCGAGTTGAGCCTCCAGCAAGCCGGGCAAATCGGGCCAGCGGGCGCTCTCATCCAGGGTCAGGTAACAGACGCGGTGGCCAGCTTGGGTGAGGGCTGCTGCGAAGGCGCGCATGGCGGCAAAGAAGGCCAGCACCTTCTGGCGATGGTGGCGGCAGTAGTCGGTCTCCTGGCGCAGCTCCGCCATCAGGTAGCAGATCGCCGGATCTGGGGTGCGAAACCAGCTGTGACCGGCGTTCAGCTGATCGCCGAGAATCAGGCGCAGCTCCATCAGACTCGCTCCCCCTCAGGTTGCTGGCTGCTGTGACGAGCGTGGCGACAGCGCTCGCTGCAGTAGCGAACCGCTTCCCAGCTGCGCGCCCACTTGCGCCGCCAGCTGAAGGGGCGTTGGCAGACGGGGCAGATCTTCTCGGGCAGATGGGGTTTGCGATGCATAATGGCTTCCGGCCTTGGCTGATGGGGGATGTGGCGTATGGGTAGGGAGAATAACGAACCGGGGGCGCGGGCGGATCAACCTCACTGCCAGTTTGCCGCTCAGATGCGCACTTTGTGAGCGGGCGCACAGCCCGTCGGTGCGCCCCTTGTTTGCCAATTAACCAGCCGTTAACGTGGCGAGGCTGCCCGCTGGCAGCATCCATCTATGGATCTTGTTGGCCACCGACTGTCTACAACCGATATGGAGGGGAGTGATGCCAATCATGACAGCTACGCCCCGGGCAGCCTGCCTGCTCGCCCACTGGTATACCCGGGATCCCATTCTGACCTTCGACTTTCCTCACCGCTGATTGGTGGCACCCGCCGTTTGAATTTGTCAGCCGGACGACCCTGATCGCCCCGGCCTCTTTGCCAATCCCGATTTCAAACACACTGGCCTTGCGCCGGTGAGGAGTCTTTTATGCGTCGTATACCCGAGCCGTTTCGTATCAAGATGGTCGAGCCCATCAAACAGACCACTGGCGCCGAGCGTCGCGCTGCCCTCGAGGCCGCTGGCTGGAACCCCTTCCTGCTGCTGGCCGAGGATGTCTATATCGATCTGCTGACCGACAGCGGCACAGGTGCCATGTCCGATCGCCAGTGGGCCGGCATCATGATGGGGGACGAAGCTTATGCGGGCAGCCGCAACTTCGTCGAGCTGGAGCGCACGGTGCGCGAGATCTTTGGCTATCAGCATGTGATTCCCACCCACCAGGGGCGCGGGGCCGAGCAGATCCTCTTCCCCGAGCTGGTCAAGCGCTGCCAGGGCAAGGCGCCGGTCTTCATCTCCAACTACCACTTCGACACCACCAAGGCCCACGTGGAGTTGGCTGGCGCGCGGGCCATCAACCTGCTCACCCCGAAAGCCCTCGACACCACGGCCCCTTATGCCTGGAAGGGGGATTTTGATCTCCCTCGCCTGACCGACACCATCGAAACCCTGGGGGCCGACAACGTGGCCGGCATCATCATCACGGTGACCTGCAATAGCGCCGGCGGCCAGCCGGTCTCCATGGCCAATATGGAGGCGGTCTCCGAGCTGGCCCGTCGTCACCATATTCCGGTGGTGATCGACGCCGCCCGCTTTGCCGAGAACGCCTGGTTTATCAAGGAGCGGGATCCGACTTATGCGAAGTGCAGCATCAAGGAGATAGTGCGCCAGATGTTCGCACTGGGGGACATCTTCACCATGTCGGCCAAGAAGGACGGGTTGGTCAATATCGGCGGGCTCTGCTGTTTCAAAGAGGATCTCGACCTGTTTCGCGCGGTGCAGGTGCGCTGCGTGGCGATGGAGGGTTTTGTCACTTATGGCGGGCTTGCGGGACGGGACATGGCGGCGCTCGCCATCGGCCTGCGCGAGGGAATGGATGAGGAGTATCTCACCTATCGCATCAGTCAGGTGGCCTATCTCGGCGAGCGGCTGGCCGAGGCGGGCATCCCCATCCAGACCCCCACCGGCGGCCATGCGGTGTTTGTGGATGCCAAAAAGCTGCTGCCCCATATTCCGGCCGAGCAGTTCCCGGCTCATGCGCTCGCCTGCGAGCTCTATCTGGAAGGGGGTGTGCGCGGGGTGGAGATTGGCTCCCTGCTGCTCGGGCGAGATCCCGCCACCGGCAAGCAGGAGGCTGCGGACTTCGAGCTGTTGCGTCTCACCATTCCGCGCCGGGTCTACACCCGGGATCATATGGACTATGTGGCCGACTGCCTGATCGCGGTGAAAGCGCGGGCCAGCGACATTCGCGGACTCACCTTTGACTACGAGCCGCCGCTGCTGCGCCACTTCACCGCGCGGCTGAAACCTGTCTGATCAGCAACCGGTTAGACGGGGTGATCAACCCAGCCAAGCCGTGAGGATCACCGGCTGCTCCCGGTTAAACAGCCAAGTAAAAAAGCCCCCGCACCAAGGTGCGGGGGCTTTCGTTTATCGAAGCTAAGCGGGGGTCAGACCGCCTGATACTCCAGCTCGACCGAGCCCAGCGCCTTTAGAGTGGACTGGGCGGAGTCCCGCTGGCTGATCTGGCCGTTCTTGTTCTCCAGCAGTACGGCGCGGCGGATGGTGGCGAGATCTTCACCGTTAAGCACCGCATGGGCGCAGGCCATCTGCATCGGCGGCAGGCTGGGGTTGAAGGCGGCGTTCTCGGCGTAGCGGCCAGAGAAGATGCGGCCATCGGCAAACTGCAGCGCCACCGCGGCATAGCCCTGACTGTAGGGGGCGTAGCTTTGACGGGCAGCGGCCAGCGCGGCCTGCCACAGCGGGTCTTCGCTTTGAAGCTCAAGCTCTGCGTGATCCTGCGGGCTCATCAGCGCATCTGTGATGTCGAGATCCGCCGGGCCAAACGAGTGGGGCAGGAAGGATTGCAGGGCGCTCAGGTCATCGGGCAGGGAGACTTTCAGGATCTTGGCGGTGCTCAGCTCGTTCATGAACTGACGGCAGTGGCCGCAGGGGGTGTAGTTGACGGTGATTTCGCTGATCCCGGTCTCGCCACCCAGCCAGGCGTTGGAGATAGCGGATTGCTCGGCGTGGACCGAGTGGAACAGACCTTGCCCCGCAAACTCCATGTTGGCACCGAAGTACCAGGTGCCACTCAGGCCGCAGGCGATGGCACCGACATAAAACTTGGAGATGGGCGCCACCGAGCAGGCGGCTGCCAGCGGCAACAGGGCGAGGCGCAGGGCGCGATCATCGAGACCTGTGGCGGCTTTCAGGGTGGCGACTTGCTCCGGCGTGAAGCGGGCGTTGAAGTCGGCACTATCCAGCATGGGCTGCACGGCTGCTTTGAGCGGGGCAGAGAGGGTATCGAATGGCTTGGCAAAACGGGGATGCATAGTGTGTCCTCAAAGGCCAATTGGGCGGCCATTGTAGGGAGCAAGCTCGGGTAAATGTGTGAGCAGGCTCACGCCCTGACGGGCAAACGGAGGGGGATGGTAATGGAAACGTTTGTCTTGTGCAAATTGTGCGGCAGGTCGCACCCCGAGAGGCCAGCAGGCCCCCCGGAATGGTCAACAGGTGGTCAATGGGGTGATCAGATCAGCCAGTGATAGATGGCAAACAGCAGCGGGGCGACGGCAGCGGTGAGGATCCCGCACACCACCATGGCCAGCGATGCAAAGGCCCCCTGGGTGATCCCTTTCTCGGCGGAAGTAGCCGTGCCGATGGCGTGGGCACAGGCCCCCATGGCGAGCCCTTGCGCTTCCGGATCGGTCACTTTGAACAGTTTGAGCAGCGGGTAGCCGATCAGGGCACCGACAATCCCCACTACCACCACCACGGCGGCCGCGATGGCGGGAATGCCGCCGATGGACTGGCTGACGCTCATGGCGAGCGGGGTGGTGATGGATTTGGTGGCAAGGGAGGCGAGCAGCGCCGGATCTGTGCCCATAAAATGACCGATCAGCAAGGTTGTGCACACCGAGATCAAGACGGAGGCGAGGGTACAGATTAGGATGGGCTTGAGCTTGGCCTGGATCTGGCGTGCCTGCTGATAGAGCGGCAGCGCCAGCGCCACCACGGCGGGCTCCAGCAGCATGGTGATAGGGCTGCTGCCGCGCTCGTACTGCTCAAGGGGCAGATCAAACCAGAGCAGCAGGCCGATGATCACCGCGGTCGGCACCAGCACCGGATTGATGATGGGCCAGGGCAGGCGGCGATAGAGGGCGCGGGTGGCGAAATAGAGCGCGAGCGTTAAGGGAATGGCGAGCCAGAAGATCATTTGTTCATCCTCTGGTAGAGCCGACCGACGGTGGCGAGGATCAGCACAATCCCGAGCACGATGCAGAGCATGATGACGCCGAAGGATTGGCGCAGGGGCTCAAGCCAAGCCACCAGCCCGACCGCGACCGGCACGAACAGCACGCCCATGTGGCGCAGCAGCAAGCCAGCGCCCAGCTCGACCCAGTGCAGCTTGATCAGTTGCAGGGAGAGCAGCACGAACAGCAGCAGCATGCCGATGATGCTGCCGGGAAAGGCGAAAGGCAGGATGGCTGCCACGGATTTGCCTGCCAGCAGGCAGGCGACGATGACCATAAAGTCACGAAAGTACAGCAAGGCGCGTTGCGCGATCACGTGAACCTCATCGACTGGGAAGAAAAATCGCAGTTTACCAGAGAGGCCGGGTCGCGGCATTAAAACAATAACAACTGAAATCAGTTCGTTTGAAGCTGATTTGTATGCGGATTATCTGTTGAACATCGTCTGATAGAACCCTTTTTCGAACTACAAGGAGTAGTGATGACATCCCTCTTGTCCCGAGTTCGCCAGCTGGCGAACGATAATGCGTTGCCACCCCATCTGCTGCAAACCCGTCAGTGGGAAGGCCCCCTGTGCCGGGTGCGACTCGACAACACCGGCCCTGATGCCACTCCGGTTGAGCGCTGGGTGCTGTTTGACGGCAAGCTTGGCCTGCCGGTGGAGAGTGCCATCTATGGCGAAGGATTCCAGATGCTGGCCCAGACCATGGGGTGCTGGCAATCACCGCAACATGTCGGCCGTTGTCCCGATGCCAGCGTCTATCGCATCACCGATGACAATGGCTATCACACCATTCACAACCTGTTGCTGGTAGAGCATGGCAAGGGGTGGCTGCTGCTCGCCTTTGCCAGCTGCCACCGTTTTGGCGGGGAGTTTCGCCTCTACCCTGATGGTCGCTTGCAGATCCTGATGAACTGCGAAGGGCGAAAACTTGCAGCCGGTGAGCACTGGCAGAGCGAGGCGCTGATCTGCCTCGAAGGGGCGGAGCGCGAGGATCTGCTGGCCGAGCTGGCTGGGCTGATCGAGGCTGAGCATGGCTCGCTGATCGGCAAGGTGAGTGATCGCCCGAGCGGCTGGTGCTCCTGGTATCACTACTACGCCGAGGTGAGCGCTGCCGACATTCGCGAGAACCTGCAGGTGCGTGCCGAGCGCTTCCCGGCCCTGCGCTATGTGCAGATCGACGACGGCTATCAGGCCAAAATGGGCGACTGGCTTACCCCGTCGGCCAAGTTCGAGCAAGGTGTAGCCTCACTGGCTGCCGAGATCAAACAGGCTGGCTGCGAGCCTGCCCTCTGGGTCGCACCCTTTATTGCAGAGCCCGGTTCACAGGTGTTTCAGGAGCACCCAGACTGGTTTGTGAAGGGGGATGACGGCCTGCCGCTACCTTCCGAGCGGGTCACCTACGGTGGTTGGCGCTGCACTCCCTGGTATGTGCTGGACGGCACCCACCCCGAGGTGCAAGCGCACCTTGAACAGGTGTTCCGAACCCTGCGCGAGCAGTGGGGCATCCACTACTTCAAGCTCGATGCCAACTTCTGGGGCGCAATCCACGGTGGCCGTTTCCACGATCCGGCAGCCACCCGGGTTGAAGCCTATCGGCGCGGTATGGCCGCCATCCTGCGTGGTGCAGGTGAAGGCGCTTTCCTGCTCGGTTGCAACGCCCCCATCTGGCCGAGCCTTGGCCTGGTGCACGGCATGCGGGTGAGCGATGACGTGGAGCGCAACGGCCACCGCTATCGTCAGATCGCCCGCGAGGCCTTCTGCCGCGCCTGGCAGAATGACAAGCTCTGGGCCCTCGACCCCGACTGTATCTGCCTTCGGGATCTGACGAGCCAGCAGGCAAGCAATGCGGATTACAGCTTCCATCTGGCAGCGTTGGTGGCGAGCGGCGGCATGATGCTGGCCGGTGATCGACTGCAAGATCTCGATGAGGAGCAGGCGGCGCAACTGTGCAAGCTGCTGGGTCTTTGTGCTGTTCGTGCACCCTCTGCCCGTTTCGAGTCGATGGACTTTGCCTGTGGTGAAGTAAGCCTGCCCGAGGGCGGCACTCTGCTCTGCTTGTTCAACTGGGAGGGGCAACCACAGGAGTTTCTGCTGCCGGAAGGGGGAATCGATTTTTGGCTGGGACAGGCAGTCGGCACGGCTGTGACCCTGCAAGGGGGCGAGGGGCGGGTGATCCACTACACCTGATCACAGCGTCACCATAAACAATTCAGGCTCCATCACGGAGCCTGAATTGTTTCAATCAGCGGTTATCAGCCATGTTTTTCAGTAACGCCACTCAAAGCCGACGGCGTATTTGGCTGAGCCATAGCCCGGGATATCACTGCCGGAGGCGATCGCCTTGAGGGTCAGCAACGGGGTGATGGGCACCCCCAGACCAAAACCGATGGCCAGTTGATCATTGGGGTTCCCCATCAGATCGACTCGCATCACCCGATAGAGGGACATGTCCTCGCTCAGGTGCATATAGGCTTGCGAAGCGCGGTTATAGACCTGACCAAACACCTCCAGCTGGAAACCTGACTGGGCGCTGATGGCCAGCGGTACCCCGACAAACTTGTAGAGATGGGAGCCGTTGAAGTAGCTGTTGGTGATCAGGGGAGTGAAATCAGTCTGCTGATAAAGGGTGTTGAAGTTCTGTTCTACGATGCGATAGGTCTGTTCGGGCAGGCGAGCAAGATAATCCGGCACATCGAACCGGTATGCGGCGTTGGCTGCCAGCGGCAGCAGGGCCAGTAATCCGAGCAGTGCGTGGTGACGAGGCATCAGCAAATGGCTTCCGTTCGGCCAAAAAGATCTCTTGCTTGGGAGACATCCGCTCAGGATGTTGCAAGATATTGGTTTTTGGGGAAATCCCCTTCGTCATTATGACCTGAAGAAGGGGACGGGCGGGAAGGATTTATTGTGAAACTACTCACAACTCATAAATCTTCCAGATAGTGATAGAGACTCTTTAGAATCGCGAAGTTCCGTTCGTTACTCTGGTTCTGCTCGGCCAGCGCCTCGAGACGGGGCACATAGTCCGGCAGACGGCGGCTGAAGTAGTCGCTGCAGTGCAGGCGCCAGCGTTTCTGCTCCGCTTCGCTCAAGGTGTGCGGCCAGTTGCGGGCGCGGTAGCGGAACAGCATCTCCGGCAGCCGGGCGTCGGTAAAGGCGAACTCCCGCTCACCCAGCAGGTCCGCGGGGGTAGCACGCACCAGATCCATGGTGGACTTGTCGCCGTGGCCAAAGAATCCGCCGTAGAGCTGGGTATCGGGGTCGCTCTCATTGCTGCCGGCAAACTCCTGATTGAACACTTCCACCAGTTTTTCCCGTACTTCGGGGTGGGCGCGCAGCAGATCCAGGCTCTTGCGGCACTGCTCCCGATTGATGCCGAGCTCGTCGGCGCGCTCCGCCGTCAGGGTGGCGGCTGGCGCCAGCACCGGGCACTTGTTGATGTGCACCAGTTTCACCGGAATGCCCGCCAGATCCCCCAGCTCCTCTTTCTTGGTGTAGAGGCGCTCGCGGATTTCCTCGCTGGAGAGTTCAATGAGCGGGGTGGGGTCACGGGTCAGATCCACCATGATCACCGCGTTCTGGTTGGTGGGGTGCCAGGCAAGTGGCGAGACCCAGCTTGCACAACCCTGCCAGGGGGAGAACATGCCGGAGACGTGCACCAGCGGCTTCATGGTCACCACGTCAATCAGCGCCTTCACCTTGTTTTTGTTGCGCAGATCAAAGAGATAACCAAACAGCTTGGGTTGGGCTTTTTTCACCAGCTTGGCCATCTCGATAGTGGCCAGCACGTCCGAGAGTGCATCGTGTGCATTGGCGTGGGCCACGCCATTGGCGACTGTCAGCTTCTCCAGCCGGAAGCTCGGTTTGCCTTCATCATCAAAGGCCCACTCGATCCCCTCCGGGCGCAGGGCATAGCAGGCCCGCAGCATGTCGAGAATATCCCAGCGGGAGTTGCCGTTCTGCCAACTGTAGGCATAGGGGTCATAGAAGTTGCGATAGAGGGTGTAGCGGGTCACCTCGTCATCGAAGCGGATGCTGTTGTAGCCAAGCACACAGGTATTCGGCGTGGCGAATTGCTCGTGGATCTGGCGAATGAAATCCGCCTCGCACAGCCCATCCTTCATCGCCTTTTGCGGCGTGATACCGGTAATCAGGCACGCCTCCGGATCCGGCAGATAGTCCGCCGGCGGCTTGCAGTAGATGACCAGCGGCTCGCCAATGATGTTGAAATCCGCATCGGTACGAATACCGGCAAACTGCGACGGCCTGTCCTTGGCGGGGCTGATGCCGAAGGTCTCGTAGTCGTGGAAGTAGAATGTTGGCTCGTTGCCCGCGTGTGCTGTTTTGCTCATGTTGCTCGAGATGAGGTATCCGATGACGGTAGCGCCTGGCGCTAGGGTGGGCGGTGCCAGGCACCACAATTGTCTGCATGGTAAACCATAGCGCAGGCAGAACGAAGGGCGAGCCGTGCAGGTGGCGGTTTATTGGGCGGTTGCTCCCGACATCTTAGGCACTTCTATCTTGCTCACCGGGACTATACGACCAATTTATCTCGTTGGATGCGATGATTTTTTATGACATCAGAATGTTAGCTTGGTCCCATATCCGCTGGTTATAAGGGGTATAACCAGCGTGTGACAGCGGGAGCCTTTAGACTGCAGGCCTCAAAACAGCAATTTTGCAGGTGGTGCAGTTATGGTGATTACTCAGGGTCCACAGTTCAACGGCAAGGCATCCAAGCGGATGCATGTGATGGCCAAACCTATCGGGGCCGTGTGTAACATCGACTGTACCTACTGCTACTACCTCAGCAAGCAGGATCTGCTGGAATACAAGAAGGGGTGTTCGCCCCAGATGGATGAGCAGACCCTTGAGACCTATATCCGTCAATATATCGAGGGGCAGAATACCCCCGAGATCATCTTCTCCTGGCAGGGGGGCGAGCCGACGTTGCTCGGGCTCGACTATTTTCGCAAAGTGGTCGAGTTGCAGCGCAAATACCAGCCGCAAGGGGTGGTGATTGCCAACGACCTGCAGACCAACGGCATCCTGCTCAACGATGAGTGGTGTGAATTTCTGGCCGCCAACAACTTTCTCATCGGTTTGAGCATCGATGGCCCCGAGCTGCTGCACAACGCCTATCGGGTCAACCGAGCCGGGCGCGGTACCTTCAATCAGGTGATGGCGGCGGTGGCGTTGCTGCATAAATACAAGGTGAAGTTTGCCACCCTGACTTGCGTTAACAACCTCACCAGCAAGAATGCGCTGGAGGTCTATCGCTTCCTGCGCGACGAGGTGAAGTCGCCCCAGATGCAGTTTATCCCCATCGTCGAGCAGAAGAGCTTTCGTACCACTGCGCCCCAGACCTGGCAGCAGCAAGAGCAACTCAAGCAGGGGGACAAACGCCTCAATCCCTGGCACAAAAATTCGGTGGTCGAGCCCTGGTGCGTCTCGGCCGAGGGGTGGGGGGATTTTCTCATCACCATTTTCGATGAGTGGGTGCAGCGGGATCTGGGACGGGTCTTCGTGCAATATTTTGAGGCGAGTGTCGAGACTTGGATGGGACGCAAGAACCCCCTCTGTACCTTGGGGGAGATCTGCGGCAAGGGGCTGGCGATGGAGCCCAACGGCGATGTGTTTGCCTGTGACCACTATGTCTATCCCAAGTACAAGATCGGCAATATCCACCATCAGCCGCTCAGTGAGCTGGCGTATTCGCCCGCCCAGCAAGCGTTCGGCTTTGCCAAATCGCGCAGCCTGGCCCGCCAGTGCCAGCAGTGTGACTACCAGTTTGCCTGCTATGGGGAGTGCCCGAAGAACCGCTTTATTCGCACCCACGAAGGGGAGGCAGGTCTGAATTACCTCTGTGCCGGTTGGTACAAGTTTTTCAGCCATATCGATCAGTCGATGGCCTATATCCTGCGCCGTGCCGGTTATCCGGTGGCCCATGGCAAGTATCGTGATGCGGTGATGAATAACGGCGTCATGACACATGGTCAGAGGAAATAAGCGATGCAGAGCATGTTGAGTCGCCACGAGTTTCGTCACACCCGCTCCGGCACCATGGGCGCCTTGTGGCTGGCCCTTGGCATGACCTTGTCTGGCGCAGCGCTGGCGGTAGCCAGCCCTGTGCCGCCGGTCACCACATCAGCGAATGAGGCACCCACCGCATCCGTGGCGGCCAGTGCGCCCTCAGCCGCCCAGATCCAGCAGTGGGCCTACAATGCGCAGGATATCTCCCTGCCAACGGTGGAGCGGGCCGATGCCCTGCGCCAGCTGGCGGCTTACCCGAATCAGAACAGTCTGGTGGCGGTGGCCAGAAGCCTGCGTGATGAGCACGCATTGGTGCGCGAAGCGGCGGTGATTGCCGCCGATCCCTATCAGTTTGCGCACCGCTGGCGACTGCTCTCACCGCTGCTGGCTGACAGCAGTGCCGAGGTTCGCCGCGCCGCTACCCTCAATCTGGCTCGCGATTATGGCGCCATGAATGAGGGGCAACTGAGCGCCATTGGCCAGCCGCTGGCGGAGGTGAGCGAGTATCTCGCCCGGCAGCAGGACCCTGCGCAGCAGCTGTCGCAGGCAGATCTCTATCGCTGGACCCGGCAGTGGGACAAGGCGCAGGCAAGCTACGAACAGCTGCTTGCCAATCAGCCTGACAATCCCCAGCTCTGGCTTGGCCTCTCTGACAACTTGCGGGCCCAGCAACGGGATGCCGAGGCGCTGGCCTTGCTCAACAAGGGGATTCTTTTGTTGCCGCAGAATGCCAGCCTCCATTACGCCAAGGCGCTGACCCAGGTGCGCCTCGATCAGAAGAGCGAAGCGGCAGTCACCATGGCACAGGCGGCGGAGCTCGCTGGCAATAACAGCTACTTCTGGTATCTCAACGGGGTGCTGCAAGAGCCGCTGGATCTCGAGAAAGCCATCGGCTCGTTCGAGCTTGCCTACCGGATCTCCAGCGCGCCGGAGCAGCTCTATGCGGTGTGCGATATCTACCTTCGCCACGATCACCCCAAGAGCGACGCCTGCATGAGTGAACTTGGCAAGATAGCGCCCCCCGAGGTGCTGACCGAGCTCAATAGCAAGCGCGCGAGCAAGACGAGCACGCCGCCGGTTTCCGCTGGCCAGTGATGGCTGCCACTTCTCTTACTGCACAGGTCAGGTTATGACGATCATACCGTTCAAATGCGCAATTCCGTTGCTGGCAACCACCCTGCTGGTGGCTGGCTGCACCCTCTCGGTCAAACAGGGCAACCAGCCGCTCCATCCGCTGCGACAGAAGATTGAAGCGGACATGGTGCTGGTGGAAGGGGGCCGTTTTGAGATGGGCTCCAACGACCCTGCCGCCAAAGCGAGCGAAGGGCCGCAGCATGCGGTCTCGCTCAACAGCTTCTACATGGCAAAATTCGAGGTGACACAGGCTCTGTTCGAGGCGGTGATGGGCCCCTCCATCAGCTATTTCCAGGCACCGGATGTACCGGTCAACAACCTCAGCTGGCAACAGGCCAATCTGTTTGTGACAAGGCTCAATGAGTTGACCGGCGCTTACTACCGCCTGCCCACCGAAGCTGAGTGGGAGTATGCAGCCAAGGGGGGCAAGCTGAGTAAAGGCTATCGTTATAGCGGCTCCGATCAGATTGATGAAGTGGCCTGGTACAGCGGCAACGCCAAGAATCGCGCCTATCCGGTGGGGCTGAAAAAGCCCAACGAGCTGGGGCTATACGACATGACCGGCAATGTGGGGGAGTTTGTGGCTGATGCCTATGAAGAGACCTTCTATCGCCATAGTCCTCAAGAGAACCCGAACAATGCCCAGGAGAGCAAGAGCCACCTCGCCCATAAGTCGGTGCGAGGCGGCAGCTACGCCTATGAGGCTGAATTGTCTGAAAATTTCCGGCGTGATTTCGCCAGCCAGTCGGTGATGATGGCTGACATGGGATTGCGACTGGTGCGAGATGCCCGTTAGGGCTGAACGATGGAGGTGGTCAGCCCCAGCTCGCTGACCACTTCGAACAGCTGCTGGCGCAGCCAGCGGTGACCCGCCTCGGTGGTCCGGCTGGGATGCCAGATGGCCGACAGGCTGAATACTGATTCCTCGAAGGGGAAGGGGAGTACCCGCACATCATACATGCCGGCAAAGGTATTTATGATGGAGGTGGGCAAGACTCCGATGATCTCGCTGCACGCAATGATGGGCAGCATCTCCATGGCGGTCGGCACCCGTACCACGATATTGCGGTTGGCCATTTGCGGCAGGTGCTCGGCAGTGATCATGCTGCCTCTGACCTGCCACTGGGCCAACGCCACATGCTCCTCGGTAAAATAGGCCTCCACCGTCAAGTCGCTGCCCAGTCGCGGGTGGTTGCTGGCACACACCACCTTCACCTGCTCGCCATAGAGCACCTCGCTCTTGAGCATGCTGCGCCCGCTCTGGGTCATGTCGATGATGAGATCATAACGCTGCATCCGCAGGTCACTCTCCATATCCTCGGTAAAGAGGGGATGCACCTCGAGCGAAATACCTGGGGCGTGTGCCCGGATCTTGCACAGCAGCGCCGGGACCAGTTGGGCGCTGACCAGTCTGACACAGGCGATGGAGAAGACTCGCTGGGAAGTGCGCGGATTGAAGGTGCGCGAGGTCGAGAGGGTCGAGCTGAAGTTTTTCAGCGCGGCCGCCATCGCCGGATAGATGTCGATGGCAAACGAGGTGGGCTCCATCCCCACGACCTTGCGATTAAACAGAGGATCACCGTAGATCTCCCGCAGTCGCTTGAGGGCCTTGCTGACGGCGGGTTGGCTGATTTCCATGCGTGTCGCCGCCCGGGATAGGCTGCGCTCTTCATAGATGGCGACAAAGATCGGGATCAGGTTCAGCTCGGTACTTCTGATGTCTAACAAGAGAGGCCTCGTTACATGCTCGTGGAAAAATCACACTGCCTTGGCACTGCCGGGTAGCCGGAGGGGAGAACCTGCCACACCAGTCAGGTGGCGTGGCAGCCAGCGGGTATCCCACTTTGGCAGTGTAATGAAGTGGGCAAAGTGGGACAACCAGTGCAGGGGGGGTTGCTGCGTGGCGCACTTTATTTATCTGTTTGCGTTGCTGGATGACTGATCCGCTGAGGTCGGTTTGCCAGTCAGGGGGGGCAATTCCGGCAGGGCCGCTTGCCAGCCGACAATGTGGCCCAACCGTGAGCGGATGTTGCCATGACTGGTGCCCCGTCGCCTTTGCAGGCGCAGCAGCAGGCGCCAGCCCATCCTGAGCGCATCAGCCCGATCAAGTGGATCTTGCTGGAATACAGCCTGTTGTTGCTGCCAAACCGGATCGGAACTGACACGACTAAGTTCCAGCCAACCCCTCTTGGCCCGCAGATAGCGATAGGCTAGTACCCGCACCGCCCCCCACTGCCTGCTCCAGATGGCGGCCCCATATTGCCAGCCGAGCGGGCGAGGGTGGTGACGGTAGTAACGGGCTATAGCCTGGAGCGCCAGCACCAGCAGGGCTACACCACCGGCTACTCCAAGCAACCGATGCCAGTAGGTCGCCAGCCAGGAGGCGGGAGAGTGGCGCACTTGCAGGGTCAGCCCGGGGAGGGTCAGGGTTTGCAGCTGGCCAGTCTGGCTGTTCCACCAGGCAAGCTCCAGCGCGGGCAGGGTCAACTCACCACCGCGCTGCACGATATAGGTAGTCTGATCTTCCCGTGTCGAGAGGTACTCCCCCCGCTCCTGTGTATCGTTCAGTCGGGCTTGCGCCGGATAGGCCTGTACCCGCCCATCGCTTGCAAGCGGAGTTATCAGCGGCGGGATCAGCACAGAGAGGGTATCCTGCCCGCTGGCGGTCACGGTGCGGGTGATAGCATCCCCTACCCGCAGCTCGCCGTCAGCATGGTCATCCGCAGAGCGCTGCCAACGCTGGCTCAGGGTGAGATTGCTGGCGCTCAGCCAACGCCCGTCAACCGTCAGGGCAGGGTCGGGCAGCGCGGCGGCAAAACGCTGAGGGTGGGTTGTGAGGGTGATCTGCCGGGAGCCCCCTTCAGGGCGCGCCACGGTGGCCCGCACCGCGATGGCGGGGATCTCGAACTGGCCGGATTGCTGGGGATAGAGCGTCAGCTCCCAGCGCTGATGCGACCAGGTCTCGCCATCGCGGCGCTGGGTGAAGTTGGTCGCCAGCTCGCTGCGCTGCTTGACCATGACCCCCGGCAGCTCGAACTGGCCGATGCGGGTACCCGCAGTAAACCAGCGGTTGGTGGCCAGCTCCAGATAGAGGGTGATCTGTTGGTTGACGGCATAGGGGCGCTTCTCCTCCCCCTGCTCTTTCAACCAGCTCTTGAGGGTTACCTGAGTAGCGTCAGTCGCATCAGCGGCCTCGGTAGCCTGTGCTTCGACCGTGAGCAGCACGGCTCCGAGCAGGGTTGCGGTCGCCACATATCCGCACAGCCAGTGGCGGAGTTTATTGTGCCGGTTGCACATGGGTAGGCTCCTTGTGGGGGGCAGAACGAGGACGGACGGTTGCGCCCGTTTGCTGCGCTTGTAGCTGGAGGCGGAATTTGGCTTGCAGGAAGTCACCGGGATCAGACGCCACCCGGCGCAGCCACTTTTCGGCCTGCGCCGGATTGGCCAGGATCTGATCTGCGGTCAGGGGTTCGCGCGCCATCAGGGATGAAACCACAGTCTCTTCCGCCCCGTCGGCACTGCGTGGCTCTTCATCGGGCAGTTCACTGGAGTGATCAGGTCCATCCGGCGTGCCGGTCTGGCTCTGACTGGCGCGGTTGATCTCGTCAACAATCCCGCTCATCACCTGATAGTTATGGGCGGCTGATTGGCGCACGTTCGGGTCGCTGGCCTCGTCAGCCAGTTGTCGGAACAGCCGGCGGGCGGCCAGATACTCACGCTGTCTGGCGAGGGCATTGCCGGCATAGAGCAGAGCCTGTTCGGAGTCGGCTTGCAGGAATGCTGACTGAGCCAGCGCAAACTCGGCGCCATAGTAGTAGGCCACCCCTTTGTAGAAGGGATCTTCATAGTGTTTAGCCGCCTCCAGATAGTCCCCCTGCTGGAAGTACCACTGCCCCTGCTGATCCGGGGTGAGCCAGAGGTTTAACCACTGCTGTTTCAGCTCCTTTGCCCAGTGATTGATCGCAGGCTCTGTCGGCTCTACGGGCGCCAGCGAGAAGGTGGTTGCCTGCGCAGGCGTCGTCTGTAACAGGGAGAGACCGATGGCTGCCACCAGACCCCATTGCACCAGCCAGCCTTTGCGAAACCAGAGCAGCAGCAGGGCGACGACCGGAAAGAGCAGGTAGTAACCCATGTCTTGCCAGGGCGTCAGGGAGTCGTTGTGGATCAAAAAGTTGCGTTCAATCCCCCGGTTGATCCGCTCTACGTCGCCATTATCCACCGTCATGGTGAGCAGGGTGCCATTGCTGTCACTGGCCAGTCGCCTTAGTGAGGCAAGCTCCAGCGGGCGTTTACCACTCAGGGCCGGGTCGCCAGCGGCCAGGATCAGCAGCTGACGGGATTGACCACGGAAATAGTCAGCCAAGGGGGCGATGGCGGCGGGGCTGATGCCATCACTCACCAGCAAAACTGTGCTGCCGGTCTCATCGGCCAGAAGCTCGGTGAGCAGCGGGATCACCTGTTCGGTACGCTTGCCCGCTTTAGGCATGATCTCGGGACGGATGGCGGCGAGGATAGGGTCATAGACGGCACTGTCACGGGTCAGCGGCATGGCTGTGTGGGCCGAGCCGGCAAAGACCACCAGCCCGTTGCGCCCGCCATCGCGGGTCGCCAGCAGATCGCTGATCTTCTGCTTGGCCCGCGTCAACCGGTTGGGGGCGATATCCGTTGCCAGCATGGAGTCGCTGTTATCGAGCAGGATCAGCAGGGCGCCCTGATCTTCGCCAAAGGGGGAGGGTTCACGGCTCCAGGTCGGCCCTGCACAGATCAGGATGGCCAGCCCCATCAGCAGCCCCAGCACCTTGAGGGGCAGGTTCTTTTTCCAGCCGGTGTCCCCCAGCGTCAGCGCCTCGCGCAGATGGGGCGGCAGCCGCTGTTGCCAGTTGTTCGCTTCATCCATGTGCCAGCGCAGCAGCAGGATGGCGACAAGGGGGAACATGGCCAGCAGCCACCAGGGGCGCAGAAAGTGGGCATTCAGCCAGAGCTGTTGCCAGTAGAGAGGATCCATCATGGCGTGTCTCCTGAGAGAGCAGTGCGCAGGCGGTAGCGCCTGAGGGTCAACAGGGAAAAGAGGGTGAGATAGAGGACGACGCTGACGGCGATGAGGTAATGGTGCAGGCTTTCGCGGGTCTGAAAGCGGGTGCTTTCGTAGCGTTGTGGCTCCAGCTCACCGATCACCTGATAGGCGCGCGTCAGCTGTGCCTCATCAAGAGCCTGAAACAACTGGCCGCCGGTCAGGGTCGCCAACTGTTGCAGGGTATCGAGATCGAGAGCCTGTTCGCCGACGGTGGCCGGATCCCCCATGGCGATAGTATGCAGCCGCACGCCGTTGACCGCGGCTACCCGGGCCGCATCCCGCGGGCTGACAAAACTGCCGGTGTCGTTGCCATCGGTAAGGATGATGGCGACTTTCTCCCGCTTGGCGCTGTTCTGGTCTAGTTGCCCGTGGCGATCACTGTTGTTGAACACTTTGATTGCCAGACCGATGGCATCTCCCAGATGGGTACTCTGGCCCGCCATGGCGACATCGGTCTCCTGCAGCAGGGTTTGCCAGGTGTCGAGATCGGCGGTAAACGGCACCTGGAGAAAGGCGGCATCCCCAAACAGGATGAGCCCGAGTCGATCTCCTTTGCGCGTTGCAGCAAATTGTTTAAGCACCTCTTTGGCGGCGTCGAGCCGACTGAGGGACTTGCCGGGGTTGGGGGAGAAGTCGGTCTCGGTCATGGAGCCGGAGAGATCCAGCACTATCATTACATCCCGCCCGAACCGCTCGCGCACCTGAGGCGGGCCATAGATGGTGGGCTTGGCCAATGCCAGCACCGCTAACAGCCAAACGGTGATCAGGGCGATCCGCTGCCACCAGCTGGCAGTTAGCTGGGTTGCCCCCTCACGCGGCGGTTCATCCAGCAGATCGATCAGCAGATCGAAGAAGGGCACCTTGATGGCACTCTGCCGGGTGCGATAGGCCGGAATAAGGCGAAACACCAGCAACGGCAGGGGCAGCAGCCAGAAACAGTGGGGGTGGGCAAACTCGAGACCGGCATCAAGCATGATGAGCCTCCGTCGCCAACGAGACTGTTTGTATTGGAGTCTGGTGGTGGGCAAGCCAGTCGTTGCAGAGGGAAACGAGGCAGAGCTGATCACTCACGCTTAGCACCACCTGATCACAGACCAGCGATACCAGCCAGCGCTCCCCCAGTTCGGTCGCGAAACGGGGCTGCCTATCAGCCATGGCATTGTCGAGGGTCTGCAGCAACGCCATGCCAAACAGCTTGCCGTGCCGGGGATCTAGGTGGGTCAACACCTGCTTGATCAGGTGAAACAGCGCCAGACTGGCCCCGGCATCAGACCAGTTGATCGTGCGCAGGGCCGCCTGCGCTTCACGGCGGTAACGCTGTTGCCACCAGCGCTGTGCCCGGTGATAGAGCCAGAGCAGCGCCAGCGCCCCCAGGCTCAGCGCCAGCAGCAGCCAACCTGCGGTTTGCGGTTGCCAGCTGATGGTGGGTGGTACGGTCACGTCCTGCAATTCGCGCAGCATATAGGTGCCGGGCAGCTTGTGGTTCATCAGTGCTCTCCTCCCAATGCGGTAATGAGGCGTGCGAGGTGGTGGCCACCGGTGTCGAGGGTAATAAGCGGCAATCCTTTGAAGGCCATCAGTCGCAGCAGTTGCTCTTTTTTCAGTTGCTGCTGGTGGGCTAGCCCCTGATCCAGCACAGGGATCTGGTGGGGAGCAATATTGAGCTGGTACTGGCCATCGCCGACTACCCAGCTGGCGTCAGCGGCTGTGGTCGACAGGGTCGACTCGAAGGGATCGGCGATGTGCAGTGCCAGCACATCGTTGTGCTGCTGCAAGTAACCGAGGCGGGTCAGGTCGGCCTCGGTGACGCCAGCCCAGTCGCTGAGAAAGATCAGGGTGGTATTTTTCAACTTGAGGCGGCCCAGCATCGCCAGCAGGGGGGCCAGACCGGTCGCCTCGCTGTCGCGGCTGGTGGCAGAGAGAGCATGATTGGCGGCACAGAGCTGGCGCAGCCCTGCCAACCAGTGGCCACGGGAGCGCTGGCCGCGCAGCCACGCCACGCCATCGCAGTGCAAAATGGCGAGCCCGACCCGATCGCTCTCTTTGAGTACTTGCCAGCCGAGCAGGGCGGCGACTTCGGCGGCCACCACCGACTTCATCACCTCCACCGAGGAGAAGAACATGCAACTGCGCTGATCAACGCAGAGGATCACGTGACGATCTTTCTCTTCGCTATAACTGCGCACATGGGGGCGGCCGGTGCGCAGGGTCACTTTCCAGTCCAGGGTGCGAATATCATCCCCTTGCTGATAGTGGCGCAGCTCTTCAAAGTTGAGCCCACGGCCGCGAAAGCGTGACGGGTGGCGGCCGCACAGCAGGTTGCCGCTGTTTAGCCGGGGCAGCAGTGAAAACTGGCCGACCAGCCCCTGAAGCCGGACCAGTGTCAGGTAGTCACAGTGGATGCGGGGGTCACCACTGGGCGGTTGCCCGCCCTGTGTCAGCCTGTAATGGGATAAGGAGCGAGGTGTCATGGTATTGCTTACCCGATGACGACGTGATCGAGCAGAGTCATCACCACCTGCTGGTGATCCACCCCATCTGCCAGCGCGTCATAGCTGAGGGTAAAGCGGTGAACAAGCACGCTGGGCACCATGGCGCGCACATCGTCGGGCAGCACGTGGTTGCGCCCTTGTAGCCAGGCATAGGCGCGGGCGCACTTGTCCAGAGCAATGGATGCGCGGGGGCTGGCGCCGACCGCAATCCACTGTGACAGCCCGGTGGCCGGGTAGCGATCGGGGTGTCGGGTCGCCATGACCAGCGCAATGATGTAGTGCTCCACCAGCGGTGAGACCGTCATGGCCGAGAGCTCTGATCTGGCCTGCAAGATGAGTTCAGGGGAGAGGGGGGCGAACCCCTCGTTCTGCTGGCGGGTACCGCGCTCTTCGGCCCGCACCAGCCGAATGATGGCAAGCTCTGCCTCATCATCGGGGTAGGCGACCGAGACCTTGAGGGCAAAACGGTCCATTTGGGCTTCTGGCAGCGGGTAGGTCCCCTCCTGCTCGATGGGGTTCTGGGTGGCCAGCACCATAAAGAGCTCGGGCAAGCGATGGCTCTTGTCACCGACGGTAACGGTGCCTTCGGCCATCGCCTCCAGCAGCGCCGCTTGTACCTTGGCGGGGGCGCGGTTCACTTCATCGGCCAGTACGATGCTGTTGAAGATGGGGCCTGGCTGGAAACGCAACTGGTGGGCTCCGTCACGCTCCTGATACATCTCTGTGCCGGTTACATCTGAGGGGAGCAGATCGGGGGTGAACTGAATGCGGCCGAAGCTGGTATTGAGGGCTTCTGCCAGCGCCTTGACCGAGCGGGTCTTGGCGGTGCCGGGCAAACCTTCAAGGAGCACGTGGCTATTGGTCAGCAGGCCGATGACCAGGGCGCGGATCACATGGGACTGGCCGACCACACTGTGACCAACCTGTTCGATGAGTTGCGAGATCTGTTGTTGCAAGGGGTTCATAGGGTTTTCCACAGGGTACATTTAACGAGACAGAGATAGGGCTAGGAGGGGGCCAACGGATTTTCACTTTCCAGCCAGTTCGGGGCGAGCCGGCTGGAAATTGAAAACGCCCACCAGAGAGTGATGGGCGTTGGAGTCACCGCCTTACTTGATGGTGGCGACTTTTTGTTTGAGTGCATCCAGCTCTGCCAGTTTGCCCTTGAGCATCAGGCTCTGGGAGCTAATGCTGGCCGGGTTCATCTGGAAGCTCTGCTGCATCGGGTAGTTGGGCAGAGTGTCGAAGAACTCTTTCAGGATCCCCTGTGCAGGTACGAACAGCCACATGTTGTCTGCCATCCAGCGCAGATACATGCCTGATTCATGCGGTGCCTTCTCGAACGGATCTGCGCGCAGGTTGATGATCTGCGGCCAGTTCGGAGTCACACGCGCCGCGTCGGTGATGCTGCCCTCCATGGTGGCAAAGTTCAGTTTGAAGTCATTCCAGCGCACGGCGTTGAGTTCGCCGTTTGAGGAGAAGTAGAGCATGGAGTTGCGTGGGGAGGTGTCGGCTTTTCCGGCGAGATACGGCATGAAGTTGTAACCGTCCAGTTTCACCCGCCACTGTTTGCCGTTGGCCTTGTAGCCCTTGGCCAGCTTCTCTTTCACATCCGGTACACCGGCAGCGGCCAACAGGGTCGGCATCCAGTCCTGATGGGCCATCATGGCGTTGACCTTGGTGCCTGGCTTGATCACGCCTGGCCAGCGAACCAGTTGCGGAACCCGCATCCCGCCTTCCCATGTGGTGCCTTTTTCGCCGTAGAATGGGGTGGTGCCGCCATCCGGCCAGCTGACGGTCTCGGCGCCGTTGTCAGTGGTGTAGATCACGATGGTGTTGTTGGCGACCCCCAGCTCGTCCAGTTTGTCGAGCAGGATCCCCACCTGATCATCGTGCTCCAGCATGCCATCGGCATAGATGCTGACGCCGGATTTACCCTGATACTTCTCTTGCAGACGGGTCCAGACGTGCATACGGGTGGCGTTGTGCCAGATGAAGAAGGGCTTCTTGGCCTTGACTGCTTTCTCCATGAACGCCAGCGAAGACTCGAGGAACTCTTCGTCAGCATGCTCCATGCGCTTGCGGGTCATGGGGCCGGTATCTTCAATCTTGCCGTCGGCAGAAGATTTGATGACGCCGCGTGGGCCGAACTTCTTCTTGAACTCCGGATCTTTCGGGTAGTAGTAGGTTTCCGGTTCTTCTTCTGCGTTCAGGTGATAGAGGTTGCCGAAGAACTCGTCGAAACCGTGCTTGGTCGGCAGGTGCTGGTTCTGATCGCCCAAATGGTTTTTGCCGAACTGAGCCGTCATGTAACCCTGCTCTTTGAGCAGATCACCGATGGTGGGGGCCCAATCCGGAATGCCGTGGGTAGAGCCGGGCATGCCGATGGTCAGCAGACCGGTACGGAATGGCTCTTCACCGGTAATGAAGGCGGCGCGGCCGGCGGTGCAGGATTGCTGACCGTAGTGATCGGTAAAGAGGGCCCCTTCATTGGCGATCCTGTCCAGGTTCGGGGTCTGGTAGCCCATCATCCCCTGGTTGTAGGCACTGATGTTCCAGTAGCCGATGTCATCGCCCATGATGGCAAGAATATTGGGCTTGGCGGCTGCTGTGGCACTACCAGCGGTGGCCATTAAGGCAAGGCTCATGGCTATTTTGTTTATTTGAATGGCCATTATTGGCTCCACTCCTAATCTGATGTGAATTGGTACACAAAATGGGCGATGAAAGCAGCGTGCGTTTAACGCGGTGGAAATATCATCCCGTGCAGGCTGTTGGAGGGGATGGAATACCCGGATGGGCACATTCCCCTTTATCGCTGTCGTTATGACCTGCAAAGAGTGATATGACCTGAATAGCCCGAGTTAACCGCCGCTTGGAAATCAGCTTTCAACAGTTTCACTCTATAAATCCCGTTTATCCCTGTCGCCTTATAGCGAATATAACCGCTGGTTATCCGATATTTTTTCACCAACCCTTTGGTCGCAAGCTATCGGGTGGGCTTGCGCGAGCATGGGAAGCTGTATCCAGAAGGCGGAGGTGTCTACAGCTATCGATGGCGATAAGGCGAATAAATGGGTGATGGAGTTCACAATTCGGCTAATCAATTTAGGGGATGAGAGCTGTTATGAGCGTTGTGGTGTGCCTTTATTCAAAATTCTTACTGGCAAACCGAGCACTCTTTAATTCTGATTAAGTCATAATTAAGTAAAGTTGGGGTGTTGATTGTTTCGCTTAGATATGAGTTTTTAAAACTGCTCACAATCTCATCGCGAGATTTAAAAAGTCTGCTCGCATATTTTTGAACGTATACATATGACTTGAATGGGTGTGGCCAAATAAATCCAGCTGTAATCTTTGCCTTTTCAAGGTGTCAGGGTCATAAATGCCTATAAAAACAAGGTAAAAGGCTCGGCTATTGACTAAGTTGATAGAAGGCGAAGCATAAAACAGCGCCAGTTTGATACAACAACATCGCATGGGACCCGGATCATGGACAGAGCGCAGGGCGCAGCCCCCTTTTCGTTGCAAGTGGATCTAAGGCAGGTGGTGTATGCCCTGTCAGCCTCGCTGGATCTGGTGGGCATTGGCGATGTGGCCCACGGTAAACGGGTCGGGATTATGGCTGCCGAGTGCAGCCGGGAGCTGGGAATGAGTGAGGCCGAACGCTGTCTGCTGTTCGAGCTCGGGGTGCTGCATGATATCGGTGTCTCCTCGACCATCACCCATCACCATCTGGTCAGCGAGTTCGATTGGGAGTCCTCCCAGCGCCACTGCGAGGTGGGATATCAGCTGCTCAAGGATTTCCGTTTGCTGGCCCCGCTGGCCCTGCCTATCCGTTATCACCATACCCACTGGCACCTGTTGCGCGAGATGGCCGATGTGGACCCCAATGTAGCCCGTCAGGCCAACCTTATCTTTCTGGTGGATCGCTGCGATGCGTTGGCGGCGCCCTACTATGGTGATGGTTCATTGTTGATGCATACCAACGAGATCCGCGCACGCCTGCAGGATTTCCGTGACGAGTTCTTTGCCCCCGAGCTGGTGGATGCTTTCCTCAAGGCGTCTCGCTCTGAGGCATTCTGGCTGCAGCTGGAAGCGCGCTCCATCAATGATTACATGCTGGAGATGCTGCAGGTGCGGGAGCCTTGCCTGACCTTCAACGGGGAGCTAAAAGCGCTGGCGCAGATCTTCTCTGGCATTGTCGACGCCAAAAGCCCATTCACGATGACGCATTCGCTCGGTGTGAGCAGGTTGTCTCGGGCATTGGCCGAGCAGATGGGAGTCAGTGCCATCCATTGTGACATGCTGGAGATCGCCGGTTTGCTGCATGATCTGGGCAAGCTCAGGGTGCCGGACGAGATCCTCGACAAGCCTGCCAGCCTGACGAAAGAGGAGCGGGCCATCATCAATACCCACAGCTTCGAGACTTACCAGATCCTGCGCCATATCGAAGGGTTTGAAGAGATTGCCTGTTGGGCGGCCTATCACCATGAGGAGCCTGATGGGGAGGGCTATCCGTTCCACCTGCCGGCATCCGCCATGGCGCTCGAAGCGCGGATCCTGCGGGTCGCCGATATTTTTCAGGCAATGGTGCAGGACAGACCTTATCGCCGCGGTCTGCCTGCCCGTGACGCATTGACCTTTATGCAGCAACTGGCGGATCAGGGGCGGGTCGATCCCGCTGTGGTGGCGGTGCTGGCCGATCACCTGCCGCAGATGATGATGGCAGCCATTCCGGATCGTGAGCCGGATCATGCCACCAATTGAGGGAGAGGCTGGCCGCTGACTCATACTGCCGCGAGCCAGCTATGCTTGGAACAAGCCGAGCATGGTGCCGGTACCGGCGCACAAGACGCCAGCTTGATGGACTACCGTAGGGGAGCAGATATGGAATCGCTAAAAGCCAAGGATTATATGCAGAGCAGACCCATCACCTTCACTGCCGACATGATGGTGCAAGCTGCGGTCGAGAAATTTCTGAACAGTCATCAGCTCGGTGGCCCTGTGGTGGATGGGCAGGGCCATCTGATTGGCTGGATCTCCGAGCAGGATTGCATCGCAGTGCTGCTTAAGGAGGCCTATCACTGCGAACAGGTGGCGCAGGTCAAGGATGTGATGCGCAAGGAGGTGTTGTCGGTGGGTCCCGATACCAGCATTTTGAGTCTGGCGGAGATGATGATGGGACAAAAGCCGAAGATCTATCCGGTGGTGGAGGAGGGACGCCTGCTCGGTGTCATCAATCGTCACAACGTCATGCAGGCCATTCACGCCCAGCTCACTACCTGTTTTGTCCATCACACCCACGGTTAACCCTGTTTTCCTCTCTCCCAAGGCAAGCTTCGGCTTGCCTTGGCTATTTCATATGCTGCGATTTATTCATGTTATGCCATCTTACAATGGTTGTTTTGTCATGTTTGAGGATCGGCCAATCTCTCTGTCTTCCCATATATAACGCTACGTTAAGGCTTGCACCGTTCCCGCTCGCTCTTTAGGATCGCTCCCAGCTTATCGATATGGCCCCTCTGGGCACCTATTTAAGGAATTCGTACCTTGTCTCTCTCTATCGAGGCGCTGCGCCGCCGTCTCTCTGCCTGCATGAATCTCGACGCCCGCCGCCTTTCCAGCCGTCTGCACGGGGTCAAGAAGCTGCCTGAAGGCAAACAGGCCGCCGTGCTGGAGACCATCGCCGCCGATCTGGATGCCGCGCAAGCTCGCTATCAAACCCGTCTGGCCGGAGTGCCCAAGGTGACTTATCCGGACAACCTGCCGGTGAGCCAGAAGCAGGCTGAGATCGCCAAGGCCATTCAAGAACATCAAGTGGTGATCATTGCAGGGGAAACAGGCTCGGGCAAAACCACCCAGATCCCCAAGATCTGTCTGGCGCTCGGGCGTGGGGTCAAGGGCTTCATCGGCCACACCCAGCCGCGCCGTCTGGCGGCCCGCACTGTGGCGGCCCGTATTGCCGAGGAGATGGAGTCCGAACTCGGTCACTACGTGGGTTACAAGGTGCGCTTTACCGATCAGGTGAGCGAGCAGACCCACATTAAGCTGATGACTGACGGTATTTTGCTGGCGGAGATCCAGAACGACCGGATGCTCACCCAGTACGACACCATCATCATCGATGAGGCCCACGAGCGCAGCCTCAATATCGACTTCATCTTGGGCTATCTCAAGCAACTGCTGCCCAAGCGCCCCGATCTCAAGGTGATCATCACCTCGGCCACTATCGATCCGCAGCGTTTCTCTCGCCATTTCAACAAGGCGCCGGTGATCGAGGTCTCCGGCCGCACTTATCCGGTGGAGGTGCGCTACCGTCCACTCGTCAGTGACAAGAGCGAAGGGCTTGAAGAGCGCGATGAACTGCAGGGGATCTTCGATGCGGTGGAAGAGCTGGCCCGCGAGGGACTGGGGGACATCCTCATCTTCATGAATGGCGAGCGGGAGATCCGCGATACTGCCGATGCCTTGCGCAAGCTCAATCTGCGCGATACCGAGGTGCTGCCGCTTTACGCCCGCCTCTCCAACGCCGAGCAGAACAAGGTATTCCAGCAACATGCCGGACGGCGCATCGTGCTCGCCACCAACGTGGCGGAGACATCGCTGACGGTGCCGGGCATTCGTTACGTCATTGACCCGGGCTCCGCCCGCATCAGTCGTTACTCCTGGCGTACCAAGGTGCAGCGCCTGCCCATCGAGCCGGTCTCTCAGGCCAGTGCCAACCAGCGTAAAGGGCGCTGCGGTCGGGTGGCGGACGGCATTTGTATCCGCCTCTACTCGGAGGAGGATTTCAACGGCCGCCCTGCCTTCACCGACCCCGAGATCCTGCGCACCAACCTGGCCTCCGTTATCCTGCAGATGCTGGCGCTCGGCCTTGGCAATATGGAGGCGTTCCCCTTCGTAGAGCCACCAGAGTCCCGCCATATCAAGGATGGCCTGACTCTCTTGAAAGAGCTGGAGGCGGTGCGCGAGCTGCCCGCCACCGGCGAGCGCGAAGCCAAGTTGCAGCTGACCGAGACCGGTCGCCAGCTCTCGCGCATCCCCCTTGATCCGCGTTTGGCGAAGATGGTGATCAGCGCGGCGCAGACCGGCTGCTTGAGCGAGGTGATGGTGATCACCGCCGCCCTCAGCATTCAGGATCCCCGTGAGCGGCCCATGGAGAAGAAGCAGGCCGCCGATGAGCAGCACAGGCGCTTTGAGGACAAGGATTCCGACTTCCTCGCCTTCGTCAATCTGTGGAACTACCTGAAAGAGCAGCAGGATGCTCTTGGCAGCAACCCGTTCCGCCGCATGTGCCAGAAGGAGTTTCTCTCCTATCTGCGGGTGCGGGAGTGGCAAGACATCCATTTCCAGCTGCGTCAGACGGTCAAGGAGCTGGGTTTTAAAGCCAACCATGAACCGGCGGATTTCAAGACGGTGCACTGTGCCCTGCTGACCGGCCTCTTGAGCCACATCGGCAACAAGGATCTGGAAAAGCCCGAGTTCCTTGGCGCCCGCAACGGCCGTTTCCACCTGTTCCCGGCCTCGGGTCTGTTCAAGAAGCCGCCCAAGTGGGTGATGGCCGCAGAATTGGTGGAAACCTCGCGCCTCTACGCTCGCATTAATGCCAAGATTGAGCCCGAGTGGGTGGAGCCGCTGGCAGGCCACCTCATCAAGCTGCACCACAGCGACCCACATTGGTCGAAGAAAAACGGCGCCGTAATGGCCAAGGAGAAGGTGACCCTCTATGGTCTGACCCTGGTCAACGAGCGCACCATCAACTTCAGCCGTATCGATCCGGCGCTGTGCCGCGAGCTGTTTATACGCCGCGCGCTGGTGGAGGGGGATTTCGAGACCCGTCACCGTTTCTTCAGCGATAACCGCAAGCTCCTGGCCGAGGTGGAGGCGCTGGAGCACAAATCCCGTCGGCGCGACATCCTGGTGGATGACGAGGACTTGTTCCGCTTCTACGATGCCCGTTTGCCGGAGGAGGTGATCTCCGCCCGTCACTTCGACAAGTGGTGGAAAGAGGCGCAAAAGCAGGATCCCGAGCTGCTCAACTTCGAGAAAGAGATGCTGATGAAGGGAGATGCGGCCCACATCAGCGATCTCGACTACCCCAACTTCTGGCAGCAGGGGCGCCTCAAGCTCAAGCTGACCTATCAGTTCGAGCCGGGGGAGGCGGCGGATGGCGTGACCCTGCATATCCCGCTGCCGCTCCTGAATCAGGTGGAGGTGAAGGGGTTTGAGTGGCTGATCCCCGGGCTGCGCCACGAGCTGTTGGTGGCCCTTATCAAGTCGATGCCCAAGCCGATGCGCAAGAACTTCGTGCCGGCGCCAAACTATGCCGATGCGCTGCTTGCCAGCATCAATCCCGAGCAGGGACCGCTGCTGGACGAGATGGAGCGCCAGCTGCGCCGCATGACCGGTGTGACCGTGCCCCGCGAATCCTGGGACTGGTCTGCGGTGCCCGATCACCTGAAACTCACCTTCCGGGTGGTGGACGACAAACACAAGAAGGTGGCGGAAGGCAAAGATCTGGAAGCCTTGAAAGAGTCGCTGCGCGGCAAGGTGCAGGAGACGTTGTCACAAGTGGCGGACGACGACATCGAGCAGTCCGGCCTCACCCTGTGGAGCTTTGGCGAGCTGCCGAAGGAGTACAGCCAAAAGCGCAGCGGTTTCGAGGTGAAGGCCTATCCGGCGTTAGTGGATCAGAAAGATTCTGTCGCCATCCAGCTGGTGGAGAGCCCGGTGGTGCAACAGCAGCTGATGTGGGCCGGTCAGCGCCGGCTGGTGCTGCTCAACGTGCCATCTCCTATCAAGTATCTGCAGGAGAAGCTGCCCAACAAGGCCAAGCTGGGGCTCTATTTCAACCCGTTTGGCAAGGTGGCGGAGCTGATTGATGACTGTATCGCCTGCGGCTGCGACAAACTGATCGAGCAGCACGGCGGCATGGCCTGGGACGAGGCCGGTTTCGAGGCGCTCAAGGAGTATGTCCGCGCCGAGCTCAACGATGCGGTGGTGGAGGTGGCCAAGCAGGTGGAAGCCGTGCTGACGCTGTCCCATGAGATCAAGAAGCGGCTCAAGGGCAAGATGCAGCTCGATACCGCCTTTGCCATGTCCGATATCCAGCAGCAGCTCGGCAACCTTATCCACAAGGGCTTTGTCACCGAGACCGGCTGGCAGCGGCTGCCGGACCTCTTGCGTTACCTGCGGGCCATCGAGCGTCGCCTGGAGAAGCTGGCTATCGATCCCAACCGGGATCGGGTCTACATGCTCAAAGTGCACAGCGTGGAGTCGGAGTACAAGGCGCTGCTGGCCAAGATCCCCAAATCCCAGCTTATTCCCACCGAGGTGGTCAATATCCGCTGGATGATTGAGGAGCTGCGGGTGTCGTTCTTCGCTCAGAATCTGGGGACCCCTTATCCGGTCTCCGATAAACGGGTGCTTAACGCCATCGCTCAGTGCTAAGCTGCTATCTAACTGTTTTAACAGCATGATAGCGGGTGATGAGAAGGGGTTGCCGGTCAGGTAGCCCCTTCAAACCGCAAATCAGGGAGGCAAGGATGCTGGGGATCTGGTTGAGTGTGGCGCAGGTGGTGATCAGCGGTTATCAACCCATCGCGGAACAAACTTGGGTGCAGTTGAACCCGGAATATTACCCGCTGGCGCGCACGCCGCCTGCGATGTTTGTGGCCTGGCGTGGCAATCAGTTTCCGCCGCTGGCCCAAAAGCAAAAGCACGGTTGCTGGCAGATCCTCTTTCCAGCCAGGTTGGTGCCCCCCTTCGATCTGTTCGAGGGGGAGGCGCAGCTCTCCAAAACCTATCTGGCAAGGCTGCGGCGCATCGACGAGATGGCTTACGGGGTTGTGCCCGGGCAGGCTGTTGCGGCTGGTGCAATCGTGCAGCAGGGGAGTGGGTCCCCTGCTTATCACGCGCAACCTGTCGCGCCCTTTATCGCCGAGTTCCGCACACCCCAAGACGCGTTCGGTGGTGTTGATATGCCCAGCGACCCCGCCGAGAGCGAACCTCTACTGGTTCAGCTGGGGGTGGCCTTTCGCACTGCGGGGATGAGTGGTGCCAAAGGAGATGAGGGAGTAGCGAGCACCGATATGGCGCTCGCCAGCCACACGGCTAGCTTATCCGCAGGCAGTGACGTCATGCTTACCCTCTCGGCTCCTGCGGCCGGCGGTCCACAAACCGTGTGTCATCAGGTCGCAGCAGGGGAGACCCTGTGGCGTATAGCGAATCAGTTATCCAGTGCCCGGGGAGCCGATACCTACAGCTATTTGTTGGCGCTGGTGGCAGAGAACCAGCAGCGGCTTGGCAAGAGCATTCGGGTCAGAACGGGGGAGGGTCTCTACTGCCCGCGCGCCGAGACCCTGGCGCGGTTTGATGCCCTGAGCCCGGCCCAGCGTCAGCAGCAATTCGCCCGGTTGGAGCAGGGGCGCTAAATGCAGAGTCGGTACCTTGTATCCGAATTTGGCCCGTGGTAGTATTCGCGCTCGTTTTGCGAGGTGCTGACCGGTCGCAGTTAGCACCATAAATTCATCCAAAAGAGATACATACTATGTCTTTCGTATTCCAAGCTGAAGTCCGTTCTGACCTGGGGAAAGGTGCGAGCCGCCGCCTGCGTCAAGCTGACCAAGTTCCTGCCATCGTTTACGGTGCAGGCAAAGAAGCCCTGTCCATCACTGTTGACCACAAGAAAATGATCCTGGCTCAAGAGAAGCCGGAATTCTATGAGTCTGTACTGACTCTGGTTATCAACGGTGAAGAAGTTAACGTAAAAGTGAAAGCTATCCAGCGTCACCCGGTACGTTACAAGCTGATCCACTTGGACTTCGTTCGCGTTTAATAGCGAACCGTCAGGTCGAAGAAAAGCCACTCTCAGGAGTGGCTTTTTGCTATCTGGCATCTTGTGATCGGGCTGAAAGAGCTACCTGGTCAGCCCAGCAAGCCGGTTATCCCAGCTGGCTAAGGGCCTGTTGGCAGCGCTGCTCGGCGGCATCCAGCTCCAGCAGCACCATCCTGATATCTTCCATCTGCTGTTGCAGTGTCTCCCGTTTCTCCTCAACCAGTCCCAGCATGGTCTGTAACTGGGTGCGGCTGCTCTTGTCGGCATCATAGAGATCAAACAGCTCGCGGATCTCGGCGAGGCTGAATCCGAGCCGCTTGCCGCGCAGGGTGAGTTTGAGGCGAACCCGATCCTGCTTGCTGTAAATGCGGGTTTGTCCCTCTCGGGCGGGATTAAGTAACCCCTGATCCTCATAAAAGCGGATACTGCGCGTCGTAATATCAAATTCCCGGGCCAGCTCACTGATGCTGAAGCGCCGTCCTTCATCCTTGTTGTTCATACAGACTTCTTGGCGAACTAAATCCTGTCTGCACCTTAACTAAACGTAAACTGCACTGCAACTCTTGTTCCATTGCGTCAGAACCCCTATGTTATGGCCATGTAACAAACAGAGGCAGGCAAATGGATATTGCAATTGTGGCGGCAAAACGGACTCCGATGGGGGCGTTTCAGGGGGCATTGGCAGAGGTAACTGCGCCTGAGTTGGGTGCCTGTGCCATTGAGGCGGCACTACAGCAAAGTGGGCTGCGTCCGGAGCTGGTCGATGAAGTGTTTATGGGCAATGTGCTGGCGGCGGGCGTGGGGCAAGCGCCAGCCCGGCAAGCGTTGTTGAAAGCAGGGTTGCCAGATAGTGTGCCTGCTACCACGGTTAACAAGGTGTGCGGATCCGGCATGAAAGCAGTGATGTTGGCGGCGGATACCATCCGCCTTGGTGACAACAGGGTGGTGGTCGCGGGGGGGATGGAGAGCATGAGCCGTGCCCCCTATCTGCTGGATAATGCCCGCAGCGGCTTTCGGATGGGGCATCAAAAGGTGTTGGACCACCTCTTCCTCGACGGTTTGCAAGATGCCTATGATGGCCAGCTGATGGGGGTACATGCCCAGCGCAGCGCCGATCAGGCCGGTTTGACACGCAGTGCCATGGATGAGTTTGCCCTTGCGTCGCTGCAGCGGGCCCGCGATGCGCAGCACGACGGTGCGTTTGTGTCCGAGCTGACAAGCGTCTATCGCGGTGAGCGCTTGTTGCTGGCCGAAGACGAGCAGCCCGGCAAGGGCAGACCGGAGAAGATCCCTACCCTGAAGCCTGCCTTTGGCAAGGAGGGCACTATTACGGCGGCCAATTCGAGCTCCATCTCGGACGGTGCGGCGGCGCTGATATTGATGGATGGCGCCACGGCGCAAGCCTGGCAGGTACCTGTGATGGCTCGGATCGTCGGTTATCAGAGCCATGCGGCATTGCCCGCCGAGTTTACCTCTGCGCCCATTGGTGCCATTTCACGCTTGCTGGCGAGTCTGGCATGGTCGGTGGAAGAGGTGGATCTATTCGAGATCAACGAGGCCTTCGCCATGGTCACCATGCTGGCCATGAGCGGGGTCGGCATCCCTCATCACAAGGTCAATGTGCATGGTGGGGCTTGTGCGCTTGGTCATCCGCTGGGGGCGAGTGGCGCACGCATTCTGGTGACGCTGATTGCCGCGCTGCGGCAACGGGGTTTGCGGCGAGGCGTGGCCGCACTCTGTATCGGGGGCGGGGAGGCGACCGCTATCGCGGTCGAAGTGAATGACGAAACGAATTAATTGGTGGCTTCCATCGCCAGCAGTTGTTCCGTGACCCAGGTGGTGGCGGCCAGATAGAGGTGACTCACCTTATCCTCGCTCAGCCCCAGGCGGGCTGTTCTGGCCGTTACCCGTGACCAGTTGGCGCTCTCGTAATCTTCACAAAACGCGAGGTAGAAACCCAGATTGCCTTTGCGCTCCAGCAGCGCCAGCCGAATATCGTCGATAAGAGGGATAGTGCCGAGCAGCTTGTCCATCGGCTGCTCCATCAGTACATCCAGCAGGGAGAAGAGACCGGTGATAAAGGCCTGTTGTGCCTGCTGGCTCGGGGCGTGGGCGTGGGCCAGCAGTTCACAGAATCGGGCTCGGATCATCGACATCTGGTAGAGCTCGGCGCTCTTGCCCTTGCCGGCGCTGGTCGCGGCTACCAGCGAGACAAAGCGCTTTAGCTGGGTGTTGCCCAGATAGATGGCAGCCTGGCGAAATGACGAAATAGGGTTGGTGTGACCTTTGAGATGGTTGACATAGCGCAACAGCTTGAGAGAGAGGGAGATATCCTGACCGAGCAGCTGCTCAATCTTGTTGATATCAGGCTCTGCCTCGTTGACCACGTTGAGCAACTGCATCACCACGACTTGCGCTGGCTCCATGGTGGCTTGCTTGACCATCTCGGGTCTGCTGAAGAAAAAGCCCTGGAACAGCTGGATCCCCAGCTGTTTGACCCGCTCGAACTCCGCCTTGTCCTCTACTTTTTCTGCCAGATAGGTGAGCCCCAGCGTCTGATGCCGCTGGATAAACACTTTGATCTGCATCAGGGGGGTGGCACGAAGATCAAACTTGATGATGTGGATAAAGGGGAGGAAGCGCTCCCAATCCGGCGACATGGTGAAGTCATCGAGTGCCAGTTGATATCCCAGCTTGTGCAGCTGTTTCACCTTTTCCAGCAGGGCATCATCCGGTGGGGAATCTTCCAGGATCTCAATCACCACTTTTTCGGGCGGCAGGCACTCTGCCAATCCCTCCAGCAGCAGTGAGTGGGGGAAGTTGATAAAGCAGGGGCGGCCGCCCAAGAGCTGATCGATATTTTGTTGCAGGAACTGTTCGACCACCAAGCGTGACGTCGCCTGTTGGGAGGAGATGCTCGGGAAGACATTATTCAGACTATCGCGAAAGAGCAGCTCATAGGCATGAGTTTTGAGGTCTCTGTCGAGGATCGGCTGTCTTGCTACGTAGGAATACATGCCTTGCTCCAGTAAAGGTACTGGGTTGATTTTATGGTGTTGCAGAACACTATGCCAGTGTTCACCTTATTGAGTAAGGCAATAATTGGCATAGCGTTTTTTGCAGGGAAGGAATTTAGAAGAGATAGCTCAATTGTGCACCAGCCAGCCAGGCATCCCCTTCAGAAGTGCCCTGGAAGGTGGAGGTCGTCATCGGATTACCCGGTTGCAGCTCCATTTTTTCAGTGACATCCACCTTTTTGCCATCGATCAGGGTCAGCCCCAGATCCACGGTCAGGTTGGGCGTAAACTGATACCCCATTCCCAGGCTGTACCAGAGGCGATCGGCATCCGGGATGGAAATGGTACGACGATCGGCTGGCACCGGGCTGGCGTCATAGGCCACACCGGAGCGCAGTTGCCATTTGGGAGTGACCTGATAGGTCATACCGATGGCGTAGCGCCAGCTATCTTCCCAGTGCTCGTCCTTGATGTGCATGTTCTGCAAATTGTTGAGATCAGCTTCCAACTGAACGAATTTGCTCCAGTTGGTCCAGTTCAGGCTGCCGTGGAAAGCCAGCTTGTCAGTCAGCTGATGGAACGCCGCCAACTCTGCCGTCGCTGGCAACGGCAGATCCAGACTACCGGTATCTCTGATCTCGGTAACGGAACCATCTGCATTGGGTCGGCCCACGATAGCATCTCCCGAGAGGGTCAAAGTGACATCGTGATGGTAGGAGAGGCCAATTCGGGTTTGTTCGGACAACTCCAGCAAGGTGCCGACATTCCAGCCCCATGCCCAGCCATCCCCTTGCAAATGTTTTGCGATCAGGTTGCGAGAAGGGAAGGTGCCACCGACTTCGCCTTCGCCCTGAATAGCAGAGATCCCGGCACCAATTGACCACATCTCATTGATGCGATAGGCGAGTGAGGTACCCAGATCCATGGTCTTGATATCGGAGACATTACCAAAGTGTCCCGCGCTGTAGTTATCCGGCATCTTGACGCCAAGACCGTAGTAAGAGGTCGCCGAGAAGCCGAGTCGCCACTGTTCGTTGAGTGGAATGATGAGATAGGCGTTGGGTACCCAGGCTGCGGCGGCGATATCGTGTGCACTGGCATCGGAGGTGACGATACCGGCTTTGGTCGGCAAGCGGGTGTTACCTTCAATATTGACGTCAGGACTGACATAGATGACTCCGCCAGAGAGCGCCATCTGATCGAAGCGGGTCATGGCTGCTGCATTGCGGGAGAGCACACTGGCGTTATCCGCGATGGCTGCCTCACCGGCAAAGGCGCGTCCCAGGCCTGTAGCGGACTGTTCAGCCAGCTGGAACCCGGCGGCATGAGTCTGACCCGCGATCACCAGCAGGGCGATGGCGGACGGTTTGATGATGGGATGCATGGCAAAATCCTTGCTGTTACCCGAAGGTTCAATCGGTCATATGAATGGAGGCAGGATTTTATATGGTATGACCAGTAAGGCAACGGTAATGGCCAGTATCTGGATAAAACAAGATTAAATGCTGGAAGGATGCATTCTAATAGCTTGATTAAAAAAGAAAAATAAACAGGTGTGTGCTACATGTGTGCGCTGAAATGGCTACTTAGGACAAAAAAAGAGCGCCTGACGGCGCTCTTTCAATTCTATCAATAATCAGAACTTCATGTTGAACTGGGCAGAAGCCAGGAAGGCGTTGCCGTGGGAAGTACCTTTCCAACGCAGGCTGTCGGAGTGGCTACGCAGACCTTCGTTGACGTCAACTTCTTTGCCGTCCAGATAAGCCATACCAAAGTCAACACTCATATCTGTGTTGATATGGTAGGTGGCACCGGCGCTGTACCAGATACGGTCTGAGTCGGGAATGCTCAGGCTGCGGTAGTCAGCTTCGATCGGGGTGTTGTCATAGGCGAAGCCCAGACGTGCTTCCCAAGCCGGATTGATATACCAGGTACCACCGATGGAGTAGCGAGTAGAGTCTTTGAACTTTTCATCTTTTTGCAGACATACGCCGCCAGCACATTGGCTGCTGGTTGCTTTCAGCTCCTGGAAGGCGCTCCAGTCAGTCCAGTTTACAGAGTAATGAACAGCAAACTGCGGGCTCAGGCGATGGTAACCGGCGAACTCGGCTTGTGCAGGCAGATCCAGCTTCAGGTTGCCATCCACGGTGCGATTCAGTGAGCTTGCGCCTTGGAAATCACCGTCAAAGCTCATATCGACTTGTGAACGGTAGGTCAGTGCGAAGCGATGGTTTTCATTGACTTCATACAGGGTACCAACGTTCCAGCCAAAGCCCCAGGTGTCGCCTTTCAGATGAGCCAGACGAGTATCTGTCGGCAGCGGGCCACCTTGGCTAGGTGGGTTCAGCGGGCCCAGCAGACCGGCATAGCGGTTGAGTTCGGCGGCACCGTAAACGGCGTTGATACCAGCACCGACACTGAAGTGTTCGTTGACACGATAGGCAATGTTCGGGTTGATATTGAAGGTCATCAACTCGGTATCACCGGCACCGGCACCAGCCGGGAAGGTTTTGGAGTATTCGGTGGAGAGACCGTAGTTGGAGAAGATGCCAATACCCCAAGCCCACTGGTCATTCAGCGGCTGAATAAAGTAGGAGGCGGGAACGAAGGCTGCCGGAGCAATGCCACTTTCGCTGGCTGGAGCCATTTTGTTCGCGCCAGCGTAAACAGCACCATCCACATCGACATCCGGTTTGATGTAGGTGCCGGAGACAGAAACTGCCATCTTGTCGAAGGTGGTCATGGCGGCCGGGTTACGGGCCAGAACGGAGGCGTTGTCGGCAATAGCTGCTTCACCGGCATAGGCGCGACCCAGACCGGAGGCCGAGTGCTCGTTCAACTGGAATGCCGCAGCATGGACTTGACCGGTGGCCAGCGCGATGGTGGCGGCAATCAGGCTCTTCTTGAAAATAGTTGTCGTCATGGTGTTCTCTCTTGTAGGCAGATTTTTTTGCCGATATTGGCTGCACGTTCAATGCAAACCTCGACAAAATCCGTTTTTATTTCAGCTTCTTCCCAATCAATTCTGGCGTGATTCTATGGATCTGGTAGGAGGTAAGAAATCAGACCAGTGACAGCAGAATACATAAAAGTGATCGATGTGTTAATCATTTGTTTTAACTTGCTGTTTAATTCATCATTTTCAGGGTCTAAAGGCGGAATATTGACCTGGATTGCCGATCTCCGTCACAAAAATAATTTTGTCAATTTTTCGAAATCTTGAGGCAAATGAGTGACAAAGGGGAGTAAACAGGGAGGGAACAGGCTGCGGCTCGTGACCGCCGCCTGCTATTGAGGATGGTTCTGAGGTTGTTAACCAGCGATGTTAAATGTCCCACTGCAGACGTGACTGCAGGGCGTTGGCAACGGGGGCAAGTGGCTCTTTCATCTCGCCAATCAGTACCATATTGGCGCCTTTGAGCTGGACTATCTCCCCTTTGAGGGTGCCATCTTCAAAGGTGGCCTGTTGCAGGGTTAATGGCACATGTTTGGGCACTAAAAAGAGAGTGACTGGCCCCATCTTTCCCTGGATCACCATGTGCAAGGCTGGTCCCTGATAAAACGAGCAGTGATTGACATAGGTCACCTTGAGCCCATCCATCCCGCTTAAGGTGGCGCCATACTTCTCCATCTTGGCATTGATGTTATGCAGATTGACCTGCTCATCGACACCTTCAATAAAGGGTTCTTCGCCATAGACATGAGCCATCGCCACCTGTGCGAGGGAGAGGGCCGCAGGAGCCGTTTCTGGCAGCGTGATCCAGCGGGTGCTCATTCCCAGCAGGAAGGCGACCGATGCAGCCAGGGCGATCTGGCGCCAGAATGTTGATGTCCGGAGCTTGACTGGCGCCGTGCCAAGGGGTCGTGATGGCGGCATATCATCTGGCGCATCACTGTCTTGCAGCATGGCTTGCCTGAGCAGGATCCGCTCGGCCAGTCCGGCGGGAACCTCTACCTGCATGGCACGCTTGAGGCTTCTGTCGAACTGCTTCATCTCGTCGAGGTAGTTCCGATTGGCCTGGCTTGCTTCAGCGGTTTTGAGAAAGTCCGGTTGTTGATCGTTGGGCTGGATCATGGCGTTGCGGCGAAATTCGAGTTCATCCATGTCCGTGTCCTCTTGCTTGGTTCTTCTGCTCCATCGCCTCCTTGATCTGGTTGCGGGCGCGAAACAGTCGGGTCATGACGGTGTTCTTGTTGAGGCCGAGCATCTCGGCAATCTCCTCACCACTGAATCCTCCCACGACTTGCAGCAGCAGTGGCTCCTGATACTCCTCGGGCAACCGGGCGATGTGACGGTGCAACCACTCGTTCTCCATCTCCTGTTCGCTGTGCAGCGCATCGTGCTGGGGTTGAGGGTGATCGTCGAGATCCACCAGCTCCAGCTGTTTACGTTCAAAGCGGCGGGCGTTCTCCCGTCTGAGGATGGTGATCAGCCACCCCTTGGCCGCCTTGTCATCCTGCAGGGTGTCGATAGCCTTCCAGGCACGAAGGAAGGTCTCTTGCACCAGATCTTCCGCCACGTTGGGGTCCCGGGTCAGCCAGTAGGCATACCGGTAGAGATCGCCATGCAGTGCATGAACCAGTGCTTCAAATTTGGTTTGTTTGTCAGCCATGGGATCAGAGACCGGCGAAGTGGCCGGATCATTTCCACCAATATGCTGCTGAGCACGTTTTTTTCTAAAAAACAGCAGTGCCATAGGGCAATCCTTGTCAGGGCGCGTAGCGGCGGGAGCGGGAACTCCCGAGCGCCAGCAGGTAAATCAGGTATGCAATACCGTCCGTTTCATCAGCCCTGAGGGTACGCGCCAGAGCGCGCCACTCGATGGGCGGGCCAGAAGAGGGCCGTGCAAAACAGGCTCGCTCGAGTGCGGCGAGCGCGTTGCCGAGCCGATTATGCCCAGCGTCGGGCAACTGGCCTAATTGATAATAGGAGACCTGCCAGCGCAAGGTCGCCCATCGGATCAGTGCCTTGCGACTGGCATCCGGCTGGTGTTGGGCAAGGGCACGTTGCAGTTGATAGAAGGCGCGCCAGCGGGGCCAGTGGCGCCATAGCGTACGCAGCGCCACGGCCAGCACGACCCACCAAAGGCTTTCTCGCAGTGCCACCTGCGATGTCTGCTGATTAGGTTGCCGATTTGTTGTTGCCTGAAACGTCAGCGTGATGGCAGGCAGGCTGGCCTGCTCAATCCGGCCGCTTTGGGTATTAAACCAGGGCAGATCAATGGGGGGAAGCTGGTAGTCACCGCTCTGCTCCGCGACCAGAGTCTGGCGCCACTGTCGCTCAAACAACAGCTTGCCATCTCGGTAACGCTCCTGCTGTTGCTCGCCATCGGGATGTGCCTGTATGCCGTTTGGCAGTTGATGGGCCATCAGGTGGGCAAGCTGTATCTGGCCGCTGTCACCATTCTCCATGGTCAAGGTGAGGATACGGATCTGTGGTTCACCCACTTCCCCCGTGGAGGCCGTTTCAAGCCGTTGACTCAGAGTCAGCCGGGTGGCCACCGGTGTGGCGGGGGCTTTGTCGATCCTCACCTCTAGCGGTGCCGCACGGGCCGAGAGTTTTTGCGGCTTGCCCCCTTGCGGCGTGAGCTGCCCCTGCAAGCGGGGTGAGTCGAGGTACCAGAGTCCCGGCGCTTTTGCCTGAATAAGCCAGCTGCGGGTGAGCCTGCCGGGCAGACCTGCCTGAGCAGGGGCGATCCACTCGTCGCTACCGAGGCGACGGATGGTGAAGTGGGCAGAGCTGAGCTCGCTCAGGGCCGGGTTTTGCATGCTGGTAGGCAGCCACAGTGTCAACCGGTAGATCACCGGCTGGCCGGGATAGAGCGGGCCCTGATGATCAAGGCTGGCCTGCATCTCGAGGGGCGAGGGGGCTGCGGGTTGTGGCAGCGCCACTGTGTTCACCTCTCTCAATGGCAGGGTGAGCGAGGGGGTGAACTCATTTCCCAGCTTGAGCGGGGCAATCACCACCTTTGTATAAGCGGGTGAGTCGCTCTGGTGCAGCGGGATCTGCCAGCGAGTCAGTTGTTGTACCGGGGTCGTGACCCGGCTCATGGTCACTCTGCCCACTGCAAACTGGCGCAGTAAGGGGGTGATCTCCAGTTCGCTGCTCTGGCGCTCGCCATCCGCTTCGATGATCAGCAGCCAATCGCTGGGATCGGCCCCCGGCAGCAGCTCTGCCCGAGGGGGCAGGGCCCAGCAAAGTGGACTCGCCAGTGCGAGCAACAGCCCCCATCCTGCCCGCGTCACCAGGGCTCCTCCACCTTGATAAGGTCCCGGCGCAGCGCCTCTTTACGCAGTCGCTGTTCCAGCAGCAACACCGGGGGAGAGGGTGGCAGGGGCATTGCTGCTGCCTGCTGTTCAGCCGATGGCTTGGGCTGCTTGCTGTTGCTGGTATCGGGAGCAGCAGCCGCTCCGCCTTGCAACAGAGAGAGATTATAGAGCGCATCTTCATGGCCGGGTTCAAGCGCCAGAGCGGCCAGATAGGCCTCTTTGGCGGCCGCAAACTCCCCCAGTTGCAGCAGGGCATTGCCGCGGTTGTAGTGGGCGGTGGCGCTCGTCGCTTCCTGATAGGCTGCGATGGCTTGCCGGTAGGCACCAGCCCGATACCAGGCGTTGCCGCGCCAGACTGGATCGTTGAAGGTGCGGGCCGCCCGCTGAAAATCCCCCTCTTGATAAGCCTGCATCGCTTGCAGATCCCCCCTCTCTGTTGCTTGCAGATCTTGTGGCGCAAGCAGCTGAGCTCCCACCATCAGCGCCATCATCAACCGGGCGCCGACTCTGGCCAGCAAGGCCAGTGGTAACAAGGGGATCAGCAGCCAGGGGCCAAGATCCAGTGGTGCCGGGGTGAGGGCCGAGGTGGTGGTGGGCAGCGGTGCAAAGTGAGGGACATCGCTATCAAGCCATTGCAGCTCACCGCCGAGGCGATTGGCCAGTGCGGCAATGGCCTGACTATCGGGGGCGGGCAACTGCGCGGGCATGCGGGTGGCAAACCCCAACTCATTGGCCGGAATGGCGGGCATGGGGGCCGGTTGACCGCTGCTGGCAAGCAGAATATCGAGGCGTGCCGACTGGGTGTCGCGGCAAAGAAGGCGTTGCTGACAGGGCCACAGGGCGGCGATTTGGGTCATCTGATTCTGGGTGAGGTCGTCGGTGATCAGCAGCAGACGGGCTTGTTCTCCAGGGGCCAGCTGCTTCATGGCAAGTTCCACCGCCCGTGCCGGGTTGCTGCCCTGCAACGGCATGATATCGGGGCGCAAGTCGGGCAGCAGCAGCGAAAGGGCCTGATGATCCCGGGTGGGCGGCATGGCGAGGTAGGCATCGCCTGCGTAGAGGATCAGCGCAATGCGTTCACCCTTGGCGTGGCGCAGCAGCTGCTGCAACTGCCATCTGACCCGGGTCGCCCGATCCGGTTTGAGGTCGGTGGCGGTCATCGAGCGTGACAAGTCGAGCAGCCAGATATCGAGCGGCGCCGCAGGCTGCTGTTGCAGCTCGCCGCGCAGTGCGGGGCCACTCAGGGCCAAAATCACGGGCAGGGCTGCCAGCCAGAGCCAGGGGCGCTGAGGACGTGAGGCTGGCAGCAGATAAGCCTGCATCGCAGGTGCGAGCAGCGGGGGCTGGCGACGCTGGCGCCACCCTTGCCAGAGCCAGGGGATGAGTGCGATCAGCCACAGGGGGCGGAGCAAGATCAGATCCATCTGCGTGCACCTCGTGTCAGCCAGCTACGCACCATGCGAAACTCCAGCCTGCCGTGCCCTGACGGCAGAAGCAGCAAGCCACAAAGCAGTGCCAACGGCCAGGGGTAGAGCTCGATCACCGGCTGGTACTGGGCAATCGGCATGGGGGCAGGTTCAAGGGCATTGAGAGTCGCGTTGATGGCATCGAGATCGCTTTGGGTGCGTGCCCGAAAGTAACGCCCTTGGCCTGTCTGTGCCAGCTCTTTCAGGAGCGGCTCGTCCAGTTCGCTGCTGGGATCGGCCTGACCGCTGCCCGCCTCATCGTAGGGTTGGATAAAGGTATCGGGATCGGCCCCGACCCCCAGCGTGTAGATCCTTATTCCCTGTGCCGCGGCGAGTTTGGCCTCCTGCAGCGGGTCGGCATTGCCTGCGGTATTGCGGCCATCAGTGACCAGCAGCAGGGCGGTGGGGCGACCCGGATCCCCATGCTGACGTGCCAGCTGGATTGCTTCGCCAAGGGCGGTGGTTCGGCCGACCAGATCAAAATCGAGCTCGTCGCTCAAGGTCAACAACGCAGGGATCTCCTGAGTGAGGGGAGAGAGCAGATAGGCGTGATCGGCAAAGACGATGAGGCCCACCCTGTCTCCGGCCCGTTTGGCGAGCAGCGCCTTGATCTGCTGGCGCACCGCAGTCAGCCGTGCTTGCTGCTCGCCGTTATCGAGCATATCAGGGGTGCGCATGCTGTCTGACAGATCCACCGCCAGCAGCAGATCCCGACTCCCTTCATATTGAATAACCGGTTCTCCCCACCACTGGGGGCGGCAGAGGGCGAGGATAAGGGCGCACCAGAGCAGCATGGCGCGCCAGAGCGGTAATCCGGCCTGAGGACGCAGCAGCGCAAACCCGGGGTGAGCCAGATAGCCGTGGCGCAGGGGCGGCAAGCCGAAGCGCACCAGCAAGGGCAGCACCAGCGCCAGCGCAAACCAGGGCCAGGCCAGGATCATGGATGCCTCCGCGCGGTTTTACGCCTCGAGCGGGGGGCGAGCTGGAAGAAGAGGGTTTGACCCCAACGGCGATAATGTTGCCGGAGTTGTTCGCACTGCTCGCGAGTCGGGTTCTGGCTGCCATAGAGCCAACTGCTCCAGTGAGACGAGAACTGGCTAAAATCGCTGCCGCCGTGGCGATCGATGAAGGCGAGCCACGCCTCACCTTGCAGTTGGCGCGCCTCGGGCCAGCGCTGTAGCGCTTCATGACGCAGGGCCTCCTGTATTTGCACCACCAGCAGCGCCGGATCCCCCTCCAGCTGGCGACACCAGCGGCGGTAACGTATCACCCTCTTGGCAATCAGGACGAGCAGCAGCAGAAGAAAACCGGCGATCAGGAGCCACAATAGCGCCTGCACTCTGGGATCAAGACTCTGTTCAATCAGATCCGGCCCAGGGTGGATGTCGCGCATCAGGGCGGCCAATGGCGGAGTGATGGCCTCGGAGGCGGGACTGGCGCTGTCGAGCTCGGCGGGGGAGATCATCCCTGATGACATAACCCCTCCTGCCACTGTTGTTGCAGCGTCTGGCCGTTATCGAGCAGGTAGAGGCGCTGTACCAGCGGCAGCAACTGCTGCTTGCCGTGGGTCAGTTGCTGTTCGGCAGCTTGCTGGTAGCGGCGGGAGAAACCGGCATGGCCCCCATCCAGCCAGCCCTGATAGTGTTGCCCTGGCCGATCAATGGCCACCGGCAGTTGGCCATTAGAGGGAAGGGCTGCCTCGAGGGGGTCACGGATCTGCCAATAGTGAATATCGTGGCGGCGGGAGAGCAGTTGCAATTGCTGACAGAGTACCGACTCGCAGGGTCTGTGATCGGTGATGATCGTCAGCTTGGCTCCGTGAGGTAGCTTCACGCCGGACAAGGTGTCGGCCAGCGAGTGAGAGAGGGGGCGGCGTGCCAGCCCTTGCTGGTAGTGATGGCAGAGGGATTCTAGCAGGGGCAGCACGCTGCCGCGCTGGCTCTGGTGATGGGGGATAAGCCCGTGGCAGATCAGGGTGTTGTGCTGCTGCTCCCCTTGCCAGATCAGGGCGGCTGCCAGCTCGCACCCCAGTCGTGCCTTGAGCTGCCGTGTAGAGCCGAAATACATGGCAGGAGAGAGATCGAGCAGCAACCAGTGCGCCTGATCGAGCTCCTCGCTATAAAGGCGGGTATAGGGACGACCGAGGCGTGCGGTCACTCGCCAGTCGATATGGCGTACCTCGTCACCCGCCTGATAGGCGCGCAGCTCTCGAAACGTGAGTCCGGGAGAGCGGCCCGGTTTGCCGCGTTCGCTGCTGCTTCTGCCTGCGTGAGGTGGCTTCCTGGCCTTGGCCCATAGCCGGATATTGAGCAGCCGTGGCAGCGACAGGGCGATATCGGGATGCAGACCGGGATCTAGGGGCATGGCACCTGATCCAGCAGTTGGGCGATCAGGATATCGTTATCCAGATTGTCGGCCAGTGCCTGATAGCTGGGTATAAGGCGGTGGCGCAGCACAGGATAGGCTTGCAGCTGGATATCTTCCGGCAGCACATAATCACGTCCGGCGAGCCAGGCGCGGGCGCGGGCGGAGCGAGCCAGCCCAAGTGTGGCGCGGGGGCTGGCCCCCACGGCAATCAGTGGCTCAAGGGCAGGGCACAGGCCGCTGCCCGGGCGAGTGGCGCAGACCAGCTCCACCAGATAGTGCTCCAGTCGGCTTTGCATGGTCACCGCCAGCACTTCGCTGCGGGCACGTTGCAAGGTGGTCTGGCTCAGGGTCACTGGCGCCGCACCAAGCTGTTCCCCGCTGGCGTTGAGCTGCAAGATGGCGAGCTCCATGGTGGGGCTCGGGTAATCCACCATCAACTTGAGCAGAAAGCGGTCGAGCTGCGCCTCCGGCAGGGGATAGGTTCCCTCCTGCTCGATAGGGTTCTGGGTGGCGGCCACCATAAAGAGAGGTGGCAGCCGCCAGCTCTTTTTGCCCACGGTGATCTGGTGTTCGGCCATGGCTTCCAGTAGTGCAGATTGCACCTTGGCCGGCGCCCGGTTGATCTCGTCCGCCAGCACCAGATGGTTGAACAGGGGGCCGGGCTGGAATACAAAGCTAGCATCCTGCGGGTGAAACACCTCGCTGCCGGTGAGATCGGCAGGAAGCAGATCGGGGGTAAACTGGATACGGGCAAAGCGTCCCTCGACGGCGCCAGCGAGCGCCTTGACGGCGCGGGTTTTGGCCAGCCCGGGGGCCCCTTCGATTAACACATGTCCTTCACATAACAGGGCAATCAGGAGCCCTTCGATTAGCTCCTCCTGCCCCAGTATCTGACTGCCAAGATAGTCCCTAAGTGCTCTGAACTCGGCCGCTGCCATGCGATAAACCCGTTGTTTTTATGGAAGTTGATCTTTTTATACTCCAGTTGCTTCCCAAGGGCGAGCAAAGGGGCCTTGCCGTGCTTAATTTAGTTTCAATCAGCTGTATGAAACTTGTGATTGGATTGTTAAGATGTGGCGCAATGAGGTCAGACCTCTGCCTTTTAAACCAAGGAGCCAGGATGAAACAGCCATTGAAACTGACGACTCGCCAGGGCGAACGGATTGCCGTCGTGGCGGGGCTGCGTACCCCCTTTGCCAAGCAGGCCACCGCCTTTCATGGCGTGCCTGCAGTCGATCTCGGCAAACTGGTGGTGAGCGAGATGCTCGCCCGTACCGATCTCGATCCCAAGCTTATCGACCAGCTGGTGTTTGGTCAGGTGGTTCAGATGCCGGAAGCCCCCAATATTGCCCGCGAGATCGTGCTCGGTACCGGCATGAGCGTCAATACCGATGCCTATAGCGTCTCCCGCGCCTGCGCCACCAGCTTTCAGGCGGTGGCCAACGTCACCGAATCCATCATGGCCGGTACGGTAGACATCGCCATCGCCGGCGGCGCTGACTCCTCCTCCGTACTGCCTATCGGAGTGAGCAAGAAGCTGGCCCGCGCCCTGGTGGATCTCAACAAGGCGCGTAATCTGCAGCAGCGCTTCAATATTCTGCGGACATTGAGGGTCAAGGACCTGCTGCCGGTGCCGCCTGCCGTGGCGGAATATTCGACCGGCCTCTCCATGGGGCAGACCGCTGAGCAGATGGCCAAGAGCCACCAGATCAGCCGCGAGGCGCAAGATGCGCTGGCTCATCGCTCCCACACCCTGGCCGCGCAGGCTTGGGCCGATGGCAAGCTCAGCGGTGAGGTGTTTACCGCTCATGTACCGCCTTACAAGTCGCCGCTCGAGCGGGACAACAATATCCGTGAAAGCTCGGATCTCGCGAGCTACGCCAAGCTCAAGCCGGTGTTTGACCGAGTCCATGGCACAGTCACTGCAGCCAACGCCACCCCGCTGACCGATGGTGCCGCTGCCGTGCTGTTGATGCGCGAAGGTCGGGCGAAAGAGCTGGGCCTCGAACCGCTTGGCTATATCCGCAGCTTCGCCTTCTCGGCCATCGATGTGTGGCAAGACATGCTGATGGGGCCCTCCTACGCTACGCCGCTGGCGCTGGACAGAGCCGGTATCACGCTCAGCGATCTGACCCTGATCGACATGCACGAAGCCTTTGCCGCCCAGACGCTGGCCAACCTCAAGATGTTCTCAAGCCACGAGTTTGCCCGTGACAAGCTGGGCCGCGATCAGGCCATCGGCGAGGTGGACATGGAGAAGTTCAACGTCCTCGGCGGTTCGCTGGCCTATGGCCACCCCTTTGCCGCGACCGGTGCGCGGATGATCACCCAGACCCTGCACGAGCTGCGTCGTCGCGGCGGGGGACTGGGGCTCAACACCGCCTGTGCGGCGGGTGGATTGGGCGTGGCTATGGTGTTGGAGGTTGAATGATGAGCGCTAAGACTTTTTCGCTGGATGTTCGCAAAGATGGCATCGGCATCCTCACCATGGATGTGCCGGGCGAGAGCATGAATACCCTGAAGGCCGCCTTTGTGGAGGAGATCCGCACCGTGCTGGCCGAAGTGAAACGCAACAAGGATTTGATCGGTCTGGTGATCACTTCCGGCAAGAAGGACTCCTTCATCGCCGGCGCTGACATTACCATGCTGGCCGCCTGCACCAGTGCCAAGGATGCCGAGACCCTGTCACGAGAAGGGCAGGAGATCTTTGCCGAGATCGAGGGGCTGACCATTCCGGTGATCGCCGCCATTCACGGCCCCTGCCTCGGAGGCGGGTTGGAGCTGGCGCTGGCCTGTCATGGTCGGGTGGTGACCGATCATGGCAAATCTGTGCTGGGATTGCCGGAAGTGCAGCTTGGCCTGCTGCCGGGCTCTGGCGGTACCCAGCGTCTGCCGCGCCTTATCGGGGTGGCCAAGGCGCTGGATCTGATGCTGACCGGCAAGCAGGTGCGGGCCAAACAAGCCAAGAAATTGGGGCTGGTGGACGATGTGGTGCCGCCGTCCATTTTGCTGGATGCCGCCATCAAGCTGGCCAAGAAGGGCAAACCGCGCCATCAGTTGAAACGGGATCTGCAGGGCAAGGTGCTGGAGACCAACAAGCTGGGTCGCAAGGTGCTGTTCGATCAAGCCAGCAAGGGGGTGAAAGCCAAGACCCGTGGCAACTACCCGGCGCCGGAGCGGATCCTCGAGGTGGTGCGCATAGGCGTGGAGGAGGGGATGAAAGCCGGTCTGGCCGCTGAATGCCGCCACTTTGGCGAGCTGGTGATGACAGCCGAGTCTGCGGCCCTGCGTTCCATCTTCTTTGCCACCACCGAGATGAAGAAAGAGGTCACCTATCAGGGGGCCGAGCCGCGCAAGGTGGCCCATGCCGCCGTGCTGGGCGGTGGTCTGATGGGGGGCGGCATTGCGTTCGTCACAGCTACCAAGGCGGGCGTGCCGGTGCGGATCAAGGATGTGGCAAGTAGTGGCATCGGCAATGCCATGCGCTACAGCTATGACATTCTGGCCAAGAAGCTCAAGCGTCGTCACATTCTGCGCAGCGAGCTGGAAAAGCAGATGAGCCTGTTGACCGGCACCCTCGATTACTCCGGTTTCCACCGGGTCGACATGGTGGTGGAGGCGGTGTTTGAAGATCTCGCGCTCAAACACCAGATGGTGAAAGACGTAGAGCGTGAGTGCGGTGAGCACACAGTGTTTGCCTCCAATACCTCCTCTCTGCCCATCAACCAGATTGCGGCAGAGGCGGCGCACCCAGAGCGAGTCGTGGGGCTGCACTACTTCAGCCCGGTGGACAAGATGCCACTGGCGGAGATCATCCCCCACGCTGGCACCAGTGCCGAGACGGTCGCCACCACCCTGGCTTTTGCCCGTGCTCAGGGTAAAACGCCTATTGTGGTGAAGGACGAAGCCGGTTTCTACGTCAACCGCATCCTGGCGCCCTACATGAATGAAGCGGCGCGACTGGTGCTGGAAGGGGAGCCGGTAGAGGTGCTGGATAGCGCGCTGCTGGACTTTGGCTTCCCGGTTGGCCCCATCACCTTGCTCGATGAGGTCGGTATCGATGTGGGCGCCAAGATCTCCCCAATCCTCGAGAAAGAGCTGGGCGGCGAGCAGTTCCAGGCGCCCAAGGCGTTCGACAAGCTGCTGCAAAACGATCGCAAGGGACGGAAGAATGGCAAGGGCTTCTACCTCTATGGCAAGGCGGCACCGCGTAACAAGCTGACCGGCAAAGAGGGCAAGAAGACGGTGGACGAGAGCGTCTATGGCGTGCTCGGTATCAAGCCGTCTGCCAAGCTGGCTCGTCAGGAAATCGCCGAGCGCTGCGTGTTGCTGATGCTCAACGAAGCGGCCATGGCGTTGGATAGCGGTGTGGTGGCGTCGGCCCGTGATGGCGATATCGGCGCCATCTTCGGCATTGGTTTCCCGCCTTTCCTTGGCGGCCCGTTCCGTTATATGGACACGCTCGGGATCGATCATCTGGTTGGCCGTCTGGAGTATTACCAGAAGCGCCACGGCGACCGGTTCGCCCCCTGTGCCCGTCTCAAGGCGATGGCCGCAGAGCAGCAGACCTTCTACTGATAACTGCTGCTGATCGAACGCAAGGCAAAGAGGCCCGCAGACCATGCGGGCCTCTTTCTATGTTGTGATTTGTTCAGGTTGTGCTGCGATGATGCAGGCAGAGGCAAACGCTGATAAAAAACGGCCCACTGAAGTGGGCCGTCGAGATATCACGTCACGGATCAGATCCCCGGTTTGCGCTCCGGGCAACGACCTATGATATCGGGTGGCAGCTCGCCGTTATCCTGCTCCAGCACCACGTCGAATCCCCACAGTTGATGGAGGTGTTTGAGCACCTCATGGCGAGAGTCGCCAAGGGGGATGCGGTTGTGGGGCACATAGCGCAGGGTAAGGGAGCGATCCCCCTTCACGGCGACGTTGTACACCTGAATGTTGGGCTCCAGATTGCTGAGGTTGTACTGGGCCGACAGAGTATTGCGCACTTGACGATAGCCTTCGTCATTGTGAATGGCGGAGACCTTCAGATAGTTCTTCAGATCATCGTCATCAATAGCGAACAGCTTCATGTCGCGCATCACCTTGGGACTCAGGAACTGGCTGATAAAGCTCTCGTCCTTGAAGTTCTGCATGGCAAAGTGGAGGGTTTCGACCCAGTTGCTGCCGGCATAGTCGGGGAACCAGTATCTATCCTCCTCGGTCGGGTTCTCGCAGATGCGGCGCAGGTCGGTAAACATGGCAAACCCCAGCGCATAGGGGTTGATCCCCGAGTAGTAGCGACTGTTGTAAGCCGGTTGATAGACCACATTGGTGTGGCTGTGCAGCACCTCCATCATGAAGCGATCGCTCAGCTTGCCCTCGTCATAGAGGTGATTGAGGATGGTGTAGTGCCAGAAGGTGGCCCACCCCTCGTTCATCACCTGGGTCTGCTTTTGCGGATAGAAATACTGGCTGATCTTGCGCACGATGCGCACCACTTCCCGCTGCCAGGGCTCCAGCAAGGGGGCATTCTTCTCGATGAAGTAGAGAATGTTCTCTTGGGGCTCGGCGGGGTAGCGCCTGTCCTCTACCCCCGCGGCTTTATGCTGCTTGGGTAGGGTACGCCACAGCTCGTTGACCTGAGTCTGCAGATAATCTTCCCGTGCCTTCTGACGCCGTTTCTCCTCGGCCATCGAGATCTTCTGGGGACGCTTGTAGCGATCGACCCCGAAGTTCATCAGGGCATGGCAGGAGTCGAGCAACTGCTCCACCGCCTCGATACCGTGCTTCTCTTCGCACTGGGTGATGTAGTTCTTGGCGAACAGCAGGTAGTCGATGATGGAGGAGGCATCGGTCCAGGCCTTGAACAGGTAGTTGTTCTTGAAGAAGGAGTTGTGACCGTAGCAGGCGTGGGCCATCACCAGTGCCTGCATCGGCATGGTGTTCTCCTCCATCAGGTAGGCGATGCAGGGATCGGAATTGATGACGATCTCGTAGGCCAGCCCCATCTGGCCGCGCTTGTAGTTGCGCTCGGTATGGATAAAGCGCTTGCCGAACGACCAGTGCTGATAGCCGATAGGCATGCCGACGCTGGAGTAGGCATCCATCATCTGCTCGGCGGTGATCACCTCGATCTGGTTGGGGTAGGTGTCCAGTTTGTAGAAACGGGCGACCCGGGCGATCTCCTGGTGATAGGTCTCCAGCAGATCGAAGTTCCAGTCTGGTCCGTCATCCAGTGGCGCTACACGTTTTTCTGTTTCGATCATGTGACCTCCTCACGCCGCTTGTTTCTTGAACAGCTCGCGGAACACCGGATAGATATCCTCGACCTTGCGAATGTGCTCCATCGCAAAGTGGGGGAACTGGCTGGCTACCGACTCATATTCGTGCCATAGGGTCTGGTGGGCACGGGTAGTGATCTCGATGTAGGAGTAGTACCGCACCCTTGGCATGATGTCCCGCACCAGGATCTCCCGGCATTGCGGCGAGTCATCAGCCCAGTTGTCACCATCCGACGCCTGCGCCGCATAGATGTTCCACTGGTTGGCGGGGTAACGCTCGTTGATGATGTCATTCATCATCTTGAGGGCGCTGGAGACAATAGTGCCGCCGGTCTCCTGGGAGTAGAAGAACTCGTGTTCGTCCACCTCCTTGGCCTGGGTGTGGTGGCGGATATAGACCACCTCGACGTTCTTGTAAGTCCGGCTCAGGAACAGATAGAGCAGGATATAGAAACGCTTGGCCATCTCCTTGGTGGCCTGATCCATGGAGCCCGAGACATCCATCAGACAGAACATCACCGCCTGACTGGAAGGGACGGGCCGTTTGACGAAGTTGTTGAACTTGAGATCGAAGGTGTCAATAAACGGTACCGCATCGATCCGTCGTTTCAGCTCCCTGATCTCCTTCTCGAGCAGGGCTATTTCGGCAAAGTGTTCGTTGGGATCGGTGGCCAGCAGGGCCAGCCGATCTTCCAGTTCATGCAATTGGCGTTTCTTGCCTGCTTGCAGCGCCATGCGACGTGCCAGCGAATTTTGCAGGGAACGCACCACGTTGATGTTGGCGGGCACCCCGTTGGAGGTGTAGCCCGCCCGATAGGTTTTCACCTCCATCAGCTGATTGAGCTGGGTTTTCTGCAACCTGGGCAGCTCCAGATCTTCAAACAACAGATCGAGATACTCATCCTTGGAGATCTGGAACACAAAATCATCGGCCCCTTCCCCCTGATTGGATGCCTGTCCCTCGCCGGAACCCTGTCCGCCGCCCCCTCCTTTGGGACGGTCAATCTTGTCGCCGGAGACGAACTGATCATTGCCGGGATGCACCATCTCCCGTTTACCGCCGTGCCCCTGATGAAAATGGGGCTCGCCGATATCCTTGGTCGGGATGCTGATGCTCTCGCCCTTGTCTACGTCCTGAATGCTGCGCTTGGAGACAGCATCCGAGACCGCTTGTTTTATCTGCTTCTTGTAGCGGCGGATGAAGCGCTGCCGATTGACAGCGCTTTTGTTTTTGCCGTTGAGCCTGCGGTCGATAAAATGCGCCATAACTCCCCCTTGAACAGTCAGGGTCAGGATGACTTGCGTACCCTGAGATACCATTCGGAGAGCAGTCGCACCTGTTTGCGGGTGTAGCCTTTCTCCATCATCCGTTCGACAAAGTTATCGTGCTTCTTCTGCTCCTCGGCCGAGGTTTTGCTGTTGAAGGAGATAACCGGCAGCAGCTCTTCCGTGTTGGAGAACATCTTCTTCTCGATCACGGTGCGCAGCTTCTCGTAACTGGTCCAGTTGGGGTTACGGCCTGCATTGTTGGCCCGGGCACGCAGCACGAAGTTGACGATTTCGTTGCGGAAATCCTTCGGGTTGCTGATCCCGGCGGGTTTTTCAATTTTCTCCAGCTCGCTGTTGAGAGACGCTCTGTCAAACAGCTGGCCGGTTTCGGGGTCACGGTACTCCTGATCCTGGATCCAGAAGTCGGCGTAGGTGACGTAGCGATCGAAGATGTTCTGACCGTACTCGGAGTAGGACTCGAGATAGGCGGTCTGGATCTCCTTGCCGATGAACTCCACATAGCGCGGGGTCAGATAGCCCTTGATGAACTCAAGGTAGCGATCGTGCAGCTCTTGCGGGAACTGCTCGCGCTCGATCTGCTGCTCCAGCACATAGAAGAGATGCACCGGGTTGGCGGCCACTTCCGCGTGGTCGAAGTTGAAGACGCGGGAGAGGATCTTGAACGCAAAGCGAGTAGAGAGACCATTCATCCCCTCGTCCACACCGGCGTAGTCGCGATACTCCTGATAGCTCTTCGCCTTGGGATCGGTGTCTTTGAGGCTCTCGCCATCATAGACCCGCATCTTGGAGTAGATGCTGGAGTTTTCCGGCTCTTTCAGCCGTGACAACACAGAGAACTGGCCCAGCAGCTCGAGCGTGCCCGGAGCGCATTTGGCCTCGGTCAATTCGCTGTTGACCAACAGTTTTTCGTAGATCTTCACCTCTTCCGAGACGCGCAGGCAGTAAGGGACCTTGACGATATAAACCCGGTCGAGGAAGGCCTCGTTGTTCTTGTTGTTGCGGAACTGCTGCCACTCGGATTCGTTGGAGTGGGCCAGCAGAATGCCGTCAAAGGGGAGGGCGGAGAGCCCCTCGGTGCCGTTGTAGTTACCCTCCTGGGTTGCTGTCAGCAGCGGGTGCAGCACCTTGATGGGCGCCTTGAACATCTCCACAAACTCCATAACCCCCTGGTTCGCTTTACACAGCGCGCCTGAGTAGGAGTAAGCATCGGCGTCATCCTGGGCGAAGTGCTCCAGCATGCGGATATCGACCTTGCCGACCAGTGAGGAGATATCCTGGTTGTTGTCATCACCCGGTTCCGTTTTGGCGATGGCAATCTGATCGAGAATGGAAGGATTGACTTTCTCCACCTTGAACTTGGTGATGTCGCCGCCAAACTCGTGCAGGCGTTTGGCCACCCAGGGGGACATGATGGGACGCAGGTAACGGCGCGGGATGCCGTACTCTTTCTCCAGGATCTCCCCATCCTCTTCGATATCGAACAGGCAGAAGGGGTGATCATTGACTGGTGAGCCCTTGATGCGATAGATGGGCACCTTCTGCATCAGGGATTTGAGTTTCTCTGCCAGCGAGGATTTACCGCCGCCAACGGGGCCCAGCAGATAGAGGATCTGTTTCTTCTCCTCCAGCCCTTGGGCGGAGTGTTTGAGGTAGGAGACGATCTGTTCGATAGCCTCTTCCATCCCGTAGAAATCCTTGAAGGCGGGATAGCGTGCCACGACGCGGTTGGAGAAGAGTCGGCTCAGTCTGGGGTTGGCTGAGGTGTCTACCATCTCCGGCTCACCGATGGCGGTCAGCAGACGTTCGGCTGCGGAGGCGTAGCAGGCTTTATCCTGCTTACACATATCCAGGAACTCCTGGATGGTATATTCCTCTTCTCTCGCTTTTTCATATCGCTGTTGGTAATGCTCGAATATGCCCATAACTTTGCCCTCGTTATAGTCGCTTACCCTGAAAAAAGTGGATGACTGCTTTTGTGTTGTGCGCTTTTAAAGCCTAGTCAACAGACTCCAGTAATCCATCACGGTTGATAGGTTAAATTCTGAAGAAACCTGCCCGATCCTTGTGCGGGGAGGGTCAGTCAACAACACCGCTATGTTACTGACTGTTAAATTATTTTTGCCACGATAGTGAGGTAAATGTCAAAGACATAAAAAATAAATGTTTATGGGAAAGAGGGAACTTATTGCGAAAAGATTAAGGGGTTTGACGAAAGGCAATGGGGCTGCGGGTTGGCGGGGTTATGGATGAGAATGTAATTACGTGAACGTCAACGTAAATCACTTTTTTTGGAGTTTTGGCTCTAATTTTTACATTGACGCTACAATTTGAGTGCCCTAGATTGGCGAGGTGTGAGCAGCAAGATGCTTTAGCAAGAGAGTTGACTGTTGCCTCACCAAGCTCTGTTTAAGCACGTTTCCGTTGGCTTGACCCTCGCAACCGCGAGGGTCTTCTTTTTCTGTGTCTATAAATGCTTGTTTCTGCTGGTGGCTATTGAAGCCGCCAGCACTCACCTAGCAAGGGTAGGCTTGTTGCACTGCCGCCAGGACGCTGGCAAACGGGTGCGCGGCCAACTGGCCTGCGCCCGCCAGCGATTTGGCCTTGATCCGGCTGGTCAGCGGAGTGGCGATACCGCACAGGAAACGGGCCAGAACACGAGCATCCACGGAACCTGTCTTGGCAATCAGCGGATCGCACCAGGCGCGGATCCCCGTCTCGTTTGGCATGGTCAGCGAGGGCAGGGGCGGGAGATGCGCCACCTCGCCGCGACAAACCGAACAGTGGCCACAATGAACCGGCGCCACCTCATCGGCAAAATAGCGGGCGAGGCGGTGGCTCAGGCACTCACTTGAGGTGAAAAAGTTGAGCATGGCTTGCAGTCTTGCCAGCTCGCTCTGCTCTTTTTGCAGGAACAGTGCGTGCAGGGCTTTTGCTTCCTGCTCGTTGTCCCACCCCTGACGGTTGATCCGGTAGACCTCGGTCATCTGTTTGCTTTCGAGTTCGATCCAGCCTTGCTGCTGCAGGTAGTCGAGCGCCGCAACGGCCCGCTGCCGCTCCCCCTGATAGCCCTGCCAGAGGGCGTCAAAGTCCATGGTGCACCAGCTGCGCGCTTGTGGAGCGCAGGCGAACAGCTGCTCCAGAAACTGGCGGCGATCCGGATTGAAACGGCTCACTATCTCGCCTTTATCCAGCACAAATTTGAAGCGGTAGTCGGCGTAGTAGCTATAGGCCGGGGTGATGATGCCTGCCATCTCCAGATAGACCAGCAGGGTTTTAAGGGGCAACTGGCGGATATTGGTGTCGTTGGAGAGGCGCAGCAGGGTGAATTCCCACTCGTTCCCGCTCTGCTTGATGATGGCAAGGAGCTGGAGGATGGCACTCAAATCCGGCGTATCGCCGTAGACGAAGTTCTCCAGCACCGGCAGCTGGCTCTGGTTGGCCAGCACAATACAGCGCGATGGCTGGCCATCCCGTCCGGCGCGGCCAATTTCCTGACTGTAGTTCTCGATGGATTTGGGCAGATCGTAGTGAATGACCCGCCGGATATCCGCTTTGTCGATCCCCATGCCAAAGGCGATGGTGGCGACGATGCAGTCCACCTTGCCCGCCATGAAGTCGTGCTGGATCTGGCTGCGCAGCGCCGAGTCGAGTCCGGCATGATAGGCGCGGGCGTTGATCCCTTCTCTAATGAGTTGCTCGGCACAGGCTTCTGCGGTGTGTTGCAAGGTGACGTAGACGATGGTGGGGGCCGCCGGATCGTTGGCCAGCTCCTGCGTGAGCCAGCTATCCCGCGCGTCGGGCGACAGTGGAATGACCGCCAGATCAAGATTGGGGCGATAGAAACCGGTGACCACGACCCCCTCCGGCGCGATGCCGAATTTGGTCTGCATATCCTGAATCACCGCCGGTGTGGCGGTGGCCGTCAGCAGCAACACCTGCGGGATCTTCAGGTCATGGCGATAGCTCGGCAGCTTGAGGTAGTCGGGGCGAAAGTTGTGGCCCCACTCAGAAATACAGTGGGCTTCGTCAACCACCAGCAGCGAGAGCGGCACTTGCTGGATAAAGCGGCGAAAGCGCTCGTTCTTGAGTCGCTCCACCGAGATCATCAGGATCTTGAGCTGGCCATCCAGTGCCTGTTGCATCACTCGTCGGCTCTCCTCCGGGCTCTGGCTTGAGTCGAGGGTTGCGGCGCTTATTCCCTTGCTTTTAAGGAAGGCGAGCTGATCGTGCATCAGCGCCAGCAGCGGCGAGATAACAAGGGTCAGGTGAGGCAGGACGAGGGCCGGCAGTTGATAACAGAGGGACTTGCCGGAGCCGGTGGGAAAGATGGCGGCGGCACTCTGACCTGCCAGTACCCGGCTGATCACCGCTTCCTGACCTGGCCTGAGTGCGGAGAAACCAAAATATTGGTTGAGCAGGGATGGGATCATGGCAAGGCTCCGCGGCAAATGGGGGATGATAGCACAGCGATGCCGGTCACGGGTGACACAGGAATGGTCGTGAGGGTGAGGGCAGAGAGTGTCGATAAAACGTACAAAAATGGGTGGTTGCGCTGTAGTTAAGGTTTTGTTGCGGTTTTTTGTGATGGAAACGGGATATTTTTTGGTGAGTCTCTGGAAAAAAAAGATGGCGAATGGGATATTCCGTCATGCAATCCGGTGACTGGCGGATCGGCCCGACAGAAGGCTGGCCACAGACACCACATTCGGGCGACAGGGGTCTCCCGATGAGTGGTTGCAGACAGGACTCATGATTCATGCACTACGGTGCTTAGGGACTTTTTTGATGACACAACAACACCCCCTCCTTCGGCTGGTCAATAGCACCAGCCTGGTCAGCCAGATCCTGGTTGGTCTGGTATTCGGTATCTTGCTGGCACTGTTTGCGCCCGAGTGGGCGAAAACGGCAGGTCTGCTTGGCAGTCTGTTCGTTGGTGCACTGAAAGCGGTAGCTCCGCTGCTGGTATTCGTACTGGTGATGGCGGCCATCATTGGTCACAAACAGGGTCAGAAGACCAATATTCGCCCGCTGCTGGCGCTCTACCTGTTTGGTACCTTCTCTGCGGCCGTGGTCGCGGTGATTGCCAGCTTCCTGTTCCCCTCCAACCTCCATCTGGTGGCCAATACTGCCGAGATCACCCCGCCCGGCGGGATCACCGAGGTACTGCAGACCCTGCTGTTCAACGTGGTGACCAACCCGGTCAAGGCGTTGATGGATGCCAACTATATCGGGATCCTTGCGTGGGCCATCGGTCTGGGTATCGCTATGCGCCATGCCAACGAGAGCACCAAGGCGCTCATCACTGACCTGTCTCACGGTGTCTCCGCCATCGTGAAAGCGGTGATCCGCTGTGCTCCGCTCGGGATCCTGGGTCTGGTTGCCTCCACTCTGGCAGAGACCGGCTTCGATGCCCTGTTTGGCTATGCTCAACTGCTGGTGGTGCTGATCGGCTGCATGCTGTTTATCGCCTTTGTGGTCAACCCATTGATCGTCTTCTGGAAGATCAAGCGCAACCCCTATCCGCTGGTGCTGACCTGCCTCAAAGAGAGCGGCGTGACCGCCTTCTTTACCCGCAGCTCTGCCGCCAACATTCCGGTCAACATGGCGCTGTGTGAAAAACTGCGCCTGCCCAAAGATACCTACGCGGTCTCCATCCCGCTGGGTGCCACCATCAATATGGCGGGTGCCGCTATCACCATCACTGTGCTCGCCATGGCGGCGGTACATACCCTGGGGATGGAAGTGGACATGGCAACGGCCATTCTGCTCTCCGTGGTCGCCACCATCAGTGCCTGTGGCGCTTCCGGTGTGGCGGGCGGCTCCTTGCTGCTGATCCCGCTGGCCTGTAGCCTGTTTGGCATCAGCAATGACATCGCCATGCAGGTGGTAGCAGTCGGCTTTATCATCGGCGTGCTGCAGGATTCTGCCGAGACGGCGCTGAACAGCTCCACCGACGTGCTGTTCACCGCCGCTGCTTGCATGGCCGAAGATGAAACCCTGCTGGAACCTTCCGCGCTGCCCAGCAGCGAGGCGTGAGCCGGTAGCTCGATTTTTCGATTCAGCCCCTCTCTGTGAGGGGCTTTTTATATCAGCGGGCCTAAATGTGTTGAGGAGAGGAGTGCGCAAGAAAACATTCATTTTGATGAAATGTTTGGTTACAAATAGCCGACAGACAGTGCGGGTGCTGCCCCGTTAAAATAGCTGCGGAATAATAAGGTTCAGGCTAAAAAACGAGATTAAATAATGAAAAAAACTACGCTTTCGTGGGCAATTATTGGTGCATTAGGTTTGGTTGGTTGCGGTGGTGGTGGCGGAGATAGTGGTGGTGGTGGTACCACGCCACCGGAGCCGCAACCGAGGGCGCTGCCGGTGGCTGGCGTCTATCTCCCCGTCCTGATGGACGCTCAGGGGCAGTTAATCAACCGTCCGGTCAACGACAGTTATCGTGCGGTCAGTCTTGTCTATCCGGCGTCCACAGAGGGCACGGGTTGGGCGATGAACATTGCTGAGAAAAGAAGTGCCACAGTCAGCACTTATACCTTCCCTCAAGGCTTCTCTTCTCTGAATAAAGGTGAGGGTTACCCACTGACGTTGTCGTTGCTGGTGAACAAAAGCCAACCCAGTACCTTCGACTCGGCTGAGCAAAAGTCCAATACCAATGTCGATGGGTTGGTCAAGGTGGCGTCTGTGCCAGATACGGCGGGAAGCAGCCAGTCACTCTGGGTACTCGATTATCGACCCGTCAAAGCCAAAATCGATTCTGCACTCACTATTCAGAATTGGGGCGGCCAAGTGGCATTGCAGCCGATGGTCACTGCGCCTATCAACGCGGACTCCTGGTACAACCTTGGGGAGAGTGCACTGTTTCAAGATTTCAAAACCGAGCGCAGCAACAATGGTTTGGGGATCAAGCTGACCATCCTGTTTAAAGAAGGGTGTTCTGTAAGCGGTGAGACAGAGGCCAACACTCAAGGTTTGAACAAGCTGACGTTGACTGGTTGGAACAATCGGTCATGCAGTTTCAATACCTTGACAGGGCCTGCTGATATCAAAGAGGGAAAAATTTATGAGGGGCTCTGGGAAAAAAGGATGCGCGAATTTGCCGATCGCAACGCCAGTGTCACTGCATATCTGACCATGAAACCGGGTAGCAATGGTCAGAAAGACACTCTGGTGCTCGGTATTCCCGAAATCAACGGGATCACGCCGTTCCTGTTGGAAGCGCAACCACTCTAATCAGCCAGAGATAGTGCGTGTTTATCAAGAGATGCCAGTCGCTTACCCGACTGGCATTTTTGTTGGTCGAGGTTCGGTGCGAAGCCCTGAAACATCATGATGTGGTTGCCGGATAAGGGTTGTTTCCTTGGTTGTTGTGTGAGTTCAGGTGCTGTGGCTGCAATAACTGCGTGATGAGTGGCAAGACTATTCAGGACGGGACAACGCAATAAAAAAAGCCAGCCGAGTGTTCGGCTGGCTTTTTGCTATCAGCGGCAGGTAGGGGATTAACCGACCAGCTGATAGAGGATGGCGGAGATGGCGATCATGCCCATGGTTGCAACGAAGACGTTGCTGATATGGCCCTGATATTTCGCCATAGCCGGTACGCGCTTGATGGCGTACATCGGCATGATGAACAGGATGGTAGCGATGATCGGGCCGCCCAAGGATTCAATCATGCCCAGGATGGAAGGGTTGGCAATGGCAGTGCCCCACAGGGTCAGGATGAAGAAGGCGATAATGAACATCTCGACTTTCTTGGCGTTCGGCTCTTTGCCAGACTTGCGCATGTTCTGCACGATCATCCCTTTCAGACCTTCACGGGCACCCAGATAGTGGCCGAAGAAGGAGGATACGATGGCTACGAACGCAACCAACGGACCGAAGTAGGAGATGATGGGGCTGGCATGCTGGTTCGCCAGATAGGAGAGCACGGCGATGTTCTGGGCCTTGGCTTCTGCCAGCTGGGCCGGTGTCAGGCTCATGACGCAGGAGAAGACGAAGAACATCACGAAGCCCAGCAGCACCATGGCGGTACGCTTGAGGATGGCATCGGCTTTCTCGACAGCCTGATCGCCGTGGTCGCGGCGCTGGGCCAGGGAGAAGCTGGAGATGGCCGGGCTGTGGTTGAAGGAGAAGACCAGTACCGGGATGGTCAGCCACAGGGTGGTGGCGAAATCTTTGGCAGAGGGCACTTGCTCCAGCGCGGCGCCGGTCCAGTCCGGAATGAGGTACAAAGAGATACCGGCCAGAATGGCGATCAGCGGATAAACCAGCAGCTCGGTCACTTTCAGCATCAGCTTTTCACCGGCCAGCATCACCGACATCATGCCCATGATCAGCACGATGGAGAGGATCCAGCGCGGCGGGGCACTCATCTGCAGCTGGTTGACCATGAAGCTTTCGACGGTGTTGGTGATGCCTACGCCGTAGATCAGCACGATGGGGTAGATGGCGAAGAAGTAGAGCAGGGTGATTAATTTACCGGCCCCCACGCCAAAGTGCTCTTCCACCACTTCGGTGATGTCTGCATTTGGCTTTTTGGAGGAGAGCACGAAGCGGGCCAGACCACGGTGTGCCAGATAGGTCATGGGACCTACCAGCAGCGCCATGACGACCAGCGGCCAGAAACCGCCCATACCCGCGTTGATCGGCAGGAACAGGATCCCCGCGCCAACCGCGGTCCCGAACAGACTGATGACCCAGGTAGAGTCGCGTTTTTCCCAACGAGTGGTTTGAGTAGAGCGGATCCCTTGCTCTGTTGACGCCGCAACTCCCTGCGTGCCAGTGACTGTGTTTGACATCTATCTCACCCCGAATGTGTGGTTCTTATTAAGTCGGCGCAAGGATACGGTTTTTCTAATCAAAAATGTTGATCAAATTCATCTTTACGGCACGAAAAACCGCACTTTCTTATGGAAATGTGATCAAAACAAGAAAAATTCAATTATTGTTTATCAATTGGCACGTTATTTTAGTGTTAATGATTAAATCTCGCTCAGTCAAATGTAGGTAAATTGTTATTTTGCGAGGTGCTGGGCTAGCTGGTTGATCATGCTGGCGGTAGCCCCCCAGATAAAGTGCTGTTGCCAGGGGATCCAGTAGATGGTGTGCGCTTTCCCCCCTCTGGAAAGGGTCAGGGGGATGTGGTTGCGCCGATCCAGCAGATGGGTTAGCGGCACTTCGAAGGCGTGATCTACTTCATCCGGACTCAGAATGAGGGGATAGTTGCCATCGAGCAGCCCCAGCACAGGCAGCACCTCGAATCGTGACACCGTATTGAGCGGGTTGAGGGTGCCGATCACTTCAATCAGCCGGGCCGGAATGCCGAGCTCCTCTTCGGTCTCCCGCAGCGCTGTGGCAATCAGGTTTTCGTCGCCGGGATCCTGTCGCCCGCCGGGGAAGCTGATCTGCCCCCCATGATGACGCAGCCGGGGGCTGCGCCGGGTCAATAACACGCTGAGCCCCTCATCGCGCATCACCACCGGGATCAACACCGCAGCCGGGCTGAGCCCGCCAATGGCGAGGCGATGGGCCGGGGCGGGTCGCTGCAACTGGAAGCGGGTCAGCAGTTCGTGGCGATCCATGGCGGGGAGCTCTCCTGTGCGTTGACCTGACAGTGGGGAGGGTTAAAGCGCCGACAGCGGCGGCAGGATGCGGGCGACCTTGTCATAGGTCTCCTGATATTCGCTGTCGGTATCGGAGTCGGCGATGATGCCGCCACCGGCCCAGCAGTGCAGGCGACCCGCTTCGGCGATCAGGGTACGAATGCAGATGCTGGTATCCATCCGGCCATGCTGGCTGAGATAGCCGATGCTGCCGCAATAGGCGTTGCGGCGCTGGGGCTCCAGCTCTTCGATGATCTCCATGGCGCGGATCTTGGGGGCGCCGGTGATGGAGCCACCCGGGAAACAGGCCCGCAGCAGATCGACCCCTTGCCAGTGTGCATCCAGCTCACCGTGGATGGTGGAGACCAGATGATGTACCGCCGGAAACGACTCCACCGCAAAGAGATGAGGCACGCTGACCGAGCCAGGCCGGCTGACCCGACCTATATCGTTGCGCAGCAGATCAACGATCATCAGATTCTCTGATCTGTCCTTGTCCGCCTGCGCCAGCTCCAGCGCGACTTGCCGATCGATGGCCGGATCAGGGTGGCGCGGACGAGTGCCCTTGATGGGTTTGGTCTCGATATGACGGCCATCAAGCAGCAGGAACCGCTCGGGGGAGAGGCTCAGCAGCGCGCTCTCCGGCAGACGGATAAAGGCTGAGAAGGGGGCCTTGTTGGCGGTTGCCAGCAGGCAGTAGGCCTGCCACTCATCCCCCTGATAGGGGGCGCTGAAACGCTGGGTCAGGTTGATCTGGTAGCAATCCCCCGCGGCGAGATATTCCTGAATGCGGGCAAACTTCTCGCCATACTCGGCGCGGCTCATATTGCTCTGCCACGCCCCCTGCAAGGCAAAAGTGGGGGCCGGTTTGGCCTGCTGCTGTTCAAGCCAGGCCAGCCGCTTGGCAAGGCCCGCTTTATCCCCCCAGTGCACAAGCTGCCAGTCGTCGGTCGCCACATTGCGCAGCAGCGCCCAGTCGTAGATACCTACCGCCATGTCTGGCACCGCGATATCGGCGGCGGCCTGCACTGGCAGTCGCTCGAAGCGACGGCCCAGATCATAGCCAAACAGGCCGAGGGCGCCGCCAATAAAGGGCAGGTGAGTGGCACACAGATCCAGCTCCCCCAGCAGCTGTTGCTGGGTATGGGCCAGCAGGGCGAGGGGATCTTCGTGGTGTTTGCTGATATTCGCTCCGACACGCAGAGTGGTCACCTCGCCACGGGTTTCGAGGGTCGCCAGCGGATCGGCAGTGATGATATCAAAGCCGTTATCGGCACCGAGTGGTCCCGCCGATTCCAGCAACATGGCCCACGGCTGATGTTGCAGGCGGGCAAAAAGCTGATGGAGTTCAGCACTATGGTCTAGATGATGGATATGAAGTGTTGGCGTCATTTTATGTTACACAGGCAACAGTTTGGTTCCCGAACCCTAGTCGGTGCTGGTGGGCAAGCGTATCATAGGTGTCGGTGACTTAAGAAAAAACTGCCGTGTCGTTCGTTTTTTGTTGGTTGATAGTTTTTAGCCAGCACGTCAGCACGGCCCATCATATGGAAGCCCTTGCCCTGCTCCGTGGCAGAGACAAGGACCAGTGAGGATGATATGAGCATTATAAAAAAACAGGATTTCATCGATTCTATCGCAGATGCCCTCCAGTACATCTCCTATTACCACCCGTTGGATTTTGTTCAGGCTGCCAAAGCGGCGTATGACCGTGAGGCCAACCCGGCCGCCAAAGATGCGCTGGCCCAGATCCTGATCAACTCCCGCATGTCCGCCGAAGGTCATCGCCCGCTCTGCCAGGACACCGGTATCGTGACCTGTTTCGTCAAAATTGGCATGCAGGTCCAGTGGGACAGCGACATGACAGTGCAGGAGATGGTGGACGAAGGGACCCGTCGTGCCTACACCAATCCTGACAACCCGCTGCGCGCCTCCGTGCTGGCCGATCCGGCCGGCAGTCGCAAAAACACCAAAGACAACGCCCCTGCCGTGGTGCATATCGACATGATCCCCGGCAACAAGGTGGAAGTGAGCATCGCGGCCAAAGGCGGCGGCTCCGAGAACAAATCCAAGATGGTGATGCTCAACCCCTCTGACGATATCGTCGAGTGGGTACTGAAAACCGTGCCGACCATGGGCGCAGGCTGGTGTCCACCCGGCATGCTGGGCATCGGCATCGGCGGTACCGCCGAGAAAGCGGCGGTGCTGGCCAAAGAGGCCCTGATGGAGCACATCGACATTCAGGAGCTGATCGCCCGTGGCCCGCAAACCACTGAAGAGAAGCTGCGGGTCGAACTCTACGACAAGGTCAACAAGCTGGGGATCGGTGCCCAGGGTTTGGGCGGCCTTACCACGGTGCTGGATGTGAAGGTGAAATCTGCGCCGACTCACGCCGCTTCCAAGCCGGTGGTGATGATCCCCAACTGCGCCGCGACCCGCCACGTTCACTTCGAGCTGGATGGTTCAGGCCCTGCCGAACTGACTCCGCCGAAACTGAGTGACTGGCCGGAGATCACCCGTGAAGCGGGTGGCAACGTGCGCCGCGTCAACGTCGATGGCATCACCAAGGCCGAACTGGCCAGCTGGAAGAGCGGTGATACCGTGCTGCTCTCCGGCAAGATCCTCACCGGTCGCGACGCCGCCCACAAGCGTATCGCCGACATGCTGAAAAATGGCGAAGGGTTGCCTGAAGGGGTCGATTTCACCAACCGCTTTATCTATTACGTTGGCCCGGTCGATGCGGTGCGCGACGAAGTGGTCGGCCCGGCAGGTCCCACCACCTCCACCCGGATGGACAAGTTCACCGATATGATGCTGGGTGAAACTGGCCTTATCGGCATGATCGGCAAATCCGAGCGTGGCCCGAAAACCGTCGAGAGCATCAAGCAGCACAAGGCTGTTTATCTGATGGCCGTTGGTGGCGCCGCCTATCTGGTGGCCAAGGCCATCAAGAAGGCCCGCGTGGTTGCCTTTGCCGATCTCGGCATGGAAGCGATCTACGAGTTTGAAGTGGAAGATATGCCGGTGACCGTTGCGGTCGACTCCGAAGGCAACAATATCCACGAAACCGGTCCGGCCTACTGGTCTGCGAAAATTGCCGAGCTGGACGGCAAACTCTCCTCCTGAGTGACCGTTCCTGCTGTCGGTTAAAACGGCATAGGCCATGTAAACAAGGCGCATCCATCCGGATGCGCCTTGTTGCTTTGGCTGGCCTGTTATGGGCTCAGGTTGGCCGTTTTCGGCAAGCGGGCATAAAAAAGGATAGCGCCACGCCATCCTTTTTCGTTGTGCTTGTGCTCTGGCAGCAGACAGCAGAGCAATCGCCCTTGGCTTTAGGCCTTTTTCAGGTAGGCAGCAACCAGTACGATCTGCACGCCGTTGACCTTGCCTTCGATATGGAGCGGGTTGTTGGTCAGACGGATGCCCTTGACCAATGTGCCGCGCTTGGCGGTAAAACCAGCGCCTTTCACGTCCAGATCCTTGATCAGGGTGACGGAGTCGCCCTCTTGCAACACGGCGCCGTTGGAGTCAACGGTCGGTACGCTGTCATCATCTTCGTCAGCAATACCAGCTTCAGCCCAGGCCTTGGCTTCATCTTCCATGTACATCATGTCCAGCAGATCCTGAGCCCACACTTCACCCTTGCCGGAGAGTGCTTTCAGCTGGCGCCATGCCATCACCTGCACCGCAGGCACCTGGCTCCACATGCTGTCGCTCAGGCAACGCCAGTGGTTGACCACCAGGGTATCCGGTTGTTCCAGCTGACCACGGCAGGTGTCACAGATAGCAACGCTGTGATCATCGTCGCTGGCGGGGGAGTGAGGCACCACGAAGGCGGTCAGCGCCTGCTCGGCGCTGCACAGTTCACACTTGGCGCCCGCGCGCGCTTGCAGAATGGCGTTGATGGTCATGTTGTTGGTCCCATAGCTAGTGTAAAGCGACCCGCGTTGGGCGGGGCGCGTGAAAGAGGGGGCGGAATATAGCATAAAACCCCGCACTTTGTCAGGTCTGCCCTGGCTCACAGGGTTGGCCGTGCTGTTGCGCGGCGCTGATCGTCAGGTATTGAGAGTGCAATTTGAAGCGGGATCGCTAGAATGAGCCTCCTTTTTGACTGCAAGGCAGGGGCATTCGTGCTGGCTCAACGTTTTCAACAACTGGATCGACTGCTCACCCGCTACCGACGCTGGTGGCAATATCAGCCATATCATCATTTGACCATGGCCTTTGCCGATGAGGCGCCCGAACTGGCGGCGTTGCTCAATGGGCTGACGCTCGGCCAGTTGGCGGAGCTCGATGCAGATATGGGCGCCCTCAGCAGTCTGCTTGCCCCCTGGATTGCCGAGGGAGCCGAGCTGCAGCAACTCAGCCAGCTTGCCCCGTTTACCCCGGAGCCCATCACCTGCAGCAAGGAGATGGCGCTGCATATGCCGGGGCGCAAGCAGGCTCAGATCGAGTCGTTCACCGCCTGTCTGCCTGCCCATCAGGGCCCCTATCTGGAGTGGTGTGCCGGTAAGGGCCACCTTGGGCGGCTGGTATCACTTCATCGACAGGCTCCGATCCTCAGTCTGGAGTTGCAAGATCAGCTTTGTGACGATGGTCGGCTGCTGGCCGAGCGGGATGGTGCCAATATGACCTTTACCTGCGCCGATGCCTTTGCACCCGAATCGGCGGTGCTGATCGCCCCCGAACATCACGCCATAGCACTCCATGCCTGCGGCGAGCTGCACACCCATCTGCTGGAGCGGGTGGCCGAGCGCAGTGCCCGCGGAGTGACCATCTCTCCCTGTTGTTACCACCTGATCCGTACCAGCCACTATCGCCCGCTGTCAGCCGCGGCCAGCGCCAGCGAGCTGGTGTTGAGCAAGGCGGATCTCAAGTTGCCGCTACAGGAGACGGTCACTGGCGGTGCGCGGATCGCCCGCCTGCGGGAGCAGGAAGTGGTGTGGCGGCTCGGGTTTGACTGCCTGCAGCGTCAGGTGCGCGGGGTGGATGAGTATCTGCCGGTGCCCAATATGCAAAAGAGCCTGCTGACCGGCACCTTCGAGGCATTCTGCGTTTGGGCTTCCGAGCGCAAAGGGATTGTGCTGCCCGCCGGGCTCGACTATTCCGCCTGGTTGGAACACGGGGAGCGTCGCTTTGGCGATGTCGCCCGCATGGAGCTGGTGCGTCATTTGTTTCGCCGTCCCCTCGAGATCTGGCTGGCGCTGGATCGCGCGCTCTTTTTGCAAGAGCAGGGCTATCGGGTCGAAGTGGGGGAGTTTTGTGCCAAACCCATGACCCCGCGCAATATCCTGATCCGTGCCGTGCGTGCCTGACATCCGGCTATTTTGAGCATTTTTCTTGAACATTGATGATGGCTGACAGGTTGAGCCTGTCAGCCATTTTTTTCATCACGAACAATGACTGTATGGCAGGTCACCTGGCTGTCTCAACTGTTCTAAAAATGGGCGAAAGATCACGCTCTGGCGTTTTCGTTTGGGTTCTTTTGCTTTGTTTCAGCTGCACTGAATATCACAAGGTGAAATGGCTCACAAATTCTGCTCATTTCTTAATTCTCATCGTGAATTTAGTTGTTGAAACACCTACTCTTGGAACGCATTAATTCAAACAAGGACGATAAACATGTTCAAACCCAAGCGTTGTGCCTGGCTGATCGCTGCCGCCTGCGCATTGCCAAGCTATGCCGCAATGAGTGCAGCCATGAATATTCAACCCGATCCGCAAAATGCGGGAGGATATGTAATTGCGGCCCCGGATCTGGCAGCCATGGAAAAAACCAAGACGGCTAATCCCATGTATGCAATATGGGCTAAGGCATTGGCGACCCGGTCAAATAAAATCGTTGATGCCATTGAACCGGGTCTGGCAAGCAATCCTGACAACGTAAAACGGGTTGAACGGGTATTTCCCCAACCTGAATGGGAATATTTAACCCAGATGGCAGCGCCGGAATATACTTATGTCCGCTTCTTGCGAGCCATCGGTAAATTCCCTGCGTTCTGTGGCGAATATACTGACGGGCGTGATTCTGATGCGATCTGTAAAAAATCCATCGTGACCGCCTTTGCCCACTTCTCTCAGGAGACGGGGGGCCATATTTCCAAGGACAATATTTCCGACAACCCGCTGGGGCTGGAGGAGTGGCAACAGGCGCTGGTGCATGTGCGGGAGATGGGCTGGTCAGAGGGACAGACCGGCTACACCACAGGCTGCGGCCAGAACGACTGGCAGAACAAGAAGTGGCCATGCAGCACGGGTCAGGGGTACTTCGGCCGCGGCGCCAAGCAGCTTTCTTACCACTTCAACTACGGTGCCTTCTCCGAGGCGATGTTTGATGGCGATGCCTCCGTGCTGCTCAACAACCCGGGGCTGGTGGCGGACTCCTGGCTTAACCTCGCTTCTGCCATCTGGTTTTTCCTCACCCCGCAGGCCCCGAAACCGGCCATGCTGCACGTGATTGATCGTACCTGGGTACCCTCCAAACGGGAAGCTGACGCCGGTATCGGCTATGGCTTTGGCACAACCATCAACGTCATCAACGGCGGCATCGAGTGTGGCGAGCAGAACAAGGACAAGGGGCAGCCGGTCAATCGCATCCGCTACTGGGAAGGGCTGGCCAACCACTACCAGATCCCGATCAAGGCGGATGAGAAGAACACCTGCTGGCAGCAGACTCCCTATGGCAGCCTCAATCTCAACGGCGCTACCGACGTGCTCTACACCAACTGGGATGGCAACTGGAAATATTATCCGGATCGCCCGGGCGGTTACTCCTTCGAGTGCGAGCTGGTGGGCTTCCAGACCGCTTATTCTGCGCTGGTGCCGGGTGATTACGAGAAGTGCGTGACCAACTTCTACGGCTCCCACGCCAACTGGCCGAAAGTGCGGATCGTCGCCAAGCTTGATCCTGCCCCGGTCGATCCGGTTGACCCGCCGGTTGATGGTCAGCCTGCCTGGGATGCCAGCAAGGTCTATACCGCTGGCAGCAAGGTGAGCTACAAGGGCGCCGTCTATCAGGCCAAATGGTGGACCCAGGGGGATGATCCCGCCAAAGGCGGCCCCTGGGAGTTGGTGACGACCCAATAATAAGAGATAGTCCATCCATTGATTGATAAGGAGAGGGGGCTTAGCCCCCTTGTAATATATTTTTGCGTTGGGGGGATATGTGGCAGCGATTAAAAAAAGATTCATCAATCTGGAGGGGAAACTGTATTTTTTTGGCCAACATTTCTTTCCCGTTTAAAGTGATGTAAACGGCCATGTCAAACTTTATTGATGGCTGGGGTTAATGTTTGAACTTTGCAGCTTAGTAATATTCAAAAACGTTGTGTGATGTTTTGCTAAACGATGGGTTCGAAGAACACACCCATGACGCCATCCCTCTCGCATTTATTATGAGGGGGTTTATTCTTCCCATCTATCAACTCATGGCATCACCCGGCTCGCTATTTATTTCTCAGAATGAGAAATGAACATATTGGATGTAAAAGTCATGTGTATCTATTCGTTTACGGATGAGAGTATGTAGTTCGGCGGATGTTTTTTACTGCGAGCGAGGTAATCTTGCTCGATTTAAAATAGTTGTTAAGGTACGCAGATGAATGGGGATTGTCGTCTCGTTATCCGAATGGGAAGTCGCATGCGGTTTAATCACTAAGCAGATAGCAGGAAAGAGGAGTGCACCATGGAACTGGTGGTTATCCGCCATGCAGAGACGCAGGCCAATGCGGAAGGGCGTTATCAGGGCGCGCTGGATATCGGGCTCAACGACGATGGCGTGCGCCAGATATCCCAGCTGGCTGAGAAGGTAGCAGTGACAGAGCCGCCGTTTGATCGGTTGCTGGCATCTCCCCTGCTGCGAACAAGGGAGAGCGCTGCCATCTTGTCTCGTCAGCTGGGATTGGCTGTGGAGCTTGTGCCTGCCTTTCGTGAGCGGGATGTCGGCCTGTTTGAAGGGCTGACGCAGGTAGAGGCAAGAACACGCTATCCCGAACTGTGGGCGCGCAATATCACCCGGCGCTGGGCTGAAGCTCCTCCCGGTGGTGAAACCATTGATGAGGTGATTGCCCGGGTCTCGCAGGGACTCACGGAACTTGCTTCGACCATGCAAGGGGAGTGGATACTGCTGGTGGCGCATGGTGTGGTCGCCAAGGTGATCCGCGCCGTAACGATTGCCGGTTTTGATGACTTTTTCGAGTGGCAATTGCCTAACGGCGGCATGCTGTCGGTGAGGCTCTCTCTGGCTGATGGTGGCCCACTGCGCTTTAGCCGTCCCCTTGATGGTTGTGATTGAAAAGTGCACCAAAAGCATGACGAGAAAAAGCGCTACCGAAGAGAGTAGCGCTGTCTTTTGTATTCGTTGCGGTTGGTTATCGCTGCAGGCACAGATTAGCAGTGTCATCAGAGGGCAGGGGCGTGCGTCCTTAAGTCGGCTCCTGCTCCTCTTTGCGGCAGCAGTTGCGCCCCTGCTTTTTGGCCAGATAGAGGGCGGTGTCGGCTCGTCTAACCATCTTCTCTACAGTGTCATGGCTACCCTTGCTGGCGCTGATCCCGATACTGATGGTGAGGGAGATCTCAAGAGCCCCCTCCAGTGCATGGTGCTGGGATTCGATGGCGAGCCTGATCCGCTCGGCGCTGGCCCAGGCGAGCTCGAGGGAGGTTTCCGGCAGCAGCACGATAAACTCTTCGCCACCCCAGCGACCCAGCATGTCCACCTCCCGCAGTTGTTTGCTGATCCGTTTCACCAGACTCAGGATCGCCAGATCTCCCTGCTGATGGCCAAAGGTGTCGTTGACTTCCTTGAAGTGGTCGATATCGATCAGCAGCAGGCTCATGGTATGGCCAAAACGCTGGCAGCGTTGCATTTCGGCGTTGACCAGCTCGTTGAAGCGGCGCCGGTTGGCAATGCCGGTCAGGGGATCCGTGGTGGCGGCGACCTTCAACTCCTCCACCAGTCGGGCTCGCTCCGAGATATCCCGCAAGATGGCGGTCATCTCGGTGGTCGGGCCCAGATTGATCTTGGCGATGGTCACCTCCAGCGGAAATTCGCTGCCGTCTCGGCGCAGACCCATCACCGAGGCGCGGGCATGCATCGGGCGCGAATTGATGGGGGAGCTGCTGAAGGCTTTGAAATAGGTTTCGTGATTGGCGCGAAAACGCTGTGGCAGCAGGGTTTCCAGCCGCTTGCCGAGATAGCTCTCGTCGATGCCGAACATCTCGCAGGCAGCGGTATTGATAAGCTCGATGCGTGACTCGCTGCTGACACTGATGATGCCGTCATAGGCGGAGTTGACCACTGCCTCGAAGCGACGACGACTGGTGGTGAGCGCCTCTTCCAGCTGCATCCTGGCGGTGATGTCGATGGCGGTGACGATGATCCGGTTGATCCGTGCCTGCTCGGGGATGATCGGGGAGAGAATAAAGCGCCACCAACTGGTGCGCGACAGGCTGTCGATGGGCAGCTCGCTCTCGAGCCCGGTCTGCATGCGCACACATTCGTGCATTGGCGGCTCGATGGTATTGGTGATGTAGCGGGGAAACATCTCGCTCAGCTGTTTGCCAATGCTGCCAAGGACATCCAGCTCGAACGCCTTGGCAAAGGTATCGTTGGCAGAGACCAGCACAAAGTGATCATCCTTGTCGAGGCTGAACACCGCCACGGCGGCGCCGATGGCGTCGAGAGATGACTTTATGTCGGCATGGGAACCCTGTGTAAACATGCGACCTCCACGGCGAATAACATATTGATATTCAGTATAGTGTGGTCGTTTGGCTAACTACTCTTCGATATCCAGCAACACCAGAATGGCGCTGTCGCCACCCCATTCGCGGGGGGCCTGATGGAAGGCGCGCACATTGGGGTGCTGGGCCAGCCAGCTGGGGATGCGCTGCTTGAGAATATGTTTGCCGATGCCGTGCATCACCGAGGCGACGTGAATGTTCTCTTTCTGGCAGAGGGTGAGCAGGGCCGCCAGCTCCTGTTTTGCCTGCTGCTGGTTCATGCCGTGCAGATCGAGATAGATCTCCGGCGGATAAATGCCCCGTTTGAGCTTTTTCAGCTCAAATTTTGACACATCTTCCCGCACGTAACGGGTCGGCCCATCATCGTCGAGATGGGGCTGATACTCATCGCTGAAATAGTGGTCAACCCCAAGCTTTTCGCGGGTTTCGCGCAATTCGCGTTTCTGCTTGACCGGGCGTAACTCGGCCCTTATGGTATCTTGCTTGATTTTCCGGGTACCTTTTATCGCATCGCGGAACAGCAGGGTTTCCTCGTCTGTCGGTGAGGGCGTTTTTTTCATCAGATGCTCATGTATTAGGTATGCGTCTTGCCCGCAACGTAAACGGGGCTCGGGCCGGATATTACTCGACTTGGAGGTGGATTTGGACAAGATATTTATCGATGAGGTGGTTGCCGAGATGCACACCATCCAGGACATGTTGCGTTGGGCCATGAGTCGTTTCAACGACGCCGGGATTTTTTACGGTCATGGAACCGACAACGCCTGGGATGAAGCTGTGCAGCTGGTACTGCCCGCGTTGCATCTGCCACCGGATGTAGACCCGGCCATGCGCCACTCCCGTCTGACCAGCAGCGAGCGTCACCGTATCGCCGAACTGATTATCCGCCGCGTACAGGAGCGGGTACCGGCCGCCTACCTGACCAACAAGGCCTGGTATGCCGGTTGGGAGTTCTACGTGGACGAGCGGGTGCTCATTCCCCGTTCCCCCATTGCGGAGATGGTGGCCAACCGTTTCGCGCCCTTCCTCAAACATGAACCGACCCGGATCATGGACTTGTGCACCGGCTCTGGATGTATCGCCATCATCATGGCCCACGAGTTCCCGGAAGCGGAAGTGGATGCCATCGACATCAGCATCGATGCGCTGAACGTGGCCGAGCGCAATATCAACGATCATGGGCTGGAGCAGCAGGTCATTCCGATCCGCTCCGATCTGTTCCGCGATCTGCCGGCGGGCGACAAGTACGACCTCATCGTCTCCAACCCACCCTATGTTGACTCCGAAGATATGTCGGATCTGCCGGATGAATTCCGTCACGAGCCTGAGCTGGCGCTGGCGTCCGGCTCCGATGGTCTCAAGCTGACCAAACGTCTGCTGGCCCATGCGGCAGATTTCCTCAAGGATAATGGCGTGCTGGTGGTCGAAGTGGGCAACAGCATGATCCATCTGGAAGCCCAGTTCCCCGAGATCCCCTTTACCTGGGTTGAATTCGAAAACGGCGGTCACGGCGTCTTTGTAATGACCCGTGACGAGCTGGTGCAGTATCAGGATCATTTCGCCATCTACAAGAACTAAGCAGGAGCGCGCATGGCAGGGAACAGTTTTGGTCAACTCTTTCGGGTCACCACCTTTGGCGAGAGCCACGGCCTGGCGCTGGGCGCCGTGGTTGATGGCTGCCCGCCTGGGCTGGAGATCAGCGAAGCGGATCTGCAGGGGGATCTGGATCGGCGCAAGCCGGGCACTTCCCGCTACACCACGCCGCGCCGCGAGCCGGATGAGGTGAAGATCCTCTCCGGGGTGTTCGAGGGCAAGACCACCGGCACCTCCATCGGGCTGCTCATCGAGAATACCGATCAGCGCTCCAAGGATTACTCCGATATCAAGGATCTGTTCCGGCCGGGTCACGCTGACTACACCTACCACCAGAAGTATGGTCAGCGGGACTATCGCGGCGGCGGTCGCTCCTCCGCCCGCGAAACCGCGATGCGGGTGGCGGCGGGTGCCATTGCCAAGAAGTACCTCAAACAGGTGCATGGCATCGAGATCACCGGTTTTCTCTCCCAGCTCGGCCCCATCAAGGCTGAGGCGTTTGACGCGGCGCAGATCGAGCAGAATCCCTTCTTCTTCCCCGATGCGGGCAAGCTGGAAGAACTGGATCAATACATGCGCGACCTGAAAAAAGAGGGCAACAGTATCGGTGCCAAGGTGCAGGTCATTGCGCGCAATGTGCCGGTGGGCCTGGGTGAGCCGGTGTTTGATCGCCTAGACGCCGATATCGCCCATGCCATGATGGGCATCAATGCGGTGAAAGGGGTGGAGATCGGTGACGGCTTTGCGGTAGTGGAGCAAAAAGGCTCCGAGCATCGCGACGAGATGACCCCGGCGGGCTTTGCCAGTAACCATGCGGGCGGCATTCTGGGTGGGATTTCGTCGGGTCAGGATATCGTGGTGAGCATGGCGCTCAAACCGACTTCCAGCATCACTGTGCCGGGCAAGACCATCAATACCGAAGGCGAGGCTATCGAGATGGTCACCAAGGGTCGTCACGATCCTTGTGTCGGCATCCGCGCCGTGCCCATCGCCGAAGCCATGCTGGCGCTGGTGTTGATGGATCATCTGCTGCGCCATCGCGCCCAGAATCAGGGGGTGTTGACCCATACCCCGCAACTGCGCTGATCGCTGTTGCTGCTCATCGACTGATCGCTCCCTGTTTGGGGAACAAGTTCGGCAATACCAAAAAGGCGACCTTCGGGTCGCCTTTGCTATTTCAGGTGGCGGCTTATCCCATCATTGCTTGCGGAGGGTGCGGGTCAGCAGATCCGCGGCGCCCGGATCGGCATTGAGGCGACACCTTGGGGGGGAGAACTTGTTGTGGGGGTTGGGCAAGGCATGAATGGCCTCGTTGACTTTGAGGATCTGTTCTTCGCTCACGCTGTTTTTGGCAAACATCAGACTGACCGGCTGGTGGTGTAGCAACAGTTGGCAGCTGATAAACTCTTCGGCCCCCAGCTGGGCCAGCCGGTACCGAGCATATTGCCACTCCATGATGATGCCATCGAGGCGGCGAGCCAGCAGCAGATCGATCATCCGCTCATCGGCGTTGTATTCGGTCGCCATTTTAAGCGCCGGGCAGCTATCCATCTGATGCATGGGGCGGGTGCCGCGCAACTTGCCTATCTTGAGCCCTTTCTCGTTGCACAACGCGGACAGGTTATCGAGCTGCGCCCAGCGATCCTGATGGCCCGGGATAGGGTCATTGCTCAGCAGCACATAGGCACTCTGGCGGTAGGGGGTCGAGAAGCGGGCATAGCTCTGGCGCTCCGGCAGGGGGAGGGCGGCCATCGCCACATCCAGCTGGTCGTGCTCTACCAGATGCAGTGCCCGCGCCCAGGGAAGTTCGCGAAACTTGGGGGCAAAGCCCGCCTGGGTGAGGATCTGGCGGGTCAGGCTGACATCCAGCCCATCCAGCTCACCCCGGTTGTTGATTTGGCTGAAGGGGGGCCAGTGACTCCACGCCACGGTCAGGGTCTGACTGGCCTGCAGCATAGGGCTTAGCAGCAGAAGCAGCAGGCCAATCCTTGCCTGCCAGCTGCCGCGGGGACGATATGGCGTGGTCATAGCTAAACCTCGTTATTGTGTTCTTCTATCCCGTGCTTTTGCCCCGCGAGTCATGCCTGCGAGGGCAGATATTGTGTTGCCAGTTAATAGTGTGGTGCGTGCGACATCAATCAACGGGATTATTCGGGGGGCAGGAGGGGGATTTTCTGTTCGTGCTGGGAGGAGCATCACATTTTTCTCGTTTATCCCGGACAACTCCGTTAGACTGCGCCTCTATTCTTTCCCCTTTGCTCTGCTCCCCGGGGAAATCGTTGTTTTCTCAATAGGCCCAGATCTTGTGAGATGGCATCGGCTCAGCAGAGGAGCCCCACCACAAATCCCCGGCGCCCCTATCTCTAGCAGGTAATTATGAGTTTTACTTCCCTCGGTCTGGCCGAACCCTTGTTGCGTGCCGTTGCCGAACAAGGCTACGACACCCCGTCTCCCATTCAGCAGCAAGCGATCCCCGCCGTTCTGGCTGGCCGCGATCTGATGGCGGCGGCCCAAACAGGGACCGGCAAGACCGCAGGCTTTACCCTGCCGATGCTGCAACGTCTGATGGAGAGCAAGCGCAAGGTCTCTCCGAACCGCATTCGTGCGCTGGTGCTGACCCCGACTCGCGAGCTGGCCGCCCAGGTGGGCGAGAGCGTGCGTAACTACGGCAAACACCTGCCGATGCGCAGCCACGTGGTGTTCGGCGGTGTCAGCATCAATCCGCAGATGATGGCGACTCGCCGTGGTCTGGACGTGCTGGTGGCCTGTCCTGGCCGCCTGATGGATCTTTACAACCAGAACGCCGTCAAGTTTGACGAGGTTGAGATCCTGGTACTGGACGAAGCGGATCGCATGCTCGATATGGGCTTTATTCGCGACATCCGCCGCATCCTGGCCCTGATGCCGAAGAAGCGTCAGAACCTGCTCTTCTCTGCCACCTTCGCCGACGAGATCCGCGAACTGGCCACCGGTCTGCTGGATAACCCGGCGGTGATCGAAGTGGCCCCGCGCAACAGCACCGCCGAGCGTATCGAGCAGCTGGTGCACCCGTGCGACAAGGCCAACAAGATTGCGCTGCTGAGCCATCTGGTCACCAGCAACAACTGGCAGCAGGTACTGGTCTTTACCCGTACCAAGCACATGGCCAACCGCGTTGCCGAAACCCTCGACAAGAACGGCGTCAGCGCCGCCGCCATTCACGGCAACAAGAGCCAGGGTGCCCGTACTCGTGCACTGGCCGGTTTCAAGGATGGTAGCGTCAAGGTGCTGGTGGCGACCGACATCGCGGCCCGTGGCCTCGATATCGACAAGCTGCCGCAGGTAGTGAACTTCGAGCTGCCGAACGTGGCGGAAGATTACGTTCACCGCATCGGTCGTACCGGTCGTGCCGGTGCTGCCGGTCACGCCATCTCCCTGGTTGCAGCCGATGAAGGGAAGCTTATCAAGGCGATCGAGCGTCTGACCAAGCAGAACATCCCGTGCGAGCAGGTAGCCGGTTTTGAAGCCTCCCGCGAGACCCTCGACAACATCGCCCGTGGTATCGGCGCGCCGCTGCGCAAAGAGCCCCGCGATCCGAGCGAGCAGCGCCGTGCGCCGCGTCCGCAAGGTCAAGGCCAGCGTCAAGGTGCCGGTCGTTCCGCCTCCAATGGCAATGCGGGTGGTGCACGTACCGGTAACGGTGGCAAGCCCAAGCCGCAAGGTGGTCAGCGTCCGGCTGATGGCGCTGGCAAACCGGCTCAGGCCCGTCGTCCACGTCGCTCTACCCACAACCAGTAAGCGGCTCGGGAGTTTGACTCCCCAGCTATGCGGTTGACTGAAAAGCCCTGCCAATCTGGCAGGGCTTTTTGTTTTTTCGGCCATGCAATCGGCACTGTGTGGTGCTGCGAGAGCAGCGCTAGATGGCGGAGAGGTACTGCTTTTGCATCGCCAGCCAGCGGCCGTTATTGATAAACGCCAGCTGTACCTTGAGCAGGGCCGCAATTTCCGCCCGGTGCTTTTTATCGAGGTAGAGAAAGACCTGCTCTTTGGTGATCTTCTGCCAGGGGAACCCCAGTGCAGGTTGAGAGGCGGGGCGCATCTTGATGAGCCAATCCACTTTGCCTCGATGCAGTTGGGCAAGCCCCTGCTTCTCATCGTTCAACCAGATGACCTGATAGTCGCCGAGGAAGCGCTCGCACCACTGGATGCCACGCAGGCAGCCAATCACGGTACCCTTGGCAGGGGGCCAGCTCGGGTTATCCCTTGGCTGACCATAAATCGCCGCCTCCGAGATGGGGGCACCGATCTGCAGCAAGTGGGGATAGGTCTGATCAAAGCCCTTGATCCGGGCCATATCGCCATCGACGGCATGGTCTGCCTCAATCAACTTTTCGCAGCGGGCATAGGTGCAGGGGATCAACTGAAAGTCGATGCCGGCCCGGCCAAACCAGTCATGAATAAAAGGGCGCAATATCGCAGTGTGTTCGACCGCTGCCGCCAGCTTTAGCGGGGTTGCGTGGGCAACGGGAGTCAGCCCGACAAGCAGTAACTAGCCAATCCACTTCATATTGTACTCCTGAATCGGGCTTGTTTAAGCAGCACTGTTGCGACTATCTGTGCAGTGAAGAATAGCCGATGGGGATGGCTGGCAGACCGCTTCGCCAGCTATTCGTGACGGCCGGGTCAGAGGAGCAGCACCGTGATCAGGATATGGGCCGCGCTCACCAGGATCACAGTGAAGGTCAGCCCCATTCCCGCCACCCGATAACGGAAGTTCTCCGGCGTGCGGCTCATGCCAAAGGCGTGGCAGAGGCGGCCAAGCAGTAAGGCGCTCCCCAGCAGATGGATAAGCCAGGGGGTCTGGTTGCTGGTTTCGACGAAATAGATCAGCAGCAGGGCGAGGGGGACATACTCGGCAAAGTTGGCATGCACCCGCATGGCGCGCAACATGGCGGGGTCATCCCCATGCCCCAGCGCCACCTTGCGGCTATGACGGGTGCGAATGGTTCGAATGCTCAGCAACACAAACAGCAGGGCGAGCAGGGCCGCGTAAACAGGCAGTATGGTCATGGTATCTGGCTCCTTGTGTGATGATATCGAGTGGCTGGTGTTCAGAGACGCGATATTCTCGGCATCTCAATGGCTTGCCTTGAGGGTAGCAGCAAACTGCCTTAGCACGACCGTCATCCACTCACTCGCCATCGGCCAAGCGCAGGCGCAAAACAAACAGCCCTGCCGAGGTGGCAGGGCTGTATTTTGACCGTGTTGATGGTGGGCTGCGCCCCGTCATTACCCCTCGTAAGGGAGGGAGGAGTGGTGTAGCACGATACGCACCTTGCCATCATCCCCCTTCTTGAAACCCCAGGTCTTGTCGACTGTAGTTTCTTTGTTATCGCGATCTACCAGATGCACCTTGCCCATGGTCAGCGCCATGTCGCCGTTGATATAGACGGCGGCATTGTCATAGCGATAGCTCTGCCAGTTTTTCAGGGCGAACCCTTTGTCGGTGGGGTAGGCGCTGTTGTTGCCGACAAAGTAGGCCAGCGCCCCCTCGCGGTTGGTGCGAAAGGTCTGCTCGCCACCGGCCAGGGTGGGTTTGAACAGCACCGGCCCCTGCTGGTAGCCATAAGCACTATCGAGCACCGACTCGGCGGTCGCCTTGGCGCGCTCAATCCCACCGGCGCGATAATCATCGCTGATCTTGATAAGCGCCGCGCCCCAACCATCCTGCGCGGCCTTGATCTCCGCCTCGGTAATATTGTTGTTGGCGATTTCGGCGGCGCTAAGTGCGCCGCTGGCGGCAAGCAGGATGAGGGCAAGGGTGCTCTTCTTGAGGTGCAACATCACTGTTTTCAAACTCCTGATAGCGATAAACGAGCAGGCAGTGTAGCGAAGGGGCATGAACGGTTTTTGAACTGATTATTCAGGGTTGGGTAGTAAAAAGGTCGGTATATAGCCGAAGGTTTGGGGGGGGTTAGATGGCGTATGTTGTTTGTTCGACAGATGGGGGGCGAGAGAGTTACATGGATGAGTGCATCTAGAGGTGGATATAAGTTGTATCTGCATCAGCGAACTAAATATAATTCTTTCATTTCGTTAGTATCATAAAACTGATCTCCATCAAAAAACAGTTTTAAATCAGAGCTGTAGATAACTTTATGCTCACTAAATTGGTTTGCGTTTGATACCCTGTATGTACACACGGCTCCTATCCAGTGCCATGAAAAACAAGTGAGTTGTATCGGATGGTTGTATCAATATTAATATAACTTAATATTGCTTACATGAAGCGATTCTATGTGGTTGCTTTTATCCTGATATTAATGGCGGTCAGTTTTTCATGGTGAGATAAGTAGGTGAAATTTTATTTAAATGGGATGGGTAAATACGTTTTTTTGGGCCATCTATTTTGGTCTGAATAAATAAGAGGCACTATGAAATTTGCAATTGTAGACCATGTTAAAAAAGAGGCATTTAAAGGTGGGTTAGGTATATGCATCTGTTGTGGAAGTGAAACAATTGCAAAATGTGGTCGTTTCAAAGTGCATCATTGGGCTCATAAATCAAAAGTAAACTGTGACCCTTGGTGGGAAAATGAGGGAGAATGGCATCGAAAATGGAAAAGTTATTTTCCAGTAGAGTCACAGGAAATAGTATTCAGCCAACCGATCACTAATGAGAAACATATCGCAGATGTGTTTACTAATGGTGTGGTTATTGAAATGCAGAGCTATTCGATAAAAGACGAGGAAGCTCGTTTAAGAGAGACGTTTTATAATAAAATGATCTGGATAGTAGATGGTTGTAAAAATGATTTCGATAGAATAAATTTTGGTTTAAGTGTTGGTGCAGCTCATACAGAAGATACTTCTCTACGTATGTTGAGATGGTATGGTCGCAGTAAGATATTTGCTAAGTGGTCTCAAGCAACGAAACCAGTTTATTTTGATTTTGGAACGGATTTAGTTTGGCTGCTATTACAATTTGATCCAGAGAGTAAAAAAGGTATGGTTAAAGCTATATCGAAGGAGCAGCTAGTAAATCAACTTGGTGGGAAATATTACTAGCGATTATTTTTAGGTATCTTAACCCTTTGAAGATTAACATGCACTTTTTAACGATCTCACCAACACAAAGCCCCGCCAAGTTAATTGGCGGGGCTTTGCTATTTGGGGCATTCAGTATCGGGGATTACAGCGCTGGCAGCATTCCAAGGCTGACGCTGATCTGGACGCCGACGATCAGCACGCCCATGGCGGCGGCCACTCCCAGCGCCACCACGCCACCCGGGACGCGGTAGTGGTGGGCAGGCGCCTGTTTGCGGCTCTGCCATACCAGCGCCACCGGCAGCAGTACCGCGAGGATCGCCAGCGCAATGGCTGCGTAGCCCAGCGCCATGATAAAGCCCTGCGGGAAGTAGAGGGCAAACAGCAATGGCGGCACGAAGGTGATGAGGCCAGTCTGGGTGCGGCCCTGCCAGTTGTCCTTGCGGCGGGTTGCCTTGGCCATAAAGTCGAACAGCCCCAGCGTTACCCCGAGGAAGGAGGTGGCGAGTGCCAGATCGGCAAACAGGTGCATCGCCTGATTAAACGCAGGCCAGCTCACCAGCTTGCCGACGTTGGCCAGCAGGCTGTCCAGCGCGCCGCCGGTTTGCAGCAGGGCTTGCTGGCCGAGCAGACCGAGGATCGCCACCTGCCACAGCACGTAGAGGATCAGCGGCAGTGCTGAGCCCCAGACAAAGACCCGACGCAACTGCTTGGGGCAGTCACCGAGGTAAAGCATCACGCTCGGAATGGAGCCGTGAAAGCCGAACGAGGTGAAGATGACCGGCAGGCCCGCCAGCAACAGGCCCTGACCCAGCGGCATCGAGAGCAGATGCTGCCCTTCGGTGCGGGGCAGCAGCAACGCCAGCACCACCACCATGATCACCAGTTTGACGGTGAACATCAGCCGGTTGAGGTAATCCACCGATCGGGTACCGACACAGACCATGCCGCCAAACAGCAGGGTAAAGGCCCAGGCAGCTTGCTCCTGGGTTAGGGTCATGCCCGCATCGGCCAGCGCCTGTGCCAGCAGGCTGCTGCCGCCGCTGATGTAGGCGGAGGCCAGCGAGTAGAACAGCATCAGGATACAGAAGGAGGCGATGCGCTTGCCCCAGGGGCCGAGCAGATGATCCGCCAGCTGGTGCAGGTACCACTTGCCGGTGTTGAGGCTTGCCTCTACTTGCAGCATGGCGGTGAAGGCCATCAGGGCCCAGAGGCCGACCATCAACATCAGGGTGGCGGGGCCGCCGAGGGAGGAGGAGGCCAGCGGCAGGGCCAGCATGCCGGCGCCTATGGTGGTGCCGGCAATCAACAGGGTACAACCCAGGGTTTTGGTATTCATGTTATCCATCCGAACGTAGCGGTGTCAGTGCAAACAGGCGATGTCAGCAGTGACGTCAACAAGAGGGGGCCGATTGGCGTTATCAGAAGGTGCCTCCGGTGATAGGGCCGGAGGCTAGCAATATCGGAACGGGAACATCTGTACCTAAAACCTGTCAGTTGTAAAAGATGGTTGCCACGTTAGCGGATCAAAATAGCGGAAACAACCCCTTTTATGCGGATCTTGTGCTGGCTTGTGGCAACAAGTGGAAATAAATGATGACAGCGGTAGCTGATTGCAGAAAAAAGCACCGAAAAAATGATTGGCAGGGGCTCATTGATACAGGTCAGCCAAGTGGTTGCAGCACGGATGGGGGAGTGCCTTGTCGTGGCGTTGGCGTTTAGTTGCGGGGTGAAAGGAGTGTGGAGGCCCGGCCAGACGGTAGAGAAAGCAAAACGGGCGGGTAGGGTTGTGGGGAAAAATAATAAGGCTGCCAATCCTGGCAGCCTTATTGTCATCTGTTCGTTTTACCCACCCATTGACAGCAAATCGGGTCTGCTTCGAGCAGGTTAGCGGCGGCGCTTGAGGGTGCGGCTCACATAGTGCAGCCCGCTCTGGTATTCGCCGTTCACCGCCTTGAGCGCCAGATCCAGCGCCTGGCTCGCCAGCGCGTCGTGCTGCTGGGGCAGGGAGTTGATGCCAAAAGGGAGGAAGTCGAGCAGGCGATCGTCCCCGAAGGTGGCCATGGCGAGCTGGCTCATATCGATCTCTTGCTCCAACAGGTAGTCGAGTACTCCCTCCATCAGGATATAGGAGGTAGTGATTAGCGCTTCGGGCAGTTGACCCAGCTGCTGGTGCAGATCTTTGATCAGGCGATACCCCTCAAGGCGAGAGAAGTGATCCCCCTCGCACAGGTGGCGAGCCGCGCTGTGACTGGCGACCGCCTGCTCGAAACCGGCTTTGCGCTCCTTACTGATCGTGAGTGCTGGCAGCGCGGTGATCAAGGCGATATGGCGTAAGTTCGGGGTGAGCAGGGAGCTGGTGAGATCAAAGCTCGCTTTCTCGTTTTCACTGGCGACGGTGACGAACTTGTCGGCTGCCATCGCCCGGTCGATGGCGAGGATTTGGCTGCCTTGCGCCTGCAATTTGCCGTAGAAGGGGTCGTCCGGCGGTAGGCAACTGGCCACCAGCAGGGCATCCACATGGCGGCTCACCAGCATCTGGGCCAGCTCTTTTTCGGTGGCGGGCTCATCTTCCGAGCAGACGATGAGCAGCTGATAGCCCTGCGCCCGGCCCCCCTGTTCCAGCCGTTTGGCCAGTTTGGCGTAACTGGCGTTCTCAAGGTCGGGCAGGATAAAGCCCAGAGTCTTGGTCTGGCCGCCACGCAGGGAGGCTGCGCGGCTGTCCGGCTGGTAATTATGGGCGGTGACCACGGCCATCACCTTGTCGCGGGTGGCCTGACTGATGCGGTATTGATCGGCCTTGCCATTGATCACATAGCTTGCCGTGGTGCGCGAGACACCGGCGAGGGCGGCGATTTCATCCAGTTTCATCATATTGGCTCTGTTTGAGTTGCAAGGCCCACGGTCACTGCCGGGTGAGGGCACCGAAAAGTGTGCGCGGGATCATATCATTGAAAAGCACTCTTTGTGGGTACTTGAACAATTCGCTGAAACGATTCAGTCTGAGTGTAAGTGAAACGATTCAGCCTGTCAGCAACGAAGAGACCCAGTGGCCTGAAAATCGGGCTCCGATCACAGTCAACCGTGTTCGGGTCTATTGTCAGCTGGCGAGTTACCCGAATGTTCAATTGTGACGTACCGGCGCGGCCGGAACCTGATGGAGAGTCTCTATGTTGAAGTTGGCGCGAGAGCAGATCTTGCTGGGACAGTCGGTGGCAACCAAGTCGGACGCCATTGCCATGCTGGCAGGCAAACTGACCGAAGCCGGTCTGGTGGAAGCGGGCTATGTGGATGGGATGCTGGCCCGTGAAGCGCAGCATGCCACCTATCTTGGCAGTGGCATCGCCATTCCCCACGGCACCACCGATACCCGTCATCTGGTGAAGAGCACAGGCGTCATGGTGGCCCAGTTCCCCAATGGTATCGAGTGGGATGAGGGGCAGATCGCCTATGTCGCCATCGGCATCGCCGCCAAGTCCGACGAGCATCTGGGCATTTTGCGCCAGCTCACCCATGTGCTGGGTGACGAGCAGGCGGCAGCTCAGCTCAAAGAGGCCACCGATGCCGACACCATCATCAACATCCTGACTGGCGCCACTGCCGCGAAAGAGGTGCAATACCTGACCCTGGCTGACTTCCCGGCCGATGATCGCGACCAGCTGTTGCTGGGGGCGGCCGCCCGCGCCAAGTCTGCGGGCTGGGGCGATGCCGCCATGGTGAGCGCCCTGTTGGCAAGCGATCCCGCCTATCTGGGCGAGGGCGTCTGGCTCGCTCGAGCACAAGCGGCCCAGACTGGCTGGGTGCTGGCCACCCCGAGCAGCGAACTTCACGCAGGGGAGCTGCCGGTCAGCGCCATGCTGCTACTGTGCGCCGCAGATAGCGGCCATCTGCCGCAACTTGAGAATCTGGCCAAACTGGCCGCCGCAGGTCAGCTCGCCACTCTTGCCGGCAGCGACGGGCTGACCATGTTGCAGTCGGGGCCGGCGAGCGGTCTTGCCGAGACTTTCACCATCATCAACCCCCACGGCTTGCACGCTCGTCCCGGCGCCATGCTGGTCAAGGTGGCCAAAGAGTTTGAATCCGACATCCGGGTTGCCAATCTGGATGGTAGCGGCGAAGCGGTCTCCGCCAAGAGCCTGATGAAGGTGATCGGCCTTGGCGTCAAGTGTGGTCACCGTCTGGCGTTTCGCGCCGAAGGGGTGGATGCCGAAGCCGCCCTCAAGGGGATCGGTGAGGCGATCGCCGCTGGTCTCGGCGAGGGGGCACACTGATGAAGATTGTCACCATCACCCTCAACCCCGCCCTCGATCTCACCACCCGCCTCGAGGCGATGAGCCTTGGCGAGGTGAATCTGGTGAGCGAGGCCAACCTGCGCGCGGCAGGCAAGGGGATCAACGTCGCCATGGTGCTCAAGGACTTGGGCCGTGAGGTGGGCGTGACCGGCTGGCTGGGCGCAGACAATGAGCAGAGCTTTGTCTCCCTGTTTGCAGAGCGGGCGCTGGATGATCACTTTGTGCGCGTGGCGGGCAGCACCCGCATCAACGTCAAGATCTCCGAGCAGTCTGGTCGGGTCACCGATCTCAACCTGCCGGGGCTCACCATCCAGCAAGGGGAGGTGAGCGAGCTGGAGCAGACCATCGACCAATTGGCTGCGCATGCAGAGTGGTTCGTGCTGGCGGGCAGCCTGCCCAAAGGGGTGGCCCCCGATTACTGCGCCCATCTGATCCGCTTGCTCAAGGCCAAGGGCAAGCAGGTGATCTTTGATTGCAGCGGTGCAGCCTTAACCGAAGGGATCAAGGCGGCGCCGACCTTGGTCAAACCCAATCTGGAGGAGCTGAGCCAGTGGGCAGGCCGCCCCATTAAGACCCTGAGCGAGCAGGCCGAGTGTGCCCGCGCGCTGCAGGCAAGCGGCATCCCCAACGTGGTGATCTCCAACGGCGCCGATGGCCTCATCTGGTTTGCCACAGATGCCGTCTGGCAGGCCATTCCGCCGCGGATGCAGGTGGTCAGCACGGTCGGTGCTGGCGATTCCCTGGTGGCCGGTCTTGCCCATGGTCTGAGCCTTGGCTGGACGCCGGAGCAGACCCTGCGGTTGGCCACCGCCGTCTCGGCCTTGGCGGTCAGTCAGGTTGCGGTCGGCTTTGACGATATCAATGTGCTCAACCCCTTACTTGAACAGGTGCGCGTAGAGCGTCTGGATGCGCTGGCACCGGTTCAATGCCATACCCCCTCAATGGAAAACTCAGGAGATGCCCAATGAAAGCAATCTTGGTTACGGCTTGCCCGGCGGGCATTGCCACCAGCTTTCTCGCTGCAAAACGGATAGAACAGCAGGCCAAACTGGCTGGCTGGGAGCTCACCCTCGACGTCGGCTCCAGCGTGCAGCCGCGCCAGGTGCCGAACAAAGAGCAGATTGCCGCCGCTGATCTGGTGCTGGTTGTCGCCAGTGCCCCGGTGGATCTCGCCGCCTATGATGGCAAGCGTATCTATCAGGGCAGCATGGATCTCGCCCTGCAGGATCCGGCTGCCTTGCTGGAAGCAGCCGACAGCGGCGCCAGCCTCTATCGCCATCAAGCCGCGCCTGCTGCCGCCAAACCGGCCGCTGCTGGCAAGCGCATCGTGGCAGTGACAGCGTGCCCGACTGGCGTTGCCCACACCTTTATGTCGGCAGAAGCGCTGGAGACCATGGCCAAGCAGCTGGGTTACCAGATCCGCGTCGAGACCCAAGGCTCGGTTGGTGCCCAAAATGCCCTGACCGCCGAGGAGATTGCCGCTGCCGATCTGGTATTCCTCGCCACCGACATCGAAGTGGACATGGCCCGTTTTGACGGCAAGCCGGTCTATCGTACCAGCACGGGCGCGGCGCTCAAGAAAACCCGTGCCGAACTCGACAAGGCGTGGAACGAGGCGACACTCTATCGCCACAGCGGTGCCAGCCTGCCCAAGAAAGAGGAAAAAGCCGGCCCCTACAAGCACCTGCTGACCGGGGTCTCCTTCATGCTGCCGATGGTGGTGGCGGGCGGCCTGATTATCGCGCTCTCGTTCGTGTTCGGTATTGAGGCGTTCAAGGTGGAAGGCACTCTGGCTGCGGCCCTGATGAAGATCGGTGGTGGCTCCGCCTTCGCCCTGATGATCCCGGTGCTGGCCGGTTACATTGCCTACTCCATCGCTGACCGCCCGGGTCTCGCCCCCGGCATGATCGGCGGCATGCTGGCGAGCTCGCTGGGCGCCGGTTTCCTCGGCGGCATCGTGGCCGGTTTCCTGGCCGGTTACAGCGCCAAGTACCTGAGCGACAAGGTGCGCCTGCCGGTGACCCTGGAAGCACTCAAGCCCATCCTGATCATTCCGCTGTTTGCCAGCCTCTTTACCGGCCTGGTGATGATCTACGTGGTGGGTGGCCCGGTGGCCGGCATCATGAATGCCATGACCGAGTTCCTCAACAACATGGGCTCTGCCAACGCCGTGCTGCTGGGCGTAATCATCGGTGCCATGATGTGCTTTGACATGGGCGGCCCGGTCAACAAGGCGGCTTACGCCTTCGGTGTCGGCCTGCTGGCCTCCAAAACCTATGCCCCCATGGCTGCTGTGATGGCCGCCGGTATGGTGCCGGCACTGGGGATGGGGATCGCCACCTTCCTGGCCCGTACCAAGTTCATCAAGGCGGAGCAGGAAGCGGGCAAAGCATCCTTCGTACTGGGTCTGTGCTTTATCTCCGAGGGGGCCATTCCGTTTGCCGCCAAGGATCCGATGCGGGTCATCCCGGCCTGCATGGTCGGCGGCGCCCTGACCGGTGCGCTCTCCATGCTGTTCGGCTGTGAGCTGATGGCACCCCACGGCGGCCTGTTCGTGCTGTTCATTCCGCACGCCATTAGCAACGTCATGATGTATATCGTGGCGATTGCGGCAGGCTCGCTGTTGACCGGTGTCTCCTACGCCATGCTCAAACGAGGTGAAGAGCAGGCCAAGCTGGCCACCGCATAAGCCTTGCCCCCCGGCAACACGTCATAACCAAGAGCGGCCTGCGGGCCGCTTTTTTATTGCCGGATAAAGGGAAGAATTCAAGCGCTGTTTTGCTTGTGGTTAATGGATTAACCCTCTAGCGTGAGGTGCTTGGGGCGCACCTGCGCCCGCCGATAACCCGATACCCAGGAGCAGATGATGACACCCATGATCCCCCCCATGCTCAATTTTGCGACCGGCAAGATCGGTGGCGCCGAACTGGTTGAGAAGAGCACCACCCTGGCTGACTTGCAGGGGCTTTTTGCCGACCCGCACGCCGAGGCCGAGCTCTCGCCCGAGACCCCGCTCTATCGGGTCACCATGCTGCCCGGCAATGGTGGCGAGGGGGATCTCAACATGGGGGTGACCTATCTGGAGGCTGGTCAGGTCGGGCAGGAGTTTTTCATGACCCGCGGTCATATCCATGCTCGCGCCGAGCAGGCGGAATACTACTTCGGGTTGTGCGGGCAGGGGTTGTTGCTGCTGCAGGATATGGCCGGTGTCTGCCGGCTGGAGCAGGTCTTTGCCGGCAGCGTTCACCATATCCCTGGCCATGTGGCCCATCGACTCGTCAACACTGGCGAGACGCAGCTCTCGGCGCTGGCGGTCTGGCCTGCTGTCGCAGGTCACGACTACAAAGTGATGGGCGCACGCGGCTTTGCCGTTCGGGTGCTGGCCGGAGAAGATGGCACGCCCCGCCTCGTGACCAGCGATCAGCAAGGGATGTAAATCGGAGCTGGCGGCGGCCCGCTAGGGGCTGCCGCAAGATTGGCGCACCACCAGGGTAGGGGGCAGAATGATGCTCTTGGCTGGCTCGTCGTTGCCGGCCATTCGCTCAAGCAGCAGCTCGCCCGCCTTGCGGCCGATCTCCCGCGCCGCCACCGAGACGGTGGTGAGCGCCGGTTCGACTAACGCGGTTTCAGGCAGATCGTCAAAACCCACCAGAGCAAAGTTCTGGCCGATGAGCCGCCCCTGTTTGCGTAGCGCCAGCATGGCGCCGAGCGCCACCACATCCTGATAGCAGACCGCCGCCGTCACCTCGGGGTGCTGCTCCAGCAGCGCCGTCATGGCGCGGGTGCCCTCTACCCGGCTGGCGCCGCAACCGATGATCCACTCCGGTTTGGGCGAGATGCCGTGTTCGAGCAGCTTGCTCATATAACCACCGAGGCGTTGGGAGCGGCTGATGGAGGTGGGGGAGCCCCCGACAAAGGCGATATGACGGTGGCCGAGTTTCAACAGGTGCTCGGTCGCCAGCTGGCAACCGAGAAAGTTGTCGGTGCCGACAAAGTCGATCGCCACATCCGGCACCGGTCGCACCACCAGAATGGTAGGCATATGGCGCCGCTGCAGGCTCTCGAAAAAACTGTGGGGCGTAGGTTGGGCAGCGCAGATCACCATGCCGGCGGCGCTGTTGCGTTGCAGCGAATCCATAAACTGCTGCTGCCTTGTCGCCGACTCCTCGCTGTTGGCAAGAAACAGCATCAGATCGTGATGCTCCATCTCCCGGCTCAGTCCCGCCGTCATCTCTGCATAGAAAGGGTTGGTAATGTCGTGCAGCAACAGGCCAACCTGATTGCTGCTCTTGTTGCGCAGGTTGGCGGCAGTCTGGTTGTAAACATAGCCGAGCTCGTCGATGGCCTTGAGTACCCGCTGGCGAGTGTGGTCGGAAATGCGTCCCTTGTTGCGCAGGGTCATGGAGACGGTGGCGGTGGAAACGCCCAAGTGGCGGGCAATATCGGCAACAGTCACATTGCTCATGGTGTGGGTCCAGTCATGATCGTGCCATCAAGATATATCGATTAACCTTGATTTCAGATGAGAGAAGGTTGCAAGTGAGCGGTTGATCACGAATTTCACCGCCCATGCCGATGATATATCCCAATGTTTGAGGTTAATCGTGTTTATCAGGTTGTGGTTAACGGGTTAATCGATTTATCTCTGTCGTAGGTGTCAACGAGAGAGCAAGCCAATGATTCATTCGAGTTACGTTTCCAACTACGACAAATATCCAGAAGTGACCGTTGTTGGATATGAGCGGTCCGCCTGTGCGGGATGGGATGAGATTGCCCATCAGTTGCAAGCCAAAGTGAACGGGCAAGACAAGGCGAAAGTGGTACTGGTGATCGACTGCTATCACGGTGTGGATCAGACCGAGCTACGCACCCAGCTGCTGACCAGATTCGGGCCTCACACACTCATTGATGTGGAACAGGCGCGCCTGCCCGAACCCAAAGTGCTGGCGATGCTGGATCGTTTCATCACCGATGACAGGGTCTTTGGCGTGCTGGCACCCCACAAGATGGTGGAGTTTTTTGACCCGGTCGCCTTGGCGCGCCTGCAACAGCAGGTCGCAGAGATAGCCGAAGGTCTGGTGGTGGTGATGGGCTGCGGCGCCTCGTTGGTGGCGAAAGGGAATGTGCGAGTCTATGCCGATCTTGCCCGCTGGGAGATCCAGCAGCGTCTGCGCCGTAAAGAGATTGGCAACTGGGGCGCTGATAACACCGAAGAGGACATACTGCGCCGCTACAAGCGCGCCTTCTTCATCGAATGGCGGGTGTTTGACCGCCATAAATTGGCCCAGCTACCCACCATCGATTTCCTGCTCGACACCAACACCAGGGACAAGCCGACCATGGTAACGGGGGCGGCACTGCAACAAGGGTTGCATCAGGCGGCGCGCCAGCCGTTCCGGGTTGTTCCCTTCTTCGATCCTGGGGTCTGGGGCGGGCAGTGGATGAAGCAGGTGTGTGATCTGGACCCAGCCCAACCCAACTACGCCTGGTGCTTTGATTGTGTGCCCGAGGAGAACAGCCTCTACTTGCGCTTTGGCGAGGTGCGGGTAGAGATCCCGTCGCAAAACCTGGTGCTGTGCCAGCCAAAAGCCCTGCTTGGGGAGCTGGTACACGCCCGCTTTGGCGCCGAGTTCCCGATCCGGTTCGATTTTCTCGATACGGTTGGGGGGCAGCCGCTCAGTTTGCAGGTGCATCCGCTGACCGAATACATCCAGCAGGAGTTCGGCATGCACTACACCCAGGACGAGAGCTACTACCTGCTCGATGCCAAGCCGGACTCCTGCGTCTACCTCGGCACCCGTAACGGTATCGACCCGCAGGAGATGCTGGCGGATCTGGCTGCCGCCCAGCGCGGTGAGAAGCCCTTCGACGACGAGCGCTTCATCAACCGCTTCCCGGCCCGCAAGCACGATCACTTCCTGATCCCGGCTGGAACCGTCCACTGCTCGGGAGAGGGCGCCATGGTACTTGAGATCAGCGCTACCCCCTACATTTTCACCTTCAAACTGTGGGACTGGGGCCGGGTCGGGCTCGACGGCATTCCGCGCCCCATCCATCTGGAGCATGGCAGCAAGGTGATCCAGTGGGATCGGGATACCGACTGGACCGAGCGAAATCTGGTCAATTGCATTGAGCCCATCGCTGAAGGGGAAGGGTGGCGTGAAGAGCGCACTGGACTGCATGAGCGGGAATTTATCGAGACTCGTCGCCACTGGTTCAGCGTGCCGGTAGAGCACGACACCGGCGGCACTGTACAAGTGCTCAACCTGATAGAGGGTCGGGAGGCAACGGTAGATAGCCCGGACAACGCCTTCGCCCCCTTCGTGGTGCACTATGCCGAGACCTTCATCGTACCGGCGTCGGTAGGGCGCTATCGTATCCGCCCGAGTGGCGAGAGTGAAGGGCAGACCATTGCCACCATCAAAGCCTTTGTGAGGGGGTAACCGGAGATGCTGAGGATCCTTATCGCAACCCATGGTTCACTGGCGCCGGCCCTGCTGGCCAGCGCCAATATGGTCTACGGCGAGTTGCCCGCCGTAGCCACAGTTTCTCTGACCGAAGAGGGAGGAATAGAGGCGTTTCGCGCCGAGTTTGAACAGACCCTGCGCCGTCATGGCGCGGGGGCTGACGGGGTGTTGGTGCTGTGCGACATGGAGTGCGGCACCCCCTACAACGTGGCATGCCGCTTTGCATTTGATTCCGCATGGCCGCAGCCGGTAGCCGTGGTGACCGGGGTTAATTTTCCCATGCTGCTGATGAGTGCCGACTGGCTTGCTGCGACCGATGTACACGAGGCGGCCCGCCAGTTGCTGGCGCAGGCACTGGAATCCATGGTGATCGCGGCCCCGGCGGCACACCAGCAAGATGACCACTTCTAGGAGAGCGAGATGGCGATTTCATTTGTACGCATTGATGATCGGGTGATCCACGGTCAGTTGGTGACCCGCTGGGCCAGAGAGCTTCCTTGTGACGGTATCGTCGCGATCGATGATGAGGTGGCGGCCGATCCGCTGCTCTCTCAGGTGATGACGGGGGCTGTGTCGGACACCAAGGTGTGGCTGTTTGATGTGGCTACCGCCATTACCAAGTTGCCCAAGGTGATCGCCAGTGACAAACGCTACTTCGTGATTGGCAAGTCGCCGGTCACTCTGCAGCGCCTGTGCGCCGCCGGGATCTCCCTGGATAATCTCAACGGCAAGATCAACGTCGGGCCCATGAGTGCCCGCGAGCAGACTACCACCATAGGCCCCAACCAGTCGGTGACGGCGCAGGAGATCGCCGCCTTTGACTATCTGGCCAGCCTTGGCCACGAGATTGACTTTCGGCTGGTGCCGGACGCCAGCCACTACAGCTGGGCGGATGCCCAGAAAAAGCTGAAATAGGGAGCAAACATCATGTTTCTGGAAGCAACTCTCATCGGGATACTCTGTTATCTCGGTGCCCTCAGCAGCCCCTGGCTGCTGGGATTGACCGGGGGCTGGTACACCATTACCCGTCCGCTGGTTTCGGGCATGCTGGTAGGGGCGATCCTCGGTGATATCCAGACCGGGATCCTCATCGGGGTGGCGGTGCAGGCGGTCTATATCGCCATGGTGACGCCGGGCGGTTCCATGCCGGCGGATCTCAACTTCGTCGCCTTTCCGGCCATAGCCCTCGGCGTCATGTCGGGCAAGGAGCCGTCAGTTGCCGTGGCCATTGCCGCCACCATCGGCATCGCCGGGACCATCCTCTTCAACTTCATGATGGTGTTCAACTCCTACTGGAACCACAGAGCAGACGTGGCGATGGAACAGGGGGATGAAAAGGGGGTTTATCTCAACAGCGCCATCTTCCCGCAGGTCAGCAACTTCGTACTGCGTTTCGTGCCCACCTTTATCGCCGTCTATTTTGGCAACCAGTACATCGAAGGCTTCATGAACAGCCTGCCTGAGCTTGTGATCCGTACCATGACGGTGGTGGGCGGCATTCTGCCTGCAGTCGGCATTGCCATCTTGCTCAAGCAGATCATCAAACAGAACAGCATGCTGATCTACTTCCTGGTGGGTTTTGTCGGCATCGTTTTTCTCAAGCTCAACATGGTGGGGCTGGTGATGATTGGGGCCCTGCTGGCGCTCATTCACTATAACTACAAGCCGGAACCACGCCCTGCAGTCGCTGCCCGTGCTGCCACCCAAACCGATGATGAGGATGAATTCTGATGAACACAGAGCTGCAATCAGGGGAACTGGCGGCCAAGCAGCCGGTTGCTCTTACCTCACGGGATCTGCGTGCCTGCTGGCGTTCGTGGATGATGTACAACCTCTCCTCAATGAGCTTCGAGCGACTCGAATCGTTCGGATTTTGCCTCGGCATGATGCCGGCGCTCAAGAAGCTCTATCCCGGCAAGGCTGAACGGATGGAGGCGATGAAACGCCATGCCTCCTTCTACAACACCGAGCCCCAGATCGGCGCCATTATCAATGGGTTGGCAGTCGGGCTTGAAGAGAAGCGGGCCAATGGCGAGAAGATCGACGGTGAGACCATCAACACCCTCAAGGTCGGCCTGATGGGCCCCATCGCTGGCATCGGTGATTCCATGATCCCCGGTATGCTGGTGCCCATTCTGCTCAGTATCGGGATGGCGCTGGCGGCAGGGGGGAGTGTGCTGGGGCCGCTGTTTTACATCATCAGCTTCAACGCCATCGCCATTACTGGCTCCTACATGTTGTTTATGAAGGGCTACAAGCTGGGCACTGGTTCGGTGGAGTCTCTGGTCAGTTCCGAGTCGGCCAAGCTGCGCGAGGCGCTCTCCCTGCTTGGGGTCTTTGTGATGGGCGGGGTGGCGGCCAGTTATGTCAACCTCTCAACCGGACTCGATTTTGTCACCTCGGATGGGGTCAATATCCAGGTGCAGAGCATGCTGGATGGCATCTTCCCCAAACTGATGCCGCTGGTGGTGGTGCTGGGTACCTGGTATTTGATGGCCAAGCGCAACGTTTCGCCGGTCAAAGCGATGCTCGGGCTGTTGGTGCTGGCCTTTGTCGGGGTTGCCATCGGTCTGTTCTGATGGGGTCAAGGCCATTTGGTCAACAAAGGGAGAGCCTGGCTCTCCCTTTTTATCGCCGTTGCGAGAGGTAATTTATGCATATCGAGGTGACTGAGGCCGCACAGCGTTGCCATCGCTGGCTGGTCTCCGAGGCGCTGCCCCTTTGGGGCGCGCAGGGGGTTGACCCCGAGCGTGGTCTGTTTGCCGAGGGATTGGATAGTGCTGGCCAGCCTTTGTGGCAGCCGACCCGTTTTCGGGTACAGAGCCGCCAGATCTATGTGTTCAGCCACGCCACCCTGCTGGGGTGGTACGACGGGCGCACCCTTGCCGAGCGTTCTGCTTTGGTCGGTATGGGTCATTTTGACGATGGGGCGGGGCATAGCGTTTTCTCCATTAATCGGGATGGTTCGATTGCTGACGCATCAGTCTGCAGCTATGAATACGCGTTTGCCCTGCTGGCTGAGTGTTGGCTCTATCGTCTGAGTGGCGATCCACGCTGGCAACAACAGGCCGAGTCGCGCTATCAGACCATTGAGCAACTCTTTTTGGACCCGCTGCACGGTGGATTCCACTCCAGTTGGCCATCTGGCCCACTGCGCAGCCAAAATCCCCATATGCATCTGTTCGAGGCGCTGCTGGTAGCGGCAGACAGCTTTGATGATGTGATATGGCAGCAGCGGGCAACCGCGCTGTATCGGCTGTTTCGTCAGCGTTTTCTGGAGCCCGGTTTACTGCGCGAGTTTTTCGATGACGCGCTGCTGGTGCGTCATGCCGATTCCCGTCTTATCGACCCGGGTCATCACTACGAGTGGTGCTGGCTGCTGGCACGCTACCGGACTCTTGCCAGCAGCTGGGAAATCCAGCCAACCAGCACCGAGATTGACGAGGCAATCGGGATATTGACCCGTTTTGCCATCCGCCACGGGCACGGGCAAACCGGGCTGGTGATCGATGAGCTGACCGATGATGGGCAACCCTATCGCGATACCAGCCGGCTCTGGTGCCAGACCGAACATTTGAAAGCACTCCTGGCGACCTATGAGCAACAGGGGGATGAGGCTACCGCCTGTCAGATCCGCGAGGTAGTTGCGCGGATCTTCCACTACTACCTGTTGCCCGCACAGCCTGGACAATGGATTGATCAAGTAGATAGCGAGGGAAAGCCGCTGACCTCTCATGCGCCAGCCAGCACGTTTTATCATCTGTTTGTGGCGTTTAGTGAACTGGCCCGGATCGCGGGGGTGGGTATCGGGGAGTAGGGTGGTCTATGGGAGACGCTTAAAAATCCCAGCCGGGTTGTGCTTGCGGTTCATTGAGCGCGCCTTCCTGTGCCTTGCGCCGCGCAGCCTCGACCCGGCGTTTGCGATCCCGGCACAGACGCATTACATCCTGCTGCTGGGCGGTGGTCATGGCGAGCCAGTTGAAACGCTCCTCACGGCTGCGCAAACACCCTTTGCAGTAGCCCTTGTTGTTCACTTCGCAGACCCCGATGCAGGGGCTCTGCAGCGGGAAGATCTCGAGCTGTTCCATCCATCACCTCGCACATCCTGTCACCTTGTTATAACCCAGCTGTCACCTTTGGCGAAATCCCTCTTCAAGTGATTGATGTCGTTTGCTTTCCCCCTGCAAATTTGGCATCTTCCCCGCCGAGCATGGCTCTTGGCGTTATATGAGGACATATGAACAAACACGCGTACTGGCTGACCGCCGCAGTGCTGGGACTGGCCGGTTGTGCGGGCAACTCTGACAAAGCAGAAGTGCCCAAAAAGCAGACCGACAACAGATGCTTTCTTAACTGCGAGGTGCCGGAAAATCTGGGCAAGCAGTATCTGGACGGGACCTTGCCAGAGGATCTGGTGAGGGTGGAGCGGGTCAATAGCCGTGCGCGTGCCGACTACAGCAAGTTTGGCCAGCAAAGCAGACTGGTATTGGAGCGCTCCGGCAAGATGACCCGCCGTTATGGCGAGCTCTATCACCAGCTCTCCCGCTGGGTCGCGGGCGGTGGCAACCCTGCCGACATCACCCGTTACGGTATCAGCCTGGCCCAGCTGGGCGGTGCCGATCGCATGGGCAACGTGCTCTTTACCGGTTACTACTCGCCGCCGGTGCTGGAGGTGCGCCACCGCCCGGATGCCAAGTACAAATATCCCATCTATGCCATGCCCAAATGTGGCGGTCGCTGTCCGACCCGGGCCGAGATCCATCAGGGGGCCTTGGCCAATCGCGGGCTGGAGCTGGGTTACAGCAAATCCCTTATAGACAACTTCCTGATGGATGTGCAGGGCTCGGGCTTTGTCCATTACGGGGATGACGATCGGCTGCAATATCTGGGCTACAGCGGCAAGAACGGTCACGGTTACGTGAGTATCGGCCGGGTGTTAATCGATCGCGGTGAAGTGCCCAAAGAGCAGATGTCGATGAAGGCCATCAAGGAGTGGGCCAACCGACAGCCGGAGGAGAGCGTCAAGGAGCTGGTGGAGCAGAACCCCTCCTATGTCTTCTTCGAGCGCCGCCCCACCAATGATGTGATTGGTGCAGCCGGTATCCCGCTGCTGCCGCTGGCGGCTGTTGCCGCCGACAAGACCCTGCTGCCGATGGGTACCCCGATCCTCGCTGAAGTCCCTTTGCTCGACAAAGAGGGCAACTGGACCGGCAAGCACCAGCTGCGGCTGTTGATTGCGCTGGATGTGGGCGGGGCGGTGAAGAAGGGGCACCTCGACCTCTACCATGGCATGGGCGAGAAGGCCGGTGTCGCAGCCGGTCACTACAAGCACTTTGGCCGGGTCTGGAAGCTGGGCCTGCACCACGGGCCGACTGCCGCTCCCTGGTTGTAATCCTCTGAGGGGTTGGGCGTCTGTCATCGGGCGCCCGAGTAATGTGAAGAGACAAAAAAAGCCGCCGGATTGCTCCGGCGGCTTTCTATTTTGTGAGAGTGGCAGCTGGTGGCTGCGTCAGCTCTTCTGGATATCCAGCCGGATGGCGCCGACCGGCTTGCAGCAGCAGGGGAGGCACTCCCCCTGGGCGACAAATGCCAGCGGCACCGCAGGATAGTGCACCTTGCCGGCTATCAGCGGAGTGCGGCAGGCGCCGCAATAGCCGCTGCGACACTGGAACTCCACATGATGACCGTGGCGCTCCAGGGTCTCCAACACGCTTTCGTCGGGATGGGCGTGCAGCACGGCACCATCCCGGGTATGTACCCGTGGTGCCACGACCGCATGCTGTTCGGCAGGCGCGTGCGGGGCAGGGGTTAGCGTGTTGGTGGCGTCGCTCACAGCTCGAAATCACCCAGGTCATCGGCATTGACTTCGCTGTCGATCTGACCGACCAGATAGGAGCTGACCTCTACCTCTTGCGGGGCGACCTGTACGTTGTCGGATGACAGCCAGGTGTTGATCCAGGGGATCGGGTTCTGCTTGGTGCCGGCAAAGGCTGGCTGCAGGCCGACTGCGCTCATGCGCAGGTTGGTGATGTACTCCACATACTGGCAGAGGATGTCCTTGTTCAGGCCGATCATGGAGCCGTCCTGGAACAGGTACTCGGCCCACTCTTTCTCCTGAATGGCTGCTTCCTTGAAGATCTCGAAGCAGGCCTGTTCGCACTCGGCGGCGATCTCGGCCATCTCCGGGTCATCCTGGCCGGTGCGCATCAGATTCAGCATGTGCTGGGTGCCGGTGAGGTGCAGCGCTTCGTCGCGGGCGATCATCTTGATGATCTTGGCGTTGCCTTCCATCAGTTCACGCTCGGCGAAGGCAAAGGAGCAGGCGAAGCTGACGTAGAAGCGGATTGCTTCCAGCGCGTTGACGTTCATCAGGCACAGATAGAGCTTCTTCTTGAGCTCGCGCAATGTGATGGTCACTTCGCGGCCTGCGACGGTGTGGGTCCCTTCACCGTGCAGGTTGTAGAGGGCGGTCGCTTCGATCAGATCGTCGTAGAAGTGGCTGATGGAGCCGGCGCGCTTCAAGATCTGCTCATTGGTCACGATGTCGTCGAACACCTGGGCGGGGGTGTTGACGATATTGCGGATGATATGGGTGTAGGAGCGAGAGTGGATGGTCTCGGAGAAGGCCCAGGTCTCAATCCAGGTTTCCAGCTCAGGAATGGAGACCAGCGGCAGCAGTGCCACGTTGGGGCTGCGGCCCTGAATGGAGTCCAGCAGAGTCTGGTACTTCAGGTTGGAGATGAAGATGTGCTGCTCGTGGGGCGGCAGGGCCTGATAGTCGATGCGATCACGGGAGACATCCACCTCTTCCGGGCGCCAGAAGAAGGAGAGCTGCTTCTCGATCAGCCGCTCGAACACTTCGTGCTTTTGTTGATCATAACGGGCTACGTTGACCGATTGGCCAAAAAACATCGGCTCTTTGAGCTGGTCGTTTTGGGTTTGGCAGAAAGTTGAATAGGCCATGGTTACCAGAATATGTGAATAGAGAAAACAGGAGAGCGGGAGCTTGTCGCTCCCGCCCGGTTATCAGTTCTTGCCGTGACTTAGATTTTGCAAGCCCCGCCAGCGCAACCGTCATCTTGCAGATCGGTCTGGGCATCGTCTGCACCATCACGGGTGTTGTGATAGTACAGGGTCTTGAGGCCGTATTTGTAGGCGGTCAGCAAGTCCTTGAGCAGCTGTTTCATCGGGACCTTGTTGCCTTCGAAACGGGCAGGGTCGTAGTTGGTGTTGGCGGAGATCGCCTGATCCACAAACTTCTGCATGATACCGACCAGCTGCAGGTAGCCGTCAACGCTCGGTTGCTTCCAGAGCAATTCGTATTGATCTTTCAGGCGATCATACTCGGGCACCACCTGTTTGAGAATGCCGTCTTTGGAGGCCTTGACTGAGACCAGGCCGCGTGGCGGCTCGATGCCGTTGGTGGCGTTGGAGATCTGGCTGGAGGTCTCGCTCGGCATTAGGGCGGTCAGGGTGGAGTTACGCAAGCCCACGGACTTGATCTCTTCACGCAGACTTTCCCAATCCAGATGCAGCGGCTCGTTACACAGCGCATCCAGATCCTTCTTGTAGGTGTCGATGGGCAGGATGCCCTGGGCATAGGTGGTCTCGCCAAACAGCGGGCAGGGGCCGAACTCGCGGGCCAGCTGCACGGAGGCTTTCAGCAGATAGTACTGGATGGCCTCGAAGGTGCGGTGAGTCAGGGCCAGACCGGAGCCGTCGGAGTAACGGGCACCGTTTTTGGCCAGGTAGTAGGCGTAGTTGATGACGCCGATCCCCAGGGTGCGACGACCCATGCTGCCCTTCTTGGCGGCGGCAATCGGGTAATCCTGATAGTCGAGCAGGGCATCGAGGGCACGCACGGCCAGATCGGCCATCTCTTCCAGATCTTCCAGCTTCTCGATGGCACCGAGGTTGAAGGCGGAGAGGGTGCACAGGGCGATTTCGCCACTCTCGTCGTCGATGTTGTTGAGCGGCTTGGTCGGCAGCGCAATCTCGAGGCAGAGGTTGGACTGGCGTACCGGCGCGACGCTCGGGTCGAACGGGCTGTGGGTGTTGCAGTGATCCACGTTCTGGATGTAGATGCGACCGGTACCGGCACGCTCCTGCATCATCAGGGAGAAGAGGTCTACCGCTTTCAGAGTCTTCTTGCGAATGGCCGGATCCTGCTCGTACTTGACGTAGAGCTCTTCGAACTTGTCCTGATCGGCGAAGAAGGCGTCGTACAGGCCCGGCGCATCGGACGGGGAGAACAGTGTGATGTCACCGCCCTTGATGAGGCGCTGGTACATCAGCTTGTTGATCTGCACGCCGTAGTCCATGTGACGAACACGGTTCTCTTCCACGCCGCGGTTGTTCTTGAGTACCAGCAGGCTTTCTACTTCGGTGTGCCACAGCGGGTAGAACAGGGTGGCCGCACCGCCTCGCACGCCGCCCTGGGAGCAGCACTTCACGGCAGTCTGGAAGTATTTGTAGAAGGGGATGCAACCGGTGTGGAACGCTTCGCCACCACGGATGGGGCTGCCCAGACCGCGGATGCGCCCAGCGTTGATGCCGATACCGGCGCGCTGGGAAACGTAACGCACGATGGAGCTGGCGGTGGCGTTGATGGAGTCCAGGCTGTCATCGCACTCGATCAGTACGCAGGAGCTGAACTGACGGGTCGGGGTGCGCACGCCGCTCATGATTGGGGTCGGCAGGGAGATCTTGAAGGTCGAGACCGCATCATAGAAGCGCTTGATGTAGTCCAGACGGGTATCTTTCGGATACTTGGAGAAGAGGCAGGCCGCAACCAGCATATAGAGGAACTGCGGGCTCTCGTAGATCTCGCCGGTAACGCGGTTCTGGACCAGATATTTGCCTTCCAGCTGTTTGACTGCCGCGTAGGAGAAATCCATGTCGCGCCAGTGATCCAGATGGGTGTTCAGCTCTTCGAATTCGGCCTGGGTGTAGTCTTCCAGCAGGTGCTTGTCGTACTTGCCCATGTCCACCAGACGAGCCACGTGCTGGTAGAGGTGGGGCGGTTCGAACTGGCCGTAGGCCTTCTTGCGCAGGTGGAAGATGGCCAGACGGGCTGCCATGTACTGGTAGTCTGGGGTCTGCTCGGAGATGAGGTCAGCCGTCGCCTTGATGATGGTTTCGTGAATGTCGGCGGTACGGATACCGTCATAGAACTGGATGTGGGATTTGAGCTCTACCTGGGAGACCGACACGTTGTCGAGCCCTTCGGCGGCCCAGTCCAGCACGCGGTGAATTTTATCCAGATCGATGGGTTCTTTGTGTCCGTTACGCTTCGTCACAAACAAGTTCATTGGCTGATGACCTTCAGTTGATTCCCGAAAAACCATCGCACAATGGCGCCACCCAGGCCCCGGCGGTGTGCGGGAGTTGGGTAGAGATTGTGCGATGAATCACAAGATGTAGTGTTATTTTAAGTTCGAGCTACAAGATAGTGAGGTCAGCCCGCCATTGCAATGTGTGGATAAGTGACGAGCTGTGGATAAATTGTGAGTCTTACCCCATCAGTTAGTGACCACTCACAGTGAGCGGGTTTTCATTCGTCCGCTCCGCTAAATGCAAGTCTCCCGATCGAAGATGGAAAATTTAAATAACTTTTTTTGCTTGCGAAATGGGGGGCTTTTTACTAGCAAACGGCGGCTGATTATCCCTTATGCAACAAGGGTCAAAAGCTGTCCAGTTGTCGCAGCCGCGGGCTCAGCGTGGCAAGGGCTTTGCATCAGATGAGGGTGGTTTGTGGCCGCTTTGTGACGGCTGCGAGCTTGTCAAATGGGTATCCAACAGGCAGAAAGCTGCCTTTATTATCCATGAATAGACGAGTGATGGTGGCGCAGAACGCAGGAGCGTAAAGGAAGAGATGCAAGGGGCGGAGAGTCTCTTCGCCCCCGTTTTCGCATGTCAGCCGGTAAGACTGCGCGTTACGCCTTGGCCGTCAACTCATAGCGCAGCCAGTGGTGCAGGGCCTGCACGGTATCAAACTGCAGATCGGCGCCCCACTGGGCGGGATCTTCCTCATCATTGAGATAGCCCCAGCCAGCGACCGCGGTGCGCATGCCAGCATTGCGGCCTGCTTCGATATCCCGCACATGATCCCCCACATAGAGGCAGTGAGCCGCCTCGACCCCCAGCTTCTCACAAGCAAAGAACATGGGGGCGGGGTCGGGCTTGCGTACCGGCAGGGTATCGGCACTGACAGTGACGCCGCAGCTGGCAAGCTCTGGCAGGGCCGCCAGCAGCGGCTCGGTGAGAAAGCCCGGCTTGTTGGTGACGATGCCCCAGGGGAGCTGTTTTTCATCCAGCCACTCGATAAGATCCACCATTCCCTCATAGGGACGGGTACCGACGCAGAGATTGGCCGCGTAGTAGTCGAGCAGGGCATTGCGCAGGCGCGTGGCCCCCAGCTCTTCAAGCAGTTCGTCGCCGAGGCCCGCTTTCAGCAGCCCGAGCGCTCCGTGGGAGGTGGTCTGACGAATGATGTCGTCAGAGAGGGGCGCAAAACCTTCGCTGATCAGCACGTGGTTGACTGCGGCCCCCAGATCCGGGGCTGTGTCGAGCAGGGTACCATCCAGATCGAACAGCACACCGCGCAGGGGCAGAGGGTGAGAGGCGCTCATCAACCGTGCTCCGGGCGGACAAACTCAACCATATAGTTGACGTCGACATTCTTGCCGAGCTTGAACTGGTTGGTGAGCGGGGCGTAGTGGACGCCGCTCATGTCCCGCACCAGCAGGCCAGCCGCTTCACCCATGCGACACAGTTCGGCCGGGGTGATGAATTTTTTGTGATCGTGGGTACCCTTGGGCACCATCTTCATCAGGTATTCGGCCCCGATGATCATCATCAGATAGGATTTGGGGTTGCGGTTGATGGTGGAGACGAACACCCGGCCGCCCGGGCGCACCAAGGTGGCGATGGCGCGCAGCACGGAAGTGGGGTCCGGCACATGCTCCAGCATCTCCATGCAGGTGACCACGTCATACTGGCCCGGTACTTCGGCGGCATGGGCTTCGGCAGTGATCTGGCGGTACTCGAGCTCGACACCCTGCTCCAGGGCGTGCAGGCGGGCGACGCCGAGGGGCTCCTTGCCCATGTCGATGCCGGTGACCCTTGCGCCACGGCGGGCCATGCTCTCGGAGAGGATGCCGCCACCACAGCCGATATCGAGCATGCGCTTGCCAAACAGACCGCCACTTTTGTCGGTGATCCAGTCAAGGCGTACCGGATTGATTTGATGCAGGGGTTTGAATTCACCTTCCATGTCCCACCAGCGGGAGGCGATGGCTTCAAACTTGGCGATTTCTGTCAGATCGACATTGGCATCACTGTTCATTTTTCGAAGATCCTGTGGCAGGGCGCCCGCTTCTGAGTCATGGGCGCAATCTATTGTCCTGGCGGGCATTATAACGGACGGACTTTGTCACACCAGCCCGATCTGATACCCGATTTGTGGCTTAAGGTATTTGGCTCAGTGTGTTACCATGTCGCGCTGTTTAAGCCAAAGAACAACTAATTAGGGATAAGGCTTTCTATGAGCGATCTGGCCAGAGAGATCACGCCGGTCAACATCGAAGAAGAGCTCAAGAGTTCCTATCTTGATTACGCCATGAGCGTGATCGTAGGACGAGCTCTGCCGGATGTGCGTGATGGCTTGAAACCGGTTCACCGCCGCGTTCTGTTTGCTATGAACGAGTTGGGGAACGACTGGAACAAGCCCTATAAAAAATCGGCCCGTGTGGTCGGTGACGTAATCGGTAAATATCACCCGCACGGCGATATCGCTGTGTATGACACCATTGTCCGGATGGCGCAGGATTTCTCCATGCGTTACATGCTGGTCGATGGTCAGGGCAACTTCGGTTCAGTCGACGGCGACAGCGCCGCGGCGATGCGTTATACCGAAGTGCGGATGGCCCGCATCTCCCACGAGCTGCTGGCCGATCTGGACAAAGAGACCGTGGACTGGGTGCCGAACTATGACGGCACTGAGATGATCCCGGCGGTCATGCCTACCAAGGTTCCCAACCTGCTGGTCAACGGCTCCTCCGGTATTGCGGTGGGCATGGCGACCAACATTCCGCCTCACAACCTCACCGAGATTGTCAATGGCTGCTTGGCGCTGATCGAAAACGGCGACCTCACCATTGACGAGCTGATGACCTACATCACCGGCCCGGATTTTCCCACCGGCGGCATTATCAACGGTCGTTCCGGCATCGTGCAGGCGTACCGTACCGGTCGTGGCTCCATCTATGTGCGGGCCAAAGCTGAAGTGGAAGTGGACGAGAAGACCAGTCGCGAGACCATCATCGTTCACGAGATCCCCTATCAGGTGAACAAGGCTCGACTGATCGAGAAGATCGCCGAACTGGTCAAAGAGAAGAAGATCGAAGGCATCAGTGCCCTGCGCGATGAGTCTGACAAAGACGGCATGCGCATCGTTATCGAAATCAAGCGCGGCGAGTCCGGCGAGATTGTGCTGAACAATCTCTACAAGCACACCCAGATGCAGACCACGTTCGGCATCAACATGGTGGCACTCGATAACAACCAGCCCAAGGTGATGAACCTTAAAGAGATCCTGGATGCGTTCCTGCTGCACCGCCGTGAAGTGGTGACTCGCCGGACCGTGTTCGAACTGCGCAAGGCGCGGGATCGGGCACACATTTTGGAAGGTCTGGCGGTTGCGCTGGCCAACATCGATCCCATCATCGAGCTGATCCGTCACAGCGCGACCCCGGCCGACGCGAAAGCGGGCCTTGTTGCCAAGGGCTGGGAACTCGGCAACGTGGCCGCCATGCTGGAAAAAGCGGGTGACGACGCGGCACGGCCCGAGTGGCTGGAGCCCGAGTTCGGTATCCGTGAAGGTCAATACTTCCTGACCGAACAGCAAGCCCAGGCCATCCTTGACCTGCGTCTGCACAAGCTGACCGGCCTCGAGCACGAGAAGATCCTGGAAGAGTACCAATCTCTGCTGGATCTGATCGCCGAGCTGCTGCACATCCTGGCGAGCCCGGCTCGTCTGATGGAAGTGATCCGCGATGAACTGCTGGCCGTGCGTGAGCAGTATGGCGACGAGCGTCGCACCGAGATCAGCATGTCCAGTGCCGAGATCAACATCGAAGATCTGATCACCCCGGAAGACGTGGTGGTTACCCTGTCTCACCAGGGCTATGTGAAGTATCAGCCGCTCTCCGACTACGAGGCCCAGCGCCGCGGTGGTCGTGGCAAGTCGGCCACGCGGATCAAGGAAGAGGACTTTGTGGAGCGTCTGCTGGTGGCCAACACCCACGACACCATTCTGTGCTTCTCCACCCGTGGCAAGGTCTACTGGCTCAAGGTTTACCAGCTGCCGGAAGCGTCCCGTGGCGCCCGTGGTCGTCCGATCATCAACCTGCTGCCGCTGGAAGAGGGTGAGCGTATCACCGCTATCCTGCCGGTGAAGGAATATGACGCCGAGAAGTATGTGTTCTTCGCCACCGCCAACGGTACCGTGAAGAAGACCAGCCTCTCTGACTTCAGCCGTCCGCTCTCCTCCGGTATCCGCGCCATCAACCTCAAAGAGGGCGATGAGCTGATCGGGGTGGATATCACCGACGGCAGCAACGAGATCATGCTTTTCTCCGACGCGGGCAAAGTTGTTCGCTTCGCGGAAGGCAGCGGTCGCGCTGATGCCGATGTCAGCGATGATGTTGAAACCGACGACGATGCCGGCAATGACGATGATGGCAACGACAACGGCGAAGGCACCGAAAGCAAGGGCACCTTCAAGGGCGTGCGTCCCATGGGTCGTACCGCCGCCGGTGTACGCGGCATCAAGCTGGGCGCCGGTGACAAGGTGGTTTCCCTCATCGTTCCGCGCGGCGAAGGTGCCATCCTCACCGCCACCGAGAACGGTTACGGCAAGCGGACAGCGTTGGCAGAATACCCGACCAAGAGCCGTGGTACCCAGGGCGTTATCTCCATCAAGGTGGATGAGCGTAATGGCAAGGTGATCGATGCGATCCAGGTCGAAGATACCGACCAGATCATGCTGATCACCAACGGCGGCACCCTGGTGCGTACCCGTGTTGCCGAGGTGAGCGTCATTGGCCGTAACACCGGCGGTGTCCGTCTGATCCGTACCGGTGAAGATGAGACCGTGGTTGGCCTGCAGCGCATCGCCGAGAGCGATGAAGACGAGAACGACGCACTGGCCGTTGACGGTGAGGTATCTGAAGGTACCGATACCGCGACCGGCACTGATGCGGTCGATGCTGGGGAAGCGGGCGACGAGTAATCGTCACCTGTTACCCGAGCAACGTCTCTGAGCAAAAAGAGCGACCCTGGTGGTCGCTCTTTTTATTTGTCTGCTTTTTATGACAGGCAGATGAAAGTAGGGCCGGGTGCTGGCCTGATCACTCCTGCAGCCACATTCTGGCGCTGCGGGCGGGAATGGCGACCCGTACCCACTGGCTCTGCACGTTGACCACGGCACCTTGGTCGAGCACGTCACGATAGTTGCGATACCAGTTCATCTCGAACCTGGCGGTATCGAGCCAATACTCCTGCTCATAGTCGCACTTGTTGATGCCGACCAGCCCCTGTTTGCCCCGTTTGAACAGCACGAAGCAGTCACCGCTGCCGATCAACTGCATCGGTTGACCCTGCACCGCATTGTGGAAGCGGATCATCCCCTTGAGATCGGCGCGCTGGTAGTAATCCTGCCAGCGCAGTCCATCCTTGGCCTGGGTCTCGCCGTGATCCGAATAGACCAGCGGCGAGCCACCATCGCGGCCGAGCAGGTAGGCATAGGCCAGCTTCTCGTCAGTCTGGCTTAAGAGCTGATAGCGGAAGCCGTCGTTGGTGGGGATGTCGTGGGTCACGGCAAAGGTGACGGCGCGACTGCCCGGTAGCGCCTGACCGTAGGCGCCCGGATCCGCCAGCAGGTTCATGCTGCCGCCATACCCCAGCGCGCCACGCAGGGAGGCAAACAGCGGAAAGTCATAGGCTCCCTGACCGCTACTGTCGAGGTAGGGTTTGAGAAAGCGCTCGTAATCGGTGCTGCCTGCGCCCCCAGTGGTGATCACCTCGCCAAACACGTGCATCCCCTGTTTGATTTCGGGGGTGAACAAGGCATTGATCTGGTAATCGCTCATGTGTTTGACCGCATCGACCCGAAAACCCTTGATCCCCATCCCCTTGAGTGCTTTGAGATAGGCCTGTTGCTGACTCACTACCCAGTTGTTGGGATCCAGATCCGGCAGCCCCTTGTCACCGGCACTGCCACAGAGTCGCCAATACTGGACATGACCCGGATCGCTCCAGTCACTGATGCACCCTTCGGGATGAAAATCCTGACCGGAGAGGAGGTTTTGCCCCAGATCGCCAAACAGTTTCTGGCGCTCGAAATAGGCCGGGTTGCTGGCGTAGCTCTGCAGCAGCCCGTTGCCGGGGTAGTTGAGATCGCTGCGTTTCCAGCTTTCGTTGGCCATGTGGTTGAGCACCACATCGGCATAGACGGCGATGCCCCGCGCCTTCATGGCGGCGATCAGCTGCTCGAGATCCTGCTTGTTGCCAAGAGGGGAGTCGACAAGGCGCAGATCCTGCGGCTGGTAACGGGCCCACCATTCGTTGCCTGATGACTTGAGAGGCGGCGAGATGAGTACCTGTTTGTAACCGGCCGACTTGATAAGATCGGCTTTGGCAGTCACTTCACTGTACTTCCAGTTGAAGGCGTGCAGTATGACGTCGGCTTGCGCCAAGGGGGCGATCAGCATGCCTGCGATCGCCCATATTCCCGCTGTGTGTTTCATTATTGTGTCCCTGTTTTTATAGATGCCTGAATGGGCAAGCCAGCTTTGGCGGGAACAGGATGTGCTGCAATCCACAACCTGCAGATTTGTGACCGCTTTCAGGATGATTTCGCCGATTATGTGAGCTATTTCGGCTTTTCCTTGTCACGGCCAGTTGCCTTTTTACAAGTGATTTTTTTGTCATTTCCCTGTCATTCCCAGCAGCTATCCTGCCAGGCGAGTGGTGCGTTGTTGCCATCACCTTCACCGTCAGGAGCTGCATATGACCAGTTGGATCACGTGGGAAATTTGGTGGAGCCGGGTATGGGGCGAATCAGAGGTGCCGCAGTATAAAGAGGATGAGCACGAAGTGGCCCATGAACCCTCGCGACTGCCGGTTGAAATGGTGCAACAGGGGCGGGATCAGCGCGCAGGCTAAGGCGTTAGCCCTCTCTTTACCGGATAGCGCGATCCTGACGTGACATGGCTACTCCGTTGGAAAATTCTGAAAAGCGGGGTTTCCACAGGATGTGTTGCGGCAGGCCTTCCTCTCAACCTCTTGGCACGCCTGATGTGTGAAGGGAGTGAGCAGGGGATTAGAAGAGCGACAGCTGCTCCCCGGGACGGATAAACCCATCCAGCCTGAGCTGAATATGGCGTTTGCCCAGATCGAGGCGCTTGCTGATGAGGCGAAAGCGCTGGGCCAGCAGATCGGCAAAGTGCCCCTCACCGCGCATGCGGGTACCGAAGGCGGTACTGTTGAGCCCGCCACCGCGGCTGGCTCGCAACTGATTCAAAATAGCCTCTTTCTGGCCCGGATAGTGGGTATCGAGCCAGTCACCAAATAGCGGCGCCAGCTCGTGGGGCAGCCGTAGCAGGATGTAATCGGCGCAACTGGCGCCAGCCTCGGCAGCCGATTTGATGATCTGCTCCAGCTCCGGTTCATTGAGCCGCGGGATCATGGGGGCGGCCAGTACCCCCACCTGCACGCCAGCGTTGGCCAGCTTCTCGATCACTTTCAAGCGGCCTGCACCCGTGCTGGCGCGGGGCTCCAGCTGTCGGCGCAGGGTTTCGTTCAAGGTCGTCACCGATACCATCACCTGACACAGTCCCTCTCTGGCCAGCTCGGTCAACAGATCGAGGTCGCGCAAGATCATGGCGCTCTTGGTAATGAGCCCGACCGGATGGCGGTGGGCCAGCATCACTTCCAGCAACTGCCGGGTGAGGCGATAGCGCTGCTCGATGGGTTGATAGGGGTCGGTATTGGCGCCAATGAAGATGGTCTGTGGCTGATAGGCCTGTTTGGCAAACTCCCGGCGCAGCAGGTCGGCTGCATTGCGTTTGGCAAACAGCTTGCTCTCGAAATCGAGGCCGGGGGAGAGCTCCAGATAGGCATGGCTGGGTCTGGCATAGCAGTAGATGCAGCCGTGTTCGCACCCCTGATAGGGGTTGATGGAGCGACCAAAGGGGACATCCGGCGAGCTGTTATAGCTGATGATGCTGCGTGCATCGATCTCCCGCACCTCGGTGCCAGGCACAGAAGGAGTGAAAGCGGCATCCCAATCGGACGATTGCCAGCCGTCATCGATCGCTTCGACAAGGGGGCCGCTAAAACGGTGATCGATATTGTGGGGACTGCCTCGTCCTGCCATGGTGTGCACCAACACTGTTTATACATACAGTAATTTTGCAGGTGCACCGGATAAATGACAACAACTGCTGATCGACCGGGTGCAAAAAGGGTTGTTGCAGGGATCTCTTGCTTGATTGCGGCGCTACATTTCGTTTACATAGACGAAATGAGAACTGGATCACGGAAATTATCATGAGCCCCACCACTTCCCGTTGGCTATTTATCGGTCTGATTGCGCTGGTTATCTGGCGTCTGCTTCCGCTCTCCACCGAGCAGGAGATGGCTGCCGCCAACCGTGCCTGGCGTACAGGTCACTTCGATGAGGCGACCCGCATCTGGTCGCCACTGGCGGCGCAGGGGCAACCCCGGGCGCAAGCCTTGATGGGCTGGAGCCATGAGGTGGGGCAGGGGCGCGAGCAGGATATCCATCAGGCCATCAGCTTCTATCTGCAGTCGGCGCAGGCAGGGGATCCCTTCGGCCAATATCGGCTGGCAGAGCTCTATCTGCGCGGTGTTGGGGTCAAGCGAGATCTGCGCCAAGCCTTTCACTGGATGGATCAGGCTGCCCGCAATGGCGATGTCCCGGCCATGCTGAAAGTCGGTGTACTTCATCTGATGGGGGTCAGCGGCAGGGTCGATTTGCCTCAGGCGAAACAGTGGCTCTTTCTGGCGGCACAAAAGGGCAACAAGCTGGCGCTTCAGGTGCTGCAAGAGCTGGCGCTGGCAGAGGAGGGGAGCAGTGACTTTGACTTCAACTGGCAATCCCTGCTTGGTGAATAGTCGGTAGGCGACTCATTTGACTGTAGAAAATATCTGCAAATCCGATACAGCACGCCCGACTTCTGGTAGCATGGGGCCGTTTTGGCTTGGTTTGTCACGTTAGACATGTGGTTTACGTGTCAGGCCGTCTTCGCAAAGTGCTGTGGAGAACCAAAACATCACCTTTTTGAATCTCTTTTCCATCCCGCATGTGACCTTTGGTAGGGGTCACCACTGTATAAGGAAACACATAATGCCAATCATTACTCTGCCTGACGGCAGCCAACGTCAATTTGCCCACTCTGTTTCCGTCATGGATGTGGCTGCGGACATCGGTCCCGGTCTCGCCAAGGCGTGCATTGCCGGTCGGGTAAACGGTGAACTGGTAGATGCGTGCGAGCTGATCGAAGCCGATGCTGCGCTGGCCATCATCACCGCCAAAGACGAAGAAGGTCTGGACATCCTGCGCCACTCCTGCGCCCACTTGCTGGGTCATGCTATCAAGCAACTCTGGCCCCAGACCAAGATGGCCATCGGTCCTGTCATCGACAACGGCTTCTACTATGACGTTGATCTTGACCGTACCCTGACCGATGAAGATCTGGCTGCCCTGGAAGAGCGCATGCTGGCGCTGGTAGCCAAGGATTACGACGTCATCAAGAAGAAAGTCTCTTGGCAAGAAGCGCGCGATGTATTCGAGGCGCGCGGCGAGTCTTACAAAGTCGAAATCCTGGATCAGAACATTGCCCGTGATGACCAGCTAGGTCTCTATCATCACGAAGAGTACATCGACATGTGTCGTGGCCCGCACGTGCCCAACATGCGTCACTGCCACCACTTCAAGTTGCTGAAGATGTCCGGCGCCTACTGGCGTGGCGACTCCAACAACAAGATGCTGCAGCGTATCTACGGTACTGCCTGGGCTGACAAGAAGCAGCTCAAGGCTTATCTGCAGCGTCTGGAAGAGGCCGCCAAGCGCGACCACCGCAAGATCGGCAAGCAGCTCGACCTGTATCACATGCAGGAAGAAGCACCCGGTATGGTGTTCTGGCACAACGATGGCTGGACCATCTTCCGTGAGCTGGAAACCTTTATCCGCGGCAAGCTCAAAGAGTACGACTATCAGGAAGTGAAAGGTCCGTTCATGATGGACCGCGTCCTGTGGGAGCGTTCAGGTCACTGGGAGAAGTATGCCCAGGCCATGTTCACCACCCAGTCCGAAAACCGCGAGTACGCCATCAAGCCGATGAACTGCCCGGGTCACGTCCAGATCTTCAACCAGGGTCTGAAGTCCTACCGCGATCTGCCGCTGCGGATGGCCGAGTTTGGTTCCTGCCACCGCAACGAGCCGTCCGGTTCCCTGCACGGTCTGATGCGGGTGCGCGGCTTCACTCAGGATGACGCTCACATCTTCTGTACCGAAGAGCAGATCATGGAAGAGGTCTCCGGCTGTATTCGTATGGTCTATGACGTCTATGGTACCTTTGGCTTCGAGAACATCGTGGTCAAGCTCTCCACTCGTCCCGAGCAGCGTATCGGCTCCGACGAGATGTGGGATCGTGCCGAGAAAGCCCTGGCCGAAGCGCTGGAACTCAACGGTCTGAAGTACGATCTGCAGCCGGGTGAAGGGGCGTTCTACGGTCCCAAAATTGAATTTACCCTGCACGATTGCCTTGATCGTGCGTGGCAATGTGGTACCGTGCAGCTCGACTTTGCCCTGCCTGGTCGTCTGGGTGCCACTTATGTGGGCGAAAACAACGATCGCCATGTACCTGTGATGATCCACCGGGCTATCTTGGGTTCTATCGAGCGCTTCATCGGTATTCTGACTGAAGAGTACGCCGGTCTGTTCCCGACCTGGTTGGCACCGACTCAGGCTGTGGTCATGAATATCACGGACAATCAGGCCGATTATGCGGTGAAAGTAGCCAAAGCATTGAATGATGCGGGCCTTCGCGCAAAAGCGGACTTGAGAAATGAGAAGATTGGCTTTAAAATCCGCGAGCATACTTTGAAGCGAGTACCTTTCATGCTGGTCTGCGGCGATAAAGAAGTTGAAGCCGGTAAGATTGCAGTACGGACTCGTAAAGGGGCTGACCTGGGCACTTATCCTGTTGAAGAGTTCATCGCTCTGTTGACCCAGGAAGTTCAGACCCGCGGACAAAAGAAAGTGGAGGAATAAGCTATAAAAGGCGGAAAAAAACTGGGCAAGCAACCGCAAGCCCGCGCTCACCGGATCAATGAAGAGATCCGTCTGAAAGAAGTTCGTCTGACTGGTCTGGATGGTGAAGCCATTGGCATCACCTCCATTCAGGATGCTCTGAACTTGGCCGCAGAGGCCGGAGTTGATCTGGTAGAGATCAGTCCAAATGCTGAGCCGCCCGTTTGCCGGATCATGGATTACGGCAAATTCCTCTACGAAAAGAGCAAAACAACCAAAGAACAGAAGAAAAAGCAGAAAGTCGTCCAGGTCAAGGAAATCAAATTCCGTCCTGGCACTGACGAAGGCGACTATCAGGTAAAACTACGCAACCTGGTTCGCTTTCTGGAAGACGGGGACAAGGCTAAGGTCACCCTGCGCTTCCGTGGTCGTGAAATGGCACACCAGGATCTTGGTATCAAGGTTCTGGAGCGCGTCAAGAACGATCTGGAAGAGTTGGCCGTAGTTGAGTCGTTCCCGAAAGTCGAAGGCCGTCAAGCTGTGATGGTCCTCGCACCTAAGAAGAAATCTTAAGGCCCACAAGAAATTGACTCATGGGGCTTGCCCCATGAGTTGGTTCGCCTTGCGATTTTGTTGTCACTCACAATGCGGAGTATGAAATGCCGAAGATGAAAACCAACCGGGGTGCTGCAAAGCGCTTCAAAAAGACTGGCTCGGGTCGCTTCAAGTGCAAGCACAACCACCTGCGTCACATCCTGACCAAGAAGAGCAGCAAGCGTAAGCGTCAGCTGGGGCCGAAATTCATGGTTTCTGCTGCCGACCACAAACGTGTTGTCGCTTGTCTGCCGTACGCATAAGGGGGGATGTGAAAAATGCCAAGAGTTAAACGTGGTGTGACTGCTCGAGCTCGTCACAAGAAAGTAATGAAAGCCGCCAAAGGTTACTACGGCGCCCGTTCCCGTGTTTACCGCGTAGCGGTACAAGCGGTAACCAAAGCTGGTCAGTATGCCTACCGTGACCGTCGCCAGAAAAAGCGTCAGTTCCGTCAGCTGTGGATTGCGCGTATCAACGCTGCAGCCCGTCAGAACGGTCTGTCCTACAGCCGTCTGATCAACGGTCTGAAGAAGGCTTCTATCGAGATCGATCGCAAGATCCTGTCCGATATCGCCGTTCACGACAAAATGGCTTTCACCGCCCTGGTTGAAAAAGCTAAAGCAGCTCTGGTTTAATCCAGTTCTGTTATAAACGCTAAAAGGAGGCTCAGGCCTCCTTTTTTGTATCTGTAACTCTCTGTTTTATATAAATTTTTCCTTTCTTATGTCCACATTATGTCCACGCTTTTTTATCTATGTGGTCACTCCGGCAGCTCTGCCAGTTTCACTTCGAGTTGCAGGCGGTTGGTGTAGCCCTGGTCGGTGAGGTCGTGTACCACCTGGGTGAGTAGCCAGTCAGCCTCGTCGATTTGTGGTTTGAATCCCCTGACCGTGGTGGGTTGTTCCGGGTAGAGCTCGGGTCGGCCTTTGGCCAGGGTGATCTGAAACTCGGCCACGCCGCGCTGCAGCTTTTCCCACTCAGCCCGGGCGGCGCGCATGGCGTTGCTCTGACTGGCGTAAACGTGACGCAGCTCCTTGACGTTCTCACTGTCGCCAACCAGCAGCTCGTTCTCCTTCTTGTTGACCACCACGCCCGGCGGTAGCGGCCGTTCCTCTTTCGGTTTGGTCTTCCGCATGCGCTTCACCTCGATTTTCTTCTTCTCGGCGGCTTTGTTGTCTTGCCAGTAGGCGATGACACCGGTGTATGCATCGCGGTCTGCCACCGAGAACTGGTGCTGATCGCCGTCCTGGCGGGTGATGGTGATGGCTGGGAGAGGCTTGCCGCTGGCGGTGGTGCCGTTGCCCGCCTTGATGAACATCAGGCGGCCAGATTTGACGGTGGCGATGGCATCCTGCTCGGTGGCCAAGCGGGTGAGAAAGGCCAGATCGCTCTCGTTGGTCTGGTCGATGTGGTCGATCACCATCCCCTTGAAGGCGTCGCCAACGCTTGGGATCAGGCCATAGCGGGCGGCAAGCTGCTCCACGATGGCGCCGATGGTTTCGAAGTGCCAGCTGCGCTCGCGCAGTTTGTTCATGCCCCCGCGCAGGTCTGCCGATTTGCCTCTGATGGTGAGCACATCCGGTGCGCCGCCGTGTTCCACCTCGTCAATTTTGAAGGTGCCTTTATCGACCAGGGGGCCGCCTTGCCAGCCGATGCTGGCTTGCAGGGTGGCCCCACGGCGCGGCATGGCCAGCTTGCCGTCGCTGTCATCGAGGGCGATTTCGATGGTATCGGCCGAAAAGCCCCGGTTATCGGTGATGGTCATGTGCATCAGGCGCGGGCGTAGGGTGCCCGAGATATCGCTGCCATCGACCCGCACCTGATAGGCGGGCGCCGGATGCTGCTGGCTCAGGGCATCCAGCTGGCTGGTGATACCAAGGTTTTCAGCCAAGCGGGTACCGAACTGGTCGAATGCCCCCATCAGAGCAGCCCCCCGACTTTACCGCCCACGGTGTTCAGCAGCTTGCCAACGCCCAATCGACCGAGCAGGTTGCCCGCAGTGCGGCCGAGCAGGGTATTGCCGAGGGAGCTGTCGTTGTCATCGACCCGCTTGAGCTTGATGCTGAACTCGATTTTTCGGGCGCTGCCATCTTGAAAGAACTCGCTGCGGGTGGTGCTGATCCCCTCTATCACGAACGAGCCTCGCATCACGCCATCGCCCTGGATCAGGGGGAAGGCTTGGCCGCTGTCACCCATGCTGTTGAGCATATCGAGGGAGACTGGGCCGCCGGTGAGCTCTGGATAGAGCACCCCGCTTAAGTGACTGAGCTCGTCATCTGGCCCGAGGTACTGATATGAGGGGCGGGCGCCGACCCGGTTATTGCCCGGGTGGCGCCATGATTTTTCGTCTTGTTGAGATTGCGGGGCCACGGTCGAGCGCATAAACACGAACCAGCCCAGGGTCATCATCATGGTGGTTGCTCCTTAGTTGCGGTCGGTCAGGGAGGCACGGCCACTGGCAGCCGCCTGCCGTTCGCGTCGGTCCAGTTCGCGGCGCACCTCTTGCGCCACATCGGTGGCTGATTGTCCCGGCTGCTGGGTGATACTGATCGGGGCGTGGATCTGGGTGGTGCTGTTGCCTCGGGCCACTGGTCGCACCGGGGTGACGATGCGCGGGCCGTATCCCGAACCGCCCGCCATGGCCGGGGTGTTGTAGTTGCCGGTGAGGTAGCCGGATGGATTGACGTTGGCGGTGACCGAGCCGCCCCCCTTCATCCAGTCCGGCAGCAGGTCGGTGAGGGCTTTGATCTTGTTCTTCAAGCTCTCCCACTTGGCACTGATGCCGCCAATCAGGCCGTCGATGATTGCTTTACCCTTGTTGGCTGCCCCTGCTGGCAGGGTATCGAAGAAGGCCCAGATCTCGTTCCAGTGCATGATCAGCATGCCGATGGGGGTCCATGAGAAGAGCTCTTTCAGGAGTTCCCAGAAGGCGAGAACAGGGGCCTTGCACTGTGCCCAGAGTTCGCTGAACCACTTGGTGACCCCATCCCAATTTTTGTAGAGCAGGTAGGCCCCAGCTGCGATCGCCGCAATCCCCATGATGAACCAACCGATCGGGGTGGTGAGCATGGCAATGCCGAGCCTGACCATGCCCATGGTCAGCGCCTTGATGAAGGTCAGTAGCGGGCCGCCATAGACCAGCAGGGTTGAAAGCCCCATCTTGATGGCAGCCAGTGGCCCCAGCAGACCGGCCACAATCAGCAACAGTGACCCGCCAGCAGCAGCCGTTACGGCGGTGACCGCCGCGATACGGGTCAGGGTAGAGGTCAGCTCTGGGTTGGCCCGCATCCAGTCGCCGGTGACCTGGATGATCTCGGTGATGCTTTGGATAATGCCGCGCAGTGGGCCGTTCTCGGTCTCCATCATCTGGATGCCTACGTCGTCCCAGGCGGAGGTAAGGTTGTCCAGGTCGCCGATGGCGTTATCGGCCATCACTTTGGCGACCTTGCCTGCTTCCCCCTGAGTTTGCTTCAAGGTGGCGATGAGCTCCTGCAGCTTGCCGGAACCGGCCTGCTCGGTTAGCACGGTCAGGGCGGCAAATGCCTCCTCGCCGGCGATGGCCTTGAAGTAGCCCGAGCGGGTGGCGTCCCCCATTTTGCTGGTTTTCTTGTAGAGCTCGTCCAGGATATCTGGCAGCGAGCGCAGGTTGCCCGCCGCATCGGCGGTCTTGACGTTGAGGGCGGCCAGCGCATCATTCGCGGCCTTGGGCGGGGAGGCCAACCGGCCGAGAATGGCGCGGATCGCGGTACCGCCCATGCTGCCCTGAATACCCGCATCCCCCAGCTTGCCCGCCATGGCGGAGGCGGTTTCAAGGTCAACCCCGAGCCCTGCCGCTACCGGCCCCACGTATTTCATGGTTTCACCCAGCATCTGCAAGTCGACGTTGGCGCGGGTGAAGGTGCCGACCATCACATCCCCCAAGCGGGTCATCTGGTTGGCCGGCAGCTTGAAGCCGGTCAGGATGTTGGAGCCGATATCGGCAGCAGCGGCAATCTCGACGCCGCCCGCCTTGGCGATATCGAGCACCCCGGGCATGGCGTCACGGATTGCCTTGGGGGTGAAACCTGCCATGGCCAAAAAGCCTTGGCCCTGCGCCGCTTCGCCCGCCGTGAAGGCGGTATTGGCGCCGAGCTCCCGTGCCTGGGCCCGCAGGGCGGCCAGTTCGCGGCTCTCTTTGCTCAACCGAGTGATCGCCTGCACCTTGGACATATCGACATCAAAGCCCATCGCCTTGCCCGCGATATTGGTGCCCTTGTAGATGGCAGCGGCCCCGGTGGCCATGCCCGCTGCGCCATAGCCCGCCAGAGTGCCGCGCATCGACATGGTTTTGTCGTAATTGGTTTTGATCTGGTTAAGGCGTTTTTGCTGGTCGGCCAGTTGCCCCAGCTTGGCCCGCTGCTGGTCCAGCTGGCTGTTGGCGGCGGCGAGATCACTCTTGAGCTGACGCTGCTGCTGGCCCAGCTGTTTGCTGTTGATGCCTGCCTCGCTCATGGCCCGTTTCAGGCTGCCGTGACGGGCGACCATTTCCCGCTCTTGTTGGGAGAGGTCGCGCACCTTCTGCTTGGCTTGCTCCATGGCGCGGGTCATGGCCTTGGTTGGCTGTTCGAGCTTGGCGAATTGCTGGGCCATCTGCTGGGCGTCGCGCTGGGCCTGGGTCAGCTGGGCGCGGGTTGCGCCAATCTGCTGGCCGAGGGTTCGATAGCCATCAATCTGGCCGCTCTGGGCTTCCAGCTCCTTGATGCGCTTTTTCGTGTCGACCAGATCTTTGGCGGTGATACGGCTCTGGCCGCTGGCTGCCTTGAGGGGAGCGGTGAGCTTGTCGATCCCGTTAAGCAGGATTTGCAGTTTGAGAGGGTTCATTGTTGTTCTACCCCGTTGATGCGGTTGTGAGTCTCAACGAGGCGCTGGTGCCAGCCCATCAGCTCGCTGATCTCCATGGCCGCCATCTCGGACGGCGGCCAGTGGGCGATGATGGCCAGATCGGCCATCACCTCGTCTACGCAATGAGGTAGGCCATTCTCTTCGGTACCAAAAAAGCGCTTACCTCGCTGCCCAGCTGCATCAGGTCAGCCGGATCCATGTTGCCGATCTCGGCTTCGGTCAACATGGGGGTAGTGATGCGGGGCAGCAGTTTGGTGAGGGCGTTGACGTCCATCTGCACCACATCGGTCATATTGAGGCCGCGCATTTCGCCCGCCTTGGGTTTGCGCAACTGGATCTCGGTGAGGGTGGTGTCGCCGCGCTGGATGGCTTGGTCGAGGGTAACGGTTTTGTTTTCCATGGTGTCGGTTCCTGGTGATGTGGTGAGGGCGGCACTTATTGGTTGGATAAGGACCGCCCATTGGATGAGGGAAGGGGTTAGAGGCCGATGGCTTTGCGGTGTTCGGCCATGCGGTCGATGCCATCGGGGCCGATCTCAATCATGTTGATGAGGTCGATTTCATGGATCACCTGACCGTTGATGGTCTCCTTGTAGTAGGTGTTGACCATGCCGACCTTTGCCTGGGAGTTGTCACCGGCCTTGAGGGTGCCGCGGTCGAGCTCTTTGAAGCGGCCACGGCAGATGATCTCGACGGGTACCACCTCGGCGGTGTCGTCGCCCTGCACCGAGCCGGCAAAGCGCACCATGGTGCCGTCGGCCTTGGGTTCCCCCATGCAGCGCAGCAGGGGCTCGCCATAGCCGCCGAAGGTGAACGAGACATCGAGGGCGCTGTCATCGAATCCCATGTCGATGTTGACGGCGCCGCCCATGCCGCCGCCGCGATAGGCTTCAAACTTGCGGGTCAATTTGGCCGGGGTGAAATCTTCCGCTTCACCCACCCAGTTCTCGCCGTTGAGAAAGACGTTCAGGCGTTTGAATTTGCGTGGCAGTGCCATGGGGGCTCCTTATGCTGCGGCCGCGACGCGGGCGCCGAAGTCGATCAGGTAGTGGTCGGTGATGCGCTGGATGAAACCGAGGTCTTCGAGTGGCGGCACCGGGGTGTAGTTGTAATCAATGCGTAGCTTGCCCGCCTTGAGGGTGTCCTTGTCGTTGAGCTCCTCGTTGTACCAGCAGTCAAACCCGAGCAAGTACCCGCCGTTCACCAGCTCGCGCCCCTTGGCCTTGATCCCTTCGACGATGTCTTTGACCAGGGAAGGGTGCAGCGGCTTGTCGTTGGCCCACATGTGCGCCTCGGCCATGGTGTCAGCCAGGATCTGGGCGGTGCGGGTGTAGTTCTCGAAGGCGAACAGGGGATCATCTGAGCAGGTGCGGTTGCCCCAGTAGCGAAAGCCATCAGAGCGGATCAGGGCGGTGACTTCGTTGGCGTTGAGCAAGCCGACCTCGGTGTCGGGGTCTTGCAGATCCCAGAACAGGTTTTTGGTGATGCCATCGACCCCGGTCACGCCGACGTTCGACAGGGTCTTGTGCCAGCCAATCTCTTTGTCGATGAGCGCCCGCATGGCGGCGGCCTTGAGGCAGGCATCGAACTTGATGCTGGCATTGGTGGCAACGTCCCACGCCGTCCAGTCGGCATGCACCAGCATCAGCTCACGGCTGGAGAAGTTTTCACGGTAGGCCAGCGCGGCTTCGACGGTCTCGGCGATGGTCGGTACATAAGCAAAGGCGCGCAGTTTCTTGGCCATGCCCGCCAGCGCAGTGGACACCGGCAGGGTGCAGTTGTCCGGCACGCAGAGGATGCGCGGCTTGACGCCGGTGGCCGGGGTGGCCCGCTCCAGTGCTTTGAGGCCGGTGTAGCTACCATCGGGCTTGATGGTGCCGATGATGTTGCTGGTCAGCGCTGCTGCATCTGCGCCTTTGGCCACGCGCACGGCGATAACGATGGTGTTGACGGTGTCATAGATGGTTTGCAGCGAGCGTTTCAGGTTCCCCTCGCTGCCCGCTTTGGCGATGGCTGCCGGCAGGTTGGCGATCAGCATAGGCTTGTCGAGGGGGAAGTAGGTGGCGTCGGCGTCTTCGCTGGTGCAGACCATGCCGATCACCGCCGTGGCGACGGTGCGGATGGTACGGGTACCGTCGGTCGCTTCGACGACGCGCACGCCGTGGTGGAATTGGTCCAGTGCCATAGGTTCTCCTGTTGTCCGGACGGAGCATTCTTTGCGTAGGTAATGCAGGTGATGTGAACAGGGTCAGGATGCAGGGGCAGGGGATCGCAGGCGAGCGGCGGCCAGTGTATCTGGCGTGGATACACTGGAGAGGCGGTGACAATGGGGTGATGGGCGGCAGTAACCAAACACCCCGCACAGGGCAGGGTGGTTGCGTTGGTGGGTGGTTAGATGACCTTGTCCGGTTCGGCTGGCCATTGCGGTTTATCAGGCCAGCCGGTTTGTTCTGGCACCAGCGTCAGCTCGTAGCGGTAGCGCAGCCAGTCTGCCAGCAGCTCGGTGTGCTCCGGCTTGGCGTAGCCGCCATCGACGGCGGGTTTGATGATGGCGATCTGCTGGTTTGCTTCAGTTATCCGCATAGATTGCTCACGAATGGTCTTTTCTTCTACTGAGGGCTGACTCTGTGCAACCAATTCAGGATATCCGTTTTTATCTGGAACTATTTGAAACCCATCTGACTGAGACTCAAGGAGGCGTTGATATTCGTCATAAGGTATTTCAACCGCATCTTCGACAGACTTATCAAAAATAAAGCCAAGGAGCGATTTTGAATAAAATACTGTTTTCATACGTTATCTCCCTACGGCAAGATAAACACCCATACCAGTAGTCATAGCGCCAGGCAGGTTGTTGTTTGCTTGAAAGCTGGCTAATGCGTTTCCTCCACCAGCACTCAATATCGCATTGATGCATCCGTTAGAACCTGCGATAGGGATCGTGGCAAATAAAGTGTTAGGGAATACGGTTGGATAAGTAATCACTGCACTTGCTCCGGCTGCGATGGATGGGATGTTCCCCCACTGGATAATAAAACCACCTAGCCATGATGGAAATGCAATAAACCCATTCGAGCTGGCAATGAAGTTAAATCCCAACTTCAATTTCTTCGGTGTCACAGCGACATCGTCTGCCGTCCCTGCTGTTGTTTGGGATGCTGTCGCAACCTTCATCATCCCCAGCACATTCTCGCTGGCCTGCTTCACCCACCCCCATAGAGTTTTCACCGTCACCACTGCATCTGCTTTTTGATTCGCAGTGACCGTTTCATTCACCTCTACCTGGGTGGCGAAGCGGGAGAATCCCTTGGCCGCTTCGCTGGCGTCAGGGTGACCGCGACTCTCCTTGTGTGCCTTCATCACATCATCGACGTATTTGCGGGTGGCCAGCACCACTGCTGGGTCAATCTTGAGCTCCACCGCGCTGGTATCGTTGACGATCAGCACCATACGGATGGTCTGGGTACGGCCAGAGCCTTCCGATAACTGGGGCTTGTAGGTGTCCGGGCTGTTGGCAATGGCGATCAAGGTGCCCGTATCATCGAACAGGCCCACCTCGCGGATCCACCATCCGCCAACGTTCTCGGGGATGATCTGCTCGGCCACCAGTTGCGCCGGATTGAGCGGGTCTTGAAACAGGGTATTGAGGGGGGCACGGTGTTGTTCCCGCACCAGGACGGTCTGTGCTGGGTTCGGGGTGACCGGCAGGCCGTTGCCGTCGCCCACCGCCATCTGGGTGATTTTGAGCGGTACGCCCAGCGCGATGGCGTTGGCGATTTTGGCCTGTCCCGCATGGGTGGGGATAGCGAAATAGATGGCACTCATTAATGGGCACCTCCTGTCTGTTGCGGGTGAATGGTCAGGGTGTCGAGGGTGTGCAGGGCGCCGCCGTGCCACTGCTGGCCACGGATCTCGATAGTCTCTGGGCTGTAGGGGTAGATGGTCAGCTCGTCGCCCAGGTAGCAGGCGGCCCCCAGATAGAGCGGGCCACGGATTTCCATGCTGATGGCCAGCCCCGTCAGATGGCGGGTCATGGGTTTGGCGTCGGCGATAAGCCGTTCCAGCTCCTGATACATGGTTTCGGTGATGCCGGTGTCGAGCACTCCGATATCGAGCTTGAAGGTGCCCGGGGTGGCGGTCGGGGTCTCTTGCCACCACTCCAGCACCCGGATCAGATAGCCGAGCGGTTCGACTACCCGGCGAATGGCACCGATGGTGCCCTTGCGGCTGTGGACGAAGTAGCTGTTGGCGATCACCTGGCGCTTGGTAGCCTCCGGCCATTTCTCATCCCAGCGGTCGACGCTCCAGCTGGCGGCCAGATAGGGCAGCAGGTGGGCGGGGCAGGTCCATGGTGACCAGAGTGAGCGAAACGGGATCGGTAACTGCATCGCCTGATCAGCGGTGGCGGCCAGATTGCGCTCGGTGCGGGTGGTGCCGGGTGGCAACAGGTTGTTCATGCTGCCAGCTCCACGGTGAAGGCGGTGCAGTAGGCTGCCTGGGTGGGGCTCGGGGTGATATCGGCCCAGCCCGGCAGATCGACCTTGGTCACCCCCTGCACATGCAGGGCGGCATCGATAGCTGAACGGGGTACTTCGACCCCGATACGGCGGCGCGGGTTGATAAAGGCGGCGAGCCGGTCGCGGGCGGCCTGCAGGATCACATTCGCCTCGGCGCCCTGGTTGCTGACGTGCAACCGAGCGTTGATGGTGTAGTGAATAATTCCGGCGCTTTGTACGGTAAGCCGGTCGGCCACCGGTCGCTTATCTTCGTGGCTCAGTGCCTGGTCCACCTTGGCGATCAGCGCCGCGTCAGCGGTGCCGTCCCCTTCTGTGCTGAGGATGGTGACGATGGCCACTGCTCCCGATGGGCTTGAACCTTTGGCGTCTGCCACCTTGCCATCAGCCGAGAGGGCGAAATACTCATAGGCCCCGGTCGGACCGGCGACACTCAGCCCATCCCATGCCATCAGGGCACGCAGGATCAGCGCTTCGTCATCTTCCTTGATTTCGGGTACCGGCGGGGTGGCGCTCGGATCACCCTGTTGAATGGTGAGGCGTTTTACATTCCAGTTGGCTACCAGATTGTCGAGGTCGCTCCCCTTGGCCCATGCCAGCATATTGGCGACGGCGGCATCGTTGATGCGTTGGCGCAGGATCAGCTCCCGATAGGCATTCTCCTGCAGCAGCTTGGTGATGGGCTCGGATTCGAGCGCAAGAGTAGTGGTGACGCTGGCTTGCTGGTCTGCCGGATAGAGGCTGATGAAATAGGCTTTGCGCTCGGCAAGGATGGCCTCGTAATCGAGAATCTCGATCACATCGGGTTGTGGCAGTTGGGAGAGGGTGATGGTGCTCAACTGGCTGCTCCTGTAGGGATGGTGATGGAGGCACTTTCTGTTTTTGAATCGGGCGCTCCGCCATCTTTGCGCTGCCAGGTGAGCTCGATGGTGAGGGCACCATCCATGCCGCCGCCCAGCACATCGACGCGGGTGACGGTGATGCGCGGCTCCCAGTTGATAAGGGCCTGCACAGTGGCGGCCATCAGGCGCAGGCGGGTGGCTTGATGCTGGGGCATGTCGATGAGGTAAAAGAGCTCGCTACCGTAGTCGCGGCGCATCACCCGGGAACCCACCGGGGTGATCAGGATGTCACGCACCGACTGGATAATGTGGTCGGTGGCGCTGATGGCGCGGCCATGGGTGGCATTCATGCCGAGCCAGTTCATACCGGACCCCCTGATTGGCCATCGCCCGGCTGCACGTTTTTGTGGCCGTGTTCTGTCACTTCGATGTCGCCCACCTTGGCGGTGTCACAGATGAGGCGCTTGGCCTGCAGCTGGTTGGTGCAGATGGTCTTGGGGGTATCGAGAGTCACGCTGACACTGGCGACGATAGTGGCCTGCTTGATGCCGGTGGTGTTGAGCTCACCGGTTGCCGGGTTGTATTCGATGATGGCGCCGTCGCTGTATTCGGTGCGGTCGAGGTCCGGGTTGTCATCTTCGGCCAACGGCTCGGGGAACTGGTCAGCATTGAGGCGACCGACGATATAGGCATTGCGCAGATCGCCGCTGACGGAGAGCAAAATCACCTGCTCGCCCAGGCTCAGGCGATGGCGGGTACGGTTAGCTCCGGCCCGTTCTGTGGTATAGGGCCGCCAGTTGGTGGTGATGTCGCCGGTTTTGACGCGACACTCTCCGGAGCGCACGGCGGTGACGGTGCCAATGCGGATCAGGTTGTCGATCAGGCGTTTGAGTTCGGTTGGGGTCGGTTGCATGGGGCCATTGTTTTGGGCAATGGCGGAGAAGGCGAGGAGGAGCCAGTGTGCCAAGGGGTGGCACACTGTATAGGAAGATGTTTTTCTAAATCACACTATTGAGTATTTTATATCTAACGAATAGTCTCTAGGATTTATTGATGCAATGCCTATACGTTCAACTCCAATATTTTTAGTGATCGATTTCAAGGTGTCTTGTTGCCAGCGGGGCATTTTGGAACCGAGTATTATTGTCTTTATGGATTTTTCCCTGTAGGGAATTAATACGTTTCCTTTATTGTGGTTGATAAAACGAACTTCATTCTCGTATTCCCAGTGAGTGTTTTTTGTACTCATGATGTCATCAATTATTTTAGTGAGCTCTTGTAATTTAATTTCCTCTGATTCTGTTTTTTTTATGAGGTAATCAATAGGATTTATTACAGGAGGTTTGTCTTTATATAGTACTTCGGTCAGCGACATTGAATCTGATATAAAAGGTAATGTGTTCGGTAATTCTTCAGAGTCTATTTCTATAACGAAGCCTTTTAAACCATCGCCATAGTGCCCCCACATCAGATGATTGTTAATGGGATTTTCTCCATTTTTTTCTCTCATACAACAAAAAACACCGGAGTTATAGAAACTATCCTGATGGGCGTGTATTTCTGCACGCACCCAATCAACAATATATTCACGCACGACTAGGGGAGTCTTTATCATCCTCTCAGTAAGCCAATTCTCAACGGATTGACCATGAGGTATTTTTAATTTTTTTTTCCTTTCTGGCTTTTTTGCTAAATATTGATATGCTTTAACAATCTCCGTCTCAGTTATTTCTCTCAACTCTTCTATAAATAGACCTTCAAATGGATCATTAAAAAGTTGTGGTTTTGAAAACCATGCGGAATATGAGTCTAGAGCGGATAAATTGTTATCATTAACATTCTGGAATTTATATAAGCTCATGATAAGATCTCATTTTTATAAAAGCAGTCCAATATTAACTCATAAAAAATATTTTTAAAATATTGACATCTTGATTAATGTGTCAGTTATTGTCTGGGGTTCTAGGTAGAAGAATCATGGTATGGTTAGGTTATCAGCAGCTTCCTCTTTATTTGTGGGGGAGAACCAACTGAAAGCTGCTCGGTGAACGACTGTTCGATCAATATATCTTAATATTTAGCTTGGTTTTATTTTTTTGAACCATTGTACTAATTCAACTTGTTCGTGCCTGATTAATTTAATTTCTCCACCTTTGAGAAGGTAGGCGCAATAGGTAGCATTGCAAACTAAACGAATATGTGGAATATCTCCCAACAGGGGAGATATAGCTTTGCTGCTATTAGGGGTTAACACACCACTCTCCAATATTCTTACTTGTTCCTGAGCTGCTGTTTTCCCAGCATCTAAGCTAAATACAGCAAGTAAAAATACGATTATGGGTGTCAATACCAATATGGCAAAACGATCATAAAAAATCTTCATCCAGATGAGGATAAGGTAAAGCCTGGGGGCTGGTAAATGTGCTCTTCTACGGAAGAATCGCTTCACTTTTTGATATTTAAACAAAGATATGCGATGGCATACCCACGCCCACCTAAGTCTTAAACGGATGCAAAAAAACAACGTCACAATTATGAATAGTACGCAAAGAAACATGCCTAGAATCGGCCATAAATAGGTCTTTATAGCATCTGACAACAGCAAAAAACCCATAGATAAGATGATGTCTGAAGGCCATGGAAACTCGACAATATCCAACCCATAAACCCAACATTCACCATAGTGATATGCCATTCCGGATAGATATAGTCCTGCAGTGACTAGCGGAATCGCAGCAATAAAAGAGGTCATGAAATGGGCAATCTTGGCCTGTGGCTCATCAGGTAGAGATGACTTTCGTGCGTGTTTCAGATGCTGCCTTAGCCAGCGCCAGCGTATCCAGTTGATCTCTTTTCTCTTCTTCATGTATCCCTACGTTAGAACAATCAAGCTTCAAACTTGTCCGCTATTGTACCGATACTATGGCGAATGAAAACTTAGGAGCATGAACTCCAGCAGAATCTCTTCCATCTTCTCGAGCTCCTTGGTTTCCAGCCCCAGCAGCTCACGCGCCGGATAGCTGATCTCGCGGCCCTTGATACGGTCTTTGAGGCCATATTGGTGAATGGTCGCGAGGCGATTGGCCGAGCCGACAAACTCGACCACGGCCTGATGCTCGGTGCTGGTCGCCTTGAGCCAGCGGGGGCTGACCAGATGCTGAAACATCTTGCGGCGGGTGGCACCGCGCTTTTTCGCCAGCTTTTTGAGCGGCTTACGCGGGGTCATGGGACTGCCATCCGGCTGGATGTTGGCCCTGATCCGTTTGCTCTGACTGGCACGCAGGTTTCGGGCCAGTTCCCCCATCAGTTGGCGGCGGGCGACCGGTGTCATGCTGGCCAGCAGAGCATCAGCCCAGCTAATCAGCCGGTTCAGGTCGTCGGTGGCCATGGCTGCGGTTCCCCGTTGATAAAGAGTTCCCAGGTGATGCCGTCATAAGGGTCTTCCGGCGGTTCTGGCAGATGTTCCCAGCCTATCCCCTGATCGTTCTGCCATACCCTGACCCGCTCGGTCAGTTTGACGGTGATGATGAGATCCATCAGGTCGTTGGCGAGGTATTCGGCTTCGAAGGTGATGCCATTCTTGCGCTGCTCATCGTTGGTCATCAGCTCGGGCTGGTGTTGGCGCAGCCAGGCCAGCAGCGGAACCATGATCTGATCCGGGTGGCCCGCAAAGTCTTCAATACCGATGGTGAGGGGGTATTGCCACTCGAACGAGAGGGAGCGGGCGCCGGTGCTTTCGATATTGCCCGGGGCGATAAAGATGTGCAGCTTGTCCGGGTTGGTCTTGAGGTGCGGCACGCAGCGGGTCAGCACCTCACGGATCTGTTTTGGCTTTTCCATCTTCACTCCGTTGTTGTCGTGTCTGGCAGGTGATGAGGCTATCGACCTTGGCGGCGCAACTGGCCCAGGCGGCCTCGGTCTGGCTCAGCTGGTCGAGCAAGTCGCCGTTATTGCGTGGCGCCGCTGGCGGCAGCTGGCAGGGGCTCGGGGCCGGACAGGTGAGTCTGATAATCTGCGGCGCCGGTGAGGGCGGGGCGCTGGAGCAGCCTGATAACAGGGTCAGGCAGAGGGCGATCAGCCCAAGCGCTGAGTTCTGCATTTTCACGTTTGAGCCTCTTGATGGTGTCGGCGCGGGTAGCAGCAGCCTGCGCCAGCTGGTCGAGCTGGCCCTGCAGCTGCTGCGCCGCTTGTGCCTGAGTGGTCAGTTCCCGGGTGAGGGTGGCGATGGCTGTCTCTTTAAGCTGCTCGCGCCGCTCGGCCTCTCTGGTTTTCTCATCGGCTGCCTTGAGACTGGTTTGCAGGGTGGTCACGTCCCCTTTGGCCTTGGCCGCCGAGCGGGCTGACCAGCCCCAGCCACCAAGGGCGACAGCCAACGCAAGCAGCAACCAGCTGAGGGGCGAGCCCAGCAGCTCACGCCACATTAGCCACCTCCTGCACCTGATAGACCTTGGTAAAGTGCGCAAACCACTTGGCCAGCTTGGTGTCGTAGTCGTTCTCCTTAAACGCCGGGCCGTTGTAGCGGCGGGCGAAGTCCGCCCACTTTCGCCCCTGCAGTGCCTTGAGCATGGCGGGGTCTTGCTGGATAAAGCGGCACAGGGCGGTGAGGTGTTCGACCTCGCTGCGCTGCATGGCCGCCTGCCAGTCGCTGGCAGAGGCAAAGCCCAGCGGCTGCCAGTGGTAGCCCATGATCTGGAACATGCCCCAGCTGGCCGACTCGATGGCCGCATCCCGATGCAGGCTGATGGCCAGTTGCAGCCGCTCCCACTCGGCTGCGCCGCCCGCATAGCCGCCGCGTTTGGGGTTGACCAGGTTGGGGTAATGGGTGGCCAGCTGGTCGGCGGCCGCCTTGCCCAGATGTTTGGTGAGCTGCTTGTAGAACACATGCCGCTCGAACAGCACCACTGGACGCATGGCTTGGGTGAAGCCTTCACCGATGCTCTCGACTTGGGCAACGGTGGCCATGGTGGCCAGCGGCACCGCCAGCAGATCGGCACTGGCCTGCATGTGGTTGATGGTCAGCTGGTTGCCGCGTTCACTGCCAAGCAGGGCTGCCAGGGTTCGCTGGCCCGCCTGACCGATGGCGGCAATCATGTAATCCCGCTGGAAGGCTATCAGCGCCTGCTCGGTTGCCTCACCAAACCAGCCATCGACAGCCACCGGATAACCGGCGGTGGTGAGGCGGCGTTGCAGGTCTGCCACGGCGGTGCCGGTATCCCCTTTTTTCAGGCTCATGGTTGGTACCTCCGGTAAATATCCCGGGCATGGTCGGTGCTGGACGGTTTGCCTCGGGGCAGCAGGTGGTGCACAGAGCCGCGGGTGTTGAGCACGGCGCACAGCAGGAAGAGGGCAAGCCCGAAGGCGGCTGGATCTGGCACCGGAATGCCGCCGAACAGAAAGCGCAGCGGAATGGAGCCTGACAGCACGCAGAGCAGCCATGCCATCCAGGCGGGCAGGGCGCGATATTCGCCACCTTTGCGGTCAAACAGCATGACTCGCAGGAAGATGGCGGCGCAGATCAGGGCGTAAAGGGCGGTGTAGATAAACACACCGGTCGGAGTGGTCGGGATCATGGTTGCCCCCTTTTGTTAAACAAGGCTTCAAGTAGCCGATCTTGATTGCGCATGATGAGCTGCAGCAGGCGCACCATCATGGCTGAGGCGATCAGCGAGCCGATCGCATTGCTGACCTGGACGCTGGCGGGCAGCAGTACCTCCAGCAGTTGGCAGGTAAAGCCGGCCAGCAGCAGGCCACTGACAAACGAGGCGACAAACAGGGCAATCCGGCGCAGGCGCCCCTGCTCTTCGGCGGCCGAGATAAACAGCACCGCGCCGGTGAGTGCGCCGAGCACGACGGAGGGATCTACCCCGGGCAGGGTAAACAGCAAGGCCAGACCGGTGAGGGTGCTGGTTGCGGCGCTGGAGGAAATCGGTTCTGGCATCGTGCTCTCCTATCGTTTGCTGCCGCAGTGGCGGGCGAGTTGGAATTCGTGGATGGTCTGGCAGTCGGCGCAGCGTTCGCAGCCCCGGATCGCCTCGCGGCGCTCCTGCGGGATCGGGTCGTCGCAGTCGATGCAGTAGTGGGGGCCTGTGCCCGCAATGCGGGCGGCGTGGATGCGGGCAGCGAGTTGCTGCTCGCTGATGTTGGCCAGTCGTTCGAGTTCGTCGTCGAGGCGGCTCATGTCGGTGTTCTCTTTTGTCGCATGACAGTCAGTCCCATAGCTGGATCAGCGGCTGTTCGGCCTGAGTGGGGGCCGCTGGCATGTTGATGAGGGTGCCGGTTGGCAGGATGGGGCCGAGCGCGGCCAGACCGGGGTTAAGGTTGAGCACCTGCTCGGTGATGCCTGCGGTGTAGCCGTAGTGACGAAACAGGATGAGATCGAGGGTGTCGCCCTGCAGGCTGCGCAGTTGCATCAGATGAGCTCCACTGTGGTGTGGGTGGTGCCGATGATGTCGCGGATGGCAAAGCGGGCATCGCGGTAGAGGTCATCCGAACTTATCTCTTTGGCATCGGCCCCTTTGATGCCGTCACCGGTGGCGCTGTAGTCGGTGTAGCGCTCCAGCAGATTGGCGCGGGTCATGGCGTAGACGGCGCGCCGGTAGCTGTGCAGATGTACCGATTCGCCGTTGATGGGCTCGGCGGGGACGGCGGCCAGGGTGGCGTGACCTTCACTTTCTCTGGCGCTGCGCCACTGGGCCAGATCCCGGTTGACGCTGGTGATGGCGTCGATCACCGCATGGGTGAGGCGGGCGGTGGTGACGGTGCCATCGAGCCGGACGGTGTCGCGCAGCGCGCAGAGCGAGATCGCCGGCCAGAAGGGGGCGCTGGTGATCTCGCCCTCTTCTGTGGCGGCCGGGGTCGGGTTGGTGGCTAAAAATCCGGTGCTCATGGTGCTCCTGATGTGAGGTGGCGCCGCATGTTGGGCGGTGGTCGGGCCGTCCGGTATGCCGCTGGCATTCGTCAGGCCCGAGCCGCCCAGGGTGCGGGGTTCGCTCGGTTAGCTGGCCTCGCCGGGGGCGGGGTCAGGCTGTTCGGGTGGCTGTGATTCGGATTGAGGCTCTGCGCCCGGCTGCGGTGCCGGTTCGTTGGCGGGCTGGCCGGCGGCGGCTTTATCCTTTTTGATCTCGCGCACCAGATCTTCCAGTTCTCGCTTGATGCCCACCTTGTCGTGCAGCTCGATGGCGCGGCGGTAGTGGTCCGCCGCTTGCTCCTTGAGCCCTTCGGCATAACAGGCGCGGCCCACCGCCTTGTGCAACTTGGCGCGCACCTGGTCGAAGATGTCGCAGTCAGCCAGCATGCTCATGTAGCTGCTGAGCAATGGCAGGGACGGGCCATTGCCCGCCTCTTGCAGCTTGATGGCGGTGTCGGCCACCTCTTCGGCGATGAGGGTGGGGGCGGTGCGTTCGTACTGGTCCGGGGTATTGAGGCCGTGGCGGATCACGTAATCAGCCATTGGCAGGGCGCCTGCCAGATCGCCGGTGTCGAGGTGCCACAGCATCACGGTCACCATGACGTCATCCTGACCACCGCGATCGGCGGCCAGCAGGCCATCAATCCACGGTGTGTAGGTGGCCAGCATGGTGCGTTTGGCGTCAATCTTGCGCTCGAGGCTCTGGATACCCTTGAGGGTGCGGCGGTGCTCGGCCAACTGCATCAGCTGGAGTTCGTACTGGTTGGCGGCGGCGCGATCCTGCTCGGGATTGGCCGCCCCTTGCAGGGCGGCCATGATGCGGGCAGTGTGTCGTTGTGCAGGTGTCATCGTGGCTCCTTAACCGCCTGCAGGCGCAGGTTTGGCGCCCAGCGTGATGTTTTCTGCGACGGCGATGCAGTCGTAATCCTCGACCACGTAGGCATCGTTGGAGGATTCCCAGTTGACGATGCGGTCGAGGCTCGGCTGCTCTTCCAGGTGGCGACGGCGGCCGCCGATCTGCCAGTAGATGGAGAGGTTGTCGAGGCGGGTGACGATCAGGGTGTCTTCCGGGACGAAGGGGACGCGGATCGCCAGCAGGCCGCCGATCTGCTTCTGACTCACCAGCACCTGACCGGCCAGCTTGTTCTGGTTGTCTCGGGTCTCGTTGAGGATGGGGAAGTATTTGTCGGCCAGCAGCTTGCGACCGCAGATCACCACCAGATCGGTGTCGTCCTGGTACCAGGGTTTGATCTTGCTGTTGACCAGATCGTACACCAGCGCGTCGAGGTTGCCGTAATCCCCCTCTTTGGTGTCGGCTTCACTCTTGGGCTGGTAGATGTAGATATGGCCGGTACCCGCATCCCCTTCGCTCATCACCTGGGCGGGAGCATCATGGCGGGTGTGCTCAATCCAGCCGATGTTGACGTCCTGCAGCATGGGGAACTGGACGCGATCGGTGTCTTTTGCGGCGAGTTTGCCGTTCCAGCCGATCATAATGCGATCCAGGCCCTGGCGCTTGACGATGGCATCGCGAATGCGGATCTGGAAGTCTTTGAACTTGGCCCAGGCATCAAGCTTGGCGTAACCGATGCTGGTGTCGTAGTTGGTCTTTTCGCACTCGTATTTGGTGTTTTGCAGTCCGGTCGGGTCGAACGGGACGCGAGCCTTGCCGCCACTGGTATCGGTGCGAGAGGCAATGGTGCCATTGATGCCGATGCCGACCTTTTCCCCTTTGAGTTCATCCACCGGCACGATGTTGATCATGCTGAGGAAGTCGACGGACTCCTGCATTTTGGTTTCCAGCTTTTGCTGGATGCTGGGCTCGACACTGAATTGCACCATGGCCGAGCTGACGGCATTCAGGCTCGCCAGTTGGCTGGTGTACTTTTCGAATTGCTGACGGGTATCGTTGCGCATTATCGGGGTCCCTTAAAAATCGGTGTTGGTTGGCTTGGTTCCATCGTCACCGGTGGCAGGCTGGCGCTTGTGGCTGAAATCTTCCTGGCGCTCGAGCTGGGTGGTCAGGTCGGCCAAGGCGTTGGCGGTCGCCGTTTGCCGGGCAGTCAGTTCGTTGAACTTGGTTTGCAGGTCGGTATCGAGGCTGGTCACCTCTTTGGCGACGGCTTCGACGGCCTGATGCACCTCGCTGAAATCGGCGGTCGATTGCTGCTTGTGGCTGGTGAAAATGGCGCTGATCCGTTCCAGCAGGCCCGGGCCTTTCTCCTGCTCATCTTCAAACTCGATGACGGTTTCGAGGGCTTCGGTAAACAGGCATTCCGGATGGTATTTGCGGTCGGCCAGCGGGTTGACCGCGGCCTTGCTGCAGAACTGCAGCATTTCGGTGCCAAGGCTTGCCGGGCTGTCTGTCACGGCCAGCCCCATCATGTAGGCCCCTTTTTCGTTCAGGTTGGGGTGGATCTCGATGGAGGTGTAGACCTTCTGGCGCTTCTTGTTGAGCGCGATCAGCTCCGGCGTCGGGTCAATCTGGACGAACAGGGCCAGCCGCTGTTCCCCTTCGATGGTGACCTCTTCGGTCTTGGCGGCAGTGATGTCGCCGTACATCTTGAACAAGCCGTTGGGGTCGAGGCCCCGAATATGCTCCATATTGACCCGTGCGCCATAGGTGGCCTGGTTGTAGCGCTGGGCCATCTGCTCAATCCATTCGCGGGTGATGGCGCGACCGTCGGTGGTGCCCCCCTCAACCGCAACACGGAAGAATTTGGACTTAGGCATGTGCTGGGATCCCTTTGGTAATTGGGTAGTGATGTCGCGGTTATGGTCTGGGTGAGCGGCGGGATCGTGCAATCCGGGGCCAGTGTGTGGTGGCGCTACACACTGGCAGTGGGGCGTTTGGGGTAGTAGCGGCTGGGTAGACTGGCGCCATGACAACAGCACCCATCATCTTTCCTCATCTCGACCCCAGACGGCAGGCCATGTACCTGTTCTTCCAGGGGTACCCGCTGCGCGCCATTGCCGAGTTGCTGCAAACGCCGGAGGGCACCGTCTCGACTTGGAAGAAACGCGACGGCTGGGAGGACATCAAACCGATAGACCGGGTGGATAGCGCCATCGAGGCGCGCATGATCCAGCTGGTAATGAAGGAGACCAAGAGCGGCGGCGACTTCAAAGAGATTGACCTGCTGGGTCGCCAGCTCGAGCGTATCGCCCGGGTCAACAAGTACAGCAACGGCGGCAACGAGGCCGACCTCAACCCCAAGGTGGCCAACCGCAACAAGGGGCCGAAGAAGGCCCCCGAGCGCAACGTGGTGGAGCCCGAGCAGCAAGAGCGGCTCATCGAGCGGTTTGAGTCGACCATGTTCGATTACCAGCGGGTCTGGTATCGGGCCGGGCAGGAGTACCGGATCCGCGACCTGCTCAAGTCGCGCCAGATCGGGGCGACCTATTTCTTTGCCTTTGAGGCGTTCATTGATGCCTTGGTGACCGGGCGCAACCAGATTTTCCTGTCGGCCAGCAAGGCGCAGGCCCACATGTTCAAGCAGTACATCATCCAGTTTGCCAAGGAGGAGGGGGTTGAGCTCAAAGGTGACCCCATGGTGCTGCCGAACGGGGCGCACCTTTACTTCCTCGGTACCAATGCCCGCACCGCACAGAGTTACCACGGCAACATCTACATGGATGAGTATTTCTGGATCCACGGCTTTCTGGAGTTCCGCAAGGTGGCCTCCGGCATGGCGATGCACAAGAAGTGGCGCCAGACCTACATTTCTACTCCCTCCAGCCTTTCCCATCCCGCTTATGGATTCTGGTCTGGCGCCAACTTTAACCGCGGCAAGGCCAAGGCCGACCGGGTCGAGATTGACCTGAGCCACGCCAATCTGTCTGCCGGCAAGCTGTGCGCCGATGGCCAGTGGCGGCAGATCGTCACGGTGGAAGATGCGGTGCGCGGCGGCTGCAACCTGTTCGACCTGGATCAACTGCGCAGGGAGTATTCCGAGGATGAGTACCGCAACCTGCTGATGTGCGAATTCATGGATGACACCGAGAGTCTGTTTCCGTTGGCGACGCTGCAGCGCTGCATGGTCGACAGCTGGCTGGTGTGGGAGGACTACAAGCCCCACACCTTGCGGCCGCTGGCCAACCGGGCAGTGTGGATCGGCTATGACCCGGCCAAGGGGGGCAAAGGTGACAGTGCCGGCTGCGCGGTGTTGGCCCCGCCACTGGTGCCCGGCGGCAAGTTTCGGGTGTTGGAGCGCCACCGCTGGCAGGGGATGGACTTTGACGCCCAGGCCAAATCCATTCGCGCCATCTGCGATCGCTATAACGTGTCCTATATCGGCATCGATACCACCGGGATCGGGGAGGGGGTCTATCAGCTGGTGAAGCAGTTTTATCCGGCGGTGACCGCCATTCAGTACAACCCCAACGTGAAGATGCGGATGGTGATGAAGGCGCAGGATGTGATGAACAAGGGGCGGCTGGAGTTCGACAGCGGCTGGACCGACTTGGCCCAGGCGTTCATGTGCATCCGCCGCGCCGTAACCCAAAGCGGCAAGCTGCCCACCTTCGAGGCCAGCCGATCTGATGAGACCAGCCACGCCGATATTGCCTGGGCAACCATGCAAGCCCTGTTACACGAGCCCCTTGAGGGGCAGACCGGCACCAATTCCGGCTTTATGGAGATTTACTGATGAGTGAGCAGATCAACTCGCCTGCCGGTGTGCAGGCGTTTACGTTTGGGGAGGCTATCCCGGTGTTATCCCAGCGGGAGGTGTTCGATTACCTGGAGTCGATGCATAACGGCCGCTGGTATGAGCATCCCCTGAGCCTGCACGGGTTGGCGCGGGTCTATCGGGCGGCGGTGCATCACGCCTCGGCCATCCAGGTGAAGCGCAATATCTTGCGCGGCTGTTTTATCCCTCATCCGAAACTGAGCCTGGCCGCCTTCACCGGGCTGGTGATGGACTACGAGATCTTCGGTAATGCTCACCTGCAGCGGGTACGCAACCGGCTGGGGGGCACGCTGCGCTATGACCAGATGCCGGCCAAATACACCCGCCGATCCCTCGACCTGGATCGCTACTGGTGGGTGCCAAGGCCTGGGGATGAGGTGGAGTTGCCCGCCGGTGATGTGGGGCATGTGATGGAGGCGGACGTTAACCAGGAGATTTACGGCATCCCCGACTATGTGGCCAGCCTGAACTCGGCGCTGCTCAACGAGTCGGCTACCCTGTTTCGCCGTCGCTACTACGAGAACGGCAGTCATGCGGGGTTCATTCTTCACATCAGCGATGCCCTGCAGAACGAGGGCGACATCACCGCGCTCAAGACGGCGCTACAAAACAGCAAGGGGCCGGGCAACTTCCGCAACCTGCTGCTCTACACCCCGGGTGGCAAGGCGGATTCGGTGAAGCTAATCCCGGTGGCCGAGATTGCGGCCAAGGATGATTTTCTCTCCATCAAGGGGGTTAGCCGGGATGACCAGCTGGCGGCCCATCGGGTACCGCCGCAACTGATGGGGGTCGTACCGAACAATACGGGCGGGTTTGGGGATGTGACCAAGGCGGCCCAGGTGTTTGACGTCAACGAGATCGACAGCATGAAGGCGAACTTTGCGCAGTTCAACGAGTGGGCAGGGGAGGAGATAATCCGGTTCACCTCCTATCGACTGTCAGATCTGACAGTGCAAAGCTGAAAACCTTGGCTATCTTCAAATTGGAATTCCTCCAAATTCCTCCATGATTTAATTCAAAGCCCCCTATCCAGGGGGCTTTGTTTTGGCCGAGCTCCCATCCAGCCAGAGCTCACCAGTCGCGTTACAGGCCACTGTCGGCCAACCCTTCGTAACCACACTCCCGAGATCCTTCACGCGCACCTGCGAGCATGAGCGGAGCCTCGAAAGGCCCCTCAACACCCTGCGCGCGCAATCGGGACCCCGCCTCGCCTGCGCGCTTGATGTGTGGAAAATCATGCGGGTGAACGGCTGGGGGCGGGTATCAGCTCCCCGCGCCAGCACTGGCCGCGTGTAGCTTTGCAGATCCTTTTTTGAGATCCTTCATTTTCCGTCAGATCTTTTCATATCTAGTTGTCACCTGTTTGTGATAAGTTCGCGTACAAGCAACGGTAAAGTCAATCCCACGCGTTCTTCATCGTAAGGTTGGCTTTTTAGTCCTTTTTCTGAGAGGAAAAATCAGGCTTCATCCCTGAAGCTCCACCAGTATTTGATGGTGTCGTGCTTTGAGTACGGGCTTGAGTGTTTGTCTGAGCTAGAAGCGAACTGGCTCCACTGAATCCACTTAAACTTTTACCTAAATTAGAGATACCTTCGAAACTATCTCCAATACAGACAGAGCCGCTATAGCTTTCAGTGGTTACACTAAGTTCAGAAGTCGTTTTTGGTTGCTTATTTTCTGACATGTCATTATCCTCGTTGCTTAACAATGGAATGGATGTTGAAACCCCTAGTAAAATTGATAATATAATCGCCAAATAAAACGATCTAATTGCCCACTTATCTAGTTTTTTTAATTTGTATTCTTTCAGTGTTACATCCTTATCTTGAGCTATATCTAGCATGTAATCAGCATTTTTGTCAAATATACTTAAAATACAATAAATTGAAATCAAAAAGCATAGCGACGCCAATATAAATATCGAATAATTCACATAACCTATTGTTTTTGATATATTTAAAAGAGTAACCAAAAAACCTATGCCAGCAACAGATAATGTTAATATACTTTTGTCCTTCTCCATCGCTGTATTGTAGAAGGATGCATAGGCTTGACTTTTGTACTCAACAAAGCACATTTTTTTCAAATCTATGTCAGATATATTCGAATCATTTTTATATTTACTTTCTTGTTTTATATCGTCAGAAAATTTTTCTTCTTTGGGTGTGTCGTTTATTATTTTACAGAATATATTCACTTGTTTTTATCTCTCTACTAAATGTAAAGGCTCATGTCCGATTCAATGATAGGTTTTGCAGAATAAAATACCTCACAATAAAATATAAAATGCACTAACTAGATAACTAGATAACTAGATAACTAGATAACTAGATAACTAGATAACTAGATTTAGTTAGCTCTTCTTAACAGGTTACCTTCTTGAGCATGGCCGGTCACGCACTGGAGTGCGTGACCGGTCACAATTACCAACTTTTTGCTGTTGGCAGTTGGGGAATCAACCTGTTCCAGTCGCAGTTGGCGGGTTGCACATGACGGGTCTTGTCGGCTAGGAGGTGCTGGCACGCTGCAGGGGCATCGGGAAAAAACTTGGACACCCATCTTTATTTATTAATCCCCAGCCCTAAAGGTGGGTGTCCCAAAATTATTAGTTAATAACTAGTCATTTTGCTTTATTTAAAATCTCAACAATATAGGCTCGTCCCTCGTGTGTAATTGAATATACATCATAACCTATGGAGTTATTTCTATCGTGGGTTATCAATCCATGACCTTCTAATGAGCCGATGTAATATTTTATTTCCGTATCACTGGCATCATTGTTAAGCATTTTTAATATATCATTCTCACTCATGTTATGTTTCTCTATGTTAACAAGTATTTTTTCTTCTATTTCATTTAAGTTAACATCATCAGATAACCACCTTGTTTTTTTCTGACTGACATCGATGTCAGTTGCTTTATTTTCTTTGCTTAGGGTGATTATATCTTGTTTTAATTTTTCAATTTCATTATTCTTTTTGTCAATTTCAATGTTGTATTGTTCTTCAAGTATGTATTGTTTATGACGTATTTCTCTAGCTTCATCGATCGAGAGTAGAGTACTTCCTTCTATTTCTCTTTTTATATTAGATAGTCTGCGCTGTCTTTTTTGAGTAAACCTAAAAACATACTCTGCAGGGTATGGATAAAGAAAAATATATATAGCAGTAGTAGTTAAAGGAAGTGCTAGGCCGTAGATAATTATCTCGAACCATGTGGAATAAAGCTTATCGTTAATTATGCTGAATTTTTCTAGGGTTGGTGTCTCGGAAATTACAAGTAATATAAGCTTGTAATTCCAAATGCACCATGAAATTATGAAACCTCCCATCAATGGACTAACGGCTCTTTCATACAGATAAGCCTTAATTGAATTTGATACTTCCTCGAACATTTTTTATTAGCCTATTTGAATTTTGATTATTATGAAACGTTTTATTGATAGTTGCAGCTTTATAAAACTGAAATCCATCATTTTTCTAACTTATACTCCCACAATGTTATCCGTATGGAGATGATCGGTCACGCACTATGGTGCGTGACCGGTCACAATTACCAACTTTTTGTCATAGGCTGGCGGTGCAAATGGGGGAGCAACCTGTTCCAGTCTCGGTCACTGTGGGTCGCGGGCTGAACGTGACCGGGCTTCTCGGCCAGGATCTGCTGGGCGCGTTGCAAAGTCATCGGGCATTCGGGGATGTGGAGCCAAATGCCGAACGGTGATCCTCTCCGGGCTGTTTGCTACACTGTTTTTTTATACAGCAAATCGAGATATCCCGCATGTTTGCTCAACCCACTCCTGATGCCCCCTTGTTGGAGCTGCCCCTATTCCTCTCCCCGGTGGCCTGCGGCTTTCCGTCGCCGGCGCAGGACTATACCGAGCAGACCATTGACCTCAACCAGCTGTGTATTGCCCACCCGGCGGCCACCTACTTCGTGCGGGCGGCCGGTGACAGCATGGTCGAGCACGGGATCCGCGATGGCGACCTGCTGGTCGTCGACCGCAGCCGCAAGGCTCGGCACGGCTGCGTGGTGGTTGCGGCGGTTGATGGCGAGTTCACGGTGAAAAAGCTGCAGCTTGTACCGACAGTGGCTTTGCTCCCTGGCAACTCCGCCTATCAGCCTATCCATTTCAACGATGGGCAGGAGCTGGAGATTTTCGGAGTGGTGGCCTTTGTCGTACACAAGATGGATACCCCATGAACAAGCGCTGCGCCGTCGCCCTGGTCGATGTGAACAACTTCTACGCCAGTTGCGAACGGCTGTTTCGCCCTGACTTGAAGGGGCGGCCCGTCGTGGTGCTCTCCAACAATGACGGCTGCGTGGTGGCCCGTTCGGCGGAGGCCAAGGCGCTTGGCATCAAGATGGGGGTTCCGTACTTTCAGGTCCGCCAGTTTTTCGAGGCCATGGGCGGGGTCTGGTTCTCCAGCAACTACGCCCTCTATGGCGATATGTCGAACCGGGTGATGACCATTCTGGAGGGAATGGCCCCGGCAGTGGAGGTCTATAGCATCGACGAGGCCTTCATCGAACTGAGCGAGTCGTGGGCGGGCGACCTGGTGGCCTATGGCCGTCAGATTCGCGAACGGGTGCAGCTGTGGACGGGGTTGACCGTGGGGGTCGGCATTGGCCCCACCAAGACGCTCGCCAAGCTCGCCAACTACGCCGCCAAGAAGTGGCCAGCCACCGGCGGGGTGGTGGATCTGCGGGATGAAGCGCGGCGTGCCCGGCTGATGGCGATCACCCCGGTGGATGAGATATGGGGCATTGGCCGACGGCTCACCGCCAAGCTGGAGGTGCAGGGCATCAAGACGGTGGCCGACCTGGTCGCTGCCGACCCCAAGGCGCTGCGGCGCCGATATGGCGTGGTGGTCGAGCGCACTGTGCAGGAGCTGCGCGGGCTCCCCTGTGCCGAGCTGGAGCAAGAGGCCCAGGCCAAACAGCAGATCATCTGCTCGCGTTCCTTCGGCGAGCGCATCACCCAGATCGGCGCGATGCACCAGGCGCTGGCCGGCCACATGGAACGGGCCGCAGAGAAGCTGCGGGGGGAGGGGATGTGCTGCCGGCACGTGACCCTGTTCATTCGCACCAGCCCGTTCAGCGATCGGGAGCCCTATTACGGCAACCAGGTAAGCACCAAGCTGGCGATGCCCACCCATGACACCCGGGCGCTGCTGGCCCTGATCCCGGAGCTGCTCCCGCGCATCTGGCGCGACGAGCAGCGATACCAGAAAGGGGGCGTCATGCTGGCCGACTTCACCCCCGCCAACATGCAGCAGGGCGACCTGTTCGCCGACCAGCATCCATCCCAACGCAGCGAGGCGCTGATGCAGGTCATCGACAAGATCAACCAGGGGCGGTTGGGGAAGGTCTACTTCGCGGCCCGCGGCCAAGATACTCGAGAATGGATGATGAAGCGGGAGCAGTTAAGCCCCCGCTATACCACGGCGCTCGGCGAGCTGCTTATAGTGAAGTGTTCCACTTGATACACATCTTTGGCAGAGCACCGATGCTTCGTGCAGCCATATTTGGGGGACAACCTTGTTGTTCGCCCATACTCTAAGCACCTCTGCCAAGACCATGAACTAGTTGGCGCTGAGCTTGATGGGGCCACCAATGCCCGAGGGGCTGCAGTTGGTTCACAAAAACAGAGATCTCAATAGAGATCCTTGTTGATGTTCCCTAAATTATTCGAGGGCTACCTTAGCCGACGCGCCCACTGAACACGTCTGGCGAAGCCAGCCCAAGGCATAGAGTGAAGACATTGTTATGTGCAGTTTCATCCCATGTGTGAAGCGAACTCTTCCTTGGTAAGAGGTTTTCCTACAAAAAAACCTGAATCAGGAAAACCTGTACCATTATCAAAACCGATCCACGTCGAGTGTTCTCCTGGAATTGAAGATATGATAGAAGAGACTACCGATTTTTGATCTAGGGAAGCCGCTTCTGTCCATTTCTTGATTGCTCCATCAATGGTATCAAAAACCTCTGGAGCCGAGGTAGAGGTCCGAAACATAGCTGAGAACTTCTGCTTTTCTTTCATGGTTAATGAGCCACCGGGGGCAATCAATGTCATGTAATCAGGAATAAGCTCTAGAGGTTCCATTTTATTGCCATCTAAGACGTCTGTAAGATATTGAGCAACTAGACAATCTGCATCATTATAGAAACTCTTGGGTGTATACCCTAGACTACGATATTGAGCATACATACGATGGTGTTGAAGTTCATTATCTAGGCAATCAACTAGTCGCTTCATTAAAACTGATTGAAGCGTGGTTGCGGAGCTCTTCATTCTAATATAACCTGACTTTTGGATGGAAAAGTGAAGCAATTCGTGAGCAAGTGCACATTCCTTATTTTCGGTCTTGGCGTAGCTGATTACAGCATTGTTGTTATCATTGATATATGACCCCCATGCGCTGTCGTTATCTAATGATTTTTCTGGAACTATAACTTTCCAAGCATTAATCTCTTGATACAACTCGTTTAGTTTAGGGTTTTTTTTTGCAGTTTTCGCGAAGTCCAATTTTTACCAGCCCTTTCTGTCAATTAATATTTTGGTTGAAACACATAAAAGTGATTGGATGGAAGGCGGAGTAAATACGAAAATATAGTCTCCTGTATAATGCAGCCTTGCGTTAGTAGCTGATACTGAACAAATACTCAGAATATGATATTACCAGACTAATACTAGTGTCTAGATTTAGTCGCTTGACCTCCTGATTGTTCATGCCTCACTCCTCGCACTCCTGCATCTACTCCGGCACATCCAGCCCCTCCAGCACCCGCCACATTTCTGACTGATAGGGCTGTGGCAGCATCTCGATCCAGCGATGCGTCTCGGCGTGGCCTTGTGCTTGGTAAACTTCGCCGCACAGTTCAACCAGCATTGGCCAGTCCGGATCGTCTTCCGGTACCGCGTACTCATCCAGCAGATCCTGTTCGTCAGGCAGCAGGCCTTCTAGCTGCCAATCTGGCTCGCTTGGGGTTGCTCGGCTCGATTTTACTTGGCCATTTTCCAGCCGGAGGGTGAAACCGTCCGCCGTGACGCTGGCACCAGCCCGCAATCGGTCGATGGAGAAGGGCGATAACCCCCATTGTTCCCTCATGATCTGGTCTGCGAAGGCCACAGGATCCGGCCGCGTACAGTTATTGTCAGAGCTCCAAGGTGCCGGGCTGTCGCCCGTCTTAACCCCAACCCCCCTCGCTGCAATCTCGGCTGTTCTATTGGCAACATAGGTACCTGCAGGCATCACTTCCCATCCTTGCAGGCGGGTCTTGATGCCAAAGCGTGCGGAGGTAATGCCCATTAGGCGTTTGATGTCTTCGCCATAGCTGTTGGCCTGCTCCTCAATGAGGTGGGCCAGCTTGATGGGGTGTTCGGCACGGGTTGCCAGTGCGCCGCCCATGGCGTGCAGGTAGCAGCGAAAGATGCCGTTATCTGCGGCAAATCGGGCCGCCTCAAAGCGCGGGTCTTGCAGCACTGGCTTTGGTGGGCCAACCAGTTCGGCATTTTTCTTGGCGTTGCTGATACGGCGCAGCTCGCGCCATACCCCTACCGGAGCGCCTCCGATCTGCTGGAAGGTGCGAATGCCCCACCAACTGGCCCAGGCCACGGCATGCAGGGCACCTTCATCGGCAGCGGTGCCAGCCTCTTCGTCATCGTCCAGGTAGGCGCCGTCGATGTTCTTGGCAATGTATTTGGCGAGATAGCCGGCTGCATCCCCCTTGGCCGGGTCTATCTCTTTCCAGTCAAAGCGAGGAGTAAAGTCGGTAAAGGGTGGGGCGTCTTTGATATCCCGCACCAGCTCTTCGTGGTCATCGGTCAGGGCATAGCGTTGCAGGATGCCGATCACCCGGTTGCGATCTCCTGGGCGCATAAATAGCAGCAGATGCCAGTGCGGGGTGCCGTCATGGTGAGCCTCGCAAACACGAAATCCATAAACGGGGGCGTTCCACCGTTTGAGAGCGGCTCGGGCACGGCTCCAGAGCTTGGCCAGATAGGCGCAGGTTTCCCGCGGCGTGGCCCCTTGATATCGCTTGTTCTCTACCGCTTTGCCGTTGTGCTTTTGTGTCCAGGCATGAAAGCGGCTAGGGGCTGTCCAGGTGAAGAAGACCCCCACATGACCCTGCTCCTCGGCATAGTCATTGAACCCCCGAGCACGCACCATCATTTCGTTGCGGCGGTTCACCGGGTTGGCGTTGCTGGCCTCCCAGCAATCCTTCATCGACACGACCAGGTCATACTGCTCGTTGACCACTTCCGACTCGGCCAGCCAGCGCATCATGGCCCGCTTGCGTTCGCGCACCACCTTCATGGTGGCGTTCGATACATAAGCAGATACACCCTTGCGCACTTTGCCGAGCAGAATGTTGATATGCTCTTGCAGTCTGTCCCAGCAGCGGTTGACGCGCTTTTCCCACCACTTGGCAGAGAGCAGGCGCACCAGCACGCTCAGGATCCAGTTATCCCGCACCGCGTCGGATTTGAACTTCGGCAGATCGCCGATAAACCCCCACTGGTCTGCAGGCTGGCGCATCAGCTCCCAGGTCTGCAGCAGATCCGCTTCGGCACCCTCTTTGATGCCTCGTTCAATGTTCTTGTAAATGGCCGCGGTCTGGTTGGCGAACTGGTGGGCAATCTGTTTGCGGCCGGTGTCATCGCGCATCTGTTTCGGATCGACCGGGATGGTCTGGAGCTGCATCCGCACCCACTTGGTTCGCTCCCTCAACCAGATGTTGGCAGAGCGGCAATGGGCAAAGCTGCAATCCTTGCGGCGGCGGATGTACTGCTTGAACAGGTTCTTGGTCAACTCGGTGGAGAGCCCATCGAGCAGTTGCATGGCCCAGATCAGATCGTACTGGCCGCGGTCACTAGCAAAAGCGGCGTCAAAGTTGACGCCGGGCAGAGAGTTGCAAAGGGTATCGATGCGCTGCCGCAGTGTTCTTTTCGACAGCGGCAGGCGTTTGGTCTTGCTGGTCATGCAGAGAGATAACCGGATAGCTGTTTGATGTGGGATTGGCAGCCACGAACGCTCATTTGGGCATGCTCTTTTAATCGGCGGGCGGCCGCACATTGGCGCAGCAACTGTTTGATGCTGGCGTGGGGGCGGGCAGGTAGCCGGCGCGCATGGGCCAGCTCTCGCTGATAAAGGCGCAGCCGTGCCTCGTCTTCCCGGTAGGTGGCTTGCCAGCGATCTTGCAGGAGCGTGAGCTCCCATTGCAGTCCATGGCTCATTTGATGATCTCCCCCTGTCCATGCAGTGGTGCGCACTCGGCCCACCACTCGGCAATTTCCCGGGCTAGTGCCAACTCCAGATTTGCAGCGGCCAACCAGTAGACGGTGCGCATTGCACCCAGCGCCAGCAGCTCGGCCACCTGATCCCGGTTGCCTCTGGCATCGCTGCCCGCAGCGATAAACTCGGCGCGGGCGGCAAACCAGTGGGTGGTCAGTTGGCTGACCGGTGTGGTGGGTTGCATATGTGCAGGGCCGGCTTCGCTCTGCTCTTGTTGTGCGTCCAGCTCAAACAGTTCGAAGTTGCTCATCGCATGCCTCATCTATTGCCTGAAAGTCCGGCTCATCGATGGCGATATGGCCTGCCTCGATGCGGATCGAGATACCGAGTTCACCACCACAGCAAAGCGGGGCTGTCGGCAGCAGTTTCGGTTCGTTCTGGGCCAGCCACTCTTTCAGGCTGGCCAGGGTGAACAGCGTGGTGCTCATGCCTCATCCCCCATCACCAAATCGTCATCGAGTAGATCCGCAGGCTTGCTGGTCACCACCAGTTGCACCTGGATGTATTCATTCCCCGAGTAGAGTGCGCCCAGGGCGATGCGGTTATCCTCGGCGCGTGCGGCAAACATCTCGGCTAGCAGACCCTCGATCACCTTGGGAGCTTGGTTGGCAATCTTGATGGCGTCACTCATGGGCGGGCCCTCCGATTGAGATGGTGAAACAGCTGGTGCCAGCGCAATGACTGCTGCGCCTGGACTAACAGGGATTTGCCCTCTGACCCCCGATAGGTAAAAGAGGCAGGGCGAGCTTTGGCGGTCAGCCGTTGTTGAAGGCGCGGCAACTCGGCTAGCGCTTCTTGTTCCGATATGGGGTGGAAGATCTGTCTCATGGCTGCACCTCCGGCGTGGCGATGCCAGTCAGTAACCAGTCGATGTGCCGTTTCAGCTCCGGGTGGTTGGCAATCAGCAGGAACAAACCGCCGCCAATCTCGCGGTATCCCAGCTCGTAGTTCTTGAGCGTGGTGGGTGGAATACCCAGCAGGTCGGCAAACTTCGGGCGGCTTAGCTTCAACTGTTCCCGCAACTGGCGCAGGCGCTTGGCGGCATGGTGGTTGAGCAGATTGATTTGGGTCGGTTGTGCGGTCATGGTCAGGCTCCTTGTTGAGGTGTGCAGGGGTTGATGCGGCTGAACAGAGAAGCCCAAGCCAGTGCGGTGGAACGCTCGAGCAGCGCCACACCGTCCGGGTGTTGGCTCAGACGGGCGCCATATCGGCCCGTCAGCTTGCGTTGCTGGATGCGAAGGTTGCGCAGTGCGCAGGGGATCGCTAAAGTTGCCATGTCGACTTCCTCATACGTTGTTGATAAAGGCCCGCTTGGAGTTGCAGCTCCGTTAAGCGGGCTTTTTAGTGCCCGATTGCTCTCGGGCCTTCTTGGCCAATCTGGCCAGCGACATTCACCGCATGATCCAGTTGCCGGCGTTTGGCCTGTTCTCTCTTCTTCCGCTCGGCCACTTCAGCCGGGGTCACCTTCACCGATGGGTGCCACACCTTCGGATCACACCCGCTGTGAAACAGCGACTGATAATCCAGCGCAATCACCGCAAGGCGGATCGCCTCACGCTGCTGATAGGGCAGGGCAGAGAGGGTCGCCATCATCAGCGAATCCCACGGCTGGCGAGCGATGGCGCAAATGGCGACTCGCTTGGTCTTGGGCGCATTAAGCCAATCACCGTCGAGGTTTGAACCTGCCCGATTGAGGTGCTCCCGCAACAGCGCAATGCCTGCGGTATTCATCAACACCTGCTCCTCGGCGGTCAGACCGGCGATGTTGCGGGGTTCGTGTTGGGTGTGTTGCATGCTGGTTTCTCCTTCACCTGTGCGCAGAATTTGGCGGCCAGTGAGGGGGTCACTGGGCCACCTCTTTCACCCTGCGCGGGACAATGGGCAGCACAATGGCCGGATTGGGCATGGCACTGGGGCTGATGGTTGCGATGATTTCGAACCCCGCCTTGAAGGTGTGGCCGCAATCCACATTGCTGCATTGATAAGTGGCGATGCCGCAAAGCGGGCTCATCCGGATGGATGTGCGAGTGCTGGCGCGGGCACCACAGTGGGGGCAAATCAGTCTCATGGGTTCTCCTAAGCCCCGGCCGCCATGCGCGCCATATCCAGCGCACAAGACAGAGAGGGAATGGCTTGGTATTTGTGCTCGATCTCGGTGATCAGCAGGGCGAGGTTGCCCATGGCTGCCGTTGCAGCACCGACCAGCGCATTGCGCTGCCCTTTGGTGACGCGGCCGCTCTCCACCACTGTCAGCGCCTGTGCGCCGAGTCCGGCCACCTTGGCCGTGGTGTCAATCACCTGATGGGCCAGGCTCGGGCCCTTCTCTCGCTCGGGGATGGCAATGGCCGTCAGGCCACAGCAGAACAGGGCACCGTCGAACAGGGTTTCATCCCTCTCACTTGCCTGGGTAATAGCAATCAACTCAGCAACCGTCAGCTCGTGAGGTTGGTCGGGGTTTAACTTGTTGCGCAGGATCTGCGGATTCATGCCCGTTAGTTGGGCGATCTCGGCCATGTTGTGACTGGCCGCAAAGCGTTGGCATGCGCTGATCCAGTGCGGATGTTTGTTGGGGCTATCCGTAAACATGTGAAGTTCTCCTTGACCCGTTATGGTGTCTGTAGGTTCACGCGAGCGTCATGGTGACGTAGCGCTCAGCCTGATAACGGGCTTTCAGGAACAGGGCGTAAAGATTGACCTCGCGAGGTGCGCCCGGGCCGTCTTGCAAAATGGGCAACTGGCCGCGGTCGGCACGCTTTTTAACGGCTCCAATCGTCAAGCCTTGGCGCTTGGCGTACTCCTCTAGGCTTTCGCTGACCCGATCACCAAACGGGTAATCAAGCGGTAATTGGCTTACATCACTGGGGATGCGGATAGGTTTGATTCGAGTAGTCATGATGAATCCTTCTTAGGGGGTTCAAACACAGGGGGGATTGTCAGGAAGCGTTGCCAGATAGAGCGTTTGCCGCGGCAATGGCTCGCTTCACACACGGAAAATCAGCCGGGGTAGCCGTTGTTGCGACGCGTTGTGTGTCCCGCTCTTGGCCAGGCAGAGCGGTGGTGTCAGCCTTAAGCTGACCGCCGGTCATCAATTCGAGCTGATAGGCGCGACCTTGGGGGATTGTCTCGCCCCACTGCGAAACTGACTGCGGCTTGATACCTAGGGCGGCAGCTAATTGGACTACGCTGCCATAATGCTGAACTGCGTCATGTTTTTTCATTTTCTTACTCTCTCGGCAGGGCTTATATACTCAATGGAAGTAAATGTAAGATCGCTTGCGGGCGAAGGCAACAAAAACTTACCAAAAAAGAAAGTAAAAGCTACGCATTCGTTGTGTAAGATAACTTACATGAACATACATTCGCGCATAAAATCACAACGATTAGTTCACGGCTTGACCCAAGAATCCTTGGCTAAAAGGCTGGGAATTAACCGCGTCTCTATCAGCCAGTGGGAGCGAGGAGACACCTCGCCGAAAGGTAACAACCTAGTTAGGCTTGCTGAGATTCTTGGAGTTAAGCCGGAATGGCTGCTTTTCGGTGACGATGCTGCAAGCAGCACTGGGACAAGCTTGCCCGGTTATCACAACGTCGAACCAGCAGTGATCTATCAGGGCAAACGGATCCCGATTCTTAGCTATGTCCAAGCGGGCAACTGGCGTGAGATGTGCGAGCAGGCTACTGCCTTCGATGGCAATGTCGAATATGTGGTAGCGGGAGTTGAACTCGGCCCTTGCGGTTTTGGCCTCTGGGTGCGTGGAGACTCTATGGCTCCACAGTTTAAAGAAGGTGATTTAGTCATCGTCGACCCTGATATTGCTCCAAAGGCTGGGGACTTCGTGGTCGCCTCCAATGGTAAGGAAGAAGCAACATTCAAAAAGTACCGATCCCGTGGTGAGTACGAAAACGGTCAGCCACGCTTCGAGCTTGTACCTCTTAACGAAGATCATGAAACCCTCAGTACCGACCAGACTTCGATTACCATCATCGGTGTTGTCGTAGAACACCGTAGTTTTTTTAAGCGGGGAGGGTAATTTTTTAATTAGTGATTATATTGCCAATCATGATGAGGGATTTTTAAATGTCTGAGTTAATCGGTAAATTATCAACTTATAACATATTTAATTTTTTGTTGCCAGGTATTGTTTTTTCAGTTTTAAGTAATTATTTCGTTGGGATTTCACTTGTTCAAAATGACATCCTAGTCGGAGCTTTTTTCTACTACTTTATCGGTCTTATTATTAGCCGGATAGGCTCTGTTATAGTTGAACCATTACTTCTTTTTTGTAGAGTAGTCAAGTTTGAAAAATATGAAAGATATATAAAAGCATCTAAGCTTGATACTACACTTCCTATGCATTCAGAAACAAATAATATGTTTAGAACATTTGTTTCTTTATTCATGTGTCTCGGTTTTTTGAAGATATATAAATCTAGTGTTTTAAGTGAATTTATCTCAACTGAAAATATATCGTACTGCCTATTGATTGGGGGAGGAGTGTTATTTGTTTTTGCATATAGAAAACAAACTCAATACATCACAAAAAAAATAAATAAACAACTCGATGGAGAACGGGATGAGTAAAAACTCTTTTGAAATTGATTTTCTCAATGTTGGTTCACCTAAAAGTGGTGATGCCATAACAATTAAGATGACTGTAAATGGCGTAGTTAAGATTCATGTTGTTGATGGAGGATTTCAATCTACAGGTGAAAAGATATGCAGCTTTTTAGAGACGTACTATGGCGTCACAGATAAAATTGATTATGTAGTTGTTACCCATAATGATGGTGACCATGCTGGTGGGCTTCGAGCGGTTCTAGAGAAGTATGATGTAGGTACTTTGTATATGCTCAGGCCTTGGATATATGCTGATGAGTTAATTGACGGTTTCAAACGATGGCGTATCCCAGAAAATTTGGAGAAAGAGCTTAGAAGTGCATATCCAAATTTAGATGCCTTAGAAAAAATAGCCTTAGAGAAAGGAATTGAAATTAAAGAGCCTTTCCAAGGGACATCAATTGGAGAATTTACAGTACTTTGGCCATCCAAAGCTGATTACTTTGAATTAATTTATGATTCGGATAAAACACCAGAAGTTCATGAGGATGCATATGCTGGTGTTGAAGCTGTTAAAGTAGCAAGCGAAGCATATTCAAAGCTTATTGATAGTGCGCAGGCATATATTTCAGCTAAATGGGGGGTGGAACTTTTCCCTACAAAAGATACTAGCGCAGAAAATAACATGAGCATTATCCAGTATGCTAAAATTGATGGCAAAGAAATATTGCTAACAGGTGATGCAGGAAAAAGAGCATTGTCAAGTGCATATACGTATGTAACAGAGCAGTTTGGCGCACCAAAAATAACGCACTTTCAAGTTCCTCATCATGGTTCCAGAAATAATGTTGACACCGAGACTTTAGATTCTTGGCTGGGAAAAGTTCTGGATGCTATACCCGAAAAAGATGAAACTTTGTTTAGTGCCATTGTCTGTGCATCCAAAAAGGATAAAAAACATCCGAGGAAAACTGTTATTAGAGCAATTATTCATCGAGGGGGGCACATTGGTTCTACGGAAGAGTCACATAAAAGATTTCAATATAATGCGCCGAAGAGGGATGGTTGGTCTGCATATCCGTCAATGCAATACCCAACACAGTGTGAACCTTTAAATTAAATTTGCCGTTATTTAACCGATTTATAAGAAACCACGCCCATCCCCCGAACTTTATCGGAATGATGGGCAGATTGTAGATATGATGATGTGCTGGCGAAACTTAGTAAGTGTGATAGATTTTTATCGAATAGATACTTGAAATGCCTTCAATTATTTCACCTATATTAATCATCAAATATCCTATTATCCATGCTGCCAGATAGGATAGAGCATCACAAACGATTTAAGGGTAATCAACATCAGTTGGACGTGTATCAAGCTGACGTTCTAGTACTTCATAACCACACTTTCTCTTTCTTTGTATAGATCTCTAGCTGAGCTACTAGGTCAAATTATACTCTGTTTTAGTACTCTCTAATTTCCCAATTTCTGACTATCCACTTTGTATGCCATCACCTTAATCAAACACTGTCAATCATCATAGAGTGCTGTATAAATTTACAGTGTTTTGTAGGGGGTGTAATGACAATGAGTGTGGCTGGGCCGGGAGAGGTGTATATGTATGGACTTCGGGGATGGGTGAACGCCTTCCTGTACAAGGAGGGACGATGAGCATCAAGTCTATTCCCGAGGGTTACCTGGTCGATATCCGCCCGCAGGGGAGGGAGGGCAAGCGGATCCGCAAGCGCTTCAATACCAAGTCAGAAGCCCAGCAGTTCGAACGCTGGGTGATCGCCACCGAACATAATAAAGAGTGGGTTGATCGCCCTGCAGATAACCGACCGCTCTCTGAGCTGATCGAACTCTGGTGGCGCTACCATGGCCAAACCCTGAAAGCAGGGGAGGCGGTTCGCAAGAAACTTCACAATATCGATGCCGCGTTGCGCCACCCATTGGCAAGGCAGGTGACGCGGGCGCTGTTCTCCGAGTATCGGGCGAAGCGACTCAACGCAGGCCGACAGCCCAAGACGGTGAACCGCGAGCAGGAGATGCTGGGTGGGGTGTTCTCGGTACTGATAGACCTCGGCCATTACCAACATGTACATCCGCTCAAAGAAATGAAGAAGGTCAAACTGGTTGAGCGGTCGATGGGCTACCTGGCCCAGGATGAGATTAGCGAAGTCTTGGCCGCGTTATCGGGGGATAACCTGAAGGTGGTCAAACTCTGCTTGGCCACGGGGGCGCGTTGGAGTGAGGCAGCCAATCTGCGCCGCGAGGAGGTGCGGGCCCATCGGGTAACCTATATTAATACCAAGAATGGCAAGAACCGCACCGTGCCGATCTCGGCCGATCTGACGAAAGAGATAACGAATGGGGTAAATCGGGGCCCGCTGTTCCGTGACCTCGACTATATGTTTGTGCGTGAGGTGATCAAGTCAGTGGCACCGGATCTGCCTGCAGGGCAGGCGGTGCATGTGTTCCGGCACACTTTTGCGTCACATTTTATGATGTCTGGGGGAAACATCCTCGCGCTGCAAAAAATTTTGGGCCATCACAACATCCAGCAGACGATGACCTATGCCCACTTCGCACCGGACTACCTGAGCGATGCTGTGCGCTTCAACCCGCTGGAAAATCCACTGCCCACCATATGACAAAGTGTCCACAAATTGCCCCAAACAGGGTCGTCTGGGGTGACTAAGCGTCACCCCTTGTAGTCCCCAACTCATTGATTTTAATCTAAGTTATTGTTTTTATTGGGTATGTTAAGGCGGCTCAGGCCTCCTTTTTTGTATCTATAACCATCTGTTTTACATCATTTTTTCTTTTTCCTCGTCCATATTCTGTCCGCTGTTTTACACGCGCTACATATTTCTCCACATAAGGTGATAAGTGCGAGATGACCTGTTCTACAAAAGCTTCATATGCCAACAAACTAGATGTTTGTTCTACTATTTCAAGAGTGACGGTGAGCCAATGAGACTCGCTTGATATAACAAAATGATTTGTAGGGAGAAAAGCCCACCTTAGCTATGGTCAGCGAAGGGGCTTTTTTTGTATTATTCCCCTCTTGACCTTATTTAGCCTAAAGGCTCCTGTACCGGGAGTGGTGACGAGGAAGACATGCAACAGCTTGAAGAAGTAGTCGGCCAAGCCAGAGCCGAAATTGAGGGCGTGAGCGATATCGCTACCCTCGACGAAATCCGGGTCAAATATCTGGGTAAAAAGGGCTTTTTTACCGAGCAGATGAAGGGCCTGGGTGCCTTGTCTGCCGAAGAGCGTCCCGCCGCGGGCGCCGTGATCAACCAGGCCAAACAGCAGGTTCAGGATGCGCTGAACGAGCGTCGTGAAGCGCTCGAAGTTGCTGTGCTGAACCAGAAGCTGGCTGCCGAGACCATCGACGTCAGCCTGCCGGGCCGTCGCATCGAGAATGGCGGTCTGCACCCGGTAACCCGCACCATCGAGCGCATCGAGCGCCTGTTTGGCGAGATGGGCTTCAAGGTTGCCCGTGGTCCCGAGATTGAAGATGGCTTCCACAACTTCGATGCGCTGAACATTCCGGCTCATCACCCGGCGCGTACCGATCACGATACCTTCTACTTCAATCCTGATCTGATGCTGCGTACCCACACCTCCGGTGTGCAGATCCGCACCATGGAGCATCAGCAGCCGCCGATCCGCATCATTGCACCGGGCCGCGTCTATCGTAACGACTACGACATGACCCACACCCCGATGTTCCATCAGGTTGAAGGCCTGCTGGTTGACGAGCATGCCAGCTTTACCGAGCTGAAGGGCATTCTGCACGACTTCCTGCGCAACTACTTCGAGGAAGACCTGACCATTCGCTTCCGTCCTTCCTATTTCCCGTTCACCGAGCCGAGCGCTGAAGTGGACGTGATGGGCAAGAACGGCAAGTGGCTGGAAGTGCTGGGCTGCGGCATGGTTCACCCGAACGTACTGCGTTCGGTCGGCATCGATCCGGAAAAATACTCGGGCTTTGCCTTCGGCATGGGCGTTGAGCGCCTGACCATGCTGCGTTACGGGGTCAACGACCTGCGTGCCTTCTTCGAAAACGACCTGCGCTTCCTCAAGCAGTTCAAGTAAGGGCGAGAGAACATGAAATTCAGTAAATCCTGGGTGATGGAGTGGGTCCGCACCGAGTTGAGTGACAACGCGCTGGCCGAGCAGATCACCATGGCCGGTCTGGAAGTGGACGCCGTGGAAGCGGTGGCTGGCCAGTTCAACAATGTGGTCGTGGGTGAAGTGGTCGAATGCGCCCAGCATCCTGACGCCGACAAGCTGCGGGTGACCAAGGTCAACGTGGGTGAAGCCGAGCTGCTGGACATCGTCTGTGGCGCGCCGAACTGCCGTCAGGGCCTCAAAGTGTGCGTGGCCAAAGTAGGGGCGACCCTGCCGGGTGATTTCACCATCAAGAAAGCCAAGCTGCGTGGCCAGCCGTCCCACGGCATGCTCTGCTCTTTCAGTGAGCTGGGTATCGACGTTGAAGCCGATGGCATCATCGAGCTGCCGGCCGATGCCCCCATCGGTACCGATATTCGCGACTACCTCAATCTGAACGACGTCTCCATCGATGTGGATCTGACTCCGAACCGTGCCGATTGCCTCGGTATCGCCGGTCTGGCCCGTGAAATTGGCGTGCTTAACAGCGTGGACGTGGTCGAGCCGACCTGGGCACCAGCTGTTGCCACCATTGATGCAACTTTCCCGATCCGGGTTGAAGCACCAGCTGATTGCCCCCGTTATCTGGGCCGCGTCATCAAAGGGCTGAACTTGCAGGCCCAGAGCCCGCTCTGGATGCAAGAGAAGCTACGCCGTGGCGGCATTCGTTCCATCGACGCCATCGTCGACATCACCAACTACCTGCTGCTGGAATACGGTCAGCCGATGCACGCCTTCGATCTGGCTACCCTGGAAGGGGAACTGGTGGTGCGTCGTGCCCACGCCGATGAGCCGATGACCCTGCTCGATGGCAACGAAGTGAAGCTCAAAGAGACCACCCTGGTGATTGCTGATGCCAAAGGCCCTGCCTGCATGGCCGGGATCTTCGGCGGTAACCGCACCGGTGTATCCGAGACCACCACCGACATCCTGCTGGAGTGCGCCTTCTTCGCGCCGCTCTCCATCACAGGTCGTGCTCGTGCTTACGGTCTGCACACCGACTCTTCCCATCGCTTCGAGCGCGGGGTTGATCCCGAGCTGCAAGCCAAGGTGATGGACAGAGCCACCCGTCTGCTGCTGGACATCTGCGGCGGCGAAGCGGGTCCGGTCATCGAGGTCAAATCCGATGCCCATCTGCCGAAAGCGGCCCCCATCAAGCTGCGTCGCGCCAAGCTCGACAAGGTGATCGGTATCAGCGTGGCGGATGCTCAGGTGGTCGAGATCCTGACTCGCCTCGGCATGCAGGTGACTGTGGATGCTGACGGTTGGACCGCGCTGGCACCCTCCTGGCGTTTCGATATCGCCATCGAGGAAGACCTCATCGAGGAAGTGGCTCGCATCTACGGCTACAACAACATCCCGAACCTGAAACCCGCTGCTTCCTTGGCGATGGTGGAGCAGGCAGAAGGGCAGGTGACCCTGAAGCGCGTGCGCGACCTGCTGGTTGACCGCGGTTTCCAGGAAGCGATCACCTACAGCTTCGTTGATCCCAAGACCCAGCAAACCCTGTTCCCGCAGAGCGATGCCATCGTACTGCCGAACCCGATCTCGGTCGAAATGTCCGCCATGCGGGTCTCTCTGTTCCCGGGTCTGGTGCAAGCTGTTGTTTACAACCAGAACCGTCAGCAGCCGCGGGTGCGTCTGTTTGAACAGGGTCTGCGTTTCATCAAGGATGAAAGCGCCGAGAACGGCATCCGTCAGGAGCCGATGTTGGCCGGTATCATCACCGGCAACCAGAGCGACGAGCACTGGGACATCAAAACCCGCGCAGCCGACTTCTTTGATTTGAAAGGGGACCTGGAAGCGGTGCTGGATTTGACCGCCGAAGGGGCCACCTTTACCTTCGAGCGTACCGAGCACAGCGCCCTGCATCCGGGCCAGAGCGCAGCCATCCTGCGTAATGGCGAGATCATCGGCCACATCGGCGTGATCCACCCGAGCCTCGAGAAGAAGCTGGGCCTCAAGAGCCGCGCGGTGATGTTTGAGCTGGAGCTGGACAAGCTGACCCCGGCCAAGGTGCCTGTGGCAGCCGAAGTTTCCAAGTTCCCGGCAAACCGTCGCGACATCGCCGTCGTGGTCGATCGTCAGGTTCTGGCAGGTGATGTGCTTGCGGTAATTAAAAAAGTTGGCGGAAATCAGGTAGTTGGAATAAACTTGTTTGACGTATACCAGGGTGCTGGTATGGCAGAGGACAAGAAGAGCCTGGCCATCAGTCTTGTATTGCAAGATACCCAGCGAACCCTGGAGGAGAAAGAGATTGCCGAGACCGTAGACAATGTCGTGCGGGCCCTTGGTGAAGAGTTGAATGCATCCTTGAGGGATTGATCTATGGCGCTTACCAAAGCCGACATTGCAGAGCACCTGTTCACCCAGCTCGGGATGAGCAAGCGTGAAGCCAAAGATATGGTGGAAGCCTTCTTTGAGGAAATCCGACAGGCGCTTGAGCGTGGTGAACAAGTCAAGATTTCAGGCTTCGGTAACTTTGACCTTCGTGAGAAGAATCAGCGTCCCGGACGCAACCCCAAGACGGGCGAGGATATTCCGATCAGCGCCCGCCGCGTGGTGACCTTCCGGCCTGGCCAGAAGCTCAAGGCCAGGGTAGAAAATGTTGAACCCAACGAGTGATAAAAAGCCAGGCAGATGCCTGGCTTTTGTTTTCAGATGACCAAATTCCCCGTTTTTCTTCTGGGTGCCGTGCTGGCACTGCCATTGCACGCCAAGCCTTTGCAGACAACTGTGCTGCCGTTGGCGCCGGCTACCCAGGCTTATGTGAATTCACTGAGTCAGCTTTCGCTTTGCTATCCTGCGACGCTTCCTCCACCATACCTGATGGCCGAGGGGGGACTGCTCAAGGATCGTCTTGCCCGGTTGCAGGAGCTGTTCCCGATTCCACTTGTGCTCAAAGAGTTGCCCGACTGGCAGACATTGCGCAACGGGCTCGCAGAGGGGGAATGCGACATCATTCCTTATGTCGGAACCCGCAAGAAGGCCGTGGAGGGCATGCGGTTAAGCCGTCCGATGATGGAGACCGATGCCGCCATCCTCTACAAGGGTGAAAATCTCAAACAGGCCCGCTTTCTGGTCTACTCGGTGGCAGACTCTGCCCGCCTGCTGCACGAGCTATATCCACAGGCGCGCATTATTTCCCTAAAGAGCGGAGAGAAGGTCTACGACGCGCTGCAGAGTGGCAAGGGTGACGCCTATCTGGGGGACTATCTGCAACTGCGCTATCTGATGCGCGAGTTTCCTGCCGATGGGTTGCGCCTGCGCCGCCTGTTTGGTGAGGATCGGATCATCAGCTATCGCCTGATGATGCGTGATCAGCCTGAGTTGGCCAATCTGGTGGACACCCTGATCCGTCATATGCCCGCCGGTACTATCTATACCGATCTGGCTCGCTATCTCGATCAGGGATCGCTCTACGTCAACCAGCCCCACTTCAGCGATACCGAGCAGGCCTGGTTATCCGGCCGCGGGCGTACCATTCGCTTGGTGGTCAATCCCGAGTTGATGCCCTATAGCGGTGTTAATGATCTGGGGGAGGCGAAAGGGTGGAGCGCGGATGTGCTGCGCTGGGTCACCCAGGAGACCGGCCTGAAATACAAGCTGGTGCCTGCCGCCAGCAAGGCGGAGGCCGTAGAAAAGCTGCGCCGTGGTGAGGCGGACATGATGGCCGGCTTGCCGGAATCCCCGGCATTGACGAACCAGTTCATTTTCAGTCGGACGATCTCCACCAACCGGTTTGCCTTGATCAGCAAGCGCAAGCTGGCTGCCGATCGCATCGGGCAGCTCAAGCAGCAGCGTATTCTGGTGCCGGAATCCCTCTACGATCCCTCCTTGCTCGCCCTGCTCGGTGATCAGGAGTGGCTTCGCACCGACGGCATCGAGCAGGGGCTGGCAGCGATCAAACAGGACAAGGCTGACGCCATGCTGAGCGAGCTATATCAGCTGCAATATCCCCAGCGTACCAACTTGCTGGAAGGGCTCGATATCGAGGAGCTGGAAGATCGCTTCAGCCTTGGCTTTGCCATCAACAAGAGTCAGACCGAACTGGCCGGGGTGATGGATCGCAACCTGATGGCGCTGACCAGCACCCAGATTGACGAACTTAACCAGCGCTGGCGCCGCTTGCTCGTTGTGCAGCAGCCCGGCGTGAGCTACGCCGCCTGGTTTGGCTCCATCGCCATGGCACTGCTGATCAGCGGTATTGTCATCGGCGGGATCTGGCGTTCCCGCCAGCAACTGGCAAGGGAAGTGGCCCAGCGTCACGCCGCCGAGAAGGCGCTGGCCATCGAGAGCGAGCTGCGGGAAACCATGTTTCAGGCGTTGCCGGTGCCCGTCTATCTGCGCAACAGCCAGGGCAAGGTGATCAAATCCAATAAACAGGGGCGACGTCTGGCCCTGCGCTATTCGCAGCAGTTGATGTTGCCGCCGGTGCAGCCTCAGAAGAGTGAAGGGGAGTTGGTGTTGGGGGATCAGGTCTTCGCCTATGCCCAGCATCCGCTGCGACTGGACAAGCAGGCACCTGCCACCGATCTCATCGCCCTGTCGGATATCAGTGTGCTGCGTGAGCAGGCCCGTTTTCTGCGTCAGGCAGAGCGCCGCCTGCGCGCCCTGACCAATACCGTGCCCGGCGTGGTGCTGCAGTTTATGTTCGAGCGGGGACGGGTGGGGGGCATCGAGTTTATCAGCCGGGGCTGTTATGAGCTGCTGGGGCTGGCGAGCCAGCAGATCCGTCGTGAGCCCAAACGGGTGCTCATTATGCTGGAGCGCGAGGATCGTCGTCGGGTAAGCCGTGAGATGTTCGCCATGTTGCAGGCTGGCAAACCCTTCGCGTTCACCATGCGCTATTACCATCCGACCAAGGGTCTGCGCTGGTTGCAGCTCTATGGCCGTGGCCGCAGTCAGCCACAGGGTTGGCGGATCTATGCGGTGATGCAGGATGCCACTACCAGGGTCGAGCAGGATCAGGCATTGCAGCACTCCCATGAGCAGGCGCAACAGGCAGTGCTGGCCAAGGGGCGCTTTCTGGCCGCCATCAGCCACGAGATCCGCACGCCGATGAACGCCATGCTCGGCTTGCTGGAGTGGCTGGCCAGTACTCCTTTGTCGAGAGAGCAAGACTCTGCGCTGGCGCGGGTGCGTCAGGCGGGGGATGAGCTGCTCGGCCTACTCAACGATGTGCTCGACTTTAGCCGCAACGAAAACAGCAAACTCTCCCTCTCGCCGCAACCCACCGATTTTGCCGAGCTGTGCGAGCACGTGGCGGCAGTGCACTGGACCAAGGCGCGGGCCAAGGGATTGCAACTGCGCCTTACGTTGGACCCGGCTCTGCCAGCCCTGCAGACCCTCGACCCTCACCGGGTACGGCAAGTGCTCCACAACCTGCTCTCCAATGCCATCAAGTTCAGCCTGCGTGGGGAAGTGGTGCTGTGGGCCGAGGTGGTCGCATCAACCTTGCGCTTCGGTGTGGATGATCAGGGGCCGGGGATCACTGCCAAGATGCGCACCACGCTCTTTATGCCGTTCGAGCAGTTTGCCGTTGAAGGACAACTGCGGGCGCCGGGCACCGGTCTTGGTCTGGCGATCTGCAAGCAGCTGATCGAGCAGATGGGGGGTCTTATCGATGTCGAGGGGCGTGCCGGTGGTGGTAGCCGCTTCTATTGCGAGTTGCCGCTGAAGCGGGTGCAGCAGGAGCCGGACTGGCTGCCCAATGTGCGGCAGCTGGCACTCTCTTTACCCCACGATGAGGCGCAAGCGCTGTCGCCCTGGCTCAGTCGCTTGGGGATCGCCACCGTCAGCAACGCCGTTGATACGCTGCAAGCGGAGGTGGACGAGAAGGGGCTCTACTATTGGGCCTGGCAAGGGGAGTCCTGGGTGCCCGGGACCATCATCACCCTGCAGCAACCACGCTTGACCCCGGATCAACCGGTCGCCGGCACCCAGCCAGGGCTTGGCATGCGGGTACTGCTGGTTGAAGATCACGATGTCAATCGCGAGCTGATCAGCCTGCAACTGGGGCAACTTGGTGCCAGCGTTATCACTGCCGCCAACGGGCAGCTGGCGCTGGAGATGCTGGCGCAGCAGGAGGTGGATTTTGTGCTGACCGATCTGCAGATGCCGGTGATGAACGGGGCCGAGCTGTGCAGGCAATTGCGCCAATCCGCCCGTTGGGCCCGTCTGCCGGTCTATGTGATCACCGCAGATCTCAGTGATCAGGCGGCAAGGGAGCTGCAATCCTGCGGTTGCGATGGCCATCTGGACAAGCCGGTCGCCCTCAAGGAGCTGGCGACCTTGCTGCGCCATATTGCCAAAGAGGGGAGCAATGTTGTCGCCCCGACACCGGTCGCCTCGCTGCTGACCGATGAACTGGCCGCCCTTTATCTGAAGGCTACCCGTGATGATTTGGCCGAACTTGAGCGCTGCAGCACAGAAGAAGATGAAGTTGGCGTGAATGCTGCTTTACACAAGTTGAAGGGGGCCGCCAGAATGGTAGGGGCGACTGCGTTGGTGGCGGTCATTGAAGAGTGGCAACAGGCGCCCCATCCGATGCTGCAAGCCAGATTGAACCGGGCACTGGATGAGTTCAGCCAGCAGTTTTCAAAGAGGGCTCAAGATGATCATCACTGATGAAGAATTACTGGCGTTGCTCGATTCGGAAGAGCATGAGGCGGCAGGATTTTGCCCCATTGTGCTCTATGCCCTCGACAGCACCGCCCATGAGTTGGCCAGCACCATGACATTGCCCTCCTATGTCACGCTGCACCGTACCCGACCGGATGCCTGCTGGCAGTGGGAAGGGTTGTTTGCGGCAGGTGCCATTGCCCTTTACGACCCCGCCGCTCATCAGCAGGCGGACTATTTCCCCCAGTTGCAGCAGCATGAGGGGATCTACGCTATCGGCGAGGATTGGCTGGGGGGGCTTGCCGCCAGTTACCGTAACTGGTGCAACTGGCTGGCCGCTAACAAGGTGCTGCTGCTCGAGGATCACCCGTTTCAGGGGATGCAACTGCAACAGACCATCGCCGGGTTGGGGCTCTCCTGTCAGTGGGTACAGGATGAATCGGCCTGTCTTGCGGCATTGTCGGCGGGCGACATCAGCCTGCTGGTGTGCGATCTCAGCCTAGTGGAGCAAGATGCCATCAGTCTGCTGATGAACCAGCCCCAGTTGCAGGAGGCCGGGCTGCCCATTGTGCTGCTTTCGGCCCATGAGCAGACGCTGATCGACGGTGCCCGCCGCCTGCTGCACGATGCCGGTTTCAATATTCTGGCGGCGCTGGCCAAGCCGCTCGATTGCGAGGAGCTGCTCAGGTTGCTGCGTCGACTCTATCTGGGCCCGCTGCGTCAGCAGCGCTTGAGCGGCCAGCGCCGCTCCATCCGCCGGTGGCAGGGGGAGGTGCAGGGTCAGCTTGGGCTGCTCTCCAGTCCCGCGACCCCTCATCCGGTCTGGCTGGCAGTAACGGGTTTACCCAGCCGCTGGGAGGCGCTCAAGGATTGGCTGACGGAGCAGTCGCGTACCCCAGCCGAACTGACCCTGCTTATCCACCGTCGAGACCACCTGCTCGGCAATGCCGATCGCTTCGCGCTGGTGCTGCAAGCCAGTCTGGCGGGGAGCAAGCTGGCGCTGCTGCTCGATAACAGCCAACATCTGCCATTCGATCTGCTGGAGCGTTTGCCGCTGCAAGCCTTGCTGCTGGGGCAGGGGATCTTGCCGGAGATGGAGTCCTTGACCGGTGACTCCCTGCTGGGGCGTTTTATGGCCCGGGTTCGGGAGCTGGGGATCGCTGTCTATCTGGATGACCCTTACAACCTGCTCGACGTCGAGGTGTGGCGAGAGCGCGGTATGACGGGGCGCTGGTAAGCCATGCCGCGCTACCTCTGCTGGCCCATGCACCGGGAGCGCCTTGGCAAAGGACTGGAGGGCTGGCCCCATCCGGTTTCCCGGGCCGCGCTGCCACTGGCGATGCAGGTCTCCGGGGTGCCTTGCCTGCTGCGCGAGCTGCATGGTGTGGCGCCTGCCCGCATGCTGGCCGCTTACGATGCATTGAGTGAAGAGAGCATCTATCTGCGTTTTATGCGCCCGAAACGGACGCCGCCACCGGAACAGGTAGCCCAATTTCTCAATTACCATCCCGAACAACAGATCTCGCTGCTACTGACCGATCTGGCCGGTGAGCCGCTGGCTCAGGCGCAATCAATCCGCCGCCGCCTTCATCCCGATCGGGCGGAGTTTTCTTGCATCGTGGCGGATCACTTTCAGCACAAGGGGGCGGGGCGGCGCATTCTGCTGGCGCTGGCACTGCTGGCCAGGGTGGACGGGATCCGGGAGTGGACGGCGGAAGTGCTGGCCCAGAACCGGCCCATGCTGACCCTGCTCAAGCGCCTTGGCTTGCCGCTGACCCTGGTGACCGGGCGGGAGATGGTCTTTGTCAGGCTGGATCTGTCGGTACTGGATGCCTGGTTACCCGCACCGCCAGCGGCGCCGCTTAAGACCAAGGGCGAATAGTGACACTTTTTTCCCTGTGCTAAGGTCACATTTATTGTGCGGGGATAGACGGAGCAGCTTATGGCGCAGTCATATAAACATATCGTGATCCTGACCGGCGCGGGGATCTCTGCCGAATCCGGCATCAAGACTTTTCGTGCCTGCGACGGTTTGTGGGAAGAGCACAAGGTCGAGGATGTGGCGACCCCCGAGGGGTATGCCCGGGATCCCGAACTGGTGCTGCGCTTTTACAACTCCCGCCGCAAACAGCTGCAACAGCCCCAGGTTCACCCCAATCCGGCCCACTATGCGCTGGCCCGCCTCGAGCGACTGCTGCCCGGCACGGTCACCTTGGTCACCCAGAACATCGACAATCTGCACGAGAGCGCGGGTAGCAAGAACCTTATCCATATGCACGGGGAGCTGCTCAAGGCCCGCTGCCCCGAGTCCGGTCAGGTGATCGAGTGGCGCGGCGATCTCCATCAGGACGAGCTCTGCTCCTGCTGCCAGTTCCCCCAGCCGATGCGTCCCCATGTGGTCTGGTTTGGCGAGATGCCGCTCGGGCTGGATCGGATCTATAGCGCGCTTGCCCAGTGCGATCTCTTTATCTCCATCGGCACCTCTGGCGCAGTCTATCCGGCCGCCGGGTTTGTCCATGAGGCGGGCCTCAACGGGGCGCACACCATCGAGCTCAATCTCGAACCGAGCGAGGTGGGTAGCCAGTTTGACGAAAAACGCTATGGCCCAGCCTCCCTGCTGGTGCCCGCCTATGTCGATGAGTTGCTGGAGGCGTGCGGCATTCATCAACCGAGGCAAGTCGAGGGGCACAACTGGATGGAGATGCGCGGTCCCTGAGCTAGTGTGCGACGGGACAGTTGCAATGGTTCGGTGAAATCGCCACACTGGCAACCATTTAAAAAATGGGACGCAGTTGGCGCAAATTACCATGACCGCAGTAAAGCAATGGATCGCTTTTTTTCTCCTGATGCTGGCCAGTGCCAGTGCATCGGCCTCCATCCCCCTGATGACTCTGGTACTGCCAGGCGGCCAGCAAGTGACCCTCGATGAGGCGGCCCTCTCCGCCTTGCCACAGACCGAATTCACCACCACTACCCCCTGGACTCAGGGCGCCCACCACTATCGCGGGCCGACCCTGTCAGCCGTGTTGGCGGCGCAAGGGATCCCGGATGCCCGCAAGATCGCCGTCTCGGCCCTCAACGGTTATCAGCAGGTGGTGGATCTGGCCCTGTTCGACGGCGTGCCGCTGACCCTGGTGCGTCAGGAGGACGGCAAACCGCTGACCCGGCGTAACAAGGGGCCGCTCTGGCTGCTCATCCCGTTCACCACCTATCCCAAGCTGGACGTGCCTGCCATTCACAACTGCATGGTGTGGCAGGTGACCCGCATCGAGAGCGTCGATTGATGGGGCTATCCCGCCAAAATCTGCTGTTGGTTGCGGTGTCGCTGCTGTTTCTGCTCTCGTCGGGCAGCAGCCTCTATCTGCAGTATCGGCAGGAGCAGCTGGTCGATACTTTCTACCGCAATGTCCACTGGAACATCAGCCAGGTGATGCTCGAATCCCAGCGTTTCCTCTACGATCTGCAGCTCTATCGGGCTGGCAGACTGTCGATGGAGACCCTGAGCCTCGATTACGATCTGCTGTGGAACCGGCTCGACATCTTCCTCATCAGCAGCGAGACCGCCGAGATGCGCCAGCGGCACGGGCTCGGCAAAGTGCTGGCCACCCTGTTCGAGCAGATCAAGCAGCTCGAACCCCAGATGGAGGCTGGTGCGCTGCGCGAGGGGGCTGAGCTTGCCCGCTTGCAGGAGGCGATCGCCAGCCAGACCCGTCTCATCGAACAGATAGGGGATCAGATCCTCTCCGGCCAGGAGCGGGAGCATTCGGTCGGCCAGATCCGCAACAGCCTGTTCTGGCTGCAGGTCTGGCAACTGATCCTGTTGCTGACCGGTGGCGCTCTGGTCGCAGCCCTCATTCGCGCCAATCTGGCGAACCGTCGGCTTGCCCTGCTCGATCCCCTGACCCAGCTTGGCAACCGCCGTGCCCTGCAGGAGCAGCTCTCTCGCGCTCTGCATGCCGGCGAGGTGAGCGCCCTGGTGGTGCTCGATCTCAAGCGCTTTAAGCAGGTCAATGATCTGCTGGGTTATCAGGTCGGTGATCGGCTGTTGCAGATGGTGGCCAGCAAGCTGCAGCAGGCCCATGGCAGCCACGCTTACCGGCTCGGCGGTGACGAATTTGCCGTGGTGTTGACCAAGGCGGATGAAGCGCTGGAAACCGCCATTCATGAGCTGGTGGATCTGCTCCATTTCGAGTTCGTGACCCGGGAGTGCAGCTTCGATCTGGCCTGTCGACTCGGGGTCGCCAAGGCGCAGCAACAGGATGCCGCCCGGTTGCTGGATCAGGCCATCCTGGCCCTCAACCAGGCCAAGCGTAGCCAGGAGGGGGCGATCAGCTGGTTTGAGCCTGCCATGCTGCAGCAGTTGCAGTTGAGTCAGCAGCAGCTTCATCAGCTGCGAGAGTGGCTGGCGGGGCGCGAGCCTGCACCGCTGCGAGTGGCATTGCAGGCGCTGACGGACGGGCAGGGCAACGACATGTGGCAATTGGCGATTGAGTGGCGTGAGCAGGGAGTGCCTTGCCATATGCGCTGGCTGCAGGAGTGCGGTGTGCTGGGGCCAGTGTTGGCCCGTGTGCTGCAAGCGCACGAGGCGCAGTATGCCGATGGTCGGGCGCTGCTGGTCCCGCTCGACAACCAGGCCCAGCTGACTCATCTACTGGCCTATCTGCCGGAGGCTTCCCGTACGCCGCTGGTGTTGTTGGTGCCGATGCTGCAGCAGGATAGTGCCTTGCTGTCGGGATTGCGGCAGCAGGGTTGTACTCTGGCGCTTAGAGAGATTGGCAGCACCACCTCGGCGCAGTTGGCAGCCGGCTGGCCTGTTCGCTACTGGCTGCCGCAGGGTGATGAAGATGGCGAGTTGTTGCAGCCTCTGGCCCGACGATTGGGGTTGGTGCCACTGCAAGTGCTGGCGGCCAGGGAGACAAGGTCGCTGGCCTGAGGGCAAAAGCGATATTGCATCGGCAAGAGACAAAATGAAACAAGGCGACCTCGGGGTCGCCTTGTGTCATTTATTGCCCCTGAAAATCAGGGGCGAGGGGCGCAGGATTGCCTGATCACTAAATCCGGGTCAACTGTGATCAGGTGGTCAGCCACAGCTTCACCGTTGATGCGAGCCAGCAGCCGGGTGACGGCGAGGCGCCCCAGCTCCTCTTTGGGCTGGTTGATGGTGGTGAGCGGCGGCGACATAAATTCAGCCAGCGCCACATTGTCGTAGCCGACAATGGAGAGGTCGCGCGGGATCACCAGCCCCGCCTGATGGGCGGCACTGATGGCCCCCATCGCCATCATGTCGTTGCAGACAACGAGGGCGGTGGGGCGCTCGGGCAATGCCAGCAGACGGGTCATCGCCTGATGGCCGCTGGCGCAGTCAAAATCACCCTCCTGGATCCACTCTTGATTGAGCGTGAGACCTGCCTCCTGCAACGCCTGCTCAAAGCCTGCCTGCCGCTGGTTGGCGGGGGCGCGGCTGTGGGGGCCTGTGATGCAACCGATGGCGGTGTGGCCCAGCTCAATCAGATGGCGGGTCGCCAGATAACCGCCGTGGAAGGAGTTGTCGGCGATAAGATCCACATCATCGCTGACCAGCCCCCAATCCATCACCACCACCGGCAAGCTCTTGAGCCAGTCGAGCTGATTGAACACCTCTTGTTGGCCTTCGCTGCACATGATCAGCAGGCCATCGACCCGCTTGCGCAGCATCATCTTGAGGTAGGAGAGGGCGGTCTCGGCCTGACCTTCGGTGTTACCCAGCATCAGGTTGTAGCCCTGCTCGAAGCAGTAGCGCTCAACCCCGCGCACCACTTCGGCAAAGAAGGGGTTGCTGGAGGTGGTGACCAGCATGCCGATACTGTTGGTCTCCTTCACCTTGAGGCTGCGGGCCACCAGACTCGGGGCATAGTTGAGATCGCGCATGGCGGCGAAGACCCGTTCGCGGGTCTCCTCGGCCACGAAACGGGTCTCGTTGATGACGTGGGATACGGTGGTGGTGGAGACCCCCGCCAGCGCCGCCACCTCCTTGATATTGGCCATCAGTGCCCCTGCGCAGTCTGCTCAAGCAGGAAGGTGTCGACCTCCTGCTTGCTCGGGATGGAGCTCTGGGCGCCGAACCGGGTGACGGAGAGCGCCGCCGCCCCGTGGGCAAAGCGCACCGCGCTGTGGAAATCGGCACCCGCCAGTTCCGCCGCCAACAGGGCGCCGTTGAAGGTATCGCCCGCTGCTGTGGTATCCACCGCCTTGACCCGAAAGCCCGGGATCAGCTGTTGCTGCTGTGCGTTGCTGCAATAGACCCCCTGCGACCCCAGGGTGATCATCACATCCGCAATACCCATCTGGTGGAAGCGGGCGGCCGCCTCGCGGGCACTCGCTTCATCGGTGACTTTCACGCCGGTCAACAGCTCGGCCTCGGTCTGGTTGGGGGTGATAAGATCCACCAGCGCCAACAGCTCAGCGGAGAGCGGACGGGCGGGGGCGGGGTTGAGCACCACCCGGGTGCCGTGGGCGCGGGCCAGCCGTGCAGCTTCATGGACGCTCTCCAGCGGCACTTCCAGCTGCAACAGCAGGGTGTGGGCGTCGGCGATCATCGCTTCGTGGTTTTTCACCACAGCCGGAGTGATGGCCCCGTTGGCTTCGGCGGAGATACCTATGCTGTTCTCCCCCTCATCGCTCACATAGATGATGGCGATACCGGTCGGGAGCTTGGGATCGAGCTCGACGGCGCTGACGTCGATGCCATCTTTGGCAAAGCCGCTCTTCATCTGGTGGCCGATGGCGTCATCACCGATGCGGGCGATAAAGGAGACGGGGGCACCGAGGCGGGCTGCCGCAACCGCCTGATTGGCCCCCTTGCCACCCGGGACTACCTGATAGCTGTGACCGGTCAGGGTTTCACCCGGGCGAGGAAAGTGGGGAACGCGCAGTACATGGTCTGCATTGACACTGCCCAGAACGACGAGACGATTCATGTTGACTACTCCTGATGCATCTTGGCTTGAACACTGTGATGGAGTGAGCCCAAGCCGGGAGGCACCTGAACGAGAGGGAAAAGGGGAGGCGAACCTCCCCTCGAGAACTTACTTGCTGACCACTTGCAGCGGTACCGGAATGGATTTCTCGACCGGCTGACCTTTCAGCACCTTGTCGGCAGTCTCGACGCCGATGGCACCGATCAGCGCAGGCTGCTGGGCCACGGTGGCGGCCAGTTTACCCTTGGCAACGGCGGCTTTGCCATCGTCAGTGCCGTCGAAGCCGACGATCATCACCTCTTTACCGGCAGCCTGCACGGCGCGGATGGCACCCAGCGCCATCTCGTCGTTCTGGGCGAACACTGCCTGTACGGTCGGATGGGCGGCCAGCAGGTTTTCCATGACGTTCAGACCCTTGGTGCGGTCAAAGTCGGCAGGCTGGGAAGCCAGTACCTGCAGCTTGTTGGCCGCCACGGCCAGGGCAAAACCTTCGCCACGGTCGCGGGCGGCGGAGGTACCGGCAATCCCTTCCAGCTGAATGACCTTGGCACCGGTACCCAGTCTCTCGGTGATAAAGTCACCGGCCAGCTTGCCGCCCGCCACGTTGTCGGAGGCGATATGGGCCTTGACCTCACCCTGCGCAGCGCCGCGGTCCAGGGTCAGTACCGGAATGCTGGCGCGGTTGGCCAGACGGATAGCGTTGCCGACCGCTTCGGAGTCGGTGGGGTTGATCAGGATGGCGCCGACCTTGCGTACGGTGAGATCTTCCATGTTGGAGAGCTCTTTGGCCGGGTCATTCTGGGAATCCAGTACCACCAGCTCGTAGCCAAGCTCTTTGGCTTTGGCTTCGGCACCCTCTTTCATGGTGACGAAGAAGGGGTTGTTGAGGGTGGAGACCACCATGGCCAGGGTTTGATCGGCGGCCTGGGCGGTGCCCAGCACGGACATGATGGCGGCAGCGAGCAGGGTATTGAGCTTTTTCATCATTTCATTCCTTGTGTGTGGCTTGTCTTATCAACGATTGCTTTTGTTATCGATCATCACGGCAAGCAAGATCACGCTGGCCTTGGCGATCATCTGGTAATAGGAGGATACGTCGAGCAGGTTGAGGGCGTTGTTCAGGAAGCCGATGATCAAGGCACCGATCAGGGTCCCCATGATGCGGCCCTTGCCGCCCATCAGGCTGGTACCACCCAGCACCACGGCGGCGATGGCATCCAGCTCGTAACCCATGCCCGCCGTCGGCTGGGCAGAGGAGAGACGAGAGGTAACGATAAGCCCTGCCAGTGCCGAGAGCGCGCCGCACAGACCATACACCGCCAGCTTCACCCGATCCACATTGATACCGGAGAGGCGGGTAGCCGATTCGTTGCCACCCAGCGCGTAGATGTAGCGACCGAGACGGGTATGGTTGAGCATGAACCAGGCGAGCAGGAAGACGATAGCCATCAGCCAGATGGGCACCGGCAGACCGAACAGGTAACCGGTACCAAGCCAGGCAAAGTGATCGGCGCCGTCACTGAAACCGGTGGAGATGGGACGACCCTCGGTATAGACCATGGTGATGCCGCGCAGAGCGGTCATGGTGACCAGGGTGGCGATAAATGCCTGTACCTTGCCCTTGGCAATGATGAGGCCGCTGACGCCGCCCAGCAGGGCACCGGCACCCAGAGTGAGGGGCACCACCAGCCAGATGGGCAACTCCATGGCGACCATAGTGGCGGCCAGCGCACCGCACAGGGCCAGTACCGAGCCGACCGACAGATCGATACCGGCGGTAAGGATAACCAGCGTCATACCGACCGCCATGATGGCGTTGACCGAGGTCTGGCGCAGGATGTTGAGGAGGTTGTCGGCGGTGAAGAAGTTGGGGCTTAAGGCCGAGACCACACCAATCAGGACCAGCAGCGCGACCAGGGATTTGTTCTCGATCCACCAGGCCTTGTTCATGATACCGCGGCGGGAAAGGGTTTGGGTTGTCATTGGGATGCCTCTTGCTCTGCTTGCCACTGTTTACCGACTGCCGCCGCCATCAGCTTCTCCTGATTGGCATCGCGGGTGTTGAACTCTGCGCTGATGCGCCCTTCGTGCATCACCATGATGCGATCGCTCATGCCGAGCACTTCCGGCATCTCGGAGGAGACCAGAATGATGCTCATCCCCTCCTTCTTGAACTGGTTGATCAGCTGATAAATTTCCTTTTTCGCCCCCACGTCGACGCCGCGGGTCGGCTCGTCGAGGATCAGCACCTTGGGCCGGGTCAACAGCCCCTTGGCGATGGCCACCTTCTGCTGGTTGCCGCCGGAGAGCAGCTTGATCAGCTGATCCTGACTCGGGGTCTTGATGTTGAACAGGCGCACATAGTCACTCACCGCCTGTCGCTCGGCCTTGCCGTCAATCTTGCCGTTGCTGATGAACTCGTCGAGGGCGCAGAGACTCATGTTCTCCCGCACCGACAGCTCCAGCACCAAGCCATCGCCCTTGCGATCCTCGGAGATATAGGCGATGCCGGCGGCCAACCCATCCGCCGGGCTTTTGGGCACCAGAGCATGGCCGTCAACTTGCACTTCACCGGCGCTGATGGGGCTGGCGCCATAGATAAGCTTCATCAGCTCGGTACGACCGGAACCCATCAGGCCGCTAAAACCCAGAATTTCTCCCTGACGCAGGGAGAAGCTCACCCCGCGCACGCCGGGACCGGCCAGATCTTTCACCTGCAGGCTGACGGGGCCGAGCTCGCGCTCAAGACGCGGGTACTGCTCTTCCAGTCGGCGGCCCACCATCATCTCGATGATCTTGTCTTCATCCAGATCGCTCACCGCCTTCTCGCCGATCCACTTGCCATCGCGCAGCACAGTGACCCGATCGCAGATCTCGAAGATCTCCTTGAGGCGGTGGGAGATATAGACGATGCCGCAACCCTGCTCACGCAGCTCGCGGATCACCTTGAACAGCTGCTCGGTCTCGGTATCGGTCAACGCATCGGTGGGTTCGTCCATGATGATGACGCTGGCATCGAACGACAGCGCCTTGGCGATCTCTACCATCTGCTGTTCGCCGATGGAGAGATCCCCGAGCCGGGTATCCGGCCCGTGTTTGACGCCAAGTCGCGCCAGCAGGCCACTTGCCCGCTCGCGCAGTTGTTGGTGGTCGATGCTGCCAAAACGGGTACGGGGTTCACGACCGAGGAAGATGTTGGCGGCAATCGACAACTCCGGCAGCAGGTTCAGCTCCTGGTGGATGATGCTGATCCCCTGATCCTGAGAATCGCGCGGCCCCTTGAAGTGGACCGACTGACCGCGGTAGCTGACGCTGCCCGCATCGGCCTGATAGATACCGGTCAGCACCTTCATCAGGGTGGATTTGCCGGCGCCATTTTCACCTAGCAGGGCCATCACTTGGCCCGGATAGACCCGCAGACCCGCTTCGTCGAGGGCGCGTACACCGGGGAAGGTCTTGACGATCCCGGTCAGCTCCAGAATGGGTGAGAGGGGGGAGGTTGTGCTCATTTGCAGCTTCCTTGAAGAGGCCTTCTTTGAAGAATTCAGAACGCCACACCGGCGCAGAGGATCAGGTTGGCGTAGGGAGTCACCTCGCCGCTGCGCACGATCGCCTTGCTCTGGCGGGTGCGGGTTTTGAACTCTTCGTGCAGACAGTATTCGATGGCAATGGGTTTGCCTTGAGCGGCTGCGTGAGCCTCAAGCTGATCGACCAGCGCCTGATGGGCGGCCGGGCTGATCTGCTTGATCTCGCTTGCCATGATCACCTTCTCCACCACCAGATCGGTGAGCAGGGCGGTCAGTACGGTTTCAAGGCTGGGTGTCCCCGCCATCAGCGCCAGATCGATCCGCTCCGGACCTGCCGGAATGGGCAAGCCAGCATCGCAGACGGTGATCTCGTCGGTGTGGCCCATCTGTGCCACCAGAGCACTCAGGGGAGCATTGAGCAGTACGCCTCGTTTCATACAGCACCTCATCAGGCCTTGGCCCGTCAATCTGTGAACCGTTAGGCAACCGGTTACGCAACCGGTTGCGTCATGGCGCAAAGATAGGCTTTTTACTAAGGAAGGGCCACGGCAAAACCACGGAAATGTGAAAACGATCTCAAAGGCGGGAGAAGAAGTGCAGGGGAGGAGGCAGGAAGGGTGTCAGCAGAGCCCTGACACCCTTGTTATTTATCGAGCTATTGATTTTATGGTTAGTTGGCCAGTGCCTTGGCGACCGCCGGACGGCTCAGCATGCGCTGATAATGATCGGCAACCTTGGGGAATTCACTGATCTCGACCCCATCGCTTTTCAGCCAGCCTGCGACCACGAACAGATAGATGTCCGCCACGCTGAACTGCTCGCCCAGCACCCAGGGGCCTGCCAGATAGTGCTGCTCAATCTGGGCAAAGCCATCGCGCATATTGCTGGCGACTTTCTGCTGCATGGCGGCAATGGCCTGCTCGTCATCGGCCCAGCGGCTGCCACGGCGACCGTGGGCGTGGGAGACATGCACGGTGGAGGCGAGGAAGCTGTTGACCTCCTGCATGCGGGCCAGCAGGAACGGGTTGTCCAGCGGCGCCAGCTTGGCTGCGGGGAAGCGCTGTGCCACATAGAGCAGCAGGGCCGGGGTCTCGGTCAGGGTGCCCTGCTCGGTGGTCAGGGCAGGCACCCGCCCTTTGGGGTTGATGGCAAGATACGCAGGATCACGCTGCTCCCCTGCGGCGAGGTTGACGAGACGGGGTTGGAACGGGGCATTTGCTTCCAGCAGGGCAATCTGCACGGCCATGGCACAGGTGCCGGGAGCGAAATAGAGGGTCAGATCGGACATGAATACTCCTGATTGGCTCAGGCCACCCGCGATATTGGCGAAAGATTGCTTCGCGGAGCACCACGGGCAGTCATGAAAAAAGAGAGGGGGCAACGCTTGCCCCCAACCAATCTACACCCCTGAGGGGTAATGAAAAAGCGCAGAATTTAATCGGCTTTGAACGCCTTGTAGTTTGCTCACACCTTAAACACCTTTCCTAATAGCACGAAACAGCTGGTGTTTACGCAGTAAAAATGCCACAAGTGTCGAATCACACTTAAATTGTCTGTTATGTGTGTTTTACCACGTGGGATAAACTAGCTTTTCATTTTTATTTTTATGCTCATCCGACCAACGCAAGCACAACGTCTGTTTTCGTGCCGTATCAGAATGTATGTAAGCGATGAGCTCAACCGATGCGTGTTTTTCCAAGCATTCATATGGAAATTTATCATTTAATTCGGAGTCACTGACAAATTCGTTACCATTTGGGAAGCTGACCTCTACATTCCTTGCCACGGCACTACCTTTGTTCCAGATTTTTAAACGATAGTTGTTGTTACCAAGTTTAACAATTGAAGCGCCCAAATCAGCTTTTTTATCATCTAGGACTTCTTCGGTTTCCTTAGCAAGCAACAGTTTGTTCAGCTCTCTCTGAGTCTCAACTAGTTCATCTTGTCGTTTGTTAAATTTAACAGTTTTCCAAGTGGCATAACCTGATAGGCACAAAGCGAGAAGAGCAACAATATCACCAAAATCCATACTAAACCTTACCTAACCTTGATATTTTTATTGCCTTTAAAGGCATTTTTGAGCATTTTCTTCATTTCAGCTTGGATCTGTTTCTGAGCTTCTTTTGCTATTTCATGTTGAGTTTCAGTCATTAATTCAGCGTTTTCTTGAATCAGCTCAAACCTGGCCATTTGACGCTCGCATTGAGTACAAGTAACTCGCCCTTCTTCATCATGCTCCACAAATGAAAAGTCTGTACATCCGCAAGTCGGACAATGCAATCTAATTTCTCTGTCGAACTTATTTAGTTTCATATTTCCTCTGAAGCGCATAATAGTTATAAGATGGGCGACATTGTTAATATCAGGCCGTAGGTTCGATTAGTGAAGCGTAATCGGACGTTCGCGGTTTCGATAATACTGTACAGTTATTGCTTATAAACTCGTCTATTTTGCCCGTATTCCCACAATGGGGCAACTCTGAATCTGATCAAGATGGCCATATTTACCACAATCATCACCATACCCCCCTTCAAATCGGCTTTGAAGCTGGCTGTTTGAGAGGCCGGTTGCTGTTCATATATGATCGAGGTTCCCCGTGCCTCTCGGTGTTAAAGACTATTGCGCCGAGAAACCGTGCTGGTGGATAAAAAGCGAAGGGGGCAAATATTGCCCCCCTTAAACTATTAACCCCGTCAGGGTCGATTAACCGCAGACTTACCCCGCCTTGGCCACCATGGCTTTAAGCTGCAGGAAGTACTGCTCGTAGAGGCGGGAGGCGTCCCCCACATCGGACTGGAACTCGCCTTTGCGCTTGATCTCGTCGCTCGGGAAGACCATGGGGTTATTGCGAAACGCCGGGGTGAGCAGGGGAATGGCATCCTTGACCGGGGTGGGGTAGCCAATCGCCTCGGCCACCTTGGCGGCCACATCGGGGCGCATCAGGAAGTTGATCAGGGCGTGGGCCTCTTTCACATGTTTGGCCTTGGCCGGGATGGCGAGGTTGTCCATCCAGAGCACGGCGCCTTCTTCGGGGTAGGTCATCTGGATGGAGGGGTATTCGCGCTGGGCGCCGTAGGCCGAGCCGTTCCACAGCATGCCGATATTGACCTCACCGGCGATAAAGGGATCGGCCGGGTTGTCGGAGTTGAACGCCTTGACGTTGGGCATCAGCTTTTTCAGGTATTCGAACGCTTCGGCAATTTGCGCCTTGTCTTGAGTGTTGGGGCTGTAACCCAGCTGCACCAGCGCGATATGGAACACCTCGCGGGCATCGTCCATCAGCAGCAGGCTCTCTTTCCACTCCGGTGCCCAGAGTTGCTTCCAGCTGGTGACCGGCTGCTCGATGATGTCGGTGTTGGTGCCGATGCCGGTTGCGCCCCAGATATAGGGGATGGAGTAGCGGTTGTCCGGGTCGTACTCGTGGTTGAGCAGGGTAGGGTCGAGATGCTTGAAGTTGGGCAGCTGGGCGCGATCCAGCGGCTGCAGCATTCCCTCTTTGGCCATTTTCGAGATGAAGTAGGTGCTGGGCACCACCACGTCATAGCCGTCGCCATGGGTTTTCAGCTTGGCGTAGAGGGTCTCGTTGGATTCGTAGGTGGAGTAGATCACCTTGATGCCGGTCTCTTGCTGGAACTGCTCCAGCAGGCCATCCGGCACATATTCCGACCAGTTGTAGAAGTAGACCACCTTGTCGTCGGCCGCGTGAGCGTTCTGGCTCAGCAGCGGGGTGGTGAGGGTGAGGGCGGCTGCCAGCAGGGCGCCGGCCTTGTGTTGGATTGTCATCAACAACTCCTTGGGGTTATGGGGCCTTGCGGCCCACCGTGACAGAGTTCGCCAAAGGTGGCGGGGACGAAACGGGCAGGGTCAACCCTGCCGTTTACGCAGTAACAGTTGCGCCAGCAGCACCATCCCGAGGGAGGCGACCAGCATCAGGGTGGCCAGGGCGTTGACCTCGGGGGAGACCCCTACCTTGACCATGGAGTAGATCTTGAGTGGCAGGATCTCGTAGGCCGGGCCGGTAACAAAGGAGCTCACCACTACGTCGTCCAGCGACAGGGTAAAGGAGAGCAGCCAGCCCGCCATCACCGCCGGCAGGGCCAGCGGCAGTATGATGCGGCGCAGGATAATCCACTCGCCAGCCCCCAGATCCCGCGCGGCTTCCAGCATCCGCACATCAAAACCGCACAGCCGCGAGTAGACGGTGATCACCACGAACGGCAGGCAGAAGGTGATGTGGGCGATCAGCAGCGACCAGAAGCCGAGCGCAATGCCGGTCACCACAAACAGGGTCAGGAGCGAAATGGCCATCACGATATCGGGGGACATCATCACCACGAACAGCATGCCGCTCACGTACTGCTTGCCGCGAAAACGGTAGCGAAACAGCGCCACGGCGGTGAGGGTGCCGATCAGGGTGGCCGCGGTGGCGGTGAGGGCGGCGATAGTCAGGGAGTGTTGGGCCGCCTGCATCAGGCTGGCGCTGGCAAACAGCTTCTCATACCAGCCAAGGGTAAAGCCGCGCCAGTCGATACCATATTTCGACAGGTTGAAAGAGTTGGCGATCAACACCCCGATGGGCACATAGAGATAGCCAAACACCAGCAGCAGGAACAGAGCTTTCAGTGCGCGCATCATGCCAGCTCCCCCTTCTTGCTGAGCAGCTTGCCCGCCCGCCAGTAGCAGTAGACCAACAGCGCCATCAGCACCGTCAGCATCACGCTGATGGCGGCGCCAAAGGGCCAGTCACGGCTGTTGAGGAACTGGGTCTTGATCAGGTTGCCGATCAGCAGGTGCTTGGCGCCCCCCAGCAGATCGGAGACGTAGAACATCCCCATGGCGGGCAGGAACACCAGCAGACAACCGGCGATGATGCCGGGCAGGGTGAGGGGCAAAATGATCCGCACCAGCCGCTGCCAGCCGTTGGCGCCAAGATCTCGCGCCGCCTCCAGTAAACGGCCATCCAGCTTCTCGATGCTGGAGTAGAGCGGCAGCACCATAAAGGGGAGCAGCACATAGACCAGCCCGATGATGACGGCCACCTCGGTATACATCATCTGCAGCGGTCGCTCGATAAGCCCCAGATCCAGCAGCCAGCCATTGATCAGCCCCCGGGTGCCGAGCAGCACTTTCAGCGCATAGGTGCGGATCAGGGAGTTGGTCCAAAACGGCACCACCACCAGAAACAGCAGCAGCGGGCGGATACGCGCTGGCAGATGGGCCAGCAGCCAGGCAAAGGGGTAACCCACCAGCAAGCAGATGCTTGTAGCGAGCAGCGCCAGCCAGAGGGAGTGGAGCAGCACCTCAAAATAGAGCGGGTCCAGCAGGCGGCCATAGTTGCTCAGGGTAAAGAGCGGCGCGATAAGCTTGGACTCATCGCGCGTGAGGAAGCTGACACCGATGATCATCAGGTTGGGCAGGAAGACAAACAGCGTCAGCCAGCCCAGGATCAGCGCGATGGCTGTGTTGCGAAAGCCGTTGTGGGCAAAGCTGTGCGCTACCCGCAGATTAGTGAGGCTCATAGGGCAGCACCACCTCCCAACTGTCGACCCAGTGGATCGCCACCTCCTGACCCAGGCGATAGTCAAAGTCGGGGTCATCCTCGTCGAAGAACTCGGAGATAAGCAGCTGTTTGCCACTTTCGAGTTCGATCACCGAATCCAGCGTCGCCCCCTTGTAGTTGCGCTCGCGGATATTGCCCCGCAGCGCGCCGCTCTGATCGTCATCCTGATCGAGAATGCGCAGATCTTCCGGGCGCAGCAGCACCAGCACCTTGTCGTCTGGCTGGAACGGCAAGGCGGTATGGAGCAGGCATTCGCGCCCCTCTACCTCGGCCTGCCAGATACTGGGCTCGCGCTGGCTGATCAGTTTGCCATCCATCACGTTGATCTCGCCGATAAAGCGGGCCACGAACAGATTGGCTGGCGATTCGTAGATATCGCGCGGAGTGCCGCGCTGGATGATCTTGCCCCCCTCCATCACCAGGATGCGATCAGACATGGTGAGCGCCTCTTCCTGATCATGGGTAACGAAGACAAAGGTGATGCCAAGGCGACGTTGCAGCGCCTTGAGCTCGCTCTGCATCTGTTTGCGCAGCTTGTAGTCGAGCGCCGAGAGGGATTCGTCGAGCAGCAGCAGGCGCGGCTTGTTGACCACGGCGCGTGCAATGGCGACCCGTTGTTGCTGACCGCCGGAGAGCTGATCCGGGCGGCGGTTGGCCAGCTCGGTGAGCTGCACCATGGCGAGGGTCTCCTCGACCCGCTGGCGGATCTCGCTGGCAGGCACTTTCTGCATCTCGAGGCCAAAGGCGACATTTTCAAACACCGTCATATGGGGGAAGAGCGCATAGCTCTGGAACACGGTGTTGATGTGCCTGTGTTCGGCGGGGATATGGGTGATCTCGTCACCGGCCAGATGGATGGTGCCACCGTCGACCGATTCGAGCCCGGCCAGCAGGCGCAGCAGGGTGGTCTTGCCACAGCCGGAAGGGCCCAGCAGGGTAAGAAATTCACCGTCATAGATTTCAAGGTCAAGGTCACTCAGGATCACCTTGCCATCGTATTTTTTGCTGATCTTGTTCAGCGCGACAATTACCTGTGGATTGTTCATCATCCGCCAGTCTCACCCCAGCCAGTGGCCATCGTGTTGAAAGAGGGCCGCATTCTATGCAGCCGACACATGAAATTAAAGGCTTTTTGGCCCGAATTAGCCGCAAGTGTGCAGGAAAAACGGCTACGAATAGCAGACCAAATCGCTATAATGTGCCACCTGATTTGGTCGTTTTCGATATTGGATAGTCAATTGAGTAATAAAATGCGTATTGGCGGCTCCCTTGAGCAGTCTCTGAACCAGGGCTACCGCCTTGATCTGAAAGGGGTCATCCAGGAGGGATGGCAACAGACCCGCCGTACCGGATTTGGCCTGCTGCTGGCGATTGTCGGGGTGACGGCGATCTGGATCCTGCTCAGCAATGTGCTGCTGTTGCCCTATCTGGGGGATGACAGCCAGATGAATGTGGCCATGGTGCTGAGCCTGCTGATGACGGTGGTAATGGCCCCCATGACCAGCTCCCTCGATATGCTGGGGTTGCAGCAGTCGGTCGGGGTGCGCGCTAGAGCCAACCAGGTGTTCGATTTCTTCCGCCACTTTGTACGCCTCGGCATGTTGAGCCTGCTTGGCAGTCTGCTCACCAGCCTGTTTGGCCCGCTATTCGATCTGCTGGGCTTGCCCGCCGTACTCTCTTTCATCCCCTCGGCCCTGATCGGCATGGGGCTGCTCTTTACCGTCCCGCTGGTGCTGGAGCGTGGCCTGACGCCGCCCCAGGCCATTCTGGTTTCTCTCAAACTCTTTGCGCGCGGCTGGCCCAGCATTGTGCTGTTCCACGGCGTGATGACCGCGCTCTTCTTCCTGGCTCTGATCCCGATGGGGTTGGGGCTTATCTGGGTGGCACCGCTCTATTTCAACTGCAAGGGGATCCTCTATCGGGATCTCTGCGGGGTGGGGGTAGAGGTTAACGAGGTGACAGAAGGCCCCAACCATTTCAATGCATGATGCAAAAGGACGTTGAATGACCCGTCGATATGGAGTGACCAAGGCTGTGCGCCTGAGTCTGCTAGCCACGCTCTTGCTGCCTGGGCTGGCGCTGGCTGAGCCGGTGCTGGATCTGCAATACAGCACCTTTTACAGCCAGATGAAGACCTTTGCCAAAGGGGAGTTTGGTCACGCCAGACTGGGGTTTTATCTGACCGATCCGCAAAATGGTCAGCGCTGCGGCCTCACCTTTGCCCGGGTTGCAACCGACAGCAAGGAGGTCGCGGGCGAGGTAACGGTCGATAGCGAACTGCGCCTGCCTTTTGATGAGGATCTCAACCTCGACAAGGGGATCGTGACCGTCGGCCTGAAAGAAGAGCACGCCACATGCGATATGACGGTACAGGTGATGGCCGACGCACCGAACGGGCCCGAGCTGCCGGTGGCCGAGCTGGCGGCCCGTCAGCAGCAGATGCAATCGTTGCTCGACAAGATGGCGGGCATGGTCGGCAAGCACTTCCTGCCGAAGATGGAAGGGGTGCGCATTACCCTGGTACAGCAGATCGGCACCGCCTATCTGATTGATGGCGCCCGTCAGGAAGCGCTGCCCTGGGAGGAAGGCCACCTGCTGCTAAGCAATGAGCAACTGGCCGCGTTCGCTGCCGGGCAACTGCGCCTGCAGGGTGACGTGTTGCGACTGACCCCCTGGCTGCACAAAGGCTGATGCCGATGGTGCTGTCACGTTGGTAAGAGGCAGATCAAGAAAGCAAAAAAGGAGCGATTATCGCTCCTTTTTTATTGCGTGGCGTTTGCCTTGTGAGAGCGGCTTAGCGCACTTCAATCACATCCAGCATGTCCATCTCGTCGATATCCAGCAGCGGCGCCTTTGGCATCTCGGGCGGATCAAACGCCTTGTCGCCACCATCGATGATGCCGGAGTCGCGGTTGATGCTCTTGAAGTCAAACAGCTTGTGGTCGAGCAGGTGGCTCGGGATCACGTCCTGAATGGCGGTGAACATGGTCTCGATACGACCGGGGAAGCGGCGATCCCAATCCTGCATCATCTGTTTGATGGCCTGACGCTGCAGGTTCTCCTGCGAGCCGCACAGGTTGCACGGAATGATGGGGAAGGCTTTGACGTCGGCGTAGCGGATCAGATCCTTCTCTTTGCAGTAGGCCAGCGGGCGGATCACCACGTTCTTGCCATCGTCGCTCACCAGCTTGGGCGGCATGGACTTGAGCTTGCCACCGTAGAACATGTTGAGGAACAGGGTCTCAAGGATGTCGTCGCGGTGGTGGCCAAGGGCAATCTTGGTGCAACCCAGCTCCTGGGCGGTGCGATAGAGAATACCGCGGCGCAGCCGTGAGCAGAGGGAGCAGGTGGTTTTGCCTTCCGGTACCTTCTCCTTGACGATGGAGTAGGTATCCTCTTCGACAATCTTGTACTCGATGCCGAGGGAATCCAGGTACTCGGGCAGCACATGCTCGGGGAAACCGGGCTGCTTCTGATCCAGGTTGACGGCAACCAGATCGAAATGGATGGGGGCGCTGGCTTTGAGGCTCATCAGTATGTCGAGCATACCGAAGCTGTCCTTGCCGCCGGAGAGGCAGACCATGACCTTGTCGCCCTCTTCAATCATGTTGAAGTCGGCAATGGCCTGACCCACGTTGCGCCGCAGGCGCTTCTGCAGTTTGTTAAAACTGTATTTTTCTTTGGCGTTCAGCTCTTCTAGCATGCTCGTAAAACCCGGGACACAAATAAGCGCGTTATTATAGCCATGTCCCGGGGGAGGGCAAGGTGCCAGGCACCTTATGATTGATTGCGACGACTGTCGACCGGGCAGCTGTAGTCCGCCGGTTTGAGGATCAGGATGTCGCAGGAGAGGCGGTCAATCACATGTTCGGCGGTATTGCCGAGCAAAGCTGCAGAAAGCCCGGTACGGCCGACGCAGCCCATGATCATCAAGGTTGCCTTGAGCTCTTCGGCCATATCCGGCAACACCTCTTCCGGTAGCCCCTCTGCTACCCGGGTCCAGAGATGACCGATCCCGAACTTGTCGGCATGGCTGAGCAACAGGCTTTCGTGGTGTTTGCGGATCGCTTCGTTGTAGGCGTTGGGATCAAACTCCGGCAGCTCTATGGCCACGTTGACCGGGGTGCCCGGGTAGGTGTTGACCAGATAGAGGTTGGAGCCCAGTAGTTCGGCGATGTCGCTTCCCTCCTGGGTGATCCGTTCGTTGAGCACTTTCTGATCCGGATCGTCACTTGAGCAGTTGATGGCGGCGATGATGTTGCCGCCCCGTTGCCAGTGACCCTCTTTGACCAGCAGCACCGGACAGGGGCATTTGCGCAGCAGGTGCCAGTCGGTGGGGGTAAAAATGAAGGTTTGCAGGAAGCTGTGATGGTGAGTGGCTTTGACCACCAGATCGTGGCGCTGCTCCAGCACTTCCTGAATGACACACTCGAAGGGGCGATTGTGCCAGACAACCTTCACTTCGCATTCGATCCCCTGTGCCCGATAGGGGGTCAGGATCTCGTCCAGCCACTCACGTCGCTGTGAAATGACGCCGTCGCGCATCTCTTGCCGCTCGTCCACCGAGAGCATGGCGGTCATTTCATACGAGAAGTCATAGATGGTGAGCAGCAGGGTCAGATGGGCGTTTTCGTCCAGCTCGGCGACTTTGACTGCCCGTTCGAGGGCGATTTGACGCTCCTCTTCTGGATTGATAACCACCAGAATATTCTGATATTTGACCATCTTCTCCTCCTTGGAAAAGTCCAATGACAGCAGAATCTTAGCCATTACAGCTTAGCGCAGGAGGAGGGCATGGGGAACGTACCGGATCACATTCCAGAGGAAAGGATCCGGCAGGAAAAGCAGGAGAAAAGTGAGAGGGGAAGCGGAAAATCAGCCGCAGGGCGGGCGAGTTGCACCGGCCATCATGCCCAGCGCGACCTGATCCAGCACGGTAATGTATTTGCCTTTGACGCTGATGAGACCGGACTTCTGGAAGCGGCCGAGCAGACGACTGATGGTCTCGACGGTCAAACCCAGATAGTTGCCAATGTCACCACGGGTCATGGATAGACGGAACTCCTTGGCGGAGAAGCCGCGTTCGGAGAAGCGTACCGACAGATTGTGCAGGAAGGCGGCGAGGCGCTCTTCGGCATTTTTCTTGGAGAGCAGCAGGATCATCTCCTGATCGCCCATGATTTCGCTACTCATCAGACGCATGATCTGCTGGCGCAGTTTGGGCATCTTGCCGGAGAGATCATCCAGCACTTCAAACGGGATCTCGCACACCATGGCCGTTTCCAGCGCCTGGGCGAAGGAGGGGTGGGCCTGCTTGTTGATGGCATCAAAACCGACCAGATCGCCAGCGAGGTGGAACGCAGTGATCTGCTCATCCCCTTGCTCGGTGATGGTGTAAGACTTGATGGTCCCGGAACGGATGGCATAGAGGGATTTGAACTCATCGCCAGCCTTGAACAGCTCTTCACCCTTCTGGATCGGCTTCTTGCGCTCGATGATGCTGTCCAGCTGATCAAGCTCGTTGTCGTTCAGAGTGAAGGGAATACAGAGCTGACTGATGCTGCAATCCTGGCAATGAATTGCACAGCCACCGCTCTGGATACGTCTGCCAGGTTTCTTTTCCGGGATCATAGGCTCATACGAATAATTGATTTATATCAAACAAGTTTACCATCAACTCATCCGTTTTGGATAGGGTTTCAAAAGGAAGCAATGCCAATCCAGAAGGTATGTACCCCGAACAAAATGAGCAGCAGGGCACCGCCAAGGCGCAAACTGCGCAGGGTGAGCCAGTATCTCAGGCGATCCGCGAGTCCCCCGAGCGCGAACAAGGTGGGCAGGGTGCCGAGACCAAAAAAGAGCATGATGAGCGCCCCACCACTGGCCGAACCGGCCGCCGCGCTCCAGGTCAGCATGGAGTAGACCAGCCCGCAGGGGAGCCAACCCCACACCATGCCAAAGGGCAGTGCCTGCACAGGTGAGGTGAAGGGGATAAATTTGCCCGCCAGCGGTTTGATACGGGGCCAAAGTCTGGCGCCGAGCCGCTCCAGCAGCAAGATCCCTTGCCACCAGCCCGCCAGATAAAGGCCAAGCGCAATCATCAATAGCGCAGCCACCAAGCGCAATCCGGCGATGGCGTGTTTGCCAGCCCCCAGCTCGCTGGTGGTGGCGAGCAGGCCGCCCACCAGTGCACCTGCGATGACATAGCTCAGGATCCGGCCGAGGTTGTAGTTGAGCAGATAGGCGAGTCGCCCCCAAAAATGCTGCTTGTTGGCTGGGATCGCCATGGAGAGCGCGGCGGAGACGCCACCGCACATGCCAATACAGTGGGCAGAGCCTGCCAGTCCGACCAGCAGGGCGCCGGCCAGATCAAGGTTGTGGGTCATGGTCAGCAGGCTTTACGGGTTTGTGGGCAGGTTGCTCTTCGTCAAACAGGATGTTGGAACCCTGCCGGTCGAGATCTTCAAACTGCTCGGAGCGAATGGCCCAGAAGAAGACGACCCCGGCGATGATCACAAACAGGATGGCGATGGGGATCAGGACAAAAATTATATTCATGAGAGGTACCTTGGCGTTCATCCTTGGCAAGCGTCCCCTATGGTAACCCTGTTCGGGCAGGGGGCCAGCCGGTATTAGTTAGAAATGTGGCCTGCATCGGAGGCAGGCCACATTTTCAGATATTTTCCGCCACCAGTCTCATCGGTTGAGGCGCATGGAGTTGGTCACCACGATGAGCGAGCTGAGCGACATGCCAGCCGCCGCCAGATAGGGGGGGAGCCAGCCGCAGGCCGCCAACGGCAACACCAGCAGGTTGTAACCGATGGACCAGGCGAAGTTCTCGATGATGATCTTGCGGGTACGCATTGCCAGCACTCTGGCTTCGAGCAGTCGGCTCAAGTCATCGGCCAGCAAGATGGCATCGGCGCTGTTTTTCGCCAGATCGGTGCCACCGGCCATGGCAAACGAGGCGTGAGCGCCAGCCAGTACCGGGGCGTCGTTGATGCCATCGCCCACCATGATGCTGATATCCCCCTGGGCTTCCCGGGCCTTGAGGTAGGCCAGCTTGCCATCGGGTGAGACCCCCTTGACGAGCTCATCCACCCCCAGTTCCCGGGCAATCTCGTCTGCTTGCAGAGAGCTGTCACCAGTCAGCACGGTAGTTTGCAGACCTGCCGCCTTGAATGCCGCGATCAGCGCCCTGGCATCGGGGCGCAGGGTATCTTCCAGATTGAAGCGGGCCAATACCTGCTGCTCGTTGGCCAGATAGATAGCCAGACCGCGGCCGTGCTCTTGCGCCGGATCCAGCCCAAGCCAGCGGGCACTGCCGATGCGGTAGCGTACACCCTCCACCAGCGCCGTGATGCCGTGACCGATGACCGGGGTGATCTCGCGGGCGGATGGCAGCACACTGATACTGTCGGCAGGTAGCCGGAAGGCTCGAGCTATGGGGTGCTCGGATTGCGCCTCCATAGCCCGGGCGATGGCGAGGCAGTGCGCCTCCTCCACGTTTGCCAAGGTGGTGGTGCCGGTCAGACTGATCTCACCTGTGGTCAGGGTGCCAGTCTTGTCCATCACGATCCGGTTGGCCTTGGTCAGCACGTCCAGCACATGACCACGGCGCAGCAGAATGCCGTTGCGGGTCAGATTGGCGGTGGCCGAGGTCAGCGCCGTCGGGGTGGCCAGCGACAGGGCACAGGGGCAGGTGGCAACCAGCACGGCGAGGGTGACCCAGAACGCCTGATCCGGTTGATGGACGTGCCAGAAGGTCCAGACCGCAGCGGCAATGATCAGCAGCACCAGAATAAAGTGGCGCGACAGTTGATCCGCCATCTGTGCGATGGCCGGTTTGTCATCGAGGGCGTGATCCTGCAGCCGCATGATCTGGGCGATCCGAGACTCTTCGATACGGTGGCTGACCCGGATCTGCAGCGGGGCATCGGTGTTGATGGTGCCGGCATAGACCTGATCACCACGCTGTTTGAGCAGGGGCAGCTGTTCACCGGTCAGCATGGATTCGTTGAGGCTGGCTTGCCCTTCGACAATGATGCCATCCGCCGGCAAGGTGGCGCCAGCAAGCACCCGTACCCGATCGCCGACCTGCAAGGTCTTGGCCGCTACCTCATGCTCCCCTTCATCATCGATGCGGGTCGCCATGATGGGCACCAGTCGCGCCAGGTTGGAGCTCGATTCCGACGCCTTGCGTCGGGCCCGCAACTCGAGAAAGCGCCCCAGCAGCAGGAAGAAGACGAACATGGTGATGGAGTCGTAATAGACCTCACCGGTATTGAACACGGTGGCCCACATGGAGGCGATAAAAGCCCCGATCAGCGCCAGCGACACCGACACATCCATCGACAGGTGACCCTGTTTCATACTGCGCCAGGCACCCACGTAAAAGGGCTGGGCCGAGTAGATCATGATGGGGGTGGAGAGCAGCAGGCTTATCCACTTGAAGTAGACCATGAACTCATCTTCAACGCTGATGAAGAGATCCATGTAGAGGGCCACGGCGCACATCATCACCTGCATTGAGCCCAGCCCCGCCAGTGCCAGCCGGAACATATAGCTGCGCACCTCTTTGGCGTAGAGCGCCTCCTGTTGATGGGTCTGGAACGGATAGGCGCGATAGCCGATCTGGGCAAATCCCTTGAGGATGTCACTCAGGGAGAGCAGCTCCGGATCCCACTTGATGCGGGCCCGGTGGGTGGTGGTGTTGACATTGATGTAGCGCAGGCCCGTCAGTGTCATCAGGTGGCGTTCGATAAGCCAGGCACAGGCGGCGCAGGTGAGCCCTTCAACTGTCAGCTGGATTTCGCGAAGGGTATCGCTGTCGGTGACAAAATCCTGTTGCACTTCTGCCAGATCGTAGTGGGTGAGGGCGGCCAGCTCCTCGGGTACCAGATCCCCCTTGGTACCGGGGGCGGTGCGGTGATCGTAGTAACTGGCGAGGCCGCACTCCATGATGGTTTCCGCCACCGCCTGACAACCGGGGCAGCACATGGGGCGAACAATCCCCTTTATCTCGAGGGAATAGCCACTATTGGCGGGTACCGGCTCGCCACAGTGAAAACAGGGAGTCATGCGTTATGCCCCCCTGAATGCAGAATGCAAGCAGCAGGGGCGCTGGTGAGCTCCTGCTCGCCACAGTGAGAACAGCCGATCATGGCTTAGCGTCCTTTCGGGTCGAGTTCGACAGGGGCCAGGGTGGGCAGCTGGACGGTCTCTTGCAATCGCCATTGGTGATCAAAGGCATCGACCCGAATGTGCCACTTGCCGACCAGCGGCTTGTCGAAATGGAGGCGATAGGTGCCGCTCGCATCGGCGGTGATCATGTGTTCGCTGTCCTGACCGGCCAAGGTCGGGTGGAACAATGAGAGATAGAGAGCTTGCCCGGCAGGAATGTCACCGCTGATGGGTTTGAGGGTCAGCTCGTTGCCGTCAACCTCCAGCCCAAAGCGGATATTGAGCGCTTCGGAGCGGTCAAACTTGCTCAAGTCCTGATTGATCTCTTTCCCTTGTTTGTAATAGTCCTCGGCCACCAGATTGACCCCATCCTTGCTGGCGACGATGGCGGTGGCGATACTGCCGACAACGGCGGCAGTGGGGAGGGCGATGATAAACCAGGGCCAGAATTGGCGATACCACGGTTTGGATAGAGGTTGGGTCATGATTGCTACTGCCATGAAACGAATGATTAACGTGGAAGATGGTTTTTACGCAACACAAGATAACAAAAAGCCTCGAGGAGTCGAGGCTTTTTGCTGTGTAATCACGTGTTTATCACATGTTACAACGTTACGGGCGAACCTTATTTGGCAGACTGTTGATGAGACAGGCTGTAAACGTAGGAGGCCAGCAGGTGAACCTTGTCCTCACCCAGAATGTCTTTCCAGGCTGGCATCACGCCGTGACGACCGTGGGTGATGGTTTGTACCACCACTTCGCGGGAGCCGCCGTAGAGCCAGGTGTTGTTGGTCAGATCTGGCGCACCGACGGCAACACCGCCCTTGGCATCGGCCCCGTGGCAGGCAGCGCAGATGGCAAAGCGTGCTTCACCTTTCTTCGCTTCCACCAGGTCGACCTTGCGACCGGAGAGGCTCAGCACATAGGAGGCCACTTCCTGAACGCCATCTTTGCCGAGGATTTCACCCCAGGCAGCCATGATCCCCTGACGACCGCCCATGATGGTGGTCTTGATTTGATCTGGCTGGCCGCCCCATTGCCATTCGCTGTCGGTCAGGTTCGGGAAGCCGCGGCCACCGCGGGCATCGGATCCGTGGCACTGGGAGCAGTTCTGCAGGAACAGACGCTGACCCACTTTCAGGGCTTCCGGATCCTTGGCGATCTCGGTGATGGCACGATAGGTTTTGCCATCCGCTTCGTAGGTGAGTTCACGGAACTTGGCGCCGTAGATCTCGTCAGCCTTGGCGACCTCGCGGTCATACTCCACAGCGCGACCTTCGGCCTTGGCCGATTCGGTTGCAGCCTTGGACTCGGCCAGCGAGCGCACGTCCTGGTTGGAACTTTGCCAGCCGAGCAGGCCTTTGAAGTTGCCAAGTCCCGGGAAGGCGACCAGATAGACCAGACCGGTGACGATGAAGAAGAGGAACATGTAAGTCCACCACTTCGGCAGCGGGTTGTTGATCTCCTCAATGCCATCGAAGGAGTGACCCATCGATTTGCCTTCTTCAACACCCATCTTGTCCTTGCGGCACCACATCAGCAGCAAGAAGCAGCCGAGGATGGTTCCCAGACTGATGACAGTCACAAAAATGCTAAACAGAGTGCTCATTATTGTTTCGCTCCTGCGTTCTTTTTATCAGCACCGGGTTGCTCATCATCGGCAAAAACCAGATTGGCAGCCTCGTCGAAAGAGGTCTTGCGGCGTTTGCTGTAGGCCCAGACGATGATGCCAATCATGATGGCCATCAACAGCAGGGTATACAGACCGCGAAATGTGCCGTAGTCCATTTTCGCCTCCTTATTTCAGGGCATGACCCAGTGATTGCAGATAGGCCACCAGCGCATCCAGCTCGGTCTTGCCCTTGACGGCTTCGCCAGCACCCTGAATATCGGCGTCGGTATAGGGCACACCGAAGTGATCGCGGAACAGCGCCAGTTTTTTGCCGGTCATCTCGCCAGTCAGCACATTGGTATCAAGCCAGGGGTAGGCGGGCATGTTGGATTCCGGTACCACATCGCGCGGGTTGATCAGGTGAACCTTGTGCCACTCGTCGGAGTAGCGGCCACCAACACGGGCCAGATCCGGACCTGTACGCTTGGAGCCCCACAGGAAGGGGTGCTCCCAGACGCTCTCGCCTGCGACCGAGTAGTGACCGTAACGCTCGGTTTCGGCACGGAACGGACGGATCATCTGGCTGTGGCAGTTGGTGCAGCCTTCGCGAATGAAGATGTCGCGTCCTTCCATCTGCAGAGCGGTGTAGGGCTTGAGGCCCTCCACCGGCTCGGTGGTTTGCTTTTGGAAGAACAGCGGAGTGATTTCAACCAGGCCCCCCAGACTGATGGCGAAGATGATGCCGACCACCAGCATGGGAACGCTTTTTTCAAATATTTCGTGACGGTTATTGTTGCTCATGGGTTGACCTCTTCAATCATGCTGGCTGGGCGACAGGTTCCAGAGAACCTTTGGGCGCAGTGATGGTGCGATAGGCGTTGTAAGCCATCAGCAACATGCCGGTGACGAAGAAGCAGCCTCCCAGGAAGCGCACGAAATAGAAGGGATAGGATGCCTGCAGCGCTTCAACGAAGCTGTAGGTCAGGGTGCCGTCTTCGTTGACTGCACGCCACATCAGGCCCTGCATCACGCCGGAAATCCACATGGCAACGATGTAGAGCACGGTGCCCACGGTCGCCAGCCAGAAGTGAACGTTGATCAGCTTGACGCTGTACATCCGGCCCTGGCCGAACAGGTTCGGGATCAGGTGATAGACCGCACCGATGGAGACCATGGCAACCCAACCCAGCGCACCGGAGTGCACGTGACCGACGGTCCAGTCTGTGTAGTGGGAGAGGGCGTTGACGGTTTTGATCGCCATCATCGGGCCTTCGAAGGTCGACATGCCGTAGAAAGAGAGGGAGACGATCAGGAAGCGCAGGATGGGGTCATAACGCAGTTTGTGCCAAGCACCGGAGAGGGTCATGATGCCGTTGATCATACCGCCCCAGGAGGGTACGAACAGGATCAGGGACATCACCATGCCGAGCGACTGAGCCCAGTCAGGCAGTGCGGTGTAGTGCAGGTGGTGCGGACCGGCCCAGATATAGAGGGAGATCAGCGCCCAGAAGTGGACGATGGATAGGCGATAGGAGTAAACCGGACGACCGGCCTGCTTGGGCACGAAGTAGTACATCATCCCCAGGAAGCCGGCGGTCAGCAGGAAGCCTACCGCGTTGTGGCCATACCACCACTGCACCATGGCGTCCATGGCGCCGGAGTACATGGAGTAGGACTTCATGCCGGAGAGGGGCACTTCCATGTTGTTGACAATGTGCAGCACCGCAACGGTGATAATGAAGGCGCCGAAGAACCAGTTCGCCACATAGATGTGGGAGGTGGTGCGCTTCATCAGGGTGCCGAAGAAGACGATGGCATAGGCGACCCATACCACAGTGATGGCGATATCAATCGGCCACTCCAGCTCGGCATACTCTTTGGCGGAGGTGTAACCCAGCGGCAGAGAGATGGCGGCAGAGAGGATGATTGCTTGCCAGCCCCAGAAGACGAAGGTTGCCAGCGGGCCACCAAACAGTCTGGTTTGACAGGTGCGCTGCACCACGTAAAACGAGGTGGCCATCAGTGCACTGACGCCGAAGGCGAAGATCACTGCGTTGGTATGGAGGGGCCGCAGACGACTGTAAGTCAGCCACGGGGTCTCGAAGTTGAGGGCAGGCCAGATCAACTGGGCTGCGATCAGTACGCCAACCGACATGCCGACAATTCCCCAGACAATCGTCATGACGGTAAACTGGCGAACAACGGTGTAGTTGTACTCAGGATGGTTAGTTGTATGGCTCATCGTTATATTCCGCTTCCGATGCTGCTGTTGTTTGGTTTTGTATCCGGAGGACCGGACTGGCTTCATCAGCCACCGCCGACCAGTTGTTAACATCTGTTAACGAAAGGAAAAGCAAAAGATGGCTAAATGAAAACTGCATGGGAATGATACTGAAGTGACAGGTAAAATAACAGTATAAACAGTGATATATTTGGCTCCGTCCGGTCTCGATATGGCAGTTTTTTACCTTGTTCGAGATCACAAAAAACTATTTTAATTGCATCTTAATCGGGCTGTTTTTGATGAAAGAGAGACTTACCGCACGTAAAGTTTTGCACCTCGTACTGGTATTGGCGCTGTTATTGGCGCTGATGGCCTATCGCACCTGGTTTTCGGCCGATAACAGCGTCTCTGCTGACCAGAAAAAAGATCAGATTTGTGATCTTTCCCACACCCCTTGCAGCGCGCTGATTGGTGACAAGTCGCTGACGGTCGCCATCAAGGAATTACCGCTGCGCGCCGAACATGACTTTGCCATCGCTATTACCGGCGGCGATCCGGCCATCAAACCGGTGAAAGCGACACTCGAAGGCAAAGATATGTTTATGGGCACCATTCCGGTGAACTTTGAAGAAATAGACGGACAGTGGCAGGGGGTAACCCAGGTGGGGAGCTGTACATCACCCGTCATGATCTGGTTGTTAAATATCGAGTGGAGTAATGGTCAACGCCAGCAATTGGCGCTTTCCGTTGCCCGGGAATAACGGCGCAAGAGGTGGGGAGTGGAAAAAATATTTGAAATTTCCCGGCCAGGCGTTACCTTCCCCAAACCATCAGGGAGTGAAGTTCATTTAATCATGATTGAAAAACAACCGTTTTATCGCACCCTCAACCAGCAGGCCAAGGCGCTGCTGGAGGGGGAAACCGATCTGATTGCCAATCTGGCCAACCTCTCCGCACTGCTTAATCAGGAGCTGGAGGAGATAAACTGGGTCGGTTTTTATCTGTTGCAGGGCGAGACCCTGGTATTGGGGCCATTTCAGGGCAAACCGGCTTGCGTACGGATCCCGGTCGGCCGCGGGGTGTGTGGTACGGCAGTGGCAGAGGGGAAAACCCAGCTCATTGACGATGTCCACCAGTTCGATGGTCACATCGCTTGTGATGGCGCGAGCAACTCGGAAATCGTTATCCCGGTGCGCCGTGGTGGCGAGATCATCGGGGTGCTCGATATCGACAGTCCGATTTTTAACCGTTTCGACCAGCAAGACCGGATTGGCCTCGAAGAAACGGTGCAAATTTTGGAAAGCATGCTCTAAGTCATTGCTAGATGGTTCGCAAAAGGCCCCAAGCTCTCTATAATGGGGCCTTTGTTGTGCTCGGGACGTGCCCGTGCGTTTATATGAAAGCCAAGGTTATACATGGAAAACACTGAGAAGCTGAAGAACAGTAAAGAGATCGTTGCCTACCTGGTCGAGAAATTCCCGGCCTGCTTCGTTGCTGAAGGAGAGGCCAAGCCGCTCAAGATTGGCATCTTCCAGGATTTGGCCGAGCGTCTTGCTGACGATGCCAGAGTCTCCAAGACCATGCTGCGTTCCGCACTGCGTCAATACACCTCCAGCTGGCGCTACCTGCACGGTCTCAAAGCTGGCCAGGCTCGCGTTGATCTGGATGGCAACCCGGGCGAGCTGCTGACCGAAGAGCACATCGAGCACGCCAAGCAAGCTCTGAAAGAGAGCAAAGAGCGCGTATTCGCCAGCCGTCGTACCAATACCAAAGAGAAGGATGAGAAGGCCAAGAAGCCCCGTCGTCCTGCTGTGCGCAAAACCGAGAAAGCTGATGTAGCTGCCAAGCCGAAAGCTGCCGCCAAGGCACCGGTCGCTGACGCTCCGCTGGTTAAAGTGGATGCCGCTACGCTGAAAGTGGGTCAGGATGTGCGCGTCGTTATGGGTAAATTCCCGGTTCCGGCAACCATCAAGGAAGTAACCAAGGACGATGTACAGGTCCAACTGCAGACCGGCATGATGGTGCGGGTCAAATCAGAGCACTTGGTTCTCTAAGGAGACAAATGTTGAAGCATGGCGTAATTCGTTTTTCCCTCGTTGCCTGTAGCCTGGCGCTTGCCGGGCTTGCACAGGCCATCGAGCCGGTGCTCAAGGAGAGTGATTTGCCTGTGTTGGCTCAAGAGAGCCAACATGCTACGGCCAGCAAGCGAATTACCAATCTGTTTACCCGCTCGCACTACAAACAGTTCAAGCTGGACGATGCCTTTTCCTCCGTGATTTTCGATAAATATCTGGAGAATCTGGACTACAGCCGCAACCTGTTTTTGGCCTCTGATATCAGCCGTTTTGAAAAGTACCGTAACGGTTTTGACACCGACCTCGAAAGAGGCCGTCTGGCTCCCGCCTACGAGATGTTCAACCTGAGTCAGCAGCGGCGTTATGAGCGGTTCGAATACGCCCTCAAACTGCTTGATACTCCTTTCGATTTTACCCAGACCGACAACTATGTGTTTGATCGGGAAGGGGCGGCTTGGCCCAAAGATGAAGCAGAGCTCAACGAGCTGTGGCGTCAGCGGGTCAAGTTTGATGCTCTGAGCCTCAAGCTCAGTGGCAAGGAGTGGCCCGAGATCAAGGAGCTGCTTGGCAAGCGTTACAACAACGCCATCAAGCGGATGTCCCAGACCGAGAGCGAGGATGTCTTCCAGCTCTTCATGAACTCCTTCGCTCGCGCCATCGAACCGCACACCAGTTACCTCTCACCGCGCAGTGCCGATCGTTTCAATACCGAGATGAACCTCTCGCTGGAGGGGATTGGTGCCGTGTTGCAGGCGGAAGATGACTTTACCGTCATCCGTTCTCTGGTGCCCGGTGGCCCGGCTGCCAAATCCAACCACCTCAAGCCCGATGACAAGATCACCGGGGTGGGGCAGGAAGATGGCAAGATTGTCGATGTGATCGGCTGGCGTCTTGATGACGTGGTCGAGCTCATCAAGGGGCCCAAGGGGAGCAAGGTCAAGCTGGAGATCCAGCGCGGCAAGGGCGCAACTGCCAAGACTGAGCAGATCGAGCTGACCCGCGACAAGGTGCGCCTTGAAGACCGGGCAGCCAAGTCCAAGGTGATTAACGCCGAAGGCAAGAAGATTGGGGTCATCGAGATCCCGAGTTTCTACGTCAATCTGCACGATGACGTGATCAAGGAGCTCTCCAGCCTGAACAAGAAGAAGATCGATGGTCTGATCATCGATCTGCGCGGTAACGGCGGCGGCGCCCTGACCGAAGCTTCCGCCCTGAGCGGTCTCTTCTTTGCCAGCGGTCCCGTGGTGCAAATTCGTGATCACATGGGCCGTATCACGGTCAATGGCGATGACGATGGCAACGTCTACTACGGCGGCCCCATGTCGGTGATGATCGATCGCTACAGTGCCTCGGCCTCCGAGATCTTCGCTGCTGCCATGCAGGATTATGGCCGCGCGTTGATTCTGGGTGAAAACTCGTTCGGCAAGGGGACGGTGCAGCAGCATCGCAGCCTCGCCAAGGTCTATGACTTCTACGAGCAGCCGCTGGGTCACGTGCAGTACACCATCGCCAAGTTCTACCGGATCGACGGTGGCAGCACCCAGAACAAGGGCGTTGCGCCGGATATCAGCTTCCCGACACCAGTTGCTCCGGAAGAGACGGGCGAAAGCCGTGAGTTCAATGCGTTGCCGTGGGACAAGATTGCCTCCGCCAACTACGAGAAACTCGGCAACTTCGCCAGTGTACTGCCCAAGTTGCAGGCGGCGCACGATGCCCGGATCGCCAAGGATCCCGAGTTTGCCTATGTGATGCAGGACATCGCCGACTACAAGGAGGAGAAAGACAAGAAGTCGGTCTCCCTCAACGAGGCGGAGCGTGTTGCAGAGCAGGCGAAACAGGATGAGAAAGCGCTCAAACGTACCAACGAGCGTCTGGCACGTCTTGGCAAGCCGGCGGTGAAGAGTCTGGATGAATTGCCCGCTGATTTTGAAGCGCCCGATGAGTATCTCATCGAAGCGGCCAATATCACGGCAGATCTGGCCAAGGTCAGCAAACGCAGCTGACAAAGCGACCTCCAATGCACAAGGGCGACTGCGGTCGCCCTTTCTTTTTGTCTGGCGTATCTGACGTAATGCAAATTGTTTGACCCCGCCAGTTGGTTGTGACAGCCTCTTTCTCGCCTTTAACAAGCGTGGAAGCAGACAATAATGACCGATCACTCCCAGGCCATGACGGCCAAATATCGCCAGGATTATCAGGCGCCGCTCTACTGGATCGACACCATCGACCTCGATTTCCAACTGCAGGAGCCGCTGACCCAGGTCACCGCCATCACCCGCATTCGTCGCAACGGCGAGCACAATGCGCCGCTCGTCCTCGATGGTGAGCAGCTGACCCTCAAGAGCGTTGCCATTGATGGCATTCCCTGTGACCACTACGAGCAAGGCGAGAGCAGTCTGACCCTGTTCAACCTGCCGGCCGAATGTGTACTGACCATTGTCACCCTGCTGGATCCGGCCGCCAACACCGCGCTGGAAGGGCTTTACAAGTCTGGCGATGCCTACTGCACCCAGTGTGAAGCGGAGGGCTTTCGCCGCATCACCTATTATCTGGACCGCCCCGACATTCTGGCGCGTTACAGCACCCGCATTACCGCCGACAAAGCCCAGTTTCCCTTCCTGCTCTCCAACGGCAACAAGGTCGACAGCGGTGATCTGGATGGCGGCCGTCACTTCGTGCAGTGGCAGGATCCTTTCCCCAAACCGAGCTACCTGTTTGCGCTGGTGGCCGGTGATTTCGATGTGGAGCGCAGCCACTACACCACCAAGAGCGGCCGCAAAGTGGCCCTCGAGATCTTCGTCGACAAGGGCAACCTCGATCGCGCCGGTTTTGCCATGGAGAGCCTCATCAACTCCATGCGTTGGGACGAACAGCGTTTCGGCCTCGAGTATGATCTCGACATCTACATGATCGTCGCGGTGGACTTCTTCAACATGGGCGCCATGGAGAACAAGGGGCTTAACATCTTCAACTCCAAGTTCGTGCTGGCTAATCCGGCCACCGCCACTGACAGCGACTACCACGGTATCGAACGGGTGATCGGCCACGAATATTTCCACAACTGGACCGGCAACCGTGTCACCTGTCGTGACTGGTTCCAGCTCAGCCTGAAAGAGGGGCTGACGGTATTCCGGGATCAGGAGTTCTCCTCCGATCTGGGCTCCCGTGGCGTCAACCGCATCAACAACGTGCGTACCGTCCGCGGCCCGCAGTTTGCGGAAGATGCCGGCCCCATGGCACACCCGATCCGCCCGGATGTGGTGATCGAGATGAACAACTTCTACACCCTGACCGTTTATGAAAAAGGGTCGGAAGTGATCCGCATGATGCACACCCTGCTGGGGGAAGATGCCTTCCAGGCCGGTATGCGTCTCTACTTCGAGCGTCACGACGGCTCGGCCGCCACCTGCGATGATTTCGTACAGGCGATGGAGGATGCGTCCGGTGTGGATCTTGGCCGTTTCCGCCGCTGGTACAGCCAGTCCGGCACCCCCGAGCTGACCGTGACCGACGAGTATGATGTTACCAGCGGTATCTATCGACTCCATGTAAGCCAACATACTCCACCGACTCAGGATCAACCCCAGAAGCTGCCGCTGCACATTCCCCTCGATATCGAGCTCTATGACGAGCAAGGAGCCGTCATTGCTTTGCAGTATCAGGGAAAGGCCATCGGCAACGTGCTCGATGTGCTGGAAGCGGAGCAGACTTTCGAATTCGATCGGGTGCCGGTCAAGCCGGTTCCCTCCCTGCTGCGGGACTTCTCCGCGCCAGTCAAGCTGCACTATGACTACAGCGACGAAGGGCTGGCCTTCCTGATGCGCTTTGCCCGCAACGAGTTTGCCCGCTGGGATGCGGCCCAGATGCTGATCAACAAAGCGGTCATCGACGGGGTGGCGCGAGTACAGCACGGGCAGGGGGTTGAACTATCCCGCACCCTGCTGGCCGCCTTTGTTGCCATTCTGGAGGATGAGCAGCTGGATCCGGCCCTCAAAGCGGAGATCCTGGCGCTGCCAGGTGAAGCAACCCTGGCCGAGTTGTTCGAGGTGGCCGATATCGATGCCATCCATCAGGTACGAGACGCGATCCACACCCGTCTTGCCGAGGCCTTTGGTGCGCGCTTGGCGGCAACCTATCAGAGTCTGCGTCTGAACGGTTATCAGGTGGTGCATGCCGACATGGCCAAACGGGCCCTCAAAGGGGTCGTGCTCGGCTATCTGGCGGCACTAGATGCGGAGCATGCCGATGCGCTGGTGCGCGAGCAGTATGCAACTGCCGACAATATGACCGACACCCTGGCGGCACTGCAGGTGGCCAACATGTATCTGCTACCTTGTCGCGCTGAACTGCTGGCCGATTTTGAAGGCAAGTGGGCCAAGGATGGGCTGGTGCTGGACAACTGGCTGCGGCTGATCGGCAGTAAACCGGCTGCCGATGTGCTGAGTGAAGTGAAGCAGGCGATGAATCACCCCACCTTCAGCATTCGCAACCCGAACCGGCTGCGGGCGTTGATCGGCAGCTTCGCCATGAGCAATCAGGTGCAGTTCCATGCGGTGGATGGCCGCGGTTACCGCTTCCTGACCGATCTCTTGATCGAGCTCAACGAGGTCAATCCGCAGGTCGCCTCCCGCCTTATCACCCCGCTTATTCAGTTCAAGCGACTCGATGAGGGGCGCAAGGCGCTGATCCGTGCCGAGCTGACCCGCCTTGCCAACCTTGAGGGGCTGGCACGGGATCTGTTCGAGAAGGTCAGCAAGGCGCTGCAGCAGTAAGTGTCAATGGGGCAGGGGCGTGAATGCGCCTGCCCCTATTGTGTGATTTGTCGTGTGATCAGGAGCAAGTGTGAAGCAATTTACTTTTCGGCTCTCATTGAGCAGTGACGAGGTGATGCTGATGTATCAGGGCCATGCCAGACGGCTGGTGGTGCGCAGCGAACAGGGATTGACCCTGGAACTTGGCATAGAAAAAATACGCCCCTTTGTCGCCATCAATGGTGTGCATGGCTATTTTCGCCTCAAAACTCAGGACGATTACCGCTTTATCAGTCTCGAACGCATAAATTAACAAAAATCGAACAGATTACCGACTGTTTATCTGCTTTGCGTCACTATCTATCCGGTAAACTGGCACAAAGGTAGTGGGAATTTCTGTATTTTTGGTTATTTGCAAAATTTCTCACAGTTTAAGCCGTGATCTGTACCTTGTTTTTAACATCTCGTTAGCACCTTTCCTCGCCTTCCCTTATCCAAGCCATTACACTTCGCAACAACTCTGCACCAGCGGGTAACCAGGGTGGTTGCCTCTGCGTCGGTGGTTAATGTCGTCCGATAAGGAATATAAAAATGGCATTGAAAGACGCCCCTACCTCAGTTCTGCTCGAAAACGTTCTCAGCCTGATCCATCAAAAGTTGCCCAAAAACAGCGCCTCTCTGGTCGAGCGCTTCGTTGCCAAGTTCTACGGCAACATGGCGAGCTCCGATCTGCACGACCGCAATGACAGCGATCTCTACGGTGCGGCCCTGAGCCTGTGGAATGCCCTCAATCAGCGCAGCGGTACCGATCCCTACATCCGGGTCTACAATCCCGAACTGACCCGTCACGGCTGGCAATCGCCCCATACCATCGTCGAGGTGATCCTGCAGGACTCCCCCTTCCTGGTGGACTCCATCCGGATGGCGCTCAAGCGACTCAATATCACTGCCCACATGATGCTGCACCAACCGCTGCACCTCATTCGTGGTGCGGATGGCAAGATTGACGCCATTCTGGAGCTCGACAACACCGATGGGCAGACCTCGGTTGAAACGGCATTCCTTATCGAGATCGATCACCTCACCAGCGAGGAGCAGATGGCCGCTCTGGCTACCGAGCTCAACTCCGTGGCCGGTGAAGTGGCGCTGGCAGTCGGCGACTGGCAGCCCATGCTGGCCAAGCTCAATGAGATCATCGACGAACTGCCCAAGCGCAAGCACCCGGTTAGCAAGGAGGAGGTGGCCTCCTGCGTTGCTTTCCTTAAATGGGTGGCGGCCCACAACTTCACCCTGATGGGCTATCGCCGTTACGACGTCAAGGCAGTGGAGGGGGATCACGAGATCCTGCCGCAGGCGAGCTCCAGCCTTGGGCTGATGAAAAACTCCATCAAGGAGGTAGGTCAGCGCCTTGGCAACATGCCAGCCAGCGCCCGTCACGCCGCTCTGAGCTCTGACCTGCTGATCCTCACCAAATCCAACAGCAAGTCCCGGGTGCACCGTCCGGCTTATGTGGATTACATCGGCATCAAGCGCTTCGACGAGCATGGCAAGGTGATCGGGGAAGATCGCTTCATCGGCCTCTATGCATCTTCCATCTACAACACCAGCGCGACCCAGATCCCGCTCATCAGCCATCGTCTCGAGCGCATCATGGCCGCCTCCGGTCACGAGAAGGGCTCCCACGCCTACAAGGCGCTGCTCAATGTATTGGAAACCTATCCCCGTGACGAACTGATCCAGGCTCGTGAAGAGGAGCTGTTGGCCACCGGTCTTGGGGTGCTGGAGATGCAGGAGCGTGACATGCTGCGGCTATTCGTGCGCCGGGATGTCTATGGTCGTTTCTTCTCTTGCATGGTCTATGTCACCAAGGAGCGCTACAACACAGCGCTGCGTATCAAGACCCAGCAAATTTTGCAGAAATATTTTGGCAGCAATGAAGAGGTGGAGTTCAACGTCTACTTCACCGAAGGCGTGCTGGCGCGGACCCACTACATAGTGCGGGTCAACAACAACAACGTGGATGTGGATGTGAACGAAGTACAGAACAACCTGATTGAAGCGGCCCGCAGCTGGGACGACAGACTCGACTCCGTGCTGCTTTCCCATTATGGCGAGGCCCGTGGCAACGAGCTGCGCCGCCGTTTCAGCACTGCATTCCCTCGCGCTTACAAAGAAGATGTGCTGCCTGGCTCGGCCGTGGCCGATATCATGGCGCTCGATAACCTGAGCGAAGCCGAGCCGCTGGGCATGCTGTTCTACCGCGCGCAGGAGGAGGAGAATGACCGTCGGGTACGGCTCAAGCTGTTCCATCGCACCGAGCCCATTCACCTCTCCGATGTGCTGCCGATGCTGGAGAACATGGGGCTGCGGGTGATCGGCGAGACCCCGTATCAGGTACGCACTCCGGGCGGTGATCTGTTCTGGATCCTCGACTTCTCCATGCTGCTGCATGGCGAGCAGCCCTTTGATCTGGCCCAGAGTCAGCAGCGCTTCCAGCAGGCGTTTGCCGCCATCTGGAACAAGCAGCTGGAAGATGATGGCTTCAACCGGCTGGTATTGGGGGCGGGTCTCACCGGCCGTCAGGTCTCGGTGCTGCGCGCCTATGCCAAATACATGCGCCAGACCGGCGTCTCCTTCAGCCAGTCCTATATCGAAGAGACCCTGACCCGTTACCCTGATATCGCCCAACTGCTGTTTACCCTGTTCGAACAGCGCCTGGATCCTGCCAGCAAGCAGGATGCCAAAGCAGAAGCCAAGTTGCATGAGGAGCTTGCCACCAAGCTGGATCAGGTGGCCAACCTGGACGACGATCGCATCATTCGCCGCTATGTGGAGATGATCGACGCTACCCTGCGCACCAACTACTACCAGCTGGACAAGGCGGGCAACATCAAGCCCTACATCTCCTTCAAACTGGCTCCCTCCAGCATCACCGACATGCCGCTGCCACTGCCGAAATTCGAGATCTTCGTCTACTCGCCGCGGGTGGAAGGGGTGCATCTGCGCTGGGGCAAGGTCGCCCGTGGCGGCCTGCGCTGGTCCGATCGCAAAGAGGACTTCCGCACCGAAGTGCTGGGTCTGGTGAAAGCCCAGCAGGTGAAGAACACCGTCATCGTGCCGGTGGGGGCCAAGGGCGGTTTCTACTGCAAACAGATGCCGGTGGGGGCGCCCCGTGCCGTCATTCAGGAGGAGGGCAAGGCCTGTTATCGCCTGTTTATTCGTGGCCTGCTCGATGTGACCGACAACATCATCGGCGGCGAGGTGATCCCGCCGACATCCGTGGTGCGTCACGACGAGGATGACTACTACCTGGTGGTCGCCGCCGACAAGGGCACGGCGACCTTCTCCGACATCGCCAACGAAATAAGCCTCGAATACGGCCACTGGCTCGGCGATGCGTTCGCCTCCGGCGGCTCGGTCGGTTACGACCACAAGAAGATGGGTATCACCGCCCGCGGTGCCTGGGAGTCGGTCAAGCGCCACTTCCGTGAAATTGGCGTCAACTGCCAGACCACCGACTTCACTTGCGTGGGGATTGGGGACATGGCCGGCGACGTGTTCGGCAATGGCATGCTGCTCTCCGAGCACACCCGGCTGGTGGGCGCGTTCAACCACATGCACATCTTCGTTGACCCGACCCCGGATGCGGCAAAGAGCTTTGTCGAACGCCAGCGTCTGTTCGATCTGCCGGGTTCCAGCTGGGATGACTACAACCGCGAGCTGATATCACAAGGGGGTGGCATCTTCCTGCGCTCGGCCAAGTCCATCAAGCTCAGCCCCGAGATGCAGACCCTGCTCGGCACCGACAAGGCCAACATGGCGCCGAACGAGCTGATCAAGGCGCTGCTCTGCCTTAATGTCGACCTGCTGTGGAACGGCGGCATCGGCACCTATGTGAAGAGCGCTCGCGAGAGCGATGGGGAAGTGGGCGATCGCAGCAATGACGCATTGCGGGTCAATGGCCGCGATCTGCGGGCCCGTATCGTAGGAGAGGGGGGCAACCTTGGCTTTACCCAGCTCGGCCGGGTGGAGTACGCCAGTCAGGGCGGTCGCATCAATACCGATTTTACCGACAACGTGGGTGGGGTGGATTGCTCTGATAACGAGGTGAACATCAAGATCCTGCTGAACCAGTTGGTGGCGGCAGGGGAGCTGACCCTCAAGCAACGTAACCAGATGCTGTATGAGATGACCGACGACGTGGCGCAGATCGTGATCACCAACGCCTATCGCCAGTCCCAGTCCATCTCGGTCACCAGCTTCCGCGGCTCTGAACAACTGAAAGAGCAGCAGCGCTTTATTCAGGGACTGGAGCGGGAAGGCAAGCTGGACCGTGCGCTCGAGTTCCTGCCATCCGATGAGGAGCTTTCCGAGCGGATGGCGGCAGGGCAGGGACTGACCCGCCCCGAACTGGCGGTGCTGGTGGCTTACGGCAAGATGGTGCTGAAAGAGCAGCTCAACTGCCCGGAAGTGACCGACGAGCCCTTCCTCGCCAACATGCTGGTCACCAGCTTCCCGGCCAAAGTACAGCAGCAGTTTGGTGCCCAGCTGGCCGATCACCCGCTACGCGGCGAGATCATCGCTACCCGGGTGGCCAATATGTTGGTCAACGACATGGGGCTCAACTTCGCCAGCCGGATGAAGGACGAGACCGGTGCCTCGGTCGCCGAAGTGGCCTGCTGCTTTGCCATGGCCCGCGAAGTGTTTGGCATGAACCAGCTGTGGCGTGATATCGAAGGGTGCGACAATCTGGTGGATGCCCAGACTCAGCTCGAGCTGATGTTCTACAGCCGCCGGATCGTGCGCCGTGCCACCCGCTGGTTCCTGCGTGCCCGCAATCGCAGCTGGAGCATCAGCGAGAACATCGCCTTCTTCCGTCCGGCATTCGAAACCCTCGGTCAACACCTCTACGAGGTGATGGATGAGAGCGAAGTAGCCGAGCATCGTCAGGCTGTTGCAAAGTGGATGGAGAAACAGGTGCCGGAGGCCATTGCCCGTCAGGTCGCCCATATGAGCAGCCTCTTCTCCAGCCTGGATTTGGCGCAGATTGCCGCGGAGCACAAGACCGATATCCTGCGCGCCGCCAACGTTTACTATCGCCTCGGTGCCAAACTGGATCTGCACTGGTTCCTCGACCAGATCAACCATCAGCCGGTTGGCAACCACTGGCAGGCGATGGCGCGTGCATCCTTCCGCGAAGATCTGGACTGGCAGCAACGCAGTCTCACTTCTGTGGTACTGGAAGGGTGCAAAGATCAGGGAGAATGCGCTACCATATTGGCCGACTGGATTTCGGAGCATGAGCAACTCTTGTCCCGTTGGACCCATATGTTGGCCGACTTCAAGACCACCAGCACTCACGAGTTCGCCAAGTTCTCGGTGGCCTTGCGAGAGTTGAACCTGCTCCAGTTGAATTGTCGGGCACTTTAATTGCCAGATTAAGGCATGACACCGACATTACACCCAAAGCCCCGGCCAGTTGCCGGGGCTTTCTTTAAGGAGCAAAGATGTTGTACCCCATCGCCAGGCATTTCCTGTTCAAGCTCAATCCGGAACAGGCTCACGATCTCTCCATGAAATATTTGCCCCGCCTTCTCGGTACGCCACTCGATTGTTTCTTCCGCCAGAATTTGCCGAAACGCCCCGTCACTGTCATGGGGCTTTCTTTTGCCAATCCGGTGGGATTGGCGGCCGGTCTGGATAAAGATGGTGAGTGCATTGACGCGCTGGGCGCCATGGGATTTGGTTTTATCGAAGTCGGTACCGTCACCCCCAGACCCCAAAGCGGTAATGACAAGCCGCGCCTGTTCCGGGTTATTCCGGCAGAGGGGATCATCAACCGGATGGGATTCAACAACAAGGGGGTGGATCATCTGGTGGCCAAGGTAAAAGAGGCCAAATATCAGGGAGTCATCGGCATTAATATCGGCAAAAACAAAGACACTCCCATCGAACAGGGCAAGGATGATTACCTGATCTGCATGGACAAGGTTTATGATCATGCCGGTTATATTGCCGTCAATATCTCTTCCCCCAACACCCCGGGTTTGCGTTCACTGCAATATGGCGAGGCGCTGGATGAATTGCTGGCCGCCCTCAAGGTGCGTCAGCAAGAGCTGGCCGCTCAATATAAAAAGTATGTGCCGCTGGCGGTTAAAATTGCCCCGGATTTAAGCCTTGAAGAAATAGATCAGGTGGCCGCTTCGCTGGTGCGTAATGGCATTGATGGGGTTATCGCCACCAATACCACCCTCGAGCGCGAGATGATTTATGACATGCCCCACGCCGGTGAAGCGGGTGGCCTGAGCGGTCGTCCGCTGCAGCACAAGAGTACCGAGGTGATCCGTCATCTGGCCAAGGCGCTCAATGGTGCCCTGCCAATTATCGGTGTGGGTGGTATTGATAGTGCCATGGCCGCCCGTGAAAAATTGGCCGCCGGTGCCAGTCTGGTACAAATTTATAGCGGCTTTATTTATAAAGGGCCGGGGTTGGTCAAAGAGATTGTGACCAATATTTAAGAAATAGATGGCGGAGCCCTTTATTTGACGTTGCTGATTTCCTGCATATGGAATAAAGTCAACTGGTAATTATCAAGTAAGGGCTCCAACATGTTTATCCAACCGACCGATAGCTGGCAATGGCACTATGATGCCCAGAGTGACCGTCTGATGTTGGACCTGTCTGATAACATGTTATTTGCTACCGAGTATAAAGGGCGGCAATTGGTGCCCAGCTCGTTTGCGACCCAGCCTTTTTGTGTTGATGATGCCGCCCTCTATTATCAGTTGATGGATAAAGCAGCCGAACTTGAGTGGAGTATTCCACATCAGGTTCAGTTGGTGCTTAATGCCATCGCGGTCAGTCGTTTTTATAAACCCCTGATGCCGCAAAGCTGGTTTTTTAGTGAACAACATCCGCAAGTGATCCCGCAAAATGGTGATCTGGTCCTGATGAATACACCCCACGGCAACGGCGAATTTATGGTCATTGAGGCAGGGGATCAGGCTAGCGTCTGTTTGAACCTCACTGCCGATCTGGTATTGACCACTAGTAAAACCTTGCCGCGTTTCGGGGTGATCAAGGTGATGAATAACCGGATGAAGCCGCGTATTACCGTGACCGAGCAATATCGTCAGGTCAGTTGATATATTTTCATCAATCTTTTTATCTCTGTGATTACACCGCTGCCTGTTTTTACTGTTGTCACCTCCATAGTGCCTCGTTTCTGATACTTCATTGATCCGCGAACATCTTGCCCATTCTGATTGATCTTCATGGTTGTGATCCAGCCTCTCTCTTGAGGCTTGTTACATCCACTTGCACCCTGTGTTCTGACCCACGCTGTATCTTGGTCTTCCGTGCTGTAAGCATGGTGCCTCATTCTTGTTTCGTTCTACTTGCGTAGTGCCTCCACCTCGCTATCAACACATCACTCACTGCTGCGATTTTCTTCATACGACATTTCATGCTTGAAACGAGAGCCATTCTCACTTACATTTTGTTATAACATAACAAAATGGAGTTACTATGAAACCTCATATTCACCCGGATTATCGTTTGGTGCTGTTCCATGACACGGCAGCTGATGCCTTTTTCCTGGTCGGTTCAACCATCAAGAGCGATCGCCGCTATACGTGGCAAGACGGGAAGGAGTACCCCTATGTGTCGCTCGATGTTTCCAGCCAGTCGCACTCGTTTTATACCGGCAAGCAGAAGCAGGTATCGAGCGAGGGGAGTGTGGCCCGATTCAACAAGCGCTTTGGCGCATTTTCAAGCAAGAAGGAGTCCTGAATGCAGGTCGTCTGTTCACTCAAATCCGCACGGGCGCGTCATCCCGATTGTCAGTTGGTGCGTCGTCGGGGAAAATTGTTCGTGATTTGTAAAAGCAATCCCCGCTTCAAGGCTCGCATGAAGTGATTCGTGAATGATGTCTGGCCCCATGATCTCGCAATAGGGTAGTCATGGGGTCTCTTGCCTTTCTCTCTGTCTACCAATCTCTGTTTCCATCCTGCTGTTTGCGCCGACTTTTGCATGCCCCAGCCCGCCTGATGAGGTATAATGCGGCACTATTTTTATGGGTTCCCCGTGAGCGTGATGAAAGAATTTTTTGCAACCTGCCCCAAGGGGCTGGAAAACCTGTTGGCCGACGAGCTGACCAATCTGGGTGCAGAGCAGGTCCGTGAGACCGTGGCTGGCGTCCACTTCAAAGGCGAACTGGCGGTAGGCTACAAGGCCTGTCTCTGGAGCCGTCTGGCTTCCCGCATCGTACTGGTGCTCTCCGAATTCCAGATGAACGACGATCTGGATCTCTATCTGGGCGCGCATACCATCCCCTGGGAAGAGCACTTCTCCGGCACCGCCACCATTGCGGTGGACTTTACCGGTACCAACGCCTCCATTCGCAATACCCAATATGGCGCGTTGAAGATCAAGGATGCCATCGTCGATCGCTTTACCAAGCGCGGTCATGTGCGCCCGGACGTGGACAAGAAATCCCCGGATATTCGCATCATGGCGCATCTGGGCAAAGGCAAGGCCAATATCACGCTGGACTTGTCAGGCCCGGCGCTGCATCAGCGTTTCTATCGTCAGGGCACAGGTGAAGCACCGCTCAAAGAGAACCTGGCGGTCGCCATGATTGCCCGTAGCGGTTGGGCCGGTGAGCCCATGATGGACCCGATGTGCGGTTCCGGTACACTGCTGATTGAAGCGGCCTTTATCGCTGCCGACATGGCTCCGGCCCTGCGCCGTGAGCGCTTCGGTTTTGATCGTTGGCTGCAGCATGATAGTGAGCTGTGGCAAAGCCTGATGATGGAAGCACAAGTACGTGCCAAACGTGGCATGCAGCGCTGCGAGGTGAAACTGTTTGGTTGTGATGCCGATTCGCGCGTGCTGCTCAAAGCCCGTGACAACGCCAAAGCAGCGGGTGTCGCTCACCTCATCACCTTCAAGCAGGCCGATGTCACCAAGCTGGAAAATCCGCTGCCGATGCCAGCTGTGGAAGGGGATGCCCGTCAGGTCGGTATGCTGATCTCCAACCCGCCCTACGGCGAACGTCTCGGCGAATTTCCGGCCCTGCTGGAAGTGCATCAAGCCCTCGGCGATGCCCTGCGTCGCAGCTTCCAGGGGTGGAGAGTCTCCATTCTGTCCGCATCACCCGAGCTGCTCAGCTGTCTGCGCCTGCGCGCCGACAAGCAATATCGCCTGTTCAACGGTGCCCTTGAGTGTCAGCTGCGTAACTACCAGATCGCGCTCGATGCCGTCGCCTCGCAAAAAGAGGTGGCGCAGGACTTTGCCAACCGTCTGCGCAAGAATCTGAAAGCGCTCGAGAAGTGGGCCAAGAAAGAGAATCTCGACTGCTACCGTCTCTACGACGCCGATCTACCTGAGTACAACGCCGCCATCGACCGCTATCAGGACTATCTGGTGGTGCAGGAGTACGCGGCGCCCAAGGATATCCCCGCCCAGAAGACCCGTCAGCGTCTGCTTGACATGGTTCAGGCCGCCATCAAGGTGACCGGCATGGATGGCGAGAAGGTGATCCTGAAGGTGCGTGAGCGTCAGGAAGGCAAACAGCAGTATCAGAAGCTCTCCGAAGAGCAGCACCGGATGGAAGTGCAGGAGTACGGTGCCCGCCTGTGGGTCAACCTATACGACTATCTGGATACCGGCCTGTTCCTCGACCATCGTCAGACTCGCCGCATGCTGGGTCAGATGGCCAAGGGCAAGCGCTTCCTGAACCTGTTTGCCTACACCGGCAGTGCCACCGTGCACGCAGGTCTTGGCGGTGCCAGCGAGACCACCACAGTCGACATGTCCCACACCTACCTGAACTGGGCGCAGGACAACATGCGTCTCAACTCGCTGGTGGGCCGTCAGCACAAGTTTGTCCAGGCTGATTGCCTGAAGTGGTTGTCTGAAGCCGATGATAAGTACGACCTCATCTTCATCGATCCGCCCACCTTCTCCAACTCCAAGCGGATGGACGAGAGCTTCGACGTACAGCGCGATCACCTGCTGCTGATGCAGCACCTGAAGCGCCTGCTGGCGGCGGACGGCACCCTGGTCTTCTCCAACAACAAGCGTCACTTCAAGATGGATCTGGCCGGTCTCGAGGCTACTGGTCTCAAGGCCCAGAACATCACCCAGAAGACGCGACCGAAGGATTTCGAGCGCAACCAGCACATCCACAACTGCTGGATCATCACCCATGCGCCGGAGCAAGGCGAGGCGTGATGCTGACCCTGTTTCATACCGACGGTTGCCACCTGTGCGAGCAGGCCTGGGCGCTGGTGGAGGAGGCTGGTCTTGCCGCCGCCACCTGCCAGTGCGACATCATGGATGATGAGCAGTGGCTTGCCGCCTATCGGGTGCGCATTCCGGTGCTGCGTGACGAAGCAGGCCGCGAGCTCGGTTGGCCCTTCACACTGGCCGAGCTCAAAAGCTGGGCCGCCCGTCAGGGGTGAGAGTGATTTGACGATAAAACGGGGGCAGACCCAGTCTGCTGCCCGTTTTTTTCATATGAAATAAGGAACACACATGGCTCTTTTAACATTGCACGGCGCATGTCTGTCGTTCAGTGATTTCCCGCTGCTCGACAATGCCGAATTGACCATCGAGCGGGGCGAGCGCCTCTGTCTGGTTGGCCGCAACGGGGCGGGCAAGTCCACCCTGATGAAGGTCATTGCCAGCGAATTGCCGCTGGACGACGGGCGTCTGGTGCTGCAACAAGATTTGAAAGTGACCCGCCTTGAGCAGGATCCGCCTGCTTCCAGCGAGCTGACGGTGTTTGACTATGCCGCCGAAGGGCTGGCGGGGGTGGGGGAACTGCTCAAGCAGTACCACCACATCTCCATGGAGCTGGCGAGCGATCCGTCAGACGCCAACATTCGCAAGATGAGCGAGCTACAAGAGCAGCTCGACTATCAGAACGGTTGGCAGTTCGAGACCCGCATCAGTCAGGTGTTGACCCTGCTGGGGCTGGATCCCGATGTGACCCTCGATAGTCTCTCTGGCGGTTGGCTGCGCAAGGTGGCGCTGGCCCGTGCGCTGGCCTGCGATCCCGACTTGTTGCTGCTCGATGAGCCGACCAACCACCTGGATATCGAAGCCATCAACTGGCTGGAAGATTTCCTCAAGGATTTTCGCGGCGCCATCGTCTTTATTTCTCACGATCGGGAGTTCATCCACAAGCTGGCAACCCGGATCATCGATCTCGATCGCGGCGCCATCACCTCCTGGCCGGGTAACTACGACGAGTACCTGCAGGGGAAAGAGGAGTGGCTGCGGGTCGAAGAGCTGAAAAATGCCGAGTTCGACCGCAAACTGGCCCAGGAAGAGGTGTGGGTGCGTCAGGGTATCAAGGCTCGCCGTACCCGTAACGAAGGTCGGGTGCGCGCCCTTGAGGCAATGCGCATGGAGCGCTCCCAGCGCCGCGAGCTGCAGGGTAAGGCCAAACTGCAACTGGATGAGGTCAATCGCTCCGGCAAGCTGGTATTCGAGACCGAAGGGCTGGGGCTGGATTTTGGCGATCGCACCCTGTTCAAGGGGCTCGATCTGCAAGTGCTGCGCGGTGACAAGATTGCGCTGGTCGGTCCTAATGGCTGCGGCAAATCGACCCTGATCAAGCTGTTGCTGGGTCAGCTTGAGCCGACCCGTGGCACCGTCAAGGGGGGCACCAATCTGGAGGTGGCCTACTTCGATCAGTACCGCGAGCAGCTCGATCCCGAGCAGACCGTGGTGGACAACGTCGGGGAGGGCAAGCAGGAGGTGATGGTGCGCGGCCGCTCCCGACACATTCTTGGTTACCTGCAGGACTTCCTGTTCGAACCCAAGCGGGCCCGTACCCCGGTCAAGGCGCTCTCCGGTGGCGAGAAGAACCGGCTGCTGCTGGCCAAGCTGTTCCTCAAGCCCAGCAACCTGCTGATCCTCGATGAACCGACCAACGATCTGGATGTGGAAACCCTGGAGCTGCTGGAAGAGCTGCTTTCCGACTACCCCGGCACCCTGCTGCTGGTCAGTCACGATCGTCGCTTCATCGACAACACAGTGACCGGCTGCTGGCTGTTTGAAGGGGATGGCCGTATCAGCGATTACGTGGGCGGTTACGCCGACATGATGGCGACCCGCGAACAGCAGAATGCCCAGCAAGAGGCCAGGAGTGCACCGGTCAAGGGGCCCGAGCCGGTCGTAGCCACCGCGCCAGAAGCGCCGAAGAAGAGCAAAAAGCTCTCCTACAAGCTGCTGCTTGAACTGGAAGGGTTGCCCGCTCGTCTCGAACAGCTTGAAGCCGAGCTGGATTCGCTGCAGAGCGAGATCAACCAGCCCGGGTTCTTCTCGCTGCCGGCAGATAAAACCCAGCCGAAACTGGATGCGCTCAATGCCGCTGAAGCCGCGCTGGAACAGGCATTTGCTCGCTGGGAAGAGCTGGAAGGACTAAAAAATCAGGAGTAAGTTCCCTGTAATTAAAACTTAATCCAGTTCAGTGCCTTGTGTCACATAGCCCGGTTAGGGTGGAAGTTTTTGTTTGACCGAGTGCGCTCGCAGGAGTAAAGATGAAAGCGACCGATGCAGAATTGGTCGCTTTTTTTGTTCCACGAAGAGGGTCGTAGATGATGAAGAGACAGAAGCGGGACCGTCTGGAAAGAGCTCGTGCTCGTGGTTATCAGGCTGGCGTGGTCGGCAAACAGAAAGAAGCGTGTCCGTATCAATGCCTGGATGCCCGAGGGCATTGGCTTGGTGGTTGGCGTGACGCCATGGAAGGGCGGGGCTCAGGCCTCTTCATGAAGTAGCAGGTACTTCATCACTCATTACAAAAGGAAAGGGGCCGTTGTGGCCCCTTTGCGTTAATGCTGTTTTACCACCAATCAGAGAGATCAGAATGCGGTGGTATCTTTGAACAGGCCCACTTTCAGGTCGGTGGCGCTGTAGATCGGACGGCCGTCGACTTCGACCACACCATCAGCAATCCCCATCACCAGCTTGCGGTTGATGACGCGCTTGAAGGTGATCTTGTAGGTCACTTTCTTGGCAGTCGGCAAGATCTGGCCGGTGAATTTCACTTCACCCACGCCCAGAGCACGACCCTTGCCGGGGCCACCTTTCCAGCCAAGGAAGAAGCCAACCAGCTGCCACATGGCGTCCAGACCGAGACAGCCAGGCATCACAGGATCACCCGGGAAGTGGCAATCGAAGAACCAGAGATCCGGAGTAATGTCGAGCTCAGCCAGGATCTCGCCCTTGCCGTGTTCGCCGCCGTTGTCATTGATCTTGACGATGCGATCCATCATCAACATGTTGGGGGCAGGCAGCTGACTGTTACCCTCACCAAACAGTTCGCCACGGCTGCAAGCCAGCAGCTCTTCACGGGTAAAAGAGTTCTTGCCCTGTTCGCACAGGGAAAGGCGGGCTTCCATGGTGGTATTGTCTACGGTCACGCGGTATTTCCTTCAAATGGGTCAAAGCCGGGCCAATTTAGCTTACAGTTGTTCGCTAAACAACTCCGATCACTTCATCAGCGGCTAAACAGGCGCCCCAGCAGGGATTGCAGCAGTCCGACTTTGGCAGTGGAGCCGTTCAACTCGTCCAACCGCTCCTGAATACGGCCAAACAGGGTATCGGGCATATCAGGCTCACCGGCGACACAGCCAGTCAGCAACTCGATGGCCTCTTCCACATGATCCACCGGGTGGATGTGGAACTGGCCCGCTTCAACCGCCGCAATCACCTCGTCAGAGAGGTTCAGCTGCTGGATGTTGGTGCCCGGCAAAATGATCCCTTGCTTGCCGGTGATGCCGTGGATTTCGCACACCCGGAAGAAGCCTTCAATCTTCTCGTTCACGCCACCAACGGCCTGCACATTGCCAAACTGATCGACCGCACCGGTCACGGCGAAGTGCTGATAGATAGGCTGGCGGGCGAGGGCAGAGAGCAGGGCACACAAGCCGGTCAGGGAGGCGCTGTCGCCATCAATTTCGTGGTAAGACTGCTCGAACACCAGATTGGCCGACAGGGGGGAGGGGTTCTCTGCACCAAATTTGTTGGAGAGATAGCCGTGGATAATCATCATCGCCTTGGCGTGGATATGACCGGCCAGCTCCGCTTTGCGCTCGATATCCGCCACATCGCCATCACCAAGGTGTACGGTCGCGGTGAGGCGCACCGGCTCGCCGAAGTCATAAGGGTGACCGGAGACCTGAATGACAGACAGGCCGTTGATCTGGCCAATCTCTTCGCCATCGGTTTGCAGCAGGATCTGGCCGTCGATAACCCCCTGATCGGACTGCTCAACCAGATAGTTGAGGCGGTAATCCTGCTCTTCCAGTGCGCCGCGAATATGCTCGTCGGTGACCACATCAGATTCCAGCTCCCGGGCCAGACTGTCAGCCATCCGCATGATGGCGGAGAGTTGCACTTCGGAGAGCGACAACCACTCCTGATGGTCACAGAGGCGGCTGGCATGACGAGAAAGGGCGGCGAGGGCGGCTGGCGTGAAGTCCAGCAGGCTCCAGCGCTGGCGCAGCCAAGCCAGGTACTGCAGAAATTCCTGCAGACCCTCTTCAATATTTACCTCTGACACCAGATCCGCGCGCAGGAAGATGCGCTCGGACATATCCCGATCCAGCATCTGGAACTCGGCCACGTCCAGTCGGTCACCGACCAGGATCAGCTTGAGCTTGATGGGGGTCGCTTCAGGCGCGAAGAAGGGGGTCAGGGTTTTCCCTTCCTGATAGGCGTTCCAGTCCAGCTCGCCTTTTTGCATGGCATTTTTCAGCTTGAACCAGAGGTGTGGCTGATCCAGCAGCTCATCCAGTTGCAAAATGAGGTAACCGCCGTTGGCTTCGCGCAGCAAGCCGGGCTCCAAAAGGTGCTGGTTGGCATAGACAGAGCCTTGCTCGGTCTGGTAATTGATGGAGCCAAATAGGGTATCCCAGTTGAGATCACGGCCATAAATCACCGGCGCTTCCTGCGCTTCGTGGTGGATCAGCAGATTGATCAGAATGGGGTGCTGGAACTCCAGACCCAATGCCACGTGAGCCGCCAGATCGGAGAGGAAATCATCGATTTTCGGATCATTGTTCTGCTTGCGCATGATGCGGGTCACGATGCGTTCGGCATCGAGATGGTGGCTCAACAGCTTGAGCAGCTCGCCAACCATTTCGCAAAACTCGACGCCGGTGCCCGGTTGCAGGCGCAGCCAGATAGGTTTGTAGGGGTTGTTCAGATTCTCGGTGTAGCAGAGATCAAACAGGTCACCATCCTTGCCATTAGAGTCGGCAATCAGCGTCTGGCAAACGCCTTCGTAATCTGCGCCGGGGAATCCGTTGAGCAGCATGACCGGACAGTCACCATCAAAACTGGCAAGACGTTTGATGCCGGAAATGGCTCTGGGTTGCAGTGCAGCAAAGGGGATAGGTTCAAGCTCGCTAAGCTTGGGGAACTGTTCAATCGCAAAAGCGGGTTTTAATTGTTCTGATGTTAATTCAGCCACTTAAGACATCCGGTCGAAGATAGGATCAATTGTTGCCATTATACACAGTTCAATAAGTGGTGACAGGAAACAAGATATATAATTTAACATAATATACATTATACGCAGTGATGGGTTTGGGTTTTACAGACAAACACAAGATTGCTCACCGGGTTGGAGGCTCTGTTAGCCATGCTCAATCGGCGCGACCTCGCGGCGTGCTGCATGCAGAACATCAGACAGTTCCCCTGGACTGATCCGCCGCACCACATCCACAGGCCTAGCGCTGCCCAGCCAGCCATTGGCCGACAGGAACCAGATCGCCATCGCCACAGGACCGCGCTGCGTTTGCAGGACGCTGATGATCTGGTCCAGTTCTGGCGATGCCGGCAGGTTCAGCTCGGCCAGATTGAGGACGCAGCCTCGGGCCAGCAGCTCCTCACGGGTTGCGACCCGAAACGGTGATTTTTCTCCCATATTGCCTCCTCTGGTGTGGGTCTACTCTGTGAGACATGTTGAAGGTCAAAACAGAGGTTTTGAAGGTCAAAAAGCAGATGTTGAAGGTCAATTATCACCGACTCTTTACAAATTATGCCGATAAATGGGGTTATCGGCATAATTACTGGTAACTGTTACCGTAATTATATTGATGACCGGCCATCCGCCTGTCCGCCGCCCGCTAGCGGTCGTCGCCCAGTCGCACGGCCCTGCGCCTGCGGCGCCTACCTGTTCGCCATCAGCGCGTCGGCATCCTGTTGCAGATACTCCACCAGATCAGCATCACGTATCACCCATTGCGCCACATCATCGCCCGCGTGAGCCAGCAGCAGCACGTGGGCGCCCTCGACGCGATATGCGGCAAACATGTCCAGACTCGCATATCCCCCGCCCTCCCCCAGTTCGACGCGGTATTCGGGATGACCGTTCAACACTACCCTGGAGCGGAAAAATGCCTCTGGGATCGGTGGCGGCAGGCTGGGCTCGGCACTAGAGACTGCGGCGGACACCGCCTCCTGTTCGGCGGTGGTGACGGTGGCTGCCTGTTCTGACGGGGTATCGCCCTGCCCTTGCTGCCAGATGGACCAGAACGACCAGGCAAACAGCAAAATCGCTGTCAGCAGCGACCCGATGAGCAATGCGAATTTTTTCAGTGGTGGTCGGGATTTGTGGGTATGAACCTCAGCGGAGGTGTACAGCTCATACAGCGTTTTATCGAACGGTTTTTTGGTGATCAGTGCGTTTTTTTCTCCCTGGGATGGCTCAGGATCCTCATTACAGCTGTTCCACTCGAAAATTTTCCGGTGCTCCATGCCAAATGGACGGTAGGCATGCAGGTGCCGCCCGACCGTTTTACGGGCCAGCACGTCGATCAGCTTGGGGTCTGGGGTCATCAGGATCAGGTCGATCCCTGCGTGACGATGTTCGTTCAGGTACTGCACATGGTGCGGCACTCGGGCACCGCTGGCGCGGGGAGGCATCAGTTTTTGGCATTCGTCGACCACCACGATGGACCCTGCTGGCAGATCTGGCCAGGTGGTCGGATCCTCCAGTGGAAAACAGCGCAGGCGATCAAAATCGAGGCCGTCGATGTTGCAAAATAGGGGCCTGATCCGTTCTGCATTGGCATTGTCGCGGATCATCTCAACTGCGAGCAGAGTTTTGCCGCTCCCTGGGCGGCCGGTGATGAGGGTGATCATGATTACCTCACACGCATCGTGGTCAGCGCCGCCATGGCGAGTCGGGCGGCATATGCCGACAGGATCAGGTTGATGCACAGATCAATTCGGGCCAGCCCCAGCAAACCCAGCGCGGTTGCAGGCAGACCGGTGACTAACGTCCTGATTTCTGTTGTGGCCAACGACAAAATCGCGTCGAGCCCCTGATAGGAAACAACGGCAACGCCGAGCGCGAGCAGAATTCTGGCTACAAAATTTCCGGCCATTAATGTCCCAAATGCAGCCCACATCAGCTAGACCTCCCGACGCCGACGATCACGATCGATAGGAACCCAAACAGCGCCAGCAGACGCAGAACGGGCGCAACAGCGCTCTCGATCAGCCCGCACAGGGTCGTGTAATCGATGGAAAAATCCTGCCCCATGATGGGGATCACTGTGGGTGCTGGACACTGGCGGGGTAGCCAGCCGCTGCCCCAGTCGTAAAAACGCCGAACGTCGATCACATCCCTGGGCACATCGGCCATCGAGGCCAGATCGGTCTGAGCCTCAGGGTCCGGATCCGGGTTGGGTTTAGTCCCCTCGCCCGGGTTTGGGGCCGTCTCATCGACCGTGACCGGCTCAAAAATGTCGGGGTAAACCCCGGGGGCGATTTGCAACGCAGCTGGGTTGGACAGGACCATATCGGCAAACTCCAGATCGCTGATAGCGCCACCGGTGAGGGGTTCGGAACGAACGTCATTTTGTGACCAAGATTTTCTGTATGCATAAATATCAACCGGCCCCAGCGGCATAGAGGGCGCTCCCCAGGTTGTATAAAAAACGCCTGATTGTACGGTCGGGGTTGAACCTGGATCAGCCCACTGGGCAACAGTTGGATCAGGCCCAGCAGTACGGAATGTCCAGTACGAGGAATATTTTTTAACGCACGGGAGGCCAGGGAACGTCTTTACCGAACTGCCGTTCAGGGGCAAAAAAACGTAATCGCTTGGACACTCCCCGGCGGGCACCGCCGGTTTTTCCAGCCACCCGTTGATCAGATCGTACCCGGCGTAGGCCGCTGCGGCGGTGATGGCTCCGACCGCCGCACAGCGAGCGGCCCCTGCTGGTGACAGACAGGCGCGACCGAACCTGGCCAGCGCGTCAGGCACGACCCGTAAAACGCGGTTAACCCTGACCGCGTTGCCGAATTTGTCCCGTGCATCGATAACAGCGCCGACAGTCCGGGCAGTTCTGTCGATGCTCGTGACGCCGACGATCCTGCCGGTGGTGCCGTTGGCCACCCGAACGGTGCCCGCCCCTGGGAACAACTCGACCACATCCGCGTGCACCGGTGCAGTGAGTGCGATCAGCGAAACAGCAGCCACAGTGCGCAGCAAACAGCGCCTACGTAAATCCACCATACTCCCCCCATCATGACCCTCACATAAAGAAGGGGGCCGCTGCGGCCCCCTATTCGTTACTTAAACGCGCCGCGCACCCAGGTGAACGTGCGGATCGTGACGTAGACGCTGAGACAGGCCAGCCCGATCGTGGTGATCTGGGTGACGGCTCCGGTAATGGCGGTGGTGATTGAGGTCAGGTCCATATAAAAACTCCATATTGATCTAGCGGATGGCTTTCCGCAGTTGACGTAGAACCCACGCAGTGGCCCAGAGCAGGCCGATGGCCTGCACCAGTTCGACCGCCTGCGCGGGGGTAATATCGGGGAGCAGATCCATTGGTCAGTCCCCCAGAATCGTTGTGGCCAGCCGTCCCTCTGCCAGCATCAGCCCCGCTGGCGTCGAGACGACCGGCAGTGCCACGAGAGTGCCGACGAGGCCCAGCAGATGCTGCTCCTGAGCGGAACCGGCAAAACCTGCGGGGCAGAGCACCACAAACAGATCGGCCTCGGCCTCCAGGATCAGCAGGTTGGCGGGATCCGCATCGGTGGCACTGCGCTCGATGCGATCGACGTGGGTCAGCACCGCGTGCAGGACCAGACCGAGGCTGTCAGTGACGATGGCGGCCATCAGCTCTGCGCCTCGGGATCCCGGTACTGTGTGTCCAGCACGCGGGCCCCATCGATCTCGTGCCCCGGCACGACGCAAAATCCCATTTTTTCCCCGACCAGCCGTTCAAAATGCGCTGCGGGATCGGGCAGGAGTTGCAGTGCTAGCGGTGGGATGATCACATCGACGTCGCCCTCTGCTGTACGCACGACAACAGAAAAATCCCGAGCCTGTTTAACGCCGGCCAGCACGCCGGTGACAGTCGCCATAGCCATACCTAGATCCCCAAAATTTGCTGTTTAGAGTCCAGCATCAGCGCGTGCCCTGCCCCGCGCCGTCCGGTGTAGGCCTGCACCCAGACAGGCAGGCTGAGAGTCTGACCACGTAGCCCCTCGAGCTGACGCGGCAGACCTGCATCGACGGCGGCCTGCGGCAGACGGACCTCGACGAGCTCACTGATCTCACCGCCATAGGCGTCGACGGTGGTCACCCGAACGCCAGCGGTGTGTCTGATGATCTGGCTATCGCCGTTGCGGAACGTGTCCTGTTTTACCCCGGCGATCTCACCGACCAAATACAGGCCGGATGCGCCGACAGTGGGTTGGGTTTTGTCATTCATCTGATCAGTCCTTTTTGGTAACTGTTACTGAAATTAGTGTCATAAAATCCCCTTACACCAGACGCAACTGCGGGTGGCGGGGTATGGCGGGAACGCGGAGATCGGCCACATCTGACTGGACGACGATCCGATCCCAGTCGACCTCGGGTGGGAACAGCCCTGCGTGGGAGCCCAGACCGTGACCGGCCGATCGGTCGAGGAATGCAAAAATTTCGGCATCGGTATCGGGGCGATTATCGACCGGACCGCAGAGGCCATCGTCGGAGCCGATGCAGTCGACCAGACCGTCGCCCACGGCGCGGCGGTGACGGTGCGGCACAGCCATGAAATCCTGATCGTCCAGCCAGCGGTCCAGATTGGCTGGTTTAAACCACGCTGGCGCGGAGCTGACTGCCTGCACCTCGAGCACCGACCGGAGAGAGACGACGACACCGGCCGCGAGGCGGCTCTCAGCGGTCCCGTCACAGGACTGGAGGGCTGCCAGCGAGATCCCAGCGTCGACGAGCTCGCCGATCGTCCTGTACCAGGTGGCCTGAGATGCAGGGGGGGATTTTTTGGAGGCTGCCCAGCCGCGATCGATGATCGATCTCAGATGCGTGAGGGCGCGGCGCGTGCCCATGCTGCGGGCACGGCCAACGGCATTCTCCTCGTAATAGGCGGTGATTTTCTGCTCGAGCTCAGTCTCGTTTGCGAGCGACATAGACGCGTCTCCCCAGAGTGCGGTTAGGACTGGGCGCCAGACATGTGCCCAGAGGCTGTGTACAAAATTTGTTCCGGCATCAGCGAGCTGGCGCTCGCAGCGTATGAGATCGACGGCGGTGCCGTCCCAGTCGGTGATACCCAGGCGTTCGAGCTGACCGACCAGCCCGCGGCGCATCGTGCGGGCCTCGAGGCGCAGCAGTTTTTCGCAGTAGGCCCGATACTCGGGGTCGGAAAGGGCCTCGACCCGAGCTGCCAGAGCGGCGTTACTGGGGTCGCGGCGGAGTTCCTGAGTCAGGCGGCGGAGCTCCTCGCGGGCCTCGCCGCCCTTGTCGTAGGCTGCCCCGCGCTGATGCTCGCTGCGCGGGTTGACGTACACGGTGTCGCCGGATTTAGCGAGGATCTTCTGCTCACGCTCGGCGTAGGTGCCCGTAGAACCGGCGGCGTGGACGTGCCCGATCTGCACGTGACTGATGCGTTTCAGCAGGGCGCTGACGTCGGCCACGGTGGCGCAGTGCACACCGGAGGTCGAGTCGACCCGCATGACCTGACACCCAGCCACATCGACCAGCGCAGCCAGGTCAGGGCAGCCACGGACAAACGCGGACATCGCGACCGGGAGGGCCTGACCGAGCGTGTGGATGTCGCTGAAACCGTTGCGACCGTAACTGATTTTGGTCGGATTGATTTTGGCGGATATGTAGGGGTCTAACCCCAAACGCGAATTGCCACGAGGATAAATTTTGATCGCCATCGAGCCGAGATGGGACTCGATGGATTCGAATGGGGTTTTCAGGTCGTCAGTGATCACTGACCCGTCTGGCTGGAACGTGACCTCTGCACACAGGCGCAGGCCAGGCACCAACGAGGCCAGTTTTTTCAGATCGACGTCAAAAGTTTTTTCGGTGGAGAGGCTGACGATGCCATCGGATTCAACCGCATCGGAGGAGCCCACACAGCAGCGTGGGTCGAACAGGAACCAGAATCGGAGCTCGACGAAATCGTTGAACGTCACGAACGACGCAAGAGCCGTTTCGATGGCAGTACTGAGAGGGGTTTTCTGTGATACCGGGTCCATGCGCCTATCCGAGAGCAATGCAGTGAAAAAAATCCGGCCTCGGCGCCAAGGCCGGACCAACAACAGTTTTTTTCATTACCCCTGAAGGGGTGCATTGCCCGAAGGCGTCATATCCCGAAGGATGGTTGAGACACGAACGTGTCTCGAGTTGTCCGCAGACCGCTCCACATAAAACGTGGAACTCGAGCATCCTGCCACAGGGTCAGACGGAACACAACCGATTTTTACAGGTCAAAACAGACCCTAAACAAGCTCAAAATAGAGACTCAATCGGCATCGAATTTATCACGGTGAGAATTGGGTGGGAGATTAGAGTGCTCCCACCCGACCCAACCACCCTCCCCAGACCCGACCCGACACACAACAACAAAAACCGCCCCTGCGGGGTTGCGCTCTCTGCCGCTGGGCAGGCCGACCGGCGTGGGTGGTCGTACCGATGACCACCCGTGCGGACGGCAGAATCAGGGTTCCGGCTTACCTGACACCGCACGCACAGCACGGTTGAACTCGGCAAACTCCTCGGCCTGATCCTCCCAGCGTTCGATGGCCAGAGAAAGCTGCTCGATCAGCACCTTGTTGGCGTCATAGACATCAATCAGTCGCTCCAGCAGCGCCAGCGCCTGCTCGTAATCCTCCCGGCTAGAGATGGTCATTCTGCCACCGGTGCCAGTTGCGCCAGGGTCGCGGAACGAATCGAGTCCAGGATGGAGGCCGCATGCTCTGGGGGAATCGGGGCGTCGAGACCTGCCACGAGGGCCCGGATATGGCTATCCAGCGCATCGATGGCCGAGCGGTCGAACGTGACAGTTACGGTGCGGGCCCGCTGACGTTGGCGGTATCTGGCCTGTTTTTGGGCTGGGGTCAGCGCCGTTCCGGTACTGGGGCGGCCACGGCGGCGGGGTGTAGGGAGCAGGTCATGTGTCTGGGTGTCGTTAGGGTCGCGCATCTGGAAGCCTTTTTGGTAACGGTGACCAAAATAGAATAGCACTATTTATGGTAACGGTTACCAAAATTCGCGTTCTAGGCCTCTTTTCTATTTTCTCTCACAGAACGTGATGGAGATAGACAATTACGCCTAGTGGTGGGTGCTGAGAGCGAAGTGATACACCGCGCATAATGCGATTTATATTAAAAATCCTCCGCCAGGCAAACAGACACCTGGCTACGGACCCCCCTGCCCCTTCGGGATTATCGCAGGGGGGCGAGTTTTCAACATAAATACTGGACATTATGCGCAGTCATGTCAGTCCCGTGGCTAGGGGTCAGGAACATAGCAGCCACAAGGGCTACAGCCGTGCCTGTACCTTTTGTGTACTTCGCTAAAATGTCATACCAAGCGCGCTTTAGCTCTGGATTGGTCTCTCTGACTGCGGCCAGATTTAGCAGCACTTCTTGCACGTCCAAGCCGATCTCCTCGGCAATCTTTTTTGCAGTCGCATCAGTGAGTTGCGACTTTCCTTTGTTCACCGCAGAGATATAGGAAGTGGTAAATCCCAAGTCTGCCGCGACTTCCTGCAATTGGCTGTACTTTTTGGCCCTCATGTAGGCCTGAATCAGCGTATTGGAGTCCATCTTTTTGTCTCCTGAGTGGTTAGACAATCAGCTCATCATACCGATTTTGGCAAAAAACGGCTTGTTCCCATTCAACAATTCGTATGATTGAATCCATTCAACAAATCATTTGAATGCATGAACCATGACCCACTTTAGCCCACAAAACATTGATCTGCCTGCTCTCATTGAGCGCAAGGTCTATTGGCAGGCTGAACCGACTGGCGATTTCTCCGCCTGCATCGCGGGTCAGGTCGAGATGTTCCGCGACCTGCACGAACTGCGGGTCTATCTGTCCATGACGTACCCCGATACCGTCTTTGAGCTAGTCGAGGTTACTGAGGACACATGGCAAGGTTTCTATGATCAGGGAGTCTTTTTCGATGACTGGTCATAACTCTGTAATGCCGATAAATAGCGTTATCGGCAACAAAACCCTGATCGATTATCTGTCCTTCACCTGGGCACCGGACGAACTGCGCCGGATGACCGAGCTGGCCAAGCAAGGCGCACTGCTCAAAGCCATTCCGCGCTTTGAAACCCAGAACAAAGCCATCAAGGCGGCGTTCGCGGCTCCTGCTGTCGAGGGCCTGCGCTATCTGTGGAAGCGTCCCAGCGGGTTCAATCCCCTCGCCCGCTTCGACAAGGTGACAGAGCGCCTCTGTGACAAGGCCGCGCCTTTGCCCTTGGTCAAGGCGCCCTCCCCTGTATGCACTCCCTCTATGACCGAAATGATGGAGCAGGCGCTCCACTCCGGCTATAAGTCCCGCGCCGACATGCGCAAGGAGCTGAAAGCCGTCTGCTCTACCCTGCTGGAGTTCTCCCAGTTTGAGGTGGTCGAGGGTGCCAAGTATTGGGAAGCCTACAACGACTTGATCGACAGCTACGGGGTGCAGTTTCTCGATGCCCTGTGCTGTGCCGAGATCGAGTTGTGGCTGGAAGAACTCAATAACAAGATCGGTGTGCCCATCCCTGCCCCGCGTTTCTCTATGCGCCCTCGCCGTTCCGGTTTGCACGGTTACGCCAACTCGGCCGACCTGCTCTGTGATGGTCTGCCCTGCGGCTTGATTGGCTGGGGTGCTGCCAACCATGGTTGCATGGTCAGTTTTTCCGGCGTGGGTTGTGCGGCCCTCGATTTCCAAGCTCTGCACAATGTTATCTCTCACATTCCGGCCGTCCGTATCACTCGGGTGGATTTGGCGCTCGATGACTACAGCGGCGAGGTGATCTCCTATCAGGGAGCGATTGCCGGCGCCGAGGCTGGCGAGTTTCATCCAGAACGGGGCCGTGCTCCGTCATGGATGAAAATCGAATCGGGCGAGTTTGTGATTGCCGAAGTCTCCAAGGGTATCGCCAAGCGGTACGGCATGGCGCCGACCAAGGGTTGCTCCTTCTATGTGGGCAGCCGGATCAACGGTAAGTGCGCTCGGATATATGAGAAAGGTAAACAGATGCAGTCGGCAGAATATCCCAACTGGGTACGCGCCGAAGGCGAGTTGCATAATAAAGACCGGATTATCCCGCTTGATGTGCTGATCAATCCCGACCCGTATTTTGCGGGGATGTATCCGCAATTTTCAAAATGGCTGGATGAAGTCAAACAGGCCGATATTACTCCGGTTCGTGTGACCACCTTTAAAAACAAATTCAAGACCAGTCGTGATAACGCTGTTTTTAATATGTCTCGGATGGCAGGCCGCCTTGTTAATTGGTTAGCAAATATCGAGGGGCTGTCCCCTGCGGTGATTGTTAACCAATTAACAGCGCATCTGGGAGAAGATGATATTCCCGCGCGGTTAAGAATGCCGTTACCTCCCGAGATTATATCGGGAGAGCATAATTTAATTTCGACCTGATAATGGTTCTTCAACGAGGTAAATAATATGTCCCTGCTCACTGGTATTTTGGTAACTCGCGTTACTCACGGCTTTGGTGTTTCCCGTAAATCCGGCTCTCCGGTACCTTATGATTTCGCTCAGGTGGAATATCTGGCTCCGGCAAATAACGTCAACAAACCCGAGTGCAATATCACTTCATGGGGTTATGAAGTCCGCCAACTGGCCCTTCGCAACGATGCCGCCACCATCAAGGAGATGGCCGACTGTCCCAAGCTGGTAGCGATTGATCTGGTGCTGGAAGCCGACCCGCAGAACCCGACCCGCAACGTTGTTGTCGGCTACCAAGCCAGCAAAAAACCGGTTTAACCACCGCGCCGCGAGGAGGAGGAGCGAGAGCGCGCAGCGAGCGACGACGAGGGCGCGACCATGCTTTGTCTTGATATCACCGCCGAAGGATATGCCCGTTTATCCGAGGGGGATGCCTGTCACTACGTGCTCCTGACTGTACAGGAGCATTCAAGACTCACGGATATATCAAACTGGTTCCAGTTCGATATATCCACTGTGGGAATAGCCTTTGGCTCTGGCCTTGCTATCTGGGTCTTAGGCGTAAAACTGGGCGCTATTGCCCGTGTAATTGTTGGTGCAAAACGAGGATAAAATAATGAAAAAAGTATCAGGCTTGTTCCGTAATGCTTGCATTGCGGCTGTGTGTGGTCTGTCTGCCAATGCAGCGATGGCCGAGGGAACCGGACTTGCTGACGCAGCAGGTAAAGCGATGGAAGCCGCCCAGGCTGACGTAACCGCCACCTCTCCGAAGGTGCTGCTGGTAGTCGCACTGGTGACCGCTACTGGTATCGTGATCTCCCTGATCCGTAAAGCCTAAACCATGTCCCTGCTTATCGGGACGCTCTGGTTTTTGTTCTTTGTCGAGGGATGGCGAACATCCTTCTCTATTTAAGGCGGCTACGGTCGCCTTTTTTATATTGGGGGCCATGTGCGCTTAGGTTGGCTTTTACTGTTATTTCCATCACTGGCGTTTGCTATTGCTGGTTGCCCTGTCGGTGTCCAGTTGGGAAACGTGACGATTGCCACTCGGTTACCTGTCTGCCTTAAATTCGATTCATCACAACTGGGTGGTTGTGAGGCTAATTGCAAGGGTGTCTGTGTGGAATTGCCTTTAGCCAATACCAAGGGGCCAGTGGAGACCACCGGAACGGCTTGTAAATTGTCAGACAATGGCAGCGGTAACGGCGATTCTGATGGCAGTGGTAATACACCAGATGAAGGAGGGGCTGGTACTAAACCGATTGATGGTTGGCTCAATTTTGAACCGGTTGTCGGTGATGCCACTGGAACATCTGTTTCGGGTGCTGTTGCCAAGTTAAATAAAAACCTTGGGGTTGCTCTGCGTCAGGTGGTAGACAGTACCAAGCAAGATTCAAATAATATTAATTCTATTACTCACAGTGCTGAGGCTGTTTCTCGGGATATGAAAGAGGCGCTTTATCATATTAAGCAATCGTCTAGCGAATTATCTCATGTTAATGGCAATCTTGGCGGTGTAGCTTCTGCTCTTGGTGCTGCTAGGGATTATTTGCAATCGATAGATGTGAAGTTGAATAATCTTGGCTCTGGATCTTCTGGTGGCGGTTCTTCTTCTGTTGCATCTGATGTTGCTGGTATTTCTGCCATGATGGGGGCTTCACTCGGTATGATGTCTAGCCTTCAAGGCAACACAAACGGCCTGAATAACAAGCTTGATGACATTTCAGGGAATACTCGCGCCACCTCTTATTTTGCTAAGGATATGAAAGTCTCGCTTGAAAATATCGAGCGTTCGCTGGGTGGTGGTTCTGGCGGTGGTTCTTCTGCTTGGACACGTGACGACATTGAGTTTTTGAGTTCCAAGTTGAATAACCAAGATATGGTGCCCTCTTATCTTTCCACTATCGAAACTGCGTCTTTGCAGCAAAATGAAATCTTGGGGGATATTTTGGGCGCGACTCGTGACCAAAAAGGAGTGTTGGAGGGGATTGCGTCTGCACTTGATAATGGTGGTGGTGATGGCAAGGGGGTTGATTACACCAAGATGCCCGGATCCGATTCCAATCCGCTTGCTGTTAAGCGTGCTCAGTATGACACAAAGTGTGAGGGTGGCGATTGCTTCTTTGATATAGCAGCCATTCAAAAGAAACTGGATGACGCAAACAAGGCTATCTCTGACAAATACAAAAATATTGGTGATGAAGTCAAAGAGATGTTTGATTTTCAGCTCTCCGGCTCTGCTGGGATTATCGAGTGCTTCGACTTTTTCACTTATGGCGGAAAAGACTATCGCGTTTGTCCACCTGCAAAAGAATATTGGGACATCATCGCCGCACTGATGATGTTTATTTTCTACTTCATTGCGTTCGCAATTGTATTTAAGAGGTAATACGTCATGGAATGGCTCGGTGACTTCTTTAATTCATTCTTCAACGATATATATCAACTGGCTGTCCAGTTCGGTGCATGGCTGGCAATCAGAATGGCGGTGCAGTGGGTCGAGTTTAAGTTGTTTATGCTCACCTTCTCATGGGACGTTGCCAAGCAAATTTTGGTGAACGTTCACTTTAGTGAAATGATCTCCCAATCCTTCAATGCCCTCCCCGCTGACTTTCGCTCGATGCTGCTCTTTATCCATCTGGATAAGGGGCTCGCCATCTTGACGCAAGCCTTCGTTACCCGCTTCCTGCTGAACATCATGGGGTGGTAAATGTCGATCAAGATCCACCACGGGGCGCCAGGCTCTTACAAATCATCCGGCGCCATTCACACCGATGTGATCCCCGCTATCAAGGCAGGCCGCCATATCATCACCAACGTTCGCGGGTTCACCGCCGAACGCTGCAAAGAGGTACTGGGTAAGGCTGTGCCCGATGAGTTCAAGGTGACTTACATCGACACCGAAGCCCAAGAGGGCCGCGACCACTTGGCCCGCTTCTACCACTGGGCACCGAAGGGGGTGTTCTTTCTGGTCGATGAAGTGCAGCGGATCTTTCCGCCTGCATGGCGTCAGAGCGACCTCGACCGACTCGATTATCCGGGTGGGCCGGAAGTCGCCAAGGCTGACGGGCGACCGGAAACCATAGACGTTGCCTTTGATATGCACCGTCACCACAACTGGGACTTCGTCTTTACCACCCCGAACATCAAGAAGGTTCACGCCGTGATCAGGGCTGCATCAGAGACGGCGATCAGACACACCAATATGAAGATATTGGGCTTTGGGAAGCGTTACAAAACGGTCTTGCATCTTGCGGACAACAGCGGCGCGTCTATGTCCGATGTTCTGCAGGCCAAGCCATTCAACAAGGTGCCGAACTATGTTTTCAAACTCTACGACTCAACTACAACTGGCCAAGTCACGGATACAATCGCGGGTAGCTCGATTCTGCGTGATCCTAAAATTCTGTTTTTTCTGGGTGTTATTGGATTCTGTCTCTATTTTGGCCTCATCAAGCCGGAATTTATTGATAAGCCTAGCAAGGCCCCTGCGCCCTCTCCTGCCGCTGCTACGACTTCTGGGGCGGTGGGTGCTTCGCCCGCTGCTGGGGTACGTCCTAGCGGCGCTCCTGCTGCGTCTGGTGGCGGGGTTCTTTCTGTAGGGCCGTTTGCAGGCCATCGCCTGATTATCAGTTGCCATATCCTGATTAAAGACAACCTCGGCTCTTATCGGGTTGAGTATTGCTTTGCCTTGCGCAAGGGCGATGAGGTTGCCCCTTTGGATGTAGACGATTGGCCAGAGGAGCTGGCCAGCGTCGATGCGGTGAGCGGTTGCCATGCAGTGGTGAAGTATCAGGGCCAGCCTGTGGACGTGTACTGTGATCCAGAGGGTGACGCTATACGCCGGAAATATAACGCTGCCCTCTTTGCAGGTGGTGATAGCAAGATGAAATCAAGTGATGATCGGACATGAATATGGCCAGTTCGTTCAGTACGGCATCTTCTCGCCGTACTGAACGAACTGGCTGGCAAGCGGTAGCGCGGCAGTTGTATGTATTCAATGTCGAATAAAGACTATGGATATATTTTTTTCTCTACAAGCTCATATCTTTCGGTACTCTCAACATATTCATAGAGTTCAATATGATGTAACTTGTTGGCTGGGTTGCTTAATACCTTGGCAATGCTTATTTTATCTTTTAAGCTCATTTTGCACCCCATATGAATTGATTTTATTGATTTTGGGCTTAGACGTTTCAACAAAACTGCATCAGCATTTTTTGTAAAGCCAAGGCATGCGTATCTGCTTTGTTCAGCGGTATGGCTGCGCTTGAATATAAATCTATTGCCATCAACAACATCCAAGTCATCTTTAGATGCCTCTAATACTTGACGCTCTAGATTACTCAGTTTCTCTATATTTAATAATTTTATCTCGTCAGCCCATCTTAATGGAACTATGCACCTATGTTCTTTTTCATAAATCCAGTCATCACCTTTTGTTGTTAATTGTTGCAGTGTGTTTATCTTTATTTCATTTTCAATGTTATTTTGCTCAATGAAATACCTTGGTCTTTTGTTGTTATAGTTGACCTTTATTGGCTTGTAAGTAGAAATTCCGTATTCATCATGTATTTTATGAGAAAGCCTAGATAAAAAATTCTCATGAAATCCTAAACAAATACCCTTATGTTCATCTGCGTAGTGTGACCACATTAGTAAGTTGCTATGTGTTTCGCTTAATGAGACGATGCCAAAGTTATTTACAGATTGCTTCACTTGATACTTAATGAATAATTCTTTTTGTTTTTCATCTAGCGTATGCATAGGAAAATAACCTTTATAGCACGCCCCAGCTCTGGCTATTAGATTGTTTTCAACTTCCGAATTAAATAATTTCTCGAATGGGTCATTTAATATGGCGGGTGATGAAAGTCGAATCACAGGATATTTTAAGGATTCAATTCCAAAATATTTTGAGTATTTGTAATATGTTTTCATTGCAATATCCAGCATATGTTCACGATATAGTTCATTATCTTACCGCCCCCGTGTAGTAATACGGGGGGAATACTACCCCTTCCCTCTACCCCTACCGTCTACCCCCGCCCCTTCCCGTTCTGCCCTTGACCACTCGATGGTGGGGCCATACGGGCAACCACTCGGCTAAGGCTTACTCGGGCGAGTGTTTAGTGCAGGGGCGTTCTTACTAAAGCGCGGGGGGCGCAGCCTCCAGCTTTTGCGGCGCTACGCGCCGACATATGTTTTTTCTATCAACCCATCTTAATGATAGTTGTTGATTATAATTGACACAGTTGACAGTATAGTTTCTGGTTGTGGTAAAGCCATTGATAACAAGAGGGATTCTTATGGATACAACCTTAAAAATACTATGTCATTTGTTTAGTTTTGACCTTCTCAAGAATGCTAGCCCGATGGTTGTTGCCTTGGCTCATCGTTCAATTCGGTTTGGCTTTGATAGTCTATCTGTAGAGCAGAAATTGATTCTTAAACCCTTTCTATCCGTTAAGTGTTCTGGTTATGACGATGTGGATGGTGCGCATCAGTGTTCGAAGGTGTTAGAGGGTGAAGATCTTTTGGAGGCTTATGGAGCATCGGGCGGGTCTTGGTTCATTCAATGTCGTCTCTGTCACGCAGCAACGAAGTACATTGCTTATTGCGCTTCGGCGAATGATAAATAAATGGGGGCCGTAGCCCCCAAGCTCACATTACGCCAAGTTTCTTTCTCCAATAGAAAGCAGCCATTTGCCGTTCGGATCGCTCCACCTGGATGATGGCAATCGCCTCTATCCTGCGTCTGTCGAATCTCACACCTGTTGGTGATACAAGGCAATCATTCATCATTCGCCAACCTTCCCAGTCTTTCCAAATTGTGGGCAGTTCTCTCCCTGAAGCCATACGCATTAGCCGTTTATAGACAGGTGGGATCTCTTTGCCTTTATCCCAATATGTGACCTGCCTCACAGAAACAAAACAAAGATTGGCCGTTTCTTCAATTGATAAACCGCACTCAAACCATCGAAAAATGAAGTTTTTGGTCAACTCTCGTTCCATCCAAGTAAATACCTGATAAACCAGCAAAATTGCGTGGATTGGCTTATCGGCGGGTTTCGGATGGGCATTTAACAAAACGTCGCATTATACGCAGTAATGCTTGTAGGCAGAACAAAGGGGCCGGAGGCCCCTTGGGTTTGTAGTTAATGGCAATCAAGCTCAGAGACCAGCTTTGTGCCTTAGGATTGCTCCCGCATTCGATATGCTTTTGGCACATTCAAGGCTCATCAAATACTGCTCCATAGCCGCAATGTTGGTTGCGTTGCAGCTTTTAGATAAGACATCAACCACTTGATTAAACGTGCTTGTTGAACCCAGTCCACCTTTGGCGTCAGCTCTGGTCAGAATCTCATGTACCTGTGGATTACTGTAGTTACTCATATGCTTAACCCTCTGTAGTCAAAATGGATGAAATGCCAATCAATACTTAACTAAGCCCTAGATCCTTGCGCATATGATGGATTAGCTGCGACTTGGCTTGTATGAATCGTTCTGAATAGTCAGCATCGGAATAGTGAAGTCGCAGTAAAAAATACATAGAATCAATGGTTTGCTGGCTAGCCACGAGCTCTACTCTGGCAATAGTTACTGCTTGTTGCTGGTACTTTTCAGAAGCGCCAGAAAAAGCGATATCTGCATGATTCATCAGAAAGCACTCAAATGCAGCCTTGCGCTCATTGAAGAGACTCTCCGAATGTTTAGCTCTACGAGCAAGCAACTGCTGTATAACAGCAGCAAGAATGGAACCTAACCCTATGCCGGTTAATACCGTCGATAGTGTAGATACATCAATGTCCATCAAGCCTCCTGATGCCGATAACTAGATTTATCGGCATCACCATCCTAGTCCTTATCAACGTTGTTCTGCTGAGTGCTATCTGGATCGGCTCTCACATACTCAACACCATTGCGCTCATAAACATGAAAGTCAGGATGCTTTCCTGCGTGTACCTCTTCAATTAGCTTTTTACGAGGAACAGTCCCCCGCCCAGGAATTGTGTAAGTTTGGTTTTCGCCGTTTTTCCCATCTTTGTTACCACGAATATTCTTGGCCATACGTATCCCCTATCCGAGCCAGATGCTCCATACGGATATTGGGATTTCTGTTCATAAAACAACCCCTTAATAACAAAAATCTACAAAGTAAGAGATAACACCCCTGCCCCGTGGCTGAATCGAGCATGTGAGGTTTGAATTCCCCCCGTATTACTTCCTGAGGGGGGAAATAATTGCTCACCGGGTTGGATGGTTAGCCGTGACCACCGTTATATGGATCAACGTGTCGGCGGGCTGCAAAAATCACGTCTGCCATCCTCTCAGGCAGCACAGACAGCGGCGATGGCCCACCGAGCCAGCTGTTTGAACTCGCCAGCCAGCAGGCAGCTGAATAGCGCGTTTCTCGGGTCAGCAGGATGGCCATCAGATCGGCCATCTGGGGGTCATCCATCAGGCCGTACACCTCTGACGGGATGTGGACCCTAACGGTACGAAATTTATGCGTCATTCGAGCTCCTGAGAGATGTTGAAGGTCAAAACAGAGGTTTTGAAGGTCAATTTTCACAGAGTTTTTACAAAACATGCCGATAAATGGGGCTATCGGCATCATAATTGGTAACTGTTACCGTAATTATATTGATGATCGGCCATCCGCCTGTCCGCCGCCCGCGAGCGGCCGTCGCCCAGTCGCACGGCCCAGCGCCTGCGGCGCTTCGTTTCACAATTTTGCCAGAGCGATCCCCTGTTCTGCCGCATCCAGCCAGATAGATCTGTCAGTGATCTTCCATAGGTCCGGCCCTGCCGGTCCTGCCATGATGATGATCTCTCCCCGCTCCTCACGCCAGTGCTCTATCTGGTCCCAGGTGAGCTCGACGGCGCAACCGCCCTCCTCCCGTTCCAGGCACAGCAAAAACTGCGTTTTACCAGCCCATTTCAGCCACCCATGGTAGGCCAGCACCGGCAGTGCAGGTGCTGGAGACACGGTAGCGACAGCCTCAGAGACTGAGATGGGCAGTTGTTCTGGCGGTGCCTGGTAGAGCGGCTGATCGCCCTCCTCTACCTGTGCAGTGGTGGTCTCCTGCCCACTACCTGCCATACTCGAAAATGTGGTCACCACCATTGCTAGTCCAGCCGCGATAGCACCGACAGGCAACAGGGCTTTTTTGATGATCGGCAACCACGGCAATGGTTTGTGCGTGTTCTCCACTGTTGATTTGTACAGTGAAAAAATCTGTTTATTGAACCGCCTTTTTTCCGGAATCGGTTTGAGTTTGGGCTGGCACGCTGCCTCGCAGTAGCTCCATTCATACCAAACAGAGTGCTCCTGTGACCGAGGGCGATACGCGTGCAAATGGCGACCGACCAATGCTCTGATGTCCTGGTCGATCAGCCCCGGGTGTTGGGTCAGCAGGATAAAATCGACCCCCTTATGTCTGTGGGTGTTCAGAGCGGCCACCGACTCTGGACGTTTCGACCCACTCGGTCTGGAGGGCCAAAAATCCTGGCATTCGTCGACAACGATCAGTGACCCCTCTGGTAGCTCCATCCATTTCAGCGGGTCGAACTCTGCCACGGCACCGATTTCGGGAGCCAAATCGTTGACGTTCGAAAAAATCAGTCGCGACCGGGTTTTCGGATCGTCGTCGTTGCGCAGCTCGGCCAGGAGTTCCACACAGCGCAGCGTTTTTCCGGCACCAGGCGTGCCAGTGATGAGCGTGATCATGGGGGAGCACCTCCTCTATTTGGGCAGGAATCTGGTGGCGGCTGACAACGCCAGCGCCGCGCTGTGACCAGCAAAAAATGCGCTGACAGGCACATCGGCGTGCATATACCCCAGCAGGCCGAGCAGGTCAGCGGGGATGCCGGACAGGCTCGCCTGGATTCGCCCCATCGCCAGTTGCAAAAGCTCCGAAAAACCGACCATCGATACGATGCCCACCCCCAGCGCCAGCAGCGCACGAGCGAGGATCGAACCGATCATTGTGCTGGTCAGAGCGGCCCACATCAGGAACCTCCTGTGCGCACACGCAGCACGATAGTGAGAAAAACAACGATGGCCGTCAGGTCGGATGCCGGCACGACGTAGCTGCGGATCAGCGGGCAGAACGCGCCCTCATGTTGCGAAAAATCTATTTTCCACTCAGGGAACTGCTTTAGCGGCACGACCGCGCCAGGCAGTGAGCAGGTACGAGGCAGCCATCCCCAGGTGTCAGGAGTGAACCAGGTGCGCACATCGAGCACCTGACGATCCACATCCCCCATCCCCACATCTGGCGGCAACTCCGTGCCGCCATCCCCTGGTTCAGTCGTACCGGGATCGGTCTCCAGTTCACTCAGACGCAGCGGTTCCCACAGCTCGGCGGGTAACTGGTCATGCTGGGCCAGCGGGCCGATGACCCCAGGGGTCATCAGGGCAGTGGTCAGCTCCGACGGGCTCAATGATGCCTCTGTTTGAGGCATTTCGAGCTGTTTTTCTGGTTGGGGGCGGATGATTTCGCGGAATCCGCGCTCAGCGATGCCTGGCTGAGCCGCAGGGACGAAAAATTCCTCCCTCATTCGCTCGGAGCCCAGATCATATTCATTCAGCCATGCAGGGTCAGGGCGCCATGGATCTGTAGCTGGGAGTCGGAGCACGAGTCGGGCCGGAGCGCTGGCCCACATGTAGCAGGGGAGATAGCCGTACGCGCTGCGTTTGACGCCGGTTGAGTCGGGCATTTTGATTAGATCGCGCTCGCAGGTCTGCCAGTCAGGCAGGGTACTGGGTCTGACTGCCACCCCATCGGGTCGTACCTGCACATCTGGCCACATAGTGGTCAGCGACCCGCGCATGGCCTCGGCCAGCAGCAGACCGACTGTGGCTGTGGCCATCAGGCGACCTCCGAGCACACGGGTCACCAGTGCTCCGCCCTGGGCAGCTACGGGGCGCAGAGCTACCGCCGTTCGGCGGACGTTCCCGAGCTGATCGGTCCAACGGACCAGCGCGTGAGCACGCCCGTCGACGACGCGATTCAGAGTCTCGATCGTGCCGGTTTTACCGCCGATGATCGGGACGTTGAGGGCTGCGGATACAGGTCCAGAGAGCCCTAGCACGACCAGTGCCGCACACATTTTTAGCGAAAAATGATCCATAAGGCCCCCGCGAATCCGATTAGGACAATCCACCCCATGTGAACCCCCTACTTATGGTAACTGTTACCAATAAAAAGGCCCCCAATCTGGGGGCCAGTATGCCGTTTGACTCTACCGCCCCATCGCGCTGCGCACGATGTGCAAAAGCTTCACCGCCGCCGTGATCCCCAAAACGACCGCACCGATGCCGACTACTGCCGCAGTGCCGCCAGACATGGCCTGAGTGGCCGCCTGAACGAGTTGGGTACCGATATCACCTGCAGATTCACCTGCCATTTTTGACTCCTGTTTGTTTTATTTCAGTGTTTTAACGAGGGTACGGACCACCCAGGCCGTTCCCCAGAGGGCGGCCACGGAGGCCGCCAGTTCTACACCCTGCTCAGGTGTGAGACTGAGCAGGATCTCTAACGCGCTCATGCCGAGCCCGCAATTTTGAGACGATAATCCGCCAGAATTAGCCCCGCTGGCGACGAGACGACCGGCAGTGCCACGAGGGTGCCGACGAGGCCCAGCAGATGCTGCTCCTGAGCGGAATCAGCAAAATTCGCAGGACAGAGCACCACAAAAAGATCTGCCTCGGCCTCCAGGATCAGCAGGACGCTAGGGTCCCCATCAGTGGCACTGCGCTCGACGCGATCGACGTGGGTCAGAACCGCGTGCAGGACCAGACCGAGGCTGTCAGCGACGATGGCGCCCATCAGACCCCCAGCATTTGCCGTTTTGTGTCCAGCATCAGCGCGTGCCCTGCCCCGCGTTTTCCCGTGTAGCTCTGCACCCAGACAGGCAGGGAGAGCACCTGGCCACGCAGCCCATCGAGCTGGCGCGGCACGCCGCTGTCCACTGCGGCCTGAGACAGACGAACCTCGACCAGCTCGCTGGTCTCCCCGCCGTAGGCGTCTACTGTGGTGACCCTGAGTCCGGCAGTGTGGCGGACGATCTGCTGATCGCCGTTACGAAAAGACTCCGATTTCACCCCGGCGATCTCGCCGACGAGATACAGGCCGCTGGTGTCGCTAAGATTGTATGTGTTTGTTTTATCAGTCATTTTTATCTCTCTGTTTGTGTGGTGTCACGAGCGGTGCTGCGCATAGGCGCTGTCCCTGAGGGGCAGCGGTATAATTTTGGCCACGGGTGGAACGAACTCGGACCCATCCACCAGGGTGCGGGACGTGCCTGATGCCAGCGCCTCACCCACCTGGGCGGCACGGACCCGACCGATAGCGAGCGAAAACGGAGCCTCGGGGTCATAGGCGCGGATTACGCTGTGGTCAGGACCTGAAAAATCCAGCCCCAGTTGTGACGGCTCGACGTGACGAGCGGCAGGCGTAAAAACCGAGTCGGTGGCCATCAGCTCGCACCGGCGATCAAAACGTGGCAAATCCGGTGTTGGCGGCACACCCTCAGGCTCGACAGGGGCAAAAAAGGCGGCGATTTCGTCATCGTTCGGCAGCTCTACCGGGGTCGGAGTGGTGCGCAACTGCTGCACTGGCAGCGGTACTGGGCCGACTACAGCACCGACAGCTCGGCGCACGCTAGGGTCAAACGGCGTCCAGGTCGCCACATCGACTGGGGTGAACCACGCGGGCAGCTCCGTGAGACGACCCACCTGGAGCACCCGCTGCATCGGGATCACGACGCCTGCGTCAATGCGGGACTCGGTGGAGCCATCGAGCTGCTGGAGCTGTGCACGCGAAAAACCCAATTTTTTCAGTGCAGCAACGCGCCGGTTAAAAGTGGCGCGGGTGTACGCGCCAGACTCGCGCAGTTCTGACCAGCCCTGCTGATGCAGCGCACGGAAAAATTGCAGCAGTGGACGAGCCGCACGGGGCTCATGGGCCGTGAAAATTTGTTCTTTGACAGCATCGTAATCGTTCAGATCCATATCGGCGGCTCCGTCTAGGGCTGATAACAGTGGGCGCCAGCTGTAGTCCCACAGGGCTGAGATCAGGTTGGGGTGTTCGAATTCGGGGTTATCGTTGTAGGCGCGTTCGAGCGCGATCAGGCTGGTGAGGCGCCCATCCCACGGGGTGTCGTCGGTGGTCAGTCCCAGACGGGTGAAATGCTCGACCAACCCCCCTTTTTAGCCAGCGCCCCTCCAAACGTACCATCCGGCCAGCCAGCTCGTGGAGACGTGGATCGGACAGCACACGGAGCGACTCGGCAGCGACCAGAGAGGTCGGATTTTTGCGCACCGCACGCTCTGCCTCAGCCTGTTTTTTCACCAGCTGAGGGCCCTTCAGATAGGCGGCCTCGCGGTGTAGCTCGGACGTAGCACCCCAGTAGCGGGTCGTGTCGTACCCCGACAGGCGGGCCACCGACGCATCAGCGGTATCCCCAGTGAATACCCTGCGCTGTTGCACAGAAACATGACCCATCCGCTGAAAAACCTGCATCGCCTGGGCTGGTGTGTCGCACAGCAGGGAGTCGGTGACGTCCACACGCAGGATGAGGGCATTTTCCACATCCAAATGGGGCCAGACGTCAGGCAGCGCCATAGCCGCGCTGGACAGGATGATCCAGGCGGCATCCTCCAATGTGGAGACGTTAGAGATGACATTTTGAATATGGGCCAGGGCGGCAGGTGAGCATTGGAATTCGAGGCGTGCAGGCAAACCACTTTGGGGGCAGGCCTGACGGACGACCATCGCGATGCCGCTGTGAGAGCTGGGCAGGGACTCGAACGCGTGAGTCAGCTCGGAAAAAATCGGCTGCCCCGCGTCACTGAACGTGACTGAGCGGGCTCGCAGGCTGATACCGGTCAGGGCTGCGAATTTCGCAAAATCGAGGACCCACAGGCGATCACGCAGGCCACCGCTCTGCCCGTCGTAGCAGGACTGGCCACCCTGGGTATAGACGCCCGGGATGATGGGAATTGCGATTTTCAGGAAGTCGCAGAGAACCAGCGACGATTTACGAGACACAGATGACGCTCCAGCAGCAACGACCCATCAGGGACCAAAAAAATCCGGCTACCGGCTGGATGGCAGCCGGAAAAACCTAGTTTCGGTACCCCGAGGGGTTCATTGCCCGAAGGCGTCATCACGCGAACGTGGGGGGGGTCTCATTGAGACCTGCTGGGCGGTAATCGCCTCAGCAAGATGATGATCGCATATACAGTGATCGGATGGAACCCCCCCGTATAAAAAATATCAATGGAATCTAATTAGCATAAATAACTGGTTTAAAGCCTGCTAAAACAGACAAAACAGAATAATACGCTGATGGGTGGTGCAACCTGAGTCAAGGTTGGGGGATTATAGGTCCCCCAACCGGCATAACCCCCGCCGAAACATCTACAGCCCTCCCCGCCCCTACGGTGCGGCGCTCTCTGCCGCTGGGCAGGCCGACCGGCGTGGGTGGCCGAACTGATGCCACCCGTGCGGACGGCAGAATCAGGGCTCCGGCTTACCTGACACAGCACGGTTGAACTCGGCAAACTCCTCGGCCTGATCCTCCCAATGTTCGATGGCCAGAGAAAGTTGCTCGATCAACGACCGGTTGGCCTCATACACATCGATAAGAGTCTCCAGCAGCGCCAGCGCCTCCTCGTACTCCTCCCGGCTGGAGATGGTCATTTTGCCACCGGTGCTAGCTGCGACAGGGTGGCGGACCGGATCGATTCCAGGAGCGAGACTGCGTGCTCTGGGGGGATGGGGGCATCTAGACCTGCCACGAGGGCGCGAATGTGGGTGTCCAGCGCGTCAATGGCGGCACGATCGAACGTGACAGTTACGGTGCGGGCCCGCTGACGTTGGCGGTATCTGGCCTGTTTTTGGGCTGGGGTCAGCGCCGTTCCGGTGCTGGGGCGGCCACGGCGGCGGGGTGTAGGGAGTAGGTCGTGGGTTTTGGTATCGTTCGGGTCTCTCATCTGGAATCCTTTTTGGTAACTGTGACCAAAAATAGAATAGCACTATTTACGGTAACTGTTACCAAAAATCTTTCTAGGCCTCTTCTCTATTTTTCTCTCACAGGAACGCGAGTGAGAGATGATAGAGGTTACGCCTAGTGGGGGGTGGTGAGAGAGCAGTGAATACTGCGCATAATGCGATTTATATTAAAAATCCTCCGCCAGGCAAACAGACGCCTGGCTACGGACCCCCCTGCCCCTGCGGGATTATCGCAGGGGGGCGAGTTTTCAACATAAATACCGAACATTATGTGCAATGATGGGGCAGGAGGACGGAATGAAGAGAACTGAACAATGGATCCGCTTTGATGCGGTTGACTGCTTGGTCACTGAGGCCGACATGGTTGCCTATCTGCAGGCAGCTCTTGAAGATGGTGATCCGGCGCTGCTGACTGCGGCGTTTGATGATGTGGAACGTGCCCGCGCCAAACTGCGTGGCAAGCCGCGCTACACACTGGAAGAACTGTTGGCTCAGTGTGACCCCAATGCCACGTCACCAGGTGAAATAGATTGGGGTCCAGATTATGGGAAAGAAATCTGAGATTGAATTAATCCCACAACTTAACCGATCCCGCCTCAGCCTCTGTATCTTCTGATTTTAGCGTTAGTGCTGCGGATGGGTAATTTCCATGGCACTGCTGGCCATTGAAGAACCACTTGCAATGTACTTCGTCTTCCCGAGGATTCAGGTACGTGACAGTCATATATGGACTGCCGCTGTTCAGATAAACCACATCACCGATGTTATATGCCATTTCGAGGTTTCTCCCTGAGGAATTAATAGGCAAAGTGAAGATGGTGATAAAGAAGTGCGGATTCAAATGAACAACATGATGGAACTGCCGATAAATAGGGTTATCGGCATCATTGTGAGAGATAACAAGGCTTGTTGAAAGCAGTAGCCCGCAGCTTTTTCCTTAGCTTAAAGGTTCGGAGATCGATCAGGATCGAAGCTGCATACAGACCTCCAGCGATCTGACTGCCCAAAGCAGAAAGACAATATCTGGTTGATTCCTCCGCAGATGCTCTTGCAGCGACAACAGAATAACACAGTCAACCGCCCTGCCCCACATCACCGAAATGTCCTATTTTGAGACAAGAGTCCACTATTAAATAAATACGTTGTGCAGAATCCCCCTCACTAATTGAGCGTTATGTTTGATTTTCACAGTTATAACCTTCGTTATTACAATGAATATTCTTAGAAATATCTTCTCCCTACTTGAGAGGTCTCTCTCTGGAAATATTGATACTCCCTCTTGTAATACAAGCTATTAAAATGCCGACTATCGCGATAGATTCCCCTCCCCTTAATCCTCACGGCTTATTGTTGTGGCTGGCATGATTGCGACTTTTTTGGAAGTCGGGTCAATTCATATTCAAGGCACGTTTGGCGATGGCCAATGTGGGTGGCTGGCAGGTCAAGTAGAGGTTGCTGTTGAATTGCTGCAATATGCGTTTGAGCTCGTTCATATCATCGGGATGGAGGGTTAAGGACCAGAGTGCTCTGGGCTGGCCGTGATGGAGGCCATTGGTATAGATAATGGTGCAATCTTCGATACGCAACTCTTTGCAGTGGGCCTCCATCTGCAGGCCCACATCCGGAAACCAGATATGCAGTGTGCCTGAAGAGATAAAGGTGAACTGGGCCATGAGCGACCCTTTGCCAACGATCCTGAAGGTCTTTTCCACCACTGCCACTTGCATATCCGCTCCTTGGCTTCTCGTTAATATTGATATTAATGTCACCAATGATGACTGGATATGCAAGTGTGATAACAAGGCGCAGTTCAAACCGAATATGATTGCTTCCGGCATGTTACTTAGCTTTCGGCATCAGGTGGTCTCGGTGTTTCAGCAAGCAATTTCGTTTTTTGCTTCTCTGTTACGCGATAAATATGTATTCCGCAGATGAGAAGGTGCTTGTTCTTAATCATCCATGTGAGCCAAAAATATTCCCTGAACCGATTGCCATCCAGAGAAGTACAACATCGCCGCACCAACTTCTATGACACCCCAAACAAGCCATTCTGTGCTCTAAGAGCAGTCAATAAAAATCAGGGATAATGTCACGTTGTTCGTTAGCTTTTGTGAATGTTATCTCTCACTTGTTGGTTCAATCGGTCCAGCGGCTTTTGCTGGGCGCTCTCATGTCGTTCACTGTTGCTGGTGTGCAGGTATTTCGAAGTGGTGTCGATGCTGTCATGTCCTGCATCGGCTTGTACGTGGGAAAGCGGTCTCCCATGCAGGTTGATGTCATGGGTGATCCCGGTGTGGCGTATCGCATGGGGAGATAGTTGCCGCATTTCGGCCGCATCCTGGACAAATCCATCCTGCTCTGCCAATTCTGCGCCTTTACCGATGATCACCATGATCAAATCCCGTAACTGGCGAATACCGAGATTGGCGTTTAGCTCGCCCTGCTCGCGGCCGTGGGCTGCCGCTTTATGGCGAACGAACAGCGGTGTCTGTTCATCCGGTGTCGGCAAGGGAGAGAGACCGAGGAAACGGCGGTAGCGTTCGAGTGCCGCCAACAGCGCTTGGGATACAGCCACGGTACGCCGTTTTCCCCCTTTGCTTTGCGGAATAAAGTATCCCCAGACGCCGGTTTTGCGATCCCGCCTGAACTGCCCCATCACAGGTGTAAAGCCCGGCCGGGCTGCAACCTCAGAGATCCGCAGATAGCAGGCGTACATCAGAATGGTGAGAAAACGGCTGCGTTCGTGCTGCTCCGGATGGTCGTTGGCAAGGGTATCGGCGGCCTGCATCACGTATGACCACTGCAACTCGCTGAAGGCCTGCACCTGATCATCGGCCTCCAGCTGTTGCGGGCGTTTGACCCGCTGCAGCAGCAGAGCGGGATTCCTGTCCATGTACTCCTCCTGGATTAGGAACTGGAAGAAGGCCGACAAGATGGCGAGCTTGGTCTTCATCGCCTGCTCGCTAAGACGATAGGGCAAGGTGCGGCCCAGTTCCCGCTTGCCGAGGAACGGTCGCCATTGCGGATTGGGCAACCGCTCTCCCCACTCCTTGTCGAGAATAAACTGCGCCACGTTGCGATAGGCGATCAACTCGTCAGGGGGCGACTGACAGTAGTCGAGATAGCGGATCATGATGCGGCGAGTGAGATCTTTCGGGCTGATGGCCGCCTCTCGAAAGCACCAGTGCAAAAAAGTGGTCAGTTCGCTGCGATAGGTTTTGTAGTTGTTTTCGCTGTTGCGCTGCTCCAGCAGCCAATCGACCGCCAGTTCGTAAACCAGCCCTGCATCGGGCACATCGTTGAGGCTGAGGTTGGCAAGGTACTGATTGACCTGTGGGTTACCGGCTTCCAGATAGATAAGACTGTCAAACAGCGGCATAGCTGGCGGCAAAGATAATGGGTGTTGAGTCATGGTGTTGCTTGTTGATGATGAGATGAGTCGATATGAGCCTGTGAGCCGAGTTGCTAGAAAAGGGCTCGTGATAGATGAATGCGGCTTCTATTGGGATTTGTATTGCCTCTTGTTGTTGCTGATTAAGGTCACCGGGAGCGATCTGGATAACGTTCTCTCCACTGTTTGCTCATTATTTCCTCATAGATCTGGCTGATGTCGCTCAGTGGTGCACGCTATTTAGTTATGCATGGGATATGCAGCATGGTTAAAAAATTCTCGGGGTAAATAGCCGTAAAAATGGCTTTAAATGCAAATAAAGTGAATGCGGTGAGCTGTTTATCCCGAGAAATAGCAGGTCTGTGCAATCAGGCCACCTGCTTTAGTGGCTTCTCCTTGCGCTTGGCTGCTGGGGCCTCTTCCTCTTTCATGCTTGCCTGAACCTTGCCGCCGCGCAGCAGGGTTTGCAGCACATCACGCTGCTCTGCCAGGTAGAATGCCAGACTCTCTTGCTGCTCTGGCGCCAACTCGATCGGGGCACCAGCCAACAGGGTCATCAACTCATCGGCCGTATCCAGCAGCTTGTCATAGGCATCGGCCTCTTTTTTGCTGGCAAAGGTCATTTTTTCCACTCCCCCACGAACAACCACATATTTGATCTCGACAGCCATGATGGCCTCCTCTTGGTGATGATGGATAGAGTATATGTATGGGTATACAGTATTGCAAATAACCTCACCGGAAAAGAGTTCTCCGGGGGTTAGTGATAAAAGCCGCGCTGGATCAAGCTGTCTCAAAGTGCCATTTGACTTCTACGCCTGACTGGTCGGATCATGGCCTTATGACGATCGTACGACACCTGTTTATCCTGCTGATGGTAGAGGTGCTGCTCCTCGGGAGTATCGCCCACTTGGTCGTGGGACTTCCTTGGTTGCTGACCCTGCTGTTTGTCGTGTTTGCCCTGCTTGGGTTGCGCTGTCTGGTGGTGCTCGGCAGCTGGCTGTTTACCCGCTTCTACCCCTCCCCGGCTATCGGCCCTTGGCGCAGGGTGAAGATGATGGCGCAGGAGATGCTGGCCTACCTTTACACCTTCACCTTGTTGCTACCGTTCGAGCCTTTGCTGATGGCACCCGATCGGCTGCGGCCATGCCAGCGCCCCGTATTGCTGGTGCATGGTTACGGTTGCAGTCGCGGGATCTGGCGCACCCAGCGCGCCAGGCTGGAGGGCGCAGGCCATGTGGTCGCCACCATTACCCTGATGCCACCATTTGGTCATATCGATGAGATGGTGCCGCTGCTGGCCACCCTGATTGACGATGTGCTGGCGCAGACCGGGGCTGACAAGCTGGTGCTGGTTGGTCACAGCATGGGGGGGCTGGTCTGCCGCGACTATCTGGCTATCCATGGTGGTGACAAGGTCGTGCGCCTGATCACCCTGGCTACGCCTCATCAGGGGAGTCAGCTTGCCGCCCTAGGGCTTGGGGCCAATGCCCGCGAGATGGAGCCCGGTTCCGGCTGGTTGCAGCGTTTCGCTTCGGTGCCGCTCTGCGTACCCGGCATCTCGGTGCGCACCAGTCACGACAATGTGGTGATGCCACAAGAGCGGCAACGATTGGTGGGAATGGAAGATATCGAGTTGCCCGCCATTGGCCATCTCTCTCTGCTCTACTCCCGTCGCACGACTGATCTGCTGCTTGATCTGCTGTCCCGAGTCTGATCCTCCTTATTCGTCCTTCAACTGTTATTCCAAATAAAACAGGGGCCTGATTGCTCAGGCCCCTGTTGATCTCTTTATCCCATCATCCGGTTAGAAGTGTATCCCCTTGATCAGGGTCGAGACGGCAACCTGATCGGCGGTGGCTTTGGATTTGTCGCCATCCTTGGGAGCGGCAAAGGTGCGGAAGCTGGTGTTCATGATCACCTGGGCGACACGTGGTGCCAGGGCATGCACCACCTGACCAAACACCCCGAGGCGAGTGGCCAGTCGCACATGCTTGTTGATGATGGTATCGCACACCAGATCGGCCGCCTCTTCCGGCGTCATCATAGGTACCTGCTCATAGACCTTGGTCGGCGCGACCATCGGCGTTTTCACCAGCGGCATATTGATGATGGAGAAGCTGACCCCTTTATCGGCAAACTCGGAGGCGGCGGTACGCACCCAGGCATCGAGGGCCGACTTGGAGGCAACATAGGCGGAGAAGCGCGGCGCATTGGTCAACACCCCGATGGAGGAGATGTTGATGATGTGCCCTTTTTTCTTCTCAATCATGGTGGGCAGCACCCCCATGATCACCTTGAGTGCGCCGAAGTAGTTGAGCTGCATGGTGCGCTCCAGATCGTGGAAGCGATCGAAGGAGTCCTCGATGGAGCGGCGGATGGAGCGGCCGGCATTGTTGACCAGAATATCGACGCCGCCGTGATCGGCCACGATGCGAGCGGTGATCTCCTCGGCTTGCGCCAGATTGGAGAGATCCCCCTGATAGATCTCGATGGTCAGCCCCAGCTCGGCAAACTCAGCTTTAGTCTCGGCAATCTTCTGCTCGTCGCGCGCGATGGTAACGACGTTGGCCCCTGCCCCCGCCAGCTTGCGTGCGGTTGCTCGGCCAATGCCGGAGGTGGCCCCGGTCACCAGCACCACCTTGCCCTCTACCCGACCACGCAAGGAGCGATCGATGAAGAGCTCCGGGTCGAGGTGACGCTCCCAGTAATCCCACAGCCGCCAGGCGTAGCTGTGCAGTGGTGGCACTTCGATACCGGTCCCTTTCAGTACTCGCTGGGTTTCGCGACTGTCGAAACGGGTGGGATAACTGATAAGGCGGAACACATCTTTGGGCAGACCCAGATCGGCGATGGCGGCATCGCGGATGCGGCGCACCGGCGCCATGGTCATCAGCATGGCGGTCAGGTGGCGGGGAATGAAATTAAAGAGAGAGGCGTTGATGCGGATCGCAGGCTCTGGCGCATGGGCGGCGCGGGAGAAGGTGCTCAGCATGTCGCCAACCCGCATCGGGTTGGGGTCGGTCAGATGGAAGGTTTTGTTCTCCTCTCCCTCCTGATGGGCGATATGCTCCATGGCATCGACCACAAAGTTGACCGGCACGATATTGATGCGCCCGCCCTCAACCCCGATGGCGGGCATCCAGGGCGGCAGCAGACGGCGCAGCTTCTGGATGGTCTTGAAGAAGTAGTAAGGGCCGTCGATCTTGTCCATCTCGCCGGTATTGGAGTCACCGACAACGATACCCGGGCGGTAGACCCGCCACGCAATGGTGCACTCGTTGCGCACAATCCCTTCCGCTTCGTGCTTGGTCTGGAAATAAGGCATGTCGAGGTGTTCGGCCTCATCGAACATATCCTCGCGAAACAGACCGTCAAACAGGCCCGCAGCAGCGATGGAGCTGCAGTGGTGGAACTGCCCAGCCCCCAGCCGCTCGGCAAGTTGAACGGCTTGACGGGTCCCTTCGGTGTTGACCTGCTGCTGGATCCCGGCCTTGGCGTTGAGGTCATAGATGGCAGCCAGATGGAAGAAGTGGTCTATCTTGCCGATCAACGGCTCCTGTATCTCGACCGATACCCCCAGCAGCGGTTGCGTCATGTCGCCAAAAACCGGGACTGCACGCGATTCATCCACATTCCAGAATGCAAATAACTCCGGCAATTTATCCTGATGAGAGGCGCGCATCAGAAAATAGACGATACAGTCGGGATGCTGTTGGAATAACTTTTTGATCAATCTACGCCCGATAAAACCACTACCGCCAGTAATGAAATAGTTCATAAAGAGAATCCTGCTACTGATTAGGGTGTTACTAGGTTGTTAGATATATCACGATTCATATGGGAATCCGCAATTTGATTGTCGGTTCGTGAGCAAACCCTAATTTCGGTGGTGTGCCTGTTCCGTTATTAGGTAGAACCCTCTATTTTTTGTCCCTAGACTGAAGTTGAAAAATCAGTAATGCCACAACCCGATTGCAGTTTCGTTGTCGCCATTACATTTAACTGTCGTTATTCAAGGAGAAGATCATGGCTAAGAAATTGAAAGCGCTGGCAGGGTCAGTGACCGACAACCAACTCACCTCCACCATCAAGGAGTCCACCCAGCAGATCTGGTTGGCGGGTCTGGGTGCCTATGCCAAAGCACAGGAAGAGGGTGGCAAGATCTTTGAAGCCCTGGTGCAGGAAGGGGAAGCATTGCAGGCCAAAACCCGTCAGAGCGCAGATGAGAAGATTGCCGCTGTGACCGACAAGACTGCCAATACCTGGGGTCGTCTGGAGCAGGTGTTTGAAGATCGCGTGGCCCGCGCTGTGGCCAGCCTCGGCATTCCGACCCGCAAGGATATCGATAAGCTCTCCAAGCGCATGGCCGAGTTGACCGATGTGGTCCAGCAACTGCTGGATGCACAGGAAGAGGAAGCACCGGCCGCAGAAGCCAAACCGGCTGCCGCCAAAAAGCCCGCGGCCCGCAAGCCTCCGGTAAAGAAGGCACCGGTAGCCAAGGCTAAAGAGGCCGTGGTTGAGCAGGCTGCCGATCTCCTCTCCGCCGCCGAAGATGCGGTGAAAGAGGTGAAGGCCAAAGCAGAGAGCGTCCTGCCCTGATCCCTCGCGGTGACGGAAGTTGATTGATACCGGCCCATGCCCTTCGCTGGGCCGGTCTTGTCATGGTGAATGTCATGGATAGGGAGGCAACGCTATGAGTACCATCGCAATTGCCCTTGCTGGCGGCGGGCCGCTCGGCGGCATCTACGAGATCGGTGCCTGCGCAGCCCTCTCTGACAGCATCAACGGCTTGCGCCTTGACCATGCCGATATCTATGTTGGCGTCAGCTCGGGGGCCGTGGTGGCTTCGGCGCTGGCCAACGGCATCTCGCCGGCTAAGCTGGTGCGGATCCTGCTCAGCGATGATTCGGGGGAGATGTTTGACCCGGCTACCTTGCTGCGACCCGCCTTTCGTGAATATGCCGACCGCCTGACCTCGATCCCGCCACTGGCGTGGCAGAGCCTGACCTACTATCTGGCTGCGCCCTGGAAGCGCAGCCTGTTTGAATCGCTGCAGGGACTCTCCAAGGCCATTCCGACCGGACTGTTCGACAACCGCGGGGTGGATCGCACCCTGACCCAGTTTTTCTCTCGTCCCGGCCGCAGCAATGATTTTCGCCAGCTGCGCAGCCGACTGTTTGTGGTCGCTACCGAGCTCGATACCGGCCATCCGGTCGCCTTCGGTAGCCCGGGGCTCGATGACGTGCCCATCTCGGCGGCCGTGCAGGCCTCTGCGGCCCTGCCTGGTCTCTTTCCTCCCTCCTTGATCAATGGCCGTTACTACGTCGATGGGGCGCTGATCAAGACTCTGCACGCTTCGGTAGCGCTGGAAGAGGGGGCGGATCTGGTGTTCTGCATCAATCCGCTAGTGCCCTATGATGCGGACATGGCCGCCGGCGCGCCCACCAATCTGGTGGACAGCGGTCTGCCGGTGGTACTGGCCCAGACCTTTCGCGCCATCATCCACTCCCGTATGCATGTGGGGATGGATCGCTACAAACACCAATATCCCGACGCCGACGCCCTGCTGTTTGAGCCCTCTTCTGCCGATGGCGAGATGTTCTTCACCAATGTGTTCAGTTACCGGGATCGCCGCCGTCTCTGCGAGCACGCTTACCAGCATACCCGCCGCGATCTCTGGCAGCGTCGTGACGAGCTGGCGCCGGTGCTGGCCAAGCATGGCCTCGAGCTCAATCTGGCCGCGCTAGCCGATGAAGATCGCACCCTGCTAGCCCCCGGCATTGGCTCGGTCGCCGCCCTCGACAAGTCGCTGGAGCAGTTGCAGCACTGGCTTGCCAAACGCTATCGCCACGGCGTGCGTCGTTCATCACCAAAGGAGTAGCATGGATCGCAAACCCAAACGTCGTACCCGGGAGCGGATCCTGACCACTGCCCTCGCCTGCTTCAATCGACAAGGGGAACCCAGCGTCACCACCTCGGCCATTGCGGCCGAGATGGAGATCAGCCAGGGCAATCTCTACTACCACTTCCACAACAAGGAGGAGATCGTCAACGCCCTGTTCTGCGAATTTGAACAGCAGATGGATCGCCTGCTGGAGGCGGTCAGCACCCCGTCCGATGAGCCAGAAGATATCTGGCTCTTTCTCCACCTGATGTTTGAAGCCATCTGGCAGTACCGTTTCCTCTACTACGATATCGCGACCCTGATGAGTGGTTATCATCAGGTGGAACAGCGCTTTTCCGCCCTGCTGCGCCGCAAGGAGCAGACCGCCATCGCCATTTGCAACCATCTGCAAACGGTCGAGCTGATGGAGGGCACGGCGCAACAAATGCGCACGCTGGCAGCCAATGTGGCGCTGGTGGGCACATTCTGGATCTCTTACCAGCGGGCACTGCACCCCAAGGCGGACGCCGATATCGCCCTCGGCGTCTTTCAGGTGATGCAGCTGGTCGCACCCTATTTGCGGGCCGATGCCCGCGCTCATCTGGGCGCCCTCGCCCACCACTACACCGACAAGGTTTGATTCACATGCTACAGGGAGAACAAGCATGACCACTTCACAACTCGAATTTGTCACCTTCCCCTACGCGGATGCGGCCTATGACTATGCCGGCCAGAAGCTGGCGGACAACTGGGGTCGCCTCCATCAGGGGGATGCCGAACCCTGGCCCGAGGATGAACAGGTACAGGATGCCTGGCGGGCCTATCATGCCGGGGATTTTGCCCGGGCCGTCGCCCTTGGCGAAGCGGCCGGTGAGGCGGGCCTCAATGTGGCGAACAAAGCGCTGGTGATCCATGCCAGCTATCTGCTGGAAGACAAATATGCCAAGCGCGCCGCCTTCGAGCGGGCGGCCAGCCATGCCGATAAGCTGCAAAAGCGTCAGCCCAAGAACGCCAACGCCTGGTATTTCCACGCGCTGGCGCTCGGTCGCTACAGTCAGGTCATTTCCATCTCCAAGGCACTCTCGCAAGGTATTGGCGACAAGATCAAGGCAAGTCTTGAGAAGGCGCTGGAGCTGGCGCCAGACCACGCCGAGGCCCATATTGCCTTTGGCGCCTGGCATGCGGAGATCGTCGACAAGTTGGGGGCCATGATCGGCGGCCTCACCTATGGCGCCAAGAAGGAGGAGTCCGAGCGTCACTTCAAGGAGGCGCTGGCGCTGATCCCCGAATCGGCTATCGCCCGCATGGAGTACGCCAACGCTCAGGTGATGTTGCACGGCAAGAGCCGCCTGAAAGCCGCCGAAGCCCTCTATGCCGAAGCGGCCGAGTGCGAACCCATGGATGCCATGGAGCGCCTCGATGTAGAGGCGGCGCGCGAAGAGCTGGAGGATTAACCGCCACTCTTGCCACGGATAGATAACAAAACAAGAGGCCAACCCGCGGGTTGGCCTCTTTTATGATGGGTGCTGACCGGTTGGAATACGCCGCCATCGGTCTATCAAATGCACGATCAACCGAGCAGCGCATCCAGTCCGTTGGGGTCAAACAACAGCTCCGGCTCCATCAGCACCAGCAACAGCAGTTGCTCGAACTCCACGGCGAAGCGGTCGACAACCTGATCAGGGTCCGGCACCAGCTTCTTGTCGGTGATAAGGCCCAGTTGCACCTTGTGATCGTAAGAGAGGATGGAGACGCCGACACCGATATCCCCCGATTGCGGCACCCAGAACAGCGGCTGACGCAATTTTGCTCCAGCCAGATAGAGGGTCTGCTGCGGGCCGGGCACGTTGGTGATCACGGCACTGGCCTTGGCTGTGAGCAGCTCGACGGCCTGCTGCTGCACCGCATTGGGGGCCATGCCAAGGGCATGTAACAGGTTGAGCACCACCACGGGTTGTAGAGAAGTGCGCAGCGCCTGCATCCGGTCACGTACGGTATAGAGCCGCTGCAACGGGTGTTCAACATCCAGTGGCAAGTCCAGGGCCACCAGCCCGAAGCGGTTGCCAAGTGCCCCCTCATCGTCCGGTGCACGCATATTGACTGGCACCAGGGCGCGGATCTTGACCTTGTTGGCATCATCCCCCTTCTCCTGCAGGTAGTGGCGAAACGCCCCTGCGGTGGCGGCGATCAGCAGATCGTTGACCGAGCAGCCCAGCACCTTGCCCACCGCCTTGATATCCGGCAGATCAATTTGCTCCGACCAGGCCACCCGCTTGGTGCTGGTGGTCTTACCCCGCAGGCGGCAGGGGGAGTCATCACCGAGGGTGGCGATATTGCACAGCTCGCTCGCCAGATCGCGCCCGGTCTTGAGGTAATCCACCGCCTTGGTGGGATGGGTGACCACTTCGACATATTTGGACCAGAGGCTACCGGTCAGCTTGAGACCGGCCCGCACCAGACGGCTGCCCTGGTGGCAATCCTCCTCATCCTCGTCATCGCTGTCATCCAGTGGCTCCGGTGACGGTGGTCGCGGCGCCCCTTCCGGGGTGTTATCCATCATGGTCAGCATGGCTCGCACCAGCGAGAAGCCATCGCCCATGGCGTGGTGAATGCGCACCACCAGCGCTTGCCCACCCAGCGAAGTGTCGGTCAGGTGCATATCCCACAGGGGGCGCTGGTGGTTGAGCGGCGTCGAGGCGAGATCGGCCACCAGCTTCTCCAGCTCCAGCTTGCCCGCTTCACCCGGCAGGATCACTCGCTTGAGGTGCTGATCGAGATCGAAATCGGGATCATGGCGCCAGTAGTAGGAGCCCCCCTCCAGCACGGCCCGCTGGTGGAAGCGGGGTTGCACCGAAATGGTATGACGCAATCCGGCCCGCAGACGCGTTTCATCAAGCTCTCCTTCAAACATCAGGACACCGATGATCTGCATCAGGTTGTTGGGTCTGTCCATGCGTAACCAGGCGGTATCGACGCAGGAGATAAATTCACTCAGTGGCATGGTTGTTTCCCTACAAAATGAATTTACCGAGGCGGCAAATTGCTCCTTCCCTCATATCCGGATGAAGGCTTGATGCAATCAGAATGACATTAATGAGTGCCGACTCGAAATATGAAATAAAAATGAAAGATTACTTAAAAAATAGAATTGAGAGCTCACTGGAGAATAAATCTGACAAACCATATGGCTTGCCAACTTATTTTAAACAGTCATCGTTTACAGCTGGTTTATTTAAAACCAGTGCAACGAAGAGTTTCAAACACGTTTGGGGCAAGGTAAGCGATTGTCGACATAATCGAGGATCTCTTGCTCCAGTACGCTGCGTACTGGCAACAGCATCAAACCAAGATGCACTTCCAGTTCCAGGGTATCTTCGTCCAGGGTGAGAGTACCATGTACCCCTGAGCCGCGAAAACGAAGCTCGGTCTCCTCTTCATCAGCCCATTCGCAATCGAGTTGATAGCTCTCGCTCATGTCCGCAGCGATGGCTGCGGCCGCGAGCCGGGCGGCGGCCAATCCCAGCGGATGCTGACGGCTGATCTGAATGATAGAGAGTGCGCTGCTGCCAGCGAGCGAGTTGAAGAACATGGTCGTTACTCTGGGTCATAAGTTAGTTATTGATATTAAACACATGTTCACAACAAATGAAAGGATGCTTCACATAAATGGGACTCACTTAACAGAGTCGAGAGGGATGAAGGCCATCAGCGAGGCATGGCATTTATTCCCTCCCCCGTGCGCGCTACACTTGTCACGGAACGGTCAGCAAAAGCTGCTTGTTTTTCATTCACTTGTATCTTCGTATCACCGAATCCCCATCAATGGGCCCAAGGCCAGAGAGCTGTAGATGACGCATCAAGAACATGCCCACGACGACGATAGCACCCTGGGTCGGCTCTACCGCCAGCTCAAGCGGGTTGCAGCCTTGCGCGAGCAGATGCGTGCTCACCCGGAGGATCTGCAGGATCGGGATCGGCTACGCCAGTGGCAGGCCGACCGGTTGGGGCGGACCCATCGTGATCTGCTGGAGAGTGACCGCTACGGCCCTGCCGCCGAGTTTTTCCTGACCGACCTCTATGGCCCGGGGGATTGCGCCCGCCGCGATGCGGATGTGATGCGGGTGATGCCGACTGCCGAGCGGCTGTTGCCGGAGTCCGGCCTCAAGGTGCTGGCGCAGGCGATCGAGCTCGACGCTCTCTCCGAAGAGCTGGACTACCTGATGGTGGTGGCGCTGCGACGCATTGATGGCATTGATCCCATCACACCGGATCATTACACCATCGCCTATCGTGCCGTGGGTGAACAGGCGCGCCGGGAACATCAGATTGCGCTGGTGAGCGAGCTTGGCATGACGCTGGACAGATTGGCGAGAAAGCCACTGCTGGGGGCGACCCTCAAGCTGGTGTCAGGGCCCGCCCATCTGGCGGGGCTTGGCGAGCTCTTCTCCTTTGTCGAGCGTGGATATCAGGTGTGTCATCAGATGGGGCGTGCCAACGAGTTCCTCGAGACCATCGCCAGTCGCGAGACGGCCATCATGACAGCGCTCTTTAACGGCGACAGCCGTGCGCTGGGGTAAGGCTTATCGAGGGATAAGCCGCCAGAATAACAAAGCGGGCCGATGAGCCCGCTTTTCGTTTATCACTGTTTGCCGATATGTTGGCCAATGCAAGACCGGTCAGATCACCAGCAGATCCATAAAGGCGTGCACCGGGGTGGCGGCAAGGCGCGGCCCGTCCTGACAGAGGGCCAAAATGTCGTTGACCCGTTTGGCCGGGAAGCGGGTGGCCAGATTGTGCTGGAATTTCTCCACCAGCAGCGGGATCCCCTCCTCCCGGCGACGGCGATGGCCGACTGGATACTCCACCTCCACCTTGGCGGTGTGAGTGCCGTCCTTGAAGAAGATCTGGATGGCGTTGGCAATGGAGCGCTTGTCCGCCTCCAGATATTCGCGGCTGTAACGCTTGTCCTCCTGCACTACCATCTTGCCGCGTAGCGCGTCAATGCGGGGATTGGCGGCAACATCGTCCTCGTAATCCTCGGCGATCAGGCGACCGAAGATGAGCGGCACTGCCACCATGTACTGCAGGCAGTGATCCCGATCGGCCGGGTTATTGAGGGAGCCGACCTTGCTGATGATGCGAATGGCCGACTCATGGGTAGTGAGTTCGATACGGTCTATCTCGTCGAGCCGCCCCTTCACCTGAGCGTGCAGCTTCATGGCGCACTCCACCGCTGTCTGGGCGTGAAACTCGGCGGGATAGGAGATCTTGAACAGCACGTTTTCCATCACATAGCTGCCGTACCCCTGATGCAGGGCGAACTGATTGCCCTTGAACAGCACGTCGTAGAAACCCCACTTGGGCGCGCTCAGTACGCCTGGATAGCCCATCTCGCCGCTCATGGTGATAAGGGCGAGGCGCACCGCGCGAGAGGTTGCATCCCCCGCCGCCCAGCTCTTGCGCGACCCCGCATTGGGGGCATGGCGGTAGGTACGCAGGCTTTGCCCATCGACCCAAGCCTGGGAGACCGCATCGATCACCTGATCACGGGTGCCACCCAGCATGTGAGTCACCACGGCGGTGCTGGCGACCTTGACCAGCACCACGTGATCGAGACCGACCCGGTTGAAGGAGTTCTCCAGCGCCAGCACCCCCTGAATTTCGTGGGCTTTGACCATGGCCACCAGCACATCGGCCATGGTGAGCGGTGCCTTGCCATCGGCCACGCGAGTACGGGAGAGCCAATCGGCAGTGGCGAGAATGCCGCCCAGATTGTCGGATGGGTGACCCCACTCGGCGGCTAGCCAAGTGTCGTTGTAATCGAGCCAGCGGATGATGGCGCCGATATCCCAAGCCGCCTTGACCGGGTCGAGGCAGAGCTGGGTACCGGGCACTCGGGCGCCGTGGGGTACCAGTGTACCGGGGACTATGGGGCCAAGGTGTTTGGTACACTCGGGGAAGCGCAGGGCCAAGAGGCCACAGCCGAGCGTATCCATCAGGCAGTAGCGGGCGGTGTCGAGAGCCGCAGAGCTGGTAATGGGGTGGTTGCAGACATAATCGGCAATATCTACCAGTACCTGATCGGGCTCGGGTCTGTGGTTGACGTCGACGTTGGCGGACATCGTGATTTCCTTATCGTTGTTGTAGGGAGACAAAGTGACGGGGGGCCGGGCCGACATAATCGGCGCTCGGACGGATGATCCGGTTGTGCTCGCGCTGCTCCATCACGTGGGCGCACCAGCCGGTGACCCGCGAGCAGACGAAGATAGGCGTGAACAGCTTGGTCGGGATCCCCATGTAGTGATAGGCGCTGGCGTGGAAGAAGTCGGCGTTGGGAAAGAGCTCTTTCTCTTCCCACATCACCTTCTCCGCCTCGCAGGAGACGCGATAGAGGCGATCATCACCCACCGCCTCGGCAAGCTTGGCCGACCACTCCTTGATGATGACGTTGCGCGGATCAGAAGTGCGGTAGATGGCGTGGCCAAAGCCCATGATCTTCTCCTTGGCCGCCAGCTTGGCCAGCAGTTCGCGCCTTGCCTGCGCCTCGTCTTGCCAATCTTCAATCATCGCCATGGCCGCCTCGTTGGCACCGCCGTGGAGCGGGCCACGCAAGGTGCCGATGGCGGCGGTGATACAGGAGAACATGTCAGAGAGCGTCGAGGCGCAAACCCGCGCCGCAAAGGTGGAGGCGTTGAACTCATGCTCGGCGTAGAGGATGAGGGAGACATGCATCACCCGACGCTCCAGCTCGCTCGGCGCTTTCTGGTGCAGCAGCGCGAGGAAATGGCCACCGATATACTCTTCATCGGTATCTAGGGCGATGCGAACGCCCTCGTGACTGAACTTGTACCAGTAGATCAGAATGCCCGGAAAGGCGGCCAGCAGCCGATCCGCCACTTCATGCTCATGCTCGAAACCATCTTCCGGCTCCAGATCGCCGAGCATGGAACAGCCGGTGCGCAGCACATCCATGGGATGGGCATCGGCGGGAATGCGCTCCAGTACCTCCAGCAGCGGCAGGGGCAAGGTGCGCAGGCGACGCAGTTCGCGCTTGTAGGCGTCAAGCTGCTGCTCACCGGGCAATTCCCCCTTGAGCAGCAGATAGGCGACCTCCTCGAACTGAGCGCTGTCGGCCAGCTCCTTGATGTCATAGCCGCGATAGGTAAGACCGGTGCCGCTCTTGCCTACTGTGCAGATACTGGTCTCCCCTGCGCTTTGACCGCGCAGACCGGCCCCGCCCAACGGTTTTTGCTGTCCCATAAGCTGCCTCCTATTCCTTGGCTGTAAACAGACGATCCAGTGTCTGCTCGTAGTGGTGATATCCGAGGAAGTCGTAGAGTGACTCCCGGGTCTGCATGGTCTCCACGACGGCCCTTTGATGACCATCCTGGCGAATATGTTGATAGACGTTGAGGGCGGCCTGATTGGCTGCGCGGTTGGCGCTTAACGGGTAGAGCACCATGTCGACCCCGTGGGCGGCGAGCAACTCTTTGTCAAACAGCTCGGTTTTACCGAACTCGGTCATGTTGGCGAGGATCGGCACTTTGGCCGCCAGCTTGAACTGGTCGTACTGGGCAAGCTCGGTCACCGCTTCGGCGAAGATCATGTCGGCACCGGCGGCCACATAGGCAGCGGTGCGTTCAAGAGCAGACTCCATCCCCTCCACCGCCAGTGCATCGGTGCGGGCCATGATGACGAACTCGCTATTCTCGCGGGCATCCACTGCTGCCTTGATGCGATCGCACATCTCCTCCAGCGTGACCACCGCCTTGTTGGGACGGTGGCCGCAGCGCTTTTGGGCCACCTGATCTTCCATATGGACGGCGGCAACCCCGGCTCGCTCGAACGCGCGAATGGTGCGGGCGATATTGAATGCCCCGCCCCAGCCGGTGTCGATATCAACCAGAAGCGGCACCCGGGTGGCAGCAGTGATCCGCTCTGCATCGATCAGCACGTCGTTGAGGGAGGTCATGCCGAGATCCGGCAGGCCGTAGGAGGCGTTGGCGACACCGGCCCCCGAGAGGTAGATCGCCTGAAAGCCGCTGCGCTCGGCCATCAGCGCCATATAGGCGTTGATGGTGCCGACGATCTGTAGTGGCTTTTCGTTGGCAAGAGCGGTGCGAAAACGCAGCCCTGCCGAGGGGGGCAAACTGGACATCATGACTCCTTTCATCTGTCTGGTTTGAACATCTAATATCACGTTTACGTTAACGTCAATTATACTTTCGTAACATTAAGGAGGCAGGCAAGACAGGGAACCGGTTTTAGGGTAAATTTCACCAATTGCTTCAACAGGTTGAATTGTATGATGGAGCCCGGTTCCGTGATTGTCTGTCCGGCGTGCGACTTGCTGATCCAGCGCAAAGCACTGCCGCTGCGTCGCCATGCCCACTGCCCGCGTTGTCACCAACATCTCTATGGCCGTTATGCCTTTCGTCCCTCCCAGTTGATGGCCCTGACCATCACCGGATTTCTGCTGCTGCCCTCCGCCTTTTTTGAACCGCTGATCTATCTGCGCCTGGCTGGGGTCAATACCGACGCCGACCTGCTGCGCGGTATTCTGGTGCTGTTTGGCGAGGGCGAATGGTGGGTGGCCAGCCTGGTGCTCTGGTGCGCCGTGTTGGCGCCAGTGGGATTATTGGCGGGGATCTTTGTGCTGGCTTCGGGTCTGGCCAAACGTTGGCACATTCTTCCCGTCACTTTGAAGCTGGTCGAGGTGTTTCGCCACTGGGCCATGCTGGAGGTCTATATCGTCAGCCTGCTGGTTGCCCTGTTCAAACTGATCGACATCGCCGATGTGCGCCTCGGTGGCGGCTTGCTCAGCCTCGGTATTTTGATGCTGCTCAACATGACCCTGCTGATCCTGTTTGACCCCGCCCCCTACTGGGCGCGGATCCCGTTAAAGGAGCCGGAACATGACCAGTGCCCGTGAGATGGGGCTCTGCCGCTGCCATACCTGCGGTCTGCTGGTGCGCTATCAAGCCGGGGCAGTCTGCCCCCGTTGCAGCAGCAAATTGCAGGTGCGCATTCCCCGCTCCCTCGCCTGGTCGTGGGGCTTGCTGGCGCTCGCCACCTTCATGTTGTTGCCTGCCAATCTGTTGCCCATTACCCATTTCTACAACAAGGGGTTACTGCAGTCAGATACCATCTTCAGCGGTATCATGATGCTCTATCGCAGCAAAATGAGCGGGATTGCCACCATAGTTCTCACCGCCAGCATACTGGTGCCAGTGGGAAAAATATTGGGGCTGGGCTGGATCTGCTGGCAGTTGCAGCGGGCCAAACCGGTGCGGCGCAAGCGCCAACTGGTGATGTATCGGGTGATCGATTTTATCGGTCGCTGGTCGATGCTGGACTTGTTCGTGATTTCGCTGATGGTGGCACTGGTCGATCGGGGTGTGCTGCTGAGTGTCCGCGCAGGCCCCGGAGCCACCGCCTTTGCCGGTGTGGTAGTGCTGACCATGATGTCGGCCCGCATGCTCGATACCCGTTTACTGTGGGACAAGGCGGCCCGTTAATGATTTCTCTGTTTTTGTCTGATGCGCTGTTTAATCCAGCCAATAAGGAGTCACTATGATCGGGGCTGAACCCGTCATCGAAAAGCGCCGCTGGTTATCGCCGGTCTGGCTGTTACCCCTGATAGCCCTGCTGCTGGCAGGTGGCTTTCTCTATCAGCAGGTATTGAGCCGTGGCCAGCTTATCCAGATCAACTTCGCCCAGGGCAACGGCATCTTGCCGGGTAAAACCCAGGTTCGTTATCAGGGGGTGGCCATCGGCGTGGTGCAAGAGCTGGAGCTGGCTGAAGATGGCCGCAAGATTGCGGTGATGGCCAAGATTGACAGCCGTGCCAGACCGCTTATCCGCAAGGGATCCGACTTCTGGCTGGTGAGCCCCAAGGCGTCGCTCACCGAGATCTCCGGCCTCGATACCCTGGTCTCCGGCAACTACATCAACCTGCAACCGGGGCGTGAAAGCAATCCGCTGGAGGAGACCTTCGATGCACTGGAGGGCCCTCCTCCCGGCTATCAGGCTCAGGGGCGCATGCTGCACCTGACCGCCGATTCGCTGGGTTCGGTTGGGATTGGCGCCAAGCTCTATTTCCGCGGTATCGAGGTGGGCAGCGTCATCAATACCCGTCTGGGTCAGGACAACCAGAACGTCATTCTGGATCTGGTGATCGAGCCACGTTTCGAACATCTGGTCAAAGCCGATACCCGCTTCTGGAATATCAGCGGTATCAAGGGCTCCTTCAGTCTGGCCGGGGTGAGCGTGGAGGCTGGCAGCCTCACCTCCATCCTGAGCGGCGGCATTGCCTTTGACTCGCCCAAAGATTCACCGAAACCTGAGAAGGGACAGACTTTCGTCCTTTATAAAGGGCTGGCGGAAGCAGCGCGCGGCGAGCGTATCGACATTGCGGCTGGCGATCTTCCGGTCAAGGAGGGGATGCCCATCCTCTATGAGGGGATCGAGATCGGTCGTATCGACCCCATTCGGCTTACCGATAAAGGCCGGATGGTCACAGCGCTGATCAACCCGGAGCAGGCTTATCGCATTACCGACAAGAGTCAACTGGTGTGGGAGAGCGTCTCCCTCTCCGCGATCGGCGTGCAGCATGCGGATCGCCTGCTCTCCGGCCCTGCCATTCGTCTCGACTATGTGGTGGGCAAACCGGCACAGAAGATGACCCTGACCGATCGCGCCCCCCAGAGCGGCACCAAAGTGACGCTGCAGGCCGACGATCTGGCTGGACTGAATCAGGATGCGCCGGTCTGGTACAAGGGATTACAGGTAGGCCGCATCAGCCAGCTGACCCTGGATACGCGTGGCAATGCAAGCATCGAGCTGGTGATGGCGCCAAATTATGGCCATCTGCTCAATCGTGCTCGCTTCTATCGCGCCGCCCCGTTGCAGATTGATGCCGATCTGAGTGGCATCAAAGTAGAAACCAGTCCGGCCAGTGCTTGGCTGGGGGGCGGGATCAAGCTGGTACAAGCCAGCAGTGGCGAGCGGATTAACCGTCTCTACCCGAGTCAGGAGCTGGCACTACTCGGCACCCGTGATGCCAAGCCCCAGCGCTGGTTGCTCAAAGCAGATCAGGCCGATGGCATTGGCATTGGCTCGCCTGTGCTCTATCTGGGGCTGGAAGCGGGCAAGGTCAAACAGCTACGCGCCGCCAAAGAGGGGGTCGAGATCGAACTCGAGATTGATGGGGTCTATGCTCCCCTCCTCGCCCAGCAACCCCAGTTCTGGAAAAAACCGGCCATCGACACCAAGGTGCGGGTCGATGGGGTGCAGGTCAAGGTGGGCAACCTCGGTACCTTGCTGCGCGGTGCCATCGAGTTCGATCGGCTGGCCAATGGCCGCAGCAGTCATCAACTGTTCGATTCCAGGGAGCAAGCCAAGGCCAAGGTGCGCCAGCTGTCACTGGTGGCAGAGAGCAATCCGGGGCTCGGGATTGGCAGCCCGATCCGCTATCGCGGTGTCGATATCGGCAAAATTGAAGAGATCGAGTTGGAGCCGTCACTGGGTCAGGTGATCTTCAAGGCGGAACTCGATGGCCACTATGCCGAGCGTTTCCTGCAGTCCGGCGCCCGCTTTACTCTGGTGCAAGCCAAGCTGGGATTAGGCGGCGTTGCGCACCTCGATACCCTGATCAAGGGGGCATTTGTAGAGGCACAACCGGGTAAAGGCGCTGGCAAAGATCGCTTCCCCTTGAGTCAGGTCGGCCCTTTGGGTCTGGCACTGACCCTCAAGAGCCCCTCCGTCAATGGCCTGAGCGTCGGCAGCCCGCTGCTGTTTCGCAAGATGGTGGTGGGCAGTGTCACCAGGGTGGCGCTGGCTCGGGATGGTAGCGAGGTGGTGATCGACGTTAACGTCGATCAGGAGTATGCCCATCTGGTGCGGGCCAACTCCCGTTTCTGGAATGTCTCCGGGGTCAAGGCGGATATCGGCCTGACCGGGGGTACCATAGAAGTCGAGACAGTACAGAGCCTGCTGGCCGGCGGCATTGCTTTCAATACGCCGGAGAAAGAGATGGGTCCAACCGTCAAGGCAGGACACAGCTATCCCCTCTACGGCAAGGCCGAGAAAGAGTGGCTGGAGTGGAGTCCGCGTATCCAGCCCTGATCTCTTCCCTTTGTATCTCATCAAAGCCCGGCACTGTGCCGGGCTTTTTTATATTCCGGTGCTTGTTGATAGGGTTCAGATTCAGAATATTCTTAGCCTTGTGGTAGGATATCGCCCCTCTTTTTCGGTCAACGAGACGGCACAGTGCACGACAACACCTTCCTTCCCGATTACTTTTTACGCCACATTGCGGCCATCATGCCGGCCCATCTCTCGATGGAAGACTTTGTGGCCAGTTGTCGACGTCCGCTGCGCCGCAGCATTCGGGTCAACACCTTGAAGATAGCCGTCTCGGATTTCGTCGCCCTGATGGAGCCACTGGGTTGGCAGCTCGACCCTGTGCCCTGGTGTGATACCGGCTTCTGGCTGACCCGCAGCGATGAAACTGTCCCCCTTGGCAACACCGCCGAGCACTTGAGCGGGCTCTTCTACATTCAGGAAGCGAGCTCCATGCTGCCGGTGACGGCACTCTTTGCCAGCGACAAGATCAAAGCGGATGGCATGTTGCTGGATGCGGCGGCGGCCCCCGGCTCCAAGACCACCCAGATCGCGGCTCTGATGAACAATCAGGGAATGCTTGTTGCCAACGAGTTTTCCAGCAGCCGGTTGAAAGTGCTCAGCGCCAATATCCAGCGCTGCGGCGTGACCAATGTGGGGATGACCCATTTTGATGCCAAGGTATTTGGCCAGTGGTTGCCGGAGACCTTCGACGCCATCCTGCTCGATGCCCCCTGCTCCGGTGAAGGTACGGTGCGCAAGGATGAAGATGCACTGCGCAACTGGAGTATCGAGAGCATCGACGAGATCGCGGCGGTGCAGCAGGGGCTGCTGGAGAGTGCCTTCCATGCCTTGAAACCGGGTGGCGTACTGGTCTACTCCACCTGTACCTTGAGTGAACAGGAGAATCAGGCGGTCTGCCAATCCCTGCTGGACAAGTTTGGCGATGCCTTGAGTTTTGACTCGCTGGCAGACCTGTTCCCCCATGCAGAGCAGGCCTGTACATACGAAGGATACCTGCACGTTTGGCCCCAGATCTTCGATAGTGAAGGCTTTTTCGTCGCCAGATTGCGCAAGCATCACTCGGTGCCCAACACCATGTTCAAGCCTGGCAAGCTGGGTAAATTCCCTTTTGCGCCGCTTCCTGCCAAAGAGGCGGAACCCATGTTGCGCGAGATCGAAGCCAACTTCGGGGTGGCACCGCAGGGTCAACTGTTTGGCCGCAATGACGAGATCTGGCTCTTCCCCCAGCTGTTTGATGAGGTGCAGGGCAAGCTGCGCTTCGATCGCATCGGCATCAAGTTGGCCGAGACCTTCAAGAAAGGTTATCGCCTCACTCATGAGTGGGCACTGGCCTATGGCGATAAAGCGAGCAAGGGCGTGGTTGAGCTTGATAGCGCCAATGCGCGGGAATTCATGATGGGGCGGGACGTCTGGCCAGAACAGGATGCGGGCACTGGCGAGGTGATCGTCCGCTATCAGGGACATACCCTGGGGATGGGGAAATGGGTGGGTAGTCGGGTCAAGAATGCCCTCCCCCGCGAGCTGGTGCGTGACAACAATCTGTTCAATGCGTAGTGGGCCGTTCGGTGCATAAGCACTTGAACGAGTCTGAAATACCCACACTCTGGTTGAACTTTTCTTCGGATCTTGAAAAGCCTTGAGCCTTGTCTAAGCTTAAGGCAATCCGAACACCAGTTAGCGCACGGCTCTGCAAGGAGCCAATTCCCCTATGCCAGGTACAAGGAATTCGTACCTGGCTTTTTTTATCTCTTCACGTATCGCTGTTACTTCACTCTTGTGTCTATTCAACGGTCTCTTCGACCTGTGTGGCGACTCTGTTTTCAAACGGAGGTTCTCTACCCAGCTCATGTTGGTAGAGCAGATCGATCGCCTGCTCGATGAGTGATGCCTGACTGTCTTCGAGATGAAGACCCAGTGCGGCCAATCGTTCGGCGTGGCGATTGCTGATCCAGCATTGCAGCCGGGTATGGGTCTCCTGCTTGCGTTTTACATGTTGGCGCTGCCGCTCGGCATTGTTTTGGGGCACCGCCTCTTGCTCTTCACGCACTGTCATTTCTTGGCTCATATGTCCTTGCGATGTTCCATTTCCGGATTTGTTATCTCTCATCACATGCCATTATCCATAGGAAGATGGCCCTTCCCCTTTGGGCTGCAGGCTGCACGGCAAATATATCATCAGATCAACAAGATATCATTTAACATAAAAAATGAAGTGACGCAGTTGTGTCAAAGCAAGCCATCAAGGGCATGATCGGAGAATTTGTGGGCGTCATCGAAGTACTCCTGCAGGGTTCGCATATCCTTGTGGCGAGTGACTTCAATGATCTTGTTCATCGGCTTTCCGGCAGTCACCGCCGAGGTGATGAACCCGCGACGCAGGCTGTGGCCACTGACGTAGAGATCGTCAATGGTTTGGCCGGTTCGGCGCTTGATCATCAGATTGATGCCCTGAGGGCCGAGCGGTTCGGCCATCAGTTGACCCCAACGATTCATGCGCCGAAATAGTGGCCCCTCGCTGATCCGGCTTTTGTGTAGCCACTTTTGTAGTGCCGAGACGGGGCAGTAATGCTTGCCCGGGATCAGGGCGATCTCGGTTTCATGCAGCTGATGTTTGCTCGGTTTGAGGCGAAGGCGGATCCCCTGCCCCACAAAATCGAGATCGCTCACCTCAATTCGGGCTGCTTCCGAGCGGCGCAAGGCGCCACTGAACATCAAGAGCAGCAGGGTGTGATCACGCAAACCAGCCAGATCACCGGTGTCGATGCCATCCAGCACCTGGGTCAATGGTTGCAGCGTCAGGGCGCCGGTTTTGTGTTTACGGTTATCCCCCAACCTGACAATGCCGCGCATCATCTCCTTGATTTCGGGATGTTCGGTGGGCATGGGATGAATGCCTTTCTGCTTGAAGGCATAACGGATCCCGGCAAGCCGTCTCACCAGGGTTGCCGGTTTTCGAGGCTCGCCATCACGCAGCTCTCCCTTCCCCTCCTCTTTATCCAGCCATATCCAGTCGGCCAATACGCCGTCGGCCTGATCAGCGAGAAAATTCATGATGTCGTGATGGGTGGTTTGCAGTGGATCCAGCCCGTGCAATTGACACCAGAAGACAAAAATACGGGTATCCGCCTGATAGGCATTGAGTGTGGAATCCGCTTTTGCACTGCGCAAAAAGCGGCGTGCCCGACTATTTAGCTGTGCATCAAAAACAGTCTGCAGTGACTGATGAGCTGGATTGGACAAGGATGGATATGCCACGGAACTCTATGATTCATATGAAGTTTGAGAGGATCTTACAGGATCCTCCCCATACATCAAGTATCGATAATGAATATTATCGATACTTATAGCCTGATGCTTAATACCCTTCGACCACAGTGAAAAAACGAAACATCGGAATATCATTCACCCAGTTTTGTATGGATGAACGAGTTGAATTGACTGGGTAGGTGAGAGATAACGTTGTGCTAGGTTGATTTTCAGGTGGGTAATCAGCTTGGTATTTGAAATATAAAAAGCCCCGAGCAACGGGGCTTGGGGATTATTTTTTCGCCAGCTTGAAGAGTTCAAAGAAATTCCGGCTGGTGGCTTCTGCCAATTCGTTAAGCGGAATATGGCGCAGATCAGCAATAAACTGGGCAACATCTCGCACAAAGGCGGGTTCGTTCTCCCTCCCCCGATGCGGCACGGGTGCAAGATAGGGCGAGTCGGTTTCGACCAGCAATCTGTCGAGGGGCAGAGCCTTGACCACCTCTTGCAATGCAGACGCATTTTTGAAGGTGGCGATCCCGGAGATGGAGATATAGAACCCCATCGCCATCGCAGCTTGCGCCATTTCGAGGGATTCGGTGAAGCAGTGCAGCACACCGCCAACCTGATCAGCGCCCTCTTCGCGCATGATCTGCAAGGTATCTTGCTGGGCATCGCGGGTATGGATGATCAGCGGCTTGTTCAACGCGCGCGCAACCCGGATATGTTCGCGGAAAGAGGCTTGCTGAACGTCCTTGTTCTCGGGCGAGTAAAAGTAATCGAGACCGGTCTCACCGATGGCCACCACCCGTGGATCGGCAGCTTGCTTGAGCAGCAACTCGGCATCGACACCGGGTTCCTGATTGAGCGGGTGTACCCCGCAGGAGGCAAATACCTGGGGATAGGGAGCGATCGCCTCGAGCATGGTCGGGAACTGTGCCTGAGTCACACTGACACAGAGAAAATATCCCACGTCCAGTTTCGCGGCCTTTGCCAGTACATCAGCCAAGCTGGTCTGCTTGCTGCCATAGCTGAGGCGATCAAGATGACAGTGGGAATCAACGAGTAACATATAAAACCTTTCTGCTTGTTGGTACTTATAACCAGCGACTGAGCCAGTTCATCAGATGGATGGTGGGATTGGAGAGCTGACCCGGCTGGCATGCCGCTTTCAGGGCAACCAGATCTTGTTCTGCCTCCAGCAGTTTTTCGCTGGAGTGCTGCTCCGCCAAACGTTGACTCAAGATGGCCAGATCAGGCATTGCCAGCTGATGGTGACCACATCCGGCCTGGGTTTTCAGGGCATCGCACAAGAAGAGCTGCAACCAGTGCAACCTGACCTGCGTCTCCTGACCAAGCTGGCTGCACAGTGCCGTCGCCTTGACCGGACTTTGACTCAGGGCGACAAACTGTTCCAGCAATTCGCGGCGAGTACCGTCCTGTTGCTGCTCGATATAGTCGAGTACCCGCAGCGGGGCCCCCTGACAGATCCGCACCTGAGCCAGAGTGGCCTGATGACCCTGCTCGGCCAACCAGCGCACTGTCTCCCCTTCCGCAGGCAACTGACAGACATGTTTGTGACAGCGACTGAGAATGGTGGGAAGCAACCGGGAAACCTGGGAAGCGATCAGCAACAGCAAGCTGTCGCCGGCCGGCTCTTCCAGGGTTTTCAACAGGGCGTTGGCCGCCGATTCGGTCATTCGCTCCGCATCAGGAATGATCACCACCTTGCCACGGCCGAGCTGGGCAGAGCCCTGTAGCCGGGTGCAGATCTCGCGAATGGCCTCGACCCCGATGGTCTTGCTGTCGCGAGTTATGGTGCCGAGATCCGGGTGGTTGCCCTTGTCAAACAGCTGGCAAGAGTGGCAGTGGCCGCACGGCTCTCCGCGATCCGGTTGCTGGCAAAGGTGCAAACGTGCCAGCCGCTCGGCCAGTTGCTCCTTGCCAAGACCGGGATCGCCCAGCAACAACCAAGCGTGGCCGAGACGACCGGACTGGGCCGTCTGGCTCAGGGCATGCCAGTCGGGGATCAGCCAGGGATACATAGCGGCTCGTTCGACAGATAGTGCTCCAATGCACGCTCGATGGCAGCTTTGACCTGTTCCGGCGTTTGCGCCGCATCGATCACCACAATGGAATCATCCTTGGCGGCCAGTTCGAGATAACGAGTTCGGGTACGCTCGAAGAAGCTCAGTTGCTCCAGTTCGATGCGATCCAGCTCGCCGCGATGGCGAGCACGCTGCAAGCCAAGGGCGGGATCGATATCGAGATAGAGGGTGAGATCCGGCTTGAAGTTGCCGAGCACCGCCTGCTTGATGGCTCCGATAAGCTGGGCATCGATACCACGGCCGCCACCCTGATAGGCCTGGGAGGAGAGATCGTGGCGATCCCCCACCACCCAGACACCGTCGGCCAGCGCGGGTTTGATGCGGGTCTCCACCAGTTGTACCCGCGAGGCATACATCAGCAGCAATTCCGCCTCGATGGTGAGGCGCTCGTCGTGCACCTCTTTGACGATAGCCCGCATCCGCTCGGCCAGTGGCGTACCACCCGGCTCGCGGGTGCACTCGATCCGGTTGATGCCGTGGCGCTGCAGATAGTCGGTCACATAACGAACGGCCGAGCTCTTCCCTGCCCCTTCCAATCCTTCGATCACAATAAATTTAGACATTAGGGTTTCTTCAATATGTACTCACGAACCGCCCGATTGTGTTCATCGAGGGTCTTGGAGAAATAGTGAGCACCGCTCCCCTTGGCGACAAAGTAGAGATAGTCGGTCGATTTGGGGTTGAGCGCTGCTTCGATGGAGGCCTTGCCCGGCATGGCGATGGGCGTGGGCGGCAGACCGTCGATCACATAAGTGTTGTAGGGATTCTTGTCGGTCAGATCACTGCGGCGAATGTTGCCGTCGTAGCGATCCTTCACCCCGTAAATGACGGTGGGATCAGTCTGCAACTTCATGCCCAAACGCAGACGGTTGACGAATACGGAGGCGATCTGCGCCCGCTCGTCCGGCTGACCGGTCTCTTTCTCGATAATGGAGGCCATGATCAACGCCTCATAGGGCGTTTTGTAAGGCAGGTTAGCCTGACGTTTTTCCCAGCTCTGCTGCAGGAAGGTCTCCATATCCTGATGGGCGCGGCGCAAGATCGAGAGATCGCTGGCATGGGTGGTATAGGCGTAGGTTTCCGGCAAGAACCACCCCTCCAGCTTGCCATTCTCAATGCCGAGCTCCTGCGCCAAGTCGGCTTCGGATTGCTCAACGGTCAATCGCTCAAGGTATGGGGCGCTGGAGAGCTGCTTCTGCCAATCCTCGAAACGGGAACCTTCGACGAAGGTGAGGCTGAAGTGAAACTCCTTGCCCGATGCGAACAGAGAAAGGGTCTCCTTGAGAGGGGCCCCTTCCTTGATTTCGTAGGTGCCCGATTTGATGGCCACCAGTTCGGGGTGGCTGCGCAGCCAGAGCCGCACCGCCCAAGGGCTGGTTTCCCCCTCCCCCAGTTCGGCGATGAGGCGCGCCGCATGGGCGCCCTTCTCCACCGTAAAGAGCCGGGTCGGCCCCTTGTTGGTGAGCGTCTCTACCTGTTGCAATTTGTAATGTACATAGCCCCCGGCAGCGGCTACCGTCAGTGCCGCCCCCGCGAGCAGGGTGTAAAGCCGATTAAACTTCAATGACCAAACGCTCCTGTAAACGGCGACTCAATACCGCTGGGGGATAGTGAATATCCTCTATGCCATTGACCGGCACGATCCCCATCAGGGTATTGGTGAGCCACACCTCTTCCGCCTGCCATAGTGACTCCAGCGGAGCCTCTACCACACGCAACTCAATACTCATCTGTTTCAACATCGCCATCACCTGGCGGCGCATGATGCCATCGACACCACCGCGGGCGAGATCGGGCGTAAACACCGTCTTGCCCCGACGCCAAAACAGATTGGCACTGACCCCTTCAATGAGAACACCGCGACTGTTAAGCACTATCCCTTCGACTGCATTCCGGCTGACAAGTTCGCTTTTTAGCAATACCTGCTCCAGACGATTCAAGGTTTTAAGCCCGGCAAGCATAGGTGCATCGCCAATCCGCTGGCGGCACACCACCATCTCGATCCCCACCTGTTGCCACTGGCCATAGTGAGTGGGAAATGGCGCCAGAGTGACAATCCGGGTTGTGTGTTGACATCCGCTGCCATCATAGCCCCGCCCCCCCTCGCCGCGGGTCAGGATCACCTTGGCCACGCATTGTGACTGGTCGACCACCATCTCTTCAACCTCCCGGGTCAAGAGATCCCAGTCAGGCTCAACCAATCCCAGCCGGTTGTTAGCCAGCTGCAGCCGTGCCAGATGGGCAGGCCACTGCAACACGCGGCCCTCCCTGACCGCCATGGTGGTGAAATGACCGTCACCATAGGCCAGCCCCCGATCATGGGCCGAGATCGTATCAAGCTTCATGCCATTGATAAGCAAAGGGATCCCTCCGATAAAAAAGGCCCGATACCGGCAGTATCGGGCCTGTGTCTTTGCCCTGCGGCAAATTATACGCGTTTGAAGATCAGTGAGCCATTGGTGCCGCCAAAACCAAACGAGTTGGAAAGGGCGTACTCGAAGCTGCCTGGCTTGGCCACATGAGGCACCAGATCCAGATCGCACTCATCATCCGGGTTGTCCAGGTTGATGGTGGGCGGTGCAATCTGATCGCGCAGGGCCAGCACAGTGATGATCGCCTCGATGGCGCCAGCTGCACCCAGCAGGTGACCAGTCATCGACTTGGTGGAGCTGACCATCAGGGATTTGGCGTGCTCACCAAACACCGACTTCATGCCACGCAGTTCAGCCACATCACCCAGCGGGGTGGAGGTGCCGTGCGCGTTGATGTAACCAATCTGCTCGGGGGCAATGCCGGCATCCTTGATGGCATTTTTCATGGCGCGAGCACCACCGTTGCCATCTGCAGGAGGCGCAGTCATGTGGTACGCGTCACCGCTCATACCAAAACCGACCAGCTCGGCGTAGATCTTGGCGCCACGGGCCTTGGCGTGTTCGTACTCTTCCAGCACCAGTACCCCGGCACCGTCACCCAGCACGAAACCGTCGCGATCCTTATCCCACGGACGGCTCGCTTTTTGCGGCTCGTCGTTGCGGTTGGAGAGTGCCTTGGCGGCAGCAAAACCACCCATCCCCATCGCGGTGGAGGCTTTCTCGGCACCGCCGGCGACCATCACGTCGGCATCACCGTAAGCGATCATCCGGCCAGCAATGCCGATGGCATGGGTACCAGTGGTACAGGCGGTCGTCACGGCGATGTTCGGCCCTTGCAGACCTTTCATGATGGAAAGATGACCGGACACCATATTGATGATGGTGGACGGAACGAAGAAGGGACTGATCTTGCGCGGGCCGCCGTTGACCAAACTTTCGTGGTTCTGTTCAATCAGACCCAGACCGCCGATACCGGAGCCAATCGCCACGCCGACACGCTCGGCATTCTCTTCATTGATGGTCAGGCCGGAATCATCCAGCGCCTGCATACCGGCCGCGATGCCGTATTGAATGAAGAGATCCATCTTGCGAGCGTCTTTACGGTTGATACCGTACTGCTCGGGATCGAAATCCTTGACCAGACCTGCGAAGCGGGTTGCAAACTCGCTGGCATCAAAGTGTTCGATAAGAGAAATGCCGCTCTGCCCGTTGAGCAGTGCTTGCCAGCTGGATTCGGCAGTGTTACCCACCGGGGAAAGCATCCCCAAGCCGGTCACCACGACTCTGCGTTTTGACACTGAGGTAGTCTCCGAGAGGTGTTTTGAAAAGGAACAAATACAAAAGAAGCGGCCCTTGGGCCGCTTCTTTCAGAACAGGAACTTATTCCTGATTAGCGGTGATGTAGTCGATAGCCGCTTGAACAGTGGTGATCTTCTCGGCTTCTTCATCAGGAATTTCGGTATCGAATTCTTCTTCCAGCGCCATTACCAGTTCAACGGTATCCAAAGAGTCAGCGCCCAGGTCGTCGACGAAGGAGGCAGCGTTCTTAACGTCTTCCTCTTTAACACCCAGTTGTTCGATGATGATTTTCTTTACGCGTTCTTCGATGTTGCTCATGACCTGAATTTTCCTTTAAAAATACGCTATTTGCGTCTGGTTGGGGTAGTTTATTCAATTGACGTGAGTTTGCAAGTAGCTTGCCGCTGGTCAAACCACGAAATGTGCCAAACTTCGGCGTACTATCGCAAATTTGAACAGATCTCACGACAAATTGATTACACCATGTACATCCCGCCATTAACATGCAGGGTTTCGCCGGTGATATAGGCTGCTTCATCAGAAGCCAAGAATACCACAGCTGCGGCAATTTCTTTTGGATCACCCAAACGGGCGGCAGGCACCTGACTCATGATGCCGGCACGTTGATCGTCATTCAGGGCACGGGTCATGTCGGTTTCGATGAAACCGGGGGCAACCGCGTTCACTGTGATACCACGGGATGCCACTTCCCGCGCCAACGATTTGGTAAAACCAACCAGACCGGCCTTGGCGGCAGCATAGTTGACCTGACCGGCATTGCCCATGGTTCCCACCACGGAGCCAATGCTGATGATGCGACCGTGACGTTTCTTCATCATGGCACGCAACACCGGTTTGCTCAGACGGTAAAGCGAGGTCAGATTGGTATCGATGATCTCGTTCCACTCGTCATCTTTCATCCGCATCAACAGGTTGTCACGGGTGATCCCCGCGTTGTTGATCAGGATGTCGATGTCGCCAAAGCGCGCCTTGATGGCGGCGAAGACGGCTTCGATGGATTCCTGGCTGGTCACGTTCAGTGCCATGCCGCAACCATTGTCGCCCAGATAGGCGCTGATCGCCTCGGCACCGCTCTCGCTGGTCGCCGTACCGACCACTTTCGCGCCACGGGCCACGAATGTTTCGGCAATCGCACGGCCGATGCCACGACTGGCACCGGTCACCAACACAACCTTATCGGTAAAGCTCATCTCTTGCTCCTGTTTACTTGATCTGGGCCAGCGCCTGCTCGAAAGAGGCTGCATCGTTGGCGTGAATACCTTCCACGCGCTTGTCGATGCGCTTGGCGAGCCCGGTCAACACTTTGCCCGGTCCCATCTCGATCTCGAGGGTAACCCCCTCATTGGCCATCCGCTCGACAGTCTCGGTCCAACGAACCGGGCTGAACAGCTGACGTACCAGCGCTTGCTTGATGGCGGCCGGATCCTGTTCACAGGATACGTCGACATTATTGATGACCGCGATAGTTGGAACCTTGATCTCGATCCCGTCCAGCGCAGCTGCCAGTTTTTCTGCGGCAGGTTTCATCAGCGCGCAGTGAGACGGCACGGAGACCGGCAGCGGCAGCGCACGCTTGGCGCCCGACTCTTTCATCAGCACGTTGGCGCGCTCAACGGCCTCTTTGTGACCGGCGATAACCACCTGGCCCGGGGAGTTGAAGTTGACCGGAGAGACCACCTGCCCCTCTGCCGCTTTTTCGCAGTTGGCGGCGATGGATTCGTTATCCAGACCGATGATGGCCGCCATGGCGCCGGTGCCTTCCGGTACCGCTTCCTGCATGGCCAGACCACGCAGCTCGACCAGTTTGACCGCATCGGCAAAATCGAGTGCGCCGCTGCAAACCAGCGCGGAGTACTCACCCAGGCTGTGACCCGCCATCATGGCAGGCGTTGCCCCACCCTGCTGTTGCCACAGGCGCCACAGGGCGACAGAGGCTGTCAGCAGCGCAGGCTGGGTGCGCCAAGTTTTGTTCAGATCTTCAACCGGACCATTCATCACCAGGGCAAACAGGTCATAACCCAGCACCTGACTCGCCTCGGCGAAGGTCTCCTTGATCACGGCATGTTGTTCGGCCAGCTCGGCCAGCATGCCAACGGACTGGGAACCTTGTCCCGGGAAGGCAATGGCAAATTGGGTCATCATTGATTCCTTTTAGATAAGACAAAAATGAAATCGGTGACGGGATGATGGGCGCACCATCCCGCCGAAGATCAGAGGCGAACCAGCGCCGAGCCCCAGGCAAAACCGCCGCCAAAGGCTTCCAGCAGTACCAGCTGACCCGGTTTGATCCGGCCATCCCGCACCCCTTCATCGAAGGCGACAGGGACGGACGCAGCAGAAGTGTTGCCGTGCTTGTCGAGGGTCAGTACCACTTTATCGAGGCTCATACCCAGCTTCTTGGCGGTGGCACTGATGATGCGGAAGTTGGCTTGATGCGGCACCAGCCAGTCCAGCTCGCTCGGTTCGATGCCAGCAGCGGCCAACGTCTCGGTTACGATCTCGCTCAAACGGGTGACCGCGACCTTGAAGACATCGTTGCCCTTCATATACATGTAGGCTTCGAGCTCGGCACCCGGCATGCCGCGACGGGGATGAGGCAGCTTGAGCAGCTCGCCATAACGGCCATCGGCATGAAGATGGGTAGAGAGGATACCCGGCGTCTCGCTGGCACCGACAATCACAGCCCCTGCCCCGTCACCAAACAGGATGATGGTGCCGCGATCTTGTGGATCGCACATGCGGGAGAGTACATCGGCCCCGACGACCAGCACATGGCGGGCAGCGCCGGATTTGACGAACTGATCGGCAATGGAGAGTGCGTAGGTGAAACCGGCGCAGGCTGCAGCCACGTCAAAGGCAGGAATGCCCGGAACACCGAGTAGCCCCTGCAGCTCGCAGGCGGCAGCCGGGAAGGCATTTTCAGCACTGGTGGTGGCCAGCACTATCATATCGAGATCGGCAGCGGTCAGACCGGCTGCATCCAGGGCGCGCAGGGCGGCCTGGTAAGAGAGGGTGGCAACGGTTTCGTCAGCCCCGGCAATACGGCGCTCACGGATACCGGTGCGTTCCACGATCCACTCATCACTGGTCTCAACCATCTGCTCGAGATCGGCGTTGGTACGCACTGAACTCGGCAGGTAGCTGCCAGTACCCAGAATTTTGCTATGCATAGAGTTCTTATAGATCCCTGTCAGAGAAGACAGCTTCAAGGCGATCTGCTATTTGCAGTGGAAGTTGATGTTTGGCCTCTTGTGCGGCCAGCAGGATCGCATTACACAGAGCGCGCCGTTCGGCCCGCCCATGACTTTTTACCACAATGCCGCGCAATCCTAACAGACTTGCCCCGTTATACTGGTCGGGGTTCAGGTAAGAAAAACGCCGTTTGAACATAAATCCGGCGATCCGGCCAAGAAAAGTGCGTTTCTTGCGGGGATATCCGGCCAGCTGGGCCATCATCCGCACCACCCCTTCTGCTGTCTTGAGGGCGACATTGCCGACAAAACCGTCGCAGACGATCACGTCGCTGTCGCCGCTGAAGATGCGATCCCCTTCGACGAACCCGACATAATTGAGCGCGTGGCACTGACGCAACAATTCGGCACTGTGGCGTACCAGATCATTGCCCTTGATCTCCTCCTCGCCGATGTTGAGCAAGGCAACACGGGGGGATGCAATCCCTTCGACCTTTTCGGCTACGACGGAGCCCATCACGGCAAACTGCAGCAAGGTATCCGCATCGCAACTGACGTTGGCGCCGAGATCCAGCATCACGGTGCGCTTGCCGCTCAATGTGGGCAGCGCCTTGATAAGGGCAGGTCTGTCTACCCCGGGCAGGGATTTGAGCACGCACTTGGCCATCGCCATCAACGCACCGGTATTGCCGGCACTGACGCAGGCATCGGCCTCACCGGCTTTCACCAGATTGAGTACCACCCGCATGGAGGAGTCTTTCAGAGTACGCAGCGCCACGATCGGTTTATCGCCCATGCCAACCACCTGGGATGCATGTACGAAACGGACTCGGGGATGATTCAGCAAACCATGTTGCTGCAGCAGAGAGGAGGTCTGGTGCTGGTCGCCGACCAGGATCAGTTTTAGCTGGGGTAAAAGAGACAGTGCCTGCACGGCGGCAGGCACTGTTTCCGAGGGGCCAATATCTCCCCCCATGATGTCTAGCGCGACAGTTTGCGTAGACAAAGGCAATCCTTAAGCGATTACCTTTTTACCGCGGTAGAAACCATCGGCAGTCACGTGGTGACGACGATGAATTTCGCCACTGGTCTGATCAACAGTCAGGGCAGCGGTGGTCAGCGCATCGTGGGAACGACGCATGCCACGCTTGGCACGGGTTTTACGGTTCTGTTGTACGGCCATTGTAGGCTAACTCCTAAATTCACTTACGTTTAAGCTCTTCAAGAACTGCAAAGGGATTCGGCCGCTCATCAGCAGGTTCGATTTCACCCCAGGTCATCTCCATGTTTCCTCTCGGGCATGCATCCAAAGAATGCATTGCGACTTGAGGCAACGAGAGGATGAGTTCATCCTCCAGGATTTGATGAAGATCTATCTCGCCGTTTTCGTCCAACTCAATGGGCTCATAAGCTTCCGGCAGTTCTTCCTCGTTTGTTCTTTCGAACAGCGGAGTGTAGATAAATTCAGCTTCACAGAGGTGTTCGAATGTCTCTCCGCAACGTTGGCAAACCAGGTCAACCTTGGCATGGGCAGTGCCTTTCATAACGGTCAACTTCTGGACATCTTTGCCAAAGTGCAGTGATACATCGATATCACTCTGCAAGCCAGCGGTTGATTCCTCCAGCCTGGGCATCTGCGACTTTTCCACTATCCCGATGTAATCGAGTAGCTTCAAGGCACTACGGACTGGATCAACCTTAACGGGCAACTTCACCTTTTGCATAGGGCGCGAATAATATAGGTCCAACAACTGATAGTCAAAGGAAAAAGTCCTTACCGCCGATGATTTTAACGTCACAAGTCCCTAGAATGCCGGTACTTGCTTTCATCGGTACCTGATTATGCCACAGAATCTGATCCTCGCCTCAACTTCTCGCTATCGCAAAGCCCTGCTGGAGAAGCTCGGCCTCCCCTTTGAATGTGCCGCGCCCGATGTGGATGAACGCCCGCTGGCTGGCGAATCCGCCGAGGCGCTGGTGGCAAGACTGGCTCGTGCCAAGGCTGATGCTGTCGCCCAACATCGTGATCACGGCTTGATCATCGGATCTGATCAGGTGTGTGTCTGCAATAATCACATCCTCGGCAAACCGGGCACCATCGACAATGCCATCGCCCAGCTGATGGCGGCTCAAGGTCGCAGCGTCACCTTTTACACCGGGCTGTGCGTGGTGAATGCCGCAACCGGTGAGGCTCATCAACTGGTGGAGCCTTTCACCGTCCATTTTCGCAACCTCGATGAAGCCGCCATTCGCCGTTATGTAGAGGCAGAATTGCCCCTAGATTGTGCGGGCAGCTTCAAATGTGAAGGGATGGGGATCGTTCTGTTCAAGGGGCTGGAGGGGCGCGATCCTAACGCCTTGATCGGTCTGCCGCTGATCGGCCTGATCGAGCTGCTGGAGCGCCACGGTATTGCCCTGCCCTGATTGCGGACGAATAGATAAGCTAGAACGAGAATATAAAAAGCCCGGTCAATAGACCGGGCTTCTGTTATCAATCAGATCGATGTCTCTTAAAAGAGAGGCGTCTATAACAGCCCGCGAAGAGCCACCATGGAATCCACCACCGCCACAGGCCCGTGACGACTGAGGACATCGCGGCTATCTACACCCCAAGTAACGCCAATGCGCGGCATGGCGATCGCCTCGGCCATCGCCATATCGTGAACAGAGTCGCCGATCATTACCGCCTGCCGGGGTGACAGCCCCAGCTCGTCCAGGATCTGCTCAAGCATCAGCGGATCAGGCTTGGAGCGAGCCTCATCGGCCCCGCGACTGGTTACAAACAACGGGCGCAGTCCGGTCTCATCCAATACCCGATCCAGCCCGCGGCGTGATTTGCCGGTCGCGACGGCCAGTTGCAGCCCTCGTGACCGCCAATCATGCAGCAACTCCCCTGCCCCGGAAAACAACGGGCTGGGGGTCGCATCGTGCAGATAGTGATGACGATAGCGATCGATGAGTGCGGCAATCTGGCGCTCATCAAAGGCACTGCCACTACCACTACTTAAAGGGAACAGACGGGACATGGCGACATCAAGGCTCAATCCGATGATCTGCCGGATCTGGGTTGGTGCAGGAACCGCCAGCTCACAATCTCTGGCGGCCCCCTGCACACAGGCCACAATCCTGCCCACCGAATCCATGAGGGTACCGTCCCAATCGAAAATGGCGAGCCGGATATCCTGCATCAGCGTGGCAAGCCGTTGAGGAAGTTGTCGAGTTCAGGTGCCAGCGGCGCTTCTACCTGCATCTCGCGACCATCGGCCGGATGGGTGAAGCTGAGCTTCCAGGCATGCAAAAAGAGCCGTTTTAGCCCTTGGCTGCGCATTTTCTCGTCAAACGCCGCTTCACCGTACTTATCGTCACAGGCGATCGGGTGACCGGCATGCAGGGTGTGCACGCGGATCTGGTGGGTACGGCCAGTAATGGGGCTGCACTCGACCAGAGTCGCTTCGGCAAATTGACGCACGATACGGAACCGGGTTTCGGAGGGCTTGCCATCGGCACTGACCCGCACCACCCGTTCTCCAGACTGCAGGTCGTTTTTGCGCAGCGGCGCATTGACCACCTTGACGTGAGCCTGCCATTTGCCACGCACCAGCGCCAGATACTGCTTGCGCATGGTCTTGACCCGCAACTGCTCATGCAGGCTGCGCAGGGCGCTGCGTTTCTTGGCAACCAGCAATACACCAGAGGTGTCGCGATCCAGTCGATGAACCAGTTCGAGAAAACGGGCTTCCGGCCGCAGGGCTCGCAGCCCCTCGATAACGCCAAAGCTCAGGCCGCTGCCACCGTGTACTGCCATGCCGGAGGGCTTGTTCAGCACGATCATGGCATCGTCTTCGAACAGGATCTGGCTCTCCAGACGCTGGATAACCCCGAGGTTGGCTGAAGGCAGCTCATTTTTCTCTGCAACGCGCACGGGGGGAACCCGCACCTCGTCACCTGCGCAGAGTTTGTACTCCGGTTTGATGCGCTTTTTGTTTACCCGCACTTCGCCTTTGCGAAGGATGCGATAGATCAGGCTCTTGGGGACGCCCTTTAGCTGAGTCTTGAGAAAATTGTCGATGCGCTGCCCGTCATGCTCAGCTTCGATGGTGAGCAGCTGCACTTGTTGTTGTATCTGTGTCATGGCGCGGATTTTAACACTGCCAGCGCCCCTTGGCTGCATGGTTTGTTGAAAAATGGCGCCTTGCTATAAAAGAGGTTTAAATGGGATAATAAACAAGGTTTTGTCATTGTGTTCAAGCCTTGTACTAAGTGGCCAAAAAGTATGCCACCCAATCCCGAAACACCGTGTATACAAGAACATGACGGTTCCCGGGTGCGAGGTACAACGCATGGAGAACACAAACATCACCGTTTATTTGTCTCCATTTCGGTATCCTTATTCATTCCTTCTCGAGAAGTGATGACCAGAACGCCCTTAGTTTGCGCCTCATGCATACCCCAACCGGGAGGTTGCCCCAGTATGCTGAAGACCCGAGGCCGGCGCTGGCAGGACCCAGATGGAGGAAATCAAAATGACACAATAATGAGAACTCAATGAAAAGAATGCTTATCAACGCAACTCAAGAAGAGGAGTTGCGCGTAGCGCTGGTTGACGGACAACAGCTCTACGATTTGGATATTGAAAGTCCGGGACACGAGCAGAAGAAAGCGAACATTTACAAGGGTAAGATCACCCGCGTAGAACCCAGCCTTGAAGCTGCTTTTGTTGACTACGGCGCCGAGCGCCACGGTTTCCTGCCGTTGAAGGAGATCGCCCGCAATTACTTCCCCTCCGGTTACTCCTATCAGGGTCGTCCCAACATCAAAGAAGTGGTCCGCGAAGGTCAGGAAGTTATCGTCCAGATCGACAAGGAAGAGCGTGGCACCAAGGGTGCAGCCCTCACCACCTTTATCAGCCTGGCAGGTAGCTACCTGGTACTGATGCCCAACAACCCCCGTGCCGGTGGTATCTCCCGCCGCATCGAGGGTGATGAGCGGACTGAACTGAAAGAAGCCCTGAGCGGATTGACCGTGCCGGAAGGCATGGGCCTGATCGTACGTACCGCAGGTGTGGGCAAGTCGCCAGAAGAGCTGGAGTGGGATCTGAACGTTCTGCTCAACCACTGGGACTCCATCCACAAAGCCTCTCAGGAGCGCGCTGCGCCGGTGCTGATCCACCAGGAAAGCAACGTCATCGTGCGTGCCATCCGTGACTATCTGCGTCGCGATGTGGGCGAGATCCTGATCGACAATCCGGTGATTTTTGAACGCGCCAAGGCCCATATCGAACTGGTACGTCCCGATTTCCTCAACCGTGTGAAGCTGTACAAGGGTGAAGTCGCCCTGTTCAACCACTTCCAGATTGAGAGCCAGATTGAATCAGCCTTCCAGCGTGAAGTGCGCCTCCCCTCCGGCGGCAGCATCGTTATCGATCCGACCGAAGCGCTGACCTCCATCGATATCAACTCCTCCCGCGCCACCAAGGGCGGCGATATCGAAGAGACTGCGCTGCAAACCAACCTGGAAGCGGCCGACGAAATTGCCCGTCAATTGCGTCTGCGCGACTTAGGGGGACTGATCGTAATCGACTTCATCGACATGACGCCGGTTCGCCATCAGCGCGAAGTGGAAAACCGTCTGCGAGAAGCGGTTCATCAGGATCGTGCCCGCATCCAGCTTGGCCGGATCTCCCGTTTCGGTCTGCTGGAGATGTCTCGCCAGCGTCTGCGCCCCTCCCTCAACGAATCCAGCAGCCATATCTGCCCTCGTTGCCAGGGTCAGGGCGTGATCCGTGACAACGAATCTCTCGCCCTATCCATCCTGCGTCTCATCGAAGAAGAGGCCATGAAGGACAACACCGAGCAGGTTCACGGCCAGGTGCCGGTGGATGTTGCCGCCTATCTGCTTAACGAGAAGCGTGCCGCCATCGCCAGTCTGGAACAGCGCAATGATGTGCGTGTTTACATCATTCCGAACCAGCATCTGGAAACCCCGCACTACGAAGTGACTCGCATTCGTCAGAACGAGATCCCGGAAGCGGCCAGCTACGAGCTGAAAACCGAGATTGCCAAGCCGGTCTACCAACCGAAGCAAGCTCAGGTGATCGAGCGTGAGCAACCGCTGCTGCAAGGCTTTGCCCAACCGGCACAACCTGCCCCTGTTGCGCCGCAACAGCCGGCGGCTCCCGTTGCTGCGGCCCCTGCCGAAGCCGGCTTCTTCAGCAAGCTGATCAAAGGCATTACCGGCCTGTTCAGCAGCGATGCAGCCCCTGCCGACGTGAAAGCTCCCGCCGAGAAACCTGCAGCTCGTGAAGCACGCAAGGATGAAGGTCAACGTCACCAGCGCGAAGAAGGCCGTGGCCGTGGTCAGCGTCCTCGTCGTGACGACAATCGTGGCAACCGCAACAATGCGGAAGCAGGCGAGAAGCGTGAAGGTGGCAACCGCGAAGCTGGTGAAAACCGCAATCGCCGTCCACGTAAAGAGCGCGAGCCTCGTCAGGAGCGTGAAGCTCGTGGCGAAGTGCGCAGCGAACAACGCATGGAACGTGAACCCCGTCAGGAGCGCGAGCCTCGCGAACCGCGGCAGGAACGTGCGCCACGTCCTGCCCGTGAACCTCGTGCTCCCCGTGAGCCGCGCGCCGAAGTCGTTGTTGACGCGGTAGACACCGTTGATGCAGCTGCCGTCCAGCCACGTCAGGAGAAAGAGCTGAAAGTGGCCGAGCGCCGCGAACGTCGCCAACTGCGCAAGCAGATCCGCGTCGATGTCGCCGCTGCTGACACCCCTGCCCTGCCGGTTGAAGAAGTACCAGCGCAAGCTGAAGTGATCGATGCCACCGTGGGTAACGAGCAGGAAGAGCAGAGTGAAGGCCAACGCCGTTCACGCCGCACTCCGCGCAGCCAGCGTATCGAAGGTCAGCGCCGCAAGCGCATCAACGAAGATGCCCGCAGCCAGCGTGACGAAGAACAGCAAGAGACCACCACTCTGACCACCGCAGCCCAGGCAGATATTGCCAAAGCGCAGGTTGAAGAGCCGGTAGTGCCTGTTGTTACCATCCCGAGCGCTGAAGCCGTCGCAGCTGCCCTGCAAGCCTCTGCGGCACTGACCGAGCATGTGGTTGTCGAAGCCGTTGCTGAAGAAGCGGCCGAGCAGGCTGCTGCCCATGTCGACGCAACTCAAGCCGATGAGATCGCTAGCCCGGTTGTTGCCGCTGTCGCAGAAGTCGTGGTTGCAGCAGCGCCAGAAGTTGCCGTTGTCGCCGCTCAGGCTGTCGACATGGCTGCCACTGAAGTCGTTGAAACTGCTCAGGTTGTTGAAGAGGCCCCAGCTGTCAGCACTCCTGTCGTGGAAGCTGAACCGGCTGCAGTCGAAATGCCAGTTGCTGTTGTCGAAGCCCCGGCACCTGTCGCTGCGGTTGTGGTGGAAGAGACTCCGGTCGTGACCAAACAGGTAGCTCACGGTGCTGGCCTGCTGGCTCGTGCCCGCAAAGCATCCGCCCCGATGGCAACCCCTGCCGAAGCCCCTGCCCTGCCTGCCCGTGAGCCGGTTAACTACCCGCCGCTGGTACGCAACGAGGTGAGCACATCAGGTCGTCATGGTGGCAGCACTGCCGCCGTCAACGTGGCCACCTGCCCGGCCGGTCGCCCCTAAGCAACCCGGGTGACCCCTAAACAAAGCCACACCAACCGGTGTGGCTTTTTTATTTCTCTTGTCCCGTCCTGAATATGGTTTACACCATCCCCCCAATAAATGGAGAACCCGATGGGACAAGGTGTGAAACGGACACAGCGCGATTACTCGCTGACTTTTAAACTGGCACTGGTCGAGCAGATTGAAAAAGGCGAGCTCACCTACAAACAGGCTCAGGTGCGTTATGGCATTCAGGGCCGCTCCACCGTTCTGGTATGGTTGCGTAAACATGGTCGGCAAGATTGGAGCCAGGGGGCTTCTGTTCGTGCCGGCAGGAGCATCACCATGCCTGACCCCGACAACCAGACGCCCGAGCAGCGTATCAAGGAACTCGAGCAACAGCTGGCGCTGATGAGCCAGAAAGCCCAGTTCTTTGAAGCCGTCGTCGATGTACTGAAGAATGACTACGGCGTCTCCATCGTAAAAAAGCGACCCGGCAAGTCCTCTCGCAGCGGCAAGTCGAGAGACTGACCATTGTCAGGGCTTGCCTGTTTCTGGGGATAAGCCGGCAGGCTTACTACAAGCGCAATCGGGTCGCCGACGAGCGCCATGCTCAGGGATTGCAGGTGGTGCGCTTCGTGCGTCAGGTTCGACTGCGACAACCTCGGGTCGGCACTCGCAAGCTGCATTATCTGCTGCAGGGTCAGGATGATGACGGGCTCAAGGTCGGGCGTGACAGGCTGTTTCGGATATTGGCCGAGCACCGCCTGCTGGTGCAGCCTAAGCGGGCGTATCACAAGACCACCCACAGTTTTCACCGTTTCTACCGTCATCCCAACTTGCTCAAGGCGGGGCCAGAGCAGGTCACGCCGGTGGCCCCGGAGCAGGTCTGGGTCGCTGATATCACCTATCTGCCCGCCAGGAGCGGACAGCTGTACCTGAGCCTGGTGACGGATGTCTACTCACGCAAGATAGTGGGCCATCACGTGCACGAAGGGATGCACGCGGAGTCGGTTGCGATGGCGTTCAAGAAAGCACTGAAGCAACGACGTGGCGGCGGGGAGTTAATCCATCACTCAGACCGCGGCGTGCAGTATTGCTCTGGGCTGTATCAGTCACTACATGAACGATACGGGGTGAAATGCTCGATGACGGATGGGTATGACTGTTACCAGAATGCGTTGGCGGAGCGGGTGAACGGGATTTTGAAGGGAGTGTTGCTACAGGAAAACGCCCTGCTTTCTCCTGTGTTTGCGCTTTGGATATCTCTGAGAAAGTTCATTCAAAGCGTTAATGTTCAGTATCACACCCATTGATAATTTCAATATAATACTTTGTTTGTTGGCATATTAAAACCAATCGCAGATATGAAAAAAGGGCCCTCAGGCCCTTAGAAAGGTAACGATGTTATCCGCCAAACAGATGGTGGCTGACGATGAACAGGCCGCCGGAGAGCAGCATGGTCAGCGGCAGAGTCAATACCCAGGCCATCAGGATGGTCTTGATGGTCTGGCTCTGCAGGCCGGATTTGTTTGCAATCATGGTCCCCGCCACCGCAGAAGAGAGGATGTGGGTGGTGGACACCGGCATACCGGTCAGACTGGCGACCCCGATGGAGGTAGCAGCCGTGATCTGGGCCGCAATGCCCTGGCTGTAGGTCATGCCGGTGGTGCCGATCTTCTCGCCCACGGTATGAACGATACGACGCCAGCCCACCATGGTGCCGCAACCCAGCGCCAGCGCGATGGAGACGATAACCCAGGTCGGTGCGTATTCAGCGGTCGCGGTCAGATCCTTGCGCCATTTGGCCAGATCGGTCAGCTCCTTGGCGGGCAGCGGCAGCTTGGCAGCCTTTCGGGCGGTATCATCGATACAGAGCAGCAGACGACGCACTTCGCGGCGGTCGGTCAGGCTCATCTGATCATAAGTACGCACGGCCCCCAGACGGGCATCCAGAGTGGCCATCGCCTGCAGCACGCCATCGGCGGAGCAGTGAGTCATCAGCTCTTCCTGAGCAGTTGCCGGTGCAGAGAAGTTGATGACGCCAGAGAGGGCGGACTGGTTACGCTGGTAGATCTCCATGATGCGCTGGTTGGCATCCTGGGTCCGGTCCAGATCATAGGCGCGGCTGTTCATGTCCAGTGCGAAATAGGCGGGCGCCATACAGATCAGCACCAGCATCACCAGACCGATGCCCTTCTGGCCATCGTTGGAGCCGTGTACGAAGCTGACGCCCATGGCCGAGGCCACCAGGGTCAGACGCGCCCAGAACGGCGGGTGTTTCTTGCCATCCACCAGCTGACGCTCTTCCGGCGTTTTGTGGATCTTGTTGCTGGTCCAGATGCGCTTCATCGCCAGCAGCAGCAGTGCCGCGATGATGAAACCTATGGTGGGAGAGATGATGAGGGAAAGCATGATGTCGATCGCTTTGCCCACGTTGATCCCTTCTGTCACCGGTTTATGGGTGATCCAGGCATAGGCACCGCCTACCCCCAGAATGGAACCGATCAAGGTATGTGAACTGGAGGCCGGGATCCCGAAGAACCAGGTGCCCAGGTTCCACACGATGGCGGAAAACAGCAAGGAGAAGACCATGATCAACCCTTGGGTGGAGTCCATCCCAAGCAGCAGGTCGATGGGCAGCAGATGGACAATGGCATAGGCCACACCCAGACCGCCGAACATGACGCCAAAAAAGTTGAAGATCCCCGATGCAACGACCGCCAGGTGAGCTGGCATCGCCTTGGTATAGATAACCGTTGCTACCGCGTTGGCGGTATCGTGAAAGCCGTTGATAAATTCATAGGCAAGCACAAAAAAAACGGCCAATACCAAACCGATTGACCACCACAAACCCAAACCACTAAACATTTCAAACATAAAAAAAAGCCTGTTTATGAGTTGCGGCGGATTATGCCAGATGGCGGCCAACACCATAGCCACCATTGAAATATTTCAGCCATAAAAAAAAAGAGCTTTTTGGAAAAAAATATCCTAGAGCCAGTCTTCATGCGGCTTGCCATCGATTAATTAAAGCCATCAATGATTGCGGGAAAGGGCAAAAATAGCTGACAATTAAGCCAATAATTTCATTTTTATGACGTTTTTATGACAGAAAAACGGGAAAAAGTGGTGATAAAACGTCCCCGCCCGCCAATCTCATCCGACCAGCACCATCAATCCCATATCCGTTTGATTCCAGATGCAAAAAGGGAGCACCTTGTGCTCCCTTGAATCGTTGCCGTGTTGCCAGTTATCAGTCCTGATTGATGCGACTGGCAACGGCGCCCTGTTGGCTCTTGTACTTGGCATTTTCCCGCTTGTTGTAGGGACGGGCCGCGATGCCGGAGAGCATCTCGAAGTTCAAGGCGCCGATCTTCATTTTCGGACGCAGCGCCAGCGGCAATTTGCCGCCGTTGTAGAACTCCAGCACGATGCGACCGGACCAACCCGGATCGATCCGGTGCGCGGTCACGTGCACCATCAGACCCAGGCGCGCCAATGAAGAACGGCCATCCAGCCAGCCGACAATATCGGCAGGCAAGGTGACGGATTCGTAGGTCACCGCCAGCGCCAGCTGACCCGGGTGCAGATAGAAGGCTTCGCCATCGGGGATGTGGATCTCGTCACTCATCACCCGATCGATGGCATCGGCCATCTCGCTGCTCGGGCCGCTCAGGTCGATATAGGGTGCGGTATGATCGCGAAACACCCGAAACTCGTTACCCAGCAGCACATCGACACTGACACCACTGATCCGCTCTACCCCGGGCCGTGGCTCAATTACGATCTTGCCTTCATCCAGATGGCGTTCAATATCGGTATCACACAGACGCATTGGGCGACTCTCCTGACAAATTGTGCTTTTAAAAAAGCCGGGCATCACCCGGCTTGTTTCATCTTAACCAATCAACATGTGGCGAATACGCGCCTTGAGCATGTCAATGGCGATGCGGTTCTTGCCACCACGGGGCACGATCACATCGGCATACTGTTTGGACGGCTCGATAAACTGCAGGAACATCGGACGTACCGTCTTCTGGTACTGCTTGAGCACGGAGTCCATGGTACGGCCACGCTCTTGCACATCACGCACCAGACGGCGCAGCAGGCAGATGTCGAGCGGAGTATCCATAAAGATGGAGGCATCCATCAGATCCCGCAGACGGCTGTCGGTCAGCAGCAGGATCCCTTCCAGAATGATCACCCGGCGCGGCGCAAACGGGGTCACTTCGTTCATCCGGGTGTGTTCGGTGTAGGAGTACTGGGGAATGGCAACCGCGTCACCTTTGACCAGCTGGCTCAAATGCTGTACCAACAAGTCGTGATCCAGCGCGTTGGGGTGGTCATAGTTGGTCTTGACCCGCTCTTCCATGGTCAGGTGGGTCTGATCACGGTAGTAGCAATCTTCGGTGATCACACCAATCTGACCTGCGCCCAGTTCGGCCACCAGCTCTTCATAAATGGTCTGGGCTATAAGACTTTTGCCAGACGCAGATGCGCCCGCAATACCGATGATCACACACGAATGTTGAGTATCAGACATGACAAATACCTAAAAGAGAAGAGCAGTGGGGATGGTTTAAACCGATCCATTATATAAAAAAGGGTGGGTCATGCCCACCCTCAATTCCCTTTCAAGTGACCGACCGCCGATTATTCATCCAGCGCCATGGCATAGAGGGGGGTCGCAATCGGTTTTGCGCTGAAAAAGAGTTCAGCCCCTACCCTGCGCGCCAGCTTCAAATAGGCCTGAGCCAGGCTTCCTTCCGGTGCGCCGAACACCGTCGGGCAGCCATCATCCATGTGTTGGCGGATGTCGATGTGCAGCGGCAACTGGCCAAGCAGCGCCACTTGATACTGCTCTGCCATCTTCTGACCGCCACCGGTACCGAACAGCGGCTCATGATGACCACAGGCGCTGCAGACGTGATAACTCATGTTCTCGATGATGCCGAGCACCGGCACATTGACCTTGTTGAACATGGCGATCCCCTTGCGGGCATCGGCCAGCGCCACATCCTGTGGGGTGGTGACGATCACTGCCGCCGACGTCGGCACCTGCTGGGCCATGGTGAGCTGGATGTCGCCAGTGCCCGGCGGCATGTCTACCACCAGATAATCCACCTCGCCCCAGCGGGTCTCATGGAGGATCTGCGCCAGCGCCTTGCTCGCCATCGGGCCCCGCCAGATGGTGGCATCCTGCTCGGAGACCAGATAGCCGATGCTGTTGCTCTTGAGGCCGCAGGCCATCACCGGCTCCATCAGCTTGCCGTCATGGCTGACCGGGCGCTCCTTGAGGGTGCCCATCATGGTAGGTATGGAGGGGCCATAAATATCGGCATCGAGGATGGCAACCCGCGCCCCCTCTTTTTGCAGGGCCAGCGCCAGGTTGACCGCAGTGGTAGATTTGCCCACCCCCCCCTTGCCGGAGGCGACCACGATGATGTTGCGAATGCCCTGCACGGCATTGAGGCCCTGCGCCCGCGGCATGCTGGCGACGTCAATCTCCAGTGCCCAGTCGATACGGGCGGCGCCGGTGGCGCTGCGCAGCCTGGCATCGTAGTTCTCTTTGAGCTGATCGAGCAGCGAGAGACCGGCAAACGGCAATACCAGCCGGATAGTAAGCCCCTGACCCTGATTGATGATCTCGCGAACGAATCCGGCATCCACCAGATCCTTGTGCCAGCCAGCTGGCTTAAATTCGGCGAGGATCTGTTTTACTGAATCAATCACCATTAACTCCTCATTATCTTGTCATTATCTTGAGGTGAACGGTTACCGCACACAAATCAGTGGCTTGCCTGCCATCGTAACAGCAGGTGCTGCCAAGGTTGGCATAGCCACAACCCTAGGCAGGCTACCCCCAATTCGGGTAACATGCACGGCACTCTATCATCCCAACAAGCACATCAAGAACGTAATATGGCAACTGATCCTCGTAAAATGCTGGTAACCTGCGCCCTCCCCTATGCCAATGGCTCCATCCATCTTGGCCACATGCTGGAACACATCCAGGCCGATATCTGGGTTCGTTATCAGCGAATGCGCGGTCATCAGGTGCACTTCATCTGTGCCGATGATGCCCACGGCACCCCGATCATGCTCAAGGCACAGCAGATGGGGATCACCCCGGAAGAGATGATTGCCGCTGTCTCCAAGGAGCACCAGGCTGATTTCGCCGGGTTCAACATCAGCTTTGACAACTATCACTCTACCCACAGCGACGAGAACCGCGAGCTGGCGGAGCTGATCTATGGCCGCCTGAAAAATGGTGGCTTTATCAAGAGCCGCACCATCTCCCAGCTGTTCGATCCGGAAAAATCCATGTTCCTGCCGGATCGTTTCGTCAAGGGAACCTGCCCCAAGTGCAAATCTCCGGAGCAGTATGGCGACAACTGCGACAGCTGCGGCGCCACCTACAGCCCGACTGAGCTGATCGATCCGAAATCTGCCGTCTCCGGCGCGACTCCGGTAATGAAGGACTCCGAGCACTTCTTCTTCGACCTGCCGCAGTTTGAAAAATGGCTCTCTGAGTGGGTACGCGGCTCCGGCGCCATTCAGGAAGAGATGGCCAACAAGATGCAGGAGTGGTTCGAGAGCGGCTTGCAGCAGTGGGACATCACCCGTGATGCCCCCTACTTCGGGTTCGAAATTCCCGGCGCGCCGGGCAAGTACTTCTACGTCTGGCTGGATGCCCCCATCGGTTACATGGCTTCCTTCAAGAACCTGTGCAACAAGCGTGGCGACATCGACTTTGACAGCTACTGGAAAGCGGACTCCGACGCCGAGCTCTACCACTTCATCGGCAAGGATATCGCCTACTTCCACTGCCTGTTCTGGCCGTCCATGCTGGAAGGTGCCAACTTCCGCAAGCCGACCAAGGTCAACGTGCACGGCTATGTGACCGTCAACGGCGCCAAGATGTCCAAATCCAAGGGCACCTTTATCAAGGCATCCACCTACCTGAACCACCTGGATCCGGAGTGCCTGCGTTACTACTACGCCGCCAAGCTCAACAGCCGCATCGATGATCTGGACCTGAACCTCGAAGATTTCGTGCAGCGGGTCAACGCCGACGTGGTCAACAAGCTGGTCAACCTCGCCTCCCGCAACGCCGGTTTTATCGCCAAGCGTTTTGGCGGCAAGCTGGCTGCCACCTGCGCCGAACCGGAGCTCTACGCCGAGTTCGCCAACGCCCGCACCGCTATTGCGGAAGCCTATGAGAGCCGCGAATTCAGCCGCGCCATCCGCGAAATCATGGCGCTGGCCGACAAGGCCAACCGCTACGTGGACGACAAGGCTCCCTGGGTTATCGCCAAGCAGGAAGGGGCTGATGCCGAGCTGCAAGCTGTCTGCTCGGTCGGCATCAACCTGTTCCGCGTGCTGATGGCCTACCTCAAGCCCGTCATGCCGTTCTTGGCCGAACGTGCCGAAGCCTTCCTGGCCGAAACCCTCAGCTGGGATGGCATCGAGATGCCGCTGGTCGATCATACCGTTGCGCCGTTCAAGGCCCTCTTCTCCCGCATCGAGCCGGCGAAGATTGAAGCCATGATCGAGGCCTCCAAGGAAGACTTGGCCAAGGAGCAGGCACCGAAAGTGACCGGCCCCCTGGCTGATGACCCCATCAGCGAAACCATCACCTATGACGATTTTGCCAAGATTGACCTGCGCGTAGCGCTGATCAAGAAGGCCGAAGCGGTACCGGAAGCCGAGAAGCTGCTCAAGCTGCAACTGGATATCGGCGGCGAAACCCGCCAGGTGTTTGCCGGTATCAAGTCCGCCTACAACCCGGAAGATCTGGAAGGCAAGCTGACCGTGATGGTGGCCAACCTGGCGCCGCGCAAAATGCGTTTCGGCATGTCCGAAGGCATGGTGCTGGCTGCAGGCCCGGGCGGCAAGGATCTCTGGATCCTGGAGCCGCAGGAAGGCGCCCAGCCGGGTATGCGCGTCAAGTAAGCGTATCGCTGACTGCGACCACAGCGAGATAGAAGAAGAGAGGCCAAACGGCCTCTCTTTTTTGTCTCACCTGTTTGGCTTGGATAGTTTCTGTAGATGCTGGTCGCGGTTGACTTTCGTAGATTGCGGCCTTGGGGCTATCCACCACCGGGATTCGCGGGCGATACATTTTGTTCTGAATACCTGACCAGCCGACTTGGCATGTCATTCATGTTGTGGCCTGCCAGCATCGCCAGTTTGAGCGCCACCAGCTCCGCCTGCTGGCAGTCCAGTTGACGCAAACGGGTGGTGATCTTCCCCTTCAACTGCTGCCGCAGTTTCGTCTGCTTGCGGGTGTTCCCCTGCTCTGCTCGCAACCTCCGCCGCCATTGACGCCAATCCTGCAACTGGCCGAGTCGCTCCTGCCAGTGAGTCAGGGTGCTCAACCAGCCGGGATCTCCACTCCCCAGATCCAGCAACAGTTCCACGCCATAACGGGCCTGCTTGATCTCGAGGCGCAGCCGATGCCAGCGGCGCAACTGTTGCTGACGGGAGCTGACAGATTTCCCAACGCAGGGAATAGGTTCATCGAGAGCGCTCTGCGCCTCATCAAGGCTCAGGGCCAGATGCTGCTGATAGAGGAACGCCAATGCCCGCGCATCCGGCACCTGCGCCACCGCCGCAAGCCAGCGGGCCAGTCGCCGCGACAACAGGGGCACGCGACAGGCCGATTTGTGGGTATTGCCCGTGCTGGCAGGCGGCTTGCCAAAACGCTCGGCGTAGACCTGCGCATCCCGCAGCGCCGAGAGCCGCCCGACCGAGCGCAGCAGACGCGGCTCCAGCTCGGGATGATAGATGAGTGGCCGCCACAGGGCGAGCAGCGCCAGCAAGCGGCGTGCCGCGATACGGTAGCCATGCACGGCCGGTTCGCTGGCCTCTTCGCGCACCGCCCGCGCCGCCTCCTGATAACGGGCGACCCAGCTTGTTGCCTGAGTCAGCAACAGACCTTCCTTGTCCGCGTCCATCTCGTCTCCGCCCCTTCAGTTGGTGTGAAAGCCCTGACCGGTGGGCGGCAGCGCCTCTTCATACTCCATCCGGGTCACCCTAGCGGTGCGCGGGCCATGCTCCAGCCAACCCAGCATCATCTGCACCCCCTGCGCGGGGCCGCTGATGAGGATCTCCACCGAGCCATCCTCCAGGTTGTAGGCATGGCCCCGCAAACCCAGTTGCAGCGCCCGCTCACGGGTGAAATAGCGAAATCCCACCCCCTGCACCTGCCCCCACACCCGAATGACAAACGATTGCTCTCCCATTTCTCACACCTTCTGCTTAAGAAAAAAATTCCCGAGACGATAATGTGCCCGACACTCTATCTCTGCAGGATGCAGCTCCATTATGAAAGAAGTTAAATTCCGGTGGGTTGACCGCTATCTCATTCACCTCACCATCAGTGAAAAATTCCATATCGCGTTCTGGTTACCTCTCTTCATCATCGCCTTTCTCAGCTGGTATATGCTGGCGGCCAGCCATCAGCAGGAGATCTCCCTGCGGGTAGCACAGTTGCAGCAACGGGTCGAGACCACGGCGCAGCTGGTCAGCCAGCAGCCAACTCTGGTGTTGCCTGCTGATCTGCGTCTGACTCGACAAGGCAGCAGCGGGTTGCAGCAGCAAGGAGATCACTACCTCTTTAGCGCGCCAGCGGGTCAGGCAGGCTACGTCATCGGCGATCTCGATACCGGCAACCTCTCCATGTGGGAGGGTCAGGGCTCGACCCTGCTCCTGATCGGCGCGCTGGCCGCCCTGATGGCACTGGTGATCCACTACATGATGACCTTTGTCTCCGGTGCGCTCTACTCCACCAACAAGGCGCTGCAAACCGTGGCGGACGGGGATCTCACCTTCCGTCTCAACTTCTTCCCGGTGCGGGACGAGTTCTCCACCCTGGCGGGCAGCATCGACCGATTTACCGACCGCCAGCACCAGATCGTCAAACTGGTCGAAGAGTCTGCCGAGGCGCTGACCATGGCCGCCGACGAGTTTCGTGACCACGCCAGTGAAGGCGAAAACATGGCGCGTTCCCAGCGCCAGCACATGGATTCGCTGGCCACCGCCATGGAGCAGATGTCGGCGGCGATCCGCGAAGTCGCGCGCAATGCCAACGACACCCTGCAACAAACCCGCCAGTCGAGCGAAGAGGCAGCCAATGGCGCCAACCGGGTAGCCCGCACCATAGAGGCAATCCGCACCCTGGCCGACGAGATTGGCAACGCCTCCGGCGCGGTCGAGCGGCTCACCCACAACGCCAACCGGATCAACGAGGTGGTCAACGTCATCAACGCCATCTCCCAGCAGACCAACTTGTTGGCCCTCAACGCCGCCATCGAAGCGGCCCGTGCCGGTGAGCAGGGTCGCGGCTTTGCGGTGGTAGCGGATGAAGTACGTACTCTCGCCAGCCGTACCCAGCAGGCGACGGTCGAAATCCAGCAGATGATCGAAGAGCTTCAGACCGGTACCGGGGCGCTGAACGAGATCATGGAGAAAACCGTGGGGCGTGCCGCCAGCAGCCAGCAGCTCATCAGCGAGGTGGGGCTAGATATCGAAAAACTGAGCAACCACAGCGATGCTGTGCTGGAGATGAGCACCCAGATCGCCACCTCCAGCGAAGAGCAGAGCTCGGTCGCCGCCGAGATCACCCACAATCTGGATCAGGTGCGCCATGAAGCGGCGCAGGTGGAAGAATCCGCCAGCGCCTCGGTAGCTGGCACGCAGGGGCTGAAAGCCACCGCCAGCGAGCTGACCCAGGCACTCAAGGGGATTAAGCTCTGACCATATGAGGTGTCATATCAGGGCAACCCCATCCATTACACAGGGTTGTTTGAGTTTTACCTGCGGGCCACATAGAATGTGGCCCCTTTTCTTTCTACCATCGGCAAACATCCATGAGCGCTTCCATCTATCTCGTCAAAGGCCGCGAAAAATCCCTGCTGCGTCGCCACCCCTGGATCTTCTCCAAGGGGATTGAGCGGGTTCAGGGCAATCCCATTGACGGCGATACCGTCGAGATCTATGCCAACGATGGCAAGTGGCTCGCCCGTGGCGCCTGGTCAGGCAGTTCCCAGATCCGTGCCCGGGTCTGGACCTTCGACAAGGATGAGACCGTCGATCTCGACTTCTTTATCCGTCGCCTCAAATATGCGCAGGAGTCTCGCGATCCGCTGATCAAGCGTCAGGGTCTCACCGGTTATCGCCTCTGCGCCGCCGAATCCGACGGCCTGCCGGGTCTGACCATCGACCGTTATGCCGATTTTCTGGTGTGCCAGATCCTCTCTGCCGGCGCCGAGTTCCAGCGTGAGCTGATAACGCAAGCACTGCGTACCCTCTACCCCGAGTGCAGCATCTATGAGCGCTCCGATGTGGCAGTGCGCAAGAAGGAAGGGCTGAAAGAGCGCACCGGCGTTATCTATGGCGAGACCCCGAACGAGCCGGTGGTCATTGAAGAGAACGGTGGCGTCAAGATCCTGGTAGACATTCGCAACGGCCATAAAACCGGTTTCTATCTGGATCAGCGGGATAACCGTCAGGCTGCCGCCAAATACACCGAAGGCAAGCGCGTCCTCAACTGCTTCTGCTACACCGGTGGGTTTGGCGTCTATGCCCTCAAGGGCGGCGCCAAGGAAGTGGTCAACGTCGATCTCTCCCAGAATGCGCTGGATATCGCCCGCCAGAATGCCGAGCTGAACGGGCTGGATACCAGCAACACCCAGTTTGTCCGTCACGACGTGTTCAAGCTGCTGCGGGAATATCGCGAGAAGGGCGAGAAGTTCGACGTCATCGTGCTGGATCCGCCCAAGTTCGCCGAGAGCAAGGCCCAGCTGTTGGGTGCCTGCCGTGGCTACAAGGACATAAATATGCTGGCGTTCCAGCTGCTGGCGCCGGGTGGCGTGCTGCTGACCTACTCCTGCTCCGGCCTGATGGAGCAGAGCCTGTTCCAGAAGATCGTTGCCGATGCGGCGCTCGATGCCGGTCGCGATGCCCAGATCCTGGAGCTGCTCTCCCAGGCCTCCGATCACCCTATCGGTACCGCCTATCCGGAAGGCTTCTACCTCAAGGGTCTGGTGGTACGCGCCCGCTGATCGGCCGTCATCTTCCCTTGTGATCAATCAGGCCCCTTGCGGGCCTGATTGTTTTGCTCGCGCCGTATAGGCCTGAGCCTGACGCTCGCCCCGATTCCACCTCTCTGCTTTATGGGTGTTCTCTCTCCTCCTCTTTCCCTGCCTGCGTCCCACGTCTTTATCTGTTTAAATTTTTTTGCACAATAACTGCGCATTTATGATTCAAATCACACCCGTATGACTCTCTTTTCCGTAGTGTGATCCCGCCTTCGGCAGCCAAGCTGGGGCAACCGTCCTATCAGGAGTAATGGACGGTACAACAACAAAAATCGATGTCAGGCCAAGCTGAACATCACAAGGGATCCCGTTATGAATCAATCATTGCCGCTGTTAACGCCGCTGCGGGGCATCGCTGCCCTGATGGTGGTGCTGTTCCATGCCCGCTTGTTGCTCTTTCCCCAGTGGATGGAGTCGATCGCAAGCCACACCCAACTCATCGAGAATGGCTACCTCTGGGTCGACCTGTTCTTTATTTTGAGCGGCGTGGTGCTGGCCCATGTCTATGGCGAGGCCTTCACCCGCACGCCCCGCACCGTGAGCTATGGCCGTTTTCTCTGGCTGCGGCTGACTCGTGTCTACCCTCTCTATCTGGTGACCCTGCTGTTGCTGGTTAGCTGGGAGCTTTACAAGGCGCGGCACGGGGTGGGCTTCTATGCCGGCCCCATGTTCAAGATGTGGGAGTGGGAAGGGATGCCGCCTTTCGGCTCCCCCTTCACCCCGGCCGAGGCGCTGCCAAGCGCCTTCCTGCTGCTGCAGGTAGTGACCGATCACGGGCTGACCTGGAACTTCGCCGCCTGGTCGCTCAGCGTGGAGTGGATCAGCTACCTGCTGTTCCCGCTACTGATCCCGCTGGCGGTCACCCGCAGTCGCTGGAGCCATCTCGCACCCCTGCTGGCGCTGACGGTGCTGGCCTTTATCGTGCACAGTCGCGGCACACTGGATGTCACCAGCGGGGCGCTGGCGGTGGGACGCGGGGTGAGTGAATTTGTACTCGGCCTCTGGCTGCTGCCGAGGGTCAAGGCTGCGAAAAACTTCCCCATGATGAAGCGGGATCTGCCGCTCTTGATCGCCTTTGTGCTGCCCTTCGCGCTGATGCAGTTCACCATGACGCCACAGCTGACTCTGTTGCTGATCGGCTCCTACATACTGCTGATCTGGATTGCCGCCGCACAGGGGGAGCGCCAGAGCCCGCTGCTGCACCTCCTGGATAACCGCTTCACCAACTGGCTGGGGGATCTCTCCTACTCCATCTACCTGCTCCATGCGCTGGTACTGCTCACCGGCTGCGAGCTCATCCACTATCTGGCGCCGGGGCTCACCGAATGGTGGTATGGCCAGACCAACCCGCTGCTGGGGGTAGTGGCAACCTTGATGATGCTGGCGGTGCTGATCGGGCTCTCGGCGCTGAGCTACAACCTGCTGGAGCGGCCACTGCAACGGCGCCTGCGCCGCTGGGGCAAGGCTCGCCAGCCGGTGCTGGAGCAAGCCGGATAAGTTAATCTCGCCCTGTCTGGATGAGTTGACGGTTTTATGCCAACTCATCCAGTACCAGTTCATCCAGATTGCTCATCACCCAGGCACTCGGGTGCTGGCTAAATCCAAGCTTGGGGTAGTATGCCACCGCCTGCGGCGCGGCCAGCAGGATCAGCTTGCAGCCGGGCTGCAATTGCAAGAATGTCTCGCGAATAAGGGCTTTGCCAATCCCCTGCCCCTGCACCGACTCGGCTACCGCCAGATCCGAGAGGTAACAACAAAAATGAAAATCGGTCACCGAGCGGGCCACCCCGACCAGGGTCTCACCCTGCCAGGCGGTGATCAGCAAATTGGCGTGATCCAGCATGCCCTGCAGGGTGGCCGGATGGTCCAGCGGCCGTCTCGCCCCCAGCGAGGTCTGCGCCAACAACGCCGCAAACTGTGCCGTGGTGATGGGGTGGTTAACCAAAAATGTGGTGGTCACTAAGCTCTCCTGTTGTAGATCGGCAGTTGCGTGCTGTTGGTCTCTTTGACGTTCTCTTTGCTGCATCTGTACCGCAATCAATCAGCCAGCGCTGGATCCAGACCGATGACAGGGAAGTGCGGGCAATTCCCTGCTGTTTATGTGAATTCCTGTTCGAACCCCAAGGGGCAAATGTGGCATAATGCCCCGTCCTGTGGCCCTTGGCGGGGCTGCGCTGGCGCATCTTGTCGCCCTTTTCTTCCCCGTCAGGCCTGGCGGTCCTTCATAACTGCCAGTCATCGCTGCCCCTGTTGGCACCGAGGCCACCCATATTTGCGGCTTCTTGTCATTCTCTCTACAAGACCGCCCATTGACCAAGACGGCTCCACAGAGCCTCTGCTCTGTTTGCAAATAAAAGGGGTAAGTATGTCTTCCATTCGTCTGACCCAATACAGCCACGGCGCTGGCTGCGGCTGCAAAATCTCTCCCAAGGTACTCGACACCATCCTCAAGAGCCAGATCCCGGGCTTCAACGACCCGACCCTGATCGTTGGCAACAGCAGCAAGGATGACGCGGCCGTGGTCGATATCGGCAACGGTCAGGGCATTGTTTCCACCACCGACTTCTTCATGCCCATCGTCGATGACCCCTTCACCTTTGGCCGCATCGCCGCCACTAACGCCATCAGCGATATCTATGCCATGGGCGGCAAGCCCATCGTCGCCATCGCCATCCTCGGCTGGCCCATCAATACCCTGCCCGCCGAAGTGGCCCAGCAGGTGATCGACGGCGGCCGTCAGGTGTGCCATGAAGCGGGTATTTCGCTGGCCGGTGGCCACAGCATCGATGCCCCCGAGCCCATCTTCGGCCTCGCGGTCACCGGTATCGTGCCCCTTGACGCCATCAAGCAGAATGACACCGCCAAAGTGGGTGACACCCTCTATCTGACCAAGCCCCTTGGTATCGGTATCCTCACCACCGCCCAGAAGAAGGGCAAGCTGAAGCCCGAACACGAGCAGTTGGCCCCCGACGCCATGTGCACCCTCAACAAGATCGGCCAGCGCTTTGCCGAGCTGCCGGGTGTGCACGCCATGACCGACGTCACCGGTTTTGGTCTGGCTGGCCATCTGCTGGAGATGTGTGAAGGATCTGGCGTCAGTGCCCGCCTCGACTTCAAGGCGCTGCCGCTGCTGGATGAGGTGGATTACTACCTGAGTGAGGGCTGCGTACCGGGCGGTACCCTGCGCAACCACGACTCCTACGGCCACAAGCTGGATGCCATGGACGATCGCACCCGCAACATCATGTGCGACCCGCAAACCAGCGGCGGCCTGCTGGTTGCCGTGGGTAAAGAGAGCGAAGCCGAGCTGCTCGCCATCGCGCACGAAGCTGGCCTTGCGCTCTCGCCCATCGGCCAGATCAAGCCCCTTGAAGGCACCCGCTTTATCGAGATTGTCCAATGAGTGAATTGCCACTGGCCACGGACTACGCCCAGATTTTTTTAGGCGATGTGCCGTTGATTGATGTGCGCGCCCCCATCGAGTTCAAGGAGGGGGCCTTCCCCTGCTCGACCAGCCTGCCCTTGATGACAGACGATGAGCGCGCCCAGGTGGGGACCTGCTTCAAGAAGCAGGGTCAGGCCGCCGCCATTGAGCTTGGACACAAGCTGGTGGGGGGAGCAGTACGTGCCGAACGACTCGAAGGCTGGCTGGCGCAGTTGCGCAAGCAGCCCGATGCCCTGCTCTACTGCTTTCGCGGCGGCCTGCGCTCGCAAACTGTACAACAGTGGCTGGCGGATGCCGGGGTGACTCGCCCCCGCGTCGCCGGTGGCTACAAGGAGCTGCGCCGTTTCCTGATCGACACCCAGGACAAGGCCTCTGCCGAGTGCCGCTGGACTGTGCTGACCGGCATGACCGGCTCCGGCAAGACCCATATGCTGGACCATGTTGCCCAGGCGCTCGATCTGGAAGGACACGCCCATCACAGGGGGTCGTCGTTTGGTCAGCTGCCCGGCGGCCAGCCCAGCAACATCAATTTTGAAAACAACATGGCCATCGAGCTGCTCAAGCGCCGCCATCAGGGCGAGCATGCCTTCGTGGTCGAAGATGAGAGTCGCCTGATCGGCCGCTGCTGCCTGCCCCTCTCCCTCCATGAGGCCATGAGTCAGGCACCGCTGGTGGTGGTGGATGTACCGCAGGAGGAGCGCGCCGAGCAGATCCGCGAAGATTACGTGCACGATCTCTGGCTGCGCTATCAAGCCATGTATGGCCAAGAAGAGGGATGGCCGCTGTTTGCCGCCTATCTCACCGATGCGTTGGCCCGCCTCAAGCGCCGTCTTGGCGATCTGGCCCACCGCGAGCTGGATGCCCTGATGCAGACCGCCCTCACCGAGCAGGAAAAGAGCGGCGATACCGGGCTGCATCTGGCCTGGATCACGTTGCTGCTGACCCGCTACTACGACCCCATGTATCTCTATCAGCTTGGCAACAAGCAGGAGCGCATCGTGTTTCGCGGTGACAAGCAGGCCTGTCTCGACTATTTCGCCGAGCAACATGCCAGCGCGCTGCGCGGCTGACCCATCCCAAGCGAGGAACTCTATGTTGAAATTCGAGGTGATCCCGGTCACCCAGTTCGCCCAGAACTGCTCCCTCATCTGGTGTGACGAGACCCATCAGGCGGCCCTGATCGATCCGGGCGGCGAAGCGGACAAACTGCTGGCCGCCATCGCCAAACGCGGCCTGACCCTGACCCACATCCTGCTGACCCACGGTCATCTGGATCACGTCGGTGCCGCCGCCGAGCTGCGGGAAAAAACCGGCGTCGCCATCACCGGCCCTCATAAGGAAGACGCCTTCTGGCTCGACATGCTGCCCCAGCAGAGCCAGATGTTCGGCTTTGCCCATAGCCCCGCCTTCACGCCTGATCGCTGGCTTGAGCAGGGTGACAAGGTGCAGATTGGCCGGTGCGAGCTGGAGGTCTACTTCTGCCCAGGCCACACCCCGGGCCATATCGTGCTGCTGAGTCAGGCCGAAAAACTCGCCTGGGTTGGCGACGTGCTGTTTGCCGGCAGCATCGGCCGCACCGACTTCCCCCGTGGCGATCACGGTACGCTGATCAAGTCGATCACCGAGACCCTGCTGCCGCTGGGGGACGAGATCGTCTTTATCCCGGGCCACGGCCCCAGCTCCACCTTCGGTCGCGAGAAGGTGAGCAACCCTTATCTGACCCAGCCTATCTGGTGATCAAAAAAGGCAGCGGTGTTCCGCTGCCTTTTTCCTTTTTTTTCTGAAGCCCTCATTGCTATAGGTACAAGCGAGTCTTTATAATTCACCATGATTTGGCTCTGACCATCCAAACTTGGGAAAAAAAATGTATCTTGCTTTAGCTATCGCCATATTGTTATTTATTTTTTTCCTGAAGAAGTCACGAGCCAGATATAGAATCAGAGATTACAAACGCCCAACAGTCATTCATGGGATAATAATACTACTCGTTAATATTTCATTTGAAATAATATATAGAGCTGAATTTATCCCCATTCAGGCCAGTTACAGCACCTTACTAACCTATGTACTTCCTCAAGTTATATACTACCTATTGTTGATCACCATTTTTTTAGTAATGGCATATAAATATGGTTTTTTCATATGGCCAGATGATAGAAATGCAATAAATAGACAGCATACAATCAATATCCCTATGTGCTTCTTGTTGACTATTTTTATAGTATGCCCATCTGCCATACGAAATGGAATTATTGAAGCATCACCCTATCTACATGTTTGCAGTCTTATTGGTAGCGGACTTACCTCTATTTATCTTGTAAGAATTTTCACTATCAAGTTCAACAAGACAATTAATGATATATGACTTTTTATTGCCAACACAGTCACGAAAAATAAGCTCGTTTATTTCGAGCTCTTGTTCTTGAGCCACAATTATTTGATAAGCGACCGCAAGATATTCTGACATTTTAAATCATAAATTCCCCCTAAAAATAAAAATCCCCACCCGAGGGTGAGGATTGATTTATAGGTGCAACACTCTGGTGGCTTATTGTGCCAGCAGGTGCCCGACCAGCTCATGACGCCACCCTTGCAGAAGCATCGGCTTGTCGCTGCGGGCCCGCTCTTCGTCGTTCATCCGCCAGCTCCAGGTGAAGTACTGGTGAATGATCTTCTTGCTGGCAATCAGCTCAGGCGGAATATTGCTCGCCTTGGCCTTCTCTTCCACCATGGCTTTGATGCGCTTGAGCTCGGCCTTGTACTGGGGGAAGTCGACCAGCCGACGAATGGGCTCGGGCCAGCTGTCAGGATCGCTCTGCTGCGCCTTGGCGACGATATCGAGCATCCGCTTGCCGTGGATCTTGATCTCGATGGGCGATAGGCCGAGCTCGTTGAGATCCCGCAGGGAGGCAGGACGACGCTCTGCCACCTTGAACAGGTGCAGCTCTTTGACCACGAAGTTGAGGGCCAGATCGCGGCGCACCGCCTCTTGCTGGCGCCAGGCGGCCAGCTCGCGCAGAATGGCGAGCTCGCGGCGACCCAGTTGCCAGGCGTTGACGATGTCAAGATATGCCTGACGGGGATCGCTACCCTGGGTCTTGCGGGCGGAGTGGTTTTGGCACTCCTGCTCGAACCAGGCAAACTTGCCGCTTTCCCGCAGTTTGGCCATCACTTTCTCGTAGAGCGGCATCAGGTAGAAGACATCCGCTGCCGCGTATTCGAGCTGACGTGGCGTAAGCGGGCGGGCCAGCCAATCGGTGCGCGCCTGATCTTTTTCCAGCTCGACCCCAAGGAATTCGTTCACCAGCGCACCAAAGCCGACCGAGACGCCGTAACCGAGAAAGGCGGTTGCCAGCTGGGTGTCGTGCATCTGGTTGGGCAGGTGGCCCGCCTGATGCTGGATAAGCTCCAGATCTTCGCCAGAGGCGTGCAGGATGGCGATCTGCCCTTCCCTGCCCAGTCGCTGCCAGAGGGCGGAGAGATCCAGCGTCAGCGGATCCAGCAGTGCCAGATGCTCGCCGTCATAGATCTGGAACAGGCCAAGCTGGGGGTAGTAGGTACGGGTGCGAACGAATTCAGTATCGATAGCCAGGGGAACGTCGGCCAGAGAAGCGAGATACTGCTCAAGTTCGGCTTGCTGAGTGATAAGTTGATAGTGCATCTGTGCCTGCGCGGTTGATCAGGGCCAAAAAGAAAAAACCGTGGGATGACCCACGGTTTTGCATAACGACGGTGCTGGTTTGCAGAGGCTTCTGCAGCCACAGTCCGGTTATTGCTTGGCAATCTCCTCGTCGCGCAGTACGCGGCGCAGGATCTTGCCCACATTGGTCTTGGGAAGTTCGTCACGAAATTCTACCAGTTTCGGCACCTTATAGGCAGTCAGATGTTTGCGGCAGTGGGCAATAATCTCGTCCTCCTGCAATTTTGCATCTTTCTTGACCACAAAGATCTTCACCAGCTCACCGGAAACCTTGTGCGGCACACCCACGGCAGCTACTTCCAGCACTTTCGGGTGCAGGGCGACGACATCTTCGATCTCGTTCGGATAGACGTTGAAACCGGAGACCAGGATCATGTCCTTCTTGCGGTCAACGATCTTGAAGAAGCCCTGCTCGTCGCACACCGCGATATCACCGGTACAGAGCCAGCCATCCTGCATCACTTCGGCGGTCGCCTCGGGACGCTGCCAGTAGCCCACCATCACCTGCGGGCCGCGCACCTGCATCTCGCCCGGGGTGCCGAGGGCGTGGATCACCTGACCGTTGTCATCCACCAGCCGGATCTCGGTAGAGCAGACCGGCAGACCGATGGAACCGTTGTAATCGGTCAGATCGTAGGGGCAGACGCTCACCAGTGGCGAACACTCAGTCAGGCCATAGCCTTCCAGCAGCGGGGTATCGGTCAGCGTCTTCCACTTCTCCGCGACCGCGCGCTGCACCGCCATGCCACCGCCGATGGTGAGCTTGAGCTTGTCAAAGGCGATCCCCTGAAACTCTTCGTTGTTGACCAGCGCATTGAACAGGGTGTTGACCCCGGTAATGCAGGTGAAGGGATACTTCTTGATCTCTTTGACAAAGCCCGGGATGTCGCGCGGGTTGCTGATCAGCAGGTTGTAACCGCCGATGCGCATAAAGAGCAGGCAGTTCACGGTCAGGGCAAAGACGTGATAGAGCGGCAGCGCGGTGACCACGAACTCCTTGCCGCGCTCCAGCATGGGGCCGTAGACGCCGAGGCACTGCTCGACGTTGGCAATCATGTTGCGATGAGTCAGCATGGCCCCTTTGGAGAGGCCGGTGGTGCCACCGGTGTACTGTAGGAAGGCGAGATCGTCGTTGGTGATCTCCGGCTTGATGTACTGCAGGAAACGCCCCTTGGAGAGGGCCTGACGCATGGTGGTGGCGTGGGGCAGATTGTATTTCGGCACCAGCTTCTTGACGTACTTGACCACGAAGTTGACCAGAGTGCCCTTGGCCAGCCCCAGATTGTCCCCCATCCGGGTCAGGATAACGTGCTTGATCGGGGTGTCGTAGACCACCTTTTCCAGGGTATGGGCGAAGTTGGAGACGATGACGATGGCCTTGGCACCGGAGTCTTTGAGCTGATGCTCCAGCTCGCGCGGGGTATAGAGCGGGTTGACGTTGACCACTATCATGCCGGCGCGCAGGATGCCGAACACGGCGATGGGGTATTGCAGCAGGTTAGGCATCATCACCGCAACTCGATCCCCTTTCTCCAGCTTCAGCTCGTTTTGCAGATAGGCAGCAAAGGCGCGGGACTGCTCTTCCAGCCGGCGGTAGGTGATGGTTTGGCCCATGTTGACGAAGGCGGGCTGATCGGCAAACTGGGTCACCGAGGATTCGAACATCTCGACCAGGGAGCTGTATTGGTCTGGATTGATCTCGGCGGGGACCCCTTCCGGATAACGTTTCAGCCAGACTTTTTCCACAAACTTCTCCTGCATAACTAGCACCTGTGCGCTCACTGTGTTGCCTCCGTCCCGGTTCACATCCATTTTAATCGGTTGTTTTAAGCTGATGCTCTAATGCCGCACATATTTACACAGCGCAACATCAATTAACAGCAAATTAACAACGGAAAAATGTGAGGGAGAAAACAAACCTGGAATTATTGAAAGCTGGCGATTCTACCGAACTTGACAAAACTTTACGATACAAACGGCCGTATCAACCGAATTTTCCATATGAAAATGATGGTTTCCACCCAATATGACCCGCTCGATCTGCTGGAAGGCATCCTGACGGGCCTGCCATTGGGCTTCCAGCGCAGCAAAGCCCTGCTCCCCCTGAATCAACAGCACAGGACAACGGATAGCCGCCATCAGTGCCCGAGCTTGTCCTTCGCTCATTCTCAGGGGCGACAGATCCCGCAAGCGGGGGTCGCTTCGCCAGTGCCAGCGCCCTGCCCTCATCTCAAGCTGCCGTTCACAGATAAGATGCGCCGCCTGCGGCGTGATATCCGCCACTTTGCAACGGGCGGCGACAGCCTCATCAATGGAAGCAAAGCCGTTGGCACTGCGCTCCCGTGTGCGGCTGCGGTTTAAAATTGCACGTCGCAGCTGGGCAGGTACCTCCTCATCGGGCTGACTCAGCGGCCCCAGCCCCTCCAGCATGATCAACCGCTCCACCTGTTCGGGGAACACCCCGGCATAGGCGGAGGCGATCAGCGCCCCGAGGGAGTGACCGAGCAGAGTGAAACGCGACCAGCCCGCCGCCTGCACGATCTGGTAGAGATCGTCCAGCCAGTCGACAAAGACATAAGGGGTGGTTTTGTGATCGGAGTGACCATGCCCCGGCAGATCGACACAGATGAGGTGAAAATCCCCCAGATGCGGCGCCAGCGGCAAGAAGCTGGCGCTATTGTCGAGCCAGCCATGTAGGGCAATCAGCAGGGGTTTGCCCTGTTGAGTCTGACCCGCGAGTTGATTCTCAAGCAGGGCCACCTGCCGACCATCTGCCAAGGTGAGCAGACGTTCGTGCAGAGTGCTTTTGATGCTCTTGATCATGGCAAGCCTTAGCGACGCAGCGGCCGTCTCGGCCAGAAGGGATCATAGAAGGGGTCGTAGAAGTAGGGGTCCATATAGCGCACCTCCACCTCCTTGACTGGCGGCCACAGCTTGCTGCCCGTCACATTGAGCACAGAGAAGCGGTACTTGTGCTCGCCAATCTGGCTATCAACCGGTTGGCCTATGGTGCCAAGCACTGTCAGGCTGCGCCCCTTGGCGTAGAGGGTCGGATCGACAAAACCCTTCATGATGGCCAGAAAACGGCCCGGGCTCTGCTCGGTCTGCTCCGGCACACCGTTGGACTTGAGCGGCAGATAGACCACTTCAATAACGCTCTGATCCGCCTTGTTGTGCACCGCCGAGATAACACCGCTCCAACGGGCCGGTTTGCCCTCCATTCCGCCAAGGGCGGGCTGATAGGCCACCAGCTGGTTTTCTGGCTCATAGGCCAGCTCCTTGGGGACCGAGCTGCAGGCCCCGAGCAGCAGAGCCAGCGCCCCGACCACCATCCCGCGTTTCATCATGTCGCTTCTGCTATTACGCATCATGTCACTCTCCTGTTGCCGGCGTGGCCCGTAGGGGCCACCCGCTTATATTGCAGCTGATGAGCGGCAAGAGCGACATGCTGTCAGTGCTCCTGCCCTTATTCGCGACCCGGCAGTTTTTTCCAGGTCACCTTGTCACGCAAATAAACCGGCGTCGCCTGCTCCACCGGCACAGCCTCCCCCGCCAGCCAGGCGGCGCGGGCCAGCGGCAGCATGTCCTCTGCCGCCGGGAAGCGCACCTGGCTCACCGCCAGCTCATCGGCCAGACCACTCAGGGTCTCGCCATAGGTTTCAAAACCGGTGCCGACGCAGGTCACAGGGCCCGCCAGCTTGCCACGGACGTCAACCAGCGCCGCGGGATCGCTCACCACCTCGTCACCCACCAGCTGCATGCGGCCATCAATCAGCTCATAGCGGCCGAAATAGACCTCGTTCATCCGGGCATCGATGGCGGTCAGCACCTGCTCGGCGCCATCCAGTCGATAGGCGCCTTGCGCCATGGCGGCCAGGGTCGAGATGCCAATCAGCGGCACACCCGCACCAAACGCCAGACCTTGCGCCACACTGATGCCGATCCGCACGCCGGTAAAGGAGCCCGGGCCGCGACCGAACGCAATGGCATCGAGGTCACTCAAACTTATCCCGGCATCCTCTAACACAGCCTGAACCATGGGCAGGATTTTTCGGGTGTGATCCCGTGGCGCCTCCTCCCAGCGGGAGAACAGCTTGTCACCCACCAGCAAGGCGGCGGAGCAGGCTTCGGTGGCGGTATCAACGGCCAGGATCTTCAACTCGTTCATGCTTTCCAATCTCTATAAAATCAGTCAATTACATAACCGGCAAGCGAGATATGCTCACCCGTTGTTCAAATCTGTTAGCTGGCGGCACACTTATTCACCGCGTTCAGTGCGATCGAAAAAACTCCCCAACGTTCCCAATTCCCGGGTACGGGGGATGGCGGGCAGACTCTTGATAAAAGTGGCGCCATAAGGTTTGTTGACCATTCGGGGATCACATATCACCAGCACCCCGTGATCTGTGCGATCACGAATAAGCCGCCCCACCCCCTGTTTGAGGGCAATCACCGCCTTGGGCAACTGCAGCTCGGCGAAGGGATCACCCCCCTTGAGCTTGCAATCATCCACCCGCGCCTTGAGCAGCGGATCATCGGGACTGGCAAACGGCAGTTTGTCGATGATAACACACGACAACGCAGCCCCTCGCACGTCGATCCCCTCCCAGAAGCTACTGGTCGCCACCAGCACGGCGCGGCCATTCTCGACAAACTCCTTGAGCAGCCGCTGCTTGTTGTCCTCCCCCTGCAACAAGACGGTTCGGCCAATCTCCCGGCGCAGCACCTCGGCCACCTGACGCATCACCTGATGGCTGGTGCAGAGGAAGAAACAGCCACCCGGCGTCTTGTTGATGAGGGGAATCATCAGATTGCCAGCTGCTCGCCGCGACCAAAGGCGTTGGGCTCCGGCAGATAGCGGGGCACACAGAGCCGCGCCTGCTCGCCATAGTCGAACGGGCTGTCGAGAATAAGCTCAGCACTGCCCGCCAGTCCCAGCTCGGCCTTGAAGTGGTCAAAACGCATATCCACCGTCAGGGTGGCGGAGGTGAAGACCCAGGCCACTTCCGCTCTTTGCACCTCGGCACTGAATCGCTCGGCCACCGAAAGCGGCGTCAGATTGAGGGTGAAATGAAGCCGTGAGCAGTCGTACCAGTAGGAGAAACCGGTCTGGTTGACCGCCAGCACTTCACCCAGGCGGGTGCGCAGTTCACTGATGCGCTCGAAGGCGTGATCCAGCTGCTCGCCACGGCCAAGAGCGAGTTTCAGCACCTCGTAGCAGAGCCCGATGGCATCGTTAAGACGAGCCAAAGCCTGCCCCCAGAGCTGCTGGCGCAGCATGTCGCGGGTATTACCACGACCGCCATCCACCCCGAAGGCGAGCCGCAGATCCTGACTGGCGATAGCGAGCCGGTCCGCCGCCTTGCCGAGCTGGGCCATGTCGTGGGCTTCGGCCCGATAGGCAAGCTGGATATCCTGCGCCAAATCCTGAATCGTTCGGCTGCCCACCGACTTGCCGAAGTAGTTGGTGGCGATCTCCGGCAGCTGATGTGCCTCGTCAAAGACATAGACTTGCGCTTCGGGCACCAACTCACCAAATCCGGTGTCTTTCACCGCCATATCGGCGAAGAAGAGGTGGTGGTTGATCACCACCACCTGGGCGTCCATGGCGCGGCGTCGTGCCACCACCAGATGGCAGTCGTCGTAATAGGGGCAGTCGCGACCGAGGCAGTTATCGTTGGTGCTGGTGACGTGGGCGAGGATCTCGGCGTTCTCCTGCAATCCCGGAATATCCCCCACATCGCCGTTATCGGTAGCAGTGGACCAGGATTTGACCTTCACCAGATCGTTGAGAATTTCAGGCTTTTGCAGATGGGATTCGCTCAAGAGCCGGTTCATCCGCTCGATGCAGAGATAGTTGCTGCGCCCCTTGAGCAAGGCCACCGGCGGGGTGTAGGAGAGCGCCCCTGTGATGGTCGGGAGATCCCGATAGAAGAGCTGCTCCTGCAGGTTCTTGGAGCCGGTGCTGATCACCACCCGCTTGCCGGACTCCAGCGCAGGCACCAAATAGGCGTAGGTCTTGCCGGTACCGGTCCCCGCCTCCACCAACAGACGGCCACCACTTTTGATGGCGCGCGCGACCGCTTCGGCCATCTCCAGTTGGGGAGCGCGGGCTTTGAAACCGTCGATATGGCTGGCCAGAGGGCCATCTGGCTTGAACAGGGTCTGGATGGTCAAAAGGGCGTCCCGCAGCAAAAGCGGCCATTATGCCAAAAGCGCGGCAAAAGCGGGACAGATAATCTGCCTAGACGAACAGATCGATCTGATGCTCGGGGTCCGGCTTGTGATCGCCCTCTTCCGCCTTGGGCTGATCACGTTTGGCTGGCGTGTTATATGCCTGCTGGCGCTGCTGGGAGTCACTGTTGTCAGTGCTGGTCTTGCGCAGCTGGTGCTTTTTGCTGATCTGGTTCACTTCCCGCTTGATCTCTTCGCTGCCGGGCGCAGCGGGCGCCCGGGGCAAAATGGGGAACAACAGGTCCTGGCTGGGCATGATGGCGACTCCTGCAGGGGTTATTGTCTAGTTATCGACCAGAAAACCGTTTTCGCCACTTTAATCGATCAAATCACAATTTCGGGTTGCATTTTCTGTCAAGGCAGGTAGTTTAAATCAGGCGTCAATTACGACATCTTATTTTGTAAAGGATTGATTACATGAAGTTCACCACCCTGAAGACTCATCACCACCATCATCATCCCGACTAGTCTTTCAGGAGGTTGACTGCTGGAAGACACTTAACTGGTGACTTCCAAAAGGACCGCAAGATTCATAAACCCTCGGAAGCACCCACTTCCGAGGGTTTTTTCGTTTTTGACTAGAAGGAAATCGAGCAATGGAAACACAACGTCTGCGTATCGCCATGCAAAAGTCCGGTCGTCTGAGCCAGGACTCCCAAGCCCTGTTCAAGAGCTGTGGTCTGAAAATCAACCTGCGCGAGCAGCGCCTTATCGCCCATGTCGAGAACATGCCCATCGATATCCTGCGGGTGCGTGATGACGATATCCCGGGTCTGGTGATGGAAGGGGTGGTCGACCTTGGCATCATCGGCGAGAACGTGCTGGAAGAGGTGCAGCTTATTCGCGCTTCACAGGGACTGCCCTTCGAGGTCAAAACCCTCAAGCAGCTGGACTTTGGCGGCTGCCGCCTCTCGCTGGCGGTGCCGGAAGATGTGAACTACACAGGGCCAGCTAGCCTTGCCGGCAAGCGCATCGCGACCTCCTATCCCGGGCTGCTCAAGCGCTTCTTTGACGAAAAGGGCCTTGGCTTCAAGAGCGTGATGCTGGGCGGCTCGGTGGAAGTGGCACCCCGCGCAGGCCTGGCCGATGCCATCTGCGATCTGGTCTCCACCGGCGCGACCCTGGAAGCCAATGGCCTCAAAGAGGTGGAGGTGATCTACCGCTCCAAGGCGGTACTGGTCCAGGCCCCCAACCCCTTGTCTGATGCCAAACAGAAGCTCATCGACAAACTGCTGCCCCGCATTCAGGGGATGCAGCAGGCCCGCGAGAGCAAATACATCATGCTGCACGCCCCCAAAGACAAGCTCGATGCCATCACCGATCTGCTGCCGGGTGCCGAGCGCCCCACCATCATGCAACTGGCCGGTGACACCAATCAGGTGGCCCTGCACGTCGTCTCCAGCGAGACCCTGTTCTGGGAGACCATGGAGCAGCTCAAGGCCCTCGGCGCCAGCTCCATTCTGGTGCTGCCCATCGAAAAAATGATGGAATAAGGAAGGGACATCATGCAGACCCTGATCTGGAAGACCCTCTCCCCTGCCCAGCAGGCCGACGTGCTGACTCGGCCCGCCCTCAATGACGAGGCGGATATCGGCGCCGTAGTGCGGGATATCATCGCCGCGGTGCGTAGCCGTGGCGATGAGGCCCTGCGCGAGCTGAGCCTGCGCTTCGAGCGTGCCCCCCGTGAGCAGTTGCGCGTCAGCGAAGATGAGATTGAAGCTGCATGCGCGCGGCTGGATGACGACATCAAAAATGCCATCGAAGCGGCCATTGCCAATATTCGCACCTTCCACGCCGCGCAAGTGCAGCCGGTGGTACGGGTAGAAACCCAGCCCGGGGTGGTGTGCGAGCTGCGCACCCAACCCATCAGTCGAGTCGGCCTCTATGTGCCGGGGGGCAGCGCGCCGCTCCCCTCCACCGTGATGATGCTGGCCATTCCGGCTGCTATCGCCGGTTGCCGTGAAGTGGTGCTCTGCACCCCGTCCCCCGCCAGCGACGAGATCCTGTTTGCCGCCCGCGCCTGCGGCGTCGAGAAGGTGTTCGCCATTGGCGGCGCCCAGGCCATCGCCGCCATGGCGTACGGCACAGAGAGCATTCCCAAAGTGGACAAGATCTTCGGCCCGGGCAACGCCTATGTGACCGAGGCCAAGGGGCAGGTATCCCGCGACTGGCGCGGCGCCGCCATCGATATGCCAGCCGGCCCCTCCGAGGTGCTGGTGATCGCCGACGAGAGCGCCAACCCGGCGTTCGTGGCAGCAGATCTGCTCTCCCAGGCCGAGCATGGCCCCGACAGTCAGGTTGTGCTGGTGACTACCTCGCCCCTGCTGGCCGATGCCATCGCTGGCGAAATCAAGAGCCAGCTGGCCAAGTTGAGCCGCCGCGATATCGCCGCCCAGGCGCTCGGCAGCAGTCTGGTGATCCTCTGTGACGATCTGGCCGAGGCGTGTGCCATCTCCAACGCCTACGCGCCGGAGCACCTGATTGTGCAGACCCAGTCACCCCGCGAGCTGCTGGACCAGCTTGAAAACGCCGGTTCCATCTTCCTGGGAGCATGGACGCCCGAGTCAGTCGGCGATTACGCCAGCGGCACCAACCACACCTTGCCCACCTATGGCTATGCCCGCACCTGCTCGAGCCTTGGCCTCGCCGATTATCAGCGCCGCTACACGGTGCAGGAGCTGAGCGAGCGCGGCATTCAGGGCCTTGGCCCCATCGTCGAGCGTATCGCCCAGGCCGAGAGGCTCGATGGCCACAAGAACGCCGTGACGCTGAGATTGAACGCCCTGGTCGCCGCGCCCCAACCAACAGCACAGCAGAAGGATTTGTCATGAGCATTGCCAATCTGGCGCGCCGCGTGGTGCGGGCCCTCACCCCTTATCAATCCGCCCGCCGCATCGGCGGCAAGGGCCACGTCTGGCTCAACGCCAATGAGGCGCCGCAGGCCTATCCCTTTACCATCGAGGGGAGCCGCCTCAACCGCTACCCCGAGTGCCAACCGGCCGAGGTGGTGAACAGCTATGCCGCCTACGCCGGGGTCAATCCCGATCAGGTACTGGTGAGCCGCGGCGCCGACGAGGCCATCGAGCTGCTTATTCGCACCTTCTGCGAAGCGGGTGAAGATCAGATCCTCATCTGCCCGCCCACCTACGGCATGTACGCCATCAGCGCCGAGACCTGTGGCGTTGGCATCGTCGAACAGCCGCTGACCGCCAGCCGCCAACCGGACTGGCCCGCCATCGCCGATCGCCTGTCCGACGTGAAACTGGTGTTTCTCTGCTCCCCCAACAACCCCACCGGGGATCTGGTGGGTCGCGACGGCCTCATCGCCCTGCTGGAAAAAGCTCGGGATCGCGCCATCGTGGTGGTGGACGAGGCCTATATCGAGTTCTGCCCCGAGGCGTCCGTGGTGGACCTGCTGGCCCGCTTCCCCAATCTGGTGGTGACCCGCACCCTCTCCAAAGCCTTTGCTCTGGCGGGGATCCGCTGCGGCTTTACGCTGGCAAGCCCCGAGGTGATCGCCATGCTGGCCAAGGTGATCGCCCCCTATCCCATCCCCGAGCCCATCGCCCAGATCGCGGCGCAGGCACTCTCCCCCATGGGGCTGGAGCTGATGCGCGAGCGAGTAATAGAGCTCAACAAGCAAAAAGCCGCCTTCAAGGCAGAGCTGGCAACGCTTGCCTGCGTGAAGGAAGTATTCGAAGACAAGGGCAACTTCGTGCTGGTGCGCTTTGTTGATGGCGCCGCCGTCTTTGCCGCCATGAAGGCCGCTGGCATCATACTGCGGGATTTCTCCAGCAAGCCGGGTCTGGACAACAGCATTCGCGTCACCATCGGCTATCAGGGCGAGATGGATGCCGTGCTGGCGATACTGCGTGATATGCCCTCTCCCACTTTGTAAGACAAGGATGTAGCGATGAAGACCCCGTTTTTGTTTATCGACCGCGACGGCACCCTGATTGAAGAGCCAGTGACCGACAAGCAGGTGGATAGCCTCGCCAAACTTCGCTTCGAGCCCATGGTCATTCCGGTGCTGCGCGAGTTGCAGGCCGCCGGTTACGTGCTGGTGATGGTGACCAACCAGGATGGGTTGGGCACCGCCAGCCTGCCGCTGGAAAACTTCCAGCCACCCCACGACCTGATGATGCACCTGTTTGAATCGCAAGGGGTGAAGTGGGAGCAGGTGCTGATCTGCCCGCACTTCCCCACCGACGGTTGCAGCTGCCGCAAGCCCCACCTCGGGCTGGTAAAGGAGTATCTCGCCTCGGGTCGCATCGACTTTGCCAACTCCTTCGTGATTGGCGATCGCCAGACCGATCTGCAGCTGGCCGAGAACATGGGCATTGGCGGTATTCGCTACCACCCGCAGGATCACAACTGGCTCGCCATCCGTGATCAGCTACTGTCCAAGGGGCGTGTGGCCGAGGTTGAGCGTTACACCAAGGAGACCCGTATTGAGGTGGCGCTTGACTTGGATAAGAGCGGTGGCAACCAGATTGCCACCGGCATCGGCTTCTTTGATCACATGCTGGATCAGATCGCCACCCACGCCGGTTTCCAGCTCAAGCTGAACGTCAGCGGTGATCTGCATATCGACGATCACCACACGGTAGAGGATGTGGGGCTGGCGCTGGGTCAGGCGCTGCGTCAGGCCCTTGGCAACAAGCGCGGCATCGGCCGTTTCGGCTTCGTGCTGGCGATGGACGAGGTGCAGGCGGTAATCGATGCGCGCCCGCTGACCGAGCAGGAGGTGAGCACAGCGCTGGACTTGAGCGGTCGCCCCTACTTCGTGTTTGACTGCCCGAGCGGCTTTGGCCGCGACAACGTGGGCGAGATGGCCACCGAGATGGTGCCCCACTTCTTCCGCTCGCTGTCGGACGCCATGGCCATCACCTTGCAGATGAAGGTGGGCAGCGGCAATACCCACCATCAGGTAGAGGCGCTGTTCAAGGGCTTTGGCCGCGCCCTGCGTCAGGCCATTCGGGTGGAAGGGATCGAGCTTCCCTCCAGCAAGGGAGTGCTGTGATGGATATGAGCAAGCAGAAGCTGGTCATTATCGACACCGGCTGCGCTAACCTCGCCTCGGTGCGCATGGCATTCGAGCGCCTCGGCGTGCAGCCGCGGGTCTCCCGCGAGGCAGCCGACATCGAAGCGGCGGACAAGCTGATCCTGCCCGGCGTCGGCACCGCAGTGGCCGCCATGAAGAATCTCAACGAACGGGGGTTGGTGCCGCTCATTCGCGCCGCCAAGCAGCCGCTGCTGGGTTTTTGCCTCGGCATGCAGATGCTGGCGGAAGCGTCCGAAGAGAGCATGGCTACCGATGGCAAGGCCCATGCCTTGATCGATTGTCTTGGCATAGTACCGGGCAGGATCAAGCTGATGGAGGTGGGCAACCTGCGTTTGCCCCACATGGGCTGGAACCAGATTGAGCACGACGAGAGCCATCCTCTGCTCAAGGGGATCCCGAGCGGCAGCTACTTCTACTTCGTGCACTCCTATGCGCTGGAGGTAACCGAAGCGACGCTGGCGACCTGCGACTACGGCCAGCCGTTTACCGCCATCGTCGGTGGGGTTGCAGAGCACAGCAACTTCTTTGGCGCCCAATTCCACCCGGAGCGCTCAGGCGCAGCCGGTGCCCGTTTGCTGCAAAATTTTCTGGAGCTGTGACTAGCATGATCATTCCCGCAATTGACCTTATCAACGGTCAGGTAGTTCGCCTCTATCAGGGGGACTACGAGCAGAAGACCGAATACAGCAGCAGCCCGCAGGCCCGCTTCGACGAATATGTCTCTCAGGGGGCGGTGCAGCTCCATCTGGTGGATCTGGACGGTGCCAAGGATGCCAAGGCGCGCCAGTTGCCCCTGCTGACCCAACTGCTGTCAGCCACCGAAGCGCCGGTGCAGGTCGGCGGCGGCGTGCGTACCGAACAGGATGTGGCGGATCTGCTGGCCGCCGGTGCCAGCCGGGTGGTGATTGGCTCCACCGCCGTCAAATCTCCGGATCTGGTGGCGAGCTGGATGGAGAAATATGGCCCCGAGCAGATCGTGCTGGCGCTGGACGTCAATATCGATGATCAGGGCAATCGCCATATCGCGGTGGCGGGCTGGCAGGAGAACAGCGGCGTGACCATCGAGGCGCTGATCGAGCGCTTCCTCCCCGCCGGGCTCAAGCATGTGCTCTGTACCGACATCAGCCGTGACGGCACCCTGGCTGGCACCAACGTCGAGCTCTATCGGGATCTCTGCGCCCGCTACCCGAGCGTCGCCTTTCAAGCCTCCGGCGGCATTGGCGGCATCGCGGATATCGAGGCGCTCAAGGGCTCCGGCGTCAAGGGGATCATCCTTGGCCGCGCCCTGCTGGAGGGAAAATTCTCGGTGGGTGACGCCATCGCCTGCTGGCAAGCACCCGCTGCCGATACCACAGGAGGTAACTGATGCTGGCAAGACGCATTATCCCCTGCCTCGACGTGAAAGATGGCGTGGTGGTCAAGGGGGTGCAGTTTCGCAACCACGAGGTGATGGGCGGCATTGTCGAGCTGGCGCGCCGCTACGCCGAGGAAGGCGCTGACGAGCTGGTGTTCTATGACATCACCGCCTCCAGCGATGCCCGGGTAGTGGACAAGAGCTGGGTGAGCCGGGTAGCGGAGGTGATCGATATCCCCTTCTGCGTCGCCGGTGGCATCAAGAGCGTGGAAGATGCCCGCCAGATCCTCGAATTTGGCGCCGACAAGGTCTCCATAAACTCTCCGGCGCTGGCCGACCCGACCCTCATCAGCCGACTGGCCGAGCGCTTTGGCGTGCAGTGCGTGGTGGTGGGCATTGACTCCTACTTCGACGCCGACACGGGCCACTATCAGGTCAAACAGTTTACCGGTGACGAGAGTCGCACCCGCACCACCGCCTGGCACACCCTCGATTGGGTGCAGGAGGTGCAAAAGCGCGGCGCGGGCGAAATCGTGCTGAACGTGATGAATCAGGACGGCATGCGCCAAGGTTATGATCTCGAGCAGCTCAAGCTGGTGCGCAGCGTCTGCAAGGTGCCGCTGATCGCCTCCGGCGGCGCCGGTGCCATGGCGCACTTTCGCGATGCCTTTACCCTCGCCGACGTGGACGGGGCGCTGGCCGCCTCTGTGTTCCACAAGGGCCTTATCCCCATTCCCGAATTGAAACGCTGGCTGAAAACCGAAGGAGTCGCCATCCGTGAGTAATTTCTCTGAAAATGCACAAACAACCGCCAGCGCGCGCCCTCTTGCCGAGCAGCTCGACTGGGAAAAATGTAAATGCGCCATGATCCCCCGCCCTGAGTGCCGGTCTGATAATAGAGGAGCCGATACCCGTGCATAATTCCAACTTATTAATTGAACAGCTCGACTGGGAAAAATGCGACGGCATGATCCCCGCCATCGTCCAGCATGCCGCCAGCGGCGAGGTGCTGATGCAGGGCTTTATGACCCGCGAAGCGCTGGAGAAGACCCAGACTACCGGTCAGGTCACCTTCTTTAGCCGCAGCAAACAGCGGCTCTGGACCAAGGGTGAAAGCTCGGGCAATGTGCTCCAACTCGTGGCCATCAGCACCGACTGTGATCAGGACTCCCTGCTGATCGCCGCCAACCCCGTCGGCCCCACCTGCCACAAGGGGACAACCTCCTGTTTTAACGGCCACCCGCTGCCGCCGCTCGGTTTTCTGGCTGAGCTGGAACGGATCCTGGCCGCCCGCAAAGGGGCCGATCCGGCCACCAGCTACACTGCCAGCCTCTATGGCAAGGGCACCAAGCGCATCGCCCAGAAGGTAGGTGAAGAGGGTGTTGAAGTGGCGCTGGCCGCCATGGCCAAGGATCGGGAGGAGCTCATCAACGAATCCGCCGATCTGCTCTACCACCTGACCGTGCTGCTGCAAAACGAAGGGCTGGGATTACAGGATGTCGTTCAGCGGCTTTATGAGCGGCACAATAAATAAACTGATAATAAAGCCGGGATTTCCCGGCTTTATTTAGTCAAGATGCACAGCCAGCTCAACTAAATTTTTATACGTTGTTAAACGTCGCTCCAATAGTGAGAGTTCCTTTTCTGCCAAAATAGTATTTTCTTCTACAGTCAAATTTCGCATTCGCTTAACACAATCTTTTGCTAACGTGATAAAACGATATGAACACTCATCATCTGAAGTCGATTTCAATAGACTTCCATAAGAAATGGCTAACATATTTTTTAATGAAACCATATATATTCCATCTATAAAAGGATTTAGATATCGTTCATGATCGACATCCTCAATATAACTTCCTATTGCACTCCCTGCTTTTATAAAACATTGAAAATGTTGTTCTTCATACTCACTTGTAAGAGTATTGAAACCTTTTAGCTTAGGATGGTTATCTGTCGTAGGCATTTTGCCATCCGCTACAGCCCGATAATCTTCATTATTTTTCTCGCATAGAGAGAACAGATAGACAAGAAAAATCAGATTTAATGTGCAACCTTCGTAATTAACGATGGAAGCAATCGTTCGGTCCAACACTTGCTCTGTTCTTCTTAAGCTCAATGAAAAATGATCACAGACAGCTGTTAATACATTTACCAACACTTGACTATCAGTTATTTTCGGCCATGCATTGATATGCTCAAAATGCAATTTTTTATCTACAATTGCCTGCTGAATAAACTCTCGTCGAGAGATACTGCCTAACGTAAATCGTCTATGAAAAAATCGGCCAAGATAACTTTCTGCATCAAAACCATCGCCATAAATTACCTTGATAGCATGCTGTAACTGCTCGGTATCGGTTGCAAGTACAAACACCACGCCGCGAATATCAAAAATATGTTTTATGGTCTCCAGCATTTCTACCGCATAGGAGGGGCGACAGCGATCCAGCTCATCAATCAGAATAAAGGCGGGATAGTCCAATCGACCTTGGCCATCCAATTGGTCTAAGTTTGCTGAAACCGCAGCTTCAACCCATTGCCGAATTTCTTGTTTAAGATACTGGATAGATTCATAACGCTCTTTGTGATTGCTACAAAGCGTATCAACCAGCTTATCTGCATCTTCGCCTTCCACAGAAAAATCACTATCTTCCCATCCAGCTTTTTTAATGGCTGACTTGAGCACCAATTTTCCGCCCACCTTTAGCAAACCCAATAGTTTGGACTTGATGCCATCAGGTATTGAAACCTTATTTCCTGTTGCATCTCTCAATTGCTCGATAATCGACGAAATCACCGTCAATAAGGGATCGTCGGAAAAGTCCTGTTGCCAGGCGTCGATATAGACCGTGGGATAGTGCGCTTTCAGCTCCATATACCAACGCTTGATAAACCAGGTTTTACCCGCCCCCCACTCGGCATTGAGATTGAGCACATAGTTGCGCTGCGTGCCTTCGGCTGCGAGGTAGTTGGTCAGAAACTCGGCATAGCGGGCACGTTCCAGCCGATCACCAGCCAACTCTTCACCGCCCGCAATGGCCCCCGGCCCGTCCCACTGAACTGCGTCATCCCAATTAAACGGTGCCACTGCCATCTCGTATCTCTCCTTATTACGTTGCTGAGGATGATATCAGGGGCACAGTGAAAATAGTTTGATTAAAGACCTGTTTGTTGCCCTTTCTGCCGCTCGGGCTGGCGTATTTGACTGCCGGGCAATTGCTCTGCTGCTGGCCCACGATGCCGGGCCGATATAGGTGGGACGGTTATCTGCATAGCCACGGACTCAGTTGATTTCCTTTGACCACACCAACGATGACAATCGTGTGACATGGCGCAGAACTTGCGGAAATAAACACGAAATATGGCCTGTTCAGTGCTTAATTTAAACCGTTGGTACATATATTCGCGCGGTATACAACGACTCCATTGACCAAGGATGGTTAACCCCATGAAGGATGAACCCTTCTCTATCCAGTTACAGCATGAGCTGGATCACCTCAAAGCCATCTTCAACGAGACGGACGCCTACATGTTCACCAAGGATCTGGCGGGCCGTTACACCTATGCCAATCAGGCGGTGCTGGATCTCTTTGGCTGCACCCTCGTCGAGTTGCAGGGGCAGGATGATCGGGCTTTTTTTGATCTCGAATTCTCGGATGCGATTAAGCGCAACGACCAACTGGTACTGGAGCAGCAGCTCGCCCTCGCCCAGGAGGAGATCAACTACCTCAAAACCACAGGGGAAAAGCGCTGCTACTGGACCGTTAAAAAGCCCATGTATGACCGGGACGGCAACCTGATCGGCCTGTGCGGCATCTCCACCGATATCACCGAACACAAGCTGATTGAGGCCCGCATGGCGGAGCAGCATCAGCTGCTGGAAATCATCCTCGCCAACGTGGATGCCCATATCTATATGAAGGACAGCCTGCACCGCTTTCTCTACGTCAACCAAAAGGTCGCCGACCTGCTGGGCCTTCCTGCCGAGCAGATCATCAACCGGCGCGATGATGAGGTGATACCCGCGGCCAGCGCCTGCCAGCTGTGGCGACTGGACAACCGGGTATTCGAAACCGGCGAGCTGCAAGCCGGGGAAGAGATGTTGACCGATCCCGAGGGAAATCAGCACTACTACTGGTCGGTCAAGGTGCCCTTTCTGTTGGGGGATGGCACTCCCACCCTGATCGGTATCTCCTCCGACATTACCGAACTGCACCAGCTCAAGGAGCAGCTGCACCAGCAGTCGGTGCGCGATGGCCTCACCGGTCTCTACAACCGCCGTTTCTTTTTCGAAATGTGCGAGAAGAACCTCAGTCTGGACATGCGCCACCACCTTACCTCGGTGCTGATGGTGCTGGATGTGGATCAGTTCAAGTGCATCAACGATCGCTTCGGTCATCCCCTTGGGGATAGCGCGCTGGTGCATCTGGGCAGGGTGATGCAATCGGTGCTGCGCAGCGAAGATGTGCTGGCCCGCATCGGCGGTGACGAGTTTGCCATCTTGCTGCCCAACACCACCCTCTTGGCCGCCGCATCCCTGGCCGAGCGGCTGCGCCTGCAGGTGATGCAAAGCCCGCTGCCCCTGCCAGATGGAGATAAGCTGGTCATCACCATCAGCGCCGGACTGGTGGAAAATGGCGAGGGGGAGCTGATGGAGAGCCTCTACGCCCGCGCCGATCAGATGCTCTATCAGGCTAAACAGAGCGGCCGCAACTGCGTCGCCTGCAAGGCTCCCTAGCCACACAACGGGAGGGCCCGCAGCCCTCCAGCTCCCTCGTATCTCCCTCCTATGAAAGTCTGTGCTGGCTCCTTACGAACAGGCCGCTACCCCAGCTGTTTGCGCAGCACGAATTTTTGCACCTTGCCGGTCGAGGTTTTCGGCAGCGGGGTGAAGATGATGCGTTTGGGGGCCTTGAAGTGGGCCATCTGCTCCCGGCAAAAGGCGATCAGCTCCGCCTGGGTGGTCTCTCGCCCCTCTTTCAGTTTGACGAAGGCGCAGGGCACCTCCCCCCACTTCTCATCGTGCATGGCGATCACTGCCGCTTCGTCCACATCGGGATGACGATAGAGCACGTCCTCCACCTCCAGACTGGAGATATTCTCCCCGCCGGAGATGATGATGTCCTTGGATCTGTCCTTGATCTCCACATAACCATCCGGGTGCCATACCGCCAGATCGCCACTGCGAAACCACCCCTCCGCCATCGCCTCGGCGCTGGCCGCCGGATTTTTGAGATAGCCCTTCATCACCACATTACCGCGCAGCACTATCTCCCCCATGGTTTTGCCATCTTTGGCCACCGGCTCGCCAGTGACCGGATTGATAACCCGCATCTCCCCCTGCAGAGGCGACGCAACACCCTGCCGTGCCTTGAGGCGGGAGAGCGCCGTGGCATCCTGCCCTTGCCAACTTCTTTGCGGCTCGCACAACACGCAGGGGCCATAGGTTTCGGTGAGGCCATAGACGTGGGTCACGGCGATCCCCATCGCCTCCATCCCGGCGATCACGGTGGCGGGGGGCGCAGCGCCGGCGGTCATCACCTTGATGGGGTGATCCAGCCCCTGCTTGAGCGCTGGTTCGGCATTGTTGAGCATATTGAGCACGATGGGCGCCGCGCAAAAATGGCTCACCTTGTGCTCGTGCAGCGCCTCATAAATGGCGGCGCCCTGCACATGGCGCAGGCAGACGCTCACCCCGGCGGTGGCCGCCAGCGTCCAGGGGAAGCACCAGCCGTTGCAGTGAAACATCGGCAAGGTCCAGAGATAGACGGGATGTTTGGGCAGCTCCCAGGAGAGCACGTTGTTGATGGCGTTGAGGTGGGCGCCGCGATGGTGATAGACCACCCCCTTGGGGTTGCCGGTGGTGCCGGAGGTGTAGTTAAGGGAGATAGCCTGCCACTCATCTTGGGGCAGCCAGCCGGGCTCATCGCCGTTACCAGTGGCAATAAAGGTCTCATAGTCGAGGTCACTGATAAGCGCCCCTTCCCGGTAGAGGGGATCATCGATGGCGATGACCAGCGGTTGGCTCTCCAGCAGATCCAATGCCTTGCGCACCACAGGGCCGAACTCCCTGTCCACCAGCACCACCTTGCTCTGGGCATGCTGGAAGATAAAGGCCATCGACTCGGCATCGAGCCGGGTATTGATGGTGTTGAGCACGGCGCCGCTCATGGGCACCCCGAAGTGCACTTCAAACATCGCCGGGATATTGGGCGCAACGATGGAGACGGTATCCCCCTCCCCGATGCCGCGCAGCCGCAGGGCCGAGGCCAACTGGCGGCAACGGCGGGCAGTCTCGCCCCAGCTCTGGCGCAGCGAGCCGTGGATCAGCGCTAGATAGTCGGGATAGACCCGCTCCGCCCGCCCCAGAAAGCTGATGGGGGTCAGGGCCTCGAAATTGGCGGCGGTTTTGGCAAGGTCGCGCTCATAGATGTTCTGCACTGTCATCGGATTCCTTCCTCACAGGTGGCACAAAACGGGCTGTTCCGGGATGATTCAGAGATCAGGAAGCGACATGGGCATCCTGCCCGTCACTGGTCTCTTATGGGGATGACAGCCTAACAGTGAGCCTGCGGCTGCAGGTATTAGCAAAACGTCTTAGACAGGAGCTGCCGCCTGCCAACAGGGCCCCCTGTTTTCGTTGCAAAAAATATTTCGTTACTAGAAAGCGTGCCATTTTTTTCACAGGCTGTTTTTGGCGAATGACGAAAAATGACGATGGTGGAATATTATTCCGTCAAAGCTGCTTTATATGTCACTTCATTCATCTCGGCACGCACTATTTTCATGACTTTTATTTAAGGCAAGCCGCGTAAAACGAAAGCTGAAATAGTTATTGCATAATAACTTTTATTTCATATCAGCTGTTAAATCCATGGAAAATAAATTCTGTGAGCCATCCCATAAAGCGAGCATGGCACCATGTTCATCCAGCCACGCACGGGTTACGGTTACAACGTGAAACAATCTACCGGATGTTCAATATCAGGCCAGATTTCTCGCCAATCACTACGCAATCCACAGTGGGTTTGCGTACCTTGGATGTATGACGCAGAAACCCTATCGACCCGATATTCCGCCGAGCCCAAACCTGCTTTATCAAGGAGCATTTTATGTGTGCCGTGCCGAATACCACACCACGCAGACAATTCCCTACTGCATTTACCATTCTGTTTCTTATTATGTTACTGGCCATTGCGCTGACCTGGATAATTCCGGCGGGCGCCTATGCCAAGCTATCTTATAATCCGGCCAGTGAAAGCCTGATGGTCAATAGCCCACAGGGGGAAATAAGCCGACTTCCCGCAACCCAGGATGCCCTGGCAAAACTCAATATCAATATTGCGGTGGAGCAATTTACCAACGGCACCATCCGCAAGCCCATCGCCATTCCCGGCACCTATGCCCGATTGGAGCAAGCGCCCAAGGGGTTCGGTGACGTGGCGGTCAGCATGGTCAAGGGCACCATAGAGGGGGCGGATATCATCGTCTTTATTCTGGTGCTCGGGGGGCTGATCGGCGTCATCAACAAGACAGGCGCCTTCAGTGCAGGGCTGGTGGCGTTGTCGCGCAAGACCCGGGGCAACGAGTTCCTGTTTGTGGCGCTGGTCTGCTTCGTAATGGCGCTGGGAGGCACCACCTGCGGACTGGAGGAAGAGGCGGTCGCCTTCTACCCCATACTGGTGCCCGTCTTTCTGGCGCTCGGCTATGACTCCATCGTCTGCGTGGGAGCCATCTTCCTCGCTGCCTCCATGGGCACCACCTTCTCCACCATCAATCCCTTCTCGGTGGTGATCGCCTCCAATGCCGCCGGCATTCCCTTTACCGAGGGGCTGATCTTTCGCGCCATTGGCTGTCTGGTGGGCACCCTGGTGGTGATCAGTTATCTCTACTGGTACTGCAAGAAGATCAAGGCCAACCCTGCCTTCTCCTACACCTATGAGGACAGAGAGAGTTTTCGCGCCCGTTTTCTCAAAGAGGGCTCTATGGACGAAGGGGTGCCCTTCACCCTGCGCCGCAAAATCATTCTGACCCTGTTTATCCTCGCCTTCCCGCTGATGGTGTGGGGCGTCTCCATGGCCGGTTGGTGGTTTCCGCAGATGGCGGCCTCCTTCCTGACCATCGCCATCATCATCATTTTTATCTCGGGCCTGAAAGAGAAAGAGGCGGTCGAAGCCTTCACTCAGGGGGCGTCGGAGCTGGTAGCCGTCTCGCTCATCATCGGGCTGGCACGGGGTGTCAATCTGGTGCTGGATCAGGGGATGATCTCGGACACTATTCTGGCCTACGCCTCCGATCTGGTCTCCGGCATGCATGGCGCCGTGTTCGCGGTGGCGCAGATGCTGGTGTTCACCCTGCTGGGACTGGTGGTGCCCTCCTCCTCGGGGCTCGCAGTACTCTCCATGCCCATCATGGCGCCGCTGGCAGATACTGTGATGATCCCCCGCTATATCGTGGTGTCGGCCTACAACTGGGGGCAATACGCCATGCTGTTTTTGGCCCCCACCGGACTGGTGCTGGTCACTCTGCAGATGCTCGGCATCCAGTTCAACAAGTGGGTCAAGTTCGTGCTGCCCATGGTGGGCTTTGTGCTGGGATTTGGCGCCCTGATGTTGGTAGCGCAAGTTATGTTGGCCTGATGGGCCTGTGATACATCAGTGACAACACCCCGTGCCTGGCGCGCGGGGTTTTTATTCAGCCTTAGTGGCGTACCCGCCCCTGCTGGCGGAAGCAGTAGAGTTTAAGGCTGATGTCGGCGATATCGGCGGGAAGCTCCTCTCCCTGCTCGGCCAGGGGCTGGTAGAGGGATGAGAGCAGACGCTCGGCCTGCTGCACCGTGATGATGTTGGCCTGAATGGCCGGGTTGATCCAGCTGGGTAACATTGACATATCTCCCCCTCGTTGATCCGGTGACCTCGGGTAAACGTCTTCATATCAGGTCTTACGCCGTTGTCTGCCGACCCGTTCACCCTCGGCTTCACCCAATCAAAGCAAAATGCTTGCCGTGATCTCTTATCGGCCAACATCCGATGGGGCTGGAGCCATTTATCAACCACTTGCGTGGCCATCTCAAAGAACAGCACGCCGTTCAAAACCTCTCCCTTGACCTGCCCCCGTCAGCACTTTGCCACTCTGGCATTCTGCTCACCGCCCGCCTTGCAAATTGCGACTCGAATTGCTCCTTATTACACTGGCACAGTCCACCATGCGCCGGAAACTGGTCACTTTTAGTCCGTTGTCGCCAAAGTCAGACACTTTTTCATGGTGGCTATTTTTTGACCTTGCCAGTGCCTGTCGCAGGCCCATCCCACTCGCCTTGTCCGGCCAACCGGTTATGACAAGATGGCGCCAGATTGGAACAGCCCGTATGGGTATGCAGGAGAACCATAAGATGAACAGATCCATGATGGCAGGTATCGGTATTGGCATCGCCTCGGCCCTGGCGCTCTCGGCCGCGGCCAGCGGCTCCCTCTTTACACCTCAGCCCACCTTTGCCGAGGTGATCGCCAGCAAGCCGATCACCGAGACCATCAAGACTCCCCGCCAGGAGTGTCGCAACGTCACCGTGACCCATCGCAAGCCGGTACAGGATGAGCACAAGATCCTCGGCACCGTGGTGGGCGCGGCACTAGGTGGCGTGGTTGGCCACCAGTTTGGCGGCGGCAGCGGCAAGAAGGTGGCCACCGCAGCTGGGGCGGTCGCGGGGGGTTATGCCGGCAATCAGGTGCAGGGCAATATGCAGGCGGGCGATACCTACACCACCACCGAGCAGCGCTGCAAAACCGTGCAGGATACGAGCGTCAACACCATTGGTTATGACGTGACCTATCGCCTCGCAGGTCAGGAGGGGGTGATCCGCATGAAGCAAGCCCCCGGCGCCACCATTCCGGTCAAGGATGGCAAATTGGTGATCGACCAGCCAAAAGTGTGATGTCTCCTGACCCCACTCAGCAGCAGGCCCGCCTCTTTCGAGGCGGGCCTGTGTTTTTGGGCGGCTTGATTTCCTTTTTTCAAACAACGGCACGCACCACTCACGGCACCCGAACTATCACCCTTTGCAGCACTTCTTCACCGCCCGCACCACGTTCTGATAACCGGTACAGCGGCAGAGGTTGCCTGACAGCCCGCGGCGGATCTCCGCATCGGTCAGCGGACGGCGCTCAGTCTTGTCGAGCAGGGCGGCGCTCGCCATCACGAGGCCCGGGGTGCAAAAACCGCACTGCACCGCCCCCTCGTCGATAAAGGCCTGCTGTACATCGGAGAGTTCATTCCCCTTACGCTCCCCCTCCACGGTACGAATGGATTTGCCATCGGCCCAGACCGCCAGATAGAGGCAGCTGTCGATAGCCGTGCCATTCACCCGCACGGTACAAGCGCCGCACTCACCGACACTGCACCCCTCTTTCACACTGATGAGCCCCTGCCCGCGCAGGAAGTGGAGCAGCGACATGGTGGGCGGCACTGCATAGGAGTAAGGCTTGCCGTTGATCTCGCACTGGATCTCCACGGCGGGACAGCTTTGCGGTTGCATCATAGGATCTTGCCTCCGGCACGTTCGACTGCGCAGGCGACCACCCGCTGCGCCAGGGTTTTGATCAGGTGCAGGCGAAACTCCTTTTCTGCCCGCCAAGAGGAGCGCGGCGCCACATCGGCCACCACCGCCTCGGCAATCGCCGCAAGCGTCGCCCGGGTCAGGGGTTGCCCCTCAGCCGCCGCTTCCGCGTGTGGCGTGCGCACCGGCGTCGGGGCCGCCACCCCGTAGGCCAGCCGCAGGCGCTTGAAGTGACCATCCTCAATCTGGCAGTAGGCGGCGCAGCCGATGGTGGCGATGTCCATGGCCCCCCGCATGGCGTACTTGAAGTAGTGGGAGCCCACCTGGGGATGAGGGTCAGGGGCAAAGTGAAACGCCACCAGGATCTCCGCCGGTTGCAGCGCCACCTTGCCGGGGCCGGTGTGAAAGCCGGCGATGGGGATGCGGCGCGTGCCATCGGGGCCGGCAATTTCCAGCTCGGCTTCCAGCGCGACCGTTGGCGCCGCCGAGTCGGCACTGGTGGCGCCGTTGCAGATGTTGCCGCCATAGGTGGCGACGTTGCGGATCTGCGGGCCGGCGATGGTGGCGGCGGCTTCGGCCAGCATCGGCAGGCGGCGCTGCACCAGTTCGCTTTCAATCAACTCGGTAAAGGTGGTGCCAGAGCCGATGCGAATAGCGCCGTCGGCCAGCTCACTCACCCCCTTGAGTTCGGACAAGTCGTGAATGTCGACGATATGGCGATAGGCGGCGTTGAGGTGATGGAGCTGGATCATCACATCGGTGCCACCGGCCAGCAGGCGCGCCTCGGGGTCGGCCTGGCGCAGGGCGATTGCCTCGGCCACGCTGTGGGCCTTGTAGTAACGGGCAATATCAAACATGGCGTTGCTCCTCCCCTGCTCCCTCGCCAATCAGACCCGCCGCGACAAACTCCCGGAACAGGGTCTTGGGGGTGATTGGCAGCTCGTTGATGGCGACCCCGGTCGCCATGCGAATGGCGTTACGGATCGCCGGGCCCGGTGAAATGATGGGCGGCTCCCCCAGGGATTTGTGGCCATAGACCGACTGGGGCTCGTAGGTCTGCACGAAGTCGCATTCGAGCTCGGGCAAATCCAGCATGGTGGGAAACTTGTAGTCGAGCAGGTTGGGGTTGCGCACCACGCCACTCTTGGCGTCGATGATCATCTCCTCGAACAGCGACCAGCCGATCCCCATCCCCATGCCGCCGTGCACCTGCCCCTCCGCCAGCTGCGGGTTGAGGATCTTGCCGGCATCGTGCAGGTTGAGAATGCGATTGATGGTCACCTTGCAGAGATCGATGTCGACGCTGAGATCGACAAAGGTGCAGCCAAAGCTCGGCGGGTTGGTGGTGGTCTTGTGGGAGACCTCGGAGGTGATCTGGCCGCCGATGGTGAGGTGGTAATAGGCGTTGACCGACACCTCGGCGACGCTGATCAGCACCTTGTCCGGTGCGCCGGCCAGCACCACGTAGCCGTCGATCAGGGTGAGCGACCCCACATCCTGATGACAGAGCTGGGCCGCCAGCGAGAGGATGCGGGCCCGCAACTGCAGCGCCGCCTGATGGATGGCAGGGGCCGCCACATAGCTCTGGCGCGAGGCGAACGAGCCGGGGTCGTAGGCGGTGATGTCGGTATCCTGAGTCGAGATGACCCGGATCTGCTCAAACGGAATGCCCAACGTCTGGGCCGCCATCTGGGCAAAGACGGTGTCCGACCCCTGCCCTATCTCGGTGGCGCCGATCTGCAGATTGACGGTGCCATCCTGATTGAGCAGCATGCGGGCGCCGGCAATTTCGACCCCCACCGGATAGGTGTTGGAGCCGTAGCTAAAGCACGCAACCCCGATGCCACGGCGTACCCGACTTGCCGGATCCTGCCCCAGACACTCGGCCTTGAGCCGATCCCACTCGAACATCTCGCGACCACGCAGCAGGCAGTCCGGCAACCCGGCGCTGTAGATGGTCTTCTGGTTGACCTGATTGACATCCCCCTCGCGCGCCACGTTGGCGATCCGCACATCGAGCGGATCCAGCCCCAGTTCGGCGCAGGCGTCATCCAGCATGCACTCGAGGGCAAAAATCACCTGCGGCGCGCCGTAACCGCGCATGGCACCTGCGGTGGGCAGGTTGCTGTAGAAGGTTTTGGCGTCATAACCGAAGGCGCTGCGCGGATAGAGGTAGCTGATCTTGTTGCCCCCTGCGCTGGCGATGGAGTGGCCGTGAGAGGCATAGCCGCCGGTGTTGGAGAGCACGTAGAGCTGATAGCCCTTGAGGGTGCCATCGCGGTTGAGGCCCATCTTGCCATCGATGGCAAAGCCGTGGCGGGTGCGGGAGGCAAAAAAGCACTCCTCCCGGCTCAAGGTAACCTTGACCGGCACGCCGCCAAGCTTGTAGCTCAAAAATGCCGCCATCGGCTCTTCCAGCACATCCTGCTTGTTACCAAAACCGCCGCCCATGTAGGGCTTGATCACCCGCACGCTCGACCAGGGCAGACCGAGGGATTTGGCCACCCGGCTACGCACAATCTGGGGGATCTGGGTACTGCTGACCACTATGATGTGGTCCGGCTGATCCATATAGGCGTAGCAGGTCACCGTCTCCAGATGGCAATGCTGTACCACCGGCGTCTGATAGTGCGCCTTGAACTGCAGATCCGCTGTTGCGATTGCCTGTTCCGGCTCACCCGCCCGGATCTGGCTTTGCCGCAGCAGGTTGCCATTCGGATGGATGGGATAAGCATCCTCGGCCAGCGCACTGTGGGCATCCGTCATCACCGGCAGCGGTTCGTAGGTCACCTTGACCAGGGCGGCAGCCTTCTCGGCCACCAGCGGATCGCGGGCCACCACGATGGCGACCCCATCGCCAAAGTGGCGCACATGGTCGGTGAGCAGACGGCGGTCTTTCACATCCCGCTTGGCCTCATCGAGGGACCAGGCGTGGCCGGCAGTGCGAAAACAGGTGGTGGGCACATCTTCATGGGTGAACACGGCTTCGACCCCGTGCAGGGCCAGTGCCTCGCTGGCGTCGATGGCAAGCACCTTGCCGTGGGCGATATTGCTGCGCACGTACTTGGCGTGGCGCATGCCGAGCATGATGTTGTCATCGGTATAACGGGCACTGCCGGTCACCTTGGCCTCAGCATCCACCCGCTTGAGCGGTAATCCTATGGACATATGCAAGTCCTTTTTTCGAAGGGAAAAATCTGGAACCGGCATAAAAAACAGCAAGATATGCGCCTGTTTCCCACCATAGTCAGGAGAATGGGGAGAAGTGTGAAGGGGATCCCATCTAGCCCGCTTTTGTTGGCTCGCAGCGACAAGCCAAGGGCAGCCCCTGAGCAAACGGGGCACATTTGCGGTGAAAAAAGCGGCAGAGCGAGGAGAGCAAGGGTGGAAGCCTATCAATCTGGTAGGGGGATTTATCAAAATGGTATCGCGATGCCCCCCAACTGCGTAGACGGCCTAGGCGTGACGCCTGCGTGGGCGGGCTAAAAATAACAGGCATAAAAATGGGGCCGCCAGTGCGGCCCCAAACGGGCGGGTTATCCCTAAATAGCCCACCCCCCAGCATAAAAGAGCACCAGCGCCAGGGCGATGACCACGGTGCCGACGTTGAGCTTGTGCCACTCCTTCGAGCAGATGCGGCCGATCACCAGCGAGCTGAAGCCAAGCATGATGCCGGTGACGATGTTGCAGGTGAGCACGATAAAGACGGCGCACAGCAGACCGGACATGGCCCCGACGAAGTCACTGAAATCGAGTTTGGTGACGTTGCTCAGCATCAGGAGACCCACATACATCAATGCCGGTGCGGTGGCATAGGCAGGCACCAGATAGGAGAGCGGCGCCAGAAACAGCATCAGCAGGAAGAGGCCGCCCACCACGGTGGCAGTGAGGCCGGTCTTGCCCCCCGCCGCCGTGCCCGCCGCCGATTCGATATAGACGGCGGCCGGAGATGCCCCCACCAGACCGGAGAAGATGCTGCTCACCGAGTCGGCACTGAGCGCCTTGCCGCTGTTGATGATGTGACCATCCTTATCGAGCAGGTTGGCCTGCCCCGCCACGGCGCGGATGGTGCCGGTGGCATCAAACACCGCGGTCATCACCAATGCCAGCACGCTGGGCAGCACCAGCGGCGAGAGCGCCCCCATGATGTCCAGGCTGAAGATGAGAGACTTGCCCTGATCGTCGGAGAGACTCGGCAGAGCGAACAACCCCTGATACTTCACCGCCGGGTCAAAAATGAGACCGAAGATGGAGATGGCGATGATCACCAGCAGGATCCCGCCCGGGACTTTGAGCTTCTCCAGACCGAAGATCACCGCGAGGCCAAGCAGGGTCATGATGACCGGCATCGAGGTAAAGGCCCCCAGCGCGACCGGCAGCCCCTCGAGCGGGTTCTTGATGACCAGCCCTACCCCGTTGGCCGCTATCAGCAACAGGAAGAGGCCAATACCGATGCCAGTACCATGGGCAATCCCCATCGGCAGGTTGTCGAGGATCCAGCTACGCACCCCGGTCACAGAGATGGCAGTGAACAACACCCCCATCAGGAAGACGGCACCGAGCGCGACCGGAATGGGGATCTGCTGCCCCAGCACCAGACTGAAAGCGGTAAATGCGGTGAGCGAGATGGCACAGCCGATCGCCATCGGCAGCTTGGCCCAGAGCCCCATCAACAATGAACCACACCCCGCCACCAGACAGGTGGCCACAAAGACGGCTCCCGGTGGAAAACCAGCCTTGCCGAGCAGGCCGGGCACCACGATCACCGAATAGACCATGGCAAGGAAGGTGGTGAGCCCGGCCAGCACCTCCTGTCTGACGTTGCTGCCCCGCTCGCTGATCATGAAATAGCGATCGAGAGCGGTGAGCGATTGCTGGTGTGATGCGGTCTTGCCGGTGTCTTGACTGGCCAGCCCTTCCACGCTGTTTGTCCTGCTGTTTGCTTGGGTCATACCCAACTCCTTCACAAGCGCCTGAGTGTTTCATCACGAAATGGCGACAGGATCTGTGGATCTGCCATTGCACACGGAAGGTGCAACTCAGAGACCAGGGCTGGCAGCACCAATCAAACGTTTGCCTTGCTGATCAAAAAACCGGGCCATTTCAGGTTGGTCATCAGGGGGTCGCCCTGATGTATCGCGGCGCTGGCGCCCCGAGCGGGCACGCCAGCCTCCGTATTCGTGGCAGAGCGGCGCTTTTGCTGCCCTGCCCGGTTTATTCTCCCTAACCCCGTTCGTGGACCAGTTGACCGTCCACATAAGTGCGGTAGATGGCTCTGTCATCACCCAACGTCAGCAGCACAAAGAGCTTGTCGCGCAAGGTGGTGGAGTTGTCATAACGCAGTTGCTGCAGCGGGGTGGCGACCGGGTCGAGTACCACGAAATCCGCCTCCTTGCCTACCGCAAAACTGCCGATCTTCTCATCAAGCCCGAGCGAATGGGCACCGCCCAGGGTCGCCAGATAGAAAGCCTGATAGGCCGAGAGGCGCTCACCCTGCAACTGCATCACCTTGTAGGCCTCGTTGAGGGTCTGCAGCATGTTGAAGGTGGTACCGGCGCCGATGTCGGTGCCCATCCCCACTTTCACCTGCTTGCGCCACGCCTTGTGCAGCTTGAACAGGCCGCTGCCGAGATAAAGGTTGGAGGTGGGACAAAACGCGATGGTGGAATTGGTCTCTTTCAAGCAATCCCACTCCTGCTCTTCCAGATGGACGCAGTGGGCAAAGACACAGTTGTGGCCGGTGAGGCCATGCTGGTGATAGACATCGAGATAACCCTTGTGCGCCGGGAAGAGGGATTTCACCCAGGCGATCTCGTCCTTGTTCTCGCACAGATGAGTGTGCAGATAAGTGGTGGGAAACTCTTCGCGCAGCCGCCGCGCCATCGCCAGCTGCTCGGATGTCGAGGTGGGTGCAAATCTTGGTGTGATGGCATATAGAAGTCGACCGTTACCATGCCAGCGTTCGATAAGCTGCTTGCTCTGCACATAGCTGCTCTCGGCGGTATCGAGCAGATAATCGGGTGCATTGCGATCCATCATCACCTTGCCCGCGATCATCCTCATATTGATGCGACTGGCCGCCTCGAACAGAGCATCCACCGACTCGGGGTGAACAGTGCCAAACACCAGCGCCGTGGTAGTGCCGTTGCGCAGCAACTGCTTGATAAAGAAGGTGGACATCTCGCGGGCATACTCGAGATCGTTGTAACGCCGCTCGGCCGGGAAGGTGTGGCGGTTGAGCCACTCCAGCAGTTGCTCGCCATAGGCCCCCACCATCTCGCTCTGGGGATAGTGAATGTGGGTGTCGACAAAGCCCGGCACTATCATCTTGCCGCGGTAATCCCGCACCCGCACCTCGGCCGGAATGCGATCCTTCCCCTCCTCCCACTCACCGAACCAGTCGATGCAGCCGTTGCGAATGATCAGCAGACCATCCTCGATAAGCCGGGCGTTGGACTCAATCTCCTCGGGCTGATCCACCACCCGGGTAATGTCGAAGAAGCTGCCGCGCACGGCTTTGACGGAGTTGTCGTATTTCATACCTCGTTCCCCTACTTTTTATTGTTCTGTTGTGACCATCAAACCCGTTCGGTCTGGACGGCTGCGACCGGTTTGGCATCGGCCAGCGCCTCTTCATCGCGGCGATTCGCGGTGCTGACAGGACGGACCGTGAAGGCCACATCCGGTTTATCGCTAAGCTGGATCACTTCTACCGCATCGGCCGTCTTGAGCGCTTTGGCAGCAGCCTTTGCCTTGCGGGTGCGGCTCTGGGGCAATACCAGATTCATGATGATGGCGGTGATGCCGCCGGCGCAGATGGGGTTTTCTACAAGCACGTAGAGGGCATCAGGCAAGACTCTGAACACGCTCGGGTCGTAGGAGACACCGAGCCCGAGACCCAGAGAGGTGGCAACGATCAGGGTCTCCCTTCGATCCATGCCGTGAGTCAGGATGATCCGGCAACCGGCGATGGCGATCATGGAGAACATCAGGGTCATGGCTCCGCCCAATACCGGGGACGGGATAGTAGTAAAGAAGCGGCCAACCACCGGGAAGAGCCCCATTATCACCAGGATCATGGCGATGAACTTGCCGACATGGCGCGATGCCACCCCGGTCATCTGGATCACCCCGTTGTTCTGGGAGAAGGTGGTCAGCGGCAGTGAACCCAGCGCCGAGGCGATGACGGAAACCAGCCCATCTGCCAGCACACCGCCGGAGAGGCGGCGGGTATACTCCTCCCCCTCCACCGGACGATGGGAGACGATGGCGGTGGCAGTCAGGGCACCGACCGCCTCCAGCACGCTCAGCAGATAGATGGTGCCCGCCACCAGGAAGGCGCCGAAATCAAAGGAGAAGCCATATTTGAACAGCATGGGGACTGTCACCACCGGCAACCCCTGCAACACGGAGAAGTCCACCATCCCGAGCATGATGGAGGCGATATACCCCACCAGCAGGCCGATGGCGATTCCACCCATCCGCAGCAGGGGGCTCTTGCAGCAGTTGAACCCGATCACCACCGCCAGCACCAGCAGGCCGACGCCGATGTTTTCATAGTTGCCGAAGGTGCCGCTGCTCTTGGCCGCCATGCCACCGGCAAAGTCGATAATCCCGACCTTGATGAGGCACAGGCCAATCATCAGTACCACAATGCCGCTCACGGTCGGGGTGATCACCCGGGTCAGATAGGGCAGCACGAACGAGGCCCCCATTACCAAAAAGGCCCCGACAAAGGAGATCCCCATCAGGGAGGAGATGATTTGAGCCTCGTCGATCCCCTCTTTGCCCATGGCGGTCCCGATCGAGATCATCACGGTGACGAACGAGAAGTTGACCGACTGAATGGAGAGAAGGCCCGAACCGATGGGGCCATAACGGTTGACTTGCAACCAGGTACCGATGCCCGATGCAATCATCGACATCGACACCAGATAAGTGGTGATCTCTTGCGAGAGATTAAGGGCCGCCCCCACGATAAGGGCAGGTGCGACCATGGGAACCAGAATGGCCAGCAGATGGGTCACCGCCCCGACCAGGGATTGGCCAAAGGGGGGCTGATCTTCCAAGGCATAGATCAGGTCAGAGTCCTTGCGCGATTTCTCAGACATCCTTCATTACTCCGGTGTATCGAACACGATCCAATAACCCCGATGCATCACACCCCACAGTGACCCGGGTTTATCCGGCAGGCGGAGTCTGCTCCGCCTGCCGGTCTCTGCCGTTTTATGACTACAGCTTGCCCAGCTCGCGCAGGATCTGCTCCGGCGTGAAGTGCCACTTGCGCAGCCAGACACCGCAGGCGTCGTGGATGGCGGTGGCGATGGCTGGCGCCGCGCCGTTGACACCGATCTCCGAGATGGACTTGGCGCCGTAAGGGCCTACCTTGTCGTCACTCGGTACCAGGAAGGCCCGAAAATCGCGCGGAATGTCGCCAATCTTGGGCGCGCCATAGCTCTTCAGATCCCGGGTGACCGGAATGCCCTTGCCGTCGTAGCAGATCTCCTCGGTCAATGAGTGGCCGATGGCCCGCATGGTCGCCCCGTAGATCTGGCCGAGCGCCAGCTCCGGGTTGATGGGGGTGCCGCAGTCGAGCAGGGCGTAGAACTTGTCGAGCCGGATCTCGCCGGTTCTGACGTTGACCGCCACCTCGGCGAAGTTGGCCCCGTACGGGAAGGCAAGCTCAGAGGTGATGTAGCTGGCGGTGCCCACGAGGATACCGAAGCCGGTACCGGTCTCGGCCTTGTGGGCCAGCTTGGCGAGGCTCACCTCCCCCAGCTTGCCGCGCACCACGCCCGGGAACGCCAGTTCAACATCTGCTACCGGCTCGCCCAGCATGGCGGCACCGTGGAACAGGATCTTCTCCTTGAGGTTCTCGGCCGCCTTTTTGGCCGCGTTGCCGGAGAAGCAGGTACCTGACGAGGCGTAGGCCCCCTTGTCGAACAGGGCGTGGTCGGTGTCGCCGGAGATGACATGCACATCCCCGAGCGGGCAATGCAGCACTTCAGCAGTCAGCTTGGCCACCACGGTATCGAGGCCGGTGCCGATATCGGCACCACCGGAGTGGACGATAAAGGTGCCGTCCGATTCCAGCTTGACCATGCAGTTGGCCTGATCGATATCCGGGATCCCCGATTTCTGCATGATGATGGCGACGCCACGGCCGATCCGCCAATCCCCGTCAGCGGGTTTGGGGCTATCCCACGCGATCAGTTCGCGGCCCTGTTTGAGGATGGGTTCGAGGGCGCAGCTGGCCGCATGGGGCACCGAGGTGGGCATCTTGCCCTCGCCGATGGCCCCCAGTACCTTGAGGATGTCCCCTTCATGCACCCGGTTGTGCTCCACCATGTCGAGCTGATCGATGCCCAGTTTCTCGGCAAGTTCCGCAATGGCCATGGTCAGGGCAAAGTTGCCCTTGGGCGCACCGTAGCCCTGATAGGCGCCGGTCGGACAGATGTTGCTGTAGTAGGTGTTAACGGTAAAGCGCACGTTGTCGCACGGATAGAGCGGCAGGGAGAGCGCCGGGCCGTTGCTCGGCACCGTCAGAGAGTGGTTGCCGTAAGGACCGGTGTTGGCACGAAAATCCATTTCGATGGCAGTGATGGTGCCATCTTTCTTGGCCCCCACTTTCACCTTCACCTTGGCCACATGGCGGGAGGTGTTGCTGATGAACTCCTCTTCACGGGTGTAGCGGAAGGTGACGGGACGGCCGGTGACCCTGGTCGCCCAGGCGCACACCTCTTCCAGCAGGATATCCTGCTTGGAGCCAAAGCCGCCCCCTACCCGCTCCTTGATCACATGCACCTGGTGCTGCTTCATGCCGACGATGCGCGCCACCTGACGGCGCACGTGCCACGGCACCTGAGTGGAGGCGTGGATCACCAGACGATCGCCATCCATGTAGGTGAAGCAGATGTGCGGCTCAGTCGGGCACTGCTGGGCCTGGGTCGATTCGTAGGTGCGCTCGACAATCTCGTCCGCCTCGGCAAAGCCTTTGGCCACATCACCGATCTGGCCATGGACGCTGGCAGCCAGGTTCTCGTGCGGACGGGAACCGATGGGGAAGTTGATGATCATGTGCTCGTCGCCGCGGCGCACCGAGCAGGCGTTCTGCTGCTCCAGATCCGCCGGCGCCCCGGCCATATAGACGATGGGCTCGTCGTGGACCAGCGGGGCATTGGGGGCCATCGCCTCATCGATATTCATGACCGCTGGCAGCACCTGATACTCGATCTCGATGAGTTTGAGGGCCGCCAGAGCGACAGCTTCACTCTCGGCCACCACGGCGGCGACCCTGTCACCTACGTGGCGTACCTTGCGGCTGAACATACGGCGATCGAGCGGTGATGGCTCGGGAGCACTCTGTCCACCCGGGGTGTAAAACACATCCGGGCAGTTGAGGTGGGTGATGACATGCACGACGCCCGGCAGCGCTTCGGCGCGACTCACATCGAGTTTGGTGATCACCGCATGGGGATGGGGACTGCGCAGCATCTTGATGATCAGTGCATCCTCGGTAACCCGATCCTCCACATAGCAGGGCTTGGCCTGCACCATCTTGGCGGCGTCCACTTTCGGGCAGCTCTTGCCGATATGGCGCAGATCGTCGCGAAACTCCGGGGCGATCTGGCACAGGTAATCGGGATCCTTCATCCGCGAGCAAGCGAGCTCGATGGCCTGATAGAACTGCTGATAACCGCCATCGCGGTGAAAGAGGCCCGAGAGGGCATCGTCGATTTGATCACGGGTAGGCTCGGGATGGCGATCAAGCAGGTCAGTGACGATGAGCGCGGCGGCCGGATCGTTGTAGCCGGACTGCACCACCCCCACATCCACCATCGCCTGCTGCACCAGACTGAGCTGGTTCCAGCTGCCGAGCGACTCGGCGGTGCGCACCTCTGATCCATCCAGCTGCGCGGCGATCAGCAGGGAGGCGTTGATCACCTTGCCATTGAAGAGAATGGCGTCGGAGCCGGCAAAACCGAAGCCGTCGTCGCTGTTGCGCACAGAGTGCATCCGGCACTGGTTGAACAGCACCCGCTGGGCATTCTCGCCAGCCGGGGTGATGACGGTGCACAGGGCACCGTTTAGTGTGAAGTTGAGTTCCATCATGCCTGTACCTCCTGCTGCTGGCAGTCCACCAGCAGATCCGCCACCACTACACCGGTGATATACCGCTTGTAACTCACGCTTCCCGCCAGATCCTCACGGGGCGAGATCAGCTCGCTCACGGCGGCCTCCAGCGCGGCATCGTGCAGTTCACGGCGCTCCAGATCCCGCAGGCGCATCGGCTGCGGGGTGACGCCAGCGACGGCCACCCGCATCTCGCCAATGCTGTCGAGGGCCACGGCGGCGGTCATCACCGCCAAGCCATCGGCGTTGCGGCTGATGCGGCGAGTGGCGCAGCGCAGTTCGGGCTCCGGCAGCACAACTCCCAGCACCAGGGCATTGCGCTGCCCCGCCAGATAGGCGTCGATGGGTTGCAACTGATTGTTCTCCAGTACCACCACGGCTTCGAGCACCAGCAGTACCGGCAGCAAAGGTGAGTCCTGCTGCTGGCAGGCAAGTTCGCCGCCGAGGGTGGCCTGATTGCGCAGATGGCGGGAGTAGACAAACCCCAGCGCCTCGCACAGGGCGGCCGGAGTACGAGGGTCGTCTTTGAGGGCTTGCAGGGTGACGGTGGCGCCGAGATGGAGCTGGCCGTGCTGCTGCTCAATCTGGTCAAGCCCCAGCTTGTCCAGCGAGATAGCGACCTTCTTGTCGGTGCGGGTCGGAGCGGCGTTAAGCTTGCTGCCGCCTCCCATGTAGACGGCATCGTTGCCGAAACTGGCCTTGAGTTCCAAAGCCTGACCCAGTTGCTCGGGTCGGAAGAATTGCTCAATCATGTGTCGTCCTTACTCTTGCTGCCCGCCGCCGGGAAAATCCACAGGGCGGGCAATCCGGTCCAAAACTGTGGAAGGTGGCCTTAGGCCAGCTGATCCATCCGTTGCCACAGGCGGCTCGCCACCTTGCTGGCCTGCTCGTAAATGGGCGCGACATCGAACGGGAACTCGCGATCCTGATAGACCATGCGCCCCTCCACCATCACGCTGTTGACGCTGTTCGATCCCATACCAAAGGCGAGATGGCCGCCGAGGTTGCGCGGCGCCAGCGGGGTCGGTGCGTCGTAGTCGCAAATGGTGAGGTCGGCCTTGTAACCCGGCTCCAGGCGGCCAAATTTGGCGCCGAAGTTGCGCTCCAGCAAGGTGTTGCCGTTCCACAGGAAGCGGGCAAAGCTGTCGGGCCACAGGGCACCACCGGCATCCTTGTGCTTGAAGTAGGCGAACTTGAGCTCTTCGAGCATGTCGGAACCGATGCCATCGGTGCCAAGCGCCAGATTGCGATACTCCGGCAGGTGCATGTTGTAGCCCACGTGGTTGTTCATGTTGGAGCGGGCGTTATGCACCAGGAAGGCATCGCGGCTGTTGAGCAGCTCGATGTCGGCCGGGCTCAGGTAGATGCCGTGGGCGATCAGAGTCTTGCTGTCGATAAGGCCAAACTCGTCCAGCCGGGCGATGGGCTCCTTGCCATAGTGGTGGTGGCCGTGGGCCATGTCGTAACGGTCTTCCGCCACATGGATATGCAGACCACGACCGGTGACCTGCACCGCCTCGCGCAGCATGGCCAGCCCCTCGTCGGGCACGGTGAAGGGGGCGTGAGCACCGATATGAGCTTCCACCAGATAGGGTTCGCTCCCCTTGGCTTTGGTCGCATCGATCTGTTGGGCGAACAGGATGTTCTCCTCCACCCCGGCCTGCAGCTCGGCGAGGCCGCTATTGCGATCCGTGGTTTCGAAGCAGGTCATGCCGCGCAAACCCGCCTCCATAAACCCTTTGCGCAATACATTCAGGGAACCCTTGATGAAGTTGGGCGAAGCGTGGTGGTCGATCACCGCGCTGCAACCGCTCTTGATCGCCTCCAGTGAGCAGATAAGGCCGCTGTAGTAGAGCGACTCCTCATCGAGCGCCCGATCGAGCCGCCACCAGAGGTTTTTCAGGGTGGAGATAAAGTCCGGGCAGGGGGCGATGTTGGCCATGATCCCCCGCGACAGGCCGGAGTAGAAGTGGTTGTGGGCACAGACGATGCCCGGCATCACCAGCTTGCCGCCCATCTCCCGATAGTTGGCCTCCGGGTAGAGGGCCCGCAGATTGGGCCCTACCGCTTTGATAAGGGTGCCTTCGATGGCGATATCCACCCCTTCCAGCACACGGGTCGGCTCCAGCTGGACGGCGGTGACGTTTTTCAGAATAAACATGGTGTGCTCCTTCGCTTATTCGTTATTCGCTCAGGCCTCGACGGCCCCCAGCAGGTAGTGGTGATGGGCGTGGACATGGCTGATGATGCGGCACATGTCGCCAAGGGCCGCTGGCGCATCCTTGATCCGGCTCTGGGCGTCTATGGTCAGGCGATAGGTCTCGCCATCCTGACGCACCCGCAGCTCACCGCCATCCGCCAGATAGAAACCGGGATTGCGGCTGTTGTCGAAGTCCTCGGGCAGGCTGAAGATGGTGACCTTGTCCTGATAGGGCTTGCCCTGCCACGGGCAGAACTGGGCGCAGTTGCCACATTCGTTGCAGTAGGCATCCAGGTGCAGGGTCTGGAACTGGTCTTTGAAGCCCGGTACCGGGATGGCGATGTTGGCCCGGTTGGGGCAGACATCCACGCACTTGCTGCAGAGGTAGTTGCACTCGAGGCAACGGTGCGCCTCTTGCGCCACGAAGGCATCGCGCTCGTTTTTGTCGACCAGGGTGACGGCGATGCTCCCCTTGCGGCGGTAGATCTCATCCTTGCCCGACGGCTGGATGGTCACTTCACTCTGCTGGCTGGCGACATGCTCGCGCGAGAGCATCAGATCCGCGGCGCGGCGGGCACCACCGATGGCACCGACGATGGAGGACGGGCCGCTCTGCACATCACCGATAAGGAAGACGTTGCGACGGCTGGTTTCGCCGGTCTGGCCATCCACTTCGGGCCAGCCATCGCTGCCAAGGGGAATGCCCATCGCTTTGAGCACCTCGCAGTCAGGCTGCTCACCGATGGCGGTGATCAGGGCATCCATCTGCATCACTTCGGTCTGCTCGGTGGGCACCGGACGGCGGCGGCCCTGCTCGTCAGGTTCCCCCAGCGCCATCATCCGCACGGTGAGCTTGCCATCTTTGTCAAAGCGCTCCGGATTGGTGAGGAAGCAGAAACGTACCCCATCCTCCACCGCTTCCAGAACCTCCTCACGATAGGCGGGCATCTCTTTCTCGCTGCGGCGGTAGATAACGGTCACATCGCTGACACCCGGCACCTTGAGGGCGGCGCGGGCGCAGTCCATGGCGGTGTTACCGGCGCCGATCACCGCCACATGGCGGCCCAGTGGCAGCGGTTTGCCCTGATTGAAGCTGCGCAGGAAGTGGAAGGACTTGTAGACCCGATCATGTCCCCCTTCGAGGCGCATGCCGCCATTCTTGTCGGCGCCGATGCCGACGAAGACATAGGTAAAGCCCTGGGCGTGCAGCTTGTCGACGGTGAGCGCCGGATCGCAACCAAACTCGAACTTGACCCCGTGGGCGGCGACAAAGTCGATGTCGTGCTGGATAAGCTCGGCCGGGATGCGGAACTCGGGGATGATGTGTTTGACCACGCCACCGGCATCCGCTTCGCGCTCGAACACGGTGACCGGATGACCGGCACGGGCCAGGAAGTAACCGGCGGAGAGACCAGCCGGACCTGCACCAATGACTGCAACCGGGTGCTTGTCACCACTGCCTGCCGGTTTGTGCCAGCGGGCCTTGTACCCTTCCCAGCCGCGCTCCAGCGCCACTTTTTTCAGCTCACGGATATTGAGCGCGCTGTCGTAATCGAGACGGGTACAGTTGTACTGGCACTGGTGATCGCAGATATGGCCGGTGATGGCGGGCAAGGCGTTGCGCTGATAAATCAGCTCAAGGGCTGCCACATACTCCCCCTCGCCCATCAGGCGAATGTACTCGGGGATATCCTGATGCACGGCGCAGGCGGTGACGCAGGGTGCCACATAGCAGTCGGTCAGCGGCAGACCACCGCCCACTTCGATCCGATCCTCGGACTTCCACTCCTTCTGGGTGTAATCCATGGTGAGGGCCTTGGCGGCAAGCGCCTCCAGCTTGGCCACATCCACCTGAGCCATGCCCCAGCTGTCAGAAGCGTCGATCTCTTTGAGGCACTCGATCTGGCGCAGGTAACCGCCCGGTTTCAGCAGGTCGGTGGCCATGGTGATGGGGCGGATACCGGTCTCGAAGATCTCGGCGATGTTGAACTTGCTGGCACCGCCCGAGTAGGAGATGGGCAGCTTGCCATCGAAGGCGCGAGACAGCACGGCTGCCACGTTGATGGAGAGCGGGAACAGCGCCCGGCCGGACATGTACATCTCATCACCCGGCAGCGCCCCTTTGCGGTTGATGGTGCCAAGGGTGTTGGTGAGTTTCACCCCGAAGGTGAGCCCCTTCTCGGCCCCCAGCGCCATCAAGCGGGTCAGCATCGCCTTGGCCTGATCCAGCTTGAGGTCGTGATCGAACGACTCTTCGCTCAGACCAATGTAATCAAAGCCACAGGTATCGAGGATTTCGCGCACCCTCGGGTAGCCCAGCAGGGTCGGGTTCAGTTTGACAAAGGTGTTGAGTCCCTTCTCTTCCAGCATGTAGCGGCAGATGGCCTCAATTTCGTTCGGCGGGCAGCCGTGCATGGTGGAGAGGGTGACACCGTGCACCAGCTCGGCCGGGATGCGATCCACCAGCTGTTGCAGGCGATCGCGGCGCGCCCCCAGCCCCAGCTCGGCGATAAACTGCTCGTCGGCCACCAGCTCGCGCAGCACCTGCTGGTACTCGGCAAATTTCGGACTTTGGCTTGCATCCATCAGGCTGTGGATAAACTGCTGCATCGGTGGCTGTTTGATGCCATCGAGGTTGTAACCCACGCTCATGTTGAAGATGAAGGACTTGGCCTCTCCGTCGAGGCGCGGGTCGAACACCTCCTCCAGCAGATAGAGGGCAAACCAGGCCTTCAGATACTCGTCAAACGCCTTGGGCAGGGTGAACTCGGTAGACCACTCGGTGTTGAAGCACTCGTCTTCGGCATCGATGCAGGGCTTTTCCAGTTCGAGACGGTCCAGGATCTGCACCGTCTTGAGCTCGATAAAGCGCCCGCCGGTCAGCCAGGAGGTGACGATGTTCTGGGCCAACTGGGTATGGGGGCCAGCTGCTGGGCCAATGGGGGTCTCGCAGGTTTCACCGAACACCTTGATCTTGCGCTCGTCCTGCTTGCGATAGAATTGCGCGGCGGGAATACCGAAAATGCTCTGACTCTCTTTATATTCCGCAAAAATACGGGTCAGAAGGTTCTTGAAGGGAACGGGTCGCATAATATCGCCCATGGCTATCTCCTTGCAGCTGTTCTGCGCATTGGCAGCATGAATAAATGGGGTATCCCGCACGGGCATTACCCCTTGGCAAGGAGAGGAGCAACTATCAGGCCACACCAGCCACAAAACTATTTTTTAGGGTGAAAGCGTGAGACAGCTCCAATTAATGAGGATATTTTGCGATGCCACCATTATGGGTATTGCGAGTAGTTATCAATCACTCTGGAATTTACTTAATGAGCAGTTCAAAAAGAACTCACCCTATCAGATTAAGTGCGATAAATATCACTTTGATACGCCATTTATCTCCCCGTTATTTTTTTAAACTGGGTTATTTCGTGGGCTCGTTCTCATTTTCAAGAATGCCACCCAGCAGCGCCTGATAGCGCTCCGGGGTATCCACATCAAACAGGATGGCGGGGCTGTCGACGGGCACCATACGGTGCGGATGCCCTTGCAACCAGCGCCGTACCGACGACTGCACCGGGGCCGCAGCCAGCTCGCGGGCAAGGGATTTTGGCAGCAACACCGGATGGCCCGCCTCCCCCAGCCAGGTGGGAAAGAGTGTCTCACAGCCCCGTGCCTGCCAGAGCTGTTGATAGACATCGCGCGGGATACAGGGGAGATCCCCGTGGCTGATAAAGAGGTAGTCAGCGTCACTGGCCGCCAGGGCGCAGCGGATGGAGCTGCCCAGCCCCTGCCGATAGTCGGGGTTGTGGACGACAACAATATCCGGCCGCTCAAGGTAGCGTTCTTGAAGCTCCTCGCCACGATGGCCCACCACCAGAATAACGCGCTGACAAAAAGCCAGGGCATTTTTGAGACTTGCATCAAGCATTGTCCCCTGGCAATAAGGTAGCATCATTTTCCAGGTACCCATTCGGGAAGATAAACCCGCCGCCGTTATTATACAGTCACACTGCACTTGTTCCTGGCAACGTTGTTTTCCACTCCCTTCGAGATTTATTTTGGTCGTCATTATGTCGCTACCACACGTTGTTGCTGTCGCATTTCCAGATATAGAACCGCTATTAAACTCGCTCACCCAAAATATTGATAGCCATACCACCTTAATTAGCCTCTGCGGCGCCGGCGGAAAAACCAGCACCCTGTTCTGGCTGGCGGAATATTTTTATCAACAGGGTAAAAGGGTGCTAATTACCACCACCACCCGGATGTTTCTGCCTGCCCCGTCACACTATCGGGAATTGATTATCGAGACGGATCCCGTTCGTCAACTTACCCGCTGTCAGGCGCTACCGGATGGCCCGGCGCTGGTTGCCCTGTTCAGCCATCTCGACGAGCGCACCGGAAAGGTGGCGGGCCCCACGCCCCAGCAGATTGATCTCATCAAGGGGCAGCAGCGCTTCGATCTCATCCTGGTCGAGGCGGATGGCGCCCATCACAAGTTATTGAAAGTGCCCGCTTTGCACGAACCTTGCATTCCCCAGAGCAGTGATTGGGTAATCGCCCTGACAGGCGGCGCCATGGTGGGGGCCAAGGCCGACCCGCAGCAGATCCACCGCTGGGCAGAGCTTCAGGCCCTGTGCGGGATAGAGGCCGGTGACCCGCTCGACTGGGCCCTGTTTCACCAGCTGCTCTGCCACCCCGAGGGGCTGTTCAAGGGCACCCCGGCCAGGGCGCGCCGGATCTGGTTTATCAATGGGGATTATCAAAATGAGGCGTCGTGGCTCGATGAATTGATAAAGCTGCATAGCCGCCACCCCGAGATCCATGCCATCTGGCAGGGGGCGGTTCGCGAGCCACAGCCCATTCGCCTCGCACTCGGTTACTTCGCTCAGGATGAGGCACAGCCGCCTCGCCCATGATGGTTTAAGGATAAGAAGAGGTACCTTATGAATCTTTTTGCACACGCAGCCCGACTGGAACAGGAGAACACGCCGTTTGCAATTGCCCAGATCATCGAGAGCCGTGGCTCCACCCCCCGCCATCAGGCCCAGATGCTGGTGATGGCCGATGGCCGGATCCTCGGCACCATCGGCGGCGGCATGATCGAGCGGCTGGTGATCGAAGAAGCCGTGGCGGCCATTGCCGAGCGCAAGCCGCGCATCTTCCACGGCCGGATGGCCCGCAACGGCGAACATGCGGTCGGGTCGGACTGTGGCGGCGCCATGTCGGTCTATATCGATGTCTATGGCCTGCGGCCACGGCTGGTGCTCATTGGTGCCGGTCACGTCAACCGGGCGCTGGCCCATGCCGCCGCGCCACTGGGTTTTGATATCCATGTGGGCGACTGTTTTGAAGGAAGCCTCAACCCCGATCACTTCCCCGTGGGTACCCATCTCAAACAGGCCGATACCATCAGCGCGGTGATCGAGGCGCTAGCCATCGAGCCCACCAACTTCGTCATCATCGCCACCAACCATCAGGACAAGGAGGCGCTGGAGCGGCTCATCAATCGCCCCCTCGCCTATCTGGGGCTGCTCGCCAGCAAGCGCAAGGTACAGACCTTCACCCAGGCGCTGCGCCAGCAAGGGGTGAGCCAGGAACAACTGCAGCGGCTGCACGCCCCCATCGGCTACAACATAGGTGCCGAGACCCCCGAGGAGATCGCCATCAGCATCCTCGCCGAGCTGCTGCAGGTGAAAAACGGCAAATCGGGTGGGCTGATGCAGGATGACGTGCGCCTTAAGCGGGATCAACTGGTGGTGATGCGCGGCTCCGGCGATATCGCTACTGGCGTGGCGCTGCGCCTGCACAATGCCGGTTTCAAGGTGGTGATGCTGGATCTCGACAAACCCACGGTGATCCGCCGCACCGTCGCCTTCGCGCAAGGGATGTTTGATGGTGAAACCAGCGTCGAGGGTGTGCGCGCCAAGCGGGTTGAGAGCGTCGAGCAGGCGTTCGAGCAGCTGGATCGGGGCATCATTCCGCTGCTGGTTGACCCCGACTGCGCCACCCTCACCGAGCTCAAGCCCCGCTATCTGGTGGATGCCATCCTCGCCAAGCAGAACCTCGGCACCCACAAGGAGATGGCCCCCATCACGGTCGCCCTCGGCCCGGGCTTTGAGGCGGGACGCGACTGCGATGCGGTGATCGAAACCAACCGCGGTCACCATCTGGGGCGGGTCATCTATCAGGGCCCCGCCCAGCCCAATACCGGCATTCCCGGGGTGATCGAGGGGCACTCCGCCCGCCGGGTGGTACGCGCCCCCGTCCCCGGAGTGATGAAGAGCATTATCAAGCTCGGTGATCTGGTGCAGGAGGGGGATGTGATTGCCCATGTAGGGGATGCCCCCATTATCGCGCCGCTCTCTGGCATGGTGCGGGGGCTGCTCAGCGATGGCATCGAGGTGCCAGTAGGCTTCAAGATTGGTGATATCGACCCGCGCGGCGAGCGCGCCGATGCCACCACGGTATCGGACAAGGCACGCGCCATCGGCGGCGCCGTATTGGAAGCCATAATGCATCTGGCCCAGCGCCGATAACGGCTCTTCGCGTTCCCCTCACCAAGCAAAAGCCCCACCATGATGGTGGGGCTTTTTTCGGCCTGTCGGTTGATGCAGCTCCTTTACATCAGGAGAACCTGCATCACGACCGGGTTCGTTGCAATCGCCAGGCTCGCACCGCCAGCACAACCAGAGTGATGGCGGTGAGCGGCAGCACAAAACCGGTTAGCGCTGCGCTGAACTGACCTTGCAGCGGACTGGATGTGGCGTGGAGGATCAGCCAGCTGCTGTAGCCGATGTAGTAGGCCAGAAACAGCGCCCCTTCCCAGCGGGCGATGGTGTAACCGGTAAAGAAGATGGGCAGGCAGGCGAGCGCCACCGCAATCATCACCGGAATATCGAATTGCAGGGCGGTAGCCGACACCTCTAGCCCTCCCGGCGTCACCATGGAGGTGAGTCCCAGCACGCAGAGGATGTTGAAGATATTGCTGCCGACCACGTTGCCCACCGCGATATCCCGCTCCCCGCGCAGGGCGGCGACGATGGAGGTCACCACCTCCGGCAGTGAGGTGCCGACCGCCACTATGGTGAGACCGATCACCAGATCGCTCACCCCGAAGTAGTGGGCAATCTCCACCGCGCTGCTGACCAGCAAACGGGAACCCAGGATCAACATCCCCAATCCCGCCACGATAAAGAGCAGATTGCGGGGCAAGCTGTGGGGCGTCTCGGGCTCCTTCTGGCCAAACTCCTGCTCATATTCCGCCTGTACCGCCTTGGTTTCACGGCGACTCTGGACAAACAGAAACACGGTATAGGCGACGACACCGGCAAACAGCAGCGCCCCTTCGAAGGCTGAGATCCGGCCATCCCAACCAAACAGCAGCACCAGCACTGAAATGGCGATCATCAACGGCACATCGAAACGCACCAGCTGCTGCGAAACTACCAACGGCACAATCAAGGCCGAGACGCCGAGAATAAACAGCACGTTGAAGATATTGCTGCCGACCACGTTACCCACCGCGATACCCGCCTGTCCCTCAAGGCCAGACTGAATGCTCACCGCCAGTTCAGGGGCACTGGTCCCAAAAGCTACTATGGTCAATCCCACCACCAGCGGGGAGATACCCATCATGGTGGCGAGGCGCGATGCGCCCCGCACCAGATATTCAGCCCCCACCACCAGACACACCAGGCCCATGGCCAACCACATCAGCGTCATCATACGGTTTCATCCTTGCCGTTACGTTTGTTGAAATAAACACAATAAATCAAATACCTGCGCGTCAACGCAGCTATGTAGCGCCATTGTAACGAGGGGCAGGTTCCCTGTCGCGAGCTCTTTTGAGTGCCGTTTATCGTGCCACTGGCAGCCCAGCCACTACTCAACCGTGCTTGATACGGGTCTCCCCCGCCACCGACACCACAGAGCGCTTGCCCTTGCGGCTGATGACGAGAAGCGCCAGCACGATAAGGGCGATGCCGCTCCCCTCCACCGGCCCCGGATTTTCGCCGAGCAGCCACCAGGAGAGCAGCACGCCGGTCACCGGCACCGCCAGAGTGCTGAGGCTGGCAATCCCAGCTGGCAGTTTTTTCAGCACGAAGAGCCAGAGACTCCAGGCGATGGCGGTGGCGAAGATGGCACTATAGGCCAGCGCCCCCATCACATAGGGCTGCCAGTCGATGGGGCGCTCCGGCACCAGCGCCGCCACCACGGCCATCACCAGGGTGGCGTAGATCATCTGCCAGGTGGTGAGGGACATCAAATCCACCGAAGGGTGGCGGGCATACATCCGCTTGGCGATGATGGCGCTGATCCCCCAACAGATGCCGGAGAGGATTGCCAAGAGGGCACTCTTGAGGGATTCAAGATGCAGCAACCAGGGCTGGATCACCAGCAGCAACCCGCAGGCCGCCACCCCGACCGCCAGATAGTGCAGCTTGCGCATCCGCTCGCCGAGAAAGAGCGCCGCGAAGATCACCACCCAGAACGGCATGGTGTAGCTCAGAATAGCCACCTTGCCCGCCCCGCCGCTGATCAGGGCCCACTGGGCCAACCCCACCATGCCGCAGGTCTGGAACAGGGCGATGGCCAGGGTATAGCGAAACGGAGTGGGTTTGAGATAACGGCGCCCGCGCAGGGCCAATACCAGCAACAACACCAGGGATCCGCACAGGCAGCGCAGGGCGGTGAACTCGAAGGCCCCCGCGTAGAGCATCACCTGCTTCATCACGATCCAGCTGTAACTCCAGATGGCGGTGAGCAGGATCAATCCCACCAGCGCCGCCATATTGATCTTTCCGCTCATTTTTTTGTTACTCACCTCTTGTCACTCATTGCACCGGGTCTGCTCTCGGCGTCTTGCCCGCGCTTGAAGGCGGCCATCTTACGCCGCTCATCCTCCGCTGACCATGACTGCCCCAAAATGAACAAGGGGGCCGACGGCCCCCGCGATCACACTCAGTCCGAGCTGGAACGCCTAGCGGCTGATAAGGGTTCCCGTCTTGCCGGCAATGCCATCGGCTGCCTTTTCCAGCAAGGTGATCAGGGATTTTCGCCCCGGCAGGGATGTGGCAAACGAGAGCGCAGCCTCCACCTTGGGCAGCATGGAGCCCTTGGCAAACTGTCCCTGTGCAATAAAGCTGTTGGCATCGGCCACGCTCAGAGTATCGAGCCACTGCACATCGGGCTTGCCGAAGTTGATGGCGACCTTCTCTACCGCGGTGAGGATGATCAGCATGTCGGCGTCGATAAGCTCCGCCAGCTTGGCACTGGCCCAATCCTTGTCGATCACCGCGCTGGCTCCGCGCAGGTGATTACCCTCGCGCAGTACCGGAATGCCGCCGCCACCGACGGTTATCACCACCTGACCGGCGGCCAGCATGGCAGAGACGGTCTCTTTCTCGATGATATCGACGGGTTTGGGGGATGCGACCACCCGGCGATAGCCACGGCCGGCATCCTCTTTGAGCCGCTCGCCCTTGGCCATCAGCGCCTCGGCCTCCTCCTTGCTGAAGAAACCGCCGATGGGCTTGCTCGGATCGAGGAAGGCGGGATCGTTTTTATCCACCTCAACCTGGGTCACCAGGGTGGCGACCGGCTTGTGGATGCCGCGTTCAAGCAGGGCTTCACGCAGGGCATTTTGCAAGTCATAACCGATGTAGCCCTGACTCAGGGCCACGCAGACCGACATGGGCAGATGGGGGGATTTTGGCTCGTGGCGGGCCGCCACCTCGAACGCCTGCTGGATCATCCCAACCTGCGGCCCGTTGCCGTGGGTGACCACCACCTCGTGCCCCTGGGCGATCAGGTCGGCGATGGTGTGCGCCGTGCTCTGCACCGCCTTCATCTGCTCGGGCAGGTTGTTGCCCAGAGCGTTGCCCCCCAGGGCCAGTACGATACGCTGTTTCATCTTGTGCTCTCCGATGATAAGGGTGGGCCGGCGTCATACCGGCTCGGTTGTTCTGTCTATCACTGTGCTAATTGCTGTTCTCGGGCCGCTTCGCCCAGCAGCGGATCAAAGGGTGCCCTGGCCAGAAAGCGGCCATGACCACGCCGCCCCAGAAACTCGCCGTCGCGAGCGACTATCTCGCCGCGACTGAGGGTCATCCTGATCTGGCCGGGGCAGCGCATCCCCTCGTAGGGGCTGTAGTCACCGTTGTCATGCAGCGCGGCATGGCGGATCAGGGTCTCGCCACAGGGATCCATCAGCACCAGATCGGCATCAGCCCCCGGTTGCAAGTTGCCCTTGCGCGGCCAGAGGCCAAACAGGCGCGCCGGGTTGGCGCTGGTGAGGGCCACGAAGCGGGACGGCGAGATGCGCCCGCCCAATACCCCGTGGGCAAACAGCAGCAGCATCCGGTTCTCGACGCCCGGCAAGCCGTTAGGGCAGCGGCTGAAATCGCTGCCCGAGAGGGTCATGCGCTGGGCGTGGGAGAAGTTGCAGTGATCGGTCGCCACCGTGTCGATGTCGCCCGCAGCGATACCGACCCACAGCTTGTCCTGCTCGCGGCGTGAGCGCAGCGGCGGGCTCAGCAGATAGTCGACTCCGTTCTCCCGGTAGTAGCAGGAATCATCCAAAAGCAGATATTGCGGGCAAGTCTCCACCCAGACTGGCTGACCCTGACGGCGCGCCAGTTTCAGATACTCCAGCCCCAGTCCGTTTGAGAGGTGGACGATATAGAGCGGTGCATTGCCAGCGAGCCCCGCCAGATTAATCATCCGGGCGATAGCCTCCGCCTCGCACTCCAGCGGGCGGCTTTGCGGGTGATACCAGGGCTCATGATGGCCGGCGGCCAATAAGGCCGCCCGGCGCGCCGCGATGGCGGCATCATTCTCGGGATGGACGGTGGCGAGCGCCCCCACCTCCTTGAGGCGGGCCAGGGCGCGCAGCACGTCATGGTCCCCCAGCTTGTACTGGTAGGTGAGATAGAGCTTGAAGCTGCTGATCCCCTCCTCCTGCACCATGGCGGCCATCTCATTAAGGATGGCGTCATCCACATGCTGGATCACGCCATGAAAGCTGTAATCGACCACCGCCTGTGTGGCGGCATAGTCGTGATAGCGGGCCAGCTGGTGATGCAGATTGCACCCCGCCGGGCCAAATCCCATGTGGTCGATGATGGTGGTTGTGCCACCACAGGCGGCGGCTCGGGTACCGCTGAAAAAGTCATCGCAACTGCGGGCAATGCCGACATCGATGTTGAAGTGGGTATGGACGTCGATGCCGCCCGGCATCACGTAGCAGCCGCTGGCATCGATCACGTCGGTCTCGCCATCGGGCTGGATAGCGGCGGCGCGCGCGCGGATCACCCCGTTATCAATCAGCAGATCCTGACGATATTCCCCCTGCGCATCGACCAGCACACCGTTTTTGATCAGCCGTTTCATTCCCACCACCTCGAACATCACTTCAAACAGCAAAGCCCCGCCTCAATGGAGACGGGGCACTTGCAACAGCCGGACAGCGATGGCAGCCACCACCCGGCAGACCCCTTACTTGTCCAGCTCGGCCAGATAGAGCATGGGGATCACGGCGTACATGGCGGCGCACTTGACCAGATGCTCTTTCCAGGTCTTCTCGTTCGGGGCGTGGGCCTCCGGCTCTTTACCCGGGCCAAAACCGATGACCGGAATACCGTGGCGACCCATGATGGAGACCCCGTTGGTCGAGAAGGTCCACTTGTCCACCACCGGCTCCTTGTTGAACAGCTCGCGATAAGCCTTGGAGAGTGTTTTTACGGTGATGTGATCCTCTTCCACCTTCCAGGTCGGGAAGTAGCACTCGGTCGGGTAGACCAGACCGGTGTAAGCCGGACGATCGTACTGGTACATGGAGACCTCGGCACCGGCGGCTTTTACCGCTGGCAGAGCGCGGATCTCGTCGAGCGCCCCTTGCCAGGTTTCGCCCCAGGTGAGGCGGCGGTCGATAGAGACGGCGCAGCTGTCCGCCACGGCACAGCGACTCGGCGAAGTGAAGAAGATCTCGGAGACGGTCAGGGTCCCCTTGCCGAGGAAGTCGTCGTTGCCGAGGTTGTGGCTCAGCTCCTGCAATTCGCCAAGGATGGGGCCCATCTTGAAGATGGCGTTGTCACCGCGCTCCGGTGCGGAGCCGTGGCAGCTGACCCCCTGCACATCGATGCGGATCTCCATGCGGCCACGCTGGCCACGGTAGATCTGGCAGTCGGTGGGTTCGGTACTGACCACGAACTCGGGGCGGATCTTGCTCTGCTCGATGATGTACTGCCAGCAGAGGCCATCGCAGTCCTCCTCCTGTACGGTACCGGTCACCAACAGGGTGTACTGATCTTCCAGTCCCAGATCCTTGATGATCTTGCCCGCATAGACCATGGAGGCCATGCCCCCTTCCTGATCGGAGGCGCCGCGACCACCGATGATCTCGTGATCTTCCATCCCCTCATAGGGGTCAAACTTCCAGTTGGCCATGTTGCCGACGCCCACGGTATCGATATGGGCATCCATGGCGATCAGGTGCGGGCCGTGGCCAATATAGCCCAGCACGTTGCCCATGGGGTCGATCTCGACCTTGTCAAAGCCAACCGTCTCCATCTCCTGCTTGATGCGCAGCACGACGCGCTCTTCATCGCAGCTCTCGCTCGGGATGGCGATCATGTCGCGCAGGAACTGACTCATCTCGGCCTTGTACTGGTAGGCCTTCTCCAACACCATTTCAAACGGAATTTGCTTGCTCATTGTGATTCTCCATAACAACTGAGAGTGCGCGGCCTGTTCATCGGCAGCGCCCTGTGCCCGTTACCGCGCCCCGTTGGCGAGGCGCGATCAATGCTTCAATTCGTGTCTCTGCTCTCGCAGGGATTACTCACAGCCGGGGTTAATCGCAGGCAGGATGTTTGCCTTCCCACACCACTTCCCGGTAGTGGGTCACATCGGTGTCCCCTTCGGTGTTGATGATCAGCACCACGGAGTCGCGACTTAGCCCGAGACGTTCCATCAGCGCCGCGCGATCCGGGTGGTGACGCACTGCCGCCAGCACGCCGGTACCGACCGAGCCGGATTCGCCGGAGATGATGCGCGGATCATTGCCAAGGGGGTTACCCAGCACCCGCATGCCCAGCGCCGACACTTTGTCGTGGCAGGAGATGAACTGGGTGGTGCAGCTTCTGAGCAGAGGCCAGCCGAGCGGATTGGGTTCACCGCAGGCGAGACCCGCCATGATGGTGCGCATGTCGCCGCCTACGTTGACCATCTCCCCCGCCACGCCGGAGCGGTAGATGCAGTCGGCCTGATCCGGCTCGACGACTATGCTGTGCAGGTTGTTCGCCCCGAAGCAGTCCACCAGATAACCGAGCACGCCGCCCGCCAGCGCTCCGACCCCGGCTTGCAGCAGCACGTGGGTGGGCTGCTTGATGCCCATGGCCTGCATCTGCTCGACCGCTTCGTCGGCCAGAGTGGAGTAACCCTGCATGATCCAGGTCGGGATCTTGGTGTAACCCTCCCAGGCGGTGTCCTGCACTATGTGCCAACCGCGCTCTTCCGCCATCTTCATGGTCAGGCGCACGGTGTCGTCATAGTTCATGTCGGTGACGATGCACTCGGCACCGAGGTTGAGGATATGGTCAACCCGCTCCTGGGCGGAGCCCTTGGGCATGTAGACCACCGCATGCTGACCCACCTGTTTGGCGGCCCAGGCAACGCCGCGACCGTGGTTGCCATCTGTGGTGGTGGCGAAGGTCATCGGCTCCTTGATGGTGCGTTTGATGAGATCGAATGAGAAATCCTCGATGGCAACCCCGTATTTTTCACAGAGCAGGTTGGCGATGGCATAAACGCCACCCAGCATCTTGAAGGCATTGAGGCCAAAGCGCTTTGACTCGTCCTTGACCAATATATTTTTCACCCCGATATAGGCGGCCAGATCTTTCAGGTCGCACAATGGGGTCGGCTCATAACCGGCCAGTTTTTTATGAAAAGCGCGAGCCTTTTGTGCTTCGGCGCGAGAAAACAGCGGTGATGGCTCGGCGGTAAAAAAGCGGTTATCGGCAATATCCATCTTCAGCGAAAATTGGGACATGCTTACCTCACTAGGCGTTACCTGACAAAGAGCTGCCTCGCCGGGAGATCCGTTATTCAGATACCACGGGGAGAAAACTCAAAATAATGGATTCGACAGTGTGGGCAGGATGAATATTCACCCCGCCCCTGCTGCTATTTATTTCACCCGCTTTTGCGCCTCTTTAATCAGATTTTCCAGGGTTTCTGCCGGGGCGGAGAATTTACGGGCCATGATCATGGCGGCGATAATATAGGGCTTCCAGCTTGCCTCTTTATAAGTGGCAATACGGTATTTCTCGAATACCCCTTCGGTCACTTCGCCCTCTTTGCAGGAGACACCGGAAATATCGGCCGGCAGGCAGTGCATATAGAGCGCTTCGCCACCCTTGGTAAGCTTCATCATCTCCTCGGTGCAGTGCCAATCCTTGTGCTTGGCGTTCTGCTCAAGACAATGTTTCTCCAGCTCCTTGAGGCCAGCGTGGTCATTGGCACGCAGCAACTCGGTGCGCTGCTCCATCACCTTGTAGGGGGCCCAGGACTTGGGATAGACGATATCTGCATCCTTGAACGCCTCTTCCATGGAGGTGACCTGACGGAAGCTGCCGCCGGAGGCCTTGGCATTCTCTTTGGCCACTTCGATCACGTCCGGGATCAGGTCATACCCTTCCGGGTGGGCCAGGGTCACGTCCATACCGAAACGGGTCATCAGGCCGATGATGCCCTGCGGCACGGAGAGCGGCTTGCCGTAGCTGGGGGAGTAAGCCCAAGTCATGGCAATCTTCTTGCCCTTGAGGCTCTCCAGGCTGCCGAAGTGCTCCTGCAACCAGGCGAGATCAGCCATTGACTGTGTCGGGTGATCAATGTCGCACTGCAGGTTGACCAGCGCCGGACGCTGGGGGAGCACCCCCTTCTCGAACCCTTCATCCAGTGCCGCACCCACTTCGCGCATATAGGCGTTACCGGCACCGAGGAACATGTCGTCACGGATGCCGATGGCATCGGCGCAGAAGGAGATCATGTTGGCGGTTTCACGGACGGTTTCGCCATGGGCGATCTGGGATTTGCCCTCATCCAGATCCTGCTGGGCCAGACCGAGCAGGTTCAGCGCAGAGGCGTAAGAGAAGCGGGTTCGGGTGGAGTTATCGCGGAAAACCGAGATACCGAGCCCGCTGTTAAACAGTTTGGTGCAGATATTTTCGGCGCGCAGGGTCTTGAGGGATTCGGCCAGTTTCAATACCAGCTCCAGCTCCTGAGGGGTTTGCTCCCAGGTCAGCAGAAAATCTTTTTCATGCAGGTTGGATTTGAGTGCTCTGATCTCTTTGATTAATTCGTTAACTGCTTTCATCGTTCGCCCCAATCATTGGATGAGATATGGATAGCTCCCCTTTCACTCACGATGTCACCAGCATCCCGGTTGTGGGTGAGCGCGTCGGTTAGCGTCGATATGAGGCAATCAATAACCGTGCCAAACCAATAAAATGCAGGAAGATATTAATAAATGGCGAAAGTGTGTGATGCCACCCACAAAATCAGCGGCTATTTAAGCGGTTTATTCAATAAAAAGGTGAGCGGATCAGCCAAGCCATAAAATAGCCGAGTGATAATAATCAGAGGTGATATCTCGGCATCGGTGAGAATTATCATCAAAGGTCAGTTTCAAGGGCTGAAATGATATCAGCGGGGCTGTCGTTATCATTATGATAATGCCCGCAACACCTTTTCTCTTGGAATGAACTCTCCAGCGTTTACACTGCTGCTATCTCGCCTCCCCTGCACTCCCGTATCACCTCTCGCCTTATCTTCCGGCCACATCGCTGGGCGCGGTTGGCCCAAGGTGCTAACGTGAATACGCCAGCTGCGCATCTGTCTCGGATGCTCAGGAGAGGCCGACGTTCACTGCCGCAACTGCGCGGATGAACCTGCATGACTTACATCTTTGAGGGATTATCTATGTCCAGGAATGCTGCTCTGCTCATCACCCTGACCCTGCTCGGTATCGCCCCTGCCCACGCCATCAGCGCCAAATATGCCGAGCAACTGGAGCGCTCCGGCTGCACCCAGGTCACCGAGGCGCAGGGCTGTGACATTCACAAAACCAAAGCGGAAAATGCCAAGGCGGGATTTGGCACGGCCGCCCCAGCCGCGGAGGGCGGTCTGAATCTGAGCTATGAGCAGAAGCTGGAGCGCTCGGGCTGCACTCAGGTGAGCGAGCTCAATGGCTGCGATATCAACAAAACCAAGGCTGAGAACGCGGCTGCCGGTGTTGGCAATGCTCCGGCAGCGGCAACCAGCGACAGCCCCTATGCGGGCAACTGGATCGCCACCTTCCCCCAAACCGGCGCCACCGTGGCTAATATCCGCATCGATAGCAAGGATCAGGTGTGGGTTAACGACAAGAAGGTCAATGCCAAGAAATCCGATGGCGCGCTGGTGTTCAAGGATGGCATGGTCATCTACACCATTCAGGGGGATCGCCGCATCAAGGGTGAAGATGGCTGGGTCGATAATGATGCCGGCACCAAGGGGCCCATCAACGCCAAGTAAACAGCTGACCACGAAATGACGGGGAGCACGGGCTCCCCGTTTCACACCTGATTGCCCATCTCTTCCAATGACCAGCTCCGCCAGTGAGGGGCCAGAATCAATACCTCCTGTTCCAGCCAAGTCCCGTCTGTGATCAGTTTCTCAAGCCAGGGAACGCCTGCCGGCGTGCCATGATCATCGACCTGATCAGCCTGCTTCGTCACACGCCAGGGCACCTTGCCACTGTCCGTCGCAAAGGTGCGTACCGGACGGGCATAGTGATCCAGATAAGGTTGCAGCTCACAGGGAAGCCAGAGCATGACCGGTCGAGTTAGCTCACGTGCCAACTCGACGGCAATATCGATACCCCGTTGATCGAGATCGCCGAAATGGGCCCACTGCACGCCCGCAGGCAGCAGCGGGATTAGCTGTTTGGCCAGGGTGGTATTGCGACCGGGGGCAAAGAGCAGCAGTTGCCCGGGTTGCAGCGGGTAATCGACAAAGGCCCCCTTGTTCTCCACCGTAATGACCCGCTCCCCTTGCCAGCCGATGGCAGCCAGCGTGCCCAGAGTCCGCTCCGGCAACGCCAATTCCCCCAGCAGCGCCATCATTGCCGTCATATCGTGCTGCTGACCCTGCTGATCGACCAGTGAGAGCGGTTCGAGGGTACGGATGCGGATCACCTCATCCTGCGTGAGCGACAATTCCGCAAGCTGTGGCGCGGCAAGGGATGCTGACCGCGAATGCTTGCTATCCCCATGCCAGAGGGCATAAAAGCAGGCCTGATTGAGCCGTGCAGGCAAACTCACTCCCATTCGTTGCAGCTGCTCACCCTTGTCCTGTTCGGGGAGCTCTGCCCGTGCCAGTTGTCCGGTCAGATAAGTCCGCCCCGCTTCGGTCAATATATGACGGGAACTGCGCCCAACTGACTCGACTCCGCCCACCGCCTGCAACAACTCCTTCAACTCGCGGCCATGCCGACTCTCAAGGGAGCAGCCCTTTCCGTTCTGGCTATCGAACAACCGTGCACACAAATTCTGTACCCGCACCTCATCAAACAGCGACATCATCACCTCTCCATGTGGCTTCATATGACGAAGTAGAGGTGATTTTCCCTGTCATTACCGTGACCTGCTTCGCAAGCGGTTCTTATCAGCCCCGCCATGCATGGCCCGTTACTGGTAAACCCGCCACAAAGGGCGCAAGCTGGTTTGATATAGAGATACGCTGCGCTCTTCGCGGCACGACAACGAGACACCCGCTTTCACAAGGGCTTGCCATGACCGACGCCACAGACCCATCGCCATCCTCTTCCTGGCATCTTTCGGATATCCGCGAGCTGGCGCACCTGCTTAACCTGGCGCTACCCGCCGCGGTAGAGATCACCGAAGCGGTACATCAGGCGGTACTGAGCGGTATGGGGCTCAAGGGACGGGATGAGGGAAAAACAGCCGGGATCACCGGGCTGGTCTACAAGGGGGTACATGGCGCCGCCAACACCCTGGGCAGCGGCATCAACCAACTGCTCAGCCGCCTGCCAGCCACACCGCCGCCCCACCAGATCCCCGAAACCCCGAAACGCGCGGCCCTGATCGCCACGCTCAACGGCGTGTTGGGGGACAAGCTGGTCGAACACCACAATGCTCTCGCCACCCCCATGACTCTGCGCTATCAGGGCAAGCCCCTCGATTGGCAGGCGATGCCAAAGGATCTACCCCGCGAGGGACGGGTGCTGCTGATGATCCATGGCCTCTGCATGAACGATCTGCAGTGGCAGACCGAGCATCAAGGCAAACCGGTCAATCACGGGGAGCAACTTGCCGCCGCGCTTGGCTATCAGCCTCTTTACCTGCGCTACAACTCGGGCTTACCCATTGCACAAAACGGACAGGCGCTGGCCCTGCTGCTGGAGCAGTTGCTCGCCCACTGGCCGGGAGAGCTCAAAGAGATAACGATAATGGGCTACAGCATGGGGGGACTGGTTGCCCGCAGCGCCTGCCACCATGCCGACGTGGCCGGGCTCACCTGGCCTGCGCACCTTGCCAACCTGATCTTTCTCGGCACACCACACCACGGCGCGCCGCTCGAACATGCCGGTCACTGGCTGGAGCAGTTGCTGCCCACCACTGCCTACAGCGAGCCCTTCGTCAGACTGGCGCGGCTGCGCAGTGCTGGCATCAAGGATCTGCGCCACGGCAAGGTGATCGAGACGCTCGCCCAACCCGACCTTGCCGCGCCCTTGCGCGATCCCCGCGTCCCACTCCCCTTGCCCTGCAGCGTCAACTGCTATGCCATCGCCGCGACCACTGCCACCAAGCGCAGCCTGCTGGCCGACCGGCTGATTGGCGATGGACTGGTGCCCCTTCGTAGCGCCCTCGGTCAGCACAACGAAGCGCGCCATCTGCTGGCTTTTCTTCCTGCCCATACCCTGATTGTCTATCGCACCAGTCATATGGCCCTGCTCGCCAGCCCGCAAGTGGGCCAGCAACTGCTCCGCTGGCTCAGCCCCTTGCAGTTATAGCGAGCTGGCTATTAAAGCAACAGAGTGCTGGTTCACAAAGGAGCCCTGTGGCACTCTGGGACGTCAAAGGGAAGACCCACACTGACACCTCATGTGTCCCCACTGCAAAGGAGCGCCACCGATGGCCAAAGCAAGCAAGAAAGAGATCAAGAAGAAGATCGCCGCTCGTCTTGAGAAAATTGCCAAGCATGAAGGCAAGATCAAGAAGCTGAAGAAGGCCCTGAAGTAGGGCCCATCGCATAAGAAAAACCGCCAGCTGGCGGTTTTTTCATCCCTTTTTGCCCCTCTCCCATCGCTTTTGATACCGATGGACTTGATGTAAACGCCTCAAGCGCACCTCAGCAGAACAACCCGACTGAAGCCACGCACGTTCTCATCGCTGATATTTGGTCTAACAGCGCCAATCGGGCGCCGCGCGCGCCCATGCCAGCAACTACCTTCAACGGAGTGTTTGATATGAGCCAGCAGTGGAGCGCCATATGTACTCTTACACCCTCACCTTCAAGGAAGATGTCGATCGCCTGACTGCCCCCGAGCAAGAGATCACCTTGCAGAGCCCCGCTCAGGCGGGGGATTTTATTATCCTCTCCGACGGCAGCCGCCATCAGGTGATGTTTGTCACCCACCGCGCCCACTACAGCAGCCTCTATCTCGATAAAGGGGTCAGGGTGCCGCAAAGCTAGCGCAGCTCATCCCTCAGTTCGCGAAAGCAGAAGAGCGGCACCTGGCCGCTCCTTGATCTCTCTTTATATGGATTTGCTGTCACAGCACCTTGATCACCGGTTGGTGCACTATCTCGACGTCGTCTTTATAGACCACCAGCTCACCCGGTGGCACTCCTCGCTCACCCAATACGGTGACAACGCACTCGTAGCGATAGGGGCCGCTCGTGAACAGATAGGTATGATTGCCCCCCGTCCCCTCCACCCTGACGGTGCCATTTTTTAGCACCAGATCCGGCTTGTCGGCGAGCGTCTTGCCCTTGGCCCAGGAGGCGTAGCGATAGTGGCCATCATCCAACTCGTCGATGCGGATGGTAAATTTCTCGGTCTGCCACATCAGCTCGGGGCTCTTGTACTCCCGCACACTGGGATGCAGACCGCTCTTCTCCCTGGCGATAAGCTCGGCTTTCAATTTGGCTGCCTGCGCCGTCTGATGATTGATACCGATCACCTTGCCATCAAAATCCATCCAGACCTCGCCACTGCCCAGCATGATGCCGCGCCAGCCCATGGTCTGCCAATCCTGCCCGACCCGGGAGGTAGCGATGCTTTTTAATATGGCGTCATCAAATACCTCGCCAAATCGGTTCATCATCTCCGCCGGGGTTTCGATGGCGGGAATGGGATACTCCTGCTTGAAGGGGTACTTCATCTGGTTGGCAAGGGCCTGATGATCCCGGGCTTCTGCCGCATCGACCAACTGCTGCACAAAGGGGCGATATTCGGCCGGCAGCTGCTCTTCATCGGCTGATACGGGGAGTGCGGCCCACAATGTTCCCAGCAACAGCAGGGCCTTCAGCCCATAACGTCCCCGCACCTCATTGCTATTGCGGCCAAACAGTGCCCTGACATTCCATCTTGCCACTTTCATTCTGCCTGCTCTCCACATAACTAAAACGGCCAGCCACTATCCGCAGACATTAGCTGGCGGACTTCAGAGATTTTTTAACTCGTTTGAGTGCCATCTGCCGCTTGAGCGGTGACAGGTAATCAATGAACAAGTTGCCATCCAGATGATCAATTTCATGCTGCATGACAATGGCCAAAAAATCGCAGCTCTCGATGGTGATCGGATTGCCTTTTCGATCCAGAGCAGATACCACCACCGAGCTGTAACGCTCGACATCCGCGTAGTAATACGGCACGGAGAGACAGCCCTCTTGTCCAAGCACCTTTTCAGTACCGCTTATCACTTGTGGATTAATCAAAACCAGCGGCTGATCCCTGCTCTCGGACAAGTCGATAATAACGACGGCCTCTTTACGCCCGACTTGGGTCGCGGCCAAACCAATCCCGTTTTCCGTCGCATACAGGGTCTCCAGCATGTCATCGATCAGCCCCTGTACGGCAGCGATATCCTCAACTCGCTCGGCCTTGAGCCTCAATTTGGGGTCGGGAGCCGTCAAAATATTCAAAATCGCCATCACAACTCTCCATTAACCACTTTTTTCAATCCGAGGTCACAGCCCAACGGCCGGGACATGGAGACAAACTCAGGATCCTCTTCGACCACGTTGTAACCAAGGCGCTCATAAAACCGTATCGCCCCATGGTTGTCTGTGAAGCTGGACAAGGTGACCCGGCATTTCCCCTCACGCTCAGCCTCCTGATGCAGCCGTTCCATCACGGCAGCGCCAAGCTGCCGCCCCTGATACTGAGGGAAAATGATCAGCAGATGAACATGCTGGGCATCCTCATATGGCTTGCTACATAACAAACCAATGCGTTCTCCCCCATGCAGGATCCACGAAAACCATTGCGGCCGATATGAGCTGGTTAGTCGCTCGCGTTGAAATTGGTCATCCCAGCCAAAGAGCGACTCAACATAGGGAAAAATCCCCTGTTTCACGGCAGTAAAGACCAGCTCAAATTCACTTTGCGGTACATCTACAAGCTCAATACCCATTCTCGTCCTCCCTGCCCACCTCATATCGACACGCTGATGGTCAGCACCATCGTTTGGTATGCCTTCCTGCGATAGCAGGTTATACCACTACCACTGAACTTGAGCCCAAATTAAATTCTCATTTGGATATCTTATCCGTTAACAGGAAGATGAAAACATCTTGGATATAAACAGGAGAGAGTAATTAAAAATCAGAGGATTAGTAGATGCAGGCTGGCAAAAGACTGGCGTGATAACTTGCTTGAAACGCATCTTATCTCGCACTTGAGATATGAATAAAAAATCGGGCCCCCTGGCCCGAATGGATTAAGAGTAGCTGACCTCATCCAGGAAAATAAGCTGCAGTGGCTCTGCAAGCAGATACTCAGCCTGAGCGGCAAAGGCCTGAAAATAGTCAGTCTGACAATGGCTATCCAACGCGGCTTGGCTGACGAATGCCTCACGCATGTAAAAGGTGCCTGGCTCATCCCGCAATTCAAACAGCACATAGTCCAAGTTACCCGGTTCGTGCCGAGTAGGCTCAATAAGCTTGATCAACTCCCGGCGCAGCTGCTCCCTCATACCGGCTCTAGCTTTAAGCACTGCGATGGACACCAGTTTCTCTTCATTCATCTTCATCTGCTCCGTTATCAGATCAATCATTCAAGTATTTCGATAGGGTGTATCTCTTGGATACGGAGCAGTGTAAGAGGGCAGACTTGCAGGATATAGCCATACAGAACGGACACTCTGTTCACGCCACTGAACAAGTGGACTGCTAGAGCACCTCTATTTTTACTTTGATAATCCCGTCGCGAATATTGCCGATGGCGCTAAAGGCAGACTTGGAGAGATCGATAATACGCCCGCTTTTAAAGGCGCCGCGGTCATTGACCTTGACCACTACGCTCTTGCCGTTGGCGAGGTTGGTGACCCGTACCATGGAGCCAAAGGGCAATTCCATATGGGCGGCGCTATTGAGGTTGTTGCGATAGCGCTCTCCGCTGGCGGTCTTTTTGCCATGATAACGGTCAGCATAATAGCTGGCATAGCCGGTCTCGCTATAGCCGCGCCAGCTACCGCCGTGACTCTCGTCATAACGGCTGCTACAGGCCGCCAGCAGCAGGCAAAGAGATAACAGCAGCCCTTTCTGGATATGTTGCACCTTTCCCCTCTCCTCTCTTCTTTTCGCTCTGCGCTATTTTTAACTCTTCGATGCGGCCGGTGACGCTGGCGACACGTTCACAGGCAGTCTCTCACCTTGCCATCGGTCCAAGGCACTCGCCATGTTACTCGCCTTGTTGTCAGGCAGCAGCGACGGTGCAGCTACTTTGCCATATCTTCCATGTAAAAAGGGAGGCAAATGCCTCCCTTTCAACTAGTTACCGGTCATCCCGTGACGGGATGGGCCAGAGACTTCTCAGGCAATCAGCTTGTCGTCGGCAAAGCCGAAACCGCGCAGACCCACCACATGCACATGCTCGTGCTTGCCCTGCACCTTGCGGATGAGCTTGTAGGTGGTGCCCTTCTCGGGGCTGATGTTCTCGGGCGCCGCGATAAGCAGCTGCATATCCTGCCGCTCGCACAGCTCGAACAGGGTGGCGATGGATTTGCCATCCAGACGGGCAGCTTCGTCGAGGAACAACAGACGGCACGGGGCGATATCCTTGCCGCGCAGACGGCGGGACTCCTCCTCCCAGCTGATCAGCACCATCAGTAGGATGGCCTGACCGGTACCGATCGCCTCACCGGTGGAGAGCGCGCCGCTCTCGGCACGCAGCCAACCATCGGCCCCACGCTGCACCTCGATCTCCAGCTCCAGATAGTTGCGATAGTCGAGCAGCACGTCGCCCATCACCTGATAGCTGCGATCCCCTTGCTCGATCTGCGGGTTCAGGCGCTGGAACAGCTTGGCCATCGCCTCGGAGAAGCTCAGCTCCTTGTCGGCGAACAGATCGTTGTGCATGGCGGTTTGATCGGCCAGCGCGGTCAGCAGACGGGTATGAGCCTCACGGATATTGACGTTGAGGCGCACCCCGCGCACCAGACCGAAGGCGATGTTCTGCAAGCCCTGGTTGAGCACCCGGATGCGGTTCTGCTCGCGGCGGATGATGTTGGTGATCTTGGCCGCTACCTCGTGGGAGGAGAGCGACAGATGGGTTTCCCGCTGCTTGAGCTCGTCTGCCAGACGGGCCAGCTCGATTTCCATCTCCTCGATCGCCTCGACCGGATCATCGGAGCGGATGATGTCGTTGCGAATGCGATCTTTCAGGTAACGGTAGACCTGCACGTAGAAGGCGACCTTCTGCTCGGTGCTGCGGTTGCCCTCGGACAGTCGCAGCGCATCGCGCAGGGCCTCGTCGTGTGCCACCGCCACCCGCAGGGCACCGAGGGCCTTGTCCGACATGGAGCGCAGCTCGTCGCTGTCGAGGTAGGCCAGCTCGCGCTTGTTGAGGCGCTTCTCGACGTCGGTCTCCCGCGCCAGCCGCACCACCCGCGACCAGCTCGCCTTGTGGCCCACCAGAGATTTACGGGCGCTGTAGTAATCCTTGCCTTCGAGCTTGAGACGACCACCGAGGGATTCGATCTCGCGCTTGGTGACCTGCAGTTGTGCCTCGGCGCTGGTGCGACGGGAACGGGTGCGGATCAGCAGCTCTTCAATCTCTTTCTTGTGGGCGCGCGCCTTCTCTTCCATATCGTCAGAGAGGGTCAGGCCCATGGCCGCCAGCTCCTGCTCGAATTCGGTCAGGGTCTGGCGCTTGGCCTCGACGCTGGAGTTGAGCGCGGTGCGCAGCTGCAGCGCCTCGGTGTGACGCTGGGCTATCTGCTTGTGCTGTTCACCGGCGGTGCGGGCTGCCAGCTCGGCCGCTTTAAGCTTCTCTTTGAGTCGCTCGCTCATCTCGGACGCCTTGCCCAGCAGATCTTGCGCATCCTGATAGGCAAAGTGCGGCAGACGGGCCACCAGCTGATCGAGGGAGTAGCAACGGCGTTTCTGCTCGGCCAGCAGGTCGCTCACCTCATCATAGGCGGCCTGCAGCGCGGCCAGATCCTGCGGATCCTGACGCAGCACCTGCACCATGGTTTCCAGCTTCTCCAGCGACTTGCCGTGCTTGGCGATAAAGGCTTCGGCCTGTTTCAGCGCTTCCACATCGGCGTGTGCCGCCTCGAGGCGGGCAGCCAGATCAGTCTCGGCAAACAGGTGGGCAAAGGGCAGCATCCCCTGCACCAGCTGGATATGGCGGGTCAGCTGGGCGGCGGCCGCTTTGGCATCACTCAGCTGCTTGTCGCACTCGCCGATGGCCCCTTGCAGCGCGCGCAGTTCGGCCTGTTTGGCCTGCACTTCGGCTTCCGGGTCGGGACGGAAGGCGATATCCAGATGCTGGCCGATAAAGTCGCGGAAGTGACCGTAGAGACGGTGGTACTTCTGCTGCTCGAAAGCGGCCTTGGCGTAGCCCTCGATGAGCCCTTCACGCTCAAGGTCGAGCTGCTCGATCCGTTTTTCCCGGGCGGCGCGGCCAAACAGCGGCAGCTCGGGGTAGCGGGAGAAGCGCACCTGACGCTTGCTGGTGCGCACCAGCACGGCATCCCCCAGCTCGTCCGCTTCCACCAGATCCTCGTCAAAGGAGTCGGGGTTGCCCTGAATCAGGTAGATATCTTCCGGGCAATCTTCCAGCTTTTTCAGCCGCTCGATGGCACCCTCAAGGTCGAGCACCACCAGGGCGCTGCGAGCCGGGCCGTAGAGCGCGGAGTAGTAAGGGGCATCGTCGATGGAGATGTCGTCGTAGACATCGGAGAGCAGCACGCCCCCCACCTGCTCGGCGATGCGAGCCAAGCGCGGATCCGCCTCGCCTGCCCCCAGCTGCAGGTTGCGAATTTGCAGCTCCAGCGCCTGTTTCTGCGCCGCGATGCGGTTGCTCTCCTGCTCGAACTCGCGCTCCTTGTCGAGCACTGTCTGCATGCCGGCCGAAAGCTCTTCGGCGGTGGCGAGCGGCAGACCGCTCTGCTCGCGCAGCTGCTCGAGTTTTTCAAAGGATTTGAGCCAACGCGGCGCCAGTTTGGTGAGATCCGCAATATCGCGGCCCAGCTGGGCGCCCTGATGCTCGAGGCTGGCGCGGCGCTGATTCACCTCCGCCTGCTGCTCGGAGAGCTCCTCCTGACGGGTGCGTTGGGCTTCGAGGAAGATCTCCAGCTCATCGCTGCTGGCAATTAGCTGGCCAGAGGCCTGCTGTAGCTCGTCGCGCAGCTTGAAGAGACTCTTCTGGCTTTCGCTCTCTTTCTCGAGGCGAGCCAGCGCAGCGCGCAGCCCCTGCCCCTGGGCAATGCGGGCCTTGTCTTCGATGTGACGCTTGAGCAGCGCCTGCGCAGTGGGCCAGGCGGCCTCACGTACTGTCTCCGGAGCAATGCTGAGCAGCAGCGCCAGCGCCGCTTCGTGCTCGGCCACAGCCGCCTTGGCCAGCGCCAGCTGCTGTTCGGCCCCCAGCACCCGGCTGGTGAGACTCTGCTCGGCTGAACGGAACTGGTGCAGGGTGTCGCTCGCCTGCTCGGCGGTCAGCCCCGGCAGCCCGCACTGCTCGCGGGCAGCATCAAGGGCCTGCACCGCCTGACGGTACTGGATGGCGCGGGTCTGCTGAATATCGAGCGCCTGCTGGTAGTCGGCCAGCTGGGTCTTGAGGCTGTCGACTTCTGCCTGCGCCAACTCCTTGCGCTCTTCCACCTCCAGCAGCTGGCCGTGGATCTCCTCCACTACTGCCTGCTGCTGTTCGAGTTTGTCAGAGAGATCCGCCAGATCGGCGCGGTACATCTCGATCTTCTTCTGCAAGCTGACAGCCGCCATCACCTTGGCCAGATGCTCGGAGGCCGATTCCAGCTCGTCGGTCAGCAATTTCTCGCGGTTGGTAAGCTGCTCCACCTCGTCGGCCAGATAGATGGCGCGCTGGCGCTCTTCGGCCAAGATGCGGCGTTTCTCCGCCAGCTCCTGACGCGCCTTGAGGGCCAGCTCGGAGAGACGGCTCTTTTCGGCGGCGTTGCGCACATAGTCGGCGGCCACATAGTGGGTGGTCTCGGTGATCAGGTTCTTGAACAGATCCCGCTGACCTTGGGTCTCTTTAATGGCTTCCAGGGTGCGGCGGTTTTCATAGATGGCCGCCTCCATGTCCTGAAACGCCTTGCGCACCCCGGAGTTCTCCGGCAGCAGGTATTCACGCAGGGAACGGCTGATGGACGAGGAGATGCCACCGTAGAGAGAGGCTTCGATCAGGCGATAGAACTTGCCGCGATCCTTCTGGTCGCGCAACTTCTTCGGGGTGATACCGAACTCGAACATGAAGTTGTGGTAGTCGGTCACAGTATTGAACTTGGCAACCTTCATGGCCCCCAGCTCGGCGGCGGCCCCTTTCAGATCGGTAAAGGCGCGCACCCGGCCCTTGCCGTCCTCGAGTTTTTCCAGCAGCAGATCGGTGGGTTGCAGCTGCTCGGGCACATCCACCAGCGCGAACGGGGTGATGTTGACCTTGTTGTCGCGGTTGGCCACCTGCTCGAGGTGAACACCGACCCAGATCCGCTGCTCGCGGCTGTTCATCACTTCAAGCAGGGAATAGCAGTGACCGCGCTGCAGCTTGCCGTAGAGCCCCTTGTCACGGGAGGCGCTGCTCGATCCCGCTTCCGTGGTATTGCGGAAATGGAGCAGTGACTGGTCGGGGATGAGCGCCGCGATAAAGGCCGCCATGGTGGTGGACTTGCCCGCGCCGTTGCCGCCGGAAAGAGTGGTGACCAGCTGGTCGAGATCGAAGGTCCGGGCAAAGAAGCCGTTCCAGTTGACCATAGTCAGGGATTTGAACTTGCCTCGCACCGGTTATACCTCCAGATCCAGTTGTTCTTCATCGAGATCCGCCTCGATGTCATCAAAGAGCGAGTCGCTGCTCGGCATTTCGTCGTCGTGGAAGATGGCTTCACCCTCCTGGATCATCCGCAGCTGGACGGCGCGCGGATCTTCATCGGAGCGCACGTCAGCGGCGAAACGGAACACCGATTCGTTGACCCGGAATTTATCCCCGTTGCCAAGGGCGGTGATCATGCCAAGACGGCGCAAACGGCGCATGGAAGTACGGATCTTTTCGAGCAACTTCTTCTTGTCGAGATCGGTACCACCTGAGCGGCTGTTGACCATCCGCAGCAGCTGCTTCTCGTCGGCGAGGCTCAGCACCTCCTCCTGCAGCTCGGCCATGGCGAATACCCCTTCCGAAGCCAGACGGTCCGGGCTCAGATAGAGGTAGCAGAGCACCTTGCCCACCAGCATATCGAGCTCGGAGAGCACAGTCGTGCCGATGTCGGAGCTCGGGCGCGGACGCAGATAGAAGAAGCCTTCCGGCGCCTTGATCAGCTCCACCTGATAGCGGCCGTAGAAGATCTCCAGCTCGCTGTGATATTCGACCAGCGCCGAATGCTGCTCGAACTCGTCGGCACTGATGTGGCGACCGGAGCGCAAGGCGGTGTCGATGCGCGGAAACAAGGGGTTGGCAATCGCCTCTGCAAGGCGCAGCGGCAAGGGAAACTCAGAATTGATCAATGACATAGGCCTGAACCTTGGATCCAGCTTGGTTAATGGGTTTCCATGCGGGTTGGCGATGCAGTTCGCGCTCGCCGCTGGCATGGCCCAGGCGCACGGCCTGGTCGATCAGAAGACGCGCCACATCGAAGTGGGCATGAGCCGGGTAGTCCAGCAGGTATTCCCGCAGCACATCGGCCAAGTCCAGCTGCTGGCCCTGCTCGGGGTAGCGGGCCAGATAGCGCTCGATACGCTCGGCCAGCTCCTGGTTGATGTCCACCATCTCGACGTACTCCATCTCGAGGGGCACCTCGCCGGTCACCTCCTCGTCGTGGATGGCGATGGTTTCGTCGCGCAGCTCCAGCAGACGGGGCTCTTCGGCCACCCGCAGCTGCCAGTTGTGCTGCTCAAAGTTGCGGATGGACTCGCGCAGCCGCTGGCTGAAGGCGCGGTTCTTGTCCATGTCGATGGCGTTGCGGATAAATTTGTGGACGTGTCTGTCGTAGCGGGACCAGAGCTCGATGCACTGCTGACCCCAGCTGGTGATGACGTCAAGACGCCCCTGCAAGGCGTGAGTCAGCTCCTCGACGTGGAACAGATCGTCGCGCCCCTGCGCCGCTTCCTGAATGTTGAGCAGCCCCGCCTGCAGGCGGTGGCCGGCAGCGTCCAGGGTATCCTGCAGCTCGCGCAGGGTCTGGCCGGTCTCGTGCAGCAGCTTTTCGCAGCTGTGAATGGCATCGACCCAGTTCTGGGTCAGCAGGGCCGCGATTTCGCTTTTGACCTGATTCTGCTGCTCATCCATGGCGCGCTGGGTGAGATCGATGCGCCCCAGGGTCTCTTCCAGCGAGAAGGTGAGGCGCGGCAGCACCTCGGCATCCCACTGCTCACGGGTGTTGGTCTCCAGCGCCGCCTTGCGGGCGGTGTCGAGCTCGGAAGCCAGGTGTTCGAGCAGGATGGAGAGCTTGATGGAGTCAACCTGACGCTGATCCATAAAGAAGTCGACGATGCTCACCCCCAGGCGCGACAGGCGGTAGAGGCTCTCCCCCGCCACCATGTCGGTGTTGAAACGCGACAGCAGCTGCTGGCGAATGAGATCGTTGATGGCGTTGTTGGCGCGACCGGTGAGGGTCTCGTCCATCTGGCCGAAAGCGCTGCTGACATAGCCAAAGGCATCGTGCAGCGCCGCTTCCGACAGGTCCGACTCATCTTCGGATAGCGTCTTGATTGCAATCAGAAAGGCCAGCCGGTCGGTCGGCAGGCTCAGCGCCAACCCCTCCTGCCTGACCCACCCTACTAGCTCCGGCAAAGAACGCTCTGGCAGGGTACGGGATGTACTCATCATGATGTTGTCATCTCGTTGTTGTATTGGGCGCAAAATCGTGCGCGCGGCTACATCCGGTAGCATCGAAAACATGGTTCACATCGACGTGAACAGCGAGCAATCAACTGGCCGGCTTCTGGGCCATCACATGGATATAGCGACCGAGGGAGACAAAAGGCTCCTGACGGCAATATTGCTGCTCCATGGCCAGCAGATCGTCGAACTTCTCCACCTGATCCTGCTTGTGACGCATATAGTCGTGGATCACCCGCACCCCGGTCTTGCCGATGATGCGCAGCCCCCCGCGACCAATCCAGTCATAGACCTGCTCCGGCAGCTGGGGATTGGTGGGCGTAAGCGCAGTCTGGCGCTTCTTGCGAAGACCAAGGCGCACATAGTCAAAATTGCCCACCACCAGGCTCTGGAACAGCAGGCCATGGCGGTTGTAGAAAAGCAGCGACAGTATGCCCCCGGCATTGACGAAAGGGAACAGACCCAGCAAGGTCTGACGCGGCTCGGCAAGCCACTCCAGCACCGCATGGCAGAGCACCAGATCAAAGGTCCCGGTCACGTGTTGCTTCAGATCCTGAATGGGGCAATGGATGAGACGAATTTTGTCTTCCAGCCCCTTCTCGGCGATCTGGCTGCGGGCCAGTTCCAGCATTTCTGCTGACAGATCGCACAGCTCCACCTGATGACCCATGGCCGCCAGCTTCTGGGCGAAATAGCCAAAACCGCCCCCCGCATCGAGGATGCGCAGCGGTCGGTTGCCAAGGCGAGCCAGGCAGGCTTCGATGTCGCTCCAGACAATGGTGGTGCGGATGCGCCCCTTGGTGGAGTCGTAAATGTTGCGGGCGAACTTGTCGGCGCGCCCGTCAAAACTCTGATCGTGCTTCAAGGAGAAACTCAACATTAGCGCCACAGGGTTGTGGCCATCCCAAAAAAGAGAGGTATTCTGTCACATCCCGAATTTGCTGAAAACTCAAGGAAGTGTCTGCCGTGTTTGTGCTCAAAAAGTGGCTTGGTCAGCTGCTGATGCCGCTCCCCTTCTCCCTCTCCCTGCTGCTGGTCGCCCTGCTGCTGCTCTGGTTCACCCGTTTTCAGAAAACTGGCAAGCTGCTGGCGACTCTGTCGCTGCTGCTGGTCGCCCTGCTGGGAATGCGGCCGGTGAGCTACGAACTGGCCCGCGGGCTGGAGCAAACCTTCCCGCCGTTCGAGGTGAACCAGCATCCCAACATCGATGCCATCGTGGTGCTCGGCAATGGCCATGTCAGCGACCCGGCGGTGCCGATGCGCAGTTGGCAGAACAATATCTCGCTGGCACGGACTCTGGAGGGGGTTCGCCTTGCCCAGGCCTATCCCGACGCCGAGCTGGTGTTCTCCGGCTATGTATCGGGGGATACCCTCTCCAATGCCGAGGTCAATGCCCGGATGGCCGAGAGCCTCGGCATACCCCGTTCGCGGATGACGTTGTTTGAAAACAACAAAGACACTCATGATGAGGCGGTCAGTATCAGCCGACATCTGAAAGGAAAAGAGGTGGCGCTGGTCAGTTCTGCCACCCACCTGCCGCGCGCCATGGCCCTCTATCAGGGTCAGGGGCTCAACGCCGTGCCGGCCCCCACCGATTACACCGCCAAGCAGAGCCAGGTGGCCCAACCGCTCTACAGTTATTTACCCAAAGGGCGCTATCTGATGTATTCCGAAGCTGCCATCCACGAATGGATTGGGGTATGGTGGGCTCGCTTGCGGGGGCAGGTTAACGAATGAGCAATCAAGCGTTTCATTCCTGATTTGGATCAGGAAAGCGAAAAAAAATTACGTCATTTGCCGCCGGGTCAGCTATCTTGGGCTCGGTTCAATTCATATAATGTTGCGCAATCAAATGCCTAGGAGATTAAGAAGATGAGACAGCACCTGGTAATGGGTAACTGGAAACTGAACGGCACCAAGGCTTCTGTAGAAGCTCTGATCAAAGGACTGACACCGGCTGCTGCCGCTCATCCTTCTGTGCAAGTCGCCGTCTGCCCGCCGGTTATCTTTTTGGGTCTGGTTGAGCAGCTGACCGCTGGCACCAAAATCGCCTACGGTGCCCAGAACGCCGACGTACACGAGTCTGGCGCCTTCACCGGTGAAAACGCTCCGTCCATGCTGAAAGCCTTCGGTTGCACCTACTCTCTGGTCGGCCACAGCGAGCGTCGTACCCTGCATGCAGAGAGTGACGACGTGGTTGCTGCCAAGTATGAAGCGATCCAGAAAGGCGGCCTGGTGCCGGTTCTGTGCATCGGTGAAACTCTGGAGCAGTTCGAAGCCGGCGTGACCAAGAACGTGGTTGAGACCCAGCTGAAAGCCGTTATCGACCGTTGCGGTATCGCCTCCTTCAACAACGCCGTTATCGCTTACGAGCCGGTATGGGCCATCGGTACCGGCAAGACTGCCACTCCGGAAATCGCTCAGTCCGTTCACGCTCACATCCGTCAGTACCTGGCCGGTTTTGATGCCGCCGTTGCTGCCAAAGTACAGATCCTGTACGGCGGTTCCGTCACTGGCGCCACTGCAGCCGACCTGTTCGGTCAGCCGGACATCGACGGTGGCCTGGTCGGTGGTGCGTCCCTGAAAGTGGACGACTTCTCCCAGATCATCGCTGGCGCTGCCAAGTAATCGCTGATTACGGCAAAGAGAGGGGCTCGTCCCCTCTCTATGTATCGCTTTTCCTATGGTGGCCCCCGCATCCCATATGAAAGCCGATATAGTAAAAGTGGCTTGTCTATTTAAACATTCGTATTTGACAACTCAGATCCAGAGGCACTCATGACCAAACAAATCAAACGTATTGGTGTTTTGACCAGTGGTGGCGACGCACCGGGTATGAACGCAGCCATCCGCGCTGTGGTTCGCGCCGGTTTGCATCATGGCCTGGAAGTTTACGGTATTTATGATGGCTACCTCGGTCTGCACCAGGATCGTATCGTCAAGCTGGAGCGTCACAGCGTCTCCGACGTGGTGAACCGTGGTGGTACTTTCCTCGGCTCCGCCCGTTTCCCTGCCTTCAAAGACCCCGCAGTGCGCGCCGAAGCAATCGAAAACCTGAAAAAGCACGGTATCGATGCGCTGGTCGTCATCGGTGGTGACGGCTCCTACATGGGTGCCAAGAAGCTGACCGAAGAGGGTTTCCCCTGCATCGGCCTGCCGGGCACCATCGACAACGATATCGCCGGTACCGACTTCACCATCGGTTTTGATACCGCTCTGAACGTGGTGGTTGACGCCATCGACCGTCTGCGCGACACCTGCAGCTCCCACCACCGTATCTCCGTGGTCGAGATCATGGGTCGCCACTGTGGCGATCTGGCCATGTCCGCCGCCGTTGCCGGTGGTGCCGAATATGTGATCGTACCGGAAGTGGCTTTTGACAAAGAGAAGCTGCTCAAGCAGATCAAGGAAGGCGAAGCCAAGGGCAAGAAGCACGCCATCATCACCATCTGTGAACATGTGACTGACGTGAACGCGCTGGCCAAGGACATCGAAGCCCTGACCGGTCGTGAAACCCGCGCCACCATCCTGGGCCACATCCAGCGTGGCGGTGCCCCGACTGCTCGTGACCGCATCATGTCCAGCCGTATGGGTGCTTATGCCGTCGAGCAGCTGCTGGCTGGTCACGGTGGTCGCTGCGTCGGCATTCAGCGCAACGAGCTGGTACACCACGACATCATCGACTGCATCGAGAACATGAAGCGTCCGTTCGATCAGGAGCTTTACAACCTCTCCACCACCCTGTTCTAAGCTACGCGGCTTTTAACCAGCTGTTGATGACAAAAACCCTCCATCGGAGGGTTTTTTAATATCTTACAAAAACGGGTGCATCGGCACGCTATGTGGCCCTCACCATAAGGTTGCCTGATTCCAACCCTTGCGCCATCGGACAGATTACTAACCTTCCCCTCCTCACACCAACCGGCATCAGCTTACGAACAGAGTTCCGGTATCGTCGTGGATGTTTTATCACTGCGCACCGGATTGCGTTGACCTGCGCTCTGTCGCCCCTGAAACCAGCTTGTTCAGCCTCCTCGTCATACGACGCTTTTTATATCTCAATCTTGTTGAAGGTATTCAGATATCTTCCCCAACCATGCTTCGGTGCTGCCCTCGTATTGCAATCACATGACTCACGCAGGTGCATCGCCCACGCAGATCGCTGCTCGCGCCCAGCCCAGCCCAGCACAGCACAGCACAGCACAGCACAGCACAGCACAGCACAGCACAGCACAGCACAGCACAGCACAGCACAGCCAGAGAATACGCCTCTGGCCTATTGCCCACCTCACTCTTGCTGCGGCCATGTCTCTTCCGAGGCCAACGGGGAAATTGGCGGTGATAAAACAGCCAGCTGCCACTCTGTATCCCCTCGATGCACGGCTCTCCTCCCTATGCCCCCAGTGTATTGCTGTAAAAATGCGGAGACTCCGGACTGATAAAGTGATGGTGCGACAAGGGTTGGCAACCAGACTCTCTCCATAGACTTCTATTGGATGGACTATCTACGTCAGGAGTCGTCAAATCATTGCCTTACACACTTTTTATGACCTTAATGACACTATTACGAGGAAGAAAACTTATGAAATGCCATTTAAGCCCCATACAAAACCCATTACCAAGCCAACCACCAAACAACTAACCAATTGAATTTAAATGAAATAATCATAAAAACAGAATCTTGAATGCCTAACCTGCCATAGCAGGTGATAAAATCAGCTCAATATGACAAAAATAGCCATCTCAACCAGCCACACACATAAAGCAGCTATTTTATCAACTTACACCTTGTTTTACCCCCTTGTTATGGTATCTTGACTACCTCAACCAACAACTTAGGGAGAGAAAAATGAAAGAGTTTGTCGTTACTGCCGTTTTCACGGTGTTTTTCACCCTGGTTGCTGTCTCTCTGCCCTCACTGTCACAGTTCTGAGCCGGATAGAGAGGCATCAATCCGGACCGACCCTCTTTGCCATGTCTGTTTAATCGCCACCAACTGGCGCTTTTCAGCAATAATGCCGAGATGGTCAACATAGATATGATTTCATCACGTTGACGCTGTTTCTTTCGCCACAAGGGTGTAACCAGGATGGTTTAACCATATGGCCTGATGGAGTAGAACCAGCAGCAGATCATATCCGAGGGGAGCAAGGCTCCCCTTTTTGTTACCCGCCGTTTGACAATCCCCTACCCCGGCATCTACAACAGGCCGGTTGACGCCATACGGCCCATGCCCACAACTGATGTTTTCCCCTCCTGTACTCTCCATTCAACACAGCTACATCCGTCAGCAATCTCTTGTGCACACCTTTGCTCTGATACTTGTCCGGCAGATATAAAAAAGCCCCCGCCATCATGGCAGGGGCTCGCGTTACGCAGTATCAGCTTAGGGCTGTTATATCTCAGCCCAGTTCAAAGCAATTATGCCTTGTTCCAGCGCTCTGGGTCATATTCCGGGCTGAAGCGGTCAACAATGACAGCACAGGCCGCATCGCCGGTAATATTGAGGGAGGTGCGGATCATGTCGAACAGACGATCCAGCGCGAACAGCAGCGGCAACCCTTCGATGGGGATCCCGGCCGCCAGCAGCACGGCAACCACCAGGAAGCTTGGGCCCGGCACACCGGCCTGACCGATCGCCCCCAGAGTGGAGGTCACAATGATGGCGGCCCAGGCACCAACGCTCAGATCGATGTTGTAAACCTGCGCGAAGAAGATGGCGACCAAACCGTAATAGATGGCATTGCCACTCATGTTGATGGTTGCCCCCAGCGGCAACACGAAGGAGGCTGTCGCGTTGGTCACTTTCAGATCATGCTCGCAGGTCTCCATATTGACCGGCAGAGTCGCCATGGAAGAGGCGGTGGAGAAGGCCACGATCTGCGGCTTCTTCATGGCAGAGAGGTACTTCATTATCGGCGTGTTGGAGAACATCATCACCAGCAGCGGGTAGACCACAAAGCCGAAGATGAGGATGGCAGCCACATAGACCACGAACAGCTTGAGTACCAGCGTCAGCACATCGAAGCCATAGGTACCGATGGCCTCAGCCATCAGACCGAACACCCCGAGCGGCGCGATGATCATCACCTTGTTGATCATCCAGACGAAGGCATCCACCAGGGTATTGAGCCCATCGACCAGCGGTTTGGCCCGCTCGCGCGGCTGTTTGGCCAGCGCAATGCCGAGGAACATGCAGAACACCAGGATCTGCAGGATGTTCGCTTCGTTGAGGGAGTTGAAGACGTTGGTGGGGATCATGCCAAGCAAGGTGGCGACTGCATCCGGCAACGCCCCTTTATCGGCATAGTCACCGCCAAACATGGAGGCAACGGAAGCGAAATCGACCCCGACACCCGGTTTGAAGATCTGCCCCATCACCAGCGCCAGCAACACGGCCAACGCTGAGGTCACGAGGAAGAAGGCCAGCGTAGCCGCACCGATTTTGCCCGCAGCCGGGCTGGCACCCAGATTGGCGGCGCCGGAGAGGATGGCAACCGCCACCAGCGGGATCACCAGCATCTTGATCAGTTGGATAAACAGGGTACCGAGCGGAGCAAACACGGTGGCTTGTTCACCCATGAACGCGCCGACCACTGCGCCCAGTACCATGGCGACCACAACCTGGAAGCCGATGTTTTTAATGAGTCCTTTAGTTAACACAATATGTTCCTTTATGTAGCAAAATTCACACTTTTCCCAGTGCAATTAACCAAACAGGGGAATGAGCGGCTGCCCATTCCCCTGTTTGCGCGTGTTATCTCACATTTAATTGCTGTTTTAAATCAGCAAATCATTAACCTTGGCTATTAATAAGTTTGCGAAAAAGTGAAGATTCAAAGCGGTCTCGGCGATTTTTACCTCATCCCCCATGACAACTGGCAAAAGATTGTGCTAGTTTGGCTGCACAAACGTACACACAGGGATGTAAAGATGCTGAAAGTTAACGAGTATTTCGACGGAAATGTAAAATCCATCGGTTTCGAACAAAAAGGGGAGAAATCAACCGTCGGGGTGATGAACGCCGGTGACTACCTGTTCAACACCGCCGCCCCCGAACGGATGACTGTGATCAAGGGCGCCCTCAGCATCCAGCTGGCTGATGAAGATGAGTGGCACACCTACAGCCAGGGTGAATCCTTCCTGGTGGCCGGTCACTCCTCCTTCAAACTGGAAGTGAAAACCCCCACAGCTTATCTGTGCGAATTTCTCGACTGATCAGGCCGGTTGAAGGGGATCAGCCCCTTCAACCTTCTTGGGCAATCCCCAGCCCCATTATCTGTGTCCATGTCACAGCACCGCACATCCCCGCTTTCCATCCACGTCAAAAATCCTAGAATAAACAGACATAAACCATCACCGGATTGATGTCATGATCAGCGTGTTTGACCTGTTTTCCATCGGAATTGGCCCCTCCTCTTCCCATACTGTCGGCCCCATGCGTGCCTCCTATGCCTTCGTCCAGCAGCTCAAGCTGCAAGGGCATCTGCCACAAGTCACGCGGGTCGAAGTGGAGTGTTACGGCTCACTGGGCCAGACCGGCAAAGGGCACGGTACCGGCAAGGCAATCATTCTGGGGTTATCGGGCTTTGAACCGGAGTCGGTCGATATCGATGCGATTCCCGCCATTCTGGCTCGAGTGGAAAAGGAGCAGAACCTGCAGCTGGCAGGCGAACAACCAAGCCATTTTCCCCGCACCGGTGCCATCATCTTCAACCGCCGCAAAACCCTGCCGGCCCACACCAACGGCATGACTCTGCGGGCCTTTAATAAAGAGGAAAACCTGCGCTTCAGCCAGACCTACTACTCCATAGGGGGCGGCTTCATCATTGAAGAGAGCCACTTTGCTACCGCCAAAGAAGAGGCAGCCAAGTCTGATGCCGAACATCCTGTCCCCTACCCGTTCGACAGCGGCGCCCAACTGCTGGCCCACTGTCAGGAGAGCGGCCTCTCCATCTCGGGGCTTATCCTCGCCAATGAGCGGGTATTTCGCAGCGATGAGCAGATAAAAGCGGGGCTGCGCAAGATCTGGCAGGCGATGCAGGGCTGCGTCGAGCGAGGCTGCAAAAGCGAAGGGGTGCTGCCGGGCGGCCTCAAGGTTCGGCGCCGCGCCCCGGGGCTATTCCGCCAGCTAAGCTGCGAGACCAACTTCAACAAGGATCCGCTGATGGTGATGGAGTGGGTCGATCTCTTTGCGCTGGCGGTCAACGAGGAGAACGCCGCCGGTGGCCGGGTGGTCACCGCCCCCACCAATGGCGCTGCGGGCATCATCCCCGCCGTGCTGCACTACTACGATCGCTTCGTGCACAAGGTGGATGACGAGACGCTGATCCGCTACTTCCTCACCGCGGCTGCCATCGGCATCTTATATAAGAAGAACGCCTCCCTCTCCGGGGCCGAAGTGGGCTGTCAGGGGGAAGTGGGAGTCGCCTGCTCCATGGCTGCTGGCGCGCTGACCGAACTGCTGGGTGGCAGCCCGGCCATGGTGGAGAACGCCGCCGAAATAGGCATGGAGCACAATCTCGGCCTCACCTGCGATCCCATAGGCGGACTGGTGCAGGTGCCCTGCATCGAGCGCAACGCCATGGGGGCGGTCAAGGCGATCAATGCCGCCCGCCTCGCCCTGCGCGGCACCGGCGAGCACAAGGTGTCGCTCGACAAGGTGATCAAGACCATGTGGGAGACCGGCAACGACATGAAGACCAAATACAAGGAGACGGCCCGTGGCGGCCTCGCCGTTAACATTACCGAATGTTAAAAAACGGCAAATGACTCCATTTGGTTCCTAAATGCCCGGCATCGCCGGGTATTTTTATGGGCAAACGCTTAACAAAATGGATAAGCACAAAAATAAATTTTATACTCGCGCCTCAGATTCAACAAAAATAGATCTATTTCAACTTTTTTTAGGTCGAGAGCCGTTACACTACGGTTATCTGGTTCTGTGACCTGCGCTGACAAGCGCGCTCCATGGATCTCCCAAATTTCTGTGAGTGGGCATGCCGCCCCCTTCTACCCTGAGGTAATAGTGACATGATCAGCGTTTTTGATATCTTCAAAATCGGTGTAGGCCCCTCTTCTTCCCACACTGTTGGCCCGATGAAAGCGGCCAAACAGTTTGTTGACGAGCTGCGCGCGGGCGGCAAGATCCGCGATGTAACCCGGATCAATGTCGATGTTTACGGCTCCCTCTCCTGGACTGGCAAAGGCCACCATACCGACACCGCCATCATCATGGGCCTGGCTGGCAACCTGCCGGAAAATGTCGATATCGATGCCATCCCCGAGTTTATCTCCCGTGTTGAACAGACCGAGCGCCTGCCGATCGGCCTGCACTGCCATACCGTCAGCTTCCCGCGTGACGCCATGGTATTCCACGACGAAGCCCTGCCGCTGCACGAAAACGGCATGAAGCTGACTGCCCTGATCGAAGATGAAGTGGTTTACAGCAAGACCTACTACTCCATCGGTGGTGGCTTCATCGTTGACGAAGAGAACTTCGGCAAGGCTGACAGCGGCGACATGTCCGTACGCTATCCGTTCAAGAGCGCCGCTGAGCTGGTTGCCCACTGCAGCCAGACCGGTCTCTCCATCTCTGCCCTGATGATGGAAAACGAGAAGTGCTTCAACACTCCGGAAGAGATCTACAAGAAGTTCGGCAAGATCTGGAACACCATGCGTGAAGGTATCGAGCGCGGCTGCCGTACCGAAGGTGTTCTCTCCGGTCCGCTGCGCGTACCCCGTCGTGCCGCACCGCTCTACCGTCAGCTCAACACCAACGAGAACCTCTCGAGCGACCCGATGAACATCGTTGACTGGGTCAACATGTTCGCTCTGGCCGTGAGTGAAGAGAATGCTGCCGGTGGCCGAGTGGTCACTGCCCCGACCAACGGCGCTGCCGGTATCATCCCGGCCGTACTGGCTTACTACGACAAGTTCATCCAGCCGGTTGGCCGTGACGAGTACACCCGTTTCTATCTGGCTGCCGGTGCCGTCGGCATCCTCTATAAGATGAACGCCTCCATCTCCGGCGCCGAAGTGGGCTGTCAGGGTGAAGTGGGTGTCTCCTGCTCCATGGCCGCTGCCGGTCTGACCGAGCTGATGGGCGGTAGCCCGGAGCATGTCTGTGAAGCCGCCGAGATCGGCATGGAGCACAACCTGGGTCTGACCTGTGATCCGGTTGCCGGTCAGGTACAGGTGCCTTGCATCGAGCGTAACGCCATCGCAGCCATGAAGGCAGTCAACGCCTCCCGTATGGCCCTGCGTCGTACCTCCAAGCCGCGCGTCTCCCTGGACAAGGTGATCGAGACCATGTACATCACCGGCAAGGACATGGACTCCAAGTACCGTGAAACCTCCCGTGGCGGTCTGGCCATCAAGGTGATGCAGGTTGCCTGCGAATAAATAAGGGTTACGACCCTCATCTGAACAAAGGCGGGATATCCCGCCTTTTTTATTGCCCGAATGGGATACTGGACACTTATACCGGCATACCGACCATTTCACTGTAGGGCGTCGCTGATATACCCTGCTACGCCACCGCAATGCGGATTGCCTTGTCTGCATACCTCTCTAATTACATACCTTGATTAACTCTTCTCAATGCATTGAGAGGGACATTACGCCCCTACATGAAACCTGTACCTGCTATCTTGCCCCGGTCACGATTCCACAACTAATCGATATCGAGATGGCCCCTCGGCTCAATATCCTCACCTTTGGTCATACCCTTGTTGGGCAAGACGCGGTTACCGCTCACCCTGCGGATTATCACGCCGCCACGAAAGTGCCACCTATGTGGCACTTTCGTGATCAGAGCAAACAATCAAGTACACAAACAGGGGGTTAGCTCATCACTGTGGTCACAGCGCATCGCGCAAACTGGTTTTAGCACCGTTATCATCGCCCTCTTTGCGCCCCATTTGATGGATAACTCATCGCGCAGTGGAGACAAAAAAAGCGCCTAAGGAAGGGGCTGAAAATAATCGATGAATGGGCCAATAGCCGTTGAAATCGAGGATATGAGAACGCGCCGCTCGCTATTTTTGTGAGCGCCTGCAAAGGTTGACGATATGGTGTTGGGAGCAGATTGACTTTCTATTTAAACAGCGAAAAGTGAATATCACCAAAGGGAGGGTTTAATTTGGCCAGATCCTGTCACGGGATTATCGCAGGCCACCTCTCCGGGGCCGGAATGCGTCATGCAGAGTCACAAAGAATTAGCCCCGCTGGGCAGAACGCACAGCGGGGCTGGATATTCAGGATGGTTTTTTCAGGCTGGCCTTGTGCTGCTCCAGCAAATTCTCGGGAGGCGGCGGCACCTGCAGGTAGAACCCCTGGTTGGTCAGCGCGGCCATCACCTTGCCGACATCAGCCAGTCCCAAGGGCTTGGCCGGATCCAGCTTGGTCATCAGCACCAGCTCGGGACGCCCGAATGCGCTCAGCAGTGGCTCGGGAACGCGGGAGAAATCCTCTCTTTTTTCAACAAAAAGGTAGGTCTCGGCTTTTTTGCGACTTTTATAGACTGCACACAACATGGAAATTGATATAATCCGACGAGTTTATTGCCTCTGATGGGGGCAAACTATAACATCAGGAATTGAATAACAATAACGGATTAGCATCTCTGCCTCGGGGAAGATTCATGGTTGAGCGCGATAACGAATTGAAAGGGACCACCTTCACTATTTCTGTGTTGCATATCAGCGATGGCGAGCCTGAGCGGATACGTCAGTTGTTGGCCGAAAAAGTGGCCCAGGCCCCCTACTTTTTTAATTGTGCGCCGCTGGTGATCAATGTTTCCCGACTGGAACATATTCCCGATTTCGAACAGCTCAAGGAGCTGGTGGAGTCCGAAGAGTTTGTGCTGGTCGGCATCACGGGGGCGCGCAGTGAAGAGATGAAGACAGCCGCCAAGGCGGTGGGACTGGCCGTGATGGCCTCGGGCAAGAGTCGCAAGAGCGAACCGGAACCCGAGCCTGCCCCAGTGCCAGCCGCCCCTGAGGTGGTTCCCGAGCCCGAACCCACCCCCTTGATCCCGAGCAAGGTACATGTGGGACCGGTTCGTTCCGGCCAGCAGATTTATGCCGCCGGCACCTCTCTGGTGGTGCTGGGGTCCGTCAGTCCGGGAGCTGAAGTGCTCGCCGACGACAGCATTCATATTTATGGCACCCTGCGTGGCAGAGCCATTGCCGGTGCCCGGGGAAACACCCAGGCCCGGATCTATTGCCAGCAATTACAGGCCGAGCTGCTCTCCATCGCGGGCACATTCCAGCTGAGCGATGCATTGCCGGCAGGCCTGATCCAGCAACCGGTACACGTCCGGCTGGACAACGAACAACTCCGAATAGACCGTATCAAATAGAGTTACAAGGAAGCGAGAATGGCGCGAATCATAGTCGTTACATCGGGTAAAGGTGGCGTTGGCAAGACCACAACCAGTGCGGCCCTGAGCACCGGCTTAGCCCAGCGTGGTCACAAGACAGTGGTCATTGACTTTGACATCGGTCTGAGAAATCTGGATCTCATCATGGGCTGCGAGCGGCGCGTGGTGTATGACTTCGTCAACGTCATCAATGGGGAAGCAAACCTCAATCAGGCGCTGATCAAGGACAAACGCTCGGAAAATCTGTTTATCCTGCCCGCCTCCCAGACCCGGGACAAAGATGCCCTCACCCGTGAGGGGGCGAGAAGATCCTGGATCAGCTGGCAGAGATGAAGTTCGATTACATCGTCTGCGACTCCCCGGCGGGGATCGAGGCGGGCGCACTGATGGCGCTCTATTTTGCCGACGAGGCGATCGTCACCACCAACCCGGAAGTCTCTTCCGTGCGTGACTCCGACCGCATCCTTGGCATCCTGGCCTCCAAGTCCCGCCGCGCCGAGCGTGGTGAAGACCCCATCAAGGAGCACCTGCTGCTGACCCGCTACTGCCCGACCCGCGTCAACCGCGGCGACATGCTGAGCGTGCAGGATGTACAGGAGATCCTGGCCATCCCGCTGCTCGGGGTGATCCCGGAGTCCCAGGCGGTGCTGCGCGCCTCCAACTCCGGCGAACCGGTCATTCTGGACAAGGAGTCCGATGCCGGTCAGGCCTACGAAGATGCGGTGTCCCGCCTGCTGGGCGATGCCAAGGAATTTCGTTTTCTGGAAGAAGAGAAGAAGGGCTTCTTTAGCCGACTGTTCGGGAGTTAAACATGTCATTATTGGATTATTTTCGTTCCAACAAGAAACAGAACACCGCACAACTGGCCAAAGAGCGGTTGCAGATCATTGTTGCTCACGAGCGTTCATCCAGAGGGGGGCCGGATTACCTGCCCCAGCTCAAGCAGGACATCCTCGATGTGATCCGCAAATACGTCAACATTGATCCGGAGAAGATAACCGTCCAACTGGATCAGAAGAGTGATGAGCTGTCGGTACTGGAGCTCAACATCACCTTCGCCGATGACAAGAAGGGATGAGCTGACGCCCTATGCGTGACCCCTTCCCCCAATGAAGACCGGATCCTGTCACTGGATCCGGTTTTTTATTGGCACAAAAACAGGTCACAGCGGCTCGCATCATCTCGCCAAGGGGTCTGCCGACCGCTAGAATAGCGCCGCCCCGCAGGCAGTGATCTGCGCTGGCACCTTTTTCTCTTTTCTGGAACAGACCGCTTATGTCTATGAATGACGAAATGCACAGCGTCGAGGAACTGCTCGATACCGCCCTCGAACTCTTTATGGAGCTGGCCTCCGACAACCTGCCGGAGCAGGAGATCGCCCGCTTCAATCAGGAGTTCAACGACCGCGGCCTGCTGGCCGAAACCGACCCGGCCGATGACTGGGAGGCGGACGTGGGTTTTGCCGTGAGCGATACCGACTATGCCGAGATCTGGGTAGGCCTTGGCAATGAAGAACAAGAGTATGAGCACCTGTTTGCCCGCATGCTGCTCTCCCGCCGTGTTGACGAGAAGTTCTGCCACATCGAATGGCTGCCCCAATAATTCCGGATCCCGATGATCCCAGCCACTATCAGTGGGAGTCTGGCCCTGACGCCGTGGCCCCCGTGCGCCCATCTGCATCCATTGGGCGCCGGGTGTTGAGGTGGGCAGGCAAGATCGCGCTGGCCGGGCTGCTCTGCTCGGTCGGCTCGGTCGCCTTGCTGCGTTTTATCGATCCGCCGATGTGGAGCTGGCGTATCGAGCGGGCCCTCTTTCCGCCCGCCAAAATCACCCAGGTACGCCATCAATGGGTAGATCTGGAGTCCATCTCCAAAGAGCTGCAACTGGCGGTGATCGCCGCCGAGGATCAGCGCTTTGCCGAGCACAACGGCTTTGACATGGATGCCATCAACGCGGCGCTCAAGCACAACCAGCACAGCGAACGGGTGCGCGGCGCCAGCACTCTCAGCCAGCAGACCGCCAAGAACCTCTTTATGTGGAGTGATCGCAGCTTCCTGCGCAAGGGGCTGGAGGCCTGGTTTACCCTGCTGATGGAGCTGGGTTGGGACAAGGCCCGCATTCTCGAGGTCTATCTCAATATCGTGGAGTTCGGCCCCGGCATCTATGGCGCCGAAGCCGCCGCCCGCACCTACTTTGGCAAACCGGCCAGCCGCTTGACCCGCTACGAGTCATCCCTGCTGGCCGCCGCCCTGCCCAATCCGTGGCGTTATCGGGTCAAGCCCCCTTCACCCTATGTGCAGAAGCGCTCGGTCTGGATCCGCCGTCAAATGGGTCAACTGGGTCAGATCACCCTCAATCGGGTGCATCAGGCCGACTGATCCTCAGGGCTCATCGGGTTTCTCCGGTGGGCCCAGATGGCCGCCCACCGTCTCGCGGTGGAGTGGCAGATAGTGCCACCACCAGGCCTCGCGCCGTCGCTTGATCTGTTGCCGCCGTCCCCGCTGCTTCATCCCCTTACTCCCTGCCAGATGATCCGCGCCTTAACCATACTCCCCCAACGGCAACTTGGACAGGCCAGCCACGCCCGGCGCACTGGTCTGGCCGCCACAGCCAATAATTGTTACAGTAGCGAACCTCGATGTATCTGGAGTGATTTCATGGAACAGCGTACCCCGGATCAGCTGGTCGAATGGGCCTATGATCAGTTTCTTGAGCAGGCCGCCGATATGCTGGCCCCCGAACAAATAGTCGACATCACCCTGGAGTTTGAGCAGCGTGGCGCCGTGGAGGCAACCTTGCCCAATGCCGACTGGTCGACCGAGCTGGGTGAGCCGGTCGATATGGAGCGCTGGGTCGAAGTGTGGGTCGGTTTGCTGGATCATCAGGATGAGTTTGAGGTGATCTTCGCCACCTTCCTGCTGCCCCGTCTGTTGACCGAAGATCAAGTGCATGTGCGCTGGCATCGCCAGCAGCAGGCATAAAAAAGGCGCCATCGGCGCCTTTCTTGTTTCTGTATTCTCTTTTATTTCTGCTCTCTGCTAATCCTGCGCCGCGATGGCCTTGGCCAGACAGCGGCGGCACCAGCAAGCGCTGGCCTCCTGCATCGGCAATACCGGCAACTGGCTGCACCAGCACTGCGCAATAGTCTGACCGGCAGAGACGGCGCAATAGGCCGGTTCGCCACAACCCGGACAGCAGTGGGTGCTTTTCGAGCCATTCAGCTCGGCCATCACCGCCAGCTGGGCCTTGCTATCCATCGCCGACCAGTGGCCGATCTCGCTCAGGGTGCGGCCACAACCAAGGCAAAGCCCATCTTTCGCCTTGCAGAGGCCAACACAGGGGCTCGGCATCTTATTCGCTATCCACGGCCGAGTCGGTCTCTGTGGCCACCAGAGTGATGGCGTTATCTTCGATGACGATCTTGCCCTGCTTGTAGAGGCCGCCGATCGCCTTCTTGAAGGTACCCTTGCTCATGCTGAACAGCTTGTAGATGAGCTCGGGTTCGCTCTTGTCACCCACCGCCAGACTGCCGCCCTGCTTTTTCATCCGGCTCAGAATGCGCTCACCAGCGTCATCAACCCGCGCCAGACCCGGCTTTTGCAGGGTCAGATCGAGCTTGCCATCCTCGCGCACCTGCTTGACCCAGGCGGTTTGCGGCCGACCGGTCATCACTCGGCCAAACACTTCGTTCTTGAACAGCATGCCGGGATACTGACCGTTGACGATCACCTTGATGCCAAGGGGCGAGTGCTCCCCCGGTAGCGCGGTCACTTCGTCACCAACCTTGAAGTTGCTGCCGGCCGGGGTCAGGAAACGCTCGATGCGGCTGGTGCCGACCATGCGCCCTTCGTTATCCAGTTGCAGACGCACTAGATAAACGTGGCCCACCTGCATCGGCTTGTTCTGCTCGCGGCTGGGCACAAACAGATCCTTTTTCATGCCCCAGTCGAGGAAGGCACCAATCTTGTTGGCATTGACCACTTTCAGACCGGCAAATTCGTCCACCATGGCAAATGGCTTGTCGGTGGTGATCACCGGCTCGCAATCGGCATCCAGATAGAGGAAGACCTGCACGCTATCCCCCTCTTTCACCCCTTCCGGCAGTTGACGCTTGGGCAGCAGCAGTTCACCGTACTCATCGGCCGCAAGCCAGGCGCCACGGTCTTCGAGTTCAACAACGGTGAGGGTGTTCATCTTGCCAATCTGTATCATGGTGCTCTCTTTTTTCATTACCCGGATGGGCCAACTGAACATGGCCCCTATGGGCGCGCATGTTACCTCAAGAGCGGTGATCCGGCCTAGTCCCCAAGCCACCACGAGCCGCCCTTTCGCCCTTATCTTATCCGCCAATGGTGATTAAATCGCCAAACAGGCGGCCATTTGCTGCAAATAACCCCACTTTTAGGTAGACTTCGCGGCTGTTCAAATCCAGAGGAACTGTCGATGAACCCATCCACTCGTACCCGCCATCTTAATCAATGGATCCAGAGCCACAGCGATCAGGACATGACCTACCCGGCCCTGCACGGTTTTCTCTGTGCTCGTCTGGTGGGGCCGGAAAGCCCTGACTGGCAAAGCCCGCTGGCTGGTCTGCTGGAACAGGATGCCGAGTTGGATGAAAAAAGCGCAGAAGCCCTCAACCACCTGATCGCCGAGCTGGAATCCCAAGCCGACGACGCCCAGCTGGCCCTGCCCAGCCAGTGCCGCCTGCCCAGCGATAACCCCGAGCAGGTGTTCGAACAGAGCCACCCCCTCGGTCAATGGTGTTATGGCTTCAGCATGGGTTTTGCCACCTGGCCCAAGCCGAAGGATTTGAACGACCCGACCACCCAGTACCGCTTCAGTCTGGCCGCAGAGCTGAGCCTGTTTCGCGACAAGCAGATGGCCCAGATGCTCTATAGCGCCGCCGCCAGCGAACTCCCCTTTGTCGAGTTCTGCAAACGACAGCGCCAGAACATGAAAACCGCCCTCAACCAGTTGCTCAACCTCGACCAGTATCAGGCCACCCCCAGTGCCGATGTGGTCCTCAATGGCGAGCAGGCCCAACAGTGGCAGACCTGGTTCGAGCTGGCCGACAGCTGCCGCGATCATCAGGCCCGCCTCGGCTGGTTCGAGAAGATCATCGCCGATGCCACTCCGCTCTTTGACGACGCCTTCTGGCAGCAAATCGCCGGCCACGGCTGGAGTGCCCCCGAGCTGCGTCCTCTGCTGGCCGCCAGAGCCGGCCGCGCCGACTGCCTGCTGCGCCTTGGCAAGCTGGGCGAGGCCAAAGCGGAGTATCTGGCGCTGCTGACAATCTGCATGGCCGATGAGCTGGGTTGCCGCTACAACCTCTCCACCCTCTATGCACTGCAAGGGGATTGGCAGGCGTTGGCCACCCTGCTGGTGCGCTTCGATGAAGCCTCCAGCTGGTTGCTCTACAACAAGGCGCTGATGGTCTTTGCCACCGAGGGTGCCGAGGCAGCCAAGCCCCATCTGCTGGTCGCCATCGAGGCCAACCCGCACATTCCGGCCTGCCTGCTGGGTCAGCGCAAGCTGCCCAAACAGGAGCCACAAAGCTGGCAAGCAGGCAGCCGCGACGAGGCCGCACTCTACGCTATCCACACTCGCGAGGCCTGGCTCAAGCAGAACGCCCTCATCTGGTTGCGTAAAGGCTGAACAGCGTTGGCTTAAAATCCCGTCGGTCAGACCCGGTTTTTCCTTGAGGGCGTGCGCCACCGCACATTTCATCGCAGCCGGGTCAGACAAATCAGCTTGAGTTTCGTATCATCAATGTCAAAGTATCAAAAGAAACTGCATCTGATGCAGCCGTCACAGCAGGGTGTAATATGTCAAAAATCATAGCGTTACTCGCTCACTACCCGCCCTATCAGTTGGTACATGCCGCCGAGATGCTACGGGATACCTTCGAACAGTTTTATGAGCAGCGTTACCAGCTGACCGTGCCGCAGTGGCGCCTGATGATGGTGCTCGGCCCCAACTACCCCATCAGTCAGAAAGAGCTGGTCGAGGCGAGCGGCATGGACAAGGTGCGCATCTCCCGCGAGATCCGCCGTCTGGTCGAAAAAGGGATCATCTTTACCGAGAGCAGCGAGCAGGACAAACGCATCAGCCTGGTCTCCCTCACCAATGCCGGGCTCGCCCTCTTCCTGCAGCTCAAGAGTGAAGCGGGCAGCTGGCAACACACCCTGACCGACTATCTGCCTAGCGAATCCCGCGAGGCGATCCGCCAGCATCTGCACAGCGTCAGCGCCGCCATTGAGCAACTGCAATCACTGGATCGGGAGAAGTAATCATGGACTTGAAGAAGTTCGCCACCATGGACATCAACATGCTGCTGAGCGTCGTCAATATGCAACTGCGTGATCGCTATGACGATCTGGATGATCTCTGCAAGGCGCAGGAGATCGATCAGGCAGCACTGGAAGCTCGCCTCGCCAGCGGCGATTTTCACTACCAGCCAGCGCAGAAACAGTTCAGATAAAGAGAGCTAGCGGGATCGGGATCACAGCGCCAGTGATGGCGCTGGCTCTGCGGTAAAAACCTGATATGGTCTGAAGAGCCCCAACAGGGTGATGCACGGATACATCACCCTGTCACAAGAGGGCATTAAAATCGTTTCAGGTGAGCAAACCAAGGATGACCCCATGATATTGATGACCCGACAGAGCCTGTTGATCACGCTCTGTACCCTGTTGATGATCAGCCTCTTCACGCCCCACTTGCCGCAAAGTACCGAACAGTGGCTGACCACCCTCTTGCTTGGCCTGCTGGTCGCGGTGGCATTGCTGCTGGTGCGTGGTTGTCGTCGCTTTATGATGGAGTAGCGATTTCGCCGGAACGTCTATACCGACCGCTTGCCGCGATACTCTCTGTAGCATTACGGTCTTGTTGCAATAACGTCTGTCGCAATCACACCAAGCCAAAAAACAAACGCAGCCTGATGGCTGCGTTCTTGTATCTGGCGGGGCAACCCCTTGAAGAGATAACCCCTGACGGTATAGATAGCCCTTATAGAGAGAGCCCTTAGATAGCCAGAGCCTCAAGCTGCGCTTTGGCCGCTTCCATCCCCTTGCTCTGGGCATCCGGGCCCATACCCATCCCCTCGGCGTAGATGAAATCCACCTCTTTGATACCGATGAAACCGAGCACGGTACGCATGTAGGGAGTGACCAGATCGGTGGCGCTGCCGACGTGCATGCCGCCGCGGGGGCTGATCACCAGCGCACGGGTATTTTCAACCATACCCACCGGACCGGTCTCGGTGTAGCGGAAGGTGACGCCAGCGCGAGCCACCAGATCGATCCAGTTTTTCAGCTGGGTCGGGATGTTGAAGTTGTACATGGGGGCCGCAATTACCACCAAGTCGCTCGCCTTGAGCTCGGCGATCAGCTCGTCAGACTGGGCGATCACCGCCAGTTGACGTTCATTGAGGTTGTCACCACCGCGCAGGCCGGAGGCCAGCTCGCCATCCAGCACCGGCAGGTTGAGTGCTGCCAGATCACGCACGGTGACGGCATCATCCTGATGGTCAGCCAGGAAGCCGTCGATCAGGGCGTTGGATTGGGAATATTGACCCAGGATGCTGGATTTGAGTACGAGGATATTGGCCATGGTGAAACTCCATTTGGTTGTCGGTTGAACAGCGTTGCTGTCGATGGAGGTCACTCTAAACATTGCGCTTATTTGCTGATAGCGAAAATAGATGCTCAACTTGTTCAAATTTTTTGATGCAAGGCCACTTCCTCGCCAGCCAGCCTTGCGGCCGCGCTTCAACCCTTGGCAGAACAAACGATTGCCGTTATGATCCGCCGCACTTTTTTCCAGCGACCCGGATCCCATGATACCCTCGCGCAGGCACTCTCCTCTGGCCGGTGCAGTCTGGATGATGGTGGCAGGACTCTGCTTCGCCGCCGTCAACAGCCTAAGCCAGTATGTCAGCTTCAAGCTTGGCCTCCCATCGACCCAAGTCGCTTTTCATCAATACCTGATCGCCCTGATCTGCCTGCTGCCCTGGCTGGTTCGTCATGGCCTGCGCCAATCCCTGATGACCAATCAGTTCCGGTTGCACCTGTTGCGGGTATTGCTGGCGGTGATCGGCATCCAGCTCTGGCTCTGGGCACTGGCGTACCCCGTCCCCATCTGGCAGGGGATTGCTCTGCTGATGACCTCACCGCTGTTTGCCACTCTGGGCTCCGCCCTGCTGCTCAAGGAGCAGGTGAGCCGCGCCCGCATTCTGGCCACCCTGGCGGGCTTTGCCGGCGCCATGCTGATCCTCGCCCCCTGGACTGACGAATTCAACTGGGCCTCTCTGCTGCCGGTGGCGGCGGCGCTGTTCTGGGCAGGTTACTCCCTGATGGTGCGCTATCAGGCGGCCAACGAATCATCCCACACCATAGTGGTGTATCTGCTTATCTTCAGTACCCCGTTCAACGTCATGCTGGCCCTGCCGGAGTGGCAGTGGCCAAGCGAGAGCCAGTGGCTGCTGGTTGCCGCCTCCGGCGTGCTGACGGCACTGGCCCAGATGTCCATCGCCCGCGCTTACAGCGTGGCGGAGGCCTCCTTCGTACAACCTTTCGATTTTGCCAAGCTGCCGATGAACGTGCTGGCGGGCTGGCTGGTATTTGGCTGGGCGCCCCCCGGCCGTCTGTGGCTTGGCGCCGCCATCATCATTGGCGCCATTACCTTGCTGACCCATCTGGAGCAGCGCGCTCACAAACCCGTTTCCTGAGGTACGCCATGCGTGCCTCTTTTTTTGTCCGCTATTTGTGTAATAGCGATCATCAACAATGACCATCGACATCAGGAGAGATCGTATGTTTGGAACCGCAACCCGCCCCGGCGCCACCCGTGCCCTGCTGCTGGGCTCCGGCGAACTTGGCAAGGAGGTCGCCATCGAGTTGCAACGGTTCGGGATCGAAGTGATCGCCGCCGACCGCTACCCCAATGCCCCCGCCATGCAGGTGGCCCACGCAGCCCACGTGCTGGACATGCTCGATGGCAACGCCCTGCGTGCCCTGGTTGCCGAGGTTAAACCCGACCTCATCATCCCCGAGATTGAAGCGATCGCCACCGATACCCTTGCTGCCCTTGAGCAAGAAGGGGTCAAGGTAGTGCCCAACGCCCGCGCTACCCAGCTCACCATGAACCGGGAAGGGATCCGCCGTCTCGCCGCCGAGACCCTGGGCCTGCCCACCTCCCCCTACCGCTTTGCCCAGAGCAAGGAGGAGTTTGTCGCCGCCGTCGAGACCATCGGCCTGCCCTGCGTGGTGAAACCTGTGATGAGTTCATCCGGCAAGGGACAGAGCGTGCTGCGCGATCTCGCCAAGCTGGATGAGAGCTGGACCTACGCCCAGGAAGGTGGCCGCGCCGGTCGTGGCAAGGTGATCGTCGAAGGCTTCGTCCCCTTCGAGTACGAGATCACCCTGCTCACAGTACGCGCCGTCGATGGCATTCACTTCTGCGACCCTATCGGCCACCGGCAGGAAGATGGCGACTACCGCGAATCCTGGCAGCCGCAGGTGATGAGCGAGCTGGCGCGGGCCCGATCCAAAGAGGTAGCGGCCAAGGTGGTCGAGGCGCTGGGCGGTTACGGCCTGTTCGGAGTCGAGCTCTTTATAAAAGGCGATGAAGTGTGGTTCAGCGAAGTCTCGCCGCGTCCCCACGATACCGGCATGGTGACCCTGATCTCGCAGGATCTCTCCGAGTTCGCCCTGCACGTGCGCGCCATTCTGGGGCTGCCGGTCGGCACCATCACCCAGTACGGGCCGAGTGCCTCTGCCGTGGTACTGCGCGAAGGGCACAGCCAGGATATCCGCTATCAGGGAATTGGTGAGGCATTGGCGCTGGTGCCGGGCGCCCAGCTGCGGCTGTTTGGCAAGCCGGAGATCGCAGGTCGCCGCCGTCTTGGCGTGGCGCTGGCCCGCGCAGCGGATTGCCCTGATGCGGTGGAAAAGGCCAAAGCCGTGGCCGCCAAGGTCGAAGTACTGTTCTAAGGGCTTTTTTGCCACAGCAAAACAAACGTTTGCCGATGTGATCGGGCGCAAGGGGCATGGCAATGCCCCTTTTGCATTTCCCCGTCAGGCTTATAATCCCCTCTTCAAATTTGTCAGGAGTACAAGATGTTAGCTGCCGTGATCTTCGATATGGATGGTGTTCTGATCGACTCGGAACCCTTTTGGCAACGGGCCCAGATCGCCGTGTTCTCCGAACTGGGTCACCCCCACACGGTAGAGGATTGCGAATCGACCATCGGCGTGCGCATCGATCAGCTGGTTGCCCACTGGTATCGCCTGCGCCCGTGGAGCGGCCCGAGCCAGGAAGAAGTGGTACAGCGCATTCTGGATCGGGTCAACGCCCTGATCCTCTCCGAAGGTCAGGCCAAAGCCGGTGTGCTGGAAGCACTCGACCTTATCGAGGCCCGCGGGCTGAAAGTGGGTCTGGCCACCTCCTCCCCCTTTGCGATGGTAGAAGCGGTGCTCGGCAAACTCGGCATTCGCGATCGCTTTATGGCGGTCCACTCCGCTGAAATCGAGCGTTTCGGCAAACCGCACCCGGATGTCTATATCCACGCGGCCGAGAAACTGGGGGTTGAGCCGGTGCACTGCCTAGCCATCGAAGACAGCTTCACCGGCCTGCTGGCAGCCAAGGCGGCCTCCATGACAGCGCTGATCGTGCCGGATCCTGCTTTAGTGGGTGACCCACGCTTGGCCATCGCCAACTACCAGCTCGGCTCGCTGGCCGAGCTGAATGCCGACATGTTGACCAGCTGGGTCAAGTAGCGCCTATCGGTGCCTTGTTGCGCTCGCATTCTCATATCCGCAGGGGGCTCCTGCCCCCTGTGATTGCCAAACAACCGTTAGCAATTCCCCTCTTTTCACCCGTCATTCACAACCAGATTGTTCCTCTCGCACACGACCACTCCAACCGGTTGCACCTTGCAATCGCTCAGGCTTGCTCTCTGTCATAAACGTGCGTTTGCTCGCGGTTAACCCCCTGCAGCCCGACTAGAATCAGGGTAGATAGGCGGCCCCAGGGCCCGAGGAGGTTATCATGATCGAGTACACCAGCAAGCGCATCGTCTGCCCTCACTGTGGCCACCATACCCGGGTCGAGCTGGATGCCAGCCAGGGTGATCAGGAGTTTTACGAAGATTGCATGGCCTGTTGCAATCCGATCCACCTGCGGCTTCACCGCGACGAAGCCCGCGACTGTTTGCAGTTGTTTGTGGATGCAGACGACGAGCAACTGTTTTGATTGCGAGTCACAAAAAGCCGAGCAGGTGCTGTGCCTGCAAGTCGCAAAGAGCTGAGCAGATGTTGTGACTGCGAGTCATAAAAAGTTGAGTGGATATTTTCACCATATAAATAACAAGGGCCTGCACACTGCAGGCCCTTGCTTATGAGGCGATTGAAACCGAGCCGTTTCCTTTCAGTGACCCCCGCGTGCCGCCAGCACCCGCTCCACCGTATCGACGATGGCCTGAGTCTGGGGATCGATCTCGATATTGGTCTGCCAGCCAGCCTTGACCCAACCCAGGTTGGTGCGGGCCAAGGTCTCGGGGATCAGGTGGACGCAGAACTCCCGCTCACGCACCTCGCCGATGGTCAGGCTGATGCCGTCGATGCCTATGTATCCCTTGGTCAGCACATATTTCATCAGCTCGGGGGCGAGGCGATACCACACCTGACGGTTGTTGGGTGTATCGATCACCGAGGTGACCTCTGCCATGCCGATGATATGGCCAGACATGGCATGACCGCCGATCTCGTCACCAAAGTGGGCAGCCCGCTCCACATTGACCTTGTCCCCCACCTTTAGCAGGCCGAGGTTGGTGAGACGCAGAGTCTCCTGCATCAGATCGAAGCTGACCAGATCCCCCTCAACCCGGGTGACGGTCAAGCAGCAGCCGTTGTGAGCGACCGAGGCACCGAGGGCCAGCCCTTCCCCCCACGCCGAGCTTGGCATGCGGATCACGTGGGTACGAAATGAAGCACTCTCTTCGATGGCGACCAGTTCGGCCACACCTTGCACAATTCCGGTAAACATCATCACCTCTTTGTTTCTGGTAACACGCTCTGTTTTTTATCGCGGCCTGTGGCCGCTTCTTTTACATAATCCGTTTTTTACACAATTCGTTTCGTACAAACTGTCACACCTGCTCTGCCGCCTCAGACCGCGCCAGCACACGAGCCCGGCGCTGGGAATGGATGACCACTATGCCAGCCAGCACGATGAGCAGACACCCCGCCATACTACTGAGGGTCGGCATTTCACCAAACATCAGATAGCCGCAGAGGGTAGAAAAAAAGATCTGGAAATAGAAGAAGGGCGCCAGAGTAGAGGCCTGCGCATACTGCATCGCCTTGATAAGGCAATATTGGGAGAGCAGGGTCACCACCGGTAGCGCCAGCAGATAGGGCCAGTCGGCAAGCACCGGGAAGCGCCACAGTGCAGGCTGCCAGCAGAGTGCGACCATTGCCACCATCCCCAGCATGAAGCAGGTGACGATCAGGATATCGAGGGTGGTCAAACGTGGATCCACCAGCTTGGTGATAAGGTTGTAGCCGGTGTTGGCCAGTACAATGACCAGTGGCAGCAGATAGTAGAGGTTCGCGTCGCCCCCGTCAGGATGGGTCACCACCAGCACGCCAAACAACCCCAGCAGCACGGCCGCCACCTTGGTCCGGGTCAGACGCTCCCTGAAAAAGATCACGCCCGCCACCACGAAGGCCAGCGAACCAAGCTGGCAAATGATGGTGTAGACGTTGAGCGGTACATGGGCCAGCGCAATCACCGAGACCAGCGCACAGACCAGAAACAGCAGCGAGCGCAACAATAGCCAGCGATCCACCGCCAGCAGCGCCGACATGGTGCGCCTTGGCAACAACAGCAGCAGACCGAGGAAAGGAACAAAGAAGCGAAACCAGACCATCTCCATCACGGAGTAGCCATGGAGTACCAGATATTTGTCCGCGCCATCCTTGAGCGTCAGGGCGAGAAGTGCAAACAGCGTCAGAAAGATCGCCAGTGAGTTGCGCGAAGAGAGCAGCATCAAAGAGGCCGAAACAGGAAAAGGGGGTAACCAAACTAACGGGCTTGCCGCAAATTACAACCGCGATACTGACAAAATGGGAGCAAAACCGCTATATTTGCTCGCCTTTTTACTTTCAAGGAAGCAAATCATGATGGTTTATGAGTGCTGTGAAGCGATCCGTATCGCCTATAACCAGATTGGCTCCGGCGAGCAGGGCTATGTGCCGAAGGCCATCGCCGCCACCATCCGTGCCCTCAACGCGGTCGCCGCTGATGAGCGGGTACCCGCCGAGCTGCGCGAGCAGGCCGCCTATGCGGCAGCCAACCTGCTGATCAGCGATCACGAAGACGCCTGATCCTGCCCCTTGGGGTGGCAACTATTTCGTCCTGGCTGAATTTCAGGCTAGAATGCCTCCCCCACCCTTTGCACTTTCGTCCGAAAGTGCAAAGGCTCTTCCCGATTTCCGCTCTTTTTTACTCTATATCTGATCCACTCGGAGGTGTCAGTGCAACGTTATTGGTCCGAGGCGAAGCAGCTCGTCCGTCTAGCCAGCCCCATTCTGGTCGCCCAGGTGGCCCAGGTCGCCATGAACTTCGTCGATACCGTGATGGCGGGTCAGGTGAGTGCGGTCGATCTGGCTGCCGTGTCGGTGGCGTCCAGCTTCTGGCTACCGGTGATCCTGCTGGTGCAGGGGATCATCATGGCGCTCACCCCCATCGTCTCCCAGCTCAATGGCGCCCGTAAACGGGAGGCAATCCGTCCAGCCGTTCATCAGGGCTTCTGGCTGGCACTGATCGTCACCCCGCTGGCGATGATTGCGCTCTATTACAGCCCGCTGGCGTTGCAGTTCATGGATGTGGAGCCGGTGATGGCGGCCAAGACCACTGGCTATCTGCACGCCATCCTGTGGGGCCTGCCCGCCTTCGTGCTGTTCCAGGTGCTGCGCAACTTCAGTGAGGGGCTCTCCCACACCATGCCTACCATGGTGATCGGCTTTGTCGGGCTGGCGGTCAATATTCCCGCCAACTACATCTTCATTCACGGCCACTTCGGCATGCCGAAACTGGGCGGGGTGGGCTGTGGCGTGGCTACTGCCATCGTGCTGTGGGCCATGCTGCTGGCGATGATCCTCTATGTGAAGCTCTCCCGTCACTTCACCGAGATCCGCCTCTTCTCCCAGCTGGCTCGCCCCAACGGCAGCCGGATCTGGCGCTTGTTCCGCTTGGGCTTCCCCATCGCCATGGCGATCTTCTGCGAGGTGACCCTGTTTACCGTGGTGGCACTGATGCTGGCCCCCTTCGGTGCCGAGACGGTGGCGAGTCACCAGATTGCCCTCAACTTCTCCAGCCTGGTCTTTATGCTGCCCCTCTCCATCGGGGTGGGTGTCACCATCCGGGTCGGTCACAGCATCGGCGAAGGGCAACCCCATCACGCCCGAGTGGCTGCTCGCACCGGCTTGATGCTGGGAATGGCCATTGCCGCTGCCACTGCCGCCATGACGGTGCTGCTGCGCGAGCAGATCGCCTCCATCTATACCGATGATCAACAGGTGATCGTCCTGGCGGCCATTTTGCTGTTCTTCGCCGCCATCTATCAAATCTCCGACTCGGTGCAGGTGGTCGCGGCCGCCGCACTACGCGGTTACAAGGATACCCAGGCAATCTTCTACGTCACCATCGTCGCCTACTGGGGACTGGGGCTGCCCACCGGCATGATCCTGGGTCTGACCGACTGGCTGGTGCCGCGGATGGGGCCGCAGGGCTTCTGGATCGGCTTTATCGTCGGTCTCACCAGCGCGGCCCTGATGCTGGGGGCGAGATTGCGCTACATCTATGGCCGTTTTGCCACTCCGGAAGCCTGCACTACCCTGTCGCGATCTCAGTAACAGGGCTTGGCAAGCGACAACTCGCCTGCAAAATCAACAGGCTGCGCAAGAACTGGGCAAACAGTCTCCTTTGTGCATATGGCCTGTTGACAGCCTTGGGGGGCATGGGTAGTATGCCGACCACGTCAGCAGCGCTGGCGTAGTGAAGTGATAGAAAGTGGGTTTATAGCTCAGTTGGTTAGAGCACTACCTTGACATGGTAGGGGTCGTTGGTTCGAATCCAATTAAACCCACCACTTTTTCTGTGATGCGTCCTTAGCTCAGCTGGTTAGAGCACCACCTTGACATGGTGGGGGTCGGTGGTTCGAATCCACTAGGACGCACCATTACAGAACACTGATTATGCGTCCTTAGCTCAGCTGGTTAGAGCATCACCTTGACATGGTGGGGGTCGGTGGTTCGAATCCACTAGGACGCACCATTCAGTTTAAATACTTTGCAGTTATTCCAGATGTGGGTTTATAGCTCAGTTGGTTAGAGCACTACCTTGACATGGTAGGGGTCGTTGGTTCGAATCCAATTAAACCCACCACTTCTGCATAAAGAAATAAAAGCCGCATTGCGCACCCTGCGTCCTTAGCTCAGCTGGTTAGAGCATCACCTTGACATGGTGGGGGTCGGTGGTTCGAATCCACTAGGACGCACCAGATTAAAAAAGCCTGCTCATCGAGCGGGCCTTTTGCATTCTGCCATCCAACCAATCCCCTGCCCCGCCAATCCGTTCAGCATAGTTTGTCAATGGCGCAGAGCCTTGTTCCCATAAAAAAACCCGTGCCATCCGATAAACGACACGGGCCAGATCGATGCCGCCAGCACCTCAGCTCTGCACGGCAATCTCGTACTTCTTTATCTTGCGATAGAGGGTAGCAATCCCAATCCCCAGCGCCTGTGCGGCCAGTTTCTTGTTGCCGAGCCGCTGCAGGGTCTCTTCTATCATCTGTTTCTCCATGCTCTCAAGGCCGCTCTCACCCGGGACGGATTCTGGCAGCTTCTCCGGCATGGCGGCGAGCGGAGCGGTGGCAGGCACATTGAACGCCGCATCCAGGTTGGTCACCGGGATCGACTGGGCGGTGATGCGATGGGGCTCCTGATTGCGGATGATGTTGGGGGGCAGCAGGCTGGCGTCAATCACCTCGCCCGCCTGGCTGACGTTGACCAGATATTCGATGAGGTTGCTGAGCTCGCGGACGTTGCCCGGCCAGCGATACCCCTTGAGCAGCGCCATCACCTCGGGAGCCAAACCAGGATAGACAATGCCAATGCGGCTGGTGTGCAGGTTGAGGAAGTAGTGGGTCAGCAGCTCCACGTCCCCTTCCCGCTCCCGCAGCGGCGGCAGGTTGAGGGGGATAACGTTGATGCGGTAGTAGAGATCTTCACGAAACTTCCCCTCGGCGATGTATTGATCGAGATGCTGGTGAGTGGCGGCGATGATGCGAATATCCACCGGCACCGGTCGGCTGGCCCCGATGGGGGTCACCTCCCGCAGCTCCAGCACCCGCAGCAGCTTGGCCTGCATGGTGAGCGGCATGTCACCAATCTCGTCAAGGAACAGGGTGCCCTGATGGGCCGCCTGGATCAGGCCCTGCTTGCCACCGCTGGAAGCTCCGGTAAAGGAGCCCTTCACATAGCCAAACAGCTCGCTCTCCAGCAGTTGTTCGGGAATGGCGGCACAGTTAATGGCGATGAACGGCTTATCCTGCCGCGGACTCAGGCGATGGACAGCGCGGGCCACCACCTCTTTACCGGTGCCGCTCTCGCCACAAATCAGCACGCTGGAGGGACTCTGGGCGATGCGGTGCAGCAGTCGTTTGAGGGTGCGCATCGGCTTGCTCTCGCCGATCAGCTGATCGATCCGCACATCCGGATCCGGCTCCTGAACCTGACCGGAGTGGGACTGGTGAAACGCCATCAGAAAGAGCTGCTGGCCCTGCACATGATGTAGCTGGCCGATGATCAGCTCCTGACGACCTTCAAAGGTGATGATGTGCTGAAGATGACCACTCAGCCCCTGTTGGGAGAAAGTGAGCGGGCGGATCCCCACTTCGCGCCCCTGCAGCTGTTCCTGCTGGCAACCCAGATGATGGAGCGCCGCCTCGTTGGCGTAGAGCAGTTGACTCTTGTCATCGAGCAGCAGGCAGCCCTGATCCATGTTGGTCATCAGATTGAGGAACACCTTGTTGACCCCGTCCGACAGCCCGCGCGAATCGAGCAACTTGGCCACAAAGATGGTGGATATGTGGCGCACATAGTCGCACACATCCTGCAGATTGTTGTTGAGGCGCGCCTGCTGCTCGTCGCTGAAAGCCACCAAACTGATCACCCCGATGCAGCGCTCGTCCACCATGATGGGCACCCCGAGGAAGGCGCGCTCACGGCAGCTCTCCTTGCAGGTACAGCCTTCACAGACAGGATCATCACTGGTGTGGGTAACGATCTTCTCCCGCTGGTTATCAATCACATAGCGCAGCAGGCGGGAGTCGCCCTCCAGCTGACGTCCGAAGAACTTGCCATAGGGCCCGGTGCCAGCCACCCGAACCATATCGGCATCCACAATTTCGACCTCAAGCTGCAGCACACTCGCCAGCATCTTGGCAAAGCGCAAGATGGTCGGCTGGATCTGCATCAACAGACACTGGTTGCTCACGGATCTCATCCATCATTCCTTTTTGTTCTTGTTATCCTCCCCCTAAAGGGAGTCATGCTGGCCAGATACTAAGGGATATCAGGGGGAACTACTTCGGGGGGGATCACGAAAAGGGAAAATGATCCGTATCCTCCGTGACTTCAGAGGCACAGATAAAATTCAATAAAAACATAAAGATGAAAACACATGCAGCAAGATAAATCACTTGGGCCAGACAAGCCTGCTGATCCGCAAAGTCCATCGACAGATCATGCTGAATGTGGGGAAAACAACCTCTGAAATGGCATCTGGTTCACGCACCACGTACCTGTTTCAAGACTTGGCACTCATGGTCGAAATCCGCTTTATCTTGCGGCTGAATGTAACTTTGCCAGCGGGCAAACAGCTCGGCCGTCGGATAACGATGCAGACGAATACCGGTGCGATAGAGTTTGGGAAAAAGTGGGTCTGGCTGGGATCTCACGACCAGACCGCGCAGCTTCTCGCCAGAGGGAATGGTAATCACCAGCTCATCCCCCTCTTTCAACCGTATGGCCCCAAGAATGCCGATGCCGCCGATGGCTATGTCTCGCACCACCACATAGGGCACCGGATTGAGCAACTCCAGAAACCAGTTGCGACGGCGACATTCCGCCTTGTAACCACCACCACTGAGGATAAAACGGCGGTGTCTGCGCCAGTCATAACCGGTAGGCAATGCCGGGTCATAGCGCGATTTTGCCTGTCCAACAGGATCAGATTGCTCACTTGTACTCATCCGGTTTCCCTCACTGGCATTGGTTGAACAGTGTCAGTCAGCTCTTTTTCATACTATAGCTGTCGCCGTTAGGCCAGGGGCTCAGGGGCCAGATACGGGGACGACAGATATATTACGGAGGCAATGATTGGATACGAACCGTTTCCACGAGAAGAGCCGCACCAATGCAATCTGACTTAGCCGGGCAGATGAAGTGCCAGCCAGACCGCCAGCGGGATCACCAGCACAGAGAGGGCATTGCCGCCGAGCACGATACTGGCCACCTTGTCCGGCTGACAGTGATACTGCTCGCAGAGCATGTAATTCAACACCGCAGGGGGCAAGGAAACAGACAACATCAACAGCGGGATCCACTCCGTCTTGAGCGGCAACAGCCAGATCGCCAGCAGCAGCGACAATCCCCCCGCCAGCAGATAGAGCAGGTTGCACTTGAGCGCGAGGCCAAGGTGATCGAGTTCTCCCTCCATCAGGCGAATGCCCAGCGCAAAGAGCATCAGGGGCACCGAGATCTGGCCGAGCAGCGAGGCCGTGGTCACCACATATTCCGGCAGCGTAATGTGCAAGTTGGCCACCAGCAAACCGGCCAGCGCGGACCACAGTACCGGGCTTCGCAGCCACAGCCAGCGGGAGGTATTGGCCGAGAGGATAAACATGCCGACCGAGAAGTGCAGCAGATTGGAGAGCACAAAGAGGATCACGATGGCCCCCAGTTGCTGCTCGCCAAACGCCAGCACCATCAAGGGGATACCGAGATTGCCGGTATTTCGGAACATGGCGGGCAAGATCAGCGCTGCCCGCTCAATTCCTTTGAGTTTGAGCAGCGCGAGCAGCAGACCGGGTAACAGAATAACCAGTGCCCCCGCCGCAATCAGCGGCAGATGCTCCGCCAGCGCCAGCGGATACTTGACCAGCGCGGAGAAGACCAGCGCAGGGGTAAACAGCTCGATATTGGCCCGATTGACGTAACCGAGCGCAGCCCCCGGTCGCAATCGCCCGTAGAGTGCACCGAGCCCGACCACACCGAACACCGGAATGACGATATTGAGCAAGGCGCTGAACATGGGCTGCGTCCGTTACAGTTCGCGGGCCGGTTTGCCCATCAGCACCACCGGATCCAGCGTCACTTCCAGTGCTCCGTTACTGACCCAGAGCTGACCATCGGAGATAGTGCAGGTGAGCTGCATGGTGCGCTCGACCATGGCGGTCAGCGGCAGAGTCTGGCTGTCGGAGAGTTCGATGATGCTGAGGTTGTCATGCTGGCTCAGCTTGCCCTGGTTCTGCTTCCACCAGACGGCTGTACCACGACCACCGTAGAGATAGAGCACCACCTGACGGGCGCGGTTGCAGGCTTTTTTGAGCCGTTTTTCATCGGGTTGGCCCAGCTCGATCCAGAGCTCTATTTCGTCCGAGTAGTTCTTGCACCAGAGCTCGGGTTCGTCATCGGCGCTCAATCCCTTGGTGAACTCCAGTCGTTCAGCGGCGTGCCAGGCAAAGGCCGCCAGCCGGATCATCATCCGCTCATCGGTTTCGGAGGGGTGGCGCGCCAGCGTGAGGGAGAAGTCCTGATACAGATTGCGATCCATATCAGACAAACTGATCTGGGCCTTGAATACGGTTGCCTTGAGAGCCATAGAAAACCTTGAACACCTGATAAGAGAAGGGTGAGTGAGAAATACGGGCGCCAGTGTAATCAAAATCGGCGGCAGGTTCGACCATCCTGACCAAAGATTTCCCCTTCCCTGCCGGGATAAGTGCTTTAAAAGACACAAAAAACAAATGCCAGTCCGAAGACTGGCATTTGGCGGCATGGAGAAGCGACTCACTTCTCGGCGGACTGTACCCCGAACGCATTCAGCAGCATGCAACAGGTCACTGCCACCGCCACGAATCCGCTCAGAAAGATAAAGGGCATGGCCCCATATCCCAGTACTGTCCAGATGGTGTGTTCAAGAAGACTCATTGTTGTGTCCTTCATCCGGTGAAAGGTGTGTTCCTTCTGGCGGATATTGGCTCCGCTCTTGATGCCTCCATTTGACCTCAATCAGCGGTTGGGTCCTATGCCACCAAAGTGATAAATGCAGGGTTCATTTGCGCTGGATCAAGCTTTTTGGCCAAATATCCATGCAGTTCAAGCAATTACCACCGCCAATCAAGGATAGACACAAACACGCCAGAATAAAAAACGCGCCGAATGGCGCGTTTCTTGGACAGCACAGGCAAGGGATCAGTTGTCGCACAGATCGCTTGGCATGTCCTGACGCAGGCGTGTCCACAGCTTGCCGGACTCGATACCGTACTGACGCACCGTCATGAACACGGCTTCGTGGTTCTTGGTCTCGGCCAGATTGAGCAGGGTCTTGTAGTAGGCATCTGCGGTCTCGCGAGCCTGCTTGTCGGAGAAGTAGTAGCTGCCAACCCGGCTGTACAACCCTTTGAAACCGTTCAGGATCAAAGCGTAGATCGGATTGCCGGAAGCAAACGCCAGCTGGTGGTGCAGGCGATAATCGAACTCGGCATAAGCCTGGGCGTTGTTCTCGACCCCATCGGCGCCACGCAGGATCTCGGCGGCCTGTTCCGGATTGTGACGGATCGCCCCGCGGATAAAGATGGTGCAGATGTGGGTACGGGCGGAGAGCAGCTGAGCTATCAGATCAGGTACCTTGTCCTGATCCAGACGAGCCAACGTCTCCAGAATATTGAGGCCGGAGGTTTCCCAGAAATTGTTCACCTTGGTCGGCTTGCCATGCTGTATGGTCAACCAGCCATCACGGGCCAGTCGCTGCAGCACTTCGCGCAAGGTAGTCCGCGTCACCCCGATCAACTCGGATAATTCACGCTCGGCGGGCAGAATAGATCCGGGAGGAAAGCGATTGTTCCAGATGGACTCGATGATGTATTCCTCGGCAAACCCAGCTGGGCTCTGCGCTTTTATAACCATGAATTGACTCTGTTGTAATGCGTAAAAAGGCTGACGAATGATATCAAAGCGATGATGGCTGGCAAGCATAAGGTCAGTCCTCTGCTCACATATGGCAAATATAGTGTTGGGAATATGTATCTAATCGCCGCAGGGGAGCCAGCCAACCCCGACAAGGTGGTTATAAAACAGACACATGGGCAGAGATCCATCGGCTATCATTTATAATCGTCACGCTTTTTGATTAAAATCACGAGGAATCAGACAGATAAAGGCCAACATCGGGAGGCACAGGTCGAATCATCCTTGACTGCATAGAAGCAGATCCTAACAACAAAGTTGAGACCCATTATCATGCCAATAAGCCTAGGGCAGGCATTCGCCAAGAACTTCTTGGGCAATGCACCACAGTGGTATAAAAGCGCCATCTTGCTATTTCTGGTGATCAATCCGATTGCCTTCCACCTTGATCCTTTCATTGCGGGCTGGTTACTGGTCGTTGAGTTTATCTTCACCCTGGCCATGGCCCTCAAATGCTACCCCCTGCAACCGGGTGGTCTGCTCGCGATCGAAGCCGTGTTGATCGGCATGACCTCCGCCGATCAGGTCAAGCACGAGCTGGTCGCCAATATCGAAGTGCTGCTGTTGCTGGTGTTCATGGTGGCAGGCATCTATTTCATGAAGCAGCTGCTGCTCTATGTCTTCACCAAGCTGCTGATCGGCGTACGCTCCAAGATCCTGCTCTCCCTCTCCTTCTGTCTGGTCTCCGCCTTCCTGTCAGCCTTTCTCGATGCCCTGACCGTGATTGCCGTGGTGATCAGCGTCGCCACCGGCTTTTATGCCATTTATCACAAGGTCTCGTCCGGCAAGGAGTTTGGTCACAGCCATGACCATACCGATGATAAGGAAGTCGCCGAGCTCAATCGCCAGGATCTCGACGATTTTCGGGCCTTCCTGCGCAGCCTGATGATGCATGCCGCCATCGGTACCGCGCTGGGTGGTGTCTGCACCCTGGTGGGCGAGCCGCAAAACCTCATCATCGGCGAGCAAGCCAGCTGGAACTTCGCCGAATTTGCCATTCGCATGTCACCCGTCACCGTCCCCGTCTTTATCTGCGGTCTGCTGACCTGCGTGCTGGTAGAGCAGTTCCGCTGGTTTGGCTATGGTGCACGCCTGCCGGACACGGTGCGTGCCATCATGGAGGAGTACAATCGCTACGAAGAGGCAAAACGCAGCCCGCAAGACAAGGCCAAGCTGATCGTTCAGGCGTTGATTGCGGTCTGGCTGATTGTCGGCCTGGCCATGCACCTGGCAGCCGTTGGCCTGATTGGCCTCTCGGTTATCGTGCTGGCCACCTCCCTGACCGGGATCACCGAGGAGCACTCGCTGGGTAAAGCCTTCCAGGAGGCACTCCCCTTCACCGCCCTGCTGGCGGTCTTCTTCAGCGTGGTCGCCGTCATCATCGATCAGCAGCTGTTCAAGCCGGTGATCCAGCTGGTACTGGCAGCCAAACCGGAGAACCAGCTGGCCCTCTTCTATTTGGCCAACGGGGTGCTCTCCATGGTCAGTGACAACGTCTTTGTCGGCACTGTCTACATCAATGAGGTGAAGACGGCCATGCTCAATGGTGCCATCGACCGCGCCCAGTTCGATCTGCTGGCGGTAGCCATCAACACAGGTACCAACCTGCCGTCGGTCGCCACCCCCAATGGTCAGGCCGCCTTCCTGTTTATGCTCACTTCTGCATTGGCGCCGCTGCTGCGTCTCTCCTATGGCCGCATGGTCTGGATGGCGCTGCCCTACACATTGGTGCTGGGGCTGATCGGCTTTTTCTCTGTCGAATTGCTGCTTGGCCCTGCCACCGAGTGGTTCTATCAGCACGGATGGCTGGTGATGGAGAGTACGCTGCCAGCGGTACAGCCAGCGCTGCATTAATCCATTGATATGGTTTCCGAGGGCCCTTTCAGGGCCCTTTTCTTTTCTGCCCCGCTCTGCTCTAATTCAGCCACTGTTTTTTCTGAGAGATCAATTAGATGATCGAGTTTCTCCGCCGTATCGCCGCCCATCGGCTGGCCTGGGGCTTGTTGACAGCATCAGCCCTGTTCCTCGAGTTGTGTGCCCTCTTCTTCCAGCATGTGCTGGGCCTCTCCCCGTGCGTGATGTGTGTTTACGAACGGTTGGCGACCCTGGGTGTGCTGGCCGCCGGTCTGCTCGGCATGGTGGCGCCGGATAAGTGGTATGTTCGCTGGAGTGCCATGTTGCTGTGGGGCTACAGTGCCTTCCGTGGCTTCCAGCTGGCCCTTAAGCATGTGGACTATCAGGTTAACCCCTCCCCGTTCAACGTCTGCAGCCCGTTTGCCGACTTCCCGAGCTGGGCTCCGCTCGATCAGTGGCTCCCCTGGCTCTTTATGCCAGAAGGGGATTGTGCCCAGATCACCTGGCAGTTCTTCGGTTACTCCATGCCCCAGTGGCTGGTCGTCATCTTCGCCGCTTACCTGTTGGTCTTCACCGTAGTGGCCATCGGCAATCTGGTGAAAGGGCGCTGCTGCAACTGAGTGTCATGCCCGCGTGAAGATAAAAAGGGGGAGCCATTATGGCTCCCCCTTCTCGTTCTGGTTGACCGTATTTCTGATTATGCCTTGGCTGTACTCATCTTGGCCTTGACCGCGCCAATTACCATGGGCAACAGGGAGATACCGATGATGCCGAAGATCAGCAGGGTAAAGTTGTGACGCACCACCGGCAGATTGCCAAAGAAGTGACCGGCATAAACGAAGGAGAGTACCCACAGCAGGCCGCCAACCAGGTTGAACGCCAGGAAGCGCGGATAGGTCATGGCCCCCATCCCTGCCACGAACGGCGCAAAGGTACGCACGATGGGCAGGAAGCGGGTGATGATGATGGTCTTGCCGCCATGCTTGGCGTAGAAAGCATGGGTCTTCTCCAGATAGTCGCGGCGGAAGATTTTGGAGTCCGGGTTGCGGAACAGCTGCTCGCCGAAGAAGTGACCAATGGTGTAGTTGACCACGTTGCCCAGCACGGCAGCGATGATCAGCACGACCGCCAGGGTATGGACGTCCAGCACGCTGCCCACGGTAAGCGCACCGGCGGCAAACAGCAGGGAGTCACCCGGCAGGAACGGCGTCACTACCAAGCCGGTTTCACAGAAGATGATCAGAAACAGGATGGCGTAAACCCAGACGCCATAGTTCTCGAACAGCTCTTTCAAATGCACGTCTACGTGCAGAATAAAGTCGATTGCAAAGAGGATCAGATCCATTTTTTCCATACCCATAAAGTGAACGGCGTGGAGTCTACGCCAATGCCATCCGGGCGACAATCACCGGGCCTGCCTCTTTTTCATCCCGCAGCGCCCACCTTCAAATGAAACCGTTTTTCCGCTTCCTTCGAGGGTGGGGGCACAAAGAGAGATGCCGAGCGCCGTGTTGAAAAGGTGAACTAGGAGGCCTGTTCCAGATCGCTGCGCACTGCGGAGGGCAAACAACGCTCCCAACCCCATAGCAACACCAGCAGCAGGGTCACATCATCGAACCAACCCAGCAAGGGCACCACGTCGGGGATAAGATCCACCGGACTGATGCCATAGAGCAGGATAAGGATCACCAGCCCCCTCGCCCACCAGGGGGTACCGGGATGGCGAAAGCCCTGATAGAGACGACGCAGTCGTTGCCAAATCAGCCAGCGTTTGCGGCTCATGATTCGATCAACTCGCTGCGCAACCGCTGGATCTGATCCCGCAGTGCCGCCGCCCGTTCGAACTCCAGATCCCGGGCATGTTGGAACATCTGCTCCTCCATCCGTTTGATCTCTTTGGCAATCTCGCTGGCAGAGCGGACATGGTACTCCCCTTGCGGCTCGGCCGCCTTGCGCATCCCCTTGCCTGGTTTACCTGCCGTGCGGCTGCCCCCCATGTCCATCACATCACCAATGGACTTGTTGAGCCCTTTGGGGGTGATGCCATGCTTGAGGTTATAGGCATGCTGCAAGGCGCGGCGCCGCTCGGTCTCCTCAATGGCGACCTTCATCGAGTTGGTGATGGTATCGCCGTAGAGAATGACCTTGCCGTTGAGGTTACGCGCCGCCCGGCCGATGGTCTGGATCAGCGAGCGGGTCGAGCGCAGGAAGCCCTCTTTATCCGCATCCAGAATCGCCACCAGCGACACCTCCGGCATGTCGAGACCTTCCCTCAGCAGGTTGATGCCCACCAGTACATCGAACTTGCCGAGGCGCAGATCGCGGATGATCTCCACCCGCTCGACCGTGTCGATATCGGAGTGGAGATAGCGCACCTTGACGTCGTGCTCCGCCAGATACTCGGTCAAGTCTTCCGCCATCCGCTTGGTCAGGGTCGTGACCAGCACCCGCTCCTCGACGGCGACCCGCTTGCGGATCTCGGAGAGCAGATCGTCCACCTGCGTGGTCACCGGACGCACCTCGATCTCCGGATCGAGCAGGCCGGTAGGGCGCACCACCTGCTGCACCACATCGCCGCCGGACTTCTCCAGCTCGTAGGGGCCCGGGGTCGCCGAGACAAACACCGTCTGCGGCATCAGCGCTTCAAATTCGTCGAACTTGAGCGGCCGGTTGTCCAGCGCCGAGGGGAGTCGGAAGCCGTACTCCACCAGGGTCTCCTTGCGGGAGCGGTCCCCTTTGAACATGGCGCCGATCTGCGGCACCGTGACGTGGGACTCATCGATGATGAGCAGGCCATCCCCCGGCAGGTAGTCAAACAGGGTGGGCGGCGGCTCCCCCGGCGCACGACCGGAAAGGTAGCGGCTGTAGTTCTCGATGCCGGAGCAGTAACCCAGCTCCTGCATCATCTCCATGTCGAACTGGGTACGCTGGCTGATGCGCTGATCTTCCACAAGCTTGTTGAGGGACAACAGCTGCTCGCGGCGACTACGCAGCTCCTCCTTGATATGCTCGATAGCCCCCAGGATGGTCTCGCGCGGGGTAGCGTAGTGAGTCTTGGGGTAGATGGTGTAACGCACCACCGTCTGCTCTATGGCACCGGTCAGAGGATCGAACTGGGAGAGGCGCTCCACCTCTTCATCAAAAAGTTCTACCCGCAGGGCCAGCTTGTCCGATTCGGCAGGGTAGATGTCGATCACTTCACCGCGCACCCGGAAGGTACCGCGTTGAAACGCCATGTCGTTGCGGGTGTACTGCAGCTCGGCGAGGCGACGCAGGATATCCCGCTGGTTGATCACATCCCCCACTTTCAAGTGCAACATCATGCTCAGATAAGCTTGGGGATCCCCCAGACCATAGATGGCCGACACCGAAGCAACGATCACCACGTCGCGCCGCTCCAGCAACGCCTTGGTGGCCGACAATCGCATCTGCTCGATGTGATCGTTGATGGAGGCATCCTTCTCTATAAAGGTGTCGGTGGTCGGCACATAGGCTTCGGGCTGGTAATAGTCGTAGTAGGAGACGAAATACTCCACCGCGTTGTCGGGGAAGAACTCCTTCATCTCACCATAGAGCTGGGCGGCCAGGGTCTTGTTGGGAGCCAGGATCATGGTCGGGCGGTTCAGGGTGGCGATGACGTTGGCCATGGTGAAGGTCTTGCCCGAACCGGTCACCCCGAGCAGGGTCTGATGGGCCAGCCCCGACTCGATGCCATCCAGCAGTTGGGCAATCGCCGTGGGCTGATCCCCGGCGGGTTGAAACTGGCTGGCTAACTTGAACAATTTGCTCATGAACACTCCCGACACAAAACAGCAGAGGAGCAGTGTAACCGAGGGTTTGGCAGCGGTACACCCGTGCCATCATCCAGCGAATGGCTTGACCACCCCGGACACCTTCTGTATGATGCTCCTCCTTGCCTGATGTTCCCCCGTAGTTCAGTCGGTAGAACGGCGGACTGTTAATCCGTATGTCACTGGTTCAAGTCCAGTCGGGGGAGCCAAATTCCTCACCATCTCGGTGCAAGTTATCCACTTTAGTGCCCTCCTCTGCCAATTTTAATGCACAAGATCCTTCTTGCTGCTGACGCTCCCTTTTGTTACCCGTCCCGGCTCGACAGAGTTTTCTCCTGTCGCATCTAACTATTTGATTTTTATACAAACATTTTTCTTCCGGTATTTTTTGAACAGCCCTTGCATCCCAGTACTGGCGCGGCTTTCAGGGCGATGAACAAGTTTCATAAACAGGGTTATCCACAGATTCTGTGGGTAAGTGCAGCAAGCCCTGTCAGGACGCGGGATTGCCCTTGATGGCTCCCGGCAAAGAGTCATTTTGCTGGCCAACCTGATTTTATGCTGTTTTTTAGCCCCCTCAGGAACAGCGGGGTGACAGGCTCTATTGGCACTTTTCAGAGGCATCTTTTTGCCAACCCTTTTCCCGTGGGCGAACGGGAAAATATCAAGCTGACTTGCCCCTCAGCCAACCATGGCGGCCATCGGTTGAATCTGCTGAAACAGATCCCCGCCAAGCGGCTGAACAGCAGAATCTAAAATATCGGCCTGCGCCAGAGCACTTCGGTCGCGGGCAGCAGATTTCACTAATTGACAACGGCGGTTACAGCAAAAATTACCAGATTTCATCCGCTTGTCTCCCTATCACGCCGCCGGCTCCACAAATAGCGTCCGATAACGTCCGATTAATCGCTCCCTTGCGCTTCTTTATTGGGGATAGATCCGGCACAATATCGACCCCACTTTTTTCCTCGGTTTTTCCGGGCATGACCATAGATTTCGTGACACTGCTACATCAAAGCGACTCCCTGCTGCTGTTCGTGGTATTGGCCTTCGGCCTGCTGCTTGGCAAGGTGCGAATTGGCAACTTTCAGATTGGCAACACCATAGGTGTGCTGTTTACCGCCCTGCTGTTCGGCCAGATGGGCTTCGAGTTTACTGCCACCACAGAAAACGTCGGCTTTATGCTGTTCATCTTCTGTGTGGGGATCGAGGCGGGCCCTCACTTCTTCAGCGTATTCCTGCGCGACGGCATCCACTACATCACCCTGACCCTGGTGATCTTGCTGACCGCCCTGCTGCTGACGGTGGGGCTGGCCAAGTTCTTCAATCTGGGGCCGGGTATGGCGGCGGGGATCCTGGCGGGTTCCCTCACCTCGACCCCGGCGCTGGTGGGTGCCCAGGATGCCTTGCGCAGTGGTCTGCTCAACCTGCCCCATCAGACCGATATGCAGGCGGTGCTCGACAATATGGGCATCGGCTACGCCCTGACCTATCTGGTGGGTCTGGTGGGTCTGATGCTGGTGGTGCGCTACCTCCCCTCACTGGCTCGCCTCGACCTCAATACCGAGGCACAAAAAATCGCCCGCGAGCGGGGTCTCTCCGACAGCGAGAGTCGCAAGACCTACCTGCCCATCATCCGCGCCTATCGGGTGGGCCCCGAGCTGGCAGCCTGGATCGGTGGCCGTACCCTGCGGGAGACCGGTATCTATCCCCACACCGGCTGCTATGTAGAGCGGATCCGCCGCAACGGCATTCTGGCCAGTCCCGATGGCGATGCCGTCATTCAGGAAGGGGATGAGATCGCTCTGGTGGGCTATCCCGAGAGCCACGAGAAGCTGGACGTCAACTATCGCAACGGTAAAGAGGTGTTCGACCGCAACCTGCTCGACCTGCAGATCGTCACCGAAGAGATAGTGGTGAAAAACGACTCAGTGGTCGGCCGCCATCTGGTGGAGCTCAACCTCACCGAGAAAGGGTGCTTCCTCAACCGGGTGGTGCGCTCCCAGATCGAGATGCCGTTCGATCGCAACATCATGTTGCAAAAGGGCGACGTGCTGCAGATCAGTGGCGAGAAACAGCGGGTCAAACTGCTGGCCAACAAGATCGGCTTTATCAGCATCCACAGCCAGACCACAGATCTGGTGGCTTTCACCACCTTCTTCGTACTCGGTCTGCTGATCGGCTCCGTTTCGCTGGTGTTCGGTCAGATCGAATTCGGTCTCGGCAACGCCGTCGGCCTGCTGCTGGCGGGCATTCTGATGGGTTACCTGCGGGCCAACCACCCGACGGTCGGCTATGTGCCGCCCGGCGCGCTCAGATTGGCCAAGGATCTCGGTCTGGCGGTCTTTATGGTGAGTACGGGCCTGAAAGCCGGTGGCGGCATTCTGGATCACCTCAGCGAGGTGGGTACGGTAGTGCTCTTCTCCGGCATGCTGGTGACCACCTTGCCGGTGCTGGTAGGCTATCTTTTCGGGGTCTGGGTGCTCAAGATGAACCCGGCGCTGCTGCTCGGTGCCATCACAGGTGCCCGTACTTGTGCCCCGGCGATGGATGTGGTCAACGAGGCAGCCAACAGCTCCATTCCGGCGCTCGGATATGCCGGTACCTATGCGGTGGCCAACGTGATGCTGACCCTGGCGGGCTCCTTTATCATCGGCTTCTGGTTCTAGCCAACAGCCATCACATTACCGCTAACAAAGAAGGGAGCCTCAGGCTCCCTTCTTGCTATCTGCCCCGCTAGAGAGATGTAGATCAGGTTCATTGGTGTGGCGTCACCTCCCCCCACCATCTGCGCTGAACTCTGCCACTAACCCACTCTTCCTATTCCACAATTGCCGATGCTCTGCTCTGCTCTGCTCTGCTCTGCTCTGCTCTGCTCTGCTCTGCTCTGCTCTGCTCTGCTCTGCTCTGCTCTGCTCTGCTCTGCAATGAGTGATGGCAGATCCCGAAGACAAAAAAAGCGCCCTGAGGCGCTTTTTTCATATCAACCGGATATCAGCCTTTGAACTTGCTGAACACCAGAGAGGCGTTGGTACCGCCAAAGCCGAAGCTGTTGGACATGACAGTGTTGAGTTCGGCCGCTTCGTACTCGCGCACGATGGGCAGACCTTCAGCCTTCTCGTCCAGGGTCTCGATGTTGATGCTGGGGGCGATAAAGCCGTGTTCCATCATCAGCAGGGAGTAGACAGCCTCGTGCACGCCCGCAGCGCCCAGCGCATGGCCGGTCATCGCCTTGGTAGCAGAGATCTTGGGACCGTTGGCGCCAAACAGCGTCTGGATAGCTTCCAGCTCTTTGGTATCACCCACCGGAGTGGAGGTGCCGTGGGTGTTGATGTAGTCAACCTTGTCCACACCCTGCATCGCCATCTTCATGCAACGCACCGCGCCTTCACCGCTCGGGGCGACCATGTCGTAGCCATCGGAGGTGGCACCGTAACCGGTCAACTCGGCATAGATGTGAGCACCACGGGCCAGCGCATGTTCCAGCTCTTCAATTACCAGAATACCGCCGCCACCGGAGATAACGAAACCGTCGCGGTTCGCATCATAGGTACGGGACGCTTTTTCCGGCGTGTCGTTGTACTTGGTGGAGAGGGCGCCCATGGCGTCAAACTGGATAGTTGAGGTCCAGTCCAACTCTTCACCGCCACCTGCGAAGACCACATCCTGCTTGCCAAGCTGGATCAGCTCCATGGCGTGACCGATACAGTGCGCAGAGGTCGCGCAAGCTGAGCTGATGGAGTAGTTGACACCCTTGATCTGGAACGGGGTCGCCAGGCAGGCAGAGGTGGTGGAAGACATGGTGCGCGGCACCATGTAAGGGCCCACACGCTTGACCCCTTTCTCACGGGCGATGTCCACAGATTCCGAGGTGTTCTTGCCGGAGGCACCACCTGAACCGACCACCAGGCCGGTACGCTCGTTGGAGACCTGATCTTCCGCCAGACCGGCATCTTCAATGGCCTGCTGCATGGAGAGGTAGGCGTAGGCCGCAGCGTCGCCCATGAAACGCATGACTTTACGGTCGATCAGTTCAGACGGATCGAGTTTGATGTTACCCCAGACACGGCTGCGCAGGTTGTGCTGCTCGAACTGCTCGGAATAGGTGATGCCGGATTTACCTGCTTTCAGGGAGGCCAGCACTTCTTCCTTGTTGTTGCCGATACTGGAGATGACGCCGATACCGGTGATCACTGCTCTTCTCATTAATTCATCTCGTCTGGAAAAACTGGCGCCAAGTCTACCCGCTTTCGGCTGCCAAACTGGTCTGCTTTCACGTAGAATGCCCGCGATTTTGTGACGCGAGCCGAGGAAAACGTGAGTCAAACATCCTTACATCATGCCCGATTGGACTGGAATGAAGCGGGAACTCCTGTCTCCAGTGACTTCGGGGATGTGTACTTTTCCAATGATAACGGTCTAAGTGAAACCCGCTACGTCTTTTTGCAGCAAAACCGGCTACCTGCGCGATTTTCGCACCACGATAGTGACAGTTTCGTGATAGGTGAAACAGGTTTCGGCACAGGTCTTAACTTTCTGGCGACAATGCAAGCCTTCCTGGAACAGGCGCCCCAATCCGGCAACGGCTCCCGTCTGCACTTCATCAGTTTCGAGAAATACCCCCTGACCCAAGACGATCTGCGCAAAGCGCTGGCCGCCTGGCCTGAACTTGGCCACTTGAGTCAGGATCTTGTCGCCCAGTGGCCGCTGCCGGTCTCCGGCTGCCACCGTCTGCATTTTGCGGGTGGCCGCATTCGCCTCGATCTCTGGTTTGGCGACATCAAGGATATGCTGCCGCAGGTGCCTCACCGGGCAGAAGGTCTGGTGGATGCCTGGTATCTGGATGGTTTCTCCCCGGCCAAGAACCCGGAGATGTGGACACAGGATCTGTTTGATGGTCTCGCTCGCCTCGCCCGTCCCGATTGCTCCATCGCCACCTTTACCTGTGCCGGTTTTGTCCGTCGCGGCCTGATTGCCGCCGGTTTTGCCATGAAGAAGGTGAAGGGCCACGGTAGCAAGCGGGAGATGCTGGTGGGGGATCGCACCGACAAGCAGCCGCAGCAGACCATCGCCCCCTGGTATGCCCGTCCTGCCGGACGCGCTGGCGAGGTGGTGATCATCGGCGGCGGCATCGCCTCGGCCATGACGGCGCTCTCTCTGGTGGAGCGGGGTCGCAAGGTGACGTTGCTGTGTGCAGATGGCGAACCGGCCACCGGCGCCTCGGGCAACCGCCAAGGAGCCCTCTATCCACTGCTTAACGGCGAGCACGATGCCCTGTCACGCTTCTATTCCCTCGCCTTTGGCTATGCCCGCCAACGGCTGCTGGCGTTGGCCGAACACCACCCCATCGCTTTTGCACTGTGCGGGGTAACCCAGCTCGGTTATGACGACAAATCGGCAGCCAAGCTGGCCAAGATGAGTCAGGGCCCCTTCCCGTCCGAACTGATGCAACCCCTATCGACAGCGGAAGTAGAACAAGTAGTCGGCCTGCCCTGCGGCCACAGCGGCGTCGGTTATCCGCTGGGAGGCTGGCTCTGTCCGGCCGATCTCACCCGAGCCGCCCTGAAAGAGGCGCAAGCCAGCGGCCTGCTGCAGGTGGAATACCACACCCAAGTGGTCACCATAGCCGAGCAGACCGATGCTTGGCACATAGAGAGCCAGGACGGCCGCCACTGGCAGGCCCCCAATCTGGTGGTCGCTGCCGGTCACCAGTTGCCAGCACTGCTCCCTTTTGCCGAGCTGCCGCTCTATCCGGTGCGCGGTCAGGTGAGTCATGTGCCAACCTCAGCCAGCTTGAGTCAGCTCAACACGGTGCTCTGCTACGATGGCTACCTCACACCTATGCACAACGCTCAACACTGTATTGGTGCCAGCTATGGCCGTAACCAGAGCAGCCTTGAGTTTCGTGCCGAGGAGCAAATCCAGAATCAGGTGCGGTTACAAGCCTGCCTGCCGGAGCAAACCTGGCCCGCCGAAGTGGATGTGAGCGGCAACGAGGCGCGCGTAGGGGTGCGTTGTGCCAGTCGGGATCACCTGCCGGTGGTGGGGCCAGTGGCCAGATTGCAAGGTCTGGCGGATCACTATGCGCAGCTGCAGCATGATCAGCACAACGCCCAGCCGCTCCCCCTTCACCCCGGCCTCTATGTGCTGGGGGCGCTCGGCTCGCGGGGCCTCTGCTCGGCGCCGCTCTGTGGTGAGCTGCTCGCCAGCGAGATCTGCGGCGATCCCCTGCCGCTGGCCGCCGATCTGCTGGAAGCGCTCCACCCAGCCCGTTACTGGGTGCGCAAACTGCTCAAAGGCAAGGCGCTGGTCTGAACCGGACTCTGTAAGCAAATAGAATGGCCGCCCATCGGGCGGCCATTCTATTTATCAAATCGTGCGATGCTGGATATTGCGTCTTGAGATAGCGCTCACTTGGGCCAGTGCACCCCGAGCTGTTCGCCGTAACCTGTCTGACGCTGGAATCCGTCGAGCCGTCCCTTGATCTTGTTCAGCTCGCCACTGCCTGCTGCCCACGCGGCATAGCGCAGCGCCTGGCAATCTGCATGGCTCGGTAACGCCGCAATCGCACCGCCCACCTGATTGGCCCCTTGCAGCACCATCTCCTTGAAGCGGGATTCGTAGTCAAACATGCTGGAGAGCAGCCGCCCCCAGCGCTGGCGGGCAGGATCGCTACTGTTCGCGCTCTGACGCCAGCGGGGCAGCAACACAGTGGCGTTGGTGGTCACCGTCACCCGGTTGAGCTGGCAGCGACCCGGCAACTGCTCGGTATCCAGCTGCCAGTCCACCTGATAACTCGCCTTGCCGAGTACGGGCTTGCCATTCACCTTGGGAGCACTCTGGGCAATCGCCCGGGCAAGCTGCTCCGGACCGGTTGCATTGACCTCATAAAAACGGACATTGATGCGGGACTCTGGCACCACTTGCGGCCGGCTCGGCTGAGCCTGACTCATCAGGGGCAACAGCAACAACCCGACCCCCACTACTCCATAAACCTTGCTGACCATGCCAGACTACCTTCCTTGATTGCACGGGCGGAGTACCAACCTTGGTGAACCCCACCGCCACACAGATGACGGGTATAGCCTATGTGTGACGACGAGGCGGCGCAATACAATGATGCGCCCAGAAATCAGAGCACGCTCACAGGTTGCGTGAGCAGAGTATGGCACAAGGGCAAAACTGTATTTTTATTGAGCATGACGGCTGATGCGCTGCCAGTCGAGGTGATAGTTTTTCACATTGATGTCATGACCATCTATCTGAATAAAATGATCATTTTTAAGACGGTTGGCAAAAAAGTCCTGATCTGCCCCCTCATTGAGCCACAGCTCGCAAAGTCCCCGTTTTTCCTCTCTGGCATAGAATCTCGGGGTGACCAGCAGCGCGACCCCATCTACCCGAATGGCATGACGGGCCAGGCAGTTTGCTTCCGTGGTTTTGGATGCCAGCGCGGCAAAACGGGGTCTGTTCCCTTCGGCGACCACCAGTACGCCGTAAGAGTGAGGAGCCATGAGACGCCGCATGGCGACCGCCTGATGAGGGCCGGTTTGATGAAAACCGTCATTGGTTACTGCAAACACGCAAGTAGGTGAAAATAGCATCGCAAGCAGAAAAAGATAGCGTTTAATGCCTGAAAAATCACCAACCACCATATAAAAGCCTCAAAAGACAACCAAGGCTGGCAAGGGTAGGTAGCCAAACCCGCTGGGTAAAGTACCTTTACCTTTCTTTAATTCTGTTCATGGGGTTAAACGTTGATTTAGCTCACACAACATCCTGTTTCCAGTCGCCACTCTACCCCTATCGGAATAGACTCCCTCCACTCTCATCCAATCAGAAGGCAACATATGCTGGAACTCATCGTTGGCACCCTGGTCACCCTGGTGGTGGGCCGTGCCATTTTCAAAGGATACTCCGCGACCGGGGTGCTGCTGAGCGGCGGCTTGCTGCTGCTGGTCATCACCGCCATGATGGGCAAGCCGGTACTGCCGAGCAAGGTGGTCAGCACCGGCTATATCGCAACCGATATCTTCGAATACGTCCGCTTCCTGCTCAATGACCGTGGCGGTGGACTGGGGATGCTGATCATGGTGCTGTGCGGCTTCGCCGGCTACATGAGCCATATCGGCGCCAACACCATTCTGGTCAAGCTGGCCAGCAAACCGCTCGGCATCATCAAATCCCCCTATATCCTGCTGGTGGCTGCCTATCTGGTGGCCTGTGCCATGTCGCTGGCGGTCAGCTCCGCTACCGGCCTCGGCGTGTTGTTGATGGCCACCCTGTTCCCGCTGATGGTCAACATGGGGATCTCCCGTGGCGCGGCGGCGGCCGTGTGCGCCTCGCCAGCCGCCATCATTCTGGCACCTACCTCGGGTGACGTGGTGATGGCCGCTCAGGCCGCCAACATGCCGCTGCTGGACTTTGCCTTCAAGCTGACCCTGCCCATCTCGCTGGTGGCGATCGCCTGTATGGCGGTGACCCACTTCTTCTGGCAGCGCTACCTTGACCAGAAATCCGGTGAGCACAACGAGCCGGTCGCACCGGGTGATCTGGTGACTACCGCCCCCGCTTTCTACGCCATCCTGCCCTTTACCCCCATCATCGGGGTGCTGGTGTTTGACGGCAAATGGGGTCCGCAGCTGGATATCGTCACCATCATCGTCATGTGCATGGTGCTGGCCAGCCTGCTGGAGCTGGTGCGTATCCGCAATGGCAAGGAGCTGCTGGACGGTCTCCAGGTCTGCTGGCGCAACATGGCTGACGCCTTTGCCGGTGTGGTCATGCTGCTGGTCGGTGCCGGCGTCTTCGCCCAGGGTCTGATGACCATCGGCTTTATCGACACCCTGCTGGCTCACGCGCAGGATCTCGGTTCGGGCGGCCTGATCATGATGCTGTCACTGGTGGTGATCACCACCCTAGCCGCCTTCACCACCGGCTCGGGCAATGCCCCCTTCTACGCCTTCGTGGAGCTGATCCCCAACCTGGCCAGCAGCCTTGGCATCAACCCGGCCTATCTGGTGATCCCGATGCTGCAAGCCTCCAACCTGGGTCGCACCATTTCTCCAGTCTCCGGGGTGGTGGTCGCCTGCGCCGGGATGGGTAAGCTCTCGCCGTTCGAGGTGGTCAAGCGCACCAGTATGCCGGTCGCCGTCGGCCTGCTGGTGGTGATCGTCGCCACCCAGATCATGGTACCCGCCTGATCATTGACCAGCCCGGCACCCTGCCGGGCTGGTATCCTCCCCCCCCTTTGCAGTAGACTCGGTGCTCATTTTCCCCCTAAGGAGGACCGAGATGAGTATTACGGTTCAACTTGCCCATTTCAGTGATTGCCACTCCCACTTCGATGGCGCGCCCATGAGCTTCTCCCCTGTCGGTGAAGGCCAGTGGCGCACCCAGTGCGGCGGTTATGCCCGGATCCTGACCCGACTGACCCAACTGCGTGCCAAAGCCGCAGCAGCCGGCCAGCGTTTTCTGTTTCTGCACGGTGGCGACTCCTTTCAGGGCTCTCTCTATTTCAACCGTTTCAAAGGGCGCGCCAACGCCGACCTGCTCGCCATGCTGGCCCCCGATGCCATGGTACTTGGTAACCATGAGTTCGATCTGGGCAACGGCCCGTTGGTGGAGTTCTTGCGCCAGCTCGATTTTCCGGTGCTGGCCGCCAATCTGGACAACAGTCAGGAGCCAGCCGACACGCCGCTTGGGTTGTGGGATATTCCCCACCTCTACGACGCCCATCAGCCCTGGCACCGTCGGGTGATCGACGGCGTTCCCTTTGCGCTGCTCGGCATCACCCTCGCCCAGATGGCTGCCATCGCCAACCCGGATCCCCACACCCGTTTCCACGCGGTCGCCGACACCCTCACCCGGGTGTTGCAGGAGATCAAGCGCGAAGGGATCCAGCATATCGTGCTGCTGAGCCACCTCGGGCTGGATCAGGACAAACTGCTGGCCGAGCGCTTCCCCGAGCTCAGCCTCATCATTGGCGGCCATACCCACAGCCTGCTCGGCGATCTCGCGCCGCTGGGTCTGCCAAGCGAAGGCAGCTATCCGCTGATGAACAACGGAGTGGCCATTTTGCACGCAGGCCACAGCGCCCTCTGCCTCGGCGTCTGCGAGCTCACCTTCGATAAGGCGGGCCGCGTCGTGCAAAGTCAGGGGCAGCTGGAGTGGCTCCCCTGGCAACCCTGGCCATTTGCCTCTACGCCACCTGTCGGACTCACCTTCTGCGAACCGGATCCACAACTTGAACAACATCTGGCCAAACGCTACCGGCCGGAGATTGAAACCATGAGCCAGCGCATCGTCACCCGACTGGCGGCGCCACTGCCCCATCAGCGACTGCCGGATGCCACCCTGCCCCACGGCAGCCAACTCGCCCCGCTGGTGGCCCGCGCCATGCTGACCGCCGCCCGTGAACAGGTAGGCGAGGTGGACTTTGCCCTGCACAATGCTGGCGGCGTGCGCTGCTCGCTGGAGCCGGGCCCCCTGAGCGAAGCGGATATCGCCGGTCGCCTGCTGCCGTTTGCCATTCCCCTCACCCTCTATCGGGTGCACGGTCACGAGTTGGCGGAGGCGCTGGAAAATGCCATCGACAATGCCACCAACAATGGCGTGGTCGGCAATGGCAACGGCAGCTTCCCCTACACCGCGGGGGTGCGATTCACCTATCAGGCCGATCGGCCCAAGGGCCAGCGCATCACCCGACTGGAGTGGGAAGCCGCTCCCGGCCAGTGGCAAACGGTCAATCCCGAACAGATCTATCGCGGAGTGTCGAGCGCCTATACCGCCTCCGGCAAGGAGGGTTACACCGCACTGGCGCGCACCCTGACCCAGCACAATCAGGAGCTCGGTATCACCCTGGCCGACGCCTTTATCCGCTGGGCCCGTCACCTGCCGACACTGGAAGCGCAGCCGCCCCTGGTTGAGTACATCCATTGATGCAGAGGGGGAATGGCTTTACCACATCCCCCAGACGGCCAATATTGCCGCAGCCAGTGCCCGGTTCCCTGCAAGAACCGGGCTTTTTCGAGAATATTTGCCCCACACCGGCCTGCCCCATTGCATCGCACTCACTAGCTCGGCAAGATAGGCCCGCTTTCAAGACCAGCTGCAGGAACAGGCGACTTCATGAATCACTCCATCCGTTTCACTCCTCCTCGCGTCAACCCAGGCATCAAGCCAGCCATTGTGCTGCTGACCGCCTTGCTGGCGCTGCTCTTCTGTCTGCGCAACCCGCTCTTCCACGCCATGGCGCCGGGCTTCGATGCTTCGCTGTTCGCGGTGATGGGCAAGATGTGGAGCGAAGGGGGCGTGCTCTATCGCGACATGATCGACATCAAGGGGCCGATGATCTTCGCCCTCGACGCGCTGGGTTATGGACTGGGGGGATTTGTCGGGATTTGGGCACTGGAGTGGGTGCTCTGCTGGCTCGGACTGCTGGCCAGCTGGCAAGCCTTTGCCCAACTTGGCCTCTCGTTCAAGGCGCGTCTTGGCGCCATGCTGGCGGTACTGGCTCTCTACGGCACCCGTTACTACTACGGCAACATGACCGAGGACTGGACCTTCCACCTCGCCCTCATCGCCCAGTGGGCCTTCATCACCCTGCTGCTGGACAAAGGATTTCGCTGGTGGCCGGCGCTGGTAGCGGCCCTCACCTTCGCCATCGTCGCCTGGATGCGCACCAACAACGGCGCCTTCTGGGGAGCCTGGTATCTGGTGCTGTTCTGCCACTGGTGCCTGCACGAAAAGTGGCGTGATGCCATCTTGCTGCTCATCTCCAGCCTGCTGGGGCTGGCGCTGATTGGCGGCCCGCTTTACGCCTACTTCCAGCAGCATGATCTGCTGGCGGCCTTCAAATACTACGCCTTCGACATCTTCTTCGAAGGGAGCTACGGCAATGGCTTCTCCCCCATGGTGGGCGCCGTCGGCCTGCTGCGCACAGGCCTTGTGATGCTGCTGCCCGCCTTCATCATTCTGATGCTGAGCCGCCGTCAGGAGTGGTATCTGCCCGCCCTGCTGGCAACCCTGTTTGGGGTGCTGTTTACCCTGATCGCCAACTCGGTCTCCGGCCATGTGTTCGATCACTACGACGTGCTCTATCTGCAACTGGCGGTGCTGCCGCTGGCGGTATTGCTGGATCGCAGCGAACAGCAGGCCGATGCGATCGGCCTGCTCTGCATCTCGCTGGTGGTGCTCACCGCCAGCTGGCTGCTGGCCCAGCAGCTCGCCTTTGGCTGGAGCACCAAGGAGTGGTCCCTCGAGCGGGTCAACGAGGTGCTCGGTACCAGCCTGCTGTGGGCGCTGCCGGTGCTGATCCTCATCCCCCTCTGGCGAGCCTGGGATGTGCGCAGTGCCACCCCCTGGCTGGCAACGCTGGCCATGCTGCTGCTGATGATCAACAACGCCTGGGAAGGCACCCTCAAGGGTCGCCCTTTCAATCCGGCCGCGCAGGTACGGGTTGATCGCATCAAGGCCGAGACACTCCCGAGCGACAAGATCTGGGTCGATGGCATCCAGCCGCAATATTATCTCTGGACCGATCGCCAGCCGGCGTCCGCCTATCTCTTCTTTGCCAACGTCAATCCGCCCTATGACGTGCGCGAGCGGGTGCTGGCCGATATCCAGCGCCAGAGCCCGAAGTTCATCATAGCCAAGCCAGATCGGGTGAGCGAAGAGCTGAAAAAACCCAGCTCCCCTTCCCATCTCGCCTTCTATCAATACCTGACCAGCCACTACGAAGAGGTGGATCCGGGTCTCTATCGCCGACGCTGATCGTCAATACGCCCCGCAGGGCGGCCATTGTTGCAATGGCCGCCCTTTTTCTTGCGCCAGAGCCCCTTGCAGCAGCGGCCCGCAGTAGGCAAGCCCGCCCGAGATAACTACAATGACGCTCTTTTTGATGTAACGAGTGACACCATGGCGGAACTGACTTATCTGGGCGGCTATCCCGAGCCTCTCAAGGCACAGGTACAGCAGCTGATTGCGGCGGGCAAGCTGGGGGAGATGCTGGCCAAACGCTATCCGGAGAGCCACCAGATCCAGAGCGACAAGGCGCTGCTCGCCTACACCATGGAGCTGAAGAACCGCTACCTCAAGAGCTCGGCGCCCCTGTCAAAGGTGGTGTTCGATGGCAAGATCAACGTGATCAAGGATGCCCTCGGCCTGCACACCTACGTCAGCCGGGTGCAGGGCAGCAAGCTCAAGGCCAAGAACGAGATCCGCATCGCCGCCTTGTTCAAGGAGGCCCCGCCCCCGTTCCTGAAAATGATCGTGGTGCACGAGCTGGCCCATATCAAAGAGAAGGATCACAACAAGAGCTTCTACCAGCTCTGCCAGCACATGGAGCCCGACTATCATCAACTGGAGTTTGATCTCAGGCTCTGGCTCACTTGGCGCGATATCGACAAGGCCAACCGCTAGGCTGACAACCGTTTCAGGGAGGAAACATGCCATTTGCCGCCATCCCCTTTGGTGCCACCCGCTTTATTGCCACTTTGGTAATGGCCTGCTTGGGCCGCGCTGACTATCCCCGCTTCACGTTACGCGGGCTGCTGGCCCTGCTGATTCTGCTCGCAGGCCACAGCGCCCGTGCCGATGAGCGCTGGCAGAGCGACAGCTATCTGGTCGAGAGCTTTATGGCCATCGCCATGGAGCGGGAGTATGGCGAAGCCAGGCAGACCCGTTTTGCCCGCTGGCAGCAGCCGATCCGGCTGCAACTTATCAACGAGTCAGGTGACAAGCCGCTGCAGGCAGACGTGGTGAAGGTACAGGCGGCCCATCTGGCCCGCATCACCGGCCACCCCATCAGCATGGTGACCGCAAAGCCCAACCTCACCCTGATCATGACCGACTACAGCAAGATGAAGAGCTGGGCCAACCGCACCATGGGGGGGATCCATCGGTCAAGATGGCGCTCAAGGAGGGGCTCTGCCTTGCCAACTTCGCAACCAATGTGAAACACGAGATCAGCCGTGCCACCATCATCATTCCGGTAGACTACAGCCGGGCCAAGGGACGCTTTCTCGACTGCGTGGTGGAGGAGTTCACCCAGGTGATGGGGCTGCCCAACGACTCGGACAAGGTGTTTCCCTCCATCTTCAATGACAACAGCATCGACAGCTTTTTGACCGGGCTGGACTATGTGCTGCTTAAGATGGCCTATCACCCGGCCCTCAAAGCCGGAATGAGCAGTGACGAGATCCGCGCCGCACTGCCCATTGCGCTGGCCGACCTGCGCGCCAAAGGGGAGATCCGCGAAGCCAATCGCCGGGTGCAGCAGCAGAGCCTGAAAAGCTGGGCGGGGTTGTAACGGGCCTGGCTCAACCCAAAGCCATTAACCACCGCGAGCCTCTCACCACCAACAAAAAACGCAGCCACTTGGCTGCGTTTTTTGTTGTCCGGGGCTCTGCGAATCGTTAGCGGGCATGACCGTTTTTCAGCTGCCCATTTATCCAACGCCCGAGTTATCCACTGACAGTGCGGGATCAGGAGGCGACGTTCTCTTCCGGCATCCAGCTGTCGGCGTTCTCCCACACCTCCTGCACCATGGCTTCGGCCAGCTCTTTGTCTTCCTTGCTGGCACGGCTGACGGTCAGGGCCATGGCACTGCCCGGCGCGACACGCACATGGATGTCGGGGAATTTTTCGCCAAGCTGCTTGAGCAGCTCCTGACGCAGCGCCTCCATGGTCGAGGTCGGGATCTGATGTTTTCTGTCGATGATGATTTCAAGACGCATAGGAAACTTCTCCATGATTTATAACTGTATTTTTATCCAGTATTCATGGGAAGTAAAGTGCCAACTTGCACCAATCAGAAAAGATCCAGCTGCTGACCACAGATCCGGTCGAACGACTCGCCGATAAAGGGCAGGATGGCATCGGCAATGGGCCGCAACTGCTTGTCGATATAGTGTTCGTAATCGATGGCACTGCGCCGGTACTCCAGCGGTTCGGAGCCATTGAGGGTCATCAGATAGGCGATAGAGCCCCGATGCTGATAGCGCTGGGGCAGACCGCGGCGCAGGTTCTCCTCATCGGCCAGCCGCGCCGCCCGCACATGGGGCGGCACATTCTTCTGATACTCTTCGAGCTTCTGGCGCAGCCGTTTGCGGTAGATAAGCAGATCGTCGTGACGACCGGCACGAGTCTCATCCACCATGGTGCGCACATAGCCGCTGGGATCTTCATCGTGAAACACCAGCTCATAGAGGCGGGTCTGGAACTGCTTGGCCAGCATGGTCCAGTCGGTGCGCACCGATTCGAGCCCCTTGAACACCAGCTGTTCACTCCCCTCACTGGCCTTGCCAACCAGCCCCGCATAGCGCTTCTTGCTGCCCTTCTCCAGCCCGCGGATGGTGGGCATCAGAAAGCGGCGATAGTGGGTCTCGTACTGGATCTCGAGATAACTCGGCAGGTCGAACTCGCGCCTGATCAGTGCAGCCCAGTTATCGTTGATCATTTGAGCCAGTCGCTGGCCGATCTCGTCCGCCTCATCGGGGCTGGTCTCGCGCCCCAGATGGACAAAGGTGGAGTCAGTATCGCCATAGATCACCTCGAACCCCTTCGCCTCAATCCACTCGCGGGTCTGCTGCATGATGCTGTGGCCACGCAGGGTAATGGACGAGGCTAGGCGCGGATCATAGAAACGGCAGCCCCCCGACCCCAGCACGCCGTAGAAAGAGTTCATGATGATCTTGATGGCCTGGGAGAGCGCCTTGTTGCTGGCGGCCTTGGCTCTGTCCCTCGCCGCCCACAGGGTGGCGATGAGATCCGGCAAAAAGTGCCGCTCGCGGGAAAACATGGCGCCACGAAAGCCCGGAATGGCGTGCTCGGGATGCTGCAGCCCTTCGATAAGTCCCATGGGGTCGATGCAAAAGGTGCGGATGATGCTGGGGTAGAGGCTCTTGAAATCGAGCACCAGCACGTGGCGATAGAGACCGGGTTTGGAGTCCATCACATAACCGCCGGGGCTTGCGAGCCCCCCGTCGGCTGGCAAATTGGGGGCCACGTAGCCGCCACGATGGAGCCGCGGCAGATAGAGGTTGGTAAAGGCCGCCACCGAGCCCCCTACCCTGTCCAGCTCAAGACCGGTGAGGGAGGCACGCTCGATGGCAAAAGGGATAAGGTGGCAGTAGTCAAAGATCTCCCACACCAGCTTGCAATCTTCCAGGTTGTAGCGGGCCAGCGCCTCCTTGTCGGAATGGAACAGCTCGGTGATCTTCTCCCCCGATTGGCCACATCCTCGATATCCTTGCCACGGCCAAGCAGTTCGCTCGCCACCGCATCCAGGCTGTAGCTGGCAAACTGCCAGGTGGCGCTTTTCAGGGTATCGATGCCATCGAGCACCATGCGCCCGGGGATAATGACGTTGCCGGTTTGGGGATCGCCCCGTGACGAGCGCCAGAAGCAGAGCTCTCGCCCCCGCCCGAGCCGCAGTCGCCGCTTGTTAAGCTCGGCGCGGCGCAGCAGCAGACGAAAGTCAAAATTAACCACGTTCCAGCCAATCACCAAGTCGGGGTCATGCAGACTGAACCAGCTCTCCAGCGCACTCAGCAGGGTGCTCTCGTCCTCTACCCACTGTACCTGGGTTCCCCAGCTCTCGGCATCTGCCTCCGGGGTGCCGATCATGATGACCCGTGCATCCTGCTCGCTGTAAAGGCCGACCGAGAAGAGCGCCCCGTCCATGGCGCACTCCACATCCAGCGACACCCAGGAGAGGGTTGGCGTCACCGCCTGCGGCGCGCAGCGCGCCTCGTTCACCTCCCAGTAGCCCTGCTTGCCCCCCTTTTTTACCGCCCGGCCATCGAAGCGCACGCCAGCGGTGATGAAACGCTCCATCAGGAAGCGCTCCGGCAGCCGGATATCCGCCTCGAAGTGCTCCAGACCGCGAATGAGCAACAGCTCGATGGCGCGGTGAAAGGCGCTCAGGGTGGCGAAATAGCAGCCCACCACGGGGCGACCGTCGAAGGTGTGCATCGGCAGGCGGCGAAACCGCCCGCTCACCCCGGCCCCCTTGAACAGCTCGGCGGCTTCTTCCATATGGCTCTGCGGCAGAAAGAAAACCGGCTCCTGCCCCGGCACTACCACCCGCACCGGCCCCTGCTCGCTCCAGAGCCACATCACGATTTCGGTGGTTGCAGGCAGCCCGTTGCGGCCGCGCACGTCCCGACCGTGGCGGGTCAGGATAAAACCGTCGAGGGGCGGAGTGGCGGGTACGGTGGGCTGGGTTGCAGTCATGAAGCGTAAAGGGGCTGTCCGAGAATGGGACTATTGTACGTTCATACAGTGCCTGCTCGCAATCGTCACGCTGGCTGCGAGGCGGGAGTCAAACTGGTAAGCTCGATCCGGTCGTTATTCCCGCCCATCCCGTTCTGACCACTCTTCGCCGACGAAAGGAGTCTTTGTGGCAATCTATTCCCTGTTGGATCAGCTGGCTATCCCCTACCAGCGTGTTGATCATCCCCCGGTGTTTACCTGTGAGGAGGCGAGCAAGTTGCTGCCCGACCTGCCCGCAGCCAAGACCAAGAACCTCTTTTTGCGCGATCCGAAAAGCGAGCGGCTGTTTCTGGTGGTGAGTCCGGAGGAGCACCGGGTCGATCTCAAGGCGCTGGCAGCCATGCTCGGCGTCAAGCGGCTGAGCTTTGGCTCCCCCGAGCGGCTCGATGCGGTGCTCGGCCTTACCCCGGGCTCGGTGACCCTGCTCGCCATGGTGCGCGACAGGGAAAAAGCGGTAGAGCTGGTGGTGGACGAGGCCATCTGGCAGGCCGAACAGGTGCAGTGCCATCCGCTGGTCAACACCGCGACTCTGATCATCCGCCTCGACGACGTGCGCCGTCTGCTGACCCATCTGGACAGGGAGGCCATCGTAATGCGCTTGCCTGTTGCAACCTGCGATTAGCACAACGTCTGGCGGTTGGGTTCACCCTGCCGCCAACACAACCACCTTTCACGCAGCGAAATTGACTGACAAGACAATAAAATGGCTCATTGTGCGCTGATAAATCGAGTCAGCAATTGCCATCGTGCAAGAAGTCGGAGGTGAGCACATTCGGCCATTTAACCCATTGATAATAGGCTGGATTCATGTTGTGATCGGCGACTGCCAGCGGGCGATACCCCATCGCCTGTTCGTTCACAGGTGACTTCCCAGAGAGCCCCTTGATGCCAAGTCTGTTTTCCTCAGCCCAGTTGTTGAGTCTGGTGCTGTTCGTCACGCTGTCACATGTGGGGGTCGCCACCATTTTCGCCGCCATGTGGCACACCCATCGCCAGATCAGGGCATTGATCTACTGGTCAGCGGGGGAACTGGTTATCGCGGGGGCTTTTTGCTGCCTGCTGCTGCGCCCCCTTGAGGGAAATGCATCCCTTGCCAATATTCTCTACACCAACCTGCTGTTGATGTCGACCACCCTGCTCTATGAACGGGGTATGCGCCACTTCTTTCGCCGTGAAGCCGACCAACTGGGCTGGCTGCTGCCCGCCGTTACCCTCGGCGGTTTCGTCCTGTTTGCCCTGACCGCCCTGCAGCAACCCCTCTTTGATGTGCATAGCCGGATCATCGTGCTCTCCGGCGTGCTCTCGCTGCAGATTGCGCTGCTTATCTGGCAGCTCTGGCGCTACCAGCGGCTGGCCCCCGTCTATCGGGTGCTGCGCTTTGCCATTCTGCTGCTCGGCCTGCAACTGCTGTTGCAACTGCTGCGGATCGCCAAACACCTCTGGCAGCCGGAGCAGGCGGCCAACTCCTTCACCGACCCGCTGCTCGGGCCGGTGATCCTGCTCAGCCTGCTCTTTACCATCGCCCGCAGTTATCTGCTGCTGAGCCTGGTCCACACTCGCCAGCAGCAGGCCTTGCTGGCCACCCAGCGCAAGCTGGAGCGGCGCGCCAATCAGGATGAGCTGACTGGTCTGTTCAGCCGCCACTATTTCGAACGCCAGGTGACCCTGCGCGCCCGCGAGGTGACAAGCCCCGCCCAGCTGCTGCTGATCGATCTGGACAACTTCAAGCAGATCAACGACCGCCACGGCCACCCCGCCGGTGATGCCATGCTGCGGGCCGTGGGTCGGGTGATCGCCAATACCCTGCCTGCCGAGGGCATGGCCGGTCGGCTTGGCGGCGATGAGCTGGCCCTGCTGCTGATGGCGGACCCGCAGACCCTGCCCGACTACTGTCACAGCCTGCAACAGCAGATCGCCGAGGCGACCCGGGCGCTGGCTGGTGGCCCCATCAGCCTAAGCATCGGCCTCACCTCGCTGCACCCTGACGAGGGATTTGAAGCGGCCTACCTGCGAGCGGATCAGGCTCTTTACGCCGCCAAACAGGCTGGAAGACAACGGGCCTGCGTGCTGGAACCCCACCACAGCGAACCGCAACCGCTGCCGCCCTGCGCGCTCCTGTCATGAGCACAGTGCTCGCTCTGCAGTGCCGACAGGCCAGGCTGGCAGATGCTCCGGCTTACCGTCGCTATGTCACCGAATGCGCCGAGGACGGACAGCCGCTCTATCAGGTGGCGCAATTTGACCCGGACAGCTGGCTACAGAGCCTGCTGGATCACGCAGAGGCGCGCAACTTGCCCAGTGGATACCTGCCGACCACCACCTATTTTGCCCTCGATGGCGAGGAGATCATCGCCACCCTGCGTCTTCGTCACGGTGACAATGAGGCAACCCGCCAGTGGCTGGGTCATATCGGTTACGAAACCCGCCCCTCTCGCCGTGGCGAAGGGGCCGCGACCGTGCTGCTGCGCTGGGTGCAACAACAGGTGCTGGCAGCGCCGGTGCTGATCTGCTGTGACCAAGACAATCTGGCTTCCCGCAAGGTCATTACGGCCGCCGGGGGCGTGTTGCTGGGGCCGCGCTTCCATCCGGGGGATCGCCACTGGCTGGAGATGTATCAGCTAGCCCCCAGCCCCAGCCGACCATAGCCGCAGCAGCAATAAAAAGAGCGCCCCGAAGGCGCTCTTTTTGCGAACGTGGCAAGACCGTTAGTAGCTGTCTTCCTGCTCCGCCTTCATCCGGGCCTGACGGGCATAGGCCTCCTCCTCGGCGCTCTCAATCTCCTGCAGCACCGACTCGAGATCGATGGCGGTGCGGCTCTCTTCAAAGTGACCGGTCAGCTCGCTATCGGGGGTGAGTTTGCCATCTTCAAACAGCGCCCACATCTCCTGGGCATAACGGGTCTTGAGCAGCTCGGGGGCATACATGCCGTAGTAGTTGCGCATGTTGTTGACGTCCCGCTCCAGCATCGCCTTGGCCTGGTTGTTGGCGGCGGCATCCACCACCTGGGGCAGGTCGATGATGACGGGGCCCTGTTCATCCACCAGCACATTGAACTCGGAGAGATCGCCGTGGATAAGACCGGCACAGAGCATCCGCACCACATAGCGGATCACCTTGTGGTGATCAATAACCGCCTGCTCGGGGGTAAGCGCCACATCGTTGAGGCGCGGCGCGACATTGCCATCCTCATCGGTGATAAGTTCCATCAAGAGGACACCATCGAGGCAGACATAGGGCTGTGGCACCCGCACACCGGCCGCCGCCAGCTTGAACAGGGCGTCGACCTCGGTGTTCTGCCACACCTCTTCATGCTGTTTGCGGCCGTACTTGGAGCCCTTCTCCATGGCGCGAGCGCTGCGGCTGTTACGCACCTTGCGCCCCTCCTGATAGACCACGGCCTGCTTGAAGCTGCGCTTGGACGCCTCTTTATAGACTTTGGCGCAGCGGATCTCGTCGCCGCAGCGCACCACATAGACGTCGGCCTCTTTGCCGCTCATCAACCGGCTGACGACCTCATCGACCAGGCCGTCATCAACCAGAGGTTGGATTCGATTTGGAATTTTCATGGCCGCCCTTTTACCCTATTTCCGCTCTCGAAGATAGCTCCGCGCACGCTCACCTGCCTCTCCCTTTCATAAGACACCCTGTTATCCCCTGTTTGCGCTGTTTTTGTCCACCCGTTCGCCTTAAAAACCACCAGCAGCAGACCAAATACGAAAGGCGCCTGTGCCAACAAAAATGGCCCGCAAGCGGGCCAATTTTCAAGGTTCGGGCGGCAAGCCCTGACGAATGCGCTGGATCCCCGCTTCATAGAGGCCGTCATCCCCCTCCTGATGCTCCAGGGTTTCGAAGATCTTGAGAAACCACATGTACTGCTCGGGATGGCGTGCCACCTGCATCTCCACCACCCGGTTCATGGCATTGACGTCTGCCAGCAGATCGGCGGTGGGATAAGGGTCAAACGGCGGCTCGATCTCCAGCAGATAGCATCCCTCATCTTCGTCATAGCTGGCGAAGATGGGCACGGCCCTGGCGCCAGTCAGCTTCACCAGCTTGGGCAACGCGGGCAGGGTTGCCTTGGGGCGACCAAAAAAGGGAACAAACACGCTCGCCTCGCGGCCGTGATCCTGATCTGGCAGGTAAAAAAAACTGGCACCGGCGCGGATCGACTTGATCGCCGGCTTGATCCCGGCGCTGCGCTCATAGACCTTGCCTGCTTTGGCCCGCTCGCGGTTGATGTACCAGTCGAACACCTGATCTTTCGGGCTCTTCATCATGGTGCACATCTCAATGCCCATCATGGAGAAGTAGCGGCCAATCATGTCGACCGCCCAGGTATGAGGCACCACCAGGATCACCGGGCGGCCCGCAGCCTGCTCCGCTTGCACATGCTCCCAGCCGGTCACCTTGATGCGGCGGGTCAGCCGCGCCTTGCTGCGCCAGCTGAGTTCGCCAAAGCCCATAAAGGTCTTGAGCCCGACCCGGATCGATTTGAGCAACAGCGCCTGCCGTGCGGCGGCATCCAGCTCGGGAAAGCAGATCTTGAGGTTGGTATCGGCGATATAGGCCTGCTTTTTCGAAAAACGCAGCAGGGTTGGAGAGATCAGATCGGCAAAGCGATCCCTCAATCTCGCAGGAGTAAATGCCAGCAGGGAGAGCAGGCCCAGCGCACACCAGCTGCCCCACCATTTTGGATGCAGCAGGCGGCTATGAAATGAGGTATCAAATACCGGATCTAACGCAGACATGGCGGCCATCAAGTCATCAAAAACAAACGGTTATTGTAGTTATCCTGACATTTTTTTCTACCCTGGGGAGGCAGGCCATCGACCCGCAAGGCACTGATCAGACGAGTTATCATAAAAAAATGGCCCACCTGGGGCCATTTCAATCAACGCAAATTCTGGGTCAGCCGTGGGGCGACAATCCCTTGCGGATCCGCTGGATCCCCGCCTCGTAAAGGCCATCCAGCCCCTCCTGATCCTGACGGGTATCGAAGATCTTGAGGAACCACATGTACTGGCCCGGATGGCGCATCAGCTGCTGTTGCACCATGTCGTTCATGCGACAGGTATCGGCCATCACATCCTCGGTGGGATAGTTGTCGAACGGTGCCTCAATCTCCAGCCGGTAGCAGTGGTTCGCTTCGTCATAGCAGGCGAGCAGCGGCACCGCCTTGGCGCCACTGACCTGCACCAGACGGGGCAAGGCAGGCAGGGTCGCTTTGGGATAGCCAAAGAAGGGGGCGAAGATGCTCTTCTCGCGGCCATGATCCTGATCCGGCAGATAGAAGAAGCTGCGACCGCTCTTGATGGTCCTGATCACTGCCTTGATCCCGGCGCTGCGCTCATAGACGCGGCAACCGTTCTTGGCTCGTGCACGGTTGAGGTGCCAGTCAAACACCGGATTGCGCGCCCGTTTCATCATGGTGCACATGGGCACCCCGCGCTGGGTGAAGCAGTAACCGGCGGCATCCACCGGCCAGGTATGGGGCACCACCAGGATCACCGGGCGACCGGCCTCCCGCTCCGCCTCGATATGCTCCCAACCGATCACCTGCATCCGGCTCATCAGATAACGCTGGCTGCGCATGGTGAACTCGCCAAATCCCAACAGACTCTTGAGGCCGACCCGGATCGAGGTCAGTGCAATGGCATCCCGCTCTTCCGGGCTCTTGTCCGGGAAGCAGATCTCCAAATTGGTTCTGGCGATATAAATCTGTTTTTTCGAGATACGAAACACCAGCGGAGCCAAGGCTTCGGCCAAACGGTCGCGCAATCGCACCGGCACAAAGGCGAGCAACATCAGCACGCCGAGCGCCAGCCAGCTGAACCAGTAGCGGGGATGGAGAAAACGGGCTTCAAAAGAGGAGTCAAATACGGGATCTTGGGACGACATGTATTGGGGTCGAGCGAAAAAGTGGTGCTGCATTGTAGTCGTCCTGACAGGTAATACCAGTTAAATCCATGGCAAATAGCCCACCACGGGTGCCACATCAAAAAACCATAAAAAAATGCCCCGCACTGCGGGGCATTTTGCTCGTTACACAACCAGGGTGGAGGCTCTTTGTCCATCCATCGTATGACTGGTCGTTTATCCCGTCGCTCTCGGAGCGCACTGCTTATCCATTTCCCGATGTCACATCATCAAGATTTATCGGTGAGCACCCTGGCGGGCCATGCCGTTATTCATTTCGGTATTACGCTGCGGCAGAAAAAACATCAGGTAACGCAGTGCCACATACCCGACGATCACGGTAGCCACCCCAAGCTCGAAGTGGGCCAGCAGTCTGATCTGCTCGACGTAGTGACTGCCTTGCGCAAACCCTTCAACCAGATGGGCCACTTTGAACAGGGCGGTAGCACCTATCACCAGCGGGAAGGTAAAGGCGGCATAACCCGGCGAGAAGGGCAGACGCAGCAGTTTGATGAAGGCCAGATAGATGATACCGGTCATCAGGATGGCAATCCCCAACAGCACGGCCACCAGCAGCAGTGACGGCTCCTGGCTGACGGTCAGGTAACCGGCCAGAGAGAGGCTGGCAGGAGCCGCCAGAATGGCGATGGTCGGTTTGGCGGCATCCGGCACTTCATGGCTGAAGATCAGGCGATAGAGCATCAGCGGCAGCATCAGGCCGTAGCAGATGATCCCGAACCAGAGCAGACCGTTGGCCAGCGGGGCAAACTGACCACCCGGGAAGGCGACGTCCGCCACGATGATGCCTACTGGCGGCACGAACCAGCTCGGCACCATGTGGTGGATTTCAAACTCTTTGGCGCGATGCCAGATAAAGGTGGCCAGAAACAGCAGGTGAACCGCCACGGCAAACAGCCAGAGGGCCTCGCCCGCTTGCGGCGCAATCATACCCAGCGCTTTGGAGACCACCATGGTGCCCATGGCATAGGTCGGAACCACACTGCCCACCACGGGGTGAGCGAGATCCTGCAACAGCAGGCGGGGGTGGAGCAGAAACTTGAAGGTCAGGATCACCAGCAGCACGGCCGCGATGGCAGCGCCCAGCAGTTGCATCCGGCCATCGAAGTGACCGGCATTTTCCCAACACCAACCAAGGCTGGCGATGCCCAGCGCCAAACCCGCCATGGGGGTTGGGGCGGCAGCCAGTGATTTACGGGTTCTTGCGATCATGATGACACCTTTCTATTGATGACTATGGCGATAGGATAATGCCCCCTTATCGTTTACGATATCTAAATGAATTAAATCAATCATTCAGGAAAACCAAACACGATGAAACTGACCCTGCAGCAGCTGAAAGTGTTCGCCACCATTGCCCGCTATGGAAACCTTGGCCTTGCCGCCAACGAGCTCTGCCTGAGCAAGGGGGCCGTCTCCCAGTCGCTGCAGGAGCTGGAGCGCCAGCTCTCCACCCCGCTGTTTGACCGCATTCACCCCAGATTGCAGCTCAACAACGAGGGGCGCCTGCTGCAACCGGCCGCCGAAGAGCTGCTGACCCGGATGCAGGATATCGAGAACCTGTTCAGCCCCGATGCCGAGCCGAGCGGCCAGCTGCGCCTTGGTGCCAGCCAGACCATCGGCAACTACCTGCTCCCCACCCTGCTCGCCAGCAGCAAACAAGAGCTGGGGCTCCCCCCCAAGGTGACCATCAACAACACTCACCTGCTCTGTCATGCGCTGGCCAACTTCGAGCTGGATATGGCACTGATCGAGGGGGAGAACCATCACCCCGACCTGCTCGCCGAACCCTGGCTGCAGGACGAGATGCTGGTGGTGGCCCCACCCGGTCACCCGCTTGCCAACAAGAAGGAGCTCTCCCTCTCCCGTCTGGGGGGCGAGACCTGGGTATTGCGTGAAGCGCAATCGGGCAGCCGCGAGCAGTTTATCCAGCAGATCCAGCCCGAGCTGCCCCGCTGGCAACCAGGGCTTGAACTCAACACCCTGGAGGCGGTGATGCTGGCGGTGGAGAAGGGGCTTGGCATCTCCTTTATCTCCCGGCTGGCAGCCTCGGATCGCCTGGCAGATGGGCGGCTGATCGCCCTGCCCCTCTCCCGCCGCTTCCCGCGCCAGCTCTCCCTTATCTGGCACAAGCAGAAGTACCACTCCACCTCCCTGCGCCACTTTATCCACTTCTGCCGGGCTCAGGTGAATGATGCCGAGGTGATCAGCCCGGACTAGCCCCCGGTCATATCATCGCTAGCAAACCAGAGCGCCTATGGCGGAAAAGCAAAATGCAGGGATGGAACCGTTGCTCCATCCCTTTGATCACTACACTGTGCAACCTACTACCTACCGCAGACGAGTCACCCTTTCTCCCCGTATCACGACCCCGCATTCAGCCGTGTCGACGCCGTTGTTCGGGGGTGACGAACCCTCCCGATGGCTTCGTCACAAGTGATGAACGTCACAGTTCGACTGCCATATCAGCGCGTTCACTCAACCACACCAAGATTTTTATTCATTTAAAAACAGCCGCTTAAAGCCAATTCCTCTGCAAAAATCATTCTGGCCCGTATCTTGCTAACCTGCCCCTACTTTCTCCGTTCGCGACACGACAAGGTAGGCTATGAACCGCTTCGTTATCGCTGACCCCAAGCTTTGTATCGGCTGTGGCACCTGTATGGCGGCCTGCAGCGAGGTACACAAGGCGCAAGGTTTGCAGCAAGCCCCCCGTTTAACCGTTATGCGACACGAGCAGGCGACCATGCCGGTTCAGTGCCGTCACTGTGACGATGCCCCCTGCATCAAGGTGTGCCCGGTCGAGGCAATTCGCCAGACCGGCGATTGCGTGCAACTCAACGAGTCGCTCTGCATCGGCTGCAATCTCTGCGCCGTGGCCTGCCCCTTTGGCGCCATCCAGAGCGGCGGCAGCCGTCCGGTGGCCGTGGCCACCAGTTACGACACCTATATCCCCTGCTCCATCCGCTCCAGCAACCCCTCCACCTCCGCTGGCCTGCGCTGCTTTGGCGAGGATCTGCTGAGCTGGGAGCCGGGGGTGCGCAGCATCGCGGTCAAATGCGACCTCTGCGAGTTTCGCGCCGATGGCCCGGCCTGTGTCGGTGCCTGCCCCTCCCAGGCACTGAAGCTGGTCAATGACGGCGACACCGAACGCGCCGCCCGTATCCGTCGCCAGCAAGCGGCCGACACCAACCCGCAAGGGGCCTCCGCCTTCTCGGCGCCTGCCACAGCGCTCCCTGCATCCGATTTATCCACCACAGAGGGAGCCCGCTGATGTTGTCCCCCCTTGTTATGGCCACGCTCCTGCTCTTTTTGCTGGGCGCTGCCGCCGGTTTGCTCCTGCAAAAGTTGCCCGCACTGGCCAACCGCCTCAACAGTGGCCTTGCCCTGCTGGGGTCGCTCTCGGGCCTGGTCGCCGCCATCCAGACCTTTGCTCATGGCGCACCCGTCGATGGCCAACTCTGGCTGCTGGGTTCGGTTCACCTCGACATGCTGGCCGCGCTGATGCTGCTGGTGATTAGCACCGTCGGCGTCGCCGTCGCCCTCTACTCCTTTGCCTATATCCGCGAATATCAGGGCAAGGGCGATGTGGCCATCGGCGCGCTGATGAACCTCTTCCTCTTTGCCATGGTGGGCATGGTGCTGGCCGACAATGCGCTCGGTTTCTTGCTCTGCTACGAGCTGGTGACCCTCACCACCTACTGGCTGGTCAAGACCAACCCGGAAGCCGCCAAACAGAGCCGCCTCTATCTGGTGATGAACCATATCGGCATGGCACTGGTGCTGATCGCCTTCTGGCTGCTCTGCCGCGAAAGCGGTTCGCTGGAGTTCGCCGCGCTGCGTGAGCACCATCTGGCGGGCGGATTGGCCTCTCTGGTGTTCCTGCTCAGCTTCTGCGGCTTTGGCCTGCGCGCCGGTTTTGTGCCGCTGCACGGCTGGCTGCCGGTGGCCGAGCCCGTTGCGCCCTCCCATATCTCGGCGCTGATGTCCGGCGTGATGGTGAAGCTGGGTCTGTTTGGCATCTTGCGAGTCAGTATCGATTTTCTTGGCGCCAGCCAGCTCTGGTGGGGCTATGTGGTGCTGATCTTCGGTGCCTGCTCGGCAGTGCTCGGGGTGCTGTTTGCGCTGGCCGAGCATGATCTCAAGCGGTTGCTCGCCTACCACACGGTGGAGAACATCGGCATCATCCTGATGGGGATGGGCATCGGCATGATCGGCATCGCCAACCAGCAACCGGCACTGGTGGTGCTGGGGCTACTCGGCGCGCTTTATCACCTGCTCAACCACGCCATCTTCAAGAGCCTGCTCTTTATGGGCACCGGCTCTGTGATGTTCCGCCTGCACACCCGCGACATGGACAAGATGGGGGGGCTGGCCAAGCTGATGCCCTGGACCGCGCTGGCGTTTCTCATCGGTGCCATGGCCATCTCGGCCCTGCCGCCACTCAACGGCTTTGTCAGCGAGTGGTTTATCTATCAGTCGCTCCTTTCCATGACCAAACTCGGCACCTCGGTCGTCGCGCCGCTCGCGGTAGTGATGCTGGCGGTAACCGGCGCCATGGCGGTGATGTGTTTCGTCAAGGTCTACGGCATCTGCTTCTGCGGCGCACCGCGCAGCGAACACGCGAGCCACGCCCGCGAAGTGCCAGGGGCCATGGTGGCAGGCACCCTGCTGCTGGCTGCCGTCTGTCTGGTGCTGGGTCTGGGCGCCCCCTGGATTGCCCCCCATATCGCCAGCTATGGCCAAGCCTTGGTTGCCAGCCAGATGAGTGTCGCCACTGGCGCCACCCTGCTGCCACTCGACAGCTCACAAGCGATCCTCTCCCCACCCGTTATCGCCATCACCTTGCTGGGGCTGTTCCTCATCCCGCTGCTGGTACTGGCCATCTTCAAGGGGCCCAAGCTGGGTCGTCGTCACGCCGGCACCCCGTGGGCTTGTGGTTACGCCTATGAGGAGCGCATGAGCCTCACCTCGGGCGGTGTCACCCACACCTTGCGCCAACTCTGCGCGCCGCTCTATCGCAAGCAGCCGCAGCTCGATCTGGCCAGCGCCCTGCACGGGGTGAGCGATACCAGCGGGACAACCGGCTGGCTGTTGCACGGCGTTGTGCTGGCGCTCTTTATCCTGATGGCTGTAGGAGTCTGATATGCCTGTTCTTGAAATGCCGAGCTGGGGCATGGTTGCCCTCGCCCTGACCCAGGCCATCGCCATGCTGGCGCTGGCGCCGCTCGCCACCGGTTTCAACCGGGTGCTGCGGGCCAAGATGCACTCCCGTCAGGGGCCGGGCCTGCTGCAGGATTACCGGGATATCGCCAAGCTCCTGCGCCGTCAGGAGGTGACCCCAGAGCCTGCCGGCATCATCTTCAACCTGATGCCTGCGCTGCTCATCGCCGCCCTCTTGCTGGTAGGGATGGCGCTGCCAACCCTGACTCACGAGTCCCCCTTCCCCATCGCCGGGGATCTCATCACCGACATCTACCTGTTCGCCATCTTCCGCTTCTTCTTTTCGCTGGCGGGGCTCGACAGCGGCAGCATGTTTGCAGGGATCGGTGCCCGCCGCGAGTTGACGCTGGGCATTCTGGTGGAGCCCATTCTGGTACTCGCCTGCTTCATCATGGCGATGATGGTGGGCAGCTCGGATCTGGGCAATATCAGCAGCTATGTGGCGACCCAGCCGCTGGCCGCGCCCATCGCCACCCTGCTGGCTGGCGCTGCCTGCGCCTTCGCGGTGTTTGTCGAGATGGGCAAGCTGCCCTTTGACTGCGCCGAAGCCGAGCAGGAGCTGCAGGAGGGGCCACTCACCGAGTATTCCGGTGCGGGCCTCGCCCTGCTCAAGCTCTCCATCGGCCTCAAGCAACTGGTGGTGGTGCAGCTCTTTCTGGTGATTTTCATGCCCTTCGGCAAGGCGGCCAACTGGAGTCTGCCCGCGCTCATCGGCGCGGCGCTGATCCTCGCCTGCAAGCTGCTGGTGGCCTTTTTGCTGGCCGGCATCATCGAAAACGCCATGGCCCGCACCCAGTTCGTGCGCACCCACAAGCTCACCCGCTACGGGTTGGGGCTGGCCCTGCTGGCGCTGCTCGCCTATCTGGTCGGGGTCTGAGCCATGCCCGCCAGCACAGCAACTTTTTCCGATTTCACCTTTACCGAATGCTCATTCCCGAACATTAAAGTGAGAACTGCATGACCATCGCCATTTCGGATCGCATCGGCTGCGACTACATCCAGCAGGTGCGAGCACAACTGCCCCACGCCATCGTCGACGAGGAGTGGCAAACCGCCGATCAGGCCACCATTACCGTCAAGCCCACCAGTCTGGTCGAGACGGCCAGCCTGATCTTCCACCAGCTGGGGGGCTGGCTTCCGCTCTCCTTTGCCAATGACGAGCGCAGCCTCAACGGCCACTTCGCCGTCTACCACGTCTTCTCCATGGAGGGCGACACCAAGTGCTGGATCACCGTCAAGGTGCTGGTGGATGCCGATACCCAGGAGTACCCCTCCATCACCCCGACCATTCCGGCGGCGGTATGGGGCGAGCGGGAGATCCGCGACATGTATGGCCTGCGCGCCATCGGCCTGCCGGACGAACGCCGTCTGGTACTGCCGGATGACTGGCCGGAGGATATCCACCCGCTGCGCAAGGACGCCATGGATTATCGCCAGCGCCCGATGCCCACCACCGACACCGAGACCTACCCCTTCGTCAATGAGCTCGGCAGTGATGCCAACCGCATCGTGCCGGTCGGCCCGCTGCATATCACTTCGGACGAGCCGGGGCACTTTCGTCTGTTCGTCGATGGGGAAGACATCATCGATGCCGACTACCGCCTCTTCTATGTCCATCGCGGCATGGAGAAGCTGGCGGAAACCCGCATGGGCTATAACGAAGTGGCGTTTCTGACCGACCGGGTCTGCGGCATCTGCGGCTTTACCCACAGCGTCGCCTACACCACCTCGGTGGAGAACGCCATGGGCATTCCGGTGCCGGAGCGGGCCAAGATGATCCGCGCCGTGCTGCTGGAGGTGGAGCGCCTGCACAGCCATATCCTCAACATCGGCCTGTCGAGCCACTTCACCGGTTTCGACACCGGCTTTATGCAGTTCTTCCGGGTGCGGGAGAAATCCATGACCCTGGCCGAGCTGCTGACCGGCGCCCGCAAGACCTACGGTCTCAACCTGATTGGCGGGGTGCGCCGCGACATCTTCAAGGAAGATCGCATCAAGGGTGCCCAGCTGGTGCGCGAGCTCCGTGATGAGCTCAAACCCCTGGTGGCCATGCTGCTTGATACCGCCAACATCTCCTCCCGCCTCATCGGTATCGGCAAGCTCGAGCCGCAAATTGCCCGCGATTTCAGCTGCGTCGGTCCCATGGTGCGGGCGAGCGGCTTCAAGCGCGACGTGCGTCGGGTCCACGACTTTGCCGGCTATCGCGAGCTGCCGATGGAGATCCAGACCAAGGCGGGTTGCGACGTGCAATCCCGGGTACTGGTGCGGATCCACGAGCTCTACGACTCCCTCGACATGATTGAGTTCGGCCTTGAGCACCTGCCGGAAGGGCCACTGCTCACCGAAGGCTTCACCTACCAGCCGGGCAAGTTTGCGCTGGGCTTTACCGAGGCGCCCCGCGGCGAGAACGTCCACTGGAGCATGACCGGGGACAACCAGAAGCTGTTCCGCTGGCGCTGCCGCGCCGCCACCTACGCCAACTGGCCTGCTCTGCGCTACATGCTGCGCGGCAATACCGTGGCGGACGCGCCGCTCATCATCGGCAGTCTGGATCCCTGCTACTCCTGTACCGACCGGGTCACCCTGGTCGACCCCAAGAAGGGCAAATCCACCGTGGTCTCCTACAAGGAGATCGAGCGCTACGGCATCGATCGCAAAAACTCTCCGCTGAAATAAGGGGTCATCATGATCAAGCTGTTCAAGACCATCCTCAAGGCTGGCACCCCGACCGCCAAGTACCCCTTCGCCCCTTATGAGGTGAACCGGGATTTTCGCGGCAAACCCAAATATCAGGCGGATCAGTGCATCGCCTGCGCCGCCTGCACCAAGGCCTGCCCGGCCAATGCGCTGGTGATGGAAGTTGACATGGAGACCGGCGAACGGCGCTGGGAGATCTCCATGGCGCGCTGCATCTTCTGCGGCCGCTGCGAGGAGGTCTGCCCGACCCGCGCCATCGCCCTCTCCCCTGAATTCGAGCTGGCGGTGACCAACAAGGCGGACCTCTATGAGGAGGCCCGCTTCGCGCTGGCCCCCTGCACCCTGTGCGGCACCTACTTTGCCCCGAGCAAGCTGGTGGCGCTGGTGGAGGACACACTCAAGCAGGCAGGCACACCGCTGGCTCGCGATGCCAAGCCGCTAGCGCCGCCAGAGCGACTGCACCACTGCCCCGACTGCAAACGAAAACAGAGCATGCTGAGCCAGCCTGACTCGGCCCTGATCACACCGATAGCCACACCGATGGCCGCACAAAAGGAGTGGATGTGATGAGCAAGATCAAAGGCATAGAACCGGTTGTCGGCCATGCCCATACCCGCGCTGTACCGCTGGCACAGGATCCCGAGATCACCAAACTCAAGAAGACCCTGCTCAAGGACATTCGCCGCTCGGCCTATGTCTACCGGGTCGATTGCGGCGGCTGCAACGCCTGCGAGATCGAGATCTTCGCCACCATCACCCCGCTGTTCGATGCCGAGCGTTTCGGCATCAAGGTGGTCGCCTCCCCCCGCCACGCCGACATCCTGCTCTTTACCGGCGCGGTGACCCGGGCGATGCGGGTTCCGGCCCTGCGCGCCTACGAGGCGGCGCCCGATCCCAAGATCTGTATCGCCTACGGCGCCTGCGGCTGTGACGGCGGCATCTTCCACGACCTCTACTGCGTCTGGGGCGGCACCGACAAGATTGTGCCGGTGGATGTCTATATCCCCGGCTGCCCCCCCACACCGGCAGCCACCATCTACGGCTTTGCGGTGGCGCTCGGTCTGCTTGAGCAGAAACTCAAAGCCACCAGCCACGAGGTGCAACCGGGTGAACGGGTCGAGCTGCGCCACACCGGCATCCCCAACGAAATTCGGGTGATGATCGAGCGCGAAGCGCGCCGCATGGCCGGTTATCGGCAGGGGCGGATCATCGCCGACGAGTTTATGGCCCTGCTCGAAGGGGCGACCCAGCAGGATGTGGATCTGCGCATCCAGAGCTACCTCGATCAGCACGACGATCCCCGTCTGGCGGAGATCGTCAACAACCTCGCAAATGCCTGCCTCAACCGGGCGGCCGGCAAGGGAGAGGCGGTGCATGGCTGACGAGGTTTTCTTCTATCGCCTCTCGCGCAAGTTCGTCGACGAGCAGTTTGACGTGCCGGAAGAGGCAAAGGAGGTGATGTACTACAGCCTCGCCATCGGCCACCACCTCGGTATCGTCGATTGCCTGCGAGCAGACCTGGTCTGCTCGCTGATCGGTTATCGCGACTGGGTGGCCAAGCTGCCAGAGGGGAGTGAAGCGCGCCGCAAGATGGAGGGATTTCTCACCTTTGGCGAGATCACCATCTATCGCGAGCACTGCCATATGCTGGCCTACGCCTTCGACCGACTGCGCAAAGCCGACAATCTACTCGATGAGCAGGAGCTGGGCTGGACCAACACCTTTATGGATCAGCTCACCGCCCTCTTTAACGACCCCCATATGTACTTGATGGTAAGGAGCCGCTGATGGGCTGCAATCTCGTGTTGACCGTGGGCAATGCCATGATGGGGGACGACGGTGCCGGCCCCTATCTCGCCGACAAGCTGCAAGCCGCACCCCTGCCCGGCTGGATCCATATCGACGGCGGCATCGCGCCGGAAAATGTGGTCTACAAGGTGCGGGAGCTGCAACCGGAGCGGGTGGTGCTGGTGGATGCCGCCGAGATCGGCGAGAAGGCGGGAACCCTGCAGGTGATCCCCCCCGAGACCATCGCCGAGATGTTTATCTTCTCGACCCACAATATGCCGCTCAATTTCCTGATCGACGAGCTCAAGACCTTTGTCCCCGAGGTGATCTTTGTCGGGGTACAACCGGCCATCGTGGCGTTCTCCTTCCCGATGACCGAGATGGTGAGCGAGGCGATGGATTATCTTTATCAGCATCTTGATGCCGCCAGGGATACCGGTCTGTTAATAGATAAACTGGATCAGTGGAATATTGCCAACGCCAACCGGTGATTATTTATCGAGTTGTTAACGACCGTTATTGATCGACGGTTACGGCAATGTGATCAAGGCCCGATGTTAAATTAAAAACATCGGGCTAATTGTGCTGAACTTGATATAAAACAAGGTTCTTTGATTTTTTCAAAAAATCGCTAACTCTCGCTTTTTTATGACAAAAAAAGCGTTGCCAGTCACAGAAATTTGCCACAAAATGGCGACCGTTACGGAAGTTGATGGGGTCTGGTGGCCTCCTCGGTCTTCAAAACCGATGTGAGCCGAGAAGGCTTTGGCAGGTTCGATTCCTGCCTCTTCCGCCAAATTTATCTATTGAACAAATACTCTCTCGCTGAATTTGTCGGCCTGAATGTTATTTCCATTGTTTGTTCAATATGTTTGAAGTAATACCTTAAAAAAGGTGCTTGCCGCTTGCCAATATAATCCGAACTCAGGTTATCTCGCTGGCCAAAAATTAATTTATCAACATCGATGCAGCCTTAATTTATACCCGCTCATTGATGCACCCAATTTGCAGTCATCCGCAAATCGCCAGCAGTGCCATAACCCGTCAGCTCGGCCTCTCTATCGGCAAACCGGTGCGCATCCCGAACCCACGCACTGCACTGGTAATCCCATGCCGAACTCGTCTCACGCGTCAGCTATCCCCCACCGCCAGCCCGCATCAGGTACGGCTGCCGACGATTCACTGCCAGATTCACAGCAACAGCCCGGCCAGCAACCAACGCGCCGTTTGCCGCAAGTGGAACAGCTGCTGCAGCAACCCTTTCTCGCCGGGTTTATCGAAGCGCTGAGCCGCCCGCTGGTGACTCAGGCGGTGCGCGACACCCTGAGCGAGCTGCGCCAGAGCGAAGATTTTCGCCAGCACGGCGTCGCCCCCGAGCAGATCGAGGCGCTGATTGCCAAACGCTGCCAACAGCAGTTGCGCCAGCGTCAAACCCGGGTGATCAACGCCACCGGCACCCTGGTGCATACCAATTTGGGGCGTTCGCCGTTAAGTGCCGATCTGTGGGACGAGGTGCGTGACCTCAACACCGGCTACAACAATCTGGAGCTGGATCTCGCCACCGGCAAGCGCGGCGGGCGCAAGGGGCTGATCGCTCCCCTGCTCCGTTGCCTCACCCAGGCCGAGGATTCGCTGGTGGTCAACAACAACGCCGCTTCGCTCTTTTTGCTGCTGCAGGAGGTGGCCAAGGGGCGCGAGGTGATCGTCTCGCGCGGCGAGCAGATCCAGATTGGCGGCGGCTTTCGCATCCCCGATATTCTGGCCCTCTCCGGCGCCAAACTGGTGGAGGTGGGCACTACCAATATCACTACCGCCAAAGATTACCTCGATGCCATCACCGATCAGACCGCGCTGGTACTGATGGTGCACAGATCCAATTTCGCCATTCGCGGCTTTACCGAATCCCCCGATATCGGCGAAGTGGCCCGCGCCCTGCCCGAGCACGTAGTGCTGGCGGTGGATCAGGGCTCGGGGTTGACCACCGAAGAGTTTGCACCGGATGAAACCTCGGTGCGCCAGTACATCAAGGCGGGGGCGGATCTGGTCTGCTACTCAGGCGACAAGCTCTTGGGGGGCCCGCAATCGGGCATCATCAGCGGCCGCAGCGACCTTATCAAGCGGCTGGAAAAACACCCTATGATGCGCACCTTCCGCCCGAGCCGCATCGTCTACTCCCTGCTCGAACGCCTGCTCATCCACAAGCTCAACAAGTCTCCCGTCGGCGAGGGTATCGCCCAGCGCACCTTGAGCAACTCTGCCGCCATGCAGGCGAGAGCCTCCCGGCTGATGGCCGCCCTGCCCGGCTGTTTTGTGCCGGTCCCCGCCCAGCTGGTGGTGGGCGGTGGCACCTTGCCGGACGAGTTCTACCCGGCCCCTGCGCTGGAGTGCACCGACTCGCGCCCGGCCCAGCAGCTGCTCGATGATTTGCGCGAACTGCCGGTGCCGGTCATCGCCACCGTGCGCCAGCAGAAGGTGCTGCTCAATATGGCCACCCTGCTGCCGACCGAAATGGAACTGCTGATCGCCCAACTCAAGGAATTGCTGCTGCCCGCCCCGTTCAATGCAACAAATGCGACCGAGGAGCCCTGATCCCATGACCCCCTATCGCGCCGTTATCGGTCTTGCCGGCCACGTGGATCATGGCAAAACCCTGCTGATCAAGGCCCTCACCGGCATCACCACGGCCCGCGCCCACGAGCAGGCCATCGGCATGACCCAGGATCTCGGCTTTGCCCACTTCGATGACGGTCAGGGCAACACCATAGGCGTCATCGACGTGCCCGGCCACGAGCGCTATATCCGCAACATGGTGGCGGGGCTCTGGAGTCTGGATCTGGTGCTGCTGGTCATTGCCGCCGACGAGGGGTGGATGCCGATGACCGGCGATCACCTGCGCCTGCTCAAGGCGATGGGGGTACCGCGCCTCTTGGTCTGCATCAACAAGTGCGATCTGGTCTCCCCCGACGAGCTGGAGCTCCTTGAAGAGAGCCTGCTGGAGCGGGTGATGGACGAGAGCGGCATGGTGCCCGACATCGTCAGCGTCAGTGCCAAGACCGGCGCCAATATGGCCGCCCTGCACACCGCCATCGTGCGCCAGCTTGCCGAACTGCCAGCCTCACACGCTGCCCGCGAGCAGAGCGCCCCGCGACTGTATGTGGACAGGGTCTTTACCGCCAATGGTACCGGCACCGTGCTCACCGGCACCTTGCAACAGGGCAGCCTCAAGGTGGGAGACAAGCTGCGCCTCTACCCCGCCGATCGGGAGGTGCAGGTGCGCTCCCTGCAGGCCTATCACCAGAGCGTCGACGAGATTGGCGCCGTCTGCCGGGTGGCGGTGGGCCTTAAAAAAGTGCCCCACAAGGAGGTGGCACGCGGCCACTGCCTTACCAGCGCCGCTGGCCAGTGCGAGGCGGCCACCCACCTTATCGTGCGGCTCAACGCCGAGAGCCTGAGTAGCAAGACACTGCGCACGCAGGAGGTGGAAGTGGCCCTTGGCAGCTGGCATGGCCGGGCCCGTTTTGTTCCCATCAAGGATACCCGGCTGGCGCGGCTGATCTTTGCCAGCCCCATTCCCTGCTTCTTTGGTCAGCCGCTCGCCATTATTCGCCACGGCAGCAGCGAACTGCTGCACGGCGCCTGCATCGTCTGGTGCGGCGACATCCACCCCACCAGACGCAAGACGCTGCACGCCCTGCTGGGCGAGCTGCCAGATGAACTCGAACACTACAACCCGGCCACCCTGCAACTGGGGCTCAACGGCTATGTGCTGGCCGGCCGCTTTGACCAGCAGCCCGAACAGGTCACTCCCCTCGGTGAGTGGCTGCTGGACAACCACTGGCTGGCCCAAAGCCGCGACCAGCTGCTCGCCACGATGGCCAGCGAACCGCTCAGCGCTGCGGAGCTGGCAACCCGCTTTGGCATCGCCCTGCCGGTCACTCAGGCCCTGCTCCAGCAGCTCAAGAGCGAGCAGCACATTCGCCTGCACCATGACAAGTGGCAGCCGGGCAGCGGCGAGTCGGAAGATGATCTGGGGGAAGAGGCGCAGCTGGTGCTCAAGGTGGTGCGAGATCAAGGCAAGGAGGGTTACGAGCCCGGTAAACTGGGCCCCGGCGGCGTGGAGCTGGATCCCTTTATCACCCGCAAGCTGCCCGCCGCCCTGCAGCAGGGCTTGCAACAAAAAGGCGCGTTGCAAAAGCAGCTGCGCAATCTAGCGCGACTCAAGTATCTGGTGCAGCTCGATGGCCCCATCTACTACGACGCCGCCCTTTACAACCAGATGGTCACCGCCGTGCTGGCGGGCCAGCAGGTGGGAGATCTGATCGACATGGCATCCCTCAAGGAGATCACCGGTTTGTCGCGCAAATACGCCATTCCGTTCTGCCTGCGCATGGAGATGGATGGCTGGGTGCGGCGCGAGGAGAACGAGCGCCGGGTGCTGCGTTTGCCGCAGACTCAAGATGAGATGGAGCCTGCATGAGCGCCACCATCGCCCCCTCTGGCTCTGCCAATCCTGTGGCCAACCGGCTACGCCGCGAATTTCATATCGACGGGATCGTGCAGGGGGTCGGCTTTCGCCCCTTCGTCTATGGACTGGCACTGCGCCACGGCCTTGCCGGCTATGTGTTGAACGATGCCAACGGCGTCACCATCGGCGCCGAAGGATCGCCTGAGCAGCTGGTCAGCTTTGCCCGCGAACTGCGGGAACTGGCGCCGCCACTGAGCCGCATCGATCACTTCAGCGAGCGGGAACTGCCCCTTGCTCATGATCCCGACTTCGATGGCCAATTTCATGGCCAGTTTCGAATTAAAGCGAGCCAGCAGCAGAGCGCGGCCACGGTCGCCATCTCGCCGGATCAGGGGATGTGCGAGGCGTGCGCCACGGACGTGGCCAACCCCAACGATCGCCACCATCGCTACCCCTTTACCAACTGCACCCACTGCGGCCCGCGCTACACCATCATCCGCCGCCTCCCCTACGACAGACCCCATACCGCCATGGCAGGCTTTGCCATGTGCCCGCGCTGTGCGGCGGCCTATGAAAATCCGCTGGACAGACGCTACCACGCCCAGCCGGTGAGCTGCCCCGAGTGTGGGCCCCACCTCAGTTGGCGGAATGGCCGTGGCGATGCCTTGGCCGAGCGCGAGGATGCCCTGCAGGCCGCTGCAAGCGCCCTGCAAGCGGGGGCGCTGATTGCGGTCAAGGGGATGGGGGGTTATCACCTGATGTGTGATGCCCGCAATGAACAGAGTGTTGCCAGATTGCGAACGCTCAAGCGGCGCGCGCGCAAGCCGCTGGCGGTGATGATGGGCTCCCTTGCCGAGGCCAAATTGCATGTCACCGGCTGCGGGGCAGAGTGGACGCTGCTCGCCTCTCAGGCCAGACCCATCACCTTGCTGCGCAAGCGCAAAAATGATGATCGGCACTCAGAATCCCTACTGACAACCGCACCGCTGGCCGAGGGGATCGCCCCCGGCATCCCCTACCTTGGGGTCATGCTCCCTTACACCCCGCTGCACCAATTGCTGCTGGATGCCTGTGCCATGCCGCTGGTGGCCACCAGCGCCAATGGTCGCGGCAGCCCGATCCTTATCGAGTGTGAAGAGGTGGTCAGGGAACTCGGCAGCGAGATTGGCGGCATCCTGGATCACAACCGCCCCATCCTGCACCCGTGCGACGACAGTCTGGTGCAGTGGGCAGGCGGGCGGCGCCAGACGTTGCGCCTCGCCCGGGGCTATGCCCCCTGCACTCCCAGCTTGCAAGAGGCGGTCAGGGTGCCGCTCTTGGCGGTCGGGGCGCAGCAGAAGAACCAGCTGGCGCTCGCCTTCGGTCGCCAGCGCATCTACAGCCCCTATATCGGCGATCTGCACAGCCTGCCGATGCAGGAGCACTTCGAGCAGACCCTGACCACCTTTCGCGAACTCTACGATCTCAAGTCAGAACTGCTGGTCTCGGATCGCCACCCCGGCTACCTCAGCCACCAGTGGGCCAAGAATTACTGCCGCGATCAGGGTGCGACCCACCTCGAGGTGCAGCACCATCACGCCCACCTGCTGGGGGTGATGGCCGAGCACGACATCACGGGCCCGGTGCTGGGTGTTGCCTTCGATGGCACCGGCCTTGGCGATGACGACACCCTCTGGGGCGGCGAGCTGCTGATCACAGACGTTCATGGATTTGAGCGGGTTGCTCACCTTGCACCCTTCAAGCTGATTGGCGGCGAGGCGGCCATCCGCGAGCCGGTGCGCCAGCTACTGGGGCTGCTGTTCGAATCCTATGGCGTGGAGCAGATCAGCGCCCTCGATATTCCGTTGATCAAGCAACTGCCCCTTAAGCGGATCAGCAACCTGCACCAGCTCTGGCAGTTGGGTCGCAACGCTCCCTACACCAGCTCCATCGGCCGTCTGTTCGATGCGGTGGCGGCGCTGCTGGGGCTGATCGACACCCCGGATTACGAGGGCGAAGCCGGGCTCCTGCTGGAGGCGACCGCCTTGCAGCTCACCCCCGACGAACAACCCTTCCCCCTCGCCTTTGATCTCAGCCAATCAACAGAGGGGCCACTGCAGATCGAGTGGGCAGAGCTCATCAATACCCTTATCAGCGAGCAGAGAAAAGGCACCTCCACCGCTAGCCTGGCCGCCGGCTTTATCCGCGCCATCAGCAAGCTGGTTGTTGCCCTTGCCGAGCGCTTCCCCGGCTATCCGGTGGCGCTCGGGGGCGGCGTTTTTCAAAACCGGGTGCTGATGGACCAGCTGGTGCCCGCTCTCGAAGCGGCTGGCCGGCAGGTATTGACCAGCGAAACCCTGCCGCTCAATGACGGTGGCATCGCCGCCGGTCAGCTCTGGTTTGCCATCCACCATATTGCCACGCACCGCCCAACCACAGCCGGCTGTGCCACCTTGTCGGAGTCCTGAAATCCATGTGTCTATCCATCCCCTCTCAGGTGGTGCAGCTGCACCCCGAAGACAACTGCGTCACCGTCGACACCCTGGGAGTGCAGCGGCGCGTCAGCTGCATGCTGCTCGAAGAGCCTCTCAACATTGGCGACTATGTGCTGCTCCATATCGGCTTTGTGATGAGCAAGATTGACGAAGAGGAGGCGCAGGCCAGCCTCGAGAGCTTCCGCCAGATGGTGGCCCTGATGCCCAAACAGGATATCTTGCCATGCTGACCTTGAATGATCTGTTCCAGGGCTTTCGCCAGCCCGAGGTGATCCGCGCCCTCGCCGCCCAGATCACCGAACTGGCCAAAAATCTGCCCGAACCGCTGCGGGTGATGGAGGTGTGTGGCGGCCATACCCACACCATCATGAAGTACGGCCTGCACCAGCTGCTGCCAGCCAGCATCGAGTTCGTTCACGGCCCCGGCTGCCCGGTCTGCATCATGCCGAAAGAACGCATCGATCAGGCCATCGAGCTGGCTAGCCAACCGAACGTTATTCTGGTCACCCTGGGGGACATGATCCGGGTGCCGGGCTCCAAGGGCACGCTGGCCCAGCAGCGGGCCAAGGGGAGCGATATCCGCCCGGTCTATGACCCCCTCGACGCCCTGCGCATCGCCCGTGAGAATCCGGAGAAAACCGTGGTCTTCTTCGCCATCGGCTTCGAGACCTCCACCCCGATGACTGCGGCGCTCTTGGCTGCCGCGGAAGAGCAAGGGGCCCTGAACCTGCTGTTTCATATCAACCATGTGCTGGTGCCCCCTGCCATTCATGCGGTGATGGCCGACGGGGTGGCCAAGGTGAACGCCTTTATCGGCCCCTCCCACGTCAGCGTCATCACCGGCGCCGATATCTACCTGCCCATCGTCGATCGCTATCAGGTGCCTGTGGTGGTGAGCGGCTTCGAGCCGGTGGATGTGATGGAGGCGCTCTTGATGATGGTGCGCCAGAAGGTGGAGGGTCGCTACGCGCTGGAGGTGCAGTACAGCCGTGCCGTCACCGCCAGCGGCAATAAAGCCGCCCAGCGGCTGGTCGAGCGCTTTTTCGAGACCCGCGAGCACTTTCGCTGGCGAGGTCTGGGGGATATCAACGCCTCCGCCCTGCGCCTGCGGGATGCCTTTGCCAAGCGCGATGCGGAGCGCCACTTTGCGCTCAATCAGACCCCCATCGATGACCACAAAGCGTGCCAGTGCGCCGATATCCTGCGCGGCCTGGCCAAACCGAACCAGTGCAAAGTCTTTGGCCGGGGCTGCACCCCGACCCAGCCCATGGGCAGCTGCATGGTCAGCTCCGAAGGGGCCTGCAATGCCTACTACCGATATATGGGGATCCAATGAGAGAAATTCAGTTAAGCCACGGCGGCGGCGGTGTCGAGATGAACCAGCTGATCAACCAGCTCTTCTTTCGCCACTTTGGCAACGAGATCCTGCTGCGCGGTGAAGATGCCGCCCTGCTGCCGGTAAACGGCCCCGTAGCCTTCACCACCGACAGCTTTACCGTCTCGCCGCTCTTCTTCGAGGGGGGCGATATCGGCAAGCTGGCCATCGCCGGGACGGTCAACGATCTCGCCATGATGGGGGCCAAACCCGAGTATCTGAGCGCCAGCTTTATCATCGAGGAGGGGTTCCCCTACGCCGATCTCGCCCGCATCGTCGAGTCGATGGCAGCAGAGCTTGCCAAAAGCGGCGCCCGCATCGTCTGCGGCGACACCAAGGTGGTGCCCAAGGGGGCAGCCGACAAGATCTTTATCAACACCAGCGGGGTCGGCACCTTCCCTCTGCCTGAGCAGAGCCGGGGCATCTCGGTACGCAACCTCAAGGCCGGTGACGCCATTCTGGTGTCGCGGGATATCGGCAGCCACGGCGCCTGCATCCTGATGGCCCGTGACGCCCTGCAACTGGGATCCGATCTCAAGAGCGACTGCACCACCCTCTGGCCGCAGGTCGAAGCGCTGCTGCAGGCTGGCATTACCCCGCACGCCCTGCGCGACGCCACCCGCGGTGGCCTTGCCGCCGTGCTCAACGAATGGAGCAGCGCCTCCGGCGTTGCCATCGAGCTGGAGGAGTCCGCCATTCCGGTGTGCGACCCGGTGCGCGGCCTGTGCGAGCTCTACGGTTTCGAGCCCCATGATCTCGCCAACGAGGGAACCATGGTGCTGGCCCTGCCTGCCGAACAGGCGCAGGACGCGCTGGGCATCTTGCGGCAATTCAACTCCGCCGCCAGCCAGATCGGCGTGGCGCAGGCGAGCGATCGCCACAAGGTGATCCTCAACAACCCCTGGGGCAGCCGCCGTTATCTGGAGCTGCCGCAAGGGGAGCTGCTGCCGCGGATCTGTTGAGCAGCCATGCCGTTCCGTCAATTACAGGGAGGAGTCACTGCTCCTCTCCATATCGGTTAAGGAGCCACCATGCACGAAATGTCTCTGGCCATGGCCGCCATCGATCTGGCCGCCGAGCAGGCCACCCAGCGGGGCTTTACCAGGGTGACCGCCCTCTGGTTCGAAGTCGGCAGCTTCTCCTGCGTCGACCCGGACACCATTGCCTTCTGTTTCGAGGCGGCCGCCAAGGGCACCGCCGTCGAAGGGGCCCAACTGCACTTTCAGCACCAGGCGGCAGAGGCCTGGTGTTACGACTGCAACCAGACGGTCACCCTCACCGAGCGCGGGCAAGCCTGCCCCGAGTGTGGCGGATACAAATTACGAGTCGCGCAGGGTGATAGCCTGCGCATCACCGACATCGAGGTAAGTTGATATGTGTAGCGTATGCGGATGCGGCCAGGCGCGGATCGCCAGCCATGAGCACGATCATGAGCATCATCACGAACATGAACATCACCATGAACATGAGCATGAGCATGAGCATGAGCATGAGCATGGCCATCATCATGCTCATGACGCCCATCACCATCATGACCACGAGCAGAGTGCGCCGCGCACCCTGATCATTCACCACCACTATCACCATCAGGGGGATGTCCATCACCACTACCACGGGGTCCGGGCACCGATGAGCCACGAGGGGCATGATCACCCGCATGAGCACCAGCATGATCACCCCCACGACCATCATCATGCCCACTCTCATGACCACGGCCATTCCCACGCGCATCCCCATGACCATGACCATGACCATGACCATGACCATGACCATGACCATGACCATGACCATGACCATGACCATGACCATCAGCAGGGTGATCTGCACTACGGCAAAGGGGAAGCGGGATTGTCGGTGCCCGGCATGGGGCAGCGCCAGCTGATCGCCATCGAGATGGATGTGCTGGCCAAGAACAATGCGCTGGCGGCCCACAACCGCGAACACTTCGACGAGGCGGCCCAGCTGGTGCTCAACCTGGTCTCTAGCCCGGGTTCAGGCAAGACCACTTTGCTGTGCGAAACTCTGCGCCAGCTGGCCGACAAGCGCCCCTGCGCGGTGATCGAAGGGGATCAGCAAACCAGCGCCGATGCGGACCGTATCCGCGCCACCGGCGTCCCTGCCGTGCAGATCAACACCGGCAAGGGCTGCCATCTGGATGCCAAGATGGTCCACGACGCCTGCCACCAGCTGCCCGCCAATGAGGGGGGAATTCTCTTTATCGAGAACGTGGGTAATCTGGTCTGCCCCGCCAGCTTCGATCTCGGCGAGAAGTACAAGGTGGCGATCCTCTCCGTCACCGAGGGGGAAGAGAAGCCGCTGAAATACCCGGATATGTTTGCCGCCGCCCAGCTGATGGTGATCAACAAGATCGATCTGCTGCCCTATGTCAGCTTTGACGTGGCCCGCTGCATCGAGAACGCCAAACGGGTCAACCCCTATATCCAGGTGATCCAGGTCAGCGCCACCACAGGCGAAGGGATGGATGCCTGGCTTAACTGGCTGGCCACGGCCTGAACCAGAACCGGTTAAATACCGTTACCAGTGGCGGATAACAAGAGAGAGAGGGAGGCTGATGCCTCCCTCTTCTATATGCTGATTGCTAAATAGTAGGGCCTTAAGCATTCAATACCTTCTGCACTGACCCACTATTAAGAAGAGATATATAGTCTTTTTTATCTCACATACACCATTAACTGGTCGCTATAAGAGTACTCTTGGCTATTACTCCTACCATCGATAGTCCAAAGTGGAAATTTTTTAGAATGAAAATATAAGTTTCCTTGATACACTTCTTGAGGATGTCCGACATAAATATAATCCAGACCACTCCCATCACATCCAGAATCCTCTGCATGCAGAAGTACCCGTGAACCTAGATCATCAGATAGTGGTTCACATATATCTTTTGCACTTGCAGACAATATATTCATAACACCCCAAACGCCAGTATTTGGTTGAACGAAAAGGATCTCTTTCATTTTTTTCTTGAGACTTATCCATTCTTCACTTCTAATATACTGACTCTTATCAAGAGTCGTTATTTTATCGACTGAACTACCAACACTACCTCCCATTCGGATAGCAACAAGTTGCCAGCCTCCGCCATCAACATCCATATTACAGTACTGGCCATTGTACCAGCCAGTTTGAATTGCACCAGAGCATCCTTCGCTTTCAGCATCGGGACTTAAAAGACGGAAATCACCACCGTTTCCATTCGAATCGTACCAGTTACCTTTATACTGACCATCTTCAGACTTAGTCCCAATATAGTAACTAACATTGTCTTTTGTTGTTTTATCAAAGCGTATAACTTTCTCATTGTCCGAAAATGATCCCCGTGTGACAAAGGATTCATCATATCCAGAGAATGCACCCTGTTGCTTGTTGACTTTTAAAGCAATAGAAGTCCCTTCAGTTACCACTCCATCGACAATACCATCTTGCTCTAGTTGGTATTCGACGACTGTTGCATTAACACCAAATGCCATAGCTAAAATAGAAATGTAAATAGCCTTCATAATTCATCCCATGCGTGACATAAATCACATCAATTTTCACGTAAAGCCTCCATTGAGGCCCACGAAAGATAAGATATATCGACTAACATGTACAGCGCTTTCAAATCAAAAACTATAAATAACAATTTTATTATTTTGGTTTACCAAGTCATCGTTTTAGATGGAATTCTAATAAATATCAGCCAAATCCGAAAGGTTTTCATCCCAACTAATGAGAAACATTAAAACACGATTTCAGTTAGTTAAGGCTTTTGAGATAAATGGACACATATCAAATATGTCCACCCGATGGCAGACCTGGCGCAGCAGCGCCTGCTGGTGACTGAAGACAAGCATGCCAAGCCCGCGCTGCTCGCATTCAACCATCAACTCCCGCCAGAGCTGGCGCTGAATTTGCGGGTCCAGCTGGGCAGTCACCTCATCGGCAATCAGCAGACGAGTGCGAGGATCGAGGGCACGCAGCAGCGCTATGCGGGCCAGCTCGCCACCGGATAGCTGACCGGGCTTGCGACCGAGCCATTCAGGCTTGACCATAAAGCGGGCCAGCATGGCGTCATCGGGGCGCCACACATCCCACAGCGCCTGCCCAGTGGTGCGATAGGGATTGAAGGTCAGTTCCGGGTGCTGGAGCACCAGCTGGATGGGGTTATAACCTTTTGCCTGTTCAGGCACCGGCTGCCCATCCAGTCGTATTTCCCCGCTTCCCCGAACAGGCTGCCAACCCGCCAATACCCGCCCCAGCGTGGTCTTGCCATGGCCGCTCGGAGCAGAAATGCCGAGCCGCTCGCCCGCTTTCACCGTCAGCGATAACCCCTGCCAGAGGGGACGTTCCCCCTGGGCGATAGTGAGATTTCGTACTTCCAACATCAGGAAACCTCCGGCACAGAGAAGAGCGCGTTGAACTCGGGCAGCGCCTGCCAGTGGGCTCTGAGCATCTCGCTCCCCTGCCCTTGCCGCAGATGGTGGCTGCTCAAGGTATCGCTCACTTGGCCCTTATGGAGCGCGACTATGCGATCGGCAAAGCGGGCCGCCAGCGCCAGATCGTGGGTGACCCAGAGGATACCGCTGCCCTGATTGGCCAATTCACGCAACTGACCGAGCAGCAGACAGGCCAGCTCCTCGTCGAGCCAGGCGGTGATCTCGTCTGCCAGAATGTAGCGAGCGCCGCCGAGGGCCGCAGTGCAGGCCAGAATGCGCTTGGCCATGCCGCCGGAGAGCTGGCGCGGATAGCTATCCAAGGTGGTCGCGGGCAACTGGTAGCGCAGCAGTTGCTCGCCGAGCCGCTCGCGGGAACCGCTCTGGCCGCAGAGGCGTGCCGCACGCCCCAGCTGACGCTCCACCGTCAGCAATGGATTGAGGGCGCTTACCCCCTGTGGCACATAGCAGAGGGTGTGCCCGCGCAGACCGGCCCTACTGGCATCACACAGGGGCACGCCATCGAGGGAGATGGTGCCGCGCATCCTCAGGTTGTCCGGTAGCAGGGTCAGGGCGCTTTGCAGCAACAGGCTCTTGCCCTCGCCGCTCCCCCCACCAGCGCCACTATCTCCCCCGGCGCCAGTTGCAGGCTGATATCGGTCAGCAAAGGCTGCCAGCTGCGCCGCCCCAGCCAGGAGTAGTGGGCCGCCTCTATGGTCACATGGTCAAAACTCAGCATGGTTCACTCCTGTGCCACAACAGCTGTTGCAAGGCGCGGGTAGCCTGATCAAACAGCAACACCAGCAGCAGCAACATCAGTCCCGGGAAGAGGGCTAGCCACCAGCCACCGCCGGCCAGATAACGCAGGGCATCGGCCAGCAGCAGGCCCAGCGAGGCCTCGTGGGCCGCCAGACCAAAGCCGAGAAAGCTCAAGGCCGCGCTGTGCAGCACCGCATGGGGAAACATCAGCAGGGTGCCGATAAACCATTGAGGCAAAAGCCCCGGCAACAGGTGGGTACGCCAGCGACGCAGCGCCCCCATCCCCTGACAGCGGGCCAGCACCACATAGTCGCTGCAGGCGATCCGCCGCGCTTCTGCGCAGAGAATGAGCGCCAGCTTGGGCCAGTGGGTGAGCGCCACCGCCAGGATCACCCCGCGCATACCACCCCCCACGGTAAAGCAGATAAGGATCAGCAGCAGCATATGGGGCAACGCCAGCATAGCGTCGATCACCATTCGCACCGCCGCATCACATCTGCGATGAACCAGCGAAAGGCTTGCCGCCACCATGGCCAGCAGGCCACTGCAGAGTGCCGTGCTGATGCCCAGCTCCAGACTGGTGAGGGTGCCCTGAAAGGCCCGCAACCAGAGATCCCGCCCCATCTGATCGGTGCCGAACCAGTGGGCCAGCGAGGGGGGCTGCTGACGGGCCAGCAGATCCATCGGCACATCCTGATGAGAGAGGCTCCAGCCGTAAGTGGCCAGCAGCGCCAATCCGAGCAGAGCAAAAACCAGCCGCAGTATGGAGGGAAACGGATTAAACAGCATGCTCACCCTCCCAGCCCCGATTGATGCGGGCCAACAGCACACTGGCCACAGTGTTGCCAATAAAGACCAGCAGGGTGCAGAAGAGCACTATGCCCATCAGCAGGGGGATATCGCCCCGCAGCCCCGCATCCACGGTGGCCTGGCCGAGCCCCGGATAGGAGAAGACCTTTTCGGCCAAGAGCGATCCGCCAATCAGCTCGCCAAGGGAGGCAAACTGCAGGCAGAGCGCCGGGGTCAGGGCGTGGCGCAGCACATGAAAACGCAGCATGGGCCAGCCGCCATCCCCCTGAGCGCGGGCGTAGCGAATAAAGTCGCTCTCCAGCACCTCGGCCACCCGCGCTCGGGTATGCAGGGCAATATTGCCCAGCCCGAGCAAGGCGAGCGTGGTCACCGGCAGCAGCAGATGACGCAACCGCATGACCCAATCCGCCTCATCGGCAGCGAGCCCCGGCGTCCAGGCGCAGCAGACCGGCAGTAGCGGCCAGTGCACCGCAAACAGGGCGAGCAGCAACAGGCCGACCCAGAAGGTGGGCAAGGAGGCGAGCAGATAGGCAAAACGGCAAATCAGGCGATCGGGCAAGCGGTTGAGATAGCGACCGGCGCAGAGGCCCAGCAAAATCCCGAAAAAGCCGGAGAGCAGCCAGGCGCCCGCCAGCAGCAGGAAGGAGGCAGCAAAGCGCTGGCCTATGACTTCACCCACAGGCGCGTTGTAGAGCATGGAGTAACCGAGATCCCCCTGCAGCACCTGGGTAAACCAGTGCCAGTAGCGCAGCCAGAGCGGTTGATCCAGCCCCCAGCGAGCGGCAATGCGGGCGTACTGCTCCGGCGGCACATGGAGCAGATCGTTGCCGATATAGGCCTTGATGGGGTCGATGGGGGAGTAACTCAGCAGCACAAAGGTGGCGACCGAGACCAGACAGAGCAGCCCTGCCAGACGCAGCAGGGCTTTTAGCAACAGATAACCTGAATGACTCAAAGGCGAACTTAACGGCACGTCCACCGCCAATCCTGCAGGTTGTTGAGGAGTGACCAGCTACCGTGAATTTCCGGCGCCCCCTTGCCAAGATCGATGCAGCGGTTGGCCAGATAGGTGTGCTGCACGTTGAGCAGCCAGGCCCAGGCGGCATCTCCCTGCACTCCGGCGCCCGTTTTGCCATCCCACTCCACCTGTTGCCAGAACGGCACGGCCGCCTGCCAGTTCGGAGCATCCAGCGCCTGCTTGAGGTGGCCATCCACCACAGGATTGCTGTAGTAGCCCGGGTTGTAGAACTCCACGCCACCGGAGCCGCTCTGGTAGTGGTGATAGAGCTCCATGGGATCCAGACTCCCCCACCCCATCAGCACCGGATTGGCGTGCATCTCCCGCTCCACCTGCTCCCAGCTGCCGGACTTGAGGCTCACCTCGAGGCCGATTGGTTTGAGCATGGCGCGCACCGCTTCCGCCAGATCCCGGCGGGTGCTGTCACCGCTGGTGTACCAGAGGGTAACGGCGGCGCGCAGGTCGCCTTTGTGACGAATGCCGTCACTGCCCATCTTCCAGCCCGCCTCATCGAGCAGGGCATTGGCGTGGGCCGCATCGCCATCCTTGAAGGCGGTGGCTTTGTTCAGCCAGGGCAGGCCTTCTACCGCGCTGTAGGCGGGGATAGCATGTCCTTCCAGCAGTTGATCGGCCAGCAGCTTGCGGTCGATGGCGTAGTTGATGGCGCGGCGCACCGCTACATCCGAGGTCACGTCGTTGCCGATGGGATAACCCTTGGCATCTTTTTTACCAGCAGGAGGAATGGGGAAGACGATGCCGCGGTTCTCGACACTCGGCCGCACCCAGAGCTTAAGGGAAGCAGGCACGGTTGGCGCCAGCGACGGGGCAATGCGCACCACATCAAGCTGGCTGCTCTGGGCGGCGGCATAGGCGCTCTCTTCATCGATAAAGACAAACACCAGCCGCTTGAAGTCATTGTTGCCGCCGGCGTAATAGGGGTTCGCCTCCACCACCAGCTGTTGACCGGGCAGGAAGCTCACCAACCGGTAAGGGCCGGCACCGACCGGCTCGCGAGCATAGCGCTTGGGATCGTAATCCCGCTTCGACACTATCCCCAAGGATCCCAGCACGTTGACGAAGGTGCTCTGGGGGGCACTCAGGGTAATGGCAACTTCGGTAGGCGAGAGCACCTTGGCCGAGACAAAGTTGCCCATGTCGATCTTGCCGCCACCCTGAGCTGCGCTGTTGTAGGTGAAGGCCACATCCTCGGCGGTGAGCGGCGCGCCATTGGAGAATTTCAAATCCGGCTTGAGGCGGATAAGCCACCCCTTGCCATCCTGGCTCGGAGTCACCGTTTGGGTGAGCACGTTCTGCCAGCTGAGGTCGGCGTTTTGCTTGAGCAGCGGGCTGTGCAACAGCAGATAGCTGCCGTGACTCCAGCCAAGCAGAGGGTCAAACCCTTCGGTGGGTTCAGCTCCGATGGCGAGCTTGAGCTCGGCAGGCACAGGTTGGGCTGCGGCCAGCGCCGCGTGAGAGGCAGTGCCCAGCAGCAGAGTCAACAGGGCGGCAGCACTGGTGCCACAGTAATGGCGAAGGGAATTGCGTGGAACAATCATGGGGATCCTTCTTGTTTTGTACCACTCACGGATCATCACTCAAAAAAGAGGTGGAATGCGTGTCTGAACATGGGAGTGAGGGGCCAAAATGGCCCCCTATTCTAAACTTGATTTCGCGTGAAACCTAGCGACTATGCCGGTTGAGCACGCCGGGCACCGAATAGCCGTCTGCGACCCAGATCCACGCCGCCAGCCCCTTGCTGCACCGGCAAGGAGAACAGCATCTTGAGGGTGCTGCTCACCAGTGCTCGCCCCTCCTCGGCACCGAGATGGGGATCGAGCGGCGACATCAGGGAGCAAGCCAGCAGCTGTCCCGTCTCGGGCAGTTCACCCACCATAAAGGTCATGTTGCCGCAAGGGAGCTGCAGGGCGAGCCGATCGCTGTTGCTGCGTACCGGCCAAAGCTGATCCGGCCCCGGCAGCACCACCACGCTCAACATCCAGGGGGTGAGCACGCAGCCGAGCCACTGACCTTCAAACAACGTGCACTCGGCCACAATGGGCATGGTGGCGTGATAGAAGGGCAGCGCCTGCATCTCTTCGCGAGCGATCCGCTCGTACTGGGCTACCAGCAGAGGTGCGGGATCGCTTGCAAAACCGGCAAATTCCTGCGCCGTCTCCGGTACTCTCTCCAGCACTCTCTCAACCTCGCTTAAATGGGACTGCGCCATAGGCCCTCCCGTGCTTGTTCAGCTTTCTCCTGCTCAGAGAGCGCAATCGCGGGCGCACCAACGGCTGCCAGCAGGGTCAAAATCCGATCCGTCGCCTCCCCCATGGCAGCAGCCACCACGGGGGTGAGGCCGATGCGGGGCTCGAGGGATTCGGGCTCGACCCCGATCAGGGTGAGCCGCTTGGGCGACTCCCCCGTCATGTGCAGTGCCGAGAGCACATCCGCCAGTCCCAGCTGGTGCGGGGAGATCTTGCGGCCAAACAGGGTCGGGATCTCCTCATCTTTCAGGGTCACCACGGTGCCCGGCGGATTACCGCTGCGCACCGCATCCACCAGAATGATGTGATCGCGACTGGCCATCGCTTCGAGCAACTCCATGCCGGCGGTGCCGCCATCGAGCAGCTCGATGCCGGGGGCGAAACGGTATTCCCGCCCCAGCGCCTCGACAATGCGAACCCCCACCGCCTCATCGCTCAACAGCAGGTTGCCCACGCCTAGGATCAGGGTGTTCATCACAGCACCTTCACCTGAGTCGTTTCGCCATTTTGGGTATCAACCACGTGCACCGCGCAGGACATGCAGGGGTCGAACGAGTGGATGGTGCGCACCACTTCCAGCGGTTTGGCGGGATCCGCCACCGGGGTGCCCACCAGAGATTGCTCGTAGGGGCCGGGTTCATCGTTGAAGTTGCGCGGGCCCGAGTTCCAGGTCGATGGCACCACCGCCTGATAGTTCTCGATCTTGCCATCCTTGATGACGATCCAGTGGGAGAGCATGCCACGCGGCGCCTCTTCAAAGCCCACCCCGCGAAACTCTTTGTCCGCCGGGATCTCGGCCTTGATATAGGCGGTGGTATCCCCCTTGCCGATGTTGTCCACCAGCGCCTTCCACTGATGGGACAGGGTATCTTTGAGCACGCAGCAGCGCACCGCGCGGCCGATGATGCGGCCCATGGTGGAGTGCAGCTGCTCGGTCTTGATGGCCGAGCCGGTCAGCGCTTTATAAATGCCGTTCAGCTGATCGAAATGCGCCACCGTCTCCGGGTGTTTGGCGGCCAGTTTCACCAGCAAGTCTGCAAGCGGCCCCACCTCCACCACCTTGCCGTAGAAGGTGGGGGATTTGACCCAGGAGTATTTGCCGTCATCCTGCCAGCCGGTGTAATCGGGCTCGGTCTTGCCCTCCCAGGGTTTGAGGGGCTCGTCATCCTTGTACCAGGCGTGCTTGTTGCTCTCGGCGATGCCGTCCATCAGCCAGCCATCCTGATGGCTCTCGATGGGGCGATAACCCGTCAGATTGCCATTCTCGATATAGCCGCCCGGCATCAGGAAGCTGCCGCCGTTAGCGTCGGTGGGCAGCTCCGGCACGCTCAGATAGTGCTTGGCCCCCTGCCCCAGACTCAGCCACTCGGGGTAGTGGGCGGCGATGATGGCGGCATCCACCTTGTAGACCTGCTCGATAAACTCGCCGAGCCGGTCGATAAAGCTCTTCACATAGAGCAGCCGCTCCAGGTTGAGCACGCTGGGCGCATCCAGATTGATGGGGTTGGCCACGCCGCCCACCGCCAGATTCTGGATGTGCGGGCTCTTGCCCCCCAGAATGGCGACAATGCGGTTGGCATCGCGCTGGCACTCCAGTGCCTGCAGGTAGTGGGCCACGGCGATGAGGTTCACCTCCGGGCTCAGCTTCATCGCCTTGTGACCCCAGTAGCCGTTGGCAAAGATGCCAAGCTGGCCGCTCGCCACCAGGGCGCGGATTTTATCCTGCACCTTGGTCAGTTCATCAGCACTGTTGAGAGACCAGGTTGATACCCCCTTGAGCATGTCCGCCGCTTTTTGCGGATTGGCCTCAAGGGCTGCGGTGATATCCACCCAGTCCAGCGCGGAGAGCTGATAGAAGTGAACGATGTGATCGTGGATGTTGTGGGCCGCGATGATGAGGTTGCGGATAAACTGGGCGTTGACCGGCACCTTGGCGCCGATAGCGTTCTCCACCGCCCGCACCGAGGCAATGGCGTGAATGGAGGTACATACCCCGCAGATGCGCTGCACTATCATCCAGGCATCGCGCGGGTCGTTGCCCTTGACGATCTCCTCCATCCCGCGCCACATGGTGCCGGACGACCAGGCTTTGGTCACTTTGCCGCCTTCGATTTCGCAGTCGATACGCAGGTGCCCCTCAATGCGGGTGATGGGGTCTATGGTGATACGTTGGCTCATACGTTGGCTTTCCCTCGGGCCTGATAATCTTGGTGAACACGTTCAAGTGATGGCAGTACCGGCAGCAGCCGGATCAACAGCAAATAGGCACACACCTCGATGGCAACAAAGCCCAGAGAGATCAGCACCTCCTCCGCGGAGGGGAAGTAGTGGTAGCCATTGCCGGGGTTGAAGGCGAGCAGGGAGTAATCCAGCCGCCAGAGGGCGGCGCCCAGCAGCATGCTGAGGGCCCCCAGGAACAACATGCGCGAATCCCGGCGGCTCTTGTCCCAGTGGAACACCAGCAGCGGGAAGATCATCAGCGCAATCTCGCTCCAGAACATGATGGAGAAGCGATTGAACTCTGAGAGATACTCCGACTTGTCGTGGATGACGATCTCGGCAAAACGCAGCGCCACAAACAGGATCAGGAAGATGTCGATCACCTGGGTCAGCTTGTAGAAGAGCGACTTCTCGTTGGGGCCCCGCCCCGCCAATCCGGCCTGCACCAAAGAGCCCTCAAATACCACGATGGAGAAGCCCATGATAAATGCGGTCAGCAGCGAAAAGACCGGCAGCAGCTCGTAGCTTTGCCAGAGCGGATGGATCTTCTCCCCCGCGACGATCATCAAGGATCCCATGGAGGATTGGTGCATGGTGGGCAGCAGAGCCCCCAGCGCCAGCACGAAGAACATGATCTTGTTGAGGCGAATGAGCGACGCCTTCCAGCCGAACTTCTCCAAGAGCACGGGAGCGAACTCCAGCGCCATCACCCCGATATAGATGGTCATGCAGACCGCCGTCTCGAACAGCACCGAGGAGGTGTTGAAGTGCCCAGGCAGGTAGAAGTACGGCAGGTTCCAGTAACGCCCCACGTCGATGGTGATGGAGAGGCCGCCCAGCGAGTAGCCAAACAGGCTCGCCAGCAGGGCCGGTCGCACCAGCGGGTGATACTCGCCCCTGTTGAACACATAGACAGCCCAGGCCAGCGCCCAGCCGCCACAGGCGAAACCGGTACCGATCAAGAGATCGAACGAGATCCAGAGCCCCCAGGGGTAGCCGCCATTCAGATCGGTGACCGAGCCCAGCCCGAAGACGAGGCGTTTTAAAATCAACATGCCGCACAACACGGCAAAGGGGGCCAGCACCAGCACAGGCCAGCTGACCAGCTTGCCGCCGAGGGGATGTGCCTTGTGATTACTCATGATCCTTGCCTCCCTTTGTGGTGCCCTGATCCTTGATCTGCGCACTCACCTGATCATGGCCATCATCGTGATGGTGATCGTGACCATTCTTGGTGTTGCGGCGAATGAGCACCGAAAGGCCGGTCAGCACCACCATGGGCAGCACCATCCCCTTGTAGAGGGTGTGCTGGATATGCTCGGAGCGGGCACCGGAGGAGAGCTCCGGCAGATCGGGCATATCGAGCTTGGTATAGGGCACCCCGGCCAGCACCAGCACCTGGGTGCCGCCCCCCTCCTTCTCGCCATAGACGTAAGGCTGGTAGTTGGGCACTTCGTGCAGGTAAGGGTCGTTGGCAGAGAGGGTCTGGCGCGGATAGGCATATTCGCTGCCCGGAGTCGCCAGCAGACGACGCTTGGCTTCTGCCATCAGCTCCTCGCGGGTGCCGAAGATGACGGCGCCGGTGGGGCACACCTCGACACACCCAGGCAACTTGCCCTGATCGATCCGCTCAAGCCCCTTCTGGTTGCAGAGCTCGCACTTGTGGATCGCCCCCAGCGGGTTGTCATAGTCATATTTGGGCACATCGAACGGGCAACCCACCATGCAGTAGCGACAGCCGGTGCAGACGCTCGGGTCGTAGTGAACGATGCCGGTCTTGGGATCTTTTTTAAGAGCCTGCACCGGACAGACAGAGACGCAGTTGGGATCGACACAGTGCATGCACTGCTTCTTGATGTAGGCGTAGCCATCCACCAGCTGATCCTTGTGCTCGCCAGTGCCGCTCTTCCACACCTGAATGATGTTGTTGGTGTAGGGGGTCAGCTTGTCGTTGTTGGACCAGGTTTGCGCCCCGGCTGGATTGGCCGGGTTGCCGTTGAGGCGCTGACACTCCGCCACACAGGCCTGACAGCCAACGCAGAGGGTGGAGTCGTAGAGCATGCCGAGTGCGCCGGGAATGGGCGGCTTGTTCTTGGCCGCCGCCAGTGCGGTGCCGGGTACGGCTGTGCCCGCCGCCAGCGCGCCGACGGAGGCAAATTTGAGGAAGTTTCGTCTGTTCACGGCTACTCCTCCCGTGATGGGTGCTGCCCGGCTTCGTGGCGTTTCTGCTGGCGACCGAGTTCACGCACCGTCATCAGACTCACCCCTACCAGCACCCCGAGGGCGCCACCGATAAGGCCGGTCGCGGTGGGCGAGGTATAGCCCCCCTCCTGGATCTTCACATCGGGTTTATCCACCCTCGGAGTCGGATTCTCTACCTTGGCGAGCTGGAAGATCCCCTTGCTAAAACCGACCCCCTGCTCGTTACAGCCATAACAGGGGTGACCGATGCCGACCGGCCAGATGCCGCCGCCCACATCGCAGAACTCCAGAGTTGAACAGTTGCCGTAGGTCTCCGGCCCCTTGCAGCCCAGATGGTAGAGACACCAGCCCTGCCGGTGGCCCTCATCACCAAACTCCTTGGCAAAACGCCCTGCGTCAAAGTGCGGACGGCGCTCGCAGTTCTCGTGGATCAGCCGCTCATAGGCAAACAGCGGACGCTTCTTGCTATCCAGCGCCGGCAGCTTGCCGTAGGTGATGTAGTAGGCAACCGTGGTGAGGAAGTTGTGGGGATTGGGCGGGCATCCCGGGATATTGATGATCGGGGTGCCGATATTGCCGAGCGCCTCTTCCAGGCTGACCGCGCCGGTCGGGTTGCCGCCGCTGGCAGGCACACCGCCCCAGGCAGCACAGGAGCCTATGGCGATCACCGCAGCCGCGTCGGCGGCAGCACGGCGAATATGGTCGACGATAGGCTCACCGGCCACCATGCAGTAGACGCCACCATCTTTGAGCGGAATGGAGCCATCCACTACCAGCACATACTTGCCTTTATAGCGCTTGATGGCGTTGTGCTTGTTCTCTTCCGCCTGATGACCAAAGGCCGCCGAGAGTACCTCGTGGTACTCCAGCGAAATGGTGTTGAGGATCAGGTTCTCGATGGTGGGGTGGGTGGCGCGCAGCAGCGATTCGGTACAACCGGTGCACTCCTGCGCCCCAATCCAGATCACCGGCGGCCGTTCGGGGCTGGTGAGCGCAGTGGCCATCTTGGCGACGGCATGCTGACTTAATCCCAGGGTTGCGGCCATCCCGGCACACAATTTCATAAAATCACGGCGATTAATCCCATGAGCCGATAAAAAATTATCCTCGACCATTCTACTTATTCCCGTAGTGAGCACTTGTTTGATAAATGCTTAATAGCGGAAATGCTAAGGACTCACCCACCCTGCAGTATTGATCTCTATCAATTTCGACCGGCTTACCCCTATTTTCATAGCGAGCCACATCACAAATGAAATTAATTACCCCCTAAGAGATATTTAGCGATACCGTAAATTTTATGAACTTAATTGGATATTAAATAATTAATCACCGCATATCCTCTCTTTCACTGTGAGCCAAATTAACATGATTGAAATCTTGGCTATACCGCTCATTTCACAATACTGATGCCCACCCATAAATGATCCATTGAATATATCTTTACTCATCTCATTGCATATTTCATGCAGTCATCCACGGGACAACCTCCTGACTTGCCTCCCCACACCAGAACTGTCTCACGGCCAGCTGCCACCGGTAGCAAGCACGGCCTGCACGGCACGATTTACCTGCATGTAGCTTGGTTTCAGTTTGCATTTTACCTGCGCTTCAGTGCGACACGTTCTACTGCGAGCCCACACAGCACAACCCCGCTTGGCCTCCCTGCCGTTTAACACCGCTTAATGAAAAGGTGCCGCAGAGGTATGCATATCAATACGCTCCCCCCACTCTTTATTGTCTTGGATGCTGGTGAGTAAAATATCGCACTCACGGATATGTTTACGCATCATCGTGAATCTGCATTCAAATTAATGGAGAGAGAAAAGGCAAGGTGGAAGGCTGCCTTCAACATAGTGATCATATTTAACTCGCGATACATTCGCTCATCCGGTTACAGATGTTACTGCACGTATTCACACTATTTACCTTCACGTCACCCTGCGTAATTAACCATAGCGTAAATATCCATATCTATCGATATAGATGATAATTATTCTTGTTCAATGGCAACCCTAAAAAATGAGTTGGGATGACGATGAACATGACAAGCGATAAGGGTGTTAACCATCACCCAAGCAGTGGTGCCAGCAACTGCAGCGCCTTATCGAACTCGAACTCGTTGACCGCCCGGCTCACCTCTTGAAATGCAGCACGCAGCGGCAATGCACTGCCAGCCAGATCAGCCTCAATCTGCTGACAAAGCGCCAACGCCTGGGCATCGCTCTGTGCCAGCAAGGCCCCCAACTGCTGGAGTTGCGCCGCCAGCATCCCGGCATCGATGCCTCGGGAAGCGCCCATCGTCACAGGGGACACTGCCAGCGCGGCTTCCAGCCCAGACAGCAGGGGCTTCAGCTCGGCCATCAGGGATGGCAAGCGGGTTGCGACCCCTGCATCATCCCCCTCTTCACAGGCTTGCTCGAGCAGCGCCGCCTGATCCGCCACACCGGTCGCCCCTATGGTGCTGGCACTGCCCTTGAGGGTGTGAGCCAGACGCCGGGCCGTGACTTTGTCATCCGATACCCATACCGAGTGGAAACTGGCTTCAAACCCCTGCTGCCCGTTACAGAAGCGCTGCAACATATTGTGGTAGAGCGCACTGTCGCCCCCCATCACGGCCATGCCCCGCGGCACGTCAAGGCCGGGCACTTCTTGCCAAGGGGCCACATCGTCAGTCACCTGCAACTTACTGGCGGCAGCCAGTGGTCTGGCAGGCTTGATCCAGTGCGAGAGGGTCGCCAGTAACAGCGGCATATTCAAGGGTTTGGCGATGTGGTCATTCATGCCTGCCGCCAGCGCCTTCTCTTTATCCCCGGCCATGGTGCTGGCGGTCATGGCGATAATGGGGATCCGGGCCAGCGCTGGATCGGCGCGGATCAACCGGGTCGCGGTGTACCCGTCCATCACCGGCATCTGGCAATCCATCAGGATACCGTCAAACCCGCGATCTTGCGCAAGCAGGGCGAGCGCCTGTGCCCCATCGCAAGCACAGACCAGGGAGATCTGCTCCTTGCCCAGCAGGGCCAGCGCCACCTCCCGGTTCATGTCGTTATCATCCACCAACAGCAGACGAGCCCCCGCCAGCCCATGAGCGGGCAGCGCAACCTGATGATGGGGGCTTGCATCCGATAACGCCTCTCGTCCCACGGCATCGCCCCCCTGCGCCTTACACAATGCCTGACACAGTGCCTGCGGGGTAAACGGATGGGCCAGCACATCACACGGCGCCAACCCCAGCGCAGCAACATTGCTGGCAAGCGGTGCGGGATCGCCCGAGGTGATCAGCAAGATCGCGGGCGGCGCTGCCAGCGTGCCAACCTCCTGCAGCACCTCTGACAACCAGCTCTCCCCCTCCTGCCAGCCCAGCACAACTCGATCACAGGGTTTGCCCGCCGCGATGCCTTGATGCAGCAGTGCCAGCAGCGCGGCGAGCTCGTCCGCGCAGACAAGCTCAACAGGCAGCGCCGCCAGCTGGTGGAGAATGGCCGCTCGCGAAGCAGGATACGACTCCAGCAACAGCAGACGCTGCGGCGCCAGCGGCATGGCCACACGTTGCTCTTTCTCCTTACCCTGATCCGCCAGGGTGGCGAGACAGATACGGAAGTGGAACTCGCTGCCCTGCCCCGGGGTGCTCTCCACCCGGATCTCCCCGTGCATCAGTTGCACCAGATTGTGCGTGATGGCCAAACCAAGACCGGTGCCACCATATTTGCGGGTGGTCGAGCTGTCAGCCTGTTCAAAGGAGTGGAAGAGACGCTGGCACTGCTCGGCTGTCATCCCGATACCGCTATCCTGCACACTGCCCTGCAGCCAGATCTTGCCATCTCGCTCGTTACTGCGTGCCAGCCGGACAATCACCTCTCCCTGCTCGGTGAACTTGATGGCATTGCTGGTCAGGTTGAGCAGGATCTGGCCAAGCCGCAGGGGATCGCCGCACAAACGGTCAGGCAGATCAGCGGCCAGATCGAACAGCAGCGCCAGCCCCTTTTCCCGCGCCCGAAACGCCGTAAGATCCGCCAGCCACTCGAACACCTCGTTGAGCTGGAAATCCACCTTCTCCAGTTGCAGCTTGCCCGCCTCCATCTTGGAGAAGTCAAGGATGTCGTTGAGGATCCCGAGCAGGTTGTTCGCCGCTCTGTCTATCTTGCTCACATAGTTGTGCTGCTCGGGGGAGAGGTAGGTTTGCAGCACCAGATGGGCCATGCCGATGATGGCATTCATTGGCGTGCGGATCTCATGGCTCATGTTGGCCAAAAATTCGCTCTTGGTTCGGGTGGCATCTTCGGCGATCTGCCTAGCTTCTAGCATGGCGGCCTCAGCCTGCTTGCGGTCGCTGAAATCGAAGATGATCCCGTCCAGATAGATGGCCTTACCCTCGGCATCATAGGTGGCGAGTCCGATGGAGTAGACCCAGCGGAGCTGACCCCAGCGATCGAAGATGCGGTACTCGTTGATGTATTGCCGATGTTCGGCAATGGCATCGATGGTGTTGCGGTTGCTCAGTTCGAGGTCATCAGGATGGATCAAGTCACCAAAATCGCGGCTGTTATCGACAAAATCGCTGGCGGGATAGCCGGTTAATTTTTCCGCCTCGTCGCTGACGAACAACATTGTCCAGGGATGATGAGGCAAGCAGCGATAGACCATACCCGGTACGTTGCGCACCATGGACTGGATCCGCTGCTCGCTCTCGTGCAGCCGCTGGCGATCTGCCGCTATCCGGTCATGAGCCTCCCGCATGGCCTGCTCGGCGGCACGGATCGGGGTGATGTCGACCAGGCTGCCGACCGCACCGCTTCGCTCGCTCTCGGCAAGCTCGATCCCCGAGAGAAAATAGAGCATGTCCAGAGGACGGCCATCCGGCGAAAACAGGCGCACCTCATGCTGCGTTCTGGCCTGGCTGCCAGCCACCCTCAACAAGGTGTTGTCCTCATCCGCCGAGTCCAACCCGGCAAGTTGGGGCAACTCCGCCAACCGCTTGCCCTCAAGCGGGCGGGCACCACCAAATGAGCTGGTAAAGGCGCGATTTACCCCCAGCAGGCGACCCTGATTATCGGTATAGAAGAGAGGATGTGGCAGGGTATCGATCAATGCCTGCTGGAAGGCAAACTGTTCGTTGCGCTCGCGGATACTGCGGCGACGCAACATCCGCCCCTGCCAGAGCAGGGCCGAGCTCAGACATATCAACAGGGCGGTGCCGAACAAGGCCACTCGCCGCCATCCTGACACGGCCTGTTCCACATTGCCCAACAGCAGCAGCGTCCACTGCCCTTTGGCATCGTGCCACTCGATAGGCAAGCGGCTCACCAGATAGCTATCTTTCCCTATCCGAACTTCACTGCCATCGAGTGCAGGCAGGATCACCGGTTTGCGATCCGGGGCAAAGTAGTGTCCATATAGGCGAGAGGCAAAGAGCTGCTGTTGCCTGGCGGCAGAGTTCGGTCCCACCACCGCCATTTGCCAATCGCTCTTGTTGCTGGCCATCACCACTCCATCTGGCGAGACCAGCAAACCGATGGTATCGCCCCACCCGGCCAGAAAGGTATCGAGCAGCGCCATCTCGTAACGCGCCACCACCACCCCAGTAATGTCGCTTCCTTGCGCCCGATCGTGAGAGACTGGCGCCGCCACATAGATCATCCGCTTGCCGGTATTGAGGCTAACCCCGGCATCTACTGTTTCCAGCCCCTTGAGCCCTTGCCTGAAGTAGGAGCGAAACGACACATCCTGCCCGACGACATGGCGGCCAAGCGCATCCCAATCACGGACAATCACCCCTGCTTTATTGGTAACAAAGGCATGATTGGCCTTCACCCCCTGCGCCAACACCTGCAGAGCTTCGCTCGGGCTCAGCTCCCCCCGCTCGAGCAGTGACGATTGCTGGATCTCGCGGTTGAGGCGGCCAGCCAGTTGCACCGCCCCCATCCCCTTGCTTGAGAGGGTCAGTTGCTGCAGATTGTCGCCCTCGCGCTGAATGCGGGTATCCAGCGACTGGCGATACTCCTGCCGCTCCAGCTCCAGATAGAAGGCATCGACCAGCGTGGCCAACATCAGGGAGAGCAACAGCACGGCAGTAATGTGCCAGAGACGCGATTTCATGGTTGACAGCATGCTCCATCGTTCTGCCTGACCATCATCAGCACCGCCTCACAGGAGAAGACGTGCAATAAAAGGCACTCACCGAGCAGCGCATTCATCAACTTGTGGCAGCCACTCTTATCATCAACCAGCAGCACCATAGGATGAGCCGCGCTCGGGGCAAGATGTTCCATATCTCGTGATTCTCCCTGCCAAGATGGAGGATGGCGACCCCTGCCAACCTTTCTCACACCATAACGGATCCCCCGACAGGCAGCCATGACAACCCGGTTGAAATGTGCGCACAACCCGACAGGAGCCAGCAACTCACAAGGGATAAACCGGATACAAGAAAAAAGTGGATATGGGGTAATGGCGGTTGTACACCATCAGAAGATGGGTCAGCACCAACGGTATGATGATATCGGATTGCTCTCTTTATCACGTTGGGTGATGAGCCAGCTTGCAGATTTATATTTCCAGCGCAAGGTAGCAGAGGTATCGGTTGACCAGGGTCATGCACCCTATATTATCATGCTCAAAATGAGCTGGCAGGATACAGCGACAGATGGGCACATCAGATAGCCATATGGACATAGCAAAAATAATTTCCGGGCCCACGCTGGTACTGGAAAAAGATAATGTGCACAGCGATGCGCTATGCAATCAGTTACGAGCCATTGGCATAAGCCAGATTACGGTGGTGGAGAGTGTCGAGGCGCTGGAACGTTGCGTGGCTGATGGCCCTGCCGCCATGATCATCTGCAATATCGATCTCGATTCGGCAAACTTGCTCACGCTGCTGAAAAATATTCGCAGTAGGGCACCTCATCACACACTGCCATTTTTGACCCTGACCTCAGGGACAGATCGCCCATTGATAGAACAATTTGTCCAGGCGAAAGTCTCTGACATTATCTTGACCCCGCTCAAGCCCGATACCCTTAAAACCAGGATCACTCGGCTGCTGTTGGCAACCAGCCAGTCGCAGCCCCCACTTTCACAATTTGAATTCGGTCGTTTGCACCGTTTTTCCAACAGCGATCTGGTCGCCAGCAATCAGGATAGTCCAACCATTCTGGTGGTTGACGATGTTCCAGATAATTTGATGCTGATCACCTCGGTATTTCGCAAAGAGTTTCATCTCAAGTTGGTCAAGGATGGCGAAAAAGCGATCAGGATCTGCCAATCAGATAATCCACCCGATCTGGTGCTGCTCGATATCATGATGCCCAACCTGAACGGATTCGATGTCGCCAGAATTTTGCGTGAACATCCCCACTCAGAGCACATCCCCATCGTCTTTATGACGGCACTGGATGATATCTATTCCCGTAAACGGGCGATGAAACTGGGGGCCGTCGATTTTATCACCAAGCCGATCGACATCGAGATGCTGCGTTTTCGCATTGCCAATCTGATGCGGCTGGTGCATGCCAGAAGAGATCTGCAAAAAGAGTTCGATCAGATGCTTGAGCTCAATGCGCTCAAAGAGAGCCTCGAGTTCAATATCCGCTATGAAATTCGGGAGCCCCTGCTCAACGCGCTACACCTGCTGGAAGAGCTGGCGGCCGACTCATCGCTCAACATGCTCCAAAAAACCCAGCTATCCATCACCAGAAAATCTGTAGGCGATGCACTGGCATTGACCCGGCTGGCCAGCGAGATTTACCAGATTGAAACCGGCACCTTTGTTTTGAAAGCGGGTAAAGTCCAGCTCTTTAATATTTTCAACCGGCTTGCGGTGCAATTCAAAAATCTCTATGCCGAGAAAAAGCTCGATATCAAGCTGACCAAACCCAAAAATTACCTTTATGACGAGCTATTCATCGCAGGTGACGAATTTCTCTGTTATTCCGCGTTTCAAATATTGACACGGCTCGCTTGTGAGCATGCGGAGCCCTCCTCCTGCGTGGAAATTGTCTGTCTGAAATACCCCGACAGCATTATTTTAAATATTGATAGCTCGACCTTGCTGGATATCAACAATGTCCTCTCTCTGTTCGACAGATTCCCATCCTCTAATAACAACAAAGAAGCACACAGTCACAATGGCTATCATGGCAAAATCATGCTGGAAGCCCATGGCGCCACCGTTACTGTGTCGCTGGATGAAGAAACCAGGCTGCTGAATATCTCGGCGCACTTCCCGCAAAAAGAGGGTTTCAATCCATATCCAGAGTGAAAAGAATCACGATCACAGAACTCTGCGGTAACATCGCCGTGGATCATTTTTGGCTAGTGCGATGGGTGAATAAAAAAAAGGATTTATCACCCCTTTCCATTTATCGTCATCTGGTGGTTTACGCAACGGGGTCTCTTTAATGCATGCAGCAAGGGCGAACACCATGAAGCTACCTATTATCCTGTTGGGCTATCTCATTTATACCCCACTCAACAAACCCATCCATTTAAGGAGATAACATGAATCTCATTCGCCGCGTTATCCCCTTGTATGTTCATATTGCCCATCTGTTTCTGGGTTTATTGCTGGTGTTTGCCTTGATCACTCTTGGTCACCAATATCGGCAAACCAAAACCATGCTGATGAAAGAGGCTGAAGACAGATTCACCCTGATTGGCCAAATCACCACTCAGGCTTTAGAAGGGCTGTTCAGCACCTCAGCTTTAAGCGTCAATCTGTTCGCCCAACAGCGCCTGACCGAAGCCAAGACCCTGTCAGAGCGGATGGCCAGCCTTCCCTACATGACAACCCTGCTCAAAGGACAACCTTCTGCCAACGCGGTGTATGCCGGTTACAACAACGGCGATCTATTCTGGCTCATGCGCTGGCCTGCCGACACCGAGGTACAACACCTAACGCCGCCCGCCAATACCCGCTGGATCGTGAAGAGCATCCGGCATCAAGAGGCAACCACTCTTACGGAGACCTTCGCGCTGGCCGACAATCTCACCATCATTGAACGGCAAAAGGAATCAGGACAATTTTTTGATCCAATAGAGCATCCATGGTTTATTCAGGCCAAGCAGAGTGGACAGCTGGTGCAATCCCCTCTCTATATCTCGCACGATACTCAGGAGATGTACCTGAGTTTTGCCGAACCAATGCAAAATGGGGCTGGCGTCATAGGGATGAGCCTGAACCTCCGAGCTATCGAGCGCCTGCTCAAATCCGCCAAGATAACCCCCAATATGCGTCTAGCCATCGTCAATGAGCAGGGCGAGCTAATGACAAGTCATAAAGGTGGGATGGTGATTCATGAACATGGCGCTTATCGACTTGCAAGAGTGACCGAAGCCGACCTGCCTATGATCCAACACTTGATGAATGCCAGTCAGAATCAGAAGGCAGATAGTCTTTCCTTTAAATCAGAGGGCAATGATTGGCAAGGAATGCGTATCACTTTACCGGAAGCCGATGGGTCAAAATTAACCCTCTGGATTGCAGCACCTGTCGATGAGTTGCTGGCCACCGCCTTCACCATTCGCAATCAGACCTTCCTTCTGTCGGGCATCTTCCTGATCTTTGCCCTGTTCGCGGCCATCAAGCTCGCCAGAACCGCCGCCAGGCCCCTTGATGACCTGACTCAAGAAGCAGGAAAAATCGCCCACTTCGACTTCAACGATCCGATCAGAGTCAACTCCTATATTGCTGAAATCATCGATCTCTCCCAGGCCATGGGCGACATGAAATCGACCATCCAGCGCTTTTTGCAGCTTTCCACCTCCCTCTCCAGCGAGACCAGTTTCCCCCGCTTGCTGGTGCGGCTGCTCACCGAAATGCAGCAACTGACCGGTGCAACAGGCTGCATGCTCTACCTCTCCGATAGCGGCAACAAGACGCTGGATCTGGCAGGGTTGTGCTGGAATGGCGAGGTGCAGGAGCAAACGCCGATCCACAGTATCGGAACCCTCAATCAGCCAAAACATCCACTGTTCCAGAGCTTGCAAGGGGTAGAACTGGAACCCGTTGCATTGGTCACCAGCGAATTGCAGATCCTGTTTCCCTACATTGAGGAGAGCGACACGCCGCTGACCTTCTGGCCGATTGCCCTGAATAACCGTGATGGCCAACTGCTCGGCACCCTGGTGTTTCTGATCGATGAACGGAAGAAGTCCCTGACCCCGCAGCGGATGGCATTTGTCAACGCGCTCTCTTCCACCGCCGCCGTGGCACTCACCACCCAGCGACTGCTGGAGGAGCAGCGCAATCTGCTGGAAGCCTTTATCCAGCTCATCGCAGGGGCCATCGATGCCAAGAGCCCCTATACCGGTGGGCACTGTCAACGAGTCCCCGAACTGACCAAGATGCTGGCAGAAGCGGCATGTGAGGCCAAGGAGGGCCCCTTCCAACACTTCTCGCTCGATGAAAAACAGTGGGAAGCAATACATATCGCAGCCTGGCTGCACGATTGCGGCAAAGTCACCACTCCGGAGTTTGTGGTCGACAAGGCCACCAAGCTGGAAACCCTGTGCGATCGCATTCACGAGGTCAGGATGCGCTTTGAAGTGCTGAAACGGGATGCCGAGATTGCCTACTGGCAGGCACGTCTCCATGGGGGTGATGAGGCCACGTTACAGGCCACGCTGCAACAGCAGTGGCAACAGCTGGATGAGGAGTTTGCCTTTATCGCCCGTTGCAACGAAGGGGGCGAATTTATGGCCACAGAGGATATTGCAAGGCTGCAACAGATCGCGGGCCGCACCTGGCAGCGCACGCTCTCCGATCGGATTGGGATCTCTCAGGATGAACTGGCGCGCAAAGAGCGGGCCGCGGAGCCACCGCTGCCGGTCACCGAACCCTTGTTGGCCGATCGCCCGGATCACCTCTTCACCCGCAGCAACCGCGACCGCCTTGCCCCTGACAACCCTTGGGGATTTCAGGTCAACACCCCTGAATACCTCTATAACCGCGGCGAGCTCTACAACCTCGCCATCCGCCGGGGCACCCTCACAGATGAGGAGCGCTACAAGATCAACGAGCACATGATCCAGACCATCATCATGCTCGAAAAACTCCCCTTCCCCGCCAACCTGAAACAGGTGCCGGAAATCGCAGGGGGACACCATGAGAAGATGGATGGCACTGGTTATCCCAAGCGGCTGAAACGGGACGAGATGAGCATCCCTGCCCGGATGATGGCCATCGCCGATATCTTCGAGGCGCTGACCGCCGGCGATCGCCCCTACAAGAAAGCCAAATCTCTTTCGGAGGCCATCCGCATCATGGGATTCATGCAACAGGATCACCATATCGACCCCGAGCTGTTTGCGCTCTTTCTCCGCTCTGGCGTCTACCTGCGCTATGCCAAGCGTTACATGAGCCCGGAGCTCATTGACGAGGTGGATATCAGCCCCTATCTCGCCAGCCATTGATCGCCGCGAGGCACTCTGAGTTACCTGATGCCTGCAGTCTGGGGATCTGCATGCAGACCCGCCGTCTTGTCACCGGTGGTCACCCCGATGCGCAATAGAGATGGGGAGGATATGCACCGGACAGCCATGCTAACCCTCTACATGGCACCTTGTTCTGACTGACCTTACGGACACTTGCCAAGTGCGGAAATTGAACAAAAAAACGAGAAAAATCAAGATAGATAGCCAATTAAAATGACATAATTGACTATAGTTCAATCGAACGTTTGAAAAACGTGACCACTTCACATGGGCCCAGCGCAATGACCACTGAACGGGAACAGTTGATCCGCTCACTGTTTGACGAGTACATCGAGATGTATTCATCACGGGATGATCGGCTCACCACGCGGTTTAGCGACAATTTCAGCGGTTTTGCCGGCAGCAGTGATGTTCTGGTTACCGATAGGGATGAGTGGATCCGGATAACCCGCCGCGATTTTGCCCAGATCCCGGGCAGGATCCGCCTGGAAATACTCGATGTGACCCTGCAAGATCTGGCCGCGGATGTGGTGGCTGTGACCGCCTTCTTCCATATCCATCTACCGAAATCAGAACCTATCCTCTCCCGCAGAACCGCCAGACTGGTGCTGATTTTTCGACACGAAGCCATGGTGTGGAAAATTGCTCACAGCAGTATCTCCATCCCTTACAGTGCTGCTCGGGAAAGCGAAATTTACCCGATGACCAGTCTGGAGGAGCGCCAACATGAGCTGGAGCTCATTATCGAGCTCAGAACCAAGGAGCTGGCGGAAGCGAACCGGAAACTGAAAGCGCTCAGCAATACCGACGGGCTCACCAATATCGGCAACCGTCGTCTGTTCGACAACTCATTGAACCAGGCCTGGGAACACTGTATTCAGACAGAGATGCCGATTGCGCTCATCATGCTCGACATCGATCATTTCAAGCAGTTCAACGATCTCTATGGCCACGTTGCCGGTGACGAGTGCCTTCGATTGCTGGCCCATACCCTGGCGCAATCCGGGCGCCGCTCGGGGGAGTTGGTGGCTCGCTACGGCGGAGAGGAATTTGTCATCCTGCTGCCACATGTCGAGCGTCAATCCGCCTATGAAATTGCCCAACATATCCAGCGACTGATTTTTGCACTGGCGCAGCCACACGCACAAAATGCCACCGGTCTGGTGACCGTTAGCATGGGTGTTGCCTGCCTCAGACCATCGAGTCACTGGCAGCCATCTGAACTGGTAAAACTGGCTGATTCTGCGCTCTACACCGCCAAATCATCCGGCCGTAACTGCATCAGAGTGGCGGAGTCACCCAGCCTCCCGCAACCAGTCTGACCATAAGTCCCTCATACGCCACCATCCTTCCCGTGGGGAATCACTGCGCGCTAACCATGCACGGCAAGGCTCAACGCATCCCATCGCAACATGCCTTCCCACTGATCCAGTGTGCTTTGATAGGTATCCGCCGCGTTGTAATGGGCCATGGCATGCAGGCGGGCATGATGGCCAAGTCGCTTGATCACGTCGGGCATGGCATTGAGGCTGGCCAGCACCCGCGCCAGATCGCCGGGATCGTTTGGCTGATATTTGCGGCAATTCACTTCATCGGTGAGGTGTCGATCCCACCAGGCGCCATCGGCCGGGATCACTACGCATAATCCTGCCGCCATGGCCTCCAGAATGGAGAGACCAAAGGGTTCCAGATGACTGGTGGAGACAAAAATGCCGCATTGAGATCGGATCTCGTCAAGATTGGCGGGGTTGGCATACCAGTGCGTGTCTGGCAGCTGTGGCTGAGGCTGGCTGCAGGGCTGCAGCGTGCCCCTGGGTTGCAGATAGCACACCATCAGCTCGGGGCGAGCGTCAGGGATCATCTGATGGGCGGCCAGCATGGTCTCCAGCCCTTTCCAGCGTAGCAACGAGGCCGCCCACAAAATACGAGTCCCCCCCAGGGTCGCTTTGGGCCAATCAATCTCGCTCAAGCCGTTGGTAAATGGCTGCCAGTGTGACGGAAACTCGGTCTCGCCAAGCCGGGCCAGCAATGCCGCCAGGGAGCTGCGGGTTGATTCCAGATAAAAGACAAAACTCGCCCGTTGCAAGGCTCTGGCAGAGAGCCCCGAGCACCCCACAGGGCCATGGATCAGCTGAACCACCCGGCACCGCAACCAGCGGGCAGCCCAGTAACAGCAGAGATCCACCCCCGGCCCGGACGCCGCCACCAGGCACTTCACCTCCCCCAGACGAAACACCAGCCAGAGGATCAGCAGGGTCTGCCACCCCTGTTTGAGCAGATAGCCGATGCCGGACTCCCGCCCCTTCAATATGTGGGGCAGCCAAAGAGGATGATGCTGACAACGGGACCAGGAGTCGGGATCCTGGGTCAACACATGGCATGTGAGCCCGGGCATCCGCTTGGCCAACTCATCGAGCAGCACTTCGGTCGCAACCTTGGAGCCACCGCGAAACGGGATGGGATCCACGACGATGATCTTTCCAAACACCGGCTCAGTTTGCATGCTCATCTTGCTGCTCCCTTACTCTGGCACCTTGCGGCGGCCAAACCCCAGTTGCACTTTTTGCGCCACTCTTGCCATCCCACTCGCCAGCATATTGCGACCTCTGGCAAGGAGTCGTTGCCCCGCCCAATGAATGAGTGGTCGGAAGGGTGTGGGGGCCGTTGCGTGCCAACGACCAGCCAGCGCGGCGTCCCAAACCGCCGTGACCTCGTCAACATAGCGCGCCACCGTGAACAACTGTGCGGCACGCAACTTAGCGGCCCGCCCCATTTCACATCGGCGCTGCGGATTGCTCAATTGCCGCCAGTGATCAGCCATCTCGGCCCAATCCCCCGGGGTTGCCAGCAAGCCGGTCACCCCCTCCTCCACCACTTCGGGGATGCCGCCCACCCGATAGGCACTGACCGGGAGCCCCAACATGCCCGCCTCCGCCAACGTCAGACCAAACACCTCCTCACGGGCTCCGGAGACCAGCAGATCCACCCCGCCCCGCAAGATAGCGGCACTGTCCGGCCGCTCGCCCAAAAAGTGGACCCGCTCGGCCACCCCGAGCTCGACAGCCAACGCCATCAATGCTTCCCGCTCCGGGCCGCTGCCAATAATCAGCAACTGAGCCTCCTCCCCCGATGCCATCAGGGCAGCCAGCGAGCGGATCAGCAGATCAATCCCCTTGCGTTTGATCAGGGAGCCAACGGTGGCGATGATCATATCCCCCGGTGGCAAGCCCAGCATGCCGACGACCGGCCAGTGAGCACCGCCATTCAGGCGAGCGGCATCGACCCCGTTGGGTACCCGGATCAACCGATCGGCCGCGCAGCCATCCTGGCGCCAACCGGTCAACACCGGCTCGCTCACCCCGATCAGCACACTTGCCCGATGGACCCGCAAGCTGAATCTGTCTCTGGGCTGATAACGGGCATGGAGGTGGCACACCAGCGGTACCTGCAACGCCCGACAGACCCCCGCCAGCCACTGACAAGGAGCCGCGCTGTTGGCGTGCACCAGCCCAATCTGCCGTTCGGTGATGAGCTCTCTGGCTCGCCGGGAGAGGCACCGATGGGCCGCAAGATCAAAACGGGGCGCCTGCCATCCCAGCAGCAGGCTGAACGGCTCGACCATGGTTTCTACCCCGAGGGTGGCCACCTCTGCCGCCAGCGTCGGGCTATTGCACCAGAGCAACGGCGTAAAGCGGCTGCGATCGAGGTGGGCCAGCAGATCCAGCAGGCAGCGTTCGCTGCCGCGGATCCAGTCCTCTCCGTAGTGAACCAGCAAAACAGGGGTTGCGTTCATCCTCTTGCTCCCTTTGGTAGCACTGCCGGCAACCGGGTTGCCTCCTGATGATCCTCAGAGGTGGCCTTCACCTCTCTGGCCGCCTGCTGCACGTACTTGATGGCGGCGACGGCCAGCGCCAATTCCAGATAGATGGGCCAGGTAAAGCCCTGGGTCAGGAAGGATCCCGAAATCACAAACCCAACCATGCTGGCCATCACCCCCTGCATCGCAGTGATCACTGCAGGAGGCATGCCAGCAAGCTGGCAACGCCAGCCACCGCGCAGGGTCACCGCCACCATGCCGATAAACAGCGCCAGCCCGACAAAGCCGGTTTCAGCCAGCACCCCGAACCAGGTGGAGTGCACCGCATGATTGAGTCCATCCCAATGGGGGCTGTAGAAGAAGTAGTTGTAATAGAAATTGGACAAGCCCACCCCCACCAGCGGATGGCCCAGCGCCATGCCCCAGGCCGCTTGCCAGGCGTAGATCCGCCCCATGGCCGAGGCATCGACCCCGCTCTCGGCGGCGCCGCCAGATGCCCGATCGCTGATCCCGGCGGCGGCAAACAGCACCACCAGCGCGACCATACCCAGCGAGATCAACAGGGTTTTCGACTTCACCCGCTGCCAGGCAAACAGGCCACCAACGGCGCAGATACCCAGCAAACCACCCCGGCTCTGGGTGGCGATAATGGCGGCCGCAGTCAGCGCAAAGCCAAGCCCCCCCAGCAAACGCCCTCCCACCCCATTGCCCTGATTGAGCAGCAAGCTCAGCGAAAAGCCGGCAGGAAAGAGCAGCACCAGCGCCAGATCGTTGGGATCCCCCAGCACAGAGCCCAGCTCGCGCCCTATGGTCACCCGGGTCCCCTCCACCAGCCCGATCCCACTCGCCTTGTTGTAGAGGGCCACCAGCGCCACCAGACAACCCGCTACCACGAAGGTGCGCACCGCCAGCGCAAAATCCCCCGGGGTGCGCACCAGCCAGGCGGAGGCCAGGGTCATCAGATAGATCTTGCTATAGCTGCCGGTCCAGGTGGCGATCGCCTCGCCCCGGTTGCTGGCAAACAGCACACCGATGGAAACCATCACAAAGAAGGCCGTCAGCCAGCTCAGGGCTGGACTCCAGTAGGGCTTGATCCGGCCGGTCAGCAAAATGTGCCAGACCAGTGCGCCGATGGCGGCCAGCGAGAAGAGCAGCGGGATCTTGAGGGGATAGAGCTGGGGGAACACCTCATGCAGCCGAAAAAAGGAGAAGGTGACAAACCCCAGCACCATCAAGAAGGGCCAGCGCAGGGCAAACCAGATAGCGGGAATGGCAAGGCCGAGCACCGGCAGCAGCAAGGGATGGGGCAACCGCCACCAGAGCAGGGCCAGCACCAGACAGATGGCGCTTGCCCAGATGGCTGGCGTTAGACGAGCCATGATCCTGCCCACCATTGGCCGAGCCAGACCATCGCCAGCGCCCCGAGGGAACTGGCCCAGAGGGTCGAGAGGCGATACGGCAGCGGCAGCAACCGCTGGCTCACCAGATAAAAGGCCAGCGCCCGTACCAGATAGACCAGCAGCAGGGTCCAGATCACCCCGGCGACCCCGAAGGGGGGGATGGCGAGCAGAAAGCCTGCTACCCCAAGGGCGCTGCAGCCCAGATTGATCACCATCTGGGCATTGCTCTTCTCGCCGCTAAAGCAGCCGACATTGAGCAAGTCCGAAACATTGCGCACCGCCATACCCAGCACCAGCAGCGGAATATAGGCGATCGCTCCATGATAGCTCTCGGGAGTCAGCCAGCGAATAAGCAAGGGGGCAGTGAGCCCGACGATGCCCGCGGTGACAAACCCCAGTACCGACCCCATCACGCTGTAGTGGGCATTGAGCCGCAGTCCATCCGGCTCGCGCAGCAGCATGAAACGGCGGGGATACCACCAGAGGGCAAAGGGTTGCAGCAACAGCCCCACCGCCAGCGCCAGCTTGCCCGCCACCGCGTAGTAGGCAAGCAGCGCCTCCCCCACCACATCGGCCAGCAGCCAGCGATCCAGTCCGCTCAGGGCAAAGCCTGCCAGCCCGCTCACCACCAGGGGCAATCCATAGCGCAGCAGCGGCCGATAGTGCTGCCAGTCAAAGCGGATCCCGCTATCTCGCCATTGCCAGAGGCTCAGCAGCAGCGCCAGTGCAACGCAGGTCAGGGTGCCGGAAGCCAGCACCCCGCTCACGCCCCAGCCGAGCCAAAGCCACCAGCCGGTCAGCACCGACTGGATCACCGCCTTGCCTGCGGTCGCCACGAAAAAGAGCCGGGCCTGATTGCGCATCCGCAGCCATGCAAGTGGCACGCCGATCACCCCTTCAAACGGCAGGGCGCAAAGCACCCAGCGCACATCCGCAAGGCGGGTTTCCACCGGCAGCCAGGCTTGCACCACAGGTGCCAACAGCCAGAGCAGCACCAGACTGGCCAGGGCGATCAGCCAGACCAGCCCAAACATGCGGGCCACCACCTGCTGGCGCTCCTGCTCATCTTTCGCCAGTCCGGCAAAGCGGTAGAGGGCATCCACCAGCCCGAAGCCAAGGATCAGGGAGCCCAGATTGATAAGGGTGAGCAGCACCTCCAGCTGACCGTATTCACGAGGGAGCAGCTGATGGGTCAGCACCGGCAACATCAGCAGGGAGATCCCCTTCATCAGGAGCAAGCCGCCGGCGTAATAGAGCATGGCAATCTGGTTTACACCAAGTTTCATAGGGCCTCCCAGCCTCCCGAAGCATCCCGCTTCGGGTCAGCTACCGCTAATGCAAAGCCCACGCCACTCACTCCCGCCCTGAAGCGATAGCCCCTCTGTGCGGCTTAACCGGCCTGAACAAGCCCAGAATGAGACTGGCATTTGCGTTTTGCACAACGCTGGCTGCAAATTGCACCGACCGGCGCAATCTGACTCTCCTCTTATCCCCATTTGGCCCGATCACGCTGGGGTCGTCCTGTTGGCCCGATCCCTGCTTTCTGCTTAGCGAGCAACGGACTGCACCAGAGGGAGAGGTCGCCATGAACACCATCAACCTGCACCGGATGAAAAGCTGGGCCAAACAGGGAGAGACGCCACTGGCTCGCCGGGTATGGCGTCTGGCCAAAAGCGCCCGCCACTGGTCACTCCCCGTGATCCCACCCCTGCATCGGCTGCTTTATCGGCTCTATCTGCTGGGCAACAACGCGCTGGCGACCCTGACCCGCACCCTCTGGTGGACACCCTTGTTTCAATCTCGCCTCACGGCCCCCGCCCCGCGCCTCTATCTCTATGGCGGCATCCCCTATATCAGCGGTCCGGTCACCATCGAAATTGGTGCCGACTGCCGCCTCAGCGCCGCCATGACCATCAGCGGCCGGGCATCGAGCCAGACGCCAAAGCTGGTGATTGGCCGCAATGTCGGCATTGGCTGGCAGACCACCCTGGCGGTAGGCAGCAAGATAGTGCTGGGGGATAACGTCCGGATTGCAGGGCGTGCCTTTCTGGCGGGCTACCCGGGGCACCCGGTCAACGCCCGCGACCGCGCTCTTGGTAAACCGGATCGCGATGAACAGGTGGGGGCCATTGTGCTGGAGCAGGATGTCTGGCTTGGCACCGGGGTGATGGTGATGGCCGGTGTCACTATAGGCGCCGGCACCATTGTCGCCGCAGGCAGCGTCGTCACCCGGGATCTGCCCGCAGGTGTGCTGGCTGCGGGTGTACCGGCCACCGTACTGCGCCCCTTGCAGCCACAAGATCACAGCGACCCCGCACACGCTTCGGAGACCTTTGCATGAAACCACACTCACTGCCGCAACTGGTGGTATTGGGCGAGGATTGGGGCCAGCACCCCTCCAGCACCCAGCACCTGATCAAGCGTCTGTTGCCCGATTATCAAGTGCTCTGGGTCAACTCCATCGGCATGCGCTGTCCCCGCTTTACCCTCCATGATCTCACCCGTATCGTCCGCAAACTGGGGGCGGTGCTGTGCGGCGCGCGCCATGCTGGCAGCCAGTCGGTTGCGCCATCAGAGGTCAGCAGCCCCCGGGTTCTGCCGCCGCTCGCCTTGCCACTGCCGGGCAGTCGGCTGGCGGGCAAGATCAATGGCCACTGGCTGGCGGCGCAGATCCGGCGCCAGTTGCCCGAGCTGGATCGCCCCTTGCTCTGGATCTCCCTGCCCAGCGCCGTCGATCTGATTGGCAAGCTGGATGAGAGGGCGGTGATCTACTACTGCGGCGATGACTTCTCGGCGCTGGCAGGGGTGGATCATCAAGCCATTGCCCACTGCGAAGCCCGACTGGTGGAAAAAGCCGATCTCATTCTGGCCGCCAGCCCCGCGCTGGCCAGCCGCTTTCCCCCCCATAAAACCCGGCTCCTCAGCCACGGCGTGGATCTCGAGCTGTTTATGCCCCCCAGAGAACGCCCGGCGGATCTCCCCTCCGGCCGCCCCATTGCCGGATTTTACGGCAGCCTGAGCGACTGGATTGATATCCCCCTGCTGGCAGAGACGGCTGCCGCCCTGCCTCACTGGGATCTGGTGCTGATTGGCCCGGTCCAGACCGATATCTCCCCCCTCAAGGGGCTCCCCAATATCCATCTGCTGGGGCCCCGTCCCCATCACACGCTGGCGGCCTATGCCCAGCACTGGCAGGTGAGTCTGCTGCCCTTTGTCGACAACGCCCAGATCCGTGCCTGCAATCCATTGAAATTGCGCGAGTATCTGGCCGCAGGGCGCCCCATCGTCAGCACCGATTTTCCGGCTCTCGATGGCTATCGGGATCAGATCCAGCTGCCCCACGATGGAGAGAGCCTGGCCCAGGCCATCAATCGGGCCGCCTTTGATCAATCCAATCCGGGCTGGTTTCAGGAGAGTGGCTGGGAGGGGCTCACCCGCAGCGAAGGGCGCCACACTCGCCAACAGCAGGTGGCCCTGCAAAGCTGGGATCACAAGGCTGCCGAGCTGAACAACTGGCTAAAGGGGCTGGCCAGATGAGCAGAGGGCTCTGGCTGGTTATCCTGCTCTGCTGCCATGCAGCAATGGCCGCCACCCGGCTGGAGGGGCAGACCCCGCTGCCCCTAACCAGTAACCAGACACCCCAGCGGCTCGATCTGAGCACCCACAACTGGCCAATAGGCAGCGATGATGAACTGGTGATCGAGGGCCATAACCCCAGCGCCCACCCGCAAACCCTGATCCTGCGTATCGACGACGAGGCCTCGGTCAACTACCGCAGCCGGGTCAATCTGGAGCGGATTGTCGCACCCGGCCCCTTCACCCAGCGCTTTGCCTTGAGCGAGTGGCGCACCAGCCAACCCAGAGCGCTGGCGTTGGACAAAATCACCAAGCTCTATCTCTTTATGGCCGATAACGCCCCCTCCATGACCATTCACCGCTGGTACTGGGTGCCCGGTCTGACCCTGCCTAAGGGCACCATTGCGCTGGATCTGGGGGCCTCCACCGCCCCCCGCTTTACCGGCTTTGAGCCCCTGAGCCCGGGGGATCCCCGGCTGATTGGCCATCCCACCCCCATCTTGCGCCCCTCCGGCGATGCCCTTGTGCGCGATGGGCTGCGCAATCTGGATGGCGTACGGCTGGAGGTCGCCAAGGGGCGCTACCAGCTCACCCTCTGGCTGGATGACCCAGGTGAATGGGAGTACCTGCCCCATCCCTTCGAGCGCAGCGTGCTGGTCAATGGCGAGCCCATCTGGGCCGAACAGTGGCAACCACAGGAGTGGCTCACGCAGCGCTATCTGGCGGGACAATCCCGCGAGGCACTGCCAAATCCGGATCCCTGGCAGCTGTTCGGGGCGCGTCAAGGCGGCCCGGTCCATGTCACCCTGAACCACCGCGGCGGCCCGCTCACTATCACATTGGTGGGTCACTCACCGGATGCCAAATACCTAGCGGGGCTGCTGCTTGCCCCCTATCCGGCCAGCACCAGCAAAGAGGCTCTCCCGAATAGTGGAAAAGATCTCGCCGTATTGGCCGACGCTACCGCAAGCGTGCTGACCAAGCAGCGCCAGCTGTTTTTGGAAAAGTGGACTCTGGCCCCCTATTCCCCAACCCCAGCTTCGCAGCAGCTAAGCCTCACGCCGATTACGGATGCCGCCCCAACCCTGCAGATCGCCCCGCTATCTGCAGCCGATGCGTTGACGCAAGCTGCGCAACCGGTGCTGGCCGCCCGTGGCAGCCAGCTGTTGCTGGAGTTTGCCATCCACGCCGCCACCGACGATCCGGCCCCATTGCTGGTGATCCAGCCCCCCGAACAGGCAGGATCGCCGCTGGCGCTGACCCCCTATTACGGCAAGTGGCATCTGGTTCGCCCGCAGGCGAGCGGCACCCTGCTAGCCCCCTCGGATCAGGAGCTGGTCGAGGGGATCGTCGGACTCACCCTGCTGGCAGGCGTACCTCGGCGTCTGGTACTGCAGATCACCGTCCCACGCGATGCGCCTGCCGGTCACTATCTGGGCAATATTCAGCTGCTCAGCCAGCAGCAACTGGTGCAGTTACCGCTGACTATCGAGGTGCTGCCGCTGACTCTGCCCGCGGCCAGCAAGCCGGTCGGCATCTATGTCGAAGCCCCCCCGTATCTGAATTGGCTGAACCCCGACCCCGAGGCGCTAAAGCAGCAGATCGCAGAGGCCAGTCGCTGCGATCTGGAGCGGCTCGCCAAGCTCGGGATCAGCGGCCTTTCACCCGCCCTGCCACAGGATGAGGCGGGGATGCGGGAGATCATGGGAGAGGCGGCCGGGCTCGGCTTTGTGCCGCCCCTGCTGGCCTATACCCCGCTCAAGCGCTGGGGGAGTGACCCTGCCAGCCAGCTTGATCAGTGGCAGGCGCGGCAACAGGCACTGACCGCCAGCGGCTTGCCCCCGCTGGCATGGAGCCTGTTTGATGAGCCGGATCTCGCCACCCTGCCCGCCATCACCAGCCTGGCGCGGGAGATGAAACGGCGGGATCCGGCGGTGATCCGCGCAGGCCACTTCAATCATCCGGGTCAAGTTGGTCTGCTGGCAGAGGTGGAGATTGCCCTGATCAACGCAGGTTTTGGCGCCGACAAGGCCGATGTGGCGCGGGTGCGACAGCACAAGGTCACCCCCTGGTTTTACAATCTGGGCACCCCGAGAGCCGCCGGGTTCTATCTGTGGCAAAGCGGCGCCGAGGGCTATTTGCAGTGGCATGGCCGCATGCCCACCGCCCTGCCCTATGACCCCACCGACGGGCGGGAGAGCGACTTTATGCTGCTCGGCCCGCAAGCCTGCGAGGCGCACCGCCTCTCCCACGATCTGTTGCTGTTGCAGCAAGCCATCGAGGATCTGCGCTGGCTCGCCTGGCTGGAGCAGGAGGCCCGCTATCAGGTGGAAGCCGCCCTGCTGCTGGAGCGCCTGCGGGATCAGCTGCCGACCCGCTGGCAGGTGGCAGAGCAACTGCCCTCTGCCGCCTGGATCCAGTGGCGCCGCGAGATTGAACAACTGGCCAAGGGATTGAAAACATTGCAAACTGGTGCCAACTCATCCTCCTGAAGTGACTGCGTATGGCCAACCAGATTCCCCGCTCCACAGCCAAAGACTGCGCCCTGCGCCGCCTGTTGCCCCTGATGTTGCCGCTGCTGATCCTCACCGGTTGCGCCCGTCAGGAGCCGGTCAATGAGACCCTGCCGATCCTCAACCAGTTGCGGGAACAGCAAATGGCTGAACAGCCCCAGCTGCAACTGCAGTACCAGCAAGCGGAGACACAACTGCCAGCGGATCAGGAGCAGCAGTTGCATCAGTTTTTAGGACGCAAGGATCCGGCCCGGATTGCGCTGGTAAGCGGCCCCGGGCTGCAAACCGACATGCTGGAGAGTGCGCGGATGGCGAGCGTGCGGCTGACCGCACTCACCCGCTTGCTGGGAGCTCGCGCCATTGAACTGGAGCCCCGCTATGACCCCATGCTGGCCCCCAATACCTTGCTGATCCGCATTCTGCCAAACGGTGAATCGGGGTCGGTCACCCCAGCGGCGGCGCAATAAGGCCGAGGCAGGTGGTCGGCAAGGCCACCCGATATAGGGGATAAGGGGTCAGCCCCCACAATTTGCGCCAACCCTGGGTAAGACGGTACGAGAGCAGCGGCGGGCTCTGGTGCAACTCGCCTAAAAACATTACCCCCTGACTCATCCCTTCACTCGCCAGCGTCACTGACATCGCCTCCTGATCCGGCGCCACCAGCATGGCCTGCAACAGGCCGTCACAGCGGGGATGGGCCAGCTGATAGCTGACATAGGTGCCGCCCAATACCGGCGTGGCCACCCGCAAGCGCCATCCCAACTGGACCAGCTCCAGCAGCATGGGCTTGGCCCCCTCGTTAACTGCCCGGTTCTGATAACGCCAGCCCATGGCGGCAGCACTGAGCAGCGCCACCAGCAACAGCAGCAGATATCCCCTAGATAGATGAATCATGGCGCTCCCTTAGAAAGAGGATGGTCATCACCAGCAACATGATGGCCCACTGATAGAGCTGGGCCAGCGAGCCGGTATGCAGCCAGCCATACCAGCGCAGATCCAGGCTCATCAGCACCAGCCGCAGCTGATTGGCCCCGATATAGAGCAGGCAAACCAGCAGCAACATGGGCCACTGCCGGTAGAGTGGGCGCTCCGGCGCCAGCCAGCAGCAGGAGACCAGCCAGGAGAGCACCACCAGATAGAGTTGAGAAAACGAGGAGCACCCCTTGAGCACAATCAAGGCATGGCCCCCCAACCGCTCGATGCGATTGCCATCAAGACGAGTCTCCCAGCCAAGCATCTGCAACCACTGGCCCACCCCCCAGGCATCGAGCGCCAGCACAGGGCCGGAGAGCAGGGCAAACACCTGCTGCCCCCACAACACCGCCACGGTAAAGGCGAGCACAATCTGCAACACCGCCCGCTCATCGCCACTCTGATGACGGCGCCACAGCGAGGCCACCAACAGCAGACAGGCCAGCGCCTTGCAACTGGCGCTGGGGATCAGGATCAGCAGGATAAAGAGGGCGAGCGCCAGTGGATGCGGGCGCCAGCTCGGTGCAACCCGCGATGCAATTTGCCACCAGATAGCAATCAGCAACACCACCAGCAGATTGAAGTGGCCCATATTGAGCCACACCATGCCCCACTGATTGGCCAAACCAAGTAGCAGCCAGTTGGGTGCCCACTGCCAGGGACGGATCTCCATCGTAACTCCTGCCGGTTATCAGCGCTTTTGACCCCTGTCGCAAGTTCCATGCCTGCCCGGCCTCACCCGGATCAAGCCAAGTCAGAGGATGCAACAAAGCTGGCACGCTTTATTCATTCCCCCTGCTGGCACTAGCGCCAGGGAGAAGGAGTGAGCAATGAAACTCAAACCGTTGGCAGGGCTGCTGGGGATGTTGTTGGTAACCTCCCCCGCATACGCCTTGACCGAAGTCGATACCGAACTGCAACTGCTGATGGATGTGTCAGGCAGCGTCAGTTCATCGGAATTCAATCTGCAATTACAGGGGTATGTGGACGCCTTTTACAGTCAGGATGTACAAAGCGCCATCCTCGACACCAGTGGCGGCAAACTCGGCTCCATCGCCGTACAGATGATCATGTGGAGCAGCAGCAACCAGCAAAGTCTGATGACCGACTGGTTCCACCTCTACGACATGACCTCCATCAACAACTTCGCCGCCACTCTGGATGCCCTGGTACGCCCCTATGCGGGGATGACGGCCCCCGGTTCGGCCATGGCCTTTGGTGCCCAGCAGTTTGATACCAACAACTTCACCGCCGCCCGCCAGGTGATGGATGTGTCGGGTGACGGTATCCAGAACAACGGGCTGGATACCTCTACCGTGCGGGATCAACTGCTCGCCTCCGGCATCGATACCATCAACGGCATCACCATAGGTCAGGACTATGCCGATGGGGTACTGCAAGAGTGGTATGTGGAGAACGTGGCGGGCGGTCAGGATGCATTTGTCATCAATGCCACCACCTTCGCCGACTTTGGCAATGCGCTGGAGCTCAAACTGGCGGCCGAAATTGAGGGGGGCATTATTCCGGAAGGGGCACTGGCCGCCCCCATCGAGGAGATCCCGCTGGCCGCCCAGCTGCTGCTCGGTATGCCGCTACTGCTGGCCTGGCGCTATCAACGCCGTAATCAGGGACGCCTGCAGCAAGCTAACTGGCAACAAACGCCAGCCATCGGCTAGTGAATCACCCCGTGTGTCGCGATTAGGGAGCTATGGCTCCCTGATTTTTTTGTGACGGTGATGATCTGAATGCAGAGCACAAAGGCTAGTCGCCCTGACGAAATTAGCCCGATTGACCAATATGCCAGGTCTGACCATATGGATGCTGAGCCTCTTGTTCTTCTGAGGGCAACAACGATAACGCCTCCTGAGTGGATGCAATAAGTTCACTCTTGCCAAGAGCCTGGCGTAGAGAGAGAGCCTCTGAGAGCACGGCGCGAGCGTTATCATAGGCGCCGGTCTGTACGAGAGCCTTGCCAAGATGATGCAGTGCGAAATGCAGCATAAGGGAGTTTGGTTGCAACCGTTCAACTACTTGGGAGGCCAAGCTGACAGCTTCGTCCAAACGGTCGAGCCGCTGCAAAACCTGCACCAGGCGTAGTTCTGAGCTAACGCGAGCAACATCGTCCTCTGAAACCATCTGCGCGGAGATCACCTCTCGGAGAATGGCTTCTGCCTGCGCGGCTCGTCCCACACATAGCAACATAAAGGCGGCAGCGCTCCGAGCTCTTGAAGCAGCTCGTGACAATGCAGCACAGGGATGTAGGTCGAGGGACTGATTGGCAGCAGCCTGCATGGCTATTGGGTCTACCGCTTCGGGGAGCAGATTGGGAGCGCACAAGCGGTATTCCGTACCGGTGCCTGCGATGCAGAACGTGTAGCCATCAGTGAGCGCCATGGGTTGATTCATCGATCCTCAAGTTTAAAATAAGCTGCCTTGCAGCATTCGATATTTTCCGGAAGCAAGGGCTGTAGGTTCGATTAGCGAAGCGTAATCGGACATTCGCGGTCTTTTTACAATATTTCTATTAAACTCATCAAAACCCTCCCAGGTTGCCACTTCGCCCCTCCCCAAAAACACTTACTCTCGAACTGGCTCCGGTCGTGACGTTATTGCCATATTGACATGTAATTTCACCACTCTTAAACAGTTTGTTATGTGAATTTAAACCCATATGCTTTGATCGAAATATCCTTAATTTTACTTTCACCGATACATCTTCTTAAATTTGAGTACACTTTTAGTGCTTCACTGTAAAATTGCTCATATTCAGGATCATCAGAAGCACAATCGACAGCCTTTGCAAAACATTTGGTGGCAGAGAACAGCTTGGAAATACAGATAATCATCAACATATGCTTCAAAGCGAGGCTTTCGTTACGAGTGTCCGGTAATGGGATAACTGCAAACTCACCTTTATGATTCAAGGCAGACCTTGTCTCATCTGCTACCTGTTGTAACGTAGGGTGCTTCATTTTGCACAATAGCTTGTAGTTGTGATAACACATTTTCCAAGCCGTATTAAATTCATCATTATTTGGAAATTCATCCGGAACGCTCCCGTATAAATCTTTGTATGCTGCCATTTTGCAAAGTTTTTGAGCCCCCCAAGGAACATCACCATTCTTGTTAAGTAGAACTTCATCAGCCAAGTCTTGACACTCAACAAGGCAATTAACAACAAGTGCATTTTCATAAAGCGAAGCAGCGACACATGCAGCTTGGTAAGGATAACCCCAATTAATCAATAACCACGCACCTCTAAAATCACTCATGGTACGCTTCAAAAATGCAGCAGAAAGTTTGATGGATTTTGAACCTGAGTTTTTACCTTTGAGAAATGGAGCTTTAATAGCTAAGTTCATACAATCTTCAGCTAAAGAATCCCAAGGCTTTAAGTCTTCAAAACTTCGGTCGATTGCACCGACTTCGAGGCGAGCCAGATAGTTCCAATAGTGATCTTGCCAGTTGTCTTCAGAAATCATATTTCAATCACTTACGTAGGATTCCAATAATTCACATAACAGTAATTAGATGGAAAGCGCTATTAATGTGTTAGTAACGCCTTCCATCTAACTCCGCTCTACCACTCGTCATCACAACCAATAGATAATATTAAAATCACTGTATTACCAACCAGCGACTGATTTATGAGTCCATTATCAATAGATTTGAGCCGGCTCCACTTGTATCACTGGATAAAACCACAGTCAACAAACGGAAATAGAAAATGCAGCCTATTTCCTCTTTTATCGGCTTGCCGCGGTGTTTACTCCGCTATCTGCACGATATAAAAAAGGCCTTATCAAAAGGCCTTTTCAGAAATATTCAGATTCCGGCTGATAGCCCGCTTTTACGGCAATCAACCCGGTTCTGGTGACAAGGGCAGCACCTGCCCATCCAGCGCATGATCACTATTGGATGGATAGTCCGGCACCGGCTCGCAGTAGGGAATGCGGCTTAGCACCGGCGCCTTGACCAGGGCGGCCAGTTGATCGGAGCGGCGCAGGCTGGCATCCGCCAGTTCGGCCACCAGCGCCAGACCGCAGCCCAGCCCCAGCCCGCCAACAATGCCCGCCAGCAAAAATAGCCAGAGCGGGTAGTTGCTCGGCTTGCTGGGGGCAAAGGGCTTGTCGATCACCTTGATCCGCTCCCCCTGCTCGAAGTTGCCCAGATCGCCGGTCACCTTGGCCTTCTCATAGCGCAGCAGCAAATCCTGATAGAGGGTGCGCTTGACCGCCAGATCCCGCTCCAGCTCGGCGAGCTGGCGCTCGGTATCGCCCTGGGAGTCGACCACCTTGTCCAGCCCATCCAGCTGACTCTTCAAGCCAGCGGCGTTTTGCTCCGCCTCCGTCAGCTGCGTCTGGGCCAACTGCCACTCGGGCCCGCGGGCCATATCCGGTTGGGATTTGAGCTGCTCAAACTCCTGCTGCAACTGGTCAATCTGATAGCGCAGGCTCTGAACCTTGCTGTGCTCGTCGCTGTAGCGGGCTCGCAGCAACACCAGCTCGGTACGCATCAGCTGCAGCTTCTCATCCAGTTGGCGGGCCAGCTGGCTCTCTTGCCCTAGCGATAGCTGATCGACCCGTGCCTTGGCCTGCTGCAGGGTGATCAGGCTCTCGGCATAGCGCTCCTGCAAACCATAGAGACGGGCGACGTTGGTACTCTGCTGCTGGGGCAAGGCGCTGGCATGCTCCCGTTTGAAGTCGGCGAGCAGCTGCTCGGCCGCTTGCAGTTCGCTGCGGCGGCTGTCGAGCTGGCTTTGCAGGAAACGCTCGGACGACTCCGCCGACTGGCGCCCCTTGCTAAGCAGGTTGAAGAAGAAACGCCGCGAAATGGCTTCGAGCAGCCCGGCGCTGTTGGCCGCCGAATCCGCTTTTACCTTTATCTCGATCACCTCATCACCGATCAGCCGCAGCGAGACGGCACTCGAGAGCCAGTCCATAATGGCATCACGCTGGGCTGGCGGGGTCTCGTCATTGACCAGACCGCGATCCCGCGCCACCCCATCCAGTACATAACGGCTGCGCAGCAGGGCTTCGAGCACCGCAAAGCGATCCTTGAGACTCTCCTGAGTGATCAGATCCTTGAGGGTCGGGGTCTGGTTGGCATCTTGCGGCACCATAAAGGTGGTGCGGCTCTCATACTCCTTGGGGGTGAGCAGGCCGACCGTCACGCCCACCAGCGGCATCACCAGTACCGGGATCACCAGCAGATAGCGACGGCGCCAGGCGGCAAAGAGAATGATGTAGAGGTTGTAATAGAACTGGACAGGCATGGCATCACTCCCTGAGAAAAGCGCTCCCCTCGCACGATGCAAAGGCAGTGCCACCAGAGGAGCTGATCGCCTCTGTGGGTAGATCGCAAGAGTGGTACAAGATTCGCATTCTCCCGTTATCCGGGGTGTTACCCCTTCCCTTGCCGGAGCGCGAACCATGTTGTCATCAACCCCGTCGCACAGACCCCATCCCCGCAGAAGCTCCATCGTTCAAATAGTGCAGCACCTGCAGCCCGGCGGGCTGGAGACCATGGTGCTCAACCTCACGCAGGCGAGCCCTGCCGAGCAACCGGTGCATATCATCTCCCTCGAAGGGCACAAAGGGGATGTACTAAGTGCATGGCCCGCCCTGCATCCCTTCGCAGACCATATTCACTGCCTGGAAAAGCCCGCAGGCTGGTCGCTGGCGACCCTCTGGCGGCTCACCCGACTGCTGCGCCAACTCAAGCCCGTCGCAGTACATACCCACCATCTGGGGCCCATGCTCTATGGCGGTCTGGCCAGTCGGCTGGCCCGGGTGCCCACCCTGGTACACACAGAGCACGATGCCTGGTATCTCGATGATCCCCATCAGCGCACGCTGGCCCTGTGGGGACTGCGCGCCTTCAAACCCATTCTGGTGGCCGATGCCACGCCGGTGGCCAACCAGCTGCTGGCCAAGCTGGGCCAGCTTTCGCCAACCGTGATCCCCAACGGCATCGATGAGCTGCGCTTTGCCCCGGGCGCCGCCGCCCTCGCCCGTCAGGAGATGGGATTGCCGCAAGGGGTCAAGTTGATTGGGTGCGCCGCCCGCCTTGAGTCGGTCAAGGGTCACACCTTGCTGCTGGAGGCGATCCGCACCCTGCCACAGGAGGTGCATCTTGCGTTGGCAGGGGTCGGCAGTTTGCAAAATGCGTTGCAACAACAGTGTCAGCAGCTGGGGATCGCCCATCGGGTCCATTTTCTGGGGCTGGTCGAAAACATGCCGCGCTTCTATCAGGGGCTGGATCTCTTCTGCCTCCCCTCGCTGGCGGAAGGGATGCCGCTTTGCGTGCTGGAAGCGCAGGCCTGCGGGGTGCCGGTGGTGATGAGCGACGTGGGGGCGGCCAGAGAGATCGTCTGCCAGGCCAGCGGCCATATCCTGTCGGAGCGGGATCCCGGCCGCCTTGCCCAGCTTCTGGCACAAGGGTTGCTGCAGTGCCATAGCCTGCGTGCCGTCACCCGAGAGTTTGTGTGCCAGCAAAGCAGCTTGAGCCGGATGGCTCAGGCCTATCAGCAGCTTTACAGCCGCTGATCAAGCGACCCGATGACCAGAGGAGCATCCCATGGAATGGATCATGATCGTGTTCTGGCTGTGCACTGTACTGGTGGTCTACCACCATGTCGGCTATCCCCTGCTGCTCAAATTTGGTGGTCGGCAGGCGCGCAAGGTAGCCAATCCACCGCGCCCTCTGGATCGAGGGTTCAAAACAGAGGCCGCCGATGAGGCGCTGCCGACCATCACTTTGCTGATGCCGGTCTACAACGAGGCGGCGACCATCGCGGCCAAGCTGCAAAACCTCGCCAGCCTCGATTACCCCGCCGACAAGCTGTGGGTGCATGTGCATTTCGATGGTTGCAGCGACAACAGCTACCCCATTGCGCTGAGCCAGCTCGGTGATCCCGCCCTGCAGCAGTTGCAGATCAGGCTGTTTGATCACCCCCGCAATCGCGGCAAGGTCGCCGTGCTCAACGAGGCCATGACCCGGGTGCACAGCGATCTGGTGGCCCTCACCGATGTCTCGGCCCTACTGCCCATCGACAGCCTGCTGCTGGCGGTCGCCCATTTTGCCGATCCCAAGGTAGGGGTGGTCGGGGAAGCATACCGGTTCTGGCAACCGGGCTCTCAGGGCGAGGAGAGTTACTGGCACTATCAAAGCCAGATCAAGCTCTGCGAGTCGGCCCTTGGCGGCATGCTGGGGGCCCATGGGGCCTTTTACATGATGCGCCGGGAGTGCCTCACCCCACTGGCCGCCGATACCATCAACGACGATTTCATCCTGCCGATGCAGGCCATCGCCAAGGGGTATCGGGCGGTCTATGACAATCGCTGCGCCGCACTGGAGCTGGAAGTTTCCGATGCCGCGCTGGAGGCGACACGGCGCAAGCGGATCGGGGCTGGCAACACCCAGCAGCTGTTGCGGTTGCTGCCCCTGCTGCACCCCAAGTTCGGCTGGGTTGCCTTCAACTTTGCCAGTGGCAAGGGGCTGCGGGTGTTGATGCCGCTCTGCCTGACCCTGCTGTGGCTCTGCGCCATCCCGCTGGCTACCCAATCTCTGCTGTTTCAGCTGCTGCTGGGGCTGCAACTGCTGGGGTATCTGCTGGTCATCCTGATCCAGCTGACCCCTGTCCACCCCTGGCCCAATCTGTTTCGCAAGATCCACTATCTGGTACTCGGACACTGGTACAACGGCATGGGCACCCTGCGCTACTGCCTGCGCGCCCCCATACGTTTCATGTCACAGGAGAAAGCCGTATGACACACCCCATTCCAAGATTGACCCTGGTGGTCAAACGCAGCATGGATCTGCTCGGTGCCACTCTTGGCCTGCTGCTGACGCTGCCGCTGTGGCCACTGATCATGCTGGCCATCCGGCTCGATAGCCCGGGGCCAGTGTTCTTTCGTCAGTTGCGGATCGGGCGCAGCCACGCCACCCATACCGAGCTCTTTTTCATGATCAAGTTTCGCACCATGCACGCCGACGCCGAGGCGGCCACCGGGCCAGTCTGGTGTGGCAAGGGGGACAGCCGGATCACCCGCAGCGGCGACTTTCTGCGCAAAACCCGGCTCGATGAGCTGCCGCAGTTTATCAATGTGCTCAAGGGGGAGATGTCGCTGATCGGCCCCCGTCCGGAGCGACCTGGGATCGCCAACCGGCTGGAAGATGCGGTGCCGTACTTTATCGAACGCACCTATGAAGTGGCCCCCGGCATTACCGGTCTGGCACAGGTCAATCAGGGTTACGACGAGTCGCTCGATGATGTGCGCAGCAAGCTGGCGTTCGATCTGGCCTACTCGGTCGCCCTGCTCCACCCCTGGCGCTGGCTGGTGCAGGATGTACATATCATTGGCAAGACGATCGCCATCATGGTTGGCAAAAAGGGGCGCTAATCCCGCCAATCTCAGCCACACCTCGAGACCATCAGGCCATTGCCACTGCAATGGCCTTTTTTATGGCGCATCTTTGTGGCACGTCCGCGGTGATCACAGAGAAGCCAGCGGCCTGATCGCCATCATCTGGCCCCATTCATCCAAAGGCCTGATGTCCGCTTGACCAACCGCAGAAACCCGAGCGTTGCGTGATCACAGAAGCAATCCGCCCCCAGCAACCCCTAACACCGGCACATAAAAAAACGAGTAGCCAACGGCCACTCGTTTTGACAGGTTTCTCCGTGATTCAGGCGCCGTAGACGGCTAGAATATCGGTCACCCTGTTGTTGACGCTGTACCCGCGGGCGATGGTGTTGCTGGCCGCCTGACTCATTTTGCTGCGCACCACCCCATCGCTGCGCAGCCAGTAGTTGACCAGCTCCGCCATATCCCGCACATGGCCGGGCTCCACCAGCCAGCCATTGGATTTATGGTCGATCAGATTGACCAGGCCCCCCACTGCAAAGGTACAAACCGGTATGCCGTGGGCCATCGCCTCCAGGGCCACCAGCGGCAACCCTTCAAAGCGGGAAGTGATGCAGAGCAGGTCGATGTTGTGCCACTCATTGGCCATGTTCTGGAAACCATGAAGCTGGACGCGATCACCATACTGCTGCAACAAGGCACTTTTCATGGGGCCATCCCCGTAGAGATGAAACGCTCCCTCCGGGCAGAAGGCGGCCAGCTGGCAGAATGCCTCCGGCCCCTTTTCCGGCGAGAGGCGGCCGACAAAGGCAATCCGGTTGCCAGTTACCGATGCAGGCGTCGCAGGCATGGGGACAAAGTTGCTGATCACCGTGCTTGGCACAGGCAATTTGCGAGCGATGGGCTCGCTTACTGCAATACACTTCGCAAAACGCGCTGTGGTGCGATCCAGCCAGCTGTAAAGCTTCAGCAAACCTTCCCCGTCATCCCCACTGTGAAAGGTCGAGACCACCGATTTACCGGTAAACCAGGCTGTCAGCCGCCCCAGCACCCCGGCCTTGTAGCCGTGGGTGTGGACCAGCACAGAAGCCGGCTGGCGGGCCAGACGGCGCATAAAATCGCGGCTGTTTTGGCACACCTCGTAGGGCAAGCTCTGTTGTTTGAGCAGGGTCGTAAAAGGGGTCATACCATGGTTGCTCACCAGCACTATGGTGGGGCGAAATCCCCTGGCCAGCAGATCGTTGGCGAGATGGATAATGTGAACTTCAATTCCACCGACCTGACGCGCATCGATGGCCAGCCAGATCTGCTGCATGGGTAACATAAGGCCCTCCTCCCGTGGCTCCATGCCACCTGAAATGAGGCGCTGCATAGAGCGGGCCAGTCAGGCAAAGAGGGGCAGGATCAGGCGCCGGGACAGGCGACCAGCAAGAGGGTCATGTCATCGAGGGCGGCATCATTGATGCGCTCATCAAACCAGCGGGCAATGCGATGAGCCAGTTGCTCAAGACCGGGCCCCGAGGTCAGGCAGATCGCCTTGAGCTGCGCCTCCCAGCACTGGCGCTCTGCGGCATCACGGCTATCGAGCAGGCCGTCGGTCCAGAACAGCAGGATCTCGCCGGGCTTGAGCTGACGCTCATTGGTCACGAAGTGGGGATCCGGGCGCAAACCGGGCAAGGGGCCGGTCACGCCGACCTGACGGATGGTGCCGGGCCCGACCAGCCAGGGCGCAGGGTGGCCCGCGCTGGCCCACTGCACCCGCCCCTCGTTGCCGAGCTCAATACAGAGGGTGGTGAGCAGGGTAGCCCCAAGGAGCGGATCACTGTGAACCGCATTGGACAAGATGGTCAGCAAACGGGCGGGGGCGCGCTCCAGATCGTGCGCCGTCAGCAAGCCGCGCAGATAACCGGCATAGGCATGGGCAAAAAACTTGGCTTCTGCATCGTGGCCCATCACATCCCCGAGCCACAACACCCGATCCTTGACCAGCAGAAAGTCCCCGCCCCCCACGGTGGCCGCGCGGGTTTGCAACGCAAGCTGGTATCCCCCTATCGAGGTGGCGGGCAATAACGGGCGCAGCGCCGAGGTCATGCGCTGATCCAGCTGCTCGCCCCATTGCGACTTGAGCTGCTCCGAGCGTTGCAGCACCCGCGAAACCGCCAGCAACAGGTCCTGCTTGGTGATGGGCTTGACCAGAAAGTCATCGATCCCCAGCGCCCCCGCCCGACTCTGGGTCCACTGATCCTGATGACCGGTCAGGAAGATAAAGGGCACCCCCTTCATCTTGGGATCCTTCATCAACTGCTGGCGCAGCCCAAAGCCATCGATCCCCTCCATCTCGATATCGGAGAGCACCAGCGCGGGGGGTTGCTTTCCAAGCGCCAGCAGGGCGGCATGGGAGTCGGCATAACTTTCAACTCGGTAGTGCTCATGAAGGTAGGCGGTGAGCAAGGCACGCATCACCTTGTCATCGTCGATCACCGCTATCACCGGCAGTTGGTTGACCGGGCCCTGCTGGCGAAGGGTCACGCGATTGCGATCATCGTCGCGAGAGAAGTGCACCTCGGCAAACAGCTGGTGCACCAGCGCCAGCCCGTATCCCCCCTCCTGCAGTTCATCGGGTAACGGCGCACTGGCAAGACCGGGTTGCGGGCCGCCATCATCCTCCAGTATCAGACTCAAACCCGTTTCATCCTCTTTCAGAGTGAGCCAGAGCCGGGTCGCGGGAGGAGCTGTGTGTTTGACGCTATTGGTGGCCAGCTCACTGAAACAGAGCAGCCAGTTGGCTTGATCCTTTGGGGAGACCTGAAACAGGGAGAGTCCCTGCGCCAGCCGGTTGCGCAGTTCGCGCACCGCCTGCAGGGTTGCCGGAGCAGATCGCAACCAGTCATCCATATCGGGCCTCCATCAGCGGGCGATCAGATCCGGAAATTGAGCAAGGCACTGCGCCGACACCAGCGCTTGAGCCATTCGGTCACCCGGTTACTGGGCAGCCGGTTGAGCTCGCGCAGGATCTCGCTGGCCAGCCCCGGGTTGAGCTTGTCGTTATAGACTGCGCCAATCAGATTGGCCTCGGCACGAGTCAGTTTATCCACCGCACTTTGTACCACGGTCGTCGGCGTCACTCCCGCCAGCACCACCAGCAGTGCCCCTTCACAGGCCCCACACACCTGATCGGCCGGAATATTGCCCCGATTGAGGGCAGTGAGCGGTGAGGTATCGAAGATCACCACATCGTAATGTTCCAGCCAGCGAACCAGCAGCTGACGCAAGGTATCCTTGTTGCGAAAAGCCATCAGATCCTTGCCCGGCGCCGGGAGCAAGGACAAGGAGCGGCCAGTGGCCACCGGCTCGGGCACATCATTGGGACCCCAGGCAACTGCCGTGGCGCGGCCGGGGTGATAGAGATTGAGATCCACCAGCAGGGTGCGCAGCCCATCCGCTTCCGAGCGCCTTGCCAGCGCATCGCAGATGGAGCTCACCCCCTCTCCCCCTTCTGACGAGGTTACCGCCAGCGAGCGGATCCCCCGGGCGACCGTCGCCGCGTAGAGGGATTCGAGCTCCAGATATTGAATGGGGATGCTCATATCAAAGCGTCCCGACCAGGGCCACCACCGAGATCGTGGTCAGGATGTCGCGCATGCCATCCATGAAAATGGCCCAGTTGCTGCTTTTGCTATCAGGGATAAAGACAGTGTCCCCTGCGCGCAGCACCGGCAACTGGCTAAAGTCGGGCTCTTTGGCAAAGCCGTCGAGATCGAAGCTGCGGGCCTGATCCCCCTGACCACTGGTAGCCATGTTGATCACCACAATCTTCTTGATATAGGCGCTGCTGGTCGGGCCCCCTGCCTCAGCCAGCAGATCCAGCAGGGTCATGGAGGAGTCAAAGCGGTAGCGACCGGGACGGGCAATCGCCCCCAACACCCGAATGGTGTTCTCCTTCGGCTCGTCGAGCCAGGGGCGATTCTTCTCCGGCAGGTAGATGGAGTCGCCGGGCAGCACCTTGGGCAGCAAGGTTTCATCGCCGGTTTCAAAGTAGAGGGCAAGATCGAGCTTGCTGACCCGTGCCGTGCTGCCACTGCGATGGGCGATGCGCACATTGCGCAGATCCGCCGCCGCAGTCGGACCATCGGCGGCCGACAGGATGTCGATAAAGCCCATCTGCTCATTGAAGGCATAGCGACCGGGGGCCCCGACCTGACCGAAGATATAGATGGAACTGTCCGGTGACTGGCGCACCCACTGGGACTTGTTGTCACTGGGATCGGTGGGCAGCTCGGGGATCATGATGGTGAATCCGGCCCGGATCTTCGGCAGGCTGGCCAGCGCCCCGCCCTGATGAAGGAACTTGTCGAGATCAAACAGGGTTGGCGTGGCCTGCCCCCCTTCGGCGGTCAGGATCTGCACCTTGGCGATATCGGCCCGCTCGTTGGGCCCTCCGGCGTGGGCGATCAGATCCAGCAGCGACATTTCGTCAGACCATTCATAGCGGCCCGGGATCCGCACCGCCCCCATCACCATCACCGCCCTCCCGGGTGCCACCTTCAACCAGGACTTCTCGTTGATATCGGTTTTTTCCGGCACAAAGATGGCATCACCGGGTTTGACTTGGGGCAGCGCCTTTTGCATCCCTTCGGTATAGGCCTGCAAGTCGATGGGTTCGATCGTGCCATCGGTGCGCAGCAAACGGATCTGGCGACTCTCGGCATAGCGGGTCGGGCCACCGGCATTGGCCAGAATATCGAGGAAGGAGTCCCCTTCCCGCCCCTCATAGGCGCCGGGTTTGAACACCTCGCCCATGATGTAGATGGTACGTGCCCCCCGTTTTATCTGCTCTTCATCCTTGGGCACGAAGATGGTGGCGCCCGGCGCCAGATTGGGCAGCAACTTGTTGTTGCCGGAGTCGAGATAGGCTTTGAGATCGAACAGTTCAGGGGCATCACCATTGATCACCCGGATCCGCTCCACCCCGGCAAAACGGGTCACCCCACCGGCTCGCATCAGCAGATCCACGATGGAGTTGCCACTCTTGAAACTGAAGGCGCCGGGGCTGTTGACCTCGCCAAACACCTTGATCGCCTTGCCGGTATCGCCATCCCCACCTGCCGCCAGGGTTGCCGCATCAAAATCAATCTGCACGTTGCCGATCAGCGGAGAGGCGGGTACGAACACCACATCAAGGGATTGCAATGGCGGCAACACGCTGGCATCGCCGGTATCGAGATAACGCTTGTAGTCGAAGCTAGAGACTGTGCTGCCGCGCCGCACCTGCATATTGTTGAGCTGGGCACCAGGCACCAGACCGCCAGCGGCATCGAGGGCCATCTGCACGTTGCCATCGGGCGCCAGATCATAACTGCCGGGTTTTTTAACATAGCCCATCACGCTGATCAGCAGCCGCTTCTCCAGCAAGGTGACGGTCAATTGAGAGAGGTTGTTGTAAACAGGTTTGAGGGCGGTGCGGATCAGCTCATCCGCCTGTTGCAGGGTCTTCCCCCCCACCACGACGTTACCAACTTCAGGCAGTGCAATTTCCCCCTGCTTGTTGATCTGGAAAGGCTGATCAAAAGCAGGCTCACCGGGTTGCACTATGGCCAACCGATCACCGGGAGCCAACAAGGTGGAGGCCAGTAACGGGCAGGTGAACAACAGCAAGAGAACACAGATCAATCCTTCGAGAGCGCCCCGTTTCATAGACATCCTTTTCGTCTGTTACGTCTGCCCCCATTGGCGTAAGGGGAGCCCTGACCAATCAGCACGACAGCCATCCGCTGTTGTCTGTTGCAGCCGCAAACGTACTTGTTGTAGTGATTGTGCCAACACGGTCTGACGCCAGGCTACATCCGACCAGAGCCGTCCGTGCATATCCCGTTCGATATCAATACGTTGAGATTGTAGTCGTTTCAACTCGGCAGGCATACACCCCTGCAGACTCGCTTGCTTTAATTCCGTCAGCTGCAAGTCGAGTTCCTTCTGACGCTCATCATAACGAGACCAGACCCGCCGTTCATCCTCATTGACCGGAATACGGGTGGGTCTTGCCTCGGCCATGCCGCCATACCCCTCCGGCGGCCACTGCGCACAACCCGACAGCAGAATGGACGAGAGCAGGATACCAAAGCGTTTCATGATGCAGCGGCCATCATGCCACGGGAACGCATATAGGCCTTGATGCTCTCATGGCAGGGGATCACCCGGTCGATATGCAGCATCTCCAGCAGGTCATGAGGTTGACCGGGTCCGCAGACAAGGGCCATCTGATGCCCGTTCATAATCAATCTTTTATAGAGAAATACCAAGGCTCCGATCCCCGACGAGTCGATAAAATGAACATCGCTGATATCGGCCAGGATATCTCCCGGGTGGGTCGAGAGGGTTTCAAACAACGGGCGGAGCTCACTGACGGCCATCGCGTCAAACTCGTTTTCCAGTACCACTACCTGGATATCATTAAGGGTGTAAGTCATGCTTTCCATCGCTAGCTCCTTGTCGATTCTCAGACTATTTGCTGTCACGGCATTCAGCACGCTGCAAATGTTATGCCGGACAGTGCCACGGCACTTGTTCTCCAAATGATACTCTTTGCGCCTTATTCGCCGACACCCACTCCTCGTTTTGATTGCCAAATTGCAATTAACCTCCCCCGCACGTTGCAAACTGCAATTCACCTTGGCCGAGATCGCCCGATAACAGGCTAAATGGCTGATAATTCAAGCCCATTAGACTGGGCCCGATTATTGCTTGCCTTTGGACACACTTCACAAGCCACCTTTGGCTCGGCCCCCATGCCGCCATTTTCCAGGAAGGAGAGATCATGAAAGCAGGCCTTTACATCGCACCACTGCTGGCAGCCCTTTGCGGCACCGCATACGCAGCCCCCTCCCCTGACAGCGCCGTGTTGAAGGTTGAAGGCGCCATCAGCAGCCCCACTCATCAGGCTCTGGCCCTGTGGGACAGCGCCATGCTGGATCAACTGCCGGTACACGAAATCAAAACCCATACCCCCTGGTATGACGAAGCCAAGACCTTTCGCGGCCCGCTGCTGCAAGATGTATTGGCCAAGGTCGGGGCAACCGGCAAACAGCTCACCATTACCGCGCTCAATGACTACTCGGTACAGGTGCCGACAAGCGATGCCGAGCAGTATCGGGTCATCCTCGCCCGCACGATCAATGGCAAGCCACTGTCGGTGCGCGACAAAGGGCCGCTGTTCCTTGTCTATCCGTTTGATCAATATCCCGAACTGCAAAACAAGCTCTATTACGGTCGGGCTATCTGGCAGATCAGTGCGATAAAAGTGGAGTAGATCCCATCATGCGTTCCATGGCGGCCAGTCAACGTTTCTTGTTTGTGGTGCTTTGTGTGCTGCTCCTAGCCTTTGCCGGTATTGGTACCATTCAGTACCGGCAATTTCAGGATCTGCAGCGCAGTACCAGCCAGGGCGAAGACAACGTGATGTGGAACTATTTCCAGCTCTATAACGAAGCGCTGCGTTTTCAAAGCTCGCTGCTCCATGAGTCGCAACCGACCTTCCAGCTCAGATACGATATTCTGGTCAGCCGCATGGATCTGGTGCTGGAGAGCAAGGATCGCAGCCTGCTTCAGCAAACAGAGATCTACCAGCAGGCAAGCAAAGCCATTCGCTCCTACATCTCTCTGGCGGATATCTGGCTCGGCCCGGAAGCCACCAAGCCGCTGGACAATCTTGCCCATCAGGAGCTGCGCCAACAGCTCGCCTCCCTGCTCCCCCTGCTCCATCAGCTGACTCTGGAGGTGAACCAGCAGGCGACCCTGTTTGATGTGGCGCGTCGCGACAGCGTGAGGGAGCAGATCATCACGACGACACTCATCGCAACCCTGCAATTTGCGCTGCTCTTTGTGCTCGCCCTGCTGATCTGGCGGCAAATGAATATCTCGTTTCTGCAACACAAACTGATGCAGCAGCTCAATGACAAACTGCTGCGGGCAAATCAGGCGGCAGAGGCAGGCACAAGAGCCAAAAGCAGCTTTTTGGCCAACATGAGCCATGAAATTCGCACCCCCATGAATGGCATTCTCGGCATGCTCTCACTGCTGGCCGACCGGGATATGGATCCGAGGGAGCGAGACTATCTGGAGACGGCGCGGGAATCGGCAAACCATCTGCTCGGTCTGCTCAACGACATTCTGGATGTATCCAAGCTGGAAGAGGGCAAGATCGAGCTGCAACTGGCCCCCCATCACTTGCCCCAGCTGCTGGAGGATATTCGGGCCCTGATGCAGAGCAACTGCGATGCGAAAGGGATCAAGCTGACCCTGGCTGTTGCCCCCGATACGCCGGAGTGGTTGATGATCGACCCGCTGAGAGTGCGCCAGATCCTCTTCAATCTGGTGAGCAATGCCATCAAGTTCACCCATCAGGGGGAAGTAAAGATCCACGTTGCTAGCACCCTGTTGGAGCAGGATCGCCACTCGATACGCATCTCGATCCAGGACACCGGGATCGGCATGAGCAAAAGTCAGTTAAAGAACCTGTTTCAACGTTTCGCTCAGGCGGATGTCTCGATCACCCGCCAATATGGCGGATCAGGCCTGGGACTTGAAATATCCCGTAACCTCGCACGCCTGATGGGCGGCGATATCTCGGTAGAGAGCAGCGAGGGACATGGCAGTACTTTTACCTACATCTGGCCCGCCAGAGCCACGACCCCCTCGATTGTTTGCCTGCCGTCCAAGCCGCTGGCTCAGGAGAGCTATCGCATCTTGCTGGTTGATGACAATGCCACCAACCGCAAGGTGATCGGCGCCATGCTCGACTCCGTGGGTCATCAGGTCACACTGGCCGTTCAGGGAGAAGAGGCGCTGGAGAAACTGGGTCACACCGAATTTGATCTGGTGTTGATGGATGTCCAGATGCCAGTGATGGATGGCCTGGTGGCCACCACCCGGATCCGCACCTCCCAGATGCCTTGGGCAGATATCCCCATCATCGCCCTGACGGCTGATGCGATGCCGGAATCCAAGCAATACTATCTCTCCCATGGCATGAATGGATATATCACCAAGCCCATCAATAAAGAGACGCTGCTAAGCGAGATAAACAGACATATTTCCCATGGTCGGCTCAAATACAACGCCACCCTGCGTGTCACCAAGCAATAAAACCGCGGATTCCGGGCTACTGATTGCTCATGTGGGGCAACATTGACGTCTGCAGACAACTGAATGGGCTTGGGTCTGGAATGCACACAGGCAAGCCGCTTCGCAACAGCTGCACGGGCCGTCAGCTTGTCTCGGGTATGCAGGGATTTTTTGATCTGTACAGATCTAGTAATCCCCTCCCTACAAAGTCCAGACCAGAGTGAATGACTATATTTATGTTTTTAATGCATCAATAACCACTCTTAATGCGGGTGAAACATTCCGGTGGGGATAATAGAGGTACAGACCAGCCAAACGGTGACTATAGGGTTTCAATACCTGGATTAAGATGCCGCGCTCAAGTTCATCGCTCACCAATTCCTCTGGCACATAGGCCAGTCCCAGCCCCATTTTGGCAGCAGCCGCCTCCATATAACTGTCAGAGAAGACCCACTGCCCCTGTGGTCGATGCTTAATCGCCTTCCCCTCTTGCCACAGTTCCCATTGATAGAGGCTGCCATCGGCAAATTGGTAAGCAATACAGGGATGTCCCGCCAGATCGGCAGGCGCCTGGGGAAATCCGTATTGAAGAAAATGATCTGGTGTGGCTACCATCACCATCTCCAGATCAGGCGTAATGCGCACGGCCACCATCCCCTCATCCACCTCGTCACCCAGCCGCACGCCAGCATCAAAGCGCTCATCGATGATGTTCACGAAGCGGCTTTCACTGATGAGTTCCAGCCGAATATCGGGATAACGCTGCCTGAAGATGGTCAGCTTGGGAAGCAGCACCTTGTCGATGGCATGTTGGCTGGCGTTGATCCGTACCGTGCCTGAAGGGGTATCACGATAGTGGGCGAGCGTGGCCAGACCCGCATCAAGGGACTGAAAACAGCCCTGCGCCGTGCGGTACAACTGCTCACCCGCTTGGGTTAAGGAGAGGCTGCGGGTGGTGCGCATCAGAAGCTGCACCCCGAGCCGTGCCTCGAGATCCCGAATCGTTCGGCTGACCCCGGACTGGGCAAGCCCCAACCTAGCTGCGGCCTTGGTAAAACTCCCTTCCCGAGCGACCAGCATAAAGACGTGGAGATCGTTGTAATTCTCGCGGCCTGTCATTTTGTTCACCCCCTATATTCCTGTCCGCCACGACCTGAGTCAGGTGCGCGTCAGACGTCTTAATTTAGAACAAACAAGCATTAATGTTATCAAAAAACCGCCTCTAATCATCACTATTCGTTCTAACTAGACTGTGTGTCGTGGTTCACAAAACCAGCCATCCACCACCAGGACCACGCATCAGAAATCCGATTTCGAGGAACTTTGCCATGAATGTTCTCCCCAAGAAACTGACAGCTATCGCGTCTACCCTGCTGCTGGGCGCCGCATTAACCGGAGTATCTACATTGAGTCATGCCCAAACAACCAACCCCACTGAACCTGTCTCCATGGTCACCCAATGGGACAAGACCTTCGCCCAAAGCGACAAGGTCGATCATCGCAAGGTCACCTTCAAGAACCGTTACGGCATCACTCTCGTGGCTGACCTCTATCTGCCGAAAAACCGGGGAGACGCCAAGCTGGCGGCCATTGCTCTGAGCGGCCCATTTGGTGCCGTAAAAGAGCAGTCGAGCGGCCTCTATGCCCAGACCCTGGCTGAGCGTGGTTTTGTCACGCTGGCGTTTGACCCCTCTTACACCGGTGAGAGTGGCGGCCAGCCGCGTGATGTGGCCTCGCCAGACATCAACACCGAAGATTTCAGCGCCGCCGTCGATTTTCTCGGCCTGCAAAAAGAGGTCGACCGCAACCGTATCGGTCTACTGGGGATTTGCGGCTGGGGTGGCATGGCCCTCAATGCCGCCGCTGGCGACACCCGCATCAAGGCGGTGGCAACCAGCGTGATGTATGACATGAGCCGGGCCATGGGGCATGGGGTGGGCGATGGCAAGGATCGATATTCCACCGCCGATCGCCGCGCCGTGCTGGCATACCTGAATGAACAACGCTGGAAAGACGCGGAAAGTGGCACCTATGCCCATAGCAATCACGACCTCTATGTCGATGACAAGGGAAATGTCACCGCTGCCGCCCGCACCCTGCCAGAGGTTCTGCCGGAAAACCCGCACCCGGTACTCAAGGAGTTCTTCGATTACTACCGTGTACCGCGTGGTTTCCATGCCCGTTCGGTGAACTCCAACGGGGCCTGGACCACTACCATGCCGCTGTCATTCATGAATATGCCGCTGCTGAGCTATGCAAGCGAAATATCCATTCCCACCCTGATCGTGACCGGTGAGCAGGCTCACTCCCGTTACTTTGCCGAAGATGCCTTCAAAGCCGTTGGCAGCAAGCAAAAAGAGCTGGTCGTTGTGCCTGGCGCCAATCATGTCGACCTGTATGACAACCAGGCTGGCAAGATCCCGTTCGCCAAGTTCGAGCAGTTCTTCAAGACCAACATGAAGTAAGCGTCGAAAGCGCGGCGGCCTCTTCGCCGCGTTTTCTCACTGGTTTCGACGCCACCATTCACGTCACATAGGGAGAAGCTCAATGATCAGAGGAGTGTTTGTTGGCGCGATGGCTCTGTTGCTGGGGGTGACCAGCACAGCAACCGCTACAAGTGCTAAGGCTCAGAACAAGGCAGAGAGTATGAACATCAAGATGACGATAGCCAGCCAGATCATCACGGCCACCCTGGAAGATAGTCACAGCGCCCGGGACTTTTTTGCCATGCTCCCCCTGACACTGCCCCTCGAGGATTACGCCGACACCGAGAAGATTGCTTATCTGCCCCGCAAATTGACCACACAGGGCGCCCCAAAAGGCATTGACCCGAACGTGGGGGATCTCACCTATTACGCCCCGTGGGGCAATCTGGCGATCTTCTATCGGGACTTTGGCTATTCGACCGGACTGATTAAGTTAGGGCGCATTGAATCGGGTCTCTCCCACCTGACCATAACCTCGGCCGCCAGCATCACGATCGAAGCAATCGAATAAGCCCATATTTCACTTTCAGGTCATGCCATGAACGTAACATCGTTATCATCACATACACCCGCTGTCGTCAACGAACACTGGTCTGCGGTTGCTGCCATGTCCCTGTGTGTGGCACTGCTCATTGCCGCCGAGTTTATGCCGGTCAGCCTGCTAACGCCGATCGCCACCGATCTAGGTGCCAGCAATGGCATGGCCGGTCTTGCTATTGCCATCTCCGGCCTGTTTGCCGTCCCGACCAGTTTGCTGATCGCCCCCCTCTCTCACAGGCTGGACCGACGTCATGTGCTCATGGGGCTAGCCGTCGTGATGCTGACCTCTTTAATCGTGATCGCCCTAAGCCCCAACTTTACCGTGCTGATGGTGGCACGCGCTCTGCTCGGGATCGTTATCGGCGGTTTTTGGGCGCTGGCAACCGCCACCATCATGCGGTTGGTCTCAAGCCAATCCGTCCCCAAAGCGTTGGGCATCCTGTATACCGGCAATGCGGTCGCGACCGCCTTTGCGGCCCCCATTGGCAGTTACTTGGGTGGACTTATCGGCTGGCGAGGCGTGTTCTGGCTGCTGGTACCGTTGGTAGTGATCAACCTGCTGTGGATGGTACTTTGCCTGCCTTCCATGCACTCCCAAGCACGCCCGCACAGCGCATTTCGCCTTATGCGCAGACCCAACGTCGCCATTGCCATCATGGGCGTGACGCTGACCTTTGCCGGCGCCTTCAGTGCCTTTACCTATTTTCGCCCCTTCCTAGAGACACGCACCCAGGTCGACCTGCCACAACTCTCGGCGCTGCTGCTGGCTTTGGGGCTGGCCGGTTTTGTCGGCACCACAGCGGTAAGCATGCTGCTGCGCCGTCATCTTTACCGGATGCTGCGCTGGTTGCCACTGGCGCTAGGCGTTATCACCCTGGCGCTGCTTGCGGTGGAGCATCACTTCTGGAGTGTGGCCCTGATGCTGATCCTCTGGGGCGCCCCTAACTCCGCCATTCCGGTCGCCTGGTCAGCCTGGATCACCCAGGGCATCTCAGATTCACCCGAGAGCGGTGGAGGCCTGATGGTGGCAGCTATTCAGCTGGCGATCACGTTGGGGGCTGCCGTGGGGGGGTGGTTACTGGATTCCCTCTCTATCAGTGCCACCTTTATGGGCAGTGCCCTGTTACTGACCGCCGCCTCCATGGTGGTCGGCAATGGCAGCCGACTAAGGCCCGTCACGCTTGACCAGTAAGTTGACCCATCCGTTAGCAAATCCATTCGCCATCGCACAGTGCAATTTCACCCAGCGCCTTGATGAAGCAGCCGATGTAGTTCTTCTGGTTGCTGAGCTCTTTCGGTGCCCAGGAGAGGGCCTTCTCTTTTTGATAGCGGTCATACGAGACCGACAACAGCGGAGCAAGCGGTTTGGCCGCCGGAACAGCAGGCTTGATATTCGGCTGAGGTTGAGGGTTATCTGGCTCGCTTGTGGGTTGCACAACTGGCTTGGGTCTGGAATGCACACAGGCAAGCAGCTTCGCAACAGCTGCACGGGCCGTCAGCTTCTCTCGGGTATGCAGGAATTTTTTGATCTCTTTGCGGCGACCACAGGGGAGCACTGTCACCTTGCGGTAGTACCAGATACCTTGCGGAGAGAGCCAGAGATTCACAGAGAAGACTCCTGATTCATCCACACAAAGTGGATTACCAAGAGGTCTGAAGGGGGGCTATTAGCTGTAAATTATTGAATTGCAGAAACAAGTGGTGGCCCTACCAGCCACATCCCGGCACTCGAGTCCCCCGCCTTGGCTGCTACCTTCCGGTCCTGACCAGGTCGACGGGTTATCAATGCGAGCCCAAATAAATCAGGCACTTGGGGATGGAACTGATTGCCATCACAGTGTTCTGAAACCTCAACAAGCGAGAATCCGCCGGAAGTACGGTCATCCACATCAAGTGGACATGCTTAAATTGGTAACAAACAGGCCAATCCTACCCGCCCTCTCCCGTACACTGCAAGCACCTCATTACAGGCCCCATCCCCTCCCTCAGCAGCTCAACAATCAACCCAATATTGAGCAAAATGAAATCTAATGGTAACTTTGGGTCTCACTTAAACCCGAGGTGACATATGGCTACGAACACAGGCAAAGGCTATCGACAAGGTTCCGTCAACGACCGTACCCAAGTTCAGAACCCGGTTAATGGGAACTGGACGAAACGTGATACGGATAGCGGCAAGTTTATCGAGCAGAAACAAGGTGGGGAGCCCTTCAAAGGGGTAGCCAAAGAAACCGACAACCGCCGGAAGTGAGTTCATCGATGACCGACCAGTGTTCTTGTGGCCAGCCCCTCAACCATTCAGTTGTGTTCCATCAAAACGGGCAGAAACTCAAAAGCTGCCCGAGCTGTTCAGAACAGGCTGGCGTTCATGTGTTCTATCGGGCAGGAGAATTCGGATTCAGACGGATGGCTGGTGTAACTAGGATACAATCATGGTGCCGTGGTTGCCGAGCCAAGCATCGTTACATCCTTACTCCAATACAAACTTGTAAATCTGAAGGTGCCCCATCAAGGCCCCTTCAGGATAAACTCGCTATATCAAAGGCAGGGAAGACTTAGTTTCTCTGCCCCACCAATATAGACTCTAACGAAACCCTTTTTATCGGAGATGGATTGTTCTCCACATGGAGAGCCTTCGTCAATTTGGTAGCTTATATTACCCCGAGAAAAATCCCATAGTGTATAACTACAAGCCCCTGTGCCTTGAGGGCGCCATGCTTTTGGATCTTTTATCTCTACATCTGGTTTTTCTGTAATTTTTCTTGGTTTATTCCAAGAGCGATATCGATACAAGTTGTTAGGCATCGAGTCGATCAATATCATGTGCTTTTTAGTCTCACATTGATATGTGATGCCTGTTTCATCCTTTGAATGCTTACGTTCTGCTGTAAGTGGTAGATTTATAGAACCAATTTTATACGCTAGTTTTTTGTCAACATATAACGCTATGACTCCGACACTCGCATTAGAGTTGTTACCGTCAGAATAATGGATGCCATCACCACTCGATACAATTCCATTAGGATTTGTTTTCAAAATAGCATTAACAACCTCTTTAGTAAAAATACGAGAATAGTTATCCCTTAAGCTATTTGGATTAGTGATAGCAATCACCCCCCATTCAGTTCCAGTAATGCGTAACGGATATTTAATCATTGTAGATAACTGCTCTAAACTTGACGATTCCAGAGCTTTCCTGAGATCGGAATCAAAATAAATAAACTCCCCTTCATCACCAAAAAGATCAAAAAGCCGCCCTTGAACTTCATGAGTCAACACTAAAGCAGGATCACTTCCCCCCTTAACAACTCTATCAACATTCTCTTTTTCCGTAGATTTATCTACTGTAGTTATAGAATCACGATCGCTTTTTCCTGTTTCACCATGGTCTGGCTGATTAATACTATCACCATTAGGCTTCTCTGTTTCTTGAGATACTTTGATATTCTCACTAACTAAAATCTGTTGTAGCTTATCATCTACTTGGGCCTGTAATGCTCTCTCATTTGCATCCTGCATTTTAGTTAAAACTGAATGGCTTAGTGCATTGCTGGCAGCCTGATACCGTTGAAAGGCATCTATGCATTGATCACTACTCGCATCACCACAATTATCCCATTCATATTTGGCACTCATGAACTCTTCTGATTCTTTAGTAGCATAGGCCATGGGAATAAAAGTAATAAATAAAAATGATAGTATGAATTTAGATTTCATTTAGTGAAATACCCTTCTCGCATTATGACAACACAACCTTTCAATCATCAAAAAGAGCCCTTGGCGGGCTCCTCTTTAAACGTCAATTAATACATTCCCCCCATGTCACGCCATCGGTGCCGCACTCTTCTTTGTGCGTCCCATCAGCAAAGACGGTGAACTTGCGGTAACGCCCTTGGTTGTCATAACTGATAGTGGTGGTGACCTTATTGCTGTCAGTAACGGTCTGTTTCTTGAACCAAGCACTAGCCTCAGGCTCAGGTGTTTTGTCGTCATAGCGATATGGCAGTTGCTCGAAAGCGGCAACCAACTCGCTCATGTTACGAGTCGCGTGATCATTAGCCATCCCTACCCAGTTACTGAGGAAAGGGAAACTGGCAGAACCGCCGAGGAAGTAAACAAACTGGCTGCTGTAGTTGGCCCCTTCCGCTTTATAGCCGACCGTCGCATAGCGATGAGTAATTGCCCCAGCCAGGTTCTCTGGGATGCAATCTTCAAACGCCTGAGCCTCACCGTTAGCAAGGTTCACCAGCTCGTATTCCTTCGCATCAGCGTTAGTGGAGACAGTCTCCTTGATGTCGCAGCTGTAAGGGGTTCCGTCTCCATTCCGAGACTCAAACTCGTAGCTATTGCTGTAGCGATAGTCCTTGCCAGCAACGCTGATCTTCTCGCCATAGATGATGGTTTTGATATCTTGATTGAAGTCGTTACTGACTTTAACCAGCTCAGTTTGACTCTTGGTTGGCCAATAGATCCCTTGCTCGCGATACCAAGCCTTGGGATGCGCATTGTTGTTGTCTCTCGAGTCACCCTGGTGGTAATCCACATAGGCATAGAACGCATCAGGATGGGCACGCTTTAGCTCTTCACTGGCGCTGAATGACTTCTGTAGCCCGCGTACGATTTCTTGGGCCTTGATCGCCGTCTCGTCATCACCGGTAGCGATAAAGTCATCGAACAGTTTATTCTCGGGGATGTTGTAGTGATACACCACCCGATCTACAGCCTGTTTCAGCGACTGCATCAGTTGCTCACGCTTTTGCTGGTTTTCCATCACACTCTGGCAAGTCAGAGCCCCACCAGCAGCCAACTCCTTTTCTACTGAACTCCACAGCACAGTGGTCAGCGGCGTCACATGATAGAAATCATCTTGCGTGATCGGCTTGAACTTCGGCGGTAGTACCATCTGATAAGCCTTCTCAACAGGCCCCAGATCCAGATCCACGGCCCCCACAGGCACATCGACAACCAAGGGCACGTATTGAGCACACGCTTGCTGAGCCTCTGTCAGCTCCAGACGATAATCACCAGCCCCAGATGTGATGCTCTTAGGCTCTCCCTCATCCCATTGCCGATTGAAGTTCAGGTCCAGATAGACAGAGGCACCTTGAACATACCCATCGATCGCCTTCCCCGAGATCGCGGCCTTGGGTTTAGGAGGGGTCGGGGTGCCACCGCTATCTCCACCACCACCTCCACAAGCAGTCAGAGCTATGCATATACCCATACTCACCAGTGAACGAACTGACATCTATTTCTCTCCTTGTCTTTTTTATTATCAGCACACCGAACCCAATTTGATTCCAAAGGAGGCATGCTAATAAATCGCAGCTAAGATTTGTGTGATTGATAGCGCTTTCACGCATTAATGACGACTTTATCTTGTTGATTACATTGATCTTCCCTCTAACTGCCTGAGTATTCTTTGCACACTGGATAGGCTAATCCCCGTTCGACGTGCTATCTCTGCCTTGGCTATTCCCCGTTCAGCGAGTGACAGAACCTCCTCCCCTTTAGCCATGGCGGTCGGCTTACGACCTTTGTAGACCCCACGCTGTTTTGCCATAGCAATCCCTTCTGCCTGACGCTCCAGCATCAGCTCCCGCTCAAACGTGGCGATGGCTCCGATCATGGTTAACATCAGTTTTCCGGTAGGTGTCGAGGTATCGATACCCAGATTCAAAATCCTCAGAGCAACCCGCTTAGCGTGCAGGTACTCCGAGATCTCCAACAGGTGGCGAGTGTTGCGAGCCAAGCGATCCAGCTTGGTCACCATCACCACGTCTCCCTCACGAACAAAATCCAGCATCAACGAGAGCTGCGGGCGATCATCCTTGGCCCCGCTCACTTTCTCCTGAAATATCTTGCTACACTCGGCCAGTGCCTGAAGCTGGGCATCCAGGCTCTGCCCCACAGTGCTGACACGTGCATATCCCACCAGTGCCATGGTCTCCTCCTGGTCAATAGGGCAAGGTACACTGACGCGACCGGTCAGAAGGTCGAAAGGAACCCATATGACCGGCAAAAAGTGGCACTTTCGCTCGCGTCACACGGGCTTGGTCTATTGACCTGTGCCAGTGATACAAATGAAAACGGGCCATTCCGTGATGGATGGCCCGCAGGGGTAGTCAACCAGATGCTCTGGATGCTCTATCTATTGGTCATGCAGGGTGCCGATCGGGGGATCTCAATGACGCGTTGCCCCGCCCGGCATCCGCAATACCTTGGCCAGCTCCTCAGCATGAACCTTGTCACGGGCGATTAGGCGGATCATCAGGGTTCCCCCTGCAATGGCAACCAGAGTCACCGAGGTCAGGATCATTTTGTTCATGGGTAGTCCTCTTCGTTCATGTTGTAGAAGTGTGGCGGCATGTAGCGGGCCATCATCGCGTTGACGATGACCGACGCAAATGCTGTTAGGGCTGCCTTCAAGGCGTCCAGCAGCAAGGTTTTCATGAAGTCATTCATGGCGATTACTCAGGGGTTATCTTCAGGCGGTAGACCTCCATCCGGCGATAGTCGAGAAAGTTCCTCTCCCAGAGCCGGTAGAGGTCCATGGTGGTGGCCAGCGGCCGCTCTCCACACCAGAGCTGTGATGCCAGCCCGGCGTTGAAGTCAAAATCGAGATCCTTGACCAGCTCGCCACCGAGGTAAGTGAACTCGGTGACGTAGGCCATCCCCCAGCTACCAGCCCGTTTTTCCAGACGGATTTCGACCGGACGGTAACCACCGGTGTCGGCGGAATACTCGGGACTGCGGAAGTTGAGGGTCAGGGCAGTGGCATCGGGGTAGCTGCCGATGATCTTGGTGAACAAAGCCTGTAGTGGTTTGGATGGGGTCATAGCAACCCCCTATCGGCAAACGAGACGATGTCGTGCTGTCCCACCACGAAGTGGTCGAGCACTCGCACGTCTACCATCTCGAGCAGATCCTTGAGACGCTCGGTAACAGTCTTGTCAGCGTCCGAGGGGTCCACAATACCGGATGGATGATTGTGGGCCAGAATGACCGCTGCGGCGTTTTTGTTGAGGGCCGCCTTGACCACCTCACGGGGGTGAACGGTGCCCGCATTGATGGTGCCGAAGAACAGCTCCTGGTAATCGAGCAGTCGATGTTGATTGTCGAGCAGTATGACGGCGAACACTTCCCGCTCGTACTCCCCCATCTTGAGCCGAAGGAAGTCTGCAGCAGCTTGGGGCTGGATGAAGGCTTGGCCCAGATGCCGCTGTCGGCTCTCCAGAATGGCCAATGCCTGATTGATGATGTGATCGCCGTGTCCAGGGTGATCATCATAGTGGTGTTTCATAACAGTAACCTCGCGTCGTTTGGATACACGAGTTACTTATGCCAAGAATGTACGAGACAATTGAATGAGTTTCAGGCGGGTATAAGTAGAGAAAGCAGGGCCTTTATTGGTCACCCCCCTTAAAAATTTTTAGATAAGAGTCACGGTTTTGCTCTTCATAGCAAGGTATGTTTTTGCTAATCCCTGCTATTGGGGTAAATCACCAAAAGCTAAATTTTTAGCTTAATATCAACAACTTGAGTATAAGGAGAGACCCTTGTCTGTCACCCAATTCATCCCCGCTCAGCCCAATGAATATGCCTACTTCGACATCCAAACATCGGAAGCCTGTGATGTAGTGCTCGAACGTCATCCGTTAATCGGCTTCCTGACCAAAGCATACGAAACAGGGCAAGGGGAAGTCGTCATAGAAGCTTGGCCAGTATCTACCATTGGTGAAAATGTCACCCCCAACTTTATTCAACGTCATGATGGCACCTTTACCGATACTCAAGGTGAACGCACCTGCTACTCGATCATCGACATGATGTACGAACGAGGATTCGAGCCTGATAACTCTATAGCACTCCCCCCCGAGAATCCGAAAGAACTGTCAGAATTCGTTTGGCGCCCACTTCGTACCCCGAGTGAGTAACTGTACACCCAGCATCTGCGGATATCGAACTTTGCCCTTTCACTACAACAAAGGAGGAAAGGGCTTTTCCCGTTAGATAATTCTGCCAAAATTTCATCTAGTTATAGAACTTTTCTGTGTGGAATGTCGAAAAAGAAAGTTCATATAACGCCAAAATTTCAGCAGAATGGCAGTTCTGAATCGCCCCACCCTATGGCTCTGTGTATCCTCTTTTCCGGGAGATAGACGCATTAAAGTGTCATCCCTGCCCCATTTGCTTCTGGTAATCCGGTAGCACCTTATCGACAGCATCCCTGAATGCCGCTTTATGGTTACGGTAGAGTCGATTGGCCAGCTCATGCACAACGATATAATCTAATACAGACAGCAGTGCCATCAGGCAACGCTAGTGGAAATTCAGATCTTCCTTGGTCAAATAGGAGGTTCAGTGGTACTCAGTGGTACTCAGTGGTACTCAGTTAGCAAATCAGGTTAATCTCGGTTTAGGCGAAGCAAGTGAATTGGGAGCAAATGGTCTTTTCCAAATACATTACACAATAAAATCTAAAGCATAACCTTTTAGAAGGCTAACAAAATCACGCGATGTAAACTTCTTGTGACAAAAATTACACTCCCTGACCACAAAGACCAAAAAAACACAATAGAAAAATACCATAAAACTACTAAGTGCGTACAAATCTGACCATTGTGAGCAAAAAATGATGCATTCAAGGGTAAATAATACTATATTGTAAATAAATCATTTTGATATCTATCTTTCACATGAAGACCATCTGGCTAAAAATCACTCTATTATGTATCTTTTCAGCTAGCTGCCTGAGCGACAGCATTGCATCAGTCAACTCTCCCTCGGTTTATACAAATCACTTCCTCAAAACTTCAGCTACATTCAGCGTTGCAGTGCCTGTGAAAGGATGGCCTCCATATGTTTATGTTGATGCAGAGGGGCAATATAGTGGCCCACTAATACAACTTGTTCGCAAGCTATCTGAAAAGCTCGGGATTACAATAAATTACACTCCATTTTTCACTTATACCTCAGCTCGCGAAGCTTTAGGGGCTGGAGAAGTTGACATACTATTTGGTTTTTTTGATGCTGAAAAAGATGAAAAATCAATTTCGCTAAACACTATTAATATATTAACAATACCTCGTTCTATATTGTTGAGAGAAGGCGATCCCATCCCCTCGTTGGCAAATGCTAAAGAAATGCGATTTGGATGTGAGCTTGGAAGTGCTCATTGCTCCGCTCTAAGCAGTTTAGGAATCAAGAAAATAATCACTGTTAAAAGTGACCAAGAGGGTGTGGTATTACTTCAACATAGAATAATTGATGGATATGTAGCAGATCGACCTACATTACTTTGGCACCAAGAATATGATGAATCATCTCTACAACTAGTGATGCCGTCGTGGTTAAAAACCAGTAATATGGTAGCAATTATCTCGACTCAGAGAAGTAAAGAGTTTAAAGATATGATATCTTTTGGTATCAATCAAATTCCTCTGTCTGAACGTCAAGATTTTTTTGACAAACCACAATTTGGAAAAATAAATGAATTTAGAGTATTTTCATTACCTTCATTAAGCCAAGCTGAACGCCATTGGTTATTATCACATGGCCCTTTACGCTTTGCTGTTGCACCCTACTGGTCAAATTTTAGCGAAATAGATAAACATGGCCAACTAAAAGGATATCTGAACGATTTATTCAATTTACTTCGTCAGCGTACTGGTTTGATTTTTACTTTAGTACCAACATCTAGTTGGGAGGAGAGCCTGCGTCTTTTTGATGATAGAAAAGTCGATTTTTTACCAGGTATAACTCCGACTGAGAATAGAAAAAAGACCATGCTTTTTACTCCTGATTATGCTAATGCACAGAGAGTTATTATTGGTAAGTCTGGTGATGATGAAATAACAACTTTATCTGAACTCAAAGGAAAGAGAATTGGTATTGTTTCTGGCTCATATGAAGAAACCATCTTACGTGAATCAGGAGCAATACCAATAACATTCCCAAGCAACAACTTTTTGTTACCACAGTTAGATCTCGGTAATGTAGATTACATTTTATTACCTGTTCGTAACGTACAAGACTCAATAACTAAAAATTTCAACCAGCGTTACGCTGTAGTTTATTCAGATGAAAATCTGAACCAGCCGATATCTATGGCTGTACAACGCGACGCTGAAATATTGCAAGGAATTCTAACTAAAGCACTGCAAACGATAAAGCCTGATGAATTAGCCAACTTGCAAAGGCGCTGGCTAAATCTAACTATTCAAACTGGACTAAATCCTGAAAAGGTTGTTCTTTGGGGAAGTATTGGTACGATTATTTTCATTTCAATATCTTTACTTTTTATTTTATGGAATAGGACTTTGCGCCGACAAGTGATTCGGAGGGTTATTGCTGAAAAGTGCCTTAAAGAGCAAATTTCATTCATACAATTACTAGTTGATAGCTTACCAACTTTAGTCGTATTAACAAATGAACGACATGAAATAATAATGTCAAACTACAGCTATCGTGATGTATTTTTTTCCGGTCAAGATCTTAAGGGGAGTTATAACACTTTGCTCGACTCTCACTTATCTAAAGATATAATAGACAACATTATTTCTGATGACAAGCATATCTGGGAAACAGGTGTAGAGCTAAGTGGTAATGGCGAAGTCAAGCTTAAAAATGGTCTGATGTGTCAATTGCTGTACACTAAAAAATTACTTGTTAACGAAAATGGGTCTCGCTTAGGGATATTAACCGTTTTAACCGACATTACTGAATTACGACAAGCTAAAGTACACGCTCAAGAAATGGAGGCAAGATTAACTCAATTAACCGATAACGTACCTGGTTTTGTTTATCAACAATTATATCGTTCACCTGAAGACAGTAAAATTATTTACGTAAGTGCAGGAATAGAGTCCTCATTGGGAGTTACTAGAGAAACACTCTACAATCTTAATAGTTTGCTCGCAGCATTTAAATATGTAGGAATAACAATTGACGAAAGTAAATACGTCCCACTTTTTATTCACCAGGTAACTAAAGAACATCAGCTTGACTTAGTGTTTGAACTTATAACCCCATCCGGGGAGGAGCTTAGTTTTCAGCTCAAGGGCAAAGTTTTACCAACAAATGATAACGGTTTTATGCTTTTTGTCATGGTACAGAATATAACCACATTAAGACATCAAGCTAGAGAACTACAACACGCCCGTAATATTGCAGAGCAAGCGATGCAAGCTCGTAGTCGTTTTTTAGCAACAATGAGTCATGAGCTACGCACACCAATTTCAGGTATGCATGGTATGCTCGAGCTGCTTGAAATTAGTGATCTTAATGAAAACCAAAAATATCTCTTACGTAATGTACAGGGTTCAGCTAACAACCTACTCTATTTAGTCAATGATATTCTAGATTTTTCAAAAATAGAGGCTAATCAGCTACATTTAGATATTCAGCTTTGTAATCTACACATTGTATTATGTGATATTATTCGTAGCCATACTTCGATTGCGAAAGCAAAGGGCCTTATCGTAAATCTTAAATGGGGGCTTTTGGTTCCAATTAAATCATACTTCGATCCTGTGCGTATCGGCCAAATTTTATCTAACTTGCTAAGTAATGCAATCAAGTTTACTGCTAAAGGTGAGATTACAATAAGCATTAATTGGGATGATAATCAATTAACTATTGCCATAAAAGATACCGGCATTGGCATCCCTCATGAAAAAATAAATCGACTCTTTACTCCATTTGAGCAGTTAGATGTAGATATCACTCGTCGCTACGGTGGTTCTGGCCTTGGGCTATCTATATGTTATTTATTAGCCAAGCAAATGAACGGTTCGTTAACCGTAGAAAGTGAGCTAGCACAAGGAACCTGTATTATATTCAATGTGCCCCTATGTAAAGAAGAACAAACATTCCAACCATTACTGGGGACACACTGGAATACTCTCGATTTATCCCATGACATAATAATGATGATGAAGAGCTTGGGTGCAACTCTATCAGAAATAGATGATGATGCGGTTCGAAAAGGTATTGAAAGTCGATTATTGGCCGATGAAGCTTCTCTTAAAAGAATATTTGGTAACCAGTGGCAAGAGCAACTTTTGATGATTCCTACAGGAGGCATCATTTTTTCACAGCATGAGCAGGCAAGAACTCGGTTAAATAGCAGCAAATGGTGGAGGCTTGGTAATGCTCCCACCTACCCAGATCTCTTATGTGAGGTTAGTGAACTATTAATTAGTAATCAGTCTGAATCTATATATGGCCCACAAACTCCAATCCTCTTGGATGGATACGTGTTAGTGGTAGATGACCACCCCATAAATAGAGAGCTACTACTCAGACAACTTAACACCTTGGGGGTCACAGCTAAAGCAGTAGAGAATGGTCAGGATGCTATTACATATTGGAATAGAGATAATTTTGATCTACTTCTTACTGATTGTCATATGCCATTTATGGATGGTTACTCTTTAACCAAACAATTACGAAGCATGGGTGAAAATAAACCTATAATCGGGGTAACTGCAGATGCATCTGAGGAAGCAGTGTCAAATATGGCTAATGCAGGGATGAATGATAAGCTGTTTAAACCATATACATTGAATACTCTGTGGCATATTTTGAACAAATGGTTACCTGACTCCCATCAAAAAAAATCAATCTCATTAGAGATACATAACGAGGAGACCCAAGAACAAATATCAAAGTCTTGGATCGGTTTGTTTGGGAATGAAGAGAATGCACGGACTATGGCGCTAGAATATATACGTTCGAATACACAGGATGAGTCGGTTATACGCAAAGCATTGAATGAAAAAGACCTATCTTTATTTCCTGATGCTGCCCATAGGATTAAAGGATCAGCTAAAATGGTAGGATTAATTGAGTTAGCAGATTCAGCCACACAATTGGAGGCTGCAGTAAAGGGGCTTCAGTGGGAAGAATGTGTATCAGCTGGAGAACGTTTGTTGGCCCTCATGCAGATAGTAAAGAATGATATTGGAGTATGGCTAAATGATAAATGACCTTGACAATCTTATCATTCTGGTAGTTGAGGATCATGTTTTTCAACGTAAAGCTCTTATACATCAAATTAAAAGCCTTGGTTATCAAGGCTTGCTTGAGGCATCCTCAGGGGAAAAAGCTCTCGATATTTGCTTAAATCAAAAAGTTGACATTATTTTTTGTGATCTACGAATGCCAGGAATGGATGGCATGGCTCTTTTGCATAAATTGTCGCTATCTGAATTTGATGGCAGCATAGTTATTTCAAGTATTTTAGATAATGATGTTATTACTGCAGTTCAACGAATGGGCGAATCCTACAGTTTAAAAATCATTGGACGACTAGAAAAACCTTGTAGTCAAACTAAACTGAAGGAAATAATAGAGCGTCATAACGTTAAAAAATTTCAACCAAAGAAAAACAAAGATATTTATTTGACAGTTGAGGATTTAAATAGAGCTTTAGAGCAGGATGAATTTCTTCCATGGTTCCAACCCAAAGTAGCCCTATCTAACGGTCGTTGGATTGGGGTAGAAGCTCTTGCTCGCTGGCAGCATCCTATTTATGGTCTATTGATGCCATCAGATTTTATCGAATTAGCTGAACGACACAAGCTTATTGGCTACATTACCGATATTATAGTTAACAAGTGTCTTAATGATGATTTAATATGGAGATATAATGAACTACAGCTCAATGTATCGATGAACATCCCATTTACCTCATTAATTGATAGTGAGTTATGTGCAATGTTAATTAAGCATTGTAAACAATCAAAGATAGACCCTAAATTTATAACGTTAGAAATAACTGAAAGTGCTTTCACACAAGATTTAGGCAGGTCACTAGAAATTCTCACTCGTCTCAGAATGTATGGTTTTTGCATATCCATAGATGATTTTGGTGCTGGTTATTCTTCATTGCAACAACTTGCTTTACTACCATTTACTGAGCTCAAACTAGACTGTTCTTTCATTGAAAACTGTACTCATGACCTTTCTAAATTAGCAATCATAGAATCTAGCATTAACTTGGCAAAGAGGTTAGGTCTAAACTCTGTAGCTGAAGGTGTTGAAGATATAGATACGTGGAAGTTACTATCTCAAATTGGTTGTGATGCCTGCCAAGGATATTTTTCAGGATATCCTATGCCTAGTGAACAGTTACAAACCTGGTATGGAAAATGGCTAGACACACTTAGTTTTCTTACAAAAAAGAACATATAGTAATGTGATACACATCATATTTTTCATGTGAATAAACACCACCTCGGACTCCACATTGTTTTTTAAGGCTATTTCATAGAGAAAAAAAATCCATGAGTTAATGCGATGCATGTTCAAGTTATACCACATTAACAGATCTAGTTATTACCTGACACCGGCCTCAAGCCGATCTCTTGTTTACGCTACTTTAGAGTGAACTTCATTCGGTATCAATTTCAGACTCTTTTTGAACATGCGGTAGGGGGTCTATCTTTCCATCATCCAGCTTTGATGTGACCTTTGAGTGTTGTACTAGTGTTTTGGGTAACTATCCAAGTCTGTCTGCATCTGCTCTACCGTCTCATACCTGACTGTCCTCCCCTTGATACGGAAGTGTTCATCCAGCAAGGTTCGATGTAGCCGCTCGATAAATCCGTTGCTCTGTGGCCTGCATACCTTGGTTGTCCGGTGCTCAATCCCTCCAGTTGCAGGAACTGCTCGCAGGGATGATGGTCAGGCTGTCTGCAGAACTCACGCCCGTTGTCCAACAGAATAGTAAACCCGAGCCTCATGGGCTTCAAAGAACGGCAGCACTGTTTCGTTGAGCACGTGGACCGAGGTGATTGGCAGCTTGTAGGTGTAGAGCCGCCCCCAAGCATGGCAGCTATAGCCGTCCAGCACGGTTTGCAGATACACCTTACCTACCCCCTTGAACGCCCCACGAAAAAGGTGTCGAGCACCACCAGTACCCCGGTGTAGTGAACTTCTATCTGACGTTCACGAAACTCGGGGCTGAAACGCACTAACAGGCGAATTTGCTCATCATTCAGCTCAATCGGGTTTTCTCAAGACGCAACAAGCGGTCGTGTTTGGAGAGTAGTCACACACCACGCACACCTCCTGCACTGATATTGACATCTTGCAGAGCCAGTTCTTGTGCGACCAGGTTGGGATGAGCCCCTTTACAGCCGGGCAATTTGTCGAGCAAGCCCCCAGCGCCATAGGGTCTGGTAGTTACGACGTATTTCGTAGAACTGCTGACGGCTGTAGCCGATGAGCTTGCAGGCTTTGCTGACGTAATTGAGCTCTTTTGCGAGCTCTAACAGGCTGAGGGTACGACGTGCTACTTTCTCGTTGGTGGTCATACGGTGACTCCAGATAACACGGTAGGGGTACCGTTTTGTTATCCGGTTTAAAGCCGTATGACCACTCCCTGTTGTGAACAGCTGTCAGGTGAATACCAACTCAGTACAAATTAGATATGAAAAAAAATCATATCTCGATGTTTTACATTGTTCACAACAAAGTTTAGAAATTGGGTCTTTGGGATGAAAAAGGAGGGGTTGTATTGCTTCTGCCGATCCGTATAGTCGGGGTTGTCGGCGGGCAGACGCCCCCGCACATCGCACCTTGGCTCACGCCATAGGCCCACGGGGGGCGCTGTTACCCGACCTGATTACCGCCACTTGGAACACACACAACCTAATTTTAGTTCCACAGCAGCGGTCATCGAAGGAGAGACACCATGTCTCAAACCCAACAAGTTGACCTTGAATTTGCCCTGGCCGATGCAGGCCACTCCCTGACTATCGACTTTGCTGCCATCAAAGAGCAGTTCTCCATTATGGATGTCGCCTCGGCCCTGACCGGGCAAGACGTCAAGAAAGTCGGCTCCAACACCTATCGACTGGATGATGCCAGTTGCCCACTGTGCGGCCATAATGATTGCTTCACCCTCTATCCTGACAACGATAGGTTTAAGTGCTTTAGCTGTGATGAACATGGGGATGTGCTCGATCTAGTCGTCAAGTGTGACAAAGCCCGTAGCCCTGCTGATGCAGCCCGCTTGCTTCTGCTGGACGAGCTGTCAGTCGCCCCGACCGTTCGCAAAGTGGTGAAGCTTGAGCAGCCGATCTACACGGCCCCACCAGCTCGCCTGCAAGAACTCTTCAAGCTGGCCGCCAACCACTACCAGGCTCGCCTGGATGTAGACGAACTGACGGAGTTGCGTGGCCACTCTGAGGATGTGTTGGTGGGGCTGGATATCGGCTTCTCAGGTGGCCTGAACAAGGCACTTAAGGACGCAGGATTCAGCCAAGAGGAGCGACTAGCCTCCGGTCTGGTCAAGCTTCGCAACGATGCCCCAGATCTGCTTCGTGACTTCTTCCCGAGCGGTGTCTATGTGTTCCCGCACTTCAACCGCAACGGACAAGTCAGCCGCTTCACTTTCAAGGACCCAAACAAGCAGTATCAGTTCCAGTTGCCGAGCCAGTACTGGCTTAACGGGGTGCAGTTCTACGGAGAAGAGAGCCTGAATGCCCCCGGCCCTGTCGCCCTGGTAGAGGGAGAGAATGACCGCCTGTCACTAGTAGATGCCGGTTGGCCAGGCCCTGTGCTGGCTACCATTGGCACGCTGTCACAGACCCAGCTGGAGTGGCTGAAGCGTGAGCTGGCTGACAGTGATGTTGTCACCTTCTTCGACACTGATGACGCGGGCGACAAGTACCGCTCAAAGGTGGCTCGGCTGGGCCTCAAGCTGACCCAAGTCAAGCTGCCAGATTGCGTGAAGGATATCGACGAATACCTGCATGGCGACAACCCCTTGCCTCTAACCGAGCTGGTGGCGGCATTCACCCTGGTTGAGCCTGTGGCCGAAGCCGAAGCCGAAGCCGAAGCCGAAGCCGAAGCCGTTCAGGACGATGATCAGCTGCCGGAAGTCGTCAAGGTCATGCCACGTACTGCCATCTTTGAAAACGAGCTCAACGATTCGGCCAACGCCGAACGGTTTGTGCAGATGCACGGGCATAACCTGAAGTTCGTCCCTGAGTTAGGTGGCTTCATCCACTTTGATGGTACGCACTGGACCCAGAATGACTTGACGCCAATGATCCTTGCTCAAACCGTGGGCAAAGAGATCCAGGAAATCGGACAGATGTTGATCAAGCAGGCGTGCAAGAAAGAGGAGCTGTCTTGGGCCTATGCAGTGCTCAGACACGGCTCAAGCAGCCTTAACCGGGCAGGCATTCAGAACATGCTGGAACTGGCCAAGCCGATGATGACGGCAAGACTGCACGAGCTAAACGCCAATCCGATGCTGTTGGGCACGGCGAATGGTGTCATCGACCTGAAGTCGGGTCGCCTGTTGGCACCGAGACGGGCATTCATGATTACCCACCATAGCCCGGTGGCCTATGACCCAGCCGCTGTCTGCCCGCGATGGGAGCAGTTCATCAGCGAGATCACCTGTGACGATGCCGAGTATGCCGCCTTCCTGCAACGTTGTGTGGGCTACTGGATCTCCGGCCGCACCGATGAACAACTCCTGTTCTTCCTCTACGGAGGCGGTTGCAACGGCAAGAGTACCTTCATGTCGGTCATTCAGCAGTTGCTGGGAGAGTTCAGTCGGCAGATCAGCAGCAACGTCTTGCTGTTCAACCGCAACGGCAATACCGGTCCGAACCCGTCCCTGACCAAGCTGGTGGATGCACGCCTCGTGGTCGCCAACGAGCTGCCAGAGGGCTCTCGCATGGATGAGAACTTGGTAAAGGCCATGACAGGGGATGACGTGATTGTCGCTCGTGCTCCCTACGCCAAGAAGGAGATGGAGTTCCGCCCATCCTTCTCTCTGGTGATTGTGGGCAACCACAAGCCCGAGATCCGCGATACCAGCAATGGCATGTGGCGTCGGATGCTGATGCTGCCATTCAATGCCTCCTTCACGAAGGCACAGCTGGACCCAATGCTGATGGAGAAGCTACGGGCCGAGATGCCCGGCATTCTGAACTGGGCCATCCAGGGCTGCCAGATGTGGCAAGAGCAGAGACTCAAGGCGTCGATTCCTGCTCGCCTCAAGCAGGATGTCGAGACCTACCGTGCTGAGTCGGATATGGTCGGCTGCTTCCTGGAAGAGTGCACACAGGCCAGAGCAGGGGCCAAAGTGCCCATGAGTGAGGTCTATGCAGTCTACAGCCGCTGGGCACAGCAGAACGGTGAATGGGCCATGAAGCAGTTGGCCCTCAAGAAGAAGCTGATTGAGAAGGGCTTTGCTGTCCCCCGCTATAACAGCAAGGCAACCGTCATCGGGTTGACCCTGCTCGATAACGAGATGGCGGACATGACGGTCTCAACCCATCGAGAGCAGCCGGAGACAGGAGCGAACTACACAGTATGACGAATGGGGGGCCTGCGGGCCCCTCTGCCGTTTTTGACTTTCCCATTTTGCCCGCCAACAAAGGAAAAGGGTCCAAACCAAGCAGTTAATTTGATTAAACTTCAGCCAGTTATAGAACTTTTCTGTATGAGACTTCGTAGAAAAAGTTCTTAAAAATGCCAAAATTTCAGCATCTCGGCAGACCCACCCTTCCCTTTATCCGGCATCAGCAAAGGATGAGAGGGCAGCCTCTATCACCTCATGAAGCTTATCCAGCGAGACATCCCCTCCGTATCGGTCATAGCTGATCGCCCCGTTGGTGTGACCCAAGATCGCCGCCGCATACTGCAATGGCACACCGTGATCTTTGAGGGCTGTCCCCACGGTATGCCGCAGGCTGTGGAAATCCTTGTCGACGGGGCGATGGCGGCTAAACCACTGCCCCCACAGGTGGCTGTATCCATCCTGGCGATGTGGCAGTTCAGGGAAGAGGCGTCCCCCTATCCTACCCTTCACAAACTCGATGAAACCGTTCTGGAGGAGGTGTCGATGGAGAGGAACGAGACGAGCACTGTTGGCCGTCTTGAGTTTCTGGTCTGGCCGTCCACTGCGAATATTCAGGCACCATATACCGTCAACCTGTTGCACATCATCGGCATAGAGCTGGCAGATCTCGTTGGCACGAGCTCCGGTGAACAGCCCCAGCAGAGCAATCCACCTGCGGTGGGGCTCCTGCTGCTTAGTCCACCCGATAAACTTGCGACGTTCTTCCGCTGTATACCCACTTCGTGAGTTCACCTCCTTGACCCGCTGCAACTTGAGCCCAGCGAAGTGGTTGACGATCCCCTCCTGATGGTTAGCTAACCAACTAAATAACAGGGATAGCTTCTGCAGATACTTGTTGATGGTGGCTGGGCTCTTGCCAGAGTTCAGCAACCCCTCCTTGAACTTGACCACATCAGCCTTGCTGTAGCCTGCCGCTGGCTTGTCGCCGATAGCTTCGATAAAGGAACCGAGATAGTTTTTCTGGTTCTTTCGCTCTTTGGGTGCCCAGGAGAGGGCCTTCTCTTTCTGATAGCGGTCACTCAGGACCGACAGGTGCGGAGCACGCGGTTTGGTCGCCGGAGTCATCGGCTGGGCTACTGATTGCTCATGTGGGGCAGCATTGACGTCTGCAGGCAACTGAATGGGCTTGGGTCTGGAACGCACACAGGCAAGCCGCTTCGCAACAGCTGCACGGGCCGTCAGCTTGTCTCGGGTATGCAGGGATTTTTTGATCTCTTTACGACGACCACAGGGGAGCGTGGTGACTTTCCGGTAATACCAGATGCCGTGGGACTGAGCCAGAGATTCATCGATGAGCTCCTCGTCGTCCACACAAAGTGGATGACCAAGGGCTTTAGAAAGCTAACTTATTGAATTGCAGAAACAAGTGGTGGCCCTACCAGCCACATCCCGGCACTCGAGTCCCCCGCCTTGGCTGCTACCTTCCGGTCCTGACCAGGTCGACGGGTTATCAATGCGAGAGGACCAATAGGACCACCGGCGAGGAGAATAGGCAAACTGGGCGTTCAATGCAACGGCTTTCTACCCTCCAACAGATCGTTTGCCTTATTTTTCAACAATCTGCCGAATGAATCAGCTAAACAACATAAATTTTGCCCCCACCAGCAGCATCAGCAGGGCAAAGGCCTGCTTGAGGCGTGTGGGTGACAGGCGGTGTGCCAGCTTGGCGCCAATGCGGGCGAACTGGGTACTGGTCAGCACAATGCCAAGCAGGGCGGGCAGATAGATGTAGCCCACACTCCACTCGGGCAGATCGGCATGATCCCAACCCGCATAGAGGTAGCTGAGGCTCCCCGCCAGCGCGATGGGCATGCTGCAGGCTGCAGAGGCCGCTACCGCATTGCGCATTGGCACCGAGTTCCAGCTCAGATAAGGGACGGTCAGCGAGCCACCGCCAATACCAAACAGCGCAGACATCCAGCCAATGATGGTACCGGCGATGCCTGTGCCGAGCGGCCCCGGCATATGGCGCTCCGCTTTGGGTTTAAGGTTGAGCCCCATCTGCAGCGCCATGCTCCAGGCGAAACAACCGATGATGATATTGAGGGTGCTGGTGCTGAGCAGATTGGCGGTCATGCCGCCAAGCCAGCCCCCGATCAGCATGCCGGCGCCGAGTCGGCGGATCATCACCCAGTCGACGGCGCCCGCCTCCCGGTGGGCCCGCAGCGAGCTGAATCCGGTAAAGATCATGGTGGGCAACGAGGTGCCGAGGGCCAGATGGGTAATGATTTCAGGGTCGATGCCCTGGGCGCGAAAGGTCATGACCAGCACGGGGACAATGATAAGACCGCCGCCGATCCCGAACAGTCCCGCCAGCATACCGGCAAAGGCGCCCAGCAGGAGGTAACCCATAAACAGCATAAAAATTCCTGTGTTAAACAAAAACTAGCCAACACGGCCGGGCAACAGTGGATATCTGCATGAAAAAAAAGAGATGGCGCGAGGGCCATCTCTTCATTGTGCCGGTTAGTGCAGTGGAATGGTACCGTCCATCACCTTGTAGAAGGCCAGCACGGCGCAGCCGAGCAGGGCCGCCGTCATCCCCTGCTCCAGCCGGTTAAGACCGCGCAGACCGTGATGCTGACGCGCCTTCCAGTAGATGAAGATGCCCGGACTATAGAGCAGCGCCACCAGCAGCAGGTACTCCACACCAGCAGCGTAGACCAGCCAGCAGCCGTAAACCGTCGCCACCAGGGCCAGCAGCAGGTCACGCTTGCGCTGATGGGGTTGCCCCTGATAGGTCTCCCCTTTCAATGCCAGCTTCAGGCCATAAGCGCCCGAAAAGACGTAAGGCACCAGCGCCGCCGAGGTTGCGATGTTGACCAGCGCCAGATAGGTGCTGCTCTGGAAGTAGATGATGATCAGGAAGATCTGCACCAGACAGGTAGAGCACCAGAGGGACACCTGCGGCGAGCCGTTCTTGTTCTCCTTGGCAAACCAGCCCGGGAACACACCGGTCTTGCCTGCGATGTAGGGCACTTCAGCGGCCAGCACGGTCCAGCTGAGCAGAGCACCCATCACCGACACCACCAGACCAATGTTGATAAGCCAGGCGCCCCAGGGGCCGACCACGGCCTCGAGGATCATGGCGGTCGAGGGGTTCTTGAGCGCCGCCAGTTGCGGCTGGCTCATGACACCTAGCGAGAACAGGGTCACCATCACATAGAGTGTCAGGGCGCCGAGCAGCGCCAGCACGGTAGCGCGGCCCACATCCTTGCGATGACGGGCACGGGCAGAGACCACCACGGCCCCTTCAATCCCGATAAAGACCCAAAGGGTCACCTTCATGGTGGACTTGACCTGATCCATCACGGAGCCCAGCTCCATGTTGTTCTGGCCCCAGATATCCAGAGTGAAGGTATCCATGTTGAAGGCCAGCAGGATCGCAACACAGAAGACGATGAGCGGCACCATCTTGGCGATGGTGGTGACGATATTCACCAGTGCAGCAACCTGTACCCCGCGCAGCACCAGCGCATGCACCGACCAGATCAGGATGGAGGCCAGCGTGATGGCCACCGGTGTATTGCCGTCACCGAAGATGACGTTGTCCGGCGTATCGAAGAAGTAGCTCAGGGCGCTAAACACTACGATGGCGTAGGAGACGTTGGCCAGCAGTTGGCAGAGCCAGTAACCCCAGGCGGCGTTGAAGCCGATAAAATCGCCGAAACCGGCTTTGGCATAGCTGAAGATACCGCCATCGAGATCGGGGCGGCGCATGGAGAGGTTCTGATAGACCAGCGCGAGACAGATCATGCCAAGACCGGTGATGGCCCAACCCAGAGCGACCGCCCCGGCACTGGCATGCGCAGCAATGTTTTGTGGCAGACTGAAGACCCCGGCGCCGACCATGGAGCCGATCACCAGCGAAATGAGGGCGCCCAGCCCTAGTTTCTTGTCCATTTCAATCCTGTTTATTTAGGCGGCGGCAGAGCGTCCGTATTCATACTGCGCGCAATATGGGAGGGGCTGGGAATCCTGACCCCGTGAAAAAGGCGGCAACTATATTGCATGACTATTCCGACCGCAATCCCTCGTCCCGTCAATCATGCACCGCCTTGACCGCGCGCAATTTTACAGCACTGACCCATATGGCCTGTGAGCTGGCTCAAATTAACCAAGACCCATTGATATTTCTCATTTTTCTGCCAACACAACCTGACTCGCATGGTTCCTATGCATCGCCATTCAGGCACTCTCTGTATAAATAATCTGCATAAAAAAGCCCCGGTGGAAACACCGGGGCCCATTATGTAAATCCCTATAAACGCAAACCGCCATCCAGTTCAATCATCCGCCCCGACAGATAGTCGTTGGCAAAAATAAAGCTCACCGTCTCGGCCAGCTGTTGCGCCTCGCCAAGGGTGCCGACCGGAATGGCCTGCTGCATCCGCGCCATCGCCTCCGGCTTCATCGCCGCCGTCATGTCGGTGGCAAACACCCCGGGGGCAATCCCCATCACCCGAATGCCATGGCGCGCCAACTCCCGCGCCCAGGTCACCACCAGCGAGGCAACCCCCGCCTTGCTGGCGGCATAGTTGCTCTGGCCAATATTGCCGGCGCGGGCGATAGAGGAGATGTTGATGATGACGCCCCCCTGCCCCCCTTGCGCCATCAGCGCCGCCCCCTCGCGACCGCAGAGGAAGGTACCGGTGAGGTTGACGTCAATCACGCTCTGCCACTGGGCCAGCGTCATCTTCTCCACCAGCTCACCCTCTTTCACCTTGATCAGCATGCCATCGCGCAAAATGCCGGCGCAGTTGATAAGACCGTGCAGCACGCCAAAACGCCCCTTGATGGCAGCAAAAACCGACTCAACCTCGGCTTCGCTCGCCACATTGCAGACAAACAGCTCGCACTGGCTATCTTGATCGCACTGATCATTCTGGCTGCGCACCAGGGCTGCGGTCGCCTCCAGATCGGCGCGATTGATGTCGAGCAGTGCCAGCGTCGCCCCCTGTGCGCCCAGGGCCAGCGCAATGGCCCGTCCCAAGCCACGTCCGGCGCCGGTAATAACGATGACCTTATCTTTGATATCCATCAATGCTCCTTGTAGCTGGTCGAAGGGAGATGCCTTGAAGAGAGGTGGCCCGTCAGGCGGGATCCTGTTTATCCAGATAGAGTTCGACGATGCTGGAGAAATCGCGGCTCCCCTGCCCCTTAGCGGCATGCAGGTTGAACAGGTTACGCGCGAGCGCCCCCATGGGCACAGCGCTGTGGCCATGCTCGGCCAGCGCCATGGCCAATCCCAAATCTTTCACCATCAAACGGGTCATAAAGCCCCCCTGATAGTTGCGGGCGGCAGGGACATTATCCATCACCCCGGGCCAGGGGTTGTAGCGCTCCAGACTCCAGTTGTTGCCGGAGCTCTTGCCCATGATGGTGGAGAGCACGGCGGGATCCAGTCCCTCCTTCACCCCGAGGGCCAGCGCCTCGGCGGTACCCGCCATATGGATCGCAAGCAGCATGTTGTTGCACATCTTGGCGATCTGCCCGGCACCCAGCGTCCCGGCGTGAAACAGGTTCTGCCCCATGCAGGCGAGCAAAGGTTTCGCCGCCTCGAAATCCGCCCTATCGCCGCCAACGATAAAGGTGAGCGTCCCGGCGGCCGCACCGGCGACACCGCCCGAGACAGGGGCATCGATAAAGCGCAAACCGCGTGCGCGGGCCGCCTCCCCGACCTGACGGGCAGAGTCGACATCGATAGTGGAGCAGTCGATCACCAGTGCACCAACCGGCAGGGCTGCCAGCAGATCCTGCCCCTCAGACAACCAAAGGTCGCGCACATGCTCCCCCGCAGGTAGCATGCTGATCACCACCTCGCAGCCGGTCACCGCCTCTCGGGCATCCCCCGCTGCGATACAGCCAGCGGCGATGGCGCGCTCAATGTTTTGAGCAACCAGATCAAACACCTGCACCGTGTGCCCGGCCCTGGCCAAATTGGCCGCCATGGGGCCGCCCATGTTGCCGAGCCCGATAAACCCTATCCTTGTCATCCCGCTTGCTCCTTGCGTTGCTGATGGCGGCGTCCGCCGGTTGCCAACCTGTTATTCCTTGCAGGCCAACGGATTGCGCCCCTGCGGCCAGCGATAGAACTCGTCCAGCCACTCCCCCTCCGGTGGCAACAGTTGCCAGCGGGGATCTTTATCCTTGTCGATCAGCAGTGCCCGTACCCCTTCCACAAAATCCCCCTTGAGCACGCAGTTGACCGAGAGGGTCAGCTCCTCGGCAAATACTTCGACCAGGGAGTTGCGGCGAGCCTGCCAATATTGGCGCCAGAGGATGGCACGGCTGATGGGACTGCCGGTGCGACAGCTCTCCTGCGCCTGGGCCAATGCTTTCTCTCCCGCCGTTTCGTCAAATCGGGCAGCAAACAGTCTTGCCAACACTCCCGCCAACGTTCGCCCCGCCAGCAGGTCATCGATTCTTTGTTGATGGGGCAGCAGGATGGGCGCAGGCAACTGCGCTGCGGCGCCTTTATGAAGGCCCCGCAGCAGCTGATCGATCTGCTCACGGGGCTCACAACCGGCTGACCAGTCGAGTGCCGCCAATCGGTGCTGCAACTCGGCTCGCTCGCTGCTGGCTATGGCGTGATCCGCCAGCCCAAGACCGATGGCATCACTCCCGTTGAAGCGGGCGCCAGTCAGACCGAGCCAGAGCCCGAGTCGCCCCGGCATCCGGCTTAAAAACCAGCTCGCTCCCACGTCGGGGTAGAGTCCTATGGTTACCTCCGGCATGGCGAACAGGCTTCTTTCGGTCACCACCCGAAAATCGGCACCGGCAAACAGGCCAATGCCGCCCCCCATGCAGATACCGTCCGCCACGCAGATCAGGGGCTTGCGGTAACAGTGGATGTGGTGATCGAGCCGGTACTCCTGCTCGAAAAAGTCGCGGGCATACTCGAACAGTTCCGATCCGCTCGCCTCCTGTTTACGGTAATAGAAGGAGCGGATATCGCCACCGGCACAAAATGCCTTCTCACCCGCCCCCTGCAGCAGTACACAGACGATGGCGGGATCCTGCTCCCAACGGGTCAGCGTCTGTTGCAGGATCTGGATCATCGGCAGGCTCAATGCGTTGAGAGACGCAGGGCTGTCGAGGGTCAACACCCCGACCTGATGGCCATCTTCGGTGGGATAACAGCTAACCTTGACCGGCTCACTCATAAACGGCTCCGTATGGATTTATTCTGTTGGGCCATATTGCCAGCGCGGTAAGCGTTTCTCCATGAAGGCGGCCACCCCTTCACGCTGATTGGCATCGCTAAAGAGAGCGAGAAACAGCGACCGCTCAAGGGGCAAGGCGGCATCCCGCGGGCCACTGCGGCCCTGATTGATCAGGGTTTTGCAGGCGCGCAGGGCGCTCGGGCTCTGGCGCTCCACCAGATGGGCCATCTGGTGCGCCGCCTCCCACGCCTGACCGGTTTTCACCACCTCCTCCACCAGCCCCATCTCGTAGGCCAGCGAGGCACTCACCTTCTCACCGCAGAGGATCATCCGCTTGGCCCAGCCCGGCCCCACCAGCTCGGTCAGACGCTGGGTGCCACCGGCACAGGGAAGCAAGCCCACCGAGGCTTCCGGCAGTCCCAGCAACGCCTGCTGCTCGGCGATGCGGATATCACAAGCCAGCGCCACTTCCAGGCCACCGCCCATGGCATAACCATTGATGGCGGCGATACTGACGCCGTGAAAACGGGCCAGCGCCTCGAAGGCCTTGCCAAAGGCCTCGGCTACTTCGCGGGCCAGCTCGACATTCCCCTCGACAAACATATTGAGGTCGGCACCGGCGCAGAAAAATTTGTCGCCCGCACCACGGATCACCAGCGCCACCACATCGGGACGACTGTCGAGCTCCACCATCATCTGCAAAAAGGCCTGCAGGCTGGCGAGGGTCCAGGTGTTGGCAGGGGGATGGTCGAGGGTGATATAGGCCACGTGGCCATGATATTCGAGTCTGATCCTTGTCATAACATTGTCCTTGTCGATGAAGCTGCCGCCATGATGACAGGCTTGAATGACACCAACCTGTGGCTGGCTCACAAAGCCGAAACCGGCATGGTGCAATCGGGTGGCAGGCAACACACCCTTGATGCGACCACCGGTTAGCCCAGCGACAAACCGGGATCGGCAAGCATGCGGCGCGCGATGATGAGTCGCATCACCTCGTTGGTGCCCTCCAGAATGCGGTGTACCCGGGTATCGCGCAGATAGCGCTCGAGCGGATACTCGCGGATATAACCATAGCCGCCAAAGAGTTGCAGAGCCTCATCACAGATTCGATAACCCACATCGGTGGCAAACCGTTTGGCCATGGCACACCAGGCACTCTTGTCCGGTGCCCCGCGATCCAGTTTGTCGGCGGCCTGACGTACCAGCAGGCGGGCGGCAGCCAGCTCGGTCGCCATATCGGCCAGGCGAAACTGCACGCTCTGGAATTCGCTGATCGGGTGACCAAATTGCTGACGCTGCTGCACATAAGCCAGCGCATCGTCCAGCGCCTGCTGGGCTGTGCCCACCGAACAGGTGGCAATATTGATGCGCCCCCCATCAAGGGCCTGCATGGCGAACTTGAACCCTTCCCCCTCCTCACCCAACCGATAGCAGGCAGGAATGCGAACCCCATTAAAGACAACCTCCCGGGTCGGCTGGCTGTTCCAGCCCATCTTCTCTTCTGCCTTGCCATAGCTCACGCCGGGGGCATTAGCCGGCACCATAAAGGCAGAGATCCCCTTCGCACCTTCACCACCGGTACGGGCCATCACCACCAGCACGTCAGTGCTGCCCGCTCCCGAGATAAAGACCTTGGTTCCCTCGATGAGGTAGCTATCACCCTCGCGAGTGGATCGGGTCTTGAGTGCCGCAGCATCGGAACCCGCCCCCGGCTCGGTGAGGCAATAGGAGCCCAGCAGCTCGCCGCTGGCCAGTTTGGGCACCCACTCCTTGGCAACCTCGTTGGGCAGCCAGCTGCCCAGCATCCAGCTCACCATGTTGTGAATGGTCAGATAAGCCGTGGTCGAGGTACAGCCCATGGCGAGACGCTCGAAGATGAGGCTCGCATCGAGACGAGGCAATCCCAATCCGCCAAACTGCTCCGGGGTATAGAGACCACAAAACCCGAGCTCGGCCGCCTGCTTGATGGTCGGGATCGGAAACTCATGCTCCTTGTCCCAGCGCGCGGCATGGGGTTTGAGCGCCTCATCGGCAAAGGCGGCGGCCGCCTCCACATACGCCTGTTGATCATCGGTCAGGGTAAAATCCATCTTGTCGTTCGCTCCCTTGTTTCCCCGCGCTTATTTTCCTGCGTTAGCGCTTTATGACACGGCGCCCACACGCTGCGTCAGTCGGATCTGCCACTATGGCGCTGTTGTCGTGGTAGCTGATGACGCTCTCACTACCACCGCTTTATCGACACACAACAGATTAACAATTGATTTACGTTTACGCTAACGTAAACTTGTGGCAGAAGTGAAGTACAAAATGGACCGACCACTGCCAGCCGTAACGCCGAGTCAGCCGGTCGACCCAACCTTCCAAACCGACTGTCATATCCGCAAGGAGAGCATGGATGCAGATGGATGAGACCCTGAATGCCCTGACCGAACAGGTTGCGGCCTTCTGCCAGAAAGTGATCGCCCCGCGCGCCAGCGAGATCGATCAGAGCAACGCCTTTCCCCGTGATCTCTGGCCCCGGATGGGTGAACTGGGGCTGCACGGCATTACGGTGGCGGAGGAGTATGACGGGGTGAATCTCGGCTATCTGGCCCACGTGCTGGTGATGGAACAGGTGAGCCGCGCCAGCGCCTCGGTCGGCCTCTCCTACGGCGCCCACTCCAATCTCTGCATCAACCAGATCCATCGCCACGGCACGGCGGAGCAGAAAGCGCGCTACCTGCCCCCGCTGGTGAGCGGCGAGCATGTGGGGGCGCTGGCCATGAGCGAGCCGGGCGCAGGTTCAGATGTGGTCAGCATGCGCCTGACCGCGGAGCGCGAGGGCGATCACTTCGTGCTCAACGGCAACAAGATGTGGATCACCAACGGACCCGATGCCGACACTTTCGTCATCTATGCCAAGACTGATGCCAGTGCCGGCCCCAAAGGAATCTCTACCTTTATCGTTGAAGCCGGCACTCCCGGTTTTTCTACCGCCCAGAAGCTCGACAAGCTGGGGATGCGCGGCTCCAGCACCTGCGAGCTGGTGTTCGACAACTGCCGGGTGCCGCAGGAAAACCTGCTGGGCACCCTGCACGGCGGGGTCAAGGTGCTGATGAGCGGGCTCGATTACGAGCGGGTGGTGTTGGCTGCGGGCCCCCTTGGCATCATGCAGGCCTGCATGGATGTAGTGCTGCCCTATGTGCGTGAGCGCAAGCAGTTTGGTCAAGCCATCGGCGAGTTCCAGCTGGTGCAGGGCAAGCTCGCCGACATGTATACCCGCCTAGCCAGCAGCCGGGCGCTGGTCTACTCGGTGGCGAGCGCCTGCGATCAGGGTCGCACCAGCCGTAAAGATTGCGCCGCAGCCATCCTGTTTGCCGCCGAAAACGCCACCCAGATGGCCCTCGATGCTATCCAGCTGCTCGGCGGCAACGGTTACATCAACGAATACCCCACCGGCCGCCTACTGCGGGACGCCAAACTCTACGAGATCGGCGCCGGTACCTCGGAGATCCGCCGCTGGCTCATCGGCCGCGAGCTGATGGGAGAAAATGCATGAGTCGTATCCACTCCCGCCTCGACACGGCGAGCCCGGAATATGCGGCCAATCGGGCCGCCATGCAGGGGCTGGTCGACGATCTCCACGCCCGCATTGCCGAGATCGCGCTAGGGGGCGGTGCGGCCAACAACGCCCGCCATCAGGCCCGTGGCAAGCTGCTGCCCCGCGAGCGCATCAATCAGCTGCTGGACCCGGGCTCCCCGTTTCTCGAGCTCTCGGCGCTGGCTGGCTGGCAGGTCTATGACGAGCCAGTGCCCGCCGCCGGTATCATCACCGGCATCGGCCGGGTCTCGGGCAGGCTCTGCATGCTGGTGGTGAACGACGCCACCGTGAAAGGCGGCACCTACTACCCGCTCACGGTGAAAAAGCACCTGCGCGCCCAGGCCATCGCCGAGCGGCTGCGCCTCCCCTGCCTCTATCTGGTGGATTCCGGCGGCGCCTTCTTGCCGATGCAGGACGAGGTGTTCCCCGACCGGGATCACTTTGGCCGCATCTTCTACAACCAGGCCCGCATGTCGGCCCAAAACATCCCTCAACTGGCAGTGGTGATGGGGCTCTGCACCGCAGGCGGCGCCTACGTGCCCGCCATGGCTGATGAATCCATCATGGTCAGGGAGCAAGCCACCATCTTTCTGGCGGGTCCGCCGCTGGTCAAGGCCGCCACCGGCGAGGAGATCAGCGCCGAGGCCCTGGGCGGCGCTGAAGTGCACTGTGCCCACTCCGGCGTTGCTGATCATATGGCCCGTGACGATGCCCATGCGCTGGCCATCGCCCGCACGCTGGTTACTCATCTGGGTAACGAGCCGATAGAGAGCAGCCCCGGCTACGAGCCCCCCTGCTACCCGATCGAGGAGCTCTACGGTCTGGTGGGCACCAGTCTCAAACGCCCTTACGATGCCCGCGAACTGATTGCCCGACTGGTGGATGGCTCTGACTTTGACGAGTTCAAGGCGCTGTTCGGCACCACACTGGTGACCGGCTTTGCCCGTATTTGCGGCATGGAAGTGGGTATCCTCGCCAACAACGGCGTGCTGCACAGCGACAGTGCCCAGAAGGGGGCCCACTTTATCCAACTCTGTAACCGGCGTGCCATCCCGCTGCTCTTTTTGCAGAACATCACCGGCTTTATGGTGGGGAGTAGCGCAGAAAAAGAGGGGATCGCCAAGCACGGCGCCAAGCTGGTCACAGCAGTGGCCTGCAGCCGGGTGCCCAAGATCACCCTGATCGTCGGCGGCAGCTTTGGCGCTGGCAACTACGGCATGTGCGGCCGCGCTTATGAGCCCGATTTTCTCTTTAGCTGGCCCAACAGCCGTATCTCTGTCATGGGTGGCGAACAAGCTGCCGGAGTGCTGGTGCAGGTGCGTCGCGACAAGCTGACTGCCGAGGGCAAAGATTTGAGCGAGCAGGAAGCGGCCGCCATCCGCGCCCCGGTGATCGAACAGTATGAGCGCCAGGGTCACCCCTACTACGCCAGCGCCCGCCTGTGGGATGATGGCGTCATTGACCCGGCCCAGAGCCGCACCGTGCTGGCGCTGGCGCTCGCCGCCTGTCAGGGTGCCCACATTGAAACCGAGCAGTACGGCATCTTCCGGATGTAAGGAGCAAAACGATGTCAGATCCACTCACTTCCTCAGCACTTGGCTCTTCAACACAGGGCCCGTTTCGGCTGGAACGGCACGGCCCGCTGGCCGAGCTGGTGCTGTCGCGCCCGGCCCGCCACAACGCCTTTGATGCCGACCTGATGCTGGGGCTACTCGACTGCCTCGATGATCTGGCCCATCTCCATGGTCATGATCTTGCCGAACGCCCCCACGCCCTGCTGCTGCGGGCCGAAGGCAAACACTTTTGCGCGGGCGCCGATCTCAACTGGATGCGCAATCTGGCCCACGCCGATTTTGAGCACAATCGCGAAGATGCCCGGGTACTGGCCCGGCTGATGCAGACCCTGGACGAGCTCCCCTTCCCCACGGTGGCGCTGGTGCAAGGGGCCGCCTACGGCGGGGCGCTGGGGCTCATCTGCGCCTGCGATATGGTGCTGGCCAGCGATGATGCCCGCTTCTGCCTCTCAGAGGTAAGCCTCGGGCTAGTGCCTGCGGTTATAAGCCCCTACGTGGTACGCGCCATGGGAATGCGTCAGGCACGCCGCTACATGCTCAGTGCCGAGCCGTTCGATGCCATCACCGCCTGTCGGCTCAATGTGGCACACCAACTCTGCAAACCGGATCAACTGCTGGCGGAGGGACGGGCGCAGGCCCTTCGTCTGTGCCGCAACGGGCCGGAGGCGATGAAAGAGACCAAACGGCTGCTGGCGACGATAGAGGCCCATCCCTCCCGCTTGCACGAAGAGAGAACTGTCGAGACCATCGCCCGGGTTCGGGTGGGACTCGAAGCTCAGGAGGGGATGCAAGCCTTCTTCGACAAACGCCCTCCCGCCTGGCGCCCCCGTTTCAAGGAAGAGACATGACCCATCACACTCAGATTAAGCGCCTGCTGATTGCCAATCGCGGTGAAATTGCCGTGCGCATCATCAAGACGGCGAAACGCCTCGGCATCCACACCATCGCCCTCTACTCCGATGCCGACGCCCACGCCATGCACACCCGTCTGGCTGATGAGGCCTGGCATCTGGGGCCAGCACCGGCCAGAGAGAGCTATCTGGACACCGGCAAGGTGCTGAAGGTTGCCAAAGAGGCGAGCGCCGATGCCATCCATCCCGGTTACGGCTTTCTGTCGGAAAACAGCGATTTTGCCACCGCCTGCGAACAGCGCGGCCTGCGCTTTGTCGGCCCAAGCGGCGCCGCCATTCTCGCTATGGGCGATAAATCGGGCGCCAAGGCGCTGATGCAGGCTGCCGGTGTACCTGTGCTGCCCGGCTATCACGGCACAGATCAGCGGCCGGACTTTTTACGCGATCAGGCGAGCCAGATTGGCTTCCCGCTTCTTATCAAGGCCGCCAGTGGCGGCGGTGGCAAGGGGATGCGCCGGGTCGATCAGCTGGCCGACTTTGACGAGTCGCTGGCGGCAGTCAAACGGGAAGCCAAGGCCGCCTTTGGCGACGATCTGGTGCTGCTGGAGCGCTATCTGCCCCAGGCTCGCCATGTTGAGGTGCAGGTCTTTGCCGATAGCCTCGGCAACGCCATCTATCTGGGGGACAGGGACTGCTCCTTGCAACGACGCCATCAGAAGGTGATCGAAGAGGCGCCCGCCCCCGACATCCCTCCGGCTCTGCGCCGCGCCATGGGGGAGGCAGCCGTGGCCGCAGCCAAGGCCATCCATTATCAGGGGGCTGGCACCATCGAGTTCCTGCTCTGCAAGGATGAGTTCTTCTTTATGGAGATGAACACCCGGCTGCAGGTAGAGCATCCGGTCACCGAAGCGGTGACCGGGCAGGATCTGGTGGCCTGGCAGTTGGCCGTAGCCGAAGGCAAGCCGCTGCCACTCACTCAGGAGGAAGTGGTGCTGCGCGGCCATGCGGTGGAGGCGCGCCTATACGCCGAGGATGTGGCGGCCGGTTTTCTGCCTGCCAGCGGGTCTATCCACTGGCTCCATTGGCCCGTTGGCGTGCGCATCGACACCGGCGTCACCGCTGGCGATGAGGTGAGCCCCTATTACGATCCCATGATCGCCAAGCTGATCGCCCACGGCCAGAACCGCGCCGAGGCGTTCGCCAAACTGGCCGATGCGCTGGCGGCACTGGATCTCGGCCCGCTGGTGCACAACGGCGCGCTCTTGCTGCGCCTGTGTGAAGAGCCTGACGTCCTGGCCATGGGCCACCATACCCAGTGGCCCATTCCTACCACAGCACGGCCCATTCCTGAGCTCGCCTGGCCGCTGGCCACCCTCTGGCTGGCGAGCCGCCCTGCGGGCAGCTCCCCCTGGCAGCAAGCCTGCGGATTTCGGCTGGGGCCGGATCGCTGCTGGACAGCAGCGGTGCGCATCGGTGATGAGCACCGGGTATTGACCCTTAACGATCATGGCGGCCAGTTTGAGTGGCAAGGGGAGACTCATTGCTACCAGAGAGGTGACGATAATATCCGGCTGCAGCAGGGTGGCTGCTGGCAACAGATCCCCATTCAGACGGTCGCAGGCCCAGAGGCAGCCTTCATCATGACCCTGGGGGGCCAGCGCATCCGCTTCGTGGCCGATGATCGGCAGCACAGCCACCATCATGATCAGACAAATGAGAAGGCGCAGGGCGCCATCGCCCCCATGCACGGCATAGTGGTAGCCGTGCTGATCGAGCAGGGGCAAACGGTTAGCAAGGGGCAACCCCTGCTGGTGCTGGAGGCGATGAAGATGGAACACCAGTTGCGTGCAGAGCGGGACGGGGTAATTGAAGCCCTGCAGTGCAAACAGGGCGAGCAGGTAAGCCAGGGAACCGTGCTGGTGCGCTTTGCCGAAGAGACTGCTTCACAGGAGGAACACCCATGAACCGATCACAGGACGTCCGTGACGACAGGGTCAGTCTGGTGGAGATGGGGCCGCGAGATGGCCTGCAAAATGAAGCTGCGCCCCTCTCCCTGGTACAGCGGCTGGAGCTGATCCAGCGCCTTACCGACAGCGGCCTGCAACGCATCGAGGTGGGTGCCTTTGTCTCTGCCAAAAAAGTGCCGCAGATGGCGGACTCCGCAGCGCTGTTCGAGGCACTGCCGCGCAAGGGCTCAACCCGTTACGGCGCTCTGGTGCCCAATCTGCAAGGCTTGCAGGCAGCCATTGCCGCCCGCGCCGACGAGATTGGCCTCTTCACCGCCTGCTCCGACGGTTTTACCCGGGCCAATATCGGCATCAGCGTGGAGGAGTCGCTGGTACGCTTCGCCCCGCTGGTGCAGGAAGCTCGCCGCCTCGGCATCAAGGTGCGCGGCTACCTCTCCACCGTCATCGCCTGCCCGTTCGATGGCCCGACCCGCCCGAAACGAGTCGCTGCGATGGCCGAACAGTTACTGGACCTCGGCTGCCACGAAATTTCGCTGGGGGACACCATAGGCGTCGGCACTCCGGGCACGGTGGCGCCCATGCTGGATGCGGTGCTGCACGAGATCCCGGCGGGTCGACTCGCGGTCCATTTTCACGACACCTACGGTCAGGGCTTGGCCAACCTGCTACCCGCGCTGGAGCGTGGCATTCGCACCATCGACTGCTCGGTGGCGGGGCTCGGCGGCTGCCCCTATGCGCCGGGCGCCTCCGGCAATGTGGCGTCAGAAGAGGTGGTCTACCTGCTGCACGGCCTTGGCATGACGACGGGGGTGGATCTCGACAAACTGGCGGCCACCGGCCAGTGGGTGAGCGAGCAGCTCAGTCGCCCCAACGGCTCGCGGGTCGGTCAGGCCCTGCACGCCAATGCCGAGCGGCTGCGTGCCCGCCTCTGCCAGCCACACGCCCAGCAACAGGAGTCATGACCATGTCCCGTTCCCTGCCCGGCAAGGAGATCACCTACAGCATTTCGGAGCTGGCCCACGAATTCGATGTCACGCCGCGCACCATCCGCTACTACGAGGATGAGGGGCTGCTCACCCCGCTACGGGAGGGGCAAACCCGCATCTACAGCCATCGAGACAAGATCCGGCTCAAATTGACCCTGCGCGGCAAACGGCTGGGGTTTAGCCTGGCCGAGATCCGCGAGCTGTTCGATATGTACGACACCGACAAATCGAGCAAAACCCAGCTTCACTCCATGATCCAGCTGATCGAGGCAAAACGCGGCGTGCTGCGCCAGCAGCTGGAGGATATCCAGATGGTGATGGCCGAGCTGGAAGCCGCCGAACAGCGCTGTGTTAATTCCCTTAACAGCTTGAAAACTGGCGCAGATTAACCGAATCTGGGAGCAAGCTATTGCCCTGGGGATCCCATGAGATATTGGTGCTGGTTTTTGCTCTTGTTCAGCCTCTCTGGCTGGAGCCATCCCCTCATCAAGGTTGGTGGATACCCCTATGCCCCCTTTGTGGTCAAACTCCCCGATTCCCGCTATGAAGGGCTGACGCTGGACCTCATCGCCAAGCTAAACGAGATCCAGCAAGAGGTAAGATTCGTGTTTGTTCCCACCTCGGCCGCCAACCGTTACAAGGCGCTCGATCTGGGCCGTTTCTCGCTGATGCTGTTTGAAGACACCAAATGGGGCTGGGACACAGATAAATTCAAGATGACAGCACCCTTCCTCGGTGGTGGCGAGGTCTATGTGGCCCTGAACAAAACGGGTCGGGATCAGCGCTTTTTCGATGACCCCTCTCGGCATCATCTTATCGGGGTGACCGGCTACCACTACGGCGTTGGCCAGTTCAATGCCGATCCTCTCTACCTGCAGCGCAAGCTCAATATCACCCTGGTCAAAGACAATATCAGCGCCCTGCAAGCCCTGCTCAAAGGACGTGGCGAGGTAGCCATTCTCAACGTTTCCTACCTTAACCAGTATCTGCTGGCCCACCCCGACACCGCCGACCAGTTGCTGATCTCGCAGAAATGGGATCAACGATATCAACACCGCGCCATCCTTCACCCTGAGGCCCCCATTACCCCTGCCCAGCTGGAACAGTGGCTGGCAGCGCTGCAACAAAAGGGGGAACTGGAGCGCCTTTGGACAAAGTACGGCGTACAACAGCACGCAACCCCATGATTACTATCCAGCTTTTCTGTACCATGGCGGGAACCAAATGGGAGTGCACCAAATGAACACCACCGAGCCCGCGTCCCCCAAGCTCCGCTTGCTGCGCTACCTTGCCTACGCTTTCCTGCTGCTTCTTATCCTGCTCACCCTGCTGCTGTGGCAAACCCCCCGTCTGATCCAGCACTATCTGCCCGGCTGGCTGGCCGAGCACTATGGCCTGCAACTGACGCTGGGGGAGATTGACGTAGGGCTGCGCAACCCTTCCCTCACCCTCGGCGCGACTGCCCTGCTCGATGCCAAACAGCGGCCTATCATCCGTTTTGAGCAGCTCTTTATCACCCCAAACCTGCAAGCCAGCTGGCAGCAGAAAGGGGCCGTGCTTTCCGCCGTCACCCTGACCAAACCCGTGGTGCTGCTGCAACGGCTGGCAGACAAAAAGGGGGATGTTCGGCTCAATCTGACCGATGCGCTGGCGACCCTGCTCGCCCCTGCCCCCTCCCCCGAACCCGAAACAGCCAGTGCACCGCTGCTGATCGACATTGCCAGCGTCAATGTCACTGACGGGCATGTGCGCTATCAGGATCAACGCAAGGAGAGCGAACCTGGCTGGTTGCCGCCTCTCAATCTGGAAAAAGTGACCCTCAAGCTCGATAACCTGCGCACCGAGGCAAATCGCCCGACCGCCTATCAGCTGAGCGCCGCCATCAACGGCAAAAGCAGCCTCTCCGCTCACGGCAAACTCGATGTGATGAGCGGCATGGGTCAGGGCAAGGTGAGCCTCAAACAGGTCGATCTGAAACCCTTCGCCCCGCTCTGGGCACCCTATCTCAAGCTGGATCTGGCCAAGGGCCACGCCAATGCCGAGGTGGAGTACCAGCTTAAAGAGGGCAAGCAAGGAGTACTGTGGCAATTGTCCAAAGGCAAGCTGACACTGGACAACTGGCAGCTTAAAAAACACCAGGGCGACGAATTTGCACGCTTCGGCCAGTTGGCCCTTAGCGATCTGGCTGTCGATGGCCAGAAACAGTCGCTCCAGATCGGCAAGGTGACCCTGCAACAGCCCCTGCTCAAGGCCACCCTCAACCCACAGCAGGAGCTTGATCTGGCTGACTTGCTGATTGAACAGGCCCCCGCCAAGCCCGTCAAAGGGGCCCACGCCGCAAACGAGGTGGCCAACAATGCGGCGCCCAAGTCGGCACAACAAGCAAAAACAGCCGGTAACAGCAAGAAGCACGGGGCAGACAAACCCTGGCAGTGGCAGATCAAGCAGATCCTTATCGACAAGGGCGATCTCACTCTCACCGAATCGAGCAGCGGCAAACCGCAGGCACGCCAGCTCTCCGGCCTCAAGCTGGCGTTGGGGCCACTGGGCAGCAAGGGGGAGCAACCGAGCAAACTGACTCTGGCCACCCAGTTCAACCAGAGCAGCCCCCTCGCCTTTGATGGCCAACTGACCCTGACTCCTTTCACCTTAAGCGGCGACATCAACCAGCAGGGGCTGCCCCTGACGCTGGCACAGCCCTATCTGGCCGATCTGGTACGCATCAAGGTGCAAAACGGGCTGCTGAGCAGCAAGACCCGCCTTGATCTCGCCACCACCGCCCAGGGAGATCTGAGCAAGCTGACCCTGCAAGGGGGGCTCGATATCAACGGGCTCAAAGTAGTCGATCGGGCAGACAATCAGCGGCTGCTGGAGTTCAACACTCTGGCTCTCACCGGTCTGACGTACGACGGCATCAGCCAGCAGATGCGGATCAAGGACATTGCTCTGAACAAGCCCTTCGCCCGCATCGAGATCAACGAAGATGGCACCACCAACCTGCAACAGCTGCTGTTGCCGCAACCGGCGGCAACCAAAAGTACTCAAGCGGCGGCAGGCAGCAAGACTCCCGACTTTCGTTTCACCATTGACCAACTGCGCACAGAGCAGGGCAACCTGCGCTTTGCCGACCGCAGCCTGAGTCAGGATTTTGTGGCCGATATCGCCTCGCTGGGCGGCCAGAGTCGCCATATCAGCAATATTCCGGGGCAACGCTCCGATCTCGCCTTCAACGGCAAGGTGGATCGCTATGCGCCAGTGACCATTCGCGGCGGTACCAACCTGCTGGTGGCCAACCCAATCCTCGACATCGCGGTCGCTTTCCACAATCTGGAGCTCACCACCTTTACCCCCTATTCGGGCACCTATGCCGGTTATGCCATCGACAAGGGGCAGCTCTCCATGAAGCTGCACTACAAGCTGGAGGGCAACCGGCTGGAGGGGGATAACGACATCACCATCAAGAAGCTGCAACTGGGCGAGAAGATCAAGAGCGATCAGGCCAAGGATCTGCCGCTGGGGCTGGCCATCGCCCTGCTGAGTGATGCCAACGGGGTGATACAGATGAACCTCAAGGTGAAGGGGGATCTCGATCAACCGGACTTCAGCATCGGCAATATCTTCTGGGATGTGCTGGGCAACACCCTGAGCAAGGCGATCACCTCCCCCTTCTCCCTGCTCGCCTCGCTGGCCGATGGTACCGAAGATCTCGACGAGCTACCCTTCCTGCCGGGGGATCCCGATCTCACCCCCACCCAGCAGGAGAAACTGGTCAAGCTGGCGCAGGCCCTCAAGGATAGACCCAAGCTCAGCATGAATATTCGCGGCAAGGTCAACTTCAACGAGGAGCGCCCTATCCTGCAACGGCAAAAGCTGGAACGGGTACTGGCCAAGCTCACCGGCAATCAGGCGGATCTCGACCTGCTGGAACAGGACCCCGCCCTGCAAGAGGCGCTGGCCCAGGCCTATGAAGAGCGCTTTGGCGAAGATCTGGATGACCTGGCCGATCGGCTCCATCTAGATGAAGAGAGCGAGGCACTGCGGGCCCAGGCGGTGATCCTGCTGCGGGATCAGCAGCTCATCACCGCCAAATCCCTGCGCAATCTCGCCATGCGCCGGGCGCAAAATACCAAGGAGTTTCTGGTCGACAGCCAGGGGATCGCCCCGGAGCGGCTGTTCGTGCTCGACAGCCAGGTCAAAGAAGAAGACAAGGAAGCCAAAGTGATCCTGACACTGGATCAGTGACGCCGCCGCACTGCGCAAATGTGTAATAAAAATACAACCCCTCAACTATTTTGACACCTTTTGCTCACCAAACAGCCTGCCTTGGTGAGCATTTGGCCTCTGATGCAAATAATCACGTAGTTTTTTTACGATTTATCCCCCTTGCCCCCTTGCGGGCTCGCCACAGCCTGCCTAAAATCGCGCGTCTTTTGTTAACCCCCACCTCTATTTTTGGAGAACGCCACGTGAGCGAAAAATTGGCCAACCCTGCCCCTCTGGGTCTGATGGGTTTCGGTATGACCACCATCCTGCTGAACATCCATAACGCAGGTTTCTTCCCCATCAGCGCCATGATCCTGGCCATGGGCCTGTGCTACGGCGGCATCGCCCAGATCATCGCTGGCATCATGGAGTACAAACGTGGCAACACCTTCGGTGTGACCGCATTCACCTCCTACGGCCTGTTCTGGCTGAGCTTGGTTGTCCTGCTCGTCATGCCGACCATGGGTCTGGCCGAAGCGACTCCGCACGCCTACATGGGTTGGTATCTGCTGATGTGGGGCATGTTCACCCTGTTCATGCTGGTTGGCACCATCAACTACCCGCGCGCCAAGCAGTTCGTGTTCGCCTCCCTGACAGTGCTGTTCTTCCTGCTGGCCGCCCGTGACTTCACCGGCAGCACCCTGATCGGCACCATCGCCGGTTTCGAAGGCATCATCTGTGGCGCCAGCGCCATCTACCTGGCCATGGCCACCGTGATCAACGAGCAGTTCGGCCGCACCGTAATGCCGATCGGCGATCACAAGAAAGCCGCCGCCGTACAGCTGAAAGCCGCTGCCTGATAGGCAAGCCACTCAGATTGTGAAAAAGGCACCCTCGGGTGCCTTTTTGCTATCTCGAATCACCATTCAACCAATCGGTTATCAGGTAAGTGATCCGGCGTCCGCCTCCCCCGCCAGCAAGCGGGTCGCGGGGAAACGCAGTGCGGGATCCTGGCTAAAGAACTGGCTCAGTTGCCGGTATACCGCGGGATAGACCTGCCGCAGCCGCAGCGGATCGGTAAAGAAACACTCGCAGCTGACGGCAAAAAATTCGGCGGGATGTTCAGCAGCATAGGGATCGATATCGGTCACTTCGTCCCGGTCGAGCTGCTGGCACAGCGCATCGAAGGCGCTCTGAAATGCCTGTTGCCAGAGCTGGCTGCTCATCTGCCCCGGCAACGGCGGCGTACCGTCCGCCTCACCGCCCAGCATATCGAGCTTGTGGGCCAGCTCGTGGATCACCAGATTAAAGCCGTCCCAGTCGCCATCTTGCTGCAGTTCGCTCCAGGCCAGCACCAGCGGCCCTTGCGGCCAGGATTCGCCTGCGTTCTCCTCTTCAAACTCGCTCACCAACCCGAACTCATCCTGCACCTCCTGACGCCGGGTCACTGGTTCGGGAATGATGATGATTTCGTGAAAGCCGCGATACCAGTCAAGGCCAAGGTGCAAGATGGGCAACGCCGCCTGCAACGCCAGCACCGCCTGTTGACGGCGGCTGAGCTCTACCCCGATCAGGGTCAGGGTCTTGCGCTTGAGCAGCTGTTGCCCCAAGCCGATGAGCGTCGTCTGCTCGGTGTCGCTGAGCCCTTGCAAGATGGGCACAGCCGCCAGTACCTGACGCCACAGCGCCAACTCATCCTCACTCATGGACGTTTGTGGGCGACCCCCCAGCCATTTGAACCATCCCAGCACGCCTACTCCTTCTTTTGATGCAAAAAACAGGTCATAACAGTTTGACGAACCGTTTCGGCCGCTCCTGATAATCCTGCGCCAGATAGAAACGGTGAGCCGCCTCGCGCTTGAGGCTGCTGGATAGCTCCAGCTGGGCGCAACCTGCGGCCCGCGCCATCGCTTCAGCTCCCTTGAGCAAGGCTGCGCCCACTCCCGCCCCTCTTGCCCCTTCATCGACAACCAGCGCCGAGATCAGGCCCCAAGCTGGTGCAACATGCAGCGGTGCCAGCTTGTGCCACACCAGCACGCCGACCACCTTGTCGCCTAGGGATGCGAGCAGCACAACGCTCGCGGGATCCGGCGCCAACAGGCGCGCCGTCACGTCAGCGCCTTCGGCAGGATACCCCAATTGGCTGAACAGGTGGGCGATGGCGCTCCCGTCGTCGGCCTCAGGGGGACGGATCGTCAACGTCTCAGGATCATTTTTCATTGTTGGCCTCATGTTTGCTTTCCATTGTGTTACGCCCGTCACATTGTCTGGCGCAGATCAACAAGGAGGATCTCATCTTTAACTCATAGAAAACTCTGCCTGCCATTATCCCCCCACCCTTGTCAATTCACAAATTTGCAACAAGGCAACATTTTTCGCTGGGAAGCACCGATACAACTCGATATGTTACAAACCATGCATGGCGCGTGTTTGCGCTCTGCTTAACCCCTCAACCTCGCGCTCATTTGTTAACTGGATTGTTAACAAACAGGGCCGAAAACAGTGACAGAGAGCGAGGCCAAGATCTCGCCAAGACAGCGCCACAAACACAACAAAGGAGTTGTTGTACATGAATGAAATCGTCAATGCCATCAATGGTGTAATCTGGAGCCCTGCGCTCATCTACCTGTGTCTGGGGGTCGGTCTTTACTTCTCCCTGCGCACTCGTTTTTTGCAACTGCGTCATATCAAAGAGATGGTGCGCCTGATGTTTGATGGCAAGAGCACCGATGCCGGTGTCTCCTCCTTCCAGGCGCTGGCTATGACCTTGGCCGGTCGCGTGGGTACCGGTAACATCGCCGGTGTGGCCACCGCCATCACCTTCGGTGGCCCGGGCGCCCTGTTCTGGATGTGGATGGTCGCCTTCCTCGGCGCCAGCTCCGCCTTCGTGGAGTCCACTCTGGGTCAGGTTTACAAAGAGAAGATCAACGGTGAATACCGCGGCGGCCCGGCCTTCTATATTGAGAAAGGGCTTGGCATGAAGTGGTACGCCTGGACCTTCGCCATCGCGACCGTCTTCGCCTGCGGCGTGCTGCTGCCGGGGGTGCAGGCCAACTCCATCGGTTCAAGCCTGCAGACCGCCTTTAATATCGATCCGAACGTCACTGCCGCCGGTCTGGCGCTGCTGCTCGGCTTTATTATCTTCGGTGGCGTCAAGCGTATCGCCAACTTCGCCAGTACCGTAGTGCCCTTTATGGCACTGGGCTACATCATCGTGGCTTGCGTCATCATAGCCCTCAATATCGGCCAGCTGCCGGGCGTGCTCCTGCTGATCTGGAAGAGCGCCTTCGGTCTGGATGCCGGTTTCGGTGCTATTCTGGGTCTGGCCATCATGTGGGGGGTAAAACGCGGGGTCTACTCCAACGAAGCGGGTCAGGGTACCGGGCCGCACGCCTCCTCTGCTGCGGCAGTGAGTCACCCGGCCAAGCAGGGTCTGGTGCAGGCGTTCTCCGTCTATATCGACACCCTGTTCGTCTGCTCCTCCACCGGCTTTATGCTGCTGATCACCGGTCTCTATAACGTACAAGGGCCGGACGGCGCTGCCATCTACACGGGTATTGCCGGTATCGCAGCAGGCCCGGGCTATGTGCAGACCGCTATGGAGAGCATGATGCCGGGCTTTGGCAGCATTTTCGTGGCCATCGCGCTGTTCTTCTTCGCGTTCACCACCATCGTTGCCTACTACTACATCGCCGAAACCAACATCGCCTACATCAACCGCAAGATTAATCGCCCTTGGCTCACCTTCTTGCTGAAGATTGCGCTGATGGCTGCCACTGTCTACGGCACCGTCAAGACGGCAGATCTGGCGTGGGGCATGGGTGATATCGGGGTCGGCCTGATGGCATGGCTCAACATCATCGCCATTCTGCTGCTGCAAAAGACCGCCTTCACCTGTCTGAAGGATTATGAAGCGCAGCAGGCACAAGGGATTGACCCCGTATTCCACCCGGAGAAGCTCGGCATCAAGAACGCCGATTACTGGGTGGGCAAACGCTCCGAAGAGAACCTGGAGCTGGAGAAATCGGGCCATCAGTTCGAGCCGGATCAGGATCGCAAGACCTCCTGAACCAGAACGACATAAGACATCAATAAAAATGGCAGCCTCGGCTGCCATCTTTATTTCTTTAACTTCAATGTATTACATAAAAATCAAGGGGTTGAGTGCCACACAAGGGGACACTTTGGGACGTGAAAAGACACCAAAATTGGCAAAATGTGGACACTTTTCCACGCCCATTCTCAGGGAAGATCAAGCTGGTTGAAGATGGTTTTCTAGCGGGTTGAAGCGGACCACATCATTCAGATAATCCGGTGCAAAGTGGGCATAAGTCATGGTCTGATGAATGTTCTGATGCCCCAGAATTTTTTGCAGTGCCAGGATATTGCCACCCGCCATCATGAAGTGAGAAGCGAACGTATGGCGCAGCACATGAACCGCCTGCCCTGCAGGTAGATCTGGTGCAACTTGCTTGATCACATCACGCACCAGCAGATAGTCAACGTCTTTGAATAACAGGCCACGATGAATACCCAGGGTGATCTCTTTCGCCAAGGCGGCCGAGATGGGTACAGTCCTGTTCTTGCCGTTCTTGGTGTTGATGTAGGTCACCCGGCTGGCAATCACATCATCCCGTCGCAGCCCAGTCGCCTCGCTTCAGCGGGCCCCTGTAGCCAGACACAACTTGACCACCTTCTGGTTGTCACCTGTCAGTGCTGCCAGCAGGCGGTTTATTTGCCGAGCCTGCGGATAGCCCAACGCGGCATCCAATTTGCGCAATCGGGTAATGGCATTTACTCCCGACTTCAGAGTCTGGCCGTGGTAGCGCCACCAGAGTTCGATAAGCTCGGAGAGCGTCCGGTTATCTGCCGGGCGCTCCACCCACTCTTTGTTGTGCTCGGTGGCGATCACCCAGCGCTCAAACTGCTGCGCCTCGGACTTGGTCTTGAAGCGCTTGCGGATCCGCTTCCCTTCCCTCCCCTGCGGACGGATATCAACTAGGTATCCCTCAGGCGTGGACTTGATGCTCATCGTTCCTCCTTATACTGGAAGGCTCTCAACGTGCCTTACGACTCACACATCGACACAGCTCCCAACCATGCCCTCCCGATCTAATCCTACCTCCATCAGGAAACAGTGATTTTACACAGCGCTCAATTCGAAAAATCATTGTTCAACTCGAATACCTGCATACATTATAATATTTGGAGGAGTTGCATATTATCGAAGTTTTGGTGGGAAAGTTAAAAAATTGAAGAATCAAATGGAAGAGCCACCTTCTTATTGACTCTTCCTTTAACAAGGTAACTGCCATATATAAATAACTTAGGGGATCACTTATTTTAATGGGGCGTACATTTACATTTCAAATAAATTTTATATGATAGCGAACTCAACATAAACTCATTCGATACCCCATTCAACTTTAACATTCTTAGCATTATAGCCAGCTTCTTTGAATAAACTCAGTAAGTATTTGACTACTTGTTCATCAAAGTGGTTCACGTTAACAATAGACTCAAGCCTATCCGCGTATACGCAATATAATTTCTTTACCATCCCAGTAATTTCCTTTCTTTGTTCATCATCATTAAATATATAGCCGCCTGTTTCATATTTCTTTAAAGCACTTAACATATAATATGACTCATTCATTGCATCAGCCTTATATAATAAATACACGATTGTGTTTGCATGTTCAGCAGGTAACGTTTCAAAGGCTCTCTCACTTAGCTCAACATGGTTACTTTTAGTGAACAAAAGATAACTAGCCAATACAAATGCAGGAACATCATATATTATTTTAGTAAAATAAGGCAAATCTTCATCATGAGTAAGAATTTTTGTTTCTTGTGACACCTCATTAACGCGCTCTAATTTACCCATTATTTCAGATTTCAATAAATCTGTCTTTTCATGCAGGGTTTTGTTAGACAAACTAATATCTGACATCATACTTTTCACTTCACCAGACACTATATCAGGGAGAGAAGAAAATTTTTCTAAAACTATAGGAAGTTGAGTAACCACATGCGTCACATCTTTTGAGGTTGCATCTATGTGGGTTGTGATATCTGTCAATCTAAAAATCTCTCTTGATATAGATTCAGAGGTTGCTTGTTGTGATTGGGTCTGAACAAATGAATATATGATTGCCAAAACAGCCAATATTATTGAAACTATTGTTCCCGCAAATGATACATATGCCAAAACTTCACCACTATTCATCGACTCAGTAGTCCAATAATGCAGAAGCAGTTGAATCAGGACTATGAGCACACATACCATTACCCACTCCCGAGTACTCATTTTTTTTCTATTTTTACACTCACATTGCTCTGCCATTTTTCTCACCTTATTTAATTGCAACGCAGATTTTTATTAAAAAATTTTCTATAAATTATTTAAAGAGGCTCTGATGCAATCCGAATCCAATCTTCTTCATTGATGATCTGGATATCCTGTCCTTCTTCCTTCGCTTTAATTGCAGCTTCTATCTTGCGTCCGTGGCTGGTAAACATCCAATCTCGGCTAGCAAGACTCCCAACTATCAGCACATTTACCTTTTTGGTAATCGCTTTCGCTGGTTCTGCACCTAGTAATTTGGCTTGTTGTTCCAGATTGTGGCGGGTATTGGAAAGGAACTTACCAGTAAAGCAGACTGTTTTGCCTTGGATGCTCATTATATTTCCATCGGCAAAAAACTCAGTAGCCATTCCCGCTGCGAGGCCCGATTCAGTAAAGCGCTGTCCAGAGAGCTGTTTGACCAACTCCAGCAGGTCTTCACGCTCCTCGTCAGAAATCTTACCATCGGCCAGAATATCGTTAAGGCGATTGAACAGCAGACTACCCGGCCATGAGGCCAACAGGTCACGATGTTTGAGCAGCAACGAACTAAGTGCGATAACTTCTTGCTCTACTATGTTGCTATCGGCACTGATACCTTGCAGAAAGCCAAGCAACATGTTGACCAATGCATCCATGTTGTCGTGCTCAATTTCATTGTATTGCAGCACATCGTTGAGCAGGTTCAGCAGATCTTCTTTTTCATCTGAAGTGATGACACCGTCTTCGAGAACGTCATGGATGAGATCTTGAATATCGAGGAAATCGCCATCTTTTTTGAACTCGGAATCCGATTTCAACCAAGTGGCCATAAAGAGTATTTCAGTGTCATTAAGGCGTTGATCGGCAGTTAGACCACTCAAGATACCGTGGAGGCTGATCAAAGCTTTTTGCTTATTACGCTTGTAACCAAATGATATTGGCACATCATTTAACTCTGGCATGTTTTCTCCCTAAAACGTCTCTACCGCTCAAGCATGTCGTCCAATGTTATTTTCGTCTTGGCGTGGCTATAAGCTGGCAACGGATACAAAAACAGAGCGCATTAGCGCCCTGTTTGTCTTTTTCTATAAGATCTGTGTTCTACCATCACGCCGATGATCTGGATGTGCTGCCGGTCGGAATGCATGGTGGGGTAATCGTCGTTGAGGGGGACCAATTCAAAAACCTCTTTGCCACTCTCGTCTATGCCGCGGGGCCGGTACTTTTTGAACGTGGCCTCGTCGCTGCCGTTCTTGGCCACGACGTAATCCCCTGGCTGAGGCGACTCGTCAGGGTCAACGATGATGAGATCCCCTTCCTTGAACTGCGGCAACATGGAATCACCCCGTAACCACAGACCAAAGCCGTAGGGACCGATCTCGCCACCTGCCGCTACATATTCGACATTGCCATCAAAGGCAGTGGCCTGCTCGCACATCTCGCGCCAGTTGCCCGCTTGGACGTAGCTGAGGATCGGAACCCTGTTACCTTGCGGGATCACTGCAGGTTCCACGTTCGAAAGCTCAGGGGAGCCCTTCCCCGTAGCAAGCCAATGTGCGGACACTCCAAACACCTTGGATAACTGGGCCAAGTTGTCGCCACTGGGAGAGTGCTCATCATTCTCCCACTGAGAAATGGATGACTTTTTTACACCAATGAGTTCACCCAGCTTTTGCTGGGTAAGTCCATGCTTTTTCCTGAGTTCTCTAATACGTTCACTTTTCATAGTTCAGTAATCTAAACAATTTTCAGCCTAAAGTGCTTAACCCAAAAGTCCAGACTATTTAACTTCACGTAAGATTAAGTCATTTGAACCCCGTTCAGCAAGCAGAACATTGAAGTGAGCATGAAAACTGAATTAACCGTCGACTACTTCGGCACCAAGGCAGCCATGGCTAATACCCAGCTCAAAGCGCATTGCGGCGTGGCCCGAATGGCAGCCGCCAGCGAAACAGGCTGTTAAGGGTAGCCCGCCACTGATTGGGTCGCCCCAAAATCTGCTTTTGCAGCCGAGTCTCCTCTTTGAGCATCGCCTCGTCACTGCGGGCCCAGGCCTGGCTGTAGAGCTGCTTGATCCCCGCCAGTGCATCGGGCGACTTGGTGATGAGGGTGCGGGCAAACTCTCGCGCCTCCACCAGCGGATCGGCGCAAACACGGCTCACCATCCCGAGGGATTTGGCCTCGACGGCATCCAGTTCGCGCCCGCTCATGGCCAGCTCCATGGCGGTATCCAGCCCCATCAGGTTGCGCATGGTGACACTGCCGCTCATATCGGGGATGATGCCCCACTTGATCTCCATCACCGAGAAGCGGCAATCGGGGGTGCTGAAGCGAAAATCGGCGCCGAGCGCGATCTGCAATCCACCGCCAAAACAGACTCCCTGGGTCACCGCAATCACCGGCACCGGCAGCTGGTGCCAGCCATAGGCAACCCGCTGGGCCAGATTGGTCGCCTCGTCCGCTTCGCGCTTGAGAATATCGAGCGCCGCCACCGGCTGTCTCAGCATGGATTTCACATCCAGCCCGGCGCAGAAGGCCCGCCCCTCGCCATGCAGGATCACCGCCCGCAACCCCTTGTGCCGGGCGAGCTGCGTCAATGTCTCATCGATGGCGCTGAACATGGCTCTGTCCAGTGCATTGAGTTTATCCCCCCGCATCAGCATCACTTCGGCAATCCCGTCGTGGATCTCGCACTTGATCCTTGGTTTTTCCATCTCCCTTGTCCTCTCCTTGATCCCTGAAACTGACTCACTGGTCATACCACCACGTTATCAGAGTGTGAACAGGCGGTACAGCTGAGACTAAAGTCGGCTGGTCGCCTCCCCCTCCCTTTGTCACACTGGGAGCTGCATGAGTGCCGCAAGCCAGCAGAGGACGCTGTCATGTCAACCCTGTTCAATTTTGCCAGACCACCGTTCGACAGACTGGATGAGGAGGCGCGCGAGCGGCTCTCCCGTCACCTCTCGCTCTGCTATTTTCGGGCCGGGGATCTGCTGCTCAAGGAGGGGGACGAGCCTCCCGGCCTCTATCTCATCATCAAGGGGGCGGTGGAAGAGTCGGCCCCTCACCATCAGTTTGGTGATTACGGGGTCGATGACCTGTTCGATGTGCGCGCCCAGTTTGACGGCCGCTGCCGCCACCGCTTCACCGCGCTGGAAGATAGCCTCTGCCAACTCATTCCTCGCCGCACCTTTCTGACGCTCTGTGAGCAGGATCCGCAGTTTGCCAGCTACTTCACCGCCAATCTGGCCGAGCGCCAGCGCCAGCAGGAGCAACGCGAACAACTGGGGCAGAAGAATCTGGCGGAATTTATCCTGACCCGCATCGAACCCGGCCATCTGCAAGCACCGCTTATCATCGACAGCAAGCTGTCACTGCTGGCGGCGACCGAAGCCATGGTGAGCGAGGGAACCGATTGCCTGCTCTACCCGGCCCACGATGGCTCCCTCACGCTGGCAACCCGCAAGACCTTGCTCCACGCCCTGACCCTCAAGGGATTGCCGCTGACGGCGCCCCTCTCGGTGCTGACCCCTACACCGCTGATTGGTCTGCCGCTGGAGAGCTATCTGTTTGATGCCCTGCTGCTGATGACCCGCCATCGCATCAAGCGACTGGTGGTGTGGCGTGGCAACGAGGTGGCGGGCATCTTGCAACTGACTCAGGTGCTGGGGCTCTTCTCCACCCACTCCCACGTGCTGACGTTGCGTATCGCCCGCGCCGACAGCCTGCCGGCGCTGGAGGCGGTGGCCCGCGAGCAGCAACAATTGACCCGCTCACTGTTTGCCCAAGGGATCCACACCGCCTTTTTGATGAAGCTCATCGCCACCATCAACGAACAGCTGATCGCCAAAGCCTTTGCACTGGTGATCCCCCCGAGGTGCAGGATAAGGTCTGCCTGCTGATGCTGGGCTCGGAGGGGCGTGGCGAGCAGATCCTCAAAACCGATCAGGACAACGCCCTGATCCTGCCAGAGGGGCTGACATGGCCCACCCAGGCAGCCGATCTGGCCGAATTCAGCGCCCTGCTGGAGCGCCTCGGCTACCCGCTGTGCCCCGGGCAGGTGATGGTGAACAATCCGGCCTGGGTGAAAACAGGCAGCGAGTGGCAAAGCGCCATTGCCTGCGCCTGCACCACGGCAAAAGAGGATGAGCTGCTCTGGCTCGCCACCCTGGCCGATGCTCACCCCATCGCGGGGGATCGACAGCTCCATCTGCCGGTTGCCAGAGCGCTGCGCGAGCAGTTGGCGGACAGGCGGGATCTGCTGGCGGAGATGGTGCGACCGGCGGTGGCCTTCCATGCCCCCCTCACCCTGTTTGGCAGGCTGGAGCAGCCACCGGAAGGGCTGGATCTGAAGCGGGGCGGCCTGTTCCCGCTGGTGCACGGTATCCGCATGCTGGTCCTTGAGGCAGGCATTCTGGAGACCTCAACCCTGGGGCGTATCGACGCATTGGTGGCCGCCGATCGGCTCAGTGCCGACTATGGCAGCAATCTGGCAGAGGCGTTCCGGCTCTTTATCCGGCTGAGGCTGCGCAGCCAGCTCAAGGGGGGCAATAGTCGGGTGCAGACAAGCGAGCTCAGCCACAGCGAGCGGGATCTGTTGCGTCAGGCGCTGCATCAGGTTAAGAAGTTCCAGCAGTGGCTCACCTTGCACTTTCGTCTGAGACAATAGCCATGTTTAGCCTCGTTCGACGCTACTGGTATGGCCGTGCGTTCCGAACTGGCGAGTTCGCGCTGCTCTTTGCCACCCCACCGGAAGATGAACGGATCGCCCTCGATTTCGAGACCACCAGTCTCGATCCCGAGCAGGCCGAGATCGTCTCCATCGGGGCGGTGCGCATTCAGGGTAACCGGCTGCTGACCGGCGAGGCCCTCGCCATCAAGATACAGCCACCGGCCAGCCTGACCAGTCAATCTGTGGTGATCCACGGTCTGCGCCATCAGGATCTGCAACAGGGAATGGAGCTGGAAGCCGCGCTGCGCCTGCTGCTTCACTTTATCGGCCCCCGTGAACTGGTGGGCTATCACATCGCCTACGACCTGCGTATTCTCAATCTCGCCTGCCAGAAATTGTGGGGATTGACTCTGCCCCAGCGAGGGATCGAGGTGAGCCAGCTCTATCATGACCACCTCTATCGCCGCTACCCCGATGCGGCTATTGACCTCCATTTGAGTGCCATCTGCAGCCACCTTGAACTCCCATCCCTACCCGCCCACGATGCCCTTGCCGATGCCACCACGGCCGCGCTCATCTACCTGCGCCTGACCTGCGGCTCGCCACTGGCTTATCCCAAAGTCTAATTGTCGACAAATAACATTTAATTCACATTTTGCTTACATGAGCAGATTGCCTGCTCGTCGGGGTTACCCCATCCACCGCTGACACTCATGTCATGGAGAACTGCAATGGAACAGCAAAGCTATCTGAGGATCCAGCAAGATCCCAACTTCCAGGAGCTGGTCGCCAAGCGCCAGCGTTTTGCCTGGGCCCTCTCGGCTCTGATGCTGGGACTCTACCTGGCGTTTATTCTGCTCATCGCCTTTGCCCCCGGTTGGCTCGGCACCCCGCTCAGCGACAGCACCACCGTCACCCGTGGCATTCCGGTCGGGGTGGGACTGATCCTCTCCTCCTTCGTATTGACCGGCATCTATGTGTTTCGGGCCAACGGCGAGTTTGACGAGCTGAATCAGAAAATCCTCAAGGGAGTGCAGTCATGAGCGCAAAAAGCATGAAAGGCAAGTGGCTGCTGTTAGCCTCACTGGCCTCCTCCCCCCTGCTGGCAGCGGATGCGCTGACCGGCGAAGTACAACGCCAACCCCTCAATGTATCGGCCATCGTGATGTTCGTGGTCTTTGTGGCCGCTACCCTGTTCATCACCTACTGGGCCTCCAAGCGCAACCGCTCGGCTTCCGACTACTATGCGGCCGGTGGCCGTATCACCGGCTTCCAGAACGGTCTGGCCATCGCCGGTGACTATATGTCCGCCGCCTCTTTCCTCGGGATCTCCGCGCTGGTCTACACCTCCGGTTATGACGGCCTCATCTACTCCATCGGCTTTCTGGTGGGCTGGCCCATCATTCTGTTCCTGATCGCCGAACGGCTGCGCAACCTTGGCAAATATACCTTTGCCGATGTCGCCTCCTATCGTCTCAAGCAGACTGAAGTGCGTACCCTCTCCGCCTGTGGTTCGCTGGTGGTGGTCGCCCTCTACCTGATCGCCCAGATGGTCGGTGCCGGCAAGCTGATCGAGCTGCTGTTTGGCCTGCAATACCATGTGGCAGTAGTGCTGGTCGGTATCCTGATGGTGCTCTACGTGCTGTTTGGCGGCATGCTGGCCACCACCTGGGTGCAGATCATCAAGGCAGTGATGCTGCTCTCCGGTGCCAGCTTCATGGCCATCATGGTCATGAAATCGGTCAACTTCGATATCGGTGCCCTGTTTAGCGAAGCGGTCAAGGTGCACGAGAAAGGGATCGCCATCATGAGCCCGGGTGGCCTGGTTGCTGACCCCATCTCCGCCATCTCGCTCGGTCTGGCATTGATGTTCGGCACCGCCGGTCTCCCCCATATCCTGATGCGTTTCTTCACCGTGAGCGATGCCAAGGAAGCGCGTAAATCTGTGTTCTACGCCACCGGCTTTATCGGCTACTTCTACATCCTCACCTTCATCATCGGCTTTGGCGCCATCTTGCTGGTGAGCACCAACCCGGCCTTCAAGGACGCCACCGGCGCCCTGCTGGGCGGCACCAACATGGCGGCAGTCCATCTGGCCAATGCGGTCGGTGGCAGCCTGTTCCTCGGCTTCATCTCCGCCGTGGCATTTGCCACTATTCTGGCGGTAGTTGCCGGATTGACCCTGGCCGGAGCCTCTGCGGTCTCCCATGACCTCTATGCCAGCGTGTTGAAGAAGGGCAAGGCTAACGAGACCGATGAACTGCGTGTATCCAAGATGACGACTCTGGTGCTGGGTGTGGTTGCCATTGGTCTGGGGATCCTGTTCGAGAAGCAGAACATCGCTTTCATGGTGGGTCTGGCCTTCTCCATCGCCGCCAGCTGCAACTTCCCGGTGCTGTTCCTCTCCATGTTCTGGTCACGCCTGACCACCCGTGGCGCCGTCTACGGTGGCTGGCTGGGACTGGTGAGCGCCGTAACCCTGATGATCCTGGGCCCGACCGTGTGGGTGAAAGTGCTGGGCCATGCCCAGGCCATCTTCCCCTACGAATACCCTGCCCTCTTCTCCATGGGGTTGGCCTTCGTCGGGATCTGGTTCTTCTCCATCACCGACAGCTCCCAGAACGCCGCCGACGAGCATGCCAAGTTCCTGCCGCAGTTCGTTCGCTCCCAGACCGGGCTGGGTGCCTCTGGCGCCACCTCCCACTAACAGATCAAGTTCATCCTTCCAAGCCGGCCTCGCGCCGGCTTTTTTATATTGCCCATCAATCGGCTGCACGCCCGCTTGCCCCGATCAAGATCACACTTCTCGCTAAAACTTTCGGGGGATCTGTGCCATAATGCGCGCCATTTGACAGACCAATCGGGACACATACCTTGTTAAGTAGCAACAACATCACCATGCAGTTCGGCGCCAAGCCGCTGTTTGAGAACATCAACGTCAAGTTTGGCGGCGGCAACCGCTATGGCCTTATCGGCGCCAACGGCTGTGGCAAGTCCACCTTTATGAAGATCCTCGGTGGTGATCTGGAGCCCACTGGCGGTAATGTGAGCCTGGACGTCAACGAGCGCATCGGTAAGCTGCGTCAGGATCAGTTCGCCTACGAAGAGATGCGCGTACTGGACGTGGTCATGATGGGCCACACCGAGCTGTGGGCAGCCATCGCCGAGCGCGATGCCATCTACGCCAACCTCGAAGCCACCGACGAAGACTATATGAAGGCTGCCGAGCTGGAAGGTCTGGTCGCCGAATATGACGGCTACACCGCCGAAGCGCGCGCAGGCGAGCTGCTGCTGGGTGTCGGCATTCCGCTCGAGCAGCACAACGGCCCGATGAGCGAAGTGGCCCCTGGCTGGAAACTGCGGGTGCTGCTGGCACAGGCCCTCTTCTCCAACCCTGACATCCTGCTGCTGGACGAGCCGACCAACAACCTGGATATCAACACCATTCGCTGGCTGGAGCAGGTGCTCAACGAACGTGAAAGCACCATGATCATCATCTCTCACGACCGTCACTTCCTTAACTCTGTCTGTACCCACATGGCGGATCTGGACTACGGCGAGCTGCGCGTTTACCCAGGCAACTACGACGACTACATGCTGGCCGCCACCCAGGCGCGCGAGCGTCTGCTGGCCGACAACGCCAAGAAGAAGGCCCAGATTGCCGATCTGCAATCCTTCGTCTCCCGTTTCAGCGCCAACGCCTCCAAGTCCCGTCAGGCGACCTCCCGTCTCAAGCAGATCGACAAGATCAAGATTGAGGACGTCAAGGTCTCCAGCCGCCAGAACCCCTTCATCCGCTTCGAGCAGGACAAAAAGCTCTATCGCAACATCCTGGAAGTGGAAGGTGTATCCAAGGGTTATGGCGACGGTCCCCTGTTCAAGGGCCTCAACATGATGATGGAAGTGGGCGAGAAGGTCGCCATTCTGGGTACCAACGGTATCGGTAAATCGACTCTGATCAAGACCTTGGTGGGCGCACTGGCTCCGGATACCGGCACCATCAAGTGGTCCGAGAACGCCCAGATCGGTTACTACGCTCAGGATCACGCCGAAGACTTCGACACTGATCTCAACGTGTTCGACTGGATGGCCCAGTGGAAACAGGAGAACGAAGACGAGCAGGCTGTACGCTCCATACTGGGCCGTCTGCTCTTCTCTCAGGACGACATCAAGAAGCCGGTCAAGGTGCTCTCCGGTGGTGAACAGGGTCGCATGCTGTTCGGCAAGCTGATGATGCAGCGCCCCAATATCCTGATCATGGATGAGCCGACCAACCACCTGGACATGGAATCCATCGAATCCTTGAACATGGCACTGGAGCTCTACCAGGGGACCCTGATCTTCGTCTCTCACGACCGCGAATTCGTCTCCTCTCTGGCGACCCGCATCCTGGAGCTGACCGAAGATGGCATCCGCGACTTCGGCGGCACCTACGAGGATTACCTGCGCACCCAAGGCGTGGTGTAACCCCGCTCCTGCGCAAGTGCGCAATGCAAAACCGGCACTCAGGTGCCGGTTTTTTTATATCCCGTATTTAGACGACTGAGATGGCATATAGCAGTGGTGTGACTACACGCCACAGAGCAGAGAGCAGAGAGCAGAGAGCAGAGAGCAGAGAGCAGAGCTTGAGTATCCCCCTCTTTTGCCCACAGATAAAAAAACGGCTCCATCAAGGAGCCGTTTTCAATGGATTGCGCAGTGCCGATTACTCGACGGTCGCTTCCACACTGGTGAAGTACTCGATCTTGGCTGCTTTGCGCAACTCGTCGATCAGAGACTTGTAATCCACCTGAGCTTTGCCCTGACCCAGCTGAGCTTGCAGCATGGCGGCCATGCCGGATGCGGCGGCAGGGACGTTGACCTTGTCCAGCGCAACTACAACGCGGTCACCATTGGTCTCGGCAACCAGAGCCACGCTCGGCTTGCCGTCGATCGGATGGGGCAGCGTGAATGCCTGGGCAATCAGGTTCTGATCCAGCTCGCGATCGAAGCGGGCAACCCCTTTGTGGGTCTCCACTTTCAGACCCAGTGCAGTCAGATCGGCGGTGATGCTCTCACCGACTTTCAGCTTGTCCAGCAGGCCCTGGGCCTTGCCACGGGCCACTTCACTGGCCTTGTCATGCTTGATGGCGGCAATCACCTGCTCTTTCACCTCGGCCAGCGGCTTGACTGCTTTGGGCTTGTGACCAGTGATGTGCAGCACCAGCGCCTTGCCGTCAGCCAGCTCGATCACGTCGGAGTTGGTGTTGTCATCGCGCAGCTGTTCGGAGAACGCCACGGAGAGCACCTTGGGATCATTCAGCGGAGCCGGAGCAGTCGCTTGGGTGAAGAAATCGGAAGATTGAACCTTCATCCCCATGGCATCAGCGGTCAGATCCAGCGAGTCCGGGTTTTCGAAGCTGTTGTCAGCCATCTTCTGCTGCTCGGCGAAGAACTTCTCCTTGGCCTTGTCAGCTTGCAGACGGGTGATGGTCTCTTCTTTCACATCGGCAAACGGCTTGGTCTGGGCGGCTTCAACCCCCAGCAGCTTGATGATGTGGAAACCGAACGGGCTCTTCACCACGCCGGAGAGATCGCCAGCCTTGTTCAGGGCGAACGCGGCTTTCTCGAAGGCCGGATCCATCACCCCTTTCTCGAACCAGTCCAGCTCGCCGCCTTTTTTGGCAGAGAAGGTATCGGAAGAGTCAGCCTTGGCCAGCGCAGCGAAATCATCACCCGCCTTGGCTTTGGCCAGCACGGCTTCTGCTTTCTGCTCGGCCGCTTTCTCGTCCTTGCCAAACGGGATCAGGATGTGAGCCACGTGGCGACGCTCGGCACGCTGGAACAGATCCTGGTGCTGATCGTAGTAATCCTGGGCATCCTGCTCGGTGACCTTGATATCCTTGGCGAGGTTGGCAGCGTCCAGCAGCAGATAGTCGACCTTGACCTGCTCGTCGTTCATGAAACGGGCGCCATTGGTCTTGTAGTACTGCTCCAGCTCGTTGTCGGAGGCCTGAACGTCAGCCATGTAGTTGGCAGCAGCCAGACGCACCAGACGCAGATCGCGAGTCTGGTTGTAGAGCTTGTCGAGCTGCTCCGCTTCGCCCTTGAGGGAGAATTCGGTGCCCAGCAGGGCGCTCATCAACTGTTGACGCACCATGTCCTGACGCAGGGAGTCACGGAACATTTCAGGAGTCATGCCGGCACGACGGATCAGCTGCAGATAGCGGTCATTGTTGAACTTGCCGTTCTCGGCAAACTCCGGCATGGCCACGATGGCTTGCTTGATCTGTTCGTCACTGATACGCAGACCCAGTTCACGGGCCTTGCTGTCCAGCAGCGCCTGATCGATCAGGCGATCCAGCACACCGCGACGGAACTGTTTCATGTAATCGGGGTTCGCGGCCAGCTGGCTGAATGCCTCTCCCATCTGGGATTCCATGCGGGCGCGCTCGTTACGGTAGGCATTTTCCAGTGCCGCAGCACTGATCTCGGTGCCATTGACGGTGGCGGGGGCGGTACGGGCCGGGCCGTTCAGGTAACTACCTACACCAGCCAAGGCAAAGGAGAGGATGATCAGGCCCAAGATAACCTTGGCTACCTTGCCCTGCGCCCCTTCGCGTAGTTTATCCAACATCATGTTTGTACTTATGCTCCCGAACTCGATGGGCGTAAACAATAAAAAGGCGCACCGATTGCGATGCGCCTTGGTCAATCAGTATGAGAGAAGACTCTCTAACTTGTCTGGTCTGCGACCAAGGACGGTAGCCGACGGATATCAGCGACCGACTTAGTTAACAGCGTCTTTCAGGGCCTTACCGGCTTTGAAGGCAGGAACTTTACCAGCAGCGATTTCGATGGTCGCGCCAGTCTGCGGGTTACGGCCTGAACGGGCAGCACGCTCGCGTACAGCGAAAGTACCAAAACCAACCAGAGCAACCTGGTCACCCTCTTTCAGCGCTTCACCAACAGCATCAATGAAGGCATCCAACGCACGGCCAGCGGCAGCTTTGGAGATATCGGCACCGTCTGCAATCTTGTCAATCAGTTGAGATTTATTCACTCTTATATTCCCCTTTTATCAAACACCGCTGCGGCGCTGATTTCCCTGGCCACAACAAGTGGAGGTTTTATAGCAAGCCTCCTGATCAGTTGCAAGTGACAATCTGGCGCAAACCCGCGCCACACAACGCATTGCGACTCATCACGAGTACCCGATCGGTGGTCAAGGCTACTTCCGTTATCGGGCGCATGCAAGCCTTAACCACCCGCCGAATGCGCCAAATTTGCGGCGCATCAACATTTACACGACAGAAACGCGCTCAAACCCCTGTGGATTGTCCTGCAACGCCAATTCCAGCACCTCGTCAATCCAGCGAACCGGATAAATTTCAAGGTCTTGTTTGACGTTTGCCGGGATCTCCTCAAGGTCACGCTCGTTCTCTTTCGGAATAAGCACTCGCTTGATGCCGCCACGATGGGCTGCCAGCAACTTCTCCTTGAGACCACCGATGGGCAGCACTTCGCCGCGCAAGGTGATCTCCCCTGTCATAGCCACATCAGCACGAACCGGATTACCGGTCAAGCTGGAGACCAGGGCAGTACACATGGCGATACCGGCGCTCGGACCATCTTTCGGGGTTGCCCCTTCCGGTACGTGCACGTGGATATCGCGCTTCTCGTAGAAGTCGGCGTTGATGCGCAGCTTCTCGGCACGGGCACGCACGACGGTCATGGCCGCCTGGATGGACTCCTGCATCACATCACCGAGAGAACCGGTATAAGTGAGCTTGCCCTTGCCCGGCATGTTGGTGGTCTCGATGGTGAGCAGATCGCCCCCCACTTCGGTCCACGCCAGACCACACACCTGACCCACTTGATTCTGGTCGGTGGCCTTGCCGTAATCGAAACGCTGCACCCCGAGGAACTCCTTGAGGTTCTCCTGATTGACCTGAACATGCTTGATGCTCTTGTCCAGCAGGATGCGCTTGACCGCCTTGCGACAAATCTTGGAGATCTCGCGCTCCAGACTCCGCACACCCGCCTCGCGGGTGTAGTAACGGATCACTCCGACCAGGGCAGAATCTTCGATGGTGATCTCGGACTCTTTCAGGCCGTTACGCTGGATCTGCTTGGCAACCAGATGCTGCTTGGCAATGTTGAGCTTCTCATCTTCGGTGTAACCGGAGAGACGGATCACTTCCATCCGGTCCAGCAAGGGGCCCGGGATGTTCATGGAGTTGGAGGTAGCCACGAACATGACGTCCGACAGGTCATAATCCACTTCCAGATAGTGATCGTTGAAGCTGTTGTTCTGTTCCGGATCCAGCACTTCCAGCAAGGCGGATGCGGGATCGCCACGCATGTCCGAGCTCATCTTGTCGATCTCGTCGAGCAGGAACAGCGGGTTCTTCACGCCGACTTTCGCCATCTTCTGGATAAGCTTGCCTGGCATGGAACCAATATAGGTACGGCGGTGACCGCGGATCTCCGCTTCGTCACGCACCCCACCGAGGGCCATCCGCACATATTTGCGGCCTGTCGCCTTGGCGATGGATTGGCCCAGCGAGGTCTTGCCTACACCGGGAGGCCCAACCAGACAGAGGATGGGGCCCTTGAGCTTGTTCACCCGTGCCTGTACCGCCAGATATTCGAGGATGCGATCCTTGACCTTCTCGAGGCCATAGTGATCGGCATCCAGCACCTCTTGCGCCTTGCCAAGGTCTTTCTTGACCTTGGATCGCGCCTTCCACGGCACCTGTACCATCCAGTCCACATAGCTGCGAACCACGGTAGCCTCGGCGGACATGGGAGACATCATCTTCAGCTTGGCAAGCTCGGCCTGGGCCTTTTCACGGGCATCTTCCGGCATGCCAGCCTCTTCAATCTTGCGATTGAGGGCTTCAAACTCATCCGGGCTATCTTCCAGCTCACCCAGCTCTTTCTGGATGGCCTTCATCTGCTCGTTGAGGTAATACTCGCGCTGACTCTTTTCCATCTGCTTCTTGACGCGAGTACGGATGCGCTTCTCGACCTGCAGCAGGTCAATTTCCGACTCCATCATCGCCATCAGGAATTCGATGCGCTCGGAAACCGAGACGATCTCCAGCACCTTCTGCTTGTCTTCCAGCTTGAGCGGCATGTGGGCCGCCATGGTGTCAGCCAGACGCGCAGCATCGTCGATCGCCGAGATCGAGGTCAGTACCTCGGGCGGGATCTTCTTGTTGAGCTTGATATAGCCTTCAAACTGGCCGATGGCGGAGCGAACCAGTACTTCCTGATCCTTCTCCTCAATGGCTTGGGAGGGGATGTACTGGGCCTCGCAGACAAAGAAATCCTTGTCGTCGATCATCCGCTCCAGGCGGGCACGCTGCCCACCCTCTACCAGCACCTTGACGGTGCCGTCCGGCAGCTTGAGCATCTGCAGAATATTGGCCACTGTCCCGACGGTGAAGATCTCCTCCACAGTCGGCTCATCGGTTGACGCATCCTTCTGGGCCACCAGCAGAACTTTCTTGTCCTGCTCCATGGCCGCTTCCAGACAGCGAATGGATTTTTCCCGCCCCACAAAGAGTGGAATGACCATGTGGGGGTAAACCACCACGTCACGAAGAGGCAGGACGGGAATCTCGATGCGTTCTGAACGCTCTAGGTTCATATATGTCCTCTCGGCTTGTTATACCGTTGGCAAAGCGCTTGGCTGAGTATATGGGGGCGCTGAGATGAGATTCAATCGCCGAAACCGTAAAAAGCATGAAAGGGGCAAAAAGCCCCTTCCATTCGATTAAAAATCAGACATTTACTCTGATGCAGCAGCCTGGGTTTCGGGATTTTCGTAGATCATCAAGGGCGCGGAGTCCCCTTTGATCACGGTCTCGTCGATCACCACCTTGCTGACCCCTTCCAGAGAAGGCAGGTCATACATGGTATCCAGCAGTACGGCTTCCACGATGGAACGCAGGCCACGAGCACCGGTTTTACGCTCCATCGCCTTGCGGGCAATGGCGTTGAGCGCATCGTCACGGAACTCCAGCTCAACCCCTTCCAGATCGAACAACGCAGCGTACTGTTTGGTCAGCGCGTTTTTCGGCTCTTTCAGGATCTGGATAAGGGCAGACTCGTCCAGCTCGGTCAGGGTCGCGACCACCGGCAGGCGGCCGATGAACTCGGGGATCAGACCATACTTGATCAGATCTTCCGGCTCTACCTTGGCGAAGGTCTCGCTCAGGGTGGCCTTGGCATCCTTGGATTTCACCTCGGCGCCAAAACCGATACCGGTTCCCTTCACGGAACGCTGCTCGATCACCTTGTCCAGACCAGCAAAGGCACCGCCACAGATGAAGAGGATCTTGGAGGTATCAACCTGCAAGAACTCCTGCTGCGGATGCTTGCGACCACCTTGCGGCGGCACGGAAGCGATGGTCCCTTCGATCAGCTTGAGCAGTGCCTGCTGTACCCCTTCCCCGGAGACATCGCGGGTGATGGAGGGGTTGTCCGACTTGCGGGAGATCTTGTCGATCTCGTCGATATAGACGATGCCACGCTGGGCCTTCTCTACGTCGTAGTCGCACTTTTGCAGCAGCTTCTGGATGATGTTCTCCACGTCCTCGCCCACATAACCGGCTTCGGTCAGGGTGGTCGCATCGGCCATGGTGAACGGCACATCCAGCAGACGAGCCAGCGTCTCGGCCAGCAGGGTTTTACCGCTACCGGTCGGGCCAATCAGCAGGATGTTGGATTTGCCGAGCTCCACACCACTGTTTTCGCCGCTGTTGCGCAGACGCTTGTAGTGGTTGTAGACGGCAACGGCCAACACCTTCTTGGCGTACTCCTGCCCGATCACATAGTCATCGAGATGAGCGCGGATCTGATGAGGGGTCGGCAGCTCGTTACCATCGCGCTTGGGCGAGATCTCGCGGATCTCTTCGCGGATGATGTCGTTGCACAGCTCGACGCACTCATCACATATGTAGACGGAAGGGCCAGCGATCAGCTTGCGCACTTCATGCTGGCTTTTGCCGCAAAAAGAGCAGTAGAGCAGCTTATCACCCTCACCCTTGCGTTTCTCTGTCATTCAGCAACCTCGTTTTATCAATAGAGGATGGATCGGCCTGTTGAGTTTACAACAGACCGGGACACCCTGCTCAGCTACGCTGGCTCAGGACACCGTCTACCAAACCATAGGCCACAGCCTGCTCGGCGGACATGAAGTTGTCACGATCGGTGTCACGCTCGATGGTAGCCATGTCCTGACCGGTGTGGAACGCCAGGCGCTCGTTCAGGGTATTTTTGATCTTCAGGATCTCCTGGGCATGGATCTGGATATCAGATGCCTGCCCCTGGAAGCCACCCAGCGGCTGGTGGATCATCACGCGGGCGTTAGGCAGGCAGAAACGCTTGCCCTTGGCACCACCGGCCAGCAGGAAGGCACCCATGGAGCAGGCCTGCCCCATGCAGACGGTGCTGACATCCGGCTTGATGAACTGCATGGTGTCGTAGATGGACATGCCCGCAGTCACCGAACCACCCGGCGAGTTGATGTAGATATAGATGTCCTTGTCCGGATTCTCGGACTCGAGGAACAGTAACTGGGCAACCACCAGATTGGCCATGTGATCTTCAACCTGACCAGTCAGGAAGATCACCCGCTCTTTCAGCAGACGGGAGTAAATATCGTAGGAACGTTCACCCTTGGCAGTCTGTTCGACCACGATGGGAACCAGCGCATTGCTGGGAGAATCGGTCATATCGTTATAGTTCTTGTACATAAGGCATTGTCCCTAAAATAAAATGGCCCGAGTGGAGATCACACGAGCCATTATACTTAACAGTCTTGACCTTAAGTCAAATGTTCTTAGGCAGCGGCGCCAGACTTGTTGATCACTTCGTCAAAGGCAACTTCTTTTTCGGTCACTTGCGCTTTGGACAGGATCAGGTCGATGGCTTGATCTTCTACTGCCAGGTTACGAACGCCGTTCAGCATCTGTTCGTTCTTCTGGTAGTACTCGATCACTTCCTTCGGATCTTCGTAGGCAGTCGCCATGGACTCGATGATGCTGTTTACACGGGCATCGTCAGCCTTGATCTCGTTGGTGCGGATCACGTCACCCAGCAGCAGGCCTACGCGTACACGACGCTCGGCTTGAGCCTGGAACAGTTCAGCCGGCAGCTCGGGAGCGTTGCCGCCCTGGAAGCCACCGAAACGCTGCAGAGCCTGCTGACGCAGTGCGTCGATCTCTTGAGCAACAGCTGCTTTCGGCAGGTCGATTTGGTTGGCTTCAACCAGACCGTTCAGAACCTGCTCTTTCACGCTGTTTTTCAGAGCTTGAGCCAGTTCGCGCTCCATGTTCTTGCGCACTTCGGCTTTCAGCTCTTCAACAGAACCGCTTTCGATACCGAAACGCTTCACGAACTCTTCGGTCAGCTCAGGCAGGATCTGCTCTTCAACCTTGATCAGCTGGAAGCGAACTTGGCTTCTTTGCCTTTCAGGTTTTCAGCGTGGTAGTCAGCCGGGAAGGTCACTTCGATGGTGAACTCGTCGCCCGCTTTCTTGCCCAGGATGGCGTCTTCGAAGCCCGGGATCATGCGGCCAGCGCCCAGAACCAGGTTGAAGCCTTCAGCTTTGCCGCCGTCGAACTCTTCACCGTCGATGGAACCGACGAAGTCCATGGTCACACGCATGCCATTGGCAGCGGCAACATCGGCATCAGCCCAGGTAGCGTGCTGCTTGCGCAGGGTGTCGATCATGTTGGCCAGATCTTCATCCTTCACGGTAGCAACCGGCTTCTCGACCTTGATGGTCTCGAGACCTGCAACTTCGAACTCCGGATACACTTCGAAAGTGGCGGTGAATTCGAAATCCTGACCTTCTTTGATCTCTTTCGGATCCATGGTCGGGGCACCGGCCGGGCTCAGTTTGTTTTCGATGATGGCTTTGATGAAGTTGCTCTGCATCATTTCATCAGCAACGCGGGCGTGAGCCATGGCGCCGAACATCTTCTTGATGATGGCAACCGGAGCCTTGCCAGGACGGAAACCGTCGATGCGACGAGTTTTGGCCAGGCCATTCAATTCTTTACGCACAGCGGCGTCTACGGTAGCGGCCGGTACAGTGATGGTAAGACGGCGTTCCAGACCCTGGGTTGTCTCTACAGAAACTTGCATTCTTCTACCTCGTTCAACTCAGCACTGTGTGCTGACCCTTTATTGCCCCTGGGCAAAGCCCGGAGTCTTCCTGTTTATAAAGACAACGATATGTCTTTGTGATGAGAAAATATGACGCGGCATTATAGCGGCGCACTTTGGTCGAGTCGAGCCACACATCCCCCACATTGAGCGGCGTGCAAGCACAATTCGTGCAAAACTGCCCTTTATATGGGGAGAGAGGTGCCCGACTTCAACTATCCGATGGCAATAATTTTGCGTTTGCTCACCTTTTTTCATCCGAACGCCGCTTTATTGCCCATCTTTCGCCGAAAAACAGCCCACCGTTGCGGGCGGCGACTCAATTTGACCAGCCAAATGGCGATTGGGCCAATCAACCATTGCGTCCCTACCCCTCCCTCGTTATGGTGGCAACCAAATTGATGATCTGGAGTCACTCACATGGCCTTTTTCCGCTTCTTGTTCAATCTGCTCTGGTTTGTACTGGGAGGTGTCTTTATGGGCCTGGCCTGGTGGCTGGCCGGTCTTGTCTGCTTTATCTCGCTGGTCGGCATCCCCTGGGGACGTGCCTGCTTCGTGATCGGCACCTTTACCTTCTTCCCGTTTGGCAAGCAGGCCGTCAATCGCAAAACCATAACCGGCCAGAGCGATATCGGCACCGGCACTCTGGGGCTGATTGGCAACATCCTCTGGTTCGTGCTGATCGGCGTCTGGCTGGCCATCGGCCACATCGCTTCCGCGCTGGCCTGCTTCGTAACCATTATCGGTATCCCGTTCGGTATCCAGCACCTCAAGCTGGCGCTGATCAGCCTGGCTCCTATCGGCCAGATGATTGTGACCAACCAGGAGGCGGAATCGGGCCGCTATATCCGCTAAACACGGGAAATGCGCGGGCAGACGCTGCCCTGCAACGAAAAAAAGGGCAGACTAGGGTCTGCCCTTTTTTATTCTCTTTTGTTGAGGCCATCATGTTACCCAGCCACTTTTTCGCCAATCTCGCCCGCATGAAACTCATCTACCGCTGGCCCCTGATGCGCAACATCCAGCCGGAAAACATTGCCGAACACAGCCTGCTGGTCGCCATGGTGGCCCATGCCCTCGGCATCATCAAAAACCGGCTGTTTGGCGGCAGCGTGAATGCCGACCGCGCCGCCGTGATGGCCCTCTACCACGACAGCAGTGAGGTGCTGACCGGCGATCTGCCTACCCCGGTCAAATACTTCAACCCCGAAATTGCCCGCGAGTACAAGAAGATAGAACTGGCCGCCGAGCAGCGTCTGCTTGGCATGCTGCCGCCGGAACTGGTGGAGGACTTTCGCCCCCTGCTCGATTCGGCAGCCCAGGATGACGAGCTGGCCAGGCTGGTGAAAGATGCCGACACCCTCTGCGCCTATACCAAATGTCTGGAGGAGATCAACGCCGGCAACCGGGAGTTCGAACCGGCTCGCAAGCGCCTCGAGGCCATGCTGGCAGCCCGGATGAGCGATGAGATGCGCTACTTTATCGACACCTTCGTGGCCAGCTTCTCCCTGCCACTCGATGAGCTTAACGCTCACTAAGCCAGTCTACATGACCTGAAAAACAGAAGGGCCCGCCGGTTTGCACCGGCGGGCCCTTCGTTCTTTATTGCGCATTAGATGCAACGCATCAGTGACCCAGCTCGCGGGACGGTACCAGACCGCTCGCCCGCCAGGCGGGATAGAGTGTCGCCACCAGGCTCATCAGGATGGCGGCGCCCGTCACGATGAGCAGATCCTGCATATGCAACTCAGTCGGCAAAAAGTCGATAAAGTAGATATCCGGATTGAGGAAGCGGTGACCGATGAGCTTTTCGACAACGCTCAGGATCTGGGTCAGCTTGCTCGAAAGCAGCCCACCCAGCAGGGCACCGAGCAGGGCACCGGCCACGCCGTTGACCATGCCCTGAATGACGAAGGTAAGCCGGATCTGGCCGGGGCTCGCCCCCATGGTCTTCAGTATGGCAATCTCGCTGCGCTTCTCGTTCACCGCCATCACCAGGGTGGAGACGATGTTGAAGCAGGCGACAGCCACCACCATCAGCATCACCACATACATGACGGTACGCACCATCTGGATGTCCTGATAGAGGTAGCCTTGGCTGTTCATCCAGCTACGGATGTAAACATGATGGGGAAACTGCTGCGCGGCGGCTACCGTGATGGATTGCGCCTTGAGCACGTCGCTCACCCGCAGGCTGAAGCCCTCCACATCGCTGCCCATACCAGTGATCGCTTGCGCATCGGCCAGATGCATAAAGCCGAGCAACCCGTCGAGCTGACCGCCGATCTCCAGCAGCCCCACCACGGTCAGGGCTTCGCGCCGGGGATTCTTGATCCCGGTCTGATCACCCCCTTGTGGCAACAACAAACCAAGAGTGTCACCCACCTTGACGCCCAGTTTGTCGGCAATGGTCTTGCCAAGGATCACCCCACGCTCACCCGGTTGCAGCTCACGCAGGCCGCGGCCCGTCATGTATTTGCCCGCATCCGACAAATTGGCTTCCAGCTCCGGCAATACCGCGCGCAGTTGCACCCCCTTGAGGGCGGAGCCGTGCTCCAGCAGGCCATTGAGGCGAATGACCGGCGCTGCCGCCTCAACGCCCGGCTGAGCCAGCAGGTAGTCGCGCAGACGGGGCCAATCCGGCAACGGCCGCTCGACGGCGTCCAGCTCACCTTGTGGCACCACGGAGAGCACCCTGTCTTTGAGCTCCCGCTCGAAACCGTTCATGGCGGAGAGGCCCAAGATCAGCGCCATCACCCCGAGGGCGATACCGATCAGGGAAGAGGCTGAGATAAAGGCGATAAACCCGTTGCGACGGCGGGAGCGGCTGTAACGCAGGCCCAGAAAGAGGGGCAGCGGTTTGAACATCAGGCAACCTCCGCCATCACGCCACTCACCAGGGTCACCCGGCGATGGAGCTTGGCCGCCAGGCTCAAGTCGTGAGTCACCACCACAAAGGCGGTGCCCAGTTCACGATTCAGTTCACACAGCAGTTCATACACTGCGGTGGCACTGGCGTGATCCAGGTTACCGGTCGGCTCGTCCGCCAGCACCAGACTCGGTTCGTTGACCAGCGCCCGGGCGATCGCCACCCGTTGGCGTTCGCCACCGGAGAGCTCGGACGGTCTGTGGTTGAGACGATGGGAGAGCCCTACCCGTCCCAGCATCCGGGTCGCCTTCTCGGTAGCGACCGCCACCGACTCACCGGCGATCAGCAGCGGCATGGCCGCATTTTCCAGCGCACTGAACTCGGAGAGCAGGTGATGGAACTGATAGACAAAGCCCAGCTCGCGGTTGCGAAAGCGAGCCTGGGTGCGGCTGTCCCAATGGTGGATATCCTCCCCCTTGAACAGTACGGCACCGCTGGAGGGGTTGTCGAGGGCCCCCATCAGGTGCAACAGAGTGGTCTTGCCAGAGCCTGAGCTCCCCACGACTGCCAGCATTTCGCCGGGTGCGACACAGAGATCGATCCCCTTGAGCACCTGTGTCTCCAGCTCTCCCTCTTTATAGACATGATTGAGCGCCTGGCAGCGCAGCAGAGGTTCACGGGATACGGCTTCATTCATAACAGGGGCTCCACTTACGCCAGTGACCACAGAGGCACCAGTAACAACGCCGGTACTCGCACCGGAGGTAACAACAGAAGATGTATTATTCACGGCATTACTCATAACGCAGCGCCTCGGCCGGTTTCACCCGCGCAGCGCGGGCCGCCGGATAGAGGGTGGCACTGAAGCTCAGCAGCACGGCGCCCAGCAAGATGGTGATGACCTGAGCCGGTTCGACGATGACCGGCAGGCCACTACCGCCCGCCGCCATATAGAGGTTGAGCCCCACCGCATTGAGCAGGGGGTTGAGACCCAGAGAGAGCGCAAGGCCCGCCAGTCCACCAAACAGGGCTCCAATCACCCCGCTGGAGGCGCCAAGTACCATGAAGATTTTGACGATCCCCGATTCACTCATGCCCATGGTGCGCAGGATGGCCACTTCGCCCTCCTTGTCCGTTACCACCATCACCAGCGCGGAGAGGATGTTGAAAGTAGCCACGGCGATGATCAGCACCAGCATCAGCCCCATCATCCGTTTTTCCATGGCGACCGCCTGGAACAGCTCGCCCCGCTCGCGGCGCCAATCCTGCCAGACCAATCCGTCAGGCAACGGCGTCTTGATCACCTCATCGGCCGCAAACGGATCATCGAGCCAGAGGCGAATGCCACCGACGGTTTCTGGCGGCAGGCGCAGCAGCCGCTGGGCATCCCCCAGCGCGATCAGCGCAATCTGGTTATCCACATCGGCGCCGACCCCGAAGATGCCGGAGACGGTAAAGAGGCGCTGGGCCGGTACCCGGCCAAACGGGGTGAAGCGGGTCCCTTCGGTCAGGATCAGTCGAACCTGATCGCCAATGGAGACATTGAGGCGACGAGCCACCCCCTGCCCCAGCACGATGCGGTAGTGGCCGGCCTGCAGGGTATCGAGGCGCCCCCCCAGCATCTGGCTGTGGAGGATGTCATCCTTGGGCCACTTTGCAGGGTCGATCCCCTGCACACTCACCCCGGTCAGCTGGCCGGGGCTTTGCAGCATCCCTTCGCTGTCGAGCATGGGGGCCGAGGCGACCACATGGGCTAATTTGGCCAGATCCGGCAAGCCTTGCGGGTCTGCATCAATACGGCCAGCCTGATTGGTCACCACCACATGGGGGATCACCCCGAGGATGCGCCCTTTGAGCTGCCCTTCGAAACCGTTCATCACCGAAATGACCACCATCAGGGCGGCAACCCCGATGGCGATGCCAAAGGTAGAGAACAGGGAGATAAATGAGACGAAGCGATTGCTGCGCTTCGAGCCTGCATAACGCAGGCCGATGGCCAGCGAAAGGGGCTGAAAAAGTCCGGTCTTCAAGGATATGTACGTTGCCAACAAAATAAGATACCGGATAATAAAGGGAAACCGTCCATGACAACAAGGGATAGCCTCCATGCAGGAACAGTTCTTCAGCGTCACTCATGCCACGCCGGTCAATGTGATCCCCATGCCGGCCGACTTCCACCTCCCCTCGCTGGAGGAGCTTGACGCTGAGCTGCCGGAGCCCTTTCGGATCTCTTCGGCCATTACCTCCATCGATCTGGTGACCACTCGACTGCTGCGCAACCAGAACGAGTCGATGCACGATTTGATCGAGATCGTCAATCAGCAGTCCCGCAAGATCGACATGATCATGGGCTATGTGCTCTCCCTGCAGGACCATCCGGAGCAGCGCTTTCACACCCTGCGCTTCGGGGCTGGCCAGCTCACCTACCTCCACCCCTATCATGATCACGGGGATGCGCCGCACCTGCACCAGATCGTCCGCCTCAAGATCTTCCTGCGGGAAGAGGCGGCCGCCATCTACTGCTATGGCCAGGTCAAACAGCTCGACGGCGGTGAACATGGCACCCATGTGCAGCTCGACTATGTGCGGATCCGCGAAGATGACCGTGAACTGCTGGTTCGTGCCAGCCTCCACGTGCAATCGAAACAGCTCAAGCTGCGCGCCCAAGAGCGTCAGCGCTAACCAGAGCGAACGTCAGCGATAGATAACGTCAACGTTAAAAGAATCGAACCATGCCAATGAAACTTCCCGCCTTGCCCGCCAAAGCGGGCCAAAAGATCACGCTCGGCCAGCTGGTCGGCAGCAGCCTCTCGCTGATTGCAGCCCGTCTCACCAGTGAAGCCAAGGGGCCGGTACTGCTTATCACCGCCGATACCCCGAGCGCCCTGCGCCTGGAGCAGGAGCTTCAGTATTTGCTGGCAGACAAGCAGCTAGCCGATCAGTCCGCCCCCGTATTGCTGTTCCCCGATTGGGAGACCCTGCCCTACGACACCTTCTCCCCCCATCAGGACATCATCTCCCAGCGGCTCGAGACTCTCTACAAGCTGCCGCAGATGAGCAAGGGGGTACTCATTGTCCCCATCTCCACCCTGATGTTGCGCTGCGCCCCCCGGGTCTATCTCGACAAATACAGCCTGATGGTGAAGGCCGGCCAGCGCCTCAACCTGCAACAGCTGCGCGGACGCCTGGCCGAGGCGGGTTACGTGGCGGTGGATCAGGTGCTGGAACATGGCGAATTTGCCGCCCGCGGCTCCCTGCTCGATCTCTTCCCCATGGGCAGTAGCAGCCCCTATCGCATCGACTTCTTCGACGATGAAGTGGACTCCATCCGCCCATTCGATCCCGAAACCCAGCGCTCCAGCGAACCGGTCAAGACGGTCAGCCTGCTGCCCGCCCGGGAATACCCCACCGACGAGGCGGCCATCGAACTGTTTCGCGGCCAGTTCCGCGAGCAGTTCGAGCTGTCGCGGGCCGAGGGTTCCGTCTATCAGGAGGTGAGCAAGGGACGCTGGCCCGCCGGCATCGAGTATTATCTGCCGCTCTTCTTCAACCAGACCGCCAGCCTGTTTGACTACCTGCCGGAAGAGACCCTGCTGCTCACCGTGGGGGATATCTACCCCGCCGCCCAGCGTTTCTGGAACGACATCGGCCAGCGCTATGAAGACAGACGCTGGGACAACACCCGCCCCCTGCTGCCACCGGCCCAGCTCTATCTGCCGGTGGAGCAGCTCTTTGCCTCTCTGGGCAAATATGGCGCGGTGCGGCTGCAAGAGGCCGCTACCGCCGGTGATGCCGGTCAGCATGATCTGCCCATCTCGGCGCTGCCGGATCTGCAACTCGATCACAGCAAGGAGCAACCCCTGCTGGCGCTTAACCAGTTCCTGCAAGGCTTTGCCGGGCGCACCCTGTTTGCGGTGGAATCCGAAGGGCGACGGGAGGTGCTCGGCGATCTGCTGGCTCGTATCTCGCTGCAACCCAAAGAGTTCCCCTCCCTCGACGCCTTTATGGCGAGCCCGGATCGCCACGGCCTATTGGTTGCACCGCTTGAACGTGGCTTCCTGTGGCAAGAAGCCGGAGCTGATGCCAGTAATCAGCCACTGGCCCTGATCACCGAAACCGAGCTGCTGGGCGGCAAGGTGCGCAGCAAGCGGGCACGGGAGAAGAGCAAAAACTTAAGCTCCGATGCGGTGATCAGAAACCTGGGTGAGCTGACCCAGGGTCAGCCGGTGGTCCATCTCGATCACGGGGTCGGCCGCTATCTGGGGCTCGAAACCATCGACGCCGGTGGTCTGCCCACCGAGTTTTTGACCCTCGAATATGCCGGCGGCGACAAGCTGTTCGTGCCGGTCACCAGTTTGCACCTTATCAGCCGCTACACCGGTTCTGATAACCCGCCCAGCCACAAGCTCGGCGGCGAGGCCTGGAGCAAGGCGCGGCGCAAGGCGGCGGAGAAGGTGCGCGACGTGGCAGCCGAGTTGCTGGATGTCTACGCTCATCGCGCCGCTCGCGCCGGGTTTGCCTTCAAGCACGACAAAGAGGCCTATCGCCAGTTTGCCGCCAGCTTCCCGTTCGAGGAGACCGACGATCAGCTCAACGCCATCAATGCGGTGCTGGGGGACATGTGTCAGGCCAAGAGCATGGACCGACTGGTGTGCGGCGACGTGGGTTTCGGCAAGACCGAAGTGGCGATGCGGGCGGCGTTTGTGGCCGTGCACGGCGGCAAGCAGGTTGCCGTGCTGGTGCCCACCACTCTGCTGGCGCAACAGCACTACGACAACTTCCGCGACCGCTTTGCCAACTGGCCGGTGCGGGTCGAGGTACTGAGCCGCTTCCGCTCCGCCAAGGAGCAGAGCGCTGTGATGAAGGAATTGGCCGAAGGCAAAGTGGACATCATCATCGGCACCCACAAGCTGCTCGGCTCCGAACTCACCTTCAAGGATCTGGGACTGCTCATCGTCGATGAGGAGCACAGATTCGGGGTGCGCCAAAAGGAGAAGATCAAGGCGCTACGGGCCGATGTGGATATCCTCACTCTCACCGCCACCCCTATTCCGCGCACCCTCAACATGGCGATGTCCGGCATGCGGGATCTCTCCATCATCGCCACTCCGCCCGCCAAGCGGCTCGCCATCAAGACCTTTGTCCGCCAGCACGAACCGGCAGTGGTACGCGAGGCGGTACTGCGGGAATTGAAGCGTGGTGGTCAGGTTTACTACCTGCACAACGATGTCGAGAGCATCGAGAAGTGCGCCGCCGATCTTGCCGAACTGGTGCCAGAGGCCCGCATCGGCATCGCCCACGGCCAGATACGCGAACGTGACCTTGAGCGGATCATGTCCGACTTCTACCACCAGCGCTTTAACCTGCTGGTCTGCACCACCATTATCGAGACCGGTATCGACGTACCGAGCGCCAACACCATCATCATGGATCGGGCGGATCACCTGGGTCTGGCCCAGCTGCACCAGCTGCGGGGTCGGGTTGGCCGCTCTCACCATCAGGCCTATGCCTACCTGCTCACCCCCCATCCCAAGCTGATGACCAAGGATGCGGCGAAGCGGCTGGAGGCGATCGCCTCGCTTGAAGATCTCGGCGCCGGTTTTGCGCTGGCGACCCACGATCTGGAGATCCGTGGCGCGGGCGAACTGCTCGGCGACGATCAGAGCGGCCAGATTGAATCGGTCGGCTTCACCCTCTATATGGAGATGCTGGAGCAGGCGGTCGAGGCGCTGAAAAATGGCAAGGAGCCATCGCTGGAGCAGCTGATGAGCCAGCACACCGAGGTGGAGCTGCGCCTGCCTGCGCTGCTGCCGGATGACTATATTCCGGACGTCAATATGCGCCTCTCCATGTACAAGCGGATCGCCAGCGCGGCAGACGAGCAGGAGCTGCGGGAGCTGAAAGTGGAGCTGATCGACCGCTTTGGCCTCTTGCCGGAGGCGACCAAAACCCTGCTGGAGCTGGCCGCCTTCCGCCAGCGTGCCACCACCCTTGGCATTCGCCGGGTGGAGATGAGCGAGCGCGGTGGCTATCTCGACTTCACCCAGGAGACCAAGGTCAATCCGGCCTATCTGGTCAAACTGCTCTCCAGCCAGCCACGGGTCTACAAGATGGACGGGCCGACCCGGTTGCGTTTCCAGGTACCGACCCAGGATCGTGCGATGCGCCTGAAACTGGTGGATGGTTTGCTGGCTGATCTGGCCAACAACAGCCTGTGAATATCTGCAACGCTGGCGGCGAGCCAGAGAGATAATGCCAACTAAAACGGGAGCCATATCGGCTCCCGTTTTTTATTCGCTATCAGTCAGCTGCGTACTATCAGCCCTGGTTAGCTGGATCCTCATGGGCGGAGAACTCGCGCATAAAGGCCTCGGCCCGCTCCACCATCTTGGTCGAGCCAACGAAGTAAGGGGTGCGCTGGTGCAGCGCGGTGGGCTGGATATCCATGATGCGGCCAAAGCCGTCGGAGGCCTTGCCACCAGCCTGCTCCACCAGAAACGCCATCGGGTTGCACTCATAGAGCAGCCGCAACTTGCCATTCGGCGAGTTGGTGCCGGACGGATAGATGTAGATGCCGCCCTTGAGCAGGTTGCGATGGAAATCAGAGACCAGAGAGCCGATATAACGGGAGGTGTAGGGTCTGTGGGTCGCCTCATCGCGCTCCTGGCAATATTTGAGGTACTTCTTCACCCCATCCGGGAACTTGATGTAGTTACCCTCGTTGATGGAGTAGATCTTGCCCTCTTCCGGAATGCGGATGTTCTCGTGGGAGAGGCAGAAGCAGCCAATGGAGGGGTCGTAGGTAAAGCCGTTGACGCCAAACCCTGTGGTGTAGACCAGCATGGTGGAGGAGCCGTAGACCACATAACCGGCGGCGACCTGACGGTTGCCCGGCTGCAGGAAGTCCTCCAGGGTCACCGGCGAACCCTGCGGGCTCAAACGGCGGTAGATGGAGAAGATGGTCCCGACCGAGACGTTGACGTCGATATTGGAGGAGCCATCGAGCGGGTCGATCAACACCACATACTTGGAGTTTTTGGAGAGCGGCGAGTCAAAGGCGACGAAGTCCTCTTCCTCTTCCGAAGCCATGCCGCACACCTCGCCGCGCGCTTCGAGCGCCGCCTTGAAGCGTTCGTTGGCATAAACATCCAGCTTCTGCTGCACCTCGCCCTGTACGTTTTCAGCGCCCATGGAACCGATGATATCCGCCAGTCCCGCCTTGTTGATCTCCCGGTTCACCACCTTGGCAGCAAGGCGGATCGAGCTGAGCAACGAAGTCAGCTCACCGGTCGCGGTAGGATAATCCGCCTGCTTTTTGACGATGAACTCACCCATGGTGATCATGTTTCGCATTTTTGTTCCTTTAGATCGCATCCGTTGGCATTGAAAACGTTTGCAGGCGTCGACAAAAAAATGCCGATCACCGGCGGCCTTGATTTGTAACCTAATGTAACGTCTGTTTTTTATTTTTGCAGCAAATTAAGCGGCCTATTAAATAGGCTATTTCGCCTCACGTTATGGTAAAAGACGCGTTTTATTCGGTTTCATTCGATAACTTTCAGCCCCTTAATTCGTGGCAATAACCTGCTGCAAGCCATGAGCTGACTGGCCTTGGTCCATTAAAAATGGAGTCTGATGGGCCTGCTGTTCCCTCAGCCATTGCCTCTTGAGATTCGATCGCCAATCCAGCACACTGATTTCGCTTTGGAAGCAAATAAAACTCAAGGATTATCAATGAACAAGACTCTCATTGCCGGCATGGTAGCCGGACTGTTTGCCCTTCCCGCCTGGGCTGCCCAGGTGCCTGCCGGTACCAAGCTGCTGCCGGATGCCCAACAAATCTACGTGACCAATATCGGCACCGAACCCACCACCATCGACCCCCAGCTGGTAGAAGAGACCGCCGGTAGTGCCATCGTCAACGATCTGTTTGAAGGGCTCTATGAGCTGGATAATACCGGCAAGATCAAACCAGCAGGCGCCGTCAGCTACGAGGTCGACAAGACAGGTACCGTCTACACCTTCAAGCTGAGGCCCGAGGCCAAGTGGTCAAACGGTGAACCGGTCACCGCCGCCGATTATGTCTACGGCTGGCAACGGGCAGCCGATCCCAAGACGGCCTCCAACTACGCCTGGTTTATCGAGTTGACCGGAGTGGTCAATGCAAGCGAGGTGACCCAGGGCAAGAAGAGCCCGTCAGAGCTCGGGATCAAGGCGCTCGATGACCACACCCTGCAGGTCACCCTGAAAAATCCGGTTCCCTTCTTCCTGAAGACGCTGGCCCACTACACCACGTTCCCGGCCCCCAAGGCCACCATTGAAAAATTCGGCAAGGATTGGGTCAAACCGGGCAATATCGTCTCCAACGGTGCCTTTGTACTCAAAGAGTGGACCCCCAACGAGCGGCTGAGTGCAGAGCGCAATACCCACTACTGGAACAACCAGCACACCGTCCTGAACAAGGTGGTCTATCTGGAGATCGTCTCGGAAACCGCCGCCTACAACCGCTATCGCACCGGTGAACTGCACTACACCACTTATCCGCTGGAGCAGTACAAGCAGCTCAAGAGCAAGAGCCCGGAAGAACTGGTCAGCGTCCCCACGCTGGCCAGCTATTACTATGTCTTCAATACCCAGCGCAAACCGTTCGATGACCCGAAAGTACGCAAGGCGCTCTCGCTCGCCATCGACCGGGAGACCATCACCGACAAGATCCTGGGACAGGGACAAATTGCCGCATATAGCTTCACGCCCCCCATTGTGGACGGTTTTGAATTGAAAAAACCGGCCAGCCAGCTGCAGAGCAAAGAGGAGCGGATCAAGCAGGCCAAAGCCCTGTTGGCCGAAGCGGGATATGGCCCGGACAAGCCACTCACAGTGGACATTCTCTACAACACCAACGAGAGCCACAAAAAGATTGCGCTGGCCGTCTCCTCCATGTGGAAACACAACCTGGGGGTCACTGCCACCCTCAACAACATGGAGTGGAAGACCATGGTCTCGGCACTCAACGAGGGGGATTTCGGGGTTAGCCGCTATGGCTGGAACGGGGATTATAACGATGCCTCCACCTTCCTCGACATCATGACCTCCAGCAGCAGTGCCAACAGCGGCAAATGGTTCAACAAGGAGTATGACGCCCTGCTGGCCAAGGCCCACGACTCGCTGGATCCCGCTGAACGCAATGCCCTGTATCAACAGGCAGAGGCACTCATTGATGCGGATGCCCCCATCGCCCCAATCTATTTCTCGGTCAAATCCAGGTTGCTCAAGCCTTTCGTGAAAGGCTACCCCCACCTTAACCCGCAAGATGTGGTCTACAGCAAGGAGCTCTATCTGGTTGCCCAATAGACACTGACTGAACAGATCAACCAGACTTGCTGACCTTTGTTGTAGTGATGGTCAAGAGAGGCAGCTTCAAGCACAGGTCATCTGAGTGGGACCGCGGAGATCTACAACAAGCGAACGCCAGAACCGCCTTCTGAACGACAAAACCCCCGATACGCTATATCGGGGGTTTTGAGGTAGAAAACACAATCTAAAAATGGGTGACGTTTTCAGCTTCTAGATAAGGCCACATTGCTCTTGATCGCTTGGCTCAACTGGCCCAAGTGATTATGTGATCAATCCACTCACCAGCCTGCACCTCGTGAACCACTTTGCCACGTACAGATTGACCCGCCTGATGCATGGCAGAGCGACTGCCGGTCAGCAGTGGATGCCACTCTGGCAAAGTATCCCCGTCAGCCAGTAAACGATAGGCGCAAGTAGAGGGAAGCCAATCATATTCGGCAATCTTGTCGTGAGTTATCTGCAGACAGTCAGGCTCTTTTTTGAAGCGATTAAGATAATCGGAACACTGGCAGGTCTTGGTATTGAGCAGGTTACAAGCCACATTGGTGAAGACAAGCTCATCTGTATCTTCATCAATGAGCTTGTTAAGGCAACATTTGCCGCAACCATCGCAGAGGGATTCCCACTCGGATTCAGTCATCTGCTGCAGACTCTTGGTCTGCCAAAAGGAGGATTGCATCATACCGCTCACTTAATATGCCTTCTCAAACGCGTCGTTATACCTATTGTTACCCTGAATTTCAAGGTTGGCATGGCCCACAGAGTTATTTAGCAATAAAAACCAAACATAAAAAAACCGGCGCCTTGGCGCCGGTTTTTGCTCACTACGTCTCGATTACAGAGAAGCGGTGAAGGTACGGGTGATGACGTCTTGCTGTTGCTCTTTGGTCAAAGAGTTGAAGCGAACGGCATAACCGGATACGCGGATGGTCAACTGCGGATATTTCTCCGGGTTTTCCATGGCGTCCAGCAGCATTTCACGGTTCATCACGTTAACGTTCAGGTGCTGACCACCCTCTACGTTGGACTCGTGGTGGAAGTAACCGTCCATCAGGCCAGCCAGGTTGGCTTTCTGGGCTTCCATATCTTTACCCAGTGCGTTCGGAACGATGGAGAAGGTATAGGAGATACCATCTTTAGCGTAAGCGAACGGCAGCTTGGCTACGGAAGTCAGGGAAGCAACAGCACCTTTCTGGTCACGACCGTGCATCGGGTTTGCACCCGGACCGAACGGAGCACCAGCACGACGGCCATCCGGGGTGTTACCGGTCTTCTTACCATATACCACGTTGGAGGTGATGGTCAGAACAGACTGGGTAGCAACAGCACCACGGTAGGTGTTCAGCTTCTGAATCTTCTTCATGAAGCGCTCAACCAGGTCACAGGCGATATCATCGACGCGAGCGTCGTTGTTACCGAACTGCGGGTATTCGCCTTCGATTTCGAAGTCGATGGCAACGCCATCTTCGTCACGAATCGGCTTGACCTTGGCGTACTTGATGGCAGACAGGGAGTCAGCGGCTACGGACAGACCAGCGATACCACACGCCATGGTGCGATATACGTCACGGTCGTGCAGCGCCATCAGAGAGGCTTCGTAGCTGTACTTGTCGTGCATGTAGTGGATGATGTTCAGCGCAGCAACGTATTGCTTGGCCAGCCAATCCATGAAGTGGTCCAGACGATCCATCACGTCGTTGTAGTCGAGGTACTCGGACTTGACCATCTCGGTTTTCGGACCGACCTGGATCTTGAGCTTCTCGTCCATACCACCGTTGATTGCATACAGCATGGTCTTGGCCAGGTTGGCACGAGCACCGAAGAACTGCATTTGCTTACCAACGATCATCGGGGACACACAGCAAGCGATGGCGTAGTCATCGTTGTTGAAATCCGGACGCATCAGATCGTCGTTCTCGTACTGAACGGAAGAGGTCTCGATGGATACCTTGGCACAGTACTTTTTGAAACCGACCGGCAGCTTCTCGGACCACAGGATGGTCAGGTTCGGCTCAGGGGACGGGCCCATGGTGTACAGGGTGTTCAGCATACGGAAGCTGTTCTTGGTGACCAGGGTACGGCCGTCAACGCCCATACCAGCCAGGGTCTCGGTCGCCCACATCGGGTCGCCGGAGAACAGTGAATCGTATTCCGGAGTACGCAGGAAGCGAACCATACGCAGCTTCATGACCATGTGGTCCATCAGCTCCTGGGCTTCTTGCTCGGTGATCAGGCCTTTCTGCAGGTCACGCTCGATGTAGATATCCAGGAAGCTGGAGGTACGACCGAAGGACATGGCTGCACCGTTCTGGGACTTGACTGCCGCCAGGTAGGCGAAGTAGGTCCACTGTACGGCTTCTTTGGCGTTCTTGGCCGGTACGGAGATATCGCAACCGTACTTGGCAGCCATCACCTTCATCTGTGCCAGGGCACGGTGCTGCTCGGAGATCTCTTCGCGCAGACGGATGGTGGCTTCCAGGTTGACGCCGTTTTCCAGGTCAGCTTGCAGGGACTTGAACTGGGCCAGTTTGTCGGCCATCAGGAAGTCAACACCGTACAGAGCAACACGACGGTAGTCACCGATGATACGGCCACGGCCGTAGGCATCCGGCAGACCGGTGATAACACCAGACTTACGGCAGTTCAGGATGTCTTTGGTGTAAACGTCAAACACGCCCTGGTTGTGAGTCTTGCGGTACTCGGTGAAGATCTTCTCGACCATCGGGTCCAGTTGACGACCGTACACTTCGCAAGAAGTTTTAACCATCTTGATACCGCCGTTGGCGATGATGGCGCGCTTCAGCGGCTTGTCAGTCTGCAGACCAACGATCTGCTCCAGGCTCTGATCGATATAACCGGCATCGTGTGCGGTAATGGTGGAGGGCAGGTCAGTATCAAAATCAACCGGCGCATGAGTGCGGTTCTCGATTTTGATCCCTTCCATGACCTTGTCCCACAGCTTGGTGGTCGCTTCGGTCGCGCCAGCCAGGAAGGACTCGTCACCTTCATACGGGGTGTAGTTCTTCTGGATGAAGTCACGGGTGTTGACAGAGGTCTGCCATTCACCGGCCGCGAAGCCTTCCCATGCTTTTTGGAACTGTTCGTTAAGTTCTGCCATTTTTCATTACCTCACACGGTATTGATGTAGTATCCCGCAATCATCCTTAATGATGACGACGGAAGATAAACCAGTAAGTCAGACCAACCATCACGCCACCACCGATGATATTGCCGATGGTCACGGGGATGAGGTTGTGTAGGACGAAGTTGGATACGGTCAGGTCAGCAAAGGTTGCCGGATCCTGACCGATGGCCTGCCAAAATTCCGGACTAGCCACGCTGTGGATAGCGATACCAACCGGAATCATAAACATGTTTGCGATACTGTGCTCGAAACCTGAGGCAACGAACATGGCAACCGGCAGCAGCATAACCACTACCTTGTCAGTCGCGCTGCGGGCACCAAAGGCCATCCATGCAGCAAGACATACCATCAGGTTACAGAGGATACCGAGCGCCACCGCTTCGAAGAAGGTGTGGTGAATTTTGTGTTGGGCCACTTTGAGGGCGTTAAGGCCCCACTGACCGTCTGCTGCCGTGTACTCTGCAGAAACGATGATCAGCGCCACCATCAGCAGACCGCCAATCAGGTTACCGAAGTAGACCAAACCCCAATTCTTGAGCAGCTGAGCCCAGCTGATGCGATTGGCAGCCTTGGCCACCAGTGTCAGGGTGGTGGAGGTGAACAGCTCGGCACCGAGCAGCACACAGAGAATAAGTCCGAGAGAGAAGCAGAGACCGCCCACCAGCTTGGCCATACCCCAAGGCATGGAGCCGGTTCCGGTCGTCACTGTGATGTAGAAGATAAATGCGATGGCGATGAAAGCGCCTGCGGTGATGGCCAGTGGAATGACCTTGTATGCCGGCTTGGTAGCCTTGGCATAGGTGATGTCTTCAGCCAGTGCAGCGATGGCTTCGGGCTTGAGACAATCGAATGGAGATTCAGCTTTCAATTATTTTCTACCTGAATGTTTTGCCTGTTGAAATCATAACAAAGGGCCAAATAGCCAAAATTGACATTGATCAAGTTTATCAGAGTGCGAATGTAATTTTACTACAAATATTTTAGTGCGATGGCTACGCCACTTTACACCAGGTATCAGCTGAAACAGAAATATCACATTTTTAATGCAATGATTTTAAAGAATTTATTCCAGAGCATGGAAATATGGTATTGGCAAGATATCTTTGCAGTTCAACAGCACATCCCCTGCCCTGCCATCAACCCCCTTAGGGGTATTTTTTGTTTTTTATTTCATCTTTGAATAACAATCCCTTGCCTTGCCGCACCATAAACAGAAGGGGCAACACGGCCCCTTCCTTGACAGCAACGATCACGCCCAGTGATGGGCTCGCTTGGCCTTCTGCAGCTTCTCGTAGGCCGCCAGCAGCTTCTGGTGCAGCGGGAACTGGGAGAGGGACAGGTCGGCCGCTTCCAGACCGTGGAAGCGTGCTTCGCCAGTGGCGTTAGCCCATGCCTGTGCCAGCGTCTCTTCGCCATACATGCGAGTGAAGACGGCGCGATACTGCTCCGGATCCCGCTCCTCGTCGAGGAACAACTCGACGCAGGCACGCAGGGCGCGGTAGTAGCTGGCACGCTCGGCAGTGAACACTGACTGGTTGAACTCCATGGTCCAGTCGATGAGATCCAGTGCGGTCTCCAGCTCACCGGCGGCCAGCGCCAGCATGGCTTTCAGCTCGCCAACGCGCAGGGTGTGCAGCGCGGTCCCCTTGGCAGCGGCGATGCCCAGCAGCTCGCGTACACGGGTACGCTCGTCGTGCCCCTCTTCATCCAGTTGATCAAACAACGCCATGTACTGCTCGGCATCCCAATCAAGTGATGGCAGTGCCAGGATCACTTCGCGCAGGTTGGCGCCCATATTGTTGTTGGCCAGCAACAGATCTTCGGCCGGATAGATGTCGGACATGCCGGGCACCAGAATGCGGCAGGCGTAGACACCCAGATGCTCGTAGTCGGCGATATAGACCGGCTGCTCCAGCTCATGGAAGATGCCGATCAGGTGATCGAACTCCTCCTGCGAGGTGCCACGAAAATCCCAGTCGGCAAACTCGAAGTCCGCATCCTGCTTGAACAGATCCCAGCTGATAAGGCCCGAGGAGTCGATGAAGTGGGTCTCGAGGTTGTGGTGATCCGCTACCTGCTCGTTGTCGAATGACGGCGGCACGAACACGTCGAGATCCTTGAGACCGCGGCCCTGCAGCAGCTCGGTGACGGTCCGCTCGAAGGCCACTTCGAAGCGCGGGTGGGCGCCGAAGGAGGCAAAGCATGTGCCATTTCTCGGGTTGAGCAGCACCACGCAGATGACCGGATAACGGCCACCGAGGGAAGCATCGAAGCTGTAAATGGGGAAGCCTTCCGCTTCGAGCGCCGCGATGGAGGCGGCAATCCCCGGATAACGGGCAATCACCTCGTCCGGGATCAGCGGCAAGCTGATGGCCTCGGCGATGATCTTGTTCTTCACGTGGCGCTCGAACACTTCGGAGAGCGCCTGGGTGCGCGCTTCGGTCTTGGTGTTGCCAGCGCTCATGCCGTTGGAAACATAGAGGTTGCCGATGATGTTCATCGGGATGTAGACGGTCTCGTGATCGGACTGACGCTCGAACGGCAGGGCGACGATACCGCGCTCCTCGTTGTTTGACTGCAGATCCACCAGCATGTCGGCGGTCACTTCACCGTCCGGGTTGTAGAACTTGCGGGTGAAGCTGTCTAGCAGACCGGCCGGGAACTGGTCACCCTCGATGGGGAACCACTTTTCGTTCGGGTAGTGAACGAAATCGCCGTTGGCAACCTGCTCGCCAAGATAGAAGTCGGCGAAGAAGTAGTTGGTGGAGAGACGCTCGAAATATTCGCCAAGGGCAGACGCGAGGGCTGCCTTCTTGCTGGCACCCTTGCCGTTGGTAAAGCAGAGGGGGCACTCTTTGTCCCGAATATGCACCGACCAGACGTTCGGCACGGGGTTGAGCCAGGAGGCCTCTTCAATATCAAAGCCCAAGGCTTGCAGCTTGGTCTGGAAGCGTTCGATGGAGTCTTCCAGCGCCGCGTCCTTGCCGGGAATAAAAGTGTGGTCAGTCATCACGATATCCTGATTTTTATTGGCTCATGTTCGGCCGCAGATAATAGCAGGGGTCGGCGGCTTTGGCAGGACAAAAATCAGCAAACAGGGATGAGTCGCACGGTGAGAAACCGGCTTATCCCCGCTCCCCCGCCAAAAACAGCGCGGGCCCGGGGATTGCCCGGGCCCGCTGGTTACGCGACGCGATAAACCGTCAGAGCTGCTTGCCCTGGCTCGCAATCACCTGGCTATACCAGTGGAAGCTCGCCTTCTTGATCCGGCGAAGGGAGCCCCCCTGCTCGTCACGCTCCACATAGACGAAGCCGTAGCGCTTCTGATAGCCGTTGAGCCAGCTCAGGATGTCGGTGAACGACCAGGCGCAGTAGCCGAGCAGTTCCACCCCATCCTGCATCGCCTCCTGGCACGCCTTGACGTGGCTGCGCAGGTAATCGATGCGGTACTCATCGTTCACCTTGTCGCCCGCCTCCAGCTTGTCGAACTCGCCAAGACCGTTCTCGGTGATCATCAGCGGCAGACCATAGCGGGAAGAGAGGCGACGCAGGGCGATACGCATCCCGGTCGGGTCGATGGCCCAGTCCCAGTTGCTGGTCTCAAGGTGCGGATTGGGCGCCGTCTTGTAGAGGCCGGGGATGCCGCTGGACGGGGTAGTGCCCTTCTTGCCGGTGGTGTTGATGCGCTGCAGGGTCTGACCGCCCAAGGGGTTATCTGTGTAGGTCAGGGTGTAGTAGTAGTTGACGCCGATGTAGTCGGGCGTCCCCTCGCGCAGCAGCTCCATATCGCCCGGCAGGATCTCCGGAGCCTCGCCGTTTTCCCGCAAGTAAGCGAGCGCCGCCTGCGGATAGCGGCCAAAGCAGTAAGCATCCAGCCACCAGAGGTTGTTGAACTCCTCGGCGTTCTCATAGGCCAGCATATCTTTCGGGTCGCACGACGCCGGATAGGCAGGGGAGTAGGCAAAGCTCGGGCCGATGAGGCCATTTGGCACATGCTGGCGAAACGCCTTGATCACCCGGGCGTTGGCCAGAAACGCGATATGGTTGGCGGCAAAGAAGCGCTTGCGATCCTGCACAGCCGGCGGATGGGTGCCGAGCTGATAGGCGTTGGTCAGGTTGTAGTTCTGCTCGTTAAGCGACACCCAGTACTTCACCTTGCCGGCAAAACGCTGATAGAGGGTCACGCAGTAGCGCTCGAAATCCTCGATAATGCGTCGGTCTTCCCAGCCGCCGTACTCATCTTGCAGCGCCTGCGGCAGATCCCAGTGATAAAGGGTCAGCACCGGTTCGATCTGGTGGGCCAAGAGGGTGTCGATCAGCTTCTCGTAGAAGGCCAGCCCCGCCTCGTTCACCTCCCCCCGACCGGTGGGATAGATGCGCGGCCAGCTCACCGAGAAGCGGTAAGCCTTGAGCCCCATCTCGGCCATCAGCGCCACGTCCTCTTCCATGCGGTGGTAGTGATCCACCGCCACATCGCCGTTGCTCCCCTCAAAGGTCTTGCCCGGCAGCTTGGTGAAGAGATCCCACACCGAGGGCCCCTTGCCATCGGCATTCCAGCCCCCCTCCACCTGATAGGCGGCGGAGGCGGCGCCCCACAAAAAATCGCTCGGGAAGTCGTTGAACTTGTGGTGATGCATCTGGTGTTGCTCCTTCTGCGCTGATGGTGTCAACCATCTCTGATAACTCGGCGCCCCCGTGCCGGGGCATCCGAAATGAATTGGCATAAGCATCCATCACTTCTAAAATTCCGTCCAATGACAAATTTGACCACTCAACATTCCCAACAGGAATGAAAGGAGCCCTGATGGAGCTACGGGATCTGAAAGCCTTCGTCACTCTGGGGGAGGTACTGCACTTCGGCCAGGCAGCGGTACGTCAACACGTTACCCAGTCGGCCCTGAGCAAACAGATCAGGCGGCTGGAGGAGGAGCTGGGCGGCGAGCTGTTCGAGCGCAACGCCAGTACCACTCGCCTCACCGGACTGGGCAGGGCGCTGTATGAGGATGCCCGCGCTGTGGTCATCCAGAGCGAGCAGCTCTCGCGCACCGCCCGCGACGTGCTGGCGGGCAATGTCGGCACCCTGCGCATCGGCTTTGGCGTGGCCACCAAGATCCTGGTGCCCGCGGCCATCGCCCGTTTTCGCGCCGAGCGGCCGCAAGTGACCATCGAGCTCAACGATCTCTCCACCCACCACCAGCTACTGGCGCTCAGTGAAGGCAAGCTGGATCTCGGTTTTTGCCGCATGCCCGCCCCCAAGGGGTGGCACGCCCTGCCGGTGGTCGAAGCCCACTTTGTCGCCGTACTGCCCGCCAGCTACCGCGATGTGAGGGAGTTGGCGGATCTGGTGGACAAGCCGCTGGCGATCCTGCGTCGGGACAAGGCGCCGTCCTTTTACGATCACCTGATGAACTATCTGGCCCAGAGCGGACTGCGATTTCGCGATATCCAGTACGTCAACGACTTCGCCGCCGGTGTTGCCACCGCGGCGGCAGAGATCGCCTGGACTCTGGTTCCCTCCTCCACCACCATAGAGCACCCTGATGTGCTCACCCTCCCCCTTAGAGATGGGGAAGCCTGCTGGACCATTGGCCTTATCCGTCCGCCCCACAGCAAGGGGCCCTTGATCGATGCCTTCTGGGCAACCATCGCCGATATGGCGCCAAGATAAACACGCCGTTGGCAAACAGCAGATGGCGGCCGCGCATCAACGATAGCGTTCGACGATACGCGCCAACTCGCCGCTTTGTCGCAACTGTTGCAGGGCACGGTTGAACTCGGTTATCCGGGTATTGAAGCGGGAGTGCTTGCCGATGCAGAGATTGAACGGGGTAGAGGCAAGCTGCAGCGGCACCTCGACCACCAACCCGGAGAGACCCAGCTGGTTGAGTTTGAAGCGTGCCACCAGTCGGTCACCATCAGATCCCCCCGACGCGCCGCCAGCATTTTGAAGACATTATCAACATTGATGGTGTGATGAACGGTGAAGCCCGCCAGGTTCTCCTTGCCCCAGCCGTTACCGAAATAGTCGAGAAAGGTAAGCGATTTGAAGTCGCTCAAGCGGCTGGCTCGCTGAAACTCCGCCATGCGGGGATGGGCGCGCTGGGTAAAAATGGTTAGCACTGTGGTGGTAACCGGCTCTTCCACAATCAGGGTATAGCTGCGCCGCTCCCGGGTAGCGATGGTGACAAAACCATCGGCCTGCGCCATCCGCACCATTTTTTGCGCCCGTTGCCACGGATAACCTTCATGGCGCACCCGCAGCCCCATGTGCGCTGCCACCCGCTCCATCACGTCGATCATCAGCCCGCGCATCTTGCCCTGTTCGTCACGCCACGAATATGGGGCAAAGTCGTCAAAGTAGACCAGCTTCAACTCGGCCGCTGGCGCCGCCCAGACACTCTGCCACATCAGCAATCCCCACAGGATTGCGCTCCCCAGACTGACTCTCATGGCCGCGACTCCATCCACTTCTGCCACCTCTGAGCCTAGTGCAAAGCGGGCTGCGGCAAGGTTCAGGATCCAGTGGAAAAAGTGGCCAACGAAAAAAGAGGGAGGAAGCAGTGGCTTCCCCTCTCTCATTCGTTTTTCAGCACACCACCTTACCGATGGCGGTCACGCCTTGCCGGTTACGCCAGCTCGGCCCGCAGCGCCTTGGTGGCATCGACCATCACCTTGAGGGCGGCCTCAGTCTCTTCCCAGCCGCGGGTCTTGAGGCCGCAATCCGGGTTGACCCAAAGCCGCTCGGCCGGGATCTGTTTGGCAGCCTTGCGCAGCAACCCCTCAATCCAGCTCTGGCTTGGCACGTTAGGCGAGTGGATGTCGTAGACGCCCGGGCCAATCTCGTTGGGGTAGTTGAAGCGCTCGAACGCTTCGAGCAGCTGCATCTGGCTGCGGCTGGTCTCTATGGTGATCACATCCGCATCCAGCGCCGCCACCGCCTCGATGATGAGGTTGAAATCGCTGTAGCACATGTGGGTGTGGATCTGGGTGCTGTCCGCCACCGGGCTTGCACTCAGACGGAAGGCCCGCACCGCCCAGTCGAGATAGGCCTGATGATCTTGCTTGCGCAGGGGCAAGCCTTCGCGGATCGCCGGTTCGTCGATCTGGATGATCTTGATGCCAGCGGCTTCCAGATCTGCCACCTCGTCGCGAATGGCCAGCCCGATTTGCAGGGCAGATTGCTCGCGGCTCACGTCTTCGCGCGGGAAGGACCAGCAGAGGATGGTCACAGGGCCAGTCAGCATCCCCTTCACCGGCTTGTCGGTCAGGCTCTGGGCAAATCGGGTCCATTCGAGCGTCATGGGTGTCGGGCGGTCAATATCGCGGGTGATCACCGGCGGCTTGACGCAGCGTGAGCCATAGCTCTGTACCCAGCCGAAGCGGGTGATGGCAAAGCCATCCAGCAGCTCACCGAAATACTCCACCATGTCATTGCGCTCGGCCTCGCCATGTACCAGCACGTCCAGCCCGATGGCCTCCTGACGCGCGATGGCATCGCGGATCTCGGCCTTTATGCCCGCCTCGTAGGCGCTGTCATCGATGCGACCAGCGCGCCAATCCTGCCGCAACACCCGGATCTGCGAGGTCTGCGGGAAGGAGCCGATGGTGGTGGTGGGCAGCAGCGGCAGCTTGAGATCCGAGCGCTGCAGCTCGGCCCTGACCGGATAGGGGCTGTGGCGATCAAAATCGCTGTTGGTGAGGCTGGCGAGCCGTGACTGCACCGCTTTTTTGTGCACCCGGCTGTCGGACTCCCGATCCACGATGGGCTGGCTGTAGGCGGTGATTTTGTCGAGCTCGCCCCCATCCAGATACTCTCTGAGCAGTCCCAGCTCGAAACATTTTTGCAAGGCGAAGGCGAACCAGCTGCGGGTCTGGGGATCCAGCTCCTGCTCCAGGGTCAAATCCACCGGGCTATGCAGCAATGAGCAGGATGAGGCCACCCAGAGCCGCTCGCCGAGTTTGGCTTTCAGTGCCTTCAGAGTCGGCGCCAGCTTGGCCAGATTGGCACGCCAGACGTTGCGGCCGTTGATCACCCCGGCGGAGATGACCCACTGGGCGGGCAGATGCGGCACCAGGGTCTCCAGCTGTTCGGGGGCGGCCACCAGATCCAGATGCAGGCCATCTACCTTGAGGCTGGTGATGATGTCGCGCTGATGGGCCACCGAACCGAAATAGGTGGTGAGCAGCAGCTTGCAGGGGCCGCTCAGGCGCTCGTAGGCGTTGAGGTAGGCCAGCCGCCACTCGTCCGGCAGGTCCAGCGTCAGCGCAGGTTCATCGATCTGTACCCACTCCACCCCTTGGGCGGCCAGTTTGGCCAGGATCTCCTGATAGACGATGAGCAGGCGATCGAGCAGTTCAAGGCGGGAGAAGCCGCTCTCTTTCTCCTTGCCAAGCCACAGATAAGAGACCGGTCCCAGCAGCACCGCCTTGACCGGCAGCCCCAGAGCTTTGGCCTCTTCCACCTCGTCAAACAGCTGGCTCCAGCCCAGCTTGAAGCGCTGATCACGGCTGAATTCCGGCACCAGATAGTGATAGTTGGTGTTGAACCATTTGGTCATCTCGGCGGCGGCCGCCGCCGGGCCGGTCGGCGCACGGCCGCGGGCCACCCGGAACAGGGTGTCGAGATCGGTCTCGCCATGGCGGTGGCGGGCAGGCACCGCATCCACCAGCAGGCTGGTACCGAGCACCTGATCGTACCAGGCAAAGTCGCCCACCGGCAGCAGATTGACCCCGGTGCCGTGCTGGGCCTGCCAATGGCGCTCACGCAGCGTCTTGCCCACGGCAACGAGTTCGGCCTGAGTGGTCTCGCCACGCCAGTAGGATTCGAGGGCAAATTTCAGCTCGCGCTTGGCGCCGATACGGGGGAAGCCCAGGGTGTGTGCTCGTGTCATAGGTTCATTTCCTTATGCTCATTCATCTGATGGGAAACTGGATGATTTAGCCATCCAGATGTTTACACATCCAAAATGACAAGATAAGGTGACGCTGGCTATTGAATCCTCTTCAAGTGGCTCTCAAATAATCCTCAACTGACCGCCAATCAGGTTCACCGCGAGGATACAGAGGCCGATGTTTACAGGTGCAAGAGGTGCCGGAGTCAAGAAGCGCAGCAGGGTAACCGCCGGCCGCAACCTCAGCGCCATACGCAATCTCACAAGGAGCCATCTTATGGCAGTGCCAAGCAATGCAGGGATAGAGATCAAACACTTGAAAACATTGACCGCACTGGCCGAGCAGGGCTCGCTGGCCGGTGCGGCGCTGACCCTCAACCTCACCCAGTCCGCCCTCTCCCACCAGCTCAAAGAGCTGGAGACCCGCCTCAATCTGGAGCTCTACCTGCGCAAAAGCCGCCCGCTGGTGCTGACCGCCGCCGGCAGCCAGCTGCTCGCCCTCGCCCGTCAGGTACTGCCCGCCCTGGCCCAGACCGAGAAACAGTTGCAGGCCCTGCAGAGCGGCGATGCGGGCAGGCTGCATCTGGCGCTCGATTGCCACAGCTGCATCCAGTGGCTGCTGCCGCTGTTGCCGGAATTTCGCCGCCAGTGGCCAGGGGTGGATCTGGAGGTGGAGTCGGTGCCGGGCTTTGATGCCATCAATGCCCTGCTCGGCGGCCAGCTCGATTTGCTGCTCACCTCGGACGTACAGGCCCGTGGCGATCTCCACTTCGAGCCGCTGTTTGCCTTCGATCTGACTCTGGTGATGGCGCCGGATCATCCCCTCTGCCACCAGAGCCGCATTGAGCCAGGCGATCTGGGGCCGGAGGTGCTGCTGGTCTATCCGGTGGAGCGCAGCCGCATGGATATTTTCAGCCGCTTTTTGCAACCCGCCGAGGTGGAGCCCGCCCGCTGCAAGCCGGTGGACAACACCTCTGTGATGCTGCAGATGGCCGCCGCAGGACTCGGCGTCGCCGCCCTGCCGCGCTGGGCCAGCGACGAGTTTGTCAGACAGGGGATGCTCTGCGCCCGCCCCCTAGGGAGCGGTATTCGTCGCCATATGTATGGCGCGGTGCGGGCCGCCGATCGGGATCAAGCCTGCCTGCAGAGCCTGTTCGAGCGCATTCGCCGCAAGATGGAGGGATAGCCCTCCTCAGCGTGGCTGACCGACCTCTGCCAGCAGTGCAGGCAACTTCACCTTGATAAAGTCGATGAGGGCCCTGACCGCCGGTGACAGACCGCGCCGCGCGGGATAGAGCATCACCAGCTTGCCATCTTTGGGACGCCACTCGGGCAGCAGTTGTTGCAGCCGCCCATCCGCCAGCTCATTCACGCAGGCGTAAAGTGGCAAGCCCACCATCCCGAGCCCCGCCAGCGCCGCCTGTTTGAGGGTTTGCACATTGTCGCTGCGCAGCAGCACATTGACCGCCACCTCCTCACTCTCCCCGCTATCGTGCCGCAGCCGCAACAGATCGGCCTGACGCTCCAGCGAGCTGAAAAGCAGGGCATCCTCTCCTTCCAGCTGGCGTGGATGCGCCAGCGCATTGTGGCGCGAGAGCCACGCCGGGGTCGCCAGTACGCCCCACTGCACCGTACAGAGCGGCACCTGAACCAGGCTGGAGGGGGGCTGCTCGAAGGCCACCCCGCGGATCACCACATCCAGCCCCTCCTCCAGCAGATCCACCTGCCGATTGCTGGCTTGCACGGTGAGCCTCACCTTGGGGTATTGCGCCATAAAAACGGGCAACAAGCGGGCAAGCAGCGCATCGGCAATGGTAATGGGCACGCTGATCCGCACCAGACCGCTCGGCTCATGCTGCCGTTGCCGCACAGCCGCCTCTCCGGCCTGCGCTTCGGCCAGCATCGCCTGACAGTGGCGATAGAGCACCTCACCGGCATCGGTCAGGCTGAGTTGGCGCGAGGTACGTTGCAGCAGCCGGGTATCCAGCCGCTCCTCCAGCAGCCGGATCCGCGCGAGATCCGCGACTTGGGTACGCCAAGCGCCCGCGCGGCGGCAGTGAATCCCTGTCGCTGCACCACATGGGTGAAGAGATAGAGATCATTCAAATCAAGTTCCAGTGGTGTCATCGGGCAGCCTTGGTCAGGGTGAGGTGCATTCACATCGTTCTATTGATGGAACGATAAGAACCTATTTCACCAGATTGTCGCTATTTTTGCAGCCATCATAATGGCCCTGTCCCCATCAAACGGTTGCTGCGCGGGCAATCCGCCCCACCAGCAAGGGCCGTTTGACTGTTCCGATATCACAAGGAGTTCACCATGAAACTGCGACAAATCTGCTCTGCCACCCTGCTCGGTCTGGCGACCCTGACCGCCACGCTGGCCACCACAGCAACACCGGCCATGGCCGCCGAGGCTGCCAGCCATCCGACCGTATCACCCAACCGCTATCTGGAGATGCTCTCCCGAGACAATGCGGTACTGCTGCTGGTCGACCATCAGGTCGGCTTGCTGAGCGGCGTGCGCGACACCACGGTGGGCGAGCTCAAGCACAACGTGGTGGCGCTGGCCAACGCCGCCCGCGCCCTCGGCGTGCCGGTGATCGTGACCGCTACCATGCCCGATGGTATGTGGGGCCCCACCATGCCCGAACTAACCAGTGCCCTGCCGGATGTGAAGGTGATCAACCGCACCGTCATCAACGCCTGGGACGATCCCGCCGTGCGCGCCGCCATTGAGAAGACCGGCCGCAAACAACTGATCATCGCCGGGGTATCCCTCGAGATCTGCGCCAGCTTCCCGGCCCTCTCTGCCAAGGCTGCCGGCTATGATGCCCGGGTGGTGCTCGATGCCTCCGGCACCTTCAACGAAGCCAAGCGCACCACTGGGCTGCAACGCTTGCTGGGGGCCGGTATCCCGGTCACCGACTACGCCTCCGCCGCGGTCGAGATGCTGCGCAGCAACGTCGACCCCAAGGCGCACGATGTCTACAGCGCCCTCGACATGCCTTTCGCCACCCTGGTGTGGCAGATGCAAGAGGGTGCCAAGAAGTCGTAACTCGCCCCGCCTTCGGTCAGATGACCGAAGGCATCTTTTATCTTCAAGAGGTTATATCGATGACCAGACGCCTGACTCTCTCCGCCCCCGTCAAGGGCCAACCGCTGCGCATTGGCAGCGGCTTTGCAGCCAGCCATTTTGGCGAACACTTTTTCAACGGTCTGATAGACCCCGTGGTGATGGTGGATCACTTCCAGATGACCGCCCCCACCTTCGAGCCCCATCCCCATGCCGGGATCTCTGCCGTCACCTATCTGTTCGAGGATTCGACGAGCTCCCACGTCAACTACGACACCCTCGGCAATCAGGGCCCCATCGAACCGGGCGCGCTCCACTGGCTGGCGGCCGGGCGCGGGGCCGTGCATACCGAGCAGCCGGAGGGGGAATCGCCCTATGTCCACGCCCTGCAGATCTTCGTCAACCTGCCTGCCCGTCAAAAGATGATGTCGCCTTTTGCCGTCCACGCAGCCGCTGCCACCATCCCCGAGTTTCATGGCGAAGGGGTGCGAGTACGGGTGGTCGCAGGCCACAGCAACGGGATAACGGCACCACACTCGGCAGAGCTGCCCCAACCCTTTACCCTGCTCGATAGCCATTGCGCGCCCGGCAGCCGCTTCACCCATCTGCTGGCGGCAGGCTGGAATGCGATGATCTATCCCCTGACCGGATCGCTGACCCTGCAGGCGGAGGGAGAGCGGCGCCTCATCCCGGCAGGTCACGGGATGGGGGTCAGCCTCTCTGCCGATGGCGGCGAGGCGGTGGCTCTGCAACTGGAGGCCACCGAGCCCTGCCACTTCGTGCTGCTCTCAGGCCAGGCACTCAATGAACCCCTGGTCAAACATGGTCCCTTCGTCATGAACAGCCACGACGCCATTGCAGATCGGCTGCATGCCTATCAACGCGGCGAATTTGGCCAGCTCAGCGATGAGTGGCTGCACAACGGCCAATCTCAGCCATGAACACGCTCGCTGGCCACCAGCCACAAAGAACCTGTTGGCCTCTGGTCTTCCTCGCCATTTTTGCCGGTGCCAGCGGCGCCCTCTGCCTTGGCAAAGTGCCCGCCGTACTCGGCATACTGCGCAACGAGCTGGGGCTGACACTGGTCGAAGCCAGCTATCTCGCCTCGGCCTTCAATACGCTGGCGATCCTCTTCAGCCTCTTTCTCGGCCTGCTGCTGACTCGCTGGAGTGGGCGGCAAACCGGGGTTGTGGGGCTTTTGGTTATCGCCACAGGCGGGGCGTTGGCACTGCCCGCCACCGGGCTGGCCATGATGCTGCTGTCGCGCATTGTCGAGGGGATTGGCTTTTTGCTGGTCTCAGTGGCCATGCCCGCCTTTATCGTGGCGGTGACCCGGGAGGAGGATAAACGGCTGGCCATAAGCCTGTGGGCGGTCAACCTGCCTCTCGGGGCGGCGGCGGGTATGCTGCTCACCCCCTGGCTCACGGCGCAAGGTGGCTGGCGACTGGCCTGGCTGATCCTGATGATCCCACAACTCTCTGCCCTGCTGCTTCTGCTCGCCAGTCGCTCGGCAGATAAACTGCGGGGAGGGGCACCCCAAAACTCGATCAACTCGGGCCACCCGCTGCGCCAACTCACGGTGCTCCGGCAGAAGGCACTCTGGCGCTACGGGTTGGCGTTCACGCTCTACAGCCTGATGCTATGGGCGCTCTTTGTCTGGCTGCCAACCATGTTGCAAGGCACTCCCGGGATTGGCCAAAGCCAGATCGCCCTGCTCTCGGCGCTGGCGGTGGTCGCCAATATTCCCGGCAACCTGCTGGGGGCATGGCTGCTGCGCAGGGGCATGGCGCGAGATCGGCTCATCAGCTGGGCACTGGGTCTGATGGCGCTGTGCGGCATGCTCGCCTTCTGGCCCGGCCTGTCGCCGTGGTGGGCCTATGGAATGTGCCTCGTCCTCTCCCTGGCGGGTGGCATGGCGCCGCCGGCTATCCTCTCGTCAGCACAGGGAGTGAGTCAGGGGCCGGTACAACTGGCCATCGTGCAGGGCTTTTTTGTCCAGCTCGCCAACCTCGGTCAGCTGCTTGGCCCCCTGTTGCTGGCGGCCCTGATGACGGACAACGGCCAATGGGGGAACGCTCGCTGGCTCTTTCTGGGCGGATTGCTGCTGGTCGCGCTGCTCTATGCCGCGAGCCACCTGCCAGACTCAAGCATGACTGCAAAACAGGCTCGATCGCATTCGCGGCATGATGGAAGATGACGAATAGAGAGGGAAACATCACAGTTACCGCAGGGAATGCTGGCCGGACAAGAGGCTGTTCAGTATGTTAACTGTTTAATTTTGCTTAACGGTAGCCACCATGTCTCAAGTCGATCTCAATCTCTTTCGCGTCCTCGATGCGGTGATCCGCTATGGTGGTGTCACCACAGCCGCCGAGATGATGGAAATGACCCCCTCGGCCATCAGCCAGGCCATCAGCCGCCTGACCACCCTGGTGGGCGAGCCGCTGTTTGTCCGCCAGGGACGCGGCATCACCCCCACGGCGCGAGCGCTCAGTCTGCACCACGAGATCATGGTGCCGCTGCACGACATGGAGCGCAGCCTGCAGCGCACCGATCTCTTTGATCCCCAGACCAGTCGGCGCACCTTTCGCATCGCGGGGGTGCCCGATATCGATATCTTCTTCCTGCCGGAGCTCAACAACCTGCTGCAGACCCAAGCACCCAACTGTCAGCTGGAGTGGAACACCCAGGTCCAGGACGAAGCCCTGCGCCAGAACAGCCTCTATCTGCACAGCGTGGATCTGGTGCTGGCCACCAAGCCGATGGCGGAGCAGGGGATCGAAAACGAGCAGATCATGTCCCAGGCCCTGCGCATCGCCTGCCGAAAGGATCACCCCAGGATCCGCCAAGCCCCCGACATGGCCACCTTCTTCAACGAAAAGCACGTGGTATTGCAAACCAGGCGGCTCGACAGCTTGCTGCTCAACACCCTGACCAAGGCGCCGCTGCCGCCGCGCCAGATTGCCTACGAGAGCGACTCCCTGCTCACCGCCCTTCATCTGGTGAGCCGTACCGACTGGCTCTGCGTCGCCAGCCAGTGGCACATGGAGAAGCTGGGGCAGGCACTGGATCTGGCCAGCTATCCCCTCCCCTGGCTCTCGGAGGATTGCCCCGTCTACATGAGTTGGTACAAGAGCTCCGGTCAGGATACCGGGCTTAATTGGCTCAAAGATCAGGTGCGGGCCGTCAGTTCGTTTTAAGTATGCTTAACAGTCAAGCATGCCCATCTCCTCATCCGGGCTATCGCTCTTCTCGACAAATCGCCTTATGGATAATTCCCCTTCAGGATAATCGGGGGGCTTTTCTCAACCATTAAGGCGCAGCTCATGACGACATCGTCGTGCCGAAATAGCTGCGCAGCGCCTCCACCACCCGCCGCACCTTCTCCGGGATCTCCCGCTGCGGCGTGATGGCGTGGATCTCCATCGGCGCCACCCGAAAACCGGGCAACAGTTCGAGCAGACGCCCCTGCGCCAGATCCTCGCCAATTTCTCCCTCCGGTTGTAGCGAGATCCCCTGCCCCGCCAGCGCAAACTGGCGTAGGGGCAACACGTTATTGCAGAGCACCTTGGCCTTGAACCTCACCCTGTGCTCGCCCCCCTTTTCATCCTGCAGCAGCAAACCGTTGCCCAGCATGTCGCCGCAAAGCCAGTCGTGGGTGGCCAGATCGGCGGGCGTGCGCGGCGTCCCCTTGCGCGCCAGATAGGCGGGGGCGGCGCAGAGCAGCATCCGGGTTTGCCCCAGTTTGCGGGCCACCAGGGTCGAGTCAGGCAAGGTGCCGACCCGCAGCGCCACGTCGATCCGCTCGGCAATCAGATCCCGCTTCTCGTCGTCGGCGATGATCTGGATGGTGAGGCCGGGATGGGCCTGCAACAGCGGCGAGAGGGCCAGAGCCAGCGGCTGGCCCGCCATCCCCACCGGGGCAGTGATCCGCACTTCCCCGAGCAGGGCGTCGCGCACCTCCGAGAGGCGCAGCTCGGTCTCGCTCAGAGTCTGCTGCAACGCCCGACACCCTTGCCACACCACCTCTCCCGCCTCGGTCAGACTGAGACGACGGGTGGAGCGATGGAGCAGGGGCAGTCCGAGCAGGCTCTCCAGCTGACTGATATGCTGACTGACGGCGGAGGGGGTCATGCCAAGGGATTTGGCCGCCCCTGTCATGCTGCCCGCTTCCACCACGGCGGCGAAGATGGCGTAACGTCTGAGCTGTTCCATTATTAAATCCAGCTTATAAGTGAATGCATTTTTGAGGTGATTATTAAATCATAAATGGCGGCGTAGGATAGCCCCATTCCAACAGTGAAGGAGAGTTCCCCATGAAGATTGCCCTGATCGGTGCCAGCGGTTTTGTCGGTTCAGCCATCCTGAACGAGGCCGTCAGCCGCGGCCATCACGTCACCGCCATCGTCCGCGATGTCAGCAAGGTGGCCGCCCATCCGCAGGTCACCGCCGTGGCGGTAGATGCCCAAAACCCGCAGGCATTGGCCGAGGTGCTCAAGGGGCACGATCGGGTGATCAGCGCCTACAACCCGGGCTGGACCACACCGGATATCTACGACCAGTACCTCAAGGGCGCCAACGCGATCGTCGCAGCAGCCAAAGCGGCCAACAGCTGGCTGCTGGTAGTAGGTGGCGCCGGCAGTCTGGAGGTTGCCCCCGGCGTGCAACTGGTGGATACCCCTGAGTTTCCGGCCGAGTGGAAACAGGGGGCGCTGGCGGCCCGCGACGGTCTCACCGCCCTGCGTCATGAAACCACCCTCGACTGGCGCTTTGTCTCTCCCCCGGTGTTCCTCGAACCGGGCGAGAAGCGCGGCGGCTATCGGATTGGTGGCGATCAGGTGCTCTTTAGCGGCGAACAGCCTGCCGGGATCACCGCCGGTGATCTGGCTGACGGTGTGCTGAACGAGGTGGAAAAACCGGCTCACCAGCGCCAGCGCTTTACCCTGGGTTACTGAGAGCCAGCAATCGGTTAAGGCCAGAATGCACGGTCACTCGCCTGTGCTTTCGGTCAGGTGAACACCCGCTCAACCAGAAGGGAGGCATCCGCCTCCCTTCTGTTTTGGCCATTTTCTGTTTTGGTCATTTTTGCCGCTGGTAGCTTGCTTCTGGTTATCACTCTCCCCCTCATCGTTGCCCCTTTACCCCGCAATGGCTGCGCAAAAAACCTTCAGCCCATCAGGCGCCGAATTCCATTTCGAATTTTGTATATAACTAAGAATAATTTGTTGTTTCCGTCTTATAACACCGAACAGTAGCATCCCCTTTATCCCAGATGGCGCCACACTGTCGCGCCATCCCGTTCGCCGCTTATCAGGTCTGCCAACAGCGGAGGCAATGCAAGAGATGGCGCCAGAGATAACGAAAGAGTGAGGAGGTGCACATGGAACATTCACCACTGCCGATCATCGATCTGGCTGCCCTCAACGGGGCGCCCGAGGTACGTCGCCCTATGCTGGCCAGGCTGGCCGCGGCCGCCCGCGATGTGGGCTTTTTCTATCTGGTCGGCCACGGCTTGAGCAAAGTTGAGATGCTAGAGACTCTGGCGCTGGCAGAGCGCTTCTTTGCCCTGCCGGAGCAGGAGAAGCTGACGGTGCAGATGGTCAACAGCCCCCACTTTCGCGGCTACAACCGGGTCGGTGCCGAGCTGACCCGCCAGCGGCCGGATCTGCGAGAGCAGTTCGATATCATGAATGAGGCGCAGGCTCTGCCTGTGGCGCAGATCCGTGAACCCTGGCAGCAGCTGATCGGCCCCAACCAGTGGCCGGCCGCCTTGCCAGAGATGAAAGCTCATCTGCTGGCGTGGCAGGAGCGGCTGAGCGATATCACCCTCACCCTGCTCGCTGCCTTCGCCGAGGTGCTGGAGCAACCGGCCAACGTGTTTGACGACAGTATTCGCGGCGCCCCCTACCAACACATGAAGCTCATTCACTACCCGGGGCAAGAGGCGGGTGGCAGCAGTCAGGGGGTCGGCGCCCACAAGGATCCTGGCTACCTGACGCTGGTGATGCAGGACAATCACTCGGGGCTTGAGATCGAGACGGCCGACGGCTGGATCTCCGCACCGCCCCTGCCGGGGGCGCTGGTGGTCAATATCGGCGAGCTGCTGGAGCTGGCCTCCAACGGCTATCTCAAGGCGACCCTGCATCGGGTGGTGAGCCCGCCGCCCGGCGTCTCGCGCCTCTCCTGCGCCTTCTTTATGGCGGCGCGGCTCGATGCCACCGTGCCGCTGCTCAGCCTCTCCCCCGCGCTGGCAGCGCAGGCGCAAGGGCCGGAGAGTGACCCGACCAACCCGCTCTTCTATCAGGTGGGGGAGAATGTGCTGAAAGGGCGGCTGCGCTCCCACCCGGATGTGGCGGCGCGTCACTATGGGCCGGTGGAACCAGCTCGCCTCCCGCGCACTGATAGCGAAGCGATAACGGCCTGAACAGCGCAGAGATCCGCCGGCAGGTATATGCATAAGCCACAGCCACGTGCACATACCCGCGCTGACAAAAACAACAAGCAACGAACAACAAAACAAGTCATGGCCAGAGCCTGGCCATCACGGAGCAACACGATGAAATTCAAGACCATGAGCGTACACAGCGGCCAGCGGATCGACCCCCAGACCGGCGCCCTCACCACCCCGCTCTACCAGAGCAGCACCTTCAGCTACTTCAACGCCCAGGCGGGCAAGGAGCGTTTTGCAGGTCAAGCCCCCGGCTTTATCTACAGCCGCTTTGGCAACCCTACCACCGCCGAGCTGGAGCAGAAGCTGGCGGCGCTGGAAGGTGCCGACGAAGCGCTGGTGGTGGCGAGCGGCATGGCGGCGGTGAGCTCCATCATGTATGCCCTGGCCGACAGCGGTGATGAGGTAGCCTATATCGGCCCGCTCTACGGCGGTACCGACGCGTTCCTCAAGCAGACCTTCAGCCGCGCCGGCATCAAGGTCACCGCCTACGAGAGCGATCACGATCTGCTGGCCAACATCCGCTCTGCTACCAAGGTGGTACTGTTCGAAACCCTGACCAACCCCACCCTCAAGGTGGTGGATCCGCGACTGGTGGTGGAAGCGGCCCGCAAAGTGGGCGCCATCACAGTGTGTGACAACACCTTCCTCACCCCCTACCTGCTGCGCCCGCTGGAGCTCGGGGTCGATGTGGTGATGCACAGCGGCACCAAATATCTGGGCGGCCACGGCGACATCATCGCCGGGGTGGTGGCAGGCTCTCACGCCCTGATGAAATCGATCCGCACCGTGGCCCTCAAGCATATCGGCTCCCCCATCGGCCCGCAGGAGGCCTACCTGCTGCAGCGCGGGGTCAAAACCCTGCCGCTGCGGATGGATGCCCACCTGCACAATGCCCAGAAAGTGGCCGAGTTTCTGGCCGCCCATCCGGCGGTGAAGAAGGTGATCTACCCGGGGCTTGCCAACCATCCGGGCCATGATGCCCTCGGCGCCTTCGCCAGCGGCTTTGGCGGCATGGTGAGCATTGAACTTGAAGGAGGGTTTGAACGCTGCGCCACCCTGCTCGACAACCTGCAACTGTTCGTGCAGGCGGTAAGTCTGGGCGATTTGGAGAGTCTTGCCTGCCATCCGGCCAGTACCACTCACGCCGCCATGGACGAGGCGAGCCGTCTCGCCGCCGGGGTCAATGACGACCTCATCCGCTTCAGTATCGGGGTGGAAGACGCGGACGACCTGATCGCCGATCTGGCTGCTGCGCTGGCGCAGATCTAGCCACATAGCTGCGAGTGATAACCCCCAAACACAACAACGGCCCATCAAGGGCCGTTGTTGTTTGTCGCGATGTGGAAAATGGGGGATTTACTCCTCCCACACCACCACTTGCGAAGAGGGCCAGCGCTCCCCGACATGGGCATATTTTTGCTCCAGCAGGTGACGCTTGATCTTCATGGTGGGAGTCAGCACGCCATTCTCGATATTCCAGGGGGTTTTCACCACCAGAATGCCGCGGATCTTGGCGTGGGACTCCAGCTGGTCGTTGACCCGCACCCGCGCAGCCTCCAGTCTGGCCACGACCTCATCCCGATTTCCTTTGGCTGCGCTCTCGGCCAGCTGCACCAGCGCGACAGGCTGGGGCATGCCATAACCAATCACGCAGAGCTGTTCGATAATGGGCTCCTGCCCCAGCATCCCTTCGATGGGCACCGGCGCCACATACTTGCCCTTGGCGGTCTTGAACACATCCTTCATCCGACCGGTGATGGTGAGATAACCCTCCTTGTCCAGCTTGCCCATGTCACCGGTGTGCAGCCACCCCTCGGCATCGATGGCCTCGGCGCTGTGCTCGGGATCCTTGTAGTAACCCAGCATCATCCCTTCGCAGCGGCAGAGGATCTCCCCCTCGTCGGAGATCTTGATGGTCACCCCGATCCCCGCCTTGCCGACGGTGCCGATCTTGTCGGCGCGGAATGGGTAGTTGATGGTGGAGTAGGCGTGGTTCTCGGTCATACCCCAGGCTTCAGTCACCTTGAGGCCGATGCTCAGATACCACTCAAGCAGCGCAGGGGAGACAGGCGCGGAGCCGCAGCCGAGTACCCGTGCCTGATCCAGCCCCAGCCCCTTTTGCAGCTTGCGTTTGATAAGGCCGGAGATAAGCGGGATCTTGAGCAGCAACGCCAGTTTGTTCTGGGGCAGCTTCTCGTGGATCTTGATGCGGAACATGGCCCACAGCCGTGGCACCGAGATAAAGACGGTGGGACGGCAGCGTTTGACATCTTCGATAAAGGTGTCGAGGGATTCGGGGAACGCGATGGTAGCACCGCCATAGAGGCTGCCGCCGTAGATGTAGACCCGCTCGGTAATGTGGGCCAGCGGCAGGTAGGAGAAGCCCCGATCGGCCTGGCTCAGGCTCACCGTCTCCACCAGCTTCTCGCACGACCAGGCGTAACGCTCAACGCTCAGCATGGCCCCTTTCGGCTTGCCGGTACTGCCGGAGGTGTAGACCAGACTCAGCAGGGAGTCAGGGGCCTGCACCGGGCTGTCAGGGATCGGCTCATGCGCCTCCAGCAGATCGTCCCACTGGTGGCTGGCCGGCATGGTGTCATAGGGGAAGGCGATGCGCAGCAGATCGGCGGGTACGCCCGCCTCCTGACTCTTCCAGTCATCCAGCTTGCCGACGAAGATCGCCTTGGCCTCGCTGTGGCGCAGCACATATTCGATGGTGTCGACGTTGGCAGTCGGGTAGATGGGCACGCTCACATACTGCCCCATCTGCATCGCCAGATCGGCGATAAACCACTGGGCGCAGTTCTTGGAGAGCAGCGCCACCTTGTCACCGGCCACCAGACCGAGGTGACGCAAGGCCGTCACCATTCGCCGCGCTTCATCGGCCACTTCACCCCAGGTGAAATCGACATATTCGCGGTTGATGGTTTGACGCAGGTAGGTTCGATCAGGACACTGCCGCTCCCAGTGATAGAGCATCTCGAGCGGCAGTTTATTGGCAATGCGTGAGGAGGAGGCCATAGTTTAATCCCTGAAACAAAAGGAGAAACTTATTATTAACCTTTCACTAACTTCAGGGGAAGGATAAACTCAAACTTCAGTTTGAATTGTGTATCCGATCAAGCTTCTGCGTCTTGTTGCAAACGACTCCACATCGCCTGCACCAGCTTTTCATCCTCTTCAGAAAGCTCACCTTGCAAGATCGCCTCGTTGAGGCTGCGCAGCACATAGCTCTTGACGTCCCGCACCAGGGTCTTGCCTTCCAGCTCGGCCCGGGCAACCGCCAATGAGATATGACCTCGCAGGTAACCCCCCGCAAACAGCTCATCATCGGTCGCGGTAGCAACCATGCTGTCGATCAGTCCCAACAACTTGTGCTCAAAATCGTGAATCGTCATGTAACGCAGCCTCATTTGCGGCAAAAAATTCGGGGGTATGGAACCGCAATCCGGTTGATTGCAGCTCTCTGGCGCCAGGCCAGCAGCGTCCTTGGCGTCCTATTCCGGGTTGGCCACCGGGTAGATGACCTGATCCTTGTATCCCGTGGTTATTCGCAGATAACCACGCAACGCCCGGTTTAATTCGGGATCATCGGTGTCCACCAGCAGCGGCCTGCCCGCAAGGGCGGCAAGCTTGGCTTTGGTTGCCAGCACCTGGATATTGTCCAGCCCGACACACCGAATCACCTCTGGACTCAATTGCTGATTTCCGCGCCCGAACAGATGTCCCTGTCCGCCTATCAGGGTAATGATCAGTCGGCAGCGACGGCCGCGGATCCGGGTCAGGATCTCGGCGGCGCTGAGATCCTGCCCGATAAGTCGGCCATTTTCCACCAGATCCACACCGAGCAAAGTATTTTCCAGACCGAGCTCTGCCATACAGGCTGCCACCGTGCTGCCGGAGCCCATCAGATAGAGGGTATCGGGCTCCATCTGCTCCACCACACCGGCGGCGAGATCCGCCAACACCAGCTCTTCGGACTCCTTGCCCCCCTGTTTTACCGCCTGTACGTAACGCAGATCACCGGGCACCTTCAGCTGGCCGTAGTGGCGGGCCCGCACCTTGCCCGCGCGAAACGCCTCCTCGTCGATGTCGCGCACCTCGGCATCGATCAGGCTGAGCAGTTCCCCTGCGATCATCCGCGCCACCACCCGCCCGCTGGCGGCAGGCGTCACCCCGTAGACGCCGGAGTGGATCTTGCACCCCGCGGGAATGCCGAGCACATGGCAGGACTCCCCCACCGCGGCGCAGATATCCCGCGCCGTGCCATCGCCACCGGCAAACAGCAGCAGATCGACCCCGGCTTCGCGCATCAGCCCGGCGGCGTGGCGGGTATCATCGGCCGAGGTGCTCTCCCCGACCGGTTGATAGATGACCCGACAGGGCAACCCCAGCTCGCGAGCCACCGCCTCCCCCATCTCTCCCGCCACCGTCAGCAGTTCGAACGGGACATTCAACTCGCACAGTGGCAACAGAGCTTGCCGCGCCCGCTCCTGCGCTTTGGGCACGGCACCACGGGCAAGCGCCTCGGCTACCACGCCGTCACTGCCCTTGAGCCCCACTGCGCCGCCAATCCCGGCGACCGGATTAATGATGAACCCTAATCGAAACATGCCAGCCTCCCTTGCGATGGCCACCATTTTTATCTTTTCCCCCCTCTGGGACAAGCAGTGGCGCCCCTGCTAGAATGCGCTGCTTCAATTTTCCAACCAATTTTCAACCAAGGTTCAATCATGCTGGAATGGGTTCTTGATCCCTCTGCCTGGGTCGCACTCGCCACCCTTACCCTGCTCGAGATCGTGCTGGGCATCGACAACATCATCTTTATCTCCATCCTGGTCGGTCGCCTGCCGGAGGCGCAGCGTCAAAAAGCGCGTATTCTGGGTCTGGGGCTCGCCATGGGTACCCGGATCCTGCTGCTGCTCTCGCTGGCCTGGGTGATGCGCCTCACCGATCCGCTTTTCACCGTGCTGGGTGAAGCCATCTCCGGCCGTGATCTGATCCTGCTGCTGGGGGGCCTGTTCCTCATCGGCAAGAGTGCCCACGAGATCCACGTCACCCTGGAAGGGGCGGCCGAGCCGGAGAGCGTCAGCAAAGCGGCCTCGGGCTTTATCAGCACCCTGATCCAGATCGCCATCCTCGATATCGTGTTCAGCCTCGACTCGGTGATCACCGCAGTCGGCATGGCCGATCACGTGCCGGTGATGGTGCTGGCCATCATGATTGCCGTCTTCATCATGATGTTTGCCGCCAAATCCATCGGTGATTTCGTCGACAGCCATCCCACCATCAAGATGCTGGCCCTCTCCTTCCTCACCCTGGTGGGTTTCGCCCTGATGGCCGAGGGGATGGACCTGCATATTCCGAAGGGCTACATCTACTTCGCCATGGCCTTCTCGCTGGTGGTGGAGATGATCAACATCCGCCTGCGCAGCCATCACGACAATAACGGGCAAAATAGCGCGCAGTAACCCCGCCCGCACATGCCCTCGCGACCCCAGCTGTCGCGATCAAAAAGAGCGCCGGTCGGGCGCTCTTTTTTTATGGGTAACGAAACGATGAAAGGGTTATTGATCGCTGATGACGATGGCAACCCGGCGGTTGGCGGCCCGGCCCTCTCTGGTCTTGTTATCCGCCAGCGGCATGGTCTCGCCACGGCCATGGATCTCCAGATTGGCTGGCTTCATGCCGACCGAGACCAGCACATCGGCTACCGACTGGGCCCGCTTCAGGGAGAGCTGCTGGTTGTAGCTGCTCTCGCCGGTATTATCGGTGTGCCCATCCACCCGCGCCTTGTCCAACCCTACGCCAAGCAGTGTTTTACCCAGTTTTTCAACGGATTGACGAGTCTGGGGATTGAGCGCCCCCACGTTGTTGGCAAACAGCACTCGGTTGGCCAGATCCAGCGTCCACCCCTCATCGGTCAGATAAAAGCCCTGCTCCTTGAGCACGGCGATTTGCTCCGGGGTCAACCCCTTGGGCGCGCTCTGGCAACCGGCCAGCAGCGACAACATCAACCCCAGCAGGGTCACTTTCAACAGGTGGGTGATCTTCATGGTTTGCTCCTTGTTTATGTTGTTATTCTTGCCAGTCAGGCGATGGTTTGCTGTTCGCTGCGGCGCGCCCGTTTCGCCAGATACATGGCTGCATCGGCCTGATCACACAGCACGCTGGCACTCATGCCCGCCTGATAGACGGCGAAGCCGACACTCACCTCTGCCACCAGCTGACGACCGTCACGCAGCGCCACCGGTTCGCTCATCGCCTGCTGGATGCGGCCAATCACCTCTTCCACCTCATGCTGTCGCTGGAGTGGGCCAACCAGCACCGCAAACTCGTCACCACCGAGGCGAAACACCAGATCATCCGGACGCAGCTGATGCTGCACCCGTCTTGAGAGCGCGATCAGCACATCGTCACCGGCGTTGTGCCCCAGCGTGTCATTAATTTGCTTGAAACGATCGCAGTCGAGATAGAGCAGCGCAAACCGCTCTTGCTCGCCGAGGGAGATGGCCTGCGCGAGTCGCGCTTCAAACAGGGCGCGATTGGGCAGTCCGGTGAGGGCATCGTGAGTCGCCTGATGGAGCAGGCTGGCATTTTCGCGGGCCTGCTGGGCCTGCCAGGCTTGCAGCTCGTCCAGCAGGGAGTTGAAGTCATCCCCCAGCTCGTTAATCTCGACGATATCGGCCGGTGGTGCCCGCATCCCCAGGGTGCGTTGTCGGCGTACCGAGTGGGCGACAAGTGCCAGTTTGCGCAGCGGTGCGGTGATGGAGACCTGCATCCGGTCAGCCACATAGAGTGCCACCATGGCGCTCAGCATCAGGCAAACCACCATCACCAGCAGCGCCGAGAGCAAAAACAGCAACAGGTATTCACCGTGGCCACGCAGCTCGATGGTGGCGATCTGCTCACCCCCCCGCAGCATGGGGAGCTTGACAGGCCCCGGCATCAGCAGTTGGGCCAGATAGTCTTCGAGCGTCACCAGCGGGTTGCTTCTGGGGCGCTCCCAACTGGCGAGCAGCTGACCATTGGTCAGTACGATAGTGGCTTGGGCCACCTCTTCCTTGGCAACGATACCACTGAGCGCCTCGCTCGCCGCCTCCTCATCATGGAACACCACCGCCGCCTCGGCGCTGTAGCTGATGGCGCGGGCTACCAGCTCCAGATTGTGGTCGGCGTAAAAACGCACTACCAGCAGGGCCACCAGAGTAAAAAAGAGTCCCGCCACACTGACGGCTGTGATGGCGGCCACCAGATGGGTTCGCCCCAGGCTCTGACGCAGGGTCAGACGGCGGGGAGCCGCGCTCACCTGTCGTCTCATGGGACCCCCTTGTCGGCATGGGCCAGCTTGAGCACGGCGGGATGCACCCGCACTCCGCTCAGGGCCAGAGCATCGAGGTTCACTTTAAACCGCACCCGCACGCTGTCCGGCGAGGTCTGCAGGCAGAACACCGAGCTGGTGGAACAGTCGTGGTTGTATTCGCTGATGCTGAGCACTGGGTGTCCCTGCAGGCGGGCAAACAGCGCAATCCGGGTCGGCTCGTCGAGCACTCCCAGATAGAGCACATCGCAGTGATCGCTGATGGCCGGATCGCTCGCCTCGTAACGATGGACCTGCACGGTACGGCCATTGGCCTGACGATCGATGGTAAAGAGGGCTCCGGCATATTCGGTCGGTGCCGCCACGCACATACGCAGCACCGCAGGCTCGGTGGGCCAGCGGGTGTAACTCATGATATCGAGCACCAGCTCCCTGACCGCCGTCGCCCGGCTCTCCGCGGCCGTTTCCGCCAGCGCGCGGGGCAACAGCAGGCCAAACGCAACCAACAGGAGCGCCAGACGGGCAGTTAAACGGGGGGAAAAGAGTAACAGCATGATCGGGAGGTGGTCGCCTTGACAATACCGCTGCTATGGCATTGCGGTTCGGGTACATGAACCCAGATAGTAAGTTGGCTGACACTGGCCTGACAAGTCTCACCCCGCCATCAACTACAGAGTTCGTGTAAAGAAAACGGAGAGCCCGTCTGGTAACGGGCTCTCTGGTGGCAGGCAGCAAGGCAGAAATCACTTCTTGCTGATGCCGTATTCCCGCAGCTTGTTGGCGATAGCGGTATGCGACACGCCCAGGCGTTTGGCCAGCTGACGGGTCGACGGGAAGGCAGGATAGAGCCGGGCCAGCAGCTGGCTCTCGAAGCGCTTCACCGCATCGTCGAGATTCCCCTCAAACCACTCGTCGATCAGCGGCATGGTATCGGCCGCCACCGGCAGGTCGATCTGCTCGGGTCCCAGCTCATCCCCTTCCAGCAGGGTCATGGCGCGGTAGAGACAGTTGCGCAGCTGGCGCACGTTGCCCGGCCAGCGGTAGGCGGTCAGGTAGTCGGCCATGTTGCGGGTAAAGCGCGGACGGGGTCGCTGCAATTCGCTGGCAAAGCGGGAGACAAACTGCTGGGCCAGCACCATGATGTCCGCCTTGCGCTCGCGCAGGGGGGGCAGCGCCAGACTGAGCACGTTGAGGCGATAGTAGAGATCCTCGCGGAAGGTTCCTTCGTGCACCAGATCCAGCAACTGTTTTTGGGTGGTGCAGATGAAACGCACGTTGACCTTCACCTCCTGCTCGTCACCAACCCGGCGGAACACCCCATCCTGCAACACCCGCAAAAACTTGGTCTGCAGATGGGGAGACATGTCGCCGATCTCGTCCAGCATCAGGGTGCCGCCGCTCGCCAGCTCCAGCACGCCGCGCTTGCCCTCGGTGTTGTTGCCAAAGGCGCCGGGGGCATAACCAAACAGCTCGCTCTCGGCCACGTTATCGGGCATGGCGGCGCAGTTGAGGGCCATAAAGGGGTGGCTGGAGCGCAGGCTAGCACCGTGACATGCTCGGGCCAGCAGCTCCTTGCCGGTGCCGGTCTCACCGACAATCAGCAGCGGCGCGTCCTGCATCGCCAGTTTGCGCGCGTGCGACAGCACCTCTTTCATCTTGGGGCTCTCGGCCTGCAGATGCTCGAAGCCCCCCACTTCCACCGCATGGAGCGCGCTGAAGTGCAGGCCGACCCGACGGGCAGATTTGAGCACCACCACGGCCCCAGCCAGCGCCTGCTTGCCGCGGGCTTCTGCCACGAACAGCGGCATCAGATCTGCCAGATACTCTTCGCCATTGAAACTGAGCTTGCAGGTCTGCGGCTTGATCTCGCTCGCCTCCAGCCAGCGGGTGAAGGAGAACCCCTTGACCAGCGAACCGAGCGCCACGCCGCGCACCTCCTCCACCGGCAAGCCGAGGGTGGTGAGGGCAGACTGGTTGGCCTGGGTCACCTTGCCCTTGCTGTCGAGAGAGAAAACCAGATCCGGCAGCGCCTTGAGCAGCGCCTCGATTTCGTGGTGCTCTCGCTCGGAAGGCATGTAGGGGATGGTCTTGACGTCGTAGACGCCGGGAATACGGCGGATCTCCGGCATCAGGTGCTGAAAATCACTGAACTCCAGCTCGGGAAAGTTGAGATAGATGATGCCTGAGGTATCGATTTCGATGCCGCGCAGATCGATATTGTGCTCCACCAGGCGGTCGAGCAGTTCCCGGGTCAGGCCCAGGCGGTCTTCACAGCTGACTTCAAGACGCATTCGGGACACACTTCCTAGCTAACTCTATGAATGAGCGGATAATACAGTCTCGATCCCCCCAGTGCGAGCGCCAGCCCATAAAAATGCGGGCCCGCCCCGCTTTCGCAGGCAGGCCCGGGTCAACCGATGACGCTGGTGTGGGGTGCGATTACCGAAGCAACTGATCGGTGCTCGCCGCCATGATGAAGTCGTTGCGATGCAAACCGCCGATCTTATGCATCCACCAGCTGACGATCACCATATCGCTCACTCGATGAGTGGTGGCGTTCACTTCAGCAGCTCATCCGTGCGTGCAGCCATGATGAAGTCGTTGCGGTGCAAGCCGCCGATCTTGTGGGTCCACCAGCTGACGGTCACCTTGCCCCACTCGGTCAGGATGGCCGGATGATGGAACTCCGCTTCCGCCAGCTCCCCCAGGCGGTTGGTAAACGCCAACGCCTCCTTGAAGTTGCGAAACGTAAATTCCCGCCGCAGTTGCAGCGCCCCCTCCTCCACCAGCGGCTGCCAGTCGGGAATAAGCGGCATCAGCTCGCGCAGCTCCTCATCGCTCACCTTGGGGGCATCGGCGCGACACGCTTCACACTGTTGGCTGGCCAGTTCGGACATGGGTTACTCCTGCTTGAATTAATGAAAAATTAATGAAAATGAAATAGGGTTGTTTGCTTTTGGTCAGCTCGCCTGTTTGCCAGCGGCAACCTCAAAACGTGGCGGATAGAGGCCAAGCCGACTGGCCTCCGCCAGAGCAGCCATGATCTCCTCACCGGTCAGCTGGTAGAGATGATCGAGACTCGGCAGCACAAAATAGGTGGGCTGCATGATGTCGATACGATAGGGAGTGCGCAGCACGGTCAACAGATCGAAAGGTTGCAGCAGCGGCTGGCCGGAGAGGGCATAGGCGGTCTCGCCGATGGAGGAGAGAATGCCGCCACCGTAGATACGCAGCCCGTCAGGCGTGGCCAGCAGGCCAAACTCCACGGTGAACCAGTAGAGCCGCGCCAGAAAAACCCGCTGCTCCTTGCTCGCCTGCTGCCCCAACTGACCGTATAGGTGGGTGAAGTGGGCAAAGGCCGGATTAGTCAGCATGGCGCAGTGGCCAAAGATCTCGTGAAAGATATCGGGCTCTTGCAGGTAGTCGAGCTCGTCCCGGCGCCGGATAAAGGTCGCTACCGGAAACTGGCGGTTGGCCAGCAGGGCGAAGAAGCGATCGAACGAGATAAGCGCAGGCACCGCCGCCACCGACCAGCCGGTCGCAGGCTGCAAGACGGCGTTGATCTCGGCCAGCTGGGGGATGCGCTCACGGGGCAGCCCCAGTCTGTCGAGACCGGCCAGATACTCGTCACACCCCTTGCCATCGAGAGCGGCGAACTGACGTTCGATCAGGACCTGCCAGGTACCATGCTCCTCGTTGCTGTAGTGGATCACCCCGTCAGCATCCGGCTGGTGGGCGGTGTAAAAGGTTGCCATAGCGGTTCCATCCTCTGGCGCCACATCAGGCGCCTTGCCGTTTCATCACGGTTTCACTGTAACGAAATGGCAACAAAAAAAGCAGCCGACCCATGAGCCGGCTGCCGGAAACAGTTGTAAACAAATTGTGACAACCCGCTAACCAGTCCCCACTACAGCTTGACCATGATATGGCGCGGCACCGTGTAATCCTCCAGCGCATAGAGGGAGAGATCCTTGCCGTAGCCCGACATCTTCATGCCGCCGTGGGGCATCTCGGAGGTGAGCATGAAGTGGGTGTTGATCCAGGTGCAGCCATATTGCAGGTGGCTGGCCACCTTGCTGGCGAGGCTCAGATCTTTGGTCCAGACCGACGAGGCGAGGCCATAGTCCGAGTCGTTGGCCCACTGCACCACCTGCTCGGCATCGTTGAAACGGGTCACCGACACCACAGGGCCAAACACCTCGCGGCGCACGATCTCATCCTCCTGACGGGCCCCGACAATCAGGGTCGGCTCGAAGAAGAAGCCGTTGCCTGGGCGGATCTTGCCCCCCGCCGTCACCTCCACATGACCGCTGCTCTGGGCCCGCTCGACAAAGCTGGCGACCCGGTTGCGCTGTCTGTCCGAAATAAGCGGCCCCATCTCCACCCCCTCCTCGTACTGGCTTCCCACCTTGATGGAGGCCACCGCATCGGTCATGGCGGCGACGAACTTGTCGTAGATCTTGCCCTGGGCATAGATACGGCAGGCGGCGGTGCAATCCTGGCCTGCGTTGTAGAAACCGAAGGTGCGAATGCCCGCCACCACCGCCTCCAGATCCGCATCGTCGAAAATGATGACCGGCGCCTTGCCTCCCAGCTCAAGGTGGGTGCGCTTCATGGTGCGGGCGGCGCTCTGCAGGATCTTCTGGCCGGTGGCGATATCGCCGGTGAGCGACACCATCCGCACCAGCGGGTGCTCCACCAGCGGCGCCCCCACGCTTTCCCCCCGCCCGCAGATGACGTTGATGACGCCGCGGGGGAAGATCTCGCTGGCCAGTTCGGCAAGCCGCAAAGCGGTGAGCGGGGTCTGCTCGGAGGGTTTGAGCACCACCGTATTGCCCGCCGCCAGCACCGGCGCCATCTTCCAGGCCGCCATCATCAGCGGGTAGTTCCAGGGGGCGATACTGCCCACAACACCAATGGGGTCGCGGCGGATCATGCTGGTGTGCCCCTCGAGATACTCCCCCGCCAGCGGCCCTTGCAGGCAGCGGGCCGCCCCGGCAAAGAAGCGGAAGCAGTCCACCACCGCGGGCAACTCGTCGTTGAGCACGGCCAGATAGGGTTTGCCGCAGTTGAGGGATTCGAGCGCCGCAAACTCCTCGGCGTGGCGCTCGACGAGCTCCGCCAGACGCAGCAGCAGGTTGCTGCGCTGGGCAGGGGTAGTGCGGCTCCACTGGGCGAAGGCGCGCTGGGCACCGTTCACCGCCCGGTTCACCTGTTCGAACGAGGCTTCGGGCACGGCGGCGATCTGTTCGCCGTTGGCCGGGTTGAGAATGGGTTCGGCCTGCCCCTCGCCGGTCACAAACTGGCCATCAATCAAGAGTTGGGTAGAGAGTTTCATGGTTGCATCCTTGCGCACGCGTTGAGTCATCATTTGCCACTGCCAGCGACATCATGGGTGTCGCGAGTGAGGTAGTAGGCAAGCAAAATAGGGATAGTGGTGAAGGCCACTATGATGATGGCCACCACGTTGGTGACCGGCCTGTCACGGGGACGGATCAGCTCCTGATACATCCAGATGGGCAGGGTGGTCTGCTGGCCCGCCGTAAAGGTGGTGACGATCACTTCGTCAAAACTCAGGGCAAAGGCCAGCATGCCCCCCGCCAGCAGCGCCGTGGCCAGATTGGGCAGGATCACGTAGCGCAGGGTCTGGAAGCCGTCGGCCCCGAGATCCATCGACGCCTCGATGAGGCTCTGGTTGGTGCGGCGAAAACGGGCCAGCGCATTGTTGTAGACCACCACCACACAGAAGGTGGCGTGGCCGATAACGATGGTCCAGAAGCTGAACGGGATCTCCATCAAGCCGTAGGCCGAGCGCAGCGCGATACCGGTGACAATACCGGGCAGCGCGATGGGCAGCACCAGCAAGAGCGACACCACCTCCTGACCGAAGAAGCGGCTGCGGGCAATGGCCCCTGCCGCCAAGGTGCCGAGGATCATGGCCGCCAGCGTCGCCAGCCCAGCAACCTCCAGCGACAGCTGGATGGCACGCCACACATCGGGGCGATTGAGGGTCACCTCGAACCATTTGAGGGTGAGCCCGGGGGGCGGAAACTGGTAACTCTTGCTCTCGCTGGTGAAGGCGTAGAGGAAGATAAACAGAATGGGAAAGTGCAGGAACAGAAGCCCGCCGATGGCGGCGTACTTGAGCAGGCCCGAAGGGCGCTCTCCCTGACGGCTCATTGAGCTAGCTGACATGACGGCCTCCTTGCTGCCGGTTCAAAGCGATAGGGTCAAAGCGCATCAAAAGCCCCCAGTCGTTTCGCAATCGCCAGATAGATGGCGATGATAAGGATCGGCACCAGCGAGAAGGCGGCGGCAAAGGGCAGATTGCCCGCCGTTCCCTGCTGCATGTAGACCACCTGACCGATATACATGGTCGAGTTGCCGATAATGCCGGGGATGATGTAATCACCGAGGGTCAGCGAGAAGGTGAAGATGGAGCCCGCCACCACACCGGGCAACGCCAGCGGCAGGATCAGGTTGCGAAAGGTCTGGGCGGGTGTCGCCCCCAGATCGCTGCTCGCCTCCAGCAGGGATCGCGGTATACGCTCCACCGCCGCCTGAATGGGCAGGATCATGAAGGGCAGCCAGACATAGACGAACACGATAAAGGTGCCGAGCCGCGAGAAGGAGAGCGACGGGCCACCTATCACCGGCAGGGAGAGGATGGCATCGAGCAGCCACTCCAGCCCCATGCTGTCCGCCAGCCAGCTCACAACCCCCTCCTTGGCCAAAATCAACTTCCAGGCATAGACCCGTACCAAATAGCTGGACCAGAGTGGCAGCATGATCCCCACATAGAACAGCGCCCGGGTCTTGCCACTGGTGTAGCGTGCCATGTAGTAGGCAACCGGAAAACCGAGCAGGGCGCAGGCCAGGGTCACCAGCAGCGACATGCCGACGGTGCGGCCGATCACATCCAGATTCTCCGGTCGCAGCAGGGCGACGAAGTTTTGCAGCCCCAGCTCGTGGCGCACCTGACCGCTAAACTCGTCCAGCCCGAACAGGGAGTTGGAAAGCAGCATCAGCAAGGAGCCGACATAGATGATGCCGAGCCACAGCAGCGGCGGCCCCAGCAGGATCGCCAGCAGCAGGCCGGGCCGACCATAGAGCAGGGTCGAGAGGCGCCGCAGCGGCCTGAAACGGGCAGGTTCGGGCTGATGGTTCATGGCAAGACTCGCACTGTGAGGGGCACTCATGGCTGCGCCCCCTGATGGGCGCCGCTCAGGCGATGGATGGCCTGCTCCGGCCAGCTGAGGCTGACCCTGCTGCCACGGGCCAGACGGGCCTGCCCCTCATTGGGGTGGTTGACGATGATCTCGAGCTGCTCCCCGAGATCAACCCGATAACGGACGAAGGGACCCAGATACTCCACCTCGCGGATCTCTCCCGACCAGCCCGGCGCACCCGCCTCAGCGAGCCGGATCCGCTCCGGGCGCACCATCATCTGGCTGCCGTCGCCGCACAGCCGTCTGGCCTGCTCCCCTTCGAACAGATTGACGGTGCCAACGAAGCGGGCCACAAACGGCGTCGCCGGAGCGTCGTAGATGGTATCGGGGGCGGCAATCTGCTCGATCTTGCCCTGACTGAAGATGCAGATCCGGTCGCTCATTGAGAGCGCCTCCTGCTGATCGTGGGTGACGAAGATAAAGGTGATGCCCAACTGGCGTTGCAACGCCTTGAGCTCAAGCTGCATCTGCTCGCGCAACTTGAGATCGAGGGCCCCCAGCGGCTCGTCCAGCAGCAGGATGCGTGGCTGGTTGATAAGCGCCCGGGCGATGGCGATGCGCTGGCGCTGGCCGCCGGAGAGCTGGCTTGGGCGGCGCTTGCCGACCCCAGGCAGTCGCACCAGCTCCAGCATCTCGTCCACCTTGCGGTAACGCTGTGCCTTGGCGACCCCCTTGAGCATCAGGCCATAGCCGATGTTGTCGCGCACATCCATGTTGGGAAACAGGGCGTAGTCCTGAAACACGGTATTGAGGTTGCGATCGTAGGGGGGCACGGTGGAGCAGGGTTCGCCAAACAGGCGGATCTCCCCGTCGCTCGGGTACTCAAAGCCCGCGATCATCCGCAGGCAGGTGGTCTTGCCGGAACCGCTCGGCCCCAGCAGGGTAAAGAATTCCCCGGAGGGGATCTGGAAAGAGATATCGTCGACCGCCTTCACCTCGCCATAGTGGCGACTGACCCGGTCAAATTGTACGGCGTTCATGGGGCGTCCTTGTCTGTACTGGGATGGGCCGACTCCTGTCCGGCCCGCTTGATTATCCGCTCTCGGCAGTCGTGCAGAGGAGGCGCAGCTCCCCTGCCGTTGGCAAGGTGGCAGCGGTTCCGACCACCTTGCTCACCCCACCTTAGCGGCCGCCCAGAATGGCGATATAGTCGGAAACCCAGCGGTAATAGGGCACGCAAGTTCCCTGGCTCTTGCACTGGGAGACCGGAGTGCGCCAGAAGCGAACCCGATCGAAGTTGTCGATACCGTTGGTTTTGCACCCGGTCGGGCCCAGCAGGGCATTGCCCTCACAGGCGGCAGGCACCACAGGCACCGAGCCAAACCAGGCGGCGAGATCCCCCTGCAGCTTGTTGCTCAGGGAGTGCTCCAGCCACTTGTAAGCGCAGGTGAGGTTCTTGGCATCGCTGTGCACCATGCTGGTATCGGCCCAACCGGTCACTCCCTCTCTCGGCACAGTGGTGGCGATGGGCTGCTTGTCGGCGATCAGGGCATTGGCCTGGAACGGCCAGGAGCCTGACGCAACCACCCCTTCGTTCTTGAAGTCATCGATCTGGACGAAAGCATCATGCCAGTAGCGTCCCACCAGCTGGCGCTGCTTGCGCAGCAGATCGAGGGAGGCCTTGTACTGATCCTCGTTCAACTCGTAAGGATCCTTGATGCCCAGGGCGGGCTGATGGGTCATCAGATAGAGGGCGGCATCGGCGATGTGGATCGGGCCGTCAAAGGCCTGCACCCGCCCCTTGTTGGACTTGCCATCCGCCAGGGTCTGTTCCTCGAACACCACGTTCCAGGAGTCCGGTGCCTTGGGGAACACCTTGGTGTTGTACATCAGGATATTGCCGCCCCACTGGTAGGGCACGCCGTAGTGCTTGCCATCCACAGTGTGCCAGGGGGCATTTTGCAGCCGGGGATCAATCTTGCTGTAGCTCGGGATGAGTGCCAGATTGAGCGCCTGCACCTTGCCACCGGCAATCAGACGCAGACTGGCATCGCCGGAGGCGGTCACCAGATCGAAGCCCCCCTCGTTCATCAAGGCCACCATCTCGTCCGAGGTGGCCGCCGTCTTGACGCTCACCTTGCAGCCGGTCTCTTTCTCGAATCCGGTCACCCAGTCGTAGTTCTTGTCGGTCTCGCCACGCTCAACGTAGCCAGCCCAGGCCACGATATTGAGCTGGCCTTCACCCTTGCCGAGCTCGGTCGGGGCAGCCTGGGTCTGGCCTGCCAGCAGCGCCGGAACAAGAGCCAGCATCAGAGGGGTCAATTTCATCATGCACTCCTTGCATTGTGTTGACTTGCATCAGGTGAAGGAACGCCACCATCGGCGTTAACATCCTGTTAACCAGCAATGAGCTTAGGGGAGTGGCAATACGATGAATATTTCAATTTTTGATGGCTCAGGTATCAGCTAAATCGATATCGAGTGCAGATGAATCTGATTTTTGGTGGCTACCCCGCAAGAGATGGCTAGCGAGGGAGCGCCTGACGGGCCCGCAACCGGCTCTGATCCCGCGCAATATCGATAAATTCCCGCGCCGTCCAATCCAGCCGAGAACCACGGCGCCACACCAGCCCGATATCGATGGCGGGAATGGGCTCCTTGATGGCGCGCGCCTCGACCCGCTCCTGCTCCAGCGACCAGGGGCGATAGGCAAAATCGGGCAACAAGGCGACCCCGAGCTGGCTCGCCACCAGACTGCGCACTGCCTCCACCGACGCGGTGCGCAGCACGATACGGGGGGAGATGCCGTAGCGGCGCAGGCCGCCACCGATGATCTGATCGAGCTGATCGGCGGTCAGCGAGATCATCGGCTCCTCCCCCAGCGCGGTGAGCGAGAGGGTCGACTCGGCGCAGAGCGGGTGGTTGGCGGCCAGCCAGAGCCGCAGCGGCGAACGGGTCAGCAACTCGGTATCAAACGCCTCTTGCCGGATGGTGCGGTTGGTCATCAGGATCCCCACATCCACCTCGCCGTTGACGATCTGGTGCTCCAGAAAAGGCTGTTCATCCTCCTTCACCTCGATCTGTACCGCCGGAAAGGCGCGGCGAAAACGGCCGAGCGCCTCTGAGAGGTAGTAACCCGCCACCAAGGTGGTCACACCGATAGTGAGCCGTCCCTGATCCTGCTGGGCTACTGCTTTGAGGGAGTGGCTCGCCTCGGTCATGGCGCCGAGAATACGGCGGGCGTGGAACAAAAACTGGTGGCCCTGAGTGGTGAGGGTGACGCCGCGCGGATTGCGCTCGAATAGCGGGGCGCCGAGATCGGTCTCCAGCTCGCGAATGGCGCTGGTGACCGCCGACTGGGAGATATGCAGCTCGGCGGCGGCGCGACTCACTGAGAAGCTGTCGGCCACGGCCACAAAATAACGGATCTGGCGAAAGGTAAAGTTCATCGGGCATCCTTGCCGATTGGTAATATTGGTGTGATTGGTAAGATTGACTGCCAGCTTAACCGTAAACGGGCGCCTCGCCAAAACCGGGCACTGCTGCCAACTCAATGATCTGCCGATTAAAACCATGCCCCTGCGGCTTGGCGAGCACAACAGGGGCATGGGTCATCGCAGCAAGGTGCAGACAGAGCTATCAGGATTTGTTGAGATACCCCGCCAGCTGGCCGATCAGCCGCTTGCGCAGCTCGCCGAGTTTCGGCTTCTCGTCCGCACACCATGGCAGCGGGCGGCACGCTTCGATGGTGCGCAGACCAAGGCGAGCGGTGAGTAGCCCCGCCCCCACCCCTTGCGCCGCACGGGCGGAGAGCTTGGCGGCAAACTCGGCGCCCAGCAAGTCCATCCCCACCTCGGTCACCAGCTCGGTGGCACCGGCGTAGAGCATGTTGCGAAACACCTGACGGATGAGGCGTATGCGGCTCCAGTAGCCGAGCTCGATGGCATAGACATCGGCGATATCCTCGATCATCCGCAGGTTGCGCCACAACATCAGCATCATGTCGACGGTGGCGAGCGGGCTGAGCGCCACCAGCACAGCGGCCTCCCCCGACCATTTGGCCACCCGCGCCTGCGCCAGCTTGTCGCGTTCGCTCAATACCAGCTGACTGTAAAGGGTCAGCACCTCCCGATCGTTGTGGCTCTCATCGAGCTGGGCCAGCCAGGTTTGATACCCCTCGCGCCCCTTGTCGCCACTTTTGACCGCCAACCCTTCGCAAAAGGCCTGCCCCTGCCCGACTCCCTGATGGGCAAGCAGATCTTCTGCTCGCGAGCGTACATCCTGACGCCGCTTGAGGGTCCGTAGTCGCAGCCACTCGCGCCCCACCACGCTGGCTGTCCCCGCAGCGACCAGCGCCGAGGCCGCCAGCCAGGCGCTGCCCCAGAGCGGGGTGGTGAGGAATTGATCGTAAAGAAAGGCGCCATACTGGCCCAACGAGAGCAGACCGACCGCCCCCAGCCCCCACGCCAGTAGCCGATGGCGGCGGCGCGGTTTGATGACGAGGGCGCTCTCCACCTCGGTGAACTCGTCCAGCTCGTCGAGGCGCTCGAAGCTCGCCTCCTCCAGCCGCAGGGCCGGTGCGGGGGGTCGCTCGTCACTGGCCACCGTCAAGGCAGGCTCAAGAATCACCTTGCCCTGCAACGGTGGCCGCTCTTTTATCTGATCGTTCATCGCATTGTTCTCCTGTGCGCAGCCTTCGGCTCAGGTGCCAAGACCGCACCCCGTTATTCGAGGTGATCCCCGAGCAGAAACTCCAGCGCCGCATCGAGCCGGATATGGGGCAGCGCCTGATGGGGGCTCATGGGCATGGGGCAAAACGCCTGAAAATCAAAGCCCTGACTGTTCCACCACTGCGCAGGCGGAATATGGGGCGGCACCTCCCCGGGGAACAGCAGCAGCGGCTCACCGCTCAGGCTGGTGCCACGGATGGCGGGAAACTCGCGGCCATTGGCCACCCCCTTGCCCACTTCGGTCGCCTTGATGGCGGCGAGCGCCAGACACTCGGTGGTGATCCCCTCAAAACGGGCCTGCCCGCGGCCACTGCGCACCAGATGCTGGAGCAGGGAAACCATGGGCGCATGCTGTTCGGGGGTAACGTGATCGGCCTTGCTCGCCACAAAGAGCAGCTTGTCGATACGGGGCGAGAAGAGTCGCCGCCACCAGTTGCTCTTGCCGTAGGCAAAGCTCTCCATGATGCGGGCAATGGCCTGCTGCATGTCGCCAAAGCTGGCCGCCCCGGCGTTGAGGGGCTGCAGGCAATCCACCAGCACGATCTGGCGATCAAAACCGGCAAAGTGCTGCTCATAAAAACCCTGCACCAGATGCTGCTTGTACTGCTCGAAGCGCTGCTTGAGAGTGGCGTAAAGAGTGCCATCGGCGGGCTCGCTGGCAGGCATCTCCCACACCCAGGGGACAAATTGCAGCATGGGGGCACCGGCATACTCCCCCGGCAACACGAAGCGACCGGGTTGAATAAGGTGCAATCCCAGCTCCTGTTTGCAGGCATGCAGATAGGCGGTGTAGCGCTCGGCAAGCTCAGCCACCGGCCGCTCTTCGAAGCGTTGCTCAGCCTGCCACCCGGATGTCAGCCAGCTGGCGGCAAGTGCCTGCAGCTCTGGGCGACGAAGCTGCTCGCGCACCTGTTCGCTCCACTGCTCGTAGCTCATCTCAAGGAGCGGCAAGTCGAGCAGCCACTCCCCGGGGTAGTCCACCAGATCCACGTAGAGGGTGGAGATCTCCCCCAGATGCTTGCGCAGAGGGTGACGGGTGCGATAGCGGATTTCGAGGCGCACTTCGGCCACGCCGCGGGTGGGCTCGGGCCAGGCAGGTGGATCGCCAAACAGGGAGTCGAGGCCACGCTCGTAGGCAAAGGTGGGGATGTGGGCATTGAGCTGCGGCACCCGGCGGGCGCCGAGGATGCGCCCTTGACGCAGGGCATCCCACAACGGCAAACGGCCATCGATGGCCGCGTGTTCCAGCTGGTTGACCAGCGCCGTGATAAAGGCGGTTTTGCCGCTGCGAGAGAGGCCGGTCACCGCCAGCCGGATATGGCGATCCCGCACCCGGTTCACCACGTCGTTCGCCTTGTGTTGCAGGCGAGTCAACTTCTGTTCCAGTTTATTGAGTATCAAGGCTTGACCCGTTCTCCCTTGGTGGTTGCATCCGGCGTGCTCAGCCGTGCGAGAGGTCGACCGCTTATCCACGTCTGGATAGTTGTCGTCGATGGTGGATCATCGCAGAAGATTCCACCATCGACATTGAGTGCTTGAGCAAGAACTACAGCTTGCGAAATTCCCGCTGCAGGGTGAACTCCCTGGATGTCACCAGCTTCTCGATCCGCTGAACTCTGGGCTCCAGCGCGTCAAGTTCCTGCGCGATGCGGCCCAGCGCCTGATGAGGGGTGATCCCCGCCTGCCAGCTGCGCGCTTTCATCCGCACCTCGGCAAAGTCGGCATCCTCTTGCGAATAGAGGGTGACCGGCTTTTTGTCGAGCAGAACCAGGCAGCGATATAGGCGGTGAAGGTAATGAAACCGGCGAAGATAAGGCCACTGATGGCGAGCAGCCGCACGATCCAGGTCTCCACCCCGAAATACTCAGCCAAACCGGCACAGATCCCGGCTATCTTGCCACGCTGGGGATCGCGATAGAGGTTGCGCCCTTCACGACTGACACTGCTCATACCTTGTTCCTCCAACCGGGTACTTCCGCATCCAGAATCGATTCCAGCGCGCCCACTCGCTCCTGCATCTTCTCGGTGCGAGCCAGCAGCCCTTGCAGCTGTTCCCGCTCGCTATCGGCAAGACCGGCGCCAATGCGCCCCTTGGCACGATAGTGCAGCACCAGCCAGATGGGGGCCACCACCACCATGAAGACCACCATGGGAACCATCAATACGCCCAGCAGATCTTCCATCTGTTACTCCCCCTGTTTGCCTTCGCTTTTGCTGTCGCCCTGCCCCAGCTTCTGGCGCATGGCTTCCAGCTCACGACTTATCTGATCGTCCACTTCCAGCTCGGCAAACTGCTGCGCCAGCGCCTTGTCGGACTGTCCCAGATCGGCGCGCGCTTCCATTTCGTCGATGCGACGCTCCATCCGCTCAAACTTGCTCACCACCGCCTGGCTCTCGCCACGGGCTACCTGGCTCTGCACATTGAGACGGCTGCTGGCCGCTTCGGTGCGAATGGCCATCGCCTTTTGACGGGCGCGGGCATCTTCCAGCTTGGCTTCGAGCTGACGGATCTCTTCACCCAGCTTCTCGATGCCACTGTCGACCGCCTGCTGCTCGCGGTAGAGGGTCTCTGACAACTCGGTCTGTTTCTTCTTCTCGATAAGGGCGGCGCGGGCCAGATCTTCACGTCCCTTGGTCAGGGCCAGCTCGGCCTTGGCTTGCCACTCGTCGACCCGCTCCTGATGGCGGGCGACCTGACGACCAATCTCTTTCTGGCTGGCGAGGAAGCGGGCCAGATTGGAGCGCTCCTTGACCAGCTCGTCCTCCATCTCCTGGATGATCAGGCGCACCATCTTCTGGGGATCTTCTGCCTTGTCGAGCAGGGCCGTCAGGTTGGAATTGATGATGTCGGCCAGACGGGAAAAAATACTCATGATTGCACTCCTGTTATTGGCATGGCGTTATTTCTCCATTGACAATGGCAACTTGTGTGCCAATCTGGAACAAAATTTAACTTGTTGATTTATATGGGGCAGAATAGCCGGATTGCAAGATGCCTCGCGCAAGAGATGATTAAAATCACCAACTTTTGGTAAGATTGACCAGCTTTTACAACTGACAGGGATCACTATGACCACGGCCACGGAAAGCCTGCTGGGGGAATCCAACGCATTTCTCGAGATCATTGAGCAGGCCTCACGGCTCGCCCCGCTGCGCAAACCCGTGCTGATCATCGGTGAGCGGGGGACGGGCAAGGAGCTCATCGCCCACCGCCTACATTATCTCTCGGCGCGCTGGGATCAAAGCTTTGTCACCATCAACTGCGCCACTCTGAGCGAGAGCCTGCTGGAAACCGAGCTGTTCGGTCACGAAGCGGGGTCGTTTACTGGCGCCGCCAAACGCCATCAGGGCCGCTTCGAGCGGGCCGATGGCGGCACCCTGTTCCTTGACGAGCTGGCCACCACCAGCGCCCGGGTGCAGGAGAAGTTGCTGCGGGTCATCGAGTATGGCGAGTTCGAGCGGGTGGGCGGGGCCAAGCCCCTCAAGGTGGATGTGCGGCTGGTCTGCGCCACCAACGAGGATCTCCCTGCGCTGGCCGACAAGGGGCAGTTTCGCCACGATCTGCTCGACCGACTCGCGTTTGATGTGATCACCCTCCCCCCCTTGCGGGAGCGGCGGGAAGATATCCTGATGCTGGCGGAGCACTTCGCCCACAGCATGACCCGGGAGCTGGGCTATCCACTGTTTGCCGGTTTCTCGCGCAAGGCGACCCAGTTGCTACTGGATTACCACTGGCCGGGCAATGTGAGAGAGCTGAAGAACGTGGTGGAGCGCAGTATCTATCGTCAGGGCAATCCCCAGCTGCCGCTCTCGACACTGGTGCTCAACCCGTTTGATTCCCCCTGGCGACCACAGGTCACGCAACCTGCGCAAGAGGCCCGAAGCGAGGTACAATCTGCATCCCCCCTTGCCTTGCCGCTCGATCTCAAGCAGGCGGTGGCGGAGTACGAGATTAATTTACTCAAGCAAGCGATGCAGCAATCCCAGTATAATCAGCGCAAAGCCGCTCAACTGCTGGCCTTAAGCTATCACCAGTTCCGTGGCATGCTACGCAAATATCAGCTGCTGGATGGCGATAACGATGCAGAACAAGAGTGAAGGAGCGCGGTTGATGCCGACTCCAGCAACACGCCAGCCTTCGCGCTGGCACATTTGTATCAAAACGTGCGTACAAAACCCCTATAAGAACATGGTTCAACAATGAGAATGCTCACACCCTTGCTGCTGGGTCTGCTGGTGCTGGTCACCGGCTGCCAGAAGCAACCCGAGGCCTCCAAAACCGGACTCATCTATTGTGCTGAGGGATCCCCCCTCTCCTTCAATCCCCATGTTTCCAACTCCGGGGTGACACTGGATGCCAGTGCCCGTCCGCTCTACGACCGCCTGCTGGAGGTGAACCCCAACACCCTGGCGCTGGAACCGGCGCTCGCCACCAACTGGCATGTCAGCGAGGATGGCCTCACCTATACCCTGACCCTGCGCAAGGGGGTAACGTTTCACCATACCCCCTGGTTCAAGCCCACCCGCACTTTCAATGCCGATGACGTGGTCTTTACCTATGCCCGCCAGCTGGACGAGCAGCACCCCTATCACAATGTCTCCGGCGGCGATTACCCCTACTTCTACAGCCTGGGGCAAGATCTGCTGATCAAGCGGGTGAGCAAGAAGGGGCCGCAGACGGTGGTATTCGAGCTGAATCAGCCGAACGCCTCCTTCCTCGCCACTCTGGCCAGCGACTATGCGGTGATCCTCTCCGCCGAATACGCCGAGCAGATGTTGCAGGCGGGCACGCCAGCCCTGCTGGATAGCCGCCCCATCGGCACCGGGCCGTTCAGCTTCAAGGAGTATCGCCACAACGAGTTCATTCGCTATCTGCGCCATCCCGGCTACTGGGGTGGCGATGCCAAGATTGAACAGCTGGTCTACGACATCACCCCCAAATCCGCCAAACGGCTGGCCAAGCTGCTGACCGGCGAGTGCGACGTGATGAGCACCCCTTCCGCCAGCCAGCTCTCGGTGATCAAGCAAAATCCGGCACTGAGCCTCTCGGTCCAGTCGGGGATGAACGTCGCCTTTTTGGCCCTCAATACCCGCAAGCCGCCGTTCAACAACGTCAAGGTGCGTCAGGCCATTGCCAGCGCCATCAATATCGACAACCTGCTGCAGGCGGTCTATTTCGATACCGGCCTGCCCGCCAACAGCCTGCTGCCGACCCTCTCATGGGGGTACAACCCCAGCCTGCCCGAGCGCAAACCCGATCTGAAACGGGCGCGCCAGCTGCTCAAGGAGGCGGGTCTGGAGAAAGGGTTCGAGATGCAGGTGCTGGTACAACCGGACGCCCGCCCCTACAACCCGGATGCGGTCAAGACCGCCCAGCTGATCCGCAGCGATCTGGCCAAGGTCGGGATCAAGCTCAAGATCGTGCAACGGGAGTGGCCGGTGATCGAAGGCCGCCTCACCAAGGGGCAGTACGACAGTCTGCTCTCCGGCTGGATTGCCGACAACGCAGATCCGGACAACTTCTTCCGCCAGCTGCTGAGCTGCTCGGCAGTGGAGCGCGGCAACAACTACAGCCGCTGGTGTAGCCCGGCCTTCGATCAGCTGCTGGATGATGCGGTCACCACGCCCCAGCTCTCGTTCCGGCTGCGTAACTACTACTATGCCCAGACCCTGCTCAACGAACAGCTGCCGCTGATCCCGCTGGCACACGCCTTGCGTACCCAGGTCAGCCGCAGCGACATCGAGGGGCTGACGCTGATGCCCTTTGGCGGCACCTCCTTCAACCAGGCTCACAGGGAGTAAGCATGCTTCTATACACCTTGCGCCGCATCAACCTGCTGCTCATCACCCTGCTGGCGCTGACCTTTGTCGCCTATCTGCTGGACTATCGGCTGATCGGCAATCAGCTCAGCTTCTGGAGCGGCTACCCCGATTTCCTGCGCCGCATTTTCGCAGGTGACCTGGGGCTCTCCAGCGTCTCCGGGCTGCCGGTGCTGGACGAGATCCGCCACTACTTCCCGGCGACCCTGATCCTCTGTCTGGCGGCGTTCGCCATCTCGCTGCTGGTGGGGATCCCTCTCGGAACCCTGGCGGCCCTGTCACAGGGCAAGACGCTGGATCTCTCCATCATGACTGCCGGTCTTATCGGCTATGCGGTGCCGGTGTTCTGGCTGGCGCTGCTGGTGGTGATGCTCTTTTCGCTGGATCTCGGCTGGTTGCCAGCCTCCGGGCAGATCAGCCTGCTCTACGACGTCCCCCCCATTACCGGCATCGCGGTGATCGATGTGCTGCTCAGCAACGAACCCTGGCGGCAAGCGGCGCTGCACGATGCCCTGCGCCACCTCATTCTCCCGTCACTGGTGCTGGCGGTGGTGCCCACCACCGAGGTGATCCGCCATGTGCGCAGCTCCCTCATCGACGTGATGAAGCAGAACTACATCAAGGCGGCGGCGAGCCGGGGCCTTTCCAAGGCGCAGATCGTCTGGCGCCATGGTCTGAAGAACGCCCTGCCGCCGGTACTGCCGCTGCTGGGTCTGCAACTGGGTAGCGTGCTTACCTCCGCCATGATCACCGAGGTGGTGTTCGAGTGGCACGGGATCGGCCGCTGGCTCATCAGCAGCATCGCCCTGCAGGATTACGCCGCCATTCGCGGCGCGACCCTGGTAGTGGCCAGTTTCGTGATCCTGACCAGCGTCAGCACCGAGTTGCTGACCACCCTTATCTATCCGGCACGGCGCAAAGAGTTGTATGCCAAACAAGATTAAACGCGCTCATGGCGTGACCAGGAGCCAGGTATCCTATGCAAGATAAATCGAACATCTATCCCGAGCTCAAGATCCTCTCGCCCCTTGAGCAGACGTGGGCCTCCTACAGCCGCAATCCGCTGGCGATGGCAGGGCTATGGTGCTTTTTGCTGTTGCTGCTCATCACGCTGGTGGGGCCGCTGGTCGTCCCCTACGGCATTGATGAACAGCACACCGACAAGCTGCTGCTGGCCCCCTCGTGGGCGGCGACCGGCAACATCGACTACTTCCTCGGCACCGACGATCTGGGGCGCGACATGCTCTCCCGGCTGGTGGTAGGGGCGCGTCTCACTTTCGGCTATGCGCTGGTCGTGGTGGTGATCGCCATGGTGGTGGGCTCCGCCATCGGTATCCTCGGCGGCATGAGCAAGGGGCTTAAATCGAGCGTGCTGCACCACCTGCTCGATACCCTGCTCTCCATCCCCTCCCTGCTGATGGCCATCATCATGGTCGCCATCATGGGGCCGGGTTTTGGCAATACCCTGATTGCTATTACGCTCGCTTTGATCCCGCCCTTTATCCGGGCCACCTATAACGCAGTGCATGCCGAGATGCAGAAGGAGTACATCACCGCCAGCCGCCTCGATGGCTCGCCTCCCTTCCGGATCATGCGGCTGGCTATTTTGCCCAACATTGTCGAGACCCTGGTGGCCCAGACCACCCGCACCTTATCGGCGGCCATTCTCGATATCTCGGCGGTCGGTTTTCTTGGCCTCGGCGCCCAATCTCCCCAACCGGAGTGGGGCACCATGCTGGCTGACTCGAGCGATCTTATCTATCTCGCCCCCTGGACCGTCACCTTGCCCGGCATAGCCATCCTGTTCAGCGTGCTGGTGACCAATTTAGTTGGTGAAGGCATTCGTGAAGCACTCAAAGAGGGGAATGACTGATGCCGCTGCTCGACATACGCAATCTCACCATCGAGATCGACACCCCGCAAGGCAAGGTCAAGGCGGTGGACAAGGTGAGCCTGACCCTGACCGAGGGGGAGATCCGCGGTCTGGTGGGTGAATCCGGCTCAGGTAAAAGTCTGATCGCCAAAGTGATCGTCGGCATCGAGAAGGACAACTGGACGGTACGTGCCGACCGGATGCGCTTCAACGACATGGATCTGCTGACCATGGCCCCCAAGGAGCGCCGTCGCATCATGGGTCGCGAGATCGCCATGATCTTCCAGGACCCCATCAGCTGTCTCGATCCCTCCGAGGAGATCGGCACCCAGCTGGAAGAGGCGATCCCGACCGATTCGTTCGAGGGACAATTCTGGCAGCGCTTCCAGTGGCGCAAGAAGAAGGCCATCGCCCTGCTGCACCGGGTAGGCGTCAAGGATCACCGCAAGGTGATGCGTGCCTATCCCCACGAGCTGTCGGATGGCATGTGCCAGAAGGTGATGATCGCCATGGCCATTGCCAACCAGCCGCGTCTGCTGGTAGCCGACGAGCCCACCAGCGCCATGGAGTCCACCACCCACTCCCAGATCCTGCGACTGCTGGACAAGATGAACAAGCTGGGCAATACCACTATCCTGATCATCAGTAACGATATCGCCGCCATCGCCAACCTGACCGATACCATCAACGTGATGTACTGCGGCCAGATGGTGGAAGTGGGCACACGGGAGCAGATCCTCGAGACCCCGCATCACCCCTATACCGATGCCCTGCTCAAATCGATCCCCGACTTTGACAAGCTGGTGCGCCACAAGTCGCGCCTCGAGACCCTGCCCGGCGTCATCCCGCCGCTGCAACACCTGCCCATCGGCTGCCGTCTGGGGCCGCGCTGCCCCTACGCCCAGAAGCAGTGCGTGCAAACTCCGTTGATGAACAAGATCAAGGGCCATCAGTTCAGCTGTCACTTCCCGCTGAACATGGAGGAGCCGAAAAAATGATGACCGTTAATGCCCCCATGAAGGAGCCCCGCTTGTGATCGAGCCGTCCCTGTTGCAGGTCAGAGGCCTTAGCAAAACCTACCAGAACCGTACCGGTCTGTTCCGTCGTCAGGCGGTGGAGGCGATCAAGCCCCTCTCGTTTGATCTTGAAGTGGGCCAGACCCTCGCCATCGTCGGCGAGGCAGGCTCCGGCAAGAGTACCCTCGCCCGCATTCTGGCTGGCATGATCGAACCCACCAGCGGCGACATCGCCATCGACGGCCACCTGATGGTGCATGGCGATTACCAGACTCGCTGCAAACTGCTGCGGATGATTTTTCAGGATCCCAACACCTCGCTGAACCGCAAGATCCGGGTCGGCCAGATCCTGGAGACGCCGCTGCGTCTCAACACCGAGATGACCGAGGAGGAGCGCCGCGAGAAGGTGGTGCAGACCCTGCGCATGGTGGGGATGCTGCCGGATCACGCCCTGTTCTATCCGCAGATGCTCTCCTCCGGTCAGCAGCAGCGGGTGGCGCTGGCGCGCGCGCTGATCCTCAACCCCAAGATAGTGGTGGCCGATGAGGCGCTCTCCACCCTGGATATCTCGGTGCGCTCCCAGATCATCAACCTGCTGCTGGAGATGCAGGAGACCATGGGGCTGAGCTATGTGCTGGTAGCCAACGATTTGGGCATCGTCAGCCATATCAGCGACGAGGTGCTGGTGATGCACGAAGGTCGGGTGGTGGAGCGCGGCAAGACCCTCAAGGTGTTTGCCGATCCCCAACATGAGGTGACTCGCCGTCTCATCCAGAACTACAACAACGAATACCGCAAATAGAGAGGCGCAGACCGCCTCCTTTGCCGCTGTTTTCGCCGCGCTCACACGGCGAGATCAAAAAAGCCCACTGCATGCAGTGGGCTTTCTGTTACCGGCGTTGCTGCTTAGGCTTGCAGCAGCAGACGGTTGATGCGGGAGACGAAGCGCGCCGGATCGTTCAGCCCGCCCTGCTCGGCCAGCTGGGCCTGTTCGTGCAGCAGGGTGACCCACTCACCGAACAGTGCCTCGTCTTCAATGGTGTCGAGTTTCTTCACCAGCGCATGGTCAGGGTTGAGCTCCAGAATGTACTTCTGCTCCGGTACCGGCTGGCCGGCCGCGCGCATCAGCTTGATCATCTGGGTGCTCATACCGTAGGCGTCGGTGACGATGCATGAGGGGGAGTCGGTCAGACGGTGGGTGACACGCACCTCTTTCACTGCATCGCCCAGGCTCTTCTTGACCCGCTCCACCAGACCGGCGTTGGCCTTTTCGGCCTCTTCCTGGGCCTGCTTGGAGGCTTCGTCTTCCAGATCGCCGAGATCCAGTTCGCCACGGGTGACGGAGATAAGCTGCTTGCCGTCGAACTCGGTCAGGTGGCTCATCAGCCACTCGTCCACGCGCTCCCACATCAGCAGCACTTCGACACCCTTCTTGCGGAAGATCTCGAGGTGCGGGCTGTTCTTGGCAGCGGCATAGGAGTCAGCAGTGATGTAGTAGATCTTCTGCTGGCCTTCCTTCATGCGACCAACGTAATCCTCGAGAGAGACGGTCTGGGCTTCGCCCTCGCCAGCGGTGCTGGCAAAACGCAGGAGCTTGGCGATCTCTTCGCGGTTGGCGTAATCCTCGGCCGGGCCCTCTTTGAGCACGTTACCGAACTCTTTCCAGAACTTGGCGTACTTCTCGGCATCGTCTTTTGCCAGCTTGGAGAGCATGGTCAGCACGCGCTTTGAGCAAGCCTTGCGCAGAGAGGCAGTCACCTTGTTGTCCTGCAGGATCTCGCGGCTGACGTTGAGCGGCAGATCGTTGGAGTCCAGCACCCCTTTGACGAAGCGCAGGTAGGTCGGCATAAACTGCTCGGCGTCATCCATGATGAAGACGCGCTGTACGTAGAGCTTCAGACCGTGTTTCTGCTCGCGGTTGTAGAGGTCGAACGGTGCGCGGGCCGGTACGTAGAGCAGGCTGGTGTACTCCTGCGCCCCTTCCACCCGGTTGTGACCCCACAGCAGCGGATCTTCAAAGTCGTGGGCGACGTGCTTGTAGAACTCCTGATACTCCTCGTCCTTGATATCTTTCGGGTTGCGGGTCCACAGTGCCGTGGCGCGGTTGACCTGCTCCCACTCGCCCGGGGTGCCGACGATGGTCTCACCATCCTCTTCGCGATCCGGGGTGCCCTCTTTGAACATCTCCACCGGCACGCTGATGTGATCGGAATACTTGCCCACCACGGAGCGCAGGCGCCAGTCGTCGAGGAACTCGTCCTCTTCGGCACGCAGGTGCAGGATGACGTCGGTACCGCGACCCTCTTTGGTTACGTCAGCGACGGTGAAGGAGCCTTCCCCTTCAGATTCCCACTGTACGCCCTGCTCCGGAGCAGTACCGGCGGCGCGGGAGACCACGGTCACCTTGTCGGCCACGATAAAGGCGGAGTAGAAGCCGACCCCGAACTGACCGATCAGCTGGGAGTCACGTCCCTGATCGCCGGAGAGGTTTTTGAAGAATTCTGCGGTGCCGGACTTGGCGATGGTACCCAGGTGCTCAATCACCTGATCGCGGGTCATACCGATCCCGTTATCGGAGATGGTCAGGGTACGCTTCTCTTTGTCCACCACCAGACGCACACGCAACTGGCCGTCGTTTTCGAACAAAGAGGCATCGGAAAGCGCCTTGAAGCGCAGCTTGTCCGCCGCATCGGATGCGTTGGAGATCAGCTCGCGCAGGAATACTTCTTTGTTGGAGTAGAGGCTGTGAGCCATCAGGCTCAGCAGTTGTTTGACTTCAGTCTGAAAGCCGTGGGTTTCGGCATGAACACTTTGGGTCATGGACCAATCCTCAGAAACATCGGGTTGAACATATGCCCAACCTAGATGGGGACAGGGATCCAAATATCAAGGGGGCGAATGTGCAATCCTGCTCATTCGCCCCCTGTTGGCGTGTGACCGCCTATTTTATGTTCAGTTTTTCGCGACTTGCCTGCCGCCACCCTCCCCTTACTTGAGGCGCTGGCGCCCCATCAGGGAGTGGGAGAGCGTGGTGCCATCCACCAGCTCCAGCTCGCCGCCCACCGGCACCCCGTGGGCGATGCGGCTCACCTCTACCCCGGCAGCACGGGCCATATCAGCGATATACCAGGCGGTGGCATCCCCCTCGATGGTAGGATTGGTGGCGAGGATCAGTTCGCTGATCGCCTCATCTTTCAAGCGGCGCTCCAGAATATCGAGCCCCAGCTCCTCCGGGCCGATACCATCGAGTGGCGACAGATGGCCCATCAGCACAAAGTAACGACCGGAAAACTGGCCTGTCTGCTCGATGGCGGCCACGTCCGCCGGGCTCTCCACCACGCAGAGCAGGCCATTCTCTTCCCGCTTGGGATTGGCGCAGATATCGCAGCGATCGTTCTCGGTAAAGGTGCGGCAGTGGCTGCAGTGACCGATCTCGGTCAGGGCGCGGGAGAGCAACTGGGCCAGACGCAAACCGCCGCTGCGCTCACGCTCGAGCAGGGTAAAGGCCATCCGCTGGGCAGACTTGGGCCCCACCCCAGGCAATACCTGCAGGGCTTTCATCATCTCATCGAGCAGGGGACTGAACTTCATAACACTCCTTACACAGGCCTGCCCCTCGCCACCACCAGGGCCACGACGGGTCAGCAAAACAGGATAACGCCATTGGCGCAGGACTATACCCGAGCCCGCCGCCCATCGCCATAGGCTTGCCCACAGCGCCAGCAAAAACGCGAATAGCAAAAAGCCCCGATGTTTCCATCGGGGCTTTGCAATTTGGCGGTGAGGGAGGGATTCGAACCCTCGATACGTTGCCGTATACACACTTTCCAGGCGTGCTCCTTCAGCCACTCGGACACCTCACCAAATTTTGGCCTGTGGTTTAACGTGTTCAGCCAACACGGTGTTCGCTGCGCTGTTGCGCTGGAACGGGGCGTAATTTAGGGGAAAGCCCCGCCCGCGTCAACGGCTTTTTTCACCTGGCGAACCGTTCGAACACTTAATGCACAGATTCCGGTGCGACCTGGATTTCCGGCAGGTTGAGGAAGCCGGAACGTTCGCATTCGGCAACCAGTTCGTGGGTTGCGGCGATGGTGCTTTGCACGAACAGCAGGAACTGCTCGACGCTGAGTCCGGCCTTGGTAAAGACGGTGTGGCCGACCACCAGCCGCGGCAGGTTGTCATCGATGATATCGAGGAACACCTTGAGGGAGGGGTACTGCATATTGAGTCGGCCCAGTTCGGCAACCAGCGGCAGCATTGCGGAGGGGCGCACTTCCAGCTCGGAGGAGAACAGCAGGCCTTCCTCTTCCACGAAGATCCGACTCTCCTGAATACCATCGACCGACTGCAAAGAGACAATGTGGATACCGTGACACTGGTCGCAGACATAGTGCTCGATACGAGCCTGTTGCAACCAACGCATTATCATTTCGGAGCTGGGGATATTCATCATTTCCACGACAAGATTGGGATCAAGGGGCGCAGTCTAAACCAATTTGCTATCAACAAAAAGCACGCCAACCCGATAACCCTGCGGCTCGCTTCTTTTTGGCAAGCGCTATGCATATACTCAGCCAAATCCACGATGATGCTTGCCCCACAGGGGGCCCCATGACTATCCAAGAAAAGTATCGCCTTCATCTGAAATCACTCTCGGATGAGCTGCTCACCCTGCAAAAACCCATCCGCATTCTGGATGCCATCAAATGGCCACGCCATCTGCAGGATCGCTTTCTGGCAAGCGGTGGCAGGGAGCTGCCCGCTATCGACAGGCACTTCTATGATGCCCTCCCCCTCGGCTTCGATCCGCGCAACAAGTATCTGGAGCTCAAGGAGCTGCGGGACCGGATCCGCAGAAAACTGGGGCCACAGGACGATCTTGGCCGGATCCTGCAAGAGACGGTCGATCAGTACATGGTGGTGATCGAGATGCTGCGCCAGCGCGGCCAACCCGATTTTCAGCGTTACAGCCAGCTGCTTTATGGCTCTGCCAGCGATCACCTGCGTGGGGATCGCAAGACCCTCAAGGAGCTGGGCGCCCGCCTGTGCGATATCTTCTCCCTGCCCGGCGCGCGCCATCTGGTGCGCCCCTACCCCAAGGAGTTCGAAGGAGAAGCCGCGGTCGCCAAACTGCAGGGCAAGCTGTCGAGCTACTTCAGTGACGGCACTGTGCAGGTGAAGCTGAGCGATGGGATTGTCTCCGATGCCGCTGCCGGGGGCGACTACATCAAGCTCAACTCCCACGCCCGTTTCTCCGAGCTGGACTTGCAGGTGCTGGAGGTACACGAGGGGTGGGTCCATGTCGGCACCACCCTCAACGGTCGCCAGCAGCCCTATGCCACCTGGCTGAGCGCCGGTTCACCGCGGATCACCGCCTGTCAGGAGGGGCTGGCTGTCCTGATAGAGACCCTCACCTTCAGCTCCTTTCCGGATCGGGCCAAGCGCATCTCCGATCGGGTGATGGCCATCGACATGGCCGAGCGCGGCGCCGATTTTATCGAGGTGTTTCAGCACTTCGTGCAGCAGGGCACCAGCGAGCACGACGCCTACAAGATCACCCAGCGGGTCTTTCGTGGTGGCATGGTGCGCGGCGGCGCCTGCTTTACCAAGGATCTCTCCTACGTGCGTGGCTATGTGGAGACGGTCAACTTTATCCGCAGCGCCGTGCTGGAAGGGGTGCCCGAGATCCTGCCGATGCTGTTTGTCGGCAAGGTGACACTGGATGACATTCCGGTGCTCTATCAGCACTATCTGGAGGGGCTGATCGCCGCCCCCCGCTATTTGCCACCGATGTTTCGCGATCTCACCGGGCTCTATGTCTGGTTCGGTTTTGCCTCCGGCATGTCGCTGGTGGATATCGGCCGGGTACAGCACCATTTTCGCCAGCTGTTTCAACGCCTGCCGGTGGCCGACCCCATCATTGCGCCGGTGGATATCGAGATCGACTGAACCACAGCGATACAAGTTGGGGAAAATAAAAAGGGCGCCAGATTGGCGCCCTGCTCGACGATTCAAATATCGCAGCCGAATTACTTGTAGGCCCGACCTTCGAGATAGTGTTTGCGACAGAGCGATACATAGCGATCGTTGCCGCCGATCTCCACCTGTTCGCCATCACGCATCACCTGCCCCGCTTCGTTGACCCGGGAGTTCATGTGAGCCTTGTTGCCACACCAGCAGATGCTCTTCAGCTCTTCAAACTTGTCGGCCAGACAGAGCAGATGGTAGGAACCGGGGAACAGCTCACCGCGAAAATCGGTCTTGAGGCCATAGGCCATCACCGGAATATCCTGCTCATCGACGATGCGGGCCAGCTGGTAGACCTGCTCACGGGTCAGGAACTGGGCCTCGTCCACGATGAAAACATCGATATGTTTCTTCGCATGGCGCTCTTTCACCATTTCAAACAGATCGCAGCTGTCGCTGAACACGTCCACCTTCAGTTCAAGGCCTACCCGGGCACTGATCACCCCGACCCCGAAACGGTCATCGATGGCTGGCGTCATCGCCAGAGGATGCATGCCCCGCTCCAGATAGTTGAAGTGCGCCTGAATGAGCTGGGTGGATTTGCCTGAATTCATGGTGGCAAATTTGTAGTGCAGTGAAGCCATGATACTGTTCCGAAACTGAATTTATGGGGCGCATGCTAACCAAAGCCCCTGACAAAACCAAGGGGCCCGCGGGCCCCTTGCTCTATAAATGTTACGCGGTGGCCAGCACTGGCCGCGCTTTGGCCTTTTTCAGGTGATAACCGGTAAAGAGCACGAACCAGAGGGCACTGACACTGAAACCGGCCAGGCTGGAGTGCATCAAGCCCATCGCCAGGTAACCGATGGCCGCGCCGAAGGCGATGGCCAGTGCATAGGGCAGTTGGGTCATCACGTGATCGATGTGATGGCAACCGGCACCGGTGGCAGAGAGGATGCTGGTGCTGGAGATGGGTGAACTGTGATCCCCGAACACCGAGCCAGCCAGTACCGCAGCCAGCATCGGCAGCATCAGGCTGATGTCGCTGGCGGCGGCCATGTCACCGGCCAGCGGCAGCATGATGCCGAAGGTACCCCAGCTGGTGCCGGTGGCAAATGCCATGGCACAGGAGAGGATAAAGACCACGGCAGGCAGCACTTCGATCGGCAGGTTGCCGTTAGCCAGCGAAGCCAGGTACTTGCCGGTCTCCACGTCGCGCACCACGGCACCTATGGTCCAGGCAAACAGCAGGATGTTGATGGCTGGCAGCATGGCCATGACGCCTTGCGGCGCGGCCTTGATCCAGTTCTTGGCACCCAGCTTCAGGCGCATAGCCAGACCGATGGAGACCACCAGACTGCACAAGGCACCGTAAACCAGCGAAGAGCCGACGTTGGTGTTTTCGAACGAGCCAAGCACGCTGAAGGGCAGACCTTTCTCGCTCAGCACCGCAGCACCGGAATCAATCATGAAATAGATGGTGGCGGCGGTCAGGGTCAGGATCGGCAGTACCATGTCGATCATGCCGCCGTTGCTCTCTTCCGGGCTCTCCATATCCAGACCGATGGGGCGGCCCTTGGACTCATCCCACAGCTTGCCTTCCAGCGCCCACGCTTCGTGTTGACGCATCGGGCCGATATCCAGCTGACAGGCGATCACCACCAACACCATGATCAGGGTGAAGACGGCGTAGAGGTTCATCGGGATCATCTCGACAAACGCAGCGATGGGGCTCTGCTCGGTCAGACCGTGGGCCGCCATGATGCCGCCAACCAGGGCGATGATATAAGCCCCCCAGGAGGAGATGGGCATCAGCACGCAGACCGGCGCCGCGGTGGAGTCCAGCAGATAGGCCAATTTGGCACGGGAGATCTGGAAGCGGTCGGTCACCGGACGGCAGATGGCCCCCACCGACAGGCTGTGGAAGAAGTCATCGATAAAGAAGGCAAACACCATCATGCCAGTCAGGGCTTTGGCGCCCTTGCGGGTCTTGGCTCGACGCTCGGCCCACTCGGCAAAGGCACGGGTCGCCCCGGAGACGCTCATCAGGCTGATGAGGCCACCCAGCAGCAGCATAAACAGGATCATGTTGACATTGTCACGATTGAGCGCGCCATCGACCCAGAAGATCTTGAGCACGGTATTCAACATGTAATGCAGGGATTCGAGGGGTGAAAACTGATTGAGCAGCAAACTGCCGGTGACGATGCCCACACCAAGGGACAGCAGCACGCGGCGGGTCATGATCGCCAGCGCGACAGCCAACAGGGGGGGAAGAACTGACCAACCGGAGTCGGCGAAATGACTAATGTCCATGATCTCTTTGCACCTAAAGATTACAGGTGGAGATCTACCGAGAGGATCTAAAGAAACAAAACCTATGGGGAGGTCATACTCCTCAGCCCCTTCAGGTAGCGCTCCATAGTGGATGACTATGGCAGTCCTGCACCTATTAGATGCAGAACCAGCAGCCCGGTATGATGGCCTGGCCACTTCGGCGCTGACTCCTTTCCTTGTGCATCACAGGCATCACCCTCCGCACAAATACTCATAGGCAGCGCGCCTCTACTTAAAGGTATTCGCCGCACATTTTATCGAGATGGCAGCTTATAGCAAGTTTTTTGATTAAATAGTCACGATAAATATATCAAGGTCGAAAAATGGTAGTCAAATGATGCAACAACGCCTGTTTTGACGCTATTTTCACCTACTGCGGCTTCATTGGCATCCAATCTCCAAGCCTATTGCAGGCCATATTAAATATCTGTATTGATGTTCCCCACGGATATTATATTTAACCCGGCTTGACTTATTTAAATCACCAAGCAAGAATCAGCTGGAACATAATATTTTTCTCTGACTCGACGTGGTAACGCCTATGAATGAATTTTTAAAGGTACTGCTTAATATCCGCAGTCTGCGTGCGACCTGCCGCGAACTTTCTCTGGAACAACTGGAAGAGGCACTGGAAAAACTCTCTGCGATCGTTGCTGAGCGTCAGCAGGATGAAGCTGCCGAGCGTCAGGCCCGTGAAGAGCATCTGCGGAAAATTAACGAATATAGCGAAATGCTGAAAGCCGCCGGTATTGACCCGGCAGAATTGGTAAGCGCTGTCGCTACCAACCCCGGCAAATCAGAAAAAGCAAAGCGGGCGCCACGTCCTGCCAAATATCGCTATCAGGATAATGGCGTAGAGAAAACCTGGACCGGCCAGGGCCGTATGCCTTCGGCTATTGCCAGCGCAGTGGCAGCAGGCAAATCACTGGAAGACTTTGCTATCTGATCTCAATCTCGTTGCTAATAAAAAACCTCGCCAAGGCGAGGTTTTTTATTGCCGCTTAAATGTGACATATCAGATAGCCGATTGCGGGCGATCTGCTGCCTTGACCCACAGCACTTCACGATCCCCTGCTACGCAGATGAGATAGCGGGCAACGGTAAAGAACCAGTCACTCATCCGGTTCAGATAGGGCAGCACCTCGGGATTGACCCGCTCTTCCCGGCTCAATGTCAGCAGCAAGCGCTCGCAATGACGCACCAGAGTACGCACCACATGTGCTTGCGCCGCGGCACGGGAACCACCGGGCAATATAAATTGGCGCAGCGGTGGCAATGGCTCACTATAACGATCTATCTGCTGTTCAAGGCGAGTGGTCCAAGCGGCATTAACCTGCCAAATCGATTCATTCTGGGCGTCACTGGAGAATGCCAACTCCCCCCCAGATCAAACAACTCCTGTTGCAACAGCTGTAAATCAGCCAATAAACCGACCTCTTGCGACGGCACGTCACAAATCAGCAAGCCAATATGGGAGTTGAGCTCATCGATATAACCGTAGGTCTCGACCCGCAAATGATCCTTTGGCAACTGGATACCATCGGCCAGCCGGGTCATGCCCTTGTCGCCCTGCCTCGTATATATTCTCATACCGACACCCTGTTAATAATGGGAATAATCATGGATTCGAGTCCATTGAGTTTGATTTCGTAAGCCAACGCCAGCGTCTGGCCCAATTTACCCGCCGGAAAACCGCTGCGCGCCATCCACACCAGATAGGGCTCGGGAATATCGATGATACGCCGCCCCTGATATTTACCGTAAGGCATCTTGTTGGTCAGGGTCAGCAGCACCTGTTCGTCGGATAGCCAATCCATATTAATCGATATCCAGATATTTATGAGTCTGGATTGAGAGTCGCCAGTTACGCGCGATACAGGTATCCATCGCCAATTGGGTGGCCCTTGGCTTCTGGCTGATCGGCTGCAAGGCAATGACCACATCAGGGCGCAGGGTAGCAGTAGCGAGCAGCGTATCCAGCTCTTCAATATGGTGCTCGGTGGCCACCGGATGCTTGATCTCGTTGGCCCGCTCCAGCGCCGAGACCAGCACAGGCAGCCCCCCTTTCATACCGATCTTGGGGGAGACTGTTACCCAGGTCTGCTCATGGGTCTTGATCTCGCTGGTGCCACTGGTTTCAATCTGCACCTGATAACCCGCCGCCAGCAGGGCTGACGAGAGTTCGTGCAGATCGTAGAGGCAGGGCTCGCCACCGGTGATCACCACATGGCGCGCCTGATAACCCAGGTCGGTAAAGCTCTTGATAATCTGCGCGGTGCTGAGTTGGCTCCAACAATCGGATTCGTTGGAGCGATCCAGCACCGCCGCCTTGCCCACTTCACGAGCCGGATCAACAACCCAGGTATGACGGGTATCGCACCAGGGGCAGCCCACCGGGCAACCCTGCAGGCGAACAAAGATGGCGGGCAGGCCGGTAAAGATGCCCTCCCCCTGGATGGTCTGGAAAATCTCGTTGATTGGGTAGTGCATCTCGATCACGGCTTGTTGCAAAAGTCGCGGATTATACCCCAAGCCACGGCAAGACGCAGGCTCACTCTGCGCTTTTCTCACCCAGCCCGGTTTTCTCAAACAGTCTGGCCATGATGCCCGCCTTGTCGGCCAGATAGTTGTTTAGGCCGCGACTGCGCAGTTCACACGCAGGACACGTGCCGCAACCGTCACCGGCAATGCCGTTGTAGCAGGTCAGGGTCTGCTGGCGCACCGTGTCGAGGTGACCATAGTGATCCGCCAGTGCCCAGGTCTCGGCCTTGTCGAGCCACATCAGGGGAGTTTCAAAACGGATGCCGCGATCCAGCCCGAGCGACACCGCCTGATTGAGGGCCTTGACGAACTCGTCACGGCAATCGGGATAGCCGGAGAAGTCAGTCTCGCACACACCTGTGATCACCGCTTCGGCGCCCACCTGATAGGCATAGATGGAAGCCAGGGTCAGGAACAGGATATTGCGGCCCGGCACGAAGGTGTTGGGCAGCCCGTTATCCTGCAGCTCGCAGCTGACAGGAATGTCGTCACGGGTCAGGGCAGAGACCGCCAGCTCATTAAGCAGCGTCACATCCATCACCTTGTGGGCGGCAATCCCCAGTGCACTGCCCAGACAGCGCGCGGTGTCGATCTCTTCCCGATGGCGCTGGCCATAGTCGAAGGTGATGGCGTGCACTTCATCATACCGGGCCAATGCCTGCACCAGACAAGTAGTGCTGTCCTGACCGCCACTGAAAACCACGACTGCTTTTTTCATCTTGGTAACTCCTTGAATTGTCACGCGCGGCGGCCTTCGGCAAAGTCCTGCCACTGGGTATTCAACCGATTGAACAGGGTCAGCAAGGGCGCATAGCGCTCCTGCCTTCCCTCCCACCGGGACAAGAGGTGATAGCCCGCCTCTATGGTAGAGAGGGCATCGGGAAAGGGTTTCTTGCGAATGGCATATTGACCGGCAATGGCACCAATGCCGATACGGGGCAAACGGGCCAGTGCCCGGTTGCTCTGCAACATGCGATAGGCTTTGCGCCAGGTGCCGTCTAACAAGATAAAGGCGACGGATGCGGAGCCAGAGGATTCACTCTCCCACTGTTGGCGAAGATCGGTCAGCGAAATGGCATCCTCATCCGGCCAGAGTAGATAGCAGCGACGGGAAGGATCTGCAAGCAACCCATTGAGCCACTCATCGCGGGAAAAGTCCTCCCCCACATGGATCTCGCACTGTTGCAAAGAGGCTGCCAGCAGCGCCGCAGTCCCCTTGGGATGTGCCACCTCGTTGGGGTGCTGCAAGATGTAGAGGGGCGTATGATTGTCAACCGGCACAATATAATCGCACAGGCAGGCTTTGAGGGCTCGGGTGCAACGTGTACAGTATCGACTGTTCTTGTCGTTGGACTGTTTCATGTTGTCAGACAAATCTGGATTGCTCTGGGTTATCACGCTCTCTCTCACCAGCTTGCTACTCTTCTTTACCGTTCCCAATCTTCAGCTCTCCTTCGATCGGCCCTTGATCGCCGGGGGCGAAGGGTGGCGGATCATAACAGGCAATCTGGCTCATACCAATCTGTGGCACCTGCTGCTCAATCTGGGCGGCCTCGCCATCCTCTATAGCCTGTTTCGCGACTATCTGGGTGGGGCTCGCCTGCCGCTGCTGATGTTGCTGCTCTGGTTGGCAGTGGGCTTGGGGATCTGGTGGTGGTGCCCGCAGACCCAATGGTACATGGGGCTATCCGGCTCGCTGCATGGCCTGTTTGTCTGGGGGGCAATGCAGGATATCCGCCACGGACGCCGCACGTCGGGCTGGCTGCTGCTAGCGGGGATGGGGCTCAAGCTGGTGATGGACTTCTACAACGCAGGAGAGAGTCCGATCGCCACCCTGATCAATGCCAGGGTACACATCGGCTCTCATCTTATCGGGGCCGGTGCAGGCCTGTTGCTCGGCCTGCACCGCGTCTCACTGAGTGAGCCTGTTACGCACCAGCCAGCTCGGCATTGATGCTGGCCAGCATGGCGGCCGGATCGGCAGCCTGCGTGATGGGGCGACCGATAACCAGATAATCGGAACCCGCCTCGACCGCCGCTTTGGGTGTCATCACCCGGCGCTGATCCCCGGCCGCTGAACCTGTCGGGCGAATACCCGGGGTCACCAGCTTGAAATCGGCGCCCAGCAATGCTTTCAACTCATGGGCCTCGTTGGCAGAGCAGACCACACCATCCAGACCGGATGCCTTGGTCAGGGTAGCCAGCCGGATCACCTGCTCGGCCGGGCTTACATCCAGACCAAGAGGGATCATGTCGGACTGCTCCATGCTGGTCAACACGGTCACGCCGATAAGCAGGGGCGCCTTGTCGCCATAAGGCAGTAGCGCCTCTTTGGCGGCACGCATCATCCGCTCACCACCACTGGCATGCACGTTGACCATCCAGACACCGAGCTCGGCACTGGCTGCCACGGCTTTGGCAACGGTATTGGGAATATCGTGAAATTTCAGATCCAGAAAGACATCGAATCCCCTGGCCACCAGCTGGCGTACAAACTGCGGGCCAAACAGGGTAAACATCTCCTTGCCTACCTTGAGACGGCACTGGGCCGGAGAGATACGTTCAACGAACGCTAAGGCATCTGCCTCGTGCTGATAATCCAGCGCTACCAGTACTTTGGGATCTTGCATCTCACATCCTATTGCTTGTTATTCACCGTCCAGACCACGGATCGGCTTGATGGAACCCCACTGGCGACAAGACGGGCACTGCCAGAACAGCGAGTGAGTGGCAAAGCCGCACTGCCGACACTTGTGGGTTGACTTGATTTTGATCTGCTCGCCGACCAGCTGTTGCAGCAGTTCGAGGCTCTCCTTGGCAGGCCCCTCTTCCGCACTGGCCAGCTGAAAACCCACCAGCTGGTAAAAACCTTTCATCGAGGGATGACGACGCAGCTGACGCAACACCAGCGAACGGGCCTGGCTCAGGCCATCACGCTCTTCAACCAGCTTGGCAAGGGCCAGGGTCACGCTGACACCGGCGTGATCTTCCACTGCCTTCTCAAGCAGCGGGATCAACGCAGGCGTGCGGCCCAACTGCTGATAGCACTCGAGCAATTTGGGCATCGCCTCGGAGGCAAAGTCGATATCCTGCTCGAACACCCGCAGCAGCTCCTTGCTGGCCTGCTCATACTCCCCTTCCGCCATGGCGAGCTCTGCGAGGCGCAAACTGGCTCGGGCACATGCCGGATTGATACTGAGCGCCCGTTTGAGCTTGGCCAGCCCCTCCCCTTTATTGCCCTCACGCAGCGCGGTTTCGGCCTGTTCGCAATAGAAATGGGAGATGGGGTCGGCCAGCTTCTTGCCCTGGAATTTTTGCAGACGAACCGCCACATCGATGGCCTTATCCCAATCCCGCAGCTGCTGATGGATGATCAACAGCTGTGCCAGCGCCGTCTCTTCATAATCGCTGTCGTCACACAGCTCATTCCAGAGCGCTTCCGCCCGGTCCAGCAGACCGGCAGCAAGAAAGTCGCGAGCCAGCTCCTGCAGAGCAAGCTGGCGCTGCTCCCGGGTCAGCTGGCGGGTTACCAGGTTCTGGTGGATCTTGATGGCACGATCGACCTCCCCACGCTGGCGAAACAGGTTGCCGAGGGAGAGGTGTGTTTCGATGGTTTCACTGTCCACCTCAAGCAGCTGGATAAAGAGATCCACCGCCTTGTCGGATTCATCGGACAGCAAATAGTTGAGGCCCGCCACATACTGGCGGGAAAACTGGTTACTCTGTTTTTGGGTGTCCTGACGAACACTCCTGCGACCCATGTACCAACCATAACCGGCGGCGATGGGCAACAGCAGGAAAAGCAGTTCAAGCATTGAGGAACATTATTCCTTACCCGGTGACCGGGCCAGCTCCAACTCGCGGGATTGACGACGCATGGTGCGGTTGAGGGTGCGGTTTTGCATTTTCAGGCGCAGGAACAGCAGGCCGAATACCAGCCAGCCCAGCAAAAAACCGCCAGCGAAGAAGAAGCCCAACAGCATGGCAAGCGAAAACTCACCCTGAGCGATCAGGTAATTGAACTGAACCAGCTGGCCATTTTGTGAGCCCAGCGCCAGGGTCAGAACAAACACCAGCACCAGCGGAATGAGGGCCAAAATACGCTTCATAAGAGCTCCCTGTCAGTATCTAATGAGAGGCTGATTATCCTTAAAATCGCAGGCAGACTCTAGAGTGAATGGGAAAAGAGTTTAAGAAACAAGACGATTGGCACAGGAATCGGTGCCAAAAAGAAAAAAGGCATACCCGAGGTATGCCCATTTCTGCATTATTCAATGATGTTGACGCGCTCGCGCAACTCTTTACCAGGTTTGAAGTGCGGGACATATTTCCCGGTCAGTTCAACCTTGTCCCCAGTCTTGGGGTTGCGGCCCACACGGGGCGCACGATAGTGCAGTGAAAAACTGCCAAATCCGCGGATTTCAATCCGGTCGCCGTTTTGCAAGGTCGACGCCATCTGCTCAAGGATCTCCTTGATGGCGGCTTCGACATCCTTGGCCGGCATATGCATGCGGCTGGCTGCCAGTTGTTCGATGAGATCTGATTTGGTCATAACGTTAAATCTCCTTCCCCGATCACATGCAATATTCATTTTGCCAGGATAAAAAAGGGCGGCGCAATGCCGCCCTTTTCTTGCATCAAGGATTACTCACCCTTGGCGGCTTTGAACGCTTCCATCATAGCATTGCTGAACACAACTTCTTCTTGCTGGTTCAGGTTATCGATAGCAACACGCTCATCAGCCTCGTCCTTAGCACGGACAGACAGGCTTACGGTGCGGTTCTTACGATCAACGCCCATGAATTTAGCTTCAACTTCGTCACCAACAGACAGCACCAGAGTGGCGTCTTCTACACGGTCACGAGCAGCGTCGGAGGCACGCAGGTAGCCTTCTACGCCATCAGCCAGTTCGATAACGGCACCTTTGGCATCAACCTCGGTAACCTTACCCTTCACGATAGCACCTTTCTTGTTGTCAGCCAGGTACTTGTTGAACGGGTCTTCTTCGATCTGCTTGACACCCAGGGAGATGCGCTCACGCTCCGGATCCACTTGCAGAACAACGGCTTCGATCTCGTCGCCTTTCTTGAATTCACGCACGGCTTCTTCGCCCTGGTTGTTCCAGGAGATGTCAGACAGGTGAACCAGGCCGTCGATACCGCCATCCAGACCGATGAAGATACCGAAGTCAGTGATGGACTTGATCTTGCCGGAAACACGGTCGCCTTTGGCGTGAGTTTCGGCAAACAGCTGCCACGGGTTGGATTTGCACTGCTTCAGACCCAGGGAGATACGACGACGCTCTTCGTCGATGTCCAGAACCATCACGTCAACCACGTCGCCAACGTTAACAACTTTGGACGGGTGGATGTTCTTGTTGGTCCAATCCATCTCGGATACGTGTACCAGGCCTTCAACGCCCTCTTCGATTTCAACGAAGCAGCCGTAGTCGGTCAGGTTGGTCACGCGGCCAGACAGACGGGTGGTCTCCGGGTAACGCTTGGCGATAGCAACCCAGGGATCTTCGCCCAGTTGCTTCAGACCCAGGGATACACGGGTACGCTCGCGGTCGAACTTCAGAACCTTGACAGCGATCTCGTCGCCAACGTTGACGATTTCGGAAGGATGCTTAACGCGCTTCCACGCCATGTCGGTGATGTGCAGCAGGCCGTCAACACCGCCCAGATCTACGAATGCACCGTAGTCGGTCAGGTTCTTGACGATACCCTTAACTTCTTGACCTTCTTGCAGGTTAGCCAGCAGGCTTTCGCGCTCGGAGGTGTTCTCGGTCTCGATCACGGCACGACGGGAAACAACAACGTTGTTGCGCTTCTGGTCCAGCTTGATGACTTTGAACTCGAGTTCTTTGTTTTCCAGGTGAGCGGTGTCACGGATCGGACGCACGTCAACCAGAGAACCCGGCAGGAAGGCACGGATGCCGTTCAGTTCAACGGTGAAACCACCCTTGACCTTGCCGTTGATGATACCGATAACGGTAGCTTGCTCTTCGTAAGCCTTCTCAAGCTGCAGCCAGGCTTCGTGGCGCTTGGCTTTTTCGCGGGACAGCTTGGTTTCGCCGAAACCATCTTCGATAGAGTCCAGAGCCACGTCAACGGTGTCGCCGACGTTGATTTCCAGCTCGCCCATGGCGTTCTTGAATTCTTCAGCCGGGATAGCGGACTCGGATTTCAGACCGGCGTCAACCAGTACGAAACCGTTCTCGATAGCAACGACAGTACCCTTGACGATGGAACCTTGACGGGTTTCAACGGCGTTCAGGGACTCTTCAAAGAGTTGAGCAAAAGATTCGATCATTGTTTATGTCACAAATGAAACATCCACTTGCAATCCGGCACAAGCGGGGCTGTTTTAAATAATCTGCGCCATCCTTGGTGCAGACGACCGGATGTCAGCTTGCGCTGGCATCACCAAGTTGTTGCTCTGCATAGGCGAGTACTGTTGCCAGCACTTCATCTATGGTCATGGCGGTAGAGTCTACCACCAGAGCATCTTCTGCCGGTTTCAGGGGTGCAGTAGCGCGATTTCTGTCACGATCGTCACGTTCCCGAATCTCGGTTAAAAGACGCTCAAAGTTAACATCAAAGCCCTTATCTTGCAACTGCTTATAGCGACGCTGGGCCCGTTCTTCGGCACTGGCGTCGAGGAAAATCTTCACCTCGGCCTCGGGAAAAACTACGGTACCCATGTCACGACCATCGGCAATCAGACCCGGTGCCTGACGAAATGCACGCTGACGGCGCAGCAAGGCTTCGCGCACACGGGGGAAGGCGGCGATTTTACTGGCAGCATTACCCACTTCTTCGGTGCGAATGGTGCGGGAGACATCTTCCCCTTCCAGGATCACCTTGACCAGATCGCCTTCTACCTGAAATTGCACATCCAGATTGGCAGCCAGAGGCACCAGTGAGGCTTCACTGTCCAGCTCTACATCGTGATGCAGGGCGGCCAGGGACAACACCCGATAGATGGCGCCCGAGTCCAGCAAGTGCCAACCCAGCTTCTCAGCAAGCAGCTGACACAAGGTGCCTTTACCTGCACCACTGGGGCCATCAATTGTCATTACGGGGGCCATCTGAGGCATAACTTCTCTCCTGCACTGTGTTGCTCCCATCCCGAAGGGGTGGGTTAATGGGCGCCGATTATACCCGAATGTGGTGAGCCTGGCAGTCATCAATCCGCACAAAGGGCCAAAACCCCGACGGACGGCTGTGCTTGTATCTCATTTGGAGATTTCATTAAGCAATGCAGGGACTTGTTCTTATGGTCGTTCCTGACAAGGCGCGCTAAACTGGCCCCCTTTTTTGAGCCGTTAGTAGTAAGGAGCAACCTATGAGCAGCGTTACCCTCGTGGCCAAATCCAAATTGCCAACCCCCTGGGGCACCTTCACGCTGGTAGGTTTTCAGGAAACCGGCACAGGCAAAGATCACGCCGCACTGGTGATGGGCGACATTACAGGTGACGAGCCCGTGCTGGGCCGGATCCACTCAGAGTGCCTGACCGGCGACGCCCTGTTCAGCCTGCGTTGTGACTGCGGTTTCCAGTTGCAGGCGGCCATGGAGAATATCGCCAAAGCCGGTCGTGGCGTGTTGCTGTATGTGCGTCAAGAGGGCCGTGGCATCGGCTTGCTCAACAAGATCCGCGCCTATCACCTGCAGGATCAGGGTGCCGATACCGTGGAGGCCAACGTGGCCCTTGGTTTTGCCGCCGATATGCGCGATTACACCATCTGCGCCGACATGCTCAAGCAGCTTGAAGTCAAGTCTCTCAAACTGATGACCAACAACCCGCGCAAGATGAAAGCGATGGAATCCTTCGGTATTCCGGTGACCGAACGGGTTCCGTTGCAGGAAGGACGCAATCCCCACAACGAGTTCTATCTGTCGACCAAGGCCAACAAGCTGGATCATATGCTGAAGAAATGAGCCTGCATTGACGAATACCAGATAGTCAAACGCCTCTCAATCGGAGGCGTTTTTCTTGGAACGACCACACATCAACCCTAGCTATCTCTGTGGTACGGTCAGATTGGCCAGCAGAGCTTCAAGCTCTTCGCCAGTGCGGGCAGCACTGTATTGTTCGACCCGCTCGCGGGTCAATTGCGGCGCGAGACGTTCAATCAGATCGTAGAGATAGCCGCATAAAAATGCCCCTCTGCGCAACCCGATAGCGGCTACACCGCCTGGTAGCCAGGGCGCCGTTTTGAGCACCAGATCCCCATCGCGCTGGGGCTCCCAGGCAAAAGTTGCCATCACCCCGATGCCCATCCCTTGTCTGACATAGGTCTTGAGCACATCGCTGTCGCTCGCACAGCAGGCGATCCGGCTCTCGGCATGAGCACAATCAGTGCCATGTGCAGCAGAGAGCGCCCTTCCATCGGTCACCAATGCAAACTCCACCAGCTCGGCCGGGGTCAGCGATGTTGCTTTGGCCAACGGATGATCCTTGGGCAGCACCAAGCCCCGTTGCCACTGAAAAGAGGGGAGCATGAGCAGATCGCTCCCCTCCTCCGGTTCATCCGCCAGCAGCAGATCGGCAGCGCCATCATGCACGGCTACGCGGCACTGCGCCGCACTCCCCTGCATCACAGTTACGGCTACTTTGGGAAAGCGGGCCATAAAACCCTTGAGGATGGCGGGCAGAATATAACGGGCTTGCAGATGAGTAGCGGCAATGGTGAGGGTTCCCTGCTCCGGATGCACATGCTGCCTGGCCATTACCTTGATGGTGGCCACCTTGTCCAGCACCTCCGCGGCCACTTTGATCACATCCCGACCTATGGGGGTGATTTGGGTCAAGTGTTTGCCGCTGCGCTCGAAGATCTGGATCCCCAGCTCATCCTCCAGCATCCGCACCTGTTTGCTGATCCCGGGCTGGGAGGTAAAGAGGCTCTCGGCGGTGGCCGACAGATTCAGCCTGTGGTTCGCCACCTCGACGATATAGCGCAATTGCTGCAATTTCATGGTGTAGCCCTCAAGCGAACCCACCATTAATAGTAACAAACTTTCAGCAATGGCCCGCCGCCATCAGGCCGGGCGCTCCTTGAGTAGGAAATCACGCAAGGCACGATTGGCCATGGAGAGCGGATCGCCCCGCCGCCACGCCACACAGAGATCGAGATAGATGGGCGGGTCAAAGGGCACGCCACTCAGATCCGGCTCCTCTTCCAGCACCATCCGCAAGAAGGTGGTCACCGCAAAACCTTGCCGCACCACCGCCTTGAGCAGAGGGATAAGATTGCTCTCGAAGGCGATATCGGGTTCAACGCCCAGGCTCTGGGCTAGCGCCTCCATATGCTCTCGGTGGTAAAAACCACGGCGAAACAGCGCCAACTCCTGAGCAAAGAACTGCGAGAGGGTGACGGCCGATGCGCCACGCAAGGGGTGATCGTCCCCCACCACCATCAACATCTCTTCGCTCAGCAGATGCGCTCCCTCGATGGCGGGAGGCAGATCACTGGTGATGAGAATGGCCAGATCGAGGGAGCCATCCACCATCCGGCTGAGCAGCTCACGGGTGCCGGCCTCTTCGACCCGGATCTTGAGGCCGGGATAGCGATGCTTGAAGGCCATCAGACGAGGGGGGAAATAGTAGGAGCCCATCATGTAGGGGATCCCGATCCGCACCTCCCCCCGCTCCAACCCCTTGAGCTCGGCCATCTCGGCCTCGGCCTGATGCATCTGCAGCAACAAGCGCTCGGCATGGCGACAGAGCACCTCTCCCTCCGGGGTGAGCCGTACCGCCCGGTCCTGTCGATCAAACAGCCGCAATTCGAGCTGCTGCTCCAGCTTGGCGATGGCCATGCTGATGGCCGGTTGTGCCACATGCAGACTGTTGGCTGCCTTGGTAAATGAGCCGGCATCCCTGACCGCCAGCAGATAGGTGAGCTGTTTCAGATCCATGTATCAATTCATCTTATGAGATAGATAACTTAAATATATTATATTTATAACCGTAAGGACTCTACCCTGACCAAAAGTAGTCAGGACAATACGCAATGATTGAAGTTGGAAGTCGCGAGTGGATACGTGCAACCCTGGCCCTCAGCCTGGGCTCTTTTCTGGTGTTTCTGAACCTCTACCAGACCCATCCCCTGTTACCCCTGATTGCCGAGGTCTTCTCGGTCAACTCCCTCTCGGCCAGCTGGACCCTGGCAGGATGCACTGCAGGCCTCGCCGCCTCCCTGCTGATCTGCGCCAGACTGGCTGATCGCCATGGCCGTCGGCAGGTCATGCTGGGTACCCTCACCCTGGCGATCCTGCTCTCACTGTTGATCCCGATGGTTGAGCAGTTTGGCACCCTGCTGCTGCTACGCATCCTGCAGGGCGCGCTGCTGGCAGGACTGCCCGCGACCGCGATTGCCTATATGGGGGAAGAGTTCAGCAAACGGGCGCTCCTCTCGGCGGTGGGGGTCTATATTGCCGCCAACTCCCTCGGTGGCATTGCCGGTCGGGTGGTCGGCGGTCTGTTGGCGGGCTGGTTTGGCGACTGGCAGCATACCTTTCTGGGGATTGGTGTGATCAGCCTGTCACTGCTGCCGCTGGTCTTCTGGCTGCTGCCCCATCAGACCCGCTTTGTGGCGAGCGCCCCCGTTCGCGGCCAATTTGCTCGCGCCTTGCAACAACACCTGACCAATCCCTTGCTGGTAGGGGCCTATCTGATTGGCGGCCTCAACTTTATGGTGTTTCTGAACCAGTTCAGCTACCTCACCTTCTTGCTGGCCAAGCCCCCCTTCTCCCTGCCCACCCAGTGGCTCGGCATGCTGTTTCTCACCTATCTCTCGGGGACTGTAGCCTCCTCCTTGAGCGGCCGCTTTGCCAACCGCTGGGGGGCACAACGCATGCTGCTAGTGGGGATCGCGCTGATGGCTATCGGCAGTCTGTGGCTGCTGCAGGGCAGTCTGCTCGGGATCCTGAGCGGCTTGCTGGTCTCCAGCTTCGGCTTTTTCCTGGCACACGCCTGCGCCAGTGCCTGGGTCGGTCATCATGTCGAACACAACCGCGCCCTCGCCTCCTCCCTCTATCTGGTGGCCTACTATCTGGGAGCCAGTCTGGGGGGACTTTACCTGCACCCCTTCTGGGAGCAGGGTGAGCTGGGCGGTCTGGTCATAGGAATTGAACTGGTCCTCATCCTGACGGCGGGCTTGAGCCTCTGGCTCGGCCGTCTCAAGCAGCGAAGCCAATCGCCACTGCCCGCCCAGCAACCCCACCGACACGGGTAACGGGCTCAGCGCAAACAGGGTCACCCACAAGCAGATGGCGATCTCGCAACCCAGCACCGCCAGATAACAAAAGGGGTCACACCGGTGACCCCTTTTGCTGCGTTATTCAAGAGCCTGTCAGGCTCGCACCGCATTGAGCGCAGGATCACTCCTGATCGAAATAATCCGCAGGCACCGCGACCACAGCGTCGGTCGCCACCTCTTCGGCGATCATCTCAGCCAGCGGGCGCAGGTGAAACTTGATCTGGCCGGAAGGCAACATCAGGCCAATATCGGGGTTGCGGGTATCCTGCATTTTGCCAGTTTTGAATGGCAGCTCGGGATAGCGCGCTACCAGATCTTGCAGTGAAGTAACCACCAGCTCGATATGTTCCAGCCCCGCCTGATGGACGCGACCTGGTTTCGGTGCAGCCAGCTCGATACAGGGTACCTGTACCTCACCAGCCAACAGAGGCTGATGCAACTGATAGGTGGCGATGGGACGTCCGCCAATCATACCCTCCACCAGCAAGGAGCCCGCCTCAGCCAGCACAGCACATAGTGCGCGGTACTCCTGCAGGGTAGCCGCCCGATAACAGAGGTGATCTACCGTTGGCCGGGAAATGGTGACGCCAGTGGCGGCCAGTTCGGCCAACAGCTGAGAAACAAATGGGGCCATTGGCCCCAGTGTGGAATCGAGTGGATGGGACATGCTTACCATTTCTTCTTGGGTTGAAACAGGACATCGAGCTCGTCGGCTTCCTTGTCCTTGATGTTTTGCAGATCCTGCGCGCTATTTTGCTGCTGCAGCTCTTCAAGCTCCTTGAGCCCCTGACGCATATCTTCTTCACGGGCCAGCAGATAGGGATCCTTGTCGCCCACGCTCGCCATGGCAGAGAGTCCCTTGGTATAGAGCTGGCGGCAAGTGCCATATTGGCCCTGAATGCGGGCATCCATCGCCCGCTTGACCAGATTGGAGATGTTGATCTTGAGCTGCATCAGCTCGAGGCGGCGCTCTTCCTGGGCAAACCCCTGAGGGTCAATCTTGCCCTTGTTGTGCTCGACCCGCAGCACGGCCCGCATCTTCTTGACCAGCTGCAGCATCTGGATCGCCTGACGATCGGACTCCGGGGTCTTGAACTGCCCCTCATCCTGCACGCTGTAGTTCTCCTGCACATTCTTGATCTGGGTCTGCACATCAACGATGCGCTGCTTGATCTGATTGTTCGGCATCACCTGGGCGATGGCGCGATAGGCATCGAGGATCCGGTGCTGCAACAGCAACACCATGTTCTTGGAGAAAGGCACCAGATTGACGTTCAGCAACACCTCTTCGGTCTCGTCAGCCACCGTCTTGTGTCTGGCAACGGCGTGACGCTTGTCCGCCTCTGCCTTCTGCTTATATTGCTGCACCACGTTATAGGCGATAACCAAAAACAGGAGTGCGCCAATAGACAGCAATACCAAAGTTAAAATCATAGGATGTCCAAACCCCTGTTCCTATCCAATTGCGTGATCCTACAACAGCTTACCCACTTAAGGTAGCCTGCAGATCCCCCCTTGCCCACGATTTGTCACCAAGCTGTGCCCCCGGTCTCAGGGAGAGATTGCAGGATCAGGGGATGATGACCATGACGGTCACCTCCCCATAGTATCGCCCATCAGCGCCATTACTTAAGGTTAAAGCCCCGCGATTGCAGGAATCCCAGCATGAAAGGGCGGGACTCCTTGCCCAGAATGGCGCGGATCTGGCCGCTCCAGGTCTGCTGCTTGTTGTTGCTGCTGCGGGCCTGATAGTAGTCCGCGATCTGCTGATCGTACCGGGCCAGCAGGTCGCGATCCAGCTCGTGCTGGTAGCGCTCCTGATGCACAACCAATCCCCTGGGCAGACGGGGTTTCTGTTCCGGCTGCTGGGCAGGATGACCAAGGCAGAGGCCAAACAGCGGGATCACCTGATGGGGCAAGCCGAGCAGTTCGCTCACCTCGGCCGGATGGTTGCGAATGCCGCCGATATAGACCCCGCCCAGCCCCAGCGACTGCGCCGCCAGCAAGGCGTTTTGCGCCATCAGGGCGCCGTCGATGGCTCCGATCAGCAACTGCTCCGCATAGCCGGTCTGGGCCTCGGGCACGATCTGGGTGTGGCGGTGGTAATCGGCGCAGAACACCAGAAACTCGGCCGCCTGCACCACATAGGGTTGATTGCCCGCCAGCATTGCCAACTGCTGACGCGCCTCGGGCTCGCAGACTCGCACAATACTGGTCACCTGCAAAAAGCTCGAGGTTGAGGCGGACTGGGCGGCGGCGAGAATGGCATCCAGCTGCTGCGGGGCGATCGGCTCGGCAGTGAACTGACGAATGGAGCGATGGGAAAGGATAAGATCGATGGTCTGATTCATGGCACCTCCAAAATGAGGTAACACCATAGCGAAAAAAACGAGGGAGCCCAAGGCTCCCTCGCACACCCAGCTTAAGGGGCCGGATAGACGTAAGGGGCTTGCAACCCGAGCGGGAAGCCTAGCGCCCAGTAGAGCAGCAGGAAAATCGTCCAGCTCACCAGGAAGGCCAGCGAGTAGGGCAGCATCATGGAGACCAGAGTACCGATCCCGGTGCTCTTCACATACTGCTGGCAATAGACCACCACCAGCGGGAAGAAGACCATCAGCGGGGTGATGATATTGGAAGCAGAATCCCCGACCCGATAGGCCGCCTGGGTCAGCTCGGGGGAGATCCCCACCGCCATCAACATGGGTACCAGGATCGGGCTGATCAGCGCCCACTTGGCGGAGGCCGAGCCGACTACCAGATTGACGGTGGCGGTGAGCAGGATCATCCCGACGATAGTCACCTCACCGGGCAGCGCCAGCGCATGGAGCACTTCGGCACCGGAGAGGGCCAGCAGGGTACCCAGATTGGAGTCACCAAACGCCTTGATAAAGAGCGCGCAGAAGAAGGCCATCACCATGTAGGAGCCCATCTTGTTCATGGTGGCCGACATGGCATCGATCACATCCTTGCCACTCTTGAAGCTGCCTGCGACAAAGCCGTAGACAATCCCGGGCAGGATAAAGAGCAGGAAGATGAGCGGCACTATGGACTTCATCACCGGCGCGGCGAAGGTGGTCAGGGAGCCATCGGCAGCACGCAGCGGTGAATCGCTCGGGGAGAGCGCCAGCGCCAGCAGCACGATAGCCGCCAGCATGGCAAACCCGGCCCAGTTGAAGGCCCGGCTCTCTTGCGCGCTGTAGCGCCCCATCTCGTCGGCACTCTCCAGATCCTCGTTGAGCGCCACGTGCTTGAGGCGCGGCTCCACCACCTTTTCGGTGACGAACCAGCCGACGCAGATGATCAGCAACGAAGAGGCACCGGTAAAGATGATGTTGCACAGGGTGTTGACCATGTAGTCAGGATCGAGCAACTGAGCGGCGGACTGGGTAAAACCCTGCAGCAGCGCATCCCCGCCGGAGGGCAGGAAGTTGGCGGCAAAACCGCCGGAGACACCGGCAAAGGCAGCGGCGATCCCCGCCAGCGGATGGCGTCCGGCAGCGTGGAAGATGATGCCACCGATGGGGATCACCAGCACATAACCCGCATCTGCGGCGGTGTGGCTGACGATCGCCACCAGGATCAGCATGGGAGTGAGAAAACGGGCAGGCGTCACTTTCAGCAACTTTTTCAGACCGGTATTGATAAAACCGGACTGCTCGGCCACCCCGACCCCGAGCATGGCCACCAGCACGATCCCCAGCGGGGCAAAGCCGGTAAAGGTGGTCACCATGGTGGAGAGAAACTCGGCCAGACCGGCACCGGTCAGCAGGTTGTTGACCACTACCGCCTCCCCGGTACGGGGATTGACCAGATCAAACTGGAATTGTGACAACACCCAGGAGCCGACCCAGACGATCAACAAGGCGTAGAGGAACAGCATGGCGGGGTCGGGTAATTTGTTCCCGGCTTTCTCGACGCCATTGAGGAAACGGTTCAGCCAACCTTTGGGAGGGCTGGCTGGACGGTCATTGACAGCAGCATGACTCATTATTGCGATACTCCTTTCCCTAGAAACGAGGTCGCATGCTAGCAATTCCAGCCAATCCGTCTCATGACCGATCGCAAAAGAATGATTAATTTTGATTAAATATTGCGGAATAAAATTCCAAGTTGTGGCCTAACGCACACTTGTTACTCTGCCATCACGGCATCTAGCAGTGGATAACGCCCAACCTGGCACTCCACCACAAAACCGCTCGCCTCGACTTGCGCCACCGTCAGCGGCTTGCTGAACAGATATCCCTGGAACACATGGCACCCCTGGGTCTGCAGGGCGGCCAGCTCGTGAGGCTCCTCCACCCCTTCCGCCATGATCCCCAACCCCAGATTGGTGGCCATGGCCGCAGTCGCCCGGATCACCGGCAAGTTGAGACCGACCACGAAGGAGCGATCCAGCTTGATGTTGTTGATCGGCAACCGGTTGAGATAGGCCAGCGAGGAGTAGCCGGTACCGAAATCGTCGATGGCAATCTTGATCCCCTGCTCGCTCAAATCGTCGAGAATGCCGAGGCACCCCTTCATATCGAGCATCAGCACGGTTTCGGTCAGCTCCAGCGTCAACAGGGAGGCATCCACCCCGTGCAGCTCCAGCTGCTGGCGAACTTGCCCGGGCAGCGCCGACGAGAGCTGGAAACCGGAGAGGTTGACGGAGACCGGCACCCGCTGATGGAAGCGCTTCTGCCAGCTGGCGACCTGTGCCAGCGCGGTGGAGAGCACCCAGCTGCCGATCTCGCGGATCAGCCCCATCTCTTCGGCCAACGGGATAAATTCCACCGGCGAGACATGGCCGAGCACCGGGTTGTACCAGCGCAGCAGCGCCTCGTAACCGATCAGACGCCGTTTGGCGGCATCGACCTGCGGCTGGTAACAGAGGCTCAGCTCCTGACGGCCGATGGCCTTGGCCAGAAACTGTTTGAGATTGAGCTTGCGCTGCAGGGTCTGCTGCATGCTGGGGGTGAAACGCTGCCAGCGCAGCCGCCCCATCTGCTTGGCCTGATACATGGCCATATCGGCACGGGTGATAAGGTTGTCCCCGTCATCCGCATCATCGGGATAGATGGCTATACCGATACTGCCACCGATGGTCACCTCCGGCAGCCCGCTCAGTTGCAGCGGCTTGGTCATCTGGGAGAGCATCTGATCGGCCACCTCTTGCGCCCGATCCCCCTGATTGCCCAGCGGCACCAGTGCTGTGAATTCATCGCCACCGAGGCGAGCCAGCTCCACATCCCGCGGGCAAATCTGTTTGAGGCGACCGGCGACCCGCTCCAGCAGGCGATCTCCCGCCTTGTGGCCGTAGTTGTCGTTGACCAGCTTGAAGTTGTCCAGATCCATGAACACCAGCGCAAAACGCTCCCCCAGCCCGCAATATGCCTCAAGGGATTTCATCAAGCCATACCGATTGAGCAGGCCGGTCAGGGAGTCGTGCCAGGCGAGGTGGCGATGCTCCAGCTCCTCGAGCTTGCGATCGGTAATATCCCGCATGGTGAGCAGAATGCGGGCCCCCTGCTGGATATAGCGGAACTGATACTGGAACCAGCGCATCCCCTTGAGGGTACGGCACTCCCCCTCGGTCACCACTTCATCGAGACGGGAGAGCTTCTGGTAGAAGCTGTCATCATTGCCGGAGAAAACCTGGGAGAGCTTGGCGATCTGGTGGCCGAAACACATTTCGAAGTGATAGTTGCCGCTCTCGAACACACCGTGGCTATCGAACAGGCAGGCAAGGGTATCGCCGGTTGCCAGCGAGGACTCCTGATAGAGGGTATCGGAGTCGAGCACCGCTTCGGTCATCATCATCAGCCGGCCTGCCAGTTGAATACCGGAGAGGCGCAGATAGATCTGCTTCTTGACCCCCTTTGGGGAGAGGGTCCACCACTCGTTGTAACTGCGCCCCTGCTGAAAATCACCCAGATAGCGCTGCAGCAGCAGATCGATGGCGGTTGCCATATCGGCAGAGAAGTCGCGGGAGCAGAGTTCGTCGAGTGACGTCGCCTCCCACACGGAGAGCGCGGCGCTGTTTGCCCAGAAAATATGGTGATGCTCGATGTCATAAACCCAGATCGGGGTATGCAGAACATCCATCGTCTTCAGTAACCGTTCGTCAAGCGTATTCATCTGGTCAAGGTCATTCATGCTGGATGGTCACTGGTTAACCGGAAAACAGATCTGGCAAACCGCTAGCTGCAGAATGCAAGGTGCAAATACCTCTCGGCCATTATCCCTTTTCACATAGCCAAGAGCGGACAAAACTATTTCAGATATCAACAACAGGGCAGCCTGTACGGCAATACTACAAAGGACTCAGCCAAGGACCCTGTTAATCCAGGCAAATCATATAGTCGATTTTTAACTTTTTTCCCCAGTAAAAACAAGCACTAAGAGCTATCCACTCGAGACCTTGAAAGAGCAATTGCATATTTGCTGCGATAAATTTGTTATTAACATTTAAATCAATGGTGGAAATAGTCATCACTCTCTGTCACAAAGCTTCCATTAATTAACCAAGCGGATGGATAAACAGCCAAAAAAACGCCAAAACGGACAAAAATAGTTCACTAAGGCGGAATTGATATACCCCAAATTCATTTTTCAACAGGCAATGAGCAAAACCCGAATATATGATCTGCATCACATTGGCTGTAGATGGCAAACCACCCCGGCTGAGTACGCAGAGCAACCCAGATTCCTTCCATCAGATTGCAATATCGGCCTTCGCCCGCGGTTATAGCGGAACAAATCAGGAAATATGGCAAACATCTCTGCCGCAGCACCATTTGGCATCGTGCCGAAATAATCACCAGCTCGGGGAAACTGTGATGACGGGCGGGTGGAGAACTGGTATCAACAGAAATCGAATCCAGATCAATTAAACGCTGAATTACCCTTGCCAACCCGGAACGCTCTTTTTATGGTTGCCCCCTTGTTACACCCAGAACAGCGTTTATGAAGCACATCGAAGAGTTCTACCTGTTCGTCAAGGTGGTGCAAGAGGGAGGATTCTCCCACGCTGCAGCCGCACTGGGCATGCCAACAGGCACCATCAGTCGACGCATTTCCCAGCTGGAAGAGCAACTGGGTTGCTCCCTGCTACATCGCTCTACCCGCAAGCTCCGCCTTACCGATGATGGCCTCAGATACTACGAACGTCTCTGCACGCCACTCGCACAAATCGAGCAGGCCACCAGCGAGATCCAGGGTCAAGAGGCCGATATCACCGGGCTTATCCGGATAGCTGCGCCGATCGCACTCTCCAACACCATCCTCATCGATATGCTGGCCGAATTCGGGCTGCACTATCCCGAGGTACAGTTCGATATCACCCAGACCAATGATCACCAGCACCTGTTCGACAATGATCGGGATCTGGTGTTCTTCAACGGTGAGCTGCCCCAGTCGCTGCCCAATGCGATCTGTCTCGGCCATATCGAGTACGGTCTGTTTGCCTCACCACTCTATTTGACCAAAAAGGGCACCCCCTCCCATCCCAACCAGCTGGAAGAGCACGATCTGATCTACTGCTGGCCTCACCAGCACTGGCAGCTGACCGACAAGGATGGCCAGAGCGTCTGCATCAAACGCAGCGCCAAACTGACCGTCAACCAGACCCAGGCCGCGGTACGCGCAGCCCGACGTCATCTGGGGATCGTCAACGCCCCGCTGCACTATCTGAGCAGCTTCCTCCATGACGAGCAGCTGGTGCCGGTACTGACCGACTGGCAAACCGGCAATCGCCCCTTCTACATGTTGTGTTGCCAGCACCAGTTCGCTCCGTTGCGTGTTAAGATGTTCGTTGAATTTGTTGAAAAATACTCAGCACGCTATCGCAATCGGCAGTGGGACAACCAATTTTCACAAGGTGATAGCCTCACCCATTGCATCTGACCGTTAGCGGGCCACACTTATAGCATCCCTTGCCAACAGAGCCTGCCTAACGCCATGAATGTATTGATATGTGATGACTCCGGGTTCGCCCGCAAACAGCTGGCGCGGGCGCTCCCGGCCGACTGGAAAGTCGATTTGCACTACGCAGCCAATGGTCTCGAAGGGATCGAACAGGTGCTGATGGGTCATGGCGATCTCATCTTCCTCGATCTGACCATGCCGGAGATGGACGGTTACGGCGTGCTGGAGACCCTCCAACGGGAGGGTCTGCGCAACAAGGTGATCGTGGTCTCCGGGGATATCCAGCCAGAGGCCTATCAACGGGTGATGGGGCTGGGCGCACTCGATTTCATCAAGAAACCCGCGGCCCCCGAAACCCTGCTTGCCCTGCTCAAACAGCACGGTTTCTGGAGCGCAGAGCCAGGCAACACAGCCGCAACAGCTGCGGCGCCAACCGGTGGCGTCGTCGCCGATGCAGGCGTCAAGATCACTCCGGAAATCCGCGACGTCTATCAGGAGCTGGCCAACGTCTCCATGGGCCAGGCAGCCGACCTGCTGGCCCGGCTGCTCAACGCCTTCGTGGTATTGCCGATCCCCAATGTCAACGTGCTGGAAGTATCAGAGCTGCATATGGCCCTCTCTGCCGCTGCTGATTCGGATACCCTCTCCGCCGTCTGTCAGGGCTTTATCGGAGCGGGGATCGCCGGCGAAGCGCTGATCTTGTTCCATGACTCCAGCTTTAAAGATTTGGCCAAGCTGATGAACCATCAGGGAACGCTGGATCGCACTGCCGAGCTAGAGCTGCTGATGGATACCGCCAACGTGCTGATCGGTGCCTTCCTACGCGGCTACGCCAACCAGCTCGACACCCCCTTCAGTCAGGGCCACCCGGTGGTGCTCGGCCAACACAGACCCATCAACGAGCTGATCAACACCAACAAGAGTCGCTGGCGCCGCACGCTCGCCATCGAGATCAACTACCGGATCCAGGATTATGCGGTGCAGTGTGATCTGCTGCTGCTGTTTACCGAAGATTCCATCGCCACCATGAACAACAAAATCATGCACATGCTCTAGGAGTGACTATGGAAATCCGTGAATTTCATTGGCTGATGAACATAGTCCAGAACCTGGACGTAGGCCTGGTAGTGCTCGACAAGGAGTACAAGGTACAGGTGTGGAACGGTTTTATGGAGAGCCACAGCGGCCGACTGGCCAGTGACGTGCGTGACGGCGTGCTGTTCGAGCTCTTCCCCGATGTGGACAAAGCCTGGTTCGAGCGCAAGGCCAACATGGTCTTCAAGCTCAATAACCGCGCCTTCAGCACCTGGGAGCAGAAACCCTATCTGCTGCGTTTCTCCAACTATCGCCCCATTACCGGCTCGGCCCCCCACATGTTCCAGAACCTGACGCTGGTGCCACTGGCCGATTTCGGCGGTCAGGTGACCCATATCGCGGTGATGATCTACGATGCCACCGATGAGGCCATGCTGATGAGCGGCCAGCGACAGGCTTGAGCTGGCTGCAAATAACAGAGGGCGCCGCGGCGCCCTCTGTTATTTCGGTATGAACAAGTCTTGGTATAACCTCTACCTGACCAGCCGTCTCAACGCGCCCCGAGATACTCGGTCAAGGCGTCGATCACCTCTTCAATATCGTCATCGTTGATCTGCAGATGGGTCACCAACCGCAGCTCGCCGTAACCGGAGAAGAGGATCCCCCGCTCCTTCATAAAAGCGAGCAGAGGGGCCGATTCCCCCTCACGCAGCCGCAGGAACACCATGTTGCTCTGCACCAGCGAGAGGTCGAGCTCGATGCCCGGCAGTGCAGCCAACCCTTCGGCCAGCCGTTTGGCACGGCGGTGATCATCGGCCAGGCGGGTCACATGCTGCTCGAGGGCAAACAGACCGGCTTGCGCCAGAATCCCCGCCTGACGCATGCCACCTCCCAGCATCTTGCGTAGGCGGCGCGCACGGGCGATGAAATCGTGGCTGCCCACCAGCAGCGAGCCCACCGGAGCCCCCAACCCCTTGGAGAGACAAATCGAGATACTGTCAAACGGTGCTGCGATCACCTCGACCGGGGTCTCGCTGGCCACGGCGGCGTTAAAGAGCCGGGCGCCATCGAGATGAAGCTTCAAGCCGCGCTCGGCAACGAATGCCCCCATCTCCTGCAGATAGGAGAGCGGCAGCACCTTGCCGTTGTGGGTGTTCTCAAGGCAGATCAGGCGAGTCTGGACGAAGTGGGCATCATCAGGGGCCAGCGCAGCCTTGATATCATCGAATGCCAGCGTGCCATCGCGCTGCATCGGCAAGGGTTGCAGGGCTACGGAGCCCAGCACGGCACTCCCCTGCGCTTCATAGCGATAGATGTGAGCGGCGTTGCCGAGGATGGCTCCCTCACCGCGCTGACAGTGGCTCATCACCGCCAACAGATTGGACATGGTGCCGGACGGCACAAACAGCGCCGCCTGTTTGCCCAGCAATCTGGCCCCATAGGCCTCCAGCGCGTTGACGCCCGGATCTTCACCATAGACATCGTCACCGACTTCGGCGTGGAGCATGGCCTGACGCATGGCGTCAGTAGGCTGGGTGACAGTGTCACTTCGTAAATCGATATAGCGCATGAGATCCCTCCTGAAACAGGAGAGTGACGTTAGCCATGCGCCCCTCGCTTGGCAAGGGGCGCATGAGCAGAATGTGAAGCCAATAGACGTCCGTAGAACTCGCAGGCTGGATTTACCAGGGTAGCGGCTGACCGTTGAGATCCAGTAGCTGACCCGATTGGGTCAACGATAACCCCTTGATGAGATTGAGCAGTTTCACCGCCACCTCTGCAGGCTCCTGCAATTGATCCGCAGGCAACTCGCTCAGAAAGGGGGTGTTCATCGGGGAGTCAATCAAGCCGGGCGCCACCGCCACCACCCCCGCTTGCGGGAAACGTTGCGCCCACTCGAGGGCCAGCGTTTTCACCCCCATGTCGAGGGCCGCCTTGCTCATCCGGTAGCTGTAACGTCCCCCCTCCAGATTGGAGGTGATGGAGCCCGCCAGATCAGAGATGGCACAGAGCCACAGCGGATGGTCATTGCCCATCAACCGACTGAAACGGGCAGCCAGCGCCAGCGTTGGCCAGGCATTGGCCAGCAGGCTGTCGCACAGCCACTTGGGGTGCACCTCTTCGACCCGCCGCTCTGGCATAAAGCTGACATCGTGCAACAGGCCGATGGTGTTGATCACCACAGTGGGAAGCGGATCGGTGTCGTAGAGGGTAAACAGGGCATCGAACGAGATGGCGTCCACCTCTTGCAGCGGGAAGAAAGCCCCCATCTCGATCCCTTTTGGATAGGTGCGCCCGGCCAGAAGGAAGGACTCCTCCCTTGCCATCAGCTCTCTTGCCAGCGCCGAGCCCAGCGCACCACTTCCGAGGATCAAGTAGCTCATCGCCCATTCCATGGAGAGTTATCTTGCTTAGAGCGTATCAGAATAATCAACCGGCCGTGACACGACCAAAGGGTAATATGCCCCTCATCACGCTTCCCCCAGATGGCGACCAAACTCCCGCGCCAGCGCCAAATCGAGAAAACCGTCCGCTTTCTTGTGGGTGCGCAAAAACTGGTAATAGGCGAGCAGGGTGACCAGTGCCTCCTCATCGGGCAGCCCCACCCCGGGTTGCTGCTCGCCCAGCAGTAGCTGCGCCGCTGCCAACGCCTCCCTGTCTACCACTTCCGCCTGACGGTAGAGATAACCGCAGCCGGTTGCCAGCCACTCCAGCGAGCAGTTGGCCCCCATGGCGATCTGGTTGGCCCGCGCCAGGCCAGGCTCGGCTCCCTTCAAATATTTGCGGATCAGCGCTTCACTAAGCCCCACCTTGCGGGCAAACGCGCTCACGCTCATCTCCCCGATCAGGCTCTGCAAGCGCTCGGCAAATCCTTCCATCCAACTCTCTCCCCTACTCTGCGGTCAGAACCAAAGTTCGAATCATGCCACTGCCCATTATTGCTTTGCCAGCCACATGGGGCCAAGATGCCCGCAGTCATCTATGTTGCACATCGTTTTCGCATCGTGTTTTTCAAGGAGTCAACAATGTCTGTATCCCGTGTCGCCCTGCATCCGCAAGGCCCCACCTTCTCTCGCCTCATCATGGGTTACTGGCGCCTGATGGAGTGGCAGCTCTCTCCGGCAGCTCTGCTCGATCTGATGAAATATCATCTGGATCTGGGGGTCACCACCATCGATCACGCCGATATCTATGGTGGCTACCAGTGCGAAGAGGCCTTTGGTCACGCCCTACGCCTCGAGCCTTCCCTGCGCAGCCGGATGGAGATCGTCACCAAGTGCGGTATCGCCCTCACCGCCAAGCCGGAGCATGCTCTCAACCACTACAACACCGGCAAGGACCATATCATCGCCAGCGCTGAGGCCTCGCTGCGCAAGCTCGGCACCGACCATCTGGACCTGCTGCTGATCCACCGCCCGGATCCCCTGATGAACGCCGATGAAGTGGCCGACGCCTTTATAACCCTGAAACAGGCGGGCAAGATCAAGCACGCCGGGGTATCCAACTTCACCGCCCGTCAGTTCGAGCTACTGCAATCGCGCCTCCCCTTCCCGCTGGTCACCAACCAGCTGGAGATCTCGCCGCTTCATCAGGAAGGGACCCTCGATGGTACCCTGGATCAGTGCCAACAGCTTGGCATCAAGCCGATGGCCTGGTCATGTCTCGGCGGCGGCCGACTGTTCAGCGATGACGCCTATGCCCCGCTGCGTGCCGAACTGGAGCAGATCCGTCAGGAAGTGGGCGCCCAGACTATCGAGCAGGTGGTCTACGCCTGGGTAATGATGCTGCCAAGCCAGCCGCTGCCATTGATTGGCTCCGGCAAACGGGAGCGGATTGCTGCCGCCGTGGCCACCGAATCCATCGTCCTCAATCGCCAGCAGTGGTTCCGCATCCGCAAGGCGGCGCTCGGTTACGACGTCCCCTGATAACAGCAAAACGTCCAGAAACAAAAACGGCATGGGGGAAACCCATGCCGTTTTTTTATTGCCGAGGTACCTTAGCGGTGGCGCTGTTGCGGGCGACCACGGGGAGCATCTGTCTTCGGTTTGGCCTGGTTGACGGTGATGGTACGGCCACCGACTTCTGTGCCATGCAGACCAGCGATGGCCTTCTCGGCATCACCATTGACCGGCATTTCAATAAAACCAAACCCCTTTGACTGGCCGGTATCGCGGTCGATGATGATATCAACCTTGTCGACCTGTCCAAACTGGCTGAACAGGGTTTTCAGTTCGTCGGCCGTCATCCGGTACGACAGATTTCCTACGTAAATCTTCATGCCATCCACTCTCGATTCAAGGTGCCTTCTCTATGCAATTCCCAGCATAACGGTAAGGGCACAACCCCTATGCCGGACCTGCCATGGCTTCATGCCGTGGCCTTCTCCACACTGTCGTCAAGTGATTGATCTCTTGGGTTAACAGTGCAGACAAGATCAATTCGAGTCACTGGCAGTATCTGAGCTTTGCCGGGAATTGTCGAGAAAATAGTCGACTCAGGCCGATTGCAGATCTGACAACCGTTGCGCCAGCATCCGGCGACCGTGCCAGGCCCGTTTAAAGCCGAAGCGATAGACAGACGGGCTCACCAGATGCAGCTCCCCCGCCTTGAGATCCAGCAAGGCCATGGCCGCCGCCAGCTCCTTTTCACTCAGTTGCAGATCGAGGCTGAAGTCGAGCCACTGGCCGTCGTGACCCACTCGCCGCTCCCGCTCGAGCGCCACCAGCTGGCTGCGGGGCAGCGCCAGCGCTTCATCCTTGTTGCCATTGAGCAGATAGATATGCTGTTCATCCCACCCCAGCTCCGCCAGTCGCCAGGGCTGCCAGCTGCGGGGCAGCGACACCATGATCCCGGTGATGCCACCAAAGAGCACGCCCACCCAGTTGAGCAGCGCCATGGCGCCCCAGCCATCCCACAAGGAGGCCGCCACCACGCCCCAACTCACCAGCAACAGCAGAAAAATGACGCAGCGATAGCGAACCGCTGGCGGCATCAACAGCTGCACCTGGGAACCGGCAAGCAAGGATGTAATACGCATGAAAAGCTCCTGTCATCACGAAATGGCGCCATTGTGAATAGCCATCAGGATGCTGACAAGGGGGTTTTCTTTGTCATCCCCCTATAAAATCAATACCATGGCGTAAATGATTCTCAGTGGAACCCGCTTCTTGACCAGCTCGCAACCCTGTGTGCGCTTTTGTGGCGTCGACAAATTCTATGGCGACTTTCAGGCTCTTCATCACATCGATCTCACCATTGAACGGGGAGAGAAGTGGGTCATCTGTGGCCCGTCAGGCTCGGGAAAATCGACCCTGATCCGCACCATCAACGGGCTGGAGGGGATCGACGACGGCCAGCTGTTCCTGTTTGGCGAGCCGGTGACCCCTTCCTACCTGCGCCGCCTGCAAGGTCGGGTTGGCATGGTGTTTCAGCAGTTCAACCTCTTCCCCCATATGACGGTGCTGGAGAACCTAATGGTGGCGCCGGTGCATACCCTGGGGTTGCGCCCCCAGGAGGCCAAAGCCCGGGCGCTCGGTCTGCTCGAGCGTGTGCGCATTCAGGCGCAGGCCGACAAATACCCCCACCAGCTCTCCGGCGGCCAGCAGCAGCGGGTCGCCATCGCCCGCTCCCTCTGCATGCGACCCGAGCTGATGCTGTTTGACGAGCCCACCTCCGCCCTCGACCCCGAGATGATCCGCGAAGTGCTCGATGTGATCCGCGAGCTGGCTGACGAGGGGATGACCCTGATCTGCGTCACTCACGAGATGGGCTTTGCCCGTCAAGTGGCGGATCGGGTGCTCTTTATGGATGAGGGGAAAATCATCGAGTCGGCCCCGCCCGCCCAGCTGTTCAACGCCCCTCGTCACCCGCGTACCCAAGCCTTCCTCGAACAGGTGCTCAGCTATCATGGCTAGGCTCAAACGCCCCCGCCTGCTTGGCTGGTTGTCAGGCTCTGTGATGCTCTCTGCGCTACTGGGCTGGGCGCTCTATAGCGGCGCTCGCCAGATGGGCTATGAGTGGCAGTGGCCGCGGGTGTTGCCCTTTCTCGGTGAATGGGATGAGGGAACCTTTTATGCCGGCCCCTTGCTAAACGGCCTGCTGGTCACTTTGCAGGTGGCGCTGCTCAGTCTGTTGGGCACGATGGCGGTCGGTGTGTGCGTGGTCAGCCTGCGGCTGCTTCCCTCCAGGCTCGGCCCCTGGCTCGCTATCGCCTATCTGGCGCTGGTGCGCACCACGCCCCAGTTGGTGCAGCTCTATATTCTCTATTTCTTGCTGGGCCCCATGCTGGGATTGGCCCCCCTTGCCTGCGCCGTGTTGAGCCTCTCCCTCTATCAGGGCGCCTTCACCGCCGAGGTGTTGCGTGCAGGTGTACAGGCCATTCCCAAAGGACAGTGGGAGGCAGCCCAGTCGCTTGGCTTGTCACGGGCCATCACCCTGCGCAAGGTGATCCTGCCCCAGCTGGTGCGCATCACCTTGCCACCGCTGACCAACGAGCTGGTCTCCCTTATCAAACATTCGGCGCTGGTGAGTGTGATCGCCATCTTCGATCTGACCAACGAAGGGCGTACTCTGGTTGCCGATACGTTTCTGACCTTTGAGGTGTGGTTTACCGTAGCTGCCCTCTATTTGCTGTTAACCCTGACGCTGTCAGCCTGTTCGCGGGCGCTGGCCCGTCACCTGAATCCGGATCAACAAGGACGCTAACCATGAATCTGTCATTCAAGACCACCCTGTCGGGCGCTGCCCTGCTACTGACAAGCCTGCTCACTCCGGCACTGGCACAAACTGCCCCCTCCGACACCCAGGCACAGATCGAGCAGAGCGGTACCCTGCGGGTCGGCATGTCCACCTTCGCCCCCTGGGCGATGCGCGACAAGCAGGGGGCTCTGATCGGTTTCGAGATTGACGTGGCCCGTCGCCTCGCCACAGATAACGGCTGGCAGGTAGAGTTCGTGCCTACCGCCTGGGATGGCATCATCCCCTCCCTGTTGGCGAAAAAGTATGACGTCATCATCGGCGGCCTCACCATCACCCCCGAGCGGGAGAAGAGCGTGCGCTTCACCCACCCTTACTCCCACTCCGGCGTTCAGCTGGCCGCCTCAACATCCATGGCAAGCGAGAAGAAAACCCTGGCCGACTTCAACCAGCGCGGGGTGATCCTGGCGGTGCGCCGTGGCGCCTCGCCGGTACAGGTGGCCAAGGTCAACTTTCCCAAGGCAACCCTGCGCCAGTTCGATGACGAGTCCCAGGTGTTTCAGGAGGTGCTGAACGGCCGCGCCCACGGCGCTCTCTCCTCCTCCCCCAAACCGGAGCAGGAGGCACTGCGCCACCCCGATGCCCTCTTCATGCCCTTCGTCACCCCGCTGGCGCAGGGGAACGAAGGCTTTGCCCTGCGCAAGGAGGACGGGGCCCTGGCCGAGCAGTTCAACGAGTGGATCGACGCCCGCCAGGCCGATGGCTGGCTCAAAGCGCGCCATGACTACTGGTTCAAGTCCCTTGCATGGGAAACGCAGGTCGCCAACCCCTGATGCTGACGAAGATAAGAGGGGCCATTCGCCACGTCGGCTGGCTGGATGGGGCGATTGTCGTGCTCCTGCTGCTGACGGCGGCCTGGCTCGCCAGCCGCATCCATATCGGGGTGGCCTACCAGTGGCACTGGCATCAGGCCTTCGAGCTGCTGTTCACTCGCGGCCCGCACGGTGAGCTGCCCTATTTTTTCAGCGGCCTGCTCACCACCTTGCGCATCGCCCTGTTTGGCATGCTGCTGGCGCTGCTGCTCGGCACTGCTCTCGGCCTTGCCACCTTCAGCCGCCGCCCCTGGCTGGTGCTGCCGGCCACCCTGTTTATCCAGCTGATCCGCAATCTGCCGCCGCTGGTCTTTATCTTCATCTTCTACTTCTTTATCGCCAACCAGCTGCTGCCTGCGAGCGGCCTCTCCCGCTGGCTCGGCACCGTATCACTCTCCCCGTGGCAAGAGGCGCTGTTTGGCCCACCTGCCCGCTGGGAAAACCTCATCTCAGGCACCCTCTGCGTTGGCATGATCAGCGCAGCCTTCGTCGCCGAGATCGTCCGTGCCGGGCTTGCCGCCATCCCCCGTGGCCAGTGGGAGGCGGCGCAGAGCCTCGGACTCTCCCCCTGGGTGCGGCTGCGCCATGTGATCCTGCCGCAGGCCATGCTGCTGATGTTGCCCCCCTCACCGGTCAGCTCATCGCGCTGGTGAAGGATACCGCCATCGTTTCCCTTATCTCGGTGCAGGAGCTCACCTTCGTCGGTACCGAGATGGCCAACTCCAGCGGACTAGTCTACGAGATCTGGCTGCTGGTAGCCGCGGCCTATTTATTTATATGTTTGAGTCTGTTCGTATTGCTGAGCCGACTCGAAGCAAGACAAGGAGCACGCACATGCTGACGTCCCTGTTGCTGGCGACTGTATTGCAAGCGGAGGCCATCGGTGGTTATGCCGCCGGTTGCCTGAAAAACGGCGTATCCCTGCCCCTCGAAGGGCCGGGTTATCAGGTGATCCGCACCAAACGGCTGCGCTACTACGGCCACCCCGACCTTATCCACTACCTGCAAGCGCTGGCCAACCAGACCCGCATGGCCGGGCTGCCGGATCTCTATATCGCCGATCTGGCGATGGCCCGTGGCGGCCCCTTTACCTCCGGCCATCGCAGCCACCAGACTGGCCTTGATGCCGATATCTGGTTTCGCATGGCCAACCGCCCCATCAGCAAATGGGAGCAGGATGCCCCCAAGGAGTGGGCACTGATCGACGAACCCAGCTACAAGATGTTACCGGGTCGCTTTGGCCCCCAGCAGCTAACCCTGCTGCGGCTGGCGGCCAGCAAACCCGAGGTGGCCCGCATCTTCGTCAATCCGGTGATCAAATCCGCGGTCTGCCAACAGGCAGGCAACGAACCCTGGGTCGCCAAGCTGCGCCCCTGGGTGGGCCACTTCAGTCACTTCCACGTGCGGCTGCGCTGCCCGGTGGGCAGCCCCGATTGCGAGCCCCAGGCTCCCATTCCGCCCGGTAATGGCTGCGGGGAAGAGCTGGCATCCTGGCTAAAAGACAAGCCCCAGTTGCCCAAGGTCTCCGGCATCAACAAGCGACCTGAGCTACCTGCGCGTTGTGGCAACTGACCCCAAGCTGGTATGGTGGTGCACTCTTGGTCGTACACCATCCATGGCGCACTATCGACTCGAAATACCAAAGGAGAACAACAAGATGGCCACATCACTCTGGCGCAGAACCACGCAGAGCCTGTTGACCCTGACCCTGCTGCTCGGCCTGACCGGCTGCGGCATGAACAATATTCCGACCCTGGATGAGCAGGTCAAGGCGAGCTGGGGGCAGGTTGAGAACCAGTATCAGCGCCGCGCCGACCTCATTCCCAATCTGGTCGCCACCGTCAAGGGCTACGCCAGCCATGAGCAGGAGACCCTAAAGGCGGTCACCGATGCCCGTGCCCGGGTCGGCAGCGTGCAGGTGAGCGATCCTGCCCAGCTCAAGGAGTTTGAAGCGGCGCAGAACCAGCTCTCCAGCGCCCTCTCCCGCCTGATGGTTGTGGTAGAACGCTACCCCGAGCTGAAAGCGGATCAGCAGTTCCTTGCCCTGCAGGCCCAGCTGGAAGGAACCGAGAATCGCATCTCGGTGGCACGCCGCGACTATATCGAGGCGGTACGCCAGTTCAATACCGAGATCCGCACCTTCCCCGGCGTCATCTGGTCCAAGTTGCTCTACTCGGATCTGGAGGCCAAACCCAGTTTCAGTGCCAAACCCGGTGCCGATGAGGCGCCCAAGGTCAGCTTCCAATGAAGATGATGCTGCGCTGGTTTCTTCCCTGTCTGCTGCTCTGGGCCAGTGCCCTGCAAGCGGCACCGGACTTCCCGACGCTGAGCGGACGGGTGGTGGATGAAGCCAGTCTGATGTCCCGCAAACAGGCCCATCAACTGACCCAACAGCTGGCCGCCTTTGAAAAGCGCAGCGGTATCCAGCTGGTGGTGGTCTCTGTCGACAGCCTCGATGGGGAGACCATCGAGGAGTACGGCTACCAGCTCGGTCGCCACTGGGGGATCGGCCAGAAAGGCAAAAACAATGGCGTGTTGTTGCTGATCGCCCAGGATGAGCGCAAGGTGCGGATCGAGGTGGGATATGGGCTGGAAGGTGCCCTGCCCGACGCCATCGCCGCCAACATCATCCATGGCCGCATCCTGCCCGCCTTCAAGCGCGGCGATATGGTGGCCGGGATCATGGCGGGCAGCCAGAGCATCATGAAGGCACTCGCCGGGGAATATCAGCCGGTCGAGCAGCCAAAGAGTGACAACGGTGGCGGCCCCTGGCTGTTTATTCTGGTGGTGATTGCGATGATCGTGCTCCACAACCTGCGCGGGGGTGGTGGCGGTGGGCCGGGAGGACGACGTCGGTCGACCTACATGGCCGGTGGATTGGGTGCCGGCTCCTTTGGTGGTCGCTCTGGCGGCGGATTCAGCGGTGGCGGCGGCAGTTTTGGCGGCGGCGGAGCCTCCGGTGGCTGGTAACAGGAGTAAAGAGACAAATCATGATTTCTAAACAGTTCTTCCACACGCTTCAGGCCAAGGTGCGCGAAGCGGAGCTAGAGACTGATGCTGAACTGGTCACCGTGCTGGCCCCGGCCAGCGATGGCTATCGCTACATTCCCACCCTCTGGGCGGCGCTGCTGGCGATGCTCACGCCGCTGCTGGTGTTCCAGCTCGGCTTCTGGCTCGGCTGGTACGAAATCCTGCTGGTGCAGTGGTCGGTCTGGCTGCTGCTGAGCCTGCTGTTCCACTGGACCCCCATCAAGATGCGGCTCATCCCGAAGAAGGTTCGCCAGCACCGGGCGGCCCTGATGGCTCGCCTGCAATTTGTCGAGCAGGGGCTGCACCGCACCCGCGACCGGCTCGGGGTGCTGATCTTCGTCTCGGCCGCCGAGCACTATGTAGAAATACTGGTGGATGACGGCATCGCCCAGCATATCGACAACGGCCAGTGGCAGGAGATCATCGACGACTTCGTGGCGCGAGTGCGCAACAAGGAGATCGAACAAGGTTTTCTGGAGTGCGTTGAGCGCGTTAGCGCCATTCTGACCGATGCCTTCCCGGCCACCCGGGATCAAAACGAGCTGCCGGACAGCCTGATCATCCTCGACAAGCCCTGATCCGGTTTAAAAAACAGGCATTCTGCGCAAGCGTTAGGCATTCGGAAAAGATTATGAAAAATAAGGGGAAAAGAGGTTGACCCACACAGCCCTTTCCCCTAAATTACGCCCCGTTCCAGCGCAACAGCGCAGCGAACGAAAATTTGGTGAGGTGTCCGAGTGGCTGAAGGAGCACGCCTGGAAAGTGTGTATACGGCAACGTATCGAGGGTTCGAATCCCTCCCTCACCGCCAAATCTAAAAAAACCGACCTCAGGGTCGGTTTTTTGCTTTCCGGCAAACACCTATGCCGACAAGTGAGCCAGAGCCACGCAGTGGCAGATCATCCACGCACTCATCCCCCGGTTTGCAAAGCCCTGATGGAACATCACTGCTTTTCGTATTGCCAGCCCCCACCCCCTACCTTGCTTTTGTGATTGCCCCACCCGACAAGCGTTCCTTCCAGTCACAACAGGAGCAACAAGATGATTGCAATGCCATCTTATGGCCGCAACACGCCTTCTTTTATGGACGTTACCCAGCGCCCATTAATTGCTCAGCGATTGGATATCATTTTGAAAAACTGATACTTAAGTAGCTACACTAGCGATTATCAACATGCAGGGATGTGTAAAAAATGAGCTTGATTGGCTTGGTACTGGCGTTGATCGCCATCCTTGGCGGCAACATGATCGAGGGTGGTCATCCCAGCGCACTGCTCGATCTGCCCGCATTTCTTATCGTGATCGGTGGCACCATAGGTGCTGCGCTGACCCAGTTCCCTTTCTCCGTCGTCGGCAGCACCATGAAGCGTTTCAAATGGCTGCTCTCCCCCTCAAGCTCGATATGCATGAACAGGCCCAGTTGCTGGAGACCCTGGCAGGCAACGCCCGCCGTAGCGGCATGCTGGCGCTGGAAGGGATGATCGAGGAGATCAAGGATCCCTTCCTGAAGAAAGGGGTGCAGATGATGGTTGATGGTTACGAAAAAACCAAGATACACGAGGTGCTGGAGAACGAGATCGAGTTCGAGCAGGAAGATCTCGAACAGACAGTCAAATTCTACGAAGCCATGGGCGGCTACTGCCCGACCATGGGGATCGTCGGGGCGGTGTTTGGCCTGATCCACGCCATGGGTCTGCTGGATGCCCCCGACAAGCTGGGCGGTGCCATCGCGGTGGCCTTTATCGCCACCATCTACGGGGTATCCGCCGCCAACCTGATCTTCTTGCCGTTCGGCAACCGCTACAAGGGGTTTGCCCACCAGATCCGCCACTACAAGGAGATGACCCTGACCGGCATTCTCTGCATCGTGGATGGCGAGTCACAGGCACGCCTGCAAGTTACCCTCGAACCTTATCTGGGAGGTCACGGTGGCCAAAAAGAAAAAGGCTGAAGCACCGGAGAACCATGAACGCTGGCTGGTCTCCTATGCCGACTTCATGACCCTGCTGTTCGCCCTGTTTGTGGTGCTCTACTCCTTTGCCATGGCCAAGCAGTCCGAAACCCGGGTGCTTATCCAGGGCTTTATCGAGTCGCTGGGTAAAATCGGCCTCATCTCCCCGCCTGCCGGCTCACCCTTGATGCAGGGGGGCACAGGGATTCTCGAGCCAGAATCAAAAACTACGCCGAGCAGCCCGAAAGAGGAGACTGTGCTGGAGAAAGATGCCCCCATGGCGGCATCGGACCCCTTCAACGAGACCATAGGTGCCTCTGAAAAACCGAGCGCCACCGAAGCCTGGCCCCACAAGACCAAGGAGCAGGAGTGGGTGCAGGTGACCAAGCAGAAGCTGGAGCAGCAGCTAAAGGCCCAGATTGAATCGAAAGATCTCGAGGTCGAGCAACTCGGTAGTCAATTGGTGATCCGCATCGGCGAGAAGGCGCTGTTCCCCTCCGATTCGGCGTTCCTGCAGCCCCAGTTCATCCCGCTGGTCAACAAGATCGCCGGCATTTTGGCCAACATCCCGGGGCAGGTAGTGGTCACCGGTCATACCGACAACTCCCAAGCGCCGGTGGAGCTCTATCGCAACAACTGGGAGCTCTCGGTGCTGCGGGCCTCTTCCATCGTGCAGACCATGCTGACCAATCCCCAGCTGGATGCCAGACGAGTCATCGCTCAGGGTGTTGCCGACACTCAACCCCGCTTTGCCAATGACACCCCCGAACATCGCCAGGCGAACCGCCGGGTCGATATCACCCTCTCCCAAGGCAAGGCAGCAGAAGAGTCACTGCAACTGCTCAAGCCCTGATCCCCCCGCTCCCGCTTCGCGCGGGAGCCTCTTTTTAAAAACAAATAACTCAATAATATCAACGCCATAAGATCTTAATGATAATGATTGCCATTTATTGTCAAGTGGTCAGGCCTCTGCAATAATGCCGCCCTTCAGGCTTAAATAAAAACAATTATCATTATGAACAAACTGCTTCAGGCATGGCCGGCACTCCTGTGTGCCTCCGCTGGCGCGGCCGGTCTTCCCCCTGTGGAGAAGGCGCGCAGCGACGACACCATCATTGTCACCGGGCAACGGGTACAACAGAAACTCTCCGATGTTTCCGGCTCCATTACCGTCATCACCCAGGAAGAGCTGGACCGTCAGGTCGCCAGCGAGCTGACTCATGTGTTTCGCAAGATCCCCGGTGTCTCGGTCACCGGCTCTGCCGGGCGACCGCAAAACATCAGCGTACGCGGCATCGGTGGCAACCGTATCCTGCTGATCAAGGATGGGGTGCGCGTCAGCGACGGCTTTGGCGCCGACAACATCAATGACAAGGTAGGTCGCTTCAACTTCGACCTTGATGACATCAAGCAGATTGAGGTGGCCAAGGGGGCCGGCTCCTCCCTGCATGGCTCCGATGCCATCGGCGGCACCGTGGTGATGAATACCAAGCAGCCGGAAGATTATCTGCAACAGCAGGATAGCTATCTGGCGGCCAAGACTCTCTACGGTGGCGACAGCAACAAGAAGAAGCTCAGCATGACAGGCGCGGTGCGGGCACTGGAGAGCGAACATCTGTTGCGCCTCTCCGGCTGGCGCGGCAACGAAACCGCCAACTTTGAGGAGAACCGCATTCCGGCTGATTTGGATGGCATGAGTGCCTCCACCAGCAGCCGCCTCCCCCTCAATGCCCATCACGCTCTGCGGCTGGAGCTGGACTACTACGAGGATCACGCCAAACGCCAGATGGGGCCCAAAGCGGTGCCCCAACCCGATGGCAGCTGGGACGTGGTCGGTTTTCAGGAAGATGGCGATCAGCGCACCCAGGGCGGCAAGTTCAGTTGGGAAGCCAACGATCTGGGCATGGTCGATACCCTCAACTGGAGCCTGTTTGGCAACCAGTCACGCAACGAAGCCAACCAGCGCCAGCTGCTGCGCAACGATGCCCTGAGCGGCTATCCCAGATATCGCAGCCAGCGCACCCTCTCCACCTTCGAGGAGCTACGCCTTGGCAGCGAGCTGGAGTTGCAGAGCAAGCTGAGCACCGGCTCGCTGGATCACACCTTCAGCTACGGTGTGGAGCTGGAGCAGGCCAACCACGAGCGGCCGGTCAGCAATCTGACCCAGGAAGATGGCATCACCACCCAGGGACAGAAAGCCCCCTTCAGCAAGGCCGAGACCCGCCGCGCTGGCATCTGGCTGAGCGATGTGATCGATCTGGGCAGCTGGCAGTTTACCCCGACCCTGCGCTTTGACCGCCAGCGCCTGCGCGCACCGGACAGCAATCTGGCCGAGAACCACAGCGACCACATCTCCCCCAGCCTAGCGGCCAGTTACCGCTTCAACGAGACATGGCGAAGCTGGCTCAGCTATGCCAACGGCTTCCGCGCCCCCGCTTACGATCAGGTTTACGGCAACATTCCCCACTACTTTGCCATGCCGCCATTCGAGATCATTGCCAACCCCAACCTCAAGGAGGAGACCAGCCACAGTCTGGAGTGGGGAGTGAATGGCCAAAGCGACAACTGGAGCGTCAAACCGGCCGTTTTCTACAACCGTTACTACAACTTCATCGACTGGCGCCAGACCGGTTTTCGCCTCGATGACGGTGTCTTCCTGCGCCAATATCGCAACGTTGCCAAAGCAGAAACCTGGGGCGCCGAGCTGGCCGCCAGCCTCTGGCTGAGCGACGAGTGGGAGCTTTCGACCAATCTGGCCTGGATGGATGGCAAGGATCACCGCGGTGAGCCGCTGCGAACCCAGACACCGCTGGAAGGCAACACCACCCTGCGCTGGCAACAACTCGACTGGGGGGTTGAGCTCAGTGGCAACTATGCCGCCGCCATGACCAAGGTGCCCCAGTGCGCCAATGCGCAGACTGGCTACAACGGTGCCTGCCAGAGCAGCGCAGGCTGGTTCAGCCTGGACCTCACCGGCGACTGGCAGATCACCGAGGCGCTCAAGGTCAATGCCACCATCGGCAACCTGCTCGATACCCGCTATGTCCGCTATCAGGATGTGGCCGGACTCCCGGCTGGCAGCGATACCTCCCTCTACAGCCAGAGCGGCCGCTACCTGTCAGCCAGCCTTAGCTACCGTTTCGTGGGGATGTGATGAAGCATCATGCAATCATGGCGGCCCTGTTGGCCGCCCCGTTGGCGTGGGCGCAAGAGGCCCTGCCACCGCCGATCCCGTCCCAATCGCACCTGATTTCAGGCAGTCCCGTACGCCAGGATCCCTACTTCTGGTTGAGGGACGAGAGTCGTAGCAACCCGGCCATTCTCGCCCTGCTCAAGCAGCAAAATCGCTGGAGCGAGCAGCAGCTCGCCGCGCAGCAGCCGCTGGAAGCAACCTTGCGCGCCGAATTTGCCCGCCATCCGGCGGGGGAACCCGTGCCAGACAACTGGCTTGTCCGCGGCGTTCAGGCATGGCAGCTGCGCCCGGATGGCTCACTCTGGCAACGCCACGGGGGCAAGGTGCAACAACGGCTTCCCGCCAGAGCGGGTGAGGGCTATTACGAAGCGGGCGGCTGGGCCCTGAGCCCGGATAACCGCACGCTGGCCATCGCCGAAGACAGGCGCGGCGATCTCGACTATCAGGTCACCCTGCTCGATCTCCAAAGCGGCAAGGCGCTGGCCAGTTTGGCGCAGCGCAGCGCTGATCTAGCTTGGTCACAAGATGGTCGCACCCTCTACACCATCGCCAACGAGCGCTACACCCTGCGCCCCTGGCAGCTGCGCGGCTGGCAGGATGGCCAGGAGCAGACTCTCTATGAGGAGCAGGATCCCGCCTGGCTGCTCAGCCTCTATCGCACCACGGATGGCCAGCATCTGGTGTTGCAGGGCAACAACCACGACAGCTCGGAGCAATACCTGCTCGACTCGGGCAAGCCGCAGCAGGTCAAACCCCGCCAGCGCGGGGTGGAATACTATCTGGACAGTCAATCCGGCTGGGTGATCAAGAGCAACCGGGAGGGGGCGTTTGCCCTCTACTCAGCCAGCACGCCGCTCGGTGAGTGGCAGCGCCTGTGGCCCGCCAAAGGGGAGGATCTCGGCGATCCCGAGAAGTGGCGGCTGTTTGATCGCCATCTGGTGGTGCAGTTTCGCCAGCAGGGGGAGGATTGGCTCGCCCTGCTCGATCGCAACGGCCATGAACGCCAGCGCCTGCCGCTGGCCAGTGGCGCCGGTACCGGCTGGCTGCAAGGAGAACATGACCCGGCCAGCGACCGCATTCTGGTGCGCAGTCAGGGCTTGAGTCAGCCCTCCGGCCAGCGCTGGCTGGATTTGACCAGCGGCCAGTGGATCAACGACCAGCACACCGCAGGCAATAAAGCATTGCCCTATCAGAGCGAGCGGCGCTGGATCACCTCTGCCGATGGCACCCGGGTGCCTGTCTCGCTGGTGTGGCGCAAGGATCTGGCCCCTCGCGCCGTACTGCTCTACGGCTATGGCGCCTATGGCACGCCGATGCGCCCCTACTACCAGAAAGAGCTGTTAAGCCTGCTGGATCGGGGCTTTGTCTACGCCATCGCCCATGTGCGCGGCGGCGGCATGCTGGGGGAGCAGTGGACCCGCGACGGACGGGGCATCCACAAGCAGAACGGCATTAGCGACTTTATCGCAGCCGGTCACGCCCTGCGCCACTGGTCGCCCGACGCCGCTCCCCTGCCCCTGTTTGCCATGGGGGGCAGCGCGGGGGGCACACTGGTTGCTGCGGCCCTCAACCAGCAACCGACACTCTTTAGCGGCGCCGTGTTGCAGGTTCCCTTCGTCGATATGCTTGGCACCATGAGTGATCCCGCCCTCCCCTTGACCCGTCAGGAGTACCAGGAGTGGGGCAACCCGGCCAAGCCCGCAGAGTATCAGGCGATGCGCCGCATCAGCCCCTACGACAACCTGCACCGCGCACCCTACCCGCCCCTGCTGGTCACTACCGCCCTGCACGACAGCCAGGTGCCCTACTGGGAGCCGGTCAAGTGGCTGGCCCGCCTGCGGGAGCACAGCACGGGTTCCGGCCCCTACCTGCTGCTGACCGAACTGGAGGGAGGCCACCGCGCCGGTGGTGGCGATCGGGCTCGTGAATTTGCCTTCTTGTTGCATCTGGCGGGGATCAATCAATGACCCTGCCGCTGATTGGGAGTACCACTATGAAACCCCTGTTGCCCGTCCTCTTGCTGGGGCTGGCTGGCTTTTCCACTCAGGCCGCCGAACTGCGTTTTGTCGAACAGGACGCCCCGGCCGATACCCGCCTCTGGCTCGAACAGCAGCTCGGCGTCACCCTGAGTGATGCCCCGGCCTATCAGCGCCAAGGCAAGCTGGGCCACTATCTGCATTATCGCCAGCAGCTCAATGGCGCACCGATCGCCGGCCTGATGGCCGCCGTCAGTCTCGATGAGCAGGGTCGCCCGTGGCGCCTTTATCACAATACCCGACTGATGCAGGCACAGGCGACGCCATGTGATGAAGCAAGCCGCGCCGGGGTGGATGCCTATACCGCCACGCTGGATGGTACGGTGTGGCAATTCGCTGGCAGTGACGAAGCCCAGCCTTGGTACTGGCAGGATGGCGACACCCTGACTGCGGCCTGGCGTCTGCTGGCGGTGGAAAGCCAGCCGGGCAACAGCAAGAGCAGCCACTGGCAACTGTTTGTCACCTGCGATGGCAGCGCCCTGCTGGGGCGCACGCTGCAAGAGGCCAGCACCCGTGCCGAAGCGGCCCCGCTGGCAGGGGAAACGGCCACGGTGCAGGCCCGCATCTTTGCCCTCGACCCACGCACCCAGCTGCAAGATGGCAACCTGCTGTGGCGCCATGATCTGGTACTGGACAACGGGGCCTATCGCACCGTGCCGCTCACTGTACAAAAGGTGGATGACACCTACCTGCTGAGTGGCCCACGCGCCCGGGTCGTGGATGGCACGGCGCCGGAAACTGCCCCCTTTAGCAGCCCTGATGCCGATGGCTTCCAGCTGGATCACCAGCAGCCCGCCTTCCTCGATATCAATGGCTACTACCATCTGGATCTGGCACAGCGCCATGTGGAATCCCTTGGCTACCCGACGCTGATGGGCGGCCCCCTGGCCATCGATACCGATGCCGGGGAGCAGGACAACTCCCTCTATGACCCCTTCCTGCGCCGGTTGGAAATTGGCCGGATAGGGGTACCCGATGCGGAAGATCCCATGGTGATCTGGCACGAGTTTGGCCATGCGGTGCAGCACCATATCCTGCCCGACATGGGAGAAGAGGGTGACTGGGGCGCCATCGGTGAGGGCTTTAGCGACTATCTGGCCGCCAGCTGGCGCCAGCGTAGTCCAGAGGCTCGCCAGTTCGAGCCTTTCATGGTCTTCAACTGGGATGCCAGGATCAGCGGCCGGACGCCCCGTCAGCTCGATGATCTGCGGGCACGCTATCATCCGGGCTTCCTCTATCCGGCTCACCTCACCATCAACGGCAGCAACGGCGACCAATTGTGGGGCACCCCGCTCTTCACCGCGCTGCGCCAGGCCGTTGAACAATATGGCGAGGTAGCCCGTGACGAGTTCGATACCCTGCTGATTGAATCCCACTTCGGCCTCGGCCCGCAGGTGCGGATGCCCCAGCTGGCGCGGGTCACCGTGGATACCGCCAACCGCCTCTATCCGGATCGCAGTTATGGCAAGCTGCTGGAGCAGGCCTTCCGCCATCACGCCCTGCTGCCCACCCCCATCGCGGCCCGCCTTGCCGACGACAGCTACCTGTTGGCCGGGGAGAAAAAGAGCCTCGCCATCGAATTGACCAACCAAAGCGGCCGCCCCCTGACCGTGGCTGACGCCAGCCTGCTCCCGACCAAGGGGCTCATGGGTGACGGTCACTGGCAAGGAGAGCTCAACGCCGATGGCACCGCCCGCTGGATCCTGCCGCTGGAAGCGGCGAGCAACCTGACCTGTGGCGAGGCAGTCACCTTGCCGCTGCAGTTCCAGCTCACCCTGCCCAGCCCCACCGAGCGCCAGACCCGCCTTGACCTGCAACTGCCGATCGGTGAACCGCTCTGGCAGCGGGCCATCGGCCAGGGTGGCCAGATCAAGGATGCGGTGAGCGATGAACGGCACGGCCTGTCCCGCTTCACTCTCACCCTGCCCGAGAGCAAGGCCCGCATCGACAGCGGATTCGTGGTCGCCCTCGATCTGGAGCACAGCAAGCTGGAGCAGCTGGAGATCTGGCTCACCTCCCCTTACGGCACCCGGATCAGCCTGTGGAACAAGGGTTACGCCAGCCATACCCGGCTTAAGGGGGAGTTTCCCCGTGAACTGGTACCGTTCGAATCTCTGGACAAGCTGCACGACGAACCGCTCGCTGGCCGCTGGCTGCTGGAGATCAACGACACCAGCGCCGGTGACACCGGTCAGTTGCGCAACTGGCGGGTAGCCCAGCAAGTCGGCGCCCGCTGCGACAAGGATGAAGCCCTGCCCAACACCGGCATCATTCCCCTTGAGCAGGATGAAGGGGGTGGCGGCACGGCTTCCCCCCTGCTGCTGTTGCTGGCCCTCTGGCCCCGCCTCTGGCGCCGGAGCACCCCGCGCCGTTGAATCCTGTACCACGGGGGTTACCGCCCCCGTGAACCTGTGACCGAATCAAGGAATGTGAAGTGAAACAATCCGTACTGGTTATTGCAACCCTCTCAGCCCTGCTCAGCGCCTGTGGCGGCGGGGAAGATAACGCACCACTGGCGATCCCGGACTACCGGGTCGATGTCGCCCTGCCGACTGCCGGAACCCTGTGCGCCGATCTGGATCAGAACTGGCAATGTGATCCTGCCGACCCTGCCGTCAGCGGCGAAGGAGTTGTGGCCCTGGTCGGCCGTTCGGCCAACATCGTCAACTCGCCCCTGCTGTTCGTACCGAGGAGCGGAGGCCTTCTGCTGGCACATCCGGCTGCCAAAGGGGATCCACAACGGCTACAACCGACCCTGCTCAGCACCCTGTGGCAGAGCCGCATTGCCGAAGGGGTGGCCGCCGATCGCGCACTGACGCAGATGTTGGCCGATCTCGCGCCGCTGCAACCGGGCGGCGATCGCGCGGCCCTCGCAGGTCTCGGCCAGTTTGATCAAGCGCTACAACAGGTGGCGATCAGCTTGCAGCAACAGGCCCGCACACGCCTTGCCACCGCCAAGGAGACCCAGTTGCTCACCACCAGCTATCGCGCCATCAGCCTGATGCTGGCGCAATTGGCTCAGGAGTGGCAGCGCAACGGCCAGTTTGCCGAAAATATCCAAAGCGAACTGCTGACCCTGCTGGTGCAACAGCAGCCACGCAACCTGCTGACCGTCACCGGCGTCACCACCTTCAGCGATGGCAACGATCCGCTGCTGGAACAGGAGCCCGATGACTATCCGGGACAAGATGCCAGCTGGAATCGCACTCGTCCCCAACTTGCCTATCGCAAGCTCGATGATCGCGGTCAGGTGCTCCCCGACAACGCGCCGAGCTGGCAGTGCGTCAAGGATCTCAATACCGGTCTGGTGTGGGAGGTCAAATCGGATGATCCCTTGAGTCCTGACTGGAAAAGCAGACCCTTTGCCTATGAGGATGAGCAGTTCAAGGCGACCGCAGGCGAGCAGCAAGCGGCCTACCAGCATATTCATAACAGGATCGAACAGCTCACCGCCGAAGGAGATCTGGCGGCCCTCGCCCGGGCACAGGCGCTGACCACCATACTGACCACCCGCGCGTATCAGCAGTGGCTCAATGGCGAGCAGCGCTGCGGCATCAGCCAGTGGCGGCTGCCCACCATGGGTGAGCTGATGTCACTGATGCACTACGGCAGCCTGGCCAAGGACCCGCTGGGTCAACGCATCATCGTGGATACCCGTTACTTCCCGGATATCGCCTCCTCGGAAGATGACACCTACCATGGCTACTACTGGAGCGCCACCAGCAACACAGCCCAGCGCTTCTCCGGTGGCCCCATCAGCAAACGCACAGTCCTGCTCCTGGGAGAAGATGCGGGCACCACCTATCCCGCGCTGGTGCAGCAAGATACCTATATCGAGCTGATGCAGGTACGACTGGTCGCCACTTCCCAATAATCCGAGGAATATCATGAGCCTTTATCGCTTTTCGTTCGCCATGCTGGCACTGCTGGCCCCCCTGGCCCACGGTGCTGCCATTTGTGATGACACCATGGATCGCACCGCCCCCTCTGCCCGTTTTCTTGACCATGGCAACGGCACCGTCACGGATCAACACACCGGCCTCACCTGGATGCGCTGCAAACTGGGGCAGACATGGAATGGCAGCAGTTGCCTGGGGGAACCGACCGTTTACTACTGGCAGCAGGGGCTGCAAGTGGCGGAGCGGATCCGCAGTGACAGCAGTCATGCTCTCTATCACTTCGGCGGTATTAGCCAGTGGCGCCTGCCCGACATCAAGGAGCTGGCGACCCTGGTCGAGCATGCCTGCTACAAGCCCTCTCTCAATGAAGCCATTTTCCCGCGCGCCATGGCGGGGGGCGGTAAAGAGGTCAATGAGGGCTATGTCTATCTGATGAGCAGCACGGTAACCTCCGCCAATGGTCAGCGGGCGTATCTGGATATCACCTCGGGAGATATCGGTCTTCGCGCCATTGGCGCCTACCCGGATCAGGTCTTGCTGGTCGCCAATAAACCCTGACCGCCCCACGCTCGAAACCGGAACGCGATGACAGGAGAGGCTTGAAAGCCTCTCTTTTTATTGCTCTTGCCACCCCCTATCTCACCCACCATCACGCTCTTCTCCCGCCAGTGCCCCCTGCCCGCGATACCGACCTGATCCGGGTTCGCCCGCGGCATTTACCCCTTTCAGGTGATGACGAGGAGCAGCTCTCTGCGCTTTCCAGGCCTTTCTCGCCCGCCATAACCAACAAAAAAGTGCGCTTCTTAACAAAATTTAATTACCGGTTAACCGATTAATAATTAACCCGTAAAAATGACATGTAAATCAGTGCGAAAGTGTCATAATGCGTAACATTATTGTTAAGTCGCTTGATTAATTTGGTTAGGAAAAACCTCTATGTTTGCTGATATTTCTGCTCAACATTGGGCTTTTGCCATTTATGTCATCGGTGCCATCACCATCTGTCTGGTGATGATAGGCCTCGCCGCCCTGCTGGGAGGTCGTGCCTACGGCCGCACCAAGAACAAGCCATTTGAATCTGGTGTCGACTCGGTCGGCAGTGCCCGCCTGCGTTTTTCCGCCAAGTTCTATCTGGTCGCCATGTTCTTCGTCATCTTCGACGTCGAGGCGCTCTACCTGTTTGCCTGGTCTGTCTCCGTGCGGGAGAGCGGCTGGGTCGGCTTTATTGAAGCCACCATTTTCATCGGACTGCTGCTTATCGGCCTGATCTACCTCTGGCGCATCGGCGCACTGGACTGGTCACCGCGCAAACCGCCGTTGAACAACAAAAACAGTGATTGAACCACAGACCCTTTCCTTGAGGTTGCACCATGAAGTACACCCTGACCCGGATTGACCCGGATGCACCCGTTGAGCGCTACCCCCAGGAGCAGCGCCAGACCGTCGATGACCCACTGGCGCAAGAAGCGACGCGCGGCATCATGATGGGCCGCCTCGAGGAGGTGCTGCAAGACACAGTCAACTGGGGCCGCAAAAACTCCCTCTGGCCTTACAACTTCGGCATCTCCTGCTGCTACGTGGAGATGTGTACCGCCTTCACCTCCCCCCACGATGTGGCCCGCTTCGGCGCCGAAGTTATCCGCGCTTCGCCCCGTCAGGCCGATTTCATGGTGATTGCAGGGACCCCCTTCATCAAGATGGCGCCAGTCATCCAGCGCCTGTATGAACAGTTGCTCGAACCCAAGTGGGTGATCTCCATGGGGGCTTGTGCCAACTCCGGCGGCATGTATGACATTTATTCCGTGGTGCAGGGGGTGGACAAGTTCCTGCCGGTCGACGTCTACATTCCGGGTTGCCCGCCCCGTCCCGAAGCCTTTTTGCAAGCCCTGATGCTGCTGCAGGACTCCATCGGCAAAGAGCGCCGCCCCCTCTCCTGGGTGGTGGGCGATCAGGGGATCTACCGTCCCCAGATGCAGGCCGAAAAAGAGCGCAAGCGCGGCGAACGGATCAATGTGACCAACCTGCGCACGCCGGATGAGATCTGACCATGAAACTGACTCGTGATTTTCCCAGCAATTACGCCATGGCCCAGTGGCAGCCCAGCGACCACAAGGATGCCAAAGTTATTGGCGAACTGTTTGCCCACTTCGGGGCCGAGCACTTCACCGTGCAGACCACGCGCACCGGCGTGCCGGTGGTCTGGCTCCCCCGCGAACTGCTGCAGGATGTGATGGGCTTCTTGCGCAAAGTGCCCTCCCCGTTCGTGATGCTGTTTGATCTCAGCGCCACCGATGAGCGGCTGCGCAGCCATCGCGACGGTCTGCCCCAGAGCGATTTCACCGTCTTCTATCACCTCATCTCCATCGACCGTAACGCCGATGTGATGTTGAAAGTGGCGCTGGCCGAAAGTGACCTGCATCTGCCCACCATCACCAACCACTTCCCCAATGCCAACTGGTACGAGCGGGAAGTGTGGGATCTGATGGGCATCACCTTCGATGGCCATCCCCATCTGACCCGGATCATGATGCCCAAGAGCTGGCAGGGTCACCCGCTGCGCAAGGATTACCCGGCGCGCGCCACCGAATTCGATCCCTTCATACTCGATGCCGCCAAACAGGACATGGAGCAGGAGAACCTGCTGTTCAAACCGGAAGAGTGGGGTCTGGCCCGCGGCAACGAGAATGAGGACTACATGTTCCTCAACCTCGGCCCCAACCACCCCTCGGCTCACGGCGCCTTCCGTCTGGTATTGCAACTCGATGGCGAGGAGATCCGTAACTGTGTGCCCGATATCGGTTACCACCATCGCGGTGCCGAGAAGATGGGCGAGCGCCAGTCCTGGCACAGCTATATTCCCTATACCGACCGGGTCGAGTATCTGGGCGGGGTGATGAACAACCTCCCCTATGTGCTGGCGGTCGAGAAGCTGGCTGGCATCAAGGTGCCGCAGCGGGTCGACATGATCCGGGTGATGATGGCGGAGCTGTTTCGCATCCAGAGCCACCTCTTGTTCCTCGGGACCTATATCCAGGACGTGGGGGCCATGACCCCGGTCTTCTTCACCTTCACCGATCGGCAGAAGATCTACACCATCATCGAAGCGATCACCGGTGCCCGCATGCACCCGGCCTGGTTCCGTATCGGCGGTGTGGCCCACGACTTGCCGAAGGGATGGCAGCGGCTGGTGCAGGACAACCTGTTGAGCTGGTTGCCCAAACGTCTGATGGATTACGAAAAAGCGGCGATGCGCAACAGCATTCTTCGCGGTCGCACCATAGGCGTCTCTGCCTACACCACCGAGCAGGCGTTGTCCTGGGGCACCACGGGGGCCGGATTGCGCGCCACCGGCCTCAACTTCGACATACGCAAGTGGCGCCCCTACTCCGGTTACGATCAGTTCGACTTTGAAGTGCCGGTCGGCAGCAATGGCGATGCCTACGACAGAGCCACCGTGCGGATCGAGGAGATCCGCCAGAGCATGTCGATCATCGAACAGTGCATGAAGAACATGCCGGAAGGGCCGTTCAAGGCGGATCATCCCCTCACCACACCGCCGCCTAAAGAGCGCACCCTGCAGCACATCGAGACCCTGATCAACCACTTCCTGCAAGTGTCTTGGGGCCCGGTGATGCCCGCAGCCGAGTCGTTCCAGATGATTGAGGCGACCAAGGGGGTCAACAGTTACTACCTGACCAGTGACGGCTCCACCATGAGCTACCGGACCCGGATCCGCACCCCGAGCTTTGCTCACCTGCAGCAGATCCCCTCGGTGATCAAGGGCAGCATGGTATCGGACCTCATCGTCTATCTGGGCAGTATCGATTTTGTTATGTCGGATGTGGACCGTTAAGTGATCCGCCCTCCCGGCCATGGCTGGGAATCGGGATCGCCGGACGAGCAGTAAAAGGACAAGCCACCAAAGGTCAAGTCATGAGCCAGCAATGTCAGTGTCACAATAATCAGACCCCACAGGGGCAAGGGGCATGCAGCAGCAAACAGGACAACTTCGTTCTGAGCCAGGCTGAACGCGATGCCATCGAACACGAGAAACACCACTACGAAGATCCCCGCGCCGCCAGCATCGAAGCGCTCAAGATCGTGCAGCAGGCCAGAGGCTGGGTCCCCGACGGCGCCATTCACGCCATCGCCGCCGAGCTCGGCATTCCCGCCAGCGACGTGGAGGGGGTTGCCACCTTCTATAGCCAGATCTTCCGCCAGCCGGTAGGCCGTCACATCATCCGCGTCTGCGACAGCATGGTCTGCTACATCAATGGCCATGAAGATCTGATGGCCGGTCTCAAGGAGGTGATGAACCTCGGCCCCGGTCAAACCACCCCGGATGGCCGCTTCACCCTGCTGCCGGTCTGCTGTCTTGGCAACTGCGACAAGGGGCCAGCCATCATGATCGATGACGACACCTATGGCGGCCTCGATCCGGTGACCTTGCTGAAAACGCTGGAGGCTTACCCATGAGCCTGCCGCAAAACAAGATCCTCGCCTCTCTTGGCACCGCCAATCGCACCCCGCGAGCCCCCGAGACCCACCCGCTCACCTGGCGGCTGCGGGATGACGGCCAGCCGGTGTGGCTGGAGGAGTATCAGGCCAAACAGGGCTATGAAGCGGTGCGCAAGGCGCTCGGCCAGATGAGCCCGGACGAGATTGTCAGTACCGTCAAGGATGCCGGTCTCAAGGGGCGTGGCGGCGCGGGCTTCCCCACGGGTGTGAAGTGGGGGCTGATGCCCAAAGACGAGAGCATGAACATCCGTTACCTGCTCTGCAACGCCGACGAGATGGAGCCCAACACCTGGAAAGATCGCCTGCTGATGGAGCAACTGCCCCATCTGCTGATCGAGGGGATGATCATCAGTGCTCGGGCGCTCAAGGCCTATCGCGGCTATATCTTCCTGCGCGGCGAATACGTTGATGCCGCCATCCATCTGCGCCGTGCGGTGGAAGAGGCCAAGGCCGCCGGTCTACTGGGCAAGAACATTCTGGGATCCGGTTTTGACTTCGAGCTGTTCGTCCACACCGGCGCCGGCCGCTACATCTGTGGTGAAGAGACGGCGTTGATCAATTCGCTGGAAGGGCGCCGTGCCAACCCGCGCGCCAAACCCCCCTTCCCCGCCGTCTCCGGCGTCTGGGGCAAACCCACCTGCGTCAACAACGTCGAAACCCTCTGCAACGTCCCCGCCATTATCGGCAACGGGGTCGCCTGGTATCACGGGCTGGCGCTGCCGGGCTCGGAAGATCACGGCACCAAGCTGATGGGCTTCTCCGGCAAGGTGAACAACCCCGGGGTCTGGGAGCTGCCGTTTGGCATCACCGCCCGCGAGCTGTTTGAAAATTACGCCGGCGGCATGAAGAGCGGCTATCGCCTGAAAGCCTGGCAACCGGGCGGCGCGGGAACCGGTTTCCTGCTGCCGGAGCACCTCGATGCCCAGATGTATACCGCCGGTATCGGCAAGGTCGGCACCCGGATGGGGACCGGCCTCGCCATGGCGGTGGATGACTCCATCAGCATGGTCTCCCTGCTGCGCAACATGGAGGAGTTCTTCGCCCGCGAATCGTGCGGCTGGTGCACGCCCTGCCGCGACGGCCTGCCCTGGAGCGTCAAGCTGCTGCGGGCACTGGAGCGTGGCGAAGGGCAATCCGGCGATCTGGCGACTCTGGAGCAACTCTGCGGTTTCCTTGGCCCGGGCAAGACCTTCTGCGCCCACGCGCCGGGCGCCGTCGAGCCGCTGGCCAGCGCCATCAAATATTTCCGCTCCGAATTCGAGGCCGGGATCAAAGGCAGCGGTGATAACCGCAAGCCGGTCAAAGGGATCCAGCCCAATCTGCTGGGCGAGCGCTGGTAACGACACCACAGATTTCACAAAACAGGTTTCAGGGAAGTTGTATGGCAACCATTTATGTAGACGGCAAAGAGTACGAGGTAGACGGAGCAGATAACCTGCTGCAAGCCTGTCTGTCGCTGGGTCTGGACGTCCCCTATTTCTGCTGGCATCCGGCGCTGGGTAGCGTTGGCGCCTGCCGCCAGTGTGCGGTGAAACAGTATCAGAATGCCGATGACAAGCGCGGCCGTCTGGTCATGTCCTGCATGACCCCGGCCACTGATGGCAGCTACATCGCCATTGAGGATGAAGAGGCTAAAGAATTTCGCAAGAGCGTGGTGGAGTGGCTGATGACCAACCACCCCCACGACTGCCCGGTGTGTGAAGAGGGCGGCGCCTGCCACCTGCAGGATATGACGGTGATGACAGGCCACAACAGCCGTCGCTACCGCTTCACTAAACGCACCCACCAGAATCAGGAGCTGGGCCCCTTCATCGGTCACGAGATGAACCGCTGCATCGCCTGCTATCGCTGCGTCCGCTACTACAAGGATTATGCCGGTGGCGAGGATCTCGGGGTCTACGGTGCCCACGACAACGTCTATTTCGGGCGGGTCGAGGATGGCACTCTGGAGAGCGAATTTTCCGGCAACCTGGTGGAGGTCTGCCCCACCGGCGTCTTCACCGACAAGACCCACTCCGAACGTTACAACCGCAAGTGGGACATGCAATTTGCCCCCAGCATCTGCCAGCAATGCTCCGTGGGCTGCAACATCAGTCCGGGCGAGCGTTATGGCGAGCTGCGCCGCATCGAAAACCGCTTCCACGGCAGCGTCAACCACTACTTCCTCTGTGACCGTGGCCGCTTTGGCTATGGCTACGTCAATCTGGCCGACCGCCCGCGCCAACCGCTGCTCAAAGATGGCAACGACCAGCTGGCCATCACGGTCGATGGCGCCCTCAACCGAGCCGCCGATGCCCTGCGCACGGCCCGCGGCCTCATCGGCATCGGATCGCCCCGCGCCTCGCTGGAGAGCAACTTTGCCCTGCGCGAGCTGGTGGGTGCAGACAACTTCTACGCTGGCGTCGAGCAGGCCGAATGGGCCTGTCAGCTGAAGATGCTGCAGATCCTGCAACAGGGCAGCGTGCCAACCCCGAGCCTGCGGGACATGGAAGAGGCCGACGCCATTCTGCTGCTCGGTGAAGATGTCACCATGAGCGCCGCCCGTATCGCGTTGGCGCTGCGCCAAGCCGTCAAGGGCAAGGCCCGCGAGCTTGCCCGCAAGATGAAGGTGGATCTGTGGCAAGTCGCCGCCGTTCAGACCCTGGGTCAGAACGAGCGCTACCCGCTGCTCATCACCAGCCTCGACACAACCCGTCTGGACGATGTGGCGGCCGACAAGCTGCACGCCCCCTATGCCGATCAGGCGCGCCTTGGCTTTGCCATCGCCAACCTGCTCGACCCAGTAGCACCGGCCGTGGCCGACCTCTGCCCCGAGCAGCAGGCACAAGCGACTCGCTGGGCCGAGCTGCTCGGCAACGCCAAGAAGCCGCTCATCATTGCAGGCTCCAGTGCCCGTGACGTGGCGCTGCTTGAGGCGGCCAGCAACATTGCCCGCGCCCTGAAAGGTCGAGCTCAGGAGGTGAGCATCGCGCTGGTTGGCCAAGAGGCCAACTCGCTGGGGCTGGCCATGCTGGGCGCTCAAACCTTGTCAGACAAGCCGCTCGAAGCCGCCCTTGCGCGTATCGAGTCAGAAGAGGGGTTGGCGCTGGTCACTCTGGAGAACGATCTCTACCGCCGCGCGCCGCGCAACCGGGTGGATGCTGCACTGGCACGGCTGCAGCACCTGCTGGTCATAGACCATCAGGCGACCCCGACCGCCAACAAGGCTGATCTGGTGCTGCCAGCGGCCAGTTTTGCCGAGGCCGATGGCACCCTGGTGAACATGGAAGGGCGCGCCCAGCGCTTCTTCCAGGTCTATGCACCCGCCTTTTACAACGCCGATATTCAGGTGCGTGAAGGGTGGCGCTGGCTGGCGGCGCTGCAAGGGGCGATCGAACGCAAGCCGCTGCGCTGGCAGAACTTCGAGCAGATCAGCCACGCTTGCGCCAGCAGCCACCCGCTGCTCGCTACCATGCTGGAAGCGGCGCCCAACGCAGGCTTGCGGATCCGTGGCATGCGGTTGGCCCGCGAGCCACACCGCTACAGTGGTCGCACCTCCATGCTGGCGGATCAGAACGTCAGCGAGCCACGGGTAGCGCAAGATCCCGACTCCCCCTTCAACTTCTCCATGGAAGGGTATGCCGGAGCCCGTCAGCCGCTGCCGCAAGTACCGTTCGCCTGGGCGCCGGGCTGGAACTCTCCCTCCGCCTGGAACAAGTTCCAGGATGAAGTGGGTGGCAAACTGCGTGCTGGCGATCCGGGTCGCCGTCTGCTGGAAGCAACAGACCCGCAGGCGGAAGGCAAGGAGCTGCTCGGCTGGTTCACCACCATCCCCGCCCCCTTCAAGGCCGCAGAGGCGCTGCAAGTGGTCAATTATGCCCAGCTGTTTGGCGGCGAAGAGCTCTCCGCTCGCAGCCCGGTTATTCAGGCCCGAATGAACGAACCCGAGCTGGTATTGAATCCAGCAGATGCGCAGCGTCTGGCCCTCCACGGGGGCAGTCAGGTCTCCTTCTCCTGGGGCGGTAGCCACTGGCAACTGCGCCTGCGCCTGAGCGAGCAGCTGAGCGCCGGTCTGGTGGGGCTCCCCCTTGGGGTAAACGGCCTGCCGACGGCCCTGCAACAAGCCTCAATCACTACCCTGCAGGAGGTGATCGCATGAGCGAGTCGCTGATCGATCTGTTGCTGGAGGTGGGCAAGGCACTGATCGTGCTGGTGGGGATCGTGGGGGCTGGCGCCTTCATGAGCTTCATCGAGCGCCGTCTGCTGGCCCTGTGGCAGGATCGCTACGGCCCCAACCGGGTGGGGCCGTTTGGTCTGCTCCAGCTGGCCGCCGACATGATCAAGATGTTCTTCAAGGAGGACTGGATCCCGCCGTTCGCTGATCGGCGGATCTTTATCCTGGCCCCCATCATCGCCTTCACTGCCTTTATTCTGGCGTTTGCGGTGGTGCCCATCACCCCCACCTGGGGCGTGGCGGATCTCAATGTGGGACTGCTCTACATCCTGGCCATCGCGGGGCTGGCGGTCTATGCGGTGCTGTTCGCCGGCTGGTCGAGCAACAACAAATACTCATTGCTCGGCAGCTTGCGTGCCTCGGCCCAGACCCTCTCCTACGAGGTGTTTCTGGGCTTGTCGCTGATGGGGATCGTGATCCAGACCGGCAGTTTCAACCTGCGGGATATCGTCGAGGCACAGGCAGACTTGTGGAACGTGGTGCCCCAGATCCTGGGCTTTGTCACCTTCCTGTTTGCCGGTGTCGCCGTCACCCACCGTCACCCGTTCGATCAGCCGGAAGCCGAGCAGGAGCTCGCCGACGGCTATCACATCGAGTATGCGGGGATGAAGTGGGGTCTCTTCTTCGTGGGCGAATATATCGGCATCGTGCTGATCTCCTCGCTCATCGTGACCCTCTTCTTTGGTGGCTGGCATGGTCCCTGGTTGCCCCCCTTCATCTGGTTTGCTCTGAAGACCGCCTGCTTCATGGTGTTCTTCATCCTGCTGCGGGCCTCCCTGCCTCGCCCGCGCTTTGACCAGGTGATGGCGTTTGGCTGGAAAGTCTGCTTGCCGCTGACCCTGCTCAATATGCTGGTCACCGCGGCAGTTGTACTGATAAGTACGCAGTGAGGCACTCAATATGAAAATTGTTAGCATTATTCAGGGTGTCGGCACCCAGTTACGCAGCCTGGCCATGGTCTTCTCCCATGCCTGGCGGCCCCGTGAAACCCTCAGCTATCCGGAGCAGGCAGTCTATGCGGCCCCCCGCTACCGCGGTCGCATCGTGCTGACCCGCGACCCCGACGGGGACGAGCGCTGCGTGGCCTGCAACCTCTGCGCAGTTGCCTGCCCGGTCGGCTGCATCTCGCTGCAAAAATCCGAGCGGGAAGATGGTCGCTGGTATCCGGAGTTCTTTCGCATCAACTTCTCTCGCTGCATCTTCTGCGGCCTGTGTGAAGAGGCCTGCCCCACCACCGCCATCCAGCTGACACCGGATTTCGAGATGGGTGAGTATCGCCGCCAGGATCTGGTGTACGAGAAGGAAGATCTGCTGATCAGCGGGCCCGGCAAATACCCGGACTACAACTTCTATCGCATGAGCGGGATGGCCATCGACGGCAAGCCGAAAGGGGATGCCGAAAACGAAGCCAAGCCCATCGATGTCAAGAGCCTGCTGCCCTGAGGAGTCAATCATGGAACTGGCATTTTATGCCTCGGCCCTGGTGGCCATTTACAGCACGCTGCGGGTGATCAGCACCAGCAATCCCATGCATGCGCTGCTCAATCTCATCATCTCCCTAATCGCCGTGGCCATGATCTTCTTCTGCCTGGGTGCCGCCTTTGCGGGCGCCCTGCAGGTGATCGTCTACGCCGGCGCCATCATGGTGCTGTTCGTGTTCGTGGTGATGATGCTGAACCTGGGTTCAGCGCAGGCGCAGGAGAAAAAGTGGCTCACCCCCATGACCTGGGGGGGCCCAGCCCTGCTCTCGCTGATCCTGCTGGGCTTTCTGGCCCACGGCATCCTCGGGGTGAGTGGGGGCCTGATAGGAGTGACCGAGGTGACCGCCAAGCAGGTGGGTGTCGAACTATTTGGCCCCTATGTGCTGGCGGTGGAGCTCGCCTCGATCCTGCTGCTGGCGGGTCTGGTGACCGCCTATCACCTGGGTCGGGAAGAAAAGAGTGGTGAAGTGCTCTCCGTCCCCCGCACAGCATCCCGCTCTGCACAAGAAGGAGGTCAGCAATGAATGGAATCCCTATGGAGCACGGCCTCCTGCTGGCCGCGGTGCTGTTCTGCATCGGCTTGTGCGGTCTGCTGATCCGCCGCAACCTGCTCTACATCCTGATGAGTATCGAGATCATGATGAATGCCTCGGCACTGGCGTTTGTGGTGGCGGGTAGCCGCTGGGCCCAGGCCGATGGCCAGATCATGTATATCCTGGTGATTTCTCTGGCGGCAGCGGAGGCCAGTATCGGCCTTGCCCTGTTACTGCTGCTCTATCGTCGTTACCACACCCTGAACGTGGACACTGTGAGCGAGATGCGCGGATGAGCCTCTTATATCTGACTTTTCTATTTCCGCTGCTGGGATGGCTGGTGCTGGCCTTCTCCCTCGGCCGGTTTGGCGAGCGTACCTCGGCGCTGATCGGGGTTGGCTCCATTGGCCTGTCGGCCCTCACTACCCTGTGGGTGGGCATCGACTTTCTGGGCAACCCGCCCGAGGGGGGCGTCTATGTCCAGCGCCTGTGGCAATGGATGGCGGTGGGCAACTTTACCCCGAGCTTCTCGCTGGCACTGGATGGCCTGTCGCTGACCATGCTGGGGGTGGTGACCGGGGTGGGTTTCTTCATCCACCTGTTCGCCTCCTGGTATATGCGTGGGGAAGAGGGTTACTCCCGCTTCTTCACCTACACCAACCTCTTTATCGCCAGCATGCTGTTTCTGGTACTGGCCGATGACCTGCTGTTTGTCTACCTCGGCTGGGAAGGGGTGGGGCTGTGCAGCTATCTGCTGATCGGCTTCTACTACAAGGATCGCAAGAACGGCGCGGCGGCCCTCAAGGCATTTGTCGTGACCCGGGTGGGTGATGTCTTCCTCGCCATCGGCCTGTTTATCCTCTATCGGGAACTGGGCACCCTCAATATCCACGAGCTGCTGGTTCGTGCCCCGACCCTGTTTGCCGAGGGCTCCCCTGCCCTGTCGCTGGCCTGCCTGATGCTCTTGGGCGGCGCGGTCGGCAAATCGGCCCAGCTGCCGCTGCAAACCTGGCTGGCGGATGCGATGGCAGGCCCGACCCCTGTCTCAGCGCTGATCCACGCCGCCACCATGGTGACCGCCGGTGTCTACCTGATTGCCCGTACCCACGGCCTGTTCCTGCTGGCGCCAGAGATCCTCCATCTGGTCGGGCTGGTTGGCGCCATCACCCTGGTGCTGGCAGGCTTTGCCGCGCTGGTTCAGACCGATATCAAGCGGATCCTCGCCTACTCCACCATGAGCCAGATTGGCTACATGTTCCTGGCTCTCGGTGTCGGCGCATGGGAAGGGGCCATCTTCCACCTGATGACCCACGCCTTCTTCAAGGCGCTGCTGTTCCTCTCCGCCGGTGCCGTTATCGTTGCCTGCCACCATGAGCAGAACATCTTCAAGATGGGTGGCCTGCGCAAGAGTTTGCCGCTGGTCTATGCCTGCTTCCTGGTGGGCGGCTCTGCGCTGGCGGCGTTGCCGCTGGTCACTTCCGGCTTCTACAGTAAGGACGCCATCCTGTGGCAAGTAGAAGCCTCTGGCCAAAGCGCGCTGCTGTGGGCAGGTCTGGTAGGGGCATTCCTCACCTCGCTCTACACCTTCCGGCTGATCTTTATCGCCTTCCATGGCCAAGAGCAGACCAAAGCCCATGCGGGCCACGGTCTGGCTCACCATCTGCCGCTGCTGGTATTGCTGGTGCTCTCCACCGGCATAGGCGCGCTGATCACCCCGCCACTGGCAGGTGTACTACCCGCAGGCCCGGGGGACCATATCGAAGAGGGTCGCCATGCGCTGGAGATCACCTCCGGCATCATTGCCATTGCTGGCATCGCGCTGGCCGCGTTTCTGTTCCTTGGTGAGCGCCGTCTGGCCACCTCCATTGCCAACAGCGCGCCGGGCCGCCTGCTCAGCACCCTCTGGTTCAACGCTTGGGGCTTTGACTGGCTCTATGACCAGCTGTGGGTCAAACCCTATCTGCTGGCGACCCGTCTGGTCGGGCAGGATCCGCTGGACTGGATGATGGGCCTGCCCGCCTGGCTTGCCCTGCGTGGCAACCAGCTGCTAGCCTGGACCGTGACCGGCAAGTTGCGCTGGTATGCCGCCTCCATGGGGATCGGCGCCGTGCTGGTGCTGGCGCTGTTGCTGCTGGGGTAACTCGATGAACAACCGGACAATCATACAGCCAGGCTGTTTGCTCTCCCTGATGGAACAGGGAGCGCAATCTCATATGAACTTGAACGAGAGCTGATACCGTGACCTTACTCTGGATCTTGCTAATTCCTTTTATCGGCGGCTTGCTCTGCTGGCAGATGGAGCGTCTCGGCGGGCAGTTTGTCCGTTGGGTTGCCCTGCTCTCCATGAGCGCCAGCCTGCTGCTCTCCTGTGCCATCTGGCTAAGTGGTGATTTCTCCCTTGCCACGACCGGCCTCGACAGCGCGGGCGTCTCTGGTGCTGCCTCCGCCTGGGCCGCCGAGTGGCGCCTGCCTTGGATCCCCCGCTTCGGCATCTCTTTGCATCTGGCGGTGGATGGCCTGTCGCTCTTGATGGTGATCCTCACCTGCTTTATCGGAGTACTGGCCATTCTCTGTTCGTGGAAAGAGATCGTGCAGCGCATCGGCTTCTTCCACCTCAACCTGCTCTGGATCCTGGGCGGCGTGCTCGGGGTCTTTATGGCGCTGGACCTGTTCCTCTTCTTCTTCTTCTGGGAGATGATGCTGGTCCCCATGTACTTCCTGATTGCGCTCTGGGGCCATTCGGTCACTGACGGCAAATCACGGATCAACGCCGCGACCAAGTTCTTTATCTACACCCAGGTTTCGGGCCTTATCATGCTGGTGGCCATCATCGGGCTGGTGCTGACCCACCAGCATGCCACCGGAGTCTTCACCTTCAACTATCTGGAGCTGCTCAATACCCCGATGAGCAAGGGCGTTCAGTGGCTGCTGATGCTGGGCTTCTTTATCGCCTTCGCGGTCAAGATGCCACTGGTGCCGCTGCACGGCTGGCTGCCGGATGCCCACAGTCAGGCGCCGACCGCAGGCTCGGTGGATCTCGCCGGTATTTTGCTCAAAACCGCCGCCTACGGTCTGCTGCGTTTTGCCTTGCCGCTCTTCCCCGAGGCGTCCGCCGAGTTTGCCCCCTACGCCATGGTGCTTGGCCTGATCGGTATCGTCTACGGTGCCATCGTGGCCTTTGCCCAGACCGACATCAAACGGCTGGTAGCCTACACCAGCATCTCCCACATGGGTTTTGTGATGATCGCCATCTACTCGGGTAGCGAGCTGGCCCTGCAGGGCGCCGTGGTGCAGATGATCGCCCACGGTCTCTCGGCTGCCGGCCTCTTTATCCTCTGCGGTCAGCTCTACGAGCGGTTGCACACCCGGGATCTGCGCCAGATGGGCGGCCTGTGGGGACGCCTGCGCTATCTGCCCGGCGTGATGCTGTTCTTCTCGGTAGCGTCGCTCGGCATGCCGGGCACCGGCAACTTTGTCGGCGAGTTCCTGATCCTGGTCGGCAGCTTCCAGGTTGCCCCTGTCATCACGGCGGTCGCCACCTTCGGTCTGGTACTGGCCTCGGTCTACTCCCTCATCATGTTGCAGCGCGCCTGCTTTGGCCCCGCCAAGGATGAGAGCATGCTCAAGGGACTGGATCGCCGCGAGCTGACCATGATGATGGTGATCGCGGGCCTGCTGGTTCTGCTTGGCCTCTATCCCCAACCCGTGATTGACACCGCCAGCAGCAGCCTTATCAACGTGCTGCACTGGTATCTGCTGCCGACTGCTGGAGCCCTGCAATGACTTTCTCCGCTTCCCAACTGCTGGCACTGCTTCCCCTGCTGTTGACCACCGGGGCCATGGCGGCCCTGATGCTGGCCATCGCGTGGCGCCGCTGTGTCACTACCGCCTTTACCGTGACCATTGTTGGCCTCAACCTTGCTCTGTTCTCGCTGCCCATCGTGATGGCGCAAGGGGATCAGGGGGTCACCCCGCTGCTGCAAGTGGACAGTTACGCCGTCTTCTACATGGGACTGGTGCTCATCGGCGCCCTGGCCACCTGCACCTTCGGTCAATCGTGGCTGAAAGCCTACCCGGACAACCGGGAGGAGTTCTTCCTGCTGCTGCTGATCGCCACCGCTGGTGGTCTGGTGCTGGCCTGCTCCCGTCACCTCGCCTCTCTCTTTATCGGGATCGAGATGCTGACCCTGCCGATGTTCGGTCTGGTGGGTTACGCCTACCGCGAGCGCCACTCGCTGGAAGCCGCGGTGAAATACATGGTGCTCTCTGCCGCAGCTACCGCCTTCCTGCTGTTTGGCATGGCGCTGCTCTATGCACAGGCAGGCAGCCTGAGCTTTGCAGCCCTGGGGCAGACCCTGGCCGAGAGCCCGGCTCACCACCCGCTGCTGATGGGGGGTTTGGGGTTAATGCTGGTCGGTTTCGCCTTTAAACTCTCCTTGGCCCCCTTCCACCTCTGGACCCCGGATGTCTACGAAGGTGCCCCGGCACCGGTCGCCACCTTCCTCGCCACCGTCAGCAAGGTGGCGGTCTTTGCCGTGCTGCTGCGCTTCTATCTGGCGGTACCGGCGGCGAGCGATCCCATGATCCACTGGCTGCTGGCAGCCATGGCGGTCATCTCCATCCTGGTCGGCAACCTGCTGGCCCTGGTGCAAACCAACATCAAACGGATGCTGGGTTACTCCTCCATCTCCCACTTCGGCTACCTGCTGGCGGTAATCGTGGCGAGCCGATTCGGCCAGATGCCGGTGGAAGCAGCCGGGGTCTACCTGCTGATGTATCTGTTCACCAGCCTGGGTGCCTTTGGGGTGGTGAGCATGATGTCGAGCCCCTATCGCGGCAAGGATGCAGACTCCCTGCACAGCTATCGCGGCTTGTTCTGGAAGCGTCCTTACCTCACAGCCGTGCTGACGGTGATGATGCTCTCCTTGGCAGGCATCCCGATGACCCTCGGCTTTATCGGCAAGTTCTACCTCATCGGCGTCACCGTCGAGGCGCAGCTCTGGTGGCTCTCCGGTGCCATCGTGCTCGGCAGCGCACTGGGTCTCTACTACTACCTCAAGGTGATGGTGACCCTCTATCTGCGCGAACCGGGTATGCAGCAGCGCGATGCCAGCGCCGACTGGGCACTCTCCTCCGGTGGTTTGGTAGTGCTGCTCTCTGCAGCGCTGGTGGTGTTGCTCGGCCTCTACCCACAACCGGTCATCTCTCTGGTACAGGGTTTCCAGAACGTAGTTCTGCAATAATCCCCTTCTCCAAATCAAAACCGGCAGCCTTGGCTGCCGGTTTTTTTTATCCTCATCCTTTCCCCCGAACCCATTTGCAGAGCATGGATCAACTCTCTCCCTCATCAACATACGCTGCGACAAAGCCATTGGCTGACTGGCCACCTCGCTTGCCTAACCCACTCAGTTGCTCCATAAAAAAAACCGGCCAATTGGCCGGTTTCTGTTGTTACGCGCTAGCGCCATCTCTATTAACCCAGACGAACCCGGGCATTGCGGAACATCCGCATCCAGGCACCGTCCTCACCCCAGTTATCAGGGTGCCAGGAGTTGGCCACGGTGCGGAACACCCGCTCCGGGTGCGGCATCATGATGGTGGCGCGACCGTCGGTGGTAGTCACGGCGGTGATGCCGTCCGGCGAGCCATTCGGGTTGGCCGGGTACTGCTCGGTCACGCTGCCGCGGTTGTCGACAAAGCGCAGCCCTACCAGACCGCTCTGCTGTAGTGCGCTCAGGTGAGCGGCATCGCGTACCTCGACACGCCCTTCCCCGTGGGAAACGGCAATGGGCATCACGGAGCCTGCCATCCCCGCGAAGAAGGCCGACGGGGACTCCTGCACCTCAACCAGACTGAAGCGGGCCTCGAAGCGCTCGGAGCGGTTACGTACAAAGCGCGGCCACAGATCGGCGCCCGGGATGAGGTCTCGCAGGTTGGACATCATCTGGCAACCGTTGCAGACACCCAGAGAGAGGGTATCGCCGCGCTCGAAGAAGCGCTGGAACTGCTCGCGGGCGTTGTCGTTGAACAGGATGGACTTGGCCCAGCCTTCCCCCGCCCCCAGCACGTCACCGTAGGAGAAACCGCCACAGGCCACCAGGGTCTGGAACTCCTCCAGCTTGATGCGACCGGAGAGAATGTCGCTCATATGGACATCGACCGCCGCGAAACCGGCACGATCGAACGCCGCCGCCATCTCAACGTGGGAGTTGACCCCCTGCTCGCGCAGCACCGCCAGACGGGGGGAGACCCCGCGGGCAATGTAAGGTGCAGCCACATCCTCGGACGGGTTGTAAGTCAGCTTGGCATGCAGACCCGGATCGGTGGCGTCCTGACGGGCCGCGTGCTCACTGTCGGCGCACGCCGGGTTGTCGCGCAGGCGCTGCATCTGCCAGCTGGTCTCGCCCCAGATGGTGCGAAGGGCGGTACGGCTGGCACGATAGACCTCCTGACCGGCCCGTTGCAGGGTGATGAGATCCCCTTCGCGCACGGTACCGAGCACATGGGAGCAGGCTGCCAGACCGTGGCCGGCCAGCAGGGTCATCACCGCCTCTTTATCTTCACGACGCACCTGAATGACGGCGCCCAGCTCCTCGTTGAACAACGCAGGCAACAGCTCGCCACCGATACGATCGAGCTGGATGTCGAGACCGCAGTGACCAGCAAACGCCATCTCCACCAGAGTGACAAACAGGCCGCCGTCGGAGCGGTCGTGATAGGCGATCAGCTTGCGATCGGCCACCAGCGCCTGAATGGCGTTGAAGAAGCCTTTGAGCTGGACCGGATTGTCGAGATCCGGCGCCTTGTCACCCAACTGGCGATAGACCTGCGCCAACGCAGATGCGCCGAGGCGCTGCTTGCCGTTGCCAAGGTCGATGAGGATAAGGTCGGTTTCACCGAGATCGGTACGCAGTTGTGGCGTAACCGTGTTGCGCACATCTTCGACCCGGGCAAAGGCGGAGATGAGCAGGGAGAGCGGCGAGGTGACGCTGTGCTCCTTGCCATCCTGCTGCCAGCGGGTCTTCATGGACATGGAGTCCTTGCCCACCGGAATGGTGATGCCAAGGGCTGGGCAGAGCTCCTCGCCCACCGCTTTGACCGCCTCATAGAGACCGGCATCTTCCCCCGGGTGACCGGCAGCGGCCATCCAGTTGGCGGAGAGCTTGACCCGCTTCAGCGACCCGATGTGGGCCGGCGCCAGGTTGGTAAGCGCTTCCGCCACCGCCATGCGAGCGGAGGCGGCGTGGGAGAGCAGCGCCACCGGGGTACGCTCGCCCATGGACATGGCTTCGCCGTGATAGCTGTCGTAGGTGGCAGCGGTGACGGCGCAATCGGCCACCGGGATCTGCCAGGGGCCAACCATCTGATCGCGATTGACCAAGCCAGTCACGCTGCGATCGCCGATGGTGATAAGGAAGGACTTCTCCGCCACGGTCGGCAGACGCAGAACCCGCTCGGCTGCGTCACTCAAAGTGATGCCATCGAGCTGGAGCGCTTTGCCCTGTGCAGGCAGAGTCACCACGTCGCGGTGCATCTTGGGGGCCTTGCCGAGCAGCACGTCCAGCGGCAGATCGATGGGCTGGTTGTCAAAGTGGTCGTCAGAGAGGGTCAGATGCTTCTCTTCGGTCGCGGTACCGATGACGGCATAGGGGGCGCGCTCACGCTCGCACAGCGCCTTGAACAGCGGCAGCTTGTCCTGCGCTACCGCCAGGACGTAACGCTCCTGGGATTCGTTGCACCAGATCTCCAGCGGACTCATGCCCGGCTCGTCGCTCTGGATGGCGCGCAGATCGAAACGACCACCGCGCTCACCGTCGTTGACCAGCTCCGGCATGGCGTTGGAGAGACCACCCGCCCCCACATCGTGGATAAAGACGATAGGGTTGTCGTCACCCAGCTGCCAGCAGCGATCGATCACCTCCTGGCAACGGCGCTCCATCTCGGGGTTGTCACGCTGCACCGAGGCAAAGTCGAGATCTTCGGCCGACTGGCCGGAGGCCATGGAGGATGCGGCACCACCGCCCAGACCGATGTTCATCGCCGGGCCGCCCAGCACGATCAGCGCCGCGCCGACCGGGATATCCCCTTTCTGGACATGTTCGGTGCGGATGTTGCCGATGCCGCCTGCCAGCATGATGGGTTTGTGGTAGCCACGCACCTCGACGCCGTTGTGGCTCGGCACCTCCTCTTCGAAGGTACGGAAGTAGCCGAGAATGGCCGGACGGCCGAACTCGTTGTTAAACGCGGCGCCGCCGAGCGGCCCCTCCTGCATGATGTCGAAGGCACTGACGATACGGCTCGGCTTGCCGAAATCCTGCTCCCAGGGCTGCTCGAAGCCGGGAATGCGCAGGTTGGAGACGGAGAAACCGACCAGACCCGCCTTGGGCTTGGCACCGCGACCGGTGGCTCCCTCGTCGCGGATTTCGCCGCCGGAGCCGGTGGCTGCGCCCGGGAACGGGGAGATCGCGGTCGGGTGGTTGTGGGTCTCCACCTTCATCAGGATGTCAACCTGTTCCTGGTGATACTGGTATTCGCCGTTGGCCGGGCTCGGGAAGAAGCGGCCCCCCTGGCTCCCTTCCATCACGGCGGCGTTGTCTTTATAGGCAGAGAGGACATGATCCGGCGTCTGCTCGAAGGTGTTTTTGATCATCTTGAATAGCGACTTGGGCTGCTGCTCGCCATCGATGGTCCAGTCGGCATTGAAGATCTTGTGACGGCAGTGCTCGGAGTTCGCCTGGGCGAACATGTAGAGCTCGATGTCGTTGGGGTTGCGACCCAACTTGGCGAAGTTCTCCACCAGATAGTCGATTTCGTCGTCGGCCAGCGCCAGACCGAGCGCCACGTTGGCGTCGGCCAGGGCTGCGCGACCACCGCCCAGCACATCCACCTGGATGAAGGGGCGCGGCTCGTGGTGAGCAAACAGGGCGGCAGCTTCGCTCATCTCGGCAAACACCACTTCCATCATCCGATCATGGAGCACGGCGGCAATGGCGCTGCGCTGGGCGGCACTCAGCTCACCCTGCCCCTTGATGGTCAGGTAATAGGCAATACCACGCTCCAGCCGCTTAACCTGTTGCAGGCCGCAGTTGTGGGCGATGTCGGTTGCTTTGGAAGACCAGGGGGAGATAGTGCCGGGGCGGGGGGTAACAAGAAACAGCTGACCGCTGGGGGTGTGTTCGGGGATGGTCGGGCCGTAGCGCAAAAGCTGGCCCAAGGTCGCTCGCTCGGGGGGAGAGAGGGGGCTTGTCAGCTCGGCAAAGTGCACGTATTCGGCATAGACATCCTCTATCTCTACTCCGCTCTCTACTCCGCTCTCTACTCCACTCTCGTTTCTCATCTGTGCGAAGCGTTGCAGCAGTTTTTGGACACGAAAATCAGACAGTGCTGGGGCACCACGCAAGATATCCATATGACCTTTCTCACCAAGTTTTAAAGTGGGGGGGAATTGAGACGCGCGTATTATAGGGATCTGGCTCACAGCGGACAAACGTTTTTCTCACTTCGTGCAGTGTGACTCTGCGCACACTCTCTGGTATAAAGGTGCCTCTTTTTTGACAAATGCCGATTTTTTCAACAAAGGTACTCACCTACTTGCGCTGCATTTTTCGACTGTTTATCGGGCTGTTGTTGACGCTGACACTGGTTGGCTGCGACTTCTATAGCCCCTCCAGCCAGCTGGAGCAGATCCGCCAGCGAGGCGAGATCCGGGTTGGCACCATCTATGGTCCCACCTCCTATTACCAGCGTGACGACCTCGCCCAGGGGTTCGATTACGAGCTGGCACAAAATTATGCCGACTGGTTGGGGGTGAAACTCACCATCATCCCGGTCGACACTACTGATCAACTTGTCACCCTGCTGAAAAAGGGCAAACTCGATCTGGCGGCTGCCGCCATCATGGTCACTCCCGAGCGGCGCGAGCTGTTTCGCTTCGGCCCGGGCTTCTACCAGGTCTCCCCCAAACTGGTCTACCGCAACGGCAAACCCAAGCCGGCCTCATTGAACGATATCAAGGGCAAGCTGGTGGTGGCCGCCGGCTCCACCGGGGAAGACCTGCTCAAAGAGATGAGCAAAGAAAATCCGAAACTAGCCTGGAGCACCAGCGACAACGCCGATGTGGAGGAGCTGCTCAAGCAGGTGGTGGATGGCAAGATTGACTACACGGTGGTGCAGGATACCGTGCTGGCCCGTACCCAGCGCTACTACCCGGAGCTCACCGAGGGGCTGACCCTGGCCCAGAAGCAGACCGTTGCCTGGGCCATGAGCAAGCTGCCCGATGACAGCCTCTATGCCAGCGTGATCGACTTCTTCGGTCAGCGCTTTATGGATGGTGCCATCGCCAAGCTGGACGAGAAGTACTTCGGCCACGTGCAGAACTTCGACTTTGTCGATACCCGCACCTTCCTCAAGCGCGCCAAGAGCCTGCTGCCCAAGTACCAGCCGCTGTTCCAGACTCACGCCAAGAATATCGACTGGCGTCTGCTCGCCGCCATCAGCTATCAGGAGTCTCACTGGGACCCGCAGGCCCGCTCTTACACCGGCGTGCGCGGCATGATGATGCTGACCGAGCCCACCGCCAAGGCAATGGGAGTCAACGACCGGCTTCATCCGGAAGAGAGCATCAAAGGTGGCTCCCTCTATCTGCAACAGATGATGGAGAAGGTGCCGGATTCGGTGCCCGATGACGAGAAGGTGTGGTTTGCCCTCACCGCCTACAACATCGGTTACGGCCACATGATGGATGCCCGCCGCCTGACCAAAGAGCTCGGCAAGAATCCCGACGCCTGGAGCGACGTGAAAGAGGTGCTGCCGCTGCTGCAACAGGCGCGCTGGCACCGCAAGGTACGTTACGGCTATGCCCGTGGCAGCGAGGCGCGTAACTATGTCAACAACGTGCGCCAGTATTACCAGAGTCTGCTCTGGCTCGACAACGAGCAGCAGAAGGCACATCAGCGGGAGAGTCTCGACAACGACAGCGAGCCCGAGCTGGCCGAGCGCCCCACCGCCATCGCCGAAGTGGTCAATCAGATCACCATGCGCTAACCAGCCATTATTCGGCTGTTTTCACGCAAACTTCTCTGTTACCATCGATTCACATCGGAGCCTATCCGAAATCGCATTGTTTTCATTATGTTGAGAGATTAAATAACAGCAATTTCGGATGGGCTCCATCAATGACCCAAGGCCGGGATGGCCACCTGAGTTGGGAGGAGACCAAGATGCAAAAACGTAGAAAAATCAGTCTGGTCAGAAAAGCGAAGTGCAGCTGGAGCCCCAGACGCAAACTCAAGCTTAATGACATCAAGCGCAACCTGTGGCGCAGAAATCGATCCTATACCCTGCTTATTGCAGAGCACACAGCATAAACCCGGCATTCGCCGGGTTTTTTTATCTTCTTTCTCACCTGATTATCGTCTTACACCAGCGCCGCCTTGAACTGTACCGTCCGCTTGGAGATCAGCGAGTTGCAGTGGTTGCAGAAGTAATCCACCGCGCCGCACGCCTTGAGACGCTCCAGCTCCTGCTGGCAGGTGGGGCAGATGGCCGTGACGCGGACATTGGCCTGACACTGGCCACAGGTTTGCTCCTTGCTGCGGGTATCCAGTTCAGCCTGGCATGACGGGCAAAACAGGGCTTCCATAATCAACTCCTCGAAAAGTGGATCTGCCATGGTCTTGTTCCATGGCAGATCCCCCTCCCCTTATTCCTCACCTTAACATGGCGAGGATAACAAAGCGGCTGCCGGTGAGGGCAGCCGCAAGGGCTTATTTCTTATTTCTTCTTCATTTTCAGCAGGCGTTTGCGCTGACGTTCCTGACTCAGGGTCATGGTGTTCTTCTTCCCTTCAAACGGGTTGACCGACTCCTGGAACTCGACCCGGATCGGCGAGCCCATGATCTTGAGGGACTTGCGGAAGTAGTTGATCAAATACCGCTTGTAGGAGTCCGGCAAGTCGTTCAACTGGTTGCCGTGGATCACGATGCGCGGCGGGTTGTAGCCACCGGCGTGGGCATACTTGAGCTTGACGCGGCGACCATTGACCATCGGCGGCTGGTGATCTTCCTGCGCCATCTGCATGATGCGGGTCAGCATGGCCGTGCTGGTACGACGGGTGGCGGACTGGTAAGCCTCCTGAATGGATTCAAACAGATGGCCGACACCGCTGCCGTGCAGGGCGGAGATGAAGTGAACGCGGGCGAAGTCGATGAAGCCCAAGCGACGATCCAGCTCGTTCTTCACATCCTCTTTCACCTTCTGATCCAGACCATCCCACTTGTTCACCACCAGCACCACGGAGCGACCGGCGTGGAGCACATAGCCAAGGATGCTCAAGTCCTGATCGGTGATGGTCTCCTGGGCGTCGATCACCAGCAGGCAAACGTTGGCATCTTCGATAGCTTTCAGGGTCTTGATAACGGAGAACTTCTCCACCGTCTCGTGCACCTTGCCACGACGACGCACACCGGCGGTATCGATGACCACATACTTCTGCTCGTCACGCTCCATCGGAATGTAAACGGAGTCACGGGTGGTGCCGGGCATGTCATAGACGATGACCCGATCTTCACCCAGCATACGGTTGGTCAGGGTAGATTTACCGACGTTGGGACGACCAACGATGGCGAACTTGATAGGCAGGTCGGCGAACGGGGTCTCCTTGGTGTCCTCTTTGGTATCGAGTTCACCGGCAGCCACCATGCGCAGCAGGGCTTCTTCGTCGAAGTCCTCCTCTTCCTCATCCTGCGCATCTTCATCGGTAGCGGAGTCGACCAGGGTCTCCAGATGGGGAGCCAGGGCCAGTTCCAGCAGGCTCAGCACGCCACGACCGTGGGCGGCCGCGATCTGGTAGACCTCGCCCAGCGCCAGACCGTAGAACTCGGAGACCGCGGAATCACCGTCGATACCGTCGGTCTTGTTGGCCACCAGAAATACCTTCTTGTGGGCCTTGCGCAGGTGCTCGGCGATGGCTTGATCCGCCGCGGTCAGACCGGCACGGGCATCCACCATGAACAGCACGACGTCCGCTTCTTCGATGGCCAGCAGGGATTGCTCGGCCATCTTCAGCTCGATCCCCTCTTCGGTGCCATCGATACCGCCGGTATCGACCACGATAAATTCCAGCTCGCCCAACTTCGCCTGACCGTATTTACGGTCCCGGGTCAGACCGGGAAAATCGGCAACCAGGGCATCCCGAGTACGGGTCAAGCGGTTAAACAGGGTGGATTTCCCCACGTTGGGGCGGCCCACCAGGGCTACTACAGGAGTCATAAAAGCCTCATTCTCAAGACGACAAAGGCTCCGGGTCCGAAGACCAGGAGCCGGATATTCACATTATCGGACGATCAAGGACGCTTGAGGGCGTACAACTTGCCGTCACGGCTCTGCACATACAGGGTCTCGCCATCCACCAGCGGGGCGGCATAGAGACCACTGCTATCGAGCTGCTGCATCGCCTTGATGGTACCGTCGGTACGATCAAGCCAATACAGGTATCCTTCCACATCACCCACCACCACATAGTCACCGAAGATGACAGGTGCAGTGACGGTACGATTTTCCAGCTGGGTGTTTGACCACAGCTCCAGACCGTTGCGACGGTCGATGGCAAACAGATGGCTGCGACTGTCGGTCAGCACGATGGCATTGCCGGTCATCGCCAGATCGCGATAGCCGGAATACTTGCGCTTCCACACTTCATCGCCGGTCATCAGTTTGCGCGCCATCAGCTGACCGTTGTAGGCGATGGCGTAGAGCTCATCACCGGCAATCAGCGGGCTGGCATCGACGTCAACCATACGGTCCAGCTCGGTGGCACCGCGCGGATCAGCCACCTTGGACTGGCGCACAGGCTGGCCGTTGCTCAGCAGGGCGATGCCCACCTTGCCATCGGCACGACCGTAAATCACGGCGCCGTTGGTGATCACCGGTGCACCGGCACTGCGCAGGGTCAGCGGCGGCTGCTCTTCGGAGAGCGACCACTGCATCTTGCCTTCATCAGTGTCGAGGGCGATCAGGCGACCGGAGGTGGTCAACACCACCACGCGGCCATCTTCCACCGCGGGGCTTGCCACCACTTCACCGGGCACATTGGTCTGCCACAGCACTTCGCCATTCTCTTCGTTGAGGGCGTAGACCACCCCGTTCTCGGAGCCGAGGAACAGCTTGCCGTAACGGGAGACCAGACCACCCGAGAGGCGGGCGCTGCGCTTGTCGGCGTTAACCGGCAGGTCTGCCAGATCGACAGTCCAGAGGCGATCGCCACTGGCACGGTCAAAGGCGCTGACATCGCCGTCGCGGGCCGCCGCATAGATACGATCCTCTTCCACCACCGGCTTGAGCTGGGAGTAGAAGTCACCGATGCCATCACCCACAGTGGATGACCATGCGGTGTCGGCCGTGAAGGCAGATTCAACCTTGGGCAGCGGCGCCATCGGGTTCAAATCCTCTTCGGAACTGAACAGGGAGCAACCCTGCAGAGCGAAGGAGACCGCAGCCCCCAGCGCCACCATCTTGAATAAATTACGCATCCGGTGCCTCACCAGTCGCAACGGCCGGCAGGGCCAGATCGTCCATTTTCAGCTTGAGCTCGGCGCTACCCTGCAGGCCGCCGGCATCCGCCGCCGCCTGATAGGCATCACGAGCCTCTTCGGTCTTGCCCTGCTTTTGCAGCACATCACCACGGGCTTCGGCTACCTGCGCCTTGAAGGCGTCATTCTGGATGGTCGCCAGCTTGGCCAGTGCTTCATCTGCCTTGCCCTGATCATTCAGTACACGGGCCAGACGCAGCGCCGCGATGGGACGAATGCTCTCGTCACCCGTGGTCGCCACCAGCTCCAGCTGCTCGGCAGCCAGATCCAGCTTGCCCGCCTTGACGGCAGCGGCAGCCAGTTGCAACGCGGCCAGTTCACCGTAGGAGTCACCCTTGTTGGCGGTGACAAACTGCTGTGCCTGCTCGAAACCGGCGGCATCGCCCTTGGCCAGCTGCTCAATCACCTGGTTGTAAGAGTGGGAGGAGGCCTCCATGGTCTCTTGCTGGTGCTGGTTGTAATAGCGCCAGCCGAACAGACCGACCAGACCGATCACGGTCCCGGCAATCACCGAGGTTCCGTTCTCTTTCCACCACTCCTTGATAACCTCAACCTGTTGTTCTTCGGTGGTATAGACTTCCACAGCTTACTCTCCTTTGGCTGCCAGCAGGGCAATGGCGGCGTCAACCTTGACGGTATGTTGCTCGGCCTGACCACGCAGATATTTGATAGTGATCTCCCCGTTTTGCACCTCGGTCTCACCAAGGATCAGGGCGATTGCCGCGCCGCTCTTGTCGGCACGTTTGAGTTGTTTCTTGAAGTTGCCACCACCGCAGTGGCTCATCAGGCGCAGGTCCGGCAGGGCATCGCGCAGACGCTCGGCCAGCTGGAAGCCAGCCTGTTCGGTCCCCTCGCCCACCATCGCCAGATAGACATCCACCGCCGGGCGGATATCGGCGTTGAGCTCGAGGGTCTCCAGCATCAGCACCAGACGCTCCATGCCCATGGCAAAGCCTACGGCCGGGGTCGGTTGACCGCCCAGCTGCTCCACCAGACCATCGTAGCGGCCACCGGCACAGACGGTGCCCTGGGCACCCAGACTGCTGGTGACCCACTCGAACACGGTCAGGTTGTAGTAGTCAAGACCACGCACCAGACGCTCGTTCACTTCGTATTTGATACCGGCAGACTCGAGCAGGCGCTTGAGTCCCTCGAAGTGGGCCAGGCTCTCTTCGCCCAGATGGTCGAACAGACGCGGGGCATCTGCCAGAATGGCCTGCACCTTTTCATCCTTGGAGTCGAGCACCCGCAGCGGGTTGCTGTACATGCGGCGCTGGCTCTCTTCGTCCAGCTGATCCTTGTACTGCTCCAGATAGGCCACCAGCGCATCGCGGTAAGCGGCGCGCTCGGCGCTCTGACCCAAGGTGTTGAGCTGCAGGGTGACATGCTCGCTGATGCCAAACAGACGCCACAGACGGTGTGTCAGCATGATCAGCTCAGCGTCGATGTCCGGCCCGTTGATGCCAAACAGCTCGACACCGAACTGGTGGAACTGGCGATAACGGCCCTTCTGGGGACGCTCGTGACGGAACATGGGGCCCATGTACCACATCCGGCGTTCCTGGTTGTAGAGCAGACCGTGTTCAATGCCGGCACGGACGCAGCTGGCGGTCCCTTCCGGACGCAGGCTCAGGCTGTCGCCGTTGCGATCTTCAAAGGTGTACATCTCTTTTTCGACCACGTCGGTCACTTCACCGATGGCGCGCTTGAACAGATGAGTCTGCTCGACAATCGGCATGCGCACTTCGCTGTAGCCATAGCTGGCAACGACCTGGCGCAGGATCTGTTCAACCTTCTGCCATACCGGGCTCTGCTCCGGCAGGCAATCATTCATACCGCGAATAGCTTGGATCTGTTTTGCCACGTTGATACTCGAGAAAAAGAGGTAAAATTTGGCCGCATTATAGGGATTTTCCCCCCCAAGGTAAAATCAGGGAATCCGGATGCGGGATTTAAAATCAGTCACCTGGAAACAGGGCCACCCAATGTGGCCCTGTTTCGCTCACTCCTTGTCCATCGGGATCCGGTTGGCGGGATCCAGCATGGCGGCGCGGGCACGAATGCGGCGCTCCAGAGTTGGAATGAGATCCTTGTTATCGAGCCGATCGACCCGCTGGCCCCCCTCATAGAAGGCACTCTTGTTGGCGGCCCCCGCCAGACCAAGGTCGGAGACCAGTGCTTCGCCCGGCCCATTCACCACACAGCCGATGATGGAAACATCCATCGGGGTGATGATGTCTTCGAGCCGCTCTTCCAGAGCATTGACGGTGGCGATCACATCGAACTCCTGCCGTGAGCAGGATGGGCAAGCGATAAAGTTGATGCCACGGGAGCGAATACGCAGGGATTTGAGGATATCGAAACCGACCTTCACCTCCTCCACAGGATCCGCCGCCAGCGAGATACGCAGGGTATCGCCGATGCCGTCGGTGAGCAGCATGCCCAGACCGATGGCAGACTTCACCGCGCCGGCACGGAAACCGCCCGCTTCGGTGATGCCAAGGTGCAGCGGCTGCTCGATCTGCTTGGCCAGCAGGCGATAGGCACCGACTGCCAGGAACACATCGGAGGCCTTGACGCTCACCTTGAAATCCTGGAAATCGAGACGATCGAGATAGTCCACGTGACGCATGGCGGACTCTACCAGCGCCTCTGGGGTCGGCTCGCCGTACTTCTCCTGGATATCTTTCTCCAGCGACCCGCCATTGACCCCGATACGGATCGGGATATTGAGGTCGCGCGCGCAATCGACCACCGAGCGCACCCGCTGCTCGTTGCCGATGTTGCCCGGGTTGATACGCAGGCAGTCGGCACCGTACTCCGCCACTTTCAGGGCGATGCGATAGTCGAAGTGGATATCGGCAACGATGGGGATGCGGGTCTGCTGTTTGATGAGCCGGAAGGCTTCCGCCGCTTCCATGGTGGGCACGGAGACACGGACGATATCGGCACCGACCCGCTCGATCCGCTGGATCTGCTCGATGGTGGCGGCGACATCTGTGGTCTTGGTGTTGGTCATGGTCTGCACGGTAATGGGGGCATCGCCCCCAACCGGTACATTACCAACCATGATCTGTCTGGATTTACGACGAATGATGGGTGATTCGTGAGAAGACATGGGAAACAGATTACTCCTGCGGCAGTGAGAAGCGGGCTGTACGACCGTTGTTGTAACGGCTCATATCAAACGACTGACCCTTGTAGTCAAGCTTGACGGCCATGGGCGCGCCAATGATGAACTTCAGGGGCTCGGCGCCTTCCAGCACCAGCTCGTCGTTGGCCTTCTTCAGACCACTGAACAGGGTCTTGCCGTTGGCATCCTTAACATCCAGCCAGCAATCGGCGGTGAAGCTCATCTTCAGTTGCGGCGCAGTCGCCGGATCAACGACAGCCTCTTCAGATTCGGTGCCATTGGAGCCGGATACTGCAGCATCGGTCGCAGTGCCGACAGCCGCACTGACATCGGTCGGGGCAACAGCCGCAGAAGCAGGCGCCAGGGTAGCAGTCGCATCGGAGACCACTGCTGGGGCAGCCACGTCCGTGGCGGCCGGTGCGATGGTAGCGCCTTCCACCGGAGCGGTGTTGATCGCATCGGGCGGCGTGATGGCAGGTTCAGCCGGAGTCGAACCGGTTGCACTCATCTCGGTGGCTGCCAGCGCTTCATCACCGGCGGAGCGACGGGAAGTACTCTGCCACCACCAGGCGACCGAGAGCGCAATCAACACCAGGATCACCAGCCAGGTCACCACCTTGAGCCGACTGTCGTTGGCTTGCTGGCGGGAGCGACGGGAGAAGCTCTGCATGTCGATATTGTCGGGAGGAGTCAGACCCAGCTTGTCGTAAGCGGCCAGAATGGTCTCGTCGGGGATCCCGACCAGCTTGGCATAGGTACGCAAATAACCCCGAATAAAGGTATGGGAGGTGTGCTTGTCGTAGGTATCCGATTCGATAGCGGCGATCAGGGTCAGACGAAGGTGAATGCGGGACGCAACCTGTTCTCGTGTCCAGCCAAGCTGTTCACGGGCATTGCGCAGCAATTGGCCTGGGCCTACTGCCTGGGAGTCGTCTTGGAAATCGTGTTGCTGTTCAATAGTCATTGGCTAAATAACGCTTGGCTTGTTGCGAAGTGGGATATTGCCTTACCAGCTCAGTCCCGAATTGGTGAAGTAATGCCGGCTTGTCCATCGCCTGTGCCAGCCGAAGTCTCAACCAGAGACTCTCCTCGTTCTCGTCTGACACATCGGCAAAACGGGCGAGGTAGGACTGCACATCAGGCAGCTTGCCATCTTTCATGGAAAGCTCGGCCAAGTCCAGCAATAACCCTGGATTGCGGGGATTATACCCCAAGGCCAGGCGATAGTACTCGCCTGCTTTATCATTTCTGCGATTTTGCAGCGCACAAAGTGCCGCATTTTCATAGGTATCGGCAATTTTTACATAGCCTGGCTGAATAACAGCCTGGTTGAACGCCTGATCTGCCTCGGCATACCTGCCGCGATCACAGAGGAAGGCACCATAGTTGTTCATTGCGTCAGCATTGGACGGATCCATGGCAAGGGCGTTCTTGTAATGGGTCTCGGCTGCCTTGAAATCTCCTACCTTCTGGTAAAAGTAGGCAAAACCGATCTGGATCTGGGGGTTGGAGGGGTCATACTGGAGGGCGCGGTCAAGATTGAACTTGGCCTGCTCGGCATTGCCCTGACGCAGGTACTGGATACCCAGGTCGAGGCGGGTTTGGGCAGCCGCCTTGAGGTCAGGCCCCACTTCACGCTGGGTCGAATTCTGGCCAGCGTAAGTGGTCTCGGTCACACAGCCTGGCAGCGCACAGAGCGCTGCCACTACGATCAATGTACGTGTATCCATTCCCTGTCTATACAATGGCTTAGCATTTAAACCATTTTGACGGAAATCCCATCCTGTTGCATCCGATTTTTGATAGTTCGCTTGGTACGGTCAATCACGTCACCCACCAGCTGACCACAGGCAGCATCGATGTCATCACCACGGGTCTTGCGGACAATCACGGTGAAACCGTACTCCATCAACACCTTGGAGAAGCGATCGATACGGCTGTTGCTCGGCTTGCCATAAGGGTTGCCCGGGAAGGGGTTGAACGGGATCAGGTTGATCTTGCTCGGAGTGTCCTTGAGCACCTTGGCCAGCTCGTGAGCATGCTGCATATCGTCATTGATATGATCGAGCAGCACATACTCGACGGTCACCCGACCACCGTTGGCATTGGATTTGGCCAGGTAACGACGGACACCGGCGAGGAACTCCTCGATGTTGTACTTGTCGTTGATCGGCATGATCTCTGAACGCAACTTGTCGTTCGGGGCGTGCAGGGAGATAGCCAGCGCCACGTCGATCTGGTCGCCCAGCTTGTCCAGCGCAGGTACCACGCCAGAGGTGGAGATGGTCACCCGACGCTTGGAGATACCAAAGCCGTAGTCATCCATCATCAGACGCATGGCGGGTACCACGTTGGCGAGGTTGAGCAGCGGCTCGCCCATCCCCATCATCACCACGTTGGTGATGGGACGCTTGCCACCGACCACGCGGGCCGCACGCCACACCTGACCGATGATCTCAGAGACTTTCAGATTGCGGTTGAAGCCTTGTTGAGCCGTGGAGCAGAACTTGCACTCCAGCGCACAGCCAACTTGAGAGGAGACGCAGAGGGTCGCGCGGTCATCTTCCGGGATGTAGACGGTCTCTACCTCCTGATCGCCCACCTGCAGAGCCCACTTGATGGTGCCATCGGCAGAGCGCTGCTCGCGGCTGATCTCGGGCGCCTTGATCTCGGCGATCGCCTTGAGGCGCTCTTTGAGCACCTTGTTGACGTTGGTCATCTGATCGAAATCATCACACCCAAAGTGATAGATCCACTTCATGACCTGATCTGCCCGGAATGGCTTCTCGCCCAGTTCGACGAAAAAGGCACGCATGGCATCCCGATCAAGATCCAGCAGGTTGATTTTTGTTTCGCTCATCAATGGCCTCAGTTCAAACACTTCATCAATTATTGGCTGACGACGTCAGGGGGCGGCATTGTACAAATAATGGGTCTGGCTTTCCACCTGGAGAATAGAGGGATATTGCGTAAACGGCGAAAACAACAAAGGGAGCCGAGGCTCCCTTGGGTCATCATCCACAAAAATCAGCCGCGCGGGCAGATCTCGTTGTCAGAGAAGAAGTAGGCAATTTCGCGGGCAGCGGATGCAGGTGCATCGGAGCCATGCACTGCGTTGCGATCGATGCTCTCGGCATAACAGGCACGCAAGGTACCAGCCAGCGCCTCTTTCGGGTTGGTCGCACCCATGATCTCGCGATTGCGACGGATGGCGTCTTCCCCTTCCAGCACCTGCACCATGACAGGGCCAGAGGTCATGAAGCTGACCAGATTGTCATAAAAAGGCTTGCCCTGATGCTCGGCATAGAAACCGGCAGCCTGTTCACTGCTCATGTGCAGCATTTTGGATGCCACCACTTTCAAGCCTGCGCTTTCGAAACGGCTATAGATGGCACCGATCAGGTTCTTGCTGACAGCATCCGGTTTGACGATAGAGAAGGTACGTTCGATGGCCATTGATATCTTTCCTTAACTACAGAGTTTTATTGTTAGAATCCATGTTCGCTGGCGATTATACGTAAACAAAAACCGGAAAAACACACAAACAAGCAACTTTTTATTAAACATCACTCCCTTGCAATCAACATCCACACTCATCTTGACCGAGCAGAGCCGGAAAATATGTGCGCTTGCGCACGATAGTTACCTTAAGCCGCCAAAACCCCATCTTTTGTTCACAATTCGAACAGCATGAAAAAGGCACCCGAAGGTGCCTTGTCTCGCCTATTTGGCTTCCGCCAGCAAGGCCCGCGCTATGGTGCGCATCCCCAGAGTATTGGCTCCCGGCGCCCAGAGGGCATCGCCGTTGTCACTGAAGCAGGCGGCCAGATCGATATGCAACCAGCCCATCCCTTCGTTGGCAACGAAACGGGAGAGGAAACCCGCCGCGTTGGAGGCGCCACCCGGCCCGCCCCCCTTCACGGGACGGCTGTTGGCCGTGTCAGCGTAATGGGAGGGGCACTGCTGGCGGTGCCAGGGCTCCAGCGGCAGCGGCCAGGCTGGCTCATGCTCGGCATCGGCATAGGTCATGGCGCGGCTTACCAGCCCTTTATCGAGGCCAAACAGGGCATTGTAGCGCCCACCCAGCGCCATCACGGCAGCACCAGTCAGAGTTGCGGCATCGATGATCAGCGGTGCGCCGGACTCGCTCGCCAGTTGCAGGCCGTCGGCCAGCACCAGCCGCCCCTCGGCATCGGTATTCACAATCTCGACCGTGGTGCCGTTCTTGTAGGTGAGGATGTCGCCCAGCTTGTAGGCGTGGCCGGAGACCAGGTTCTCGGCGCAGCAGAGGATCAGCTTCACCCGCTTGTCGAGCCCGCGCAGCATAGCCAGCGCCAGCGCACCGGTGACAATCGCCGCACCACCCATGTCGCACTTCATGGTGAGCATCCCCTCGGAGCTCTTCATGGAGTAGCCGCCGGAGTCAAAGGTGATCCCCTTGCCCACCAGCGCTGCCGCCACCGGCGCCTTGGGGTCACGCCCCGGGTTGAAGTCGAGCTCCAGCAATACCGGTTCGCGCGCACTGCCGCGGCCCACTTGGTAAAGGCCGACCCAGCCCGCCTGTTGCAGCGCTTCGCCTTTCAAAATGCGATGACTCACCTTGTCCGGCGCCAGCTCGGTTATAAAGGAGGCCGCTTCCACCGCCAGCTCCAGCGGGCCCAACTGCTCCGGGGTGGCATTGGTCATCTCGCGCACCCAGCGGCCGCAGAGCCAACGCGCTTCCAGCTCCTCTCTGTCCTCTTCCGAGGACATGCCCCACTGCAGTTGCACCTCCGCCTTGGGGGTTTGCAGCCCTTGGGCAAAAGCCCACTGCTGTTCACGCTCCCAGTGACCAGCCAGGGTCACTTTCTGGATCCCCTGCTGGCAGAGGCGACGGGCCGCCTGCTGGATATCGAGCAGCGGATTGGCCGTCACCAGATGGATTACCATGCCGTCGGCGCGGTGAGAGAGCAGCGCCCCCTCCCCCCACTCGGCCGGTGCAAATTCACGACTTAACCAGACATTCATGCGGTCACCTCCTGCAGCCAGCGGGCGATGGTACGCAGACCGTGGCCCTTGGCGCCGGTCGCCCAGAGATCGTTGCCCGATTTCTGATAAGAGGCCGCCAGATCCAGGTGCACCCAGCCCTTGCCCTCATCACGTACGAAACGGGAAAGGAACGCTGCAGCCGTGGTGGCACCGGCCGTGCCTTCGGCTGAGGCGACGTTGCCCAGATCGGCAAAGGCCGAGGTGAGCTGGCTGGCATGCCAGGGCTCCAGCGGCAGCGCCCACGCCTGTTCGTTTTCCACCTTGGCGGCGGCCAGCGCACGCAGCTGTTCGGTCTCATCGAGGGCAAACACCGCATTATAATCGCGCCCCAGCGCCATCTTGGCGGCGCCGGTCAGGGTGGCTGCGTCAAGGATATAAGCTGCACCGCTATCGGAGGCTGCCATCAGGCCATCGGCCAGTACCAGACGACCTTCCGCATCGGTGTTCTGGATCTCGACCGAGATGCCGTTCTTGTAGGTAAGGATGTCGCCCAGCTTGAAGGCGTGGCCGGAGACCAGGTTCTCGGCGCAGCAGAGAATGAGCTTCACCCGCTGGTTCAGACCGCGGCTGATAGCCAGCGCCAGTGCGCCGGTCACCATGGCTGCGCCCCCCATGTCGGACTTCATCGGCAGCATGTTGTCAGAGGACTTCATGGAGTAGCCGCCAGAATCAAAAGTGATCCCCTTGCCCACCAGCGCCGCCACCACGGGCGCATTGCGATCACCGGTCGGGTTGTAGTCAAGCTCCAGCAGCACAGGCTCGCGCTCGCTGCCACGGCCAACCGACCAGATCCCGATATGGCCGGACTCGCGCAGCGCTTCACCGGCGGTGATGCGGGCAGTAACCTGATCCCCAGCCAGACCACGAATGAGCAACAGGGCCGATTCCGCCAGACTCATGGGGTAGATCTCTTCCGGACAGCCATTGGTGATGTCACGTACCCAGCGAGCCGCCTTGAGCAGTGCATCCAGTTCACGGGCGTCCGCATCGCTCTGCTGGCCAAAATCCAGTTCACGCGATCCCTTGGCGGCGTAGAACCCCTGGGCGAACGCGTAGCGACGCTCCAGATCCCAGCCTTCACCGACCAGCGTCACCCGCTTGATCCCGCTCGATTCGAGGCGACGGGCAGCGCGCTGAACGGTGCGCAGAACATCCTTCTCCTGACCGGCGGCACCAAGATGGATCAGTGCCTCGTCGCCATTGAAACTGAGCTGGGCGCCCTCGCCCCAATAGGCGGCCGCAGCCTGGGTGGATAACGCTACCTTCATCATGTCAGCCATCGTGTTTGCTTCCTTTTTACTGGCACTATGTATAAGCACTCTTTATGGGAAAGAGCTTATTGGCAAAGAGAGAATAACGAATACAAAAAAGGCCGTGCCCCCGAGGGTCGCGGCCTTCCACCATATCACTGAAGCACCACAGGATGCTGCACGTGCAATTCACTCATGTGTAATTAATGGCGTTCAGAGGCAAGGTTCAGGGTGTACTTGGGCAATTCCACCACCAGATCCTCGTCCGCCAGTTTTGCCTGGCAGCTGAGGCGCGATTCCGGCTCCAACCCCCACGCCTTGTCCAGCATGTCGTCTTCCAGCTCGTCACTTGGCTCGAGCGAGTCAAAGCCCTCGCGCACCACGCAGTGGCAGGTGGTGCAGGCACAGGATTTCTCGCAGGCGTGCTCGATTTCGATACCGTTGCGCAGCGCCACATCCAGAATGGTCTCGCCGCTTTGCCCCTCGAGGGCGGCGCCATCCGGACAGAGTACGGGATGAGGAAGAATGATCAGTTTTGGCATATTACACCTTGTTGACGTTTTGTCCGGTCAGCACCTTGCGGATGGAGGCGTCCATCCGGCGGGCTGCAAACTCGCCACTGACAGCATCGGCTGCCTCAATGGCTTCTTTGATTTGATGGGTTGCACCGCTGTTGCGCATGGTCAGCAGATGGGCGATGGCGGCATCAATCTCGGCACGCTCGGCAGCATTGAGCAGGGCATCGCCATCAGCAGCCAGCGCGGCATTGAGACTCTCGACCACCCGGTCAGCTTCAACCTGCTGCTCGGCCAGCATGCGGGCATCCATATCCTGCTGGGCGTTCTCGATGGAGGCACTCAGCATGTTGAGGATATCCTGCTCCGCCAGCCCGTAAGAGGGCTTGACCTGGATCTCGGCCTGCACGCCGGAGGATTTCTCCATGGCGCTGACCGAGAGCAGACCATCCGCATCCACCTGGAAGGTGACGCGAATATGGGCGGCGCCGGCTGCCATCGGCGGAATACCGGTCAGGGTAAAGCGGGCCAGGGAGCGGCAATCGGCCACCAACTCGCGTTCACCCTGTACCACGTGAATGGCCATGGCGGTCTGACCATCCTTGAAGGTGGTGAACTCCTGGGCGCGGGCAACCGGGATGGTGGTGTTGCGCGGGATCACCTTCTCGGCGAGGCCACCCATGGTCTCCAGACCCAGCGACAAGGGGATAACGTCCAGCAGCAGCATCTCGGCATCGGGCTTGTTGCCCACCAGGATATCGGCCTGGATAGCGGCGCCAATGGCGACCACTTTATCCGGATCGATACTGGTCAGCGGCGTGCGCTGGAAGAACTCGCCCACCAGTTCACGCACCAGCGGCACCCGGGTGGAGCCACCGACCATCACCACTTCCAGCACTTCCACCTGCTCAAGGCCCGCATCGCGCAGGGCGCGGCGGCAGGCCAGCAAGGTCCGTTTCACCAGCGGGGTGATGAGTTCATCAAACTGGCTGCGGCTCACTGAACCCTGCCAGCCAGCAAAGGTGCACGCCACCTGCTCGGCATCGGTCAGGCCATGTTTGACGGCAGCGGCCACATCCAGCAGCTCGCGCTGCAGATGGGCATCCAGCTCACCGGAGAGGCCCGCCTGCTCCTTGATCCAGTCCGCCAGCAGGTGATCAAAATCATCGCCGCCGAGGGCGGAATCGCCGCCGGTCGCCATCACTTCAAACACACCGCGATGCAGCCGCAGAATGGAGATATCGAAGGTACCGCCCCCCAGATCGTATACCGCGATCACCCCTTCCTGACCGGAGTCAAGGCCATAGGCAATCGCGGCCGCAGTCGGCTCGTTGAGCAGCCGCAGCACGTGCAGACCGGCCAGACGGGCCGCATCCTTGGTGCCCTGACGCTGGGCATCATCGAAATAGGCGGGCACGGTAATGACCACGCCATCGAGATCGCCCCCGAGTGTCTGGGCGCCACGCTCAGCCAGCTTTTTGAGAATTTCGGCCGAGACCTGCACCGGATTGACCAGCCCCTGACGGGTTTGCAGTTGCGGCATGCCATTGTCGGCGGCAACAAACTGGTAAGGCTGCTGGCGGGTATCGATATCGGCCAGCGCCTTGCCCATCATCCGTTTGACCGAGACGATGGTGTTGTGAGGATCGAGCGCCGCTTCGCGCTTGGCATCAATTCCGACTCGAATGGCGTCGCTTTGATAGTGCACCACCGACGGGAGCAGGTCGCGCCCTTGCTCATCGCAAAGGGTATCGGCGTGACCGCTGCGAACCGCAGCGACGAGAGAGTTGGTGGTGCCGAGATCGATGCCGACGGCACGTTTGTGCTGATGAGGAACAGCGCTCTGGCCGGGTTCGGCGATTTGCAGTAATGCCATGGGTAATGAAACTTCCAGCGTTAAAGGATCAAGACTCGAGAAGCGAGTCTTCGAATCGTTCCAGCTCTTCGAGGAGCTTCTCGACAAACTTGAGTTTGCGAACGCAATCAGCGGCAACGAGATCTCTGCCGGCGGCAAGAGACTCGGTCAGCTGCTGCATCAACATCTGGTGATCATGCCTGATCTCGCTGCGAAAATCCTTGATGGCGCGCTCAGGGTCGGCGTCATCTTTCAGATCGGCCAGACGCTCGCGCCACTCCAGCTGCTGCATCAGAAACGCGGTATCTTGCAGAGTCTGCTGTTCACCACGGATATCGGTGCCACGCAGGGAGAGCAGATATTCGGCACGGCGCAGCGGCGCCTTGAGGGTGGTGAATGCTTCGTTGATCTGGGCGGCACGTTGCACCGCAGCCAGCTGCTCCCGTTCGGAGGCGGTGGCAAAACGATCAGGATGGAATTGGGTTTGCAGCTGGCGGTAGGTATCAGCCAACTGACGGGTATCGAGCTCGAAGCCTTCAACCAGCCCAAACAGCTCGAAATTATTCATGCAAACCTCTTGGAAATGTTCGCCACTACCTCACTCGCCCCTGGCAAATGAGATGTGGTTGAACGGGTCATCGGCGACCCGCTCAACCACAGACGAAGGATCATTGACGTCAAACATCTCAGACACTGAAGCTTTCGCCGCACCCACACTCGCCTTTGGCGTTGGGATTGTTGAACTGGAAGCCCTCGTTGAGGCCCTCCTTGACGAAATCCAGCTCGGTGCCATCCAGATGGATCAGGCTCTTGGCATCAACAATAATCTTGACGCCCTGCTGCTCGAACACCTGATCCTCATCGGTCAGTTCATCAACGAACTCAAGCACGTAAGCCAGACCGGAGCAGCCGGTGGTTTTGACGCCGAGGCGCAGGCCAATGCCCTTGCCCCGGTTAGCCAGAAAAGAGGAAACCCGTGCCGCGGCGGCATCTGTCATGGTAATAGCCATACTGCTCTCCGGCGCTTAGAGACCTTTCTTCTGCTTGTAATCGGCGATGGCGGCCTTGATGGCGTCCTCGGCCAGAATGGAGCAGTGGATCTTCACCGGTGGCAGAGCCAGCTCTTCGGCGATATCGGTGTTCTTGATGCCAGCCGCTTCGTCCAGGGTCTTGCCCTTGACCCATTCGGTCACCAGGGAGCTGGAGGCGATGGCGGAACCGCAGCCGTAGGTCTTGAACTTGGCATCTTCGATGATGCCTTCGTCGCTGATCTTCAATTGCAGCTTCATCACGTCGCCACAGGCGGGCGCACCGACCATGCCGGTTGCAACGCTGGGATCATTCTTGTCAAAACCACCGACGTTGCGAGGATTCTCGTAGTGGTCGATTACTTTTTCACTGTAAGCCATATCTCACTCCTGCTAATTCTGTTACTCACTGACCAAATAGATCAGTGATGAGCCCATTCGACCGTGTTCAGATCGACGCCGTCTTTGTACATCTCCCACAGGGGGGACATCTCGCGCAGACGACCGATGGAGTCACGAATAAGCTTGACCGCGTAGTCAATCTCTTCCTCGGTGGTGAAGCGACCCATGCTGAAACGGATGGAGCTGTGTGCCAACTCGTCGTTCAGACCCAGTGCGCGCAGCACATAGGAAGGTTCCAGGCTGGCGGAGGTACAGGCCGAACCGGAAGAGACCGCCAAATCTTTCAGCGCCATGATGAGGGATTCCCCTTCCACATAGGCAAAGCTGACGTTGAGGTTGCCCGGAACACGCTGATCCAGATCGCCATTGATGTAGACGGCTTCAATATCCTTGATGCCATCCCACAGACGCTGGCGCAGAGCCAAGATGCGCTCGCCTTCACTCACCATCTCTTCTTTGGCGATGCGGAAAGCTTCGCCCATCCCGACGATCTGGTGGGTCGGCAGAGTACCGGAACGCATGCCGCGCTCGTGGCCGCCACCGTGCATCTGGGCTTCCAGGCGAACGCGGGGTTTGCGGCGAACAAACAGTGCACCGATCCCTTTCGGACCATACACCTTGTGCGCAGAGACGGAGAGCAGGTCCACTTTCAGTACTTCCACATCTACCGGAATCTTGCCCACACTCTGAACGGCATCCACGTGCAGCAGGATCTTGCGGGAACGGCACAACTCGCCGATGGCGGCAATGTTCTGAACCACGCCGATTTCGTTGTTCACATGCATGATGCTGACCAGGATGGTGTCATCACGCATGGCATTCTCGATCATCTCGATAGTGAATAGGCCGTTTGGCATCGGCTCAAGATAGGTCACCTCGAACCCTTCACGCTCCAGCTGGCGACAGGTATCGAGCACCGCCTTGTGTTCGGTCTTGGAGGTGATGATGTGCTTGCCCTTGCTGGCATAGAAGTGGGCAACACCCTTGATGGCCAGGTTATTGGATTCGGTCGCACCGGAAGTGAAGACGATCTCGCGGGGATCGGCACCGATCAGATCTGCCACTTGATTACGGGCCAGATCCACCGCCTCTTCGGCTTGCCAGCCAAAACGGTGAGAACGGGAAGCCGGATTGCCGAACAGGCCATCCATGGTGAGACACTGCATCATTTTTTCTGCGACACGCGGGTCCACCGGACAGGTTGCCGAATAATCAAGGTAAATAGGCAGTTTCATGTTTTTCTCCGTCACAGTCCGGGTCATACAGAGTCCCGCTGTGGAAAGCACGTTTATAGTTGGACTTTCAAGCTCACATCGCCGTGTTCTGCCCGATCAACCAGGGACAACACGGTCTTCATTTGTTCATCTTGCTTGCCGGCAATGCGGCGCACATCGGCCTGGCGTACCAGCTCGGCCAGGGTGATATCCCCGAGGAAACTGGAGATCCGCTCACTCAGATCACGCCACAGGGAGTGCGTCAGACACTGGGTACCACCGTGGCAGCCGCCCTTGCCGAGGCACTTGGTTGCATCGACCGACTCATCGACCGCGGTGATCACCTGACCAACCGAAATCTCGCCTGGGGCCAACCCGAGGCGATAACCACCACCCGGGCCACGCACGCTGCTCACCAGACCATGTTTGCGCAGGCGGGCAAAGAGCTGCTCGAGATAGGACAACGAGATGCCCTGGCGCTCGGAAATATCGGCAAGGGGGACGGGCCCCTGCTCTGCATGCAGCGCCACGTCGAGCATGGCGGTTACAGCGTAACGTCCTTTTGAAGTCAGTCTCATGTGCCTTACCGTCTTGCGAAGCAATTTAATGGGGCACATGGTCACATACCCGACCAAATCAGTCAAGTATATGGTTGAGTAAATCAGTCGGATTAATCCGGTACGCGCGCTTTCTGCACCGAGGTCAGAATCCCGCGCAGAATGTTGAGCTCAGCCGCTTCCGGCCGAGCCCGATTGAACAGGCGACGCAGCTTGCTCATCACATGACCCGGATGGTCATCGGCAATAAAACCGGTCTTCATCAGGGTTTGTTCCAGGTGCTGATAAAACCCTTCCAGCTGGGCGGCACTCGGATAGGCCATCTCATCTTCAGGCTCGGCGGCCTGCCCCTGCAGCCAGCGCATCCGCACTTCGTAACAGAGGGTCTGCACCGCCATGGCCAGATTGAGAGAGCTGTAATCAGGATTGGCCGGAATGGCCACGTGGTAGTGGCACTTTTGCAATTCGTCGTTGGTGAGACCGGTGCGCTCACGACCAAACACCAGCGCGACCGGGTGCTGCATCCCCTCAACCACCGACTTTTCGCCGGCCTCACGGGGATCGAGCATGGGCCAGCTCAGGGTTCTAGAGCGGGCGCTGGTGCCAATCACCAAACCACAATCAGCGATCGCGTCATTCAGAGTCGGGACGATACGGGCATTGGCAAGCACATCGCTGGCACCAGCCGCCAGGGCGAAGGCATTGTCATCCGGCAAGGCTTGCGGATCAACCAATACCAGCTGGGTCAACCCCATGGTCTTCATGGCGCGTGCCGCAGACCCCATGTTGCCGGTATGAGAAGTGTTTACCAAAACGATACGAATCTGATCCAACATGCCCAGTCAATCTTCAGTCAAAAATGGCGCGCAATTGTAACATAAGAGAACACGATGTTGGCACCGTAAAAGCCGAGCCATTTCAGAACAAAACCAGCCGTTTGTATAACAAACCAGCATGAGGGAAGTGAGAGGGGGGGACTAAACTTGATGGATATCCGATAAACGGCACAGGAGACACCACGCCATGCTTCCTCCCTTTATCTATGAGAGATTGCCCAGCCTCTACCTGCTGGCAGCCATTGCCATTATTACGTTGAGTGAACAGCCCCTGCTCTGGTTTGCAGGCGCCTTGCTGTTTATCGCCGGAGCGGTGACCTGGATGATGCGTTCCAGCTACCGGCGTACCGATCTGATTATCTTTCCGAGCAAACGCTGGCTGCAGCCGGAGTGGCTGTATGAAGCGCAGCCCTTCATCTGGCTGGCTGCGGGGCTGGCCATGTCACAGCTGCCCGCCCCTGCGGCACTCATCGCCTTGGTGCCCTGTCTGTGGGCCTGTCGTTGCCTCTGGGCACGGCACCATTATCGTCGCCATGCCCATGGGGTGATTGTCCACCTAAGACGGGATCCCGCCCGGCGCCGTCTGCACCGGAGCCTGCGCTGACGCGGTACGGGCGCGTTCGATAAACGTCGCCAGATCCATCAGGGGATACTTCATCAGGCTTGGCAAGCCATCGAGATCCAGACTGTCCATCAGGTTTTTCACCTCAAGACCCAGTTCGGTATCCCCTTCTATCTTCAGCTTACGCTGGAAAAAGAGCGAGTCCGGATCCTCTTTGCGACCAGCGATGAGGATCAGGTCGTTGGCAGTACCGCTGAAGCAGACATCGGCCTTGTCACACTCGCGAGCCACCACCAGCTGGCCATTCTGCTCACTGATAAACCAGCACAACTCCAGATCAGAGACTTCGACTTTCAGCCACTTGTCTGCCAAAAACTCGAAATCGCCATCTTCGATAGCCTCTTTGAATACCCGGGCCAGCAAACTCTCCATCAGCTGCTTTTGCAGATTGAAGGGAACCAGCTTGAGGGGATGGCGCAAGAAGCGCGGAGCCTGTTCGACCAGGCGGCGTTGCAGTTGTTGAAACACGATAGACTCCCTTTTTTGCGCATTCAAACACAGGGAGAGTGTCAAGATCCTGTTGGAAATCAAACTTGTGCAGGGTTACCTCAAGAAGGGTAAAGCCACACAAAGCTGCCTCAGGTCAAAAAGCGGGAGTGCATGGCTGCATACAATCAGGGCTCGTTTGCCCTTCATATGCACTCTCGGAGCGTACCAATGGAATTACTCTGTCCGGCAGGCAGTTTGCCGGCACTGAAAACCGCCGTGGATAACGGGGCCGATGCCGTTTATATCGGTTTCAAGGATGACACCAATGCCCGCCACTTTGCCGGTCTCAACTTTACCGACAGCAAACTGGAGAAGGCGGTGGATTATGTGCATCAACATGGTCGCAAGCTGCATATTGCCATCAATACCTTTGCCCATCCCGGGGCCGATACTCGATGGAAACAGGCGGTTGATCGCGGGGTGGCCCTCGGCGCCGATGCGTTAATCATCGCCGATCTCGCCGTGCTGGAATATGCCAGCCGCCACTACCCCGAGATGGAACTCCATGTCTCGGTGCAGGCCAGCGCCACCAATACCGCCGCCATTCGCTTCTATCAGCAGCAATTCAATGTCACACGGGTGGTGCTGCCCCGGGTGCTCTCCATGCATCAGGTCAAGCAGCTGGCCCGCGAGACCGATGTTGGCCTTGAGGTATTCGCTTTTGGAAGCCTCTGCATCATGGCCGAGGGGCGCTGCTATCTCTCCTCCTACATGACTGGCGAGAGTCCCAACACCGTCGGCGCCTGCTCACCGGCCAAGTTCGTCCGTTGGGAAGAGACCCCGAATGGTCTCGAGTCGCGGCTCAACGAGGTGCTGATCGACCGCTATGGCCCGGGCGAAAATGCTGGCTATCCGACCCTGTGCAAGGGGCGTTTCGACGTGGATGGCCAGACCTACCACGCGCTGGAAGAGCCCACCAGTCTCAATACCTTGGGTCTCCTGCCCGAGCTGTTCAAGACCGGGATCCAGTCGGTCAAGATTGAAGGGCGCCAGCGCAGCCCCGCCTATGTGGAGCAAGTGACCCGGGTCTGGCGTGCAGCCATCGATGCCTATCAGGCCAATCCCGAGGCCTATCAGGTTAAAGCTGAGTGGGATGCCCAGCTAGCCCGCGTCTCCGAAGGTAGCCAGACTACCCTCGGCGCCTACCATCGTCAGTGGCAATAAGGAGTCCACCCATGCAATTTTCTCTCGGGCCTCTGCTCTTCTACTGGCCCAAAGCCGATACCGAAGCCTTTTACCATGCCGCTGCCGACAGTCAGGCCGACATCATCTATCTGGGGGAGACCGTCTGCAGCAAGCGGCGCGAACTCAAAGTCGATGACTGGATTGCGCTGGCCCGTCAGATGGCCTGCTCCGACAAGCAGGTGGTGCTCTCGACCCTCGCCCTTATCTCCGCCCCCTCCGAACTCAAGGAGGTGAAGCGGCTGGTCGACAATGGCGACCTGATGGTCGAAGCCAACGATCTCGGTACGGTGCAACTCGCCTGGGAGGCAGGGATCCCCTTCGTCTGTGGTCCCGCCATCAACGCCTATAACGCCGATGTGCTGCGCATGCTGCTCAAACAGGGGATGAAACGCTGGGTCATGCCGGTTGAACTGTCCCGTGACTGGCTGATCCAGCTCAATCAGGATCTGGGCACCCTGCGCGACCAATTTGAGGTGGAGGTGTTTGCCTACGGCCATCTGCCGCTCGCCTATTCGGCGCGCTGCTTCACCGCCCGCTCCCTCGACAAACCGAAAGATAACTGCGAGCTCGCCTGCATCAACTACCCCACCGGACGACTGGCCAACAGCCGCGAAGGGCAACGGGTGTTCAATCTCAACGGGATCCAGACCCAGTCCGGTTACTGCTACAACCTGGGTAACGAGCTGGCTGGTATGGAAGGTCTGGTAGATGTGGTCAGGCTTTCGCCGCAAGGGATGGAGACGCTGGAGATGCTGGCCCGCTTCAAAGCCAACCGGCAGGGCCAGGCTCCCCTCTCCTTGCAGCAAGGAAGCGATTGCAACGGCTACTGGCGCCAGATCCCCGGCATGAGCCTGGTGGAGTAAACCCGCCATTTGCCCAACAAAAAGGCCTCATCGCGAGGCCTTTTTTACCACTATCTGGCAGTGGTTCAGGAGGGCTGATCACCCTTGTTACGAGCGCTCTGGGCACCTGGCGGCAAGGGCTTGCGCGCCATCAACTCCAGCTCCAGCAGCGCATAGCGGTGCTCGATGAAATCATAGACGTTGTTAGATAAGGCCAGCTTGAAGTAGCTGATGGCTTCCTTGCGGTTACCTTTGCCCAGCTCGAACTTGCCCAGATAGAAGTAGGTTTCACACAGGCGCTCGGCAAGCTCCCGGTTATCCTTCACCCCTTTCACCACGTTGCCCATCAGCTGGGAAGCGTTGATCTCACCGGTATAGAGGCGAACCAGATCCCAGTTCCAGGCATCGTCATCGTACTTGTTGAGACGCTCGCGCATCCGGCTCATGGCGGCCGACGGGTCGAGTTTCTGCTCGGCCAGATAGAGCCAGATCACCCGATAGGGATCTTCCGGCTGCGCCTCGTAGAAACGCTTCATATCGGCCGCGGCCAGTTCGGGACGGTTACCGTAATAGAGGGCGATGCCACGATTGAGATAGGCATAGTCATAGTCCGGCGCCAGTTCGAGGGCGGAATCGAACGCATCATAGGCTTCGTCGTAATTCTGCTGCTGTACCAGATAGACGCCGATGAAGTTGTAGGCCTCGGCGAAATCCGGCTTCTCCCGCAGGGCACGGTTGAAATCGAGCCGCGCGAGGGAACGCAGACCAACCCGATCAAACACCACGGCACGCTCATAGAACAACTCTGCCCGTTGCTCGGTGGTCAGTTCCATTTCACTGAGCATCTGCCCGAGTCGGGCGAGCGCCAGCTCACTCTGGTAGGAGACCTGCAGGGGGGTCGCCAACACCAGTGAAGCAGGCTGCGGCTTGGGAACCTTGGGGGTGTTAACCTGACTGCTACTGCTGCAACCCCACATGGGAAGCAACAACAGGATACCGAGGAGGTATCCAATCCCTTTCCTGACGTTCAATGAACACTCCGACGCTTACGCTTGACCCCGCATATGGTAAAGGTCAACAGCTGCTTTGTCATGTAGCTGTGCCCCTCTACCTCAAATAAATCAGGATTCGACAGGGTATCCGGCATCGCACCAACCGCGAAACCCGCCGTCGACGCTGATCACCTTGCGATAACCCATCTGTTGCAGGTTGTCCGCAGCCAGAATGGAGCGAAAACCACCACCACAATAGAGGTAGAGCTCGGTCTCGAGATCCGGGAACTGGGTCTCGATATCCCGCTCAATCACGCCACGACCCAAGTATCGGGCTCCGGGCAGATGCCCCCTGGCCCACTCGCTCTCTTCCCGCACGTCGATCAGGTGAAACGTGCGCCCTTCGTCCTGCCAGCGCTTGATCTGGTGAACATCGGTTTCGGTGATGCGGGAGCGGATCCCGTCAACCAGCGCCAAAAAACGGGGATTGTGATGCATGACAAACTCCTGTTGTTTAAATCATGTGCGTCAGCAAACGACACGCAGAGATAAGAAAAGAGCGCCATGAGGCGCTCTTCACTGTTACGGCAGGATTTCCTGTTGGTCCGCACCCTCTTTCTCTACCTGGGTGGGCAGCATGTGCTCGCGCTTGACGCCGAGGAACATGGCAAACGCACTCGCCACATAGATGGAGGAGTAGGTACCGAACGCCACACCGATCACCATGGCCACGGCAAAACCGTGGATCAGCGCACCGCCCTTGAGCAGCAGCGCCAGCACCACGATAAAGGTGAGGCCGGAGGTGATGATGGTACGACTCAGGGTCTCGGTCATGGAGAGATCCAGAATGTATTCGGTATCCCCTTTACGCACCTTGCGGAAGTTCTCCCGCAAGCGGTCGAACACCACGATAGTATCGTTCAGGGAGTAACCCACCAGGGTCATCAGTGCCGCCAGTACGGTCAGGTCGAACTCGTACTGGAAGTAGGCAAAGACACCCAGCGTGATCACCACGTCGTGCACCAGGGAGAGAATCCCCCCCAGCGCCAGACGCCATTCGAAACGCACTGCCACGTAGGCCAGGATACAGAGGATGGAGGCCAGCATCGCCAGCGCACCATCGGTCGCCAGTTCATCCCCCACGGAAGGGCCGACAAACTCGACGCGTTTGAGCACTGCGCCCTCGTCGAGCTGCTTGGCCGCCGCCAGCACTTCGTTACCCTGTTGTTCTACCTTGACCCCCTCTTTCGGGGTCAGGCGGAACAGCACGTCACGGCTGGAGCCAAAGTGTTGCAGGGTTGCCCCTTCAATCTTCTGCTCTTCCAGAGCGTCATGGATCTTGTCCAGGCTCACCGACTGCTGGAACCCCACCTCGATAGTGGTACCACCGGTAAAGTCCAGACCCCAGTTCAGCCCCCGATCAAACAGGAAGAACAGGGCTACCACCATCAGCACGGAAGAGAAAACCACACCCGGCTTGGCATAGCGCATAAACGGGATCGGTTTTTCAAAATGTAGAATCTGAAACATCTCTCTATCCTCAGATGGGCAGCTTGTCGATACGCCGTCCACCCCAAGCCAGGTTGATAATGGCACGGGAAACTGTGATGGCAGTAAACATGGAGGCGGTCAGACCAATGCCCAGCGTCAGGGCAAAGCCCTTGATGGCGCCAGTACCGATACCGAACAGGATCACGCAGGTGATCAGCGAGGTCACGTTGGAGTCGGCGATGGTGGAGAATGCCCGATCAAAGCCCAGATGGATGGCTTGCTGAACACCGCGACCGTTGCGGATCTCTTCACGAATACGCTCGTAGATCAGCACGTTGGCATCCACCGCCATACCCAGCGTCAGGACGATACCGGCGATCCCCGGCAATGTCATGGTGGCCCCCGGGATCATCGACATGATGCCGACAATCAACACTAGGTTCATACAGAGCGCCAGGTTGGCAACCCAGCCGAACGCGCGGTAGTAGATCCCCATGAACAACACGATCACCAGCATGGCCCAGCCGATGGCTTCCATACCGCTGTCGATGTTCTGTTGACCCAGGCTCGGGCCAATAGTGCGCTCTTCCACGATCTGGATCGGGGCGATCAGGGCACCGGCACGCAGCAGCAGCGCCAGGTTGTGGGCTTCGTTGGCGTTGTCGATACCTGTGATACGGAACTGGCTGCCAAGACGCGACTGGATGGTGGCGACGTTGATCACCTCCTCCTGCTTGCGGAACTTGCGCTTGCCATCCGGACCCGGTTGACCGACCGGCTTGTACTCGATGAAGACGGTCGCCATCCCTTTACCGACGTTATCCTTGGTAAAGTTGGCCATCTTGTTGCCACCCTGGCCATCCAGCTTGATGTTGACCTGGGGACGGCTGTACTCGTCGAAACCGGACTGGGCACCCACGATGTGGTCACCGGTCAGGATCACCCGCTTTTGCAGCACCACGGGACGACCATTGCGATCGTTGTAGACCTTGGAGCTGGGCGGGACACGACCATCGGCCGCAGCCTGGATGTCGGCAGTCTCATCGACCATGTGGAATTCCAGGGTCGCGGTTGCCCCCAGGATCTCCTTGGCGCGGGCGGTATCCTGAATACCGGGCAGTTCAACGACAATGCGCTCGGCGCCTTGCTGTTGTACCAGCGGCTCGGCCACGCCCAGTTCGTTGACCCGGTTACGGATGATGGTGATGTTCTGCTCGAGGGCGTACTTCTTCACTTCCTTGATCTTGGCTTCGCTCAGACCAGCCAGCAGGATGAACTCATCCCCTTTCTGCTCGGTAGTGAAGGTCAAATCAGGGTTCTGACGACGCAGATGAGAAACGGCGCGTTCCTGATCGGCTTCGTCACGGAAGATCACCTGCACCTGATCACCGACCCGGCGCACGCCGGAGTAACGGATCTTCTGGGTGCGCAGCTCGGAGCGGAAATCCTGCACCATCTGCTCTTGCTGCTTGGTCAGTGCTTCGGCCATGTCCACTTCCATCAGGAAGTGCACACCACCGCGCAGATCAAGACCCAGCTTCAGAGGCGCCGCACCGATGGCTTCGAGCCAGGCGGGAGTGGAAGGTGCCAGGTTGAGTGCGGTAATGAAGTTGTCGCCCAGCTTGTTGGCAACGATATCGCGCGCCTTCAGCTGGTCTTCGGTGTTCTTGAAACGGATCAGGATAAAACCGTGCTCGAATGCAGCATGTTTGACCGGGATCTTGGCCGCTTCAAGGGTCTCTTTCACCAGTTCAAGAGTATCTAGCTTGACTTCGGCACCACGGCTGGCAGAAACCTGCAAAGCCGGATCTTCGCCGTAAAGATTGGGGGCTGCATATAGAAAACCGATGGCGATCACCAGGATCACCATCAGGTATTTCCACAGCGGATAGCGATTCAACACGCTGTGCTCCTTGGGAGATTAAAGGGACTGGATAGAACCCTTGGGCAGAACGGCAGAGACGAAGTCCTTTTTGATGGTGACTTGAGTCTGGTCGTTCAGGGCGATCACCAGGTAATCGCTGTCTGCAGCCACTTTGGCAATTTTGCCAACCAGGCCACCGGAAGTGAGCACTTCATCACCCTTGGACAAGGAGCTCATCAGATTGCGGTGATCCTTGGCACGCTTGGCCTGGGGACGATAGATCATGAAGTAGAAAATCAGGCCGAATACGGCCAGCATGATGATCATTTCCATACCACCACCCTGTGCACCCGGTGCTGCGCCTTCTGCATACGCCTTGGAGATAATGCTCATTTAACAACCTCTTATTGATGTAGATTTAAAAAAACAAAATTATATGTTGTTGTTATTTAACGTCATTTTCAGCTAACGGAGGCACAGGCTTCCCTTGCCGACGGTAAAACTCTGTTACAAAGTCGTCTAATTTACCCTGCTCGATCGCGTCCCGCAAACCCTGCATCACACGCTGGTAGTAACGCAGGTTATGAATCGTATTCAGACGGGCACCGAGGATCTCGTTGCACTTGTCCAGATGGTGCAGGTAGCTTCGGCTGTAGTTCTTGCAGGTGTAGCAATCACACTCGGCATCCAGGGTACTGGTGTCGTTGCGATGTTGGGCGTTGCGGATCTTCACCACACCATCGGTGGTGAACAGGTGGCCGTTGCGGGCGTTGCGGGTCGGCATGACGCAGTCGAACATGTCGATACCGCGGCGCACCCCTTCCACCAGATCTTCCGGCTTGCCGACACCCATCAGGTAGCGCGGCTTGTCAGCCGGAATTTTCGGGCAGACGTGCTCGAGGATACGGTGCATGTCCTCTTTGGGTTCACCCACCGCCAGACCACCGACCGCATAACCGTCGAAACCGATCTCCAGCAGCCCCTTGAGGGAGACATCACGCAGATCTTCGTAGACCGAGCCCTGGATGATGCCGAACAGGGCGTTCTTGTTGCCCAGCGCATCAAACTTGTCGCGGGAGCGCTTGCCCCAGCGCAGGGACATCTCCATGGACTTGCGCGCTTCTTCATAAGTGGCCGGGTACGGAGTGCACTCGTCGAAGATCATCACGATGTCGGAGCCCAGATCGTACTGGATCTCCATGGACTTCTCGGGGTCGAGGAAGATCTTCTCGCCATTGATGGGGTGACGGAAGTGGACGCCCGCTTCGGTGATCTTGCGAATATGGCCCAGGCTGAACACCTGGAAACCACCGGAGTCGGTCAGGATCGGGCCCTGCCAGTTCATGAAGTCATGCAGATCGCCGTGGGCACGCATCACTTCCTGACCCGGACGTAGCCAGAGGTGGAAGGTGTTACCCAGCAGGATCTGGGCGCCGGTTTCACGCACTTCTTCCGGGGTCATCCCCTTGACGGTGCCGTAAGTCCCGACCGGCATAAAGGCCGGTGTTTGTACCACACCACGTTCGAAGACCAGTTGACCGCGACGGGCACGGCCGTCGGTGGTTTTCAGTTCAAATTTCATTGCTACCTCGGCTGCGTCAGATAAACAGTCTGACAATAGGAGGGCCGCTCACGGCCCGGTAAATAAGCTGAAGCTTATGCTTCAACCTGGCGACGGGTGACGAACATGGCGTCCCCGTAGCTGAAGAAACGGTACTGCCCGGCCACGGCTGCCTGATAGGCCGCCATCACGTTGTCATAACCGGCAAAGGCGCTGACCAGCATGATCAGGGTCGACTCCGGCAGATGGAAGTTGGTGACCATGGCATCGACAATCTGGAACTGGTAACCAGGGAAGATGAAGATATCGGTGTCACTAAAGAAGGGCGCCAGCGGTTTGCCCTGCGCCAGGGTGACCTTGGCCGCGCTCTCCAGCGAACGGACCGACGTGGTCCCCACCGCGATCACCCGGCCACCACGGGCACGGGTGGCCGCGATGGCATCTACCACCTCTTGCGGCACTTCCGCATACTCGGAGTGCATATGGTGATCTTCAATCTTATCTACCCGCACCGGCTGGAAGGTCCCCGCCCCTACATGCAGGGTGACGAAGGCCGTTTCAACCCCTTTGGCCCGAATTTTCTCAAGCAGCGGCTCATCAAAGTGCAGACCGGCGGTCGGCGCCGCGACGGCGCCCGGCTTTTGATTGTAAACGGTCTGGTAGCGCTCCTTGTCGGCATCCTCGTCGGGACGGTCGATATAGGGGGGCAGCGGCATGTGGCCGATGGCCTCCAAAATCTCCAGCACCGGACGCGGGTCGAGGAAGTGGATCTCGAACAGGGCGTCGTGGCGGGCGCGCATCTCGGCTTCAACACCACCATCCATGATCATCCGGGTGCCGGGCTTGGGCGCCTTGGAGGCCCGGACATGGGCCAGCACGCTGTGCTCGTCCAGAATGCGCTCGACCAGTACCTCCAGCTTGCCGCCGCTGGCCTTCTGGCCAAACATGCGCGCCGGAATGACACGGGTGTTATTGAATACCAGCAGGTCACCCGGATTGAGCTGATCCAGCACATCCACAAATTGACCGTGGCGCAGGGCGCCAGTCTGACCATCGAGCTGCAACAGGCGGCTGGCGGTACGCTCTGCCATCGGATAGCGGGCAATCAGCTCGTCTGGCAGATCAAAATGAAAATCGGATACTTGCATCTTTCACCTCGGGGGGAATCGGCGGCTAGTCTAGTTATCCCCATCTTCCAAGGCAACCCAAAAGACCAAAAACCCAAGAGAGACAAGGGGTAGCGAGCAATATTGAGACACACCTCCGGTTAATGATTCTTTAATGTTCTGTATTGACCCTGATCATGTTTTGCCAGTTGGGGCTGGGCTAGGGTGAAAGCAGATACACAAGGAGGCCCACCATGATGACCCTATCCGAAATCATGACCGAACACCCCTTCACTCTGGGTCCGTCAAACAGTGTCAAACAGGCGATGGACCTGATGCAGCAGGAGCGGATCCGCCACATTCCCATCGTCGACGAGCAGCACCACCTGCTGGGGCTGGTGACCCTTACCGATATCCTGGCCACCCGGGAATCCAAGCTGCTGCTCATCAGCCCGGAGCGGGAAGCCGAATTTACCGACAGCGTGCAACTCGACGAGATCATGACACGGCAAGTGGCGAGCGTAGATCCTCACGCCGGCATCAAGGAGGCGGCACTTTACCTGCAGCGGCACAGATATGGCTGCCTGCCGGTACTCAAAGGACGCAAGCTGATCGGCATTGTCACCGAGTCGGACTTCATTGCCGTGGCCATCAACCTGCTGGAATTGATGGAAGAGCAGGAACCACCTACCGACTTTTGACAGATCTGGATGTAATTAAATTACAATAAAAGCGTTTTCAGCCGTCGAAATAAGCTAAAATGATGAAACACTTTCATTTTGATTGAAAAATTACACCAAATACTTGCCTTGTGATCTGCGTCACACTATCATCCTCTCATGCAATAGTTGCCGAGGGGGAGACGAGGGATTGTGCACCCATTATCTTCCTCTCATATGTCTGCAAGTTTGCACACCCCGTAGTTAGTCTTTGCTGTAAAGCATTTGTTTATATAGCCATTCCTTGTTTGATGACCCGGCCCTGTCGTTGCGATAGCGCCGGGATTTTTTTATCTGCGCTTTTCGGCTTCCCCCTTACCAGCACCCCCCCATCGCTGCGAGCAGCGGTCTCAATCTCCTGCGCCACCTGTTTGCACCACCGTTTATCTCATCGCGTCATCGTGGCTCTGCACCCCCCTTCTTATGCCTTGAAAAGGCGATGTAGCGCACAGATATTGAACCACGACAAGGAGTTATCTCAGTAGGCCAGAGATATTCATGTTAGGTACAGCCATAGTGAGTTATCTAATAAATAGATTTAAGCGATTCAAAATTGCGGCTTTTATCGATTAGTGGAAGCCCCTATGATGAATCCATCGAAAGTTAAGCGCCTCGTCTGGCAAGACTCTTCAACACCAGACCGGCATATGTACATCACCAAGGAGCAATTACATGTCTACCTACATCAACACTGAAATCAAGCCGTTCAACGCTACCGCCTACCACAATGGTAAATTCGTTCAGGTGTCTGACGCTGACCTGAAAGGCAAGTGGTCCGTGGTCTTCTTCTACCCGGCTGACTTCACCTTCGTTTGCCCGACCGAGCTGGGCGACCTTGCTGACAACTACGCTGAATTCCAGAAGCTGGGCGTCGAGATCTACTCTGTCTCTACCGATACCCACTTCACTCACAAAGCATGGCACGACACTTCTGACACCATTCAGAAGATCCAGTACCCGATGATTGGTGACCCGACTGGCACCATCACCCGCAACTTCGGTGTGATGATCGAAGAAGCTGGTCTGGCTGACCGCGGTACCTTCGTGATTGACCCGCAGGGCATCATCCAGATCGTCGAGATCAACGCTGGCGGTATCGGCCGTGACGCACTGGAACTGCTGCGCAAAGTCAAAGCAGCCCAGTACGTTGCCTCCCACCCGGGTGAAGTGTGCCCGGCTAAATGGAAAGAAGGCGAAGCCACTCTGGCCCCGTCCTTGGACCTGGTAGGCAAGATCTAAGCCTCCCGCTTCCAAGACCGGCCCGCATAAGGGCCGGTTTTGTTTCCGGCCCCAAGCAAAGGCACCGGTCTGCTTTCCGGCTTACATCTCACGCCGACCCGCAATCACAAGAAGGAATTCGAAGATGTTGGATACCAACCTCAAACAACAGCTGAACACCTATCTGCAGTACATCGTCAATCCCATCGAGATCAGCGTGTCCGGCAACGACAGCGACAAATCTGCAGAGCTGCTGGCACTGGCCAGCGAGATCGCCGAGATGTCCCCCAAGATCACCCAGACCTCTGGCACTGCCGCTCGCAAGCCTTCCATGAGTGTCGCGCCGCAGGGCCAAGCCCCGCGCGTTCACTTTGCCGGCATCCCCATGGGTCATGAATTTACCTCTCTGGTGCTCGCCCTGCTGCAAAGCGGCGGCCACCCCTCCAAGGCCGATGCAGCCGTGCAGGAGCAGATCCGCAATCTCAAGGGTGAGTTCCACTTCGAGACCTATATCTCCCTCTCCTGCCACAACTGCCCGGACGTAGTACAGGCCCTCAACCTGATGGCGACCCTGAACCCCGGCATCACTCACACCATGATCGACGGCGCCCTGTTCCAGGAAGAGGTTGCCGAGCGTCAAATCATGGCGGTACCGAATGTCTACCTGAACGGCCAACCGTTCAGCCAGGGCCGTATCTCGCTGGAAGAGATCGTCGCCAAACTCGACACCGGTGCCGCCGAGCGCAAGGCTGCCGAGCTGAATGAGAAAGATCCCTACGATGTGCTGGTCGTGGGCGGTGGCCCGGCTGGCGCGGCAGCGGCCATCTATGCCGCTCGTAAAGGCATTCGCACCGCCATCGTTGCCGAACGTTTCGGTGGTCAGGTGATGGACACCGTCGGCATCGAGAACTTTATCTCCGTGCCCTACACCGAAGGCCCCAAGCTGGCCGCCAGCCTGGAGCAGCACGTCAAAGAGTACGGCGTTGAAGTGATCACCGAGCAGCGCGCCGCCGCCATCAGCAAAGATGGATATGTGAACGTGGATCTCGCCTCTGGCGCCACCTTGAAGAGCCGCGCCGTGATCCTGGCGACCGGTGCCCGCTGGCGTGATCTGAACGTACCGGGCGAGCTTGAGTACCGCACCAAGGGCGTGGCCTACTGCCCGCACTGCGATGGTCCCTTCTTCAAGGGCAAGCGAGTAGCTGTGATCGGTGGCGGTAACTCCGGCATCGAGGCAGCGATCGACTTGGCTGGCATCGTCGAGCATGTGACTGTGGTGGAGTTCGCCGACACCCTGCGTGCCGATGAAGTGCTGCAGAAGAAGGCTCGCTCCATGGGCAATATCGACATCATCATGAGCGCTCGCACCACCGAAGTGATCGGTGATGGCAGCAAGGTGGTCGGTATGGACTACGAAGATCGCACCACCGGTGAGATTAAACACCTGGCGGTGGCGGGGATCTTCGTCCAGATCGGCCTGGTACCGAACACCGAGTTCCTGAAAGGGAGCGAGATTGCCCTGACCCGCTTTGGCGAGATCGAGATCGATACCAAAGGGGCGACCTCCCTGCCCGGCGTCTACGCCGCAGGGGATGCCACCACGGTACCGTTCAAGCAGATCATCATCTCCATGGGTGCTGGCGCCACCGCCGCACTGGGTGCGTTTGATTACCTCATCCGCAACCCGGCTCCTGAAGCGACCCAGGCTGATGCTGTGACCGCCTGATAAACCCAGCGCAACAAAAAGCCGACGCTCGATTAAGTAAACACGAGCGTCGGCTTTTTTATATCTGCATCGATGCGCAATAAAAACCCCGCAGCAAATGGCGGGGTTGTTCATGACTGGACTTAAACGACGGGCATCACTCCAGCAAGAAAACAGCCTCGATATTATCACTTACCGTGATCTGCTGTTGTTGATAGCTGTTGTCCGCCATATCCGCCGCAGGTGCAGCCATCGCCATGGCCTGCACCACTTTCAGGTTGCGGCTGTAGGCGGTAATGGGCGAAGCATTGCGGTACTCCACACTGTAGACCTTGCCAAGCTTCATCCCGAACACCTTGGCCAGAGATTCAGCCTTGGTTTTGGCATCCTCAACGGCATTCAGACGGGCCTGCTCCTTGATGACCTGCGGCGATTTCAACCCGTACTCAATCTGGGATACGGACTCCAGCCCGGCTTTGAGTGCGGTATCCATCAGGGGGCTCAACTTGTCGAGCTGATAGAGCTTCACCGCCAATTGCCGCTGGGCACGGTATCCCAACAATACCGGCTTCTTGTTCTCGCCATACTGATATTCCGGAGAGACCATCAGGTTGCCAGCCTCAACATCGCTGCGCTTGATCCCCAACCCTTCCAGTTGGCTGAAAAAGGCTGCGACCTTGGTATCGACCTGCTGCTTGGCCTTGAGGCCCTGCTTATCCAGTGCACTCACCGCCACATTGAGGGTGAGCATATCGGGTTCGGTCTTCTGCTCGGCATAACCGCTCACCACCAGATGGGGCGCTTGCGGCACTTCAATCGCCAGCAGCGGAGCACTGACAACCAGAGCGGAAAGAGTAAGAAGGGGACGCCACATAGAAAAAAACCTCAATCGGAAAGATTGAGGCCATTATGCCCGTGCAGCTACGGGATTCATATATCGTGCAAGGGGGGGAGTTGATCCAGTATCTGATTGGTCAGATCGAGACTAATGGTGACCATGCTGCCGGGATCCTGGCTCTGGTTTGCCATATCCAGCGCAGGAGCCGCGCCACAGACCAACACCTCATCATCGAAATGGAACGAGTCCCACGACAGAACGTGTCCTTGCACCGCCTGTCCAATATTGGTGCCACCACTATCCTCCTCCATCGCAGACCAAGGGATGGTATCAGATGGTCCTAGCAAATCTTGCAACAACGGAGAGTGAAAACTGGCCAGCGGATACTCCTGCTGCCCCTGATGATGGCCAACCAGAATCATGTTATGAGCAGACTCGGTATCCATGACCGGCACATAAGTGATAGAGGCCGTAGCGAAGTCAACATAGAGCGAGCCCGCTACATCACCGGCCTCATTCTCAATCTCCATCCCATCCAGCCGATCCCCCGCGATCGAGGCCTGATAGCCAAACTGGCCTGCGCAGGTAATGTTCCCCTGCCCATCCCAGCTATAACGGATGCCATCAATGTCGACCCAGTTGAATGACTGCATGATTACCCCTCTCCTCTACTGCCGCTATCTTATCCATCCCCTTGAGGAAAAAACAGGGGCCAGGCAAGCCCGGCCCCAAGACAAGGTTACGGATCAACCTTCAAGTTACCGTCATCCAGCAACTTCTGAATAATCTGCAAGTCACTGTTACCCAGGGTCGTCAAGTCAATACTGTCAAATTTTATGACGTGGGTGGTTCCTCCATTCGTACCATCCAAATCAATAGTCAATGTTGATTTGTTTGTGCCTGGCCCATCACTACTGAAATTGAGGTACGCATCAAGCGAACCAGAGTTGGCATGTTCGCCAGTGAGCAGCTCGCTTATATCCAGTACATCTCCGCCAGTGCCGGTGGTGAAGTCTTTGATGACATCCACACCACCGATATCACCCGCCCCCCACTTAAAGGTGTCTTTACCGCCTCCACCTGTCAGGGTGTCGCCATCAGCACCACCAAGGAGCAAGTCATCGCCGCCACCACCGCTCAAGATGTCGCTTCCAACCAAACCGCTCAGTACGTTGGCATTGCCATCCCCCGTCAGACTGTCGTTGAACATGGAACCCACCAGATTTTCCATATTGCTCAGACTGTCAGTACCCGCACCACCGGTCGCCTGATTATTACCATTGACCTTAACAGTGACACCGGCCGTACTATCGATGTAACTGGCCGTGTCGTTGCCAGCACCACCGTTCAAGTTATCGTTGCCTGCACCGCCAACAAGAATGTCGTTGCCCTCGCCACCATTCAAAGCGTCGTTACCGGCACCGCCCAGCAGAATATCATTTCCAGCATTGCCGTTGAGCGTATCCGCCCCCGTCCCGCCGATGAGGATCTCGTCCAGATATCCTCCTGTGAGCGTTGCCCCGCTTTGAACATCCACGAAGACCTTGGCCGTATCTGTGGTCGAGCTATTGGTGTAGTTGAATGACCCTTCGTAGCTACTGGGGGTTGCGCTGCCAGAGGTATCATCGAACGTCACCGAACCCGCGTTATCTGTCACTGTTCCGCCAACGGCCCCAGAAACACCCGTAATAATCTGGGTCGCAGCCAGCGGCCCGGTATCATTGACAAGCAGTGCCCAATCCGGAACGGTTACAGGGTCCTGGTTGGTGATGATGAAATCATCACGCACCGCAGTGGGACCAACCGCTGGCCTGATAACGATGGCCAGGGTGCTGGACGCTGTGTCCCCGTCCTTATCGGTAACGCTATAGCCCACGACCTGGTTTATGCCCCCTGCCGGTATAGCAGACGGCGGAGTATAGGTATACGCCCCGTTGTCCATATCTACCTTGAGGGTGCCGCCAGCCAGCGCAATCATCCATTCGTTTGTTGATTGGTTAAAGGTCCCAACCGACGTATCGCCAGATGGGGTATCCGTGTTCTGGTTGTAGGTATACGTTATCCCCCCAACAGTAATGGAGCTGAGCCAGCCACCATCCGCCCCGGCACTGGCCACTATGCCATTGATTATTTGACCCGCCAGCGGTGGCGCCACAACGGTACTCAAAAGCGTAGCGGCCAATTGACTGAAATCAGTCACAACCACAGCGGTTGTATTCGCTGGGCTCGCGCCGCTGACACCATTGTAAGCGATGGGATCAAGTGCAGACTGGGTAGATCCCGAGCCCATCCCTAGCGCAAAGGAGTTAATATTGTTCGCTTTAAGGAAATCAGCCCAATCTTTGGTTTCTCCACTCAGTGTCGAGCCGTCACCATCAATGCCATTGCCACCACCAAGGGAGTTATCTCCATCCAGGACAGAAGCGGCTGAGCCACTCAATGCGTTCGCTGTAGGCTGACCATCTGACATAAAATAGGAGACATTTTGTGCGTTAATCTGCCTGCCTGTATCGCCAAAGGCCTTGATCGCCTCATTTAGAGCATCGTCATAGTTAGTACCACCTGATGGTTGCAGCCCCAATATGGTCGACTTGGCCACATCCACATTGACCCAGATACTGGTTGGGTTAGTAGCAGAGGATGCAAATGTGATGATATTGACCATAACGGTGCCATAGGCACTGTACTTGTCGAGCAACTCCAAGGCAGATTTTTGCATCACCTGCATCCGGGTCATGCCTTGATAGCCCGATGGATCACCCATACTGCCGGAAATATCGAGGATCAACATCAGGTTGGTATTTTGCACCTGAGTGGCCTGACCCGTGTTAGTTGCTACCGATGCAATCGGCCCATCGTCGTTGAAACGTACCTGACCCGAAATATCTGCTGTCGCACTCTGCACGGTGTCGTTGTCACCGTCTTTCAGGGTGACCGTGACCCCCAACGAACTGGCTGCCAGTGCAACGGATTCGTCGTAGCTGTTGTAGCTATTTCCTGCCACGGCTTCCGCCGGGTGATCCAGCGACAGGTATTGCTCTACCGTCATCACGCCCGTCGCACTGTCTATCTGGATAGCAAACGCCGCCTGGCCAGCAAAGGCTCCGCCCACCACCTGGCCGACCACCACCCCGTTGTCCAGTTGCACCAGGGTTATGGCCGAACCGTCGGTCAGCGCCAGGCCCGAAGTGGCATTACTCACCACCAGGTTGTACACCTTGCTGCCTGCCACCGCCGCGCCATCCGCCCCGTAGGCTTCGGTTGTCAATGTCACAACGGCGCCATTACTGCTGGCCTTGCTGATATACCCAGCCCCACTCACATCCGGATCGTTACCTTTCACCACCGCTCCGGTATCAAGGGTGGCGGTACCGCTGGCACCACTCTCATCAAGCCCCGCCACCGCACTGCTGTTGACGCTGATAGCAACGCGCGGACCATCGTCGTTGAAACGTACCTGACCCGAAATATCTGCTGTCGCACTCTGCACGGTGTCGTTGTCACCGTCTTTCAGGGTGACCGTGACCCCCAACGAACTGGCTGCCAGTGCAACGGATTCGTCGTAGCTGTTGTAGCTATTTCCTGCCACGGCTTCCGCCGGGTGATCCAGCGACAGGTATTGCTCTACCGTCATCACGCCCGTCGCACTGTCTATCTGGATAGCAAACGCCGCCTGGCCAGCAAAGGCTCCGCCCACCACCTGGCCGACCACCACCCCGTTGTCCAGTTGCACCAGGGTTATGGCCGAACCGTCGGTCAGCGCCAGGCCCGAAGTGGCATTACTCACCACCAGGTTGTACACCTTGCTGCCTGCCACCGCCGCGCCATCCGCCCCGTAGGCTTCGGTTGTCAATGTCACAACGGCGCCATTACTGCTGGCCTTGCTGATATACCCAGCCCCACTCACATCCGGATCGTTACCTTTCACCACCGCTCCGGTATCAAGGGTGGCGGTACCGCTGGCACCACTCTCATCAAGCCCCGCCACCGCACTGCTGTTGACGCTGATAGCCACGCGCGGACCATCGTCGTTGAAACGTACCTGACCCGAAATATCTGCTGTCGTACTCTGCACGGTGTCGTTGTCACCGTCTTTCAGGGTGACCGTGACCCCCAACGAACTGGCTGCCAGTGCAACGGATTCGTCGTAGCTGTTGTAGCTATTTCCTGCCACGGCTTCCGCCGGGTGATCCAGCGACAGGTATTGCTCTACCGTCATCACGCCCGTCGCACTGTCTATCTGGATAGCAAACGCCGCCTGGCCAGCAAAGGCTCCGCCCACCACCTGGCCGACCACCACCCCGTTGTCCAGTTGCACCAGGGTTATGGCCGAACCGTCGGTCAGCGCCAGGCCCGAAGTGGCATTACTCACCACCAGGTTGTACACCTTGCTGCCTGCCACCGCCGCGCCATCCGCCCCGTAGGCTTCGGTTGTCAATGTCACAACGGCGCCATTACTGCTGGCCTTGCTGATATACCCAGCCCCACTCACATCCGGATCGTTACCTTTCACCACCGCTCCGGTATCAAGGGTGGCGGTACCGCTGGCACCACTCTCATCAAGCCCCGCCACCGCACTGCTGTTGACGCTGATAGCCACGCGCGGACCATCGTCGTTGAAACGTACCTGACCCGAAATATCTGCTGTCGTACTCTGCACGGTGTCGTTGTCACCGTCTTTCAGGGTGACCGTGACCCCCAACGAACTGGCTGCCAGTGCAACGGATTCGTCGTAGCTGTTGTAGCTATTTCCTGCCACGGCTTCCGCCGGGTGATCCAGCGACAGGTATTGCTCTACCGTCATCACGCCCGTCGCACTGTCTATCTGGATAGCAAACGCCGCCTGGCCAGCAAAGGCTCCGCCCACCACCTGGCCGACCACCACCCCGTTGTCCAGTTGCACCAGGGTTATGGCCGAACCGTCGGTCAGCGCCAGGCCCGAAGTGGCATTACTCACCACCAGGTTGTACACCTTGCTGCCTGCCACCGCCGCGCCATCCGCCCCGTAGGCTTCGGTTGTCAATGTCACAACGGCGCCATTACTGCTGGCCTTGCTGATATACCCAGCCCCACTCACATCCGGATCGTTACCTTTCACCACCGCTCCGGTATCAAGGGTGGCGGTACCGCTGGCACCACTCTCATCAAGCCCCGCCACCGCACTGCTGTTGACGCTGATAGCCACGCGCGGACCATCGTCGTTGAAACGTACCTGACCCGAAATATCTGCTGTCGTACTCTGCACGGTGTCGTTGTCACCGTCTTTCAGGGTGACCGTGACCCCCAACGAACTGGCTGCCAGTGCAACGGATTCGTCGTAGCTGTTGTAGCTATTTCCTGCCACGGCTTCCGCCGGGTGATCCAGCGACAGGTATTGCTCTACCGTCATCACGCCCGTCGCACTGTCTATCTGGATAGCAAACGCCGCCTGGCCAGCAAAGGCTCCGCCCACCACCTGGCCGACCACCACCCCGTTGTCCAGTTGCACCAGGGTTATGGCCGAACCGTCGGTCAGCGCCAGGCCCGAAGTGGCATTACTCACCACCAGGTTGTACACCTTGCTGCCTGCCACCGCCGCGCCATCCGCCCCGTAGGCTTCGGTTGTCAATGTCACAACGGCGCCATTACTGCTGGCCTTGCTGATATACCCAGCCCCACTCACATCCGGATCGTTACCTTTCACCACCGCTCCGGTATCAAGGGTGGCGGTACCGCTGGCACCACTCTCATCAAGCCCCGCCACCGCACTGCTGTTGACGCTGATAGCCACGCGCGGACCATCGTCGTTGAAACGTACCTGACCCGAAATATCTGCTGTCGCACTCTGCACGGTGTCGTTGTCACCGTCTTTCAGGGTGACCGTGACCCCCAACGAACTGGCTGCCAGTGCAACGGATTCGTCGTAGCTGTTGTAGCTATTTCCTGCCACGGCTTCCGCCGGGTGATCCAGCGACAGGTATTGCTCTACCGTCATCACGCCCGTCGCACTGTCTATCTGGATAGCAAACGCCGCCTGGCCAGCAAAGGCTCCGCCCACCACCTGGCCGACCACCACCCCGTTGTCCAGTTGCACCAGGGTTATGGCCGAACCGTCGGTCAGCGCCAGGCCCGAAGTGGCATTACTCACCACCAGGTTGTACACCTTGCTGCCTGCCACCGCCGCGCCATCCGCCCCGTAGGCTTCGGTTGTCAATGTCACAACGGCGCCATTACTGCTGGCCTTGCTGATATACCCAGCCCCACTCACATCCGGATCGTTACCTTTCACCACCGCTCCGGTATCAAGGGTGGCGGTACCGCTGGCACCACTCTCATCAAGCCCCGCCACCGCACTGCTGTTGACGCTGATAGCAACGCGCGGACCATCGTCGTTGAAACGTACCTGACCCGAAATATCTGCTGTCGCACTCTGCACGGTGTCGTTGTCACCGTCTTTCAGGGTGACCGTGACCCCCAACGAACTGGCTGCCAGTGCAACGGATTCGTCGTAGCTGTTGTAGCTATTTCCTGCCACGGCTTCCGCCGGGTGATCCAGCGACAGGTATTGCTCTACCGTCATCACGCCCGTCGCACTGTCTATCTGGATAGCAAACGCCGCCTGGCCAGCAAAGGCTCCGCCCACCACCTGGCCGACCACCACCCCGTTGTCCAGTTGCACCAGGGTTATGGCCGAACCGTCGGTCAGCGCCAGGCCCGAAGTGGCATTACTCACCACCAGGTTGTACACCTTGCTGCCTGCCACCGCCGCGCCATCCGCCCCGTAGGCTTCGGTTGTCAATGTCACAACGGCGCCATTACTGCTGGCCTTGCTGATATACCCAGCCCCACTCACATCCGGATCGTTACCTTTCACCACCGCTCCGGTATCAAGGGTGGCGGTACCGCTGGCACCACTCTCATCAAGCCCCGCCACCGCACTGCTGTTGACGCTGATAGCCACGCGCGGACCATCGTCGTTGAAACGTACCTGACCCGAAATATCTGCTGTCGTACTCTGCACGGTGTCGTTGTCACCGTCTTTCAGGGTGACCGTGACCCCCAACGAACTGGCTGCCAGTGCAACGGATTCGTCGTAGCTGTTGTAGCTATTTCCTGCCACGGCTTCCGCCGGGTGATCCAGCGACAGGTATTGCTCTACCGTCATCACGCCCGTCGCACTGTCTATCTGGATAGCAAACGCCGCCTGGCCAGCAAAGGCTCCGCCCACCACCTGGCCGACCACCACCCCGTTGTCCAGTTGCACCAGGGTTATGGCCGAACCGTCGGTCAGCGCCAGGCCCGAAGTGGCATTACTCACCACCAGGTTGTACACCTTGCTGCCTGCCACCGCCGCGCCATCCGCCCCGTAGGCTTCGGTTGTCAATGTCACAACGGCGCCATTACTGCTGGCCTTGCTGATATACCCAGCCCCACTCACATCCGGATCGTTACCTTTCACCACCGCTCCGGTATCAAGGGTGGCGGTACCGCTGGCACCACTCTCATCAAGCCCCGCCACCGCACTGCTGTTGACGCTGATAGCCACGCGCGGACCATCGTCGTTGAAACGTACCTGACCCGAAATATCTGCTGTCGTACTCTGCACGGTGTCGTTGTCACCGTCTTTCAGGGTGACCGTGACCCCCAACGAACTGGCTGCCAGTGCAACGGATTCGTCGTAGCTGTTGTAGCTATTTCCTGCCACGGCTTCCGCCGGGTGATCCAGCGACAGGTATTGCTCTACCGTCATCACGCCCGTCGCACTGTCTATCTGGATAGCAAACGCCGCCTGGCCAGCAAAGGCTCCGCCCACCACCTGGCCGACCACCACCCCGTTGTCCAGTTGCACCAGGGTTATGGCCGAACCGTCGGTCAGCGCCAGGCCCGAAGTGGCATTACTCACCACCAGGTTGTACACCTTGCTGCCTGCCACCGCCGCGCCATCCGCCCCGTAGGCTTCGGTTGTCAATGTCACAACGGCGCCATTACTGCTGGCCTTGCTGATATACCCAGCCCCACTCACATCCGGATCGTTACCTTTCACCACCGCTCCGGTATCAAGGGTGGCGGTACCGCTGGCACCACTCTCATCAAGCCCCGCCACCGCACTGCTGTTGACGCTGATAGCCACGCGCGGACCATCGTCGTTGAAACGTACCTGACCCGAAATATCTGCTGTCGTACTCTGCACGGTGTCGTTGTCACCGTCTTTCAGGGTGACCGTGACCCCCAACGAACTGGCTGCCAGTGCAACGGATTCGTCGTAGCTGTTGTAGCTATTTCCTGCCACGGCTTCCGCCGGGTGATCCAGCGACAGGTATTGCTCTACCGTCATCACGCCCGTCGCACTGTCTATCTGGATAGCAAACGCCGCCTGGCCAGCAAAGGCTCCGCCCACCACCTGGCCGACCACCACCCCGTTGTCCAGTTGCACCAGGGTTATGGCCGAACCGTCGGTCAGCGCCAGGCCCGAAGTGGCATTACTCACCACCAGGTTGTACACCTTGCTGCCTGCCACCGCCGCGCCATCCGCCCCGTAGGCTTCGGTTGTCAATGTCACAACGGCGCCATTACTGCTGGCCTTGCTGATATACCCAGCCCCACTCACATCCGGATCGTTACCTTTCACCACCGCTCCGGTATCAAGGGTGGCGGTACCGCTGGCACCACTCTCATCAAGCCCCGCCACCGCACTGCTGTTGACGCTGATAGCCACGCGCGGACCATCGTCGTTGAAACGTACCTGACCCGAAATATCTGCTGTCGTACTCTGCACGGTGTCGTTGTCACCGTCTTTCAGGGTGACCGTGACCCCCAACGAACTGGCTGCCAGTGCAACGGATTCGTCGTAGCTGTTGTAGCTATTTCCTGCCACGGCTTCCGCCGGGTGATCCAGCGACAGGTATTGCTCTACCGTCATCACGCCCGTCGCACTGTCTATCTGGATAGCAAACGCCGCCTGGCCAGCAAAGGCTCCGCCCACCACCTGGCCGACCACCACCCCGTTGTCCAGTTGCACCAGGGTTATGGCCGAACCGTCGGTCAGCGCCAGGCCCGAAGTGGCATTACTCACCACCAGGTTGTACACCTTGCTGCCTGCCACCGCCGCGCCATCCGCCCCGTAGGCTTCGGTTGTCAATGTCACAACGGCGCCATTACTGCTGGCCTTGCTGATATACCCAGCCCCACTCACATCCGGATCGTTACCTTTCACCACCGCTCCGGTATCAAGGGTGGCGGTACCGCTGGCACCACTCTCATCAAGCCCCGCCACCGCACTGCTGTTGACGCTGATAGCCACGCGCGGACCATCGTCGTTGAAACGTACCTGACCCGAAATATCTGCTGTCGTACTCTGCACGGTGTCGTTGTCACCGTCTTTCAGGGTGACCGTGACCCCCAACGAACTGGCTGCCAGTGCAACGGATTCGTCGTAGCTGTTGTAGCTATTTCCTGCCACGGCTTCCGCCGGGTGATCCAGCGACAGGTATTGCTCTACCGTCATCACGCCCGTCGCACTGTCTATCTGGATAGCAAACGCCGCCTGGCCAGCAAAGGCTCCGCCCACCACCTGGCCGACCACCACCCCGTTGTCCAGTTGCACCAGGGTTATGGCCGAACCGTCGGTCAGCGCCAGGCCCGAAGTGGCATTACTCACCACCAGGTTGTACACCTTGCTGCCTGCCACCGCCGCGCCATCCGCCCCGTAGGCTTCGGTTGTCAATGTCACAACGGCGCCATTACTGCTGGCCTTGCTGATATACCCAGCCCCACTCACATCCGGATCGTTACCTTTCACCACCGCTCCGGTATCAAGGGTGGCGGTACCGCTGGCACCACTCTCATCAAGCCCCGCCACCGCACTGCTGTTGACGCTGATAGCCACGCGCGGACCATCGTCGTTGAAACGTACCTGACCCGAAATATCTGCTGTCGCACTCTGCACGGTGTCGTTGTCACCGTCTTTCAGGGTGACCGTGACCCCCAACGAACTGGCTGCCAGTGCAACGGATTCGTCGTAGCTGTTGTAGCTATTTCCTGCCACGGCTTCCGCCGGGTGATCCAGCGACAGGTATTGCTCTACCGTCATCACGCCCGTCGCACTGTCTATCTGGATAGCAAACGCCGCCTGGCCAGCAAAGGCTCCGCCCACCACCTGGCCGACCACCACCCCGTTGTCCAGTTGCACCAGGGTTATGGCCGAACCGTCGGTCAGCGCCAGGCCCGAAGTGGCATTACTCACCACCAGGTTGTACACCTTGCTGCCTGCCACCGCCGCGCCATCCGCCCCGTAGGCTTCGGTTGTCAATGTCACAACGGCGCCATTACTGCTGGCCTTGCTGATATACCCAGCCCCACTCACATCCGGATCGTTACCTTTCACCACCGCTCCGGTATCAAGGGTGGCGGTACCGCTGGCACCACTCTCATCAAGCCCCGCCACCGCACTGCTGTTGACGCTGATAGCCACGCGCGGACCATCGTCGTTGAAACGTACCTGACCCGAAATATCTGCTGTCGTACTCTGCACGGTGTCGTTGTCACCGTCTTTCAGGGTGACCGTGACCCCCAACGAACTGGCTGCCAGTGCAACGGATTCGTCGTAGCTGTTGTAGCTATTTCCTGCCACGGCTTCCGCCGGGTGATCCAGCGACAGGTATTGCTCTACCGTCATCACGCCCGTCGCACTGTCTATCTGGATAGCAAACGCCGCCTGGCCAGCAAAGGCTCCGCCCACCACCTGGCCGACCACCACCCCGTTGTCCAGTTGCACCAGGGTTATGGCCGAACCGTCGGTCAGCGCCAGGCCCGAAGTGGCATTACTCACCACCAGGTTGTACACCTTGCTGCCTGCCACCGCCGCGCCATCCGCCCCGTAGGCTTCGGTTGTCAATGTCACAACGGCGCCATTACTGCTGGCCTTGCTGATATACCCAGCCCCACTCACATCCGGATCGTTACCTTTCACCACCGCTCCGGTATCAAGGGTGGCGGTACCGCTGGCACCACTCTCATCAAGCCCCGCCACCGCACTGCTGTTGACGCTGATAGCCACGCGCGGACCATCGTCGTTGAAACGTACCTGACCCGAAATATCTGCTGTCGCACTCTGCACGGTGTCGTTGTCACCGTCTTTCAGGGTGACCGTGACCCCCAACGAACTGGCTGCCAGTGCAACGGATTCGTCGTAGCTGTTGTAGCTATTTCCTGCCACGGCTTCCGCCGGGTGATCCAGCGACAGGTATTGCTCTACCGTCATCACGCCCGTCGCACTGTCTATCTGGATAGCAAACGCCGCCTGGCCAGCAAAGGCTCCGCCCACCACCTGGCCGACCACCACCCCGTTGTCCAGTTGCACCAGGGTTATGGCCGAACCGTCGGTCAGCGCCAGGCCCGAAGTGGCATTACTCACCACCAGGTTGTACACCTTGCTGCCTGCCACCGCCGCGCCATCCGCCCCGTAGGCTTCGGTTGTCAATGTCACAACGGCGCCATTACTGCTGGCCTTGCTGATATACCCAGCCCCACTCACATCCGGATCGTTACCTTTCACCACCGCTCCGGTATCAAGGGTGGCGGTACCGCTGGCACCACTCTCATCAAGCCCCGCCACCGCACTGCTGTTGACGCTGATAGCCACGCGTGGCACATCATCTTCCACCTTGATGGCAAAGCTCCCCGCCGGGAAGCTATCTGTAAGCTGATCTCCGTCACCATCGGTGGCGGTCAGTACGCCAGAGAAGTCGATCCCCACGCCAGTCAGTTGTTCGCCGTCATCACCATCCGCTGTCGGATGGTCCAGCGGACCACTCAGGGTAAAGCTATAGCTACCGTCTGTCCCTACGGTCAGGGTAAAGACCGGCACACCGCCTGCACTGGCGGTCAACACATTACCCACCACGCTGTAGCTGAGCGCTACACCGCCGCTGCTCAGACCCTGCCCCACCAGACTGCTGACATCACTGCCCAGACCAAAGCTGCCTACCCCATCGGCACCAAAGTTGACCAAGCTATTGAGGGTACCGGCCGCACCGCTGGCGCTCACACTCTGACCCGCCCCTTCGCTATTACCGCTGGTCAGCGCATCTTCATGGACCAAACTGCGCACAGATAGTTCTTCCCCATCAACCAGAGTTGGTATGTCATCCAAAATGGCGACATCAAGGGTATCGCTAGCCGTATCACCATCACTATCGATCAGCACAACGCTGAAGCTTTCGCTCAGGGAGGTGTCATTGACGGGTCTTGTATGGTCTCCATTATCACCAAGGGTATAGCTGTAACTGACTTGCCCTTCACCGGTCACCGGGTTGTAGGTCACCGCTGAGATAGTCAGTACATTTCCTAACGGGCTGATAATGGATTGTGGAAACGATGCGCCTAACTGGCCATTGGTGATTAATGTAACGCCAGCCAAGGTCAAACTCTGGACGCCGTCAGGAGCATTGAAGGTAAACACTCCACTTTGAGTCAGATCTGCTGCGTTGGGAGCCGAACCATCCGCTAAATTGGTATCGCTGACTTGTACCTCCCCCCCTTCCCGAGCCAGCCCAGCAAGATCTACTTCTTCATCTACCGGGGTAATGGAGACAACGAATGTCGATGTCACTGTGTCCTGGCCATCAGTTACCTGATAGTTCACCGGGGGAACTGCGCCATCATAGTTAGGAGCCGGAGTAAAGGTATAGCTCCCATCCGGATTGATGATCAGCGTGCCCACTCCGGTAATGGTGGCAGCAACACCGGCAGGGACTCCGATATTGATACCCCAGTCATATGAAACGATAGAGGCATCAGCGGGTCCATCTGGATTGGTACTATTGTCGAGCAAATTCCCACTGACCTGAGTGTCTTCCAGGGTTACGGCGGTTTCGCCCAAATCATCAAGCTGATTTTCAAGTATCAAATCTTCGGCCTGATTTTCATTGATGACAGCGGCCGTATCGTAGGTGGTATCAAACCCTGCAGCCGCTATCGTGGCATCGCCAGTTCGATCAATTGTGACGAAACCACCATTACCACTGGCCCCCGCAACCCCACCAATACCACCACCACCACCGGCCGCTGGAGCCCCACCAGCAGCAGAAGCCTCAAAGTTTTGAGTCGGGTCAACACCCTGCAGAATCGATTCTTGCAATGCGGCAATATCTGAAGGTGCGCCTTCCTGGCTGGCCGCCACTTGCGGTTGAGCAGGTTCAGCGGACTCGGAACCGGCCGGAACATCCGATGCTGGAGTATCGTCATAAGGGGAAAGAGCCAGCTTGGCGTCATCCGCTATGGTCAATTTTGCTCCGGGTTGGAGAATTTCCCCTTTTTGCAGAGGGCGGCTGCTTCCATCAGCCAGCACAATCTCCACATTGCCTTCTATAGCTGAGACAACCACGGACTTGTCGATGATTTGGGTACGCATATCCATTGCTCCAAGGTGACAGATCTTGATGTCTACACCGTAGAAGGAGATAGCGCGCTGTTCCGTTGCAAAAAAGCGTACGTTCGAGAGGAATTCAACAAATGGATGGAAAAAAATCGAAGAGTTGGAATTTCTTAATACAAATCAGAACCCTAGACACAGCCCCATTCAAGACCGACCTTGAGTTGGTTATAGAAAAATGGCGAAAAGAGAAGTGACTGGTATAAAAAAGGCCCCTATCGGGGCCATTTCCAGCATTTAATTCAAGACAATGGGAAGGCGGGATGAACAAATCCCTGGTAACCATCGATATGCAACTTGGAAAGCAGTTCCACTTGATGTTGATCTTCGACGCGGGTTGCAATGGTGGTCACACCGGCATTATGTGCGGCGCGACACACTGCAGCCAGGAATGAGGTGTCAGCCCCCGGCTCCATGACCTGACTGGTATAACCGTGATCAACCTTGACATAAGCCGGCGACAACTCCTCCAGATAGCCCAGAGACTGGAAGTGACGACCATAGTGGTCAACCCCCCACTGGAAGCCATGAGCTTGCAAGGTGCCCACCAACGCAGCCACGTTGTCTTTATGTTTCATGATGGCAGCTTCAGGTATTTCAAATAACAACCGCTCTTTCAGCTCAACATGCTCGGTCAGGTAACGCGTCAGCCAGGTTAAAAATTCATCCGAGCAGAGCGAGCCAGCAGTGATGTTGATCGCCAGTACCAGATCAAAGTGTTTTTGCAGTAATGGAACGCAAGCATCAAGCACCGCCTGGTCAAACTCGCCACCCAATTTGAACTGTTCAATCGCGGGCAAGAACTGACCGGCAAAATAATCTGTGCCATCCCGAGAGATAGAAGCAAACAGCTCGGCATGCAACCTTGCTCCATTATCAAACCGGCAAGCTGGTTGTGCTTTGAAGCGCCAAAGTTGTCGTGAAATGGCATCTTGTACCAGATCTCGCCAGGCCAAACGCCCCATCAAACCTTGCTCGGTACCCCCTTCCATCACCACAGCACCGCGGCGTTCATTGCGCGCCTTGCCAAGCGCATTATCGGCTTTGGTCAACAAGGCAGAGAGATCATCATTGCCATCACGACCAGCAATACCAATGACGGAGAGCGCATCCCCTTCGCCCATTGGATTCACCACCAGATCGGCAATGCGGCTATTAATCACTTCAGCCAACTCTTTTAGCTGAGTCAGATCGTCAGTTGGACAGAGCAGCGCATATTCCGTCGCGGAGATCCGTGCCAAGGCTGCGCCATCCCACCCTTTAAATTGCTCTTTCAAAGCCTGTGCTATCGATTTGACCATGTTGTCACGGGCAGCAAAGCCTTCATCGCGATAGATATCATCCAGCATGTCGACCGCAACCAGCATGACACCACCTTGACCAGCCTCCGCTATCCATGCGTTTACCTGACCCACAAAATAGGCTCGGTTGCCAAGCCCTGACACGGCATCGACATAAACCCGCTCACGCAATTTCTCGGCCTCATCGGCTTGCTCTTTGAACTGCAACGCCAACTTGCTTGAGAGGGTGTTGATCGCCTGAACGACCTGCTTCAATTCATGGGTTTTAGGCTCCGGGATCGTATGACCGAAATGGTGCAGCTCAATCTCGACGGCTTGATCACAGATCTGTTTGAGTGGCTTGAGCAAGTAGTTGAGTGCTCTCATCAACAAAATTGTGGTGATCAAAAAGCCGACCAGAAACCAGCTCGCCAGCTCACTCATCCCACGCCACAACTCGTAATAAGCCTGGCCGGGGTGACCCACTACTTTTAATTTTCCAAGCTGCAACCAGCCAGACGTCAGAATTGACTCGTTAGATACCTCAGGAAACAGTCCCAATTTCACAAACCACTGTGGCACCCCCTGAATATTGTTGGTATTTTCCTGCTCGATGACATCCTTTGATGCCAGCAGATCAAGGCGAACTAGTCGATAATAGCCACCATCAAAAATGGCCTGGATCACCGACTCGGCACCAACCTTGTCACCGTTTTCCAGATAGGGGGTGAGCGCAAGCCCCAGTGAGGTTGCCGTATTGATGACCGTTGTTTCCTGTTGCTGCGCCAGATAAGTGCGGGTTGAATTGAATTGCACCCAGTATGTGGCCGCAAATAACAATCCAAACAGCAGCAGCATGGTGGCTAATAACTGTCGATAGAGCGTCATAGGTTAATCATCCAAATTCACCACTGGCCGAGCCAATCGCCCCGAGGTCATGCGATTGCGTAAATCATTCCATAATCCCAAGCGGGATGATTGACCAGCCAGTTCCCCTTGGCCTCGTGCCTTCATCAACCACAAGTGACTACCGTTAAAACTGTAAATAGGCACCAGATCACGCCGCTGTGTGGCTGGGCGAATCGAGCCTATCAAATTATCCAAAATAACCGGAACGGAAGAGGGTGTCTCATAATATGCCACCACCATGTGGAACTGGTTGTAATCAAGAGCCTTAACGTACACCATCCGCATTTTATCATCCGGGATCCCAAGCTCGAGCAGCGTAGAGTATTTGGCGATACTGAAATCTTCACAGTCTCCCCCAGCGGCTCCCAAAAATTCTAGCGGGGTTGCCCAATAATCCTTTTTGCGCCACAACTTGATATCGTCAATAAAACGCATCCGATTGAAAAAATTATTTACCCGCTCAAGCTTTTTTTCTTCGCTCAGGGCCCTGCCCTTCGTCTCCATGACCAGCATACGCCAACTGGTTACACGCTTGCCGGCTCTGGCGCCATAGGTCTGCTCCGCCCGTTTGATCAAGTTGAGATCTTCCTGTGGCAGAGGCTGACTGGCACAGAGCAGAAGTGAGAAGGGTAACAGCAGGATCCATAAGGAGTGGTGCAAAGCGCGTAGCGATCGGTATCTCCATTCATTGAGAAGATAACACCATCTGCTACCGGTACCACGCTGGAGTGTCACGTCATATTCCTGCTGCATTATTACTGCTGCACTCCTCAAAGCTCGTACAACAACCTGCGTTAGCCAAACATGGTGACTGCCAGCAGCAGTCACCATGTTGGCGTTCATGATCCCTGCGGGATCATGAACAAACGGTTATTGCCTGGCCTGCCATTCAGCGGGTTGTTTGACGCTAAATGCATTGAGCAGACTGCCTGTCGCGTTGAGAATGCGATAGTCCGCCAGCAGTGCATCATACTCAGCGGTGATATAGCTGCGACGCGCCTCGAACAGTTCGTTCTCGGTGTTCAATACGTCCAGCAATGTCCGTTGACCCAAACCAAACTGCTTCTTGTACGCCTGTACGGTGTCATAGCTGGCGTCAACATGCTCTTTCAGGAAGGTCTTTTGCTTGGCCAGCGACTCTTTCGCGTTCCAGGCCAGACGAGTGCCTTCCTCAACCTGGCGGAACGCATTCAAATGAATGTCTTTCGCCTGAGAGTAGAGCGCCGATGTTGCATTGCTTTCTGCCACATCAGAACCGCCACGGAACAGGTTGTAACGCATCCGCACCATGGCGGTCAGATCATCGTTGCGCCCTTTGACCGCATCGATATCCTCATTCCAGTTCTGATCGACCTCGAATGTTACATTGGGGTAGAAACCGGATTTGGCACCTTCATGTTGATACTTGGCCGCTTCAATATCCTGCAGTGAAGAGAGCAGGGTCGGGTGGACTTCGGTCGCCGTTTTCAGCGCACTATCGAGGCTGGTCGGGATAAGCTCGGTATTGGGAACCGGCTGTACCAGATCTTTTGGTACCTCGTTCACGACACGAATAAATTCACTCTCTGCGTCGCGATAGTTGTTTTCAGCAGCGGCCTGATTTGAATAGGCCCGGGCAACACGACCTTCTATCTGGGTCTGATCCGCAGTAGAGCCAAGCCCTGAATCAGTCCGCTTGCTGATATCGCTGCGGATTTGTTCGTGGGTTTCCAGGTTTTGTTTGGAAAGCTCCAGGATCTCCTGCTGACGCAGCATATTGAGGTAGACCTCAGCTACTCGCAGCGCGGTATTTTCAGCTTCGGAGATCATCGCCAGACGCTGGGCATTGGCTTCAGCTTCAGTTCGGGAGACGTTGTTGCTGACATCAAAGCCATCAAACAACATTTGCCGCAGGCTGAGTCCAGCCTCTTTGCGAGTCATGGAATCATCAATATTGCTGTTGGCGCTGGCAGCGCGGGTAGAAGGGCTGTCAGTTTTTTCATAGCCTACGCCGCCACGCAGGTCGATCGTAGGATAATAGCCACCCTTGGCTCCATCATGCTGATAGAGTCGTGCCTGATACAGATCAAACGCCTCCTTTATCTTGGGATGCGTAGCAAGTGTCTGTGCCACCGACTCTTCCAGAGTCTGAGCCTGACCCAAACTCGGGATCAGGATGCAGCCACTGACCAGCATGGCAACAATCGTTTTTTTCATGTTATCTCCAGTCATGTTTTGTTTTTAGATTGTTGGCTTATCGTTCTCTCAGTGCCGACTGCTTTGCCCGTAAAATCGGCTTAAGCAAATAGTCTAGGACACTTTTTTTACCAGTAATGATATCAGCACTGGCTAACATACCGGGGATGATGGGAAGTGCGTTAAGCTCATCGCCCAAGTAACTCTTCTCTGTTCGAACCCGAACCAGATAAAAGGAGTTCCCCTCCTCATCCTGGATCGAATCCGCACTTATCTGTTCAACCTTGCCATGCAATCCTCCATAGATTGTAAAGTCGTAGGCAGTAATTTTGACGATGGCATCCAGCCCCGGTCGCAGGAAGGCGATATCTTTCGGTGACACCTTGGCTTCTACCAGCAAGGTATCCTCCAGCGGCACAATCTCCATCAAATCCATGCCGGGCTGAACCACGCCGCCCAGGGTGTTGATCTTGAGTTTCTTGATGGTGCCCTTGAGCGGAGCAATCACGCTGGTCCGGTCAACCCTGTCTCGCAAGCCAACCTGCCCTTCTGACAACTGGCCAAGCCGCCCCTGCTTCTCATTCAGTTCAGTCTGGGAGTCTGCTCTGAACTTCAGCGCAATATCATTACGTTTGGAGATGGTCTCACGCAGTACCGAATTGAGTTTTGGGATCAGCAGACGGTTGCTCTCCAGCTCCCCCTGCATCTCGTTGACCTGCCGCTCCAGCTTAATTAGCTCCACTTGAGGCACTATACCCTCTTTCGCCAGCGGACGGCTAATATTCAGTTCCTGTCTGGCCAGATCCACACTGCGATTCACGGTGCGAATTTTGGCATTAAGTTCAATCAGCTCCTGCTCTTTCTGTTCGATTTGCTGACCAAGAATATAAAGCTGGTTCTTCAGGTTATTGAGGCGATCCCGCTGTACAGAGCGCTCACGGTGTGCGTATTCGGCAAAAACAGTTTCATAACCATCGGGAAACTGGATTGGCGCTTCACCTACCACGACCTGTTCACGCCACCCCAGTGCCGGGTCGTTTTTCACCTCGACGCTGGCCATCTCGGCGCGCAGACGGGCCACATCCCCCTTGAGGGTGACGACCTCTTGCTCCCGTTCTCTAAAGTCGGAGCGGAAACGGGTGTCATCAATACGCAGCAGCGGCTGCCCCTTTTCGACGATGTCCCCCTCTTTGACGAAGATCTCTTTGACGATCCCCCCTTCCAGGTTCTGGATCACCTGCAGCTGACGGGACGGAATAACTTTGCCCTGACCCACGGTGACTTCATCCAGTTCGGCCCAGGCCGCCCAGACGATGGCACTCATGAAAAAGAGGAAACAGCACCATAGCAGGATACGAGCTCCGGTCGGCGTGGTCAGCAGTACAGCTGCCGCGCCGTCATCGACAAACTCCAGATGCTCGGGTGCTGGCAATACCTCGCCGGAAGGCGTCTTTTTGCTGCGCTTGAACCAGTCCATGAGCCCCTTAACCATGGGACACCTCCTGCACGCGCACCTTGCCTTCCTTCAACTGCTGCAACACCACCTCTTTGGGGCCATCAGCAACGATCTGCCCCTGCTCGATAACGATCACTCGCGATGCCACATCCAGCATCGAGGTTTTGTGAGTGATGAGGATCAATGTGGTTTCCGGGCCCAGTCTGGCAAGCTCCTGTTTGACCTGCATCTCGGACTGGTTGTCCATGTTGGAGGTCGGCTCATCCATCACCAGAATGGGGGGGTCATTGAGCAGGGCGCGAGCCAGCAGGATCGACTGACGCTGGCCACCGGAAAGCTGACGGCCACCCTCACCTATCTGCCGATCCAGCCCGTTGGGATCCCTGTTGGTAAAGTTGGTGACACCCGCCCGCTTGGCGGCGCGCAAGACTCTCACATCATCCACCAGCGGATTACCCAGCATGATGTTGTCCCGCACCGAGCCAAAGAAAAGAATGACATCTTGCGGGACACAACCAATATTGCGGCGGATTACCGCAGGTGGCAGTTGATCGAGTTCAAAACCGTCGATACGTACCGAGCCATCGGTCGGTCGATACAACCCCATCAACAGCTTCTCGAGGGTCGTTTTACCCGCCCCAATCCGGCCGATAATCGCCACCTTTTCGCCCGGCTGAATGCGCAAATTGATATTGTGCAGAGTGCTGGTTTCCATGCCGGGATATTTGAAGGAGACATTTTCAAATTCAATTCGACCGGCAATCACCGGATGATGGATATATTGCTTGCCTTCCTCCTGCTCTCCCGGGGTTTGCATGATTTTTTCCAGAATATCCAGTGCTGACTTGGCCTGGTTATAACGGGTCGACAACACGGAGAGTTGCACCATAGGTGCAATGGCGCGACTGGAGAGCATCACGGCGGCAATCATGCCCCCCATGGTGACCAAACCTTCGGAGATCTGGTAAACACCGACAATCACCAGACCGACCGTCACCACCTGCTGGATATAACTGGCCAACGAGGACATGGAGTTGGTAATGCGGCGGGTCTGTACGCCCCAGGTGGAAATATGGGAGACGGCCTGTTCCCAGCGATGCTGGAACATGCTCTCGGCGCCGAAAATCTTGACGGTTTCCAGCCCGGAAATACTTTCAATCAGGTTGGCGTTCTTCTGGGACGCAAGGCGTGACCCCTCTTCGATGGACTGCTTGAGGGGCTCTTGAATATAGAAGCTGTAGGCGATGAGGATCAGCATGGCGACGATGGGAACCACCACCATTACGCCTGCAAACATCCAGATAATAAAAAGGAAGAAGACGGCAAAGGGCAGATCGATAAGAGTAGAAACCGTTGCGGAGGTGAAAAACTCCCGCACCGATTCAAATTCCTGCAGATGTTTTGCGAACGCGCCAGTGGAAGCGGGACGAGACTCCATCCTCATGCCCATCACCTTGGCGAAAATCTTGGCGGACAGTAGCACATCAGACTTTTTGCCAGCGATATCGATAAAGTAACTGCGCAACTGCCGCATCACAAAATCAAAGGTAAAGACCACCATGGCCCCGACCGCCAGCACCCAGAGTGAATCAAACGCCAGATTGGGCACAATCTTGTCATAGACGTTCATGGTGAAAAGAGGGCTGGCGATGGCAAACAGGTTGATCAGAATGGAGGCGATCAGCACATCGCGATAGATGCCGCTGGATTCGAACAAGGTGCTCCAGAACCAGTGTCCATCACGGGTTTCAAGCACCTTGGGCGAGCGTTCGTCAAACTTGAACTGCTTCTTTACATAGAAGAGGCGCCCCAGATACTCATCACCCAACTGGGCTGCGGTCAGCCATTGCGCGGCATCACCGGCCTGCGGGAAAATCACTTTCCCCTGGCTGCGATCTTCATTCCACTCCAGCAAAATGCAGGCGCCACCACTGCGCATCTGCAATACACAAGGCAGCAGCAAGGGAGAGATATCAGCCAGTGGCTGTATCACTTCACGGGCGGATAACCCGCCCCGCTCGGCAGCACGGCAAAAGAGTGCGGTTGTCAGGCGTCCGGAGACCAGTGGCAACCCGGTCGTCAGGGCATCCTGGCTGTTGGGCACACCATAAAAACGGGTCAAGAAGACCAGACACTCCAATAACTCATCAATACGACTTGTTTCTGCTTGCATAGCATCCTGTCACTGCATAAATGAGGTAGATAAGAACGTTCATCGCTCATATTTCCCTGCTATAGCCACGCTAAAACCGAGTGGCCTTCCCGCTGATGAGACTGATCAGGGGATAAACCTGTCCAGATAGATCGTGACACTCATCGCCAATTTCCCGGCACAGCAGCAATGGCGGCATGATTCGTTATTGGTAAAAATAATCGGCTCATCAACACCATGCTAACACTGCAATCAGGGTGAATGTCGGAGTTAATTGATAATGACATTTATTATGGCGCACCACTATATCAACCGGCACGTACCAAAACTATAGTTTAGGGTATGAAGTTTTTTATATAACCCTATGTTTTACGTGAAAATAATAATCTGGTGCTCAATTATAGGTCAGGAAGTATGAAGGGTCTGCCCAACGCGTGACCTTGCGGGCCATTCAATGAGAGTGCTTTGGCAATGTCCGCCATGGCCGTCCAGCGATTTTCACACCAGGCTGGCGCCAACAGGGTTGGACGGCGCGCGGAGGCCGAAATCCGGTGATACACCACCTCGGGCGGCGTGTGCTGGATCATGGCAACGGCCGCTTCCACATACTGCTCCAGCGTCAAGACCTCAAGGCGCCCCGCCTGCCACGCTTTGCCAAGAGTACTACCCTCAACCACATGAAGCGGATGCAGCTTGATCCCCTCAATACCGGTCTCAACGATACGATGCAAGGTATCGAGGCTGTCCATCGGCACTTCGCCAGGCAGGCCGACGATCAGATGAGCACATACCTTGATGCCGCGCTGATGGGCACGTCTTACCGCATCCTCATAGGCGGCATAACCGTGGCCGCGGTTGATCCGTTGCAGGGTCTTGTCGTTGGCACTTTGCAGCCCGAGCTCCAGCCACACCTCGTAGCCCCGGGCCTGATAGCCCGCCAACAGATCCAGCACCGCATCCGGTACGCAATCGGGGCGAGTGCCCACGCAGAGCCCCACCATATCGCTCACCGACAGCGCCTCTTCATACATCCGCTGCAGATATTCGACCTCGGCATAGGTACTGGTATAGGCCTGAAAGTAGGCAAGATAGCGCTTGGCACGGGTGACTTCGTCCCGGCGAGCCAACAGTTGTTGCACCACGGAGAGTTGCTGAGCCGACTCGTCAGCAAAAGAGGATACGTTGCAGAAGGTGCAGCCACCACGGCCCAGGGTGCCGTCACGGTTCGGGCAGGTGAAGGCCCCGTGGATGGAGAGTTTGTGGATCTTCTGACCATGACGCTGCTTGAGATCCTGACCGAATGTATTGACGAGTTCGTGTAACTGCATGACACCTCCGCTAAAGGAGCGCCATTGTACGAGCTTGCGCAAAACAGGGGCTGAGCTGGATCAAGCTAGCGGAGAGGGCAAAACATATAAATACCCGACCAATTTTGAATAAATATAGAGAAAAAGCGCAAAAAAAGGATTTTTACAGTTCTTTGACGATTCAAACAGTAAACATCCATATGAAAATGAGACCTGATAACCCACTGTTGAACAATGAAAAATTCAAAGAGACCCGACAGCACACAATTGCAAGCATGGGATATTGAAAATGTGATCCCTTCCGCTGTCGGCCACATCGGGTTGGTAAAATTACTACATTCGCCCATCGTCGCCGAGCGCACCATTGAGCCCGTCAATGGCGATATATTTAACCAACAAAATCACACCATACAGAATAAACACTCCATAACTGCGAGCTAATCCCCCTAACCCGACATTTTGTTATGCGAATGTAACCATGAAGACAAACCTGACCTGCGATTGACCTCGCCAGAAAATCCCATTAGTTTGGAGATTCGCCACGTCAGGCAGACGGAACCACAAGAGCCAATCGCAATTTATGCAGTCAGGTGATGACTGTGCGATACAAGGCCGAGCAAGGGAGAAATGCAATGTCACTATATGATCCAAAGCTGGAGAGGGATAACTGTGGCTTCGGCCTGTTGGCCCACATGGAAGGGGAAGCCAGCCACAAGCTTGTCCGTCTCGCGATGTCAGCATTGGCTCGCATGCAGCACCGCGGCGGGATCTCCGCCGATGGTAAGACCGGCGATGGTTGCGGTCTGCTGCTGCAAAAACCGGACAGCTTCTTCAGAGCTGTCGCCGAGGAGAAGGGATGGCACCTTGGCCGCAACTATGCGGTCGGCATGCTGTTTCTCAACCCTGACCCCGTATTGGCCCAGCAGACCCGCGACATCATCGACGCAGAGCTGGAAAAAGAGACCCTGAGTCTGGTCGGCTGGCGCAAGGTGCCCGTCGATACCAACGTACTGGGTACCATCGCCAAAGCCTCCCTGCCCAGCATTGAACAGGTCTTTGTCAACGCCCCGCCCGGCTGGGTCGACAAGGATCTCGAGCGCCGTCTCTATATCGTGCGCCGCCGCATCGAAAAGCGCGTCAACGACGACTACTTCTATGTGGTCAGCCTCTCCAACCTGGTCACCGTCTATAAAGGGCTGTGCATGCCGGTGGACTTGCCGCGCTTCTATCTGGATCTCGCCGACATCCGTATGCAGGCGGCCATCTGCGTCTTCCACCAGCGCTTCTCCACCAACACCAGCCCGCGCTGGCCGCTGGCGCAGCCGTTTCGCTATCTGGCCCACAACGGCGAGATCAACACCATCGCCGGCAACCGCCAGTGGGCCAAGGCGCGCAGCTACAAGTTTGCCACCCCGCTCATTCCCGATTTGCAGGAAGCGGCCCCCTTCGTCAACACCACGGGGTCGGATTCCTCCAGTCTCGACAACATGCTGGATCTCTTCCTCGCCGGTGGTATGGACCTGTTCCGCGCCATGCGCCTGTTGATCCCGCCTGCATGGCAAAAACACCCGAACATGGATGACGACCTGCGCGCCTTCTACGACTTCAACTCCATGCACATGGAGCCGTGGGATGGCCCAGCCGGTATCGTCATGACCGACGGTCGCTACGCCACCTGCGCACTTGATCGCAACGGTCTGCGTCCGGCCCGCTACGTCATCACCAAGGACAAGTTCATCACCCTCGCCTCCGAGGTCGGCACCTGGGACTACACCCCGGACGAAGTGCTGGAGAAGGGCCGGGTCGGCCCAGGCGAGCTGTTCGTGGTGGATACCAGCAACGGCAAGGTGTGGACCAGCTTCGAGATCGATGACGATCTCAAAAACCGTCACACATACAAGCAGTGGATGGATAAACATTGCCGCCGACTGGTCCCCTTCGAGCAGATGGACGACAGCCAGACCGGTAGCCGCGAGTTCTCCGACGACCAGCTGAAAACCTATCAGAAGCTGTTTGGCTACTCCTTTGAGGAGCTGGATCAGATCATCCGGGTTCTCGGTGAGAATGGTCAGGAAGCGGTCGGCTCCATGGGGGATGATACCCCGATGGCGGTGCTCTCCTCCGGCCCGCGCACCCTCTATGACTACTTCCGCCAGATGTTTGCGCAGGTGACCAACCCGCCCATCGACCCGCTGCGGGAAAACCACGTGATGTCGCTGGCCACCTGTATCGGTCGCGAGCAGAACGTCTTCAACGAGACCTTCGGCCACGCCCACCGGGTGCTGTTCCAGTCGCCGATCCTGCTCTACTCCGACTTCCACCAGCTGCTGGCACTGGAAGGTGAGTACTACCGTCATCAGGTGATCAGCCTCAACTTCAAGCCCGAAGAGGGGCTGGAAGCGGCCATCGTGCGCATCTGCGACGAAGCCAAAACTGCTGCCAAGAGTGGCACCGTGCTGCTGGTGCTGTCGGATCGCGATATCAGCGCCGACACCCTGCCGATCCCGGCCGCCATGGCGGTGGGTGCAGTGCAGCGCACCCTGGTGGACAACAACCTGCGCTGCGACGCCAACATTCTGGTGGAGACCGCAAGCTGCCGCGATCCGCACCACTTCTCGGTGCTGCTGGGCTTTGGCGCGACCGCCATCTACCCCTATCTCGCCTACGAAACCCTGGCCAAACAGGTTGAAGAGGGCGTGCTCACCATGTCCCTGCGCCAGGCCATGGTCAACTACCGCAACGGCATCAACAAGGGGCTCTACAAGGTGATGTCCAAGATGGGCATCAGCACGGTCGCCAGCTACCGCTGCTCCCAGCTGTTCGAAGCTGTGGGCCTGGCCAAATCGGTAGTCGATACCTGCTTCCGCGGCGTATCGAGCCGTATTCAGGGTGCCGATTTTGCCGACATCCAGCAGGATCAGCACAATCTGGCCCGTCAGGCATGGCTGGTGCGCAAGCCCCTCCCCCACGGCGGCCTGCTCAAGTTCGTCCACGGCGGCGAGTACCACACCTACAACCCGGATGTAGTGCAGACCCTGCAAACCGCAGTGCGCTCCGGCAACTATGCCGATTACAAGGAGTATGCCCGTCTGGTGAACGAGCGCCCGGTTGCCACCCTGCGCGATCTGCTGGCACTGAAGAAGGTCGACAATCCGGTCGCGCTGGATCAGGTTGAGCCGGCCGACAAGCTGTTCCCCCGCTTTGACTCCGCCGCCATGTCCATCGGTGCCCTCGGCCCTGAGGCCCACGAGGCGCTGGCTGTCGCAATGAACCGCCTCGGTGGTCAGAGCAACTCCGGCGAAGGTGGCGAAGATCCCAAGCGTTTCGGTACCGAGAAAAACTCCCGCATCAAGCAGGTGGCTTCCGGCCGCTTTGGCGTCACCCCCCACTACCTGATGAACGCCGATGTGGTGCAGATCAAGGTGGCTCAGGGGGCCAAGCCCGGCGAGGGTGGCCAACTGCCCGGTGACAAGGTGACTGCCCAGATCGCCCAGTTGCGCTATTCCGTGCCCGGCGTGACCCTGATCTCGCCGCCGCCGCACCATGATATCTACTCCATCGAGGATCTGGCCCAGCTCATCTTCGACATCAAGCAGATCAACCCGAGCTGTCTGGTGTCAGTGAAACTGGTCTCCGAGCCCGGCGTGGGCACCATCGCCTGCGGCGTGGCCAAGGCCTATGCCGACTTCATCACCATCTCCGGTTATGACGGCGGCACTGGCGCGAGCCCCCTCACCTCGGTCAAATATGCCGGCTCCCCGTGGGAACTGGGTCTGGCTGAAACCCAGCAGGCTCTGGTCGCCAACGGTCTGCGCCACAAGGTGCGGCTGCAGGTGGATGGCGGTCTCAAGACCGGCCTCGACATTATCAAGGCGGCCATCCTCGGCGCCGAGAGCTTTGGTTTTGGCACCGGCCCCATGGTGGCGCTCGGTTGCAAATACCTGCGGATCTGCCACCTGAATAACTGCGCCACCGGCGTTGCCACTCAGGATGAGAAGCTGCGTCGCGAGCACTTTACCGGCCTGCCGGAGATGGTGATGAACTACTTCAAGTTCATCGCCGAAGAGACCCGCGAGCTGATGGCCCAGCTCGGCGTCACCCAGCTGACCGACCTGATTGGCCGCACCGATCTGCTGGAAGCCCTGCCCGGCCTCACCGCCCGTCAGGCCAAGCTGGATCTCTCCGGCATTCTGGCCCGTCCGGTGGCACCGGCAGGCTCCAGCCTGTTCAGCCAGCAGCACAACCCCACCTTCGACAAGGGGCCGCTCAACCTGAAAATGGTGGAAGATCTGCTGGAGGCGGTCGAGACCTCAAGCGGTGGCGAGTTCCGCTACGACATTCGCAACACCGACCGCTCGGTGGGTGCGCGCCTCTCGGGCGAGATCGTCAAACGTCACGGCAATCAGGGCATGGCGGCGGATCCGGTCAAGGTGCACTTCAACGGCACAGCGGGCCAGAGCTTCGGCGTCTGGAACGCGGGTGGCCTCGAGATGATCCTCACCGGTGACGCCAACGACTATGTGGGCAAGGGGATGACCGGCGGCAAGCTGGTGATCAAGCCCCATGTCGGCGTGGCGTTCAAATCCCACGAAGCAGCCATCATCGGCAACACCTGCCTCTACGGCGCCACCGGCGGCAAACTCTACGCCGCGGGCACTGCCGGCGAGCGTTTCGCAGTGCGCAACTCCGGCGCCCTGGCGGTGGTCGAGGGGATTGGCGACAACGGTTGTGAATACATGACCGGCGGCATCGTCACCGTGCTCGGTCAGACAGGCGTCAACTTCGCGGCGGGCATGACCGGCGGCTTTGCCTACGTGCTCGACGAGTGCGGCAACTTCGCCAAGCGCACCAACCCCGAGCTGGTGGAACTGCTGGACGTGGCGGATCTCGCCATCCATCAGGAGCACCTGCGCGGCATCATCACGGCGCACCTCAATGAGACCGGCAGCTCGCGCGCCGAGGAGATCCTGGCCAACTTCGACTCCTATGTGCCCAAGTTCAGGCTGATCAAACCCAAGTCCAGCGACGTGAAATCGCTGCTGGGTCACACCAGCCGCTCCAGTGCAGAACTCAGAATCCAGGCGCAATAAGGAGGGAACCCTATGAGCCAGAACGTATTTCAGTTTATCGATGTCCAGCGGGTCGACCCGCCCAAGAAGCCGCTCAAGATCCGTAAAATCCAGTTTGTGGAGATCTACGAGTCCTTCAATCAGCCGCAGGTACAGATGCAGGCGGATCGCTGCCTCGAGTGCGGCAACCCCTACTGCGAGTGGAAGTGTCCGGTCCACAACTACATCCCCAACTGGCTGAAGCTGGCCAAAGAGGGGCGCATTCTGGAGGCGGTGGAGCTCTCCCACCAGACCAACAGCCTGCCGGAAGTGTGCGGTCGGGTCTGCCCGCAGGATCGCCTCTGTGAGGGCTCCTGCACCCTCAACGATCGCTTCGGCGCGGTGACCATCGGCAACATCGAAAAATACATCACCGACAAGGCGTTCGAGATGGGCTGGAAGCCCGATCTCTCGAACGTGGTCAAGACCGGCAAGCGGGTCGCCGTCATCGGTGCCGGCCCTGCAGGCCTCGCCTGTGCCGATGTGCTGGCACGCAATGGCGTCACCCCGGTGGTGTTTGACAAGTACCCGGAGATCGGTGGCCTGCTCACTTTCGGTATCCCCTCCTTCAAGCTGGAAAAAGAGGTGATGCAGCGTCGCCGCGAGATCTTCCAGGGGATGGGCGTGGAGTTTCGTCTCGAGACCGAGGTGGGCAAGGACATCACCTTCGCCGATCTGCTCGGCGAGTTCGATGCGGTCTTCCTCGGGGTCGGTACCTACAAGTACATGAAGGGCGGCTTTGCCAACGAAGAGGCGCCGGGAGTCTATGACGCCCTGCCCTACCTCATCGCCAACGCCAACCGCTTGCTGGGGTTCGAGAAGGCGCAAGCCGACTACATCGACTTCGCCGGCAAGCAGGTGGTGGTGCTGGGCGGCGGCGATACCGCCATGGACTGTGTACGTACCGCCATCCGTCAGGGGGCTGACAAGGTGATCTGCGCCTATCGCCGCGACGAGGAGAACATGCCGGGCTCCAAGCGGGAGGTGAAAAACGCCCGCGAAGAGGGGGTTGAATTCATGTTCAACCTGCAGCCGGTGGCGGTCGAGCTGGATGCCAACGGTCGCACCGTCGGCATCAAAGTAGTGAGCACCGAGCTGGGTGAACCCGATGCCAATGGCCGCCGCAATCCGGTGGTCATCGAGGGCTCAGAGCAGGTGTTGGCCGCCGATGCGGTGGTGATGGCGTTTGGCTTCCAGCCCAACCCCCAGCCCTGGATGGCCGAGTTCGGCATCGAGCTCGACAACCGGGATCGCATCAAGGCCCGCGAGCAGGCGGAGTATGCCTTCCAGACCAGTAATCCCAAGGTGTTCGCCGGTGGCGATGCGGTACGCGGCTCCGATCTGGTGGTGACCGCCATCTACGAAGGACGCAAAGCGGCCGAAGGGATCATGGACTATCTGGCGGTCTGATCCGACCGACCAAGGCCCGGATGCGCTTTTACTATCAGCCCCGCCCATGCGGGGCTGATTTTTTGTAGCTACCCACCCCCTACAAACGCACCACCAGCCACTCCCCCTTGCCGACCGGCACCAGCGAGGTGACAAAAGCGGGGTCCTGCCCGACCTCGTTTATCCACTCCACCATCTCGCTGCGATGGGAGATGGCGTTATCAACCACCAACAAGCCACGGGGCGCCAACAGGCGGCGGATCTGCGGCCACCATGCCCGGTAGTGCTGACGATCCGAATCGAGGAAGATGAGTTGATAACCGCCTTGCGGCAAGGTCGGTAACAGCTCACCCGCATCCCCTGCCAGCAAGGTTACCCAGGGGGCCAGCCCTGCCCTCTGAAAGTTGTCATGGGCCAGCACGCGCTTATCCTCATCCAGCTCAATGGTGGTAACGTGCCCCTCCAGCCGACGCACCGCTTCTGCCAGCCAGAGTGTGGAGTAACCATTGGAGGTGCCGATCTCCAGCACCGCCTGCGCCCCACGGGTCTGTACCAGCACTGACAGCAACTCCCCCGTATCGCGGGTGATATTGAGCAGCTTGCGGTGTCGAGCCTGCTGCATGCTGTCATTGCGCTCGCCAAGCTGCTCCAGCTGGCGTTTTAACTGTTCCAGTTCCATCGATATCCCTTTCGTCCTTGCCCAAAACCGTTAGCCCACACCTCTAGGCTTGGCATTTGGGAGTCAAATGATTGCTTTCAACCGCCATTCACACCACAAAGGATGAGAAAAGGACAACCATTTGAGGCAGAATTTGTGACGTCTATCTGTTACACTTCGCGCCCGCCATTTTCCGGCTCACTCTCTGACTTGATGTCAGGCGCAGCCGTCGGTGGTTACAACCTCCGTCTCGCTCATGCCGAGCTAACCAAGCCAAACACAGCCCAGCTGGAACACAGGAACCCATTATGAGATTTGAATCGTTCGATTTTGCCCCCGAGATTTTGCGTGCTGTCTCAGATTGCGGTTATCAGGAGATGACCCCTGTGCAGCAACAGGCGATCCCGGCCATTCGCCGTGGCCGCGATGTGCTGGCCAGCGCCCAGACCGGTACCGGCAAGACCGCCGCCTTCGCCCTGCCCATCTTGCAGCGTCTGGTAGACAATCCGGCTCCGGTCCAGCCTTCCAACGCCCGTGTGCTGATCCTGACCCCGACCCGCGAGCTGGCGGCTCAGGTGGCGAGCAACATCAATGACTTCGCCAAGTATCTCGATATCACCACCATCACCATCGTCGGCGGTGGCAAGCAGGACGTGCAGGCCAAGAAGCTCAAAGCGGGCGCCCACATCATTGTGGCCACCCCGGGCCGTCTGCTGGAGCACCTCACCGCCTGCAACCTCAGCCTCTCCGGCGTCGAGTGTCTGGTGATGGATGAAGCGGATCGCATCCTCGACATGGGCTTCAGTGCCGATGTGCAGAAGATCCTGCAAGCGGTCAACAAGACCCGTCAAAACCTGCTCTTCTCCGCCACCTTCTCCGACGCGGTGAAGAAGCTGGCCAACCTGATGCTGGACAGACCGCAGATCGTCAGCGTCAACAAGCAGAACTCCACCGCCGACACCGTCAGCCACACCGTCTATCCGGTCGAGCAGAAGCGCAAGCGCGAGCTGCTCTCAGAGCTGATTGGCAAGCAGAACTGGCAGCAGGTGCTGGTGTTCGCCAGTACCCGCGAGAGCTGTGATGTGCTGGTCGAGGAGCTGAACCTCGACGGCATCAAGTCCGCCGTGGTCCATGGCGAGAAGGCTCAGGGCAACCGTCGCCGCGCCCTGCGCGAATTCATGGAAGGCAAGGTACGGGTACTGGTCGCCACCGAAGTGGCCGCCCGTGGTCTGGACATTCCGGACCTGGAATACGTGGTCAACTATGATCTGCCGTTCCTGGCGGAAGATTACGTGCACCGCATCGGTCGTACCGGTCGTGCCGGCAAGCGCGGCATGGCCATCTCCTTCGTCAGCCGTGAAGAGGAGCGCACCCTGCTGGAGATCGAGGCCCTGATCGGCCAGAAGATCCGTCGCATCATGGTACCGGGCTATGAGGTGAGCAGCCGTGACGAGCTGATCAAACAGATGCAAGAGCGTCGTCGCTTTGGCAAGCGCCCGCAGCGTGAAGATAACGCCGTGGCCCAGGTGATGGCCGAAGCCAAGCTGCAGGGTCAGCGCCTCAAGCGTCTGGCCGCCGCCAAGAAGCCCCGTCAGCCGAAATAAGGCGGGCAGTGGCTCTATTGAACCGCAAAGGCGCCACTGGCGCCTTTGCCATCTCTGTCATCGGTGTTGACCTGTGGTGGTCAACTCAAGGATTGCTTATGACCTCTCCGACCTACAATCAGGCCCTGCTCGAGATGGCCACCCAGAGCCTGGCCGAACTGGCCCGCACCGCCGAGCAAAAGGCGGGCAAGCGCACTCCGGCGCAAGAGAGCCACTTTCTCTGCACCTGGATGGCCGACTCCCTCAAGGAGAAGCGCTTCTCCCGTCTGGTGATGGAGGATTTGAAAGCTTGGGTGCAGCTTGGCCGCACGCTGGGTGCGTGCGCCGATCTCAAGGGATTGCTGGAGCGCATCGCCTTCCAATACCAGTGCGCCATGACCAATCCGCAGCAATTGGGAGCCAAGCTGGCTGCCCTGCTGGAGGATCTGACGGCGGCAGGCTGGCTGGTGCTGACCGAGAGCGAGGTGAACGCCAAGCTGCGCCTGCAATCTGGCGGTCAGGCGAGTCTGGTGGTAAGCCATAGCGAGTATCAGGGTCACATCGAAGCAGGTGAGCTTGTCAAACCCCTCACCCTCTATGTGCGCGGTGACGAGAAGGTGCTGGCTGAGGCGGCCTTCAAGCACGGCCTGCTGCTGAGCCAGGGCAACAAGAAGACCACCCTGGTCAAACATCACAAGGCCTACCGGCTGATGCCGGACAACGCCCAACCGGCACTGGCACTGCTGAGCGAGGCTCGCCAGATCGCCTGATCCCGCCAGTGTGCAGCAATAAAAACGGCAGACCCTCATTTAAAGCAGGGCCTGCCGTTTTTTATTGTTCGATGTTTGGTGATGAAGTCTGGTAATCGTTTAGCGGATCTTGAACCCAATCTGGCCCGCGTCACACCACTCGAACATCACCTCCTCGCTCTTGCCGCAGCAACTGCCACCACAGACCCGACTCTCGCGCTTGATGACCCGCCCCTTGCGCATCCAGACGCCGAGCATGGCCTCCACCGCATCTTCCGAGGTGTGGAAGTGGCGAGCCAGATCGCGCCTGCTCACCTTCTGCTGCGCGGCGAGGTAATCCCCCAGCTCACGCAGGATCATAAGGTCACCACCTTGCGGGCAACGATGTCACCGTGACGGCGACCGGCCCACCAGAGCAGTCCCAGAGAGAGGCCGTAGCTGACGATCCAGAACAGGCTCTGCTCCGGATGAGCGGCAAAGGTCGCGACCTGATAGAAGAGGGTCGCGCACATAAAGGCCATATAGTTGCACCATACCGCCGTCATCAGTGCCCACTGACGACCGGTTTCCCGCACCAGCGCGCCCATGGCGGCGGCGCAAGGCATGTAGAGCAGCACGAACAAGAGGTAGGCAAAGGCACCGGCCGCCCCGTCGAAGTGGGTCTGCATGTTGCCGTAGGTGGAGACATCGACCTCCTGCGCTTCGGCGGCAGCTTTCTGGTCGTCGAGGTTGCCAACATCAAGCCCCATGGGGTCGCTCGGGTTGATCTCCGCCAGATTGGCCGCCACGGCATCGATCGCTTCGTGGAAACTGGCCACCAGCGAGAACTCGCTCTCCTCCTCTGCATCGCCACCACCTGCGTAGAGGCTGTTGAGGGTCCCGACCACCGCCTCTTTGGCGAAGATACCGGTGACGATACCGACTGTGGCCTGCCAGTTGTCATCGCGTACACCTATGGGGTGCAGCACCGGGGTCACCGCCTGGCTGATCTTGCTCAGCACCGAGCTCTCCTGCTCCTGATGGCCAAAGCTGCCATCGGTACCCAGGGAATTGAGCACGCTCAGCACGGCGACCACCAGTACGATGGTTTTACCGGCGCCAAAGACGAAAGATTTGAGCTTCTGCCAGGTCTTGATGGCAACGTTGACCGGACGCGGCCACTCGTAATCCGGCATCTCCATCAGCATGGAGTCGCTCTTGCCCGGCAGCAGGGTGCTGCGCAGCAACAGGCCGGTGAGCACCGCCACCAGAATGCCGATGAGGTAGAGACCGAACACCAGGTTCTGGCCAGACTCGGGGAAGAAAGCCACCGCAAACAGGGCGTAAACCGGCAGACGGGCACCGCACGACATGAAGGGGGCCATGGCGGAGGTCATCAGCCGCTCCCGCTCGGAGTTGAGGGTACGGGTCGCCATCACCGAGGGGACGGTACAGCCAAAGCCCATCAGCATCGGCACGAACGCCTTGCCCGGCAGGCCGAGGCGGCGCATCAGGGCATCTACCACGAAGGCGGCACGGGCCAGATAGCCGGAGCTCTCCAGCACCGCGAGGAACAGATAGAGGCAGCCAATCACCGGAATAAAGGTGGCCACGGTCTGCAAGCCAACGCCAAAGCCGTCCGCCAGAATGGCGCCCAGCCACTCGGGGGCATTGACCAGCCCCAGCAGGTGGTGCACCCCATCGACAAACAGGGCGCCGCCCATGATGTCAAAGAAGTCGATAAAGGCGCTGCCAACGTTGATGGCAAACAGGAACATCAGGTACATGACAAACAGGAAGAAGGGGATGCCAATCCAGCGATTGAGCAGCACCCGATCCAGCCACTCGCTCTGGGCCTCGGTGAGCTTGCCCTTCTGCTGACGAGCCTGTTGTACCCACTGGTGGATATGGCCGTAGCGAATATCCGCCAGTTGCAGGTCGATATCCTGTCCCTGATGGGCGCGAGCCACCACATTGGCGGCGGCCGCCTGCTGACCGGGCAGCAGGGTTTCCTGCATCACCGCATCCTCTTCCAGCAGGCGCAGGGCGCGACCACGGGTAGTGAGGTGATGCGGGGCGAGCAGGGTCTCCAGCTCCGCCAGATCGGTTTCAAGCTCATGGCCGTAATCGAGCTGCAAGGCGGCTTGCGGCTGACCGATAAACTGCCGGATCTGCTGCTTGAAGGCGGCAACCTGCTTGCTGTTGTGGGCAGAGAGGGCCACTACAGGGCAACCGAGGGATTTGCCGAGCTTGTTCTCGTCGATGACGATGCGGCGCTTTTGCAGGATATCCAGCTTGTTGAGCACCACTACCATGGGCAGGCCCAGTTCGCGCAGTTGCAGCGTGAGGTAGAGGGAGCGCTCCAGATTGGCGGCGTCGATGACGTTGAGCAGCAGGTCGGGTTGTTGGCCCTGGGCAAAGCGGCTGGCGATCTGCTCGTCCAGACTGCCATCCTGACTGGCCAGGCTATAGATGCCGGGCAGATCCATCAGCTTGAAGTGATGTTCACCCGCGCTGAACTCACCCATCTTCTTGTCGACGGTGACACCACTCCAGTTGCCTACCTGCTGGCGGGCGCCGGTCAGGGCGTTGAACAGGGAGGTCTTGCCGCTATTGGGGTTACCTACCGTTACCAGGGAATAATTCATACCAGCTCTACCTCTATTTTCTTCTGAACCCGCCGCGTGCGTGTGGCAAGCCGCTTTGCAGGTTCGACTTCTTGTCTCTGAACCGCTCCCGGTGACGTTCCTTGACCGGAGCGGCAGCCGAACAGGGGGTTATACCGGCTCGACTTCTATTTGCTGGGCCAGACTCTTTTGCATGGAGAGACAGATCCCCTGGCACTGGATCTGGAGCGGGTCCCCCAGGGGGGCGGAGCGCAGATAGATGACTTCAGTCTGGGGCAACAGGCCCATCACCATCAGTTTGCGGCGCAGCGGCCGGGCGAGCTGATTCATATTCTTGATGCGAGCACTCTGTCCCGGTGACAACTGCGTGAGTACCATGACTGACTCCTGAAGTTAAACAATAATAATTCGCTTTTACTTGGGGCATTATAAGCTGTGTCTTCAACTTTTATTTGAGTAAAATCAAACTCCGCTTAGCTAACCCATAAAGTATTGCCATGAGTCACGACAACAACAGCCGCCTCGTTTACAGCACAGATGGCGGCATGATCAAGGAGCAGAGCGCTCCCCAATCCGCCTCCCCCTTCCCCACCGACGGCACCGTGCGCATTCGCCGCGAGACCAAGGGGCGCAAGGGTGCCGGGGTGATCACCATTCATGGCGTACCCGCCGATCAGCAAAAATCCCTTGCCACCCTGCTCAAGAAAAAGTGCGGCACCGGAGGCGGTATCAAGGAGGGAGTGATCGAGATCCAGGGGGATAAACGGGACCTGATCAAAACCGAGCTGGAGAAAGCCGGTTTCAGTGTCAAGCTGGTGGGTGGCTGATCCCCTTGTCACTCATGCGGTTTTTCCCTAGAATGCCCGCTCCCATCGAGGGGGAGTAGTCTCGCACGCCGGTGCCATCCATTGCATGAATACCGGTTTGCGACCCTGATCAACATACTTGGTGCCAAATCACCATGGTCAGGGTGATCCATGCCAGCCATGGATTTGACAAGACCTTTGACGGGCCAGTGCCAATACCGGGGACGGATGGCGCAGGCTTGTCTTTGGTTTATAACAATTCCGTCCCCCGGTCATTTTTATGGAAGCCTTGTTAACCTCAACCCTCAGCGTCGCCATTGCCGAAATCGGCGATAAAACCCAGCTGTTGGCGTTGCTGCTCATCTGCCGTTTTCGCAAGCCCTGGCCCATCATCGCCGGCATGCTGGCGGCTACCTTGCTCAACCATGCGGGCGCTGCCTGGATTGGTGAGTTCATCAGCCGCTGGCTCGATCCCAAGATAATGACCTGGCTGGTCGCCATCGCCTTTATCGCCATGGCTATCTGGATTTTGGTGCCGGACAAGATGGATGACGAGGAGAGCTCGCTGGATAAATACGGCCCCTTTATGGCCACCTTCGTGCTCTTCTTCATCGCCGAGATTGGCGACAAGACCCAGATCGCCACCGTATTGCTGGCCGCCAAGTATGACTCGCTGGTGCAGGTCATTACCGGTACCACCCTCGGCATGATGCTGGCCAACGTGCCTGTGGTGCTGATCGGCAAGCTGGGGGCAGACAAGCTGCCGCTCAAGGGGATCCGCATCGCCTGCGCCATCCTCTTCGTCGGCCTTGGGGTGAGCACTCTGATCTTTGCCTGATCGCCTTTTCCGCTGACCAAGCCCTCCCCTGTGGAGGGCTTTTTTGTTTGCAGCTTTGTCTATTGCGTAATCCGCTGTCGCAACCACCAGCCGCAGAGCCAAGGGGCAGTGCACGGTTGCGGGTGCCTCATGCCATAATGGGGCAAACCTCGCGGAGTCCCCCCATGCACAACGTATCAAGAGAGACGCTTCTCGAATGGGTCAAACAGGGACGGCTGGCGCCAGAGAAGCTGGCGGACGCCCTGACCCTCGCCGATCTTCCCCCCCATCCGGCGCGCTGGCAGTGGCTGTTTGACCGGCTGCTGCTCTGGCTCGGCGCCCTCTGTATCGGGGCTGGCCTTATTTTCTTCGTCGCCTTCAACTGGCAAGAGCTGGGCCGGGTCTCCCGCCTCGCCCTGCTGGAGGCGCCGCTGCTCGCCATGCTGCTTCTGCTGTGGCGCAAACCGCTGGGGGATACCCCCCGTCAGGCGCTGCTGCTCGCCATCGCCCTCAATATCGGCGCCCTGCTGGCGCTGGTGGGTCAGACCTACCAGACCGGCGCCGATCCCTGGCAGCTGTTCGCCACTTGGGCGCTGATGCTGGTGCCACTGGCGGTATTTGGCCAAAGCCCCCTGCTCTGGACCTTAAGCTGGCTGCTCGGCCAGCTGGCGCTGGTGCTCTACTGGCGGCTCGGCCTGTTCACGTTCTTCTTTAACTTCGATGAAGAGGGTTTGGGCTGGTGCCTGACCCTCCTCAACGCCGCCCTCTGGGGTCTGCTTCTGCTGGCACCAAACCGCTGGCGCCTGATGCCAAGCTGGCTGGCGGGCCTGGCTGCCGGTCTGGGGGCCACCCTGCTCACCCTGCTGGCGCTGTTTGATGCTGCCTCCCCGCTGGTGTGGCCACTCTGGCTTGGCTGGCTCGCTGCGGCCTATGCCCTGTGGCACCACAGATTTATCGCCGGACTCGCCATGGGGTGCCTCAGTCTGATTGCCGTCATCCTCGCCACCCTTGGTAAATGGATGGAACCCGACATCAATGGCTTTTTGCTGCTGAGCCTGATCGCCATCGGCCTTTCCGTCACCGCCGCCCGCTGGCTGCAACAACAACGGAGGTCTCATGAGTGATCTGACCCTTTGGCAAACGCTGCAACAGGCCAATCTGGTGGAGGGGGAGATGCCCCGTGATACCCAACCCCACTGGTCGAGCCGCTTTCTGCTGGGGCTGGTAGGCTGGATTGCCGCCCTGTTCCTGCTCTTTTTCCTGTTTCTCACCTTCGAGCAGCTGACCCGCGAGGCCAACAGCGCCCTGCTGCTGGGGGCCGTGCTGCTGGCGGGGGCCTACGCCCTCAATCGCAGCCAAAGCGGCGATCTCTGGGATCAGTTCGTACTGGCCCTCACCCTGGCGGCCGATGCCTGGCTGCTCTATGGCCTGCTCGATCAGCTGGATCTCCATCACGCCCTGCTCTGGTTCGGTCTGTGCCTGCTCTCCCTTGCCATCGCCGTGCTGTTCGATCACTGGCTGGTGCGGCTGTTTCACAGCGTGGCGGCGGCCCTGCTGCTCACCCTTGGCCTCGCTTGCCTCGGGCTGCAACTGCTGGCGCTGCCGCTAGTGATGGCGGCCATCACCTTCTGCTGGCTGCGGGCAGATAGGGATCCAGAGCGTCACCAGCTCTACCACTCCATCACGCTGGGGCTCGCCCTCTCCCTGCTGGTGCTGGGCCGTCTGCACCAACCGCTCTGGGATGGCGGCAGCAGCGTGCTGGACGAACTGGGGCTGTCTCGCCTGCCGCTCTGGCTCAATCCCCTGATCTGCGCCGCCCTGCTGCTGGCGGTGATGGTGAAACTCAAGCTCCCCCTGCTGTTTGGCCTGCCGCTGGTGCTGATCAGCGCCATCATCCCCGGCATGGGGGCAGGCGCACTGGTGCTGATCCTCGGCTTTTATGCCGGCAGTCTGGGGCTGATGACCCTCTCGGCCCTGCTGCTGCTCGGCTATGGCTCGCTCTATTACTACGATCTGGGGCTCACCCTGATGACCAAATCCTGGCTGCTGCTGGGCTCCGGCATCCTGCTGCTGGGTGCCCGCCAGCTGCTCACCACCTTCGCGGCAAGGAGCGACTCATGAAACCCGTCACCCGACAGCTCGCCCTGTTGCTGAGCGGCCTCGCCATCCTGGCGGGCATCAATGCCACCGTCTGGCGCTATGAGCACGCCATGAGCAGCGGCGAAGTGGTGCTGCTGCGGCTCGCTCCGGTCGATCCCCGCTCCCTGATGCAGGGGGATTACATGCGGCTCAACTATGAAATTGCCCGCGAGCTGACCAGCCGCGACACCCGTGCTAATCAAGACAAGGGCAGCGATACCCTGGTGATACGCCTCGATGCCCATCAGGTGGCCACTCTGGTGGCCGATGGCAAACCGGATCGGCTCGCCAGCGATGAGCGGCTATTGCAGGTGCACCAGAGCGAACGGCAGTGGCAGATCGGCCCCGATGCCTACTTCTTTGAAGAGGGCACGGGGGAGCAGTACGAAACAGCCCGCTACGGTGAGTTCCGGCTGCAAGCGGATGGCAAGACCCTGCTGGTGGGGCTGCGGGATGAGGCCTACCAGCCCATCGGGCAGATCCGCGCCCGCTGGTAACGGCAGTGAGTGGCTATTTACTCTGTTCATGGTCACACTCAAGGGAAGGTTGATCGCTAAGGATGTTCCCAATGAGGATATGGCTGATCTGTCATCTGTTGCTGCTCTGCTGGGCCTCGACGGCCCGGGCTGATCTGGGCAAGCTCGAGTACCTCACCGAAGAGTACCCCCCCTACAACTTCAGCGATCCGCAAGGCCAGCCCACCGGCCTTGCGGTCGATCTGCTGCAGATGATCTGGCAACACAGCGGCGTGACACCCCAGCCGGTGCGCATCCTGCCCTGGGCGCGAGGTTATTACTTGCTAACCCAGAAGCCCAACGTGGTGCTCTTCTCCACAGCCCGCACCCAGGCGCGGGAGGATCTCTTCAAGTGGGTCTGCCCCATCGGCTACTCGGAGTACATACTGCTGGGCCGCACAGCGCAGAACATCACCCTGACCGCTTTCGAACAGATGAGCCAATACAAGATCAGCGCGGTGCGCTCGGACGCCGCCGAACAGCTGCTGCTCAACAACGGCATGGATGACAACAACATCATCCCGGCCAACCGCTTGTCGCAGGGATTGAAGATGTTGCTGTCCGGCCGCGCCGACCTGCTCGCCACCAGCAAGCTGGCGGGATATGACGCCATCCGCGAACTGAAGCTCAATGGCGACGACTTCAACGTGGCCATGGTGCTGAGCGCAGAGCAGCTCTGCTACGCCTTCAGCCGTCAGGTGCCCGACAGCGAGATCACCCTCTTTCAGCAGGGCCTGACCCGCGCCCTCGCCTCGGAAGAGTTTCGCAAATTGCAGGCCAAATACCTGCCGGTGCGCTGAGCACTCACTCACCCGACGGGCAGCGGTTCGCTGCCCATTTTATTGATGAAAGATACAATAGAGGTGGCTAGCTATTCCCGCCGCAAGCAGTCAAACTGGGCTACATAGTTGATTGCGAAGGATCTTTCCCGTGCGGACATGGCACCTACCTCATCTGCTACTGCTCTTGTGGGCCACCTTCGCGCAGGCCGATCCGGGCAAACTCGAGTATCTGAGCGAAATCTCTCCCCCGTTTAATTTCAGCGACCAGCAAGGGATGCCGACCGGATTGTCGGTGGAGCTGATGCAGCTTATCTGGAAAGCGCGCGGCGTGTCGCCCCAGCCCATCCGCATTATGCCCTGGGCCCGGGGCTACAACCTGCTGCAACAAAAACCCAATGTGGTGCTGTTTGCCACCGCCCGCACCCCGCAGCGGGAAGCGCTTTTCAAGTGGGCCTGCCCCATCGATCACTCGGAGTTTGTGCTGCTGGGGCGCAAGGCGGACAACATCACCCTCGGCTCGGAGGCCGAGATCAGCCGCTACAAGGTCGGCGTGGTGCGCTCTACCGTCTCCAAACAGCTGCTGCTCGAACGCGGTATCGATGAGCGCCAGCTGATGCTGGCCAACCGCCTCACCCAGGCGGCCAAAATGCTCACCTCAGGTCGCGCCGATCTCTTTGCGACCAACAAGCTGGCGGGCTATCAAACCCTGCAACAACTGGGCTTCAAGCCGGATGACTTTCATGTCGCCTTCGTGCTGGATGCCAGACCGCTCTGCTACGCCTTCAGCCGTCAGGTGCCCGACAGCGAGGTCGCCCTCTTTCAGCAGGCGCTGACCCAGGTCGTCGCCTCGGCGGATTTCTCGGCCCTGCAAGCCAAATACCTGCCGCTGCGCTAACGCCCTGATCGCCGCCGTCATAGGGCGCGGGATGGGACTGTGCACCCATGCTTTTTTGCCAAACATGCCCCATCGCCTTGGCGAAATCGGCCAGCTTGGTCACACTTGAGCAGATATTCCCTTGATCAGGATGGCAAAAATGAAACCATGGATTGGATTGGCCGGGGCGCTGCTGGCCACCCTCGCACAGGCGAGTCCTGAGCTTGGCAAACTGCACTACATCACCGAAGAGTACAAACCCTACAACTACGCCGATGCCAGCGGCGCCCCCACCGGCCTCGCGGTCGAGCTGCTGCAACTGGTGTGGAAAAAGACCAATACGCCAGCGCAGCCCGTCACCATCATGCCGTGGGCGCGCGGCTACTACCTGCTGACCCAAAAGCCCAATGCGGTGCTCTTCTCCACCGCCCGCACCCAAGCGCGGGATCCCCTGTTCAAGTGGGCCTGCCCCATCGGGTATGCCGAGATCGTGCTGGTGGGGCTGGCCGATCGCAATATCACCATCACCAAGCTCGACGATGCCAAGACGTTCAATATCGGGGCGGTGCGAGCCGATGTGGGGGAGCAATTGCTGCTCAACAACGGCTTTGACGAGACCAAACTGATGGCCGCCAACCGGCTGGCACAGGCGCTCAAGATGCTCACCTCCGGCCGGGTCGATCTGGTCTCCACCAACAAGACCACCATGGAGCAGCTGATCGTCGAGCAAAAACTCGACCCCGCCCGCTTCAAGGAGCAGTGGGTGCTGAGCTCGGAGCAGTTCTGCTTCGCCTTCAGCCATCCGGTGAGCGACGAGCTGGTCAAGGAGTTCCAGACCGGTTTGACCCAGGTGCTGGCGAGCAGCGAATACCCGCTGCTGCACAGCAAATACTTCCCAACCCCCGCAGCCAAATAGCGGAACCGCGTCGAGCACCCACAACAAGGGGCCCACCGCGGGCCCCTTCGCTTTTTTCCGTTTGCGCTTCACTCTTTTTACCGTTTGCACTCCTCTCGCGGCGTCACCCCACCGCCCTGCCACTGCCAAGCCCCGACAATCATCAACTAATCGCTAATTAATAAAAGTTTGTGCCAGCGCAAAAAATCACTCTTTTCTGATAGTTAGCTCATCAAAACCATAGATAAGACCACTCTGGCTCCGTAATATGGCGACGGGCGTCTGTTGACCCCTTTTCCGAGATCAATGGTCAACGGCGCAATCTGGTAGCGACAGTCAGGGGCGGTAGCGACTTTAGCGTAGGGTCGATTAGCGAAGCGTAATCGTCCGCGGTAACCGTCCCCTCTCCCCTTGCGGGAGAGGGCTAGGGTGAGGGGTTGGGTAACGTATCTGCCCTGCAGCAAGGTATTGGCATGGCTTCGCCAGTAGGGTCGATTAGCGAAGCGTAATCGTCCACGGTCGCTGTTCCCTCTCCCCGTGCGGGAGAGGGTTAGGGTGAGGGGGTCGGTAACGTCTTTGCCCTGCAACAAGGTATTGGCATGGCTTCGCCATGCAGGACGCGAGGACTCCGTCCTCGATGGGGTTTCGCCGCCGCTACGCGGCTTGGCGAGTGACTTTTCTTTGCGTGGCCAAAGAAAAGTCACCAAAAGAAAGGCCACCCCCACTTGTTCGCCCTCCTGCGTCGGGTTCCCTCGGTTCAGGCAAAAGGTCTGGCGGAACGACGCAGACGGTACATCCCTGTACCGCCTGCGTCTGCGCCGTCGTCCATGACGGCGCTCCTGACCTTGTGCCCTCAACTCGGCGAACAACAGGGGGCAACTCCCAACCCGCAGCATCGAGGTTGGTTAACAGCATCCGGTGTATTCGAGACTGTGATCGGGAGAGACGTTATCTCTGATCCGCCCCTCGCCCACTCTATTACGAGATTAGATTGTCGCACTTATGCAACAGGTGTTATCGACATGGTTGCATAGGTGAAAAAATCATGGTGGGTATAACGGCAAGCGGCAGATATCCCAATTGGGAAACGGCTTTATATTGAAGGCTCGGCAGTGAGTATTTCACCGTAATAACACCATATTTCTCGAACGTCCGATTACGCTTCACTAATTGAACCTACGGGCTAATTAATATTCCACTCATACGCCATCAAAAAATTAATGGACTTCATATAATGAATATATCAAGTTATGAACGTTTAGTTACATCATTAATTAACGATATTAAGAAAAAAAGAAAAATTACATTTCTTTTCGGTTCAGCAATAAGTGTATCAAAAGATGGTAGTGGCGTACCAGGGGTAAACTCGATCATTGAAATTATAAGAGAGTACCTGGAAGAGTCTGAAATGCTGGAGGACTATTGTGCAGTACAAAAACATCTTTCTGGTTCAGAAGGCTATCAAGAAATATTTGATTATTTGCTTTCTGTAGGAGAGCAATCTGATCTACAAACCATCATGAACAGAGTCATGGATAGAGCAAAATGTGGCGATGAATGGCAAATAACAAAAACCATACAAGATCTAACAAAACTTATAAAACTTGGTTTCTTCAATATAAGCCATATATTTACAACCAACTTTGACCCCTTGCTAGAAGAGTCTCTTGACAAAAATGACATTCATGTAAATAAGATTGTACTAGATTGTGATTCAAATATCATTAGTTTTGACTCATATAACAAGAGTGCTATTAACGTTATACATCTCCATGGGTTCTACACTGGAGATACTATGCATACACCGAATCAGTTATTAGCTACCAGGGTGCAGTTAAAGGAATCTTTGAAAGAAATTCTTTCTGAATGCAAGCTATATATTATTGGATATGGTGGTTGGGATGATATATTTAACGTCACATTGACTGAAATTGTAAACACACCCAAAAGCAAATATGAAGTTAGGTGGGCATTCTTTAATGAAAACGAATCGGAAATTAGAGAACATAATGCAAAATTAATTTCAACACTTCAACCAGCAATACTAAAAGGAAGATTTAATATTTATAAGGGTGTTAATTGCGATATATTATTTGAAGATATATACAATAAAATAAATAGAATTGAAATAACTGACTCGAAAAAATCAGACGACGGAAGAGTTGAGGAAAAAAATAAAATAATCCCACTTTCTGATCTATATTCTCCACCTAGCAAAAAAAGAAATGATTTTTATATAAAACCATTTCCTAACCCTCCTGATCCATCACATGAAACAATCAGATTATCAGAGCAAGGCGATGCTTTTGATATATTACAAAAAGATGGTAGTCTCACTTTAATTTGTGGGTGGGGATATGGAAAACTTGGTTTTATATCATCCCTTTTTTCAGACAACTTATCAGGATATACACAATTAAGAACTGATTTATCTACTGCAGAAAATAAAGAGCAAATTGAAATTAAAATCAGAGAAGATGTTGGCGTTGATTTCACTATGCTGGCAGCAGGTGGAATAGAATCGAGTCGATTAGTTATTATTTTTGACAATATAATACATACAAACAATGATGTTATCAGTTACCTCAATGGCATAATAGATATTATTAGAGATTACGGGAATATAATAAAGGGTATATTTATTGTCAGTAAAGATTGTAATCTTTCAAATGAAAAGATTCGATTAAAGAATCTTGATATCGTTGATGTAAAAGAATACATCCGCATTATTCCAGAATCAAGAAACATGAGTATCTCGTCACTTGAACGTCTGTGTCATAAATCATCAGGTTTACCAGCCAAGCTAGATTTAATAAAGAACTTTCTAGAATTTACCTCACTAGAACATGTATTAGAGGATGCTCATGGAGAACTTGATCTGATACCAAATGACTCATCAGATAGCATCCCTAAATATCTGTTGGATAAGATTTCAACACTTTCAAGAGCAGAGAAGGATGAGAATGCCAGACTATATGAACTATTAAAAATATTGAGTATTATTGAGTATGGCGAACAAGCTAGAAATATAATGCGACATTACTATTCATATAGGTTCACATTATCTGACTTTGCTATTTTGATAGATATGGATCTAATTTACCCAATTGATATAGAGGATTTTCAAGGGGTAAAAATAAATAGAGTTAACTCTCTAGTTAAAGATTATGTCATTTCATTAATGGATCCCGAGGAACTTCATAGTCAACGCCACAATGCTATGTCATTAATTCTAGGGGAATGTTGGAAGCAAGGGCGAACAGATCTTATATCTACATCAAAGATGGTTTTTAACTATATGGATTTTTCCCCTGGGAATGCCCATGTCCTTTTAATCTCAGAACTAAAACATGCTAAAAAACATTCACAAGACACCGACACAATTATTAAAGCAATGGTTGCATACTGCACCCTGTTAAAGGATAAGAGCAGGTTTAAAGAGGTTACTGCCTTTGCACAGGAAATAATTAATTTAAATATAGCAAAAAATACAATTGATGCATTATGGATTAATTATTTCCTTGCAGAAGGAATGCGCATGCTTGGGCAAGAGGATGCTGCCATCTCAATTTTAGAACCTATATTTGAAGATATAGATAGAAACAAAAAATTATATAATAAGGATTTATATGAAAGAATCATGCATACTTTAGCTTTATCATACTCTCATTCAAATAATGAAAAAGCCTATATTTTTGCTAAAAAATTACGCTCTGAATCACCGAAAAAATCTTATGGTAGATTCTTAGGGGAAAAAATATTCACAACTAAACTTCCAAAGGAAGAACGAATTGTCAGACTAAAGAAAATAGAGAAGTTAGCCCGAAGCAGCGGGATTGTTAATATAGCGAACAACATTAGTTTAGAACTTGCCAGATTATTAAAAGACCAAGAAATGGAATATGTAAACAAAGTAATGTCATCGGAGGATAGCATTTATACTAAAATACGTGCAATGCTAATAAAATTTGATGAAATAATTAGATCAAAACCCAGCATTTCACTTAATGCCAAAGATAGAATGAGCTTGTTAAGTGCTTATAGTTACTTGTTTATGCAACGACTAGACAAGCTTTTCAACCGATGTCACGAGATCTTATGGAAAGTACTAGAAAATGATAATGATGTAGAGCAACTCTATAAATTATTTATGACCAGCGCTTTAGTTTGGCGCGTTAATGGTAATCACTTCGATGAGCTGAAATATGCAAAACTAATGCAGTCTATACTTGAATTAGCTAATGGGAACGATGATACAAGGATAAAAAGCATTCAACAACGATGCCTGCTTATCCAAAAATCTAACATACCAGAACTGGAATTCTAAACTATACAAACCTCAGCCTGGAGCTACGTTTTTATTTCGATTCCCTAAGCTGTCTTTCACTACGACTGCAGCCTATTAAGTCAATTCCTCGCACGGTTGATCGCCTGAGATGGAATCTGCGTTCAACATGCACGCTAAAGTCACGGGCGGGCACGGTATTGGTTCCCCCTGTAAACCGCCGAGTCGAGTTCAACGGGTCAGGAGCGCCATCAGGGATGATGGCGCAGCCGCAGCCGGCACAGGGATGTGCCGTCTGCGGCGCTCCGTCCGACCCGTTGGACGAGACGAGGGAACCCGCGAAGCGGGCGGTTTGCCGGGGGAAAAGACTTTTGGTGACTTTTGGTCTTTCAAAAGTCACTCGCCAAGCCGCGCAGCGGCGGCGAAACCCCGTCGAGGGCAGTGCCCTCGCGTCCTGCATGGCGAAGCCATGCCATTCAAGCGCTGGATGGCATTCAGCCGAGGAATGACGTTAGCCCCCCTCTCCCGCAAGGGGAGAGGGGGGCTGATCCTGCATGGCGAAGCCATGCCATTAAGGCGTTGGACGGCATTCAGCCGAGGAATGACGTTAGTCCCCTCACCCTAACCCTCTCCCCCAAGGGGCGAGGGGATCAGACCGCAGGATGCCGAGACTTCGGCAGACCACAAAAAAAAACCGCAGCCCAAGGGCTGCGGTTTTTTTATTGGCTCAACCTGTTGGCACCAGACGCCAACAAGGCCCACCGACCTTAGGCACGGCGCCAGCTGGTCTTGCCGGCGCTATCTTCCAGCACGATACCCATCTCGGTGAGACGGTTGCGGGCGGCATCGGCAGCGGCCCAGTTCTTGTCGGCACGGGCCTGATTGCGCTCGGCGATCAGGCGCTCGATCTCGGCAACCTCTTCGTCCGCTTCGTCACCCTTCAAGAAAGCCTCGGGGTCTTGCTGCAGGATGCCGAGCACGGCGCCCAGTTCGCGCAGACGGGCGCCCAGCGCGGCGGCAACGGCCATGTCTTCACCCTTCTGGCGGTTGATCTCGCGCACCAGATCGAACAGGGCTGAGTAGGCTTCCGGGGTGTTGAAGTCATCGTCCATCGCATCCTTGAAGCGCGCTACCTGCTCGTCGCCACCGGCAGCAGCGGCCACCGGCAGATCGCGCAGGGCGGTGTACATGCGCTCCAGCGCGGCGCGGGCTTGCTTCAGGTTATCTTCCGAGTAGTTGAGCTGGCTGCGGTAGTGGCCAGACATCAGGAAGTAACGGACGGTTTCGGCGTCGTAGTGGGCCAGCACGTCGCGGATGGTGAAGAAGTTGCCAAGGGATTTGGACATCTTCTCTTTATCCACCATCACCATGCCGCTGTGCATCCAGGTGTTGACGTAGTCGCCACCGTGGGCGCAGCAGGATTGGGCGATCTCGTTCTCGTGGTGCGGGAACTGCAGATCGGAGCCGCCGCCGTGGATGTCGAAGTGGTTGCCAAGGTGCTTGGAGTTCATGGCGGAGCACTCGATGTGCCAGCCAGGACGGCCCGGGCCCCAGGGGCTTTCCCAGGTCGGCTCGCCGGGCTTGGACATCTTCCACAGCACGAAGTCGAGCGGGTTGCGCTTGGCATCCACCACGTCAACGCGGGCACCGGCTTGCAGCTGCTCCAGATCCTGACCGGAGAGTTTGCCGTAGTCGGCGTAGGATTCGACGATAAACATCACATCGCCGTTGTCCGCCACGTAGGCGTGCTCTTTTTCCAGCAGGGATTGCACCAGCTCGATGATCTCTTCGATGTGCTGGGTGGCGCGCGGTTCGATATCCGGGCGCACCATGCCGAGGGCGTCAAAGTCGGCGTGCATGTCGCCGATCAGACGCTCGGTCAGCTCGTCGCAGGTCACTTGGGTCTCGGCGGCACGCTTGATGATCTTGTCATCCACGTCGGTGATGTTGCGCACGTAGGTGAGGTCGTAACCGGCGTAACGCAGGTAACGAGCGACCACATCAAAGGCGACGAAGGTGCGGCCGTGGCCGATATGACAGTGATCGTAGATGGTGACACCACACACATACATGCCCACCTTGCCCGGGTGGATAGGTTTGAATTCTTCTTTTTGACGAGTGAGTGTGTTGTATATCTTCAGCATCTTCTAACCACTGCCTGTGAGTAAAATGGTTGGTCATAATACCCCGTTCAGGGGCAGAAAACGAGGCAGAAAAGCGGGCCAATCCCGCCTGCCAGCACGGTTACGGCGCCAGAGAGACTATGCCGCCAGCCCCTGATGGGCTAGAATTGCCACCACTTTATGCCATACACCTGCGGGCACTTCGTCGTCCGCATCAAATGAAAGGACATATCATGGTCACTCTGCACACCAATCACGGCGACATCACCCTCACCCTGAACGCTGAAAAAGCCCCGGAAACCGTGGCCAACTTCCTGCAATACTGCCGTGACGGTCACTACGACAACACCATTTTCCACCGCGTCATCGACGGCTTCATGATCCAGGGCGGCGGCTATGCCCCGGGCTTTGAAGAGAAAGACACCCGCGCCCCCATCAAGAACGAAGCGGCCAATGGTCTGTCCAACAAGATCGGCACCATCGCCATGGCCCGCACCATGGAGCCGCACTCTGCCAGCGCCCAGTTCTTCATCAACGTGAACAACAACGACTTCCTTGACTTCAAATCCGCTACCACCCAGGGCTTCGGCTACTGCGTATTCGGTGAAGTGACCGCCGGTATGGACGTGGTCAACAAGATCAAGGGCGTCAAGACCGGTAACTACGGCCGCATCCACCAGGACGTGCCGGTAGAAGACGTGGTGATCACCAAGGTGACCCTTGCTGACTGATCTCTGCCGACTCGGCACTGACAAAACTGCGGCCCCGGCCGCAGTTTTTCCATCTGCCTCCCCCACTGCCAGCCCAAACTGGCGCCGCCTCGACTATCTGGCCCACGGCAACCCGCGCCAGCGCTCGGCCCATGCCCTGCTCACCGCCGGTGTGTGGGATGAGCTGGCCGCGCAGTGCGCCGATATGGCGCTGGTGAGCACGCTGGCCATCGGCCTCGATCGGCCGGGCAGCGATCTCGATATCCTCTGCCAGCTTGCTGATCCGGCGGCGTTTGCCGCAACGCTCGAAGCTCAAGGTTGGCTGGCAAGCGCCAAAGGCGACAATATCTGGCTGCTGGAGCGCACCTTTTCCTGCCTCGACCAGAGCTGTGCAGATACCGGTTCTGACACGAGCGAGGCCAGCTGGCCGCTGGAACTCTATGTCACCCCCGCCCCCATCGAGACGCTGAACGGCTGGCGCCACCTCACCCTGATGGCCGCGTTGCTCGAGCGGTTTGGCGATGCTTTCTACCGCGAAGTGCAGCGCCTGCGCCTTGAAGAGGGATTGAAAGGGGAAGCGGCGATGTGCCGATTGCTGAAGCTGGCGGGCGATCCTTATGAAGCGCTGCTGACGCTGGAGGAACGAAATCTGGCCGAGCTGTCATGGCAGCCGCCATCCCGTGACGATATCCATACCGCAACTGGCGCGATGGCGCCCGCAGCGCACTGTTCGTCCCCCGTTGTTTCTACTATCTCTGCCACCCCTGTTTGCCCTGTTTCGACCGAGAGCCCGACCCCCACATCATGAGCACCCTCTTTATCAGTGACATTCACCTCTCTGCCCAGCGGCCCGATATGACCGCGGCACTGGTGCGCTTTCTCGAGCACGACGCCCCCGGCGCCGATGCCCTCTATGTGCTGGGGGATCTCTTCGAATTCTGGATTGGCGACGATGACCCCAATCCGCTCCATCAACAGATGGCCGACGCCTTCTTGGCCCTGAGCCAGCAGAACGTGCCCATCTACTTTATCCACGGCAACCGCGACTTTCTGCTGGGACAACAGTTTGCCAAGCGCGCTGGGATGACATTGCTGGGGGACCCTTGCGTCATCGACCTCTATGGGGAGCGGGTAGTGCTGAGCCACGGCGATCTGCTCTGCACCCTGGATGAGGGGTATCAGAAGTTTCGCCGCATCACCCAACTCAAATGGCTGCGCTGGCTGTTCCTGCGCCTGCCGCTCGCCCGCCGTCAGGCCATCGCCAGCAAGATGCGCGGCCAAAGCCAGATGGAGAATGCCCATAAGAGCCAGATCATCATGGATGTGACGCCCGCGGCGGTGGACGACACCCTGCGCGCCCACGACTGCCGGATGATGATCCACGGCCACACCCACAGACCCGCCATCCACGACTTCACCCTCGATGGCCACCCCGCCCGCCGCATCGTGCTGGGAGACTGGTTCGAGCAGGGCTCGGTGCTGATCTGCCGCCCTGGCGAGCAGCGGCTGGAAACGCGGGCGCTGGCAACGATCGACCCCGCCGCTCAGCCATCCGGCTGACATCCCCCCTGTGCGGGTTGCAGGCAAAACCTGCGGCCCAGCATCCCCTGTTAACCCGGTGAAGCGACTCATTACGGTGAGCTCAGGCTGGTATGGCCTGTGCTGATGGGGTACTCGCCCCATCCCTATCGGTTCTGCTGCGCCAGCAACACCAAATACGGCAAAAGCCGGCCAAAAAAACATCCAAGATGCTGAAAATAAAGCAAAATGACCATTCAATCAGCGTTGAAATAAGCAAGGCAGCTCATTAGACTACCGACTCCCCTACCCGTCGTAACACAAGGAACGTATCAAACAATGAAAAAGACGGTTCTCACTCCCTTACTGGCGCTGTTGATCACAGGCTGTGGCGGCGGTGATGGCGAACAGGAAGAGACCCCTATCCGCCCACCTGTCACCCCCAACTATTTCGAGGCATCCAGCCAGAGCAGCGTGGGCGGACAGTTGAACCCTACCAGCCTGAGGTTGGCGGCGGGTGAACAGGGGCGCTTCTCGGTACAGGCTGACAGCGGTTACCTCCTGACCGAGATAAGCGGATGTGATGGCACCCTGGACGGCCTCACCTATACCACTGGCCCCATGAGCAGCGATTGCCAGATCTCGGCCAGCTTCACGCAGGAGAGTGCCGCCGTCTATTTCAACGCCACCACCCAAGCTTCTCAGGGGGGCGCACTCAGCCCCGACGCCCTGCGTCTGAACGCCGGTGAACAGGGCCGTTTCACCGTGCAGCCCGAGAGTGGCTTCGTACTGGCGCAGGTCACTGGGTGTGAGGGCACCCTGACGGGTAATACCTACACCACAGCCCCCATGCGCGCCGATTGTCAGATCTCGGCCCGCTTTATCAGCGATGCCGCCAATGCGATTGCCCGGGAAGATCATACCCTTGCCAGCGAGCAATCCCTGATCGCCCATGCCCGTGCGGCGATTGCCGACAGTGAGGCGCACCGCACCGAGCTGGTTCGCAGCCTCTATCAGGGAATGGCACAGATTAGCTGGAACCCGAGCCACGACTCCATCACCTTTTCCAGCTTCCAGCCGGAGAGCACGGTGACCCTGCTCCCCTCCAACATCAATGGCAAGGGGGAGAGCGAGATCCGGGGTCTGGTGATGGTCTCCGAGCAAGCCGATTACCGTCAGGCCGCCATGGGGGCGAACCTGTTTTCCGTTGACCGCACAGCGCAGAGCGAGGCGCTGCTCAAGGGGCTGATTGGCTGGCTGACCCGGGGCAAGGATAGCGATGGCCTGCGCATCCTCACCGCCCAGATGCCAAGCCGCACCGATAGCTGGTATTTTCCCCATAACGAAGGCGTGCGTGACTGGCTCAAGGCGATCTATCCCGACAAGCACAGCATCAACCCGGCCAATACCTGCGATTATCAGGCGCTGAGCGACTGTATCGATACCATGGCGCCGGAGCTTATCGTGATCAGCGATATCGACCGCCAGGGGCTGGGGTATCAGGGGATCGCCCAGGGGATCGCCAAGGCCAAAGCGGCCGGGATCCCGCTGCTGCTCTCCAACTACCGGCGCGATGCCAGCCCGCTGCTAAGCCCCCTCTATCTCGATATGGGGCTGGTCACCTGGGGCAACTACTGGTCAAAACTCAGAGCCAGCGATCTGGCAGTGAACACCATCATGGCACCCGACGCCCAGCTGATGGCGGTCGATACCCTGCTTGGCAACCTTCAGGATCGCAACTTCACTACCCAGTGGCTCGATAGCTGCGGCGGCAACTTTATCAATTGCGGTGGCTCGGAGAGCTTCAACCAGCAGTTCAAGCTGGGTGCCGACTGGCTGAGAAATGCGGCCATCACCCTCGACAAGGCCGGGATCAGTCCCTTTGCTCGTGACGGCGTGACACTGTTGCCCGCCACCCTGCTGCTGGCCGACAAATACAGGGCCGCCATCGACTACCCGATTGCCTGGGATGAACATCAATCCTGGCAGCAGGCGATGTTTGCCGACTGGCTGGTGAGCTATGCCCGCACCCGTACCCCGGCCCAGCCCGATCTGGGGGAGTACGTCACCGATCGCAACAAGGTGGTGAAGGGACAAGCAGCTCACTACGCCTATCCCGCGACGCTCACCGACAGTCGGCGCATTGCGGTTCCCTACAGCGGGCAGTGGACCACCACCGGCTGGTATGCCCTGCCGGGACAAACCATCACCCTGAGACGCACCGATAACGCCGATGTGTCTGCTACCGTCCGACTCAACTACCACAGGCCCAACACCAATCGCGCCTATGAGCAGAAGATCTATCGAGCCCCGCTGGAGCTGACCACAGGGCGACTGCTCTTGGCCAAGGGGGGCAGCGTCACCTTCACCTCTCCTTATGGCGGCCCTATCTACCTCTATCTGGAAGGGGGGGCAGCATCGCTGGCCGTCCAGGTGAGCGCCACGGGCGTCACCCGTCATCCGGCCATCATGGATTTCAGTGATGAGCAGCAGATGCGCGAGTTCAACGAGCGGCTGGAACAAACCGAGCTGCCCCATATCGATCTGCGGGCCGATGGCGCCGAACAGCATCTGCGCCGGGATCGCTTCACCAAGGCGGTGGGTGGCGTCATCCCCGACACCAATGCCCTGCTCGACAGCATCGCCCGGGATCACATCAATGGCGTCTACACCCTGGCGGGCCTGAAAATTCAGGGCAAGGGGCTCGATGAGTCGCTGCCTGCGGATGTTAAAAACGCCTGCGTGGCACTGCTGGGGGAGGGTTGTCTCGATGAATCGATTCATACCCGCACCATCATCCAGCATGCCAACTATGACCAGAATGCCCATTGCGGCAGCGGTTGCAGTGGCAACCCGTGGGACTCTTCCGGCAGCATCAGCCCGACCGGCTGGCTCGACAATCACGAACTGGGCCACAACCTGCAGACCAACCGGTTGAACGTGCAGTACGCAGCGGCAGACGATGCCGACAACTGGAGTGGCTACGGCAGCCGGGCGGGGGAAAACTCCAACAACATCTTCCCTTATGTGGTGAAGTGGCGCGCCCATTATCTGAGAGATGGCAACACGGCGCCCATCAAGGATGGGCACATGAACCACAAGGATCTCTTCTATGTGTTCATGTCTGATGCGGCGCAGGTACGTGACAGGAGTGGCAACCGCGTCGTGCTCGGGGCCAACTGCCAGGTGCTCGATACCGGCGAGAGTCGCTACGAAGCCCCCTGGAAGAGCAATGCCTACGCCGTCCACAACGGCTATCGCATGGCGTTTTATATCCAGATGGCATTACGCGCCCACCGTATGCTCCTGACTGATGGCACCCGACTGAACGATGGCTTCACTATCTTCACCCTGCTCTATCAGCATTCACGGATCTTCGGCGCGGCAGCCGACAGTGAAGCGCAGTGGAATGCCAACAAGGATAGGCTCGGCTTTAGCCTGTTCCCCTACTCGGGGCATGCGGTCTATGGCGGCAAACGGGTGCGCGACATACCGGGCAATGACTTTATGCTGGTTGCACTCAGTCGGCTCACCGGCTGGGACTGGCGTAATCACTTCGATCTGCTTGGCCTGCGTTACTCCAGCCTCGCGGTCGCTCAGGTGCAGGCCAACCAGCGTTATGGCAGCCTGCCGATGGGGATGTATGTGCTGGAGGATGACCTGCCCCCTGCCAACATGAGCGAAGGCGTCACATTCCTGCCGCTCTCCGAAAGCGACGGATCCACCCTCTGGCCCCGCAACAGCGGCTCGCCAAGCGCCTGCCCAACACCCTGAATAGGATCATCGCGATAACCACAACAAGCGCCCGGCAGGGCGCTTGTTGCTTATCCAGCCTCTGGCCCCGTTGTTGATGATGTGAAGAGGGTGGGATAAGTGGTGATCGCTCACAGATCAGCAAAGCAAACCTGCACTCCTCCTTCAGGCCCCGGGTTGTGTGAACCCCGTCACCTTGCCCCTTGCCAATTGAGAGGATGATGGCGCTCAGGCAGAAACATCTTTCTCGCCAGCTATTTCAACAAGTTGAGGTTTGTATGCCTGACAGCAATGCGGTCGCTCACCCGTTCGATGCCAAGAAGATCAATGTCAACGATCCCTATGAGATGAAGCAGTGGGTCAAAATGTTCGAGTGCACCGAAGTCCAGCTGAAACGGGCGGTCAAAGCAGTCGGCACCTCAGGCAAGGCGATCCGAAAATACCTCAAGAAGTGAGGGTGCAACCCCGTCACAAACCCGGCCCCGCTCGCGGGGCTTTTCTCATCTTGGCCTTTACGTGGGCCCGTCCTGCCTCCGGTTTGGCTGCGCACATACCGCCTTTCAACCGCTCATAACCGGATTGTGCAGCCCGACCAGCGCCGGCCGCCGTCCGACAGCTTGTGACCAGCCAGCGCCATCCGGCCCTTCGCATCCCGGCATCCCTGCCTATAATGCGGGCTCAAACACACAGAGAAGATTAATCCATGGGCTTTATCACCTGGATCGTATTGGGACTGTTGGTGGGTATTCTGGCGAAGTGGATCATGCCGGGCCGCGACGGTGGTGGCTTCTTCATGACTGCCCTGCTGGGGATTGTCGGCGCCATGGTTGGCGGCTATGTGGGTACCCTGCTGGGGCTGGGCTCAGTGACCGGTTTCAATATCCCGAGCATCGCGCTGGCGACCGTGGGCGCCCTTATCGTCCTGTTTGTCTTCAACAAGATCCGCAGCTGACCCCCACCGCCATCTATGTGTAGATAAACAGGGCACCGCGAGGTGCCCTCTCTTTTTTATCGCCCTCACGATGTTGCTAACGGCAAGATCAGCCTCACCAGCAAGCCACCCAGCTGGGTCGCTGGCAGCAGCACCACCTCGCCGTGGTGGTAGTGGGCGATATCGCGTACCAGCGCCAGACCAAGCCCCGCTCCCGGCTGTTCACTCCCCTGCTCGAGGCGCTGGAACGGCTGCCAGACTCGTTCCGCCAACTCGGGGGCGATGCCGGGGCCGCTATCCTCCACCTCCAGCCAGATCTGCCCGTTGCTTCGCTCCACCCGCGCCGTCACAGTGCCGTGGGGCGGGGTGTATTTGATGGCGTTGTCGAGCAGGTTGGCACAGAGTTCCCCCAGCAGCAGCGGCTCCCCCGCCACCATGATGGCGGACTCCTCCCCCTCGTACCCGAGATCGATCCCCTTGCTGCGGGCCTGCGCCAACCGTGACAGACAGGCCTGCTGCACCAGCGCCGTCAACTCCATGGGCTCACGCTGGCGCAGCCCGGAGCACTCGTCCGATTTGAGTCGGGCCAGCAACAGTAACCGTTCGGTCAGGGCGATGGTGTGATCGAGCCGCACGGCCATGGCATCGAGGCTTTCGCTCATCAGGGCCGGATCGCCACTGCCGCGCGCCACCTCAACTTGGGTTTTCAAAATGGTGAGCGGCGTGCGCAGCTGATGGGCGGCATCGGCGCTAAAGCGCTCCTGCCGGGCCACCAGCTGGCGCAATCGGGCCAGCTGGCGATTGAACGCCTGCACCAGCGGCCGGGTCTCCTGCCAGGGGAGCAAATCCGGCAAGGGGGCGAGATTGGCGGCATCGCGGCGCAGGATCTCCCGCGACAGACGCCGCATCGGGGTGAGCAGCCGTTTGAGCAACAGATAGGCGAGCAGCAGGGTGAGCACCACCAGCGCCCCCTGGGTCAGCAGGGCCGACCAGAGCAGTTGCTCCGCCAGCTGCTGGCGGCCGAGCAGGGTTTCCGCCACCGTGATGCGGGCCATGCCGTTGACGCCCCCCTCACCCACCGGTTGCAGCAGCATCACGGCGCGGATTGGCGCCTCCTGATAGAGCCCGTCATAGAAGTAGGCAAGCGCCGGATAGCGGTCGGTCAGCGGCGTACCGTCCGGCATGGGGGGCAGATCGTCAAAGCCGGAGATGACCCTATCGTCGATGCCGCGCACCTGATAGAAGAGGCGATCGCGCATGTTGCGCTCGAAGCTGTCGAGCACCACATAGGGCACATCCACCCTGAGGCTGCCCTCGGCTGCCGTCAGCCGCTCGGCGACGGTGCGGGCCGAGGCGAGCAGGGTACGATCATAGGCCGAGGTAGCCGCCGCCAACGCGCCGTAGTAGCTGTACCAGGCCGAGGCAGCCCAGAGGATCAGCAAGGGGCCTCCCAGAAACAGCAGCAGTTGATGGAGCAGGGAGCGGCTAATGGGAGGCCTCCGGCGCCGCTTCCAGCAGATAGCCGAGACCGCGCAGGGTGGTGATCACCACCCCGCTGCCCACCAGCTTTTTGCGCAGCCGGTGGATATAGAGATCGATGCTGTCGAGCCCTACCTCGTCATCGAGGTTGAACACCTGCTCGAACAGCTGCCCTTTGGCGACGGGCCGCCCGTGGCGGTACATCAGCGCGGTCAGCAGCGCCAGTTCGCGCGGAGTCAGGGCAAGGCGGGCATCGGCCAGCAGAAAATAGCCATCGGGGTGCAGGGTCAGGCGCCCCAGCCGCAGCTCGGCACCGCCACTTTCGCTGCGCCGCAGCAGGGCTCGCAGCCGGGCATCCAGCTCCCCCAGATCGAACGGCTTGGCCAGATAGTCATCGGCTCCCGCATTGAGACCGCAGATCCGCTCCTCCACCGCGCCGCGGGCGGTGAGCAGCAGTACCGGCACCCCCTGCCCCCGACTGCGCAACCGGCAGAGTACCGCCAGCCCGTCGAGCTTGGGCATCTCGATATCGAGCACCGCCAGCGCATACTGTTCGTGGCGCAGCAGGTGATCAGCCTGAGCCCCGTCAGCCACCCAATCCACCGCGAAACCGGCGCTGGTGAGTGCCCGCGACAGCCAGTGGGCCAGTTCGTGATTATCTTCTGCCAACAGCAAGCGCATCCCTCTCCCCTTGTTCCTAACCACGGCATTCAGCCGCACTGCTTCAACTGCATCCCTTCGTCACTGCCAGTGCAGGAGAAGGTGAGATCAAGGTCACACTCCCGGCTCTTGGTCAGCGATTGAAAGGTGAATGAAAGGTTGTTGTTTTAACAATTTCGCATCACTTCGTCTATCGACGGAGTCACACCCAGGAAAAACAACGACAAGATGGAGCACACAACCATGAAGCAACGCACACGTCATGCCCTCGCCCTGCTGACCCTGCTCGGCGCCCTGCCACTGCAGGCGGCCGAAAGTGCCGCGACCCCGAGCCGTACCGAATGCATCGCACCGGCCAAACCGGGCGGTGGTTTCGATCTCACCTGCAAGCTGCTGCAGGTGAGCCTGCAGGAGACCGGTACCATCGACAAGCCGATGCGGGTCACCTACATGCCGGGCGGGGTCGGCGCCGTGGCCTACAACGCCATCGTGGCCCAGCGCCCCGCCGAGGCGGGGACCGTGGTCGCCTTCTCCGGTGGCTCCCTGCTCAACCTCTCACAGGGGAAATTTGGCCGTTACGGGGTGGACGATGTGCGCTGGCTGGCGGCGGTGGGCACCGATTACGGCATGATCGCGGTGCGCCACGATGCCCCCTATCAGAATCTCAAGGAGCTGGTGAGCGCCATGGAGCGCGATCCCAACAGCGTGGTGATCGGCGCGGGCGCCTCCATCGGCAGTCAGGACTGGATGAAGACGGCGCTGCTGGCCAAACAGGCCGGGGTTGACCCTCACAAGATGCGCTACGTCGCCTTTGAAGGGGGCGGCGAGCCGGTCACCGCGCTGCTTGGCAACCATGTGCAGGCAGTCTCCGGCGATTTGAGCGAGATGGTGCCCTATATCGGCGGCGACAAGCTGCGGGTGCTGGCGGTGTTCTCTGCCGAGCGGCTGCCAGGCAAGCTGGCCACCATCCCCACCGCCAAGGAGCAGGGTTATGACCTGGTGTGGCCGGTGATCCGCGGCTTCTATGTCGGCCCCAAGGTGAGCGACAGCGAATACCAGTGGTGGAAGCAGACCTTCGATCAGCTGGTGAAGACCGACACCTTCAAGGCGCAGCGGGATCTGCGCGGCCTGTTCGAGTTTGACCTCACCGGCGAGGCCCTCGACAGCTACGTCAAGGAGCAGGTGGCGCAATATCGCGAGCAGGCCAAGGCCTTCGGTCTGGCCAAATAGGAGCCGCAGCCATGAGCGATCGCATCTTTGCCGCCATCTGGCTGCTGCTCTGTCTGGCAGGCGCCGCCATCGCCTGGCAGATCCAGAGCGAATACAGCTATGAGCCGCTGGGGCCGCGCCCCTTCCCGCTCGGCATCATCGGCCTGATGGCACTCTGTGCCCTGCTCCTGCTGCGCCGCCAGCCGGACACCGTTACCTGGCCGCCGCTGCGTACCCTGCGCCACCTCGCCATCATGGTGGTGGCGCTGGCCGGGTACGGTGCCAGCTTCGAGTGGCTGGGCTTTCCGCTGGCCACCACCCTGCTCACCTTTGTACTGGGGCGCCTGTTTGGCGCCTCTACTAAAGCCGCCCTGCTCTCCGGCGTTGTCGGCGGTCTGGTGCTCTATCTCGCCTTCGACCGGCTGCTGGATGTCACCCTGCCCCTCGGCGTCTGGTTCTCTTAAGGAGTCAATATGGATACCTGGATGTACCTCTCCCAGGGCTTTGCGGTGGCACTCACCCCGGAGAATCTGGTGATTGCCCTCATCGGCTGCTTTGTCGGCACCGTGGTCGGCCTGCTGCCGGGCCTTGGCCCCATCAACGGGGTCGCCATCCTGTTGCCGCTGGCTTTTGCCCTGAAACTGCCCCCCGAATCGGCGCTCATTCTGCTCGCCACCGTCTATATCGGTTGCGAGTATGGCGGGCGGATCTCCTCGATCCTGCTCAACGTGCCGGGGGATGCCGCCGCCATCATGACCGCGCTGGATGGCTACCCCATGGCCCAGCAGGGCAAGGCGGGAGTGGCCCTCTCCATCTCGGCGGTCAGCTCCTTTGTCGGCTCCATGCTCGCCATCGGCGGGATCATACTGTTCGCCCCGGCGCTGGCGCGCTGGTCACTGGCCTTCGGCCCGGCGGAATATTTCGCCCTGATGGTGTTCGCCATCGCCTGCCTTGGCAGCATGATGAGCCAGAACCCGCTCAAGTCCTTTATGGCGGCGCTGATTGGGCTGGGGCTCGCCACCGTCGGAGTGGATGCCAACACTGGCGTCTATCGCTTCACCTTCGACAGCGTTCACCTCTCGGACGGGGTGCAGTTTATCGTGGTGGTGATCGGCCTCTTCTCGGTGAGCGAGATCTTGCTGATGCTGGAGCACACCAGTGGCGGCGGCAAGCTGGTGCGCACCACCGGACGGATGCTGTTCAACTTCAAGGAGCTGGTCCATTGCACCGGCACCATGTTGCGCTCCTCCACCATCGGCTTCTTCGTCGGCATTCTGCCCGGTGCCGGTGCCACCATCGCCAGTGCCATCACCTACATGACCGAGAAGCGACTGGCGGGGCCCAATGCCAAATTCGGCGAAGGGGACATTCGCGGCGTGGCCGCGCCGGAGGCGGCCAACAACGCATCGGCCTGCGGCTCCTTTATCCCCATGCTGACCCTGGGGGTGCCGGGTTCGGGCACCACAGCGGTGATGATGGGGGCACTGACCCTCTACAACATCACTCCGGGCCCCACCATGTTCACCGAACAGCCCGATGTGGTGTGGGGACTGATCGCCGCCCTCTTGCTGGCCAACGTCATGCTGCTGGTGATGAACATCCCCATGGTGGGGCTCTTTACCCGCATGCTCTCCATCCCGCTCTGGTTTTTGGTGCCCGCCATCGCCAGCGTCTCGGCAGTGGGAGTCTATGCGGTGCACAGCACCACCTTCGACCTGTTGCTGATGGTGGCCCTCGGGGTCTTTGGCTACCTGCTGCGCAAGATGCACTTCCCCATGTCACCGCTCATTCTGGGCTTCGTGCTGGGTGAAATGCTGGAGCAGAACCTGCGCCGCGCCCTCTCCATCAGCAATGGCGATACCGCCATCCTGTGGAGCAGCGGCATCAGCCAGACCCTGCTGGTACTGGCCATTGCAGTGATCACCCTGCCCCCGCTGGTACGCCTGCTGCGCCGCCGCAAAGCCGATCCGCTGATCCCGGATGCCCGCCCAGAGCAGGGAGCCTGACCCGATAAGACAGAGATGACGGGCCTATTGATAAACAAGGGCGAGATCTGAACGATCTCGCCCTTTTTAACTGACCGCATCCATCTGTCACTAACGATATAAAAACACCCAATATATCAACGCTAATCGCCCCGCTTTCTCTGACACCTCAAGAACATCAAACTGACGTAATTCAACAAGTGTTATGAGCAAGCTGAAACGTTGCACGGAGGAATTCAAACTGGCCGCAGTATCCCTTGTACTCGCTCTGTATTCCCCACCGAGTCAGGAGGTGGGCAAGCCTGATAGTGAGCTTGAGCTGGCAAGTAAAAGCCGCAAGCTCTACCGGACTACACCTGTGTGGCTCAAATGTGGACTCGGAGGAAAAAGAAAAAGGCCACTATTTCTAGTGGCCTTTCGTAACTCTTTGATTTTAATGGTGCCCGAGGCCGGAATCGAACCGGCACGACGCGAACGTCGAGGGATTTTAAATCCCTTGTGTCTACCGATTTCACCACTCGGGCACCGCAATCGGTATCAAGCTCGCGTGGCGGGCTTGTCAATATGGAGGCACGTTCCGGAGTCGAACCGGACTAAACGGATTTGCAATCCGCTGCATAACCGCTTTGCTAACGCGCCATGCAAAAGAGAATTGGCTCTCTATTGTCTGAATTTGGAGCGGGAAACGAGACTCGAACTCGCGACCCCGACCTTGGCAAGGTCGTGCTCTACCAACTGAGCTATTCCCGCATTGGTCTGGCTGACTGCCTGACTACGAGGACGCATTCTAGCGATGTTCCTCGCCCAGTCAACCAGAAATATTTAATTACCTGATCGTTCGGGCATTTTTTGCCCTTTTTGAACAGTTTTAGCGCCTTTGCCCGTTTCCTGCCTCAAATCAGCGGAAACCTCACCTTGCGGCGCAGGTGACTCACAGGTTGGCGTGGTGAGTCAAATCGCCCCAGGCCGCCTTCATGTACTGGAACATCGACCAGAAGGTGAGCACGGTGGCGACATAGAGCATCACATAGGCGAGCCACACCATCCAGACGTTGTATTGCCAGATAAGACCGGTGAGCGACACCATCTGGATCATGGTCTTCCACTTGCCAATCCAGCTGACCGCCACCGAGGAGCGTTTGCCGAGCTCAGCCATCCACTCACGCAGGGCGGAGATGATGATCTCGCGGCCAATCATGGTCATGGCAGGGATGGTCACCCAGATGGTGTTGTAGTGTTCGACGATGACCACCAGTGCGGCGGCGACCATGATCTTGTCGGCAACCGGGTCAAGGAAGGCGCCAAAGGCGGTGGACTGATTGAGCTTACGGGCCAGATAGCCATCAAACCAGTCGGTGGCAGCGGCCAGAATAAAGATGATGGCGGCAGCCAGATAGGACCATTGATAAGGCAGATAGAACAGGATGACGAAGACGGGAATGAGCAAAATCCGGAAAAACGTCAACAGGTTAGGTATGTTTGTCATTATTTTCAGCCACTTCTTGTACGTCGCTACATAGTGCGCCAAAGCCGATTTGCGATGCAACCGCACTGGCGCCCGTCTTGGTCTTTTTAATCCATCAATCTTCTCAAAATGCGAGGGCCATTATGGCATTTACGGCCCCCCCGCGTCACGGCTCTTGTGCATCAAGGAGTTAGCGATTTTGCCATGCCGCAAATCCTGCTCAGGCGCTGTGCAAGCCATCGTGGATGGTCTGGGCCAGCTCCTGACTGATGCCAGGTACCTTGGCCAGTTCATCCACGCTCGCCTTTTTGACCTCCTGCAGGCCGCCCAGATATTTGAGCAGTGCCTGCCGCCGCTTTGGCCCCACCCCCGGAATATCCTCCAGACTGCTGCTGGTGCGGGCCTTGGCCCGTCTGGCCCGGTGGCCGGTAATGGCAAAACGGTGGGATTCATCGCGAATATGCTGAATAAGGTGCAAAGCGGGCATATCTGCCGGTAAATGCAGCTCTTCGTGGCTCTCCCCCATGATGAGTGTTTCCAACCCCGCCTTGCGGGTGACCCCCTTGGCAATCCCCACCAGCAGCGGATATTTGCCGCCGAGGAACTCCAGCTGACGGGCCAGGATCTCTTCGGCGCGGCGCAACTGGCCGAGGCCGCCGTCGATAAACAGCACGTCCGGCACCTTGTCCGGCTCCTGCTGCTTGCCAAAGCGGCGCTCCAGCGCTTGCTCCATCGCCGCGTAGTCATCACCGCCAGTGATACCGTCGATGTTGAAACGACGATATTCCGATGAGAGCGGCCCCTCCCGGTTGAACACCACGCAAGAGGCCACCGTGCGCTCCCCCATGGTGTGGGAGATATCGAAACACTCCATGCGGGCAATGGGGCGCTCCAGCTCCAGCAGCTCTTCCAGCTGGTCGTAGCGCGCGGTGATGGTGCTCTTGTGAGCCAGCCGCGATCGCAGCGCTGTCTCGGCATTGATGGAGGCAAGCTTGATAAAGCGGGCCCGTTCGGCGCGGGTTCGGCTCACCACCCGCACCTTGTAGCCTGCGGTCTGGCTCAGGGTCTCGGCGATGGCGCTCTCATCCTCCAACGCCACATCGAGCAGCACCTCACTCGGGATCTGCCGCCCCCCCTGCCCCGACAGATAGAACTGCAGCAGGAAGGATTGCACCACCTCGTCGAGCGGGGTATCGGCCGGCACTTTCGGGAAGTAGCTGCGCGAGCCGAGCACCTTACCCTGGCGGATAAAGAGCACGTGGATGCAGGCCGCACCTTGCTGGAAGGCGACCCCCACCACATCCAGCTCGTCCAGCACGTTGCCACTCACCGACTGCTGTTCGGTGACCCGGCGCAGCGCCAGGATCTGATCCCGATAGCGGGCCGCCTCTTCAAAGCGCAGATCACCGCTGGCTGACTCCATCTTGCCCACCAGTTCGCCAATTACCTGCTGGTTCTTGCCCGCCAGAAACAGCTTGGCCAGCTCCACCTGCTGGGCATATTCGGCCTCGCTCACCAGTCCGGGTACGCAAGGGCCAGCGCAGCGCTTGAGCTGATAGAGCAGGCAAGGACGGGTGCGGTTGGCATAGACCGCATCCTCGCACTGACGCACCGGAAAAATCTTCTGCATCAGATGCAAACTCTCGCGCACCGCACCGCCAGAGGGGTACGGGCCGAAGTACTCCCCCTTCACCTTGCGAGCGCCGCGATGGACGCCGATGCGCGGATGCTGGTGCGCGGTGATGATGATCCAGGGGTAGGATTTGTCGTCTCGCAGCAGCACGTTATAGCGAGGCTGGTACTGCTTGATGAGGTTGTGCTCGAGGATCAGCGCCTCAGTCTCGGTGTGGGTGACGGTGACCTGGATATCGGCTATCTGGCGCACCAGGGTGCGGGTTTTGATGCTGTCAACGTTGGAGCGAAAGTAGGAGGCGAGCCGCTTTTTCAGATCCTTGGCCTTGCCCACGTAGATCACGGTGCCACCGCTGTCATACATGCGGTAGACGCCGCTCTGATGGGTGACGGCGCTCAGAAACGCCTTGCTGTCGAAGAGAGGTTCGGGAGAGAGGGTCATCAGCTACTCGGCTCACACAAAGGCAAAAATTGACGGGCAGAGCATACTGCCCTCGCCGCCCGAAAAGCAAAGGGGCAGAAAAGCAAAAAGGCGGCACGCGCCGCCTTTGTGACCACACGCCACCCGATTAGAGGGTATCGGCATCCAGCATGCCATAGCGAATGGCCAGATGGGTCAGTTCCACGTCACCGTTGATCCCCAGCTTGCTGAACAGACGATAGCGGTAGCTGTTGACCGTCTTCGGGCTCAGGTTGAGCTGCTCGGAGATATCGGTCACCTTCTGCCCCTTGGTGATCATCATCATGATCTGCAGTTCGCGCTCGGAAAGGGACTTGAAGGGATTCTCGTCAGCGGAGGCAAACTGGCTGAGGGCCATCTGCTGGGCAATCTCTGGGGAGATGTAGCGCTGACCGGAGTGCACCAACCGGATCGCCTGGATCATCTCGTCGGGAGCAGCCCCCTTGGTCAGGTAACCGGCGGCGCCTGCCTGCATCACCTTGGTGGGGAACGGATTTTCTGAATGAATGGTCAGCACTATGATGCGCACATCGGGGCGGATCCGCAGAATTTTGCGGGTCGCTTCCAGACCACCAATACCCGGCATGTTCATGTCCATCAGGATCACGTCCGGATGGTGTTGGCGACAGAACGTAACTGCAGTCTCGCCGCTCTGTGCTTCGCCCACCACCTTGATCCCGCGCACATCTTCAAGAATGCGTCTTATCCCTGTACGCACCAGCTCATGATCATCGACCAGGAATACATTTATCACCCAAACACCCCGTTTTATCTCGTTTTAGCCGCCCGGTTAGGGTTAACAGGGCGTCTTGCATCATAACCAAACTCGTCGCTTTGGCAAACCATGCACGCCAAAAGTTTGAGAAAACCCATGTTTAGCGTTTAAAATCAAATAATTATATACATTTTCAAAACAAAAAACGGTGCCTTGCGACACCGTTTTTCATGACGTTAGTGCTGTGGCCATCACTTGGCCAAAAAGGCCCGCACCTTCTCCAGATCGGCCTGGGTATCCACCCCGACCGGCGGTGCTTCAAGGGCTTGGGCGACGTGGATCTTCTCCCCATACCAGAGCACCCGCAGCTGCTCCAGCGCCTCGACCTGCTCCAGCACGCTCGGCGCCCAGTCTACATAACGCAGGATAAATCCGGCGCGATAGGAGTAGATGCCGATATGGCGCTGGTAGTGGTCACCAATTTGCTCGTGACTGTTGGCAAAGCGATCCCGATCCCAGGGAATGCTGGCGCGGCTGAAGTAGAGGGCGTAGCCATCCTTGTCAGTCACCACCTTTACTGCATTGGGATTGAACGCCTCTTCGGCATCCTTGATCGGCACCGACAAGGTCGCCATCGGCGCCGTGGCGGCGGCCAGATTGTCTGCTACCTGACGAATGATTGCGGGCGGAATGAGCGGCTCATCCCCCTGCACGTTAACGATGATGGTATCGGCGGCAAAGCCGTAGTTGCGGCACACCTCGGCCAGACGCTCGGTGCCGGACTGGTGATCCGGTGAGGTCATGCACACCTCGACGCCGGTGCTCTGCAGTGCCTGCTGTACCCGCTCGTCATCGGTGGCAACGATCACCCGATCGGCACCGGATTGCAGGGCTTTCTCTACCACGTGCTGCACCATGGGCTTGCCATGGATATCCGCCAGCGGCTTGCCCGGCAGACGGGTTGACGCATAGCGGGCGGGAATAACGACGACGAAACTCATGACGGCAGCTCATCGCTGTTGAGCGGACGGGCACGGTTCTCCAGTAGTACCGGGATCCCCTCCTCCAGCGGATAGGCCAGCTTGTCGAAGCGGCAGACCAGCTCATGCACGGCCTTGTTGTAGTGCAGCTTACCCTTGCAAACCGGGCAGGCGATGATGTCGAGCAACTTGATGTCCAAAGCCAAAACGATACTCCTTCAACGATGTCGCGCTGGCGGCTTCATCACGCCAGCGATGGATGTCGAGCAACCAGATATTCCATACGGGGCATATCACCCCCTGCTCTCCCGCCGAGGCGAGAGAGACTAATCTTGTGCCTTGGCAGCGCCCTTCGCCCCCAGCTTGTGCAGCAGGGTGTCGAGCAGGGAGGCGGGCAACTCGGCACTGACCGGCAGATACCACCAGTTATCGAGGGCAAACGCGCGGCACTTGACCGCATCCTTCTCGGTCATCAGCAGTGGCTTGCTGGCAAAACGGCCCACCAGCTCATTCCTATCGAAGGGGTGATGATCGCCGTAGGCTGCCTGCTGATCCAACTGATAGCCGAGCCCCTCAAGGGTGGCGAAGAAGCGGGGTGGATGACCGATCCCCGCCAGCGCATCAACCGGACCCGACAAGGGGGCGGCCAGCGGTGCATCGTCGTGCACCCGACGCAGGGTATCGGCGACCAGTTGCATGGGGTACTCCCCCTTGCCCGGCTCGCCGCCGTTACAGATGATGGCGTCCACCCGCTTGAGACGAGTGACAGGCTCGCGCAGCGGCCCCATCGGCAGCAGGCAGGCGTTGCCAAAACGGCGAGCGCCATCCACTACCACCAGCTCGATATCGCGGGCCAGTGCGTAGTGCTGCAGGCCATCGTCGGTGATGATGATATCCACCTCACCGCTCTGCTCCAGCAGTCGTACCGCATCGGCCCGTTTCGGAGCCACCACCACCGGGCAGCCGCAGCGCCGGGCAATCAGCACCGGCTCATCTCCCGCCTGCGCCGTGGTGCTGGCGGCATCGAGCCGATACGGGTAATGGGGCGCCTTGCCACCATAACCACGACTCACCACTCCGGGGCGATAGCCACGGGCTTGCAACTGCTCCACCAGCCAGACCACCACCGGCGTCTTGCCGTTGCCCCCCACCGAAATATTGCCCACCACGATCACCGGCAAGGAGGCGCGATACCCCTTGCGCCAGCCGTGGCGATAGGCGTAGCGGCGGGTGCCGCTGATGATGGCAAACAGCAGGGCAAAGGGGGCCAGCAACCAGCGCCAGCCACTCTTTGCATACCAGAGCCGTTCCAGCATCAGGCCTTGTTTCCCGCGTTACCAAACTGAATGGCACGCAGCTGGGCATAAGTGCCGCGCTGATCCATCAATGCTTCGTGGTTACCGCGCTCGACGATATGGCCTTCGTCGATAACCAGGATCTCGTCCGCCTTCTCGATAGTGGAGAGGCGGTGGGCGATCACCAGCGAGGTACGGGCCTTGCAAAGCTCGTCGATGGCCGCCTGAATGTGGCGCTCGGACTCGGTATCGAGGGCCGAGGTGGCCTCATCCAGCAGCAGAACCGGCGCATCGCGCAGCAGGGCGCGCGCAATGGCGACGCGCTGGCGCTGACCGCCGGAAAGAGAGGCACCATTCTCGCCAACCACGGTGTCGTACCCCAGCGGCATCTTGCTGACGAACTCGTCGGCATGGGCGATGCGAGCGGCCTGCACGATCTGGTCACGGCTGTACTTGTCTTCTGCCGCGTAGGCGATGTTGTTGGCCACCGAGTCGTTGAACAGGTGGACATGCTGGGAGACCAGCGCGTACTGCTTGCGCAGCTCGCTCAACTTGTATTCGCGGATGTTGATGCCGTCCAGCAGGATCTCGCCCTGATCGATGTCATAAAAGCGGGTCAACAGGCTGGCGATGGTGCTCTTGCCGGAGCCGGAACGGCCCACCAGCGCCACCGATTTACCCGCATCAACCTTGAAGCTGACGTTGTGCAGCGCCGGAGTATCCTTGGTCGGATAGGTGAAGGTGACGTTGCGAAACTCGATCTCGCCGCGGGCACGCTCCAGAGTGAGAGTGCCGGTATCCTGCTCCGGCTCGGTGTCGAGCAGGCCAAACAGACTGTGGCAGGCGGTGATGGCGCGCTGGAACTGGTTGTTGACGTCGGTCAGGCTTTTCAGCGGTTTGAGCAGCATCATCATGGAGGTGATCATGACGGTAAACGTACCGGCAGTCAGGGTTGATTTGACGCTGTCAATGGTCGCGACGTAGAGGAAGGCCGCCAGCGCGATGGAGGCAACCATCTGCACTACCGGGCTGCCGATGGCATCGGCGGCGACCATCTTCATAGTCTGCTGGCGCATGTTGTTGCTGACCTGGAAGAAGCGTTTCTCTTCCACCTTCTGGCCACCAAACATCAGCACCTCTTTGTGCCCTTTGAGCATCTGCTCGGTGGAGGTGGTGATATCCCCCACCGCCTGCTGAATGTGACGGCTGATCTGGCGGAAACGACGGCTGATAAGGCCGATGATGACCCCCACCAGCGGGCCAACCACCAGGAAAATTACCGACAGCTGCCAAGAGTGCCAGAACATCAGGCCGAGCAGACCGACCACGGTCGCCCCTTCCCGCACCAGGGTCACCAGCGTGGTGCTCGCAGCCGAGGAGACCTGGCTGGCGTCATAGGTCACCTTGGAGAGCAAATGACCGGTGTTCTGGCGGTCGAAGAAGCTCATCGGCATCGCCACCATGTGATTGAACACCTGCTGTTGCAGACGCATCACAACGTGGTTGCCGACCCAGGCCATGCAGTAGTTGGAGAGAAAGTTGGCGACACCGCGCAGGGCCACGATGCCGAGGACGAAGAAGGGCATCCATTTCAAAACGGTGCTGTCGTTGCCATTAATGCCCTGATCGATCAGCGGCTTGATGGAGTAGACAAAGGTGGTATCCACGGCGGCGTAGCCCAGCATCCCGATGATGCCACCGACCAGGCCCAGCTTGCGATCACGGACATAACCGAGCAGGCGTTTGAATACTGGCCAGCTCTCTTGTGAGGTTTCTTGTTGCATGAATAGCCGTTAGTAATGGAAATGACGGGCTATTCTAGCCAAAGCGCAGGCTTACACCAAGCGCCGCCACCTATATCGCATTCCTACACGGCAGAAATGGCGGATTATTGCTCAAACCACACTCGCGGTCGCCACCACTCACCACTGCGCCGGTACCAGGGCCCCAGATCTCGCTCGGCGGTGACGCTCAAGCCCGCTGCGGTGGGTTCGACCAGCATCGCCCCTTGCTGACCGGTGATCCACTGGCGGGCATCCCGATAGCGGGCCACCACATCTGGACGGGGAAAGCCCCACTGATTCATAAAACCGGCGCTGTGGATCACATCCTTTGCCGCCACCGCCGCGACAAACGGGGGCGTGGAAGAGGTGCGGCTGCCATGATGGGGGCTCACCAGCAAGGTGCTGGCCAACCCCTCTCCCTCCAGTGCCACCAACCGCTGCTCGGCTTGCCGCTCGATATCTGCACTGAGCAGCACGCTGCGCTCGCCATCGCTGATACGCACCACGCAGCCATCGTTATTGCGCCCGCCACCGGGGCGCTCGGGCCAGAGCACTGCAAACGAGAGCCCCTGCCAGCGCCACTGTTGCCCACGCTGGCAGAGCGTCGTTCCCTCACTGAAAGGGTAAGAGGAGAGCTCGTAGCGCACCGGCATGGCGCTGAGCAGTCGCTTGCGATTGCCGGCATGGTCCCGATCCTTGTGGCTGATGATGAGGCGATCGATGACCCGGATCCCCAGATGGCTCAGCTGGGGCAGGATCACAGCATCCGCCATGTTGTAGCCTCCGGGATAGCGATCACCAGTGTCATAAAGGATGGCACGCTCCCCCTTGCTGATCAGCACCGCCAGCCCCTGCCCCACATCCAGCACCCTCAGTTGCCAGCGGGCCGGATCAGGCCAGCACGCCAACACCAGCGCAAGGGCGCCCGGTAGCCAGAGCCAGCGTGCCGGGCGCCACTGCGCGGCGAACCAGAGCAGCAACAGCAGGGTGCAAAGCGGCAGCCACCAGCCGGGTAGTGGCCACCACAGTTGCAGTTGATCGGCCAGCCAGCTCAGGATCGTCAGCACCCACCCGAGCCCCAGATCCGCCAGCCAGAACAGGCCATAGGCGAGCGAGGTGGATAGCGGCGCCAGCAGCACACCGATCAGCGCCAGCGGGATGATGGCGATACAAAAGAGCGGCACCGCCAACAGGTTGATCACCATGGCAAGGGGCGCTATCCCCTCGAACAACGTCAGTTGCAACGGCAGCAGACCGAGCAGCAGCCAGAGCTGGATCTGCCAGAGCCCCGGCTTGTCGTGGACATATCCCACCAGCAGCAAGATGGCCACAGCCAGAAACGAGAGCCAGAAGCCGGCCGAATAGAGGGCGAAGGGATCCCAGAGGGTCAATACCACAAAGGCCCACAGCCAGATGCGCCAGGCCGGCCACTCTCGCCGGCTCCAGCGCAGCACACTCCACACCAGCACCATGATCAGGGCCCGCTCGGTGGCCACCGCAAATCCGGCCAACGCGCTGTAGACGGCGGCAAACAGCAGGGAGGTTATGATGGCGCCGCGCAGACCAAACAGCCTGCCCAGCCACCACCCGAGCACCGCAACCAGCGCGATGTGTTGCCCTGAGATGGCGATGATATGGGTCAGGCCGCTGCCGCGAAACAGCTCCCACTGGGCATCCGTGATACCGCTCTGCTCGCCAAAAGTGAGCGCCGCCAGCAAGGGGGCATAGTCAAGCGGACGCCAACTCTCGGTCGCGGCCCCCAACCAACGTTCACGCCAACCCGCAGGTGCCTGTTGAATGTCGATCACCCGGCGCAAATTGCCGGTGGCGGTGATCCCCTTGCCCAGCAGCAGACGCCGCCCATCCAGCCCCGCCTCGTTGGCCAGACCGTGAGCCGGTTTCAACGAGGTCACCAGGGTGATTCGGCTGCCCACTGTCATGGCGGGTAATGCCTGATAGGCATTGACCCGGATCAGGGGCTCAGGTGTCACCGGTTGCTCGTCGAGGGTGCTCACCCGCAGCAGCAGCCGGACAAATTTATCCCCCTCGGGCTCTGCACTTTGCAGCTGTGCGGTTATCATGTGGCTCGTCTGATCACCCAACCGCTCCAGCCAGGCCAGCCGATAGGCAAAATTGGCCTGCATCCAGAGGATGCCGAGCAGGAGAAATAGCCACCGCCAGGCACGGCAATATGCAAGGGGGATCAGCAGGGACAGCAACAGGCCCCCCCATGCGAGTGAAGGTAACCATGGCCAGAGCAGTGAGGAGCTTGCCCCCAGGGCAAACGACAACAGACGCAGATCCATGGAGCAAGTATTTAGCAAGGTTTCAATATGCCCAAACAACTCATTAAACGCTGGATGCCCGATCAGCAAACCCTGAAAGAACACAAGCACCTGCGGCTGTTCGGCAAACTGCTGCTCGATGCCAACCTCTGGCACCTCAACCGCCGCTCGGCCGCCGGGGCTTTTGCGGTGGGCCTCTTCATGGCCTGGGTGCCGCTCCCCTGCCAGATGCTGCTGGCCGCCGGTGGCGCCATCCTGTGCCGGGTCAATCTGCCGCTCTCGGTGGCGTTGGTCTGGCTCTCCAACCCCTTTACCATGCCGCCCCTGCTCTATGGTGCCTATCTGGTGGGTTGCCAGCTGCTGGGACATTCGGCGCAGCAGATAGAGATTGAGTTCACCTGGGAGTGGCTGGTCTCGGTACTGGGCACAGTGGCACCGCCGCTGTTGCTGGGCTCGCTGATCCTGGCCCTGCTCAGTTCCCTTATCGGCTACACCCTGATCCGCACCTTCTGGCGGATCAGCACGGTGCGCCAGTGGCAAAAACGCAAGATGGCACGCCCATGCTGAGTCGCTGGTTTGCCCGCTTCAAGTTAGATCCCGATACCCTGCGCCAGCAGAAGTGGTTTGCCCTGTTTGGTGAGCGACTGCTTGCCCCAGCCCTCTGGCAAGGGGGAACACGCGCCCTGAGCGGCGCGGTAGCGGCCGGGATCTTCGCCTGCTGGTTCCCAATCCCGATGCATTCGCTCATCGCAGTCGGTCTGGCGCTGGCATTCAGCCTCAACCTGCCACTGGCGCTGCTGGCGGTCTGGTTCAACAATCCGCTGACTTTGCCGTTCATGTACCTCTACGCCTATCGCACCGGTTGTCTGGTACTGCACCAGACGCCGGAGCCTTTCCACCTCAGCTGGACCCTCCACTGGCTGGAGCAGGAGGCGGCCACTCTGGTGCCCCCCTTCCTGCTCGGCAGCCTGCTGCTGGCGGTACTCACCGCCCTGAGCGGCGGCGCCCTGACCGCGCTGCTGCTGCAACTGCGCAAGCTGTGGCAAGGTGCCCGCCACCACTGAGCCCCCCTTACCCTTGTTTGGCGATCAGCCGTTGACGATCAAAAAAGCCCGTCACCAAGGTGACGGGCTTTTTCATGGCATAGTGCCAGAGCACAAGGCAATGCGATTACAGCACCTTGGCGATCGCCTCGCACAGGGGATCGATGTTGGCGCGGGTGATCCCGGCCACGCTGATCCGGCCTGAGCCGACGATGTAGATGGCAAATTCGCTCTTGAGGCGCTCAACCTGATCCTTGGAGAGACCGGAGAAGGAGAACATGCCGTTCTGCTCGCGGATAAAGCTGAAATCCTGGCTCACGCCGAGGGCAGCCAGCTTCTCTACCAGCAGTTCGCGCATCTCGCGAATACGCACCCGCATGGCCGCAACTTCTTCGACCCACTCGGCATAGAGAGCCGGATCGCTCACCACGGCGGTGACCACAGCGGCGCCGTGTGACGGCGGGTTGGAGTAGTTGGCACGAATGACGGTCTTGACCTGGGTGAAGGCCACATCGGCGATCTCTTTGGTCGCGCTCACCAGCGTGAAGGCGCCGACCCGCTCGTTGTAGAGGCCGAAGTTCTTGGAGAAAGAGCTCGCCACCAGCAGCTCGTCATGGCACTCGGCGAAGATACGCAGGCCTTCAGCATCCTCTTCGATACCACGGGCAAAACCCTGATAGGCGAAGTCAAACAGCGGCAACCAGCCGGCAGCAGCACTCTGCTTGGCCAGCGCGCGCCACTGATCGCTAGTGGGATCGATACCGGTCGGGTTGTGGCAGCAACCGTGCAGCAGCACCAGCTCACCCGGCTGCACTTCGGCCAGCGAGGCCTGCATGGCGGCAAAGTCGAGTCCCTTGGTGGCGGCGTCGTAGTACTTGTACCACTTGACGGTCAGGCCCGCGGCCTGGAACACGCTGACGTGGTTGGCCCAGGTGGGATCGGAGATCCAGATGGTCTTGGCCAGACCGTTGCGCACCACAAATTCGGCCGCGATACGCAGGGCACCGGTACCGCCCGGCGCTTGCGCGGTCTTGGCGCGGCCACTGGCAACCAGCGCAGAGTGCTGCCCGAACAGCAGTTGCTGCACGATGCGGCCATATTCGATATTGCCTTCAATACCGAGGTAGTTCTTGGTCTTCTCGTCGGTCAGCAGCTTCTGCTCGGCTTTCTTGACGCAGTGAAGAATTGGGGTGGCACCGGACTCGTCCTTGTAGATCCCTACGCCCAGATTGATCTTGTGGCTGCGAGAGTCAGCGCGGAAGGCTTCGGTCAGGCCCAGGATCGGATCCGCTGGGGCGGCAACAACCTTTTCAAACATGGTATTCCCTGTATTCCGTTGAGTTCGTTGGGTGGCAAAGCGGCTTGATAAACAAAAGCGCTCATCTGGCGAGCGCTTCGTCAACTCTTTATATCACCGCGTTCAATGAGGGAAAACCGCTTTTTGGCTCGCTTTCAGACCAATTTCAACCAACGGCATGCCACGCTGGCGCCAGTGCGCACACCTCGGCCGACAAGCCACCATTGGACTCAACCAAACCGCTACAAACTGCTAACAATGACTTGGGGATCCGGCTCGGCTCCCAGTGCCTAGCCTCAGTCAAAGGTTGGGCATACGCACTGAGAATGGGGGCCAGATCACGAGGCAGCCACCAGCTGGCCGGACGGCCCAAGCGCTGGGCCAACGCCTGCAGCCTATCCACCCCGGCAGGGTCGAGGGCGGTGAGATGACTCCACAACACATTGGGGGGCAAGGCGGCAACTACCTGCTGCAAGGCTAGAGGAGCCGATGGGGGAGCCCACACCAGCAAGGTGCCAGCATCAAGGGGCAACTCGGCAAAGGCGCCGACGCTGTCTGTGGTGATCACCCGCTCGATACTCCCCTCCCCCCACAGGATCTTGCCAAGACCCGCCAGGGTGCGCTCGGGCAGCGCCACCTCCCCCAGCGCCTGCAACCAGGGGGCGGCGTCGATCAGGGTGCCGCCGCTGAAAAAGAGGCTGAACGGCTGGACGGCGCGCAAGCGCAACAGCTGATCGGCACAGAGCCGGATCCCCTTGTCCTCGAAATCAATCTGCTCGTTGGGGGTGAAGTTCACTTCGCTCTTGCGATAGAGCGCCGCCAGCACCCGTTCGTTGACCAGCTCCCCCAATTGCCAGCCCTGAGCATGCAACCACTCCTCGGGCTCGGGGGGCGCGGTGGCGATCTCGGCCAGCATCAGCTCGCGGGTGAGATAGCGGCGTCCGGCCGGGGTGAGCTCATAGCTGTGGCTGCCATGGGCGAGCAGCAGCTGGTTATCCTTGAGCAGGCCCACCAGCGGTTGCCACTGGCGGCCACGGATCACCACAGGTGAGTGGCTCAGCAACTGCTGCGCCAGCGCCCGCCATTCGGGGTGACTAAAGTCGATCAATTACAATCCATCCCTGTCAGTGCTCAATCGGATAAACAAACAGCCTGAAAAGGTACCGTTACAGACCGATGACGCCAAGCCTCCCGCGCCAATTACGTGACCTCGCTCCCTGCAATATTCCCCAAACAGAAGAGCCCACCGTGGGGTGGGCTCTTCCTTGGATCACACTCGATGCTTATTCGATGTTGAGGCGCAGCTCAGCATCGTGCCAACCCAGTGGCAGGGTCAGCAGCTGATCGATCAGCTCCCGGCGATCGGATTTCTCCAGATAGGCGAGATAGAGCGGACGGCTCAGCGGCTGCCCCCCCTCGACCAGATGGAGCGTCCCCTTCTCGAGGAAGGGGCTGACCATCCGCCGTGGCAGGTAGGCAGCGCCACCGTTGGCCAGCACAAACTGCAACGCCATGCTGGCGGAGCTGGAGTGCAGCACCGGGGTCTTTTGCAGGCTCTGCAAACGGCTGGGTTGCGGCTCGAAGCTGGTGCCCCAGTCGAGGTGGATGTGCGGCATCTGCATCAGGTTGTCGGCATTGGCGGCCGGATCCCGGCTCACCAGCTCGAACACCAGCTCACCGATGGGATGCAGGGCAATCTCGTCGATCTTGGTGGGCTCGGAGAGCAGGGCCAGATCGAGGGAGCGCTCCAGCAACTGGCGGCAGAGGTGCTCGCGGGAGGCTGTTTCCAGCCGTACCGCCAAACCGGGCGCCAGTGCATAGATGTGATTGAGCCAGTCGTTGAAATCGAGCTCCCAGAACACCGCGGGCGCGCCGATGGCCAACTGCTGGCTGAATCCCGGTGAGAGCGCCACATCCTGCTTGGCGCGACCAAGGGTGTGCAAGATGGCGTCTGCATAGGGCAGCAGACGCTCACCGGAGGCGGTCAGGCGGATGTTGTTGCGATGACGGGCAAACAGACTGACACCCAGTTGCTGCTCTAGCTGGCGGATCCGGAAACTCACCGCCGACTGGGTCAGGTAGAGATTTTCAGCAGCCCGGCCAAAATGCCGGGTCTTGCTCACCTCGATAAAGGTCCGAAGCAGCTCGGTATCCATTAATCGATGGACTCGTCACTGCCACCACCGCTGCCACCACCGACATCAAAGCTGCCGCCACCGCTGCTCTCTTCGCTGGCGCCGCCAACAACGGTGCAGAGGCGATGAACGCGCTTGGGACCGATCACCTTGAGGTACTTGAACCACACCTTGGCATGGGGGTTGGCACCGGCTTCGCCGGATTTGACCTGCTCGACGAAGGCGGACTCGACATCGTCACGGGGTGCAAGGTTGCCCTGGTAGAGTGCCAGCATGGCGGTACCATACTTTTCCAGACTGTCCGCTTCGGCCACAGTGAATTCGCCACTGCGACGCAGGCCACGGGGAAAATGTTTGAAGTCGTTGAAACGCTTGTCTGATTCGAAGCTCATAGTGCTCTTTTTTCTGGTTAGTTTGACCTTTGCGGGCAAGTATCATCAGGCCATCGCCGAGTGCAAAATCAATTTTCTCACTATGTTAATAAATATCTTTTATCGAAGTCACTTTGCCCCATAGCTGACGCCGATTTTGTGGCATAATACACAAAAAACGTTGATAAATAATAAACTTATGTAAACGTGCAGCCAATTTGCACGTCACTTTTTGGACTGTGCAGGCAAAAATAAAGCGCCATACGGCGCTTTATTTATCACATCAGGTGAACCAGCTGAACCTTTGGTTCAAACATGCTTACTCAATCATGGCCGGTTGGGCCAGGTTGTCGGCACGCCACAGACGGTAGCGCACTTCATACTCCTGCGGCACGTAGATCACGAACGGCAGTTTTGAGTTGTAGTTCACGAAGAAGCCCTGACCGTAGATCTGGACGAAGGTCTCTTTCTGCTGATTATCCGGGCACATCATCAGGGTGCTGATGGGGTCGGAGACCTTGCCCAGTTTCAGGTAGTTGTAGCCCCAGCCTTTGACGCTGTGCTGTTCCAGGTTGCCTGCAAAACGCGGTACGTTGCAATCAACCATCATCTTTTTGCCGACCTGCAGCTCGACCATCATGTCGGCTTCTTTTTCGACTTCAGGCAGGCGGATCACCACACGTTCCTGATTCACGTCAGCGGCTGGGAACATGCTGATATCAAATTTTTTCGGCTCGGCGGCGAAGGCATGGCCACCCAGCAACAAGGCGCCCAGCAGGCTAAAACGCAATACGGTTTTCATCTGTACCTCATGGGGTTGGTTCAACGCCGCTAGACTAACCGCTCTGCCGATTTCATGCCAGCGATCTGCTACGTAAAAACTGCGTAAAATGATGCAGATCCGGCATACCATGACGTGATCTGGCTATTTTCTGACAGGGCGCACACTCCCGTTGCAAGAGCCTGAAACAAAAAGCGAGGCCAATTGGCCTCGCTTTGCATTCAAATGGCGCCAGAGTGCTATTTGGCCGCATCTTGATGGGCCTTGATGACGGCCACCGCCTTGTCGGGGAAGTCGCTGAACACCCCGTCCACATCGGCCTGATAGAGGAAGATGTTAAGGAGATCGGTGAAGTCCTTGGCATAGGCCGGGATCTGCCCCTCATCCTGACGGAAGGTATAGGGGTGAACTTTCAGGCCCGCCGCATGGGCTTCTTTTACCATGCCGGTGAAGACCGGTTTGCCCAAAGTGCCCGGCTCGGTGACGATCATCGGTTTCCACGGGCCAATCCCTTCGGCATAGCTGGCGATGGTTTTCATCGCTCCCGGCTTGAACATCCAGTCATAGTTGTAGGGGGTCGCCTTACCCTTGGCGTCGTAGACCATGGTCTCGTTCCAGTCGGTCTCGGCCATCAGCTGCACCAGTTTCAGATCCATACCCATGGCGGGCATCAGCTCGCTGTTGATGCGCTTGAGTTCATCGGCATCGAAGCACTGCAGATAGACCTTGTCATCCTTCCCGGTGTAGCCGTACTCCTTGAGCACCTTCAGCACCGCCTTGGAGATATCCTTGCCTTCGTGACGGAACAGCCAGGGCGCCTTGATCTCCGGGTAGATCCCGATGTTCTTGCCGGTGCTCTTGTTGAGCCCCTGAATCATCTCGATCTCCTCCTGGAAGGTATGGATCTTGAAGTCTGACTTCCAGAGCGGGAAGCGGGCCGGATAGACCGGCACCTGCTTGCCATCCACCAGCTGGAACGGCTCGGTCATACGCAGGGAGCGCACCTCGTCCAGGGTGAAATCCACCACATAATAACGGCCGTCCGGACGGGCACGACCGGGGAAGCGCACCGCCACATCGGTGATGCCATCGAGGAAGTGATCGTGCATCACCACCAGCTGGTCATCCTTGGTCATGACCAGATCCTGCTCCAGATAGTCGGCCCCCATGCCATAGGCCAGCGCCTTGGACTCCAGGGTATGCTCGGGCAGGTAGCCGGAAGCGCCACGGTGGGCGATCACCACCTTGCCTTCATCGGCAGCCAACACGGGTAATGAGAGGGATGCCCCAAGGCTCAAGGCGATGAGGGAAACAGCGAGTTTTTTCATATGTGATGCTCTTTATTATTGTGTGTAGGTAATTGTTCTATCAGAGGTTTGTTGCATATTTACGGTGGAAAGCGGTAGGCAGCAGCGCACTGCCCACCGTCACTCATCAGCTCGCCTTGCGCAGAGCCTGATGGTATTGGTCGAGCCAGATCTGCAGCATCTGCTGCTCTGAGTCGTTCAGGCGCAGCCCCAGCTTGCTGCGGCGCCAGAGGATATCGTCCAGTGAACAGGCCCACTCCCGTTCGATGAGATAGCGCACTTCCGACTCGTAGAGGCCGCCACCGAAGTGAATGCCGCGATCCTCTTTCAGCCAGAGACGGGCATGGGCGCCATAAGCTTCGGCAATGCGCAGGGCGCTGCGATCGTCGAGCCAGTCAAACTCCAGCGCAAAGGCACGGGCCAGCTCGCGCACCGAGCAGTCAAACTCGCCGCCGGGCAGCCGGCTGGTCGCCGTCCAGTCATCCCCCATCTGACTGAACCAGGGTTTGAGCTTGTTGCAGGCGGCCTGCGCCAGCTTGCGATAGGTGGTGAGCTTGCCGCCAAACACCGACAAGAGCGGCGCACCGTCAGACTCGCCAGAAAGTTCGAGGGTGTAGTCGCGGGTCACCGCCTGCGGTGAATCTGACTCGTCATCACAGAGCGGGCGCACACCGGCGTAAGTCCAGATCACATCTTTCGGCGCAATTTGGCGAGTGAAGTGGGCGTTGACCACCTTGCATAGGTAGGTAATTTCGGCCTCGCTGATCTTCGCTTCCCGCGGGCTGCCGTGGTGCTCCACATCGGTGGTGCCGATGAGAGAGTAGTCCTGCTGATACGGGATGACGAAGACGATGCGATTGTCTTCGTTTTGCAGGATATAAGCCTCTTCGCGCTCATGGATGCGCGGCACTATCATGTGACTGCCTTTAATAAGGCGAATGCCGCGGGGGGATTTCTCGTGCAGGCTCTCGTCATAGAAGGTCTTGACCCAGGGGCCCGCTGCATTGACCAGACCACGGCAGGTGACGGTGAACTGCTCGCCCCCTTCCCGCTCCAAAGTGAGCGTCCAGTGTTTGGAACCGCGCACCGCCTTGATGCAGCGAGTGCGGGTCTGCACGTCGGCCCCCTTGTCACGGGCCATCATGGCATTGAGCACCACCAACCGGGCATCGTCGACCCAAGCGTCCGAGTATTCAAACCCCTTATTGATCCCTGCGGTCAAGCCATCTTGCGGCAGGAAGCGCACGCCACAGCTCCCCTTTAGCTTGTCGCGCTTGGCCAGATTGTCATAGAGGAACAGACCGGCGCGGATCATCCAGGCCGGACGCAGGTGCGGGCGGTGCGGCAGGCGAAAACGCATGGGACGCGCAATGTGAGGCGCCATACCGAGCAGCACCTCACGCTCCGCCAACGCCTCTTTCACCAGCCGGAATTCGTAATGTTCGAGATAGCGCAAACCGCCGTGGATCAGCTTGCTGGAGTTGGAGGAGGTGGCAGAGGCGAGATCTTGCGCCTCAAACAGGGCAACCTTCAGACCCCGTCCTGCCGCATCGGCTGCGATGCCGACCCCGTTGATGCCGCCACCGACGACGACCAGATCATAATGTTCGCTCATGTTCACCTACTTTCATTTTTATGATTGCTATAACAACAATGTTTGATTTCGCTCATTTTAGAACATGAAAATACAACAAACGAACATTTTATGATGAAAGTGTGATCGCCACAGCCCGCCAGAGGTGACAAAGGGAACTGGTCAGCGGAGCAAATGGCGTCGGGCCAACATCGGCGGGTTAATAGCCAAAAAAACCAGATTGAATAGTGGTTTTGGCAATACCCATAAAGGGGTGATATGGGTGCGGAGATGGGGGAGAAAAAGAGAAAGGAGGCCGCCCTGACGGGCGACCGGCACAGCCTTGGCGTGTTTCGCCGTCAGCAGATGTGGCAGGCGATCTGGTGTTGCGCCATCAATCGCGTCAGCTTTTCCGGTGGCTCCTGATCGGTAAAGAGGGCGTGGATCTGGCTGAGATTGCCCAGATTGACCATGGCATTGCGACCGAACTTGGTGTGGTCAGCGGCCAGAAAGACCTGACGGGAGTGGGCGATGATGGCCTGGGCAATCTTCACCTCGTGATAGTCGAAATCGAGCAGGGAGCCGTCGTTGTCGATCCCCGAAATCCCGATGACACCATAGTCCATGCGAAACTGACCGATAAAGTCGCGGGTCGCCTCCCCCACGATGCCGCCATCGCGGTTGCGGATCTCGCCGCCGGCAATGATGACGGTGAAGTCATCCTTGGCCGTCAGAATGCTGGCCACGTTGAGGTTGTTGGTGACGATGCGCAGCTCGCGGTGATCGAGCAGGGCGCGGGCAATGGCTTCGGTGGTGGTGCCTATGTCGATAAAGAGCGATGAGCCGTCGGGAATATTGGCCGCTACCTCGCGGGCGATGCGCTCTTTCTCCTTGAGTTGCATCACTTTACGGGCGCTGTAGGCGGTATTGACGGTACTCGAATGCAGGGAGGCACCGCCGTGATGGCGCCGGATCTTGTTCTGTTCGGCGAGATCGTTCAGATCCCGGCGAATGGTCTGGGGGCTGACGTCAAAGTGGGTCACCAGATCGTCGGTCGAGACAAATCCCTGCCGCGTCAGGACGTCCAGGATCTCCAGATGTCGTTGGGTTTGCTTCACGCTTGCACTCCGATGATGAGACAAAAAAAGGCCCCGGCAGATGCGGGGCCTTTTGGCAGTTTACCTGATCCCCTTTGGGATCAATAAGCTGAGGATCACGTTTTATGCCTTATGGGCAGCCGCTTTCTTGGCCGCAACGGCAATGTTCTCATGCTTGAGGGTCATCGCCAGCAGGATGATGGAGAGCACGCAGGAGACGGTTAGCACCATGAAGCCGCCATCCCAACCGAAGTGGTCAACGGTATAACCCAGCATGGCGTTGGCTGCCACGGCGCCGCCCAGATAACCGAACAGACCGGTGAAACCTGCCGCTGTACCGGCTGCTTTCTTCGGTGCCAGCTCAAGAGCATAGAGGCCGATCAGCATGACAGGGCCGTAGATCAGGAAGCCGATAGCCACCAGCGCCATCATGTCGATGGTCGGGTTGCCGGCCGGGTTGAACCAGTAGACCAGTACAGCCAGGGTCACCAGCACCATGAACAGGATACCGGCCGGTGCACGGCGGCCCTGGAACATCTTGTCAGAGATCCAGCCACACAGCAGGGTGCCCGGAATACCGGCCCACTCGTAGAGGAAGTAAGCCCAGGAGGAGTTGTCGACGGTGAAGTGCTTGGCCTCTTTCAGGTAGGTTGGCGCCCAGTCCAGCACACCGTAACGAATGAGGTAAACGAAAGCGTTGGCGATCGCGATGTACCACAGCAGTTTGTTGTGCAGCACGTACTTGACGAAGATCTCCTTGGCGGAGAACTCCTGCTCGTGGCTCTCGTTGTAATCCTTCGGATAGTCGTTCTTGTACTCCTCGATAGGAGGCAGACCGACCGATTGCGGGGTATCACGCATCACGAAGAAGGCGATCACCGCGATGGCGGCCGCCGCTGCCGCAGGCACATAGAAGGCGCTGCGCCAGTCGTTGAACCAGCCCATCCCGAGGATAAACAGCGGGCCAATCATGCCGCCACCCACGTTATGTGCCACGTTCCAGACCGCAACCACTTCGCCGCGCTCTTTCTGTGACCACCAGTGCACCATGGTGCGACCGCAGGGCGGCCAGCCCATGCCCTGTGCCCAACCGTTCAGGAACAACAGCACAAACATGATGGCAATGCTGGAGGTGGCCCAGTGCATGGTACCCATCATGAACATGATGGCAGCCGAGAGCAGCAGACCGGCGGAGAGGAAATAACGGGCGTTGGAACGGTCAGAGACGTTCCCCATCAGGAACTTGGACAAACCGTAAGCGATGGAGACCCCGGAGAGCGCGAAACCGAGATCACCACGGGAGAAGCCCTGCTCGATCAGATAGGGCATCGCCAGACTGAAGTTTTTCCGTACCAGATAGTAGCCGGCGTAACCGAAGAAGATCCCGAAAAACACCTGCCAACGCATGCGTTTGTAGAAGGGGTCGACCTTGTCAGCCGGGAGCCTGTCGATGTGCGCCGCAGGCCTGAAGAGACTAAGCATGTTCTGCTTCCTTATTGTTGTTATGGGCGGTTGAGGATGCCCTGACCATTCCGACGAATCATGTGAGTCCGCTGATTCGTAAGCGAGCCTATTGTGCTCATATGCGCTCATTTAATCTGTGATGCATGCTCAAATATTGCAGTTTTATTACAAATAAAAGCTCCAAATGAGAAATCACTCAGCAAGCGCCAGCCCTTGTGTGGCAAGGGTTGCGAGCTACCCCCTAAGTGGTAACTGGCGGTTATCAAGATGCTTTACGTCACATTTTCTTAGCAATGAGTGGGATCTTGTCCACATTTCCTATGGAGGGGGGATGGTGAAATTATTGGGAAGGGTTATTTTCTGTCACGACCGATAACGAGCGCAAACGAGCATAACGTTTGCGCAAGACGCAAAAACAACAAGGAAACGTTTTCGGCGGCAACGGATAGACACAAAAAGATAAAACGGAACATCAAACCTCTACGGGTGGATATAAGGAACAAAAGTATGAGCATACAAAGACCCAATACCCTGCTTGGCGAGTGCATCGCCGAGTTTATCGGAACCGGCCTGCTGATATTTTTCGGCGTCGGATGTGTGGCGGCACTGGTGCTGGCAGGCGCCAACTTCGGGCAGTGGGAAATCTCCATTACCTGGGGTCTGGGTGTGGCCATCGCCATCTATGTGACCGGCGGCATTTCAGGTGCTCATCTGAACCCCGCTGTAACCCTGGCGCTGATGACCTTCTGCGGGTTCGACAAGCGCAAGGTGGTCCCCTACATCATCGCCCAGATGGCCGGTGCCTTCTGCTTCGCCGCCCTTGTCTACTTCCTTTATGGTAACCTTTTCACCCAGTGGGAAGTGACCCATAACGTGGTGCGCGGCAGCGTCGAGAGCCTCGGCACCGCCGGGATCTTCTCCACCTACCCCAATGCCCTGCTGACCAATATGCAAGCTTTTGCCGTCGAGCTGGTGATCACCGCCGTCCTGATGCTGGGCATCATGGCGCTGGGTGACAACAACAACGGCGCTCCCAAAGGTTTCGCAGCCGCTCTGCTGATCGGTATCCTGATCGCGGTGATCGGTGCCTCCCTTGGCCCGTTAACCGGTTTTGCCATGAACCCGGCCCGTGACTTTGGTCCGAAACTGTTCGCGTTCTTTGCTGGCTGGGGTGATGTTGCCCTGACCGGTGGTCGTGACAACCCCTACTTCTGGGTTCCGATCCTTGGCCCCATCGTTGGCGCCCAGATTGGTACCGCTCTGTATGTCAAAGTGCTGGCTCCCTGCGTCCCGGGCAACCGTGTCGTCACCACCGAGCAAGCGACCCAAACCGCCAAAGAAGAGGCTGCCGCATAAGAGCGGCCCCCTCCAACGTATAAAAACGTGGAAAATAGAAACGTGGAGAACATCATGTCTGCTGAAAAGAAATATGTCGTCGCTCTGGACCAGGGAACCACCTCTTCCCGCGCCATCGTGTTTGATCAGGATGCCAACATTGTCGGTACCTCCCAGCGCGAATTCACCCAACACTACCCGAAAGCGGGCTGGGTAGAGCACGACCCGATGGAGATCTGGGCGACCCAATCCTCCGTCTTTACCGAAGTACTGGCCAAGACCGGCCTGCGCAGCGAAGAGATCGCCGCCATCGGTATCACCAACCAGCGTGAAACCACCGTTGTCTGGGAAAAGGCCACCGGCAAGCCCATCTACAACGCCATCGTCTGGCAGTGCCGCCGCACCGCCGCCATCTGCGAAGAGCTCAAAGCTCGCGGTCTGGAAGAGTACGTTCGCGAGAACACCGGTCTGGTGCTGGATGCCTACTTCTCCGGTACCAAGGTGAAGTGGATCCTCGACAACGTGGAAGGTGCCCGCGAGAAGGCGATGAACGGTGAGCTGCTGTTCGGCACCATCGACACCTGGCTGGTCTGGAAGATGACCAATGGCGAAGTGCACGTCACCGACCCGACCAACGCCTCCCGTACCATGCTCTACAACATCCGTGAGCTGAAGTGGGACGAGAAGATGCTGGACGAGCTGGGCATCCCCATGTCCATGCTGCCGGAAGTGAAACCCTCTTCCGAGGTCTATGGCTACACCACCCGTGGCGGCGGCTCCCGCATCCCCATCGCCGGTATCGCCGGTGACCAGCAGTCTGCCCTGTTCGGCCAGCTCTGCTTTGAAAAAGGGATGGCCAAGAACACCTACGGTACCGGCTGCTTCATGCTGATGAACACCGGCACCGAGCCGGTTCGCTCCAGCAACGGCCTGCTGACTACCGTTGCCATCGGCCCGAAAGGGGAAGTGAACTACGCGCTGGAAGGTGCGGTGTTTATGGGTGGCGCCACCATCCAGTGGCTGCGTGACGAGCTGAAGATCATCCACGATGCCCGCGACACCGACTACTTCGCCTCCAAGGTGGGCGATACCAACGGCGTCTATCTGGTGCCGGCCTTCGTTGGCCTGGGCGCGCCCTACTGGGATCCGTATGCTCGCGGCACCATGGTTGGTCTGACCCGTGGTGCCAACCGCAACCACATCATCCGTGCTGCGCTGGAATCCATCGCCTATCAGAGCCGCGACGTGCTGGATGCGATGCAGCAGGACTCCGGCATCAAGCTGGCAGCGCTGAAAGTAGACGGCGGCGCCGTAGCCAACGACTTCCTGATGCAGTTCCAGGCTGACATGATGCACACCCCGGTGGTACGTCCGACCCGCATCGAGACTACCGCCATGGGCGCCGCCTTCCTGGCAGGTCTGGCAGTCGGCTTCTGGAAGAGCTCGGACGAGCTGGAAGACAAGTTCAGCGTGGACCGCGAGTTCATCCCGCAGATGGACAGAGACGATCGCGCCAAACGTTACAGCGGCTGGCAAAAAGCAGTTGAGCGTTCACGCCGCTGGGCTGAAGAGGATTGATCGGGCACCCGACATTCCGTTGAGATAGACACCAGAGAGGCCGACCGCAATGTCGGCCTCTCTTTTTATACTTTCCCTTGCCGCTTTCTGCCCCCTTCCCTGCTCATTGCTCCCTCCTGTTTTTCTGCCACCCTCTGTTGTCACCATCCGCCACAACGCAATTGAGTTATCTATCTATAATCATCATCTGGGTCGCATATGCGACCTTATTTATGAGGAGAGCGATATGGAGAGGGCGATACACCGTTTTACACTGCAATCACTCTGGTCAGGTCTCGGGATCCGCACTAGGATCCTCGCTGGCGTGGCGATACTGATGGCCATCGCCATCAGCTGCATCACCTTGATCCTCGAGCAGATATCCCACAGTCAGGCCCAGCAGCGGGTCGAACGCTACGAGCTGCCAAGCAGCGTGGATCGCATTGCCAACCAGCTGACAGCGCAGCTTATCCAGCACCTGACCGAGGCGCAGGCGCTGGCCAGCAACCGTTTTGTCATCGACTGGCTGACCGCTGGCATGCCAGAGCAAGAGTGGCCCGCCATGGAGCGTTACTTTCAGGATCTGCAACGGCGGATCGGCGGCAACGTCTTTATCGCCCCCCGCCAGAGCAACACCCTGATCAACTTCAGCGGCGGCCCCACCGCCCAGAAATCGCTGAGCGAATCAGACCCGAAAGATGGGTGGTTTTTCGGCTTTCTCAAACGCAGCAAACCCTATGAGCTGAACCTCGACATCTCCGATTTTGACAAGCGCGCCTCCCTCTATATCAACACCGCCGTCACCCACGAGGGCAAGACCCTGGCAGTGGCAGGCACCTCCATCGACATGAGCGCCCTGAGCAAACTCATCAGCGGCTACCGGATCGGCAAGAGCGGTCAGGTCTATCTGGCCGACATGGAGGGCAATATCGAGATCCACCCCGAGCAGGAGGTGGAAGGCGCCGCCCACCACCAGCAATCCTTCCTCGATACCGTCAAGCGGCTTATTCCCAATGCCCGGGAACAGGTGGCCGTAGAGGCGCTAACACTGGAGGGGCAAACCTACCTCATCGCGGTGCGTTACATCCCCACCCTCAACCGGCTGCTGATTGGCGAGATCAACAGCTCCGAGCTGGAAGAGGGACTGCAGGAATCCCGCCAGCTCATCATCATGGTGTCGCTCGCCATCGGCGGGATCGCCATGCTGGCCTCCGCCTGGCTGGCTCACTCCATCAGTCGCCCGATTCGTCAGGCAGCCGATGGCATGCACCACATCACCGCCGATCGGGATCTGGCGACCCGCCTCGACTTCTCTGACGAGTCGGAGCTGGGCATGATGGCCCAAAGTTTCAATCAGCTGATCCAGAGCCTGAACCAGAGCTTCTCCCGCTTCCAGCAGTCAGGCAGCGCCCTCTCCGCGCAGTCGTCCCAATCCATGCAACAGGCCCAGGCACTGGCAGGAGAAGCATGCCAGCAGGCCCAGAGCATTCAGGAGCTGACCACTGTGGTCACCACCATCGGCGACAACGCCGAGCAGATCGCCAGCCGCTCTGAAGGGGTCAACGACGTAACCCAACGCATCGCCAACCATATGCTCAGCATCGAGCAGGATGTGACCCAGAGCGCCGCGCAACTCGACACCTTGCGCAGCAGCATCGGCAGCTCCTCGGCTCTGCTCGATGAGGTGGTGAAAGACAGCAACAACATCACCCAGATCATGAATCTCATCCGCGATGTCTCGAACCAGACCAACCTGCTGGCCCTCAATGCGGCCATCGAAGCGGCCCGGGCGGGGGATATGGGACGGGGCTTTGCGGTGGTGGCCGATGAGGTACGCCAGCTGGCGGTACGTACCCAGACCGCCACCAAGGATGTGCAGGATCTTATCTTGCGCCTGCAGGAGGGAACCCGGCAGGCCAGCAGCTCGATGGCAGACTCACGCAACCTGAGCGAAGAGGGATACAACCGGATGAATCAGGCCAGAGAAGTGCTGGTTGATGCCACCAGCCAGATCAACCAGACCGCCCTCGAGATCAACGAGATCAGCGCGCTGGCGCAGGCGCAGAATCAACAGATGGGGCAAGCCAGAACCGCGCTCGACGAGCTGGCCATGGTGGCCGAACACCAGCGGGAACACGCGCAGGAGAGCAATGCCGCCAGCCGCGAACTGTTCGAACTGGCCAAAGCCATCGACGAGCAGATCCGCCAATACCGGATTGGCTAGACCCGGCGCTTCCCTCTATCCCTCTCAATAACCAAGACGCCACCGCAGGGTGGCGTTTTCATTTTGCAAATCATTTTGCCTGCGCTCTCGAAACGGGAATGACGACAAAACTCGCAAGCAATTGATAATTAACATGAAAAAATGTGGAATGGCCATTGCTTAGTGATATCAGACTCAACAGAGGGATATCGCCATGAAACCGACCACCACTCAAGCGCCCGTAGCCCACGTCGCCACTCAAAAAGAGACCCTGACCCCCCGCGAAGGCACCTTCCTGATGATGGTGGCCCAACTGGTGGTGCTCACCTGCATCGTACTGGCCGCCACCGTCGGCGGCCTCTCCTGGCAGTGGACCCTGTTGCTGGCCATTCCACCGGTGATCGGCGGCGCCCTGCTCAGCCGGGTATGGGGCAAATTGCCCCGCTAACTGCGCTTCAGCTCACACACCTTCCCGAACCGGCGGCCGACCCTCAAGTCGGCCGTCTGTTTATCTGCCGGCTGGCTCATGCTGATTGGCCGCAACGAAGGCGCGGCTTGTTTTTCGTTAAGCAAACCGCAACGACGAACCGTTCAAACAAACCGCACAAACCAACCTGAACTACAGGGTATGGCTGCCCAGCTGCTCTTTGAGAAAATCGAGCCAGACCCGCAGCCGGATATCCCGCTGGGCATCGGAGTAGAAGACGGCGTTGATGGGGCGCGAGGCGCCACTGTTGCTGCGGGCCAGCACCTCCACCAGCGCGCCGCTCTCTCGATCCGGCCCGGTCATGAAATCCGACAGACAGACGATCCCCTGCCCCGCCAGCGCCAGCTGACGCAAGGTTTCGCCGCTGCTGGCACGCAGGCTGGGGATAATGGCAAAGCGATCCCCCTGCTCGGCACTGAGCAGCGGCCAGTGGTTGAGGTGATCGGGATGCAAAAATCCAAGCAGCTCGTGACCGCTCAGCAGATCCGCCGGTTGGCGCGGGGTGCCGCGCTCGCTCAAGTAAGCGGGAGAGGCCAGCAGCCGCAACCGCGAACGGCCAAGCGGCAGCGCACGCAGGGAGGAGTCGGTCAGCTCGCCGATGCGGATGGCCATGTCCACCCGCCGCTCCATCAGATTGATAAAGCCCTCCGAACTGTGCAGCTGCAACTCGATGGCAGGGTAGCGGCGGCGAAACTCGCCGATGAGCGGCACCAGCCGGTGCAGAATAAAGGGGGTAGCCGCATCGACTCTCAACACCCCTTCGGGTTGTTCCCGGCGCATCAGCAGATGCCCCTCCGCCTCGCTCATCTCGGTCAGGATCTTCACCGCCCGCTGATAGAACCAGCTCCCCTCCTCGGTCAGGCTGACCCGGCGGGTGGTGCGATTGAGCAGCACGGTGGAGAGCTTCTCCTCCAGCCGCTTGATGCCACGGCTCACCACCGAGTTGTCCATGCCGAGGTTCTCCGCCGCCTGGCGAAAACTGCCCGCCTCCACCACCGCCACAAACAGGGTCAGTTCATCAGAATGGGTCTTCATTGCTGTTATCCGGACAAGAGTAATGGGCCTTTATAGGCGCAGCCGCTGTGGGTTGGCAAGCATGCGGTGAGGCCAGTTCTTTTTTTCTACAGAGAAATAACGTGACCGCGAGCCCACATCATACCCGCGATTTGTCAGTACAATGCAGCCTAAAAAGCACCGTATGGCACCACTTATTTCACAAGGATGAATACCATGACATTTGAAGAACGGCTGGCCGCCGCCCATCAGGAGCTGGCTAACAAAGGGGTCTGGCATGCCAACTACAATCCCCCTCTGTGCAGGCTGCTGCGCAGGTTCGGTTATCCCGTCAAACCGCCTCACTATGAGGGCTGGTTAACCAACGTTCTGGTATTCGGGGTCGGCATTGGTCTTGTCTGGGGCATGGCGATGTGGTTTTTCAGCTGGCACCCCATGGGGATAGATCCGCTATTTGCCCTGCGCCAAACAGCCCTGTTTGCGGGATTCTTCGGCCTGACCATGGCATCTTGGCTCTGGCTACGGCGCAAGCAGCTTAAACTGACCCCGTGGGAACAACTTGCTGAACCCAGCGATGCTGATGATGAGGGAGACGAACTGAATGAAAGCCCATGAAAAATTGAACTATGTGGAGTTTGCGGCCAGGGATCTCGCCGCGACCAAGGCATTCTTTCAGGCCGTATTTGGCTGGCAATTTGTCGATTACGGCCCCGACTACTGTGCCTTTTCCGATGAGGGGCTGGATGGCGGATTCTATCGTGCGGATCTGTGCAACCTGACCGCTCAGGGCGGCGCCCTGCTGGTGTTCTACAGCGCGGATATTGAAGCGACTCAAGCCAAGGTGAGCCAACACGGTGGCACCATCAACTGTCCTCTTTTCGATTTCCCCGGTGGCCGCCGTTTCCACTTCGTTGAGCCCAGCGGCAATGAGTTTGCAGTCTGGTCGGAACCCGCCAAAGTCTGATAGTAGGGGGCCACGGCCCCCGATTGCTGTGCCTCTCAATTCACTGCTGCTCCATTAACCCTGTTTCCTGCAAGTCACGGCAGGCATACTGACCCTTCGTTTTTGCCAAGGAGGTTCAGATGTCATCACCCGTGATTGTGATTGCCCAGCTTGAAGCCAAACCCGAATTCGCCGCCCAGTTTCGCGCCGCCCTTGAGCCGCTGATTGCGGCCACCTTGCAAGAGGCGGGCTGCCAGCGCTATCAGCTGCATCAGGACTTGGACAATCCACACAGCTGGATGCTCTACGAGGTATGGGAGAGCGAAGCGGCCCTCACCGCCCATCAGGGTCAGCCCCACTTTACCGAATTTGTCGCCAAGGCCGAGCCCTGGTTTGCCAGCAGCACTATTCGCCGCTATCTGCCGCTGGGCGCCTGACTGGCCCCTGTGCCGCTTTCCGTTCAGCCCGTCAAGGGCCAACCACCACCCCATTGAGGAACGAGATGATCAATATGCCACCCATGGGTCTGGGCACCTTTCGCCTGAAGGGCGAGCCGCTGCTTGCCACCCTGACCAACGGTCTGGAGCTGGGCTATCGCCATATCGATACCGCCCAGATCTATGACAACGAAGCCGAGGTCGGCGACGTGCTGACCCGCAGCACTGTTGCCCGCCACGAGATCTACCTGACCACCAAGGTGTGGACCAGCGAGTTTGGCCCGGGCAAGCTGATCCCGAGCCTTGAGGTGAGCCTGGAAAAACTGGGCACCGACTATCTGGATCTGGCGCTGATCCACTGGCCCTCCCCCAAGGATGAGGTGCCGATGGCAGTCTATCTGGAGCAGTTGGCCGAGGCCAAGGCCCGGGGCCTGACCCGGGAGATCGGGGTCTCCAACTTCACCGTGGCCCAGCTCAAACAAGCTATCGAGATTTTGGGGCCGGGGGCCATCGCCCACCAGCAGATCGAAGTTCATCCCTTGCTGCAAAACCGCAAGGTGGTCGAGTTCTGCAAAGCCCAGGGTATCGCCGTCACCGCCTATATGCCGCTCGCCTATGGCAAGGTGCTGAGCGAGCCGCTGCTGATGGAGATTGGCCAGCGCCACGGAGTATCAGCGGCACAGGTGTCGCTGGCCTGGCTGCTGGCGCAGGACATGGCAGTGATCCCGAGCTCCACCAAGCGGGAGAATCAGGCCGCCAATCTGGCCGCTCTCGATATCACCTTGAGCAGCGAGGAGATGACCGCCATCGCCACGCTGGATCGGGGCGAGCGCTGCGCCAATCCCGATTTTGCCCCCGCATGGGACTGACGCGAAAGGCGTGAGGCTAACGCGAAAGAAAGGCTGGCTCTGCCAGCAAGCCAGATAAAACAGGGAGAGCATCATGCTCTCCCTGTCTCTTTTCTTGCCTCACGCTTTGCAGCGCTTGCTGAACGTCCAGCCGCCATATTGATGCCAGATGCAGCCCCGCAATCAGGGCGCGTTCTGGCAAAGGGCGGGATCGAAAACCTGATTCCAGTCTGATTTCATATCGACCACCACCCAGCCCCGCGCTTTTGCCTGCACCAGCCCGTCGATCAGCTTGCCGCTGGCTGGCGGATGGCTGTCGTAGGCGTATTCGCGCTTGGCATCGGTGTGGTGCACCAACAGACCAAAAGTGTGGTAATCCGGGTTGGTCGAGGTGTATTGCAGCATGGGCACGTCGCCATCGCTGTTACCAAAGGCGCCAACCGGACGCTGCCCCATAAAGAGGTGAATGGCGGCCGGTTTCGCCTTGCTGTCATCGAAATAGGCGCCGTTCATGGTCTTGCGGATCTCGCTGCCCTCCCCGGTCAGGGCAAACTCGCCGAGGGTAAAGGAGCCAATCACCTGCTGGGGCGGGATGCCATACATCTGCTCGGACATCACCCGCATAAAATCGACGCCGCCGCCGGAGACAATCCAGGTCTGGAAGCCATTATCCCGCAGATACCCCAGCAGCTGCTTCATCGGCAGATAACCGAGCTGATCGTAGTGGCAGCCAAAACGGGGATCCTTGCTGCTGTTGACCCAGCGAGTGACCCGCTCGGCAAACTCGGTGGTAGTCATGCCGCTGTGGGTCAGTCCCACCAGCTTGGCGAGCCCCTTCTCCCCCGATTTGGCCACGGCCTTGAGGTCGTTGTTCAGCACTGCCGCGACGATGGGGTCGGCCTTCCACTCCGGGTGTTCCGGCGCCAGGCGCTTGATCTCGTCCATCGCAAACTGCAGCTGATAGGTCATGGGCGCTTCAGGCCAGAGGGTGCCGTCATTGTCAAACACCACATGGCGCTTCTCTGGCGGAATAAAAGTGGCCTGCAGCTGATCGGTGGCATTGGTTACCCAGCGGGTGATCGCCTGCTTGGCTGCCGTGTCATTCCAGGCAGAGAGGGGATCGCTCTGGCCAGCCTGTACCGCAAAGGCGCCGCACAGCAGCAAAAGAGAGGAGAGTCGGTTCAATGTCATCATGTTACCTGTCAGCTGGATATTGCCTGTCTATTGCCTGTAGATGAAAGCGCACGGCCATCACAACACCGGCGCGCATGGGTTCAACACACTCGGGTTTCACAGGGAAAATCCTATGGCGGCCAGCTTGTACTGGAGCTTAAGCAAGCTCAGAAAAGGAGCAGCGTTCATCCCGTTTTGCGAGGCAGATCACTGCGTTGCGCTCACGCCGCGGGCAACCCAAACATCATCCCACTCAGCGTTATTGCTGCTTATTTGGCAAAAGTAATTTGATGTCACCGTCATTTTTGCCAACAAAACCCATCGGCATACTGGCGCCATTCTCCCGTCGGGAGTCCCAAACCAAGGAGTTGTTATGCCACTGGCGTTATTTGCCCTTACCTTAAGTGCCTTTGCGATCGGCACCACCGAATTTGTGATCGTGGGGCTTATCCCTACCATCGCCGAGCAGCTCAGTGTCTCGCTCCCCTCGGCGGGCCTGTTGGTCAGCCTCTATGCCCTTGGCGTAGCCATCGGCGCCCCCGTGCTCACGGCGCTCACCGGCAAGGTGCCGCGCAAGTGGCTGCTGGTAGGGTTGATGGCGCTCTTTACCGCCGGCAACCTGCTGGCCTGGCAGGCCCCCGGTTACGAGAGCCTGATTGTGGCCCGCATCCTGACCGGATTGGCGCACGGGGTCTTCTTCTCGGTGGGCAGCACCATAGCCACGGGTCTTGTGGCCAAAGAGAAGGCGGCGAGCGCCATCGCCATCATGTTCAGCGGCCTTACCGTGGCGCTGGTGACCGGCGTACCGCTCGGCACCTGGATTGGTCAGGTCTTTGGCTGGCGGGAAACCTTTCTGGTGGTGAGCCTGCTCGGCCTCGTCGCCATGGTGGGTAGCCTGCTGCTGATCCCGGGCAACCTGCCCAAGGGGGCGGCCTCCACCATCCGCGAGCAACTCTCGGTACTGACCAAGAAGCCGCTGCTGCTGGTCTACACCAAAACCGCCCTCGGTTATGGCGGTGCCTTCACGGCGTTTACCTTCCTCGCCCCCATCCTGCAGCAGGTGAGCGGTTTTAGCGCCGGTGCGGTGAGCCTGATCCTGCTGGTCTACGGGGTATCGGTCGCCGTCGGCAATATCTGGGGTGGCAAGCTGGCCGACAAGATGGGCCCATTGCCTGCGCTCAAGTTGCTGTTTGCCGGTCTGGCGCTGGTGCTGCTGGCCCTCACCTTCACCGCCCCCCATCCGGTGCTGGCCGTGCTCACCGTGCTGGTGTGGGGCGCCTTTGCCTTCGGCAACGTGCCGGGTCTGCAGGTTCTGGTGGTGAAGCAGGCCGAGCTGCACACCCCCAAGGCGGTGGATGTGGCATCGGGCCTCAATATTGCCGCCTTCAACGTCGGCATCGCGCTCGGCTCCGTGGTTGGTGGCTTGGTGGTTGAGCACCTCGGCCTGATGCACACCCCCTGGATCGGCGCCCTTATCGTGCTGCTGGCCTACGGACTGACCCATGTCAGCGAGCGCCGCGAAGCCCTCCGGCTCGCAGCCTGTCAGGCATAAGCTGCGCCAGCAGGCGTCACGCAAGGGCGTGGCGCCTGCTGCAATCGGTGCGGCAGGCTTCTATGCTGTGACACAGCGCCAACCCGGCAACTGTTTCAGCAACTTTTTCAGCAACCAAGCCTGTCACCCTCGCATCATTTGCCACGGAGTCTGTTATGAAGGTGCTTATTGTCTATGCCCATCCCGAACCCAAAAGTTTCAACGGTGCCCTCTTCTGCCACGCCATCAGGGCGCTGGAGCAGGCGGGCCACACAGTGATGACCAGCGATCTCTATGCCATGGGCTTTGATCCCGTCTCGGATCGGCGCAACTTCACTGCCGCCAGCGATCCCGATTTTCTCAAGCTACAGCTCGAAGAGCTGGCTGCCACCGAGCAGGACAGCTTTGCCCCGCAGCTGGAGCAGGAAATGCAAAAGCTGGAGGCGGCCGATCTGCTGATCTTCCAGTTCCCGCTCTGGTGGTTCGGCCTGCCCGCCATCCTCAAGGGGTGGGTGGATCGGGTCTTTGCCATGGGGCGGGTCTATGGTCAGGGCCATATCTACGAGAGCGGCAAGTTTCGCGGCAAGCGGGCGTTGCTGAGCCTCACCACCGGCGGCCCTGCCGAGACCTATCTGCCCGACGGCTTCAACGGCGATATCGACGGGGTGCTGCGCCCCATCCAGCGCGGGATCCTGCAATTTGTGGGCTTCGACGTGCTGCGCCCCCATATCTGCTATGCCCCGGTGCGGGTCTCGCAAGAAGAGCGGGAAGCCTGGCTCGCCCAGTGGGCCGATCGCCTTGGCCAGATTGAGCAGGAGTCCCCCATCGCGGTCGGCCGCTACCAGTAACGGCTGACGCAGCTGACACTCTCCCCCACACAGCACAAAAACAGCGAGCGGCCGCCGGCCGCTCGCTGTTTTTCACGCTCTGTCGTTATGGTTTTTGTTATCCGTGGGCAAGCCTTATGCCGCCTGTTGCACGCCTGCTTTACCGGTCACCGCCCGCTTGAGCCAGTAGTCGAGGCTGACGTAACGGCCCCCGCCGTAAACCAGCAGCACCAGCAGCATCACGAAGTAGGTGGCGGCAAACTCCATCCCGTTGTTGAGCATCACGGGATCCCCGAGCTCGGTGATGTAGTTGTAGCGACCGGGGAAATTCGCCGCCAGCCATTCGATAAAGCCGTTGAGGCGCACAGTGGCCTCCATGCTGCCGGTGGCGATGGCATCCCAGCCGTGCTTCCAGTGCACCATGGCGCTCGCCACGCTCATCAGGAAGATGGTGGGAATGGCCATGATGCGGGTAAAGAGGCCAAGGGCGATGCAGATGCAGCCCAGCACCTCGGTGCCCGCCGCCAGAAAGGCGAGCAGGGTCGGGAACGGCAGGTTGAGCCCCCCTTCCGAGACCGGGGCGCCAAACCAGGCGACCGTGCCGGCAAAGCCCATCACCTTGGAGTGGGCCCCCACATAGATGACCGGAATGAGATAGAGACGAATGGCCAACAGGGCCAGAAAATCGAGCCGCTTGCACTGGGCCACCGCCCGCTCGTACCACTGGATCAGGGTGTTGTTCATGGGAATTCTCCTTGGTGTTTGCTAAATGGGGGCAAGGGGGTGCCGGGCTGGCGCTCGCCAACGGGCAGGGTAAGCAGACCCAACCGGTGAAAATGGCGAGCCCACTCGCTCAGATCAAAATCACTGCGAACCTGTTGCACCTGTTGCTGGAACGCGGCTTGGCTGATCCCCGGTTGCTGTTGCAGCAGCTGGATCAGCGCCACGTCCCATTCGCGCAACCGCTGGGTCACCACCTGATGCTCCGGGCTGCGAAACAGGCCATAGAAGTGGTTGCCCTGCCGGGTCAGCACCACGCCGCTGCGACGAATGGCGAAGGGGAGTTCAAGCAGTTGCAGGGTGGGATTGAGCACAAACGAACTCTCCGCCGTCACCACCTCCCCCGCCATAACTTGCGGCACTACCCCTTCATCAATCTCGACACAGAGGCAGGCCCACTCGTACTCCAGCAGCGCCAGCCGCTGCCTGGGCCAGTTGAGAGAGCCCTCGCCGTGGCGATGCTGCACATAGCGGACAAACTCGGTGGCGATATGGTGAAACTCCGGGGCCTCGGCGCCGTGCTGGATAACAAAGCCCTCCACCAGCTGCCACCTGTCCACCGGCGCCCAGTGAGCGTGGGTGAGCGGAAAAGCGCTCTCCAGCACCGACTCCACATTGGCGCGCACGCTGCGGGCATAGTGGCTGGCGATGCCATCCTGCGGCAGCCGCACCCGGCTCGCCAGCCAGGCGGTCTGCTGCTGCATCCGCTGCGGTGCCGTTTTGGGCGCAGTGATCAGAGATAACCGTCTATCCATAACGCACCTCCCGCACCTGACGGTCGAGTGCCTCGCAACAGGCGCCGTGCACCCGCGCCAGCTCGGCCTCCAGCTCTGCCAGCGGTGGCAGATGGTGATCCCGCTCCAGCAGCAGGGGGCGCAGGCCATGGGTCTGCACCGTATAACGGGCCAGCGCCACCACCTCCTCGCACACCGGTTTGCCATGGGTATCCAGCAAGGTGCCATCCGCCTCTTCCAGATGACCGGCAATATGGAAGTAACGGATCGCACTGCCCGGCAGCCCGGCGATCATCCGCTTGGGGCAGTAACCGTGGTTGCGGCTGTTCACAAAGACGTTGTTGATATCGAGCAGCAGCTCGCAACCGCTGCGCGCCACCAGTTCGGCGAGAAAATCCTCCTCCGGCATCTCATGGTCATAGCCGTGGTAGTAGGAGATATTTTCCAGCACCAGCGGGCGGGCCAGCGCCTCCTGCACCTGCTCGATCCGCTCGGCCAGATAGGGGATGTTCTCCCACTGGCGCGGCACCGGTAAAAGCTCGTAAAGATAACCCTGCTGGTCGCGGGAAAAGCTCAGGTGCTCGCTGTAGATCCCGATACCGAACTCATCCAGAAAGGTACGGATCTGGCTGAGCAGGGTGCGATTGAGGGGCTGGCAATCGCCGAGGGAGAGGCTGAGGCCGTGGGCCACCATCGGGTAACGCTCGGCCAGCTGATGCAGCTGCGCCCGCCTGGCGCCGCCGATGGCCATCCAGTTCTCCGGCGCCAGCTCGAGAAAGTCGATACCGGGGCGGACGGGGCCGGAGCAGAGCGCATCCAGATGCTCCTGGCGCAGCCCGATCCCCCGACTGCGGGAGCTTATTGGCCGCATACCCCCTCCGTCATCTTGCTGCCGTTGTTGGAACCGGATCTGTCGCCATCAATCCCCTCTCCCGCCACGCCGCACTTGCCGTCGCGGGCGCGCACCAGCCGCCCCTGCGGATCGCTGTCGAGAGCCTGCTTTTCAAAGCGCTTCTCGGTGCCGCACTTGCCCGCCGCGCACTTGCCGCCGTGCTGTTCGCTGGGGGCGGTTTTCACCGGCGCATCGCTCGGGGTGGCCGCCAGCGCCAGCCCCGGGGTCAGGGCAATCAGGCTGGTCATGGCGATGGAGAGGGTCAGTTTGTTGGTTTTGTTGCTGCTTGAGTTACTCATGGGCGGACTCCTTGACTGATGAAACGGGGTAGCTGGAGAGATCGCGGGCGGCCACGATCTGGCCGTGGAACTGCTGTTTGACGATGGCCATCGCCTCTTTCTTGTGATTGAGGCCAACTCCCATCCAGTGGTTGAGCACCAGCAGCTTGGGGTTCACCTCGGCGGCAATTTTGGCCACCACAGATGGCTTGGCATGGAGCGAGGCGGAGACAGGGTCGGCCCCTTCGTGGATGGCGAGCGGCATCACCAGAATGTCGGCCCCATTGGCAAACGGCACAAAAGCCGGGTTGCTGCCGTTCTGATCCGCCGAGATAACAATGGTCCCCTCGGCGCTCTCGATACGATAGGCCAGACAGGGCACGTCACCGTGAGGGATGCCGAGGGCGGTGATGGTCAGCCCATCCTGCTGATAGACGGTGTGGGGCTGCGGGCTCTGGTAGGGCACATCGTGCAAGGTGATGGGGAAGAGGCCATCGGTGCCATCCTTGAAGCCGCTCAGGTAGGCATAAGCGCCCTTGTCCTTGTTGAAGAGGGCATCGAAGTAGCCGCTCATGCTGGGGAAGGCCGAGCCGGCTTGCGGCCCCGCCAGATCCAGCGGATCGCTGCGCTCGAAGAAGTAGGCCCCCTTGAGCAGGGCGGGCAGGTCAGTCACATGGTCGGTGTGAAAGTGGGTGATGCCGATAAAATCGACCTCTTCGAGCTTGGCCCCCGCCTGGCCGAAGCGCAGGTAGACGCCGCCACCGGCATCGATCAGGATGCGGGATTTCCCCTTCCACCAGATCACCTCGCTGGAGGAGGCACGCAGGTCGTCGGAGATGGGGCCACCACTGCCGAGCACCTGCAGGGTGAAGGTTTTATCCAGTGGCGTCAGTTGTACCGGTTCGGCACAGGCCGGGGCGACGGTGAGCGCGCACCCGATGACCAGCGCCACCGCTTTCAATCTCTGTTTCATCACAATTACCTGTCGGTTGGTTGTCGGTTGAAAGTGTGTCGTTTGTGTCGTTTAAAGAGGGGGAGAGAGGGGCCGATGGCGACGAGTGGAGCGCCAGCCAACGGCCATCGGGAGGGGCGCGAGCCCCGCCGTCAGTTACCGTCCCGTTCGTCCGCCTGCCAGCGCGCTTCCAGCCAGAGCAGGTTGCACAGGCCCAGCAGCAGGGCGAATCCGAGGCCTAAAATCCAGGTGAAGTACCACATAGCAGATCCCTTGAGGTCAGTAGAGTTGATGGCTGTCGCGCTTGATGCGGGCACGGTCGAGCTTGCCGCGCACCACCCGATAGACCCAGCCGGTGTAGCCCAGGTTGACCGGCATCAGCACCAGCACGAGGCCGAACATGATGGCCAGGGTCTTGTAGCTGGAGGTGCTGTCCCACAAGGTCAGGCTGCTGACCGCATCGAGGGATGAAGGCAGCACGAAGGGGAACAGGGCGATGGCCACCGAGCAGAGCATGGCGGCGCAGGCAATGGCGCTGGCCAGCAGCGCAATCCGGCCCCGCTCCAGCCAGGAGGCAATCCCGCTCACCAGCGGCGCCAGCGCCCCGATGATCGGCACCAGCCACAGCAGCGGATAGTCAAAGTAGTTGCGCAGCCAGCCTCCGGCGTGGGGGATCACCCCCTTCATCAGCGGGCTGATGGCAGCATTCGGGTCAAAGGGTTGTGTGCCGACACCGGTCAGCTGAAACCCTTGCAGATCCACCAGATGCCAGCCGGCCAGCAGGTAGCAGAGGCTCACCAGCGGGGCCAGCAGGATGGCGATCCCCCGTGCGCGCAGTGCAGGGGTGCCGGTCACCTTGGCTTGCAGAAAACCGGCGCCGTGCAGCAGCAACAGGCTGATGGCAGTAGCAAGCACCGAGATCAGCCAGCCCCAGTGGAAGTCGAACGCGCCGTAGTGCAGACGCAGCGCCGTGTCGAAGCGAAACGGCAGCCCCTCCATCACCAGACCGATAGCTGCACCAAGGATGAGCGCCGGTATCAGGCCACCGGCCACCAGCGCCCGATCCCACCAGCGGCGCCACAGCGGATCGGCCAGCTTGCTGCGATAGTCAAAGCCGACCGGACGCAGAAAGAGCCCAAGCAGCAGCACCACCATGGGGATGTAAAGCCCTGAGAAGGCGGCGGCATAGACCAGCGGCCAGGCGGCGAACAGGGCACCGGCACCGGCAATCAGCCACACCTGATTACCCTCCCACACCGGCCCCACGCTGTTGATCACCAGACGGCGGTCGTCGTCATCTTTCGACACCACCGGCAGCAGCATGGCGATGCCGAGATCGAAGCCATCCATCACGATAAAACCGACCATCATGAAGAGCACCAGCGCCCACCAGATGAGTTTCAGGGTTGCGTAATCCATCAGGCGATCCTCGCAAGTTCGGGTTGTTCACCGCTGTAGCGGCCGGTATGGAGAATGGCGGGCCCCTTGCGGATCACATGTCGCAGCAGGAAGAGCTCCACCACCAGCAACAGGGTGTAGATGGAACAGATGGCGATGAGACTGAACCAGAGCTGGCCCGGCTGAAGCAAAGAGACCGAGGCCGAGACCGGCAGCACATCGCTGATGGTCCAGGGTTGACGGCCGAGCTCGGCCACCAGCCAGCCCGCCTCGATGGCAATCCAGGGCAGCGGAATGCTCCAGAGCAGGGTCTTGAGCAGGCGCGGTGAGTCTTGCAGCCGGTTGCGGCAGAGCTGAACAAAGCTCACTACCATCAGCCCCAGCATGGTGACGCCAAGCCCCACCATCACCCGAAAGCCCCAGAAGAGCGGCGCCACCGGCGGGATGGAGTCATCGACCGCCTTGGCAATCTCTGCCTCACCGGCCTTGGCGATATTGCTGGCATAGGGGGTGAGCAGCATGCCGTAGCCGAGATCCTTGCCGTGCTGCTCGAAGCGGGCGCGGTTGGCCGGGGTGTCATCGCCCTGCCGGATCTGCTCGAGGGCCTCGGCCGCCACCATGCCGCTGCGAATGCGCGCCTCGTTTTGCACCTTGATATCCTTGAGACCGGTCACCGCCTCGTCGATGGAGCGGGTGGCGATGATCCCCATCAGATACGGGATCTTGATGGCGGCGTGGGTGGTTTCCGCCTGCTGATCCGGGAAGCCGAACAGGGTAAAGGAGGCTGGCGCTGGCTCGGTCTCCCACTCCGCCTCGATGGCGGCGAGCTTGACCTTCTGCACCTCACCGGTGCGATAGCCCGACTCATCCCCGAGCACAATGACCGAGAGGATGGCCGCCAGCCCGAAACCGGAGGCGATGGCGAAGGAGCGCAGGGCGAACTGTACCTCGGTCTTGCGCAGCAGATACCAGCTGCTCACCCCCATCACAAACATGGAGGCCGCAACATAGCCCGCCGCAACGGTGTGAACGAACTTCACCTGCGCCACCGGGTTAAAGAGCACGGCGGCAATATCCACCAGCTCCATGCGCTGGGTCAGCAGGTTGAACTCGGCCCCCACCGGGTTTTGCATCCAGCCGTTGCCGATCAGGATCCAGAGCGCCGAGAGGTTGGAGCCGAGCGCCACCAGCATGGTCACCAGCAGGTGCTTGCCGCGGGAGAGCTTGTCCCAACCGAAGAAGAAGAGCCCCACCAGGGTCGATTCGAGGAAGAAGGCCATCAGCCCCTCGATGGCCAGCGGAGTACCGAAGATGTCCCCCACATAGTGGGAGTAGTAAGCCCAGTTGGTGCCGAACTGAAACTCCATGGTGATCCCCGTGGTGACCCCCATGACGAAGTTGATGCCAAACAGTTTGCCCCAGAAGCGGGTGATGTCCTGATAGATCACCTTGCCGGTCATCACATAAGCCGACTCGGCGATCACCAGGATCCAGGACAGCCCCAGCGTGAGGGGCACAAACAGGAAGTGGAACAGGGCCGTGGCGCCAAATTGCAGGCGAGACAGGCTGACCACGTCATCCGGATTGATCATGCGTCACTCTCTTTTGTTGTATTTGCCTTGCACGTTTCGTGCGTGACAAGTACATCACGGAGCATGACACCTATAACAGATGCAGTTATATTGAATTACACCTATAACAGTTGATCCAGATCATGTCTCTTTACCAGCAGTTGGCCGACCGCCTGCAAAGCCAGATCGACGATGGTATCTGGCAACCGGGGGAGCGCATCCCCTCCATTCGCCAGAGCTGCAAGACCCACGGGCTCAGCCCCATGACGGTGCTGCAGGCCTATCAACTGCTGGAGAGTCAAGGGCGGATCCTCGCCCGCCCCCAGTCCGGCTACTACGTCAAAGCCGCCTCACCACAGGTCGTGCAGCACACGCCGAGCCAGACCCACTACAGCGGCTCGGTGGATATCAACGATCTGGTGTTCGAGGTGTTGCAGGCGAGCAAATCGCGGGATCTGGTGCCCCTTGGCATGTCGGTAGCAGACCCGACCCTATTCCCCCATCCCCAGCTCGGGCGGGCGCTGGCCAGTTGCATGCGCAAGCTCGACCCCTTCAGCACGGTGGCCGACCTGCCCCCCGGCAACGAAGCGCTGCGCCGCGCCATCGCCCAGCGCTACGCCAGCGACGGAGTGGCGGTCAATCCGCAGGAGATCATCATCACCACCGGCGCCATGGAGGCGCTCTCCCTCAGCCTGCAGGTGCTGACCGAGCCCGGTGACTGGGTGGTGGTGGAGTCCCCCACCTTCTATGGCGCCCTGCAAGCCATCGAGCGGCTGAAACTCAAGGCGGTGGAGATCCCGGTCATTCCGGGGGTGGGCATCGATCTCGACCTGCTGGCCGACGCCCTCACCCGCATTCCGGTCAAGGCGTGCTGGCTGATGGGCAATGTGCAGCACCCGCTCGGCCACACCATGCCCGATGCACACAAACAGGGGCTGATGGCACTGCTCAACAGCCATGGGGTGCCGCTGGTGGAGGATGACGTCTATGCCGAGGTCTACTTCGGCCGCGAGCGCCCCAAGCCGATCCGCCACTGGGATCAGCGTGGCGACAGCCTGCTCTGCAGCTCCTTTTCCAAGTGTCTGGCGCCGGGCTTTCGGGTCGGCTGGGTGGTGGCGGGGCCCCATGCCGAGCGGGTGCAACGGCTGCAACTGATGTCCACCCTCTCCACCAATGTACCGAGCCAGCTTGCTCTGGCCGAGATGCTGCGCCAGGGCGGGGTCGATGCCCACTTTCGCCGCCTGCGCCACACCCTGGCCCAGCGCCAGCAGCAGATGCGGGCGGCCCTGCAGCGCTTGCTTCCGGACGAGGTGCGGATCTCCTCCCCCGATGGCGGCTACTTCCTCTGGCTGGCGCTGCCTGCCCATTTCGACAGCCGAGCCCTGCACGCCAAGGCTCTGGGCAGCGGTTTTTCAGTGGCCCCCGGCGCGCTCTTCTCCAGTCAGGGACAACACAACCACTGCCTGCGCCTCAACAGCTCCCATCCCTGGAGCGAACAGCTGGAGCAGGCCCTCACCCGACTGGCGGAGCTGATTGCCGCGCAGCTCGGTGAAAAGTAACGAGGTAAAGAGCCGCTGACGAAACGAACAAAGGCCCGTAACGGGCTTGTGTAGTTGGGGAGTGACGCGCCTTGGCTCGCCATCAGAAACTGGTTATCTGGCCATGATCTGCGACTGCACCTTGAAGCCCAGCGCCTCGTAGAGCGCTTGGGCACGCTCGTTGAAGGCCATCACCTCCAGCCGGATTTGCTGAGCATCACGGGCCTTGGCCCACTCATCACAATGGGCGATCAGCGCTTTGCCAATCCCGCGGGAGCGGTGCTGCTCATCCACCACCACCGAGCCGATACGGCAAATCGGCGCACGGGTGAGAAACGGCACGCTCTCATTGATGTCGATCCGCGCCGTCAAAAAGCCCACCACCATGCCATCCTGCTCGGCAACGCAGAACAGACGCCCTTCTGCACCGATGGCGCTCAGCAAAAATGCCCGCTCCTCTGGCGAAGGGGGGCAGAACACCTCGGGATAGTGCTGATGGTGGAGCTCTCCAATCTGCCGGTTCAGCTCGACAATGGCGTCGATATCCAGTTCGCTTGCCTTGCGTATCTCCAACGGTTGCTCCTTGCAAAAAAGTGATGGTCCTGCGCCATCTTAGGGGCTGTGTCCCGCAATCCAAATAGGCTCATCCGTATCTTTTGACGAGCAACCTAAACAACAACGCCCCTTGAGCGGGGCGTTATCGGCAATCCATGGCGGTGAGGAATATCAGGCGGGGGCGTTAAGTTGGGCCACCTGACGCTCGATGCTCCCTTTGAGGTTGTCATCGAGCTTGAGGGCGCGCGCCAGTTCGTCGAGATAGCCTCGCTCCATAAAGTGATCCACCTCGATGGCGAGCAGGGAGGCGAGATAGACCTCGGTGGCCAGCTCCATATCGGTCACTTCCCGCGCCAGCGCGTGGGGATCGAGGGGGCGGGCCAGCTCGGCGTCAATCCAGCGGGCCACATCGCTCTGACCCTGTTCGGTCAGGTACTCCTGAATCTTCTGGCGCTCGGCCCCGTCGATATGGCCATCGGCCCGGGCTGCCGCCACCATGGCGCGCACCAAAAGCGCCGCGCGGGCATCCAGCGCATTGCCTTCCAGCCCACTGATGGGATGGGTGGGCTGGGCCGGTGCCGCCTGCTGGGCCTGCCAATCCTGATAGAGCTTGTAGGCCAGCCCGCCAAGGGCTGCGGCGCCGCCCACGGCAGCGGCCTTACCGCCATATTTGCGCACTTTTTTATTGCCCAGCAACAGACCGAGCGCGCCACCGGCCAGCGCCCCCTGCATCTGCCCCTTGCGCTTGTCTCCGCCTTCGTTGAGCCAGCCTTTGCCAGCCCCCAGCAACTGTTCCAGCATCTGTTTCATGGTGTCACTCCTGCGGCTATGTTCCCGTCGATAGAGCCAGATAGTGACCCCGCCCCCCTGAATCGGGGATGAACCCTTGACCGGGCAGGCCGATGGGGCAAAGCTCAGGGAAACCCTTCAGGCAATAAGGATGTAACTGTGCCAAATCGCGAACTGACCCTGCAATTTCTGGCCGAACCCTCCGACGTCAATTTCGGCGGCAAGGTCCACGGCGGCATGGTGATGAAGTGGATCGATCAGGCGGGCTATGCCTGCGCCGCCGGCTGGTGCGGCGGCTATGCGGTGACCGTCTATGTGGGGGGATCCGCTTTTTGCGCCCCATCCAGATTGGCCAGCTGGTGGAGGTGCACGCTCAGGTGATCCACACCGGCACCACCAGCATGCACCTGGCGGTGGATGTCTACAGCCGCCACCCCACCGACACCGAGCGCCACAAGACCACCCACTGCATCATCATCTTTGTGGCGATGGATGAGCAGGGCAAACCGACCCCGGTACCCCAGTGGCAGCCAGTAAGCGAGAGCGATCTGCAGTTGCAGCAGTACGCCAAAAAGCTGATCGCCCTGCGCGAGGAGATCGACAAGGAGATGCGCCAACACCTCTGACCTTGGTGATTCCCCTGCCCGATATAGCGGGCGCTTTCGGCCAACGGCGGCGCCCCTGTATAATCCCCCCTCTTCCCGCAACCGGAACCCTGCCCATGTCACTGGAAACTGCCCCGCCCGAGGTGAAACTCGCGGTGGATCTGATTGAACTGCTGGAAACCAATGAGCTGGCCCCCGAGCTGGTGCTGGCGGCGCTGGCCATCGTAAAAAATGACTACGAGCGCAAGCTGACGGAGGGGAAGGATCACTGATCCCTCCCCGCACTTTTTCCGCCTTATCTTGCCGACGTCAGTTTTTCCCCACAGTAGTTTTTGCCACTCACTGCGGCCCCATCACCTCGTCACAGAGGGCGATCAGGGCCGCGCTCAAGCGGCTAAGCGGCTCGCTCCCGCTTCCCCTGGCATGCAGCGCCAGCTCCACCGGCGCCACCTTGGGCCACTGGGTCAGGGCCAGCTGATCGGCGGGCATCAGCCGTTTGGGCAGCAAGCTCACCCCGATCCCCGCGCTCACCGCCCCCTGCAAACTGGCAAGGCTGGCGCTGACATAGGCGATACGCCAACGCCGACCGAGGCCATCGAGCGCCTCTGTCATCTGCCGCCGATAGAGCCCTTCGCTCGGGAACACCACCAGCGGCAGCGGATCCCGTTCCCGTGCGGGCCAGTCGCGACTGTCGACCCATACCAGCGGTTCGCGCCAACTGGCAAGGGGCGCCCCCTGCCCCCGCGTCTGCTTGACCAGCGCCAGATCCAGCTCCCCCGCCTCGAAGCGCTGCCAGATCTCGTGGCTCAGGCCGCTCTCCACCTCCAGCCGCACCTCGGGGTAGTCGCGGGCAAAGGCGGCCAGCACTGGGGTGATGGCACCGACGGCGAAATCCTCCGGCACCCCGAGGCTGAGCGATATGCACCCCTCGCTCACCTGCTCCTCGGCCTGCGCCAGCAGCGCCAGAATGCGGCGGGCCAGCCCCAGCAATTTTTCCCCCTCCGCCGTCGCCACCACCTGCCGACCGGAGCGGTCCAGCAGCGGGCAGCCAACCTGCTGCTCAAGGCGGCGGATCTGCTGGCTGATGGTGGATTGGGTCAGATGGACCCGTTCACCGGCGCGGGTAAAGCTGCCGGTGTCGATAATGGCGACAAAACTGCGCAGTAACAGGGGATCCAGCATGGGGTACTCCATTTACAAAACCACTGAACTCCATTCTATCATTTAATTTCAAAATGACTTTCGAGCCCGCTAGGCTGGCGTTTTTGCCTCCTTTGACGGTGATCTGCCATGTTCAGCCCCGATGACTCCGCGTCCCGAATGCTCCCTGTTTCTCCCAGAACCGGAAACAGCACCCGATGAATCAACGAAATGCGGATCATCCCGCAGGCCAGACGGCCCTGCTGGTGCTGGTGATCCTGATTGGCCTGAACCTGCGCCCCTTTCTTACCGCCATCGGCCCGCTGAGCGGCGAGATTGGCCGCACCCTGTCGCTGGGGATGGACACCCTCGCCTGGCTTACCCTGTTGCCGCTCTGGCTCATCGGGATTGGCGTGCTGCTCACCCCGCGCCTGTGCAGCCTTGCCAGTGCCACCACCCTGCTGGGGCTGGCCCTGCTGCTGCTCGGCATTGGCAGCGCCATGCGCTTCGATGCCCAAAGCGGCGCCCTGCTGATCGCCAGCGCGGCGCTTTGTGGATTGGGGTCGGCACTGGTGCAGGGGGTGCTACCGGCCCTTATCAAGCAGGCCTTCGCCCACAAAGTGCCGCTGGTGATGGGGATCTTCTCCGCCTGCATGATGGGGGGCGGGGCGCTGGGGGCCAGCCTTACCCCAAGGCTGGCGGCCAGCCTCGACTGGTCGCGGGCACTGGCGCTCTGGAGCCTGCCGGTGCTGCTGGCCCTCATCTGGCTGGGGTGGAAAGTGCGTCTGCCACGGGCCACGGCTGCAGCCATTCCCCACGGCGAGCAGCGGCTGATCACCCTGCCCCGCAGCTGGTTGCTGATCGTCTGCTTTGGCATCATCAACAGTGGCTACGGCATCGTAGTGGCCTGGCTGGCCCCCGCCTATATGGCGCAGGGGTGGAGCGCCGCGCAGGCGGGCGAGCTGGTCGCCTGGCTGGCGCTGGCGCAGACCGCCAGCGGCCTCGGCCTGCCGCTGCTGGCAGCACGCAAGATGGATCGGCGGCCGTGGATGGGCCTTGCCATCGCCATGCAGCTGGCGGGATTCGGCGGCCTCTGGCTGGCGCCAGCCAGTGCCCCCATTCTCTGGTGCATGCTGTGCGGCGCCGGTCTGGGCGGCAGTTTTTCGCTGATCATGGTGATTGCGCTCGATCACCTGCCAGACCCGCGCCGCGCCGGCACCCTGAGCGCCCTGATGCAGGGCTTCGGCTTTATGCTGGCGGCCACCGGCCCCTGGGTGGCGGCACGGCTCTATCACTATATGGGCGACTTTGCGGCCGCCTGGCAGTGGCAACTGGGGGGCTTGCTGCTGATGAGCCTGCTGGTGCTGCGCCTCGACCCACGCCACTATCCCCGCGTCATGGGGTTACCGACCGCCAGCGAGCCACCCCTTTCGGCACCTCTCCCAACCAGCTCTGCGGCCCAAAACAACACACCGGCCTGAGGCCGGTGTGTTGGGGATAACCGTATTGGAGATGACAAGGTAAGCTGACGCCACTCAGGGGGGCAACTCAGCGCCCTTTTTTCTGCCGTCCGGTGTTAGCGGTGCGCGGCTTGCCAGCGGCCGGTTTGCCACCCTTGGGTGCCCCTTTGCCAGCTCCGCCCTTGTTGGCAGCACCTTTGCCCGCGCCACCCTTACCCACCGGCAGCTTCTTCTCGAAGGCTTCCGGGCCCGGTACATTGGGACGCCCGCCAATCTCGTGATCATCATCGCGGCGCGGCTTCTTGCCCTGCCCCGGTTTGGCGGCTTGCACCGCAGGGGCCTTGGCCGCCTTGGGTTTGTCGCCTTTGGCCGGTTTCACCTCGGAGGAGGAGTCCTCAATCAGCTTGAACAGATCGATCAGCTCGTCGTCGGTGAGATCGCGCCACTCGCCCACCGGCAGCCCCTTGAGGCTGACGTTCATGATGCGGATGCGCTCCAGCTTGGTCACTTCAAAACCGAAGTGCTCGCACATGCGGCGGATCTGGCGATTCAGCCCCTGCACTAGCGTGATGCGAAAGACGAACGGAGCCTCTTTCTTCACCTTGCACTTCTTGGTCACAGTACCGAGGATCGGCACCCCGGCCGCCATGCCGCGCACAAACTCGTCGGTCACCGGCTTGTCGACGGTCACCAGATACTCTTTCTCGTGATCGTTGCCCGCCCGCAGGATCTTGTTGACCAGATCGCCGTGGTTGGTGAGGAAAATCAGCCCCTGCGAATCCTTGTCGAGCCGCCCGATGGGGAAGACCCGGGTGCTGTGGTTGACGAAATCGACGATGTTGTCCTTCTCGCCCGCCTCTGTGGTACTGACGATGCCCACCGGCTTGTTGAGAGCGATCAGCACCAGACTGTCCGCCTCGCGCGGCTCGATCACCTGACCGTTCACCTTGACCAGATCGCCAACCTGCACCTGATCGCCAATCCCGGCGCGCTTGCCGTTGATAAAGACGTGGCCCTGCTCGATAAAGCGGTCGGCCTCGCGGCGCGAGCAGATACCGCTCTCGCTGATGTATTTGTTCAGGCGCATGGATTCGTTAGCCAGCATAGTGCACCTGCCACAGGTTCTGGGCCGCGCCCGGTTGTGCCATCGCCTGTTCCGGCTGCGCCGGGGAGGCTGTCTGCTGCATCAGCCAATTCACTACGTCAAAGTTCTGCATACCATTCCATCTTCAAAAAAGGCCAATGCCAGCTTATCCATCAAAAAACGCCGCTACAGTAGCATAATTGCCCTCTTTCAGGGGCAGATAGTTGCAAGGTCGCAGCGCCCAAGCAGGCATCCGCGGACAAGTTCACGCCGCCAGATGGCCCGCGATGCAGCCTTCGAACGGCCAGCCTGATGCCAACAGCGGGATCCAGCGCCCACAGCCAGCGCGGCCGAATGCCATCAACTATACATATCACCTTGTTTCCATTAGGCTTTAAGCCGGTTGGCAGCGCCCAATGTGCTGCGCCGAACTCGCCCGCCCAGATGCGGCTTCACCTCTATCGCCAAGGATTGCGCCATGCTGGCTCACACTCGCCGCCTTGTTCGCCGTGCTCTGCTGACCCTGTTGCTGCTGTTGCTGACCGCGTGGGCGGTGATCGCCTACTTCGCCTGGCAGGCAGCGCCGCTGCAGCTGTGGCACATAGTGGTGCCCCCCGAACTCAGTGCCGATGAGCTCGACAACAGCGACTGGCAAGCCTATCTGGCTCGCGAAGCAGAGCTGTTCGAGCTGGTGGCCACCGAGGTGGTCGCCAAGACGCCGCCGGAGCAGCAACTGGCCAGCAATCGCTACTATCAGGACGCCCCCATCAATCCCGCCCGCTTTCAGCAGAACTGGAACCGCTCCTACCTGCTGCGCCCCGAGGGGGAAGTCAAAGGGGTAGCTGTGTTGCTGCACGGCCTGACCGACTCCCCCTACAGCCTGCGCCATCTGGCCAGACGCTATCAGCAGCAGGGCTTTATCGCGCTGGGGCTGAGGATCCCCGGCCACGGCACCGTACCCGCTGGCCTCGTGGATGTGGATTGGGAGACCTGGCTGGCCGCCACCCGACTCGCGGTGCGGGAGGCCAGATTGCTGGCACCGGGCAAGCGGCCGCTGCATCTGGTGGGCTTTTCCAACGGCGGCGCGCTGGCGGTGAAATATGCGCTCGATGCACTGGCCGACCCGAGCGGCACGCTGGCAAAACCGGATCGGCTGGTGCTGATCTCCCCGATGATCGGGGTGACCCGCTTTGCCCGCTTCGCCGGGCTCAAGGCCGTGCCAGCCCTGCTACCCGCCTTTGCCAACGCCGCCTGGCTCGACACCATGCCGGAGTTCAACCCGTTCAAGTACAACTCGTTTCCGGTCAACGGCGCGCGCCAGTCCTATCGCCTGACTCACGCCATCCAGCAGCAGGTACGCCAGCTGGCCGCCAGTGGCGAGCTGGCGGCGTTTCCCCCTGCCCTCACCTTCCAGTCGGTGATGGACTACACCGTCAGCACCCGCTCCATCATTGCCGATCTCTACCACTACCTGCCGGCCAACGGCAGCGAACTGGTGCTGTTTGATATCAACCGCAGCACCCTGTTTGGCCCGCTTATGAGCTCGGCCTCAGAGCTGGCGCTGCACCGCTTGCTGCCAAACGCCCCCGGGCACTATCGCCTCACCGTGGTGGGTAATGTCGAGCCAACCTCCCCCGCGACGCAGGCCAGAACGCTGGCCAGCGCAGACCAGCCTGAGCAGGTCCGCCCGCTAGGCATCGACTATCCCAAGGAGATCTACTCCCTCTCCCATGTGGCGCTCCCCTTCCCGATGGACGACCCCCTCTATGGCATGGCAGCGCGCCCGCAGCAGCGGGAGCAATACGGCATCAACCTCGGTGGTCTGGCCCTGCGTGGCGAGCGCGGCGTGCTGATCGTCAACCCCGGCGCCCTCACCCGCACCTCCTCCAACCCCTTCTACCCCTATCTGCAGCAGCGGGTGATGGAGACCCTCACCGCCCCTCCCGTCGCCCCGTCTGCCGCCGTAACCCCAACCAGCAGTGGTCAATATGATGCGGCCTATCAGGCCGAGCTGGAGCAGTTTTTACAGGAGAGCGACGAGAGCAACGCGCCTTTCTAGGGCGTTTCTGGAGTATCGGCAAAGAGCCACTGGCGCAGGGTCGATGGCGATACAAGAAAGGGGCCGTAAATTGACGGCCCCTTTCTATTGATGATGGCGATGGGACTGATGGCTTGGTGGACTCAGGGATAGATGCTGACTTCTATCAGGTTCTGGTCAGGGTCGAGGAAGTAGATGGATTCTATCGGCCCGCTGGCACCGCTTTTGGTCACCGGCCCCTCGACAATCTCCACCCCGTGGCAGGCAAGCTGGGCCATCACCTGCTCCAGCGGCCAGCGGGTGATCAGGCAGACATCCCCCGACCCCACCTGCGCTCGGTTACGAGGCTCCTGCCCCAACAGTTGCAAGTTGATCTTCTGGTTACCAAATCCCACCGCCCGGCGCCCCGCACCGAAGGTAATGGCCTCCATATTGAGCACCGAGCTGTAAAACGCCACGGCCCGTTCGATATCACTGACCGTCAATACCAGATGGTCGATATGGCTGATCATGGTTACCTCCTGGTGGTGATCTGGCTGATGTGACCGGCATATACCCGCAAACATCCGGCTGTTGCCGCCACGGCGGGCAACCCCATCATACCCGGTAAGGGGAAGCCCATGTGTGTCGTGACGCGCAAAGCGAGCGCAAATGATCTGGTCAGATAAATTCGCTTTACTGCACCGCTGCGCACGCTTTCTCCCGCTGGGCCAGCAGGGCTTCATCGTCACTGTCCATTGCCGCCAGAATCGCCTGATTGCAGGCGCGCTCCGCCAGCTTGGCAGGACTCTGCTTGGCATCCCCAATCTCTGCAATCATCGGCCGATAACTGACGGCAGCCGAGCAGTACATGGTGCGAAATTTGGGCAGTTGCCAACTGCTGTCATCCTGCCGGGTCAAGTCATCGCACAGCTTGTGAAACAGGGCGGACGCCTTGACCGTGCACTGGCTAAAGCGCCGCACATCTTGCTCATAAGGACGGCAAACGCTCGGCTGCTGGATCTGCCACAGCTGAAAAGAGAACGGGACCGACTCCCCCTCATACTGCACCACCAGCGTCTTGGCCTCGGTGCCATAGATATCCGCAACCTGCTGCTGTACCAGATTGAGATAAGCCGAAAAAAGATAGGAAACCGGATCCATCACCACCTCCCTGTGGTTGTCACTGTCGGGCTGTATCACGAAAACCGGAGCGATTTTCAAACGAGTAACAGACGACAACAGCTTACTGATTTGGTTGGAAAAAATGATACTCTTCTCGCCACCCTCATGTACAACGTTCAAGGCTAAAGTGCGATGCAACAATGCGGTATTTATGAACAGCTCATTACTCAACTGCTGACATCTCGACTCGACCGCGAGCACTTTTACGTGGGGGAACGCCAACTTGAGCCTGCCGAAGCGGCAGTTTGGTTATCCAGATTTCTGAGCCGGGTTTTGGAATATGCGGTTGGTTCGGTAACTGGAGAGGATCAGCTGCAACGGCAGATTGAGCTGGCTAACCAGTTATTGCTTTGGCTAAAGGATCGCACACAAGACCCAGACTTTATTAGCGAGAACCTCATCGATAGTCAGGGAAAAATTCTGACAGCGCTCTACCAGTTGGATAACCCCATTTCCGCCAATTTAAAGCAATATGCCGAGGATATTTTCCCTCTGACAGGTCTCACTCAGAGCGAACTGTTTTGTGGCAGCAATGCGGGTTTGTCGATGGAGTCGGAGATTAAACGGGAAATATTATCGGCAGATAGCATCTGCTGGCTGGTCTCATTTATCAAATGGGCAGGTATCCGGATTTTCCGTCATGAGCTGGAAGAGTTCACTCGCAGCGGCCGCCAATTAAAAGTAATTACTACCTCTTATATGGGGGCGACCGACGCCAAGGCAGTTGAATTTTTAGCTAGTCTCCCAAATACCGAAGTCAAACTCAGCTATAACACCCAGCGCGAGCGGTTGCATGCCAAGAGCTATCTCTTTTGCCGGAATACCGGCTTTCATACCGGCTATATAGGCTCCTCCAATCTCTCTCACTCTGCCCTCACCAGCGGCTTGGAGTGGAACCTAAAAATCACCTCGCAAGAGATCCCGCATATTATCGAGAAATCCCTGAGTACCTTTGAAACCTATTGGGAATCCGATGATTTTGAGCTGTTTGATGGCAAGCTCGAAAGCCGTACAAAATTGCAGCATGCGCTGCAAGAGGCCCGTGGGGATGGGGACAAAAATAGCCCTGCCTATTTCTTTGATATCACGCTGTTTCCCCATCAACTGGAGATCCTTGAACAATTGGCGATGGAACGCGCTTTACATCAGCGCTTTCGTAACTTGGTGGTAGCGGCTACCGGTACAGGGAAAACCCTGATATCCGCCTTTGATTTTGCGCGTTTTTTGAAAACCAAACCCGATGCCAAGTTTCTGTTTGTCGCCCACAAAGAGGAGATCTTGCGCCAAGCATTGGCCTCATACCGCGGAGTGCTCAAGCAATCCAATTTTGGCGAACTCTTGGTCGGCGGTGCCGTGCCAACCCACTACCGTCAGCTATTTGCCTCGGTGCAATCCTTGAATAACCAGCTGGCTAATTTACGTCTTAGCCCAGACTATTTCGATTACATCGTCATCGATGAGGTTCACCATATTGCGGCGGCCAGTTATCGCGGTCTGCTCGCCGCTTTTGAACCTCACATTTTGTTGGGATTAACCGCAACGCCAGAGCGCCATGATGGCAGTGATATTCTTGCCGACTTTTGTGGTGTCATCGCAGCAGAGATACGCTTGCCCGAGGCTATCAATCGTCGCCATCTCTGTCCGTTCCAATATTTTGGTATCGATGATGATACTGACTTGCGCCAAGTGGCTTGGAAAAATGGCCGTTATGACATCACTGAGCTCACCAATATCTATACCCACAATCAGCAGCGGGTACAGAAAATAGTCCAGAGCCTCAATGAGATCGTCACCGATATTACCAAGATCAAAGCGCTGGCATTTTGTGTGAGCCGTGAACATGCCGACTTTATGTGCAAGGCATTTTTATTGAAGGGCATCAAGGCTGACATCCTCACCAGCGATAATCGAGACGAGCGGCATAGTAAACAACAAGATTTGCGCACTGGGGTTATCAATATTCTCTGCGTGGTGGACATCTTCAACGAAGGGGTTGATATCCCGGAAGTCGATACCTTGCTGTTTTTACGACCAACGGAAAGCCTCACCATCTTCTTACAGCAATTAGGGCGCGGCCTGCGGCTGGCGAGCGATAAAGAGTGCTGCACCGTGTTGGACTTTGTTGGCAATGCCCGCGCGGAGTATGACTTTGCCCAGAAATTCCGGGCACTGGTGGGCAAAACCAACAAGGCGATCAGCCACGAAATCAAACAGGGCTTCCCTCACGCCCCCTTGGGCTGCCGCATCGAACTCTCAAAACAAACCCAAGAGTTAATTCTGAGCAATATCAAAAAGGCGACCCTCAATACCTCACGCCTCATGGGCCTGATCCGCCGTTTCTCACTGGATTGTGATTTACCGCTGACGCTGGCGAACTTTTTGAAGTTCTACCCTCACATCAGCCTTGAGGAGATCTACAAGCGCGGCAATTGGAGCGCCTTGGTCAAACAGGCTAGCAACCATACCATTTCTGAAATGAGCGATGAGAAGCTGTCGACCCTCTACACCCGGGCCATCAGAACCCGGCTATTGAGCTGCGATGCGCTCCATTACTTGAACTTCTTACAAACCTTGGTGGAAAGCGCCTTTACCTTAACGGCTGAGCACGATGAGCGGATGGCCTTGATGTGCCATTACGACTTCTGGCAACAAAGCGGCCCCACTGCTGGCTTTAGCTCCTTGGCGCACAGCCTGAAACAACTCAATCAACCTGAATTAAGGGCCGAGCTGGCAGATCTGTTACCCATGCTGATCAACCGGGTGCAACACGAACAAAGCGCCATGCCAAACCTTCCCGGTAATCCGCTGCAACTGCATGCTCGCTATGCCAGAGAGCAGGTGCTGGTTGGCTTTGGCGCGACCACCTTCGCGCAGCAACCCACTGCTCGCGAAGGGGTCTATGTCATCGCAGAGCAAAATATCGAGTCGCTGTTCGTGACCTTGAACAAAACGGAACAGCACTTCTCCCCCACTACCCGTTATCACGACTACGCCATCAACGAGTCGCTGTTTCATTGGCAGAGCCAAAACAGCGCTCGCCCAGAACGGGGTAAGGGACTGAGTTACATAAACCACAGAGCAGAAGGTAAGCGCTTGTTTCTGTTCGTCCGCGAGCAGAGCAAAGATGAATTTGGCCGTACCCTTGGCTTTGTGAACTTTGGTGAGGTGGAGTACGTATCCCACACTGGCAGCCAACCGATGAACATTAAATGGCGACTCACCACTCCGATGCCGCCATTTATGTGGAAAGAGGCCGCCAAACTGGCTGTTGGTTAGTAAGACTTATCACCCGGTGGGAAGATGACGCAAAACCCACCGGGTTCTTGCCCAAAACCCCGGCTAAATTATCCAGTTGCATAATAACCATGCGGCCTTGCGGTTGTTTAACTGGCCCTAACGTCAGATAATACCGCCCGCCTTCAAACCCCGATAACCCGACTTTCAGTGACGGTAATTGATGACTGAGTACCTGCTTTTATTGATCGGCACCGTGCTGGTTAACAACTTCGTGCTGGTGAAATTCCTCGGCCTCTGCCCCTTTATGGGGGTCTCCGGCAAGCTGGAAACCGCCATCGGCATGGGGCTGGCGACCACCTTCGTGATGACCCTCGCCAGTGCCAGCTCCTATCTGGTGGAGCACTATATCCTGCTGCCGCTGGATATCGCCTATCTGCGCACCCTCGCCTTTATTCTGGTGATCGCCGTGGTGGTGCAGTTTACCGAGATGGTGGTGCGCAAGAGCAGCCCGACCCTCTATCGCCTGCTGGGGATCTTCCTGCCCCTCATCACCACCAACTGCGCGGTGCTCGGGGTGGCGCTGCTCAGCATCAATGAGCGACACGACTTTATCCAGAGCGTGATCTACGGCTTTGGCGCCGCCACCGGCTTCTCGCTGGTGTTGATCCTGTTTGCCGCCATGCGCGAGCGTCTGGTCGCCGCCGATGTGCCCGCGCCGTTTCGCGGGGTGTCGATTGCCATGATCACCGCCGGTCTGATGTCGCTGGCCTTTATGGGCTTTACCGGCCTTATCAAGATATAACCATGATCCATATTCTCTTTGCCATTCTGGTGCTCACCCTGCTGGCGCTGGCGTTCGGGATTATCCTGGGCTTTGCCGCCGTCAAGTTTCATGTGGAAGCAGACCCCATCGTCGATCAGCTCGATGCCCTGCTGCCCCAGACCCAGTGTGGCCAGTGCGGCTATCCCGGCTGCAAACCCTACGCCGAGGCGCTCGCGGGCGGCGATCAGATCAACAAGTGCGTACCCGGTGGCGAGGCCACCATGCGCAAGATTGCCGATCTGATGGGGGTCGAGCCCCAACCGCTGGGGGGCAGTGACGAGGCCGCCGTGCCGGTCAAGAAGGTCGCCTTTATCCACGAAGATCAGTGCATCGGCTGCACCAAGTGCATTCAGGCCTGCCCGGTGGACGCCATCGTCGGCGCTACCAAGGCGATGCATACCGTGATTGCCAACGAGTGCACCGGTTGCGATCTCTGTGTCGATCCCTGCCCGACCGACTGCATCGAGATGATTCCGGTGCCCACCACGGTCGATAACTGGAAGTGGGATCTCAATAACGTGCATGTTCCGGGCAAGATTCCGGTCAAGATTGTGGAATAAACAGCGGAGCAACCATGCATTCCTTACTCGAACGTATCAAAGCCGGCACGCTCTGGGACTTTCACGGTGGCATTCACCCCGCCGACAACAAGCTGCAATCAAGCCAGAGCCCGGTGGTAGACGCCGGTTTGCCGCCACGCCTGATTATTCCGCTGCGCCAGCACGCAGGCCCCGCCGGCGATCTGCTGGTGCAGGTGGGCGACAAGGTCAAAAAAGGGCAACCGCTGACCCGGTATGCCAAGGGGCGGGTCGTCCCTGTCCATGCCTCTACCTCCGGCACCATCACCGAGATTGGCAACCACACGGTTGCCCACCCCTCCGGGCTCGGCGATCTCTGCGTCATTCTCACCCCCGATGGAGAGGATGAGTGGGGCGAGCGCAATGGCAAACCCGATTACTGGAATCTGGAGCGGGGCGAGCTGCTCGAACGCATCCAGCAGGCGGGGGTAGCGGGCCTTGGCGGCGCCGTGTTCCCCACTCACAGCAAACTCGACGGCCGCGGCCAGCTCACCGAGATCCTGATCGTCAACGGGCTGGAGTGCGAACCCTATATCACCACCGACGATCGGCTGATGCAGCAGTACGCCGACGAGATCATGGATGGCATCCGGGTGCTCAAGCACCTGCTCAAACCGAAACTCACCCTGATCGGGGTGGAAGACAACAAGCCCGAGGCGATCGAGCAGCTGACCCGCCACGCCACCGATGAAGATGTGCTGGTCAAGACGGTGCCGACCAAGTACCCCTCTGGCGGTGCCAAGCAGACCATCGAACTGCTCACCGGCCGTCAGGTGCCCAAAGGCGGCCGCGCGGTCGATATCGGCATCATGGTGCTCAACGTCGCCACCGTGTTTGCCATCAAGCGCGCCATTATCGACGGCGAACCGCTGATCGAGCGGATCGTCACCCTCACCGGCGACAGCTTCAAGAAACCTGGCAACGCCTGGGTACGCCTGGGTACGCCGGTGCGCTGGCTGTTGCAGCGTTTCGAACTGCAACCGGAAGCGGAGCAGCGGGTGATCATGGGTGGCCCCATGATGGGCTTTACCCTGCCCCACGCGATGGTGCCGGTGGTCAAGGCTACCAACTGCCTGCTCGCGCCGACGCAGGCCGAACTACCCGCCCCCGGCCCGGAGCAGCCCTGCATCCGTTGCAGCGCCTGCGCCGATGCCTGCCCGGCCACTCTGCTGCCGCAAGAGCTCTACTGGTACAGCCGGGCCAAGGAGTATGACAAGGCCGAGAAGCTCAACCTGATGGACTGCATCGAGTGCGGCGCCTGCGCCTGGGTCTGCCCCAGCGAGATCCCGCTGGTGCAGTACTACAAGATCGCCAAAGACGACATTCGCGAAGCCCGTGCCGAGGCCGAAAAAGCCGAACGCGCCAAGCAGCGTTTCGAGGCGAAGCAGGCCCGTTTCGAGCGGGAGAAAGCGGCCCGCGAAGCGCGCCACGCCGAAGCCGCCGCCCAGCGCCGTCAAACCATGACGGCCGCAGGCGGGGAAGATCCGGTGGCAGCGGCTCTCGCCCGTATCAAGGCCAAGCAGGATGCCCCCATCACCGCCATTGCAGCCACCGCCGAGGGCTTGCCTGACAATAGCGCCGTGATCGCCGCCCGCGAAGCCCGCAAACGGGAAGCGGAAGCGCGCCGAGCCGCCAAGCTGGCGGAAAGCGCAAACAGCGAAACAGTCGCTGCGCCGCAATCCGCCGAAGCGGTTGACCCCGCCAGCGATCCCAAGAAAGCGGCCATCGCCGCCGCACTGGCCCGCGCCAAGGCCAAGAAAGCCGCACAAGCTGGCGATAGCGCCGAGCCTGTGGCTGCCGAAGCCGTTGCTGCGCCTGCGGTAGATGCTGATCAGCAAAAAGCAGAGGTTGATCCGAAAAAGGCAGCAATTGCCGCCGCCATTGCCCGTGCCAAAGCCAAAAAGGCTGAGGCCAGTGGCGAGCCGGTAAGCGCAGCCAACAGCGTGACCGCCGAGGCTGGCACGCAAAGCGATGCGCCATCTGCTGTCAGCGAAGCGGTCGATCCCAAGAAGGCGGCAATTGCTGCTGCCATCGCCCGTGCCAAGGCCAAAAAGCTGGCCCAGCAGGGCGACAGCGCCGGTGCTGAAGGTGCGCAGAGTGAGCCAGCTGCCAACGCACAGACCCGCGATGATACAGTAGCCAAGAGCGAAGTAACCACCAGCCAAAGCGATACGGCTGCAAGTGAAGCGGTCGATCCCAAGAAGGCCGCTATCGCCGCAGCCATCGCCCGGGCCAAGGCCAAAAAGCTGGCCCAGCAGGGCGAAAGTGCCGGTGCTGAGGGTGCGCAGAGTGAGCCAACTGCCAGCGAGGAGACCCGCGACGTGGCGGTAGCCAAGAGCGAAGTAACCACCAGCCAAAGCGATACGGCTGCAAGTGCAGCGGTCGATCCCAAGAAGGCCGCTATCGCCGCTGCCATCGCCCGGGCCAAGGCCAAAAAGCTGGCCCAGCAGGGCGAAAGTGCCGGTGCTGAGGGTGCGCAGAGTGAGCCAACTGCCAGCGCACAGACCCGCGACGTGACGGTAGCCAAGAGCGAAGTAACCACCAGCCAAAGCGATACGGCTGCAAGCGAAGCTGTCGATCCCAAGAAAGCCGCTATCGCCGCAGCCATCGCCCGAGCCAAGGCCAAAAAACTGGCCCAGCAGAGCGAGCGTATCAGTGCAGAGGTAGAAAATGCCGGTACTCAATTAGAGAGTGCCGGAACTGAGGGGGAGCGCGCACCGGCCGAGCCGATGCAAAGCGATGCAGCCAGCAGTGAGCAACCACTTGCCGTCACTGCCGTGCCTGAAGCGAACGCCCCTGCGGCTGATGCCCCGGTTGATCCGAAAAAAGCGGCCATTGCAGCCGCGGTGGCCCGCGCCAAGGCGAAGAAGCTGGCGGCCGAGGCAGCCAGAGCCGCCGGGACCGCCGCTGAAGATGTCCCGTCAGCCGACCGAACAACCACAAGGTAATCGACAGACTCATGTTCAATATTGCGACTGCGCCGTTTGCCCATAACCGCAAACAGACCCGAACCCTGATGCTGCTGGTGATCCTGGCCTGCGTGCCGGGCTTGCTGGCCCAGACCTGGTTCTTCGGCTGGGGCTCCTTTATCCAGATCCTGCTGGCGTTGGTGACCGCGCTGCTGTGCGAGGCGCTGGTGCTCAAGCTGCGGGGCCGCGCCATCAAGCCTGCCCTGATGGATGGCAGTGCGGCGCTCACCGCCGTGCTGATCGGTCTCTCCCTGCCGCCGCTGCTGCCATGGTGGATGCTGGTGGTGGGCACTGCCTTTGCCATCATTGTCGCCAAGCACCTTTACGGCGGACTGGGCCAGAACCTGTTCAACCCGGCCATGGTCGCCTATGTGCTGCTGCTGGTCTCCTTCCCGGTGCAGATGACCAGCTGGCTGCCGCCGGAGAGCGTGCGCGCCTACAGCCTCGGTTTTGGCGATGCGGCGTCGGTGATCTTCACCGGCTTTAGCCTCGACGGCTACAGCATGGCCCAGCTCAAGCAGGGGGTGGATGGTCTCACCATGGCAACTCCCCTCGATACCCTGAAAACCGGCCTGACTCAGGGGCTCACCACCGGCGAGATCCTGAGCGGCCCGCTGTTTGAGGGTTGGGGCGGCATCGGCTGGAGCTGGGTCAACCTCGGCTATCTGCTGGGCGGCCTCTTCCTGCTGCAGCAGAAGGTGATCAACTGGCGCATTCCCACCGCGATTCTCGGTGCCCTGCTGGCGGCCTCCACCATCGGCTATCTGGTGAGCCCGGATGCGACTGCCACGCCCATGTTCCATCTATTCAGCGGCGCGACTATGCTGGGGGCCTTCTTTATCGCCACCGATCCGGTCAGCGCCTGCACCACGCCGCGCGGCCGACTGGTCTATGGCGTGCTGATCGGGGTGCTGGTCTACATCATCCGCCGCTTTGGCGGCTATCCGGATGCGTTCGCCTTCGCCGTGCTGCTGGCCAACCTTTGTGTGCCGTTTATTGACAGCCTGACTCGCCCGAAAGTGTATGGAGCCCGTCGCCAATGATGTTTCTGCCCTTTTCCCCCATCACAGCTGATGGAGCCCGGACATGTTAAAGAGCATGCGCAAGAACGGCCTAATTCTGGCGATGTTCGCGCTCGGCTGTACCGCGCTGGTGGTACTGACCAACGAGCTGACCAAGGATAAAATCGCCCACCAGCAACAGCTGGAGAAGCAGCAGACCCTCTCGGTATTGCTGCCGGAGGGGAGCTATGACAACGATCTGGTGGCCAGCTGCAAGCAGGTGACCAGCAGGAAGTATCTGGGCAGCGATCAGCCGCAAGCCCTCTATACCGCCAGCAAAAATGGCGTGGTAACCGGCTATGCGCTGGAGGCCATCGCGCCGGATGGCTACAGCGGTGCCATCCGTATCGTGGCGGGCTTTGATGCCAAGGGCACCATCACCGCCGTGCGCGTGCTCGCTCACAACGAGACCCCGGGCCTCGGTGACAAGATCGAGCTGAAGAAATCGGACTGGATCAACAGCTTTGCCGGAAAATTCCTGACCCATGACAACGAGCCCCAGTGGGCGGTGAAGAAGGATGGCGGCGAGTTTGATGCTTTTACCGGCGCCACCATCACCCCGCGAGCCGTGGTCAAGGCAGTGAAGAACCTGCTGAAACTGCAGCAGGAGCAACCCGAACTGCTCAGCAACGCCCCGGCTTGTCCGGCGGCGAACTAACGGAGTCGAGCCATCATGAACCAGATGGAACAGATTGAAACGGGCGCAACCCCGATTGCCGAGCTGGAAAGCCGCAAGGGCGAGCTCAAGGAGCTGATGAGTCAGGGGCTGTGGAAGAACAACCCCTCGCTGGTGCAGGTGCTGGGCCTCTGCCCGACCCTCGCCGTCTCCTCCACCTTTACCAATGCGCTGGGGCTGGGCCTTGCCACCATGGCGGTGCTGGTCTGCTCCAACCTCGCCGTCTCGCTGGTGCGCAACTGGGTGCCGAAGGATATTCGCATCCCGGTCTATGTGATGATCATCGCCTCGCTGGTGACCAGCGTGCAGCTGCTGATGAACGCCTACACCTATGGCCTCTATCAGGCACTCGGCATCTTTATCGCCCTCATCGTCACCAACTGCGTCATCATCGGCCGTGCCGAGGCCTATGCCTCCAAGAATCCGCCGCTGCTGGCGGCCCTCGACGGCCTGATGATGGGCCTTGGTTTTACCCTGGTGCTGCTGGTACTGGGCGGCATGCGCGAGATCATCGGCATGGGCACCCTGTTTGATGGCGCCGAGCTGCTGCTGGGCGAGTGGGCCAAATCCCTGCGTATCGAGCTGTTTCATGCCGATGCCAGCCTGTTGCTGGCGATTTTGCCGCCGGGCGGCTTTATCGGGTTGGGACTGTTGATCGCCGCCAAGAACGCCATCAACGACTGGCGGGACCGCAAACAGGCCGCTACCGTGGCCCACTGCAACGTTGCCCCGGCCCGCGTCCGGGCGACCGAGCTATGACACCACGCGAGGCTGCATGAACAACCAGAAACGCAGAGAGATACTGGAGCGACTGCGGGAGCACAATCCCCACCCCACCACCGAGCTCAACTTCAACTCGCCGTTCGAGCTCTTGATAGCCGTGCTGCTCTCGGCGCAGGCGACCGATGTCAGCGTCAACAAGGCGACCGACAAGCTCTATCCTGTGGCCAACACCCCGCAAGCGATGCTGGAGCTCGGGGTGGACGGGCTCAAGGAGTACATCAAGACCATTGGCCTCTTCAACACCAAGGCCGAGAACGTCATCAAGACCTGCGCCATCCTGCTGGAGCGCCATGGCGGCGAGGTGCCGGAGAACCGCGAAGCGCTGGAGGCCCTGCCGGGCGTCGGCCGCAAGACCGCCAACGTGGTGCTCAACACCGCCTTTGGCTGGCCCACCATCGCCGTCGATACCCATATCTTCCGGGTCTCCAACCGCACCGGCTTTGCGGTAGGCAAGAACGTGGATCAGGTGGAGGAGAAGCTGCTCAAAGTGGTACCCGCCGAGTTCAAGCTGGATGTCCACCACTGGCTCATCCTGCACGGGCGTTACACCTGTCTGGCTCGCAAGCCCCGTTGTGGTTCCTGTATCATTGAGGACTTGTGCGAGTACAAAGAGAAGGTCTATCCAGAAAGCTGATAGCCTCGCAACCGAGATTGAAAGCAGTACACATCACCAACCCGGAGAACTGAGCAATGAGAATTCTGCATACCATGCTGCGTGTCGGCGATCTGCAACGCTCCATCGACTTCTACACCCGCGTCCTTGGCATGAAGCTGCTGCGCAAGAGCGAGAACAGCGAGTACAAGTACACCCTGGCCTTCGTCGGCTACGGTGACGAGAAGGATGAAGCGGTGATCGAGCTGACCTACAACTGGGGGGTGAGCGAGTACGAACTGGGCTCCGCCTACGGCCACATCGCGCTGGAAGCGGACGACATCTACGCCACCTGCGAAGCGCTGCGCGCCGCCGGTGCCAAGATCACCCGCGAACCGGGCCCGGTTAAAGGCGGCACCACCGTCATCGCCTTCGTCGAAGATCCGGACGGTTACAAGATTGAACTGATCGCCAAGAAAGATGCCGGTACCGGCCTGGGTGACAGCTTCTAAGCTTCCAGATTCCGCTGCCGAATGGCAGGATCAAAAAAGAGCGCAGATGCGCTCTTTTTTATGCCTCTTTGCCGGGGACGGCGCTAGATCTCGCCATTGCGCCCCATGCTGATCACCACCCGCCGGTTCTTGGCACGACCCTGTTCGGTTTCGTTGGAGGCAACGTGCTGCTTCTCGCCATGCCCCTCCACCGAGATCTTGCCGGGATCTATCCCCAGATCGACAAACACCTTCTTGATGGCATCGGCCCGTTTCTCGGATAGCTTCAGGTTCGGCCAGCGGCCGCCGTAACTGTCGCTGTAAGCATCGATCACCACCACGCCGATGCTCTTGTCCGCCTTGATAAACTCGCTGATCATCGCCAGCCGCCGCTTGGAGGGGATGGAGAGCTGATCGCTGTTCTTGTCATAGGTGAGCACGCTAAAGGCGATGTCGTTGAAGCTGTAGGGCAAGAGCCCGCTCAGACAGTCGATAAAGGCCTGATACTTCACCCGAAAGTTGACAGACGAAAGCGACACCCGCACCGCGCGGTTCTGGCGATACCAGTCCCGATACTGGAAGGTCGGCATCCGTCCCCCCTCCAGCTCGTCGAGCATGGTCCAGGCAGTTTGCCCCTCCACCAGCCCATCGAACTGCTGATAGAAGCGCAGTTGACTCACTTCTCGCCCGGCGATGCCCGGGCGCCATACCGGCGGCATGATGCCAAGGCTCACCGTCTGGGTCTGGGCCTGTGGCCGCTTGCCCTTGAGCTCGAAGTCGAGGTTGATCTTGCGCCCGGCGCGGCTGACAAAGGCCCCCGTTCCCCAGTTGGGGATCGGGTGTTCGAGGCGACACTCAATCTGGGTATCGGAGATCAAACGCCAGACGGATTGATCCAGACCGGCACCAAATTCGGTGACCCCAGCCTGTAACTGCATACTCACGGATATGCTGACCAACCCCAACACCCAAGCGTTCAATTGCTTGCCCTCCACACGATCTCACAAGAGATATCGGCGGCAAGAGGCCAAGCTTTAGCGACAAACTGCAAAGGCGTGCCGTTGGTGTGGCAAAGGCTTGCCTCTCAGCGGCAACCGACCACAAGCGGCGCTTATTCCCCCCTCTTAGCTCCGTGCCAACCGGCAGGAAGCTCGCTACAGTAAAATCAGGGCAACCAGAAGCAGCTTATCGGGAACCACACTCATGCACCGCTCTTGCTTCTCTTTATGGCAGATGTTGTTGCCAATGCTGCTGGCGCTATCCGGCGGCGCCGTCAAAGCTGCAACACAGGATCAGGAGTGGGCACAGGAACGCGCCAATGCGGTGCTTTCGCTGATGACCTTCACCGTGGTGCCCGACATCACCGCCAGCAACCTCGATATCGGCAGCGGCACCAATCAATCTGCCGCCCTCAACATGACCCAGATCGGTGGCGGCGCAACCATGAGCGAAGCCGTGCCCATCTATCTGGAAGGGGCGATCGGCTTTAGCCGCTACGATCCCCAGTTTGTGGTGAGCAACGGCACCGAAAGCCGCACCCTCCCGACCAAGTGGAACAGCCTGACAGCTTCGGGCGGGATCGGCTGGGATATCGCCCTCCATGAAGACCCGCGCGGTGGCCACTGGGTGCTGCGCCCTATCGCCAACGTCTCGCTCGGTACCATGGCCAGCGATCTGCGGATCGGCAACTGGCTGCTGGAGCGCACCAAGGGCTACTCGCTGGATTTTCTCGATGGTGGGCAGCTCAATATGTACGGACTGGGAGGCTCGCTGATGCTCGACTACGAGCTCTTTTCAAAGGCGCAGGATATCGATGTCGAAGTGCGCTACTCCTACCAGCACCTGCAGAGCTTTGGCGGTACCTCGACCAGCGTCCGTGGTCACGCCGAAGCGGAGAACCTCGGTCTCTATCTGCGCCGCCGGGCCCCGCTATTCCACTGGACCCTGCTTGACAGTCCGGTACGCTATGTACTGGAAGGGGCCCATACCGCATATCTGGGGGAGCAGCGGGGGTTGCTTGGATTTGACTCCCTCAACTCTATCGGCGCCGGTCTGGAGCTGGACAGCAGCAAGTACGACATCATCGTCACCCGTACCCGGCTGGTTGCCCGCTATATGTTCAGCCACAACACCAGCGGTTATTCCATCGGGTTGGCCATGAGTTTCTAAGTCGTTATATTTTCCTGCCACGAGTGGGCAATCCTCAGGGAAAGTACAGTAACACTCCGGATAATTATGCCCGTATTGATAGAAAATTTATTGAACCATCCCCGCTCATATTTCTCACCACCCAGCCATATCAGGTAAAAATATCTTCCTGCTGGCAGGCCAAATTTTCCACCCTCACACACAGAATATTGTAGTTTTTATCTGTATATTTACGGTGCGCAATGGCTCAGTGGCCCAGTGATGTCGCCAGCCTGCGCCCGCTTGCAACAGAAAAAATACAAAACGCCCGACATCACAGACCGACGGCCAACTTTATCGATATCCATAAGGAACCAAACCGGAGGTCCCCCATCATTTTCACAGTGACTTGAGTCGCTCCTAACTCATTGTTTTAAATGATTTATAGTTTTTCATATTTTATGAATCCAATTAATCCTGTTTTATTTTACTTACATCACCCGACTGCTAAATTTGGCGTCATCCCGGCAGGACGAGGCGCACTGAAACGACTGACTGCGGGCTACCGATAACAGGTGTGCAATGAGCACAGAAATAACGTTCAGGCATAGCAACCGTTATTTTGACGACATCACACTTGCTGATCCTTGTTGATTTGAGGTTATCTGATGAAAAAAACGCTGCTTGCTCTCTCTGTATTGGTCATGACCGGAACCGCATATGCAGGGGTGCCTGATTTATCCGCCATTTGTCCTGGACATATTAATCTTCGCGTCGAAGATGGCACGGCTTATATCAATAGCCAGCAAGTTCCACTTAAAAAAGTGAATTCAAATTTCTACGAGGCGAGCAAGGAGCGCACCACCCTCTCCATGGTGAAAAATGGCGACTGGGGCATCACCTATTTTGTCAAAAATGGCGACAGCGGCGCCTGCCAGCTCAATGACGATGAGAACGATGACGACGGCGATGATAATGAAATCGCCAGTAGCAGTGCCTACAACGGCAGCACTGCACAAACCAAGGTTGCCGAGAACGCCTGCATGAACGCCGTCGCCAGAAAAGCGGGCGTCAGCCGCAGCAAACTGACCCTCGACTATGTGGCCGACTCCCAGGCGGGGATGATGATTGACATCAAAGGGCCCCATGACCGGCTCTGGCACTGCCTCACCGACGCCCGCGGCCATATTTCTGGCATCAATCAGGACTGATTTCGAGCCACGGCTCAACGGGGCCCACACCGACCGTGGGGCTCCACCCCTTATCCATTGCAATTATTTGATACAGGTAAATGAAGATGAAATCCAAACAGACTCTGCTCAATGTCGCCCTCGGTTGCCTGCTGGCGGTCGGTATCTCCGGCTGCGCCGTGGCCAAAACCCATCACGGCCACAAGACCCATGCCCAAGCGCACGCTCAGGAAGGGGCCGTGCAGTATGGCGACGAGAGCCCGTGGGCTGGCAACTATAAAGCGGTCACTGACGATGGCCGCACCGTGGCCGAAATTCACGTCGATACCACAGGGGAAACCTATATCGATGGCAATCAGGTAAAACCAAGTCACAGCGGCAGCGACTACCTGAAATTCAAGCAGGAGACCATCACTTACACCCTGCGCAAAAGCGGTGCCAGCTGGAAAGACAGCGATGCCGGCACCAGCGGCCGTATCCTGTTCGATTGATAATCCCGACACCGGCCTTGCCAGACACCAAGCCCCGCCAAGGGGCTTTTTTGCACCTGCGATTTACCATCAACCACAGCCCGCCCCGAAAAATCCAGCCTTGTCACAGAGTTAGTGCAATCTGTCACATATTCCTGTTGATGAAATTGTTAGGATGGTTCAGTTCGGCGCCCAATTGTCCGCATGAAACCATGATGTCGATTGCCAGCCGCAGTGGCTGGGTGATCACTGCGCCCGGAATGAAAATGACCTGCCGAACGCCAGCCAAGTATTTGCGCCACCAGTTACACCACAGGGATAGAGATTTTTGCCATGGCCAAGTTTTTGAATACCAGCGCAACCAACTACTTTCTGGAAGAACTTATCAAAGATGCCAAAGATCGTCTGATCCTGATCAGCCCCTTCCTCAAGCTCAACGACAGGATCAAGGAGCTGCTCACCGACAAGAACCGCCTCAAGATCGATGTGCGGATCGTCTATGGCAAAAGCGAGCTGCAACCGGAAGAGATCAGCTGGCTCAAAGAGCTCACCTATATCCGCACCAGCTTTTGCAAAAACCTCCATGCCAAGTGCTATCTCAATGAAGAGATGTGCATTGTCACCAGCCTCAATCTCTACGAGTTCAGTCAGGTCAATAACAACGAGATGGGGGTATTGATCCAACGCTCGGAAGATCATGACCTTTACCGTGATGCCTATGATGAAGCCCAACGGATTATCCGGGTTAGCGAAGAGGTTCGCATCACGTTGGAGCGCGTCGCAAGCAACAGTGACGAGCATGATACCTCGACCGCCAATACAGCTCCGGCACCAGCTTGTCCCAAATGCGGTACCCCTATGGTATTGCGTATCAGCAAGCGGGGGGACACCAAGGGCAATAGCTTCTGGGGCTGTCCCGGCTATCCACAATGCCGCAGCTTGCTCCCTATTGAGAACTAAGCATCGAATTAAAAATCACTTGATCCTGAAAAGATCACTAAATTCATAAATTTAAAATAAGGATGTTGTATGCCAGAGTTAGCTATCTCAGATTTCACTAATATCGCTGTTGCAACGGGCTCACCTAAAAACACAAAACTTAGACAGATCGCTCTTAGAGGTGACTACGCACACTATAAAGATTATTACTTGCAACTTAGAACAGCTATAAAGTCTCTTTTTAGCCAAAAGAGACACGTTTCATACCTGATTGACATATCACGAAGGCAAAAGGACTCTAGTAAAAAAATAAAATTTGAACGTCTCGCTCAAAATTTTATTCAATGGCAGTCAGGTAAGAAAATTGATGTCTATGCATCATTGCGCGAGTCCTTCGTTTTTAATAGTACAACTATTCATTGTAACCCCGAGCTAAGCGCATTAATAAATGGGGTTAGAACTCATGTCAAGCTCCATTTCACCGAGACACAGAGAATGACAAAGGATCGAGCGGACTACATCTGCTATTTAATGCATGAAGCAATTCAAGAGGTTGGTGCGGAATATATCGTTCTTGATTTACATTCAGGCCAAGAGTTCAGACTTACCTCTAACAGAGACAGAATGGAGGAAAAAGTGTGTCAGGAAATATTATGGATTGAGCAGAACTGGCCTATTTAACTCTTCGAGGATTATTCATGAAATGTGCACTGATCTATGATTTTGATGGAACCTTGGCTGAAGGTGATTGCGCCCAGCATGGGGTTATGCCCGAATTAGAGATAACAGATATTCCTGAATTTTGGGCTAGTGTTAAGCGTAGAGCAAAGGACGATGACGGCGATGAAATTTTAACCTATCTTGGCATGCTGGCAGAAAGGGCTCGCATGCTTAAATCTGATGTCCTTAGTACAGAAAAACTAATGATGCATGGACAATCTATCCCCCTATTCAGTGGCGTCGAGTCATGGTTTGACAGAATTGACAGGTTTGCAGAAAGTATTGACCTAGAATTAGAGCATTACATTATATCAAGCGGTCTTGATGCAATGATCAGAGGTACTTGCATTGGAAATAAATTTCGTGACATTTACGCTTGCAAGTATCACTACTCAGATGATAAGTATTACGCAACATGGCCAGCTCAAGCAATAAACTATACAACAAAGACCCAGTTTCTATTTAGAATAAACAAAGGGATACATAATTCTTGGGATAATGGAGAGGTAAACAAATTTATTGAACTTCAAGATAGAGATATCCCCTTCCAGAGGATGATATATCTTGGTGATGGTGATACAGACATTCCATCCATGAAGATGGTCAGATATCAAGGTGGTAGATCTATAGCAGTCTTTGATAACAAAAAATGGCCTTTGAAATCAACTCAAGACAAAGTTGAAAAACTCATTTCTGAAGAGAGAGCTGATTATGTTGTTCCTGCTCTGTATGATGAAGGTAGTCACCTAGATATTACTGTGAAAGGCTTGTTGAGGCTATTTAAAAGAAAGGGATAACTCTTAAATTATGTATTGATATAAATATGGGCGGCCAATTGGCCGCCCTTGATGTTTCTTAGCGAATCGTCGCCATCTGCCGCACGCAGCGTTGCTCCCTGTCATCTACCCGCTTGGCAAACCAGGCGGTGGTGAGGTTGCGGGTGATTTTCGGGCTTTTTAGCTGAATGCCGGGCAGGATGGCGCGGGGCAGTCGCTTGCCCGCTTGCTTGTCGGCCAGGGTAAAGATGCGATGGTAGAGATCGGTCTCGGCAAATTCGGCGGTATCCCCTTTACGCAGGCTCTGGTGGATCGCCTGTTTGCTCATATTGACCCGGTTGGCGAGGGTGTAGACGGCCAGCTCGGTGTTGCCCGGCAGATCCGAGTCATAGCGGATCAGATCCCCGTCCAGCGCCAGAGTTTTGCCACTCAAGCGGCTGACGGCGGCCTGAAAAGCGGCATTGCGACTGGCATACCAGCCGGCGTTGAAGTCGGCAAAGCGGTAGAGGGTATCCGGGTAGTCGACGGGATAACCGAAGATATGCTTGGTGCCAAACCAGATGCCGCCGCGACGGGTAAAGACTTCGTGGCGAATGGAATCCTTGATTGGATAGGGGTAGCCACGGGCGTTGGCCTCGGCAAAGGCGATGCTCACCTGCATCGGGCCACCGGTATGCACCGGGTTGAGGTTGCCAAACAGCGTCTTGCCCATCGGCAGCATGCTGATCATATCTTCGAAGATTTCACTCATCTCCCGTTCGGTACGCAACTTGTCGATGCGCTCGGCATAGCTCTTGCCGGTGGGCGAGTTGATGGAGAGCGCGGCCCGCACCATAAATTCGGGGATCAGCAGCTTGGCTGCCCGTGAGTTGATCTCTTTCCAGGCGATCTTGCCAAGGCCCGGCACCACGGGGTCGGCCTGATAAGTGGCTTCCTGCTCCGCCACCGCCAGCACGCTGCAGACATTGTGATCATTGACCGTCACCCCCTGGGTGGTGAGCGCCGTCACCACGTCGTTGGCCCACCCCTGTTTGTCAGGCACCTGACGGGGCAAGAAGCGCACGATGCGGCTCTTCATATCCGCCGGTTTGCGCGGCTGCATGGCAGGCGGCGTTTTGGGGTTGCTCACGCTCGCCTCTTTGGCAGGCGCGGAGGCGGGATCACTGGCACAACCGGCCAGCAACAAGGCAGCGCAGAAGGCAAGAAGACGACAGGAAGGCAAAGCGGTCATAAGCATGTCCATTTTTTGTAGGCCCTACAGGCAGCGCCGCTGGCACTGCACTGACAAGCAAAGTGGGGCCATTGTAGAGGATTGCCTGCTGCAGTTGAAACCCGCGCTCGCAGCATCCCCTCCCCTTGCCAGCTTTTGCCACCCCACGCGCCATCCGTTGTCTGCGATGAGGAAGACATGACCTTCTTCAAGGATTCACCCGGCCCGAACCGAACGGTGAGCGCCTGATAAAAAGAAACCCCCGCCATCGCTGGCGGGGGTTGGTCGTCTGGCAAGTCGGGCTGATGCCCGCTGCAAACTCTTAGCGGTTTTTCACCTTCTGGTGCAGCTCCTGCACCGAGTTGACGTTGGCGGTGGCATCCACGCTGATGGCCATGCAGGTGGCAAACGCCTCATTCATGGTGGTGGTATACGCCACCTTGTTCTGCAAGGCGGCGCGACGCAGCTGCTTGGAGTCCTGGATCGCCACTCGCCCTTCGGCGGTGTTGACGATGTAGGTGTACTCGCCATTCTTGATGCGGTCGAGAATGTGCGGGCGACCTTCGTGCACCTTGTTGACCAGGCGCGGGTTGATGCTTGCTTCACCCAGCGCGACCGCGGTGCCGTGAGTGGCATCCAGCTCGTAGCCCAGCTCCAGCAGCTTGGCGGCCAAGTCGACCACCTGCGCCTTGTCGCTGTGGCGCACCGACAACAGGGCGCGCCCCTCTTTCGGTACGGCGTGGTTGGCACCCAGCTGCGCCTTGGCATAGGCCTCGGCAAAGCTGCTGCCCACCCCCATAACCTCACCGGTAGAGCGCATCTCCGGCCCCAGCAGCGGGTCAACCCCCGGGAACTTGGCAAACGGCAGTACCACCTCTTTCACCGAGTAGTAGGGCGGGATGATCTCTTTGGTAAAGCCCTGTTCTTGCAGCGACTGACCGGCCATCACACGGGCGGCAATCTTGGCCAGCGGGGCACCGGTCGCCTTGGAGACGAACGGCACGGTACGGGCAGCACGCGGGTTCACCTCGATGAGGTAGATGTCATCGCCCTTGACCGCGAACTGCACGTTCATCAGGCCGATAACGCCGAGCTCCAGCGCCAGCTTGCGCACCTGCTCGCGGATCTCGTCCTGAATCTTCTTGGACAAGGTGTAAGGAGGCAGGGAGCAACCGGAGTCACCGGAGTGAATACCGGCCTGCTCGATGTGCTCCATGATGCCGCCGATGACCACGTCGGTTCCGTCGCAGATGGCATCCACGTCCAGCTCGGTCGCATCGTCCAGGAAGCGGTCCAGCAGTACCGGCGATTCGTTGGAGACGCTGACCGCCTCGGCGAAGTAGCGACGCAGATCCTGCTCGTCATAGACGATTTCCATGGCGCGGCCACCCAGCACGTAGGAGGGGCGAACCACCAGCGGGTAGGTAATGCGCTCGGCCAGCAGCACGGCCTGCTCCAGCGCGGTGACGGTGCCGTTTTCCGGCTGCTTGAGGCCAAGGCGCTCGACGGCAGACTGGAAGCGCTCGCGGTCTTCGGCGCGGTCGATGGCATCCGGGCTGGTACCGATAATCGGCACGCCGTTGGCTTCCAGTGCTCGGGCCAGTTTCAGCGGGGTCTGGCCACCGTACTGAACGATGACGCCCTTGGGTTTTTCGATGCGCACGATTTCCAGCACATCTTCCAGGGTCACCGGCTCGAAGTAGAGGCGATCCGAGGTGTCGTAATCGGTGGAGACGGTCTCCGGGTTGCAGTTGACCATGATGGTCTCGTAACCATCTTCGCGCAGGGCCAGCGCCGCGTGCACGCAGCAGTAGTCGAACTCGATACCCTGACCGATACGGTTCGGGCCGCCGCCGATGATCATGATCTTGTCGCGGTTGCTCGGGGCCGCTTCGCACTCCTCGTCATAGCTCGAATACATGTAGGCGGTGTTGGTGGCGAACTCGGCGGCGCAGGTATCGACCCGCTTGTAGACCGGGAAGATGTTGTGGCGGGCGCGCAGTTTGCGCACTTCCCCTTCGGCCACACCGAGGATCTTGGCCAGACGGGCATCGGCAAAGCCTTTGCGCTTGAGGGCTCGCAGGAAGTCGGCATCGAGACCGGCCATGCCGCGCTCTTTCACCTCTTCTTCCAGCTTCACCAGATCTTCAATCTGTACCAGGAACCAGGGGTCAATCTTGGTCAGCTTGAAGATGCCGTCCATGGAGAGACCGGCGCGGAACGCATCGGCGATATAGAAGATACGGTCGCTACCGGCGTCCTGCAGCTCGTGACGGATGCGGGTCAGGGAGTCCGGGGCATTGAGGTCAACCATGGGGTCGAAGCCGGTTTTGCCAGTTTCGAGGCTGCGCAGCGCCTTGTGCAGGGACTCTTGGAAGTTGCGGCCGATGGCCATCACTTCGCCGACCGACTTCATCTGGGTCGTCAGACGGTCGTTGGCACCGGCGAATTTTTCGAAGTTGAAGCGCGGCACCTTGGTGACCACATAGTCGATGGCCGGCTCGAAGGAGGCCGGAGTGCGACCGCCGGTGATGTCGTTCATCAGCTCGTCGAGGGTGTAACCGATGGCGAGCTTGGCAGCGATCTTGGCAATGGGGAAACCGGTCGCCTTGGAGGCCAGCGCAGAGGAGCGCGACACCCGCGGGTTCATCTCGATGATGACCATGCGGCCATCTTTCGGGTTGATACCGAACTGGACGTTGGAGCCGCCGGTCTCGACGCCGATTTCGCGCAGCACCGCCATGGAGGCGTTGCGCATCAGCTGGTACTCCTTGTCGGTCAGCGTCTGGGCTGGCGCGACCGTGATGGAGTCACCGGTGTGGATACCCATGGGGTCGAAGTTTTCGATGGCGCAGACGATGATGCAGTTGTCGTTGCGATCCCGCACCACTTCCATCTCGTACTCTTTCCAGCCGATCAGCGACTCGTCGATGAGCAGCTCTTTGGTCGGCGACAAGTCCAGACCGCGCTCGCAGATCTCGACGAACTCTTCGGTGTTGTAGGCGATGCCGCCGCCGGAGCCGCCCATGGTAAAGGAGGGACGGATGATGCAGGGGAAGCCGACCATCTGCTGCACGCCCCACGCCTCTTCCATGTTGTGGGCGATACCGGCACGCGGGCACTCGAGGCCAATGCTGCGCATCGCCTTGTCAAAACGGGAGCGGTCTTCGGCCTTGTCGATGGCGTCGGCGGTGGCACCGATCATCTCGACACCGAACTCGGCCAGCACGCCATGCTTCTCCAGTGCCAGTGCGCAGTTAAGCGCAGTCTGGCCGCCCATGGTGGGCAGGATGGCGTCCGGGCGCTCTTTCTTGATGATTTCGCGCACCACTTCCCAGGTGATGGGCTCGATGTAGGTGGCGTCAGCCATCTCCGGGTCGGTCATGATGGTGGCCGGGTTGGAGTTGACCAGAATAACGCGGTAGCCCTCCTCGCGCAGGGCTTTGCACGCCTGGGCGCCGGAGTAGTCAAATTCGCAGGCTTGGCCGATGACGATGGGGCCGGCGCCGAGGATCAGGATGCTCTGAAGGTCATTACGTTTTGGCATGAAACTCTTTCCTCTATTTCTTAGGCGCGATACTGCTTAATCAATTCAATAAAGTGGTCAAAGAGACCGGCACAGTCGTGCGGGCCCGGGCTCGCTTCGGGGTGCCCCTGGAAGCTGAAGGCCGGACGGTCGGTGCGATGGATACCTTGCAGGGAACCATCGAACAGGGAGACGTGGGTGGCGCGCAGGCAATCCGGCAGGCTGTTCTCGTCTACCGCAAAGCCGTGGTTCTGAGCGGTGATCATGACGGTGTTGTCATCGAGGCTCTTCACCGGATGGTTGGCGCCGTGGTGGCCAAACTTCATCTTGACGGTCTTGGCACCGGAGGCCAGACCCAGCAGCTGGTGACCCAGACAGATGCCGAACACCGGCGTGTTGGTATTAAGGAAAGCCTTGATGGCCTCGATGGCGTAGTCGCACGGCTCGGGGTCGCCAGGGCCGTTGGAGAGGAAGATGCCATCCGGGTTCATTGCCAGTACCTCGGCGGGCGGGGTCTTGGCAGGCACCACGGTCAGGCGGCAGCCACGGTCAACCAGCATCCGCAGGATGTTGCGCTTGACGCCAAAGTCATAGGCTACCACGTGGTATTTCAGCTGGTCGGCATCCGGGGTGACGTGCCCCTTGCCAAGCTGCCAGCTCCCTTCGGTCCAGTTGTACGCTTCACCAACCGTCACCTCTTTGGCCAGATCCATCCCCTTCAGACCGGGGAAGGCGCGGGCCTGCTCGAGGGCATAGGCTTCATCGACCTGTTTCCCGGCCAGAATGCAGCCAGCCTGAGCGCCTTTCTCGCGCAGGATGCGGGTCAGTTTGCGGGTGTCGATGTCGGCGATGCCAACGATGTTGTGAGACTTGAGGTATTCGGAGAGGGATTGCTGATTGCGGAAATTGGAGGCAAGTATCGGAAGGTCCCGGATGATCAATCCCTGAGCATGGATCTGACTGGACTCTTCATCTTCGCTGTTGGTGCCGGTGTTGCCTATATGGGGGTAAGTGAGGGTGACTATCTGACGGGAATAAGAGGGATCGGTGAGGATTTCCTGATAGCCCGTCATCGACGTATTGAAAACCACTTCACCAACGGAACATCCCTCGGCGCCTATCGACACGCCTTTGAACACAGTTCCATCTTCCAGCACTAGCAATGCAGTGTGATTCAAGACAACCTCCAGTTATTTAGCTTTAAATTCAGCAATTTACCTGGGTGTTGCGGGCTCGGTTCCGGTCTTGGACAGGACTCGAACCCGGCAGATTTCTGGCAAATTGGGCGCATTCTACTTAAAAAAAGTGGCATTTCAACGTCTTTTCTCAGATGAAATGCATCTAAATTCAATAAAAAAGCAACATTACCCATTATCTATGCACTCAATCGCTTTGCAACCCCCTCCCATGAAAGAAAATGAAAAACCACCACCAAAAGATGACGCCAAGCCAGCAATAGCGACAAAAACAAACAAAAAAACCAATCAAAACAATGACATTTATTTTTACACAAAAAACATTAATGACAGATTTAACGCTTTTATGATGACAAGAGTGAACATGAAAAATGGAAAACGTTTTTTCGCGTTTGAATTTTTAGTCTTTTCTTGCTGGTGTAAAAAAATGGCTTTATCCGCCATAAAGATGCTCAAATCTGTTACCTGGTGATGACATTCAGGAAGGGAAAATCTGGCAGTTCACGCAATAGTGTGATTTATAAGGCATTCAGTTAAAAATTACAGGCAGCGTGTCTTTTTACACAAACTCTGGCTAACTGACAGCAAAAACCCCGGCAAGCCGGGGTTTTTCACTGGGGTAGCAGTAGTACGAAAGTGCCGCTCAGAGGCATCACTTGAGATTGAGCACATCCTGCATGTCATAAAGACCGGCACCCTGCTGACCAAGCCACTTGCCCGCCCGCACAGCACCGTTGGCGAAGGTCAGGCGGCTGGAGGCCTTGTGGCTGATCTCCACCCGCTCGCCGATATCGGCAAACATGACGGTATGCTCCCCCACCAGATCACCAGCACGAATGGTGGCAAAGCCGATAGTGTTGCGATCCCGCTCGCCAGTGATCCCCTCGCGGCCATAGACGGCGCACTCTTTCAGATCCCGGCCCAGCGTTTTGGCGACCACTTCCCCCATGGAGAGCGCGGTACCGGATGGCGCATCCACCTTGTGGCGATGGTGGCCTTCGATGATCTCGATGTCGGTGTAATCCCCCATCACCTTGGCGGCCTGCTCCAGCAGCTTGAACACCAGGTTGACCCCGACCGAGTAGTTGGAGGCGAACACGATACCGATCTGCTTGCCCGCCTCTTTCAGGGCGGCCTTGCCTGCATCGTCAAAACCGGTGGTGCCGATCACCATCTGCTTGTGGTGGGCCAGCGCAAAGGCCAGATTGGCCAGCGTCACCTCGGGACGGGTGAAGTCGATGATAAGATCAAACTCATCGCGCACCTTGTCCAGACTGTCGCTGATGGCCACACCCAGATGGCCCAGCCCATTGAGCTCACCGGCATCGAGACCGATCACCGCCGAACCCGGCCGCTCCAGTGCAGCACCAACCACCACGCCATCGGTGTTGGTGATGGCCTCCAGCAGCACCTTGCCCATACGACCATTACAGCCCATCACGGCCACACGGATCGGATTGTCCATCTCCACCCTCTCATCTCTTTTAATTATGGAAAGAGACCGTTTTACCAGCCCGCGCCGGGTTTGAAAAGCCATGATGCCACCACTCCTTGCTGCACTCGCCAACGGCAGCGCCCACTGGCTGGCCAAGAACTTCCTTTTGGTCACAGGCCGTTTTTCATCGTCTCACTCCATCATTTGGCAGACCGGGTGCCATCTGATAGGTTCGAACGAGTGAAATGCCAGCATAAGCAAAATCAGGGCAACGCCCGTGTCGATATCAAATGAGGTGCAAGGATGAGCGCAGGATTGCTGTTTGCTGTGGGGTTGGTATCACTGACCCTGGTCATGCTGGCCGCGGCTCTGCTGTTTGGCGGGCCGAGTCCGGCACCGGCGATGGCCAGCATCAACGACCCTTTCAAGGGGAGTGACTGGAGCAACATGCCACCTCTCTCAAGGTACCCGGCGCGTGACGGCACGCAGTTGGCCTATCGGCACTATGGCGCAGAGGGCAATACGAAGAACAACAAGGTCAAGGGCAGCGTGGTACTGGTTCACGGCTCTTCTGCCAGCAGTCAGAGCATGCACAAGATGGCGAACGCCTTTTCGCAAGCGGGATATGACGCCTACGCCCTCGATATTCGCGGCCATGGCGCATCGGGCAACAAAGGCACCATTTCCTACATCGGTCAGCTTGAAGACGATCTGGAAGATTTCATCAAGTCGGTAGCCCCCGGTAAGCCTGCAACACTCGTCGGCTTCTCGTCAGGGGGTGGCTTTGTGCTGCGCGTTACTGGCAGCACGAGACAAACCCTGTTCGAGAGCTATCTGCTGCTCTCCCCCTATCTTGGCCCCACCGCCGCCAACTACCGGCCCAACAGCGGTGGCTGGGTGCGTGTCGGCTTGCCTCGCCTCATCGCCCTGAGCATCCTCAACGGTTTCCATATTTCCGCACTCAACCATCTGACCGTGCTGAACTTTGCCCTTAATGATGAGGCGAAATCCCTGCTGACCCCCTCCTACTCCTTCAACCTTGCCTCTAACTTTCAGCCAGAGCGCGACTATCAGCAGAATTTACGCAATGTGCAACGCCCCTGCGCCGTGATCGCGGGTGCAAATGACGAAGCCTTCCAAACAGATCAACTTGAACCTGAGTTAAGACGTCTCGGCATCTCCTGGCCTGTAACCCTGCTGCCCGGTATTGGCCACATTCCGCTGACGCTGGAACAGGATGCTCTCGCGACAGCCGTTCAGGCGGTGGAGAAACTGACACAGTAACCACACAGCCCAGGTCTTGTGTCCACACGTTCTGGAAATATCCGCACCATGCTCACGTAGAGATAGAGAGAGGTGCGGCTGACGTTTGGCAGCGGGAGAAATCCCCAAGATGGCATGCAGAGATCTTATCGTTTCCCTCTTTCCTTATTAAAGGCACGCGATACCCCCAGATACCCGCTGACTGAGCCAGAACGACAATGAACAATAAACAGCACTAACTTCTTTTTCCGAATATTCTTTGGATATCTCAATAACACCAGAATCATCAAACAAAAACACCTATCCATCTGGACGTCTATCTTGACCAGGCGAGGTTGACTCACTACTGTGGGCACCCCAATGCGGCAGGATGCCCGCCCTGTTTTCCCCCTATCCCTATCCGATACAGGTACAAAGCAGTTTATGACAGGAGGTCATTGTTCAATTTCAGAGGAACACATGATCCAGATCCAACCCAGTGCCAGGGCCTTGTTGCCACTTCTGGTTTTTCTCGCACTCTTTATCGGTACCGGTACCTGGCTGACCCTGCAGGGGGTCGAATTCGCCTTCTATCAGCTGCCCGCTCCGGTTGCTGCCCTGCCTGCGGTGATGCTCGCCCTGCTGCTTGGCAAAGAGAGCTTCAACAGCAATCTGGAGACCTTCTTCAAGGGGGTCGGCCACAGCAATATCATGGCGATGTGCCTTATCTATCTGCTAGCGGGCGCCTTTGCCAGCGTGGCCAAGGCCACCGGCGGCGTTGATGCCACCGTGGCGCTGGGCCTGTCGCTCATCCCTGGCTGGGCGCTGTTGCCCGGGCTGTTCCTCATCTCTGCCTTTATTGCTACCGCTATGGGCACCTCCATGGGCACCATAGGTGCCGTGGCGCCGGTCGCGCTGGGCGTGGCGCAGGCGGCCGGTATCGATCCGGTGCTGATGGCAGGCACCATTCTCTCCGGCGCCATGTTTGGCGATAACCTCTCCATCATCTCCGACACCACCATAGCAGCAACCCGCAGTCAGGGGTGCGAGATGAAGGACAAGTTCCGCGAGAACTTCAAGATTGCGGCCCCTGCCGCCATCGCGGTGATCCTGCTCTATCTGACCCTGGGCTCAGTGGGTGAATCCCCTGCCAGCGGCAGCGCCATCGAGCTGTTCAAGGTGATGCCTTATCTGCTGATCCTGGGGCTGGCGCTCGCCGGGGTGAATGTGTTTGTGGTGCTGGGGATCGGCATTCTGGCCGCCGGAGTGGTGGGCATGATCAACGGCTACGCCATCGGTCAGTTCAGCAAGGATATCTATCAGGGCTTTACCGGCATGCAGGAGATCTTCCTGCTCTCCATGCTGATCGGCGGCCTCGGCGCCCTGATGGAGCGTCAGGGTGGTCTGGCCTGGATCAGCGAGCGCATCAGCGCCCTGATTGCCCGTTTCACGCGCGAGCACAATGGTGAACAGAACGAGAAAGCGGCCGAGCTCGGCATCGCCGGGGTGGTGAGCCTCACCAACCTCTGCACCGCCAACAACACGGTGGCTATTATCGTCGCCAGCAAGGTAGCCCGGGATCTGGCCGAACACCACGGTGTCACCCCGCGCCGCGCCGCCTCCATGCTCGATATTTTCTCCTGCGTGGTACAGGGTCTGATCCCCTGGGGCGCACAGGCGCTGCTGCTGGGATCCATCTTCGCCCTGTCGCCGTTGGCGGTGGTGAGCATGAGTTTCTACCCGATGGCGCTCGCGGTGGCGGCACTGATTGCCGTGTTCGTGAAGCACCAGATGCGCGGCAAGGCTGACAAGTAACAGGATAACGTCCATGCGTTTCTACACAGGATTAGCGCTCGCGGTAGCGGCACTCATTGCAGTGTTTGTGAAGCACCAGATGCGCGGCAAGGCTGACAAGTAACTGACCAGAGTCTGGCGCGCCGACATGCTGTCAACAGGGGCCACACCCTGGCCCTTGTTGACTCACTAACGGATCAGCCAGCATTTATCCCACCGTTCCGGGCATCAGCCGTCCGGGGCGGGAGTTCCCCTGTCCCCCTTAACGTCAAGAGTGAATGTGCTAAGGTAGAGCGCGTTCAAGCCATCGATGCGCAGCTATACCAGAGGTTCCCCATGCATGAGTCCCAACCCGAACGTCAATCCCTGCGCCAACTGGTTCGTCAACGCCGCAAAAATCTGAGTCCGGCCGAGCAGCAGGCGGCGGCCCAACAGCTGCTGGCCCAGTTCAAGCAACACCCCGAGATCCTCGCCGCCAAACGCATTGCCCTCTATCTGGCCAATGACGGGGAGATCAACCCCTTGCCCACCATCCATTGGCTGTGGGCCCAGCACAAAGAGGTCTACCTGCCGGTGCTCCACCCCTTTACCCCGGGGCACCTGCTCTTTTTGCGCTATACCGCCACCAGCCCCATGGTGCGCAACCGCTACGGCATCGAAGAGCCGGAGCTGGATATCCTGCAGGTGGTGCCCCACAGCACGCTCGATCTTATCTGCACCCCGCTGGTCGCCTTCGATGCCCAGGGCAATCGTCTTGGCATGGGGGGCGGCTACTACGATCGCACTCTCGCCATCTGGCATGAGCACAAGCTGGGCCCCAAGCCGCTCGGCATTGCCCACGACTGCCAGCAGGTAGATGCGGTCCCGCAAGAGGAGTGGGATGTGCCGCTGCCCCAGATCATCACCCCGAGCCACTGCTGGCGCTTTGAATAAGCTGTTTTTGGCCAGCAGCCCCGGCTTTGCGCGCGCAAACGCAGAATAAACAGGCAAACGATTTACAAAGTCCCTCTTTTTGCCCCGGAACGTGAGCAACAAGGTCGCGACGGGGTACCGGGTTGGATATAATGCGCCCGCTTTTTTCTTAAGGAACGATCATGACTCAAGATGAAATGAAGAAGGCGGCCGGTTGGGCTGCGCTCAAGTATGTGGTTCCCGGCACCATCGTCGGGGTGGGCACCGGCTCTACCGTCAACCACTTTATCGACGCGCTGGCGACCATGAAGGACGAGATCAAGGGGGCGGTATCCAGCTCCGTGGCCTCTACCGAGCGCCTCAAGGGCTTCGGCATCACCGTATATGATCTCAACGAGATCGACGCCCTCTCCGTCTATGTGGATGGCGCCGACGAGATCAACGCAACCCGCGACATGATCAAGGGCGGTGGCGCAGCCCTGACCCGCGAGAAGATTGTTGCCGCCGTCGCTGACAAGTTCATCTGCATCATCGACAACACCAAGACCGTCGACGTGCTGGGCCAGTTCCCGCTGCCGGTGGAAGTGATCCCGATGGCCCGCGAATACGTGGCCCGCGAAATTCGCAAACTGGGTGGCAACCCGGTGTGGCGTGAAGGCGTGGTCACCGACAACGGCAACCACATTCTGGATGTGAAAGGCATGGCCATTACCGACGCCAAGGCGCTGGAAGTACGACTGAACGCCATTGTTGGTGTGGTCACCAACGGCCTGTTCGCCGCGCGCGGCGCCGATGTTGTTCTGATCGGTACGCCGGACGGCGTGATTACCCAGTAATCCCGACACCGGTAGCACAGTGCAGCGGCATCCTCCCTCGCTCGCCAGCGCCACTCTGCCACCTCTGACGCAGCAGCGGCGTTGATTGAGCCCCGGGATGGGATATGACCCAAACATTGCACTGTGAATAAATGGCGGCGCCTGATGGCGCCGTTTTTATTTATCCCTCAACAAGTTGCATACGGATGTTTACAACATTCGTTGATAACTTCAAAGAATTTGACTTTCGTCACAAATATTCCCTCTCCCAAACGTTTTTGCTACTTTACGGTTTTCTTCGCACACCAAATCTGCACTTACGTTTGCACATACAGAGGGATCGTCATGACTGCCAAGTTTTCGTTGGACAAGGATAAAATCAAGGTTCTGCTGCTGGAGGGGGTTCACCCCAACACCGTAGAGACCTTTCGTGCTGCAGGTTACACCAGTGTGGAGTATCTCAAGACCTCGCTCTCCGAAGAGGAGCTGATCGAGCAGATCCGCGACGTCCATTTCATCGGGCTGCGCTCCCGCACCCAGATCACCGAGAAAGTGCTCGACGCCGCCAGCAAACTGGTCGCCATCGGCTGCTTCTGCATCGGTACCAACCAGGTCGAGCTGGAAGCGGCCCAGATCCGCGGTATTCCGGTCTTCAACGCCCCCTTCTCCAACACCCGCTCGGTTGCCGAGCTGGTTCTGGGTGAGATCCTGCTGCTGCTGCGCGGCATCCCCGAGAAAAACGCCAAGTGCCATCGCGGCGTGTGGGAAAAACTGGCCAACCGCTCGGTGGAAGCGCGCGGCAAGAAGCTCGGCATCATCGGCTACGGCCACATCGGTACCCAGCTTGGCATCATCGCCGAAAGCATCGGCATGAAGGTTTATTACTACGATATCGAGAACAAGCTCTCGCTGGGTAACGCCATTCAGGTGCCGAGCATGGTCGAGCTGCTCAATATGTCTGACGTCATCAGCCTGCACGTGCCGGAAACCGCCTCCACCAAGAACATGATCGGTGCCGAGCAGCTGCGGATGATGAAACCGGGCGCCATCTTTATCAACGCCGCCCGCGGTACCGTGGTGGATATCGATGCGCTGGCTGACGTCATCAAGAGCGGCCATATTGCCGGCGCTGCCATCGACGTCTTCCCGGTCGAGCCCAAGTCCAACGACGAGGAGTTCCAAAGCCCGCTGCGCGGGTTGGAGAACGTCATCCTGACCCCGCACATCGGTGGCACCACCCATGAAGCGCAGGAGAACATCGGGCTGGAAGTGGCCAACAAGCTGGTCAAATACTCCGACAACGGCTCCACCCTCTCCGCCGTCAACTTCCCGGAAGTGTCGCTGCCGGGCCACAAGGGCTCCAGCCGCCTGCTGCATATTCACCGCAACCAGCCGGGCGTGATGAACCAGATCAACCAGATCTTCGCCGAAGAGGGGATCAACATCGCCGGTCAATACCTGCAGACCAGCAGCCATATCGGTTACGTGGTGATCGACGTGGAGACGGAGCACAGCGAGAAGGCGCTCGCCAAGCTCAAGGAGATCAACGGCACCATCCGTGCCCGCATCCTCCACTGATAGCCCCTTATCTGCGCAGCAAAAAGCCCGTCGTGATGACGGGCTTTTGTATGAAGCAGAACCTCAAAGCAGCGTGATGGCTTACCACCACCCCAACAGGTTGCGGCCCACCAGCGCGCCCCACACCAGGGCATTGAGGGCCAACGCGATAAAGACGGCGGCAGAGCCCAAATCCTTGGCGCGACCGGAGAGCTCATGATGCTCGGAGCCAACCCTGTCTACCACAGCTTCAATGGCGGAGTTGAGGATCTCGACGATCACCACCAGCCAGCTGATGACGATAAGCAGCAGGATCTGGTTGAGGGAATCGCCAATCCAGAAGGCAAGTGGCATCAGCAACAGGATCAGCATCAGCTCCTGCCGAAACGCCGCCTCGTTAATCCAGGCTGACTTGAGCCCCTTCATGCTGTAACCGGTTGCGTTGATGATGCGGGTGACCCCGGTTGCCCCTGGCTTTGCCACGCTATCTACCTCATTTGGAATCGATTTTGGCCTCACATCCTATCAGAGCCCCCCAAGGTTTCAATCAGGGGACTTTTGCTTTATTTTATCTCTTTGCTTTTTCGCCCCTTGCGGCTGACACCACCCACTCGAGACTTGAGTTGTATGTCCATTCACACAGATGAATTGCGCACCCGTCGCCTGGAGTCACTGATCACTCCGAGCGAGCTTGCACACGCGTTTCCGATCACCGATACCATTGCCCAGAATCTGCTGGATGCCCGTCGCGAAGTGGAAGCCATTCTGGCCGGAGACGATCAGCGCCTGCTGGTCATTGTCGGCCCCTGCTCTATTCATGATCCCGCTGCTGCTCGCGAGTATGCCCAGCGCCTCAATGCCCTGCGCGAGCAGTATAAAGAGAGCCTCTGCATCGTGATGCGCACCTATTTCGAGAAGCCGCGCACCATCGTCGGCTGGAAAGGGCTGATCAACGATCCTCGCCTCGATGGCAGCTTCGACGTCAACGAAGGGCTGAAACTGGCGCGCAAACTGCTGGTCGACATCAACGAGATCGGCATGCCAACCGCCACCGAATTCCTCGATATGGTGACCGGCCAGTATATTGCCGACCTCATCACCTGGGGCGCCATCGGCGCACGCACCACCGAATCCCAGGTACACCGCGAGATGGCTTCGGCCCTCTCCTGCCCGGTTGGCTTCAAGAACGGCACCGACGGCAATACCCGCATCGCCATCGATGCGGTGCGCGCCGCCCGTCACAGCCACATCTTCTATTCGCCGGACAAGGACGGCAAGATGACCATCTACCGCACCGCTGGTAACCCCTTTGGTCATGTGATCCTGCGTGGCGGCCACCGACCCAACTACGACACCGCCAGTGTCGATGAAGCCTGTGAAGCGTTGGCCGATGTGGGCCTGCCGGAGCGTCTGGTGGTCGATTTCAGCCATGGCAACAGCATGAAGGATCACCGCCGTCAGCTGCTGGTGGCGCAAGATATCTGCGATCAGCTGCGCCGCGGCCGTACCGGCATCGCCGGTATCATGGCCGAGAGCTTCCTGGTGGAAGGGCGGCAGGATGTGGAGAACGGCTGCGCCGCCACCTTCGGCCAGAGCATCACAGATGCCTGCTTGTCGTGGAGCGACACCGAAACCCTGCTGGCGATGCTGGCAGAGGCGGCGCAGGTGCGCCTGAGCAAACAGGCTTGAACTGCGAATAAAACCAATGGGGCCGGTATTTTTGATACCGGCCCCTTCTTCTTGCTGTCAGCCGATTACGCTTCGCTAATCGGCCCTACATGCGCCCTCTTTCCTGTACACCCTACTTACAAACTGGGCATAAACCACACGCGCCCCGCAGCTTCGATGCGGTCGGTGCGGATCTGGAATACCTGCGCCAGCAGCGCCTCATCCACCAGCTCGACACCCCCTTCGCGCACCACCGTGCCCCCTTGCAGGCAGAGAATGCGGTCGGCCCAGTCGATGGCCAGATTGATATCGTGGATGGCGAGCACCACCAGCAAGCCCTGCCCGGCCAGGGTTTTCAGCAACCGCAATAGCGCCAGCTGGTGATGCAGGTCGAGCCCCGCCAGCGGCTCGTCCAGCAGCAGCACCTTGCCGGTCGGATTGAGGCCCGGCCACACCTGCAGCAGGGTGCGGGCAATCAGCACCCGCTGCTGCTCGCCCCCCGACAACCTGCTGAAGTCACGAGCCAGCAAAGCTTCCAGCTCCAATGCCTCGCACAATGCATTTATCGCCTCGTTCTGTCTGGCAGGTGCAACCATCTCATCGAGCCCCAGGCTCAACACCTGAAACACCGGAATATGAAACAGCTGGGGCTGACGCTGGGGCAGCATGGCGCGCCGTTTGGCAAGCTCGGGCCAACTCATGTCAGTAAGCACTTCCCCCCCAGCAGCACTGTGCCATCGGCGGATAAAATCCCCGCCAGCGCCCCGAGCAGGGTCGACTTGCCACTGCCATTGGGGCCAAGCAGCGCCACCAACTGGCCGCCATGCCAGCGGATATCTAGAGGAGAGAGCCGTCCGGCAATGGCGAGTGCGCGCGCCTCCAGCAGCGGCGCAGCAGCACGAGAAGAAACCGGCATGGGATCAGCGGGTGACATCGGCATCTTGCCTCAACAACGGGTAAATAAGGAGACTGCGCGCCCCGACCAAATCATGCAGATATTCATGCAGCACCATCGGCAGTTTGCCTCAATAGCAGGTAGATAAAGAGCGGCGCCCCCACCGAGGCGGTGATGACGCCGATAGGCAACTCCCCCGCGCTCAGGGTGGATCGAGCAACCAGATCGGCCGCCAGCAGCAGGGCCCCGCCGCCAAGCGCCGAGGCAGGCAGCAGAAAGCGCTGATCGCTGCCACCGCAGAGCCGCAGCAGATGGGGCACCACCAACCCGACAAAACCGATGACACCACACAACGACACCGCCACACCGGTCAGCAGACAGACCGCCAGCACCAGCCGCACCCGCAACTTGTCGACATCCATCCCCATCAGGCGGGCCTGGGTCTCCCCCAACAACAACTGTTGCAGCGCCTTGCCCTGCCAGCAGAGCCAGCCCAGGGTGAGCGGCAGCACCAGCCACCACCAGCCGAACTGCTGGCTGCCGTAAGAGAGGCTGCCCATCATCCAGAACATGAATTCACGCAAGGAGCCATCATCGGCAAAGTACATCAACCAGGTCATGGCGGCATTGGTGAGAATGCCGATGGCGACGCCAAACAATAGCAAGCGGGCATGGCCGAGACGCGCCCGACGAGCCAGCCGAATGAGCAGCATGGTCACCAGCAGGGCGCCACCGAAGGCCGCCAGCGACAGCCCCCAGCCAGGCAGATAGAGGCCGAGGGACTTGGCCACCGCCATCGCAACCATGGCAGCCAGTCCTGCTCCGCTTGAAACGCCAAGCAGCCCGGGTTCGGCTACCGGGTTGTGCAGCATCACCTGCAATACGGCGCCGCCACAAGCGAGCGCGGCGCCAGCCAAGAGGGCCAGCAGGGCGCGCGGCAGGCGCAGCTCCAGCAGGATGCGCTGTTCGAGATCGCCAAGGGGCTGCCAGGGCAGCAGCACAAACTCGCCCCAGACGAGGGAGAAGAGAAACAGCAGCAGGGTCAGCAGCGTCAGGCCACAGAGCCAGCGCCGCTGCCAGCGCTGCTGGCGGGCGATAAGCGAGAGGTACAAGGAGGATCCCCGAATAACAAGGCTTCCCCCGGCCCTGTCGCAGCGCCGGGGGAGAAGCAGGAAAATGGCATGATAACAGTGGCTTGCCACCCAAGGTCAAGGCTGGTAACGCTTGGCCATCACGCTTATCTCGCCGCTGGCCACCAGATTTTGCAGCGCCACCAGCAAGGGCTGGCGCAGCGACTGGTGAGGTGAGTGCTTGCTCATCCCCAGATAGAGGGTCACCGGCGTGGCGGGACGGTAGTCCGCCTTGCCTATCCGGCTGGCATTTCCCTGACTCAGGGCATAGTCCACCTGACAGTCGGTACCGATCATCAGCGGCAGGTGACCACGCTGCACCATGCGCAGCAGCTGATCTTCGGTAGGTACTCCGTGCTTGTCGAGGCGGCTGTCACTGTTGAAGGGCTCAAAGTAGGCGGAGTTGAGCACATAGCCCACCTTCACCCCCTGCAGATCGCGGTATTGGTGGATCCGGGCCACATTGACCGGCTGACCATAAAACGCGGGCCAGCACTGGTAGTAGGCAGGCTGCAGATAGTCGATAAACTGCGCCCGCTCGGCGGTATAGGCGAGACCAATCATCAGATCGACCTGGCCGGTCTGCATCTGCTTGAGCGCCCTGCCCCACGGCATCCGCCGTACCTGCAACTCAATGCCGCTCGCCTGTTGCAACCGGCGCAGGATGTCCATGTCGAGCCCCTGCAACCGGCCATCCGCTTGCAGGATGCGAAATGGCGGCCACAGATCGGTGGCCACCGTCAGCGTCGGGGCCGCACGCAACGGCATGGCAAATAACAGTAACAACACAATCCCGCATAACTTGCCCATCCCGTCGCATACCTCGCACGGCTTATCCTGTTGGTTAAAAATACCCTCCCGCACCACGTATGAAAACCCGTGGTTCAGGGATAAAATGCGCCGGATTTTCAAGGAGAACCCTATGAACCCGATTTTCACCAGTATCGGTCTGCTGCTCTGCAGCAACGTCTTTATGACCTTCGCCTGGTACGCTCACCTCAAGAGCATGAACCATAAACCCTGGATCATTGCCGCCCTGGTGAGCTGGGGTATCGCCCTGTTCGAATACCTGCTGCAAGTGCCCGCCAACCGCATCGGCCATACGGTGATGAGCGTGGGCCAACTTAAAATCCTGCAAGAAGTGATCACACTCACCGTATTCGTCCCCTTCTCTATCTTCTATCTCAAGGAAGATCTGAAATGGGACTATCTCTGGGCAGGGCTCTGCATTCTCGGTGCGGTCTTTTTTGTCTTTCGCGAGAAACTGACCGGCGCCTGAGGCTGTACACTCAATATCATCCCGCTCATGGCATCTCATTGATCGACGAGGCAAAAAAATGGAATTGCGAGACATGTTACAGATCCTGGCCAAGCAGGATGGCTCAGACCTCTATCTGTCGACCGGCGCGCCCCCCTGCGCCAAATTTAACGGCGGCCTGCGCCCCCTCAACGAAACGCCGCTGGAACCGGGTGAAGTGGCGCGGATCGCCGCCGAGATCATGGATGGCGAGCAGAAGCAGCAGTTCGAGAAGGATCTGGAGATGAACCTCGCCATCTCCCTGCCCCAGATCGGCCGCTTTCGGGTCAACATCTTCAAGCAGCGCAACGAAGTCTCTCTTGTGGCCCGCAACATCAAGACCGAAATCCCCCGCTTTGAAGATCTCAAACTCCCGCCTGTGCTGCTCGACACCATCATGGAGAAACGCGGTCTGGTGCTGTTTGTCGGCGGTACCGGCTCGGGTAAATCCACTTCGCTGGCGGCGCTTATCGACCATCGCAACCGCAACAGCGGTGGCCACATCATCACCATCGAGGATCCGGTGGAGTTCGTTCATCGTCACCGCAAGAGCATCATCAACCAGCGGGAGGTGGGGGTAGATACCCGTAGCTTCCATGCTGCCCTGAAAAACACCCTGCGTCAGGCGCCGGACGTCATTCTTATCGGCGAGATCCGCGATCGCGAGACCATGGAACATGCGCTGGCCTTCTCCGAAACCGGCCACCTTGCCATCTCCACCCTGCACGCCAACAACGCCAACCAGGCGCTGGATCGCATCATCAACTTCTTCCCCGAGGAGCGCCGCCCCCAGCTGCTCAACGATCTGGGCAACAACCTCAAGGCTTTTGTCTCCCAGCGGCTGGTGAAAACCACCGATGGCGGTCGCCGGGCCGCAGTGGAGATCATGCTCGGCACCCACACCATCCGCGACATGATCAAGCGCGGCGAATTTGGCGGCCTCAAAGAGGTGATGGAAAAATCCAAGGCCCTCGGCATGGTTACCTTCGACAGTGCACTGTTCGATCTGGTGGTGGAAGGGGTAATTGAGGAAGAAGAGGCGGTGAAGAACGCCGACTCGGCCAACAACCTGCGCCTCAAGATCAAGCTGTGGAAGGAGAAGGGGCAGATTGCCAGCAGCAGCGATGCCACCGGCTGGAGCCTCGAACCCACCAAGGACGAGAAGGGCGATTTTTTCTAACCTGCCCCTCGAGAACCCCGGGCCAGCCGGGGTTTTCTTTATCCCGCACGGCTGACCCGACTTATCCCTCAGCTCACGCAGCTCACAGCCAGTCAGCACCAACGGCGAACGCGCTGGCAATACGCCACATACTCGTCGCCGAAACGGGCGCGCAGCAGCCGCTCCTCCGGCATGATCTGAAAGCGGGTCAGCCAGGCCACCAGCACGATTGGCCCAACCCAGACCCAACTTCCACCGAGATAACAGCCCCAGGCGGCCAGCCAGCAGAGCAGCCCCAGATACATGGGATTGCGACTGACACGATAGACGCCACAGGTCACCAGACGACTGGTGTGCTGAGGTTTGGTGGGGCTGACCGTGGTCTGGTGGTGACGAAACCGTTGCAGGGCACCAAAGCCCATGATGGCCCCCGCCACTACCAGCACAGCCATCAGCGTCATTGCCCAGATGCCTGGCTGGCTCTCCCCTCTTAGCCACCACATGGCCCCGGCACAGAGCAGGAAGATCAGCGGTGGTGGCAAACGTAACTCAAGATTGACCATTTTATTCCCCTGACGAGTGTCGGCCGAACCCGTGTTGCGGTAGACTCCCAACCAGTCAGCGCCTGTTGAGAGTGACAAAGATCATAATAATAACAACAAGTTGTGATTAAACCACCACCAATGTGGCCGACCCCGTCCAAACTATCCAACGCGAACAACAAAAAGGAATCACCATGCACAAGAAAACTCTGCTGGCTACCCTGATCTTCGGCCTGCTCGCGGGCCAAGCCGTTGCGGCTCCCTATCTGCCCCTTGCGACGGATCATCGCAACGGCCAGGAGCAAACCGCCAGCAACGCCTGGTTGGAAGTGGATCTGGGCGCCTTTGAACACAATATCCAGACCCTCAAGGATCGCCTCGGCGACAAGGGCCCGCAGATCTGCGCCATCATGAAGGCCGACGCTTATGGTCATGGCATCGACCTGCTGGTCCCCTCCGTGGTCAAGGCCAATATCCCCTGCATCGGCATCGCCAGCAACGAAGAGGCGCGCGTCGCCCGCGAGAAGGGCTTTACCGGCCGTCTGATGCGGGTACGTGCCGCCACTCCGGATGAAGTAGAGCAGGCCCTGCCCTACAAGATGGAGGAGCTGATCGGCAGCCTCGTAAGTGCCCAGGGTATCGCCGAGATCGCCCAGCGCCACCACACCGCCATTCCGGTGCATATTGCGCTCAACTCCGCCGGCATGAGCCGCAACGGCATCGACCTGCGTCTGGCCGATGCCAAGCAGGATGCGCTGGCTATGCTCAAGCTCAAGGGGATCACCCCGGTCGGCATCATGACCCACTTCCCGGTTGAGGAGAAAGAGGACGTCAAGATGGGGCTGGCCCAGTTCAAACTGGACTCCCAGTGGCTGCTGGAAGCGGGCAAGCTGGATCGCAGCAAGATCACCATCCACGCCGCCAACTCCTTCGCCACCCTGGCCGTGCCGGACGCCTACTTCGACATGGTGCGCCCGGGTGGCCTGCTCTACGGTGATTCCATCCCCTCCCACACCGAGTACAAGCGGGTGATGGCATTCAAGACACAGGTCGCCTCTGTCAACCACTATGCCGCGGGCAACACCGTCGGTTATGACCGCACCTATACCCTCAAGCGTGACTCCTGGCTCGCCAACCTGCCGCTGGGCTACTCCGACGGTTATCGCCGCTCCCTCAGCAACAAAGCCTATGTGCTGATCCAGGGTCAGAAGATGCCGGTGGTCGGCAAGACTTCCATGAACACCATCATGGTGGATGTGACTGATCTGAAAGGGGTGAAACCCGGCGACGAGGTGGTGCTGTTTGGCCGTCAGGGTGACGCCGAAGTGAAACAGGCGGATCTGGAGGAGTACAACGGCGCCCTGCTGGCGGATATGTACACCATCTGGGGCTACACCAACCCCAAGAAGATCAAACGCTGATCACGCGATATGAAAAAGGGCTCCCGCGGGAGCCCTTGTTGTTATTGCTTCATTGTCTGCCGCGCTCAAGCGGCCTTTTTTCGGGTCACAAACAGACTCAGCCCCATGGATGCCAGCAGGATCAACGCGACTACGCCCAGTGCTATGCCGGTCGGGATCTTGAAGATATCCAGCAGCAGCATCTTGACCCCGATAAACATCAGGATCAGTGCCAGACCGTATTTGAGCAGGGCGAAGCGATCAGCCACACCCGCCAGCAGGAAGTACATGGCACGCAGACCCATGATGGCGAAGATGTTGGAGGTCAGCACGATGAAGGGATCCGTGGTCACCGCAAAGATGGCAGGGATACTGTCCACCGCGAAGATGAGATCGCTCACCTCCACCAACACCAGAATGAGCAGCAGCGGGGTGGCATAGCGCACGCCGTCACGCCAGACGAAGAACTTCTCCCCTTCCAGGGTCTCGGTCACCTTGAAGCGACGGCGCATCCAGCCCAGCAACGGGTTGTTGGCCAAGTCCGGCTCCTTGTCGGCCGCCCACAGCATCTTGGCACCGGTCAGCAGCAGGAAAGCGCCAAACAGATAGAGGATCCAGTGGAACTGCTCGATGAGCCAGCTGCCCGCGAACACCATACCGGCACGCATCACGATGGCACCCAGTACCCCGTACAGCAGCACCCGGCGCTGCAGCTCGGCTGGAATGGCAAAGTAGCCGAACAGCATCAGCCAGACGAAGACGTTGTCTACTGCCAGCGCTTTCTCGATGAGGTAGCCGGTGAGGAACTCCAGTCCCTTCTGGTTGGCAATTTCACGGCCCGCGCTGTGATCCAGCCAGAGCCAGATAGCCAAGTTGAAGAGCAGCGCCACGCTGACCCAGATGAGGGACCAGACGCCCGCCTCTTTGAGGGACACCTTGTGTGACTTGCCGCCACCGACAAAGCGTATGTCTATCCATAACAGGACCAGCACTATGCTGAAGAAACCGGTCCACATCCACCATTCACCCATTTTCACTTCTCCCAAAAACGACAAAACCCACGACCGAGAGGCGTGGGTTTGCGTTTGGAGCAGATACACCTTGCCTCTCGGCAAGGTCTCACTTACAGCTGATTTGCATCGACTGCCCGGCTGCCGGGTGCACTGCAGGAAATGGGTGCACCGTAATGACGACAAACCGGCGAGAAGTTACTCCCCTTGTTGCGCGGATAGTAGCAGCGGTAAAAGATAACGCCAAGAGGCATCTTCACTGCCGTCAAAAATAAATCGGGGCCCCATCAAGGAGCCCCGCAAGCAGGTTCAACACAGCCCCATCAGAGCGGGTCGACCTTGAGGCAGGAGACCGCGTGATCGAAGTTCCCCTCCAGCACGGGGCGGGTCTTGGCGCACTCGGGGCCAGCCACCGGGCAGCGGGTGCGGAACACGCAACCGGACGGCGGGTTCATCGGTGAGGGCAAATCCCCCTCCAGGATCTGGATCACCTTGTTGCGCTCCAGCTCAGGGTCCGGGATTGGCACCGCTGACATCAGCGCCTTGGTGTAGGGGTGCAGCGGATTGGCGAAGATCTCCTTGCGGGTCCCCAGCTCAACGGCGTTGCCCAGATACATCACCAGCACCCGGTCGGAGATATGTTTGACCACCGACAGGTCGTGGGCGATGAAGATAAGCGACAGCCCCATCTCCTTTTGCAGGGATTTGAGCAGGTTGACCACCTGTGCCTGGATAGAGACATCAAGCGCTGACACCGGCTCATCGCAGATGATCATCTTGGGCTCGAGGATCAGCGCCCGGGCGATACCGATCCGCTGGCACTGGCCGCCAGAAAACTCGTGCGGGTAGCGGTTGACCAGGTTGGGCAAGAGCCCCACCTTGCTCATCATGGCGCGCACCTTCTCCTTCACCTCTTCCCGTGGCAGGTTGGGATAGAAGGTGATGAGCGGCTCGGCAATGATGTCGCCGATGGTCATGCGCGGGTTCAGAGAAGCCAGCGGGTCCTGGAAGATCATCTGGATCTCTTTGCGCTTCTCGCGCAGGGCATTCTGATCGAGCTTGGTGAGATCGTCACCCAGCCACACCACCTTGCCATCGGTGGCCGGTACCAGACCGATGATGGCGCGGGCAAAGGTCGATTTGCCGCAGCCGGATTCACCCACCACGCCGAGGGTTTCACCCTCATAGAGACGCAAGGTCACGCCATCGACCGCCTTGAGGTCAGACGGCTTGGCCCAGGGCCACGCCTTGCCACTCTTGATACTGAAGTGGACCTTGAGGTCAGACACTTCCAACAGCAATTTTTTGTCGGCACCCATTTAGTTGGCCCCCTTGTTCATGGCATCCGAAACCCAGTGACAGGCACGCTCCCGACCGTCGTTGAAGGGGGTCAAGATCGGTGACTGCTGGCCGCAAATTTCGCTGACACGGTGGCAACGCTCCTGGAAGGGGCAACCGGTGGGCAGACGCAGCAGGTTGGGCGGATTGCCCGGGATGGTGGGCAGCACTTCCCCTTCGGTATCGAGGCGGGGAATGGCGCGCAGCAAACCTTCGGTGTAGGGGTGGCTCGGGCGATAGAAGATATCGTCTACCTTGCCGTACTCCATGGTACGACCGGCATACATCACCAGCACCTTGTTGCAGATACCGGCGACTACGCCAAGGTCATGGGTGATCATGATGATGGCGGTGTTGAACTCGCGCTTGAGCTCGTTCATCAGAGTCATGATCTGGGCCTGTACGGTCACGTCGAGCGCGGTGGTCGGCTCGTCGGCGATCAGCAGTTGCGGCCGGCAGAGCAGTGCCATGGCGATCATCACCCGCTGACGCATGCCGCCGGAGAACTCGTGGGGATACATGCCCATCCGCTTGCGTGCTTCGGGAATTTTGACCGCATCGAGCATCCGTACCGACTCTTCGAACGCTTCCGCCTTGCTGACGCCCTTATGCAACATCAGCACTTCCATCAGCTGATCCTGCACCTTCATGTAGGGGTTGAGCGAGGTCATGGGGTCCTGAAAGATCATGGCGATCTTCTCGGAGCGGATCTTGTTGAGCTTGGACTCCGGCAGGTTGAGGATCTCCTCACCCTGAAACTTGGCGGAACCGGTAATAATGCCGTTTTTGGCCAGCAGCCCCATGATGGCAAAGGCCGTCTGGGATTTGCCGGAGCCGGACTCGCCGACAATCCCCAGGGTTTCACCCGCAGAGAGAGAAAAGTTGAGGTCGTTGACCGCCACCACATTGCCGTCCGGGGTCTTGAACTCGACCCGCAGATCTTTCACATCCAGTAACTTCATATAAAAACTCCTTATCGATCTTTCGTGATGCTTTCCTGTCGATCCGGTGCTCGATTAACGATCTTTCGGATCGAGGGCGTCACGCAGACCATCCCCGAGGAAGTTGAAGCAAAACAGGGTCACCACCATAAAGCAGGCGGGGAACAGCAGTTGCCAGATGGCCACTTCCATCGACTTGGAGCCTTCATCCAGCAGGGCACCCCAGCTGGTCATCGGTTCCTGAACACCAAGGCCCAGGAAACTCAGGAAGGATTCAAACATGATCATCCCCGGCACCAGCAAGGTGGCGTAGACGGCCACGATACCGAGTACGTTCGGAACGATGTGACGGGTGATGATCTTCCACTTGGAGACGCCACAGACGTGGGCTGCCTCGATAAACTCCTTGCTCTTGAGGCTGAGAGTCTGGCCGCGCACGATCCGCGCCATGTCGAGCCAGCTCACCGCCCCGATGGCGATAAAGATGAGAGCCAGATTGCGGCCAAAGAAGGTGACCAGCATGATGACAAAGAACATGAAGGGGAAGGCGTTGAGGATCTCCAGTACCCGCATCATCAGACTGTCGACCCGCCCGCCGATAAAACCGGAGGCCGCGCCATACAAAGTACCGATGATGACCGCCACCATGGCGCCCATGATGCCGACCATCAGTGAGATGCGACCGCCCAGCAGGGTGCGCACGAACAGATCGCGCCCCAGACTGTCGGTTCCGAAGTAGTGACCCGCTTCCATATCCGGCGGCGACTGCATGGCGCCCCAGTCCGGATCGTCAAAGGTGTATTGGGACAAATGGGGGCCAAAGATGACCGCCAGACCGATGATGGTCAGAATGATCAGGCTGGTCAGGGCCGCCTTGTTGCGCAGGAAACGGCGACGGGCATCCTTCCACAGGGAGCGCCCCTCCACCACTTCCACTTTTTGCGCGAACGCCTCAACGGCATCGCGTTTTTCAGTTGAAACAACCATGATGAACTCCCGAATTAGTAACGGATCTTGGGATCGATAAAGGCGTAGAGGATATCGACCACAGCGTTAAAGGTGATGGTGAGGGCGCCGACCAGAATGGTCAGACCGAGCACCATGGAGTAATCACGGTTAAGGGCACCGTTGACGAACAGCTGACCGATCCCCGGCAGGCCGAAGATGGTCTCGATCACCACGGAACCTGTGATGATGCCGACAAAGGCCGGGCCCAGATAGGAGACCACCGGCAGCATGGCCGGACGTAGCGCGTGTTTCAGGATGATGTGGCGCAGCGGCAACCCCTTGGCACGGGCGGTACGGATGAAGTTGGAGTTCATGGTCTCGATCATGCTGCCCCGCATGATCCGCGAGATGGCAGAGATGTAGTACATCATCATGCCGAACACCGGCAGCACCATAAACTGGATGCCCCCCCCCTGCCATCCACCGGCAGGGAACCAGCCAAGATGAATACTGAAGAACAGCACCAGCAAGGGCGCCAGCACAAAGCCCGGGATCACCACCCCGGCCATGGCCGACGACATCAGCAGATAGTCGATGATGGTGTTCTGTTTCAGTGCCGCTATGGTGCCGAAAGTGACCCCCAGCAGCACGGCGAAGAAGAAGGCCGTGGTCCCGATCTTGGCGGAAACAGGCAGCGCCTGGCTCACCAGATCATTGACGGTGAAATCCTTGTATTTGAAAGAGGGGCCCAAATCACCCTGCACCAGGTTGCCCAGGTAGGTGAGATATTGCATGCCAATGGGTTTGTCGAGCCCATATTTGGCCTCGATATTGGCGATGACTTCGGGGGGGAGCGAGCGCTCGCTGGTAAAGGGGTTACCCGGGGCGAAACGCATCATGAAGAAAGAGACGGTGATCAAGACCAGCAGAGTCGGGATCGCTTCCAATAGCCGTTTAAAAATGAATTTCAACATAGACATTTCCTGTCCTGTACTGCTTCCAAAGGGTCGCGGTTGTAATAAAGGCCCGCCGTCCGGCGGGCCCTGCTTGTTATGCGACTTGTTGCTTTAAATCAGTGAGCAATGATGTACATATCTTTGCTGTAGAGGTTATCCAGCGGGTTGGCCGGGTAGCCGCCTACATAGGGTTTGACCATACGGGCAGTCACGTACTGGTAGATGGGGGCGATCGGCATGTCCTTGGCCAGGATCTCTTCCGCCTGGACGTAGAGCTTGTTACGGGCAGCCACATCGACCTGATCACGGGATGAATCCATCAGCTTGTCGAACTCCGGATTGGAGTACTTGCCGTCGTTGTTGCCGTGGGTGGTCTGCATCAGATCCAGCATGGAGGAGGCTTCGTTGTAATCGGCGATCCAGCCGGCACGACCTACGTCAAACTGACCCTGTTTCTTGGTTTCCAGGTAAGTTTTCCACTCCTGGTTGACCAGGCTCACCTGCACGCCCAGCTTCTTCCACATGGAGGCCACGGCCACAGCCACTTTCTTGTGGTTGTCGTCGGTGTTGTAGAGCAGCTCGAACTTCAGCGGCTTGCTGGCATCGAAACCGGCCTCTTGCAGCAGCTCTTTTGCCTTGGCATCGCGCTCGGCCTGGGTCATCTTCGACCATTCCGGAGCCACCGGCTTGAAGCCATCGACGAAGTCCGGCACCAGGGTGTAACCCGGCGTCTGGCCCTGACCCATCACCTTGTCGGCGATCACGTTGCGATCGATGGCATAGGAGAGCGCAGTACGGACACGTACATCGTCAAACGGCTTCTTCTTGACGTTGTACTGGTAGTAGTAAGTACCAACATAACCGGTCACTTTCAGCTCGTCCGGCTTCTCTTTCTTCATCTGCTTGAAGCGCTCGATGGGCATCTGATAGGTGATGTCCACTTCGCCCGCCAGATAGCGGCTCAGGTCGGCGTTGGTAGACTGGATGGGCAGATAGACCACCTTGTTGATAACGGTCTTGCCATCGTTCCAGTAGTGCTTGTTGCGCTCCACTTCGACGCGCTCGTTCACCACCCAGTTCTTCAGGGTATAGGCACCGTTGGATACCATATTTTCCGGCTGGGTCCACTTGTCACCGAACTTCTCGATCACCTTCTTCGGGACCGGATAGGTGGTGGTGTGGGAGAGCATGCTGACGAAGTAAGGGATCGCTTTCTCAAGCTGCACTTCGAAGGTGTAGTCGTCGGTCGCCTTCACGCCCAGCGTATCAGCCGGCTTTTTACCTGCGATGATCTCGGAGGCATTGGCAATGGTCGGGATCTCCAGATACCAGGAGTAAGGAGAGGCGGTTTTCGGATCAACGGCACGCTGGAAAGCAAAAACGAAATCGTGGGCAGTGACCGGGTCACCATTGGACCACTTGGCATCTTTGCGCAGGTGGAAGACGTAGTGCTTGTTATCCTTGGTTTCCCAGGATTCAGCCACAGCCGGGAGAATTTCCCCTTTCGGGCCGGAAGCAACGAGACCCTCGAACAGGTCGCGCAGGATATTGGATTCGACCGTTCCTTCGGTCTTGTGCGGGTCAAGGGTCGCAGGCTCGGAGCCGTTGCCTTTTACCAGTTGCTGGACTTCAGCCAGCTTGGTTCCCGCCGGGACATCGGCAGCCTGAGCCACATTGACGCCACCAAACAGTGCAGCCACCAGCAATGTGTTAATCATTGTTTTTTTATGAGTCATTTCCCTACTCCAACAAGAACATTCCATGCATTTTTTAAAAAGTGACGGGGTTAAAACCCGCTCCCAGCATAATTCCCTGCCAATTCCGATAATGCAACAGATATTGTCAGGGTAATCGTCATTTTCTGGTCAAAAAATCAGCTGGCACGCGCTTTTTCAGTATTAAAACACCAACAAAACGCTCATTTTTCACACAAACGACCGATTCTAGAAAAGACCGGGCAAAAAGCAACCAATAAAAAGCCGGTCACGAGGACCGGCTTTCATAAAGCGGAGCTGGCTCACATCAGGCTGGGGAAAACCCCCTTGATGCCGGCCACCATGATCTCGATACCCAGCGACATCATGATAAGACCCATGATACGGGTCACCACGTTGATGCCGGTGTTGCCCATGATCTTGAACAGCAGCGGCGCGGCGCGGAAGATGAGCCAGGAGCAGAAGGAGAAGACAACGACAACCACTGACATGCCGAGCAGCTGCTGCCAGTGGCTCTGGCTGGCATAGACAATTACCGAGGAGATGGCACCTGGGCCCGCCATCAGCGGCAGCGCCAGCGGTACCACGGCGATAGACTCGCGCACCGCCAGTTCACCCTTCTCCTGTTTGTTGTGCTTCACCTCGCCCAGCTTGCCCTGCAGCATCGACCAGGCAATCAGGGTAATCAGCGACCCACCGGCGATCCGGAACGACGCCAGCGAGATGCCAAACCCATCGAGGATCAGCTGCCCCATATACATGGAGACCAGCAGGATCACCATCACCGCGATATTGGCAGTGGTATTGGTTTTCATCCGCTCGGCCTGGGTATGGTGGCTGGTCAGGCTGACAAACACCGGCAACAAACCAAGCGGGTTGATAATTGCGAACAAACCGACAAAAAACTTCAGATACAACGAGACGTCAATTGCTGCCATAGGCGCCTTCCAATAGAGTTTCGGGCCCAGCGGGCCAGTCCATTAATTTCGTGCGTAAATTTACATCATAGCCAGAGCGGGCACCAATCAAATAATCTCACCATTTTGAGGGTTTTTTAGTTAGTTCATCTAATGCATCCGCGCTAACTGGCATAAACCGATGTCAAAAGCCCTTTCTACCGCCCGACACGCGCCAGAAAAGTGAGCACAAGCCTGCTTAGTCATGACCAGAGAATAAGACGGTGACTGACCGAATGACCAAGCGACTCGAGAGAATCCAAGCTTTGCCTTCCCACTATTTCAGGCCAGACATCACTTCATTGACTCGGCAAGAGAGCCACAATGCAAAAACCGGGAAAGGGGGCAGAAATGGCCCCCTCGGGGAATAAAGCGGATTAGTCATGGATTAAAACAACAATCATTTTTGCAACAAACGCTGGAATAAAGTGCGTTTGTCGGTGATTTTGAAACCAATTCACTCATATTCGCTAACCTATACCGCCAAAATAGCTCTGTAACACTATGGCTGAGTGCAATTAACCACTTGATAAATGTGGTTTATTACCATGCATTAACAAGTCTCTCATCTTTCCCTTTGATGCACATTCCGATAACATCAGTCAAACAAGGATTGTGAAATAAAATTTCTTTTGTTCTTTTGTTACACATGATCCAGATCAAGTTTTTCTGAGTCAGCCCCGCTCTATAATCGACTCAGAAAGCGATTTAGTAAGGCATGTGAAAAAGCTGTTGCAACGATACCGTCTTGACAGGGCGACTATAATTGCCGGGCATTGCCAACGTCTTACTAAACAGTTTTCAAATAATCAGGAGATAAACATGGCAGTAACCAATTTGGCTGAACTGGATGCACTGGTCGCCCGCGTTAAGGAAGCCCAGCGTGAATTCGCCAGCTTCTCTCAAGAGCAGGTAGACAAGATCTTCCGTGCCGCCGCCCTGGCCGCCAACAACGCCCGTATCCCCCTGGCCCAGATGGCCGTGGAAGAATCCGGTATGGGTATCATCGAAGACAAGGTTATCAAGAACCACTTCGCCTCCGAATACATCTACAACAAGTACAAAGACGAGAAGACCTGCGGCATTCTGAGCGAAGATGATCAGATGGGTACCATCACCATCGCCGAGCCGGTAGGTATCATCTGTGGTATCGTTCCGACCACCAACCCGACCTCCACTGCGATCTTCAAATCCATGATCGCGCTCAAGACCCGCAACGCCATCATCTTCTCCCCGCACCCCCGCGCCAAGAACTCCACCAATACCGCTGCCAAGCTGGTACTGGATGCCGCTGTTGCCGCCGGTGCACCGAAAGACATCATCGGCTGGATCGACCAACCGTCTGTTGAGCTCTCCAACGCCCTGATGAAGCACGAAGACATCAACCTGATCCTGGCCACCGGTGGCCCGGGCATGGTGAAAGCAGCCTACTCCTCCGGTAAGCCTGCTATCGGTGTGGGTGCCGGTAACGTACCTATCGTTATCGACGAAACCGCCGACGTGAAGCGTGCCGTTGCCTCCATCCTGATGTCCAAGACTTTCGATAACGGCGTGGTCTGTGCTTCCGAGCAGGCGGTCATCGTTGTTGATGCCATCTACGACCAGGTTAAAGAGCGCTTTGCATCCCACAAGGGCCACGTGCTCTCCAAAGAAGATGCAGACAAGGTCCGTAAAGTCATCCTGATCAACGGTGCCCTGAACGCCAACATCGTTGGCCAGCCGGCTACCAAGATTGCCGAGATGGCAGGTGTGACTGTACCGGCTGATACCAAGATCCTGATCGGTGAAGGCGTCAAGCTGTGTGCAGAAGACGAGTTTGCTCACGAGAAATTGTCCCCGCTGCTCGGTATGTTCCGTGCAAGCAGCTTCGAAAACGCCGTTGATATGGCCTGTGACATGGTCAACATCGGTGGTATCGGCCACACCTCAGGTCTGTACACCGACCAGGATCGCAACGCTGACCGCATCAAGTACTTCGGCGACAAGATGAAGACCGCGCGTATCCTGATCAACACTCCGTCTACCCAAGGCGGTATCGGTGACCTGTACAACTTCGCAATGGCACCGTCCCTGACCCTGGGTTGCGGCTCCTGGAGTGGTAACTCCATCTCCGAAAACGTGGGTCCGAAGCACCTGATCAACAAGAAGACAGTCGCAAAACGGGCAGAAAACATGCTGTGGCACAAACTTCCGAAATCCATCTACTTCCGTCGTGGTTCCCTGCCGATCGCTCTGAGCGACCTGGAAGGTAAAAAGCGTGCCATGGTCGTGACCGACCGCTTCCTGTTCAACAACGGCTACGCCGATGAACTGGTCAGCCTGCTGAAAGCACAGAATATGGAAGTGGAAGTGTTCTACGAAGTAGAAGCTGACCCGACCCTGGCTGTGGTTCGCAAGGGTGCCGAGATGGCCAACTCCTTCAAACCGGACGTTATCCTGGCGCTGGGCGGTGGTTCACCGATGGATGCGGCCAAGATCATGTGGGTGATGTACGAGCACCCGAACACTGCGTTCGAAGATCTGGCCATGCGCTTCATGGACATCCGCAAGCGTATCTACAAGTTCCCGAAAATGGGCGTGAAGGCCGAACTGGTCTGTATCACCACCACTTCCGGTACCGGCTCTGAAGTCACTCCGTTTGCGGTAGTAACCGATGAAGTGTCTGGTCAGAAGTATCCGCTGGCTGACTACGAGCTGACCCCGAACATGGCCATCGTTGATGCCAACCTGGTCATGGGTATGCCGAAGTCCCTGTGTGCCTTCGGTGGTATCGATGCCGTGACTCACGCCATGGAAGCCTATGTTTCCGTACTGGCTAACGAGTACTCCGACGGTCAGGCGCTGCAAGCCCTGAAAATGCTGAAAGAGTACCTGCCATCCAGCTACCAGAACGGTGCCAACGACCCGATCGCTCGCGAGAAGGTGCACAATGCTGCCACCATCGCCGGTATCGCGTTCGCCAACGCCTTCCTGGGTGTGTGCCACTCCATGGCTCACAAACTGGGTGCCGAGTTCCACATTCCGCACGGTCTGGCTAACGCCCTGCTGATCAGCAACGTCATCCGCTACAACGCGAACGACAACCCGACCAAGCAGACTGCGTTCTCCCAGTACGACCGTCCGCAGGCTCGTCGTCGTTATGCCGAAGTCGCTGACCACCTGGGTCTGACTGCTGCCGGTGACCGCACCGCAGCCAAGATCGAGAAGCTGCTGACCTGGCTGGACGAGCTGAAGGCTACCTTGGGTATCCCGGCCTCTATCCGCGAAGCTGGCGTGACTGAAGCTGACTTCCTGGCCAAGGTTGACCAGCTGGCTATCGAAGCCTTCGATGACCAGTGCACCGGCGCCAACCCGCGCTACCCGCTGATCAGCGAGCTGAAGCAGGTTCTGCTGGACTCCTACTACGGTCGTCCGTTCACCGAAGCCGCTCCGGTAACTGCTGCCCCGGTTGAAGCCAAGGTTGAAGGCAAGAAGAAATCCAAGGCCTGATAACCAGTCCTGAGATAACAAGCCCGCGCACTGCGCGGGCTTTTTTTATCTGCTACTAATCACAGCCATCATCTCCCTGACGACTGCGCAAGTGCAGCACCTATCTTCCAGACCAACCAACCAACCAACCAACCACCCAACTCGCCCCAGCCAATCCGTTATCGACATCCCAACCTGTGACTCTGTATTGATGGGCCCCTGTGATAACAAGAGCACGCCCCATCACCTCCTCTCCCCTACCCGCAACGCAATTATCCTGACGGGTCGTTGCGAGCAGTGAACCCCATCTACAGAGCTAAAGGAGTGATAAACAGAATAAGCGGAGCATCGCTAACGCAATGCTGCAGAACTGCCGACTGGCGTACGTACAGGGCCAACCGACTGGCATGAATAGAGCAATGATAATGCGCAGAGAAAGCGGGAAAGACTGTCAGTGAAGAGAGTTGCAGCACCAGTTGCGCAACCGACACATCAGCAGTTGCCACGATGCAAAGATAAAAAAATGGCAGCCATCTGGCTGCCATCGGGAGAGCACAATTCAGCGATCAGAGGGTCGCAGCGACTTCATCGGAGATGGAGCCGTTGTGGTAAACCTCTTGCACATCGTCCAGATCTTCCAGCATGTCGATCAGACGCATCAGCTTGGGTGCAGTCTCTGCATCCAGCTCCGCTTCGGTGGAGGGGATCATGGTCACTTCGGCGCTCTGGGCCTTGAAGCCGGCAGCTTCCAGACCGTCCAGCACGGTACCGAAGTCGTTCGGGGTGGTGTACACCTCGATGGTGCCATCCTCTTCGGTGACCACGTCATCGGCGCCTGCTTCCAGCGCGGCATCCATCAGGGCATCTTCGTCTACCCCAACGAAGGTCAGCAGACCTTTCTTGCTGAACAGATAGGCGACGGAGCCGTCGGTACCCAGGTTGCCACCGCACTTGCTGAAGGCGTGGCGCACTTCGGCTACGGTACGGTTACGGTTGTCGGTCAGGCACTCTACCATCACGGCAGAGCCAGCCGGGCCGTAACCTTCGTATACGATGGTCTCGAGCTGTTCACCATCGCCACCACCAGCGCCACGCTGAATGGCACGGTTGATGGTGTCGCGGGTCATGTTGTTGGTCAGGGCGGCAGTCACCGCAGCACGCAGACGCGGGTTGTTGGCCGGATCGGCATCACCCAGACGCGCGGAGGTAGTGATTTCGCGGATCAGCTTGGTGAAGATCTTGCCACGCTTGGCGTCCTGAGCGGCCTTGCGGTGTTTGATGTTGGCCCATTTACTGTGACCTGCCATAGAGACTCTCCGTTATTTTTTAAATGTCAGTAACACTGATCATGACTAACCCAAGGGAAACACAGAGGCCGCACGGCGGCGGCCTCCGGTGCCGGTATCGGCTTACTCGTCGCCCTTGATGGTGGTTGCAATCGCCAGCTCACCCAGTTGGGCGGCGTTGGCAAGGCTGGGGGCGTCTGTCATCAGACAGGCAGCCGCGGTCGTTTTCGGGAAGGCGATGACGTCCCGAATGTTCTCGGTGCCGGTCAGCAGCATGCTGAGACGGTCAAGACCGAAGGCCAGACCGGCGTGCGGCGGGGTACCGTACTTCAGCGCATCCAGCAGGAAGCCGAACTTCAGGCGCTGCTCGGCCGGGGTGATACCCAGGATGTCGAACACGGTGGATTGCATCTCGCTGTTATGGATACGGACAGAGCCGCCACCCACTTCGTAGCCGTTGATCACCATGTCGTAGGCGTTGGCGTAAGCACCCACAGGGTTGGCTTTCAGCTCGGCCGGGCTCATGTTGCTCGGCGCGGTGAACGGGTGGTGCATGGCGGCCAGACCACCTTCACCATCTTCCTCGAACATCGGGAAGTCGATAACCCACAGCGGTTTCCAGCTGTTCTCCAGCAGACCCAGATCGCGACCCACTTTCAGACGCAGGGCGCCCATGGCATCGCAGACCACTTTCTTGCTGTCAGCGCCAAAGAAGATGATGTCGCCGTCGGCAGCGCCGGCACGGGCCAGGATCTCGCGCACGATGGCGTCAGAGAGAAACTTGGCAACCGGAGACTGCACGCCTTCGATACCATTGGCGGCTTCGTTGACCTTCATCCAGGCCAGGCCCTTGGCACCGTAGATGCCGACAAACTTGGTGTATTCGTCGATCTGCTTGCGGGAGAGCTCGGCACCGCCCGGTACTTTCAGGGCTGCCACGCGGCCTTTCAGATCGTTGGCAGGGCCGGCGAACACGGCGAACTCGACGGCAGTCAGCAGATCAGCCACATCGACCAGCTCCATCGGCAGACGCAGGTCCGGCTTGTCGGAGCCGTAACGACGCATGGCTTCGTCGAAGGTCATGATCGGGAAGTCGCCCAGATCCACGTTCAGGATGTGCAGCCACAGTTTGCGGATCATCTCTTCCATCACTTCACGCACTTGCGGCGCGGTCATGAAGGAGGTCTCCACGTCGATCTGGGTGAATTCCGGCTGGCGGTCGGCACGCAGGTCTTCGTCACGGAAGCACTTGACGATCTGGTAGTAACGGTCGAAGCCGGACATCATCAGCAGTTGCTTGAACAGCTGGGGAGATTGCGGCAGAGCGTAGAACTTGCCCTTGTGCACGCGGCTCGGCACCAGATAGTCACGGGCACCTTCCGGGGTGGCCTTGGTCAGCATCGGGGTCTCGATATCGAGGAAGCCGTGCTCGTCCATGAAGCGGCGTACGAAGGCGCTGGCCTTGGCACGGGTCTTCAGGTACTTGGCCATCTCGGGACGACGCAGATCCAGGTAGCGATACTTGAGGCTGATCTCTTCGCTGTTGACCTGATTGAAGTCCAGCGGCAGCGGCTCGGCACGGTTGATGATGTTGAGTTCGTGGGCGAACACTTCGATGGCGCCAGTGGCCATGTCGCTGTTGCGCTGGGACTCGGGACGGGTGCGCACCACGCCGGTCACCTGGATGCAGAACTCGCCGCGCAGCTCGGAGGCCAGGGCGAACGCGTCCGGCTTGTCCGGATCGAAGAACACCTGAACGATCCCTTCCCGGTCGCGCATATCGATAAAGATCAGACCGCCGAGATCACGACGACGATGAACCCAACCGCACAATGTAATGGTCTGCCCTGCATGGGCCTCATTGACCTGTCCGCAATAGATAGAGCGCATGGACTTCTTCCTTCGAAATTGTAGAGAGACGGTTAACCTTGGGCCGCCGGGCACGACTGGCAAGCACCGTCTGTCTCACAGCTGGCCAGATTCTTTTTCTTACCCGGTTTGAAATCAGTCTCGTACCATCCGGTTCCCTTGAGCCGGAAGCCTGCCGCCGATATCAGCTTGACCAGATTCGGCTTGCTACAGGCCGGACAGTCGGTCAGGGGGGCATCGGAAAGCTTTTGCAGTTTTGCCAATTCATGGCCACAGACGTCGCAACGATATTCGTAGATAGGCATGGGTCACAAGAAATTGAAAAACAAAAGGGCTGGCATTATAGAGGAAAACCCCCTTTTGGGTAAAATGGCCAGCAGCCTCCTTTCGCCAGTTTTTTGCACTCGATGGCAAAAAGCGGGCAAAAAATCGGCACGAATGCACCAAGAGCGAAGAGAATAGCCATCATGAGCCTCTATTTGGGCCTGCCGCAGTGGTCCCACCCCAGCTGGCCCGGCCAGTTGCTGGGCCTTGGCGCCAAGCCTGCCGAACACCTCGCCCACTACGCGACCGTCTTCAACTCGGTGGAGGGTAACACCACCTTCTACGCCCTGCCGACACCGGACACGGTACAGCGCTGGGCCGATGCGGTGCCCGATCACTTTCGTTTCAACTTCAAATTTCCGCAAACCATCAGCCACCAGAGCGATCTGGTGAGCGCAGACAAACAAGTCGCCGACTTTATTCGCCTGCTCGCCCCGCTGCACGACAAGCTGGGGCTGCTCACCCTGCAGTTGCCCGCCCGTTTCGGGCCACAGGGGCTGGCCAGACTGGCGGCCTTTATCGAGCGGCTGCCACGGGCGTTTCGCTACGCCCTCGAAGTGCGCCACCCCGACTTCTTCGCCAAGGGGGAGGCCGAGCGTGCATTGAACCGGCTGCTCATGGAACAAGGCATCAACCGGGTGATGCTCGACAGCCGGCCACTCTTCTCGGTGCCAGCAACCACGCCAGCCCTTGTCGATGCCCAGGGCAAGAAACCGCGCCTGCCGGTGCATCTGCTGGCCACCGCCAACGCCCCCATGGTGCGCTTTATCGGCCTTCCGGATCCGGCGGCCAATCACCCCTTCCTGCCCAGCTGGCTCCCCCACTGGCGCCAGTGGCTCGCGGAGGGGAAAGATCTCTACCTCTATATACATACTGCCGACAACGCCCAGGCACCTGAGCTGGCCCGTCAGATCACCCGCTTGCTGGAGCAGGAGATGGCCCCCTGGCCGGGGGAAAACGATCGCGCACGGCAGGGAGTGCTGCGCTTTTAGCCAACCCATTCTGCGGCCATCGTTTCGCTGCAAAAAAAGTGCTTTTTTGTGGCGTGGCAAGCCCTGGCGTCAAGACAAACGGCCATCAATCCTCTACACTACCGCCCCAAGTAAGGGTCCGGAACATGGCCCGTACGAACAGGACAGGTCCAAAGGATTTCATGACCAGCCACCCCGTTCGTAAACAGGTGATAAATCTACTCTGATGGGTGTCACCCAACGACTCAATTGAACAATACAGCCGGGTGATGTCCCGACTGTCAGGTTGCGCCAGCATGCATACCAAAGATCAAATTTTTGCCGCCCCGATCGCCCGATTGGGAGACTTCTGTTTTGACGAACAGGTCGTCGACGTGTTTCCCGATATGATCCAGCGCTCGGTGCCGGGTTACAGTAACATCATCTCTGCCATCGGCATGATGGCCGCCCGCTACGCCCAACCCGAGAGCCGACTCTATGATCTTGGCTGCTCACTGGGCGCCGCGACCCAGGCGATGCGTCGCCATGTCAGCCAGCCCGGCTGCCGCATCACCGCGGTGGATCTCTCCCATCCGATGATCGAGCGCGCCCGCGCCCACCTCTCCGGTTTCAAATCCGAGGTGCCGGTGGAGCTGGTGGAAGCAGATATCTGCGACATCGAGATCGAGAACGCCTCAGTGGTGGTGCTCAACTTCACCCTGCAATTTGTCGAACCAGAGAAACGGGCCGCCCTGATCCAGCGCATTCACGATGGTCTGCGCCCGGGCGGGATCCTGATCCTGAGCGAAAAGTTCCGCTTCGAAGATGAACCGGTCAACGAGCTGCTCATCGATCTGCATCTCGACTTCAAGCGGGCCAATGGCTACAGCGAGCTGGAGATCAGCCAGAAACGCACCGCCCTTGAGAACGTGATGCGCACCGACAGCCTGCCGGTGCATCAGGCGCGCCTGCGGGATGCCGGTTTCGTCCATCAGGATCTCTGGTTCCAGTGCTTCAACTTCGGCTCCATGATTGCCATCAAATCCAGCGACGCCCAGCCATGATCGACTTTGCCAATTTCTATCAACTGATTGCCAAAAACCGGCTGAGCCACTGGCTGCATACCCTGCCCGCCCAACTGCATGCTTGGCAACATGACAACCAGCATGGCGACCTGCCGCGCTGGAACCGCGCCCTCAACAAGCTACCGGTGGTCTCCCCCGGCAACATCGAGCTGAAAAGCCGGGTCGAGATTGGCTCGGCCGAGAGCCTTGGCGAAGGTGAACGCAAGAAGGTCGAGAGCCTGCTGCGCCACTTCATGCCCTGGCGCAAGGGGCCGTTCACCGTGCACGGCATCCACATCGACACCGAGTGGCGCTCTGACTGGAAGTGGGATCGGGTGCTGCCCCATATCAGCCCGCTCGAAGGGCGTTACGTGCTGGATGTGGGTTGCGGCAGCGGCTACCACCTCTGGCGCATGGTGGGTGAAGGGGCCAAGCTGGCGGTCGGCATCGACCCTAGCCCGCTGTTCCTCTGCCAGTTCGAGGCCATTCGCCACTTCGCGGGCAATGATCAGCGCGCCCACCTGCTGCCGCTCGGTATTCAGGAGCTGCCGGAGCTGCGTGCCTTTGACACCGTCTTCTCCATGGGGGTGCTCTATCACCGCAAATCCCCCATCGAGCACATCGAGCAGCTGCGCAATCAATTGAAAGATGATGGCGAGCTGGTGCTGGAGACGCTGGTGATTGACGGCGGGGTCAACGACGTGCTGATGCCCACCGATCGTTACGGCAAGATGCGCAACGTCTGGTTTATTCCCTCAAGCCGCGCCCTCAAGCTGTGGGTCGAGCGCTGCGGCTTCACCGACGTGCGGATAGTAGACGAGAATATGACCAGCACCGACGAACAGCGTCGTACCGACTGGATGATTAATGAATCCCTGAGTGACTATCTGGATCCAGACAATCCGGCACTCACGGTAGAAGGACACCCGGCGCCGAAACGTGCCGTACTGATTGCCCGCAAGGCCAAAGACTAGCCGATGGCGATTCAGGAAGTTACACTGACCCAATTCCAGGAAGCACAGTTAAATGAATGACATGAAAAGCAAATTAAAAGGAATGACCCTGCTCTCCCTGCTTAGTCTCGGCGGGTGTGTCAATATGGAAAAAGCGCCTCAGGTCCCTGCTCTGACGCTGGCCGAGCTTCGTAGCGAGCTGAGCCAGAGCGAGCAACGCCTGCAAACATCCATGGAACAGCAACAGAAGCAGTATGTGCAGCAACAGCACCTGCTGGTTCAGCTCAACACAGATGTCACCAATATGAAAGAGTCCGTCAAGCAAGTAGACCACAAGCTCGCCACCCTCCCCTCCGAGCCGCCCAAGCCGATGGCCATCCCCACCGAGAAGTGCCCGGCCCCCAATCAGGGTCACACCATCGATGGCAAGCTGATGGTCGGTGAAGCCGAGTGGATCTGGGTTGATGCTGCCAACGACGCCTTCCAGGCGCGGGTCGATACCGGTGCGACCACCTCCTCCATCAGTGCGCAGGAGATCACTATTTTCGAGCGCAACGGCAAAAACTGGGTGCGCTTCTTCCTGAGCCATCAGGAAGTGGACGACAAGATCCAGATCGAAGCGCCGCTGGTACGCCATGTACGGGTGCGTCAGGCCTCTGCCGACGATCTGGACCGCCGTCCGGTGGTGCGTCTGGCCGTGCGCATTGGCGACATGACCGAGAAAGCCGAATTTACCCTGAAAGACCGTAGCGACATGACCTTCCCTGTGCTGCTGGGTCGCGAATTTTTGAAAGACATCGCCGTGGTTGATGTGGCCCGCGAATATATCCAACCCAAACCCAAGCTCAAGGATGTGAAATAATCCATGGTTTCCCGTAAGCCGTTCTATTTGCTGGTAGCCCTGCTGTACATTGTCGGCCTGGGGATGACGATCTATCACCATATCGCGTTGGATGTGCCGCTGACGCCCGGTGAAAAGCGCCAGATCTGGTCCATCGAAGCCAAGCTGGAGTTTGAGGCGACCGGTGAGCCGGTGATCGCCTCTCTGGCCATTCCGGGCACCCAGCCCGGTTTCACCCTGATGAACGAGAACGCCGCCAGCCCGGGCTACGGCCTCTCCTTTGTCGAGAAAGATGGCGATGCCCGCGCCGAGTGGTCCATCCGCACCGCCTCCGGCCGTCAGGAGCTCTACTACCGCGTCGACATGATGGCGGATGCCCACGCCAAACCGGCCGCCAATCCGCAGCCGCCTGCCATCGAGAAGCAGATCGAGAGTGAGCCTTACGCCACCGCGATGAAGCAGATCCTCGAGCGGGCACAGGAGCGCTCTGCCGATGGCTACACCCTGACTCGCGAGATCATCAAGGAGATCGAGAAGCAGGAGCAGAACGCCGAGCTGCTGAAAAAGCACAAGAGCCGCGCCAACCTGATCGCCGAGCTGCTCAACAATGCTGACGTGCCGACCCGCGTGGTGCATGCCCTGAATCTGGAAGATGGCCGCCGTCGTCAGGAGCTGGTGGATTACCTGCAGGTATTCAACAGCCCGACCGACTACAAGCTGTTCAACCCGCAAACCGGTGAACAGGGTCGTCCGGCCAACCTGCTGCTGTGGGAATATAACTCCGGCGCCCTGCTGGACGTGACCGGTGGTCACAACTCCCGTGTCAGCTTCTCGATGATCGAGCAGGAGCAGCCGGTTAGCGTGGCACTGGCGCAGAAGTTCGAAAAATCAGAGATGATGAACTTCTCCATCCACAGCCTGCCGCTGGAAGAGCAGACCCTGTTCAAGGGCTTGCTGCTGATCCCGATCGGCGTGCTGATGGTGGTGTTCCTGCGGGTTCTGGTGGGGATCAAGACCTCAGGTACCTTTATGCCGGTGTTGATCGCGGTCGCCTTTATCCAGACCTCGCTGGTCACCGGTCTCATCGGCTTCCTGCTGATCGTCGGCACCGGTCTCATCATTCGCTCCTATCTGTCTCGGCTTAACCTGCTGCTGGTCGCCCGAATATCGGCCATCATCATCATGGTTATCTCGATGATCGGTATCTTCTCCGCGTTCGCCTTCAAGCTGGGGCTGACCGACGGCATGAAGATCACCTTCTTCCCGATGATCATCCTCTCTTGGACCATCGAACGGATGTCCATCCTGTGGGAAGAAGAGGGCCCGAAAGAGGTGTTCCGCCAGGGCGGCGGCTCTCTGCTGGTTGCCGTCATCGCCTATCTGGCCATGGATAACGAGCTTATTCGTCACCTCACCTTCAACTTCCTCGGCCTGCAGCTGGTGCTGATGGCGACCGTGCTGTTGATGGGTAACTACACCGGCTACAAGCTGAGCGAATTGAAGCGCTTCAAGCCGCTGGTGGACGAGATGAAATCTGGCGTCACCCCGGGTAAGGACAAGTAACCGATGTGGTTCTGGGAAAAATACACCACCCCGTGGAGCCTGTCCCAATCAGGTATCCTCGGCATGAACAAGCGCAACCACTCCTACATCAGCCGCTACAATCCGCGCAGCCTCTATCCGCTGGTGGATGACAAGCTGCAGACCAAGCAAATTGCGCTGGATGCAGGGGTCACCGTGCCTGAGCTGATCGGTACCATCCGTGCCCAGCACGATGTAGGTCGCATCACCGAGCTGGTAAAAGATTGGCCGGGCTTCTGCATCAAGCCGGCCCGTGGCTCGGGCGGCAAGGGGATCCTGGTGATCCTGCGTCAGGAAGATGGCCTCTTCTATAAACCCAACGGCAGCGCCTCCAACGGTCAGGATCTGGAGCGCCATGTCTCCAACATTCTGGCGGGGCTCTATTCCCTCGGCGGCAAGCCCGACGTGGCACTGGTCGAAGGCCTTATCAACTTCGATGATGTGTTCGACGGCTACTCTTTCGAAGGGGTACCCGATGCCCGGGTCATCATCTTCAAGGGGTTCCCAGTGATGGCGATGATGCGCCTCTCCACCGCAGCCTCCGACGGCAAGGCGAATCTGCACCAGGGCGCCGTGGGGGTGGGTCTGTGCCTGCGTACCGGTCGTGCCCTGCGGGCAGTGCAGTTTGGCAATCCGCTGCGCCACCACCCGGACACCGGCCTCGATCTCTATGAGCTCAAGGTCCCACACTGGGATACCCTGCTAACTCTGGCCGCCTCCTGCTACGAGATGTCGGGTCTAGGCTATATCGGTACTGACATGGTGCTGGACAAGTTCCGCGGCCCCATGCTGCTGGAGCTCAACGCCCGTCCCGGTCTTGCCATCCAGATCGCCAACGGTCGCGGCCTGGTGCCCAATCTCAAGACTATCGAGAAGCTGGGCCAGGTGAAGATGAACGTGGAGCAGCGAGTCAATTTCGCCAAGGATCACTTCGGGATCTTTGAGGAATAACTTCTTCGCTTGTGAACTAAGCGCGCCTGTGGCGCGCTTTTTTTATGGCAATTGTCTGTCGGCATATCCCCCCACCCAGCCATTCGGATCAGCACCTCATTTCGAAACAACGAGTACGCCAGCGAACGGCTGCTTGGAATAGCGATGGAACGATGGAACGATGGAACGATGGAACGATGGAACGAGAAGAGTGTGGCACTATGTCAGGGGATGAATAAATCTCAGGTATAAAAAAACCGGCGCCAAGACGCCGGTTCTTCAAGGAGAGTGCAGCCCGATTACAGGGAGTCAGCATTCTCGGACAGGTACTTGGCAACGCCGTCCGGAGAGGCTTGCATACCTTTTTTGCCTTTTTCCCACTGAGCCGGGCACACTTCGCCGTGCTCTTCGTGGAATTGCAGGGCATCGACCATGCGCAGCATCTCGTCGATGTTGCGGCCCAGCGGCAGATCGTTGACTACCTGGTGACGAACAACACCGTTTTTGTCGATCAGGAAGGAGCCACGGAACGCCACGCCGGCTTCCGGATGCTCAACGTCATAGGCTTTGCAGATTTCGTGTTTCACGTCGGCGATCAGCGGGTACTTGACCTGACCGATACCGCCATCTTCCACTTTGGTGTTGCGCCATGCATTGTGGGAGAACTGGGAATCGATGGAAACACCGATCACTTCCACGCCACGCTTCTGGAACTCTTCATAACGGTGATCGAAGGCAATCAGCTCGGACGGGCAGACGAAGGTGAAATCGAGCGGATAAAAGAAGACAACGGCAGCTTTGCCTTTGATGTGGGATGACAGGTTGAATGAATCAACGATCTCGCCATTACCCAGAACAGCTGCGGCGGTAAAATCGGGTGCGGGACGGCCTACCAATACCATATTCAATTCCTCTTTATGTGAAGTGAACAATCCGGTGAGGATTGGGCTACCTAGAGCCAAGTCCATCTAATTCAAGCGACAAACTATAGACCCGGTGGTAGATTAGTTAAATCAAATTAAATAGATAGCATTAATCGGGTTTTTCTATGCAACGTTGGCCCAGCCTCAAACAGCTGCAATATCTGGTCGCTCTCGATGAGCACAAGAACTTCAACCGCGCCGCCAAGGCCTGTCATGTCAGCCAGTCGACCCTGAGTACCGGGATCCAGACGCTGGAGGACATGATGAACCTGCAACTGGTGGAGCGGGACCACAAGAGCTTCATTATGACCCCGGTCGGCATGGAAATCGTCGAGCGCGCTCGCAATTTGCTCTCCGATGCGCGGGATCTCATGGAACTCGGGCAACATCAGGGCGGCGTGATGCAGGGGACGGTACGTCTGGGCTGCATTCCCACCATCGCCCCCTTCCTGCTGAGCAAGCTGCTGAAAGAGTGCAGCAAAACCTATCCTGACCTCGAATTGTTGCTGCGTGAAGACACCACCAGCAATCTGCTCAAGCAGCTGGAACAGGGTCAGCTCGACTTGCTGATCCTCGCCCTGCCCATCGAGATCGGGGGATTTCACTGCAAGACCGTCGGCCAGGATCCGTTCCACATGGTGATGCCCGCCAGCATGGCGGCCGGTCTGCATACCCCGTTCGACTACAAGGAGCTGCCCAACCAGAGCATCTTCCTGCTGGAGCGGGAGCACTGCCTCACCGAACACGCAGTGAGCGCCTGCCGCCTGCGGGACAAGAGCAAGATCAACCCGTTCGCCGCCACCAGCCTGCACACCCTGGTACAGATGGTGGAAGCGGGTCTTGGCACCACCTTCCTGCCGCAGATGGCCATCGATGCCGGCATTCTTGCCAACTCCGATCTGGTGGCCATCCCGCTGCCGGGAGAGACCTCCTATCGCGAGATCGGTCTGGTCTGGCGCCCCAGCACCACCCGGGTGCAGACCTTCTACAAGCTGGCCGAGCTGCTTAAACCGCTGATCAGCCACAACGAGTGACAACAAACGCCAGCCCTCGGCTGGCGTTTTTCAGTTCCCCGCCACATTTTTCCTATCGGAGACTAGGTCTGGAGCCAGATCCCTGTTTATGATGGAAAAGTTGTCGCGTGCCCTCCTGCCGCTAGAGCGATTTGGCAGGATATGGCGCTCGATAAATGTCTCGTTTGGTAGACCCGTCCGTGGAGAGAGCCCGATGTATCGCAAGCTGCTGCTATCCCTGCTGACTCTGCTGCTGGCCGCCTGTTCCAGCACGCCGGAGCCGCCTCCGGCCCCCCGGCAGAGCAGTGCCTTTGATGGCTTCTACCAACAGTGGCGCGGTGTCCCTTACCGCATGGGCGGCGCCAGCCGCGCCGGGCTCGACTGCTCCGCCTTCACCCAGCTCGCCTACAGTCAGGTGCTGGGCTTCAACCTGCCAAGAACCACCGAATCTCAGGCCAGCATTGGCAAACCGGTGGATCGCTACCGGCTGCAACACGGGGATCTGGTCTTCTTCAAAACCGGCTGGCAACAGTACCATGTGGGGGTCTACACAGGTGCCGGCGAGTTTATTCACGCCTCCACCAGCAAGGGAGTGATCCGCTCCCGCCTCGACAACGTCTACTGGAACAGTCGCTACTGGCAGGCACGTCGGGTGACCCAGTAACCGCTCAAACGCCTGCTTGCGGCACAAGTTGCGTGCCGATACTCTCCGTCAATCCCTGTCGCTATGTCGGGACACACAACCCGCGCTTATAACTCAATTGGCCCCAAAGCCTGCATATCACACCATTTTGTGATAAGGTAGTGGCCAATTTTTAACACTTTCGCCTTTTTCTCATACGCTCTCTGTCCTGATTGACAACAAGCGAGGCAATAACAAGCAGCGCGCGGCGAAAGTGGAGTGTGGCGCGACACTGCCGGACGGGTGGCCCACAGCTGCAGTATCAAGGGTTAAATAGATAAGGAGATCGTGCAATGAAACAGTATCAAAGCTGGCTGGGGCAATACCTGATGAGTCGCCGTGACGGTGACCACGCCATGGCATGCGAGATGGCGAGTTCCATCTGCGAGTTCTGGCAGCAGCAGGGTGATGAAAACGAACTGGACAAGTGGCAGCAGATTTACCAGAACCATCTGGAAAAGACCACCTGATCCCGACCGTTGCCTTGCTGCCAGCCACCTGGTGTTGGCAGCAAGGCCACTCGCGACCAACCACCATCAGCCAACCCCTCTCCCCCAATTTTCCCGCTACGTTACACCGCTACCTTCGTTCACTCGCGCTTTACCATCTTCATTTTGCTCTTGCGCACCGGCCTCGGTTCATTCCATCTCGGCCGCCATCCCCTGTGCCCAGTCGATAAAGGCCTGGATCTTGGGGCACTCGCGGTTGGGCAGGGTCGCCATGTAATAACGCTGCTCGCACTTGACCTCCAGCCCGGCAAAAGGGGCCACCAGCTCGTTGCGTGCCAGTCGCTTGCTCACCAGATTCTTGCGCCCCATGGCGATCCCGGCGTGATTCATGGCGGCGATGATGGCGAGATCCGAACGATCAAAACCCATGCTCAGCTGACATGCCTCGAGGCTGACCCCGGCGTGGCGAGCCCAGCTGCTCCATTCGTCGGTATCCGAGTCAAATCCCCATGCCTGCCGATCATGGAGCAAACGGCACAAGGACAAGTTGGCTGGATTGCCGACAAGCCCGTGCTGCTCGGCATATTCCGGGCTGCAGACCGGCAGCATGAACTCATCCATCAGCGGGTGGATGGCAAGCCGCTCCGGGCTCTTCTCATCGAAATAGAGGGTCAAATCGATGCCATAACCATGCAGGTTGATGTTCTCGTTACCGGTGATGATATTGAGCTCGATCTGCGGATGCAGGCGGGAGAAATCCGCCAACCTGGGCACCAGCCAGCACTGGGCGATGGAGGGACGCGAATAGATGGTCAGGGTACCGGAGAGCTCCTGATTCTTGATCTCCAGGATCTCTTGATTGATGAACTCCAGCGAGGATTTGAGCGCCCAGAACACCCGCTGACCATCCGCCGTCAGTACCACCTTGCGGTGAAAACGTTCAAAGAGCTTGAACCCCAGCTCCTCTTCCAACGCGCTGATCCGGTGACTCACGGCACTGGGACTCAGCGACAGCTCATCGGCCGCCATGGCAAAGGATCCGTGGCGGGCGGCCGCCTCGAAGGTGTGCAGCTTGGCCAGCTGGTAGCCACTCAGCAGCTTGTTGCGCGATATGTAATTATCCCCGTTATACATTCATCCCCCTCTTCGCGATGGCCGCCAATGATACACCCACAGGCCACCTTCAGGATGAAACCAAAAGACCCAAAGAGTGTGATTTCGATAAATTGTGACCAATGTAGCGCCTTTGCATCACCTCAGATCACCCAAGTGGTCGATTTCATCATTTGTCAGCCCCGCCTCATTTTCATTCAATAAGCGCATAAACAATCACACACAACAGATGTCGAGGCGCAGTATGAGTTCAGAGGTATGGGTCATCGCTACCTTGCTAAGTAGCATCGTTCTTATCGTGGTCACCATAGTGAAGGGCAAGATCCACCCCTTTCTTGCCCTGCTGCTGGCGAGCTTCTATGTCGGCACCCTGATGGGGATGAACCCGGTCAACATGGTCAATGCCATGGAAGCGGGCATTGGCGGCACGCTAGGCTTTCTCGCCGCCGTCATCGGCCTTGGCACCATACTCGGCAAGATGATGGAGGTGTCTGGCGCGGCTGAACGCATCGGCCTCGCCCTGCAGAGATGCCGCTGGCTCTCGCCGGATGTCATCATGGTGCTGGTTGGTCTGGTATGTGGCATCACCCTGTTTGTCGAAGTCGGCGTGGTACTGCTGATCCCGCTGGCCTTCTCCATCGCCCGCAAGACCAACACCTCGCTGCTGACCCTGGCCATTCCGCTCTGCACCGCCCTGATGGCCGTGCACTGCATAGTGCCGCCGCACCCTGCTGCCCTCTATGTCACCAATCAGCTGGGCGCCGATGTGGGATCCGTCATCGTCTATGGTCTGGCGGTCGGCCTCTTTGCCTCGCTTATCGGCGGCCCCCTGTTCCTCAAACTGCTGGGCAATCGGGTACCGTTTAAGGAAGTGCCAGCCGCCTTTGCCGATATCAAAGCCCGCGATGAAGCAACTCTCCCGACCTTGAGCGCCTCGCTCTTTACCGTGCTGCTGCCCATCCTGCTGATGCTGGCCAAGACGGTCGCCGAGCTCAATATGGAGCACGTCAGCCACCTCTATGTCGTGCTGGAGTTTATCGGCAACCCTATCACCGCCATGTTTATCGCTGCCTTCACCGCCTACTACGTGCTGGGGATCCGCCAGCAAATGAAGATGGAGGGACTGCTTAACAAGACCGAGGAGTGCTTCTCCTCCATCGCCAACATTTTGCTCATCATCGGTGCGGGTGGCGCCTTCAACGGGGTGCTCAAAACCAGCGGGCTGGGCGACTCTCTGGCCACTATCCTCTCACAGTTGGATATGCACCCGATTCTGCTCGCCTGGCTGGTGGCTATCGTGCTACACGCCGCCGTGGGCTCCGCCACCGTCGCCATGATGGGCGCCACCGCCATCGTCTCCCCCATCATGGTGCACTACCCGAACATCAGCCCGGAGATCATGACCCTGGCCATCGGCTCCGGTGCCATTGGCTGCACCATGGTGACTGACTCTCTGTTCTGGCTGGTCAAGCAGTATTGCGGCGCCACCCTGAACGAAACGCTCAAGTACTACACCACCGCCACCTTGGTCGCCTCCCTGATGGCGCTGGCCGGTACCTTCCTGCTCTCCTATATCGTGTAACAAGACCGAGAACACTATGAAAAACATCGACGTACAACAGCTCACAGCGCAATTTCCACTGGTGCAATCCCTGATCGCGCTTGAGCCAGTCAACTGGTTCAACCCCAACACCACCACTCTGGCTGCCGGTCTGCCCTATGTGGGGCTCGATAACAACAATGTGGCAGACGCTTCCGCTCGGCTGGCCCGCTTTGCCCCCTACATGTGCGAGGCCTTCCCCGAGACCCGCGCCAGCAACGGCATCCTGGAGTCCGAGATCGCCGCCATTCCGGCGATGCAGGCTACGCTCAACCGGCGCTACGGGGTTGAGGTCACCGGTCGACTGCTGCTCAAAAAAGATAGCCACCTGCCCATCTCCGGCTCCATCAAGGCGCGAGGCGGTATCTACGAGGTGCTGACTCACGCCGAACAGTTGGCGATCAAGGCTGGTCTGCTGTGCGAAGAGGATGAGTACCGCAAACTGTTCAGCGACGAGTTTCGCCAGTTCTTCAGCCAGTACAGCATCGCAGTGGGCTCCACCGGCAACCTTGGCATGTCCATCGGCATCATGAGCGCCAAGCTCGGCTTTACCGTCACCGTCCACATGTCAGCCGATGCGCGGGAGTGGAAGAAGCGCAAGCTGCGCGAACACGGCGCCATCGTGGTCGAATATGCCGAAGATTACGGGGTGGCGGTGGAACAGGGGCGCAAAGAGGCCGAGCGCGATCCCAACTGCTTCTTTATCGACGACGAGAACTCCCGCACCCTGTTCCTCGGCTACTCGGTAGCGGGCGAGCGGGTGAAAAAGCAGTTCGACCAGATGGGTATCAAGGTGGATGCCGACCACCCGCTGTTCGTCTACCTGCCCTGTGGCGTAGGCGGTGGCCCGGGCGGCGTGGCCTTAGGTCTCAAGCTCGCGTTCGGGGATAACGTCCACTGCTTCTTCGCCGAGCCCACTCACTCCCCCTGCATGTTGCTGGGGGTCCACACCGGATTGCACGATGCCATTGCGGTGCAGGATCTGGGCATCGATAACCTCACCGCAGCCGACGGCCTCGCGGTAGGTCGCGCCTCCGGCTTCGTCGGCCGCGCCATGGAACGACTGCTCGATGGCTTCTACACCCTGAGCGATCAGGAGATGTATGACCTGCTGGGACTGCTGGCGCGCGATGAGCAGATCACACTCGAGCCCTCCGCTCTGGCTGGTATGGCTGGCCCGTGGCGGGTGGCTGCCAATCCAGAGTGGCTCACCGGGCGCGGTTTCGATGCCGCAACCATGGCACAGGCCACCCATCTGGTGTGGGCCACCGGCGGTGGCATGGTGCCCGCCGAAGAGATGGCAAAGTACCTGGCCAGCGCCAAGATCTAGGCTGTTTTGCCACATTTATCTGCAAATCAACCCGCCATCACGGCGGGTTTTCTGTTTTGGGAACAAGGGGATGGGGCTGTTCTGTCGCAATCCATGGCGACAATTCCCCCAAGTTGCTCAGTTTGTGCTAAAATGGCGCTCATTTTTTGACATCTCGCGTCACGTTCGTCGCCAGATTGCCCATCGGGCTCTCTGCCCGGGTCGTGACTTTGCACCATCATGCCTGATGATGTTCCCCCCAGGATGAGCCGACAGGCTCCCGTCAAGGTGAGCACCCTCAAGGGCACATGAGATAAGGAGATCGGGTAATGAAACAATATCAAAGCTGGCTGGGAGATTATCTGATGAGTCGACGTGACGGAGATCACGCGATGGCTTCGGAACTTGCCAACACCATCTGCGCCTTCTGGAAGGCTCAGGGCGATGAAGCAGAAACCAGCAAATGGCAGCAACGCTATCAGCAACACGTAGAGCAGGCGCAATAAGCCCCTACACTCTTTCGCGATAAAAAAACCGGCGCACATGGCGCCGGTTTTGCGTTTCTGGCAAGCAGCAGATTACATCTGGTCGATCATGTCCTGAGCAAACTGGGAGCAGGAGCGCAGGGTGGCCCCTTCCATCAGACGCTCGAAGTCATAGGTGACGGTCTTGTTGCGGATCGCCGCTTCCATGCCCTTGATGATGAGATCGGCCGCTTCGACCCAACCCATGTGGCGAAGCATCATCTCGGCGGAGAGGATCAGGGAGCCCGGGTTGACCTTGTCCTGACCGGCATACTTCGGTGCAGTACCGTGGGTCGCTTCGAACAGGGCCACGCCGTCACCGATGTTGGCACCCGGCGCGATACCGATACCGCCTACCTGAGCGGCCAGCGCGTCGGAGATGTAGTCGCCGTTGAGGTTCATACAGGCGATGACGTCATACTCGGCCGGGCGCAGCAGGATCTGCTGCAAGAAGGCATCGGCGATGACATCCTTGATGACGATGGTCTTGCCGGTTTTCGGGTTCTTGAAGGAGCACCAGGGGCCGCCGTCAATCAGCTGGGCACCGTACTCGTTCTGGGCCAGAGCATAACCCCAATCCTTGAAGGCACCTTCGGTGAACTTCATGATGTTGCCCTTGTGCACCAGAGTCACGGAGTCGCGATCGTTGTCGATGGCATACTCGATAGCGGCACGCACCAGACGCTCGGTACCGGCTTTGGACATCGGCTTGATGCCGATCCCGCAGGACTCGGGGAAGCGAATTTTCTTCACGCCCATTTCGTTTTGCAGGAAGGCGATCACCTTGTTCGCTTCAACGCTGTCGGCCTTCCACTCGATACCGGCGTAGATATCTTCGGCGTTCTCGCGGAAGATCACCATGTCGGTCAGATCAGGACGCTTGACCGGGCTCGGGGTGCCGTCGTAGTAACGCACCGGGCGCAGGCAGATGTAGAGATCCAGCTCCTGACGCAGGGCTACGTTGAGGGAGCGAATACCGCCACCGACCGGCGTGGTCAGCGGGCCCTTGATGGCCACGCAGTACTCGCGAATGAAATCCAGGGTTTCGGCCGGCAGCCAAGCACCTTCACCATAAACATGAGTCGATTTCTCGCCGGTATAGATCTCCATCCAGGCGATCTTGCGCTCGCCCTTGTAGGCTTTCTCGACCGCAGCATTCACCACATTCAACATGGCCGGGGTTACGTCAACACCGATGCCATCCCCTTCGATAAACGGAATGATCGGATGGTTGGGAACCTGCAGCTTGCCGTTGGCATCGACTGTGATTTTCTGACCCTGGGTCGGGATTACTACTTTGCTTTCCATCGGCATCTCCTAACTTCCGTTTGTTATCAACTTGTTTGTTGCGCGCGGCCATCTTAGCCCATTCATTTTCATAATAAAACGACAAGAAAGCATGTCAGACCAAAGAGGTAGCCACCCACCAGTGCGCCGTCACCACGCCTTCTCGACCCAGCCCCGTTATCCCTCCAGCTCGCTGGCCGCCGCTTGCGGCTGACTCAGGGAACGGTACTGGGAAGGGGTCAAGCCGGTCTTCTGTTTGAACACCCGGCAGAAGTAGTTCACGTCGGTAAACCCGCAGCGATTGGCGACCTCTTCGAGACGGAAGCGATACTTTTTCAGCATGAACTTGGCCCGCTCCAGCCGCACCCAGCTGATGTAGTCCGCTAGCCGCATGTGCCCCTGCTGGCGGAACAGGCGTGAGAGATGGCTGGGGGAGAGATTGAAGCGGGCGGCGATGCATTCGCGACTGATGGGGCGGTGGAAATTTTCCTGAATGTAGATGCAGATGCCGTGAAAAAGATCGGAGCCACGAGGACGACCGCTCTCCGACTCCACCAGCAACTGCCGTGAGTAACTGAGCAGCGCCTGCAGCAGGTGATTGTCCATCGGTGCCCTTATCGGCTCCTGCGCAAGAGTGTTGAGGGAGAGCAGTATATGATCGAGCGCCCGTCCGGCACCGGCCTGAATACTGTGCTTCTGCACATCGAAGAAGCCGGTGTCTCCCTTGTGCTTGCTCACCAGACTGAACCCTATCTGACGCTTGCCGAACAACAGGCTGAGCACGGAACAGTCATTGTCCCAATCCGGCTTGTTCCAGCCGTTGGAGGGAATGTACATCGCCTCCCGCGGCCCCATCTGTACCGACTGCACATCCCCTTCCGGGGACCAAATCTGGTTGAGATAGTGGCCACTGAATACCAGCTCGAGACGCGGAAAATTGACCTGATAACTGAAGCAGGGAGGCACCCCTTTGTCAGAGGCAAACAACACCTTCTCAAAGCCTCCCCCCTCACTTAGAAAGCCGTCCAACAGCTGGGTAAAGATGATACTCATGAATGATCCTGATCAAGATGCAGAGAGCAACCGATTGCGGTGCGCTGCCCCTGCCATGCTATAGTCCGCGCCAGACTGAAATTCCCAAAAAATCGTTCTGATACAAGGAGCCATCCATGAGCTACCCGCCGTTTTTTCTAATGTGCAACCCGATCCAGGATTATGTCTGGGGCAGTCGTGACTCCCTGACCACGCTGTTTGGCATCAAAAATCCCGAAGGCAAACCACAAGCTGAACTGTGGATGGGCGCTCACCCCAATGGCTGCTCCGAAGTAACCCTGGCAGGCGAGACCGTGAAGCTTTCCAGCCTGATTGACGCCAACCCCGTCGCCATGTTGGGCGAAGCTACCCAGGCTCGTTTCGGCTCACTCCCCTTCTTGTTCAAGGTGCTCTGCGCCGAGCAAGCCCTCTCCATTCAGGTACACCCGAGCAAGGCACAGGCCGAAGCCGGTTTTGCCAAAGAAGAGGCCGCGGGCATCGATATCAAGGCGAGCAACCGCAACTACAAGGATCCGAACCACAAGCCGGAGCTGGTCTTTGCCCTCACCCGCTATCAGGCGATGAACGGCTTTCGCGCCATCCCGGCCATCCTGGCCCTGTTCGATCGCATGGCGCTGCCCGCACTGGTCGACCTGACCGCGGCGCTTCGCCAGTCACAGGATGAAGCTGGCCTGCAGCACTTCTTCCACCAGTTGCTGATCCTCAGCGGTGATCGCAAGGACGAGGCGCTGGCTGGCCTGCTGGCCTATGCCGCCGCCCATCAGGATGAAGAGACTTTCGCCACCATCAGCAAGCTGGCCAACCAGTACCCGGGGGATGTGGGGCTCTTCTCGCCGTTGCTGCTCAACGTGGTAACACTTGAGCCGGGTCAGGCGATGTTCCTCGATGCCCAGACCCCCCACGCCTACATCCACGGCACTGGCCTGGAGATCATGGCCAACTCGGACAACGTGCTGCGTGCCGGTCTGACCCCCAAATACATGGATGTGCCGGAGCTGCTGGCCTGCACCCGCTGTGTCGCCAAACCGGACGACCAGATCCTGCTCACCCCTCGCATGGAAGGCACAGTACAGCACTTCGACGTGCCGGTACCGGACTTCACCTTCAGCGTATATGGCGCAGGCGAATATGCCCTCACCACCGGCAATGCCGAGATCCTGTTCGCCATCGATGGGCCCATCACCCTCATTGGCCAGGATGGCGAGCGTCTGACACTGACCATAGGGCAATCTGCATTTGTACCCGCCAGCACCGGCGATTATCGCGTGACGGCTGAAGGGCGTTTTGCCCGCGCCAGCAACCGCTGATCCTGGTGGGCCATCGACTCATCACCCTCTGTTCAAAGGGCCCTGCAGGGCCCTTTTTTTCAGCTCATCTGACCATGTGGAGCCCGGTACGACTCACAAAATCGGTCATTTAACTCAACGTCGAAGAATAACACGTTGACTTATAATGATTAATGTCATTTATCCTCCCTGGTCACGCCACCCTGCGGTTATGCGAGCCAGGTCACACCCTTCCCCACACGTCATAAAAATCCAGTTAATGCCATTTTTTTCCTCTGTCCCAGGATATTAATCAACGAAATAATAGAAACCGTTAATTTACAGGCAGCAGGAAAAACATTTAAGAGCATTTATATATTCCAGATGTAACACAGCTCAGCCACTTATTTCATAAGTGTAAGGGGCGATTTTTTAAATCAGGCTATGGGTGCCTGTTATTTTCCTGCGCATTTATTTTTCCGCCTGTATGGCCAGATTGTTTTCACGATCCATTTTATCTGGCTGATATTCCCCCCGACACCCTCTATATCCAGTGACAGTCGGGGTAATACATGCAGATGGCTCTCTCATCCGGCAGATATTCATTGGCTGGCCCGGCGTTCTGCATTACCTGTTTTGATACGTTCGATACCCTACTTTCATTAACCTGTGGCGACAAATATGAAACTGAAACGTTCCCTGCTCGCGTGTGCCGTACTGGCTGGCCTGGTTGGTATATCCGGTTGTCAAAATGACTCGGATACCGTTGTCGATAACAATAAAGAGACTAACGTCTCCCGTTACGTCAATCCGTTCATCGGCACAGGTAATTTGGGCAACACCTATCCTGGTGCCACTACCCCGCATGGCATGGTGCAACTGTCGCCCAATAATGGGGCCAATGGCTGGGAATATATCTCCGGCTATTTCTACCACGACAACCGCCTCGCCGGGTTTTCCCACACTCACCTCTCGGGGGCCGGAGCTGGAGATCTCAACGATATTCTGGTGATGCCGATCAACTCACGCTCCAATTTCATGATGAACGAGGGGTCGGCCTCACTGAATCTGGAGGCCTCCCGCTACAGCCACAAGGATGAAGAGGCAACGGCGGGCTACTACAAGGTCAATCTGAAGGATTACGGGATCAAGGCCGAGCTGACCGCATCGGATCGAGTGGGTGTTCATCGCTACACCTTCCCGCAAGATAAAAAATCGGAAATCGTGGTCAACCTCGGCTTCAAGGTCAACTGGGACTACACCTCCGACTCCTATCTGAAATGGGACAAAACCCACAACCGGATCGAGGGCCATCGCTTCTCTGACGGCTGGGCCCCCAGCCAGAAAGAGTTCTTCGTGATGGAGTTCGACCAGCCCATCAAAAACATCCGCTTCGCCTACTTTGACAAAGACCAAAACCGCTATCTGGACCTGCCGGAAGGCACCACCGAGATCGGCAACGAGACCCGTGGCAAATATCAGTACGCGCGTGCCTATGTGGAATTTGATACCGCGGCGGCGGGCTTGGTCGTCGAGGCCAAGGTAGCCCTCTCCAACGTCGAGATCGGCCGGGATGGCAACGCTGGCGCCTCACTCAACATGACCGAAGTGGTCAATATGTCGTTTGACGATGTCCGGCAGGCTGCGACCCATAAATGGGAAAAGGAGCTGGGCAAGATCCGGGTCAGTGGGGATGAGGAGTACAAACAGACATTCTATACCGCGCTCTACCACACCTATCTGGGCCAGACCATTCACTCTGATCTGGACGGACGCTACCGCCAGGTGCATCAGGGGCGCAACGCCTATCCGGATGGCAACACACCGTGGGGCGAGCAGATCGATACCCTCAAGGAGTCGGTTCGCACCGCCGATGCCAACCGGGATGGCAAAGCGGACTTTACCCGTTATGACACCTTCTCCCTGTGGGACACCTACCGCGCAGTACAACCCCTCTCGTCACTACTGGAGCCGGATCGCCTCGCCGATGTGGTGCTCTCCATGCTCTCTTACGCCGAAGAGGAGTGGATGGACGATCTGGGCAACCTGCGCAAGGGCAGATTGCCGGAGTGGACCTTCAAGGGTAACGAGACCGGCATGATGATGGGTATGCACTCCACCCCGGTGATCCACGATGTGCTCTCCAAAGGCTCGCTGGACAGACGGATGATCGCCCTGGGCTTCAGCGATACAGAACGTCAGGAGATCAAGGAGCGACTGGTGACCGCCATGATCACCGATGCCCGCGCATCCACCAGCCAGGGGGTCGCCTGGATCAAGGAGTACGAACAGCAGGGCTATGTGCCTGCCCAGTTGCACGACACGCCGCCGACCAATGACTGGGAATCACACTCCCCCTTCAAGGATGCCTGGACCTCCTCCTACTCGCTGGAGTACTCCATGGATGACTGGGCGATCGCCCAATCGATCAAGGCGGTGTTTGGCGAAAGTGACCCCCGCTATCAGGAGTTTGCCGATCGATCCAAGAACTGGCAGGCGCAATTTGACTTTGGTGGCAAGCAGTACAAGGGGTGGTTCAAGGCCCGCGACTACGATGGCAAGTTCATCGATGCGGGCTGGGTCGACCCGAAAACCGGGCGGGCAGTGGGCAAGGATTGGCGCCCGGACATGTTTAACTGGTCATTCGCCGAGTCCAACGGCTGGCAATACGCCTTCAGCGTGCAGCATGACATCCACGGTCTGGTCGACCTGATGACACGTTTCGATCAGACCCGGAATCCTCAGGCCAAACGGGGCGAACTGTTTGCCAAGCGGCTGGACGAGTATTGGACCACCTACCCGGATCGCAACGCTGGCGACAACCAGTTCCCGGTGTTCAACACCGGTAACGTGGGTCAGCATGTGCAGGGCAACGAGCCGGATATCCATGTTCCCTACCTCTACAACTACGTAGGGCAACCCTGGAAGGGACAAGCGGCCATCGCGGCAGCCACCAACGTCTGCTACAAAAACACCCCTGACGGTATCTGTGGTAACGATGACTTTGGCACCCTTTCTGCCTGGTTCGTGTTCCGGGCGTTGGGCTTCTTCCCGGTCAATGCCTCCTCCGGCATCTACGAGATTGGCACCCCCATGTTCGACACCGCCTCGCTCGATGTGGGGGCTGGCAAGCAGTTCACCGTCACGGCCCAGAACGTCAGCCGCGACAACATCTACATCCAGTCCGCGCGACTCAATGGCAGCGAGTTCAATCGCAGCTACCTCACCCACGAGGAAATTCTGAGTGGTGGCAAGCTTGAATTCGTCATGGGCGATAGCCCCAACCAGAACTGGGCCAGCCAGCCGGAAGATCTGCCGCCTGCGCAAGGTATCGGCACCTTCCTGCACGAAGGCGACCTGCCTGCCGGTTCCCGTTAATCACCTTCGGGGGAGGGTTCCCTCCCCCCTCATCACTCAATAAATGGAATGCCCATGTTCAAGCGCAACTTCATCTCCCTTGCCGTTATTGTCGGCCTGACTGGCGGTATCGCCGGCTGTACTGACGAGGAAGAGTCAACCTCGATCGAGATCCCCGTTACCCCGATTGTCGACCTGTCAGTGCTCAACTATGTCAATCCCATGATAGGTACCGCCGCCTCCGGCCACACCTTCCCCGGTGCCACCCGCCCTGCCGGCATGGTGCAGCTCTCGCCGGATACCTTTATTGGCTCCAACACCGATCATGAGAGCGGGCTCAACCCATGGCACTCAGCCTCCGGCTACTGGGACTCCTCCAATTACCTCACGGGCGAGATCGTCGCGACCGATGTCCCGCTCTACGGCTTCTCCCATACCCATCTCTCCGGCACCGGTGCCACCGATCTGGGCGACATTCTGGTACTGCCCTACGCCGAGATGGCCGATGCCCAGATAAACGCCTTTGACAAAACCAACGAGCAAGCCAGCGCCGGTTATTACAAAACCAGGCTGAACAAAGGGGGGATTGAGGTTGAGCTGACCACCACCAAACGGGTCGGTTTGCACAAATACACCTTTGCCAAGGGGGCGGATCGCAATGTGAAATTCGATCTGGGCCACACCCTGCTGAACAACAACGGCCAGTCGCTCAAAAACAAAATCGAAGTGGTGGATGAGTACACCCTTCGCGGCCGCAAAACCTCCACTGGCTGGTTCCAGGGCCAGAACCATCAGGGCCAGAACATCTTCTTCTACGCCAAATTCAGCCAGCCAGTGGCCAAGGCCATGCTGGGCGAGCAGGACAAGATGCCGACCCGGGAGATGCGCCCCAACAGCGTCTATCAAGGGGATGACCTGACCGCCTACCTCAATTTTGGCCAGGGTGACCAACCGCTCGAGATCCGGGTCGGCATCTCGGCAGTGAGCTGGCAAGGGGCGCAGAAAAATCTGGAGGCCGAAGCCCCCACCTTTGACTTTGCCAAGGTGAAAGCCGAGGCCGAATATGCCTGGGCCGACAAGCTGACCAAGATCCGCGCAGAGGGCGGCACGCAGACCGAGAAGACCAACTTCTACACCGCCCTCTACCACATGATGATCGCCCCCATTGAGCTCTTCGACGTGGATGGCAAGTATCTTGATATGCAGGGCACCCTGCGCACCCTGCAACCTGGCGATACCCCCAACTACTCCATCTACTCGACCTGGGATACCTTCCGCGCCGTTCACCCCATGTGGACCATCATGGACCCGCCGCAGGCGACCCTCTACGCCAAGGATTTGATCCGCAAATCCAACGTGGAGTTCGGCCTGCTGCCCAAGTGGGAAGGCCACGGCTCGGAAACCGGCACCATGATCGGCTACCCCTCGGCGGCCATCCTTGCCGATGCGGTGACCAAGGGGCTGATCGATGCGCAAGAGGCGCTGCAAGCCTCGGTCAAATCGGCACACTACCGGCCTGCCGATTACCCGCAGATCCATGACGACATTCTGAGCTCGCTGATGGCCGGTCAGCTCAGCTATCACGAGAAAGAGCAGTGCGTCCGTTATCCCAACTGGAACTCGGTCTCCTACTCGCTGGAGTTCTCTTTCTACGACTGGACCATCGCCGAGATGGCGAAAGCCGCGGGGGACATGACCACCTATCAAGAGTTCAAGGCGCGCTCCTACAACTCCCTCAAGCATTGGGATCCCCAGGCTGGCAATGCCGATGGCAAGGGCTTCTTCGTGCCGACCGAGCTGAAAAACGGTGATCCGTGCGCCCTGAAATACGCGGCGGCCGATTTCGATCCCTACAAGTCGGATGCCTTCTACTACACCGAGGGCAACGCCTGGCAGTGGCAGTGGTCCTTCATGCAGGATCTCGACAAGCTGACCGAGATCATGGGCGGCCAGCAGGGGCTCAACGACAAGCTTAACAACCTGTTCAACGCCGACCCCAACGGGGGCGAAGCACATCAGGACATGACGGGGTACATCGGGCAGTACATCCACGGTAACGAGCCCTCCCACCACGTCATCTATCTCTACAACCGCACCGCCCAGCCCTGGAAAGCGCAGGAGTACCTCGACCGGGTCTACAAGGAGTTCTACAAAAACAGCCCGGATGGCCTGATCGGCAATGAAGACGTCGGGCAGATGTCGGCCTGGTACATCATGAGCGCCATGGGCTTTTATCAAATCTCCCCGGGCGACCCGACCTACACCATCGGTCGTCCCATCTTTGACAAGGTCACCATCAACCTGCCCAACGGTCAGTTCAAGGTGGTGGCGCAGAACAATGGTCCGGACAACCTCTATGTCAAAGAGGTCACCATCAATGGCAAGCCACTCAACCAGTACAACACCTTCGCCCACAGCGAGATCCGTCCCGGTGGTGAACTGCGTTTTGTGATGACCAACCAGAAACCAACCCCGTAACGCCACCCGCGGCAAGCCACCCGGCTTGCCGCGTGTTCATATCCGGTATTCAGGAGCAACAGATGTTCAAACCCCACAAGCTGGCCATCATGGTGACCGCCCTGCTTGGTCTTTATGGCTGCAACGCAAACGATGACACCACCGACGATGCGCGCCCCGACAACCCCTTGCAGGTGCTGCAATATGTCGATCCCCTGATCGGCACCGATGGGCTGGGCAATGTCAATCCGGCCCCCGTCATGCCGGAAGGGATGATCCAGCCGGGCCCGGATAACTGGAACCCGGCCAACTGGAATGGCAAGGGCTCCCCTTCCGACTACCACCACCATCTGGCCAAGCTTTCCGGCTTCAGCAGCACCCATATCTCGGGGGCTGGCAAGGGGGATCTCAATGATTTCGCCTTCTTGCCCTTCACCGGCAGCAATACCGACCCGGTCACCATCAACAAGCCGAGCGAACAGTCGGAGGTAGGCTATTACAAAGCCGATCTGGTGGAGACCGGCATCAAGGCCGAACTCACCGCCACCCAGCGGGTCGCCTTCCACCGTTACAGCTATCCGGCGGGCGAAGATCGCAAAGTCCAGCTCGATCTGCAGCACGAGCTGCTGGAGCAGTACGGTAACCACTCCCGCAACATTTACTTCAAGCGGGTGAGCGACAACGCCATCGCCGGGGCCAGAACCAGCAACGAGTGGGGACAGTGGCAAACGGTCTTTTTCTACGCCGAATTTTCCGAACCCTTCGTGGAGCAGACCCTCTATGTCGATGGCAAACTGAGCAGCGACACCGAGGTGGGGCTGGCCGATTACATCGGGTATGGCGAAACCAGACCCCGGGTGCGGGATGTGGTGACCCAGCTCAACTTTGCCAAAGGGGATCAGCCCATCACCATGAAGATGGCGATCTCGGGCACCGGCATTGAGGGGGCCATGGCCAACCTGCGCGCCGATGAACATGGCTATCGCTTCGATCAGGTGGTGCAGGAGAGCAAACAGGCATGGGCGAAAGTACTCAATAAATTCACCCTGGAAGGTGGCAGCGATGCTGACAAGACGATGTTTTATACCTCGCTCTATCGCACCTACATAGCCCCCTTCGTCTATCAGGATGTGGATGGCCACTATCGCGGGATGGATGGCAAGGTGCATCAGGCCAAGCCGGGTTTTACCAACTACTCGGTCTACTCCATGTGGGACACCTTCCGCGCCGCCCACCCGCTGAAGACCATCATCGAAAAAGAGCGCGCCATCGACTATGTGCACGACCTGCTCAACAAATATAACACCGGCGGTATCATGCCCAAGTGGGAGCTGCACTCCGACTATACCGGCGAGATGGTCGGCTATCCGGCGGTCTCCATCATCGCCGACGTCATCGTCAAATACCCGGGTGAGTTTTCGCCAGAAGAGATAAAGCTGGCGCTGCAGGCAGCCAACGTCTCCGCCAACTTTGACCTCGCTCTGACCAAAAGCTGGGTGCCCTATCAGGATCCCTGGAACGGCGACAAGCGCTTCACCGTGATGACCCGTCACGGCCAGTATGCCGAGCAGCACGGCTATGTCCCCGCCAACGTCAAACTCAAGCCCGAAGAGGGCGGCATGGCCCAGGACAAGTACGATGAGCTGGTCAACGAGTCCGTCTCGTACGGCGTCGAGAATGCCTACTACGACTGGTGTATCGCCCAGCTGGCCCGCCTGGCGGGCGACAAGTCTGCCGAGAACCGCTATCTGACCCGGGCCACCACCTGGCGCGCCTATTTTGACTACAACCCAACGGAATATGGCAAATATGGCGCGACCGGCTTTATGCGCCCCAAAAATTACGATGGCAGCTGGGTCAACAACTACCCCTCCTGCGCCATCGATAAAAACGGCAACCCGGTCACGCCACCACCAGGTTGCGACATCAACGACAGCAGCCGTTATGACACCTTCTGGCCCTATCGTGCCGAGCACCGGGGGCAGGACTTTACCGAAGGCAACACCTGGCAGTGGAGCTGGTTTGTTCCCCACGATATCGAGGGGCTCAAAGAGGTAATGGGTGGCGAGGAGAAATTCAGGAAGAATCTGGATGCCCTCTTCACCGCCAACTCCAACGCCGATACCTCGCAGGGGGATATGACCGGCTATCTCGGGCAGTTCGTGATGGGGAACGAACCGGATCACCATGTTCCCTATCTCTATAACTGGACCAAAGAGCCGTGGAAAACCCAGGAGTATGTGGATCAGGCGGTGCGCAACTTCTTCCACCCAACCACCACCGGGCTGATTGGCAATGAGGACGTGGGGCAAATGTCCGCCTGGTACATCATGAGTGCGCTGGGCTTCTATCAGGTCACGCCGGGGCTCCCGATCTACACCATAGGTCGGCCGCTGTTTGACAAGGTGACCATGGATATCGATGGCGGGAAATTCACCGTGAGCGCCGAAAACAATGGCCCCCAAAATATCTATGTGGAATCGGTCACCATCAATGGCAAACCGTTGGGGGAAAACCTGACATTCAACCACAGCGATATTCGGGCAGGTGGTGAGTTGAAATTTATCATGACGGCGCAAAAACCGACCCACTCAGATAATAAATAATCATCATTCTTTGCCAATATATGTTTAGGCCCAAAGCTTCCTTTGGGCCTCTTTTTTGGTCGATTCACAAAAACACTCAAAAAATATGATGTGCTGCATCACATGATACGCGGATCACAAACAGACAGCCTTGTCACAAAAGTCTAGTGAATGACACTTTTTTACTCTGTCGATGAAACAGGAGCCATGGGAATAATAGCGCTCGCCGGGATTGACAGCGCCGCTCCTTGATATTGCGCAGGCACCACTCCGGCATCAAAAAATAAATTCTGACTGCTCACCCCCTACCCGATGGAGCCGTTCTATATGTTCAAGAAAAATATTCTGGCCATTACCCTGACCAGCACCCTGGCCATGTTATCCGGCTGCGATTCAGATAACAGCAACACCGATAACGACGATCAAAAGCCAACGCCAACCAATGTGTTGCAATACGTGAATCCATTTGTTGGCACTGGCTTTAACGGTCACACTTTTCCCGGCCCCGTGGTACCGGAAGGCATGGTGCAACTCTCGCCGGATACCGAACTGATAGGGTGGCACTCCTCCTCCGGCTATCACTTCGACAAAGACACCCTGTTCGGTTTTTCCCACACCCATCTCTCCGGCACCGGCATGGGGGGGCTCGGGGATATTCTGTTCCTGCCCTTTACCGAAGATAAGGCCAAATACATCGAGCCGAACAATGATTACCGCAAGGCCATCTCGGTCAAAATGGACAAAAAATCCGAGCAGGCCGAGCCTGGCTACTATGCGGTCCGCATCGCCGAAAATGGCATTAAGGCAGAGTTGACCGCCTCCGAGCGGGTGGGCTTTCACCGCTACACCTATCCGCAGGGCCAACCCCAACGGTTGAAGATCGACTTGAACTCGATCCTCAACAGCGACTGGGGCTCAAGTTCGCTTCGCAACAAGCTCACCGTCAGCGAAGATGGCTACACCATCACCGGCGAGCGGGATGCCACCCACTTCTCAGGCTGGGCAAAAAACCAGAAGATCTTCTTCTATGCGACCTTCGACAAGAAGATCAAAGGGGTCTACCTCCTCGCTGGTGGTGTGCCGGTAGAGGGCTTGAGCGCCGAGCACAAGGCCAAATCCAAAGCGGATGTCACCGCCTACGTCGAATTTGAAGAGGGCGGTTCCGCCCAACTGAACGCCAAAGTCGCCCTCTCGGCAGTCGATGCCATCGGCGCACGGAACAACTACCAGGCCGAAGGGGATGTTTCGTTTGACGAGGCCCGCGCCAACGCCCGCGAGAAGTGGGCCAACGCTCTCAATTTCACCATCGAGGGGGGCAGCAAGGAGCAAAACGAGATCTTCTACACCGCCCTCTACCACACCAAGATCGCCCCCATCGTCCATCAGGATGTGGATGGCAACTACCGCGGCATGGGCAAAGGGGCGCAGGCCAAGGGGGAAGGCAGCTACTCCATCCACTATGGCCAAGCAAGCGAAGCTCAGCCCAACTTCTCGGTCTACTCACTGTGGGACACCCAGCGAGCGCTGCACCCGCTCAAAACCATCACCGAACCTACCCGCGCCGTGCAATATGCCAAGAACCTGATCCAGAAGTATCTGGAGAGCGGCCTGCTGCCCAAGTGGGAGCATCTGGGGGATGAGACAGGCACCATGGTGGGCTATCCGGCGGTCGTGGTGATTGCCGATGCCATCACCAAATACCCCTATGCCTTCACTGCGCAGGAGAAAAATCTGGCGCTCACGGCCGCCATCGACTCCTCCACCTATACCAACTACCCCATGCTGGCGACCGAGTGGGACAAGGCGGTGCTGGACAAGACCCTGACCAACCACATCGATTACATCGAAAAGAACGGCTTTGCCCCGGCAGTGCAGCGGATCGACGGTCAGCCCGTCTTCGCTGACTACACCCTCGAGTCGGTCTCCTACGGTCTGGAGAACGCCTTCTATGACTGGGCCATCGCCCAGATCGCCAAGGCGGCCGGCAACCCAGCGGCCGAAGCGCGCTATCTGGCCCGTTCTAACGGCTATCAGCGCTACTTCGACCACAATGCGACCGAATACGCCCAGTACGGGGTGACCGGTTTCATGCGTCCGGTGATGATCGATGGCTCCTTCATGACGCCGTTTGATCCCTATGGCACCGAACATGAGACTGGCAACTATACCGAGGGCAACGCCTGGCAGTGGACCTGGTTTGTGCCCCATGACATCAAGGGTCTGAAAACCGCGATGGGCGGAGAAGAGGCCTTCAAGCAGAATCTGGACGCCACCTTTGCCGCCGAGAGTCAGGGGTCGGAGACCGCTGACATGACCGGGATGATGGGTCAGGTGGCCTTCGGGAATGAACCCTCCCACCATATCCCCTACCTCTACAACTGGACATCGGAGCCTTGGAAAACTCAGGAGACGGTCGACTACATCCTCGACACCATGTACTCGAACACCCCGGCAGGCATCATAGGCAACGAGGATGTGGGCTCTATGTCTGCCTGGTATGTGATGTCAGCACTTGGCTTCTATCAGGTGAATGCGGCAGATCCCGTCTACACCATTGGTCGCCCGCTATTTGCCAAAGCGACCATCCCGGTCAAGGGGGGAACCTTCACCATCATCGCCGATAACAACAGCGCCAAGAACCGCTATGTCCAGTCGGTCACCATCAATGGCAAACCGCTCAAAGATGGTCTCTTCTTCGAGCACAAGGAGTTTATACCGGGGGGCAACCTCCACTTCGTGATGGGCGATACCCCGCCACAAAAGTAACGATCGATAGCGTTGAGGTGACATTCAGCACGCAACCCGAAAATGTCACTTTGTGATACCCAACGGCCCACGCCAGATGGATTGATAAAATCCAATCAGCGCTGGGCCATTTTATTTTCCAGTGGGAAGCCCTGGTTCAGCCATTAAGCCGTTTGTCTCAAATCTGCCTTAAATCGGGCAATAAACCGCAAAAAATGGCTGTAAATCCCATTACAAGGGTTTTTCTGTCATACCTTGACCGCTGTCACATCCTGCCATTAATTAAACAAAAACAACTATTGAGTTAAAGATCAACACTTTGCGAGCTGGATCACACCAGCAAAACCATGCAACAAAAATCCAGTTATTGCTACATTCATCGCCTGTCCAACCCTACCCTTGAGGGCAATAATGAGCCCAATTCGCAACGCATGACTTAGCCCTTACAGGGAAGGAGAGTGAGATGTTACCCACCATGACCAACGGCAGACTCATCTGCCTGGAGTTGAAGGCCACCAGCAAGGAGGCCCTGTTCGACGAGATGGCACAGATGCTGGCGCGCGATGGCGCCGTGTCTGATCAACAGCAATTCGTCAAGGATATCTGGGCCCGCGAGCAGCTGGACTGCACCGGCTTCGAGCAGGGTGTCGCCCTGCCCCACGCCAAGAGCAAGGCGGTCAGCCGTCCGGCCATTGCCATCGGTGTCAGCCGTCAGGGTATCGAGTACGGCGCCGAAGATGGCAAGCCGACCCAGCTGATCTTCATGATCGCCTCCCCGGATGGTGGCGCCAACCACCACATCGAGGTGCTGGCCGAGCTCTCGACCCGTCTGCTGGAGCCTGGCTTTATCGAGCAGATGAAGGCCGCCACTACCACAGAACAGGCGCTGGCTCTGCTCAAGCAAGGCCCGAAAGCGGAAAAACCGGCGCCAGCCGCCAAACCGGCAGCCACAGCCCCGGCGGCCCCCGAAGAGCGCACCTTCAAGGATCGCCTCAACACCATGAAGCAACATCTGCTGTTTGGTACCTCCCACATGATCCCCTTCATCGTGGCAGGCGGTGTGCTGCTCTCCCTGTCGGTGATGATGAGCGGCAAGGGCGCCGTGCCGGAAGCGGGCTTCCTCAAAGACATGGCCACCATGGGTATCGCCGGTCTGACTCTGTTTACTGCCGTACTGGGTGGCTACATCGCCTACTCGCTGGCTGACAAGCCGGGCCTGGCCCCGGGCATGATCGGCTCCTGGATTGCCGTTCAGCACTATCAAACCGGTTTCCTTGGCGCCATTCTGGTGGGCTTTATCGCAGGTTTCGTGGTCAATCAGCTCAAACGGATCAAGCTGCCTGACTCTATGACCTCCCTTGGTTCCATCTTCATCTATCCGCTGATCGGTACCTTCCTGGTGTGTGGCATCGTGATGTGGGGGATCGGCGCCCCGATCGCCGCCATGATGGAAGGGATGAACCACTGGCTCTCCAGCATGGCGGGCTCAGGTAAAGTGATGCTGGGGGCCATTCTGGGTGGTATGACCGCCTTCGATATGGGCGGCCCGGTCAACAAGGTTGCTACCCTGTTTGCCCAGACTCAGGTCAACACCCAGCCCTGGCTGATGGGCGGCGTCGGTATCGCCATCTGTGTACCACCACTGGGTATGGCGCTGGCGACCTTTATGTCTCCGAAGCGTTACAAGAAAGAGGAGCGTGAATCCGGCAAAGCGGCCGCCATCATGGGTATGATCGGTATCAGTGAAGGTGCTATCCCGTTCGCCGCTGCTGACCCCATGCGCGTTATCCCGGCCATCGTCGCAGGCGGCATCGTCGGCAACATCACCGGCTTCATGATGCACAGTATCAACCACGCCCCCTGGGGTGGCTGGATTGTCCTGCCGGTTGTTGAAGGCAAGATGGGCTACATCCTGGGTACCATCCTCGGCGCCCTGACCACCGCCATCATCGTCAACCTGCTGAAGAAGCCGGTGAGTGAAGAAGATGACGTGACCGCCACCCAAACCAGCTTCGAAGTCATTGAAGCGGAAGGAGAAGCGGACGTACTGGCCATCACTGCCTGCCCGTCTGGCGTTGCCCACACCTTCCTGGCCGCCAAGAGCCTGCAGAAGGCCGCCGCCAAGCAGGGGATCAAGATCAAGGTCGAGACCCAGGGTGCCAACGGCATCATCAACCGCATTACCGCCAAGGATGTCGCCAACGCCCGCTGCGTCATCTTCGCCCACGACGTGGCTATCAAGAACCGCGAGCGCTTCACCGATATCGAAGTCATCGATGTGAAGACCAAGGAGGCGATTCACAATCCGGAAGCACTGCTGGCCCGCACGCTGGGCAACAAGGCAAACGCCGCCTGATAGCAGTCAGACCAACCAGTACAAGGGGCCCATCGCGGGCCCCTTTTCGTTGTCTGCCGAGCAACCGCACATCATCCCACCGACCAAGCCACTGATTTAAAACATATTAACCAGTCACATCACGGATCTTGGCGAGCCGTCACAGAACGGTGACGTGTAAAAAAACAGCAATTGAAGCGCTGGTCAGATCTCATGTCAAATGGCTCCGCCTACTAAACTGGAGCATCACAAAAATGATAAAAATCAATAAATTGGTTCTGGCTGTTACCCTCACCCTCACTGCCACCCCCTTGCTGGCCGCCCATTGGGAGTGCGGTGAGCACGTGCGCTTCGGCCTGCCCTCCGAATCGGATCAGAAGCTCTGCCGTGAAGGGTATGCCGTCGGCTACAACTACGACTACAAGGTGGCGGACTGGGTCTCCTACCGGATGACCGCCCAGAGCGCACAGGGCACAGTGCCGCGCAAGGATGCCTTCGCCGAGGACAGGGAGATCCCGGTCGCCTACCGCGCCACCCTCTCCGACTACAAGGGCTCGGGCTACGATCGTGGCCATCAGGCCCCGGCGGGAGACATGAAATCGAACAAGAACACCATGAAAGAGAGCTTCCTGCTGAGCAACATGACGCCGCAGATCGGGGTGCTCAACCAGAAGGCGTGGCGCGTGCTGGAGGACAAGGTGAACAAGTGGGCGGTCTCCCGCAAGGATGTGCAGGTGATCACCGGCCCCATCTTTACCGGCTCTGAAGAGTCCATCGGTCAGGGTGTGGCGATCCCGAGTGCCTACTACAAGATCGTGATGGACCCGGCCAGACTGCAGGCCATCGCCTTTATCATGCCGCAGGAAGAGGTACCCATCAGCCAGATCGCCGACTACCGGGTCTCGGTACGCGAGGTGGAAGAGCAGACCCAACTCAACTTCTTCAGCGATATGCCCGAAGAGCAGCAAGAAACGCTGGAAGCCCGCATCTCCCCGATGTGGAACTGACCGCGAACACTCGCCAACAGATGGATTGACACCCCATCTCTCTTGAATTGCGATAGAGGAAGGGGCCAGCGCCCCTCCCAGCAGGGGGAGTCACGCTCCCCCTGCCCTGTTCAGATGGCTGCTGACCCGTTGCGGCCATTTTTGCGGCCACAGGTGTGGCATCACCCGACGACTCGCCCCGACTCACAGTTTGCCGCACCGTTACCTGCTATATTGCCCTCTCTTTGGCACTAACAGACTGAATTGACGCACATTTGCCTTATCCCATCGGCCCGCAAACCGGAGCCCATGGCGCGATTCAGCCCGACAGAGGACCTTTTGATGAAACAGACCCTTCTTGCCCTCACCCTCGGCGGCCTGCTGGTGCTCTCGCCCCTCGCCCTGCAAGCGGCCGAGAGCTCGATGCAAATGGAGCACGACCTCAATACCCTGGTCAGCAAACGCCAGGCGGTGGACATGCTGCTCGGCGAAGCGCTGCAGATCTACAAGTCGCCTGCCAAGATCTCCCACGCCGGTTTTACCGCCAAGATGCCGAGCAATATGGAGCTGGTGACCGAGCGGCTGCTGGCAGCCTACCAGCTTGAACCCTACCGCACCGACCTGCTCATCTCGGCTGCCAGCGCCCAGATCTACAACGGCAACCTGAGCCGCGCCATCACCTTGCTGGAGCAGGCGCAGGCCGTCGCCCCCGATGATCTCGACATCAACAGCTATCTCGCCATCTGGCAGCTGGTGAAAGGCAACAAGGAGGCCTCCCGCAGCTATCTGGCGAAAGTGGCTGATCGCAACAGTGGCCGCGCCGCCGATCTGGAGGAGATCATCGCCCGGGTGCAGCGGATCACCGCCGCCCCGCTGCAGACCGAACTGACCGGGGATCAGGTCAAGGCCAGCAGGGAGGGCAAACGCGCCATCGTCACCCTGGGCTACGCCCTCAATCCCGACGGCAGCATGGACAAGATCCTGCTGGGCCGCCTGCAAACCACCCTTGAGCTGGCCAAAGCCGACCCGGAAGCGCTGCTCATCCTGACCGGCGGCGTGCCCCAGAACCGCCAGACCGAGGGCAAGCTGATGGCCGACTGGCTGGCCAACCACGGCATCGATCGCAGCCGCCTGATTGAAGAGAACTACGCCACCAGCACGGTGGATAACGCCCTCTACAGCGCCTATGCCCTCGCCCGCCACCAGATTGACTATGCGGTGCTGGTAAGCTCCGCCAGCCATGTACGCCGCGGCCAGACGGTGCTGGAAATCGCCTGCGACCAGATTGGCCCAGCCAACATCAAGGTGGCGAGCGTCAGCTACCCCGACAAGCCCCTCGAGGAGCTGGCCACCCCGAGCGAGAGCGAGCTGCTCGGCATCTACCGCGACGCCCTGCGCACCTACGGCATGTGGAGCTACCGCTCCACCCCGCTGATCGAGCGTTGATCGGCCATCAAAACGAAAAAGAGAGGGAGGCATGATGCCTCCCTCTCTTTTATTGACCGATGATTGGCCAAGCCGCGCCCGTTAGCTGACGATAAAGCCCTGCGAGGGGGCCGCTTTGGGATCGTCACCGAAGCGGTTTGGCCCCTGCTGACCGTTGCAAACCATAAAGTAGATAAGCACCAGGGTGCCGATAATTGGGATAAGCCCGAGCAGCAGCCACCAAGCGCTGCGGTCGGTATCGTGCAGGCGACGGGCCGCCACCGCCAGTGATGGCAGCAGCACCGCCAGCGAATAGATGGAGCTGATCAACTCATTGTCACCGCCAATCAGCTTGTCCACCATGCCGAGCAGCAGCATAACGATGACGTTGCACAGCACGAACATCCAGTATTCGGTGCGACAGGCCCGCCCGCTGAATACCGCATATTGCTTGAGGACCGAGATGTACCAGTTCATTGCGCCTCCTGAGTGGCCTTTATGCCTATGAATAAAAAAGAGAGTCGATAAAACAAGTAGTTAAGAGCTTAGCGCGATCATCCCCCCGAGTCGACAATGATGCCCGAACGCCTCCCAAACTAATCAGCTGCGGCAATCATTGACCGACCGTTCCGGAAGATAATTTGCCCTGCAACAGGGCAAATCCCCCCCATCAGCGCATCACTCTCGTCACAAGCAGGAAAATGGTGCTTAATAATCCATTAGCAATCGTATGGACTCAGCGTGAGGATAGCGGTAGATTCGGCGCCCAATCCTGAACAGGATCTGTGTCTCCCTCCCATAATGAATCCACTTATTCATTACTTCTCCTAACACAGGGATAGCCATGAGTATTACACGCAGAGATTTTCTCAACGGCGTTGCCATCACCATTGCGGCAGGCGTCGCCCCCATCAATCTGCTCAAGGCTGCCGAAGGCGGCAGCGCGCTGGCGGATAAAACCCTGGCCTACCCGCCCGCCCTCACCGGCCTGCGCGGTAACCACCCGGGCTCCTTCGAACCGGCCCACAGCATCGCCCGTGACGGCAAGCAGTATGACTTTGCCAATATTCCCCTTGAGGGGGAGTACGATCTGGTGATCGTCGGCGCCGGGATCAGCGGTCTGGCCGCCGCCTGCTTCTATCAGCAACTGCTCGGCGCGGATAAGAAGATCCTGCTACTCGACAACCACGATGACTTCGGCGGCCACGCCAAGCGCAACGAGTTCACCACCCCCGATGGCCTGCGTCTGGGTTACGGCGGCAGTGAATCCCTGCAATCACCGCGTTCGGTCTACAGCCCGGTTGCGCTCGGTCTGCTCAAGGCGCTGGAGGTCAACATCGACGAGCTGGCCGCCGGTTTCCAGCAGACCTTCTATCCGGATCTGGGGCTCAGCCGTGGCGTCTATTTCGACGAGAAGCACTTTGGCGTCAACAAGATAGTGAACGGGGATCCGGGCCACAACGTGGCGGATGACATCCCCCGCGATCGCCTGAACGGCCGGCCGCTGGCAGAATTTATCGGTGACTTCCCCCTCGATGATGCCGACAAGGCCGCCCTGTTGGCCCTGCACGAATCGAAGATCGACTACCTGAGCGGCATGACCCGCGAGCAGCAGGACGAGTGGGTGACTCGCAACAGCTACACCACCTTCCTGCGCGATAAAGTGGGCCTGAGCGAGCGGGCGATCACTTACTTCCAGCAGCGCACCAACGACTTCCAGGCGGTCGGCATCGACGCCACCGCCTGCGCCGATGCGCGTCTGTGTGCCTTGCCGGGTTTCGACGGCCTCAATCTGACGCCGCTGGATGCCGAGGAGCAGGCGGAGCTGGACGACCCCTACATCTTCCACTTCCCCGATGGCAACGCCGGTCTCACCCGCCTGATGGTACGCAAGCTCATTCCGCAGGTGGCGCCGGGTCACACCATGCAGGATGTGGTACTGGCCAAGTTTGACTACAGCAAACTCGACCTGCCGGAGCACAAGGTGCAGCTGCGTCTTGGCAGCACCGCCCTGCAGGCCAAAAACGTGCGCCTCGCCGACGGCAAGCTGGCGGTGGATGTCACCTACATCAAGGAGGGGAAACTGCACCGGGTGCGGGCCAAGCAGTCGATCATGGCGGGCTACAACATGATGATCCCCTACATGGTGCCCGAGATGCCGGAGCCCCAGAAGGAGGCGCTGCGCCAAAATGCCAAGGCGCCGCTGGTCTACACCAAGGTGGTGATCAAGAACTGGCAAGCCTTCGTCAAGCTGGGGGTACACGAGGTCTACTCCCCCGCCGCCCCCTACAGCCGGGTCAAGCTCGACTATCCGGTCAGCATGGGTGGCTACGAGCATCCCAAGAGCCCGGATCAGCCGATGTGCCTGCACATGGTCTATGTGCCGACCCTGCCGGGCAGCGGCCTCTCGGCCCGCGAACAGTCCCGCAAGGGGCGCGCCATGATCCTCGGCATGCCGTTCGAGCAGCATGAGCAGATGATCCGCGAACAGCTGCAGGGGATGCTCGGCAGCGCCGGTTTCAACCATGAGCAGGATATCCTCGCCATCACGGTCAACCGCTGGTCTCACGGTTACTCCTATGTCACCAACACCCTGTTTGATGACGAAGCGCAGTGCGAAAAATGGATTGAACTGGGTCGCCAGCCGATCGGCAACATCACCATCGCCAACTCGGATGCAGGCTGGAGCCCCTACGCCCACGCCGCCATCGACGAAGCGTGGCGCGCCGTCAACGAGCTGGTTGCCATGAGCAAGGGAGGTGCCCAATGAGCCGCGCCCTGTCACTGACCGCCAACGCCCTGCTGCTGGCCCTGCCCGCCCTTGCCGCCAACGCAGCCCCCGCCATGTCTGCGGGGGAATATGTGGCCAAGCTCGGCGATTGCGCTGCCTGTCACACCAGCGAAACCAGCAAGCCGCTGGCGGGCGGCAAAGGGTTCCCGACCCCCATCGGCACCGTATTTGCCACCAACATCACCCCTGACAAGACCCACGGTATCGGCAACTACAGCCTGCCGGAGTTCATCAAGGTGATGCGTGAAGGGGTGGCCCGCGATGGGCATCGCCTCTATCCGGCCATGCCCTACACTGCCTATGCCAAGATGAGCGACGAGGATCTCACCGCCCTCTACCACTACCTGATGCAGGATGTGCAGCCGCTGGCGGTGGCCAACAAAGAGAGCGACATCCCCTGGCCGCTCAACATGCGCTGGCCGCTGATGGGCTGGAACTGGGTCTATCACGACGACAGCCGCTTCACCCCGGTCGCTGGCAAGAGCGAAGAGTGGAACCGCGGCGCCTATCTGGTACAGGGCGCCGGTCACTGCGGCAGCTGTCACACCCCGCGCGGGCTTGGCATGCAGGAGAAAGCGCTGACCGAGGCGGATCCCGTCTACCTGAGCGGTGCCGCCCTCGACGGCTGGTATGCCCCCGATATTCGCGGCAGCCGCTACGACAAGCAGGCGCTGATCGACCTGCTGAAAACCGGCCGCAGCCAGCATCAGGCGGTCGCAGGCCCGATGGCGGAAGTGATCACTCACAGCAGCCAGTATTTCAGCGACGCCGATCTGGCCAGCATCGCCACCTACCTCACCGACCTGAAAGAGGAGCCGGCGGTAGCGAAAGGTGCCCGCGCCTATGCCAGTGCCGGCGGCAAGGCGGACTACGCCATGTACTGTTCCACCTGCCACGGGGTCGATGGCAAGGGCAACGACCACGTCATCCCCTCGCTGGTCAACAACCGCACCGTGCTGGCGGACGATCCGGCGAGCCTGCTCAACGTGCTGCTGCATGGCGCCGAGACGCCCATCACCCGCGGCCATCTCGGCTACCACATGCCGGGCTATGGCTGGACCATGGATGACGAGCGGATCGCCGAGCTGGTCAATACGTTGCGCGCCTCCTGGGGCAACGAGGGGCAGGCGATCAAGGCTGCTGCCGTCAAAGCCCAGCGCGAGCTGCACGGCAAGGAGTAAGGGCAAGCCGCTCTCGCTTGACCAAGCGCCATAAAAAACGGGCCTCCACTGGAGGCCCGTTTGCTATCTGATGCACTCGGACTGCTTTACCATTTGCGCGGCTTGGCGCCCGGGGCGGTGACGTGACGATAGTCGCCATAGGGGAAGATATTGCGAAAACGCTGGGCCACCGGCTCGGGGATGGATCGGGAGAAGATCAGCTTCACGCCATCGCCATCACGCTGCCCCACAATGCGACCGCGCACCGTGTCGTGACGCAGGATCTGCTTGGCATGCTCAATAAAGGCGGGTGACACCTTGCCCTGCTTGACCACTACCTTGCCAGGTGCAAGACGGATCTCGAACAGGGCGCCACGCCCCAGCTTCATCAACCACCAGATCAGCGCAATCGCCACTATCAAGGAAATCCATGCCATCTTCATCCCTCCCAAGCTCTTGATATAAGGCAGTATAAGCGGCCGTGCGTTCCGATTGTTTGGCGCCGATCACAGCCCCCGCCTCAGCGCAATAGCGCCCCTTTGCTCAGCAATCCTTGCCCCAACCCACCAGCGTCTCGCGATAGAGTGCCAGCAAGGCTTCATCGCGCACCGCCACCCCGACCTGCTGCGGACAATAGGCTGCCCAATCATCGTGGGAGTGGCGTTTGCCATCGAACTTTTGCAGGGTGTGGCCGATGGCCGGGCCGCTGGTGATCACCCGCACCGGCCCCTCGCGCAGGGTAAAGAGGGTCGGGTCAATGACATAGGCGATAGCGGACGGGTCGTGAACGTGGCAACCGGAGAGCCCCAGCTTCTCGGAGTAGAAGCGCAGATAGAAGCGGCTGACATCCCACAGGAAGCGGCCCGGCTCCCCCGCCTTGTCCCTGAGTTCATCCAGATAGGCGCTGCTGAAGAAGCTCTGCTGGGTCACGTCCAGCCCGATGATCACCACCGGCCAGTCGGCGGTAAAGACCCGGTCGGCGGCATCGGGATCGTCGTGGATATTGGCTTCGGCATAGGGGGTGACGTTGCCACGATGGCCGTTGACGCCAAAGGCGCCGCCCATCACTACCACCTGTTTCACCAGCGAGACAATCTCAGGCGCCTGTTGTAGCGCCAGCGCTAGATTGGTCAGCGGGCCGATAGTGACGAGGGTGATCTCCCCTGGCGCAGCTTTCACCGCCTCGACAATATATTGCCAGGCGGGACGGGGATCCGGGGTTATGGTCACCTCCCCCGCCTCCATGTCGCCAAAGCCGCTCGGGCCGTGGACTATGGTGGTGGGGCCGACCGGCTCGCGCAGCAGCGGGGCGGCAGCGCCTTTGGACACATCCGCCTTCATGCCGTACTTCTGCTTGAGCCAGAGGGCGTTGCGGGTGCCATTGTCGATGGTGGCGTTACCAAAAACTGTGGTGATGGCGAGCAGCTCGATGGCGGGGTGGGCCTCGGCAAACAGGATGGCCATGGCATCGTCGATACCCGGATCGGTATCCAGAATGATTTTATGGGTCATGAGAAATTCCTACGGTGACAAACCCTGCGACAAGAGGGAGAGTCTACCCGGCTGACGGTCTCGTATCCCGGCATGGGATCACAGACCGGGCCTTTGCTCCCGGCAGCGGGGGCGCTGCTGGCGACAATTAGCATAAAAAACGCGGCCCTGTTGCCAGCGCCGCGCCCTTTATCGTTGTTCGCTATCTGCTATCTGGCAGTGATCTGCCTGACCGGATCCTCAGTGCTTGCGGTGCCAACGCGGTGAGGTCGCCTTCTCCCCCCAGGGGGTGACGCAGGGGAGCAGCGCCCCTTCAATCACCATCTCGCTGCCTGCCAGCGCCTCAGCGATCTTCTGGTGCAGCACCCGCAGTACCTTGCCCTCGTGCTCGGCCAGAGAGTGGCCCGCGGCAAAGAACTCAGGCTGATATTGCAGCGCCAGCTTCTGGGCGAATTCGTAGGTGTTGAAGCAATCCGGCATCCGCTCAACCACATCTTCAAGCCGGGCCAACAAGCTGTTCAGTTCCCTGGTCATAGTGCTCTCTCCGTGTAGGTTAATAGCCAAAAACTACCCCTTATTAGATAAGTCACCAACGAGCAAACCACAAAAGTGTGGGGAGACACACAGTTCTCTCTTGCGTCCAGCTCGTGGTGAACGGCAGACAGCTTGCCAGCTTTACATTCCGGTAACAAACAGCTAGATTTAGACCGACTAATCAGTCGGTCATTTTTCATGCGGAGAACAACATGGGTGCGGCGCAGCTTCAACACACTCCTGAGGATATCCTTGCCATCAAATTGTCCCTGCCAGATCAGTTGGCACGGCTCAAGCAGGCGAGTCTGGCTCACCCCATGCCTACCCTGGCCGAGCGCCGGACGCAGCTGACCAAACTCAAACAGGCATTGCTCGCCCACAAGGGGCAGCTGTGCAAGGCGCTGGCTGCAGATTATGGCCAGCGCAGCCACTACGACAGCCTGATCGCCGATGTGCTGCCCTGCATCATGCAGATCAACTACACCCAGAAGCGGCTCAAACGCTGGATGCAGCCCCACCGCCGTCACACCGGCCTGCTGCTGGCTCCCGCCAAAGTAGAGGTGCACTTCCAGCCGCTCGGGGTTGTCGGCATTATCGTGCCGTGGAACTTTCCGGTGATGCTGAGCCTCGGCCCCCTCATCACCGCCATCGCGGCGGGCAACCGGGCGATGCTGAAACTCTCCGAGTTCACCCCTCATACCAACGCCGTGCTGCGCACCATGCTCACCAGCGTGTTTGACGAAAACGAGATCGCCATCATCGAGGGAGATGCCCAGATGGCGGCGGCGTTCAGCTCACTGCCGTTCGATCACCTGCTCTTTACCGGCTCCACCATGGTGGGCAAGCTGGTGATGGCCGCCGCCGCGCCCCAGCTCACCCCCCTCACCCTTGAGCTGGGTGGCAAGAGCCCCTGTCTCATCGCCCCCGACATGCCGGTCGCCACCGCGGTCGAGCGGATGATCTTCGGCAAGAGCCTCAATGCCGGGCAGATCTGCGTCGCCCCCGACTATGTGCTGCTGCCCCGCAGCGAGGTGGATAACTTTATCGCCGCCTATCGCCGCCACTTCAGCAAGCTCTACCCGCAGGGGCTCAATAGTGCCGACTACGGCGCCATCATCAACGACCGCCAGTATCAACGTCTCGTCAGCTGGCTGGATGAAGCCGAGCAGGCGGGTGCCCAGCTCCACCCCTGTGGCAACCCGGCCCGCGACGACCAGCGCCGCCTGCTGGTGCCCCACCTGCTGACCGGGGTACCAAGTCAGTGTCAGGTGATGCAGCAGGAGATCTTTGGCCCGCTGCTACCGCTTATCCCCTACGACACTCTGGAGGAGGCGCTCGCCTATGTTGCTGAGCGGCCCCGCCCGCTGGCCCTCTATCTGATGAGCTTCGACCCCGAGCTGCAGGCGCGAGTGACCCGGGAGACCCACTCCGGCGGCATGGCGATCAACGAGAGCCTGTTTCAGGTGGCGGCCGACGATGTGCCGTTTGGCGGCATCGGCGCCTCCGGCATGGGCCACTACCACGGCCACGAGGGGTTCCTCACCTTCTCCAAGGCAAAAACCGTGCTGACCCGCGGCAAGTTCACCACCGGCTCCCTGATCCATCCGCCCTACCACAGCTGGATCCAGAAGCTGATGATGGCCTTCTTCCTGCGCTGATGGAGATGACCATGAACCAGGCTATCCCGCAGCCACAAAACATGACCGACAAGCGCCGCCAGATCCTGGATGCCGCCCTCGCCCTCTGCGCCGAAGATGGCCTGCAGGGGGCCGCCACCGCCCGTATCGCCAAAGCAGCCGGGGTGGCCAACGGTACTCTGTTCCACCACTTTCCGAGCAAGGAGGCGCTGATCCTCGCCCTCTATCAGGATGTGAAAACCCGGATGGGGAGCGCCATCCATGAAGCAGATCCGACCCTGCCGCTGTACGACCAGACCCGCCACTACTGGCAGCTGGCGATGGGGTGGATGCTCGCGCATCCCAATGAGCTCAAATTCGTGCTGGGCTTCTTTCACTCTCCGCTGCTGGCCAGACCGGCCCGCAGCCAGATCCTGAACGATGCCCTGCGCTTTCTGCCTGCTCTGCTGGCAAAGGGGCAGGCCAGCGGCGAGCTGATGCAGGCTCCCGCGCCACTGTTGCTGGAGGTGTGTCAGGGCCAGTTCCTCGCCTGCGCATCACTGTTTGTCGATCAACCGGAGCTGGGAGAGGACGACTACTGGCAAGCCAGTGCGTTCGCTCTCTTCTGGTCAGCCATCTCAGGAGCCAATCCTCATGCAAACACGGATGTTTGAACCTGCGGCAGCCCTTGGCCGCCGCCTCTGGATCACCACTCTGCTCTGGGTGGTGGGTCGCACCCTCTGCCGCGCCGCCCGCACCGACGAGGCGGTACGCCGTGAATTGGCGCCGTTGCCGGACGGGTTGGCTATTCGCCTCGAAGTAGGCGGCATCGGCTACGCCATGAACATGCACAAGCAGGGTGGGCGCTGGTATCCCGGTGCGCCAGCCGCCCCTCATGCCACCATCCATCCGCTGCGGGTACGCTTCAAGCACCCCAATATCGCCTTTCGCGCCCTGAGTTTTCGGCTCGGGGTCAATCAGGCATTTGGCGAAAACCGGCTGCTGGTGGAGGGAGACCTGACCGTCGCCATGCATCTGGTGCGGGGGCTTGAGCAGTTGCAGTCCCTGATCCTGCCCGCTTTTATCGCGCGGCCGCTGCTGCGCCACTATCCCGCCCCGACCAACAAGATCGGCCGGGCCTGCAACATCTATCTGGGTCTGGTGACCGGCTAACGCGCAAGGAGCCTTGAAATGAGCCGCTATTACGATTTCTTCTGCCCGGTCAAACTGCTGGCCGGTGAACAGGCGCTGGAGCAGCTGGCCAGCGAGCTGGCCAGCCTGGGGGCCCGTCGCCCGCTGCTGCTGACCGACAAGGGGGTCAATGCCACCGGTCTTGCCACCCTGCTGGCCAATGTGCTGGCCGAGGGGGAGCTGCCGGTCGCCGCCATCTGGGACGAGATCCCGGCCGACTCTTCCACTGCCGTGGTGGAGCGGATCGCCAAACGCTACCGCGAGCTCGACTGCGACAGTCTGGTGGCGCTGGGGGGCGGTTCGGTCATCGACACCGCCAAGGCAGTTAACATTCTCACTTCCATGGGGGGTGAACACCTGCTCGACTACTCGGGCGCCGGTTGTCTGACCCGTCCCCTCAAGCCGCTGGCGGTGGTGCCCACCACGGCGGGCACAGGATCAGAGGTGACGCTGGTTGCAGTGATCAAGGATGAGGCGAGCGGGCGCAAGGTGCCTTTCACCTCACCCTTCCTGCTGCCCCAGCTGGCGGTGCTCGACCCACGCCTGACCCAGGGGCTACCCCTCAATATCACCGCCGCCACCGCCATGGACGCCATGACCCACGCCATCGAGGCTTTTATCGGTACCGCCAAGAACCCGGTGAGCGATGCGCTGGCCCTGATGGCGGTGGAGAAGATCGCCAGCGCCCTGCCGCAAATCATCCACGACCCGCAGAACAAACAGCTGCGGCTGCAACTGGCGGAGGGTTCCACCTTGGCTGGGATGGCTTTCTCCAACTCCATGGTGGGGCTGGTGCACGCCCTCGGCCACAGTCTGGGGGCCCGCTGCCATCTGCCCCACGGCCTGTGTATGAACCTCTTTTTGCCCACCGTGCTCGACTACAACCGCCCCGAGGTGGATAGCGAGCTGGCGCGCCTGCTGTTGCCGCTGGTGGGGGCGGAGCGCTTTGCTGCCACCCCGGCCTCTCAGCGGGCGGAGGCGACCATCACAGCCATTCGCACCCTGCGCGACACCTTGTGGCAAGCGGTCAAGCTGCCGCGCACCATGAGCGAGGCTGGGGTAAGCGATCGCTCGCTACTGACCGAGATACGCGATCTGGCGATCAACGACGGCGCCCTGCTGTTCAATCGCAAGGATGCCGACCGTGAGCAGTTACTTACCCTGCTGGAGCGAGCCTGGGCCTAGTGGCTAATCGGCTACAACCTCACAAATAAACTGGAATGGCGCATCAGGATGGTGCGCCAACAATGAAAAGAGTTGATCAAAATCATCTTGGTTCTTTTTGCTCGCGCGGTTGTGGCTATACCAAATAGCCCCCGTATCCCCCATCCACAATGAGATTCTCCTGGCCAACAACAGCCGAATTTTTCTATTTTTACCTGCCGTTTCAAACTGAGCCTTGAGTTCAGGGTTGGATGCATCGGAAATCGCAATCTGCCGCTGATCCGGGCTGTTCTGACTTTGAGCCAACACCTTCCGGGTAACTTTCAACATTACCGTGTCCATTTTTACCTCTTCCGAACTTGCTGATTATTGCCACATCGATTCGTGCCAAGATAAAAGCCAGAGAGCAAGAGCTGGCTCAATAATCCTGATAACAATCGATACATCATCCACTATCTGTTCTATACCTTGGCTAACAGTTATGTTGTGCCGAGAGACCCAACTTTATGCCAGAGGTGCCCACCATGAGCGACATCATCCATCAGGCCAACCAGCAGCAGTTCATCTGTATGGTGGAGGGGAAAGAGTCGAGACTGCGCTACCGGCGGCTCGATGCCAAGACCATCGACGCCTACAGCACCTTCGTACCGCCCGAGCTGCGGGTGCAGGGGATTGCCGATCAGCTGGCGCGCGCCTTCTTCAACTGGACTCAGGCGGAAGGGCTCACTATAGTGCCGAGCTGCCGCTACATTGATGTCTGGTTACGCCGCAATGCCAACAACTGAACCTCTGAACACCGTCCTCGAACAGCAATTCCAAGCCAAAACAGAAGCCCTGCTGCGGGCTGATCCGCAGCGGATGGCCTGCCTGCAAGCCGCCGCCGAGCTCAATCTGCCCGACTGGGCGCTGGGGGCCGGTTTTATCCGCAATCTCATCTGGGATCACCTGCATCACAAGGCAACCCCTACCCCGCTCAACGATATCGACCTTATCTACCTCGATAGTAGCGACCCGCAAGGGCTGGCCGAGACGGCGCATGAAGCCTGGCTGGCAAAGCGGCTGCCGGATCAGCAGTGGGAAGTGCGCAATCAGGCCCGCATGCACACGCGGCAGCTGGTAACGCCGTTTGCCAGCAGCCTTGAGGCGCTCAGCCACTGGGTCGAAGTGCCCACCTGTATCGGCGTGCGTCTCGCCCGAGATGGCGAGTTCGAGTGGCTTGCCCCCTACGGCTTTGCCATCAACTGGTCGCTGCAAGTGAGTGCCAACCCCAGATGTCGTCAGGACAAACAGATTTTTACCCAGCGCATCAAGGAGAAACGCTGGCAGGCTATCTGGCCTGACCTTCAGGTAAACTGGCCATAACCTGATTGCAATCTTTCGATAACCTTGGGCACACTAGGGGAAAAGCTGGTTGTAACTCAATGGGTTAAATAATGCGCGACTTCTTCTCTCTCGAACGCTGGCTACCGGGCCTCGCCGCCCTGCTGCATTACCAGCGCGCCTGGTTGATGCCAGATCTTCGCGCCGGACTCTCGGTGGCGGCCGTGGCCCTGCCCGTCGCCATCGCCTATGCCGAGCTTGCCGGGGTGGGTGCCATCGTCGGCCTCTACTCCTGCATCCTGCCCATGCTGGTCTACGCCCTGTTTGGCACCTCCCGCCAGCTGATTGTCGGCCCTGATGCCGCCACCTGTGCGGTCATCGCCGCCGTGGTGACGCCGCTGGCCGCAGGCGATCCAACCCGTCACTGGCAACTTGTGATGACCATGACCGCCATGACCGGCTTCTGGTGCCTGATTGCCAGCCGCTTCAAGCTGGGGGTGCTGGCGGACTTTCTCTCCCGCCCGATCCTGATGGGGCTGCTCAATGGTGTGGCCATCACCATCATGGTGGGCCAGCTCTCCAAGATCTTCGGCTTCACTTTCAGCGAACGTTACCTCATCGAGCGGATCGCCAGCGGGGCGACCTATATTACCCAGACCCATCTGCCGACCCTGGCCATGAGTCTGGTGGCTCTGCTCACCCTGCTGCTGGCCAAGCGCTACAAACCGGCATGGCCCTCCTCCATGGTGGCCATGGTGGTGACCGCTGCGCTGGTGTGGGGCTTTAATCTCGGCCAGTTTGATATCGCCACCCTGGGGGCGGTGGGTTCCGGCCTGCCCGCCTTCCAGATGCCGGAATTCCCCCCCGGCCTGATGCGGGAGCTGGTGCTGCCCGCCCTTAACCTGGCCATGGTGAGCTTCGTCTCCATGATGCTGACCGCCCGCAGCTTTGCAGCCAAAAACGGTTACGAGATAGACGCGGACAAGGAGTTTCGGGCCCTCGGTATGGCCAACCTCGCCTCCGCAGTCTCCCAGGGTTTTGCCATCAGCGGCGCGGATTCGCGCACTGCGGTCAACGACGCCAACGGCGGCAAGAGCCAGTTGGTCTCCATCATCGCCGCAGCAGTGATCGCCCTCATCACCTTCTATCTGACGGCGCCGCTCAAATATATACCCACAGCCGCCCTCGGGGTGGTGCTGGTGATGGCCTCTCTGTCGCTCACCGATTTTCGCGGACTGTGGGCGCTGCGCCACTCCGACCGCTCCGCCTTCTGGTTGGCGCTGGTCACCTTTATCAGCGTGCTCACCATGGGAGTGATCCCCGGGATCACCCTTGCCGTGTTGCTGGGGCTATTCCAGTTCCTGCGCAATGTGATGCGCCCCACCGATCAACTACTCGGCATGGATGACGAGGGGGTGGTGCGCACCCTGGGAGACAACGAGCAGGCCAAGGCGATCCCGGGTATTCTGGTCTATCGCTTCAACTCGCCGCTCACCTACTTCAATGCCCCCTATTTCAAGCGGCGGGTGCTGGCCCTGCTAGTGCAGGATCCCCGAGCCCCCAAGTGTCTGGTGATCGATGCGGTCGCCTGCTTCACCCATCAGGACATCAGCGTGATGAGCATGGTGGGAGAGCTGCACAAAGAGCTGAAACGGCGCGGCATCCATATGGTGATGGCGGGTCGCCACGGCCAGATGACCCACTGGCTAAAGCAGGCGGGCGTGCGGGTGGACGATGAAGGGATCATCCTCTGCCCCGATATGTATCAGGCGCTACGCCTGACCCGCTGCTATCGCGAGCCGGTGTTCAAGGATGATGCGGTGGTGGAGAGCACCACAGATGCCATCCGCTCAAATTGGCCGCAGGATGATGCCCTGCCCGACTCGGCGCGCCTCACCCTGCCAAGCGAGCAGGAGGCGGGCGCCACGCCTGCCTGATCCCTTGGCCTGCTCCCCTGGTCGGTGCAATCCTGCACAAGGATTGCACCGGCCTTGGCCTTGGTGTTAAATGCGCCCCCAGAGGGCACTCCCCCGTGCACTCCCAGCTGTTGGACATGCCATGCAATCTCAATCCCATGCAGGCCCGGGCACGCTATTTGCGCTGACCTGGCCGCTCTTTATCGATCTCGCCCTGCACTTTCTGACCGGTGCCCTCAACACCTTCATGGTGGGTCACGTCTCCTATCAGGGAGTGGCCGCGCTGGCGGTCGGCAATCAGGTGTTCGATCTCGCCATCACATTGTTCAGCTTCGTCAGTATCGGTACCAGTGTGGTGATCACCCAGTATCTGGGGGCGGGCGATCGAGAGAAGAGTCGGGTGGTGATCCACACCGCCATCGGCTTCAACCTGCTGATCGGTCTGGTAGCCGCCATCGGCGTGATGGCAGGAGCAAGCACCATGCTGGCGCTGATGAACCTGCCTGCCAATCTGATGAGCGACGGGACGCTTTACTTGCAGATCATCGGTCTCTGCCTGTTACCGGAAGCAGCAGCCCTCTGTCTGGCAGCGACGCTGCGCGCCCACGGCCATACCCGTCAGGCGATGTATGTGACTCTCATCGTCAACCTCATCACCTTTGTCGGCAACCTGCTGCTGCTCTACGGCTGGTTTGGCCTGCCCCAAATGGGCGTGGCCGGGGTTGCCATCAGCACCGTGGCCGGGCGTCTGGTCGGCGTGGTGATGCTGGTCTGGCTGGTGGCCCGCAAAACCGGCATTCACCTCAAGATCCGCGACATCGTTCACCCCAGCCGTGAGATGCTGGGCAAGGTACTCCATATCGGCCTGCCTGCCGCCGGCGAGAACCTATCCTGGATGCTGCAGTTCATGGTGGTGACCGCTTTTGTCGGCCTGCTGGGGGACAAGGCGCTGGCAACCCAGTCCTACTTCTTCCAGATCTGCCTGTTCATCCTGCTGTTTGGCCTCTCCATCGGCCTTGGCAACGAGATCATCATCGGCCATCTGGCGGGCGCCAGACAGTTTGACCGTGCCTATCAACAGCTGCTCAAGAGCCTCAAGCTCGGGCTCGCGGTCACCTGCGTCATCGCCGTGGCGGCGGCGCTTAATGGACGCACCATCATCAGCCTCTTTACCGATGACCCCGACATTATCACCCAGGTGGCGCAGCTCTTTCTCATCAGCCTCATCCTAGAGCCAGGCCGCACCTTCAATCTGGTGGTGATCAACGCCCTGCGCGCGACGGGTGATGCCCGCTTCCCCCTCTACATGGCACTGCTCTCCATGTGGGGAATTGCCGTACCCCTTTCCTATTTCCTTGGTATCATGCAGGGCTATGGACTGGTAGGCATCTGGCTGGCGCTCGCCTGCGACGAGTGGGTTCGCGGTCTGGCCATGTTCTGGCGCTGGCGCAGTCGTCGCTGGCAAAACAAAATCCTAGTTGAAACATAAGCGGAATCAGAATGAAGAAAATCGGACTCTTGCTGACTGCCCTGCTGCTCAGCCCTCTGGCCATGGCGCAAACCGCGCCCGCAGCCCCCAAGACTCAAGCCACCATGACCTGGTATGTGGCCCCCATCGTCATCGATGAGAGCAGCGAGGCCCAGAAGGCGCTGACCAAGGATTTCATGGCCCAGATGATCAAGACCATCAAGATCAACGAGTACCAGACCGGCAAGGCGGTGGGCAACACCAAAAATCCCAAGTGGCTGATCCGCACCAAGCTGATCCCCGCCAGCAATGAGCCGCTGGTCGGCAAGAAGCACCCGCAGGGGCTCACCTACGGCAAGGGCAACCCGACCCAGGAGATCGTCGGCGAGCTGCTGATGAACGGCACCCTGGTGGCCCACATCGGCCAGGGCTGGCGCGAGCCTATCGTCCCGGGCACGCCGGTGGCCGAAAAGCTCTCCATCGCCAACTATCGCTACGCCATCGGGGATCAGGCCAAGTCGGCGGATCTGGAGGAGCTAGCGGCCCAGATTGGCTTTGAAGCGGGCAAGGTGATCCACCGCGATGGCAAGCCGCTACCCGAGAAGAAAAAGAAAAAAGAGCAGGCGGACGAAGATAAAGAGTAACGTTGCCTGCATCCATAAAAAGGGGCCACTCGGCCCCTTTTTTGATCCTGCACCCTCACGCCAACACTGCCCCTGTTGTGACTTGTCCCACAGTTTGGCTCACCATTCAGATTGACAAATCACTTATCTTGTTTTGATTCAACAAGTTATAAATATCCCGCCGAATACTCCAAATCATTGCCCCCAAATCCGATCAGGATCACATTTATCCCCGGCACTAAGGGGTAGCTTTGGTCTTACAGGCACAATCAAACGAAACCAAGGAGGCTCCATTACATGTTCCCAGAGTACAGAGAACTCATCTCGAAACTGAAGAGCAGTGATGTCCATTTCCAGAAGAAGTTTGACTTGCACAACGACCTGGATGCGGAGATTAGAAAGTTGGAAAAGCATCACGCCAGCGACTATAGCGCCGAGGTGAGAGATCTGAAAAAACAGAAACTCAAACTGAAAGAGGAGATATACGACATCCTCAAACAACATCCACAATAGATGCCTCGAAGAATATGCGGATAAGCAATTTATCCCCCAGCCCGGCCCACGCGCCGGGCTTTTTGTTGTTTCAGTCAATTAGTTGACACCCGAGCCTACCTATCTTGCCGGTAGTTTGTTACATTTTTCCCTTGGAATTCAGGGAATAACGGTGATGATAACATGAGCAGAAAACGATCTTTTTATCATCTCTTGCTGCTTTGCCTGTTCGCATTGAGCCACCCCCTGCAGGCCCAGGAGCCTGAACTGGAGCTGTGGCACTCCCAGCAAGCCGGTTACGTGATCGACGAGGTGATCGCCCGCTTCAATCAGGAGGGGAACCACAGAGTACGGGTCACCCAGATTGAGCCGGGCAAGATCAAGGCGGATCTCCTGCTGGCAGCTCAGGCCAGGGGGCTGCCCGATCTGATGCTGATCCCCTCCGATTTTATCGGCCTCTATCGTCAGATGACCCTCGCCCCGCTCCCGGCCGAGTGGTTTTCCCCCTCATTGATGGCCAGCGCCTTGCGTTATGTCACCCTGGATAGGCAACGCTGGGGCATGCCCATGATGCAGGGCAACCATCTGATGCTGTTTTACAACAAGGCGCTGGTCTCGACTCCGGTGACCCAATGGCAGCAACTGACTGCTATCACCCCGGCCCTCAAGGCCAAGGGGGTCTACCCCGTCAGCTGGCCCTATCACGATATGTACTATTTCGCCGCCTTTTTACACACCTTTGGCGGCTCGCCGGTGACCGAAGGGCGCATCACCCTCAACAGCCCGGCCATGGTGCAGGCACTGGAGGCCTACCGCACCGTCGCCAGCGAACAGTGGGTCGATCCCGAGTGCGACTATGACACCGCCCTCGCCCGCTTCAATGAGGGCAAGAGCGCCTACCTCATCAATGGGGACTGGGCCTTCAACGATCTGGTGAAGAACATGGGGGATAAGCTGGGCGTTGCCCTGCTGCCCCGCTGGCAAAGCCATCCCATGCACTCCATGAGCGGCGCCTACGTGATGGGAGCCTCCCGCTGGGCGATGGATGATGAGGATCGGCAACCCGTCATCAAAGCACTGATGGCCTTTATCCAGCGTCAGGATATTCAGCAGTTCATCTATCATCAGGGGGCGCTGCTGCCGGTCAATCAGCAGGCTTTTACCGCCATCAGCCGCCGTCCCACGCCTCAGGAAAAAGTGCTCCTGGAGCAGTTCACCCTCAGTACCCCCATGCCCTCCGACAGCGCCATGTCCATCGCCTGGCAAGCGATGGAGAAAGGGTTCGAGCGCTTTAAAGAGGGGATCAGTGCTGCCGACACCGCCCGCTATATGCAGCAGCTGGCCGATCAGCAGTACCGGCAGGTCAAGGCACCATGAAACATCGCACCTTTCGGCTCGGCCCGACCCTCATCATCATCCTGTTCACCGTCGCCTTGCTGCCAGCACTGCTGGCCAGCACTGTGCTGCTGATCCGCCAGCACCAGATCATCGCCCAGAGCGAGCAGTCACAGCTGGAGCGGGCCCTCACCAGCATGACCCGCGAGGCCCGCTTTCGCAGCGAGCTGATCGGCACCCAGATCAATCAACTCAGTCAGGATCGGGTGCTCCATCAGGCCCTCGACAACTTCCTCTTCTCCAGCCATGCCCGGCTGGCGCTGGCCACCTTTGTCAAATCCAACAGCCTGATCACCTCGGCCTACCTCATCGATGACAAGGGGTTGGTGGTGGAGTACATCAATGGTCAGGCCTCCCACCTCGAGTCGAGCAACCTGATGCCGCAGCTGATGGCCTGGGGCAAGACCCGCGAGGCAAAACAGGGCAAGCATCTGCTGCTGCCCGTCGATGATCCCGTGCTGGTCGACGACATGGAGCAAAACCGCAGCGGCGGGCTGGCGCTGGTAGCCCCCATCTATCGCAACCACCAGCGAGCAGGGGTGATGCAGACCCCTTCCGGCTTCGTGATGGCCATCCTCCCCTGGCGACAGATGGCCCAGTTGCTGGAGCCCTATCTCAAGGGGAGCGAATATCTGGTGATCTCCCAGGGCGAGAACCGTCTCTACGAAGGGGCTCACCAGAACGCCAACGCCATGGATGACAGGGAGCCAAGCAAGTTGGCGCAGCCCCTGGCCATTGGCTGGTCCCAGCTGGAGCAGGAGATCACCCCCACCATCACCCTCTACAGCTACAGCAATGACAGGGTCAGCGAGCTCAACAAATCCCAACAGCTGCTGACCGTCAGCATCGCCGTCATGTTGCTGCTGGTAGCCATCGGCTGCGTCTGGCTCACCCGCTGGCTCACCCGACCGCTGCGCTCGCTGGCCGCGCTGGTGCGCAGCTATGGCAAGGGCAATTACCAGCAACGGCAGGCGCCGCTGCGCTTTGTGGAGTACGACGAGGTGCGCCAGCTGCTGCAAGAGATGGCCAGCACCATCTCGGATCAGGTGCGGGCGCTCTATCAGCAAAATGAACAGCTGCAGCAGGCCAATAGCGAGAAAGAGGCCTTCAACCAGCGGCTGCTCGGCTTCAACGACGAACTGGAGCAAGAGGTCGCCTCGCAAACGACCGCCCTGCGCTCGGCCCTGAGCCGGGAGGAGCGCAGCCGCCATATCCTGCAATCCTGGCTGCAGTTCGGTCTGCACCAGCAATTGGATATCGATATTGCCGAGCTGGCCAGCTCCGCCCTGCTGCAGCTCTCGCAGCTCTATCCCGGCCACCGCTGGGGACTGGTGATCCGCCGAGACGGGCAGCCCCACTACTCCCTGACCCAGGGGGTCGATGCCCCCTTGCGGGATGCCTTGCAGGAGAAACTGGCTCAACTGATGGATGAGGAGGTTAAACACTCCGAATGCCAGTGGGAAAACGCACTCTGGAAGATCATGACTCTGCCCGGTAGCCAAAGTGGCGTGCTGTTTGGTTATCTGATGGTGAGCGCAGAAGGGCTGGAGTCCGAAGACAGGGCCATCTTGCGGCTGTTTGCCAAGCAATTGGCGGTGGGCATCGAGGGGCGTCTCTTCACCGACGAGCTGGCGCGGGTCGCCCGCACCGACAACCTCACCGGGCTGCCCAACCGGCAGGCGTTCGAAGAGGCCTTCCATCACTATCAGGCGGTGCTGGCACGCCATCCCGAGCGCCACCTCGCCCTCTTCATGCTCGATCTCAACGGCCTCAAGCGCACCAACGACCAGTATGGGCACGAGGCGGGCGACGCCCTGCTGATCCAGATGGCTCGCCAACTGCGCACCCTCTGCCGTCAGGATGAGAAGATTTTCCGTATCGGCGGCGACGAGTTCGTCCTGCTGGCGGAGGCGGATCACCTCGCCAGCCAGCAGCTGGCAGGCAGGTTGGAGGCAAGCCAGCAGCACGCCATCGTGCAGCATGGGGAGCACAGCTTCCCGCTGCGTTTTGCCATCGGCTGGAGCAGCAGCGACCAGACCCCGCTGGCGGAGCTGAGCCGGGTGGCTGACGACGCCATGTATGCCAATAAGGCGCGCTTCTATCAGGGGCAGCGATAAAAAGCGGAGGTCTGCGGCGTTGGCGAGCCTTTCGCCAACGCCCTGATCAGCTCGCAAAAATGGCGCGCAACGCTAGACGCGGCGCGGACCATGACTAAGATAGGGGCTCTTGATGTCTCGATTTGGAAGGGAGTAGGAAATGGAGTTAGTACTTGGCCCGCTGGAAGCCCGCGTCATCGGCTGTCTGATTGAAAAAGAGATCTGCACCCCGGATCAATATCCCCTCTCCCTTAATGCACTGGTCAACGCTTGCAACCAGAAGAGCAACCGCGAGCCGGTGCTGGAGCTCTCCGAGCTCGATATCCGCGCCGTGGTGGACGAGCTGATCCGCAAGCGGCTGGTGGTCAACACTGCAGGCTTCAACGCCCGGGTGCCCCGCTACCAGCACAGATTCTGCAACACCGAATTTGGCGAGCTGAAATTCAACGCCCAGGAGCTCGGCATCGTCTGCGAACTGCTGCTGCGCGGCCCGCAAACCCCGGGGGAGCTGCGCTCGCGCACCAACCGCCTCTGCAGTTTCGATGATGTCACCGAGGTGGATGCGGTGCTGACCCAACTCATCGAGCGTGGCCCCTACGTGGTCAAGTTGCCGCGCGAGCCGGGCAAGCGCGAATCCCGCTACGCCCACCTGTTTAGCGGCGAAGTGGATATTCAGGCGATGATGGATGCTGCCCCCGCCGCGGCCTATGCCTCCCCTGCCGCCGACCGTCTGAGCGAGCTGGAGCTGGAAGTGAGCGAGCTCAAGAGCCGTCTCGCCGCCATGGAAGCGCGGCTGGCTGCGCTGGATGGTCAGGGCTGATCGCCTTTACCATCACCACTCTCTATCAGGGAGCCGGGGCTGATGTCCCCGGCTCCCTGCGTTTTTTATCGTGAGGAAGTGCCCGTGATCACCCTGATTAAAGAGTCTGACCACCAGAAGATGCCCTGGAAAAACCAGCAGGGCACTACCAGCCAGATCCTCATCTCCCCCAAGGGGAGCTGCCTTGCCAAACTCGATTTTGACTATCGACTGAGCTCGGCCCCCATCAAGAGCGCGGGTCCCTTCTCCTCCTTTCCTGGCTATCAGCGCATTTTGCTGCCGGTGAGCGGGGCTGGCTTTGTGCTCAATGGTCACCCCTACGCCACCTTCGAGGCGGCGCACTTTAGCGGCGATGAGGAGACCCACTGCGAGTTGCTGAAAAAAGAGGTGACCGATCTGGGGCTTATCTACCATCCGGATCGCATCAGCGCCAACGTGCGAGTGCTGAACCTCCCCTTCCCGCTGACCCTTACCCTCGAGCCAGAGAATACCTACCTCTGTCACCTGCTGAGTGGCCAGCTGACTGTGCAGGGCAAAGAGGTGGCCATCAACGAAACGCTGGTGGTGACCGGTGAAGAGAGCATTCACTTCGAATGCCAGAAGAAGACCGCCATCGCCTTCTTTACCCTGCAGGCCAAATAGCACAAAAGTCGGCGGTGTGCAGTCATGCCACGCCACACACAAACAGCAGAGATGAAAAAGCCGGGAAATCCCGGCTTTTGCTATTGAGGCAACCGGCTCGAGCCAGTCAGCACCTTAGTTGACCTTGAAGGAGCCCTTCATCATGGCGAAGTGGCCGGGGAAGGAGCAGAAGAAGGTGAGATCCTTGCCCGCCAGACCGTCGGTCTTGAAAGTGACGCTGCTGCTCTCGCCGCCGCCGATCAGCTTGGTGTGAGCCAGCACACGAGAATCATCCTTGGGCAGATAGCCGTTCTCGGCCCCGGCGCTCATCCCGGCAGTCGCCACTGTCTGATAGTCGGCGGTGCTGGCCAGCACCCAGTTGTGACCCATGGCGGTCACAGGCAGCTTACCGGTGTGATTCAGGGTGACCGTCACCTCCTTACAGGTGGCCGGCACGCTCATCTCTTTGAGGTTGTACTGCATGGCATCATTGCCTTCGATGACCAGTGCACACTCATCCGCCAGCACGGGGGCAGCCAGGGTACTCAGAAACAGCAGGGTGATCGCCTTTTTCATCATCTTCTCCTTTGATTGGCAATGGATGGCAACGACTTGGCGGATGCGGTGAACGCTTCGCAAAGATGCCGTCTAAATCGACCTTCATTTTACTCAATTGTCTTCAATCGGCTATGGCTTTTGGCCAAAGCTGCGGGCCAAGTCACCAGACGGAGCTCTATTCGCCACTCTCTCCCTCACGGATGGACGATACGGCGCTCGGCTGTCACTGGTTCAAAACTGTTTAATTTTTTCTGCCCTTTTCCCTCCGATTGCCCCTATCAGGGCTCGCCCAGCGGGCGCCCCTTGGCTAAGCTAGCGCCCCGATATGAACCTTCTCCAGATGAGAGCGCCGGATGATTGCGATAACCCCCGTGGCGGCCATGCGCGGCCTGCTGCTGACCCTGCTGCTGGCGCTGGCCGGCTGCCAGCCCACCCCGCCTTCCCAGACCCGTATTCAGGGCAAAACCATGGGCACCTACTATGTGGTGACCCTGAGCGATAGCTACCCCGGTGGGGAGCCCGCCCTCAAAAGCGACGTAGAGAGCCTGCTGGCCCGGATGAACAAGGAGATCTCCACCTACGATCCGGGTTCGCTCATCTCCCGTTTCAATCAAGGGCCCGCCAACACCCCGTTTGCCATCCCGCCCGCCATGGCCATCATAGTCCAGCAGGGGATTGATGCCGGTAAGCTGACCGACGGCAAGCTGGATGTGACCGTGGGGCCTCTGGTCAATCTGTGGGGCTTTGGCCCGGACAAACGGCCGGTCAAGCGGCCCGATGAGGCGGCCATCGTCGCCGCCCGCCACAAGGTGGGGATCGACAAGCTGACCCTGACCCCGCAAGGGGATCACTTCCTGCTCGAAAAAACGATCCCGGATCTCTATCTCGACCTCTCCACCCTTGGCGAAGGGGCGGCATCGGATGAAATCGCCGCCCTGCTCGAGGGGAAGGGGGTACACAACTACCTGATCGAAGTGGCCGGTGCGGTGCGCAGCAAGGGCAACAACAGCAAGGGCTCGCCATGGAAAGTGGCCATCGTCGAACCCTCCGATCAGCCGGGAGCGTTTTCCGATATCGTCATCCCCAACGGCATGGCGCTCAGCACTGCGGGCAGCTATCGCAACTACTACGAGATGGATGGCCAGCGTTACTCCCATATCATCGACCCCGCCACCGGCCAGCCGGTCACCCACAAGCTGGTCTCCGCCAGCGTCATCACCCCGACCGCGCTGGAGGCCGATGCTCTCGATACCGCGCTGATGGTGATGGGGCCTGAAGCGGGGATGGCATTTGCCAAACAGCACCAGCTGGCGGTCTATCTCATCATCAAGACCGAACAGGGGTTCAAGGCTGAGTACACGCCGCAATTTGCTCCCTATCTGGCAGAGAAAAAACGGTGAGTTCAAGGCCCTGGCAACAGGGCCTTTTTCTTTCACTCATCGCGGACAAAAGGCGGACAAACGGAGATGGTTCGCAATCGACAACTTGGCCAATTGCCTCTTCGGGCGCTTTGGTGGCACACTTTCTCCCATCAGCCCGTAGCGCCTCGACCCAGACAGATGCAGACACCCGAACAAGAGCCAGAAAAAAAGAGCCCAGCCAAGCCACAACGCATTCTGATGGTCAATGAGCAGCGCTCGTTTCAGGTGATGATGAAGGCGATGCTGCTCAATCTGGGCATCAGCAACATCACCTACTCCAATACTGCCGAGGATGCGCGACGCCGCTGCCAGAAGGGCAGTTTCGACATCTATCTCATCGATTACGATCTGGGGGTTGGCGAAAATGGTCGCCAACTGCTCGAAAGCCTGCGCGACAAAGATCTGATCCCGCCCCAGAGCGTGGTGATCATGGTGAGTGGCGACAGCTCCCGCGCCATGGTACTGAGCGCACTGGAAGCCGAGCCCGACGAATACCTGATGAAGCCCTTCTCTCAGGAGCAGTTCTCGTTTCGCTTGAAGCGTGCCCTCGCCCGGCGCAATGCGCTGGCTAGCGTCTTTACCGCGCTGGCCGATGACAATCTGGCAGCCCTCATTACCGCCTGTGCCGAGCGGGCCGATGCGGTGCCCCGTTTTGCCAACTACTGCCGCTGCCTGCAGGCCGATACCCACCTCAAGCTGGGTCAGGCGCAGGAGGCACGCGCCCTGATGCGCCAACTGCTGGCCGGGCAGGAGAACAGCTGGGCCCGCCTGACGCTGGGCAAGGCGTGCAACACCCTGGGGCTCCACGAAGAGGCGGTCAGCCATCTGCAGGCGACCCTCAAGAATACCCCGCTGATGGTGGAGGCTCACCTCTGGGTGGCAGAATCCCTGCTGGCCCTTGGCAATGACGAGCAGGCGCAGCAGGAGCTCAGACGGGCGGTGGATATCTCCCCTCAGTCGGTGCAACTCTCCCGTCGGCTGGCAGAGGTGTGCCTGCAGCGTCACGACTACGCCCAGGCCAAGGATGTGCTGATGTCGCTGATCGACCTGTCACGCAACTCCATCCATCGCACGCCCCATTATCTGGGGGCCTATATCCAGACCCTGACCCTCTACGCCCTCAACAGCAACGACAGCTACCACATCGCCAACCTGCAAAAGCAGGTCAATTCGGCCCTGTCGCGCATCCGCGATTCGCTGATGATGTCGGAGTTCAACTACCCGGTGTTCGAGCAGATCTGTCAGGCCCGGGTGCAGATTGCGCTGGGCGAGCTGCTCAAGGGCAAGAAGATGCTCTATCGCGCCAATCAGAACTGGCTCGATGAACCGGCCACCATGCCCCCCGCCCTGCTTGGCGAGACCATCCTCGCCCTCTATCAGCTCGGCGAGTTTGAATATGCCGAAAGCCTGCAAGGGCTGCTGGCGGAGGACGAAGATCGGCTGCTCACCACCTGCATTCAGGCAACCCGCGATGACAAGACGGTGCTGGAACGGCGTCAGCGCTACCAGCAGCTCAACGATCTGGGGATCAAGGCCTATCAGAGCGGCGAGCTGGAGCAGGCCCTCGGTCATTTTCGCGAGGCCCTGCGCCGCGCCCCCGCCAATACCGGTGCGGCTCTCAACAAGATCCAGGTGCTGCTGCAACTGATGCAGAAAAACCGCAAGAGTCCGGAATTTGGTGCCGAGTGCAAAGACACCCTGGACGTGCTCGACGGCATCCCCCTCAACCCGGCCCAGCAGGAGCGTTTTCGCAAGTTGCGTCAGGAGTTCAACCAGTTCAGCTAAGACGCCGCCGCGCCCCCTTTTCCCCGCCTATGCTGAAACCAGTTCGGCAATGCGAGGGAAACGAAGATGGCGATGTGTCGTTATCTGGTGGCCGATGGCCGCCACTGCAGTGAAGAGGCTGGCGAGCACGATCTCTGCCACTGGCATGATCCCCACCATACCCATCAGGAAGCCCGCAGCGCCGAGGCGCTTGAACAGTACGTTCGCGCTGGCGGACTCTGCCACGGCCTGCAGCTGTCACGGGCCAATCTGGCGGGCCTCAATCTGGTCAACAAGGAGTCCGATCAGGGATTTTTGCTGGAGCAGTGCAACCTCTATCGCGCCAACCTGCGCGGTGGTCACCTCTACGGCCTGCGCATGAAGGGCGGCAGCCTGATGAAGGCCGATCTCAGTGATGCCAACCTCCAGTGCGCTACCCTCGATGACGTCAACCTGCTCGGCATCCGCTGGCACAACACCCGGCTCGACAACATGCAGACCGGCAAACGGGTGATGCAGGATCGCAAGGGGCGCCGCGAACGGGATCCCAAACAGGCGCGCATATGGTTCAAGGAGGCTGAAGAGACCTACCGGGATCTACGCAAAGCCTCCGAGGCACAGGGGATCTTCACCATGTCCGGCAACTATATCCAGCAGGAGCTCACCATGCGCCGCCTGCAACTGCCGTTCTGGTCGACCCAGCGTTTTACCTCCTGGGTGGTCGATCTCTTTTGCGGCTATGGCGAGGCCCCGATGCGGGTGGTGCTCTTCTCGTTGCTGCTCATCTTTATCTGCAGCATTTTTTACTTCTTCTGCGGACTGCATTTTCAGGGCGAGCACCTCATCTACCAGCCCGCTGCCCCGCTCGAGCAAAATGCCATCTTCCTGCTCGAATGCCTCTACTACAGCGTGGTCACCTTCACCACATTGGGGTACGGTGACTTCACTCCGGTCGGTCTCTCCAGGATCTTCGCCGCCTTCGAGGCCTTCACCGGCAGCTTTACGCTGGCGCTGTTTGTGGTGGTATTCGTCAAAAAGATGACCCGCTGAAAACCTGTCCACGATCCTACTGCGAGGCTGTGATCAAGGCTCATGTGCTGCTCGCTTTTTTGTAACCAAGAGTGCTCATGTATACATATACAATCCGGTTCCTGCGCTGCGCTTCACCTTGCTGACAGCCTCTCGCGACGGATCGTGAACAGGTTACCAAGCAGCTGCACCAGTCACAGCCCCCGAACTTGCATCCACAGCCGATTCCTAGTCCAATAGCCACTTATAAAAATGACATGAGCATCCCGGACATGAAGATCATCTCTTTCAATATCAACGGCCTGCGCGCCCGTCTGCACCAGCTGCAAGCCATCATCGACAAGCACCAGCCCGATGTGATCGGCCTGCAGGAGATCAAGGTGCACGATGAAGCCTTCCCGCTGGCCGATGTGGAGGCCATGGGCTATCACGTGGAGTTTCACGGCCAGAAGGCCCACTACGGGGTCGCCATCATGAGCAAGCAGAAGCCGGTCAAGGTGGAGAAAGGCTTCCCCACCGATGATGAAGAGGCCCAGCGCCGGATGATCATGGCCACCTTCGAGCGCGAAGACGGCTCCCTCATCAAGGTGATGAACGGCTACTTCCCGCAGGGTGAAAGCCAGGATCATGAGACCAAGTTCCCGGCCAAACAGAAGTTCTACGAGGATCTGCAGCACTACCTCGAGACCAACCACACCCCGGACGACCAGCTGGTGCTGATCGGGGATATGAATATCTCCCCCACCGATCTCGACATCGGCATCGGCGAGGCAAACCGCAAGCGCTGGCTGCGGGATGGCAAATGCTCCTTCCTACCCATCGAGCGCGAATGGATGGAGCGACTGAAAGGGTTCGGCCTGACCGACACCTTCCGCGCCGCCAATCCCACCGAGTGCGAGCGTTTCTCCTGGTTTGACTACCGCTCCAAGGGCTTTGACGAGAACCGCGGCCTGCGCATCGACCTCATCATGGCCTCCGACGCCCTCAAGGACAAGGTGACCGAGACCGGTATCGACTACGAGCTGCGCGGTATCGAGAAACCCTCCGACCACGCCCCCATCTGGGCCTGCTTTGCCTGATGCGGCGCAAGATTAACCGATGAGCCGCGACGAATTCGTAAACTGTGAAGCGGCTCGCGGTTGCCCGCGATAAAAGGGCGTAGAAAACCCATCCAGACAAGGTGCCTTATGGCACCTTATTTTTTTGCAGCAAGGAGTGGCTGGCGTGATACGGTTGCGAAGAGCCCTGGCCCGGGATGAACATCCCCGAAGCCCCCCGCCCATATCGGAAAAGTCAGACTTTTTTCGTCAATCGGCAACCCTAATTGCCACTTTGAGAAGGTTGTGTTCAAGGTTGCCGCCCTATCATCTCCCATTCCAATCATAAAGAAGTTGTTTTTTTAATCATGAAGTTAATGATGTGTATGGAGCAACATGCTGAACGCAGCAGCCGAAATCGATCCAACAGGAGTGTGATGATGAAGGTGCCCAATGCCGGAAGAGAGGTTTACAAACGCAGCTTGCTGACCCTGGCGCTGATCAGCGGTCTGAGTGCCTGTGGCGGCGAGACGACCCAGACGGCACAGACCATGCCCGCCGTCCCTGTGGTGGTCGCCGAGGTCAAGCTGACCGATGTGCCGCTCACCACCGAGATGGTGGGAGAGACCGCCGGTTTTCGCGAGATTGATGTGCGCTCCCGGGTCAGTGGCATCCTGCTCAAGCGCACTTATGTGGAAGGCCAGCCGGTTACCGCCGGTCAGGAGCTGTTTCTGATTGACCCTGAGCCCTACAAGGTGGCGCTGGAGCAAGCCAAAGGGACTTTGGCTCAGGAGCAGGCCCGTCTCAACAAGGCCCGTGCCGATCGGGATCGCATCATTCCCCTCTTCAAGCGTCAGGTGGTGAGTCGCAAGGACTATGACGACACCATCGCCAACTACGAAGCGGCCATCGCCAGCCATCAGGCCGCTCAGGCCAAAGTGAAAGAGGCAGAGCTCAACCTCAGCTACACCCAGGTGACCGCCCCCATCAACGGCATGGCGAGCAAGAGCTCCCAGTCCGAGGGGAGCCTTATCTCCACCAGCGGCGACAACGGCCTGCTCACCACCATCACCCAGTTTGATCCGCTCTACGTCAACTTCTCCTACTCGGAGCAGGATCGCCTCAACTTCGAAAACTCGGTAAAAAAAGGGGTGATTGAGGCGAAGGATGCCACCACCTGGCGCACCCATATTCGTCTGGCCGATGGATCCCTCTATCCGGAGGCGGGCAAGCTCAACTTCTCCGACAACCGGGTCGATCCCCAGACCGGCACCATCCGTGCCCGCGCCATCTTCGACAACAAGGACGGCGTACTGCTTCCCGGCCAGTTTGTCCGCATGACCATCGATCTGGGCACCCGCAAAAATGCCATCGTGGTGCCGCCGCGCGCCATCGTCCAGTCCCAGGCTGACCGCATGGTGATGGTGGTCGATGCCGACAACAAGGTAGTGCCCCGTCCGGTGACCCTGGGCGCAGCGGTCGACTCCGGCGTGCTGATCGAGAGCGGCCTGCAGGCAGGTGAGCGCTATATCGTCGAAGGCTTGATGAAGGCTCGCCCCGGCGCCGTGGTAAAACCTGTCTCTGCCGACGAGATGAAGGCGATCACCGGCAAGGTGGTCAGCCAGTCTGCGGCCAAGTAAGGAGCCCGTATGTTTTCCAAGTTCTTCATAGAACGCCCCATCTTCGCCAGCGTGATTTCGATCATTATCGTGCTGGGCGGTTTGGCGGCGATGCGGGCGCTCCCCATCGAGCAATATCCCCAGATCACCCCGCCTGTGGTCTCGGTCACGGCGTTTTATCCGGGCGCAACCCCGGAGGTGATCTCCCAGACCGTGGCTGCGCCGCTGGAGCAGCAGATCAACGGCGTCGAGCGGATGATCTACATGCAATCGGGGTCAGCCTCCAACGGCCAGATGAACCTCAACGTCTACTTCGAGATCGGCACCGATCCGGATCAGGCCACCATCAACGTCAACAACCGGGTCTCGGCCGCCATGGCCCAGCTGCCGGAAGAGGTGAAAAAGCAGGGGGTGACGGTCAAGAAGAAATCGACCTCCATCCTGCAGGTGGTCACCCTCCAGTCACCGAACGGCTCGTTTGATACCACCTATCTGTCGAACTACGCCCTGCTTAACATTATCGACGAGCTCAAGCGGATTCCCGGCATCGGTGATACCACTCTGTTTGGCGGTACCGACTACGCTATGCGCATCTGGCTGCGGCCGGATCGACTGGCCCAGCTCGAGCTCACCCCGAGCGACGTGATTGGCGCCATTCGCGAGCAGAACACCCAGTTCGCGGCAGGCAAGATCGGTGCCCAGCCCACCACGGCCCCCATCGACTTCACCTACACGGTGCAGACCAAAGGGCGCCTTGAGGATGTGAAGGAGTTCCAGAACATCATCGTCCGCTCCATGCCCGATGGCTCCAAGATCCGGGTCCGCGATGTCGCCCGGGTCGAGCTGGGGGGCAAGGATTATGATCTGGTGGCCCGCGCCAACGGCAAACCGGCCATCGGTATCGCCACCTATCTGCAACCGGGCGCCAACGCCGTCGCGGTTGCCGATGCGGTACACGCCACCATGGAGCGACTCAAGGAGCGCTTCCCGCAGGATATCGAGTACCAGATCCCTTATGACACCACCGAGTTCGTGAAGATCTCCATCGAAGAGGTGGTACACACCCTGTTCGAGGCGATCGTACTGGTGTTCGTGGTGGTCTATCTGTTCCTGCAAAACTTCCGCGCCACCCTGATCCCCTGTATCGCGGTGCCGGTGTCGCTCATCGGGACCTTCGCCGGCATGCTGGTGCTCGGTTTCTCCATCAACCTGCTGACCCTGTTCGGCATGGTGCTCGCCATCGGTATCGTGGTGGATGACGCCATCGTGGTGCTCGAGAACGTCGAGCGGATCATGAGCGAGAAGAAGTGCTCCGCCAAGGAAGCCGCCATCCTCGCCATGCAGGAGGTCTCCGGTCCGGTGGTCGCCATCGTGCTGGTACTCTGCGCCGTGTTCCTGCCAGTCGCCTTTATGGGCGGCATGACAGGGGTGATGTACAAGCAGTTCGCCATCACGGTCGCGGTCTCGGTCGCCATCTCAGGTCTGGTGGCTCTGACTCTCTCTCCGGCCTTGTGCGCCGTGTTGCTGAAAGAGGGACACCACAAACCGGCCCGCTTCTTCGTCTGGTTCAACGATAAATTTGACCAGCTGACCCGCGGCTATGTACGGGGTGTGGCCTTCCTGAACCGTCGGGTGGGGGTCGCCTTTGCCATCATCGCCGTGCTGATCCTCTCCATCTACGGCCTCTTCCTGAAAGTACCGGGCGAACTGGTACCGAACGAAGATCAGGGCTACCTCATCTCCGCCGTCATGCTGCCGGATGCCGCCGCGATGAGCCGGACCCAGGCGGTGGCGGATCAGTTCGACAAGATCGCCATGGCCAACCCCCATGTGAAGGATGTGATCACCTTCTCGGGCTTTGACATTCTCTCCAATGCCATCATCAGCAACAGCGGCATGACCTTCATTACCCTGAAGGACTGGAGCGAGCGTCAGGGGACAGGACAGGACTCCTTCTCGCTGGCCAAGACCTTCCAGGGCTTGAGCCTGATGGGGCTGGCGGATGGCTTTGTCGCCTCCTTCAACCCGCCTCCCATTCAGGGGATGTCCACCACAGGTGGCCTTGAGGCCTATCTGCAAAACCGTGGCACCGGCAACGCCCAGGCCTTCTCAGGCGAAGTGCAGCGCTTCCTCGAAGCGGCCAAGGCACGCCCGGAGTTTGCCAGCGTCACCAGCACCTACCGCGCCAACGTGCCACAGGTCTATCTCGACCTGGATCGCGAAAAGGCCAAGGCGCTGGGGCTGCCGATCAATGCGGTGTTCGACACCATGCAGGCCACCTTCGGCCAGGTCTATGTCAACGACTTCAACCAGTTCGGCCGTACCTACCGGGTGCAGTTGCAGTCCGAGGCCGACTACCGCGCCAAGAAGAGCGACATCCGCAACGTCTATGTCCGCTCCGACAAGGGGGAGATGATCCCGCTCAGCAGTCTGGTGACGGTGCGTGATGCCACCGGCCCCGAACTGGTCGAACGCTTCAACATCTTCCAGGCCGCCAAGATCATGGCCCAGCCCGCCCCAGGCTACAGCTCGGGTCAGGCCATCGCCGCGCTGGAAGAGGTCGCCAATGAGGCTCTTGGCAACGACGCCAAGCTGGAGTGGACCGGCTCCGCCTATCAGGAGAAAGCGGCCGCAGGCAGCGCAGGCATGGCCTTTGGTTTCGGTATCGTGATGATCTTCCTCATTCTGGCCGCCCAGTATGAACGCTGGAGCCTGCCGTTTGCGGTGATCACCGCCGTACCGTTCGCCCTGTTCGGTGCCCTGCTCGCCACCTGGCTGGTGGGGCTGACCAACAACGTCTACTTCCAGATCGGGCTGGTGACCCTGGTCGGCCTTGCCGCCAAGAACGCCATCCTGATCGTGGAGTTCGCGGTGATGAAGCACGAAGAGGGAATGAGCCTCATCGAGTCGGCACTGGAGGCGGCGCGCCTGCGTTTCCGTCCCATCGTGATGACCTCGCTCGCCTTCATCCTCGGCTGTGTGCCGCTGGTCACCTCCAGCGGGGCCGGCGCGGCAAGCCGTCACGCCCTCGGCTGGCCGGTCATCGGCGGCATGCTGGCCGCCACCTTTATCGCCATCTTCTTTATCCCGCTCTTCTTCCGGCTCATCATGCGCCGCTCGGAGAAACGGGCCTGACCACTGCGGTCTCGCTCACCAAGCCCCTCCCTCACGGAGGGGCTTTTTTATGTCGGTTCGTTACATCGCAAACAGATAGGCCTTCATCGCCTTGAGACGCACGGTGGCGGCACCGATGATGTCGATAAAGCCAAGCAGCGGATGAGGTTTATGTGCCGAAATCCAGGCTGAGCCGGTTGCCCCAATTGGCAAGTCCACACCGTCCGGCACCAGCATGTCGAGCACCACTGTCCGGCCATGGCTCGACATGTTGTTGCCCACATGCTGCCGTACATCCTGATCCCCCTGCGCAACACTCATCTGGGCCTCCCCCGTACCAGTAAGTACTGAGTGCACTCGTGCCCGAAAGATGCGCCCGGGATAGGCATCTACATAAAACTCGGCAAACTGGCCTGGTGCTATGTTGCGAAAACTCTGATCCGGAATGCGAAACTCCAGAAACTTGCGAGAAGTGTCGTATAGGTGCATGTTGCCGGTACGGGAACCGCTGGCAATATTGACTATCGAGACCTGACCATCAAACGGAGCCCTGATCACCTTCTCTTCATTCCGTCGCTCCTGCAAGGCCAGCTCTGTCTCCAGATTCAGCACCTGAGCTTCAATCGCCTGAACCTTCGCTTCACTGGCACTCAGTTGCGCCAGATCGCCATCAATTTGGGTCTGCAGCTGGTCACGGCTCTGAATACTGGCAAAGTTACCCAACTGGGTCAGCCGAGCCAATTCCTTGTGATTGAGGTTCAGTCGTGACTGGATCGCTCGCTGCTGGCTTACCTCTGACGCCACCTGGGCATGCTGGGCGTCAATCTGATAGCTCAACGCCTGAGCCTTACCGTTACTCTCCCAGTCCGCAAGACTATAAATGGGCTGACCACGCGCAACGCGCTGATTATGCGCAACATAAATCTGATCTATCTGATGAAACTGGTTGATGCCTAGTAATGGTCCCAACACCGCATGAGGTGCCTTGACCGTCGCCGAATCGGTAAAATCCACCGGAGCCAAATGGCGAGAGGTAGTCAACAAACCAAGCGCCAATAACGCGCCAATTGCGGTACTCCAAAAACCCGTTTTTAGGTTCCAAGGCAATATGTTCAGCTTGACCAGCAACCAGACGATCAGGATATAGGGCAGCAGGATCTCTTTCATGATGCCTCCCCCTCATGACGGCCACGTCGAATACCATGGCCGATAATAAGGCTCATCCGCTCGCTCAGCACATCCCAACGGGCAAAAGCGATGATGACGGCAAGCACCCACCAGGTCTTGTCGATAAACAGTCCGCACAAGGAGAGTGCAAACACCAGGGTGATATGCACCGACTCAGACACCTTGGCACGATGCACAGCGATCTCATGCAGTTGCCACAGCAGATAGACCAGATAGAGGACCACATAGAGAGAGATCACAGTAATCACCCCCATAAAGATCTCGGAATCAAGCAGTACCATGATGGCTGGCAAAGCATGGTTGAACCTGGTCGCCTCAATTGGATAGATGTGGGCACCTTTCGAGAAGAAGACAACCAAAGCGACCGTGACCAATATAAACGTCAGGCGCCAAAGCCACCGCGCTAACGCAGAGGTTGATTGTGATGACATTTGATGTTGTTCCTTGAGTAACGGATGAGCAAACAAGTGGACCTCACGAGCCACCCAGCTAATAACGCGCCGGATCGGCGCGACGGGCAGGGTGGAGAAGCCCCCAATCAGTGAAGGCTTGCAAGGCTCACAACTCAGAACTGGTGTTGCACACCGATGTTGAAGAAGTTCAGGTAGCTGTTGTTGTAGCTGCCGGACAAGTGCGGGCGACCGATCCCGTCCTGATCCACTGGCATATCACCCAGCCAGGCCAGGGTATAGCTGGCTTCCACCTTGGTGGCTGGGCTCAACTGATAACTGGCCCCCAGACCCCAGCGCCAACCAGAACCCACTGGAAGCATCACAGTACGGTACTCATCACTCACTGCACTACTGTCATAGCCGATTCCGCTGCTCAAACGCAGTGCAGGGGTGACATCAACCTGTGCCCCCAGGCTGGCATGCCATGTATCCTTGTAATTCATATCAATGGTTTGGCTGCCCATGGCAGATGCTACACCGATATCGCCAAAACGGGACCACTGCTGCCAGTTGGCACTGGCCAGCAAGGCCCACTGGTCGTTGAGCTGGTGATAGCCACTTAGCGTAATGGTCTGCGGAATCATGATCTCGACCCCTAGACCTGCCACATCAGCACGTGGGAAGAGCTGATCTTCCAGCTCCCACTTCAGTTCGGAGAAGTAGCTCAGGCCGATACGGGAGTGCTGATCCAGCTCGTAAAGTACCCCGAAGGAGGTGCCATACGCCCAGTCGCTGTTGGAGAATTCCCGACCTTCCCCCATCCCGGACGTCAGATCCACAGAGGCTTCCAGCGAACCATTCATGGCGATCAGGCTGGCTCCCACCGACCAATTTGAGTCAATGCGGTACGCCAGACTCGGAGCAAAGGCGATGCCGGTCAGCTTGGCCGACTGGGTATAACCACGACCATCCCAGCCATCGCCATAATCGATACCCAGACCGTGACTGCCAAAGACGCCGATACCTGCGACCCATTGATCGTCGATGGCATGAGTCAGATAGAGGCTGCCGAGCGGCGCGGTCTGCAGGGCATTTCCACCGTTGTTACCGCCGTTGTCCAGATCCAGCTCAAGGTCGCCGTATACCACACCGCCATTGACCTGCAACTGGGTACCTTCCAGTTTGGTCATACCGGCCGGGTTACTTGCGATAGTATCTGCCCCTTGGGCACGGGCGGCAGACCCTGCGTTGGCCAGCGCACTGTTGGCAGTGCTGGTCTCGTAGAGGGCAAGGCCGCCAGCCATGGCTGATGGACTCAGCAAAGCGGCAAGCATCAGCGACAACAGTCGTGGCTGCATTTCAATACTCCTGAATAGTGAACATGGTGAGCACCCGGCAAGGTGTGCTGCTCAAAAACACGGTTTGACTCTTTGATTGTCAGCATCCGGGAGACCTGCGGCTTTATACTGCTCGCTCATGGCGTCACGGGATGGATGAGGTCGGCAAGCACTCCTGCCGCAATCATTTATGCCGGAGCAAAAGAGTGAACCATCACGCCATCGTGGTAACTGACAGGGGGCATCCTAACGGGATGAGGGGCATGCTTCATTAGGGTTGGGCATACGCAATGGTTAAGCATTGCTTAAATATCCTCCCCCCAACACAGCACCTCTATGACATCACCGGCGCCATTGACCTTCACCTCGTGGCAAGGTTTACAGTCCCGCCATCTGCTCCCGAAGGATGCCCGGATTGTCACTCACCCAGCTTGCTGCAAGATTGCCCTCTGTTGCTCTGGCCCGGCTATTGCTGGCGCTGCTGCTCGTCTGCAATCTGACCCTCTGCATCAGCTGGCATGGTTCTCCCCTCTCCTCCGAGCCGACCCCAAACAGCGCCCAGTCGATGGTGATGTTCGATTCATCCATGGCGATGGTGGATGGCGATATCTCTCATACAATGCCCGCTATGGATCACCCGGGCGATGTCATGCCCCTCTCCTGCCATCAGGGAGACAAGGGGTCAGCCATGGGCGATGAGTGCCAGATGCAGACCGGCGTCAACGCTCTCTCCTTCGGCGCGATGGCTCTGCTTGGGGTACTGGTCACCGTGCTGATCTTTCCCTTGCTGTCAGGCAGTCCCCTCGCCAGTTCGCTGCTAGACAACTGGTTGCGAGATCCCTTCCTGCGATCGCGCGGCACTCACCCTCCCTCCTGGCCGCGCCGACATCTGATGCTGTCGGTGTTACGCCACTAGAAAGTCCTTCTCTTGCGGCACAGGCAAGCTTTAACTTGCCCGTTTCCTGCCGCCTTGCCTTGACCCTGTGCCCCGGCCAAACCGGTCCGCTCACAGGGAGCCGTGCGCACTGATACAGCTGCGCCCCGTTTGCCGCCAGCCCCTTTGGTGATGCCTTGCACCTCACCCGACCGGCGGCCTGCAAAAGAGAAGACGTATTATGTCACCAGCCCACTTTTCACCGTCCAAGGTTGCTGCCTTTGCGGGCGCATTACCCTCCTGCACTTTCTGCATGCAGATCCGCGCCGGAGGCCAGTCATGAACAAGACCGTCCTGATGTCGGCCCTGCTACTTGCCCTTGGAGCTGGTGGCGGCTACTGGGCCGCCAAACAGACCTCCGATGGCGCAAGTGTCAAAGAGAAGACGCCCCTTTACTGGGTCAACCCCATGGATCCCCGCGACAAGCGCGATGCCCCTGCCAAGGACAACATGGGGATGGACTTTATCCCCGTCTATGAGGAACAAAAAAACGGCTCGCCGGGCACAGTCACCATCAGCCCCGAGATCCAGCAGAACCTGGGGGTGCGACTGGCTAAGGTCGAGCGACTGCCTATCCACCAGCAGATCGAGACGGTGGGCTATGTCGGGTATGACGAGGATCAGCTGGAGGCGATCAACGCCCGCATGGCGGGCTGGATCCGCACCCTCGCCATCAAGAGTGAAGGGCAGCAGGTGAGCAAGGGGAGCCTTATTTACGAGCTCTACGCACCGGATCTGGTCAACGCCCAGCACGAATACCTGCTCGCTCTCAACACCGCCAACCCCCTGCTGCTGCGCGCCGCCGAGGGCAAGCTCAAGTCCCTGCAGGTACCGGCAGATCAAATCTCAGTCCTCAAGCGCACCCGTCAGGTGCGCGAAACCATCAGCATTTACGCCCCCAGCAGCGGTTATGTCTCCGAGCTCAAGGTGCGCGAGGGCCAGTATGTTGAGCCCGCTGCGGCGCTCTTTAACATCAGCACCCTCAAGCAGGTGTGGGTCAGTGCCGAGGTGTTCGAGCGCCAGGCCGCCCAGCTGAAAGTGGGGGATCCGGTCACCATGACCCTCGACTATGCCCCCGGCCGCAGCTGGCAAGGTAAGGTGGATTACCTCTATCCGACCCTCGATGCCGCTACTCGCACCCTCAAGGTGCGGCTGCGCTTTGACAACCCGGACGAGTTTTTGAAACCCAATATGTTTGCCAAGGTGAGCATTCGCACCGGGCAGGGAGAGCCGCAATTGGTGGTGCCGAGCGAAGCGGTAATCCGCACCGGCAGTCAGGATCGGCTGGTGCTGGCGTTGGGGGATGGCAACTTCAAGTCGGTCGCCGTCACTCTCGGCCCCCAGTTTGGCGACAAGGTTGCCATCAAGGCAGGGGTAGAGGCTGGGGATAACATCGTCAGCTCGGCCCAGTTCCTGCTCGACTCCGAGTCGGCCATCGATTCGGACTTCCAGCGCATGACGGCGGTGCGCCCCGCTCAGGTGTGGACCCAGGGCGAGGTTGAAAGCATCGATCAGGCCAACCGAACCCTGATGGTCTCCCACCAGCCCATCCCCGAGTGGCAGTGGCCCGCCATGGAGATGGAGTTCACCGTCGCCGACGGGGTCGATATCAGCAAGCTGGTCGAGGGGCAGACCCTGCACCTGCAGGTAATGCAGGAGGGGGAGGAGTACCGCATCACCACCATCCATCAGGAGAAGGCCCCGACCAGCGGCCATGCTCTTGAGCAGGCAAAAGATGAGATGGAAGGGATGGGCCATAGCCAGCACAATATGGGAGCCAAGCCATGATCCCCTCGATTATTCGCTGGTCAATCGGCAACCGCTTTCTGGTGCTGTTATTGACCCTCATGCTCACCGCCTGGGGACTCTGGTCAGTGAAGCAAACCCCGGTGGATGCACTGCCGGATCTCTCCGACGTGCAGGTGATCATCAAGACCACCTACCCGGGGCAGGCGCCCCAGGTGGTGGAGGATCAGGTCACCTACCCGCTTACTACCGCCATGCTGGCGGTGCCGGGGGCGACCACGGTACGCGGCTACTCCTTCTTCGGCGACTCCTTCGTCTATGTGCTGTTTGACGACAACACCGACCTCTACTGGGCCCGCGCCCGGGTACTGGAGTATTTGAGCCAGGTGGCCCCCAATCTGCCCACCTCCGCCCGCCCCCAGCTCGGCCCCGATGCCACCGGGGTGGGTTGGGTCTACCAGTACGCGCTAGTGGACAGAACCGGCAAGCACGACCTCAGCCAGCTCACCTCCCTGCAGAACTGGTTCCTCAAGTACGAGCTACAGACGGTGGAGGGGGTCTCCGAGGTCGCTACAGTCGGTGGCATGGTGCGCCAGTATCAGGTGCGGGTCGATCCGGACAAGCTGCGCGCCTACGGCATCCCGCTCTCCCTTATCGAGACCGCCATCAAACAGGGCAATCAGGAGACCGGCGCCTCCGTCATAGAGATGGCGGAAGCGGAGTATATGGTGCGCTCCAATGGCTATCTGAAAAGCGTCGGGGACCTGAAGCAGATCCCGCTCGGCACCACGGTACGCGGCGCCCCGCTGCTGCTGGGGGATGTGGCAGATGTTGTCACCGGTCCCCAGATGCGGCGCGGCATTGCCGAGCTCAACGGCGAAGGGGAAGTGGTGGGCGGCATCATCGTCATGCGCTACGGCGAGAATGCCCAGCACACCATTGATGGGGTCAAGGCGCGGCTGGCGGAGCTGAAAAGCAGCCTGCCAGAGGGGGTGGAAGTGGTCACCGTCTACGACCGATCCGACCTTATCCAGCGCGCTATCGACAACCTCTCCGGCAAGCTGCTGGAGGAGTTTGCCGTGGTGGTGCTGGTCTGCCTCGCCTTCCTGTTCCACCTGCGCTCGTCGCTGGTGGTGGTCATCACCCTGCCCATCGCTATTCTGGTGGCCTTTATCGTGATGCATCTGCAGGGGATCAACGCCAACATCATGTCGCTGGGGGGCATCGCCATCGCCATCGGCGCCATGGTGGATGGCGCCATCGTGATGATCGAGAACGTCCACAAACACATGGAGCGGGAGGCGCTCACCGACAAGAACCGCTGGCGCATCATCACAGAGGCGAGCATCGAAGTGGGGCCTGCCATCTTCTTCTCCCTGCTCATCATCACCATCAGCTTCCTGCCGGTATTTGCGCTGGAGGCGCAGGAGGGGCGGATGTTCCATCCCCTCGCCTACACCAAGACCTATGCCATGGCGGCGGCTGCCGCGCTCGCCATCACGCTGGTGCCGGTGATCATGGGTTACTTCATCCGTGGCAAGGTGCTGGCGGAGCAGGCCAACCCGCTGAACCGTGGCTTAAGCCAGGCATATGTGCCGCTGCTCAAAGCCGTGCTGGCCCGTCCGAAAACCACTCTGGCTGTCGCCGCCGTGGTGACGGTGGCGGGCTTCTGGCCGCTCAAGTACCTGGGCTCCGAGTTCATTCCGCCGCTCGATGAGGGGGACATCATGTATATGCCTACCACCGCAGCCAATATCTCGGTGGGCAAGGCGCGGGAGATCTTGCAGCAGACCGACAAGCTCATTCGCACCGTGCCCGAGGTGCAGAACGTGTTCGGCAAGGCGGGGCGCGCCGAAACCGCCACCGACCCCGCCGATCTGGTGATGATGGAGACCAGCATCCAGCTCAAGCCCCGCGATCAGTGGCGCCCCGGCATGACCCCGGAGAAGCTCAAAGAGGAGCTCGACTCCCTTATCCGCTTCCCCGGCCTCACCAACGCCTGGGTGCCCCCCATCAAGACCCGCATCGACATGCTGGCCACCGGTATCAAGACCCCGGTCGGCATCAAGATAGCGGGGCCGGATCTCAAGGTGATCCAGCAGCTCGGCCAACAGCTTGAGCAAATCGTCGGCAAGGTGGAGGGCGCCTCATCGGTCTACGCCGAGCGGGTGGCGGGTGGGCGTTACGTCAAGGTGGACATCGACCGGCTCAAAGCGGCCCGTTACGGCCTCAACATTGCCGATGTGCAGGCGGTGCTCGCCACCGCAGTGGGCGGCATGGAGGTGGGCCAGACCATCGAGGGGCGCGAGCGCTACCCCATCAACCTGCGCTACCCCCAGAGCTATCGCGACTCGGTAGCCAGCCTCGAGCTGCTGCCGCTGGTGACCCCGAGCGGGGCGCGCATCGCGCTGGCGGACGTGGCCCGGGTTTACATCAGCGATGAGGCCCCCATGCTGCGCAGTGAAAACGCGCGCCTCAACGGTTGGGTCTACGTCGATATTCGCGGTCGCGATATCGGCTCCTTCGTCGATGAGGCCAAGGCCGAAGTGGGCAAGCAGCTGGTGCTGCCGGCGGGCTACGCCCTCACCTGGTCCGGCCAATACGAGTACATGGAGCGGGCCAAGGCGCGCCTCGCCTACGTGGTACCGCTCACGGTCGCCATTATCGTGCTGCTGCTCTATCTGGCGTTTCGCCGCTTCCAGGAGGTGCTGCTCATTCTCACTACCTTGCCGCTGGCAGTGGTAGGCGGGATCTGGACCCTCTGGCTGCTCGATTTCAACCTCTCGGTGGCGGTCGGAGTGGGCTTTATCGCTCTGGCCGGGGTAGCGGTGGAGACCGGCGTCCTGATGCTGGTCTACCTCAACCACGCCTGGGATGACCTCATTGCCAGCGGCAAACCGGACCAGACGGGCCTGCACCGGGCGGTGATCCACGGCGCCGCCCTGCGCCTGCGCCCCAAGATGATGACGGTGGTGACCATCATCGCTGGCCTGTTGCCCATCATGTGGAGCCACGGCACCGGCTCCGAGGTGATGCAGCGCATCGCCGCCCCCATGATCGGCGGCATGGTGAGCGCGCTGGTGCTGACCCTCTTGGTGCTGCCAGCGGCCTATTACCTGTGGCGCAGTCGCAGCCTTGGCAAGGGCGCGAACCCGCAATCCGAATAACCCGATTTCACGATCCATATTGACTGAACGATAAGGAAACCATCATGAACTACAAGACACTGACCCTGACATTGCTGCTTGGCCTTGCCACCCACACCAGCCTGCAAGCCGAAGAGATGATGCACCATGAAGGGCACGATATGAGTCAGATGGGTGAGATGAGCGAACAGGCCGCAATGGTGATGACCAAGGGGGTCATTACCCGCCTCGATGAGGAGAGCGGCAAGGTCGGCATCAAGCATGAGGCGATCGACAACCTCAAGATGCCCCCCATGACCATGGTGTTTCGAGTGGCCGAACCGGCCCAGCTCAAAGGGCTCAAGGTGGGGGATGCCATCCACTTTCATGCCGAAAGCCAAGGCGGCAAGCTCACCGTGACAGCCATCAAGCCGCAATAAACCGCTCTGGCTCGCCGAAGAGGTCACGACAGATAGCGACAACGCAAGAGGGAGGCATCAGCCTCCCTCTTCTTTTGATCAACCTGTTCGTGTGGTCAACCTCTGGCGCGCGATAGCACTCAGCTGCGGGTTGCCAGCAACTGCTCCACATCCTCGATCACCTTGAGGGCCGCCTGCGGGCCACCGCTGGAGGTCCAGAGCGACCCGTCCACGGCGCCAAAGCGCTTGGCCTTGATCACCGGCAACTGCTGGAACGCCGGGGTCTGCTCCGCCTGACGCATGGCATCCACCGCATCACCGGTAGCGCTCAGGGTACCGACCACCAGCCAGTCAGCATCCAGCAGGTTGAGGGACTCCAGACTCAGCGCCGGTGAGTGGGGTGCGCCAGTACCCTGCTGCTTGCTTGGGCGTACCAGCCCCATCGACTCCACTACGCTGCTGGCAAAGGTGCCCTGATACATAAAGCTCGGCCCCTTGGGGTTCCAGCGCACTATGCTGATGCTCTCCCCCTGATACTTGGCCAGCTTGCTGCGGGCCTGAGTCAACCGCTCGGCATACTGCAGCAAGAAAGTATCCCCTTGCTGGTCGCGGTTAAGGGTGTGAGCGGTGCGGCGGAAGCTATCCTGCCACGGCTCACCCCACTTGCTGGTCACCACGGTCGGCGCGATCTCTCCCAGCAAGGTCAGCAGCTCGGGACGGGTCTGGCCGGTCAGGATAAGGTCGGGCTCCAGCGCAATCAGCGACTCCAGATTGGGGCTGTCGAGATCGCCGATCACCTGGATACCCATATCCGCCTTGTTCAGCAAGTAGCGGGGCAAGGTAGGCTGACCACGGCCATTGACGGCGCCGATGGGGGTCAGCCCCAGAGTCAGGGTGCTATCGAGTTCAAGCTCGCTCAGCACCACCACCCGCGTTGGCTGGACTGGCACCTGCACCTTCTGGCCAAACGCATCGGTCACTTCACGCATCTCCTGCGCCTGAACCAGCGGCGCGGCCAGCATCAGGATGGCTGCTGCCAGGGCGGCAAAACGCTTCATCATCTCACTCCTTCTCGTTGCACGGCACGGATAATCGGCCGCGTGAATACACTCGGTGGGCCAACAGAGCAGGCCCATATGACTCAACTCACCGAACGCAGGGAACGGCCATGTTCGTGACGACGGGGCACGATAATGGGCGCCCCGTCGCCGGGGGCATGCAGAATGTCGACACTGGTCTGGTAGAGCCGGTCGATCAGGGACTTGGTTACCACCTCCCGGGCCGAGCCCATGGCGGCAATCTCGCCATTGCCGATGGCGATCAGCTCGTCACAGTAGCGGGCCGCCATCGCCAGATCGTGGATCACCAGCAGCACGGTTTTGCCCTCAGCGGTGATGCGATGGATTGCCTCCATCACCTCGGTCTGGTGACCGATATCGAGGGCACTGGTGGGCTCATCGAGCAACACCATGTCGCTATCCTGCGCCAGGATCATCGCCAGCCACGCCCGCTGTGCCTGCCCGCCGGAGAGGGACGCTGCGCTCTGCTGCCAGATGCTTTCAAGCTGCATCCGCTCGCAGGCAATACGCACCATGCGGGCATCTTCCTCACCCCACTGATTGAACCAGCCCTGATGAGGGTGGCGGCCATACTGCACCAACTGCTCCACCAGAATGCCGGCAGGCAGGGTCGGCCGCTGGGGCAGATAGGCGAGCTCCCGCGCCAGCCCCTTCATGGGGTAGCTGGCAAGCGGCTTGCCTTTGAGCAGGATCTCGCCGCGTTGGGCTTTCATCTGGCCGGATAACAGCTTGAGCAGGGTCGATTTGCCGCAGCCGTTGGGGCCGACGATCCCCACCAGCTTGCCTCTCGGCACGCTGAAGGAGATGTCCCGCAGGATGGGAGTCTGCTGATAGGCGAAGTGGAGGCGATTTACGGTGAGCGTCATCAGTCAGCCCTCTGGCGATCGTTAACGAGAAGAAACAGCAGCAACAGGCCACCGAGAATGCGGGTCATGATGCCGGTCGCCACCTCGTGGGGACTGGCCAGCACCCGAACCAGGGTATCGCTGGCGAGCAGCAACAGGGCGCCGCTGAGTGCCGCCAGCCAGAGCGGCACCACCCGGTCTTTCACCAGCCAGGAGGCAAGAATGGGGGCCGCCATGGCGATAAAGACCACGGGACCGCCGATGGCGGTGCCGAGCGCCGCCACCAGAATGGCTTGGGCCAGAATGCCCAGTTGCACCCGATCGCCGTTGACGCCAAGCCCTCTGGCCATCTCGGGACCAAAGCGCAGCACCGCCAGCGCACGGGAGAGATAGACGATCCAGGGGCAGAGCAGCAGCAACAGGATGGCGATGGGGGTGATGGTGCTGTACCCCACGGCGATAAAGCTGCCCATATTCCACAGATAGAGGGAGCTCAGGTGCAGCAAAGCCTGGGTGGACATCACAAACTGGCCGAGCGCCTCGAACAGCTCGGAGAGGCCGATGCCGATCACCACGAACAGATAGCCCTGCTCACCCGGTTTGCGGCAGAGGGCATAGAGCACCAGCGCCGCGAAGATAGCGCCGATGGGGGCAGCCCACCAGGGCCAGCTGCCAACCGTCAGGTAGAGGGAGAAGACGATGATGGCCAGAGAGGCCCCGTTGTTGACCCCCACCATGTCGGGTGTGGCCAGCCGGTTGCGAACCAGCGTCTGCACCAGACAGCCCGAGAGCCCCATGGCCGCTCCCGCCACCACCACCCCAAGGATGCGCGGCAACCGGATCTTGAACAGAGTGAGCTGCTCAAGCCGCGTCCCCTCCCCCAGCAGGGTGTTGACCACCCCGGCAAAACCGAGCTTGCCGCCGCCAACGCTCAGGGCCAGCAGAGCCAGCGCCAGCAGCACCACGGCCAGCAGAGCCAGCCAGCGCCAGCTCGGCAGATGGATCAGCAAAGAGCGGTTGCCGGCCCGCAGGCAGAGCATATCGGTAGGTGTACGCATCAGCCCCTCACTTGACGGTCAGCAGGGTACGAAAGCCCCCGCGGTGAACGATGGCGATCAGTACAGGCGCGCCAATCAGGGCCAGAATGACCCCGTTGGGCAGCTCGAACGGCTGGATCAGCCAGCGCGCCAGAATATCGGCCAACAGCAGAAACAGCATGCCGAACAGGGCGGAGAAACAGACCTGCACCGACAGCTTCACCGGCTCTACCAGTCGGCCACAGTAGGCGGCCAGAAAGCCGACAAAGCCGATGGGGCCGGCGATGGCGATGGCACTCGCGGTAAACAGGGTAGCGGCCACCAGCACGCCAATTCGCACCCGGTTTGGGCGGATCCCGAGCGCTTGGGCCTGACTGTCCCCCATCTGCATCAGGGTCAGCTGGCGACAGAGCAGCAGGGTGATGACAAACGCCGCCAGCACGAAGGGCAGCACGGCGATGATGGCATCGAGATTGGCCGCCGACAGGGAGCCGAGGTTCCAGAAGCGGTACTGCTCCAGCACCATCTTGTTGGAGAGCAGCAGAAAGCTGGAGAGACCGCCGAAGGTGGCGGAGAGCGCCACCCCGACCAGAATAAGCTTCAGCGGATTGGAGCGGCCAATCATCATGCCTAGCCCCAGCACAATCACGTTGCCGAGCAGCGCGCCGAGGCCGGCCCAGAGCAGATAGCCGTAGGCGGACTCCACCCCGAACCAGGTGAGCCCCACCACCAGCGCAAAGACGGCCCCGGCGTTGACGCCGAGCAGGCCGGGCTCCGCCAGCGGGTTGCGGGTCGCGCTCTGCAACAAGGAGGCAGCCAGAGATAAAGAGGCGCCGACCACCATGGCACAGAGGGTGCGCGGCAGTCGCAAGGTTTTGAGCACCATGGCGAGCTTCTCGTCACTCGCCCAAGGCGCGTCACCCATCAGGTAGCCAAGCACCTCGCGGGCACCATAGACGCCCGCACCGGTGGCGAGCGAGAGAGAAAGCAGTACGAACAGGAGGAAAAATCCCAGCCAAAACAGCGAGGTCTGGTCTCTAAACACCCTTTAACTCCTTATGGTGGCAATGCGCATGTTGTTGACATACATGTGGTTGAAATAAAAGCCTTCACCCGAGGTGATACCGTGGCAACAACGGAAGCCCGCCAGTGCGGGCTCCCGCTCAGCCACTACATCTTGTAGGCCACACCGGCATAGACAGTGCGCCCGTCGAGGATCTGATCGGCCTCGGTGGCAACCCAGTCACGCTTGGTATTGGTCAGGTTGTTGAGCCCGAACTTCAGATCCAGTGCCCGAGTGGCGTTCCAGACTGCCCCGATATCCAGGGTGTGGAATCCGGCGGTGGTCTCATAGGTGGTGCCGCTCATGCGCGGAACCGGAAGGATCTGGCTACCGGTGTAGTTCCAGCCGAGCTGGGTACTCAGGCTCTCGATGACCTGCCACTCCAGCTTGGCGTTGGCGGTATGCTCCGGCGTCCGATAGAGATCCTTGCCGCTGGTCTTGTCCTCCGCGTCGATCAGGGTGACGTTGCTGGAGAGGGTCAGGGCATCGGTAATATCAAACCAACCACTCAGCTCCACCCCCTTGATGCGGGCCTTGCTGACGTTCTGATAGGTCATCACCGCCGGACGCCAGGTGGCGGTCCATGCCTCGCTCTGGATCTTGTCCTTGATATCGTTGTGGAAGGCGGTAACCCCGGCGCCCCAGAACGAACCATCATAGGCGGTGCCCAGCTCGTAGCTGACGGCGGTTTCCGGTTTCAGATCCGGGTTGCCCACTACGGCGCAGCGACCGCGACAGGCGGCTACCGCATAATCCGGGTTGGACTGGGCAATAGTCGGCGCCTTGAACGCCTTGCCAATGCCGCCCTTGACCACCCAGTTGTCCGTCAGGCTGTAGAGGGCATAACCACGGGGGCTGAACTCGGTGCCATAGGTCTCGTGGTGATCGACCCGGCCACTCAGGGTCAACGCCAGATCGCCAAAGCCAAACTCATCCTGCAGATAGAGCGCGCTCTGGTTGACGCTGACATCGCCCCCCTTGAGGTTGACGTTATGCTTGAGTTCGGTGATGCGGTACTCGGCACCGCTGGTCAGCAGGTGGCTGCCCAGATTACCGCTCAGCTGGCCATCGAAGGTGTGGTTGGTCTGGCTCACATCGCCGCTGGTCTTGCTCAGCGCCGTCATCAGTTCGGAGTCGTCAAACAGGTCAACCTGCTCGAAGGCATAGCCGACCCGGCTGTCGAACTGATCCCAACGGCCGACGTGAGTGGCATTGAGCCCCAGTCGCTCCATCTGCTGGATATTGCGCGGCGTCTGGCCGTAGTTGTTCCAGTGGGCCTCCCGATCGTCTTTGGCGTAGTTCATCCCTACATCCAGATCCTGACGATCATCGATCAACCATTTGACGTTGGAGAGGATCCCCAGCTTTTCACGCTGCTCGATGGCATCGGCCTTGGGGTTGATGCTCTGCTCGCTCTGCCAGACATCCCGGTGATTCCCTTCTACCACCAGGTTGGCCAGCAGCTTGTTGTCGATCAGCGCCCCGCCCACATAGGCGCTCGCCTTGTTGATAGTCCCGCCGTGACCATCGGTGGGATCGCTGAAGGTATAGGTGGCCGCCGCTTCGGTCTTCTCCCCGGGTTGGCGCAAGATGACATTGACCACCCCACCCAGCGCATCGGCACCGTAGAGGGAGGAGATTGGGCCACGGATCACTTCGATACGCTCGATGGCCGCAATGGGGATGGCGGAGAGATCGAAATCATTGCCATAACCGGAGGTAAGAGCATCGCGGGAGCTGATTCGCCGGCCATTGACCAGCAACAGGGTGTAATCTCCCTCCAGCCCGCGCAACTTGATCTCGCTGCGGCCGTAGCTGGTTGCAGGGCTGATATTGACCCCCGGCAACTGTTTCAGAGCGCCGGTCAGATCATTGACATTGAGCTTGTCGAGCTCGGCCCGAGTCACCACAGAGACGCTGGCCGGGGCGGTCAGCTCGCTGTGCCGGGTTTTACTCGCCGTCACCACCATAGTTTCATGAGCGGCGACAGGCGCAGTCCCTTGGGCCAGAACTGGCAGGGCAAAAAGGGACAACACCAGCGGATGCACTGCAAATCGTCGGGATGATGTACGCATCATCAACACTCCACATAAAACAACCAAGGCCAACACCACCGACATCCCTGTCTGACCTCGCCAGACCCGGTGCAAAGTGATGGAGTTCATTGGCATGAACAGTCGTCCATGCCCCATCACCCCGAACATCAGTGCATCACGGCAGGCCCTGCGTTGTGCTATGCCACTCGCAGCCATCAATAACAAAAGCGCCGTACCGACTGACATCGGGACGGCGCAATACTAAATGCAAATCATTTTTATTTGCAAGAGTGAATCAGGTATTCTTTCGCATCCGCTTAATTATCCATCACATCATGACGGGTCTGGTGATAGGCCTCTTCACTCTTGCCCCGACGCCAGTACGGCACGGCGTAGAGCGACTGGCGATCCACCTCAAGCACGGAACGAAAATGGCGGCGCAGCGGCAGCACCAGCGCCTCCTCCCCACCCAGCCAGAAGAAGCCACCATCGCGCACCAGCGGCAGAGCAATCACATGCTCCAGCAGGCCACTGGACTCGGGCTCGCCGACAAACCAGTGACAGCGCAACCCGACCGGCAGCGTCAACGGCTGAGCATCGGCCTGATCCGGCACCAGAATCGCAATTTCCCCTCTGGCCCCGGCAGGCATCACCTCACACATCGCCATGATGGCGGGCAAGGCGGTGAGATCCCCCACCAGGCAGTAGTGATCGGCCGGTTGCAGCATGGGGTTGGGGCCACCCGGCCCGGAGAGGATCACCTTCTCTCCCGGCTTGGCATGGGTAGCAAAGGCGCTGGCGGGCCCGCCTTCACCGTGCAGCACGAAGTCGATATCAATTTCCTGCTCATCACGGCGAAACGCGCGGATGGTGTAGGTGCGGATCACCGGCTTGTCCGCCGGGTCACTCCAGCGCGGGCCGCTCGAGGTCATGGCAGGCAGCACCGGCTCTACCTGATGGGGCTGGGCCAGCATCACCTTGATATGGGCTCCACCGCAAGTAAAGGGATAGTCAGCCAACTCGCTGCCACCAAAGGTGATGCGACGCAAATGGGGGGTGATCTGGGTAATGGCTTTGACAGCCAGCAGACGGGGGCGATTGGGAGGCAGAGATGGGGACACGATGGGGCTCCTCGTTGAGTGTGTCGCCCATGCTACACGCAAATAGGAATTACTATCAAATAAGATTGTTTCTCGTCTAATAGCTACAAGCTGGATTCAAACATCCCCAACCACTCGCGTCCACACCCCAATCCAGACATAGGCTTTATGCACGCTAGCTCCATGATTGGGCAAAGAAAGCAGCCGGACAACGCCACAGTTACAAAGGGTTCCATTTGCTTATTTCGACCATAGTTTTTCGAGATCAAATTTTATTTCCCAATAAGTTTCCTATCCTTAGTGAAGCAGTTAATGTAAGCACAGGATGCCAAACAGGATTGTATGATGGATGACCAGATCCTGATTATTGATGATGACGATCTCTCCCTCCCCGACGCACAGCAAGCGGGCTGGAAGGTGATGATTGTTGACGATGAGCCTGAAGTGCATCGCATCACCAAAATCACCTTGAATAAATTCGAGTTTGACAATCGCCCCATCGATTTTCTGCATGCCTATTCCGCGGCGCAGGCCAAGGAGTTGCTGGCCACCACCCCGGACGTTGCTCTGTTGCTGCTGGACGTGGTGATGGAGGTCGACCACGCCGGCCTTGATGTCGTCAAATACGTCCGTGAAGATCTGCAAAACAAGATGGTACGCATCGTGTTGCGTACCGGCCAACCCGGCCAGGCGCCGGAAGATGACGTGGTCACCAACTACGACATCAACGACTACAAGGATAAAACCGAGCTCACCTCCCAGAAGCTGCGCACCCTGCTACGGGCCAGCCTGCGCTCATATCGGGATATTCGCACCCTGGAGAGTAACCGCCAGGGGCTGGAAAAAGTCATCGAAGCCTCCAAGGGGATCTTTGAGAAAAGGGCCTTGCGCCAGTTTGTCGAAGGCGCCCAGGAGCAGCTCAGCGCCTTGCTCCATCTGGGGGAAACCCAGATATACGACGTCAAGCAATACGCCTATGAGGTGAAGGATCAAGTATTGGAGCCCCTGCTCCCCGGCCATCCCGCCATGCTCCTCACGGACGCGCCGGAGATCCTGCGCCAGGCTATGAGCAAGCGCAGCAATGTCTATAACGCCACTCAGATGGTGCTCTACTGCCAGAATCCGCGCCACCACCTGCTGTTCCACATCGAGACCACCCGCCAGCTCAGCCAGATCGATACCAGTCTGCTGACCCTGTTTACCGAAAACATCATAGTGGCGCTGGAGAATATCCGGCTCAATGAGGTGATCGCCGACAACCAGCGGGAGATCATCTATCGCATCGGCGAACTGGTCGAAACCCGTTCAAAAGAGTCAGGGCTGCACGTCAAGCGGGTCGCGCTCTATACCGAACAGTTCTGCCACCTGATGGGCATGAGCGAAGAGCAGAGCGAGCTGGTGAAACGTGCCTCGCCGCTCCATGACATTGGCAAGGTGGGAATTCCCGATGCCATCTTGCACAAGCCGGGCAAGCTGACACCGGAGGAGTGGGAGATCATGAAAACCCACGCCCAGCTCGGGCAGGATATGCTCTCCGGCAGCGATCTGGCGCTGTTTCAGATTGGTGCCACCATCGCTGGCAATCACCATGAGAAATGGAATGGCAGTGGCTATCCCCGTGGTCTGAAGGGGGCCGATATTCCGCTGGAGGGGCGGATTGTGGCGCTGGCTGACGTGTTCGATGCTCTGGGTTCGGATCGCTGCTACAAGAAGGCGTGGCCGCTGGACAAGGTGCTGGCCCTGATTGAAGAGGAGAAGGGGCAGCATTTCGACCCCCAGCTGGTCGAGCTGATGATGGCCAATCTGGACAAGTTCCTCGAGATCCGCGAGCAGAACAAGGATGTCTATATCGGCGAACACTGATAGCCAGCTTGTTCTGTTTATGAACTAAAAAAAACCGCCCTGCTTATCAGGGCGGTTTTTTATCTCTGACATCACGCCACTTCAGTACGAGGGTTACTGCTCTGGCAGATTGAGATCCAGCTTGGCAGCAGGTTGTCCGGCTTGCTGATTCTCGGCCTGCGCAGCGACCAGAGCACGCTTCAGGGCACGCCGTTTTTGTATCACCACAAACCCGACCCCACCCAATACCGCCAGCAGCACACCACCACCCGCCAATGCCCAGATCAGCCAGCCCATTTCCTCCTCTGCCGGAGCTCCATGGGTCGCCTCGGCACTGGAGGCCGGTGCGGCGGCCGACACCACCTCTACAGGAGGCGGCGGTGGCGGGAATACATTGAAGGTTTTCACCGGCAACTCGATTTTCAGCTCACGGCCGAGGCGAGTGGTACCATAGAGGGTTGCTTTCACCTCATGCTGACCGACCTCCTTGATGATGGAGAGATCGATATCAAGCTTGGGGTCGCTGGCGGTCTCGCTGAACTCGTAGAGGCCGCCCACATTGCTGGTCACACTCCCCTTGACCACCACGGAAGCGGGATCCAGCTCATCACGGTCGATTAGCAGTGAGAGCTTGGCACCCAGCTCATCCGAAGGCGGCGACAAGTTATAGCTGAACGGATAGGGGTAAAGCAGCACATCCTGATAACGGGCACGGACAAACACCTGATTGCCCGTGCTGAACATTGCGCGGTACTTGCCACCGGGAATATCCTGCAGCGTCACTTCCGCCGTCATGATGCCATCGCCTGGCACCTCATCTAGCCCCTTGCCATCATCGCGATAGTGGCCAAGTACTTGATCCAGCACGACCTCTTTCTTATCGGCATCGCTGAACGATTGCAGCTTGACGGTCATGCCAAGATCAGAGAGATAGTATTTATCTTTCGGCGGCTTACCATTGATCAGCAACCACGCCTTGAGCTTGACCACCTCCCCCTGATAGAGCTGCATCGGCAGGGCGGCGATATCGAGCCGGATATCGGAGAGAATGCGCACCCGGTTGTCGGGATCCACCTCGCCAATCGCCTGCCAGGGGCCCGGCATGGGATTGCGCAGGGTAATGAGATCATGCTCCGGCAGCGCCAGCCAACCCACATCTGCGGGTTTGACCTTGCCCACGTAAAGCTTGCTGCCATCGGGGCGAACCAGGATCACGGACGGGGTGCCCGGCTTGCGCTTGATAATGAAGGTTATCTCCTTAACCCCATAATCGATGCGAAAGCGGTTATCCAGCAGCGGGATGTCGGAGGGAGCAAACACTTCGGTCGCCGTTGCCCCCAGCGAGAGCAACAGCAGCAGACCGGCACACCACTTGCTCATTGCCGCCACAGACAACTTCCTCCCTTCTTCTGTACCAGATCCAGTCTCGCCTCGTGCAGGGCCTGAACCTCGGTGCTGGCACGCACCACCTTGAGGGCGGGTCGGTTGTTCTCTAACCGGCGAATGCTGGTGTCCTGATTGTTTTCGTTTTCGTTGCTCTCGGTGGCCAGATTGAGTTTGGTCTGGCCGCCGGTCATCAGCAGGTAGACGTCCGCCAGGATCTCCGCATCGAGCAGAGCCCCGTGCAGGGTACGGTGGGAGTTGTCGATACCGTAACGATCGCAGAGCACATCCAGGTTGTTGCGCTTGCCGGGGAAGAGATCCCGCGCCATCGCCAGGGTATCTGTGATGGTGCAGATATCCGCCGTCTTGAAGTTGAGTCCGAGCTTGCTGAACTCGTAGTCCATGAAGCTCACGTCAAACGGCGCGTTGTGAGCGATCAGTTCGGCGCCACGGATGAACTCGAGGAATTCGTCGGCAATCTGGCTGAACGACGGTTTGTCACGCAGAAACTCGTCTGTGATACCGTGCACCTGGATCGCTTCCGGGTCAACCAGACGATCAGGCTTGATATAGACGTGATAGTGGTTACCAGTCAGCTTGCGGTTGATCACCTCCACACAGCCGATTTCGATAATGCGGTGCCCCAGATAGACAGGGCCGCCCGCCGTATTCATACCTGTGGTTTCAGTATCCAGAATGATCTGGCGATTCAGTTGGGGTGTGTTCATGATCCAATCTATGTCAAACTTCGGCTTTACTTACTCGCTAGTTTACCCCAAGCCTCATGTTAAAACAGATTGATTGCTCATGTTAAAACAGATTGATGTCTATACCGACGGCTCCTGCCTCGGCAATCCGGGCCCGGGTGGTTACGGGGCCGTGATGGTCTACGGCAAGCACCGCAAAGAGATTTCCGCCGGATTCAAGTTGACCACCAATAACCGAATGGAGCTGATGGCCGCCATCATGGGGCTGCGCACCCTCAACGAGCCCTGCAAGGTGCGCCTCACCACCGACAGCCAGTATGTCCGCCAGGGGATCACCCAGTGGATCATCGGCTGGAAGAAGAAGGGGTGGATGACAGCCAACCGTCAGCCGGTCAAAAACGTCGATCTCTGGAAGGAGCTGGATGCGGAAGTGGGTCGCCACCAGATTGAGTGGCTCTGGGTGAAGGGTCACTCCGGCCACCCGGAGAACGAACGGTGCGACGAGCTGGCCAGAGAGGCCGCCTGCGGCAAGGATCTGGCCGAGGATACCGGCTACCAGCCCTGACGGGCCATTCCCGGTGTGGCGAGGGACTTTGGCAGTTGCCAGCGCCGCCGCACCGGGATCAGTGGAAAGCGCCGTTTACGGGCCGCAATCACGTATACCGATGCAAACGCCCTGCAATAATCCCGTCCGATACTCTCCCGCCACCAGCTGTGCCAGCTCTGTTTCCCCATAAACGAGTAACCAAAGCGCTCGTCGAACATCACCTCGCATCCTAACAGATGCAACCAGTCCGTCACCCGCCCCGGGGTGAACATCCGTGCCGACCAGGGCATTCTGCGCCGCAAGAACGGCACACAGTGACCGATCCCGACCAGACTCATGGGGTTATAACCACTGATGATCAGCCAGCCATCGTCGGTCAGCACCCTTTCGGCTTCGCGCAACACCTGATGAGGATCGGCAGAGAAATCGAGGCAGTGAGCCAGCAGGCAGGCATCGACGCTGCCGGTCCGTACCGGCAGATCGAGGGGGTCGCCATACATGTCGAGCAGCCGCCCGCCGGGGGCGACCCCGATCTGGTGACGAATGGAGGAGCGTTTGCAGGAGAGTTCAGCGCTCAGGGCGCCAATTTTCAGCAGATGATACCCAAACAGATTGGGGCACCAGTTGTCGAGCCGATCCTGGATCTCGGCCGCCACCCAGTCCCCCATAGGCAATGCAGACCAGCTGGTCGGGATCTCGATTTGTTGTTCGGTACGTGCCACCTGCATAATAGGGCTCAACTCGGGGTTTCGAACGCCATCCTGTTATATAAGATACCCTCCCTAAAGAGAAGCAGACTCATGTATCCAGTGATCACAGTTCCAGCCTTTAATGACAACTACATCTGGTTGATCCGCCACGAAAATCACTGTCTGGTGGTCGATCCGGGCGATGCCGCACCCGTGCTGGAGCGGCTTGAGGCATTAGGACTGGTGCTCGATGCCATCCTGCTGACCCATCACCATCACGACCATGTCGGGGGCGTCACCGACCTGCTTGCCCACTTCCCCCACGCCCGGCTCTATGGCCCCAAACTTGACCCCATGCCGGATCACCACGGTCAGTGGCTGGAAGATGGCGATCAGATCAACTGGCACGGCCTCGCCCTCGAGGTGATCCATGTGCCCGGGCACACTCGCGGCCACATCGCCTACCACGGCAACGGCATGCTCTTTTGTGGCGATACCCTCTTCTCGGCCGGTTGTGGCCGCCTGTTTGAAGGGACGCCGGAGCAGATGTACCACTCGCTGCAACGACTCGCCGCCCTGCCCGATGAGACACTCATTTATTGTGCCCACGAGTACACCCTCTCCAACCTGCGTTTTGCCTATGCGGTCGAGCCGGATAACCCGGCGATCCGCCGCCAGATCGGGCTGATCAGCAAACTGCGGCAACAAGGGCTGCCAAGCCTGCCAACCCGGCTGGGTGACGAACGCACTTTCAACATTTTTCTGCGCTGCGAACAGGATTCAGTGAAATTTTCTGCTGAAAAGCATGGGCTAAAATGCGTGGAAAATCCGGTAGATACCTTCACCATCCTGCGTCAGTGGAAGGACGTTTTTTGAACAAACCTTGATCAGGGGGCCATTGCCCCTTATGATGCGGGCTGTTTTTCCCAAAAATGACCGGAACGAGATGAAGGTACGAACGGCCTTATTGGCAGCGCTGTTGCTCAGCGGCTGCCAAAACCTGAGCCATCAGGATGACCGGGCGCTAACGGCAATCGAGCCGATCAAGTCCCCCCAGGTCAAGAAAAAAGCGCATAAAAAACACTCTTCCCATTTCCTGTTTGGCGATGAACAACTGGATGAAATGGAAGAGACGGACAATCTGTGGGTGCGTATCAGCGATGATATGCAACTGGAAACTCCGGACAACCCGCGCATCCGCCAGCAACGTGAGTGGCTGTTGCGCAATGATAAGCATCTGGCGACCATTGCCAGCCGGGCTGAACCCTACCTCTATCTGATGGTAGAGGAGATTGAACGGCGTGAGCTGCCAATGGAGCTTATTACTGTCCCGATGATCGAAAGCATGTTTGATCCCCATGCCCGATCCCGCAGCAATGCCGTCGGACTCTGGCAGTTTGTGCCAGCGACAGGCAGAAACTTCGGTCTGCGCCACGACAACTGGTATGACGGACGGCGCGATGTGCTGGCCTCCACCAATGCGGCGCTCGACTATCTGGAGTACCTGAACCGCTTCTTTGACGGTGACTGGCTGCAAACGCTAGCCGCCTACAATGCCGGGGAAGGACGGGTGCGCAACGCCATACAGCGTAACCAGCGCGCAGGCAAGCCGACCGACTACTGGTCGCTCGATCTGCCGCGCGAAACCCGGATGTATGTGCCCAAGATCCTCGCCATGGCTGACATGATCAGCAATGCGGACAAGTACAATATCCAGTTGCCGGTGCTCGCCAACGAGCCGAAGCTGCGTGTGGTTGAGACTGGCAGCCAGATCGATCTGAATGTGGCCGCCCAACTGGCAGGTCTGCGCACGTCACAGCTCAAGGAGGTCAATCCAGCCCTGAGCCGTGGCGTGATGTCGCCCCGTGGCCCTTACCGCCTGCTGGTACCGGTGGAGTATGCCGATACCCTGGAGCTGGCACTAGCTGATCTGCCCAAGAGCGAGCGTATTCGTACCCGCTCCTATCAGGTCACCAGTGGCGATACTCTGTCGCGCATCGCCCAGAATCACGGCGTCAGCGTGAGCGAGCTGAAACTGGCCAACAATCTGCGCAGCAACAACCTGCGTCGCGGTCAACAACTGGTGATCCCGACCCATGGTCAGGTCAGCAGCAAGGCCAGCTCCGCCAGCAAACCGCAGCAGCTGGCAAGCCGTGGCAGCAGCCAGAAGGCCAAGGTCAGTTACAAGGTGCGCTCGGGTGACAACCTGTGGAGCATCAGCCAGGCGCACGGTGTCTCCCACGAAGAGCTCGCCAAGTGGAATGGTCTGAATGCCAAGTCGGCGCTCAAGCCAGGCATGAAGCTGGTGGTCTATCCCAAGCAAGGGAAGAAGAGCGACAAATCGATGGTGTATCAGGTTCGTCGTGGCGACTCCATCTCCTCCATCGCGGCTCGCTTCCAGGTGGCCATCAACGATGTGATGCGCTGGAACCAGCTGGATAAAGGGGATTACCTCAAGCCCGGTCAGGAGCTGACTCTGTTTGTGAAGAACAACACCTAAGCCTCACCGCTTGAACCCGATAAAAAACGGGGCTAGTCATCTGACTGGCCCCGTTTTTTATTACTGCGGCTAACCGCTGCTGTGTCTGAGCCGCCGACTAAAACAATGGCTTGGCGCCACCTGCGGATGCATCACCGCTCTGCAGGCAAAACTATCACCGCTATTCCCAGAGCCTTGTCGGCACCACCATCAGCACGGTGCGCTGACCGATCGCCACGTTGGCATTGGGGAAGACCACCGCCTCACGCGGCTTCTCGACCGTGTAGCGCAGCTCACCATCCTCGGCCAACACGAACCCTTGCGGAAATTCGGTGAAGTTGTCGACATCGCTGGCGAATAGAAAGCGAAACTGCTCCGATTTTTTGGTGATCACCCGATCGATGGCAAACAGGGTGAAATCGTCCGCCCGCCACGGCTCCAGTGCCACTTCATCCTGAGTGACCAGCTCCTGCAGTGCCTGCCGGGTTTCGATAAAGCGGGTCATATCGTTCTCACCAAATGGCCGTACCTTGCCCAGCTCCACCGTAAAGGCATGGGCCCCATGCTGGCGGGAGCTGTAGTAGCTGAAGGTCGTGGTCGGGCTGGCGGAGAGCAGAATGGTGCGCACCCCGCAGGCGCCGAGGAACTGCACCTGCTCGCGGCAGTGGGGCCGCTCGTGGGGAAAGGGGTAGACGGCAAACTTCTCGTGGCGCGAACCGCGAATGGCGGTGTGCAGATCGTAGTGGTAACGGGGACGAGCCGGATCGGCAAAGAAGCGGCTAACATACTGCTCGAGGCGCATGGCACGGATCCGCTCCCGATTGCAGAGCCCCTCCCCCTTGCTGTGGGCGCCAGAGAAGAGCCGGTTCATGTTCTCCTCCACTTCTCGCAGCCCCAGATTCATCGCCGCCGGATTGCCAAACAGGAACAGCACCCGATGGCGGGCGCTCAGCTCGCCTGAGAGCAGACGGCTCAGCAGCTGGTTGCAGATCTCGATGGGGGCAGTCTCGTTGCCGTGGATACCGCAGGAGAGGACGATATCCTTGCGTCCTCCCGGCTGATCGCCCGCGCCACGGGCAGGCTCCAGACAGAGCACGCCCGTATCCCAGACGCTGACCCGCGCACCATCGGGCAGGGCAAATTCAAAGGGCTCAAGCTGCCACTCATGGCTGCGGGTCAAGGCCAAAAAATCGTGCTGGGGAATCATCCGTCTCACCCTCTCGCTCTGGAATACTATGGCCGGATTATACGCAAGGCATCGTGGCTTAAAATCTTTTTTTAAACAAATTCAAACATTAACGATACAAGTGTGATAACAATCTAACGATGACAGCAATGACAGTAGCGATGTGGAATAAAGAGGAGAGGAAAAAGGATCAGCAAATAACAGGGGGAAAACGGGGGGAGATAAAACAGACAATAACAGACCTGGCAGTTGGTCTCCACAGGGGCAGAACAGCAAACGACTCAGCAGAAAAACAAGGCATCCATGCCCGGTAGATCAACCACGCCAGAACGGCTTGGTGGTCTCTTGATAACGGTCAGCTTCGTTCAGGCCGATGTCTTTGAGCAGGTACTCGGGCAGCTCGGAGAGCTGGCGACGGCTGCGGCTGCGCTCCAGCCAGGTCAGAACGGTCATTTTAACGCGAGCAACCAGATTCAATTGGCTGGAATGCTGGTAACCGGTTTCGGTATAAGTCATGTTGGCCATGATGTGGCTCCTCTGAATATTTGTTTACGCACTGGGCTTTATTTGATGCGCAAAGCTTAGTCAGGGAGTCAGACCGACTCAATTGACGAATTTTGATACGTTACATTAGTAAATCTAATGTCTAAAAACGGCAGGATTTAATTTTAACGCTTTGATTTTAAACAAATAATTATTTTAACGGTTGGCCAGCAGAGTCGCACAGCATATTGTGCTGCATGGCACCCATCTATATATGCATTTTACTGCTTTACATATGCAGGGATGGACAAGGTGTGAACAGCTGGCAACAGCGGAGTTACACGAAATTGTTAATTTAATGATCTTGTGACGATCTTTATTTAACACAATGAAACATAAATAAAACCAGCACCGCATCCCCATTCAGAGGCGCACATTGCCCCCTCCCCAAAGTGCCTCTTGGCACTCCAGCCGCATGCTGGTATGTTTATTTATACAGTAGTTTTGCTACCCGCAGCTGATGTCATACCTGATCTCGTCAACAGCGGGTCAGACCACAGGATCATCGATGGATACCTTTACCCCGACCGCCGCCCTGCGTCAACAGATGGCCGCCATTGAAGCCTCTCTCAACCAGCTGGCCGATCTGCTTGGCCAACTCGAGCTGCAGGAGGCTCATGTCTATCCCCTCCCCCCAGTTGCACAGGGGGAAGAACACGACCCGATCGAGCAAATTGAGGTGGGCTATCTCAACGGTGAAGCCGCGCTGGCGGCCACCCTCGCCGCCTATCGGGATCACAGCGCCCGCCCCGGCTGCTCCACCAAGGCGACTCACCGGCTGCCCGGCTGGTTGCGCTTTCCTGCCGCCGCTGCCCCCTTGCTGCAACCGCTGATCGACCAAATCAACCAGCACAAGCTTGATTTCAAGGCGTTGGTGCAGCAGGCGGGGGGACGGGACGAGAAGTTCGAGCTGGTACATACCGCCCTGCCCGGCGTGATCACGCTGCAGGTCTACCGCAAGCTGACCCTGTTGACAGGTGAGCTGCAATCCCTCGGCTTTACCTGGGCCGACAAGCAGACCATCAATCGTCTCAGTCGCGAGCAGGTGCTTGAGATGCTCGAGCGCAGCCGCCGCTACATACCGGCCCTCTCCAACAACGAGGAGTGGAGCAAGATGGTGGATCAGGAGGTGTACGATATTCGCCGCCTGCCCGCCGATGCCGAGCTGCGGATCCGCCGCCCGGTCAAGACCCACCCGATGATCAACCTGCTCTGGCTGGAGCGCACCCCGCGCAAGCAGCAGATCAAGGCGAGCCTGCCTCTGCTGCTCTGCTCCGATACCCCGCCTGCAGTCACCCATCTGGGCAACTATCCCCCCAAGAGCCGGCAGGCGCGGCGGGATCGCAAGATTGGCGGCGAACCCATCATCGAGCGGCTGCACCTCTATCTCTATCAGGGGTGACTGGATCAGGGATAGTTGGTTCAGGGATAACTGCGCCGCCTTGCCGCAATAAACGATGAATCCCGCATCTGCATCCCAAACGAGAAAGGGGAGAACATCTCTGGATGTTCTCCCCTTTTCTGTATCGATAGACGGTATGTAAGGCGGCGTCGCCAATCAGCCCATCAGCAGGGCCCGCAGGCTCTCCACATCCAGCCCGCGCACCTCGGACTGGCCGCTCAGCAGGCCATCGGCCAGCGCCCGCTTCTCGTCGTGCAGAGCGACAATCTTCTCCTCCACCGTCTGCTCGCACACCAGCCGGTACACAGTCACCGGCTGGGTCTGCCCCATCCGGTGCGCCCGATCGCTCGCCTGATCTTCCACCGCCGGGTTCCACCAGGGATCGAGGTGCAGCACGGTATCGGCCTGGGTGAGGTTGAGGCCGGTCCCCCCTGCCTTGAGGCTGATGAGGAACAGCGGCACCTCCTCATGACGAAAACGCAGGATGGAGTCCTGACGGGACTTGGCGGAGCAGCCCCCATCCAGATAGCAGTAGTCCCAGGACTTCTGCTCGATGCGGGCCCGCAACAGGCTCAGCAGGTCGACGAACTGGCTGAACACCAGCACCCGATGGCCGCCGTCGATCGCCTCTTCCAGCAGGGCCATCGCCTCGTCCAGCTTGCTGCTGGTTTGCGACCACTCGGGCATCACCAGCTCCGGTGAGCAGCAGAGGCGGCGCAGCCGGGTCAGGCCACTCAGCACATGCATCAGGGCGCGGCCATCGGCGCTTTGCACCTGCTGCACCACCTCGCGCCGGGTTGCCTCGTAGAGCTGACGCTCCTCGGGGGAGAGGCTGATGTGGTGAATGATCTCGGTCTTGTCCGGCAACTCGGTCAGCACCTCCTGCTTGAGACGACGCAGGATAAAGGGGCTGATCACCGCCCGCAGCAGCGCCATGTGCTGGGGATCCTTGACCGCCTTGCCAAAGCGACGCTTGAACTCGCCAAGGCTGCCGAGCAGCCCCGGGTTGATAAAGGTAAAGAGGCTCCACAGCTCCCCCAGATGGTTCTCGATGGGGGTGCCGGAGAGGGCGAGGCGAAAATCCCCTTCCAGCTGGAACAACAGCTTGGCGCGCTGGGTACCGGCGTTTTTGATCTGCTGCGCCTCATCGAGCACCATGGAAGACCATCGGCGGGACTTGAGCGCCTCCGCCAGGCTGCCGAGCATGCCGTAGTTGATGAGGATCACCTGACCAGCCTTGGCCTCGCGAATCATCCCCTCCCGCTCGGCCGGGTTCTCGAACACCACCACATCCAGCTCGGGGGCGAAACGGGCCACCTCCTCCTGCCAGTTGGTGACCACTGACTTGGGCACCACTACCAGGGCAGGGCCAAGGTGCTGGCGCATCCGCAACACAATCAGCGCCTGCAGCGTCTTGCCCAGACCCATGTCATCGGCCAGACAGGCACCAAAACCGTGATGGGCCAGGGTCGCCATCCAGCGCACCCCCTCTTTCTGATAGTCCCGCAGGGAGGTGAGCAACTCATCAGGGCAATCGACCTCCTGCTGCCACTCCTGCTGCAGGGATTGCCACGCCGCATCCCCCTCGGTGGTGATAACCGAGAGCAGACGGGTGAGCGGGTAAGCCAGCTTGTGGTTGATCCGCTGCTCGTCGTCGAGCATGGCCCCCAGCATGGAGAGCCGCTCCACCAGCTTGTCGCTCAGCATCAGGCTGGTCTTCTCGTCGAGCTGAACGGTGCGCTGCCCCGGGGTCATCTGGCGCAGAATAAGGCGCAGATCGAGGATCTGGTGCTCATCGAGGGCCAGTGCCCCTTCGACCTGGAACCAGTCCTGCCGCCGCTCGATGCGCAGGCTCAGAGCCGCTTCATCGAGGCTCTTGAGGCGAGCGCTGTCCTGATGCCAGTGAATGACCACACCGGCATCCACCAGCTCGGGCAGGGCATTGACCAGCGCCAGCGCCTGTTCCCCCTGTAGCAGCCACTCGCTGCCGGGCAGGCCGATGGGCAATTGATTGCGCAGCAACTGGGCCTGCCCCTTCTCGGCCCCGAGATCCCGCTGCCAGTAGTGGTACGCCTTGATCCCCTGCCGCACGATCGCCTCCCCCTTGCCAAGGGGCTGGGGCGGCAGATCCTCAAAACGGGTCACCAGCTTGACCGACAGCTGACCATCCTGCCAATCCAGTTGCACCGAAGGAATGCCCGGCCAGGGAGCCAGTTCGGCGTTGCCGCTAAGCCCCGCAACCTGACTGTGCCAAGGCAACTCGGGAATGGCATCGAGCGTGCGTTGCAGCTCAGCCAGCCCCTCGGCGGGCAGCAGCGGGATGGATTCGAGCGCTGGCAAGCGGTCGAGCAGCGGCTGCGGAGTGAGGATCAGCTGCCACAGATCCTGCGCCAGCGGCATGATATGGGCCCCGCGGGCGGCCGCATCGGGGCAGAGCTGCGCGCTCATCCCCTGTTCGGTGGCCACCACCTGCAGCAGGGGGGCGCTGATGGCCAGTTGCAGCTTTTGCCCCTTGGCGTTGAACAAACGGGGGTGATCGGCCAGCGGCGCCCAGACATCCCGCGGCAGTCGTCCCATCACCCGTGGCAGGGTGCGGACCAGTGCCCAGTCGTGCTCATCAAGCATGGCGGCATACTGGGTAGAGAGCAGGGCCGGATCGACCCGGCGACCGGCGGTCCACTCCCCCTTGGTGCTCAGTTTCTGGATCTTGCACTCCAGCTCGGGGCCGTCGGCATGGAGCAGCCACACCAACCGCTCTTGCGGCTTGCGCACGCCACTCGAGCGTCCCAGCCCCTGCAACCAGTTGAGCCAGCTGGCAGAGGCCGCGGTTTTATCCTCGTCCCCGTCATCATCCTGCTCATCACTGCCCTCTTGCGCACTCTCCTCACTGCCGCGCAGTTGGCACAAGGGCGCCCCTTTGGCCACCTCGCCCAACAAGATGCGCAGCAGATCCTGACAAAATGCCATCAGGCGATGATGGGGTTCGGCATCGAGCAGATGGGAGAGATCCCACTTGTGCAACATGGCCACCTGCGGGCTCTGGGCACCGTGACGGGCCAGCGCGCAGAGATCGAGCCAGAGATAGCCCCAGTGGAGCTCCTCCACCGGCAGCTGCAGGGTATCGAACAGGCCGACCGCCTGACCGTGGCGATCGCCCGCCCACTGGCTGAGCAAGTCGGCAAGCAGGGGGAACTGGCCAGTCAGACTGCGCTGCCACTTCTTGCGCTGTTCGCTGGCGATGACGGGATCGGCCTGCTGCAACCAGCCAAGCCAGAGCAGGGCGCTGAACGAACGGGGCCACTGGCCCGCCTCACCCTCATCGGTTGCCTGCCACTGGCCCAGCGCGGTGAGCAGTCGCTCGCCAAGCGGGCCGCTCTGGCTCTGCTGGGCCAACGCCTGCAGGGCTGGCCAGCCGGGGGCGGCATCCTTGCCCTCGCCGGTTGGCGATGTGCTCTCGCCATCCCCGCAGAGCCAGCGCCACTCCGCCTCGAACGCTTTGGCCCGGGCCTGCACCTCGGGGGCGCAGCGCACCAGCGCATTGGCCAGCGGCCAGCGCTCTTCATAGGGGGCATCAAGCAAGAGTTGCAGCGAGAAGTGCTCCAGCAACATTTGCTGCCAGGCGGGGCTGGAGCCCGCCAGCAACTGGTGAGCGTCCGGGGTATCGAGCAGGGTCAGCAGATCGCTGGCTGAGAAATAGGTGGGGATCTCCCCCGCCTTGCCGCGGCAGAGCTCGCGCACCACCGCATGGGTAAGATCCTGCCCGGTCAATGAGGGCACCCGGCTCCAGTCCGGCGCCGGGCAGAGACCGGCACGCACCCCCAGGATCAGCGCCAGCGTCCCCTCGGCGGTCAGGCTCCACTGCTGCTCCCCGCGCAATCTGACCAGTCCTGCATCCTGCAGTCGGGTCAGTTTATCGATCAGGGCATGGCCTATCGCCAGTTGTTCTTGCAGCAAACGGGTACTGGCAACGCGCTGCAATTGCAGGGTGGCGAGCAGGGCATAACTATCCGAAGAGAGGGTGGACGCAGACATCAAGACTCACGGGCAAGTGCAAAAGCGGAATTTTAACGGTAAAGCGCCAGCGGCTCGACCCTTTACCGTGAAATAACTCAAAAAAAAACGGCCATCCATGATGACCGTCGAAAGTAACGAAGGAAATAGCCGGATCATCCGGTTACCTCCCACAGCGGGAAAATCGGGAGCGCTAGCCCCTAATTCGTGGAGCCAATGCTAGAGGTTGGCGTCCGAAAAAGCTTTGAAGCGGATCACAGTTGAAAAGGATTTCTGAAAACGGTTTCAATTTTTGACGGCTAAAAACCATGGTTTCGCGCCAAATGAGCCATGTCCCAACCCCTCCTGCTCACCCGGCACAAGCGGTGAAAAACCTATAACGGTCGCTTGTCGAACGCCCCTGTGCGGGCAGCTGTCAGCTGTATTAGCTTCATCAGAACCTGTCGCCCCTAGGCGAGATTTCAGGGCCACCGGACATGGCCGAGATGGGCCAGGAGAGCACGAATCGGCTCCCTCCCCGTCCGGTAGCTTGGCAAACCGCGCTGCCGCCGTGGGCCTCTGCAATCGCCTTGACCACGGCGAGCCCAAGTCCGCTGCCGCCGCTCTTGCGCGAGCGTGACGGATCTCCGCGACGAAACGCATCGAAGATACAGGCGGCGATCTCCTCGCTGATGCCTGGCCCCTCATCTTCCACACTCAGGACGCACACACTCTCCGAGCGATACAGCCGCACGGTCAGCAGGCCAGGCAGCGCGTGCTTCTGGGCATTTTCCAACAGCGCCATCAGAGCCTGACGGATACGAAACAGATCGCAGCAGACATGAAGTTCGCTATCGAGCTCCCGCTGCAACACAAATCCGCTCGCCGCCAGAGGGCTGGCAAATGCCTCAAGCACCACGGCAAGCTCGTCGGCCAGCCTGACCTCGGTCCGCTGTAACTCCAGATGGCCGCTGTCGTTGAGGCTCAATACCCGCAAATCCTCGATCAGGTGATTGAGCCCCTCCACCTGACGCAGCAACCCCTCGAAGAGTTCGCTGCTGGGAGGAAAGACCCCTTCGGCCAGCCCCTGCAAACGGCCGCGCAAAATGGTGACGGGAGTGCGCAACTCGTGGGCGATGGCGGCATTCCAGAACTCCCGCTCGCGGGTCATGCTCTGCAGCCGCTCGGCCATGGCGTTGAAGTCGCGCACCAGTTGCGCCGTCTCCCCGATCGCCTGCTCATCCTCCGGCACACGGGCATCGAGTTTGCCCTCGGCCACCTCACGCAGGCTGGTTGCCACCGAGTTGAGGGGAGTCAGGATGCGGCGAGAGAGGCGAACCGCCACGTACAGCGCCATCCCCAATGCAATGAGAATGGTGGAGCCGATCCATAACATCTCGACTCTGGAGGGCACCCAGGTCTCGGAGATGCTGCCCGGCACAAACGCCACGGCGATGCCATAAAACACATAGGTGCCGATCACCGCGAGGGAGATAATGCCAAGCGTCATCAAGCCCAGAGAGCGGATGATCTGCCTGCGAAGGCCGGGCGCCGATTTCATGCATCGCCCCCGAAGCGATAGCCAACCCCCCAGACACTGGCGGGGACCCCCAGAATGCCGTGTGTCTCCAGTTTTTTGCGCAACTTGCTGATGTGGCTATCCACCGTACGCTCCTGGGTATCCCCCTCCGGCAAGCAGTGAGTCAACAGTTCGGCGCGACTGAACACCCGTTTCGGCGCCCGCATCAAAGAGGCGAGCAACTTGAACTCGGTCAGGGTCAGCTCCAGCACCTGCTGCTGGTCATCGCGGAAAATGCTGGCCTCGTGGCTCTCCAGATCGATCTGAAACAGGCCGACCCGCAGCACATTCGCCGTGGCAGGCTTTACGGCCCGGGTGCGCCTGAGCACGGCCTGCACTCGCGCCACCACTTCGGCCGGATTGAAGGGTTTGACCACATAGTCATCCGCCCCCATGCGCAGCCCCATCAGCTTGTCGAGATCCTGATCGAGGGCGGTCAGCATGATCACCGGCGTGTCGCCACGCGCCCGGATCTCGCTGAGCACCTGCCAGCCATCCAGTTGCGGCATCTGCACATCCAGCAGCAGGAGATCGGGTTTGAATGCCTGATGCATGGCCAGCGCTTCACGGCCATCGGCGGCGTGCAGGGAACGCAAGCCATGACGTTGCAGGTAAGCGGCGAGGATGTCGGCGATCTCGGCTTCATCCTCTGCAATCAGTACCAGTGACTGGCCCGCCGGGCTGGCGGAAGCATTGAGATGGGACATAGTCGGACTCGAAAAAAGGTGGCGTTGAACTTTATCATCGCCTCCATGGATTCTCCACAAAGCCTCGAATCATTCGCAATAGCCCCTCGCCATAATGGCCGCTCGATGCACTCTCCGGTCACATCACACCGGAGAGACGGTTTAACGAGGTGAGTGGATGATGTTTGTCAAACAGCGGTATGCGGGCGCCCTGCTCGCCGTCATTGCCGCATTCGGGTTGGCGGGGTGCGATGCCGCGCCGCAAGAGCAGGAGGCACCCGCCCCTCCTCAGGTGTCGGTGCTGACTCTGACTGATCGGGAGCTTGTCATCAGCGAGGATCTGCCCGCCCGGGTGGCGGCACTGCGCAGCGCCGACATTCGCGCCCAGATCAGCGGCATCGTACAGCGTCGCCTGTTCGAGCAGGGCGCCGAGATCAGCGCTGGCACTGTGCTGTTCCAGATAAACCCGGCCCCCTTCAAGGCCGATGTCGACAGCGCTGCCGCCGCATTGCAACGGGCCGAGGCCGTGCTGGCCCGCGCCCGCATCCAGATTGACCGCCTGAAGCCGCTGCTGCGCACCGACGCCATCAGCCGCCAGACCTATGACGATGCGGTCTCCCAGCGGGATCAGGCGGCTGCCGATGTGGCCCAGGCCAGGGCGACCCTGGCTCGGCACCAACTGAACCTGCAATTTGCCAGCGTGGAGGCACCCATCGCCGGACGTATCGATCAGGCGCTGGTGAGTGAAGGGGCTCTGGTGTCGCCCACCGATGCCACCCCCATGGCCCGAATACAGCAGATCGATCAGGTCTACGTCGATGTGCGTCAACCGGCCTCGGTGCTGGAATCCTTGCGCCAGCAGGCTGGCTCAACGGCACCGGAACTGGCGGTGGAGATCCTCGGTAGCAATGGCACACCGCTGGGCATGCAGGGGCACATCCTCTTCTCCGGCATCGAGGTCGATGCCGGGACCGGCGACGTGCTGCTGCGGGTGCTGGTGGATAACCCTGAGCGGCGGCTGTTGCCCGGCCTCTATGTGCAGGCGCGCATCCCCCGGGCCCGCTATGCCAACGCCCTGACCGTGCCCCAGCAGGCAGTGGTGCGCACATCGGGTCAGACCAGCGTGTGGGTGGTGGATGGCCAGGGGCAGGCACAGCTGGTTCCGGTCAACACCGCTGAACTGGTGAATAGCCAGTACCGTATCGCGTCCGGGCTCAGTGCCGGGCAACAGGTGGTGATCGAAGGGATCGACCGTCTGACCCCGGGGGTTCAGGTCATTGCCTCCCCCTGGCAACCACCCGCTGTCAGCCAACCGGCTGACGGTGGCATTCGCTGAATCGGAGAGTTATCCATGCCACAGTTTTTTATCCATCGCCCGGTGTTTGCCTGGGTGATCGCCCTGTTCATCGTGCTGGCAGGGGTCATCGCCATCCCCAAGCTTCCCATCTCCCGCTATCCCTCGGTGGCGCCGGTGTCGGTGACCCTCTATGCCACCTATCCGGGCGCCACACCGCAGACCCTGAACGATGCGGTGGTGAGCCTTATCGAGCGCGAGCTGTCGGGAGTGAAGAACCTGCTCTACTTCGAGTCCTCTGTGGACGCCTCGGGCAGCGCGCAGATCACTGCCACCTTCAAGCCGGGCACCGATCCGGAGCTGGCCCAGATGGACGTGCAAAACCGCATCAAGGCGGTCGAACCTCGCTTGCCACAAGCGGTGCGGCAAACCGGCCTGCAGGTGGAGTCCGCCTCATCCGGCTTTCTGATGATGGTCGGCATGACCTCACCGGATGGCCGCTTCGATGAGGTTGCCCTCAACGACTACATGGCACGCAATATTGTGCAGGAGTTGCGCCGCATCGACGGGGTAGGACGAGTGCAGCTGTTTGGCGCCGAACAGGCCATGCGCATCTGGGTAGATCCGGCCAAACTCGCCGCCTACGGGCTGACCATCGGCGAGGTGGCGCAGGCCATCGAGCAGCAGAACATCCAGATTGCACCGGGGCGCCTCGGCGACGAACCCGCCCTGCCTGGCCAGCGCCTGACGGTTCCCCTCACGGTTCAAGGGCAGCTGACGACCCCCGAGGCATTCGCCGCCATCGTGCTGCGAGCCGGTGGTGATGGCGCCAAGCTGGTGCTGGGTGATGTCGCCCGGGTCGAGCTGGGGGCACAATCCTACGCCTTTTCCAACCGGGAGAACGGCGTGGCTGCCACCAGCGCCGCCATCCAGCTCTCCCCCGGAGCCAACGCCGTGCGTACCGCAGATGCGGTGCGCACCCGTCTCGCCCAGCTCGCTCCCACCCTGCCGGCGGGCATGGCCTATTCGATCCCCTTTGACTCGGCCCCCTTCGTCAAGGTCTCCATCGAAAAGGTGATCCACACCCTGCTGGAAGCCATGGTGCTGGTGTTTCTGGTGATGTTTCTCTTCCTGCAGAACCTGCGCTACACCCTGATCCCGGCCATCGTCGCCCCCATCGCTCTGCTTGGCACCTTCGCGGTGATGCTGCTGGCCGGTTTTTCGATCAACTCCCTCACCATGTTCGGCATGGTGCTGGCCATCGGCATCATAGTCGACGACGCCATCGTGGTGGTGGAGAACGTCGAGCGCCTGATGGCCACCCGGGGGCTGTCGCCCCGGGAGGCGACCTCGCAGGCCATGAAGGAGATCACAGGGGCGGTGATCGGCATCACCCTGGTGCTCACGGCGGTGTTCCTCCCCATGGCGTTTGGCTGCGGCTCGGTGGGGGTCATCTACCAGCAGTTCACCCTGTCGATGGCGGTGTCGATTCTCATTTCGGCCTTCCTCGCCCTGACCCTGACGCCCGCGCTCTGCGCCACCTTACTGCGCCCGGTCAGTCCGGATCATCATGAGAAGCGCGGCTTTTTCGGTGCCTTCAACCGGGGTTTCGAGCGGTTCACGGCAGGCTACGGTGCGCGGGTAACCCGGCTGGTCGGGCGCAGCGGACGGATGATGGCAACCTTTGCCGCCCTCTGCACCGTGCTGGCCATCACCGCCGCCCAGCTGCCCTCCTCTTTCCTGCCGGACGAGGATCAGGGCTACTTCATGACCTCCATCCAGTTGCCAACCGGCGCCACCAGCGAGCGTACTCTTGAGGTGGTCAAGGCCTTCGAGGCTCACGTCGCCTCTCGCGAGGCGCTGGACACCAACCTGGTGGTGCAGGGCTTCAGCTTCTCCGGCGCAGGCCCCAATGCCGCTATGGCCTTCACCATGCTCAAAGATTGGGATCAGCGTCATGGCGCCACGGCAGCCGAAGAGGCAGATCTGGCACAAGCGGCTATGGCAAATATTCCTGAAGGCACGGTAATGAGCCTGCTGCCGCCCGCCATCGACGAGCTGGGCACCGCCTCCGGCTTCACCCTGTTCCTGCAAGACAGGGCCAATCGGGGGGAAGCCGCGCTGCTGGCCGCTCAGGCCCAACTGCTGGAACTGGCCGCCAAAAGCCAGGTAGTCAGTGATGTGTATCCCGACAATCTGCCTCCCGGCGAGAGCATTCACCTCGAGATCAACCGACAGAAGGCCGAAGCCATGGGACTCTCGTTCGCCAGCGTAAGCAGTACCCTGTCGGCCGCAATGGGGTCGCTCTACGTCAACGACTTCCCCAACGGCGGGCACATGCAGCAGGTCATTCTGCAGGCCGACGCGTCGGCGCGCATGCAGCTCGATGACGTGCTCGGCCTGCGGGTGCGCAATGCCAGCGGCGGCATGGTCCCCTTGCGGGAGGTGGTGACACCGGAATGGCGCGAATCGCCGCAACAGATGATGCGCTTCGATGGCTTCCCCGCCGTGCGTATTGCCGGGGGGGCAGCGCCCGGCATCTCCAGCGGAGCGGCGATGGCGGAGATGGAGCGCCTGGTGGCGCAATTGCCGCCAGGCTTCGCATTGGCCTGGACGGGACAGTCGTTGCAAGAGCGCCAGTCGGCCGAGCAGGCCCCCCTGCTGATGCTATTGTCGGCGCTGGTGGTCTTCCTGGTGCTGGCGGCACTCTATGAAAGCTGGTCGATCCCGCTCTCCGTGATGTTGGTGGTGCCGCTGGGCCTGCTCGGTGCCGTCGCGGCCGTGATGCTGCGCGGCATGCCCAACGACGTCTTCTTTAAAGTAGGCATGATCACCATCATCGGTCTGTCGGCCAAGAATGCCATCCTCATCGTGGAGTTTGCGCGCCAGTTGCACAGCGAAGGGCGCTCACTGCTTGATGCGGCTGTCACTGCTGCCCGCCTGCGCCTGCGCCCCATTCTGATGACCTCGCTGGCCTTCACCCTCGGGGTGGTGCCCTTGATGCTCGCCAGTGGCGCCAGCGCGGAGACCCAGCACGCCATCGGCACCGGCGTGTTTGGCGGCATGATCAGCGGCACCCTGCTGGCCATCTTCTTCGTACCGGTCTTTTTTGTCTTCATCATCGGGACGCAGCAGCGCCTGCACTCCTGGCAGGCACGGCGAGCATCCAACAGCATTAACCCGGCTCGATGACCATAGATACACAGGCGGCCGGATAGTCCCTCTGCACATCACCAAAAGAAAAAGCCCAACCTGCTAAACAGGTTGGGCTTGGTATGGACAGAAAGACAACTCGCCACTGTATCAAATTCGAGGACAAGGAATTCATCGGTGAAGCTAATAGCTTGGCCAGCCATGGTTATATTTTTATAGTCATTAACCGTAAATTAATGACCAGAACGCTTAAGGATTATTCTTTATAAATGGCCAGCAACCCTTGTTATTTCATTGCACCTAAAAATACAAATCTTATTAGATATGCATCCATAAAGAAATTCGCAATGCACTTTACATAGTTTTAAATCACTATACGCATGTCAAATCTGAACGCCGACATATAACCCAATCATTAATGATGTTTTATAGTCACAAGTTCCAGCGTAAAGAGAATGTCGTCACGGCAACATGCTTGCTACCCAATGCAAAATCAAGCTTTGGCGCATATCCCACTTCCAACGCCACCGACTTGTAGCCCAGCGTCACCATCGGCAAAGCAGCAAAGCCATCCAGGCCAGAACCATTGAGATAACCGGCCTGAAACCCCAGACCAGCAAAGGTATGCTCGGTAAAATACCACTCCTTGCGATATGAGATCGCACCGTATAAAGCCGTCTCGCTGAAAGAGTCCTTATATGCCCCTCCGCGCACCGCCAGCTTGCCAGTATCGTTATCGCCCCAAAAAGCCCAGGCCAACCCTAATCCCGGATTGAAATTATTAAACTCACAACTCTTGCTTTTCTTTCCCTTCCCTTTGGTGCAATCACTATGAATTGCTGCACCATGAATTAAAATTGAAAAATCATCCGCGGCAGTCGAAACGACAGGCAAGCACAATAGCGGAATGGCCAACATATATGGCTTGGTCTTCATATCAGCATCCTTGATGGTTATTTATTTTTTTACGAAAGAGAATGAAATTCGTGGGTTGAAAATATCGGAGTCCCTATGGGGGAATGGCTCTCGCGATCTATTTCCCTGCTTATCTATGCTCCACGTGAACGAGTTGGCTCTCTGTGCAACGTAGGTTCTTGAGTGACCGCCGTTTCGGCAAGCCGCATCCTTGCGAGCACCGCCTCAGCCCCCATATCAAGATGGCGATAGAAGCTGGCATTAAGCTGGGTGAGATGCAGCAGGGAGTTTCTGGCTCGCTGAAAGGTCGCTTCACAGACCGGGCTCTGATGTTGCCAGAAAGAGGAAAGCGGACCTGTGGTGGTCAACCCCTTAATGTCATAGATCGCACGGCCAAGGCAGATGGTGGGTACCTGATGCAACAGGGCTGACAACCCAACCGTGCTATTGATGGTGATCACCCCCTTGAGCAGCGGGTAAAGGGCCGGAAGCGGCCATTCATAACCATAAAAGAGCCGCCCCGCCAAACCATGCTCGGCGATGAGTCGCTCGATACAGTCACGGTAGCTAACATACCCCCGATCCATGGGGTGATGTTTGAACAACAGCACATCATCCGGATTGGCGTGGCGGGCAAACGAGCTGACCACCTCCGAGATCATCTCCTCCAGGTCACCAAACTCGGAGTGCTCTCTTATTTGAAAATCTTCACTCACCTGCAGCGGCACCAGGAAGAGCTGCCCGGCATGTTCCTTGAAACGATGGAGTAGTGCTCGATCGCGATGCCGATGACCATATTTGATCCACCCACTTCTCAGCCACCCCCTCGCTTCCTGCCAGAGCGTCCAGGGGCGGTGATCGACAAAATGGGGATAACGTGGCCGCTTGATTGCTTTGTTGATGTGATAGCGGCTGGCATACCAGGCTCTGGCCGCAAACGTCTTGCCCACCTTGAGAGGTGCAATAAACTCGGCGGGCCAGTCTACCCGCGGCAATCTGGCCCGCTCTTCATACCAGGGGCTGAATGCATTGACGCCGCCCGGCTCCAGGGTCACAAAATCGGGACGCAGATACCCCTCCTCCAGTGCCCAGAATGACAATCCCTTGAGCTCACACACCTGGCTCGCCACCTTGTGGTAATAACGACAGTCGCCGTAACAAAGCACTGTATTGATTGAATATTCCTTCAACATCCGCCGCAGAAACGTATTCCAGCCATCTGGCTCGCCGTGATAACTGATAGAGATCCCGGCACAGGGCCAGCACTCATCACCACCGTTGAAATTGATCTTCACCACCTGATGACCAGCCCGAACCAGATGCTGGCTCAAGGTTTGATAAAAGGGACCAAGTGGCCCCTGCAACAACAACACGTTCATACGGCGAGGATCCATCAGGAGAACAAAGAGCGAGTGGGCTTGAGGGTATCAACCAGAAAACGAAGCTTGAGTTGCCAGCGTCGCCAACGGCTCGCACCGGTCATGGCAAGCGGCTTTTGTGCCGCCAGTTTGCGGATCAACTGTTCGGGGCTGCACCACAGGCCGGATTGCCAATCGATATAGCGGGGATAGGCGGCAAGGGTCAGATAGATCAGTGCCGCCAGCGGTAAGGGGCGCTCGCGTCTGACGGGTGGATGGATATCACGGGTCAAGCCCCAACCGCTGTAAAAGGGTTGTCCCCAGGTAGTGACCTTGACCCCCTGCACCAGCGCCTCGAAGCCACTGAGGGAGGTCATGGTGTGCAACTCGTCGATATGGGGATAGAGCGAGGCGAGATCGCTCTGGAGCACCTGACTGTCGACACATTCAGCCAAACAGCGCGCTGAAATGGCCCCTTCCCGGTTGCCGCAGACCACATCGGGATGAGGCTTGAACAGAATATGCGCCTGCGGTTTGGCGGCTCGCACCACCCAAAGCAGCTGCTCATTGCTGCGGATCTTCGGACTACCGCAGAAGATAGAGGCATCGCCATCCACCTGACCCACGACCAGCACCAGCTCGCGACCATCTTGCGGCGGCTGGAATGGCTCTGCCTCACCCACGTTGTATTTGCTGACCCGGGATTCACGCAGCAGCGTCAGCAACTGGTCCCCCTTTGCCAGCAGAGCCTCGTCGATCGGCTCGTAGTTAAGCAGCTGCTCGAGCGCACTGGGGCGGCGACTGTCAAAGTAGATCCCGACCGGATCGATAGAGAGTGACGACGGTCGACAAAGATTGGAGCCAAGGCCGCTCGAGCGGATAAAACCGTCCTCGACCCTAATTGCCGAGATCAACTCGGGGTAACGGCTACCCCATACCAGCACCTGCTCATCACAGCTCAACCGTCTGGGAGGACGCCTGACAAACCGCAGCTCATCGGCCAGATGGGTACAAAAGGTGCGCATAAAGGCACGCTTCCAGAGCGAAAAACCCACCAGATAAAGTCGCCGCAAACGAGCTGGCGCCATCTGCTGGCGGGCCAGCAGCTTGACGACATCTTCAACTTCGCAGCGCTCCCCCAGCACAGGGTCGACATAACGGGGATAACGAATAAGCGCCGCCGCCACCAATTGTGGCAGCGAAACCGCCTCATCGGCCCTTGCCAGAACACGTCGCAAGCAGAGCTTGCTGTCATGGGTCAATCCCCAACCGGCGTAGAAAGGCATGCCAAAGCAGTGGACCGGCTTGCCAAGCAGCAACGCCTCGAACCCCAGTTGGGAAGAGACGGTATAGACCGCATCCACCATCTTGAACAGGAGATGGGGATGACAGGGCTCGCTCACTATCTCCAGATCAGCCAGCTCAGGGAGCTTTTGTGCCAATCGCGCCAGCACGCCGCTCTTTTTGCCAATACGCGTATCAGGATGGGTGCGCAACAGCAGACGGGCACTGGGATGATTGCGCCGAGCGGCGGCCACCATCGCCAGAAAATCGGCATTACAAGCCAACGCCCCCGGGATGGAGAGATCCCCCGCCACCTGATCGACCAGCAATACCCTTGGCCTGCCATCTTGCAGCAACCCCTCGGCCAAAGAGACAAGCCCCCCCTGCTCTTCACCATACGGAGCCTGCGTGACAGGCTCATAGGGATGAGTGGCATAACAGTTGTATTTGGTAATGCCAAGGTGCACCAACTCTCTGAGCAGCCGCTCGGCGCGCGCCAGCATCTCGGTATCACAAGGGGTGGCAATCAACTGCTCAAGCTGGCTGGGCTGGCGAGCATCGTAGTAGATGCCCACCGGATCGGCGATAAGAGAGAGCGCCACCCCCTCTCTGGCGGGATGGCCGATATAACCGATAAAGCCATCTTCCAGCTGCCAATAGGGCAACCCCAATTCCTGCGCCTTCTGTTTAATCTGACCGGTATTGGCCTTCTGGCCCCAGCCGACCAGCACATCGCCCGCTTGTGGCAAGCTCTCAGAAGAGGGCTCAAGTCGGGCCAATGGTTGGCCGAGACAGGCAGAGATCTGCCGCCTGCGCGCCAGAATGCCGCTGGATTGTGTCCATAGAGTCATGAAAAATCTCGGGTTTCAGTAAGGGGGATAAAAGAGGGATGGTTTAAAAATATCGGTTAAATCGAACACCAAGGGGATTGCCACTCCGGATCACTTCAACTGCACATTTCCCATCGGGACCCTGTCGAACTCGTCGCGCAAGAGATAACGGATCCCCTGTACGCTCGACAAGGGCGCCAGCAACTGTGGGCAGCGGGTTAGTGACCAGACAGACACATCCCGATCGGTAAAAGCCTCGCCGCCCAAGGCGTAATAGCGTCCCCGACAAGCCTCATCCCAATCATCACCCACCACCTCGGGCGTACTCGGCACCAGAGAACAACCGCGGATCACCGCCACCACCATGCCTTCATAGACACCGACCACGGTATCAATATCAGGCACCCGAGCAGCGGCCACTCGCCACGAAGAGCGGGCACAGCTTTCAGGATGACGACCAGCGGAATAGGTCGCTTTCAAATTCACAACAAGAACAGGTTTCATAAATCGTCCAGAGGAAGAGGGCTACAGCCCCTGTATGGAACAATCAGGTAAGCATATAAAAGGATGGTTGGCCGGTTGAGGTGAGCTCCACAGAGACGGACCCTTCTCAATTAACGTTCAGCCACCACCTCATGCAGGAAGTGGCTCTGAATTCGGGCCAAATCCTCCGGAGTATCGACCCCATGGGGAGGCGCTTGCTCCACCGTCGCTACCGCAATCCGGATACCGTGCCAAAGCGCACGCAACTGCTCGAGTGATTCCAGCTGCTCCATGGGGGCTGGCGGCAAATGGCTCAACGCCTTAAGCGTCTTGACGCGGTAGGCATACAAACCGATATGCCGCAGCCAGTGGGCAGAGGAGCTATCTGGCATGACGCCCCCATTCTGCAAAGAGGTGAAATGATCCCTCGCCCACGGCACCGGAGCACGGGAAAAATAGAGAGCCTGATCAGCCTTGTTGGTCACAACTTTGACACACTGGGCGGCCATGACCTGTGCCATATCAGTGATAGGGCATGCCAAGGTGGCAATACCACACTCCGCATCATTCGCCAGCGTAGTGGCCGCCAATCCGATCATCCCGGCTGGCAGCAAGGGCTCATCCCCCTGCACATTCACCACAATCTCATCCTCTCCCCACCCCCGGATGGCAGCCACTTCAGCCAACCGGTCGGAGCCACAACTGTGATGGATGCCGGTCATCATCACATTGGCGCCGAAACCGGCGACCACCTCCATGATCCGCTGATCATCGGTAGCAACCCAGATATCACTGGCAGGACACCCGGTTTCCAGCGCTCGCTGCCAGACGTGCCATACCATGGGGTTGGCACCAATCATTGCAAGGGGTTTACCAGGCAGGCGGCTTGAGCCATATCGGGCAGGAATGACAATTTTGTAGGCCATAACAGAACCAACCATTTAATAGAAAAATAAAAGGGAGTACCGCAAGGCACTCCCTGTTTACCGGCTCACACTTGCCACTAAAGTACGGCGCACGACCGCAATCGCGTGAGTAAACCGGCACGGCATCAATCAGATAACTCAGACCAGCGAGTCTTCAAGGAAGCGATGAGTACGGGTAACGCTGTCAAGCTCGGCCAATACGGTCAGCATCTCCTCCATGACGGAAAGAGGCAGCATATTCGGGCCATCGCTGAGCGCCTTGGCTGGTTCGGGATGGGTTTCCATAAAGAGACCATCCACACCCACCGCAACCGCGGCGCGAGCCAGCACGGGCACAAACTCGCGCTGACCACCGCTGGTGGTCCCCTGTCCGCCCGGTTGCTGTACCGAGTGGGTTGCATCAAATACCACTTTGCAACCGGTGCGGCGCATGATGGGCAAACCACGCATATCGGAGATCAGGGTGTTGTAACCAAAGGAAGTACCACGATCACACAACCAGATATCCTGATTGCCCACTTCATGGCACTTCTTGACAACCTGCTCCATATCCCAAGGGGCCTGAAATTGCCCTTTCTTGATATTGACCGGCTTGCCACAGCGCGCCACCCGCTGAATAAAGTTGGTCTGGCGAACCAGAAAAGCCGGGGTTTGCAGCACATCGACAACACTGGCAACTTCTTCCACTGGCGTATCTTCATGAACGTCAGTCAACACCCGCAAACCATAGGTCTCTTTCACCTTTTGCAGGATCTGCAAACCACGCTCCATACCGGGGCCACGGAAACTACCAGTTGAGCTACGGTTGGCTTTGTCAAAACTGGATTTGAAAATATATTCCATACCCAGTTTGTTGGTAATCTCTTTAATACGACCGGCGACATCCATCACCAGCTGTTCGGACTCAATTACACAGGGGCCTGCGATTAAAAACATAACTCAACCTTAACTTTATTATATTGATTTTTAGCACCTATTTTGATGAACACGCGCTAACCAGCTGTTAATTTACATTACACCCACAAATACAACTAGCCATGCCTTGTACTACATCGTAAACACACGTATTACACTTAATTTCATTTATATAAACTCTGACTATTTTTATACTTATGAAGCGTACCTCATAAGTTTATGAAATTAGGTCCATTACACGATTATAGAAACAAATATTATGTGTTCTAGCATCACTCAACGCATCTGGATAATTAACCCCCATTGATAATGACTCCTTCCAACCGCTACCTTTAATCATTAACGGGGTATGTTTATAGCCATAAAACTTAGAGGAAAAAGGTACACATATAACTTTTCGATTCAGTAAAGTGCCCCAGTAAGCACCATGAAAAGAATTTGTTATTATCGTTTCTGCAGAGCCAAGACTTTCGATCACATCTTTAAATGGAGCTCTATTATTTAAAGTTGGGAAGCCATATTCCAAGATTTCTTTAACACCTGGTTTTACTGCGTGAGCATATACAATCACGTCTTTATCTATTTCATATTTTTTATCAAAAAGGTCTGACATACAACTAACACATGGGACATATATGCCACCTTTCCTACCCCACTCACGGCGGCCGACCAAATCCATATCATCAACTAGCTCAGGAGATGTAGAACGCCCGCTCAAAGATGTTCCAACCCCCCAAGCGATTTTATATTTTGCCTCTACATTATGATGTATTTTATCTGTACGTAATTTAGGTTCTATTGCTCCCCCACCATAAATTACAGTATGGCTTTTGGGTATGGAGCTATTTATATCATAAACTCTAGCCTCAGGAAAATAAAAATAGTCAAATGGTGTGCAATGAAGATCTCCAGTATTAGGAGTATTACGGATGTGGACAAATGATGTCTGAATGGTCACTGTATATCCTCAGCGTTGATATTTTTAAAATTTGAATCTGATATTTATCATAAATATGCATTGCATTTCCACAATGTCATTTTTAAAAGTTCAACTCGGCAGGCTGTTGGCTTTATTAACAATGGCTTTTATCAGCTTCGCATCATTAAAAAATTTCAATGGGTTATTGATCAACTTATTTAGCTTTCTTTTTGCAATGCTTTTTTCCCTATATTTTCTCTTAAAAATATCTGTAATGTTAGTAGCAACTCCATCCTCATTAAAATTATTGTAACCATTATTTATTAATGATTTTGCTCCCTCACGCCACCAGCTATCTACTATATAGTCATTATAGTTCTCACGCGTTATTTTATGATATGCAGGAGTGGCAATAAGATATCTGGCATCACTCCCTCCAAATTGATCAACAAATGATAATCCATCAAGCATCTCTGCATCTAGAGGCAATGGGTTTTCGATAAATTTGATATATGTGTTTATAGATGCATTTTTTGATAGGTCATATGATAAAAGATTACCATTAGTTACTCTCAGCACATTGTCAACATAATCGGCAACACCTTTATGAACACGTTCAATAACTTTAAAGCGGGCGACCTCATTACCTCCAACATACTCTGGAACTAATTCTCCATTTATCTCATTTCTAATAAATCGCTTGAAAGATGGTATCGCGGGTAAAAAAAGGAACTCGAACATACCTATGTTTTTACAATAAGGATGGTTTGACTTTCTATTATCCTCAAAATTACTCAAATAACCTTGAACATTAAATCCCTTATCAAAAACTTTTTTAGCTGCATGGTACGTCATAAAATAATATCCTCCAATATCATTTCGATTACCCAGCAGTTTACCAAGACTCAACTGCAATGATGCATTATGACCAATATCAACTATGGATACTTTTCGCCCCGAATTGAGTCCCATCCCATTTAAATACTCTAACAGACATTCTCGTTCATCTAATGCTTTGCGAAGTATAAGTTCCTTATTTTCTGTTAGAAAGCGCTTAAATCTATTCAGTTGGCTACGTCTTTTAATATCAACAATTTGTTCTAAACTCTCGAAACCAGCCTCTTTTATTGCCTTGGCACTTATTTCATTCGTAGAAATGCCAAAGCGTGATTCCATGATTTTATACAAAGGAACTTTTGAAAAACTTAATGACGTTGAACTGATTATGTCTTGCTCTGTTTTTAAACTTGCAGTGCTATAACAACGTCTTGATGCAAGTAAGTAATGGGATTTAGGTGCATTGGGAACATATTTTGATATTTGATCATATATTTTTTTAACAAGAAAGCCATCTCTAGCTAAGAAATAAAGGTCTTCAACACCATCACGTATAGCACTCTCCATTACCCACTTAGTAAAGCCAAGTAAAATTGCCCCGCAAGCCTCAAACCCCATCCGATAGGGTGAGTTATCAAACCAGCTATTTTCAAATAATTTATTATCGTAAAACTTCCTTGAAATAACGCCATGCATGATTGAGGCACCTATAGAATCTGTTACTTCAGATGCAGTTAACGTATCCTTAGCCAAGCGTGACTCCAGATATGTATCGTTAATCAATGGTAAGTGCATCGATGTAAATCCTGACTCTGCGGCCTTTAAAACATCAGAATGATAGTTGTCTCCAAAATGGATGATATTTTTGTTGTTAAAATCGCATTTAACAACATTAAACAACGAGCCAGATTTTTTTAATTTATTGTGTTCACTAGAGAGATAAATTTGATGATATACATCAACGCCATTCTTTCGCAGAAGGAATTCGACATCATTTTTTGCTAAATACATATCAGACACAAGAATCACTGTTTTCCCTTGAGACAGGGCAAATTTATATAGCTCTTGACCTAATGTGCGAGCAGTCATTACTTCTTTTTCTGTTTTTAGCTCTAGCGTTCGCAGTTTTAAAATCGCATTATGAGTCAACCCTGTAAGAGCTCTAATTTCATTGTAAATATCTTTAAATAATAATTCCTCCCCGTTTTGAGATTTTATTTTTCTATAAACCCTATTTGCCGCTCTTTCTCGAAGATTTCGATAACCACCATAACTATCCAAATCTTGTTCACTTTCATTAAAAATCGTTTTTGCTTCATCGCACATCAAATCAAAAACATGATTTGGGTGCATAAGCTGCCTAGTGATCAATGTGTCAAATATATCAAATGAAATAACATCATGTTCTAATATGCGTTTTTTAGCTAGAGCAACATCTACAACCTTATTATTCAACATATGAGATGCAAAACGCCCCAAGTCACTAAGTGTTTGAACATTATTCAAACTGTCAATTATTTTATGAATTGTAGCATATTCATTCTTAGGTGGTTCATAGTAATCAAATTTAATTTCACCATGGTGATTTTTATTGATGGCTTTTTTATAAAATGAGTATAACCATTCAGGATTTTGCACTTGATCCTGCATATGGGGGTAATATCTTGTCAAAAGATAGAACAACGCTCCATCGAAATTATGTTCACGACCAAGGATTTTATCAGCATTAGATAAATCACCAGCATTAAACACAGAAACATGTGAATCACCTAGAGTAAATACAGGCTTATGCCAGAGTGCAGCCTGAAGACCTACTGAGCTCGATACTGTTGCAACTCCATCAACGAATGGAAGAATCCATTGCGAACACCATTTCACTTTTTGTACTTCTGAACAAAAAATAAAATTAGGATATTTTCCCCTTAATTGTTCCAGATTATAATCATCAAGAAATTGGTCTTCTACACCATGTAGAGTTACATAAACACCTATGGATGGTGGTGTTTTTTCGAGAACATAATGGATAAAGTCTAGCTGGCTTTTACACTCAATATCATTGGGCAGATTGTCATCAAATGCAAAATAACCTGAAACTTGCAAAGGGACTAAAATGACTTTATCAAAACCACATTTAATATCTGAAGCCTTGATTGGATTATGTGCATCTATATATTCTTCATATGTTTTTCTAAGTTTATTCAATAGCTCTATCTGATATGCAGTAGCTTGTAACTCTTTTAACTCTTTTTCAAACTTTTTTATAAAGCTATTTTTGAATAATCCACAGGGATCAAAACAACCTAACTCAGGGAAGGGCGCACGTGAAAAAAGCCCTAGGCAACTGTTCAAGAATGCAGCTGTAGGATACATATCCTTTAAGTATGGGGCTGCACCTTCATAACACACAATCACATCAGGGATCCAATCACCAATCGCATCTTTGCATAGGTGACGCATGTTTTCAAAATCTTTCTGAGAGTAAGTATTGTTGAAAAACTTATTGGATATAATGCGTTCATTCGGAAATTTTTTTTTCAAATTCCTTTGTGAAATTGTAAAAAAAACATCTTGTGATAGAATATTCTCTTTAATAGCTTCTTTTTTAATAATATCACTAGTCAAAATTCGTGCGTCGCACCCTTCCCCCAAGGAGTTTAATGCAATTATCTCTTTGTGAATATGGTTGCGCACAGAGCCAAAACGAAAGAGAGGTTTACCAAGTTCCTCTCTAGGCTCAATAAAATAAAGTATTTTCATAAGTAGACTCCGATGTTCATAGAGAGTATGGTTAGTTATCAACATCTTAATTAAAACTGACGGATTTTATTATATAACCAACACGTCAAACATATAATATCATTACAAAATTGAGTAAATAACAGAATACTATGTTTTAAAGTTTTAAAATCAGTGATAAAAGTTGATAATACCCACTGGGTGAGAGTATGAATCAACTACCAATAGTTGCTTGATATGATTTGCACGCATCAATTCTTCAGCATGACTCAATATGGTATGCGAAGAGGCTGTTATAGGTGATTGAGTCATGATAAAACTTGCGGTCATTTTATTTATATCAAAATCATCACGCATCATCGAACGACGCAGATCTCCATCGGTAATCACTCCAGCTAATTTATCGCCTTCCATCACCAGAGCAATACCATGCTGATCTTTAGTCATTGCCACTATCACCTCTTTCAGTGAAGTTTCTGGACTTACCTTAGTCAGGTGAGTACTCATAACATCTTTTAAGCGGGTCAGAAGTCGGCGCCCCAAACTGCCACCGGGATGGAATCTGGCAAAATCATTGGGCATAAAGTTTCGTTTATTCATCAAGGCGGATGCAAGTGCATCACCAATCGCCATGGTCAGGGTGGTCGAGGTAGTGGGTGCCAGGTTGTTGGGGCAAGACTCTCCCTGCATTTTAATTTCCAACACAGCATCGGCATTTTTTGCCAGCGTGGATTGCATCCCGCCGGTAATGGCAATAATCCGGTTTCCAAAGTTCTTCAGTGATGGAATAAGTTTCAATACTTCATCGGTCTCACCACTGTTGGATATCAGCACCACCACATCATCGGGGGTGATCATCCCCAGATCCCCGTGAAACGCTTCGGCAGGGTGAACGAAAAAACTTGGCGTGCCAGTAGAGGCCAGGGTGGCCGATATTTTCCGCCCCACATGACCTGATTTTCCCATGCCGCAGATAATCACATGCCCTTTGCACTGGATCATCAGTGACAAGGCCAGTTTATATTGTGCCTTATTGAAGGTGGCGGCAAGATCAAGCAGGGTTTTCCCCTGCTGTTTGAACGTCAGTTTGATGCTCTCGATGACATCTCCGCCAAAAGGCACCTCATCATAAAAACTGCGAATATCCACAGATGGCTGGCTTTTCATGGATTCACCTTATCCCGGTTTGATGTTGAAAAATATATTGAGAAATACGCATCAGAGCGCCACTAGCACACCTGCCGACACGGCGATCTGGTAAAGCACGCTGGTAAAGTCTTTGGTAATTTGCAGCGATTTGGTTTCAACCTGCGGCAAGACAAAAATCTCGTCACCCGGGCTGACGCGAATATCGCTATCGTCCAGTTCCCCCTTCTCTATCTGGCTAAAGGTGCCGTCGCGATGCAGCAACAGGATGCGCGAGTTGCTCGCCTTCTGGGTAAAGCCACCGGCCAGATTGATATAGTCCGCCACGGTGCGTTTCTGATCCGCCAGAATGGCATTCGGGAACATCACATCCCCGTGCACCATCACCAGATTGGTCTGGCGCGGAATGCGGATGATATCGCCGGGTTCAAGACGCACCTCTTCCAGATTGGGGGCGTTGGCCAGCACCACCTGACCGCTCGGCTCGATCTCTTTGGCCCGCGCAACCCACTGCATCAGCAGATCCGCCTCGCTCTTGCGCAAGCTCGCTTCACCATCGGAGGCAGAGCGGGCGGTGAGAATGCTCGCTTCAAAGGCCTTGAGGGAGGATCCCAGCATCTCTTTCTGGCGTACCTTGACCGAATCGCGATAGAGCTGGATGGCGCTGATATCGGCATCACGGGTCAACTTCAGGCCATTGAGCACTTCACCCAACCGCGCGCCGTAGCGCAGTACCACCTCCTGCTCGCTATCGTGCTCCCCCTCAATGCGTACCGCGATGGAGGCATAACGCTTGTCGGCGATGGCCTCCACGGTATCGCCGCTGCTGACCATTACCCGAGCCAAAGTAGCAGTATCACTGAGGGGATAGTTATCCATCCGGATATCTTCCCCCTGATTGCGGCTGACCCGGATATGGGTGGCATCGGCATCGGGTCTGGCCAGTTGCAACAGCTCGGCCAGGGTCATATGGGGGGTGACCATCTCAAACTTGTTGGCATTGGCCACCTTGCCACGCACCGTGCTCTGATAGCGCAGCGGCGCCACCACCAGGGTATCGCCGTCGCGCAGTTGGGTCGGCTGCAGATTGCCGTTTAGCAAGAATTGGTAGAGGTTGAAATTGCGCAGGGTTTTGCCAGCGCGCTTGAGCGCCACATCCAGATAGCTGCCCCGCTCGGGGGAGATGCCACCCGCCTTGTCGAGAAAATAGAGGATGGAGTCCCCCGATTGACCGGCATAGAGGCCGGGTTGATTGACAAAGCCGGTGACGAAGATCTTGACCGGTTGGCTCACATCGAGGGTGGCGTAGACGCTGACGTTCTTCTGATAGACGCGGGTGATGGCGCCAAGCAAGGTGTCATTGAGCTGCTCGTTGCGCACCCCGGCCACCTTGACCGGCCCGACCTTGGGCAGAAAGATATTGCCCTGGTGATCGACCAGCAGGCTCTGATCAAACTCGACCCCGCCCCACAGTTGCACCTGCAGCTTGTCGCCGATGGCGATGCGGTAATCGGGGTTGAACCCGTTAAATGATTCACGGGCAAACTCGCCGCGAAACAGCCAGTTGCCAAAGACGGGATCGCGGGTTTGGGTGTCGCTCACCACCTTGCGCACCGGCGCCGCCTCCTGGGCGACGCCCAGCCCGTAAGCAGGCGGAATCATCAGCGCAGTGACGAGCGCCAACGATGCGGCGCGGATAGTAAAGTGGAGAGTGAAGTGGATAGACGTTAACCGCCGATTGCGGCCGGGGTAACGGGGTCGAGAGAGCAAGGTTGAAATCAAGGTAAACTCCTGCCGGGCACAAGTTTATGCACTGAGCCATCGGGTATTGAAAAGGACGAGTATCAATCGGTCGCCACCCACGCTGGCGGGTAGCAGTGGCCATCAATCCTGATGTTCGCGCAAGGTGGCGAGTCCCATTACCACCAAGCCATAGAAGAGGCAAAGCAGCACGCCAATGGTGGCGAGGTTGTAGAGGCGGCGCGGGTACTGCGCCTCCTGTGCGGCACTTGGCGTACTCACCACCAACAGGTGCTTGAGCTTGCGATAAGCTTCGACCCGGGCCTGCTCCAGACTGACCAGGCCGGTTTTGTAGATGTCGGCCGCTAGCTGAGTCTGCACCTGCACCGCCTGATAGTCGGCATTCACCTCGTTAAGCGACTGTTCGTCGTTGCTGGTCAGCCGCCGCTTCTCTTGTGCCAACTGGCGGGTCAGCGCTTCCACCCGATCTTTGGCCGCCACCACATCGGGAGCCTTGGGATTCATGTAGATTTGCAGCCGCTTGAGCTCGGTATCCTGACGCACCAACTCGGCCTCCAGCTCGGACACCAACCCCAGCATGGCGCTGCTGGTTGCCTCCGGGCTCATCAGCTTGTGGCGATTCTGGAACGCCAGCATCTTGTCCCGCTCGGCCTGCAACCGCTCGTGGGAACGAGCCACCTCACTTTCTACAAAGGTGAGCTGCTCGAGGGCGACCTGATGACCCAGCCGATTGATAAAGCCCTCCCCCTCTTTCAGCATCAGGGCCACCACCTCGCGGGCATACTCGGGCTCGAATGCCTGTAGCCGGATGGTCAGGATCCCCGACAGCTCGTCGAGGGTGAGGGTGAGATGGTCACGGTAGTAGGCGAGAAACTCTTCATTGCTGGCATCCCATGGGAGTCGTGACAACCAATCAGCGTGACCGCCCTGATAGTGCCCCTTGAGGTCGAGCGCCTTGTCGAGCCGCTGCAGCATGTCCCATGAACCCAGATAGGCATGCAGCACCTGCACATCCTGATGATTGCTGCCACCCAGCCCCAGCATGGAGAGGGCATCCGGCATCATCTTGAGCTGATCTGCCTGCTTGACGATGATGCTCGCTTCGCTGACATAGCGATCACTGGCGATTGCAACGTAATAGAGGGTCGCCACGCCAAAGCAGAGCAAGACCCAGAGAAAGCTGCCCAGCCTGATGGCCTTTTTCCATGAGAAACGGGCAGCCCGATATCCCTTTGAATCGATAAGGAAGCGTTTGGGGTCGCGCCTGAATTTGCGCAGCTTGCGACCGATATGCGTCTTAAGGGTGCTGGTGTTCATGACTATCCGGAGTGATGATGGCAATCGGCCCGCATCGCGCAAACCGAAATGATATCGTGGCAAGTGATTGAAAAATAAATGTGAGAGCGGTAATTACAGGTTTTTATAGACCGCGATGGCCTCTTCAATATCGGGGTAGAGGGTCAGGCTGGCATTGTTCAGCACAATCCCCATGTCACACTGCTTGCGCAGGGTATTCATATCGTGGGAGACCATGATGAGGCTCGCCGTTTCTCGCTTCTGGTTGAAAACATCGATGCACTTTTGCTTGAACCTGGCATCCCCCACCGAGGTGATCTCGTCGGTCAGATAGATGTCAAAATCAAACGCCATACTGACTGCAAACGAGAATTTGGATTTCATCCCGCTCGAGTAACCCCGGATAGGCAATTCAAAGTGCTGGCCTATCTCGGAAAAGCCCTTGACCCACTCCTCGACCCGGCGAGTGTCATTAAGGCCATGGATCCGGCAGATAAAACGGGTATTTTCACGACCAGTCATGCTGCCCTGAAATCCACCGCTCAGCGCCAGCGGCCAGGAGACCCGATTGTGGCGGGTGATCTTGCCCCTGCTCGGCATATCCATGCCGCCAAGCAGGCGCAACAGGGTGGATTTACCCGCCCCGTTGGCACCCAGAATGCCGATATTTTTATCTCCCGGCAGCGTGAAGTTCACATCCTTCAAGACATAATTACGCCCGAATTTGGTGGGGTAATATTTGCTGACATGTTCGAGGGTTATCATTTTTTAACTTGCAATCAATCGACGGTGGCTCAGGCGATAGGCGCTCATCGCAAACGCCAATGTTATCAAGGTGGTACCGAGCAGATAATTCCAACTCCCCCCTTGGGTTTGAAAACCGGCAATCCAGCCACTGCGGATCAATTCGAGTGCATGCACGATAGGGTTCCAGAGCAGCAGATGCTGATAACTTTGCGGCACCGCCGCCAGCGGGAAAAAGACTGCCGATATCCAGAGTAGAGGACGCATCAAGATCGGAATTAATTTGTCCACTTCGGCTGAAAGACTGCTCACAATGCAGAGCAGAGTACCGAGGCCAAATGAGAAGATCATCAGGGTGCCATACCCCATGATCACCGCCAGCGGGTCATCGGGTATCGCATCAAAACCAGACCAGACCAGAATCAGGATTAATACAATAGCCACCAATATCCCTATAATGGACTCCAGTACAAATCGGGAGAACAAGGTGGCAAAGACAGTGACCTGGCGATAGCAAAATAGCCCTTTATTGGCACTAACAGCCGAAATTAGGCGATTCGCAGTACTCCTAAACATCAAAAAGGGTAAATAACCGCTAGCAATAAACACCGGCGCTTCAACCCCACCGAAACCATTACGCTGCCTGATACCGAATATGACACAGAATACGGCGATGGTAATCAAGGGGTCCAGCAAGGCCCAGGTATATCCCATGCGATAATTGCCAAAGCGAGTCTTCAACTCCCGCATCAATAATCCGAAGGTGACATCTTTCAATACCACAGCAGGACTGCGTCTTTGTATCAACATTGCGTTTGGCTTGAACACCTCAGTTAATAGATAAGGATGTAGCATCAAGTTTGAATGAGCAGCCCAGCACTATCGTCTGTACGCCAGGCTGTCGACTGCTAGTAAAATACCATGGCTACCGCACGGAAATGACAATTCCCGACAATAAGCTTTAATCCAATTTTCTCTTGCCATAGCTACCGCACGGAAATGACACATTCCGGTGGGCATCCATGCAAAAAACGGCCGCCACTCTGCCGATTCGTATCAGACAAAGAGGCAATGGTACGATTTGAGTTATCCCTTCTCTGGTTGAGCGGGATGCCGGAGTTTACTTATAAATAAGCTTCCGATTTACCTTTGCTCACCAACTGTGGCTGCTTGCCGCCATTTCCAACCCTATTGATGCTGTCTAAGAGGCTTGAAAACGGCGAGAGAAAATATATCCACACGACATGTTTGTTTCCACTCGAAACCATGACAATTGAGTGAAAAAAGGATGATTTTTCTGTGAAAAGTGAAAAAACTATCTATAAAAAAGGCAATTTAAGCATTAACAAGCCACATTTTCGCAGTTGTTGAAAGTTATTCTCAACAACAGATGCAATGCTTACTGCGCCGACCCTACAAATGGCATTCATTAACCACTCAGGCACACCCACAGCTGATATAGATAGACACCCAAAACTCCGTAGTGCTGTATAACCGCCAGAAGCTGTCTGCAGACCTATATCGCGGTTTGGTATCCGTTGAAGGCTTAATGTTCAATGAGAATCATCGCGCATGCTTTTCTTCACGATTTTCAATCCCCTACTGCAAACAACATATCGCCAAACATGGAGCTCTCTACAGGCGTACAACTTGATATACAGACGTGATCATGGAATGTTGATTGCAGTGTTGCTAACAAATAACGTACAATATCAACTTGATTTTAAACACGCCCACTATTCTAAAGTTGAATGATCTGATACTTGGTGATATTGATATATGATTTCGCTAAACATAAATAGTGGTGAGCTACTTTTTAATGGCTCGACAACAGCACAATTGAGCAGTAGTGAAATACTGGTTTTGCAATGTTTGATGGATCAGCCAGACGTACTGGTATCCAAAGAGGCATTGATGGAGGCAGGCTGGCCCAGCAAGGTTGTACAGCAAAATTCATTGACCGTTGCCATAAAAAACATCAGAAAAGCGTTAGCAGAAATTACCGATGGTCCCATAATTGAAACGCGTCATCGGCGAGGATATATATTTCACTCTGTCGTGAGCACCACTAAAAAAATAGAATGTGATGTTTCTTTGATGGATTTTTCCGTTGACCAAAAAACTTCAAATGAAATAATAGAGCCTAATTATAGCCATGAGAGAAAACTACATAAATTTGGCTCCATTTTCATTGGCATTATATTTTATAGTGTATTTGCGCTAATGGCCTTATGGTCGCTATTTATTACAACACTAGATACTCCGATTATCCGAAACAAGATTAACAAGGCAAATCTTTGTGGTTATTCAGAGCTTAGTGATCATGATGTAAAATGCATTGAAAAAAAAGTTAGTGCGTCTGAAGGAACTTACCTCTATGGATATGATAAAGAATTGGGTCAGCTTCAAATCCATAAAATGGATTAGTTTCACTCTATTGCTAGTTTATTCTGCAACGCCATTTATCAATGGGCTAGGATGTGATTATCAGCAACAATATGAGCGTGATGATTTCTCATTTTACTCAACCTGCAAGTTTGGTTATGCCAAGAGCGTTGTGCATAACAAGGCTACGGGTGAAGTGCTCAAACATGAAGGTTTTTTAGGGAAACGTGGTGATACAGTCATTTTTATTGCAAACAAAGTGACTCGAACAACACCACATCAGGATCTCCATAGCAATGTGTATTCGGTGATGCACAACGACTTTCTCTATATTGCCAAGATCATTCATAAAGATAAGGAAGATTGGATTGTCATGACCTATCCCTACTACCGCCTGCAGAAGGTCAAAACGCTCGGTAAGCAGTCTCTCTGGTAACCAAACGATCCAAATCGAATTCACAGTGGTTCAAACTCTTGCAGCATAAAAGGCCTCATTTAACCCCCCTAATAGACATGAGTTATCCTCGGGAAGATCACGCCAAAGAGGTGTCTGGTTCCCATCCACTGGAATAGTCCAAGCTGACCAACCTCGAACCCGAGGGTGAGCAAAATAGAGGAATTTTCACTAAGAGCTGGAATGAAAAAATGTCCAACGCTGTTCAGTGATGTTCTATGCCAGTCAATACCCGATGGCATATTGAATGGTACATCAGCAAAAGTAAAATAATGAAAAAGTCCAACCTATTCAATAGGTTGGGCTTGGTATGTGGCGGAGAGACAGGGATTCGAACCCTGGGTGGCATTGCTGCCACAATTGATTTCGAGTCAATCCCGTTCGGCCACTCCGGCATCTCTCCGTGGGGAGAGATTTTTACCCAAGCTGGGCCGAGGATGCAATAAAAATTTCTTAGATATCAAATGGCTGAATCAGCTATCTGGGAGCAGGCTCACAATGCGGCGCGTGCTGTTCGCGTTGCGAGGCCACCCTGTATAGCCCTGCATCCACCCGCCATTAACCCTCTCACACACCCGGCGATTATCCATATCGTGACATTCCCCCATTGCCATGAGGCGTCTATTTTTCCTGCTTGGCGCTCAAATTTATGGGTGATGCCGATTTTGGCCGGTTTCCTATGTATCCCCACATCATTGCGGGTGCGCGGCAAGCTGGTAATCATGGGCTGATTGAGGAACAATCGCGCCATTCTGGCGGCTGTGTTGATAATGTTCCGCCCCGATTGAACTGATGGATCTCCTTATGCGATTGCCAAAACTCATGCCCCTCTCCATAACGCCTGCCCTTTCCATGCTGCTGGCAGCCATCCTGCTTTGCGCGGCGCCGGCAGAGGCCAAACGCTACCCGCTGCCACCTGCCGGGAGTCGCCTCATCGGTGAGCTGGAGGATTACATCATCCAGCAGAATGAACATCTGGAACTGGTTGGCAAAAATACGCAAATTGGATTTTTGGCGCTGCTTGAGGCAAATCCGGGTGTAGATCCCTATTTACCCAAGCCGGGCACCCGCTTGACGCTGCCCACCCAGATGCTGCTGCCTGATGTGCCTCGTGAGGGGATCGTCATCAATCTGCCCGAACTGCGCCTCTACTACTTCCCGAAAGGGAAGAACGAGGTCATCGTGCTGCCCATCGGGATTGGTGATATCGGCCGTGAGACTCCGGAGATGACCACCACCGTCATCGAGAAGAATCCCAACCCGACCTGGGTACCCGGCCCCATGGTGCGCAAATCCTGGCTGGAGCAAAAAGGGATCACCCTGCCCGCCGTGGTACCCCCCGGCCCGGAGAATCCCCTTGGCAAGTTCGCCATGCGCCTTGGCTATGGCAAGCGCGACTACCTGATCCACGGCACCAACAAGGATTTTGGCGTTGGCCTGCGGGTAAGTGCAGGCTGCATCCGGCTGCGACCTGACGATATCGAGGCCCTGTTCAAGATTGTGCCGATCGGCACGCCGGTGCGGGTCATCAATCAACCGGTCAAGGTAGCCATCGAACCGGATGGTCGGCGCTGGCTGGAGGTACACTCCCCGCTCTCCCGCACCGAAGAGGAGCTTGAAAATGGCGCCCCGCTGATGCTATCACCGGCCATAGAGAGCTTTATCAGTGCACCTGACGTGATGCAGGATGAGGTGACGGCGGCGCTGGAGAGCAAAAACGGCCTGCCCCGCCCCATCAGCAGCCAACTTGTCAGTGGCTAAGTCACCAGCGCCCAAGTCGCACCGGAGTCACCTTACCTCATGAAATTCCTGCCCCTCCTACTCCTGTTGGCCTGTCACTCCTTGTGGGCCAAGGACATTCTCTGGATGAACAATGGCGATCGTCTGACCGGTACCATCGAAGAGATTGGCGATGAGTCGGTACGCATCTCTTTGCCCTATACCGGTGCCGTTACCGTCAAGCGGGATGCCATCAAGCGCTGGCGACTAGAGCATCAGGATAAACCCAAGGCGACCGCCAAAGGTGGATTCACCCTGTTCAAGGATGAGCAGGATGAACGCAAGGCCTGGCTCTGGACCGGTAGTGGCGATCTCAACATCAAGCTCAAACATAAGGACAAGCACACCAACAACGTCAACTTCAAGGGCAAGACCGAGTTGGCCAATCTGGACTGGCGCTACAGCTTCTCCGGAGAGTACTCCTACGAAACGTCTGACAGCGTCACCGATAACCACGACTACAAACTGAACCCGACCATTGACTACTTTTTCGATCAACAGTGGTTTGTGCGCAGCTCGCTCAATGCCGAATATGACATGCTGGAGAGCAACTACCTCAGCCTCGACTATGGTACCGGGCCGGGTTACCGCTTCTGGAACGAGAAGCGCCGTCGGCTGGAGTTCGTAGCGCAGGGGGGTCTGCGTAAGACCTACTTCAGGGAAGAGAGCGGGATTGGGTTGCTCTTCAAAGGCAACCGGATCATCGACTATCCCTTTGCCAGCATGAACTGGGATTATCGCCAACCCATCCCGATATGGCGGGAAAAACTGGAGCTGTTCAGTCAGGGGCGCTATCTGCTCTATCTGGATCAACCCTCCCCCTATATCACTCTGAAGCGAGATGTGACCGGCAGCGTGGGCTTGCGCTACTACTTCAACGACCACCTGCGCCTCTCCTGGTCGAGCGAGATGGAGTGGGAAGATGGCGAAGTGCATTTCGTCGGTCTCGAGCAAAAGTACAAAGAGACCGAATTCAGGCACCTGCTCAATCTGGGCGCCAGTTTCTGAGTCAACTGCAAACAGAAAGAGGAGCCAATTTGGCTCCTCTTTCTGTTTTGGTCATCACCTGCCATGGTACTTCTCCGATGATGGAGCAGGCAACAGATGAGAAACCGCCGTACGCTCAGATCAGCCCCCAGGCGGCAATCTGGTAGATCCATACCATCGCCAGCAGGGTGCCGACTAACCCCATGATGACACCGATGCGCACCATCTGGTGACTCTCCACCAGACCGGTGGCGTGGGCCAGCGCATTGGGCGGGGTACTGATGGGCAGCGACATCCCGAGCGAAACCGAAATAGTGACGGCCAGGATCAAGGTGTGGCTGCCGCCCCACTCTGCCAGCTCCGGCATGCTGACTGCCAGTGCCGCCACCAGTGGCAGCAACAGATTGGCGGTTGCGGTGTTGGACATAAAGTTGGCCATCACCACCGCCAGCAGACAGGCACCAATGAGCACCGCCAGCGTGGAGTATTCGTGGAACGGAATGTGGGTGATGAGCCGCTCGGCCAACCCGGAGTCCTCCAGCGCCAGCCCCAGCGCGATACCGCCCGAGACCAGCCAGAGCACGTCGAGGGAGATCTTGTGCAAATCGTCCTTGGTGATGATGCCGGTGGTCAGGAACACAGCTACCGGGATCATGGCGACCACGTAGGAACTCATGCCGTGCAGATCCCCCAGTAGCCAGAGCACTATGGTGGTGATAAAGGTGAGGTAGACCACCCAGGCGCGAGGGGTCTGCATAAAGCGCCCCTCAATCTTGAGATCCATCCGCTTGAGGGTGCTCGGGAAGAAGCGCCCCAGCAGAAACCAGCCAAGCAGCAACAGCAGTACCACAAAGGGCACCGCAAATCCCATCCACTGACCGAACGAGATGGCATGCTCGCCGGTCAGGTATTTGAGGGCCACTGCGTTGGGCGGAGTGCCGATGGGAGTGCCGATCCCGCCGAGGTTGGCCGCCAGCGGAATGGCCAGCACAAAGCCGATTTTGGCCGGGTCCTTGTCGGGAAACGCCGCCAGCACCGGGGTAAGGATGGCCAGCATCATGGCGGTGGTGGCGGTATTGCTCATAAACATGGAGAAGGTGGCGGTGATCAACATCAGCCCCAGCATGACGATCCGGGGATCCTGACCGAACGGGCGCAGCAGCACCCGCGCCAGATTGACGTCCAGATGGTACTTGGTCGCCGCAATGGCGAGGAAAAAACCACCGAGAAACAGCATGATAACCGGCGAGGCAAAGGTCGCCATCACCTCGGTGGACTTGAGCAGCTCACCAAACCCCGGTTCAGCCTTGTCGGCAGTCATGAACCAGAGCCCCTTGTCGGAGAGCAGCAGCAGCTCCAGCACGATAATCAGCACCGAGGTAGCAAAGATAGGGATGGGCTCCAGGATCCAGCAGAGGGCGGCCAGCACGAAAATGGCCACGACCCGCTGCTCGATGACGGTGATCCCCTCCAGCGGGATCCAGTGGGTCGGGATCAGCAGGATGGCGAGGCTCAGCAGCAGTGGCAGAATAATCTTGTTATTGATGGGCACTATTGTCTCCAGGATCGGGAGTAAGAAGCCAATAGTGGCATAACATGCTATCGCCTCACGCGGCCAACTCGCCAAAATGAGAGCTGGCTAACTGCACGGCGCACCGTTTTGTGAGTCATATCAAGCTGGGGTCGGCGCGCTATGGCTGACGCCTCACCCCTTGCAGCAAACAGGCAAAAAAACGGGCCCGCTGTTCGTTGCACACGACAGCGGGCCCGTTTCACCATTCATGCCGATGAGGGGGCTCAGAAGTAGATGCGGGTCACCGACTCGATGACGCAACCCGGGCGGCGGATCCCTTCGATCTCGACCTTGATCTCTTTGAGCAGCTCCAGCCCACCCTTGATGGGGGTGACCCGGGCCAGCTTGGTGCGGGCGCGGATGTTGCTGTCCACCTTGATGGGATAAGGGAAACGTACCTGATCCAGCCCGAAGTTCACCACCATGCGGGCGGTCGGGAACTCGGGGGTGGCCTCATCGACCGAGCCGGTCAACTGCGGCAACAGCGCCAGGGTCAGGAATCCGTGAGCGATGGTGGTCTTGAAAGGCGACTCGGCGGCCGCACGCTCCGGATCGGTGTGGATCCACTGGTGATCCCCGGTCACGGCAGCAAACTGATCGATCATCTGCTGGCTGACGTGCAGCCACTCGCCGACATGGGTCTCTTCACCGATGCGGGCCTGCAGGGCGGCATAGAGCTCGGCCGCCTCGGCCCCCAGCTCAACTGCGGGTTCCTGAGCCACGGCAGGCTGACCGTTGGCCACTTGTGCCACGGTTGCTGCATCCTGTTGCTGCTCGCTCTGGGACTCGGCTTGCAAGTCCAGCACACGCCCCAGCAAAGGGTGAAGATGTGCCTTTTGCTGAAACTCACGCCAGTAGTCGCGGATCGCCGGAGAGAGCCAATCCTTGAGCTCAAAGGGGTGCTGCGCCAGAATTTCGCGCTTGCGCTTCAGAAAATCGACAACTTTCATCTACCGATCCCTATTTGATTCAATGCCTGTAAAGAGGTCTAACCAGTCCTATTTTATTAAAGTTTCAGCTGTAAGTGCAAAAAAATCTCGGCGTACACCTGTACCAAGGCGGAAGTAACTACTTAGACCATGTAAACCAGCACGATCTGCCAATGAGGAAATCGATTGCCAAAGATGCCGCCAGCAGGGGAAATTCATCGGGGTCGTTATGAAAAAAGGCCCTCGTCGGGCCTTGTGGTGGGGAGTCAGCGCGCGCTCGACCAGCCGCGACGCAATCCCTCTTCATCCAGGAAGGACCAGGCGAGGATCCGGCTCACCTTGTTGCCCTGTGCCATGTCGATCACCCGTACCTGACGCGCCCCCACCCGGCTCAACGCCTTTTTCGCCCCCGGCAGGTTCTCTTTTTTCGACACCAGCGAGCTGAACCAGAGACACTGAGTGGCAAACTCCTTGCTCTGGGCAATCATGTTGGCCAGAAACGCCGCCTCGCCCCCTTCGCACCAGAGCTCTGCCTTCTGGCCGCCAAAATTAAGCACAGGGGCGCCTGTCACCTCCTTGCCCAGATTGCGCAGCTTGCGCTCCGTCCCCTTGCTCGCCTCTTCTAGCGACGCATGGAACGGTGGATTGCACAGCGTCAGGGCGAAGCGCTCCTTCGGCCCTATGATGCCGCGAAACACATGGTTGGGGTTACCCTGCAAACGACACTCAATCTGGTTGCCGAGTCCGTTGCTCTTGGCCAGCAGGGTGGCCGCCTTGACCGAGACCGGATCGATATCCGATCCCACAAAACGCCAGCCATATTCGCGGCAGCCGAGCAGCGGATAGATGCAGTTTGCCCCCACCCCGATATCCAGCACCCTCACCCCCTTGCCGGTAGGGAGCTGGCCTGCGCTCTCGGCCAACAGGTCGGCCGCCCAGTGCAGGTAGTCCACCCGTCCCGGGATAGGCGGGCAGAGGTAACCGGCAGGCAAGTCCCAGTGGGCAATCCCGTAGTGATTGGCCAGCAGGGCGCAATTGAGGGTCTTCACTGCATCGGGATCGGCAAAATCGATGGTGCGGGTGCCGTAGTCATTGATAAAGACGTGGGCAGCCAACTCGGGAGTTCGCAGGCAGAGCGCCTCAAAGTCGTAACCCGCCTGATGGCGATTACGAGAGTGAAGTCCGGATTTGCGGTCGCCCGACTTGGGGCCACCGGCTGATGGGATGCGGGGTTTCATACTGAGCCTGCCGAAGAAAACGGGCCCACACTATAGTGATTTGACTCGGGAAAGTCTAAACGAGGGCAATAAAAAACCGGGCTATCGAGCCCGGTTCAAGTGAGGTTGGAAAAACAGTCCGTACTGCGAGCCGTTTGTCCAGCCTGACTCAGATATCGATCCGGCGAGCTTGCCAGAACTTGTTGCGCCAATATTGGCTATCCAACTTGGAGCGCGTCACACCGGCTCGAGTCGAGGCGTGGATGAATTCACCATTGCCGACATAGATACCAACGTGGTTGAGACGACGATTGATTTTGAAGAAGACCAAGTCACCCTCGACCAGATCCTGCTTGGAAACGCGCGTCCCTTCATGGACTTGGGAGCGGGTATCGCGGGGTAATTCGATACCGACGGCATTGCGGAACACTTCACGGGCAAAGGCGGAACAGTCGATACCGCGCTGGCTGCTGCCACCCATCCGGTACGGAACACCACGCCACTCTTTATATACAGTCAGGATTTCATTCACATCGGGTGTCTGGGAAGCTTCCGGTTCGATGACAGGTTCGACCATGGAAACTTCGATCTTGCTCGCGACCTCGGGTTGGGGTGCCGAGGCACAACCCACCATTCCGAGTGCGACCAGCAGTAGCATCAGGTGGCGCAATCCTTTATCCCCGCTAAATAGTAAATCTTGTTAAAATACGGCCCCAAAGGGCAATTTATAAGGCAACAGCACCCGACTATATCCAAGAATTCTATCGAGGCAAGTGAAAATCCCTATCAAGCTCACATTTTTGCAAGGAAATGCACGATTTTTCATAATTAATGTGATCATGCCCAAACAATATACAATCGCAAAAAGAGCCTTGGGCCTCATAGATAACTGGCTTTTATCCCTGCTTCAGCACCTTTTTAAAGTGAAAAATCATGATCGAAACCGATCTTTTTTTGTTAAAACCGGCCAGGGTATGCCAAGAGCTGCTTGCTCAATTGCCTGAATGGCTGTCAACCGATGAGCTGCATATCTGGCAAGCCATGACCCATCCTGAACGGCGTCAGGAATATCTGGTGAGCCGCGCCCTGCTGCGCCAGCTATTGGCCGAGCGGCTGCAACAACCTGCAGCCACTCTGCAATTTTGCAACGGCCCCCAGGGTAAGCCCCGACTGCATGATGATGCTTGGCAGTTCAATCTGAGCCACAGTGGCAGCTGGCTGGTGTTGGCGCTCTGCCCGCAGGGGCCGCTTGGGGTGGATATCGAACTGGGCAAACGGCGGCATCATCCCCTCCCCCTGGCCCGCCGGTTTTATGCACAGAGTGAATATGAGTGGCTCTGCGCACAGCCTGCCCAAGAGCAGGAGAGTGCCTTCTACCGGCTCTGGTCGCGCAAGGAGGCGGTACTGAAAGCCCACGGTGGCGGCATAGCGGCGGGACTGGAGAAGGTGCGGTTTCTCCCGGAGGAAGAATGGCGACTCGACAACCGGCTCGATGACACCCCTTATCAGGTACAGGATTGGCCCTTTGCCAGCGGCTGGCTCAGTCTCGCGGCGACGGCAGCCCCCGTGACCTTTTACCGGCTGGATGAGCGCTTGAATTGCCACTCGCTTAACCCCATGTTACTCAACACCCTTTCTGAAGAGTCCAACTCATGATCGTCGACATTACTCCCCAGAATTTTCACGCTGAACTTATCGATGCGTCCATGAAGAAGCCGGTCGTCATCTATTTCCATGCTCCGCAGATGCCAGAGTGCCAGGGGATGACACCGTTGATTGAATCACTGGTTGGGCCCGCCAATGAGCAGGTCACCCTGGCCAAGGTGGATATGAACGATCCCCAGCTGCAGCCGCTGGCCAGTCAGCTCGGCCTGCGCGCCCTGCCCGCATTGGTGCTGTTCCATCAGGGGCGCCCTGACGAACAGGGGATCATCGAAGGACCGCAGGATGAAGCCACCCTGCGCCAGTATTTCGCCGCTTTCGCCCCCAAAGAAGAGGAAGAGTTGCTGGCCAAGGGGCAACAGGCGCTGGCTGACGAGCAGCCCAGCATCGCCTATGCCCATCTGACCAAGGCACACCAGCTGGCTCCTGAACGTCACGACATCAGCCTGTGGCTCATTCAAGCTGCGCTCGACCTCAACCTGCTGGATGAAGCGCAGGAGCGCCTCGGCACCATCCCGATGGCGGCGCAGGATGGCCACTTCCATACCCTGAGCTCACGACTGGCGCTGGCCCTGCAAGCGGCAGACAGCCCGGAGCTGCGCGCGCTGGAAGCCCGCCATGCAGAACAGCCTGATGATTTTGCCCTGGCTCAGGAGCTGGCGGTGCAATACAACCAGGCTGGTCGTCAGGAAGAGGCATTGGGACTGCTGCTGGAGATCCTCAAGCGGGATTTGGCATTCGGCGATGCCAGAAAGACCTATCTCGATATTCTGGCGACCATGGGCAGCACACCGGCGGCGCAGAGCTACCGTCGCAAACTCTATAGTCTGCTCTACTGATCAGAATCGAACTGGCTGGTAATGATGGGGGAGTGCCGGGAGACCGGCATGACCTCATGGGTCAAGTACGAAGAAGGTATTGTGGGAATAAGGTGCTGTGGGAATAGTGGAGATACGGTGAATTTCAGGCAAAAAAAAATGGCGCAAAACTGCGCCATTTTTCTCGCATGGATTACTTCTTGTAGGAAGTAGCCATGTTGTCGATGCGCTGGTTAGCACGCATAGCTTCTTGCTTGGCTTCGGCAACATCAGCAGCGATTTTGGACTGATCAGCACGAACTGCGCTAACATCTTGAGCCAGTTGGTCAACTTTGTTAGACAGATTCTGAACGGAAGTTTCCAGTTCGCTGGTGTTTGCACAACCGCCCAGCAGAGCGGACAGACCAACAACACCTACCAACAACAATTTTTTCATTTTTAAAGCTCCCTTGAACTCGCCAGACGTTTAGCAAGCGGCGTGATTATGGCACAAAAAAATCCTACTTTGCATAGTCCCCACCACAGATAAATGCATTAAAACCCTCATTTTTTTTTGAATGAACAGTTTTTGTCCAGATTCGTCTAAAAAATGAGTGCCGTGTGGTGGGGGCACGGACAAAGGTTAACCAAATTTTTGCCTTATTACAATTTCGTATGAGGCTCAGGCTGTACGTTCTGACAACAATTGACGATATTGCACCAGATCCTCGATGGTCAGCACCGGCATCTGGTGCTTGCGACCGAACGCAACCAGGTCTGGCAGACGCGCCATCGAGCCATCTTCTTTGGTCAATTCACACAACACACCAAACGGTTTGAGGCCAGCCAGCTGCATCAGATCGACCGTCGCTTCGGTATGACCCCGACGGGTAAGCACCCCACCGGTTCGCGCACGCAACGGGAAAACATGACCCGGGCGGTGCAGATCGCCCGGTTTAGCGCCGTCTGCGATGGCTGCACGGATGGTGGTGATGCGATCAGCCGCCGAGACACCGGTCGTGACCCCCTGCGCCGCTTCGATGGTCACGGTAAAGGCGGTCTGGTAGTGACTGGAGTTGGCCTCCACCATCATCGGCAGTTCGAGCTGGCGAACCCGCTCGTCGGGCAGGCAGAGGCAGACGATACCGGAGCACTCGCGGATCATCAGCGCCATCTGTTCATTGGTCATGGATTCGGCGGCGAAAATGAGGTCGCCCTCGTTCTCCCGATCTTCATCATCGGCCACCAGCACGCCGCCTCCGGCACGCAAGGCAGACAGGGCCGCTTCGACACGGGCAACGGGATCACCGAATTCACTGAGTAGAGACTGATTCATGGTAAAACTCCTAAACAAGACAAGGACCAGAATCAGGGCATGGAAAGGCAGACAGAGACGGGCATGCAGCGGCCAGCCCACAAAAGGGCCAACACGGCAAGGTCTGTCTTATCCTCTTTCATCCGGACTATGACCGTCGGCTCCGGCATCTCACCGGATCTGCTGACCCCGACCTGGCAATCAGCCGGGTCGGGCGCTCGCGGGCTCCCCGAGTCAATCGGGATACCGCCGGTGGGGAATTGCGCCCCGCCCTGAGAATAAGCGCAGACAGCCTAAAGAAAAACGGTTGCAGATACCAGCCAAAATCCCCCGCAGGCTGAAAAGCGTTTCAACATTGCGCCCGGGATCCCGCTCTGCGGCACGCTCGCCAGCACGAGAGGCCATGACTGGCGAATTTCTTTATGGCTCGGATCGGTTTATGGCATAGTTCCCGAAACAAAAAAACAGCGCCCGAAAAGAGAGCCTGAACAACGCTGCCGGCGCAGACAGCAGCGCCAACACCACAAACGGAAAATGACAGAGATGGAAAAGAAAATACTGCTCACGGATTGCCCGGATGCCAAAGGGCTCATCGCCAAGATCACCAACATCTGCTACAAGCACCAGCTCAACATCATCAAGAACGATGAGTTTGTGGATCACGAGAATGGCCGCTTTTTTATGCGTACCGAGCTGGAGGGGCGCTTCAACGACGAGACCCTGCTGGCCGACCTCGATGATGCCCTGCCCACCGGTGCCCAGCGCCGTCTGGTCAAGGCGGGCAAGAAGCGCATCGTCATCCTGGTGACCAAAGAGACCCACTGCCTCGGCGATATTCTGATGAAGAACTACGCGGGTGCGCTGGATATGGATATCGTCGCGGTGATCGGCAACTACGATACACTGGCCGAGCTCACCGGCAAGTTCGATATCCCGTTCCACACCGTCAGTCACGAGGATCTGAGCCGGACTGAACATGAGGAGCAGGTTCGCGCCATCATCGACAGCTATGAGCCTGACTATGTGATCCTGGCCAAGTACATGCGGGTGCTGACCCCGAGCTTCGTCGAGGCCTATCCGCGCAAGATCCTCAACATCCACCACTCCTTCCTGCCCGCCTTCATCGGTGCCCGCCCCTACCGGCAGGCGTTTGATCGCGGCGTCAAGCTGATCGGCGCCACCGCCCACTTCGTGACCGACGATCTGGATGAAGGCCCCATCGTCGAACAGGACGTGATCCACGTCGGTCACGCCTTCAGTGCGGACGATATGGCCAAGGCGGGTCGGGATGTGGAGAAATCGGTGCTGAGCCGCGCGCTGGAGCTGGTACTGAACGAGCGGGTGTTCGTCTACGGCAACAAGACGGTGGTCTTCAAGTAATTCGCCCACACGGCCCATATGCAAACGCCAGAAACAACAACGGCTCCCGCGGGAGCCGTTGTTGTTTCTGCGCCGAGTGTCAGAGCGGCAGATCGTTTACCGTCACCGCGCCCTTCTCCAGCTTCAGCTCGGAGGTCAGCGCTTGCTTGTCGGCCTTCAGATAACCCATCAGGGTCAGCTGATCGAGCATGGGGGCCAGTTGCGGCACCGCCTTGCCCAGCTTGTCGCTGAGGCTGGCATGCAGCACGCCGGAGAGGGCCTGCATCCCCGCGTCGCTGTTGAACAGCTGCTCCAGCGAGGTAGAGGCCAGCTTCACGTCCCCCTTCATGGTCACCGCCTCACCGTTGAGCTTGGCGCTGAGATCGGCCAGTTCAAGGGTCGCGCCACGTTTGAGCATTTTGTCCAGCGCCTGCTGGATAGCGGCATCTTCAACTCCCTTGCCACCGGCGGCCTGCAGCCCCTGATACCCTTCCAGATCCAGACCGTTGAGGTTGAGCGCCAGCTTGCTGTCGGTCACCGCCAGGGTGTCGGTCTCGTTCTCCAGCTCCAGCTTGGCAATTTTCATCTGATAGCTGCTGGAGAGGGTCTGGGCATCATCACCAGTCAGCTGAGTCTCGGTTGTCATCCCCTGCAGGGCGACCTTGACACTGTCAGGCAGTTGTACCGTGAGGGCCGAGAGGGTCATCTCGCTCTGGGGCGAGAGGAGCACACCGCTGATCTCGGCAATGTCGGCACTCCCTTTCAGATCGGCCAGCACCAAGTCCATCTTGCTCTGCTCTTCATGGACCGTCATCCCCTGCCAGGTCATGGTGAGGTGACCATTCCCCTCCAGATTGCCGTGGAACTCGCCGCTCAGGGGCAGGAAGCTGAACTCGTCCAGCCCCTGTTTGATCTTGAATTCATTGGCCCAGAAACGGCTGCTGTTACCCTGGGTCCAGAGACTGGTGACCGACTCCAGACCGAGTTCCCACTGCTCCATGCCCAGTGCGGTGAAAACCGGCGCTAGCGTGCCATTATGGGTATCGAGCAGGAAGTGGCTCTTGATGTAGAGCGGCAGGATCTGGCTCTTGACCACCAGTTGTAACTCGATGGGCTGACTGCCCTCCAGCTCGCTGTCGATGGCAGCCAGCTCCTCCGGCGTCACCACGACCTTCAGGATCCCGTCACGGGTGAAGAGGTTGCTGCTGCCCGGCTGCCACTGCATGTCGAGCCCGCTCTCTTTCTCCACCTTGGCGATCTGCTCCGCCATGATGTTGTCGAAGCTGTTGCCCGTGTACCAGCACGCAGCCAGACCACCACCTACCAGTGCCGCACCCACGGCGAGGGCCACTATCTTTTTCATATATCCATGTGTCTCCAGGGAGTTGTCACTGCACTCTACGGGGCGGACTCGGGGCTAGGCAAGTCCAATCAGATGGCGAGTCCACTTTCTTGCGGCTCGCCACAACATCACAGCAAGGGGCTGAAGAGATAGAAGATGTTCTCCATCGCCTTCTTGTACCAGGGGCGGGCCTGCCATTGGGCCAGGGTCATCGGGGTGGCTTCCGCCATATAGCCCTGTACCAGCCGGGTCATCTGGGCCACGAACGAGGGGTTATCCACCAGCAGGGTCACCTCGAAATTGAGCCAGAGGCTGCGCCGATCCAGATTGACCGTCCCCACCAGCGCGAAGTCATCATCCACCAGCACGCTCTTGGTATGGAGCAGACCGGCATCGTAGCGGTAGATCTCCACCCCGGCCGCCAGCAGCTCCTCCATAAAGGCGTTGCAGGCGTAATTGGCCATGATGGAGTCATTGCGTGCTGGCAACACCAGCTGCACCTGCACCCCGCGCGCCGCCGCCGAACTGAGTGCGGCCGCCAGCGGATCGTCGGGTACAAAGTAAGGGGTCGTCAGCACCAGATGGCTGCGGGCCTGATAGATGGCCAGCAGCAGGCTCTGCTGGATGCAGTCGCCGCCGACGAAGGGGCCGGACGGGATCAGCTGGGCGCGGTAGTTGGTCTGGGGCCAGGCCTCCGGCTCATGCTGCAGACTGTCGAGCAGCCGCTCGCCGGTCTCCATCTCCCAGTCCCAGACAAAGATCGACCACATCAGCGGCACCATGGGCCCCTGCACCCGGATCATGATGTCGACCCACTGGCCGACCCCTGCATCCTGCTTGAAGAAACGGGGATCCACCATGTTCATGGAGCCGGTGTAACCCACCCTGTCATCGATCACCACCAGCTTGCGGTGCATCCGCAGATCCTGACGCTGGAACAGAATGCGCCAGGCGCCGACCGGCAGCACCTCCACCAGCTTGACCCCCGCCTTGCGCAGCTTTTTGGGCCAGTGGGAGCGGAAGAACTGCTTGCTACCCACCGAATCAAGCAGCAAGCGACAATCCACGCCGCGTTGCGCCACTTCAATCAGCGCCTCGCACACCTCATCGGCATCGCCGCCCGGATGCCAGATATAGAACTCCAGATAGCAGGAGAGCGTCGAGCGACGGATATCCTGGGCAATCTCGCGCAAGATCCAGTCCGGCTTGTTGAGCAAGGTCATGCGGTTGCCAGAGAGCATCGGCATGGCGAGCCGTCCCTGGATGAGATCGTGCAGCGGCTGTGCCTTGGCGCCCACTTCGCAGCAGTGCTGCGGGAACAGACGGGCCAGTTGGCGGATCCAGATGGCATAAGGGCGATACATGGCCTGGGCGCGCTCGGCACGACGGCGCCCCAGCTTTATTTCACCAAACAGCACATAGAAACCCACCCCGGCAAACGGAATGGCATAGATCAGCGCCAGCCAGGCCAGCGACACCCCGATGGGACGGCGTTTCATCACCACCCGAAACGACACCCCGGTGACAATCACGGTATGAAAAAGCAGTAGCAGCCAACCCAGAAAACGGGAAAACAGCAGTTGAAGATCGTGTTCCAGACCGTTAAACAACGGGGACTCCTTCTAATCGACAAACAGCGCGGTGGGCAGACCCCAACCGGCCGGGATGGTATGCTGTAAGGCAAATCCATTCTATCAGGTCGCACGCATGATCCTGCAATCTATGCTGCTCAGCCTGGCCATGCTAGGCCAAGGCTCATATGACATCAATGAGCAACAGATAAACCAGTACCTGCAATCTCAGGTGCAAGTCGACAAACAGCTGGAGCTGCCGGGCATCATCAAGGCCCATGTGCAGCTGGAGCAGAGCGACGTCCAAATCGGTCGCCAACGCCCTGATACCGCCCGGGTCTATGGCAAGGGCAAGCTCAAAATCGCCCTGCCAGACAATACCGAATATGACGCCCGCCTGCAGATGACCTATGAGGCGAGGCCCCGCTATGACAAGAGCCAGAGCGCGCTGTTTCTCGATAACATGAAGCTGGTGGAGTACAAGCTGGAGCCGGAGGCGGCCGAGAAGAAGTTCGGGCTGATGCTCAACATGCTGCTGCAGAGCATGGAGAAGCGGCTCGAGACCAAACCGGTCTACAAACTCAATGACAAGGATCCGGATCAGGCGTGGCTGAAGGAGAATCTGCTGGGGCTGGAGCTGTCACCGGGCAAGATCCACCTGCTTACCAAACCCCGCTAAACCGCTCAATTCAGGAGGGGCTGGGTGGTATCCCGTACCAGCAGCTCCACCTGATACCCCTGCTGCTGTTGCCGCTCGTAGAGGGAGAAAAGCGACCCGCTCAATTGATTGAGGGGCATATCGGCAAACCCGGCCTTGAGATAGAAAGGCTTCTCGAAGGGCAGCGCCTGACAGACCACAGGTTTGTCCAACAGACCGTGACAGGCGTGCTGCAGCAGCCGTGACCCCAATCCCAGCGACTGGTAGTGGGGCAACAGGCGAAAGCCGCACAGATGGTAAAACTCCTCCTCGTCCCGCAACCGAACCGCCCCCACCAGCCAGTGAGCATCACGTACGACAAAGATCCGCTCGGCCAGATCCGGCACATAGTGGGAAAACGTCGTCTCGTAATAGTCCCTGATAAGGGAGAGGTCGGCATCGCAGTACTCTTCGAAAGTGAGTTCCATCGCCAGCTTGCTTGTCACAGACAAATCCTTTGATAATCAGTTATTAGTGCCAGATACGGTGCGCTAATCCGACCACATGACGCCAGCACGATAGCATGCCTTTCGTCAACAAAAAAGCGGACGTCGTGGGCAGCTTGCTTACCCGGTGGAAGAGGCCATGACCCACCGCCCGACTGCCAAAACCGTGCTTTATGATGACAATCCTTTATTGCGGCGGATACTTTGATCCCGGTCACCGAATCGGATCATTTGCCCCCTGTTGGCCGCTTGTTCTGCCCTCGTCATGATGCTTTACTCAACATGGTCATCACAAGAAGGAGTATCAGGGTTGAAAGCATGGATGCTGGCAGGCCATATGTTGTTGATCCCCCTGAGCGGATGGAGCCAGACTCCCCCCCCGCGGAGGTGATCTTCCTGACCGCAGCTCCCTCCCCCTTGCGTCCGAGCAAAGATGCCACTCCCGCCTCACAACCCGACACCGCTCAAACAGCGGCAGTCGCCACCAACGGCAAGAAGCAGATCCAGGTCTATAAATCGGTGCAACAAAACGGGGTGGTTCGCTACTCCGATATGGCACCCGAAGAGGGCCATTACGAGCTGCTGCTGTTCAACGACTGCTTCGCCTGCGACCCCAAATCCAGCGTCAACTGGCAGACCACAGGGCTGTTTCTCTATGACTATGCCAGCACCATCAAGGCGGCCGCCAAAACCTATCAGGTTGAGCCGGCGCTGATCCGGGCGCTGATCCATGCGGAATCCGCTTTCAATCCGCTGGCGGTCTCCCGTAAGGGGGCGATGGGGCTGACCCAGCTGATGCCCGCCACAGCGCGGGAGTTGGGGGTCGGCAATGCCTTGCTGGCGGAGCAGAATATCTTCGGCGGGGTGAAATACCTGGCGGGACTGCTCAAGCAGTATGACGGCAACGTGGCGCTGGCGACCGCGGCCTACAACGCCGGCGCGGGCGCCGTACAAAAACATGGCGGTATCCCGCCCTATGCGGAAACCCGTGCCTATGTGGAGCGCGTCCAGCTCCTCCACCTGCGCTACAAAGAGATGCTGCAGGTCAAAGGGCTCTGAGGTTAGCCTCGGTTAATGCTCTTTTCTCGCCCCTCCAGAAACAAAAAACACGCCCGCAGGCGTGTCGATACCACACTTTGTTTCGCAAATGATTACTTCTGCTCAGTCGCCACCAGGCGATAAGCCAGCGCACCCAGAATGGCACCGACAATCGGGGCAACCCAGAACAGCCACAGCTGGCTGATAGCCCAGTCACCGACAAACAGCGCAACACCGGTACTGCGGGCCGGGTTGACCGAGGTATTGGTCACCGGAATGCTGACGAGGTGGATCAGGGTCAGGCACAGACCGATGGCGATCGGCGCGAAACCGGCAGGCGCACGGCTATCAGTGGCCCCCATGATGACGAACAGGAAGAAACCGGTCATCACCATTTCGCATACGAGTGCGGCAGTCAGACTGTAACCACCCGGAGAGTGCTCACCGTAGCCGTTGGAAGCAAAACCGGCAGAGAGATCAAACCCGGCCTGACCGCTGGCAATCACGTAAAGCACGGCAGCGGCGGCAATGCCACCCAACACTTGCGCCACGATATAAGGCAGTACACCGGATGCCGGAAAACGACCACCCGCCCACAAACCGACGGTCACGGCCGGATTGAGGTGGCAACCGGAGATATGGCCGATGGCAAACGCCATGGTCAGCACGGTCAGACCGAAAGCCAGCGAGACCCCCAGCAGACCAATCCCGACGTGAGGGAAGGCTGCAGCCAGCACGGCACTGCCGCACCCGCCCAATACCAGCCAGAAAGTGCCCATAAACTCAGCAGCAACAGGTTTCACATTATTTCTCCCATTTGAGATAACACCGAACAAGACCCGAGAAGGGCCCATGCTTGAACAAGCGCAGCATTATGGGAGTGTGAGTCCAGATTGCGAACCCGGCAGGCAGGTCTCATTGAATGTGATGTTCGTCACAATTAGTTGATTAGATAAGGGATTTATCATTAAGACAGCTGGCTGCACATCTCATACCCAAGGGCGTCATGCGACAACTTGTGACACCGTTTAGCTCGAGTGCTCATCCCTTGAACGATATAAACGGAGGCGTGGTCAGTCTCCTGCAGGGGCAAAACGGCTGACAACCTGCCCCTGATGCTCAATCCACTCCATAAACATGGCGACGGGACGGGCATAGACCTGACCATCCTGCTCGGATTGATAAATGACCAGCTGCTCCTGGGTTTCGGTATGCAGAGCCAAGGCAAGCACTTGATAGTAACCCCCCTTGAAGTGACGATAGCGGCCTGGAACGGGTGCTTGCATGGGAAAACCTCGCAGAAGTGAACGCCGATGAGCGAACCACATAAAGATGACACCATGAGTGCCATTCAACTCATCGAAAAGGGGGACGAAGACGATTTTTTACACAAGCCAATCGTGCCACAGGATCCGGATATTGCAACACAGTCAGGCAGCTTTGTTAATTCGTTCCCCATGTTTCACTAGTTAACCTTGGTTAGCACCAAAGATCGTGCTGAATTTAACGTTCTAGCAACCCTGTTTTAGGGCTAAAAATCAGGGAATTCTTCTAAAAAGAGGATTGTTCTAGCATTCAATTCTGTGAAGAATAGGGGAAAAGAAATTTGATACTAAAAATCGCCTTTTTCGCCAACGCGTCCCTGTGGGGAAGGAATCACTGTCACCATGTTCACAATCGACAAGTCGCACAAGCTCGACGATGTCTGCTATGACATCCGCGGCCCGGTGCATAAAGAGGCTCGCCGTCTCGAAGACGAAGGCCACCGCATTCTCAAGCTCAACATCGGCAACCCGGCCCCGTTCGGCTTTGATGCGCCGGAAGAGATCATCAAGGATGTGATCCTCAACATGCCGCTGAGCCAAGGCTACTGCGACTCCAAGGGGCTGTTCTCTGCCCGTAAAGCGGTGATGCAGTACTACCAGCAAAAAGGGATGCGCAAGGTCGATATCGACGACATCTACATAGGCAATGGCGCCAGCGAGCTGATCGTGATGGCGATGCAGGCGTTGCTCAACAATGGCGACGAGATGCTGGTACCCTCCCCTGACTATCCGCTCTGGACCGCCGCCGTCACTCTCTCCGGTGGCCATGCGGTGCACTATCGCTGCGACGAAGGGGCTGACTGGTATCCGGATCTCGACGACATCCGCGCCCGCATTACCCCGCGCACCCGCGGCCTGGTGCTGATCAACCCCAACAACCCGACCGGCGCCGTCTACGGCAGCGAGTTCCTGCTGGAGGTGATCGAGATCGCCCGCCAGCACAACCTCATCATCTTCGCCGACGAGATCTACGACAAGATCCTCTACGACGATATCTCCCACACCAGCGTCTGCACCCTGTGTGACGATGTGATGGTGGTGACCTTCAACGGCCTCTCCAAGGCCTACCGCGCCTGCGGCTTCCGTCAGGGCTGGATGGTCATCACCGGCCCCAAAGGCCGTGCCCGCGGTTATATCGAAGGACTGGAGATGCTGGCCTCCATGCGGCTGTGCGCCAACGTGCCGATGCAGCACGCCATCCAGACAGCCCTTGGTGGCTATCAGAGCATCAACGAGCTGATCCTGCCGGGCGGTCGCCTGCGCAAGCAGCGGGACAAGGCGTGGGAGCTCTTGAACGAGATCCCCGGGGTCTCCTGCGTCAAACCCAAGGGGGCGCTCTACATGTTCCCGCGCCTCGACCCCAAGGTGTATGACATCCGCGACGATCAGAAGATGGTGTTCGACCTGCTGCAACAGGAAAAGCTGCTGCTGGTACAGGGCACCGGCTTCAACTGGCCGGCGCCGGATCACTTCCGGCTGGTGTTCCTGCCCCGCGAAGAGGAGCTGGAGGATGCCATCGGTCGCCTCGCCCGCTTCCTCAAGGGCTACAAGCAGTAAGCAAAGCTCATGAAAAAGGCTCCCGCGGGAGCCTTTTTGTTATCTGTGGTTTTATCCGTGCCATCAGCCGTGCAGCAGGGCACCGGCCACCAGCACCGCCATGGTGATGAGAGCCACCCCGATGATGAAGGGCAGCACCCAGCGCACAAAGCGATCGTAGGGGATCTTGGCGAGCGCCAGACCGGCCACCAGATGGGCGGCGGTGGGGGCGAACAGGTTGATCCAGCCGGAGGCGGACTGATAGGCGGTGATCACCAGATCCCGCGAAATACCGGAGAAGTCCGCCAGCGGCCCCATCAGCGGCATGGAGACGGTCGCCAGCCCCGAGGTGGAGGGGATAAAGAAGCTCAGGATGATGTGCACCAAATAGGCCATCAGGATGAAGACCGACGAGGAGAGTCCGGTCACCAGCCCTTCAGCCCAGTGCAAAATGGTGTCGATGATGACGCCCTGCTCCATCACCACATAGATGCCGCGCGCCACCGCCACCACCAGCGCTACCCCGATGAGATCCCGAGCGCCGCTCAGGAAGGTCGCCACATAGTTGGACTCCGGCATCCGGTTTATCAGCGCAATCAGAATGGAGGCGCTGAAGAACAGGGTGGATAGCTCGTCAAACCACCAGCCAAAGGTGGGCAGCAGATCGATGCCCAGATCTGACCAAGGCACCACCGCATAGATCATCAGCAGGAAGGTGCCGAAGAAGACCAGCATGGTGAGTTTCTGCTTGCCGGTGAAGGCGAGGTTGCCGCTCTTCATCTGGGAGAACTCGTCGTCATAGACGATGTCGGCCAGCACGGAGCGGGACTTGTCCTGCTGCACCTGCTTGGCGTAGCGCATCACGAACCAGGAGGCGAAGATCACCAGCAGCAGCCACTGGATGACCCGCAGGCCAATCCCCTCACCGATGGGGATACCGGCAAAACCGGAGGCAATGCCGGTGGCAAACGGGTTGACGGTGGAGGCGAGTACCCCGACCCCGGAGCCAAGCAGGATAATGCCCGCCGCCACCATGCGATCGAAGCCCGCCGCCATCATCACCGGCACAATCAGCGCCCAGAAGGCTACCGTCTCCTCCGCCATGCCGAAGGTGGAGCCGCCGAGGGCAAACAGGGCGATCAACACAGGAATTAGCAGCCGCTCACGCCCGGCAAAGCCGCGCACAATGGCCCCCACCCCGGCATCCAGCGCCCCGCTCTGCATGGTCACCGCAAGAAAACCACCGATGATGAGCACAAACAGCGCCACGTCGGCTGCCTTGTGAAAGCCCTGAATGGGGGCCTTGAGCACCTCGAACACTCCTTGCGGGTGGGCGGGTAACTTGGTGTAGCTGCCGGGCACCGGCAACAGCCGCTCGTCGCCGCTGTAATCAGCCACGGCCGCTGCCGCAACCGGCTGCTGGGTCTTGGCGGTGACATAGTCATATTTGCCCGCTGGCAGCACCCAGGTCAGGGCGGCCATCAGAGCGATGATGATAAAAAGCAGGGTATAAACAGTGGGGAGTTGGCGCTTCTTGGGCGCCTCGTTTGGAGTGGTCATAGCTTCCGTACCTCGGCAATGCCGTCTGTGATCCGATCAGCGCAAGACTAGCGGGTTTGATATGGGGAAAAGGTGATCGCTGATAATAAAATTCCGCAAATTAGCGGAATGTTTGCCAAAAAAACAGGGCCCCGCGGGGCCCTGTTTTCACTTGAGTCAGACTCAGAGCTCGACTACGTCGAATTTCACGTCCGGATTTACATCCGCATCGTAATCGACCTCATCCAGACCGAAACCAAACAGGCGCAGGAACTCCTGCTTGTAGCCGGTGTAATCGGTCAATTCTGAGAGGTTTTCGCTGGTGATGGATGGCCACAGGTCGCGGCAGGTCTGCTGCACATCTTCGCGCAGTTCCCAGTCATCCATGCGGATGCGAGCCTGATCGTCCAGCGCCATGTCGGACGCGTAGAGACGGGTGCGCATCATGCGGTCCACCTGCTCCATGCAACCCTCGTGAATGCCCTTCTCCTTCATGATCTTGAAAGCCATGGAGATATAGAGCGGCATCACCGGAATGGCGGAAGAGGCCTGGGTCACCACGGATTTCAGCACGGCCACATGGGCGGTGCCGCCCTTGGCAGCCAGATCGCCACGGATGGCGGCAGCGGCGCGGTCCAGATCTTCCTTGGCGCGGCCCAGAGTGCCATGCCAGTAGATTGGCCAGGTCAGATCGGTACCGATGTAGGAGTAGGCCACGGACTTGGCGCCGTCAGCCAGCACACCGGCATCACGCAGGGCGGCCATCCACAGCTCCCAATCCTGACCGCCCATCACTGTGATGGTGTTCTGGATCTCTTCCTCGTTCGCCGGCTCGACGGTGGCGGTGATGATCTGATCCTTGTTGGTATCGATGGCGGTGGTGGTGTAGACCTCACCGATCGGTTTGAGGGCAGAGCGCACCACTTCGCCGGTTTCCGGCATCTTGCGCACCGGAGAGGCCAGGGAGTAGACAACCAGATCGATTTGACCCAGATCCTGCTTGATAAGCTCGATCACCTTGGCGCGGCACTCGTTGGAGAAGGCATCGCCGTTGACGCTCTTGGCGTAGAGGCCCGCCTCTTTGGCTGCCTTGTCGAAGGCGGCAGAGTTGTACCAGCCAGCGGTACCGGTCTTGGACTCGGTGCCCGCTTTTTCAAAGAAGACGCCGAGGGTGGCGGCGCCGCTACCGAAGGCAGCCGCAATCCGGGAGGCCAGGCCATAACCGGTGGAAGCGCCGATCACCAGCACCTTTTTGGGACCATTCTCGATGGTGCCCTTGGCCTTGGTATAAGCGATCTGGCGACGAACATTGGCTTCACAACCGACCGGATGAGTCGTGGTGCAGATAAAGCCGCGAACCTTGGGTTTGATGATCATATGGGGTCTCGGATCCGTTTAATGGATGAAATCGGGGCATAAGATACCTCATCTTGCCGCGATAAGGTGCTCTGATGTGTTGAACTGCGGCAAAAATGGCCATTCAGGGTGACAGCTGCCGTCAAAAATGCACAATTTTTCGGAAAGCCTCACTTCATCAGTCCGGTAATGAATCTTCCCATATCTATGGAAACCGATGACATGTTTCAACACAGGTGCAGTACGACCAACATGATACAAAAAGGCCCCGAACTCTCGGGGCCTGGGGGTAATGTCATCGAACTATATCAAGCGGCATGTGATCGCCATTTAAAATGATTAATCTGTGTTCTCATTGACTTGGCCATCTCATCAAGACGCTGACACTTGGCCGATACATGGGCTGCCGAGTCCGAGGTATGTACTGCGATATCGGCAATATTGACCATGCTGCGCGTCATCTCTTCGGTGACTTTGCTTTGCTCTTCGGCTGCAGCGGCGACCTGCACATTGAGATTATTCAGATCATCCACGGCACTCACAATTTCTTCCAAAGAGACGCCGCAGGTCAGCATCAGGGTATTCGTCTTCTCCACTTCAGATAATCCGATATTCATACTATCAACAGCCATAGTTGCATTCTGTTGCAGGCGATTGACGGTATTCTGGATTTCTCCGGTAGAGTTTTGGGTGCGCTGAGCAAGTACCCGGACTTCATCAGCCACAACAGCGAAGCCACGCCCCTGCTCACCAGCTCTGGCGGCTTCAATTGCCGCATTCAGTGCCAGTAAATTGGTTTGTTCGGCAATCGAGCGAATAACCCCCATCACTTGGGTAATGTTATTGCTTTCGATGGCCAGGTTTTGCAGCACAGTGGATGTATTTTGCAATTGACCAGAGAGCAGAGCCATATTCCCAATGGTCTCCTTGACAACCGCTTGCCCCTCTTCTGCCTTGTTTTCAGCCTGACGGGCGGCAATTGCAGCACTATTTGTATTTTGAGCGATTTCGTTAACCGTTGCGCTCATCTCATTCATCGCCGCAGCGCTCTGATCTGTCTCCAGACGCTGCTGGGCCATTTGCTCTGCACTGGTTAGTCCCAGCTCGTTCAGTGCATCGGCGCCTGTCGATAACTGTTCGGCCACGTCATCCATTTCGCCAATCAATCTGCGGAAATGGCTAACCATATCATTCAGCGCCCGTGCGACTTGCCCCAATTCATCTTCCCGAATGACGGGGACGGTGACGGTCAAATCCTGCTCATGCTGCAATTTGTAAAGTGCTCTGCGCAAAGCGGTGAGCGGTTGACTGATCCCGCGAAAAATCCAGATCCCCAGCACGGATAAAGCGAACAGGGCAATCCCGGTAATGGAGAGGAAGGCAAATGAAAAATCAACGGCCAGACTTTCCAGGGTACCAACATGCTCATCTGCAAATCTCAGCTGGAGTTCAACCAGCTTGCCCAGCTCCTCATTAAAAGGATCAACCGTGCTGTATAACTGATGAATTGCCTTATCAAGAGGAGCTTTTAATGAAAGATCACTCTTAATACCATCCAGTATAATGTCGGCTTTGTTCATCAATACCTGGGCAGACTCCGCTATCGCCCGCTCTTCCGCAGACATCTTCTGGGCCATGTAACGCTTCCATTCCGTTGCGGCTTTTAACTGCGCTTCAGTAACGGAACGTTTTGCCTCTTCACGGGTGATTAATCCAACATGCGCTTTATTGATCGCATCAACGACACTGACCGCATACAAGTCTGAAATCAGCTTCAGTTCGGATAACTGCTGCACCTCCTCTTCATTCACCTGATGGGCAGCCTGATTCATCAGGCGCATCCCCCAAAGGGAGAGAGTGCACAGCAAAATCATACAAAACAGCGGTACCACAACCAGCATCAATAATTTGCTACGAACCGAGATCCCTTTCATGGTGTCGTCCTCATACTCAGGCCACTGGTCGTTTAATATGCAATTGATACACCAAGCATCACGCGACCACTCATTTCAATACAATCACCCGCTTACCTCATTAAAAAGCGCGGTCTGTGCACCATAGTGCAATGCAAGTTGCAACCTGTTCGCAAAACCAGACCTTAAACACATCACCGCAGGAGCAGGGCTAATGCCCTTATTGATAATGCGCTTTTTGAGTCTATTCATCATTTCATTGATGTCTAATCTTCGCAAAGCAAAATCCGTAGCGTTTTGCAGCCTGCATCGTCCATGCACTGATGGCGGCAACGTCCACGAAACTAACAGCTGATGCGAGTGATGTGGCCATCCTGCAGCTTATAGAAGGCATCTTGCGGCAACTCCTGTGACCAGGTCGCCTCATAGTCGAGATCGGCATAGACGCCACGCAACATGGCACCGAGCAGACCGTGGGAGATGACGATGGCCCGCTCGGTGATGGCGGGATCCTGCAACCACTGGTGTGCCCGGCGCTGAATGCTCTCGAAGCTCTCGGCCCCCGGTGCCTGCAGATACCAGTCCCCCTTGCCGGTATCGAGCTCGGGATGAGCGAGCAGCAGCACCGGTATCTGGCAACTCTCCCACTCCCCCATGCCGAGCTCCATTAACCGGTCGTCCCAGATGATGCGATCAGCTGACAGCCCCAACTGCTCGCACACCAGCAGTGCAGTCTGACGGGCGCGACCGAGCGGGCTAGCATAGACGGTCCAGCGGGCGGGATCCGCCAGTTCGGCGGCAAGGCGCCGCCCCATGGCGATGGCTTGCGCCTCACCCTTGTCGGTCAGATCGGAGTTGCAACGCCCCTGCAGACGCTGCTCGGCATTGAAGCGGGTCTGGCCATGGCGCAGCAGATAGATGAGTCGAGACATGATTTCTCCAGTACGTTCAGAGAGATAGAAAAATAGAGGGGGAAGATGATAGCAGATGAGCCCGAAGGATGGCCCAAACAGAGAGGCTAAAGCGGGCGTAAAAAACGGGTCAAGGCTGACCCGTTTGCTGCCAATTTGGCCAGAGTGTATCGGCTCAGCCCTTCTTGATCTCCCGCAGATAACGGTAGATGGAGTGGACCGAGATGCCGAGCTGGCGCGCCGCAATCTGGGCACTGTCTTTTAACTCGAAGATCCCCATATCGTGCAGCTGGTTGACGATGACCCGTGTCTTCTGGGACGGGGGCACAGCCTCGTTGCCGCGCACCTCGGCACTGACGGTGTCGATAGTGCTGTTGAGCGCTTCGTCGATGTTGCGGGCGAACACCTCCGGGGTGGCATGACTCTCGTGGGGATGCATGCACTCCGGCATCATGGTGCGCAGCACGGATTGCAGCGGGGCATCCATGTCGCTGTTGATACAGAGCAACCCGATGGCCCTGTGCTCCCCGTTGCGGATCACGGTCGTGATGGAGCGCAGGGTCTTGCCGGTGGCGCACTTGGTCATGTAGGGGCTGGAGATATCCTGCCCGCTCTTGAGCTTCATCATCGCCAGGTTGGTGATGGGGGCGCCGACACTGCGGCCGGTGATATGACCGTTGGCAATCTTGACGATCGAGGGATTGCGCGCATCCAGACTGTGGAGCAGCACTTCGGTGTGCTGACCATACATGGCGGCGATGCCATCCACTATGTTCTCCATCGACTTGAGGATCTCAAAATCGCTCGGACTCAACTCTTGCAGCTTCACAATGGGACCTTCTTGCAAGGGTTGCTGCCGGACAATGGACGCCGGGCAGCAACCGACAGGGACATCAGGCGGACATGATATCAATAATGGTGCTGTCTGTGGCAGACATGCCCTCCTTCACCATCTGGCCGACGTTGCGGATAGTCTGATCCACGTCGCCGGCGACGATCCCCTGCCCCGACACCGAGTGGCTGTTGAGGGCCATCAGGAAGCCGCGCACCGCCGCGCCGGAGGAGGTACTCACCTTCATGGCACAGGAGGCCTTCGCCCCGTCACATACCATACCGGCACTGTCGCTCAGCACGTTCTGGATGGCGAAGCAGGATTGCTCGAAGCTGCCGCCCGCCAAATAAACCATGGCCATGGAGGCGGCCGCGCTGGTCACGGTATTGCCACAGAAGGCCGACAGCGGCGGATAGTGGGACTTGATATAGATGGCGCCCAGATGGCTCATGATGAGGGCGCGAGCCAGCTGCTCTTCGCTGGCCGCAAAGCGCTCGGCAATCACCATCACCGGAATGGTGGCGGCAATGCCCTGGTTGCCGCTGCCGAAGTTGCTCATGGCAGGCAGGGTCGCCCCCCCCATGCGGGCATCGGAGGCAGCCGCCGTCATCATCACGATGCGGTTCATCACATCCTCGCCGATAAGACCTGCATCGATGTTCTGCTGCATGGTGCGGCCAATCTCCAGGCCATAGGGGTTATTCATCCCCTCGGCAGAGAGCTTGCCGTTAAGCTCGGAGGCTTTGAGGATGAACCTGATCTGCTCGAACTCCACCTGGGTGGCGAACTCGTAGATGGCGGCGATGCTGATATCGACGCCATCGCAGATGGAACCGGTGGCGCCGCCCTGGCTCTGATCGGCGGTGAAGGTCACCTCGCCATCGCGGCGCTGCTCGACGATGCGGGTATGACCGCCGCAGAGGGTCACTTCGGTGCTGTGCTCTTCACCCTTGTCATCAGTGCCATAAACGGTCACGCGGCAGAAGATAAACTCGGGGGCGGCGGTGCGGCTCACCTGCACCTTGCCGGCATCGATCAGCTGCTGGGCACGCTCCACCTGTTCTGGCTGGATCGCGGCCAGCACCTCCAGCCCGGCATCAGCGTTGCCGCCGATGGCACCGGCCGCGGCCGCAATGGCCAGACCGATCTTGCCGGTGCCCGGCACATAAACACCCATCGAGTTTTTATAGAGGTTGTCCGACACCGCAACCTCGAGGCGACCGGGCTCACAGCTCAATTGCCGGGCGGCGACAGCCGCGGCATAGGCGGCGGCAATTGGCTCGGTACAACCCAGCGCTGGTTTGACAACCTGTTGAATAATCTGCAGATACTGCTGCCACGCTTGTTTCATCACTTGAACCTTTTTATCAGCATTAACGAGCGATATGGGCGATCGCTTCCACTTCAACCTTGACGCCCATCGGCAGATCCTTCACTGCGAAGCAGCTGCGCGCCGGACAATCTTTCTGGAAATAGGCTTTATAGACCTCGTTGAACGCGGCAAAATCGCTGATCTCGGCGAGGTAGCAGGTGGTTTTGAGCACGGTATCCAGCGAGCCGCCAGCGGCTTCCAGCACGGATTTCAGGTTTTCCAGTGACTGGCGGGTCTGGGCGGCAATCCCCCCTTCCACCACACCACCCTGCTGCTTGCAAACCGGCAACTGACCGGAGGTAAAGATAAGGTCGCCATAGGCTGTGCCGTGGCTGTAGGGACCGATAGCGTCAGGTGCCGCTGCTGCTGTGATGATGCGTTTCATATAGCCACTCCTGTTTGTGCAATTTTTTTTGCAATTATGAATCTCATTCCGCTCAACATTATTTGCTTTTTATTTTATCCATTCAACAAAAAGATACAGAAATGGCGTTTAAAGGCACCTTTCGGCCTCAATATAAACCGTGATCACCATCCTGATTTGAACAAAAGTACTCTTATGGGCATTGTTTATGACAGTTTTATTCAACTATATTTGCGCCGCTTTCCCACATCCCTACAAAAAAGAAGGTTTTAATGGACGCGCATAGCACTACACTCGCCAGCCCCGTGATGGGCACGCTGGAATGGAAAGAAGCGGTTCGCTTCGACAGCACCGACTGGGGCTGGATCATCATGAGCATCGGCATGGCCATCGGCGCAGGGATCGTCTTCCTGCCGGTACAGGTGGGTCTGATGGGCTTGTGGGTCTTTCTGCTCTCAGCGGTGATCGGCTACCCCGCCATGTACATGTTCCAGCGCCTCTTTATCAACACCCTGGCCACCTCGCCGGAGTGCAAGGATTATCCCAGCGTCATCACCGGCTACCTTGGCAAGAACTGGGGTGTGCTGCTCGGCGCGCTCTACTTCGTGATGCTGGTGATCTGGGTCTTCGTCTACTCCACCGCCATCACCAATGACAGCGCCTCCTTCCTGCAGAGCTTCGGCGTCACCGACGGCCTGCTCTCCGAAAACCCGCTCTACGGTCTGGTGCTGATCTGTGGCTTGGTGGCACTGGCATCGCGCGGCGAAAACCTGCTGTTCAAGATCTCCACCTTTATGGTGCTGACCAAGATCAGCGTGGTGGCCGTGCTCGGCCTGATGATGGTGGACAAGTGGGATGCGGCCAACATCACCGCCATGCCCGCTGCCGGTGACTGGATGAAGGATGCCATCATCATGCTGCCCTTTACCCTCACCTCCATCCTCTTTATCCAGAGCCTGAGCCCCATGGTGATCTCCTACCGCTCGCGGGAAAAGTCGCTGGAAGTAGCCCGCTTCAAGGCGATGCGCGCCATGAATATCGCCTTCGGCATCCTGTTCGTGGTGGTGTTCTTCTACGCGATCTCCTTCACTCTGGCCATGGGCCACGATCAGGCGGTCAAAGCCTCTGAAGAGAACATCTCCGCACTGGCGATGGTAGCCCAGGGGATGCCCGGCCAGACCCTCAAGCTGCTCAGCCTCACCCTCAACATCTTCGCGGTGATGACCGCCTACTTCGGCGTTTACCTCGGTTTCCGTGAAGCCTGTCAGGGTCTGGCGATGAACCTGTTGCGCCGGGTGCTGCCGGAAAACCGCATCAACAAAGGATTGGTAGGCAAAGGGATCATGGTGTTTACCGTCATGCTCTCCTGGGGTGCCATCGTGCTCAACGCACCGGTACTGAGCTTCACCTCCATCTGCAGCCCCATCTTCGGTATGGTGGGTTGCCTCATCCCGGCCTATCTGGTCTATCAGGTACCGGCGCTACACAAGTACAAGGGCACCTCCCTCTACATCATCATCGTCACCGGCCTGCTGCTCTGCGTCTCGCCCTTCCTGGCGTTCAACTGACGGTTGCAGGCGGATATCCCCTTATCGACCGCGGGTCACCTTCGGGTGGCCCGTTTTCTATTGGCTCGGCTGACCGCGCCCCCGCCCGGAAGTAAAAAGCCAAGGGGATCACAACTTGCAACCGGCCATCACCCAAGGGAGGCCGCTCGGAGTACTATTCAGGCAACACGAATCACGCCCGCACTCAGGTATCGAGGCTTAACATGAAATGGATTTTCAACCCCGCCATCCGGCTGGGCAATCAGCTCTCCTTCAAATACAAATTCCTGCTCTGGTCCTGCCTGATGCTGCTGCCACTGGCCTACAGCATGACCAATCTGCTGGGGCGGCTGCAGGATGACAACGTCCAGGCCAACCGCGAGCTGGCGGGAGTGGTCAATCTCGCCCCCGTGCCCGCTATCGAGCAAGCCCTGCTCACCCATCGCAATCTGGTGACCCGTCACGCCCATGAGGTGGATCCGGTCGGTGATGATCAGGTCAAGGCAGCCGCACAAGCCGTTGATCAGAGCCTGCAAGCCTTTGCCGACACCCGCCAGAACACCCCCTCCTTTGAGGTAATCCAGCAGGGCTGGGCCGCTTTGCAGAATGAAGCGGGCAAGCTGGAAGTGGAGCAGAGCAACTTGCGCCACGACAAGCTGCTGACCGAGGTGCGCCACCTCTACAAGCACATTACTGCCAGTAGCAGCCTGATCCAGGATCCGGCGCTCGGTACCTACTACATGGTGATCCTCGCCAGCGAGCGGTTGCCGCAGCTGCGCGACCTGCTGGCTCAAGTGCGAGATCGCGCCGCCACCATCGCCGACTTCGGCCTGTTTCAGGCAGAGGGCTACAGCGGCCTGCGTTTTCGCCTCGACCTTATCAGCGCCACCCTGCAGGAGCTGGAGGCCGATCTGACCCTGCTCTACCAGATGGAACCGGCCTACCGCGCCGAGCTGGGTCAGCAGACCGATGCTCTGATACAGCTGGTGCGTCAGGGGGTCGAGACCATGGAAAACAAGATGATGAAGGATCAGCTGGTGCAGCTCTCCACCAAGGAGGTGCAGGCACTGGGGGATAAGATGGACGAGGCCATCACTGCACTGGCAGGCCAGGTACGCCAGCGGCTGGAGGCCGACTTACATCAGCGGCTGACCGCCAACCAACGCCACTTCTGGTGGATCACCGCGCCGCTGACCGCCAGCTTGCTGCTCTACCTCTACCTGATGATCGGTGCCTATCTCTCCCTGCGCGGCACCGTAGGGCGGGTGCGTGATATCGCCGCCCGGGTCAACGCCCAGGATCTCAGCCAGCACATCGAGATCGTCGGTCAGGACGAGCTGGCCGCCATCAGCCGGGATTACAACGTGACCCTGGAGACCCTGCGCACCCTGATGCTGCGGGTGCGTGAAAATGGCGTCACAGTAGTGAAGAGCGCCACCGAGATCGAAGCGCGCACCTGCCGCTCGCAGGAGGTCATTGCCGATCAGCAAGGGGAGACCCATCAGGTGGCCACCGCCATCAAGGAGCTGGCCGCCACCTCACAAGACATGGCGGGCAACGCCCTGCAAGCTGCCCGCATGACCCAGGAGGCGCAGAACGTGGTCGGTCAGGGCGAGAATGTGGTGGAACGAACCATCAAGGCCATCGACCATATCAACCGCGAGGTGCTGCGTACCGCCGACACCATAGGCCAACTGGAACAGCAGTGCAGCCAGATTGGCGGCGTCATCAGCGTGATCCGCGGCATCGCCGAACAGACCAACCTGCTGGCCCTCAACGCTGCCATCGAAGCTGCCCGGGCCGGTGAGCAGGGTCGCGGCTTTGCGGTGGTGGCCGACGAGGTGCGGTCTCTTGCCAACCGCACCCAGGGGGCCACCGTCGAGATCCAGCAGATGATTGAACAGCTGCAATCCGGTGCCCGCGCCTCGGTCACCGCCATGTCGGCGGCCAGCCATGAAGCGCAGGAGGGGGTCGGGCTGGCGCAGGAGGCAAAACAGGCTTTCGGCGCCATCACCGAGAAGGTGGATCGAATGGTCGATACCAACGCCATCATCGCCAGCGCCATCGAGCAGCAGGGAGCCGTGGTCAACGAGATCGAACGCAACGTGGTGCGCATCTCCGATGGCAGTGACGAGGCGCTGCAAGTGGCCAACGCCGCCCGCGATGCCGCCCGCCAGATCCACCAGCTCACCGAACAGCTGCGCGCCATGGTACAGAGCTTCGTGCTGTAACAGAGCGCTGACAAGCCGGGCTCAACGTGAGCCCGGCATTATCCCGGTCTCGCCCCTGCCCACAACATCTCGGTTGCTCGGATCATCCAGAAAATCTCTGCGACCCACTTGCCGGGCAAACGCCAACAAAGTAGTCTCGAACGAAAACAAAATGCGGCATTCCCGACATGCACGGTCTGCGACGTCGAGGGAAACGAAGCCGCCTGCGAGCCACAGATTAAAACCAGCGTCACGTCATCTATCACCCGCTTCAAGCGAGGATTTACCCATGGCCAGATACCAGTTTTTTACCATTCCGGTGTCCAATCGGCAGCAATACACCTTTATCGACATGGCGTCTCCGACTTTTCTGAGTGAAAAGGCGGCACTGCTGACCCAAGGATTCGAGGTGGAGGAGGACTTTATTGACGCAGCCAGCCCGCGAGAGGCCGTCGAGAAGTACCAGTCCAATTTTCTTTATGTGGCGGATGAGATTGGCAAGTCCGATAGCAGCTACGCCGCGGCCGTCGCCATGCTGGAGATTGGCAAGGGGTTATTGGGCAATAAAAACCGCTGAGATAAGGTACAGCGGTGAAGAGTGGTGGCCATCGTGGCAACGCGCCCGATGGCCATATGGCAAGACATCAATTCGGTAAGTCAGAAGCGCCCCAGCTGCTGGAGCATCTCGATCAGCTCCTCTTCGCTGCTCGGCTCATAGGCTAGCTGAAGGCTCGGCGCGGCGCCTCCCATCAGCATATAGACGTTGGTGCTGCAGTGGTCGTAGTGATACCACTTACCGTCGATACAAACGTCGGTATAGCATCTCGGGTCCCTTTTCAGTTCCATATGCACATCCTTTTGTTACATCCCATCAACATCACTCCTGACCGTAAGACAACCCGTTGCGACCTATCTTGATACAGATCAAGATGTGCAACGGCAGTGCTCCTGCAGGCGCAATTCCTGCTGTTTTCCTCCCGGATGGCGTTGTGTAGCGCAAGTCCCCCTTTCTTCTCTTCCCTGACTTGAGCCTGACTACACTTAGCCCTGTCGACCCACACCACCATCTGGAGCCATACCGATGAAACCGAGGCTTTCCACCCCCACGATTTTCTCGCTCTTGCTCTGTGGCGCACTGCTTGTGCAGCCTGCTCTTGTGCAGTCGGCCAAGGCCGCCATCGACCCCAAGCCTGCCAGCGAATTTACCATCAAGGCAAACCAGCAGGTGCTCAATACCCTGCCCTTCAATGACAAGCAGGATTTCGAGGATGCCCAGCGTGGCTTTATCGCCAAACCGGAGACCCTGACCATCAAGGATGACAAGGGCAACGTGGTGTGGAATCTGGAGCAGTACAAGACCTACATCGGCCTCGATAAGGCCGCGCCGGAGACCGTCAACCCCAGCCTGTGGCGCAATGCCCAGCTCAACATGCAGTACGGCTTGTTCAAGGTCACCGACAAGATTTACCAAATTCGCGGCTTTGATCTCTCCAACATCACCTTTATCGAAGGCAACAAGGGCTGGGTGGTGTTCGATCCGCTGATCTCCCCGCAAACCGCCAAGGCGGCGCTGGCCTTCATCAACAAGACCCAAGGGGAGCGCCCGGTCACTGCGGTGGTCTACAGCCACTCCCACGTGGATCACTACGGCGGTGCCGCCGGTCTGTTCAACTCGCTGGACGAGGTGAAAAAGAACGGCGTCGAGATCATCGCGCCGGAAGGATTTACCGAACACGCGGTGTCGGAGAACGTCATCGCCGGCAATGCCATGGCCCGCCGCGCCGTCTACATGTACGGCGCCCTGCTGCCGCGTAACCCGCAGGGGGGCGTCAATGGCGGTCTGGGGCAAACCACCTCCACCGGCGTGCCCTCGCTGCTGCTGCCAACCCGCTTTATCACCAAAACCGGTGAGACGCTGACGGTCGATGGCGTCAAGATGGTCTTCCAGATGACCCCGGGCACCGAAGCCCCGGCCGAGATGAACACCTGGTTCCCGGACAGCAAAGCATTATGGATGGCCGAAAATACCACCAACACCATGCACAATATCCTCACCCTGCGCGGCGCCCAGGTGCGTGATGCGCTGAAGTGGGCCAGCTTTCTCAACGAGACCATCGAAACCTGGGGTGATCAGGCCGAGGTCAAGTTCCAGAGCCACCACTGGCCACGCTGGGGCAATACCAATATCGTCGACTACTTCAAGAAGCAGCGTGACCTCTACAAATACATCCACGACCAGTCGGTGCGCCTGATGAACATGGGCTACACCGGCGAGGAGATCTCCGAGCAAATCACCCTCCCCCCCGAGCTCAACGACTTCTGGCCGAACCGCGGTTATTACGGCACCCTGCGCCACAACAGCCGCGCCATCTATCAGCGCTATATGGGCTGGTACTCCGGCAACCCCTCCGATCTCGACAACCTGCCCCCAGAAATGGTCGGCCCCAAATATATCGAGTTCATGGGGGGCGAGCAGGAGGTACTGAAAAAAGCCAAGGCCTCGTTCGACAAGGGGGAATATCGCTGGGTAGCAGAAGTGCTCAAACATCTGGTGTTTGCCAACCCGAACAACACAGAGGGCAAGCTGCTGCTGGCAGATGCACTGGAGCAGCTGGGCTATCAGGCTGAATCCGGCCCGTGGCGCTCCGTCTATCTGCAAGGCGCCTATGAGCTGCGCAATGGCGTTCCTAATGTTGGCGGAACAGTCACCGCCTCACCGGACACCATCCGGGCCATGAGCCCCAGCATGCTGTTTGACTATCTCTCGGTGCGCATTAATCCCGAGAAAGCGGCGGGCAAGAAGATGGTCATCAACATGGCGTTCACCGACATCGAGGAGAAACATACCCTGAGTCTGGAGAACTCGGTGCTCAACCACACAACCCGCTATGCCGCCAAGCCTGATGTGACCATTACCCTGAGCAAGAAGACGCTGGATGATATCCAGCTCGGTCAGGGCACCATGGAGCAGAAGATCGCCAACGGCGAGATCAAGATCGAGGGTGATCAGCAGACGTTCAGTGACTTCATCAGCCTGCTCGACAAGTTCAACTTCTGGTTCAACATAGTGACGCCATGATGCAACGCACCTTGCGCGCATGCATGGTCCTGCTCTGCCTCATCCCTGGGATAGGGCAGAGCTGTGGTTATGATGCCCTTTATCCCAATCCGTTCGAACAGAGCTGGCCCGGCACGGTCAATATTGCCATGGCGACGGCGACTGCGGTGAGCCGTGAGCAGTTGCCCCCCTTGGCAGCCCTGACAGGCGAAGCCGGCTTCTCCCGTAGCCAGGCATGGCTACAAACCCTCAAAAGTCGACTCCAGCAGGCAGGGGTAGGTGGCGGGATCTCCATCCTGCTTATCGACTCAGGACTCTGGTCCAGAGTACGAGGCAAGGAGTCCCTACTGCTCCAGTTGCACACCAGCGGCCCAAACCCCAAAGACCGGGTGATGCTGCTGAGTGAAGCCGCCATCAACGCCATGTTGAATGGGTCGCTCACCATCGAGCAGGGGCTGCAATTGGGTATTGTGGAGCTGCAAAGAGACGACAATCAGCAGTTGCAGCGGGATCTGCACAAGGCGCTGAGCTCGCAGACCTGACCACCACAGGAGAAACAGATAGGACAAAGGGAGGCAAATGCCTCCCTTTTTTATGCCTTCACCGCGAACGTCAAGCGCGGGCGCTTATTCGTCTTCCAGATAGGCGTAGCCTTGCAGGCCCAGCTCCAGCTCGTCGAGCAGGGCTTTGCGAGTGGCATCGTCCAGCGCCGGGTGGGCAGCGATCCGCTGGTAGTTCTCGCGGATCACGGACGGGTCGATGTTGACGTAACGCAGCAGCTGGTCGACGGTGTCGCCACGCACCACGTTGCGAATGTCCATCTTGCCCTCTTCGTCCAACCACACTTCCGCGCAGTGGGTGTCACCGAACAGATTGTGCAGATCGCCGAGGATCTCCTGATAGGCACCCACCAGGAAGAAGCCGACGTGGCACTCTTCGTTCTCGCCGTAGACCGGCATTGGCAGGGTGCTCTCGACCCCCAGACCGTCGACATAGTGCTCGACCTGACCGTCGGAGTCACAGGTGATATCCATCAGGATACCGCGACGGCTAAGCGGACGATCGAGACCAGCCAGCGGCATCACCGGGAATACCTGACCGATACCCCAGGCATCCGGCAGAGACTGGAACAGGGAGAAGTTGGCAAAGCACTTGTCCGCCAGCTTTTCACTCAGTTCGTCAGCCAGCGCACGGTGGTTGCGGTTGACCGGGTTGAGCATCTCTTTGAGCGCCAGACAGGTGTTCTGGTGCAGCATCTCGGCCCAGGCACGCTGTTCAAGGTTCAAGAGGCCCATGGTGTACTGGGTATTCACGTCACCCAGATCTGCCACCGAGTCATGGAAGATCTCCAGCAGGGAGGGATCTTCGCTGCGCAGATCCAGCCAGCCTTTCCACATGTTCTGCAGAATGGTCGGCGCATCTTCGTCCGGCGCGCTGATGTCGTTCATCTCCACCCCTTCGGCACCAATGATATTGGTGACCAGCACGGCGTGGTGGGCGGTCAGGGCACGGCCAGACTCGCTGATGATGGTCGGGTGCGGCAGATCGAACTCGCGACAGACATCGCCGATGCCCCATACCACGTTGTTGGCGTACTCGGAGAGGCTGTAGTTGGCGGAGCAGTGGCTCTGGGAACGGGTTCCCTCGTAGTCCACACCCAGGCCGCCACCGACGTCCACGACTTCGATGTTGGCACCGAGGCGACGCAGTTCAGCGTAGAAACGGCCGCACTCGCGGATGCCACCCTGAATGTCGCGGATATTGGCGATCTGGGAACCCAGATGGAAGTGCAGCAGTTGCAGGCAATCCAGCTTGCCCAGCCCGCGCAGACGCTCGATCAGCGCCAGGATCTGGGAGGCGGAGAGACCAAATTTGGACATGGAGCCACCGCTCGATTCCCACATGCCGGAGCCGGTGGAAGCGAGCTTGGCACGCACCCCGATGTTGGGCTTGATGTTGAGACGAGCTGACTCGTCCAGCACCATTTCCAGTTCGGAGGGCTTCTCCACCACGATGTAGACCTTGTGGCCCATCAGGTTGCCCAAGAGGGCGTGGCGGATATATTCGCGGTCTTTGTAACCGTTGCAGACGATCACCGAGCCTTGCTCATGGTGATGGGACAGCACGGCCAGCAGTTCCGGTTTGGAACCAGCTTCCAGGCCAAGCCGGGGCTTGTCGCTGTAGGACTGGCTGATGGTCTCGATGACACGACGCTGCTGGTTTACCTTGATCGGGTAAACGCAGAGGTAGTCCCCTTCATAGCCTGACTTCTCGATGGCCTGACCAAAGGCGTTGAACAGCGCATCGACCCGACTCTTGAGAATGTCGGGGAAGCGCAGCAACACGGGGGTGGTCAGCCCGGACTGACGCAACTGTTCGATGGCGTCAGAGAGCACAATATGCGCGTCAGGGCGTGATTTGTCGGGGGCGACGGTCACATGACCGGCGTCATTGATATTGAAAAAACCCGCACCCCAGTAGGGAACGTTGTAGACCTTCAAGGAGTCCTTGCTGGACCAGTTAGTCATGGGCTATGCCTCGCAAATGAGCGACCCAAAGTCGCCTTCGTTACCCTCAATCACATCCAGACCATCTAGTGCAGAGTACGGCGAGCGCTGCCATCACGAGACGCAGCCACCCAAACCAACCTTTTGCACATCGCGGCAAGCCAGAGGCTGCCTGGTGGATCTTGGGGAAGTAACGAGTCTTGATGTGGGGCTGGTGGCTTTACATCAAGCTCAACGGTATGCGGTGCCACTATGCCGTAGCGCCGCGGTACTTTGATGACAGACGACATCAGCCACGCCGTCAGTTCATCATTCGGCAGCGATCCCGACAGAAGGAGAGGGTTCCAAGGAAGAGAAGCGAAGGCGCCAGCACGCATGCGTGTTGATAGACGACAACAACCACAGCCCACCTCACCGTCAGTGACCGCCCATGACAAGGGAAGATGATGAGCCGGTGGCCCACTCGGTCAAATGAAGGATGAGAGTCTGTTGTTCTCCCTGATACCGGAGCCTAACCGGTATTAAAGAAACCATTCCCCAGCAGTGTCTGTCGTTTCTGCGTGCCTCGCCCTATAGGCGTATGATCGGTCGGGTTTCTGGCGGCTCTGCCTGCTTCAGGGTTACCCTTGGATCGGCGCGGAGTGTACACACTTACCGCGGGCAGTGACAATAAAAAATAGTGTTCAAAATCCCCTTTTAATAAGTCGATCAAATCTTGCTGGCGGGCAGGCGGGCTCTGGGATGGCGCAGGTTATGCGACAGCCCGGTTTCCCCTTGAAAAGTGTGTGAAAACGCCATGATTGGGCTGACGCCTTGCTGTGCGGTCACTGAGGGGAATTTGGCCACCACCGCCAGCGCCTAAATATCGCGATAAACGCAACATTTATGCGATCTCCCTCCCCGAGGTTGCGCCGTGCGCCGCACATTCCCCACCCTCCCCTTGCGTCAAAAAATGGGAAAAACCTGCGCTGACGCAATGAGTGCCCCGCACGGATTGGCCACAATGACCGCTCACAATCGGTTAGAGGCTGACTAATGGATACCCTGCTTGAGCGTTTTCTGCGTTACGTAACTTTTCATACCCGCTCCGATGAGACCAATCCAGCCTGCCCGAGCAGCAAGGGACAACTGATCTTTGCCCGCGCCCTGCAAGAAGAGATGAAGGCGCTGGGGCTAACCCGGGTCACCCTGGATGAACACGGCTACCTCACCGGCTGCCTGCCGGGCAACCAGCCGGACGCCCCCGCCATCGGCCTGATTGCCCACATGGATACCGCCGACTACGAGGCGGAGCACGTAGTACCGCAAATCATCGAAAACTATCAGGGCGGCGACATCTGCCTTGGCAAGGGTGACGAGGTGCTCGCCATCCGTGACTACCGCTTCCTGAAAAACTATCTGGGTCAGGACCTTATCACTACCGACGGCACCACCTTGCTTGGCGCCGACGACAAGGCGGGTATCGCCGAGATCCTCACTGCCATCGACCACCTGCAGGCCCACCCCGAGATCCCGCGCGGCGATATCTGGGTCGGCTTTACCCCGGATGAAGAGATCGGCCGCGGCGCCAACCTGTTCCCGCTGGAGAGATTCCCGGCCAAGTGGGCCTATACCGTGGATGGCGGCGAACTGGGCGAGCTGGAGTATGAAAATTTCAACGCCGCCAGCGCCACAGTTCGTTTTATCGGCAATAACGTCCACCCCGGCACCGCCAAGGGGAGCATGATCAACAGTCAGACCCTGGCCGCCCGCTTCCACGCCGCCATGCCTGCCGAGCAGACCCCGGAGTGCACCGACGGGTATGAGGGCTTCTTCCATCTGGCCCAGATGAGCGGCACCGTGGAGGAGAGCACCCTGCACTACATCATCCGTGACTTCGACGACGAGCACTTTGCCGCACGCAAAGCCGAGATGCAGAACCGGGTGGCAGCCCTGCTGGCCGAGTATCCGAAGGCCCGCATCGAGCTGACCCTGACCGACAGCTATCGCAACATGCGCAGCCAGATCGAGCCGCACATGCATATCGTCGAGCTGGCCAAGGCCGCCATGGAGGCCGCCGACGTGGTGCCGAAAATCAAGCCCATTCGCGGCGGTACCGATGGCGCCCGTCTCTCCTTTATGGGCCTGCCCTGCCCCAACCTCTTCACCGGTGGCCACAACTTCCACGGCAAGCACGAGTTCATCCCGCTGCAATCCATGGAGAAATCGGTCGCCACCCTGGTGGAGCTGGTGCGCCTCACCGCAGCCTGGCGCGGTTAATCGGGTCGCTATCTTTACCGCGACAACCAAGGGGGAGCCGGTCAACCGGCCCCCCTTGCTATCTGGCCATCACCCATCAACAAAGGTAAACCGGGGAGGGTCGCTCAGGAGCTACTGGCTGCCGCTGCCATCAAACTGTCATCCCGCTGACATGTCGCGGGAACAGTGCCACATCATGCTGGGAGCAACGGATCGCCGGAGCCCTCCAGATGTTCACTATCGATACCCTGCTGACCCAGCACTTCCCCCGCCTGCTTGGCTACCCCCTGCTCACCCCGTTGTTCAAGCGGCTGCTGGGCTGGCTGCTCAACGAACGTGCCTTTGCCGACTTTGCCGCCCGCTACCCGCACCTGCGCGGCCTCGACTTTGTCGAGCAGGCGCTGACCCAGCTCGATTTCGACTATCGGGTCAGCGAGGCGCAACTGGAGCATATTCCCGCCAGCGGCCGGGTCATTCTTGTTGCCAACCACCCCATCGGCTCGCTGGATGGACTGGCGCTGCTGCAACTGCTCGGTCGCATCCGCCCCGATGTGAAGATCGTCGCCAACCAGCTGCTGGCCCAGCTCGCGCCGCTGCGCCCTTTGCTATTGCCGGTGGACAATATGGAGGGCAAGACCGATCGACAGGCCATCCTCGCCATGAACGAGCACCTCGCCCATGAAGGGGCGCTGGTGATCTTCCCCGCAGGCGAAGTCTCCCGGCTTGGCCTGAAGGGAGTGAAAGATGGCCCCTGGCAGGCAGGCTTTATCAAGCTGGCCCAGCGCACCCGCACCCCGCTGGTGCCCATCCATCTGGGGGGACGCAATAGCCTCTGGTTCTATCTCGCCTCCTGGCTCAACAAGCCCGCCTCCGCCCTGTTGCTGGTACGCCAGCTGTTTCGCCAGCAGGGGCAGACCCTGCCGGTGACCATAGGAGCGCGCATTCCACTCGGCAGTTTTCATGAGCTGCCCGCCAAGACGGCGGCGCGGCTGGTGCGCAACCACCTCTACCGGATTGGCCGGGGCAAGGCAGGGCGCCTGCAGACCGAGGCCCCCATCGCCCTGCCGGAGGATCGCCGCCAGCTCAAACAGGCCATCGAAAGCTGCGAACAGCTCGGCACCACCCCGGATGGTCAGGGGATCTACCTCTACCGCCGCCATGAACTGAGTCACTCGGTGATCCTGCGCGAGCTGGGGCGACTGCGGGAGATCGCCTTTCGTGCTGTGGGGGAAGGATCCGGCAAGCGGCGGGATCTCGATGGCTTTGACAACGACTATCACCACCTGATCCTCTGGGATCCGGCCCGACTCGACATTATCGGCGCCTACCGCTTTGCCCCAGTGGTGGAGCTGCTGGCCAGCAAGGGGAAGGATGGTCTCTACAGCCATACCCTGTTCGGCTTCGAGGATAAGTTGCTGCCCCGACTGGAGCAGGCCATCGAGCTTGGCCGCAGCTTTATCCAGCCCGCCTACTGGGGCAAGCGGGGGCTCGATTATCTCTGGTTCGGCATCGGTGCCTATCTGGCCCGCTATCCCCGCTACCGCTACCTGTTTGGCCCGGTGTCGCTCTCCGGCAGCCTGCCGCCAGCGGCCAAGGATCTGCTGGTGAGCTTCTACCGCCAGCACTTTGCCCCCGAGCTGGCGCTGGCTCCCTCCCGCCGTCCCTACCCCGAGACGCAACCTCTGTTCGAGGGGTTGGATTACGGCGCCGACCTCAAAGCACTCAAGGCCCGCCTCGACAATTTGGGCTGCGCCATCCCTACCCTCTACAAGCAGTATTCCGAGCTGTGCGAGCCGGGCGGCGTCCAGTTTATGGATTTTGGCATCGACCCCGACTTCAACCACTGCATCGATGGGCTGGTGTGGGTCGATGTGAGCCGCATCAAGTCCCACAAGCGGGCCCGCTATATCGGCAGTCATCTGGCCGAGCCGCGCTTATAGCCCTGCTGGAGCCAGGCAAACAGCCAAATGAAAAAAAAAAGGAGAGAGAGGCCATCGCCTCCCTCTCCTTTCGCTCTCATGCTCAGCACCTTTTCGAGGCGCTCGGCCCATCTGGCGTTACTCGGCCGCCTTGCGATCCGAGTGGCCGAGATCCCGCTCAGGGGCGATGACGTCACGCACCCGCTGCTTGATCTCCTTGGCCTCGGGGAAGCCGTCATCGACCACCCGATCCCACACCTGCAACCCGCCCACCAGAATGCGGAACTCCCCCTTGCTGGCCGGCACCAGCGCCACCTCCCCCAGATCGCTGTCGAAGGTGGAGAGCAGCTCCTGCGCCAGCCAGGCGGCGCGCAGCATCCAGCGACAGAGGGTGCAGTAGCGGATCTCGATGCGGGGTTTGCTGATCAGGGTTTCAGACTCGGTCATGAGTGACTCCATAAAAAAACGACAATGGCGGGAAGTGGGGTACCGCTGCCCAATGGCCGATCCCGGTTTGGTCAAATCAGTGCTGATCAACCCCATGAAAATCGGCCAGCCAATGGCGGGCAATGGTACGCATCGCCGATTCTGGCAGCTCGAACAGGCCGGGTGCAAGAGGGCCTGCCGCCAGCATCCGGATCCCTTCCATGATCTCCGCCAGCACCAGATAGACATATTCGCCAATCACGGCGCCATGGACGAAGTTGACCGCCTCGCCCCGGTTGAGCAGGTAGATCTGGGTACCATCCGGCCGGTTGAGGGCCAGCACATGGGGGCACACCTCTTCGCTCGGCCACGGCAACTGGGCCAGCGAGAAGGCAAACTCGTCGTCGGCCGAGGTGACCGAGGCCACCATGGTGCCGGGGCGCAGCGCCTGCAGATCCGCCAAATCCAGCGAGCCGTTGCCGGTAGAGCAGATCACCAGCTCGGCGCGGCTCAAGGCTTCAGCCTTGGTGATCAAGCGAAAACCGTGAGAGAGCGCTTCGACCTGTCGCAGCACATCTGTTTCCACCAGCCCGAGATGGAGGTTGCGACAACGCAGGTCACGGGCGATGCTGCGCCCCACCTTGCCATAGCCAAACAGCACGGCTTCGCAGACGTTGAAGGTACGGTTGAGGTTGCGGGCCAACGACTCCGCGGAGTAGACCACGCTCAAACCAATCTGGATATCCTCGGCCTGCTTGAGGGGACTGCGCGCCACCGACACCACAGGGGTCGCCAGCACCTCCTGCTCATAGCGCTGGTGGCCGTTCTCGGTCATCTCCACCACCCCTAGGAAACGGGGGCCGAAGTATTCACTCAAGATCACCTGGGTTTTGGCAAAGTAACCGCCTATATCGAGGATCAGCAACCGCTCGTGGGGGGCCACCAGCGGCGCAATCTGCTGGATGATGCTGTCGGGTTCATTGGTCCAGCGTCGGTTGAGGGGCAGCACCGGATAGTGCTGGGATACCCACTCCAGGGTCGGACCGTGTACCGATTTCGGTTTGGGCAAAATGGCGCCAATCCGTCCAATCTGACCGAGAGCGTCGATAAAACGGGGGCGATCGGGAAGCAGGTGAGTGACCAGCAGAATGCAGAGACCATCGATACGTCCCTGTCCGGTGAAATGGCGAAAAAACAGATGCTCAGATCCTTGACTGCGCAACTGTGGCCTCCTTATGTGCCGCAAAGCAGGCAAACAGAACCCGGCGCGGCCGGGTTCTGTGTGTGTCCAAATAAAATGAAAATCCTTTTTATCTGAAACACATATGGGGCTCAATCATTATCTGCCAAGAGTATGAGCGAGTATGCAAAAATGACTGTAATTGCCTGTTTTTCATGCAAAAATCAGTACAAAGAAGCAGCAGGCCACACCCACCATAGGCTGAGCCCGGTTCCCGCGGCTGCGAGCAGGATCAGCCCACCCCAACGCACTGGCCAGGGTGTGTCACGTAACGCCCACTCCAGCAGCGGCAGCAACCAGACCGGCAGCAACACCACCAGCGGCACCTCCACATATTGCCAGGCCAGCATCTGGACGAAGGCGAGGGCCAGCGCCAGACCGGCGGGTGCTACCTTGATGTCAACAAAGGTGGCAAGCAGGGCGCGAAAACCGGCGAAAGCGGCCAGCGCACCGGCCAGCTGGGCAATCAGCAGACTGCCATCGATGCCGATCACCAGTGCCAACCAGATAAAGCCGAGGGCAAACCCGAGCCCCTCGCGGCTATCACAGCGCAAGGTGCTCCAGCCAAACCAGAGGATGGCGGGCAGTAGCGCCAGCCAGATCCCGGGTTCGCTCGCCAGTACCGAGGCCAATCCCTGCCACCACACCAGCACACTGATCACGGCAAAGAGCAGCAGCGAGCCACGCAGATCGTTCACCTGAGCCGCAATGGCGGGCACCAGCAGGGTCAGCGGCAGCCACTGCCACGCCTTTTCCGGCATGCCATAGAAGCCGCCGAGCCAGGATCCCACCAGCCAGAGCGCCAGCGCGCCCCACAGATACCCCAGTCGCGGCCAGCGCCACGATAGCAAAGCGGCTCCCAGAGGAGCCGCCAGGGTTTGCAGCAGAAGTTCCGCGCCCATTACTTGCGCACGCCTTCGACAAACAGGTTGATGTTCATCTCGTCCGGAATGCCGGGCAGCATGTAGCTCACGCCAAAGTCACTGCGCTTGATGGTGGTGGAGGCGTTGAAACCGCTGCGGTAGCCGCCCCAGGGATCCTTGCCTTCGCCGATCTTGACCAGATCGAAGGCCACTTCCTTGGAGACGCCGTGCAGGGTCAGAGTCCCTTTCAGCACGCCTTTATCCTTGGTGCCCTCGTAAGCGGAGCTGACGAAGGTCATCTTGGGATACTGCTTCACGTCGAGGAAGTCAGGGCTGCGCAGGTGCTTGTCGCGGGCTTCGTGATTGGAGTCAACGCTGGCGGCATCCACTTCGAAGCTCGCCTTGGCCGCCGCGGGGTTGGCGTCATCCATGCTGAAGGTACCGCTGAAGGTGTTGAAGCGACCCACCAGCTCGGAGAAGCCCAGGTGACCCACCTTGAACTGCACCGTGGTGTGCGCCGCATCCACATCGTAATCCGCCGCCATCAGAGGGGTCGCCATAAACAGGCAGGAGGCCAGCAGAGCCTTGGTCATTTTCATCCGTTCGTTCCTTCATCTTGGGGTTCACATCAGTGGTTAAAATGCTAACCTCGTTCTGAAGATGAATAATCAGTGATTTATTAAATTCATTATTTACTGAGGATGGAAAATGGACCAGATCGCCGCCATGCGTACCTTTATCAAGGTGGTGGAGTGCCAGAGCTTTACCAAGGCCGCCAACCAGCTCGGCATCTCGGTCGCCATGGCCTCCAAACTGATGCAACAGCTGGAGGAGTCCCTCGCCACCCGGCTGCTGTCGCGCACCACCCGTCAGGTCAATCCCACCGAGGCGGGCCAGTTCTACTACCAGCGCGCCCTCGCCCTGCTGGCGGAGCTGGAAGAGACCCACAGCCAGCTGACCCACCACAACCAGCAGCCCAACGGCACCCTCAAGCTCTCGGTGCCGATGGATTTTGGCTATCTGCACCTCTCCCCCGCCCTGCCGCTGTTTCGCCAACGCTTTCCCGACCTCAAGCTCGATATCGAGTACAGCGACCGGCGGGTAGCGCTGGTGGAAGAGGGGTTCGATCTGGCGCTGCGGATCGGCCACCTCAGCGACTCCTCGCTGGTGGCGCGCCAGCTGGCCACCATTCGGGTCGAGCTTTGCGCCAGCCCCGCCTATCTGGCACGCAAGGGCAGACCGGAAAAGCCCGAGGATCTCAAGCAGCACGACTGTCTGATCTACACCCTGACCCAGCCGGAGTGGCACTTCAAACGGGGAAACGAGCAGCAGAGCATCCGGCCACAGGGGCCACTGCGGGCCAACAACGGGGTGGCGCTGACCCGCGCCGCTTGTGATGATCAGGGCATCATATTGCAGCCCACCTTTATCGTGGGGGAGGCGCTGCGGTCAGGACAGCTGGTCAGCCTGCTGCCAGAGTGGGACAAGGGAGATGTGGGACTTTATGCGGTCTATCCGCACCGCCGCTTCGTCTCGGCCAAGGTGCGCTGCTTTATCGAGTTCGTGCAGGAGCGCTATCTCGCCCCGCAACAGTGGGATAAGCCGTGATGATTGCCAGAGCAGAGGATACGGCCTGACTGTCCGGCCTGCTGATCTGGCTTAAAGCCTAACGCTGGTCGGGTGCGGTGGTGGATGCGGCAACAGGGGTGAGCTTGGCTAGCAGACGCTCCTGCTCGGGGTGCAACTGCCAGCGTGGCAGTCGGGTGCGGACAACCGACAACTGCTGCTCACTGAGGGCATAGGGGAGCGCCACTTCAATCTCGGGGCAGTCAAACATGGCGGCCAGCTGGAGGATCAAAATGAGGTTTGCCTCGTCGGTCTTGTGCTTGTTGACCCGTTTGCGGATCTCGTGGCGCAGCTGGGTTTCTGGGTCCTGGGTCATCGCCTGCCAGCCGAAGCCGAACAGCGGCACCAGCGCACTGACGATCCCCAGCGCCGTCATCGGCTGCTTGGGGGGATGATAGAGTGCGTTGAGAGCCAGCCGAACAGGATTCTGACGAACCTCACCCTCACCAAATAAAATCGTTTTCGTCATTGGATTACCCGTTATATTCCACTAGACTGCGCCGCATATTTTACCCCGATATGCCAACGAGGTGCTGATGCTAAGCGATATCGAGATCTCCCGCCAGTCCCCCCGTCTCTCCATTCACGCGCTGGCCGAACGCCTCGCCATCCCCCAGCACCTGCTCAGCCCCCATGGCCACTACAAAGGCAAACTCAGCCTCGACCTGCTCACGTCTCAGCCCAAGCAGAGCGGCAAGCTGGTACTGGTGAGCGCCATCACCCCGACCCCGCTCGGTGAAGGGAAGACGGTGACTACCCTTGGCCTCTCTATGGGGCTCAACCATATCGGCCAGCCCAGCATCGCCACTATCCGCCAGCCGAGCCTCGGCCCGGTATTCGGGGTCAAGGGGGGGGCAGCCGGTGGCGGCCACGCTCAGGTGGTGCCGATGGAGGAGATGAACCTCCACCTCACCGGCGATTTTCACGCCCTGACGGCGGCCCACAATCTGGCGGCAGCTGCCCTCGATGCCCGCCTGTTCCACGAACAGAAACTGGGTGCCGAGTTCACCGCCAAAACCGGCCTGCCGCGGCTCGATATCGATGCCGATAACATCCTCTGGCCGCGCACCCTCGATATGAATGACCGCGCACTGCGCCACCTCACGATTGGACAGGGCGGCGCTGCCGATGGTGTGGAGCGCAGCGATCGCTTCGTCATCACCGCCGCCTCCGAGCTAATGGCCATTCTGGCGCTGGCAAGCGATCTCAAGGATCTGCGCGATCGCATCGGCCGCATCCAGCTGGCCCGCGATATTCACGGCAAGCCCGTCACCGCCGAACAGTTGGAAGTAGCAGGCGCCATGACGGTGCTGCTCAAAGATGCGCTGCAACCGACCCTGATGCAGACCACCGAGCAGACGCCGGTGCTGGTACACGCAGGCCCCTTTGCCAATATCGCCCACGGCAACTCCTCGGTGATCGCCGATCGCATTGCCCTCGGTCTGACCGACTATGTGGTGACCGAGGCGGGTTTTGGCTCCGACATGGGGCTGGAGAAGTTCTTTAACATCAAGAGCCGCCAATCCGGCATCACCCCCGCCTGCGTAGTACTGGTGGCCACGGTGCGCGGCCTCAAGGCCAACAGCGGCCTGCTCGATATCCGCCCGGGCCAGCCGCTGCCTGCCAGTCTGCAAGGGGAGGATCTGCCGACCCTCAAGCAGGGCTGCGCCAACCTCGCCTGGCATATCCAGAATGCCCGCCGTTACGGGGTGCCGGTGGTGGTCGCCATCAACCGCTTCCCTACCGACAGCGAGGCCGAGCTAGCGCTGCTGGCCCATGAAGCGCAGCAAGCCGGTGCCTGTGGCGCAGCTATCTCCAATGCCTTCACCCAGGGTGGCGCCGGCGCCAGCGAGCTGGCCCGCGCCGTGGTCGCCGCCTGCGAGCAACCTAGCAAGGTGAAACTGCTCTACCCCGACGAGATGAGCCTCGACGGCAAGCTGGCGACCCTGGTGGAGTGCGGCTACGGTGGCCGCGGAGTGCAGCTATCCGACAAAGCCCGCCAGCAGCTGGCGCAACTTTCCGCCGAAGGCTGGGATCACTTGCCCATCTGCGTGGCCAAGACGCCGCTCTCCATCAGCCATGACCCTGCCCTCAAGGGGGTGCCGACCGATTTCGAGGTGCCCATCGACGAGGTAAAGCTCTGCGCCGGTGCCGGCTTCGTCTATGCGCTGGCGGGCCCCATCATGACCATGCCGGGGCTGGGCAGCCTGCCAGCCTATCGCCATATCGATATCGATGAGAACGGCGAGATAGTCGGCCTGAGCTGAGCCCTTCCACAACGCCAGAAACAACAAGGCCCCGCCAATTGGCGGGGCCTTCTGTTATCCATGCATCAACCCTTAGAGGGTGAAGCGCTGGGTCATATGGTGCAGGGTGCTTGCCAGCTTGCTCAGCTCGACGCAAGCCTGGGCGATCTGATGAGCGCCCTGGGCATTCTCGTCAGCGGCATTGTGAATGTTGACGATGCTGCGGTTGAGCTCTTCGGTCACCGCGTTCTGCTCTTCGGTTGCGGTGGCGATCAGGGTGTTCATGTCGGTGATGCGCACCACGGCACCGTTGATGGTCTCGATACTGGTACCGGCATCCCGCGCCAGACCGACGCTCTCCTGCATCTGGTGACGACTCAGCTGCATGGCGTTGCCCGCCTCGGCGGCGCGGCTCTGCAAGAGCTCGATCATCTTGCTGATCTCGGCGGTGGAGTCCTGGGTCCGCTGGGCCAATGAACGCACTTCATCTGCAACGACCGCAAAACCACGACCCTGCTCACCGGCACGGGCCGCTTCGATGGCGGCGTTAAGGGCCAGCAGGTTGGTCTGACCGGCGATATCGCGGATCACATCCAGCACCACGCTGATGTTGGCGCTGTCGGCCTCCAGCTGCTGCACCACTGTGCCAGCCTGCTCAATCTTGACCGACACCTCTTCGATGCTGGCAATGGAGCTGCGAACCACTTCGCTGCCAGCAGCAGAGGTGCGGGAGGCATCCTTGGCGGCGCTCATGGCATCCGTGGTGTTGCGGGCCACTTCGTTGACGGTGGACTGCATCTCGTTCATGGCGGTCGCCACCTGGGAGACTTCGTTCTGCTGGATGGCCATGCCGCTGGCAGACTGGCTGGAGATGGCGCTCACCTCCTCCACTGCGCTGCTGAGTTGGCTCACGGAGCCGGCGATCTCGCTCACCAGATCGGAGAGGGAGCCCTGCATCCGGTTGATGGCGGAGCCCAGCTGACCCAGTTCATCGCGGTTGAAGCGGCTGTCGCGGATCCACTGCTGCAGTTCGCCCTGACCCAGATCGCCATTGGCAATGCGCTGGGCCTGACGGGCCAGCATGATCAGCGGGTCGCGAATTTGGCGGGTCAGTACCACGGAGAGCACCACCACCAGTATCAGACCGATCACCAGCGCGATGGTGACACTCAGATTGGCGGATTGATAAGAGTCGACAATGTCACTGCGGGATTCAGACGCATAACCATGGTTAATCTGGATAAGGGAGGCCACTGACTTGCTCAGCGCGGTGTAAAGGGGAACCCCCTCCTCAAGGAAGATGCGTTGGGCTTCGGCAAGCTGATCGCTGTCTTGCAGCTGTTGGACTCGCTGGTGCAGGGCGACGTAACGATCCCAGTCAGATTTCACCGCATCGAAGGTACGGCGCTCCGCCACATCCTCAGGCCAGATCGTCTTGTCATGGGCAATCAGCTGCTGCGCGATCGCGTTAAGCTGTTGACTGGCAATATTCCGATATTCAGCCCTTTTCAGCGGCTCGGCAGCCACCACGAAATAACCCAGCTCATAACGACGCAACTCACCGAGAGAATCCCCGATCGCGCTGGTGCGATTGACCGCTGGCAAGATGCTGTCGGTAAACCGGATGGCAACATCATTCATGTTGCCAAACTGGACAAGGGCAAAACCGCCGATAAAGGCGACCATCAAACCGAGCACGGCAAAGCCGGCGGTGAGTTTTTTACCTATGGTCATGGAACTGGTATTCATGGGATATCCTGGTGGTCGTTAAATTCATAGCACTCGTCCGGTTCACGCCCTCCTGGCATGAACTATCTGGCCACCTGTTCAGTGGCGCACCATCCAACCTTGATGAATATCTCTGAATTCCATGAGCGGCAGCGAGAGCCGTGAGGGGGCGCTAGAGTAACCGGATTGTGACGGTTCGGAAAGAGTCTGCCCGGTTACTTTTTGTAAGGTGAAAACGAGGGTTTTTTCGTGTTCGATTAAATATACCGCTCAGATGAATAAATCGGAAAAATGCATAACGTTTGCATAAGGCAAGCAGCGCGGGTCAAGCCGTTGCAGGCCGCCACTCTCATCCGGGGCCAATGAAAAGCGCCAGCAATGGCTGCTGGCGTCTCGTTTATTCAGCAAGGCGGTTACAAAACAACCGCCATCTTATCCGCGCAGACCGCCCAGAAATTCGGCCCGGGTATCGGGCTGGGTCTTGAACACCCCGCCGAGGGAGGTGGTGGTGGTATAGGAAGTGGAATCCATCACTCCGCGCGCCTTGACGCAGTAGTGGGTCGCCTTGATGCTGATGGCCACATCCTTGGTACCGAGCAGGGTCTGCAGCGCCAGCAGGATCTGCTGGGTCAGTCTCTCCTGCACCTGGGGACGACGGGCGAAGAACTGCACGATACGGTTGATCTTCGACAGGCCAATCACCTTGCCGCGAGGGATATAGGCCACATGGGCCATGCCGTCGATGGTGACGAAGTGGTGTTCGCAGGTGCTGGTGAGGCTGATGTCCCGCACCATGATCATCTCGTCCACCTGCATTTTGTTCTCGATCACCGTCACCTTGGGGAATGTGGAATAGTCGAGGCCTGAGAAGATCTCGTTGACGTACATCTTGGCGATGCGATGCGGCGTCTCGGCCAGACTGTCATCGGTCAGATCCAGCCCCAGCGTCTCCATGATGGAGCGCATATGGCCTTCGATCTTCTCCCGCTTCTGCTGGCTGTTCAGCTCGTTGATGACCAGGGGGGTTTCCAGTCCCTGGGCTTCGAGGGCAGCCCTGACCAGCAAGGCTTCCGGACTTAAGGTTGTCATTATCTTCTCTCCCACGCTCAGGGACTGTGAGGGCAGCTCAAGGAGCAACCCCTTATGTTATGGCGGCGTACAGGGCCGACGGTATCGCTGTAATGGTCGCCACACAGGATGTGACAGCCATCTGTTATGGCGGCATAGTAAACGGCCATTACCGCCAAGATTCAAGTCAACTTGTGCGTCACCTCATACTTTATGACCATCTCACCCCGTTTCAGCGCCGATTACCCCGAGATTCCCTTGAGATAACCTGCCCATACCCGGGGATTTTTGTGATAATCCCGCCTTCAATCATAGAAAGAGGTCATAACGATGGGATTTGATACCAGCGGACTACTCCCCTTAAGCGATGCCCTGCAAGGGATGCTGGAACAACTCGCCTGCTGCTGCGACAGCGAGCAGTTGCCCCTGCCAGAGGCCCTTGGCCGGGTACTGGCCTGTGATATCGCCTCCCCACTCGCCGTGCCCCCCTTCGACAACTCTTCCATGGACGGTTATGCCGTACGCCTTGGAGATCTCGCCAGCGGTACCCCGCTCATCATGGCCGGCAAGGCCTTTGCCGGTCAGCCCTATCAGGGAGAATGGCCCGCTGGCCACTGCGTGCGGATCATGACCGGTGCTCCGGTCCCCCCAGGCACAGATGCAGTGGTGATGCAGGAAGAAACGCTGGCCGATGGCGATCGGATCACTTTTCTGGCGCAACCCGAACCGGGCCAGAATATCCGCCGCGCCGGCAGCGATATCGGCAAGGGCGCCTGTGTGCTGCCAGCCGGTACTCGCCTCACCCCAAGAGAGATTCCACTGCTGGCCTCCCTTGGCGTGGCTACCGTCGCGGTGCGCCGCCCGCTAAAAGTGGCCATCTTTAGCACTGGCGACGAACTCAAACCGGTCGGTACCCCGCTGGCCCACGGCGATATCTATGACTCCAACCGCTATGGCGTGCGGGCCATGCTGGCGCGGCTGGGCTGCGACTGTCTCGACCTTGGCATCATCCCGGACGATCCCGCCCAGCTGCGTGCCGCCTTTATCCGCGCCGATGCAGAGGCCGATGTACTCATCACCACCGGCGGCGTTTCAGTAGGGGAAGCGGACTTCACCAAACAGCTGCTGGACGAGCTCGGCGAGATCGGCTTCTGGAAGCTGGCCATCAAACCGGGCAAGCCGTTTGCCTTCGGCCGCCTGCCCCATACCTGGTTCTTCGGCCTGCCGGGCAACCCCGTCTCTGCCATGGTCACCTTCGATCAGCTAGTGCAACCGGCTTTGGCCAAGCTCGCAGGTCAACGCTTCGAGCGCCCGCTCCAGCTGCAAGCCATTGCGGCCGAACCACTCAAAAAGAGCCCGGGCCGACTCGACTTCCAGCGCGGCATCATGAGCCAAGGGCCAAAGGGCCTCGAGGTGCGCAGCACCGGCTCGCAGGACTCCGCCGTGTTCAGCTCCCTGTCGCGGGCCAACTGCTACATCGTTCTTGAACGGGAACGGGGCCGCGTCGCCGCGGGCGAAACGGTGACCGTGGAGCCATTCGGGGGATTGCTGCTGTGAGCGAGATCCTGAGCGACGCCGAACTGCTGCGCTACAACCGCCAGATCATCCTCAAATCCTTCGACTTCGAGGGACAGGAGGCACTCAAGCAGGCCAGGGTGCTGGTGATCGGCGCCGGTGGCCTTGGTTGCGCCGCCAGCCAGTATCTGGCGGTGGCCGGGGTTGGCCAGCTCACTCTGGTCGATTTCGACAAGGTGGAGCTCTCCAACCTGCAGCGTCAGGTGCTACACAACGATGAGCGCATCGGTCACTACAAAGTAGACTCCGCAGCGCAATCGCTGCGTGCCCTCAACCCCTGGCTTGAGGTGGAGACCCACGCTGCCGTGGCCGATGAGGCGCTGCTCGATGCCTTGCTGCCCCGACACCAGCTGGTCTTGGATTGCACCGACAACCTGGCCATTCGCAACCTGCTCAACCAAAAGGCGCGCCAGCACAGAATACCGCTGGTCAGTGGCGCAGCCATCCGGCTGGAGGGTCAGCTCTGCAGCTTCACCTGGCAGGAAGATGAACCCTGCTACGCCTGCCTCAGCGCCCTGTTTGGCGAGCAGGCCCTCACCTGCGTCGAGGCGGGCGTGCTCGCCCCCGTGGTGGGTCTGGTGGGCAGCCTGCAGGCACTGGAAACCATCAAGCTGCTGGCGGGTACGGGAAAAAACTACAGCGGCCGCCTGCTGATGATCGACGGCCTGAGCGGCACTTTCCGCGAGATGAAGCTGCCCAAGCGCCCAGACTGCCCCGTCTGCTCCCAGCCTTGACACAAACGGGATCAAAAAGCCGAACCCTGTGGTTCGGCTTTTGTATTCCGATTTAGCAACGGTATCGGGGATCAGAAGATCCCCTTGGCTTTGACCTTTTTCATACTGGCCACCTGACTGGAGAGATCCTCGATTAAAGGTTCTGCCTCTGTGCCGACAACACTCTGTCGAGCGGGGGCACTGGCCAGTCGCTGGATCAATCTGTGCTGCTCGCGGATTAGCCGGGATTGCTCTTCCAGTTGGCGAGAGAGCAGCTGGATACTGCTGGCAAGGGGAGCCAGATCCTGCTCGGCCCCTGCTGATGGCAGCTTGCCAGCGATGGCTTCGGCCAGCTGGTCATGATCCAGCGCGGCAGGCAGTCCTTGCCTGAGTTCATCCCACATCTCGCTGGGTTGCTGCTCGCCGAGCCGGCTGATAATCTCGTCCACCAGTGAAGTGGTATCACTCTGTCCCAGCTGTGGGGCCAGTCTGGCCACTATCTCGTCGATCATCACATCTGCGGCAGGCTGCGCCTCGCCAGCGACCTCCCCCAGATTGAAACCACAGCTGGCAAAGGCATGACGCAGGGTCGTCATGCTCACCTGCTCCGGCCCCAGCGCATTGGCAATCGCTTTGCAGAGGTTGGGCGCCAGCACGTACATGAACATGCCGGAGAGGTAGATATCCTTGTGGAAACGGCTCTTGGAGAAGTCAAACTCCTCGGTGCCCTCTTGGATCTTTCGCGCCCGTTGATACCAGTTCTGCAATACCCCGACCGCATAGCGATCAGACTCCAGCGCACCCGGATCCATATAGATGGAGAAGGTCATGCGCTTGAGTTGACTACTCATCGTCAACCTCGGCCATCACAGGCGCTTCGCGATAGACTTCATCCTCTTCCGTGGTGTAGAGGCAGATTTCACGAGCCAGCGCGGACTGGGCATCGTCCAGCAGCTCGACACGGTCACCCAGGGTGGGATAGGCCGCCTTGATCGCGTCATAAATCAGAGATGCGCCGCCACCGACCAGATAGACACGGTTCGGGTTCTTGGCAAACTTCTTCGCTTCATGCGCAACCTGAGTGCCCAGCTCGTCGATCTTGTTTTGCATCTTCTCGAGGATCTTGGGGATCTGGCTCTCATCGTTGACCACATCTCGTACAAAGCTCATGTCGTGACGACGCTTGATAAACTCGTTGGCCACCAGATAGCTCGAATCGCTGTCTGCTGCGGCCAGCGCCTTGCGGGTAGCGTCGGTCACCATGGAGACTCCGATCTCGTTGTTACCGTAGACATCGGAGACATCATCAAACTCACCGACGATGATCCCCATATCCAGAGTGGTGCCGCCACAGTCGATCACCAGAGTCTTGGTGAACTCGTTGCAGCCTGAACCAATCAGACGGGAGAGCGCAGCAGGCAGACTCTCCGGCATCACTTCGACACTGACGATATTGAACAGCTCGCCCTTGTTAAGGGTGATCGGACGCATCAGGTTGCGCCGTTTCTTCTCGATCTTCTCTTCGTTGCGCTGGCAATCGTCCGGGTTGTAAAACTCGGTGATGGGCAGGGTCACGGTAATGGCGACATCGCACGGCGTCACACCAGTCTGCAACAGGGCATGATGCACGGAGAGCAGGTTCAGATCGTCATACTGGTACTCCACATGAGTGGTGGCCAAAGACTTGTCGGAGGTCGCGTCGTAGGTGTACTTGGTGTTGCCTATCTCGTAGTTGTAGATCTTCTTGTCTTTACGCAATGCGGCGCTCTTCCAGTCCTTGCGAAAGGAGTTGGGAGAGATGATGGTCTTGAGCACCTTGTTCTCAATCCAGCTCACCTTGACGTTGGTCGAGCCATCATCGATGGCCATTTTCATTACTTCAGACATGAGGAAACACCTGTTAATAGATCAGAAATGGGTCCGATTGCCTTGCCTTATGCCTTTGGCAAGGCGATCGAACCAATACATACACGGGGTAAAAGGGCGACAAGTTTAATGGGTTTCTAAAATCCGGTGAAGCAAATGATTAAATCCGGAAGGATCTTCCGCGGGCCAGGCGTGGTGGCCGTTGGGGGTGTGGATGGTGGCGTTGGGCAAGGCGGCAAACTGCTCTACCCGTTTGGCCAGCGGCAGGTAGTCGTGACTGGTGGAGATGATGGCCACCGGCTGCCAGATGGCGCCGAGCCGGGCGCGCACCGACCAGCCCGGTAGCGCCTCCAGCAGCGCCTTGTAGGTTTTCTTTTTATTGCGCACGAAACGCAGTCGGAAGGTATGGCGCACCTGTGCGAGATCCTGGCCCGGGAAGAGCTCGCGTCCCAGCCACCAGGCGAGCGGGCGCATGCCAAACCAGCGCAGCCACTTGAGGCGCTGGGCGTAACGCTCCTGCTCTTTGGGGGTCTCCAGCAGAAACTCGCTAAAACCGTTGACCAGCACCAGCCCCTGCACCTTGTGGGGCAGTTGCAGCGCCAGCTCCAGCGCGACCATGGCCCCCAGCGACAATCCCACCACCCAGGCGGGTTCTGGCTGCTCGTCGAGCCAGTTCACCACATCGGCTGCCAGGGTCGCCACATCGAACGGCCCCTCCTGCATGCTCTGGCCGTGGCCGCGCAAGTCCAGCGCTACCACCCGGTAGTGCTCGGAAAACCGTTCGATCTGCGCCTGCCAGTCGAGGCTCGAGGAGCCCAGCCCATGCAGCAGCAACAGCAAGGGGCCCTCCCCCGCACTGCGCAGGGCAAGACCGTTGAATTTCATCACCTGATTGCGGCGCATCAGTGTATTGCCTCTCGATTCATCACCTGAACCATCTCTTGTTGTTATGTTGCCCGTGGCCATCCTGCCACGTTATCTGCACGGCGCCCAATCAGCCTTCGCTGACCAGACTCACCGCTTTGATATAAGCGTAGATCTGCTGCTCCGGCGCCAGCGCCAGCCGCATGGCGGAGCGGCTGGTGATCCGAGCCAGCAGTATCTGCTCACCCAGCGCCAACTGCAACAGGGTCTGGCCGGGGCGCACCTCGCGCACCGCCAGCAGACGGGTGACGAGACAGTTGGAGAGACTGGAGTGCTCGATAGGTGCTGTAGCAATCACCACATCGCGCCCCGCCACCTTGATCTGCAATGGGCCGCTCTCGTCCGGCACCTGGGTCATGGTGACCCGCAGTTGCTGCTCACCGAGCTGCAGGGTCGCCATCTGCTCCTCTTCATCGTAGTGAGAGAGGGTCGCCGCCAGCATCACCCCGGCATCGTCGCGGCTGGCGAGCGAGAGATCGGTTCGGGCGAAAATCTCGCTCGGCCGGCCTTGCGCCTCCACCCTGCCACCTTCCAGCAGCACCAGCTGATCGCAGAGCAGGCTCACCTCCTCCATGGCGTGGCTGACGAAGATCATCGGGATGCCGCTCTCCTGCTGCAAGCCCTTTAGCACATGGGCCTGATGGATGCGACTGCGCCGATCGAGCGCAGAAAAAGGCTCATCGAGCAGCAGCAAATCAGGCTCGGCCAGCAGCGCCCGCCCCAGCGCTACCCGCTGGCGTTGGCCGCCAGAGAGGGCATGGGCAGGCTGCCCCAGCAGATCGACAAAACCGAGCCGCGCCGCCAGCGCCTCGGGCTGCCAGCGCCCTCGCCCCTTGCGGGCCGCCAGTTGCAGATTGCCGAGCACCGTCAGATGGGGGAAGAGGCGCGAGTCCTGAAACACCAGTCCGATCCGGCGCGCTTCGGGCAGAAGTTGAGCATACTCCCGATCGCGCCACCGCAAGCGATCCCCGCTTCGGCGATCGAGTCCGGCGATGATGCGCAGCAGGGTGCTCTTGCCGCAGCCGGAGGGGCCGAACAGGCCGAGGATCCCTCCCAGTTCGAGGGTCAGTGCGCAGTCGAGGGTAAAAGGGCCAAACTCGCGTCGGGCATGGAGGTTCAGGGCATGGCGGTGCGGCTCGTTCATTGGCGGCATAGTGGCGGGCTGGTTCATCCAAACACTCTCCGCTGTCTACGCTGCAGCACACCATAGACCAGCACCAGCATCACCAGCGAGAAGGCCATCAAGCCGCCCGCCAGAATATGGGCGTTCTGGTAATCCATCGCCTCCACATGATCAAACAGGGCGATGGAGAGCACCTGGGTCTCGCCGGGGATATTGCCGCCAATCATCAGCACTACGCCAAACTCCCCCAGGGTGTGGGCAAAGCCGAGCGCCGCCGCCATCACAAAGCTGGGCAGGGTCATCGGCAAGATGATGTGGAAGAAGCGCTCCAGTGGGCCAAGCCCCAGGGTCGCAGCAGCTTCCAGCTCCTTGTTGCCCATGTTGACAAAGGCGGAGGTGAGCGGCTGCACCACGAACGGCAGCGAATAGAGGATAGAGGCAAACAGCAGGCCGAGAAAGCTGAAGGCGAGCGGGGCGCCAAAGGTGTCGCGCCACCGGGCGCCGAAGCCATATTCGGGGGAGAAGGCGAGCAGCAGATAAAAACCCAGTACCGTGGGAGGCAGCACCAACGGCAGTGCCACCAAGGCCTCAACCAGCGGCCGCAGCCGGTTCTGACTGCGCGACAGCCACCAGGCCAGCGGCGGTGCCAGCAACAGCAAAATCGCTGTGGTGCAGGCCGCAAGCTTCAGGGTAAGCCAGACCGCCAGCAGATCCCCTTCACTCATTGCCGACCTCCCGGTTGATAAATGCCCCCAACGGCATGGTATCCATCCTTATTGCAAAGAGTGGCCGACCCGAAGGCCGACCACTCAGGGTATCGCATCAGGCCCATCCCCTTATTGGGGCAAGGCATAACCCGCAGCCTTGATCTGCGCCTGACCCGGCCCCTTGAGCCAGGCCACCAGCGCCTCGACCGCGGCGCCTTTCTTCAATACCAGCCCCTGCTGCTCGATGGGGGGATAGAAGCTCGCAGGCACTGCCCAGGCTTCACCAGTCTTGCCCGCCTCAACCAGATTGGCCCAGGCGACAAAGCCCAGCTCGGCATTGCCGGTGTCGACAAATTGCCAGGTCTGGCCGATGTTGGCGCCGGTCAGCAACCGGTACTGCTTGGGATCGATCTTGAGATGGGTGAGGGTCGCCATGGCGGCTGCACCATAGGGAGCTGTGCGGGCATTGGCGATGGCGAGGTTGCCTTTCCAGCTACGCAGGGTCGCCTCGTCAGGGGCCGGCCCCCCCTTCTTCCACAGCCCCAGCTGGCCGATGGCGTAGGTGAAGCGATCGCTCCCCTTGCCCTCTTTTTCCAGCTTCTCGGGGGTCGCCGCATCGGCGGAGAGGAAGAGATCGAACGGTGCGCCGTGACTGAGCTGGGTGTAGAGCACTCCGGTGGCGGCAGACGAGATGGCCAGGGTGTGGCCGGTCTTGGCGGTGAACTCCTTGCCGATACGCTCGATGGTTCCCTTGAAGTTGGCCGCCACGGCCACTTTCACTTCATCGGCCTGCACGACACCGGTATGCAAGGTGGCGGCGCAGACTCCTACGATGACAACAGATAACAGCGGTTTCATTCCCTTTCTCCTGATGGGGCCCGCACATCCGCGCCCCTTGGCGGGGCCGTGGTTCCCGTTGAACCTGCGCCCCTCGTGATGAACAGGTCAGGCTTGCCAGCGGGCAGCGGCGGCGTTGTCGCGATCAAGCGCCTCGACCCAGCGTTGCACACCCTCGGCGGTCAGCTCTTTTTTCCAGAACGGTGCCCGGGTTTTCAAGAAATCCATGATGAAGTGACAGGCATCAAAGGCTGCGTCGCGGTGGGCACTGCTCACCGCCACCAGCACAATCTGATCGCCAAGCCACAGCTCGCCGATACGATGAATGAGGGTACACTCCTGCAGCGGCCAGCGGCGGCGGGCCTCCTGCACGATATCGGCCAGCGCCTTCTCGGTCATACCAGGGTAGTGCTCGAGGGCCAGCCCCTTCACCTCCTCCCCCTGATTGAAGTCGCGCACCTTGCCAACGAAGGTGACGATGGCGCCACTGTCTGGGCGGGTGGCGAGGCGGGCATATTCATCCGCCAGCGAGAAATCCTCCCGCTGCACCAGAATGCGGTCTGTAATGCCTACGTCGCTCATCCTTAACCTCCGGTCACCGGCGGGAAGAAGGCCACCTCATCGCCATCATTGATGGGGGTATCGAGGGGCACCAGGGTCTGATTGACCGCGACCAAGAGCTTGCCTGCTTCCAGCGCCAGCGCCCACTTGTCGCCGCGTTCACAGAGCGCCGAGCGCAGTTGTTCGGCAGTGGCGTAGTCGCACGGCAGGCTCAGCTCATCGCAGGCTACCAGCTCTCTTACTTGCGCAAAAAACAGTACCTTGATCATGCTTGCTCCCCGCTATTTGACCCCAGCTGAAAATGGCCGGACTTGCCGCCCTTTTTCTCTACCAGCCGCACCTGTTCGATCACCATGTCCTTTTGTACCGCCTTGCACATGTCGTAGATGGTCAACGCCGCTACCGACGCGGCGGTCAGCGCCTCCATCTCGACACCAGTCTTGCCGGAGAGCTTGCAGAGAGTGCGGATATGTACCCGATTCTGCTCGGCCAGCGGCACTATCTCCACCTCGACTTTGGTCAAGGCCAGCGGATGGCAGAGGGGGATGAGATCGGCGGTCTTCTTGGCGGCCATGATGCCGGCGATGCGGGCGGTGGCGAACACGTCACCCTTGTGGTGCTGGCCGCTCAGGATCAGCGCCAGGGTCTCGGGGGCCATGGCAACAAACGCTTCGGCACGAGCCTCGCGCTCGGTCACCTGCTTGTCGGTCACATCCACCATATGGGCTTCACCGCTCTGGTTCAGATGCGTCAGGTTGGGCTGGGTCTGCTTGGGATCGGTCTGGTTCATCGTTTGCTCTCAGAGGTGGGAGACAAAGTTGCACGGCTTGGTGCGGGCATCGAGCTGATCGCGGATCAGTTGCTCCCAACCCAGCTGACAGGCGCCGGTGGAGCCGGGCAGGCAGCAGATCAGGGTGCGATTGGCGAGTCCCGCCAGCGCACGGCTCTGCATGGCGGAGCCTTTAATCTCGGCAAAAGAGAGTTGACGGAACATCTCGCCAAAACCCTGTACGGTGCGCTCGAACAGCACACCGACCGCTTCCGGTACCCGGTTCTGTTCATTGAAGCCGGTACCGCCGTTAATCAGCACCACCTGCACCCCTTCATCGGCGATCCACTCGCTCACCTGGGCTCGAATGCGAAACAGGTTGTCGGGGCAGAGCGCCCGATCGGCCAGCTGATGGCCCGCGTCGGTAAGGGCCGAGACCAGATAGTCGCCCGAGCTGTCATCGGCGGCGGTGCGGCTGTCGGAGACCGTCAGCACGGCGATCTTGAGGGGAATAAATGCGTTGTGTTTCTGTCCCATCGGGCAGCTCCTTGTGGCTATGGGCCGTCAACGAGGCAGGAAGAGAAGGGGTATGAGAGGCCAGCTGTCAGGGCGCAAAAACGGACGCAGACAGGGGTGACCAACTTGCTCAAGCGTGTGACGGCGGGCTGATTCTATCAAAGGTTTCACGAGATATGGGATTTAAAAGACACACAAATCTGATGCTTGTCCCATATATGAACAAAACGCAGGCCGGGCAAACCCGGCCTGTCGTCGCAGTATCAGAACCCTTTCACCCCGGTCATGTCGGGCAGCTGGTGAGCAATCCCCTTGTGACAGTCGATGCAGGTACTTTCACCACTGGCCAGATTGGTAGAATGCATCTTGGCGGCACGCTGCCCCTGCAGGGAGAAGTCCATGTACTCGAAGTTGTGGCAGTTGCGGCACTCGCGCGAATCAGTCTCTTTCATCCGCTGCCACTCCCGCTCCGCCATCTCGCGTCGGTGCGACTCGAACTTCTCGCGGGTATCCACCTTGCCGGTGATCATGCCCCACAGCTCCTTGGAAGCCTGCACTTTGCGGATGATCTTGTAGGTCCACTCGTGCGGTACGTGACAATCCGGGCAGCTGGCCCGCACACCGGAGCGGTTGGCGTAGTGGATGGTATCGCGATACTCCTCGAACACGTTGTCCTTCATCTCGTGACAGCTGGTGCAGAAGGCCTCGGTGTTGGATGCTTCCATGGCGGTGTTGAAGCCACCCCAGAAAATCACGCCACCAAAGAAGCCCATCAGCAAGATGACCCAGAGAGCCGCCTTCGACGGTGACTTGAAGGTGGTCCACAGACGCTGGATAAAGCCGGGTAATTTCATCTATGGATTCCTCAGTTCAGCGCTTCAACCGGTTTAAAGGTATTTTCCACCAGCGGCTTGGCATCCGCTTGCGGTACATGGCACTGCAGGCAGAAGTAGCGACGCGGCGACACTTCACCCAGGGTCAGGCCGTCGCGGGTCTCGAAGTGAGTCGGACTGATCTTGGGGGCCTTCATGGCGCTGGCATTCTTGAAGCTGTGGCAAGCCAGGCACTTGTTGACCTTGGTGTCCACCTCATAGTTGCGAATGTCGTGGGGGATCAGCGGCGGCTGATGCATGTACTGGCGATCGTAGGGCGCGCCATCCTTGCGGAAGTTTTTCAGGGGCGCGGCGGTGGCATCGGTCACCAGATCGGTGGCGCCACGCTCGGACTTGAGGCCACCGGTACTGTTGGTGATCTCGGGGGCCGCTGCCATCAAGGATCCCGCCATCAGGCAGGCCAGCATTGCTCCAATCAGCTTTTTCATTATTTGTTCTCCGACGTTTTTTCTGCCTTGACGGCAAAACCTACAGTGATTTCAAAAACTTGTTCCGCGCAGACATCGATGCAGCGGCCACAGTTGGTACACTCCTGAGCCGCAATCAAGGGCCCGTGACCGCGCTTGGCACCGTGAACAGGCCCGCGCAGGATGGGACGCTCCGGGCAAACCGCATAACAATCCATGCAGTTGTTGCACCGCTCGCGCCCCTTGGCAGAAATCTTGATAAATCCGACCCGGTTGACCAGGGCATAGAAGGCCCCCACCGGACAGAGATGACCGCACCAACCCCGCTCAACCACGAAAAGATCGAACAGGAACAGCGCCACCAGCAGGGCCCAGCCCGCCCCCATGCCAAACAGCAGGCCGCGCATGGCGAGTGACACCGGATTGACCAGCTCCCACGCCATCACCCCGACCACCGCTGGCACCACCAGCACCATGGCCAGCAGCCAGTAGCGGGTCGCACGGCTGAACTGGCCATTGCCCTTGAGGCCAAGTCGCCCCCTGAGCCAGGCTGCGGCATCCGTGATGAGGTTGACCGGACAGACCCAGGAGCAGAACATCCTCCCCCCGACCAGCCAGTAACCGGCCAGCACAATGGCAGCCCCCAGCCAGAGGGTGGTGATGGGCCAGTGACCCGCCGCCAGCGACTGCAACAGCGTGAGGGGATCGGTCAGCGGCACAGTCTCCAGCAACAGCGAGCTGGAGAGGTTGCCCTTGAGGATCCAGATACCCGCCAGCGGCCCCAGCAAAAACAGCCCGAGCACGCTGAACTGACTCAGCCGACGCAGCAACAGGAAGCGGTGGGAACGCCACCACCCCAGCTTGATGCGAGCCTCTTCCCCCGGATAACGACTCATAACCCCTCCGGTTTGCGGGTGGGCAGGGTGAGCCTGTCGCCGATGAGCGACTTGTTCCCCGCCTTGGCCTTCTCTTCCCAGCCGAGTCGGTAGTGATGACCCAGCTCACCTTTGGCGAGCTGACGTGGCACCACCTTGATGGCGGCCTCCTCCAGCACGCAGGCATGCTCACACTTGCCACAGCCGGTACAGACATCGCTGTGTACCGTGGGCAGGAACATGGCGTGTTTGCCGGTACGCTGGTTATGCTGCAGCTCAAGAGTGATCGCCTTGTCAATCAGCGGGCAGACCCGATAACAGACATCGCAGCGCAGCCCCAGATAGTTGAGGCAGGTCTCGTGATCGATGAGCACTGCCACCCCCATCCGGGCCTGATCGATGTCGGTCATCTGCTGATCCAGCGCCCCGCTCGGACAGGCCACCACACAAGGGATGTCATCACACATCTCGCAGGGCACGGCACGCGCCTTGAAATAAGGGGTACCGGTGGTCACAGGGTCAAACAGCCGGGCGAGCTTGAGGGTGTCGTAGGGGCACGCCTCGACGCAGAGCCCACAGCGCACGCAGGCGCTGAGGAACTCTGCTTCATCGAGAGCGGCGGGCGGACGCAGCGCCTGGGCAGGCACAGCTTGCGCCTGCTGGCGGGCCACGCCACCGAGCCCCACGCCAAGCAGGCCCACACCGCAGGCCCCCTTGGCCATGTCGGCCAGAAACTGGCGACGACTACGACCCATCTCGCGCTCCCCCGCCTTAAGCCTTCATCACCTTGACGGCGCACTTCTTGTAATCGGTCTCTTTCGAGAGCGGATCGGTGGCGTCCAGGGTCAGCTTGTTGACCAACTGGCTCGCATCAAAGAAGGGCATGAAGACCAGTCCTTTCGGCGGACGGTTGCGACCACGGGTCTCGACACGGGTCTTCACCTCGCCACGGCGGGAGGAGACGATCACCTCTTCACCACGGCGCACGCCGCGAGCCTTGGCATCGTCCGGGTGCATGAAGAGCACCGCATCCGGGAAGGCGCGATAAAGCTCGGGTACCCGACGGGTCATGGTGCCGGTGTGCCAGTGCTCCAGCACGCGGCCGGTGGAGAGCCACAGATCGTACTCTTTATCCGGCGACTCGGCAGCGGGCTCGAACGGCAGGGCGAAGATGACCGCCTTGCCATCGGGCTTGCCATAGAAGCGCACCCCCTCGCCCGCTTTCACATAGGGGTCGAACCCTTCACGGTAGCGCCACAGGGTCTCTTTGCCATCTACCACCGGCCAGCGCAGACCGCGCGCTTCGTGGTACTGATCGAACGGTGCCAGATCGTGACCGTGGCCACGACCGAAGGTGGCGTACTCTTCGAACAAGCCCTTCTGGACGTAGAAACCGAAGTGCTCGGCTTCGTCGTTCAGCATCCCCTTGCTCTGCTCTTTCGGGAACTGGTTGACCTGACCGTTGGCATAGAGCACATCGAACAGGGTTTTGCCCTTCACTTCCGGCATCTTGGCAATCAGCTCAGCCGGCCAGACTTCCTCAACCTTGAAGCGCTTGGAGAACTCCATCAGCTGCCACAAGTCGGACTTGGCCCCTTCCGGCGCTTTCACCTGCTGGTGCCAGAACTGGGTGCGGCGCTCGGCGTTGCCATAGGCCCCCTCTTTCTCCACCCACATGGCGGTGGGGAGGATGAGGTCAGCGGCCTGGGCAGTGACGGTCGGGTAAGGGTCAGAGACCACGATGAAGTTGCGCGGATCGCGATAGCCAGGCAGGCGATCGGTATTCATGTTGGGGCCGGCCTGCATGTTGTTGTTACACATCACCCAGTAGGCGTTGAGCTTGCCATCTTTGAGCATGCGATCCTGCAGCACGGCGTGGAAACCCACCTTGTCGGGAATGGTCCCCTCCGGCAGTTTCCAGATCTTCTCGGCAATGGCGCGATGTTTGGGCTCGGTCACCACCATGTCGGCAGGCAGACGGTGGGCAAAGGTACCCACTTCACGCGCGGTGCCACAGGCAGAGGGCTGACCGGTCAGTGAGAAAGGACCATTACCCGGCTCGGAGATCTTGCCGGTCAGCAGGTGGATGTTGTAGCAGAGGTTGTTGGCCCAGACGCCACGGGTATGCTGGTTGAAGCCCATGGTCCAGTAAGAGACCACCTTCTTGCTCGGGTCGGCATAGAGCTTGGCCAGCTTTTCCAGCTTCTCTTTGGAGACGCCGGAGAGCTTGGAGACCGACTCCACATCGTAATCCGCCACGAACTTGGCAAACTCCTCGAAGGTCATCGGAGTGGCATCGCCACTGTCCGGGTTCTTCGCTTTCTGCTGCAGCGGATCGGTCGGGCGCAGGCCGTAACCGATGTCGGTGACCCCCTTCTTGAACACTGTGTGCTTGTTGACGAAGTCCCAGTTCACCTTGTCGTTCTGGATGATGTAGTTGGCGACATAGTTGAGGATCGCCAGGTCGGTCTGCGGAGTGAACACCATGCCGTTGTCCGCCAGCTCGAAGCTGCGGTGCTCGAAGGTCGAGAGCACGTGCACCTGCACATCCGGGTTGGAGAGGCGACGATCGGACATCCGCGACCAGAGGATGGGGTGCATCTCGGCCATGTTGGAGCCCCACAGCACGAACGCATCGGCCTGCTCGATATCGTCGTAGCAGCCCATCGGCTCGTCCATGCCGAAGGTACGCATGAAGCCGACGACCGCAGAGGCCATGCAGTGACGGGCATTGGGGTCAATGTTGTTGGAGCGGAAACCGGCCTTCATCAGCTTGGCGGCGGCGTAACCTTCCCAGACGGTCCACTGGCCGGAGCCGAACATGCCGACGGCGGTCGGCCCCTTCTCTTTCAGGGTCGCCTTGAACTTCTCGGCCATGATGTCGAACGCCTGATCCCAGCTGATGGGGGCAAAGTCGCCATCCTTGTCGAACTGGCCGTTCTTCATCCGCAGCATCGGCTGGGTCAGGCGATCCTGGCCGTACATGATCTTGGAGAGGAAGTAGCCCTTGATGCAGTTGAGGCCACGGTTGACCGGTGCATCGGGGTCGCCCTGAGTCGCCACGACCCGACCATCCTGAGAGCCCACCAGCACGGAGCAGCCGGTACCGCAGAAGCGGCAGGGAGCCTTATCCCAATGGATGGCCGTCTTGTCGGTACTGGTGATGAGATTGGCTGCCAGCGTGGGGGCACTGACACCGGCCACGGCAGCGGCAGCTGCCACCGCGTTGGCCTTCATAAAGTCGCGTCGACTCAGCTTCATGGCATATCCTCACATTGCTTATCGCGTAATAGTTGTCGAATCTGTCGAACGGGAGCCAGCCATCAGCGGCAGAGGGCACGCCCGGCATCCCATCACTCTTTTCAGTGACCGCCCAGTTCATCGAACTGGTGGTAAATCAGGGCGGCAGAGAGCACACCCGGCATTGCCTGTATCGCATCAATGGCCGCCATGATCGGCCGCTGGCTCGGACCTTCCAGGGTCACGACCAGCTTGCCCTCGTCACTGACGGCGTGGATCTCGGCCCCTTCAAGGGCGCCAATCTGCTCGGCGAGCTGATGGCGCAAGGGAGGTTGGGTCAGCACCACCAGACTCGAGACATGGAACTCCTGATCCATTGTGGCTTCTGTGTCACACGGTTTCTGACTCATTCTGACTCCTGCTTGAGGGTGGGCTGGCTCGCACCACCGGATGGGGCGGCTCGCCCGTCGATTTTGATGCTGCCAACTGGACAATCCTGCACGCAGGCGCCGCAGCCGTTACAGCGATCCGGCTCCACCGTCGGGGTGGGCACGCGGCCCAGCACCGGAATAAAACGAATGGCATTGGGCTCGCAGCTGTCCTGACAGCGCTGGCAGAACACCTGACCATTGGCCAGACAGTTGGCTTCGATATGGGCCTTATAGTGCCAGGGGGACTCGCTGGTCGGGCGAAACAGCGGCGCCCTGCAGACCGTGACGCACTCGGTGCAGAAGGTGCATTCGCCACGCTGGAAATCGACCACCGGAAAACCGCCCTCGCCATTCACCAGGATCTGCTCCGGACAGGCCGCCAGACAGTCCCCGCAGCGGGTGCAGTCGGCGACAAATGCCGACCAGTTGACTGACCAGGGCAACTGCACCGGCGGTTCGGCAGTTCTCAACCGCCCCCGGAACAGGCCGCGGCGGGCAAGATCGATCTCATCCGGCATGTTGACTCCTGTTCTGGTGAAAAAGGGGACAGTGCGAGTCCATGATTGGCATTCTTGATACCAATTATAAGAGTGGGTGTATATTGCGGCCCTGACAAGGTAAGGGATATACCACCAGGGAGATAAACAGGGGGGATTCTTGCGCCAGATCAAAGCCTTGCAGCGCAATAAAAATGGAGGTATCGGTTAAAATACCTCCATGTGAGGATTGCTATTTAATCGTTGGCGATTTTTTGCGGTTATCCGCCGATCGAGGCGAGATGAGGGGTGATGCCGGCATTGCCCTGATGGAGACGATGGGTAGCACTCTTGCCCGCCAGTGCCGCGCGAATGCGCTGTTGCAGCTCATCAGATTGTCCATCTGCGCCGAGCAGATCCCGCAGGTCAATGCCGTTGTCGCCAAACAGGCAAAGATGCAGCTTCCCCAGCGAGGAGACCCGCAGCCGGTTGCAACCGGCACAGAAATCCTTGCTGTAGGGCATGATGAGCCCCACTCCGCCCTGCGAATCGGGGTGCATAAAGACCTGCGCCGGACCGTCATCCGTGCCCCGCAACTGCTGCACCCAACCGCTCTCCAGCAAGCGCTGTTTGATCTGTTCGCCGCTAACATGGTGGTCACGAAACAGGGTATCCATCTCGCCGGTCTGCATCAGCTCGATAAAGCGCAGCTCGATGGGCTTGTACCTGATCCAGCCCAGAAAGGCATCAAGCTGGTAGTCGTTGAGCCCCTTGAGCAGCACCGCATTGATCTTCACCGATTTGAAACCGGCGGCCAGTGCTGCTTCGATCCCCTCCATCACCTCGGCCAGCTTGTTCTCACCGGTGATCTGGTGAAACTGGCGCGGGTCGAGACTGTCGACACTGACATTCAGCGCGTTGAGTCCGGCATCAAACCACTCCTGAGCCCGCTCCTTGAGGCGATAGCCGTTGGTGGTCATGGCGACCTTCTCGATACCCGGGGTGGTGGCAATCACCTTGACGATCTCGGTGAAATCGCGGCGCAGGGAGGGCTCGCCCCCCGTGATGCGCACCTTGCGGGTGCCCATGGCGGCAAAACCGCTGACCACGCGGCGGATCTCGTCAATCGAGAGAAAGGGTTGACGCCCCGCTTTGTGACCTTCCGGGGGGCGATAGCCGTCAGGCAGGCAATAAGTGCAACGGAAATTGCACACATCGGTCACTGACAGACGCAAATAGTAAAAACGACGGGAAAAACCATCTTCAAGTGGCAACATAAACACCTTTCCAAATACGGGAGGCCAGGGCATTTCTTTCCTGACCCTTACAGCTCGAACGTCGGCTGACGGCTGGTTTCCCCCTATCGCTAGGACTTAGGCAAAACCGCTCGGAGTTCATCTAGTTTTTCGATGCTAACACAAGTTGGAGTACACTCCCACGCATCTTGCGGGGTCCTTATCACTATTCAGAGGTGCGCATCAGTATGGGAAAACGGTTCAGGGTCCATTCGGTCAGCAGTGCCATTGGCCGCGCCATGGTGTTGATCCTCTTCATGGCCAGCCTGATCGCGCTGGTCGCCATGGTCACCCTCTTCTACTCGGTACCCGATGCCAAGGCGATCAACCTCTCCGGTTCGCTACGGATGCAGGCCTACCGGATGGCCTACGAAATCGAGCGGGGCGACAGCGTGCTGGGGCGCCTCTCCCAGTTTGAAGAGACCCTGCACGCCGAAGAGCTGCAGGAGACCCAGCGCTGGATCACTCCTGCCTCCCTGCGTCGCACCTATGGCGAGGTGCTCGGCCAGTGGCAGGTGATGCGCCAGCACATCGAGGATCGTACCCCCAGACGGTACACCGATAACACCGAGCAGTTTGTGGCGGCCATCGACAATTTCGTCAATCAGATGCAGTACCACGTGGAATTCAAGGTGCGGATGCTGGCACTGGCAGAGGGGCTCGGCCTGCTGGCCATCATCACCATCGCCTGGTTCACTGTGCGCTTCACCCGCCAGCAGGTGGTCGCCCCCCTCAACCAGCTGGTCTACTGCGCCCGCCAGATCCAGCGGCAGGATTTCGATCTTAAGCTGCCCGCCCACGGCGAAAATGAGCTGGGGGAGCTCTCGCGCGCCTTCGTCACCATGGCAGACGAGCTGGGCAAGCTCTATCGGGAGCTGGAAAACAAGGTGGAAGAGAAAACCGCCAAGCTGCAACAGGCCAACGACACCCTCTCGTTTCTCTACTCGACCGCCCAGAAGCTGCACGCCGCCCCGCTCAGTACCCGTACCCTCATCAAACTGCTGGACCGCGCCGCCGCCCACCAGCATATCGACCACATCCGGCTGACCCGCTTCGAGCACAACGCCATGCCGGTCTACATCTCGGGGCGCACCGGCTGGCCCGGCGATCTCGATGCGGTCGCCAGCTTTTATCTGCAGATGGATGAGCAGGAGTTCGGCCGCCTCGACATCATCAGCCAGCACCCCATCGATGAGCGGTTGATTAAAAACTTCACCATGCTGCTGGCTCAGGTGCTGCACAAAGACCAGACCCTGCTGCAACAGCAACGACTGCTGCTGATGGAGGAGCGGGCGGTGATCGCCCGGGAGCTGCACGACTCGCTGGCGCAGGCCCTCTCCTACCTCAAGATCCAGTCCACCCTGCTCAAGCGCTCTTACGCCAAGGGGCAACATGACAAGGCGCAGGAGGCGATGCAGCAGATCGACGAGGGGCTTAGCAATGCCTATACCCAGTTGCGCGAACTGCTCGGCACCTTCCGTCTCACCATTGGCGATGCCAATCTGGGGGAAGCAATCCGGGTGATGCTTGATCAACTGCAACCTCAGACCCAGGCCGAAATCCGGTTCCATTACGGACTGGCCGACAACGACCTGGAGGCGGGCCAGCATATCCACATTTTGCAGTTGATCCGTGAGGCAGTGCTCAATGCCATCAAACATGCAAACGCGCAAGTGATTGATGTTAGCTGTGAGACCCTCGCCAGTGGTAACATTGAGGTTCAGATTTCAGATGACGGTGTCGGGATCGGACTCGCCAGCTCGGCGATCAACCATTACGGGTTGAGCATCATGAACGAGCGCGCCAGCAAACTGCACGGTCTGCTGACCATCAACGAGCAGCAACCACAAGGCACCTGCGTGCATCTGACCTTTCCCACCAGTCTAGCGAGAGACGCCTGATGGACGAGATGAAATACACAGTTCTGGTCGTAGATGACCATCCCCTCATGCGCAAAGGGATTGTGCAGTTGCTGGCTCTGGAAGAGAACATGGAGGTGACCGGTGAAGCCTCCAACGGCACAGATGCCGTGGCGCTGGCCAAAGAGTCCGAGCCGGACCTGATCCTGCTCGACCTCAACATGAAGGGGCTCTCCGGCCTCGATACCCTCAAGGCGCTGCGGGCCGAAGAGATCACCTCCCGGGTGGTGATCCTCACCGTCTCCGATGCCCGTCAGGATGTGGTGGCTTTGCTCAAGGCGGGTGCCGACGGCTACCTGCTCAAGGATACCGAGCCTGATCTGCTGCTGGCCCAACTGGCCGACGTGATGACCGGCAAGCAGATCCTGAGCGAACCGCTGCGCCCCTATCTCGAAAACATCTACGAGCTGGATCACCTGCAGCAGAAGCTGGAAAGCTTAACGCGTCGCGAAATGCAAATCCTGCGCGAAATTGCAAAAGGCCTCTCCAACAAACAGGTCGCCTCGGTACTCCATATCTCCGAGGGAACGGTCAAGGTTCACGTGAAGAGCCTGCTGAAGAAACTCGAGGCGCAAAGCCGCGTGGAAGCGGCTGTCATGTATCTGGAGCAGCGCAACTAAGCGCTCTCAACCGCCCGAAAAGCCACCCTCCGGTGGCTTTTTTCATTCTCTGGCACAGTCGCTGCATTGTCATATTCAGCAACTACTCAATGGAGGATGGAACATGAAACTACAACCTTTGGCACTGTTCCCCTTGCCTTCCCACATACTGCCGGGCGGCAAGCTTCCTCTGCGTCTGTTCGAGCCACGCCACCTGCAGATGCTCAAGGAGTCATTCATCAACGATCAGGGCTTTGGCATCGTGATGGAAGAGTCGACCACCTCGGGACAATCCGGCCGCATTCTGCCGGTGGGCACCCGGGTCAAGGTGACAGACTTCTACACCCTCAATGATGGCCTGCTGGGTGTGACGGTGCTGGGACTGGAGCGCTTCTGTATCCACGAGATGGAAACAGACGAGATGGGCCTGCGCCGAGCCAAGGTGGAGATGCTGCCCAACTGGCCGAGCACCCACTCAGATTTCAACGACAAGCTGCTGGTCAATCGCCTGCGGGAAGTGTTCGAGCAGTATCCGGAGCTTGATGAGCTCTATCCGGACAAGCGCTTTGAAGATGCCGCCTGGCTCTGCCAACGCTGGCTCGAGATATTGCCGATGCCGATTTACGAAAAGCAGATGCTGATTGCCAAACAAAACAGCGAAGCGGCCCGTAAATTTCTGCATCGCCTGATTTCACAATGACAAAAACAGCGTTGCAAAATGCAATTATTCCAACAATGAAAATGTGAAATTCGCATTTTGCGAGTAAGTAGGAACGCAAAACGCCATAACAAGAGAGAGCCGCTGCGCTAAACGGCCAAAATTGAACACAAAAGAGTCTAAAAAAGTTGGCACAGATTTTTCATATAGATTTGTACAACCCGATTTATCCCGTGCTCTCTTCAGTATTTGCTGAAGAACTGGTCAACCCACAAAGTTGACCATTTTTTTTATCCGCGCGTCGGCAACCGCTGACCAAAGTGACGCTGCAAACACTCTCTCAGCCGTGACAAGGTGATAGGCTTGGCGAGAAAGTCATCCATCCCCTGCGCCAGACAGCACGCCTTGTCCTCCGCCATCGCATTGGCCGTCAGGGCGACGATAGGCATGGTGCATCCCAACTCCCGCAACCGGCGAGTCGCTTCCAGTCCGTCCATCAGGGGCATCCGCATATCCATCAGGATCAAATCCGGGAGCTGCTCATCCACCTGCGCCAGCGCCTCCAGACCATTGGCAGCCAGCCGTACCTTGCCCACCAGTTTTTGCAGCATCAGCGATACCACCAGCTGATTTACCGGGCTGTCCTCCACCACCAGCACATCCAGTGGCAGCAGTGCCGAAGCCCCCTCCTCCCGCTGCGGCTGACTATGGCAGGGTAGCGCCATGCCGGGCAGTTCGAACCAGAAACAGCTTCCCTTACCCGGCTCGCTCTTCAGGTGGATCTCACCTCCCATCAGGGTAACCAGACGCTTGCTGATGGCAAGGCCCAGGCCGGTACCGGAAAAACGCCGGGTGGCCGAGTTGTCGACCTGGGAGAAGGGTTCAAACAGCTGCGCCTGATCCGCATCGGCGATCCCGATCCCGGTGTCGGAGACCGAGATCAGCAGCTTCTCATCCTGCCAACCCAGGTGCAGTGTCACCTGCCCCTGCTCGGTAAACTTGAGGGCGTTGTCCAGCAGATTGCCCATCACCTGTGACAAACGCATCGGATCCCCCTGCAACTCCCGGGGTACCGACTCATCGACCCGATAAACCAGCGCAATCCCCTTGGCGGTCGCGCGAGCTTGCAGCGGCTCGACCAGAGATTGGCAAAGCTGGACGGGTTGCAGGGTCTCGCAGTGAAACACCAGGGTTTGCGACTCAATTTTCGAAAAATCGAGCACGTCGTCGATGATGGTTTGCAGCAATCTGGCCGAGTGGGTGGCATGGCGCAGCAGGCTCTGTTGCTCCGGCGCCAGCTCGGCATGCTGCACCAGATCGAGCATCCCCAACACCGCATTCATGGGCGAGCGGATCTCGTGGGTCATCATGGCCAGAAACTGGGACTTGGCACGGTTGGCCGCTTCGGCCTCATCCCGTGCCCGCGCCAGCTCCTCTTCCCTACGGATCTGGTTGCTGATATCCCGGGCAGTGCCGCGATAACCGATAAACAGGCCATCATGGTCAAAACAGGGCTCGGCGCTCACCTCCATCCAGCAGGGGCCGTGTTGCAGCGCAACCTGCATCCGCACCCCTCGCACCGGCTGGCGCAGCTCCAAAAGCTGCAGATATTTCTGGGCATCGCAGCTCTGCTTGTTGCAGACGTAGTCATAGAGGGTCGGCCGGGTCGCCTGCGGGGTCATCTCATCCAGATAACCCGGCTCTGAGGCATAACTGAGGCGATGCTCGGCATCTGTCTCCCAGAACCAGTCTGAAGCCATGGCGGCGAAGCTGCGAAAACGGCGTTCGCTGGCCTGTAACGCCTCGGTTTTTACCGCGACCTGCTCCTGCAAGCGGGCCCGATAGGTGATGTTGACCAGCGCCTGGGCGATGAGCGGACGGCAACGCTCCATGGCGGCCTTGCTGGTGAGATCGAACGTGCCCGCCCGGGCGTGGCGGCAGATGAGGGTAGCGGTAAAACCGGGGGCCTGCAGCCCGGTCAGCATCACGCTCGCCCAGCCCGGCTCGCTTGCCAGCGGCGCCAGCTCAGGCAGCTGGACGGGATCGTAAATCACCAGGGTTTCACCCGAGATGGCGCGGGCAAATGCCGGGGTCATACGCCAGTTGCGGGCAGATAGCATAGGCTCGGTGCTGAGGTGGGTACTTCCCTGCTCCCCTTCCCAGGCCACCACATCCGCATGCTCAAAGCCGATAAAGGGTTTGAGCACCTGGATAAGGCTCTCCAGCACCTGCTCCAGCGTCTTGGCATCGGCGAGGGTGGCAACCCCCCCCAGCAGAGTCTGGGACTCGTGACGATACTTGGCCTCGCGCTCACGGCAACGCATAAGGTCGACCAGCGTGGTCTGCAATTTGTCGCCGAGGGCTTCCAGTTCACTGTTGCCAATCATCTTGTTGCCTGCTCTGTTATGTTCTGCCGACTCAACGGGTCAGGAAAATCACGCTCGATACCATCAGGTTGCCGTGAGCCAGCTCGCCATTGGGCAACCGCCCCTGCTCGCCGAAGGTAAAGGGGGTGATAAAAGGGATCTTGCCGAGGCGAGCCTGGCTCTGCTCGACAAATTGGCACAACATATCACCTAGCGCCAAACGGCAACCAGCACAAAAGATGATGAGAGCGCCGATAGGCTGCAATTCCACATCGACCCCATACCCTGGCTCAACGCGCATGGCATTGAGGCTGCGCTGCAACAACCCTTCCTGACTGCTGTACATCAACAGCAGACGCTCCCCTTGCACCACATCGGTAAAGAGCCGCAGCCCGCCCTGTTCGGTCACAGCTTCAGGATGGGAAAGTTTGTAGTAAGGAATACCATCCAGCGCTCCCACCTGACGGGCCAGCGGGGTGAGCGTGGTCTCGCGCAAAATCGCCCCCACCGGCCAGGGCTGCACGCGCCCGCACCAGCGGGCATAGACCTCGGCGGCAGGCTGGTGATCGATGGTGAGTACCTCCCGCCCGTTGCAGGCTGTGATCTCACCGCTGAATTCGGCAGGCACATAACCGGAGTGAAACTGAAAAGCCAGCTGGCAATCGGGATAGAGCACCGCCAGACCGATGCCATCCTGACTCACCGCCTCATCCCAGCAGAGTTGCCAGTCACCGCTGACGCTGCTATCAGCCGCGGATCCACCGACCACCGGCACCGAGGCACCGAGTTCTGCCTCGATACCGGCCAGCAGCCCCTCTTCCTTGCCGGGACTGGCATGAAACAGGATCAGCTGGGGCAGCTCGCCCGGCCGACCACAGTCGCTCATGGCTCGGCGCAGCAACTGTCGCACATCCACCCCGTCACCGCTGGCTCCGGCCACCCCGAATGCTCCTTTCTCGTCGTACAGGGCAGCAACCGCCAGCCCATATCCATCTCGGGCGTGGTGTCCCATCTCGGTCATGACGCCACCGCAAGAGCTGCAACCCAACAGACGGGTCGTCGGGAACTGGCCTTTGAGCGCGTCGCGCAGTATCGCCCCCTCATGGGCTTGGGTAAAATAGAGTAACAGCAGGGAGGGGGCCTGATCGGCATGGTGGCGCAGCTGCGCGCAGATATCTTGGGCCGCCAGCGATGAATTCTGGGCGAGGGAGTGAACGGTCAGAAATTTCAACACCATCTCCTTGTTTTATCGAATGGCAGCCTCAAGCAAAAATCATACCTTTATCAAACAATTATCTAGCTTCACTTGCTAACATAGCGGTCAACTGAGACCAATGACAGGACGCCCATATGTGGCAAAAAAACATCAATGACTTCGATCGGGTCGTTGCCATCGGTGGTGGCCATGGCATGGGACGAGTGCTTTCGTCCCTCTCGTTTCTCGGTCAACGGCTCACCGGCATCGTCACCACCACAGATGATGGCGGCTCGACCGGACGCCTGCGCAAGAGTCAGGAGTGCATCGCCTGGGGCGATCTGCGCAACTGCCTGAACCAGCTGGTGACCGATCCCAGTATCGGCAGCCTGTTGTTCGAGTACCGCTTCGCCGGCAAAGGCGAGCTGGCGGGCCACAACCTTGGCAACCTGATGCTGCTGGCGCTCGATAATCTCTGTGTCCGTCCTCTTGATGCTATCAAGCTGATTAGTGACATGCTCAAAATCGAGTCACAATTGCTACCCATGTCTGAATTTCCCACCGATCTCTGCGCACATATGGAGTGTGGCACCCAGATCCTGGGAGAGGTATCCATCGATCAACTGACAACACCGCCCCTCTCCCTCGGCCTGATGCCGGAGGTGCAAGCGACTCGGGAAGCGGTGCTGGCACTGCAGCAGGCGGACATGATCATTCTTGGGCCGGGCAGTTTTCTCACCTCCATCATGCCACCACTGCTGCTGGCCGAGATCGCCCAGGCCATCAACGAGAGCAGCGCCATGCTGGTTTTCGTCTGCAATCTGGTGGCGGAAAACGGCCCTGCCAGTCAGCTGGATCTGATGAGTCAGTGTCGCTGGCTGGAATCCCGGGTCGGTCAGGGTCGGCTGGATGCCATCCTGGCCCCACAAGGCGCGGGTGATGCGGGGGACTGGCAAGGGCGAGTGATCGAAGCCGAGCTGGGCGAGCTTGAGCTGCCCCATCGGCACGATCGGTTGAAGCTGAAACTGGCGCTGGACCGGATCATCCAGCAACTGCTCAACCAGCGTTAGGCAACGGTCACGGCGCCCCGGCATCCCTGCATAGCGCCGCCGTTACTGATAATCGGCAAGAAACGCCAGCACCCGGGGCAAGGAGGCCTCCAGCAGTTGCAACTGGCGCTCTGCCTCGGCCACATCCGCCTGCTTGCTGGCCATCTCCAGCGCCATCACCTGCTGATAACTCGGCATGGCGCCATAGCTGCCACAGGATGATTTCATGCTGTGCGCTACCCGAGCCAACGCCTCCCACTCCCCCTGCTCATAGAGGGGTCTGAGCTGACTCAGCTGCTCGCCCACCTCTTCAATAAAGACTGCGATGACCACGGGCAGCATATCCGGACCGATATCCTCTGCCAGCTGCTGCAACACCTTGCGATCCACCCACTCCATGCGAGGCTCCTCCTGAACGGTATTCAAACAGACCATACTATAGATAGTTTTCGATGTCGTGGCTCACGGCCAGGCAGTGATGAAGCACCCGATTGGATGGCTCAGGGAATAAAGTGGCAAAAAATGTGATCAGTATCGAAATAGCGATGCTGAAATGCACGTCAAGATAACAACTTGATTGCCACAAATTAACAATTGATCAACACTCAATGCCGTCAGAGTGATGATGCTCAGCAACACCTCTCATCCCTTTTGCCTTTTATGGCTGCTGCGAAGAACCAGGGTAGGTATCTACCCTGGTATTTTTTTATCTTGCTCAAGCACGACCTGGTTGGTCGCCACCCGCTCCCCCATGCGAAACAGATTGAATTCGCCGGGCGCCATTTTGACCCAATTCTCGTTGCCGGTCAGCGGACGGGTGGTGATCAGGGTCACCACATCGTTGGGGGTGGTCTCCCTTTGAAAGTCGATCACCACCTCCTCATCCAGCAGGCTCGCCTCGCCAAACGGCGCACAGCGAGTCAGCCAGTGCAGGTTGTTGCTGCAGTAGCTCATCACATACTCCCCGTCAGAGAGCAGCATGTTGAACACCCCGAACGCTCTGAGCTCGTCACACAGGGTAGCGAGATAGCGAAACATGGCGGGAAAGTTGGCTGGACGCTTGGGATATTTTTGCTCCAGCCGATCGAGCAGCCAGCAGAAGGCGTGCTCGCTGTCGGTATCCCCCACCGGCCGGTGGCGGCCGGTTGGCAGCTTCTTGTAGCCGGTCAGCTGACCGTTGTGGGCGAAGGTCCAGTAACGACCCCACAGCTCACGGGTAAAGGGGTGGGTATTTTCCAGTGACACGCAGCCACGGTTGGCCTGCCGAATGTGGCTGACCACGGCGCAGCTCTTGATGGGCAGCGCCTGTACCAGTCTGGCGATGGGAGATTGGGCGCTGGGCTCGGGATCCTTGAAGGTGCGAAAGCCCTTCCCCTCGTAGAAGGTGATCCCCCAGCCATCCTTGTGGGGCCCGGTCTTGCCGCCGCGCAGCATCAACCCGGTAAAGCTGAAGCAGATATCGGTCGGCACATTGGCACTCATGCCGAGCAGTTCGCACATATCCGGCAGACTCCTTTCATGATTTGGCTTGTGTCATGTTCGACCAGCACGCTGGTTCGACAGACAGCAGGGGAAGGCGCAATCCCTTCCCCTGTGACTGGCAACAACCGATCGATGGCGAACCATGCTACCGGCGCAGCCCTAGTCTGGTGACGATGGCCTGATTACTTGGCCATCTCTTTTTCGACCAGCTGGATCAGGATGTGGATCACCTTGATGTGCACTTCCTGAATACGGTCGGCATAGCCAAAGTGCGGCACGCGGATCTCGACATCCGCCAGACCCGCCATCTTGCCGCCATCCTTGCCGGTCAGGGCGATCACTTTCATGCCTTTGGCGCGGGCAGCCTCGATGGCTTTCAGGATATTACCGGAGTTACCGCTGGTGGAGATACCAAGCAGCACATCGCCACGGCGGCCGACCGCTTCTACGTAGCGGGAGAAGACATAGTCATAGCCAAAGTCGTTGGAGACGCAGGAGAGGTGGCTCGGATCGGAGATGGCGATACCGGCATAACCCGGGCGGTTCTCGCGGTAACGACCGGTCAGCTCTTCGGCGAAGTGCATGGCGTCACAGTGGGAGCCACCGTTGCCACAAGAGAGCACCTTGCCCTCTTCTTTGAAAGAGTCAGCCAGCAGTTTGGCGGCCGCTTCGATGTTTTTCAGGTTCTGCTCATCAGCCAGGAAGGCCTGCAGCACGCTGGCAGCTTCGGTCAGTTCATTGCGGATCAATTCTTGGTACATGATGTCTCTTCCACTGTTTTTAGTGTGCGTGTAGATCGCGGCTATTCTCGCACAAGCGAATCGCACAGTCGCCCCCCTGCGAGCCACAGCGCTGGCGGCGCGTGAGCGTTATGGGGATCACAGAGAGAAGGTAATGAAGATGTAAACAGCTTGATAACTTTGTGCGTATGAATTACAACAGGGGCCATATCCAACAGGTCAGACCTCTGGATCAGTTACGCCACGTTGGCAACCTAACCACGCAAGGAGCAAGCAATGACGACGACCCTCACTCTGCTCGGGGTGATCCTGGTTATCGGAGCCCTGGCCTATCGCCGGGCATCCCTGTTCATCTCCACCCTGGTCACCGGCGCCGCCCTGGTGCTTGGCGCCATCTATGGTCATGTGCCCTTGCTGGTATGGGCGCTGTTCGCGGTGATCGCCATCCCGCTCAATCTGGTGGAATTTCGCCGCAATCAAATAACCAAGCCGCTGTTCAAGATCTACAAATCGATCATGCCGGAGATGTCCCGCACCGAGAAAGAGGCGATTGAAGCGGGCACCACCTGGTGGGAAGCCGACCTGTTCGCGGGCAACCCGGACTGGAAGAAGCTGCACGCCATCCCGGTCAGCACCCTCTCTGCCGAAGAGCAGGCCTTTATGGATGGTCCGGTCGAGGAAGTGTGCCGCATGGTGAGCGACTGGGAAGTGACCCACGAGCGCGCGGATCTCTCCCCCGAGGTGTGGCAATACCTGAAGGACAACAAGTTCTTCGCCATGATCATCAAGAAGAAATATGGCGGTCTGGAGTTCTCGGCCTACGCCCAGTCCTGTGTCCTGCAAAAGCTGTGCGGTGCCAGCGCCGTGCTCGCCTCCACCGTTGGCGTACCCAACTCGCTGGGCCCGGGCGAACTGCTGCAACACTATGGCACTGACGAGCAGAAGGATTACTACCTGCCCCGCCTGGCGGTAGGCAAAGAGATCCCCTGCTTCGCCCTGACCAGCCCGGAAGCGGGTTCTGACGCCGGCTCCATCCCCGACTTCGGTATCGTCTGCAAGGGCGAGTGGGAAGGCAAAGAGGTGCTCGGTATGCGCCTCACCTGGAACAAGCGCTACATCACGCTCGCCCCCATTGCTACCGTCTTGGGTCTCGCCTTCAAACTGCGTGACCCCGAGCACCTGCTGGGTGAAGAGGAAGAGCTCGGCATCACCTGCGCCCTGATCCCCACCCACATCAAGGGGGTCGGCATTGGCCGTCGCCACTTCCCGCTCAACGTGCCGTTCCAGAACGGCCCGACCCAGGGCAAGGATGTGTTCGTCCCGCTCGATTTCATCATCGGTGGCCCGGCTATGGCCGGTCAGGGCTGGCGCATGCTGGTCGAGTGTCTGTCGGTCGGTCGCGGCATCACCTTGCCCTCCAACAGCACTGGCGGCGTCAAGATGCTGGCCCTGGCGAGCGGCGCCTACAGCCGCATCCGTCGCCAGTTCAAGCTGCCCATCGGCAAGATGGAAGGGATTGAAGAGCCGCTGGCCCGCATCGGCGGCAACGCCTACATCATGGGCGCCGCAGCCAACCTGACCGTGACCGGTATCGACCTTGGCGAGAAGCCCTCGGTCATCTCCGCCATCGTCAAATACCACCTCACCGACCGTGCCCAGAAGTGCATCATCGATGCCATGGACATCCACGGCGGCAAGGCCATCTGCATGGGCCCCAACAACTATCTGGCCCGTGGCTATCAGGGTGCCCCCATCGCCGTTACGGTAGAAGGGGCCAACATCCTGACCCGCAGCATGATCATCTATGGTCAGGGCGCTATCCGCTGCCACCCGTATGTATTGCCGGAGATGCTGGCCGCCAGCCACCCGGATAAAGAGCAGGCGCTGAAAGATTTCGACAAGGCGGTATTCAGCCACGTCGGCTTTGCCATCAGCAACCTGGTGCGCAGCTTCTGGCTCGGTATCACCGGCGCCCGCTTTGCCGCGGCCCCTTACAAGGATCAGACCAAGGGCTACTACCAGCAGCTCTCCCGCCTCTCGGCCAACCTGGCGTTCCTGTCAGACATGGCGATGGGCACACTGGGTGGCGAGCTCAAGCGCAAGGAGCGGGTCTCCGCCCGCCTTGGCGACGTATTGAGCCAGCTTTATCTGGCCTCCAGCGCCCTCAAGCGCTATCAGGACGAGGGACGCCAGCAGGCCGACCTGCCGCTGCTGCACTGGGCACTGCAAGATGCCATGTTCAAGGCACAAGAGGCAATCGACGAGCTGCTGCGCAACTTCCCGAACCGCTGGATTGGGCTTGCCCTACGCGCCGTGGTGCTGCCGCTGGGTCGTGACCTGAACCGTCCGTGCGACACGCTGGATCAACAGGTTGCCCGTCTGCTGCAAACCCCGAGCGAAACTCGCAGTCGCCTGGCCAAGGGGCAGTATCTGACCCGCGAAGAGGGTAACCCCTTCGGTCTGCTGGAGCAGGCGCTCGATGACGTGCTGGCCGCAGAGCCGCTGTTCGAGAAAGTCTGCAAGAGCGATGGCATCAAGCGCCCCTTCATGGCACTGGAAAGGTGGCCGACATTGGCCTGGCCGCTGGCGTACTGACCCAGAGCGAAGCCGAGCTGCTGCGCCGCGCCGAAGTAAGTCGCCTGCGCACCATCAACGTCGATGATTTTGACCCCATCGATCTGGTGGCCAACAAGAAGCTGTTTGAAGCCTCCGCTTACCATCACGCGGCCTGATAACCTGCTATCGACAACGCCTCCCTTGTGGAGGCGTTTTTTATGGGCGCTCGCCACTATTCACGGCCCTCACAGCCACCACTCGCACGCACAGCTCCCCCGACCAGCTGCTGGCCCCGTGTGGTCAGCCGGGAAAAAAGGCACAATAGCCGACAAATCGAATCACCAAGGAAGCCAAGATGACCCTTGAGCACCTGATCCTGTGGCGCCGCGACCTGCACCGCCTGCCAGAAGCCGCCTGGAAAGAGTTTCGCACCACCAGCCTGATTGCCCACCATCTGAGCGAGCTAGGTTATCGCATCGTGCTCGGCGACAAGCTGCTGGCCAGCAATCTGATGATGGGCCGTGATGTGGATGTGGCGGTCGAGAAGGCTCGCGCCCGCCGTCAGGGAGCCCATCCCGACTGGCTGGAGCGGATTGGCGATGTCACTGGACTGATGGGAGAGCTGGATACCGGCCGCCCCGGCCCGACCCTGGCCTTTCGCTTCGACATCGATGCGGTGGAGGTGGAAGAGTCCGACGCCGAACAGCACCAGCCACAGCAGGAGGGTTTTGCCTCCCACAACAAGGGGTGGATGCACGCCTGCGCCCACGATGGCCACACCGCCATCGGCATGGGGCTGGCCAGCCAGCTGATGGCGATGAAGGAGCAGCTGTGCGGCCGCATCAAGCTCTTCTTCCAGCCCGCCGAAGAGGGGTGCCGCGGTGGCAAGGCGCTGGCTGCCGGTGGCGCACTCGATGACGTGGATGCCCTGCTCTCGCTACATATCGGTATTCACGCTGGCAGCGGCGAGCTGGTGATCAATCCCACCGAATTTCTCTGCTCCACCAAGTTCGACGTCCACTTTATGGGCACCGCCGCTCACGCGGGGCTCGAACCCAATGCCGGCAGCAATGCGCTGGCAGCCGCCTGCATGGCCACCACCGCCATGCTCGGCATTCCCCGCCACCGCGACGGCATGACCCGCATCAACGTCGGCCAGCTTCACGCTGGCAGCGGCCGCAACGTCATCCCCGATCATGCAGAGCTACGCGGTGAAACCCGCGGCGCCGATAGCACGCTCAACGACTACATGTTCAGTCAGGTACAGCGCATCGTCGAAGGTACCGCCCTCGCCCACGGCGTCACCTACCGCATCATCAAACAGGGCGAGGCCATTGCCCTCGACAACAGCCCGGCGCTGCAGGCCGAGCTGGCGGCGCTGGCCCGCAAGCAAGGGCTTGCCACCATCCAGACTCGCCGCTTTGGCGCCAGCGAAGATGCCGGTTTTCTGATGGAGCGGGTGCAAAAGCAGGGGGGCGAAGCGGCTTACCTCATTCTGGGGGCCGATCTGGCGGCACCACACCATCACAACGAATTCGATTTCGATGAGCGGGTGATGCAAAGCGGGGTCGAGCTGCTGGCCGCCTGGGCACGCGCACGGCTGGGTGTGGCAGAAGCAGCCCTCTCTTGATATCGCCTCGGCCAGCTCACCGGCTAACGGGATCAAAAAAGGCGCCTCGGCGCCTTTTTTCTGCAAGAAAAACCTGAGCGCTACTCGCGGAGCTTGCGATGCACATCGGGGCGGCCCCCGGTCACGCTATCGGCTCGCCCCTCCTCTTTGGCCTTCTCGGCCCGCTTTTTGCGCATCTCGCGGGGATCGGCGATGAGCGGGCGGTAGATCTCGATACGATCCCCGTCGTGCAGCGGCTCGCTCCCTTTCACCGGGCGGCTGTAGATACCGAACTTGTTGACCGTCAGATCGATCTCGGGGTGTTTTTGTACGATGCCGGACTGCTCGATGGCCGCCTGCACGCAGGTCTCGGGCGCCACCCGCAGGGCAATCACCGTCTGCTGCTGCGGCAAGGCATAGACAACCTCGATATTGAGCGGGTCAGACACCGTATACCTCCTTCGCCCGGTTGGAGAAGGCGGAGACCATGGAGCTCACCAGATCACGGAATACCTGACCAAAGGCCACCTCGATAAGCTTGGAGGTAAACTCGAAATCGAGATCAAACTCCACCTTGCAGGCGTCGACATCGAGCGGGGTAAAGGTCCACCAGCCCGCAAGCTTGCGGAAAGGGCCATCCACCAGCTCCATCCTGATCTGGCGGTTCACATCCAGCTGATTGCGGGTAGTAAAGGTCTTGGCAATCCCCGCCTTGGCCACATCGACCGACGCCATCATGTAGTCATCGCCAGCCTCGTGGACACGGCTGCCGACACAGCCGGGCAAAAACTGCGGATAGGCATCCACATCGTTAACCAACTTGAACATCTGTTCTGCACTGAACATCACCAGGGCACTGCGCGTAATTCGGGGCATGGCTTTTCCTCATCCAATCGGCGCGATTTTATCACCATGTTTGGGGTTGTGGAGGTAAAACCTCAGCCAAACCGCTCAGAAAGCCACCACTTGACCTGCTGCGCGTTTTACAGCCGTCCCTGCCTACGTATAATACGAGCCTCCTAGTCATTGCCGGAAATCGCCCGTCATGAGCAAAAAAAACAGTAAAAACAAAGCCGGGTCCAGCACCATTGCACTCAACAGAACCGCGCGCCACGAATACTTCATCGAAGAGAAGATCGAAGCGGGTCTGTCCCTGCAAGGGTGGGAAGTCAAATCCCTGCGGGCGGGCAAGGCCAACATCAGCGAAGCCTATGTCATCTTCCGCGATGGCGAGGCCTATCTGTTCGGCTCCAGCTTCCTGCCACTGCAAGCGGCCTCCAGCCATGTGGTATGTGACCCGACCCGCACCCGCAAACTGCTGCTGAGCCGTCGTGAACTCGACAAGCTCGAAAGCCTGATTGCCCGTCAGGGCTACACCATAGTTCCCCTCGCCCTCTACTGGAAACAGTGCTGGGTCAAAGTCGAGATCGGCCTGGTGAAGGGCAAGAAAGAGCACGACAAGCGCGAAGATACCAAGGCCCGCGAGTGGGATCGGGAGAAAGCCCGCATCATGAAGAACAAGCATCGCGGCTAACCCGCTACTGGCAGGATCTGGACGCCAGTTCACCTTCCCCCGGCGCAGCTGGCTCTTCAAGCTCAGCTGCGTACAATAAATCGGCAAACAGACTGGCTGCCAGAGGGAATGGGTATCAACGCCTTGCTATGACAGCATTTTTGCGTACAATCGCAATTAACAACTTGGGGCTGATTCTGGATTCGACAAGATTCACGAAACCCAAGGTGCATGCCGAGGTGCGGTAGGCCTCGTTAATAAACCGCAAAAAAATAGTCGCAAACGACGAAAACTACGCACTAGCAGCTTAATAACCTGCATAGAGCCCTTCTACCCTAGCTTGCCTGTGTCCTAGGGAATCGGAAGGTCATCCTTCACAGGATCGTGTGGAAGTCCTGCTCGGGGCGGAAGCATTAAAACCAATCGAGCTAGTCAATTCGTGGCGTGTCTCTCCGCAGCGGGTTGGCGAATGTAAAGAGTGACTAAGCATGTAGTGCCAAGGATGTAGTAATTTTGGACGGGGGTTCAAATCCCCCCAGCTCCACCAAACGTTTGGAAAGGGCCATCTCGCAAGAGGTGGCCCTTTTTATTTGTCCATGTCCATGTTGTTTACCGATATCAAACTGGTTGGATTTTTTTCCAATATCCCCCTTGAACTGGCCTTTGGCAAAAAAAAATCAGGCGCATCACCGCGCAGGCTTTATCATCAGGTTGCCATCCCGATACTAGCCGGACTCACAGCCGCACATCGGCATGTCGTGGCCCAATATTGAGTAAATTGATGTTGGCCGCTGCATTTTAATGCACTTACAATATGCGCCCAATTCTGTTGGATTCCTTCTGATGCTCCGCCAATGTGATCGTCTATTCCTGTTTCTCCTGCTACTGCTCTGGGGCGTGGCGGCGCACGCCATTACCAGTCTGAATGAAGACGAGTTTGATCTGTCTGAGCGCGCCTGGCTGTCATCACACCAGGAGCTGGTCATCGGCATGCCGATGATGGGTGACCCTCCATACAGCTATAAGGATGCAGATCAACGTTTTACCGGCCCAGTCCCCGACATTGCGCAGCAGATTGCCAGAACGCTCGGTTTGACCCTGCGCTACAAGGTTTACCCCTCCTACGTGGATGCGCTCTCCGGACTTGACCACGGAGCAATCGACATACTGGTGAACGACCAGCCAAGCGAACAATGGCGATCCAATATTGTCTCCCTCCCGTTTTTGCTCTCCATGCCACGCGGCGTGCTGCTCAACAATGGCAAAACGAAGTTGTCACGACAGGATGCCCATGGTTTGCACTGGGTCTGTGTCACAGGAGTCAATGCTTGCAGTGAATTGAAAAAACTGGGATTTCTCCGTGTGACCGAGGCAGAGAGTCGCAGTGAAGCAGCCTTTATGCTCAAAAAGCGCATGGCTGACGCCTATCTTGCCGACATGCCGTCACTGGTGATGGTGAGAGATCAGCATCCCAAGGCTGGCTTCACCATTGCCACTCCGGAATGGGTAAGCGGCACGTCTCTCTCCATCAATATGCACAAGAGCGACCCGGCACTAGTCAGCCTGGTGAGCAAGGCATTCAACGAGATACCGGTTGAAGATCGTCGTCACATGCTGGCCGCCACTACGACTAGCCAACATGCGGACTCAGGAGCGGTGAAGTCTGTGCAGTTTACCCCTGAGGAGCAGGAGTGGCTCAACCAGCATCCTGAGCTGACTTACGGCGTCTCTCCGGACTGGACCTCCATGAGCGAATTCAATTACCGGGGCAGGCTGGTCGGTTATGTGGCGGACCTGATGGCGCTGATGCAGCAAGTCTCCGGGCTGAAGTTCTCTCTGGTTCGCACCAATAGCTGGGGTGAAACCCAGAATATGCTGAAGCTGCGGCAGATCGATTTTATTCCGGCCATCTCCCCCAACCACGACCGCGGCCAGTTTGCGCTGTTCACCCCCGGCTATCTGTTTGTCGATCGGGTCGTTATTGCCCCCAAAGGCAGTACCGATATCACCGATCTCTCACTGCTGCGAGGGAAACGGGTCGGCATGGTGCATGGCTCGCTGGATAAAGATCTACTGACCCACATCGGCGCCCATCTGGTAGAGGTCAACAATGACAACCGCTTGCTGGAGCTGCTGGACACGGGCGATGCCGACTACGTGATGGTCACCCTGCCATCCATCAACAAGCGGGTGAGCGAACGCTATCAGGTGGTCTATGCCGGCAAAGACTTGCGCCTGCCGGTCGCCATGGCTACGCGCAAAGATCCCATGCTGCAGCGGATCCTCACCAAGGTGCTCTATTCGATACCGCCGGAGGAGCTCAATAAAGTGGAGAGACGCTGGCTCTCCATGAGCGTGCAGACCGGCATCAATAGCGAAACAGTGCTGTTCTGGTTCGCAATGGGCGGCGCGGCAGCCACCCTGCTGTTTGCCCTGTTCTGGGCCTGGAACCGCACCCTGAAACGGGAGATCGTGCAGCGACAACGGGCCGAGAAGACACTCAATGAGCAGTTGGTGTTCGTCCAGACCCTGCTCGACTCCCTGCCCAATATGGTGGCATTGCGGGATCACGAGCATCGCCTGACCCTCTGCAACCGGGCATACCGCGAGCTGTTTATCGGTGACGGATCCGCAGGAGATGGCTGGGGTTATATGACCGAGGACGAGCGGCAACAGATGCTATGCGAGGAGCGTGCGGTCTGGGAAACCGGCGAGAGCTTCCAAGGATCGGGTTATACCCAGCGCGAGGGGGATATTCCCCTTCACGTGGTCTACGTCAAGTTGCCCTATCGCGCAGCAGACGGCGCGATTCAGGGGGTGCTGACGGTATTGACCGATGTCAGTGCCCTCAAGGCCGCCGAAAACAAGGTGCGAGAAGTGGAGGGCAGGCTGCGGGACATCACCGACAGCATGCCGGGTCTGGTTTATCAATATCTCTGGCAAGGGGCCGGCAAGGGGAAATTCCTCTATCTGTCCCAAGGAGCCAGCGACATTCTCGGGATGACCCATCAAGAGTTGATGGCAGCCGAGTCTGGCGGCGTGATCCTCGGCTTGAACGACGAGGCTCTGGCAGCCTTTATCGATAAGGTGGCCAAACATGCGCGAACCCTTGAGCCGCTCGATATGGAGGTGCTGGTGCCCTCTGTTCAGGGGGAGCGATATATCCAGATCCGCGGCAACTTTGTGGCGCAACAGGGCAATGATCGCCTGCTCAACGGCGTGGTGCAGGACATCACCGCCATCAAGCAACAGGAGCATGAACTGCGCGAGGCGCGCGCCGCAGCCGAGCAGGCGATGCAGGCTCGCAGCCGTTTTCTGGCCACCATGAGCCATGAGCTGAGAACCCCCATCTCGGGCATGCACGGCATGCTGGAGCTGCTGCGCATGAGTGAGCTCAATGATGACCAGCGCTATCTGCTGCGCAATGTGGAGAGCTCGGCCAACCACCTGCTCTATCTGGTCAACGATATCCTCGACTTTTCCAAAATCGAGGCGGGTCAGCTGCACCTCAATCGCCAATCCTGCCGTCTGCAACCTGTGGTGTGCGATGTGATCCGCGGCCATGCCGCACTGGCCTACAGCAAGGGGCTGAAGGTCACGCTCCAGTGGGAGGATCAACTCCCCGACCTGGCCGATATCGATCCGGTCAGAGTGGGCCAGGTGATTTCCAATCTGCTCAACAACGCGGTGAAGTTCACCGAGCAGGGCATCATTTCGATCCAGGCCAGCTATCACGACCAGCAGCTGGTTATCGCGGTGACGGATACCGGCATCGGCATCGCCGAAGAGAAGCAAGCGCTGCTCTTTACCCCGTTCGAGCAGGTGGAATCCGATATCAATCGCCGCTTTGGTGGCACCGGTCTGGGCCTGGCCATCTGTGATCAGCTGGTGAAGAAGATGGGCGGCACCCTGACGGTCAAGAGCCAGCTCGGTGAAGGGGCCTGTTTCCGCTTCAGCATCCCGCTGCTCAATGTCCTGTGGGAACCACCCGCACTGGCGGGCAGCGAATGGTGGTGGCTGGGTAGCGATGCCACCTTGCAGGTCACCATGGCACGGCTAGGCGCCCGATTGAGCCCCCTCGAGATCCACCAGCTCACCGCCGATCTCGACGGCCTGCTGTTGGCGGAAGAGGCCGCGCTGGAGTCCAGTATGGGGAGCGATTGGCACACCTTGCTGCAATCCGGCACTCTCAAGGGGGTCATCCTCTCCCCCCGCGAAGCGTTGCGGGGGCGCATGGGCTCGGAGAATTGGTGGCGCCTCGGCCAATCCCCTCTCTATCCGGATCTGTTGCTCGAAAGCTGCCGCGAGCTGATCACCGAGCGAGCCGTGACCACCCATGCCGCCAGCATCGAAAAACTGGGCGGGCGAGTACTGGTCGCCGATGACCACCTAGTCAATCGCGCCCTGCTGACCCGTCAGCTGGCGATTCTGGGGGTGGAGTGCGAGGTAGTGGAAGATGGCAAGAAGGCATTGCGCGCCTGGCAAACCCGGGATTTCGCCCTGCTGATCACCGACTGCCACATGCCGCACATGGATGGCTACACCCTGACCCGCCGCCTGCGAGAACAAGGGGAGCAGGCCCCCATCCTCGGCGTTACCGCCGATACCTCGGAGGAGGCGGCAGCCAATATGACGGCAGCCGGCATGAACGGCATGCTGTGCAAACCCTATTCGCTGGAGTCACTGCGCCAGATGCTGCTGCGGTGGTTGCCCGCGACTACGATCACAGAGAGAGTGCCCGCACGACAGGCCATCAATCTCGACATGATCGGTCGCTGGCAAGATCTGTTTGGCGATGAAGAGATTGCCAAAAGCATGGCAAGGGAGTATCTGGCCTCCAACCGGAAAGATTGCCACGCTATGATGAGCGCGCTCTCCTCCGATGATAGCCAGGAGCTGGTGGAGATCGCCCACCGCATCAAAGGGGCAGCCAGAATGGTCGGGGAGCTCTCCCTGGCCGAGCAGGCGGCGCAACTGGAATCGGCGGCCCGCCTCAAACAGTTGAGCGAGCTCGCGCTGCTGACACAGAGAGTGGAAGAACAGATGAACAATATTGAACGTGAAATGGGATTGTGGCTCGATGAGTAGAACGGCAGACGAGTTGGTCATCATGGTGGTCGAGGATCACGGGTTTCAACGCAAGACCCTGATGCACCAGATCCGGGCGCTCGGTTATCAGCAACTGCTGGAGGCCGCAGACGGCATCGAAGCCCTGGCGCTGTGCCAGAGCCACACTGTCGACATCCTGTTCTGCGATCTGCGGATGCCCGGCATGGATGGCATGGCGCTGCTGCGCCGCCTCTCGCTGGGTGGCTTTCGGGGCGGCATCATCCTCTCCAGCGCGCTGGAAGATGACGTGGTGGAGGCTGTGCTGCGCATGAGCGCGGCCTATGGTCTCCATGTGCTGGGTCGCATCGAGAAACCCTCCAGCCCGCAGCGGCTGCGCCAGTTGATCGACTCCTGGACACCCAAGTCGGCCCCCTCGGGCAAGGACGATGGCCTCGTCCTCTCGGTGGACGAGCTCAAACGCGCCCTCGACAACGACCAGTTGCTGCCCTGGTATCAACCCAAGGTCGGCTTTGCATCCGGCCAGTGGGTGGGGATGGAGGCGCTGGCCCGCTGGCAGCATCCGGAATATGGGCTGATCTCCCCCGGCATGTTTATCCCGCTGGCGGAAAACAACGGCCTTATCGACCAGCTGACCGATGTCATCATCAACAAGTCGCTGCAGGATTGCCATCTGTGGGGCCAGACCGGCCTCTCCCTCAATCTGTCGATGAACCTCTCAACCACCTCGCTGATTGAGGGAGACCTCTGCCACTTCCTGATCAACCAGTGCCAGCGCTGGGGCGTCAATCCCGAGCTGATCACCCTGGAGGTGACCGAAAGCTCGTTTGTCGAGGATATCGGCAAGGCGCTGGAGGTGCTGACCCGGCTGCGGATGCACGGCTTTGGCCTCTCCATCGATGACTTCGGTACCGGCTACTCCTCGATGCAGCAGCTGGCGCTGCTGCCGTTTACCGAGCTCAAACTTGATCGATCTTTTGTCGATCGCTGCTATGCCGACCCCTCCCGTCTGGCCATTATCGAATCGAGCATCGAGCTGGCACGCAAGCTGGGGCTGAAATCAGTCGCCGAAGGGGTGGAAGATGTACAGACCTGGCAACTGCTGGCCAAGCTGGGGTGCGATATCTGCCAGGGCTTCTTCACCGCCCGCCCGATGCCACGCAGCGAACTGCAGCACTGGCACCAGATCTGGCAAGCCCGGCTGCCCACCCTGATATCCGGCTGATCTTCCGCAACCAACCCTTTGGGCCAACAGCGCGCCGATCGGCAACGTGAATGGCCACCTTGGAAAAGGTGGCCATTTTCTTTATCTAGGACTCGCCACTCACGCATGCCCGCCCCCTCTCCAGCAACTGTCTATCCAGCCGAGTGCCCCCCCCCTTTGCTCTGCATGCACCGCATGCCTTGCGTCACCATTTATGCAAAATAAGTTGCATCAAAAATGGTGCTACTGGCGGATCACGCCTACCGCTAGCGAGAGCAGCCTCTCTTCTACCAGACGCATAAACTGACAATAAGACAATGAATCACCTGCTGTAACAGGAATGGTTCTCAACGATGCGCCGTGCCGATGAGGTAGACAAGACAACCTGAAATCGTTTTCCCTTTTGAACAATAAGCTGTCTAAAATCAAATAAAGTTGTAAATAATCTTTGTTATGGTGAGCGTATAGCAAGCGGCCTCCCTGTCGCTTCCCCTGCTGGCTCCGCCAGATGCAGCATTTTCTGCGCCTTGAAAGCGAGTTTATGACGCCATGATCACCATCACCCTCGATGGGGCTCAGTTGACGGTTGACCCGACCAGAACCCTGCTCCAGATAGCCAAACAGCACCAGACTGATATCCCCTCCCTGTGCGGTGACAACACCAGCGGCCCCAAGACCCCCTGCGACCTCTGCGTGGTCGAGATTGCCGGTCTCGGCATCCGCCGCGCCTGCGAGACGCGCCCCAAGGCAGGGATGGTGATCACGACCCAAAGCGATGCCCTGCGCGTACACCGCCAGCAGGCGCTCGGCCGCATCCTCTCGAACCACTACGCCGATTGCGAAGCCCCCTGCCAACGCGCCTGTCCGGCCGGGGTGGACATTCAATCCTATCTACATCACATCGCCATGGGGGATCACGAAGCGGCAATGGCCGTCATCAAGCAGACCCTGCCGATGCCCCTCTCCATTGGCCGGGTCTGCCCCGCTTTTTGTGAAGCGGAGTGCCGCCGCGCGCTGGTGGATGAGCCGCTGGCCATTCGTCAGCTCAAGCGCCATGCCGCCGATCTCGATCTGGCAGAGGTTGCCCCCTATCAACCGGCAAAGAAGCCCGCCAAGGGCAAGCGGGTTGCCATTATCGGCAGCGGCCCGGGCGGCCTGACCTGCGGTTACTATCTGGGTTACGAGGGGTTCGAGGTCGATCTGTTCGAGGCCATGCCCAAAGCGGGTGGCTGGCTGCGCTACGGCATCCCCGAGTACCGGCTGCCCAAGGCGATCCTCGATCAGGAGATCGACCTGATGTGCCAGAGCGGCATGCGGATCCACACCCAGCAGCGACTGGGCCACCAGATCACCCTCTCGGCACTGTGCCGCGACTATGATGCGGTCTGTCTGGCAGTCGGCGCTTCCAAGGCGGTGCCGATGGATTACCCCGGCAGCACTCTCGAAGGCTGCTATCTCGGGGTCGATTACCTCAAGGATCGGATGCTGGCCAAGCGGCTCACCACCGGCAAGAGGGTGGCGGTGATCGGGGGTGGTAATACCGCTATCGACTGCGCCCGCACAGCGGTACGCCTCGGCGCCGAGACCACCCTTATCTATCGCCGCACCCGCGCCGAGATGCCCGCCGAGGCATATGAGATCGACGAGGCGGAGCACGAAGGGGTGCGCTTCATGATGCTGACCAATCCGGTAGAGAATCTGCCGGACAGTCGTGGTCGCGTCTGTCAGGTGCGCCTCGAGAAGATGGCCCTCGGCGAGCCGGACGCCTCCGGTCGCCGCCGCCCGGAGCCAACCGGCGAGTACCTCATTGAAGAGTTTGATACCGTGATTGCGGCAGTGTCGCAGCAGCCGGATCTCAGCTTTATGGAAGGGGAATCCCTCACCCTCCCCTTCACCCGCTGGCAGACGCTGGAATCCCACCCCGAGACCATGCACAGCGGCCACGGCAACCTGTTCGCCATCGGCGATCTGCGCCGCGGGCCCGCCACCGCCATCGAGGCGGTTGCCGATGGTCGCAAGGCGGCGCTGGCGATCGATCAGTTCCTCCACGGTGACATGGTCGATCCGGTTCGCCCCTTCAACGCCTGCAAGGCACCCACACTCAAGCAGGTCGATCCCGCCCAGTTTGCTCACCTGAAAAAAGTCGCCCGCACCATCATGCCCCATCTGGCAGAGAAAGATCTCGAGGGCAGCTTTGCCGAGGTGGAGCGTGGTTTGAGTGATGCCTATGCCCGCAGCGAAGCCAGCCGCTGCCTCGAGTGCGGCTGTCAGGCCAACACCGATTGCGCGCTACGCGACTATGCCACCGAATACAAGGTCGAGCAGAGCGCTCTCGATACCAGTCAGTGCCAGAAGTTTGCGGTGGATAACAGCAGCGAATTTATCGTGTTCGATGCCAACCGCTGCATCGGCTGCGGCCAGTGCGTGCAGACCTGTGGTGAGCAAGCGGTGCAGGGTGTGCTGCGCTTTGCCAAGAACAGCGATGGCACCCTCTCGAACCGCCCGCAGTTCGACACGGGGCTCTCGATGGGCGACTCCCACTGCGTGCAGTGCGGCGCCTGCGTACAGGTCTGCCCCACCGGGGCCCTGGTGGATGCCCGCGACAAGTCGCAGGGGCGCACCGAACTGCTCACGCCGGTCAATACCATCTGCACCTACTGCGGGGTCGGCTGCGGTATCACCCTCTACATCGATGAGGCGCGCAACCGCATCCGCTATGTGGAGGGGAACCGCAACTCACCGGTCAACCAGGGGCTGCTCTGCGTCAAGGGACGCTTCGGCTTTGACTTTATCCAGAGCGAGGAGCGCCTCACTACCCCGCTCATTCGCAAGGATGGCGAGCTGGTTCCCGCCAGCTGGCAGGAGGCCATCGCCCTGGTGGCCGAGCGCTTCACCGCCCTACGCCAACGCTATGGCAGCAATGTACTGGCGGGTTTCTCGTCGGCCAAAACCACCAACGAAGAGAACTACCTGTTCCAGAAGTTCATGCGCCGGGAGCTGGGCACCAACAACGTGGATCACTGCGCGCGGCTCTGCCACGCCTCCACCGTCACCGGGCTGGAGGCGTCACTCGGCAGCGGCGCCATGACCAACGACATCCCGAGCATTGATCACTCGGATCTTATCTTCATCATCGGCTCCGACACTTCGGCGGCCCACCCCATCATCGGCTCCCATATCAAGCGGGCCGTCACCATGGGCAAGGCGCGGCTGGTAGTGGCCGATCCGAAACGGATCGAGATGGCGGACCATGCCAGCCTCTATCTGGCCCACCGCCCCGGCACCGACGTGATGCTGCTCAACGGCCTGATGCAGCAGATCATCCAGAACAACTGGCACGACAAGGCCTATATTGCCGCACGAGTGGAAGGATTCGAAGCGCTGCAAGCCGAGGTGCTCTCCCCCGCTTATGCACCGGACAAGGTGGCCCTTGTCACCGGCGTACCGGCCGAGCAGGTGATCGAGCTCGCGCGCCTTATCGGCACCGCCGAACGCACCGCCGTCTACTACTCGATGGGGATCACCCAGCACACCACCGGCCACGACAACGTGCGCGCCATCGCCAACCTGCAACTGCTGTGCGGCAACATCGGCATTGAGGGGGGTGGCATCAACCCGCTGCGGGGCCAATCCAACGTGCAGGGCGCCTGTGACATGGGGGCGCTGCCCAACTGCCTGCCCGGCTATCAGAAGGTGGCCAACCCCGAGGTGCATGCCCGCTTCGTGGCAGCCTGGCAGCAGCCAGACTTGCCGCGCACGCCCGGGCTTACCCTCACCGAGACCATCGATGCCGCCTGCGCGGGCAGCATCAAGGGGCTCTACGTGATGGGAGAGAACCCGGTGCTGAGCGATCCGGATCAGCACCACGTCATCGAAGGGCTCAAGCAGCTGGAGTTTCTGGTGGTGCAGGATATCTTCCTCTCGGAAACTGCCCAGCTCGCCGATGTGGTGCTCCCCTCCTGCTCCTTTGCCGAGAAGAGCGGCCACTTCACCAACACCGAGCGGCGGGTACAGCGCATCTCCCCCGCCCTCAAGGCACCGGGCGACGCGCGGGAGGATTGGTGGATCATCCAGCAGATCGCCAACGCCATGGGCGGCGACTGGCGCTATCAGAACCCGCAGGAGATCACCGCCGAGATCTGCCGGGTCACCCCGCAATACGCCGGCATCCAGTGGGATAAGGTAGGTGTACAAGGGCTACAGTGGCCCTGCAACGACGCGACGCCCGAAGGCACTCGCCTGCTCCACGGCAAGCAGTTCACCCGTGGCAAGGGGGAGATGGTCGCGACCCCGTTCCGCTATGCCGCCGAACTGCCCGATGAGACCTATCCCATCGTGCTCACCACCGGCCGCCTGCTGGAGCAGTTCCACACCGGCACCATGACCCGCAAGACCAAGGGGCTCGACAAGCTGGCTGGCCCGCGGGTGATGATGAGCGTGGCTGATGCGCAGCGGTTGGGGATCAGCAACAGCGAGCGGGTGAAGGTCACCAGCCGCCGCGGCCATATCGAACTGCCCGCCTTCGTCACCAAGCGGATGCAGCCTGGCGTGGTCTTTATCCCGTTCCACTTTGCCGAAGCCCCGGCCAACCGGCTCACCATCAATGCCACCGACCCCCACGCCAAGATCCCCGAGTTCAAGGTAGCTGCGGTGCGCATCGACAAGCTGGAATCCCCGTCGCAAACTGGAGAGCTATCTATGCGGAAGGAGCCAGCCAAGCCTGTAGTGGTCTAATCATCCCGGACACCATTTTAGGTGGTACAGTCGCCACCATGACCTGAGGTGTTCAATGACAAGATTACGTCGCTCATTTACTGCCGAATTCAAACTCGAAGCCGCATCCCTGGTGCTCGACCAGGGATATTCTGTCCCCGAAGCCAGTCGTTCACTGGATATCGGTGAAACCATACTTCGCCGCTGGGTTCGGCAACTGCAATCCGAACGCAGTGGCACTACCCCAATCAGCAAAGCACTGACTCTGGAGCAGCAAAAAATTCAGGAACTGGAAGCCCGCATCAACCGGCTCGAACGTGAGAAGGACATTCTAAAAAAGGCTACTGCTCTCTTGATGACGGACGAGTTCACACGTTCGCGCTGATAGACCGATTAAGGGAGCAAGCCCCCATCACTCTGGTCTGCTGCGCCTTCGATGTTCCCACCTCCTGTTTTTACGATTATCTGGCTCGCTGGCGGACGATTAACCGTGAGCGCATGCAACAGCGCTCTGAGTTGCGCCGTTTGTTCAAAGAGAGCAGGGATTCGGCTGGCAGCCGCGCCTTGATGTCGATGATGCGAGAGTTGGGGTATCAGATTGGTCGATTCAAAGTACGTAACCTGATGAAGGAAGCCGGCCTGGCATCCAAACAGCCGGGCGCACACCGCTATAAGGTGGCACGGTCTGAACGACCGGACATTCCCAATCTGCTGGCCCGCGAATTTGATGTCCAACAACCCAATCAGGTGTGGTGTGGCGATATCACCTACGTCTGGGCAGGTGGTCGTTGGCATTACCTGGCAGCGGTGCTTGACCTGCATACCCGGCGGGTTGTGGGGTGGGCGATGTCAGATAAACCAGATGCCGAGCTGGCCATCAAAGCACTTGAGATGGCGTATCAGCAGCGGGGTTGTCCGTCAGGCGTGCTGTTTCACTCTGACCAGGGCAGCCAATATGGCAGCCGGGCATTTCGGCAACGACTGTGGCGCTATCGCATGACCCAGAGTATGAGTCGGCGTGGCAACTGCTGGGATAACGCCCCGATGGAACGGTTGTTCAGAAGCCTGAAGTCAGAATGGCTCCAGGCAAGGGGATATATGAGCCTGCGGGAAGCAAAGCGGGATATCAGTTATTACCTGATGGATCACTACAACTGGCGACGTCCACATCAATACAATGACGGGATACCGCCAGCAAAAGCCGAGGATCGGCCTAACCAAGTGTCCGGATTTAGTTGACCACTACAGAGTGATGGAACTGAGCTGTACGGAGTCAATTTCCAAAAGAAGCCTGTCTCAGTTGTCCAACCATCTTCAAGACAGTATATTGCAGTACATTTGCAGGCATTTCTGGGAGAATGGAATGGCTACCACCAAGACGGCAACGCTTACCATCCGAGTCGATCCTGGCTTGAAAGACGCATTGCGAGCCGCAGCGCAGGCTGAGCATCGCTCTATTGCAAACATGGTAGAGGTACTGATCCGCGAGCATTGTGAGAAAAGTGGTATTGCCATTGAGCAGCCCGGAAAAATGGAACAACTTGGGGAACGCAAAGCATGATCAAGACAGTTAAGCAGGCCTGTCGTTTTAATCCTGTCATTCAGGATTATCGAATGAGTCAGGGAATTGAGAACCTAGCGGATCTCATTAATGATGCTGGCGACGGCAAAGAGTTTTTTGCTCGCAATTATGTAACCCACGGCATGGAGCAACTCTTTCGCGAAGGTATGCTTCGCCTCTCTGGTAAGTCTGATCAAGCTGTTTTTGAACTCACGCAGGCGATGGGTGGCGGTAAAACCCACATGATGATTGCGCTAGGTCTGCTAGCAAAACATGCTCATCTACGCCCCGAAGTTCTGCCTGCTGATCTGAATGTACGACTGGACTTTGGTAATGCCAGAATTGCCGCATTTAACGGCCGTAACAGCCCTGATAACTACCTATGGGGGGATATTGCGACCCAACTCGGTGAGCCCGAAAAAATCAAGTCACACTGGGTCGGTGGCCCTAAAGCTGTTGATCAGCAAAAATGGAAAGAGATAATCGGCGACACTCCAACGCTGATTATGCTTGACGAACTCCCCCCCTATCTCCAAAACGCATGCACACAAGCCTACGGCTCGGGCACTCTTGCTGACATGGTTGTCTACAGCCTCAGTACTTTGATGAGTGCTGCGTTGGAACTACCCAATTGCTGTATTGTCATTGCCAACCTATCGGGAAGTTATGAAGGCCAAACCAAGGCTCTCAAAGAGGCCATTTCTAATCTGCAGCAAGAAACCCGCCGCCAGTCGATGACCATTACCCCCGTTCAACTATCGGGTAATGAGATCTATGAGATTCTAAAAAAACGCCTAATTGATGAACTGCCGGATGAACAGACCATAGGCGATGTCGCGGAGGAGTACGCCCAACAAATCAAAAAGGCAGAAGATGGTGGATACATCATCTCATCAAGCATCGAGCAAATCGCCGATCAGATAAGAGAGACCTACCCATTCCACCCCTCTTTCAAGCACTTGGTTGCTTTGTTTAAAGAAAACGAAGGCTTCCGGCAAACACGAGGTTTGATGCAGTTCACTGCTCGCCTACTGAAAAGTGTGGAACAACGTCAGACCGATGATGTGTTCCTTATCGGCACCCAGCATTTAGACCTCAATGACGAACAAGTAAAAGATGAGATCGAACGCATTTCACCTAAGTTGATTCCGGCGGTGACTAGAGACATTGCTGACAAGGGGAATGCCATTGCTGAGCACATCGATAGTGAACTTAGCAACGATGCTGCGAGTCAACTAATGACCCTGCTCTTAGCGTCATCTCTCTCTCGTGCGGTTGGTGGGCGTATCGGTCTGTCAGAAAGTGAAGTGATTGAATTCTTGGCTGCACCTAACCGTAAGGCTGATGAGTTCCTCGACACGCTGCAAAAGTTGCGCGAGCAAGCTTGGTACTTGCATCGGGAAGATCAACGTTTTTACATCAAAGAAACCGAAAACCTGTCGCGTCAGATCGAGCGAAGTGCAAAGGAAATTCCACAGCCTAAAATTGATCAAGCGTTGATTAATCGGCTTAAAGGCATCCTGCAACCTAACCGCCGTAACGTCTATCAAGAAGTACAGATTCTTCCGCGCATGGACGAACTCAAATTGAGCGGTCCGCGAGTCCTAATCGTGATCAAGCCCGATGGCAAAGTGCCTCCCAGCGAGCTGAACAACTTCTTTGAGTTTCAGCAGGAGAAGAACAACCTGCTAGTACTGACCGGGCAGGACAGCATCATGGCTGATGCAGTAGAAGAACGCCTACGAGAGTTGTACGCCATCGAGCAAATTGAAAAACGCTTGAAAGCTGGCGACACCCTGTTTGAGGAAGCACGAGACAGGTTGGAAGAAGCTGAGGGGCGTTTTATGAAGGCCTTGTCTGCCGCATACAACACTATATGGTTCCCCGGCATCGAGGTGATGGATGGAACTGAACGCTTGCTCAAAGTCACCATCGATCAGGGATTAAGAACCGGTGAAGGAGATCAATCTGCTGAAGCGCAGATTGAAACGCTCATGGCAGATCCAAGAGCGAACTATAAGCTGGCTGCTGACCTAAAGGATGACTTCCTCCAGTATTTTGCGATGGCCGAATCTGAATTGTGGCCCTCTGGTGCCAGCAACCGCCGAACACCATGGAAGGATGTGGTCAACCGAGCCAAGTGCAATGCAGGTTGGCCTTGGATGCCTGGTGTCAGCGGTATGGATACACTTAAAAACGAAGCCTTGAAACAAGGGCGTTGGCGATTAGGAGAAGATGGCTACGTTGAGAAGGGGCCCTTTCCGAAAGAGAAAACCAGCGTCAACGTCTCGCTTCTGGGCACAACACCAGACACGGGCGAATCACTGCTTAGCTTGACACCGAGAAACGCAGGTGAAAGTCCTGTCATTCATTACTCTACCTCTGCCGCTGTGTCGAGTTCAGACCAGAGGGTGGATGACTTGGAGAACTTTGCCACGACCGAAGGTACACTCTATTTCTTAGTGGTTGACCCAACAGGTAAATACGAAAGTGGCGAACCAACGCGCTGGGTAGCCGAACTAAAGATTAGACACCAAGTTGAGCCTTTTGCCGATAAGCGCAAAGTCACACTGCAGAGTACCCCTAAAGCCGAGTTGTACTACACCTTGGACGGCAGCAATCCAAAAGACGGTCAACCCTATACCAATTCGTTCGAAATTGGATCAGAGGCAACCCGTTTGCTGGTCTACGCAAAATCCGGTGAAGCAACGCAAACAGCCGATTTCAAGATCCCACATAGCGGTGACAAAACGGTTCAGATTGATGACACCAAGCCTGCACGCTTAAACAGTAGCAAACGGATTCCGCTGGATACGACAGAAAAGGTCTTTACTGTCATTAACCGGTGCAAAGATCAGGCAAACACTCGCTTTAAAGGTGTGCGCATCGAAATAGGTGAAGGTGAAAAGACCGTTAGCATTCGCTTTGGAGAACGCCAAATCACTGCCGCGATGATTGAGGCAACAATCAACAACCTGCGCGATGTCCTGAACGAAGCTGATGCCAATGTCTCAATTGCGGTTAGGGACGGTATCGATTTTGAAAATGGCTTTGAAGCAAAAGAGTTCGCCAAGTTGGTAGGCATTGAGTTGAAGCCTGGCGACATTACCCAAGACGACTAAGCACGCCAACACAGAGGTTATTGATATGGCAAAGACACCAATAAGCAGAACGACAACAGCGGCTAAGCATCCGACGCTGGGCTTTGGTGTGCCTGCCACCAGCGATCCCCACCACTTCAAAGTGGTCATCACCAAGAGTAATAACGGTGAAGTAAAAATCAGCGAGCACCTTGGCTTACAAGCGCAAAGCGAAAAATTTTCTGTGATTGATCGCGTCCTACTGGACAGGTCACGCTGGGCCGCAATTCGAGCCGAAGTGCAGCGAGCATTTAATGCTCGCTTGAAAAGCTATGGCTTGAATACAAGCAGCTGGGAAGTAGGAGAAAATGTTGTTGACCGTCTGCTGGGTAAAGAGCTCTGTGTGCTGGCTTGGGCAATAGAAGGGATGGAAATTGATAATATCCCTGTTGCAGTACGTAACTGGTTAGCGCTTCGTCCAGAGGAACGTTGGTGGTTATTTGGCATGACTGCGAAAAGTAGTGGCGGCATTGAGGATCGTGATGTGGGTTGGCGTATCGCTTTGCGTCATGCTCTGGGTGATATCGTTCAAGCCGAGCAAACTGAGTTCACTCAAGACAGCAACGTATCCTACAACAGTGACCGTGTATCAACGTCACATGAAGTAGAATCGCCATCCGCCGGTTATGACGCATTGATACCCGTCGGCGATGATAATACACCTCCCCAATATGCTGATGGTCATAACTCGATACCGCTCGATAGTGCCAGTACACCCAAGCCTAATCTAACTGAACAAGACACCTCTTCTGCGGAAGAGGTCTTATTCTTGTACGAGGCCAAACAAGCTAAGGCTTTAGGGCGCCCTGTAGGTGAGCTCAGCAGCCCCGAGTTCTTGGTCAAAAAAGGCTCAACAGCAAACATCGCTCTCGCCAGATCTGTTCGCCCAGCAATTCGAGAGCTGCGTCAAAAGCTGTTAGATGAGGGCATACTCGTGAAAAAAGGGAATGTATATTCTTTTACCCACGAGTATCTTTTTAAAAGCCCCAGTGCAGCCGCATGTGTGATTGCTGGCAATCCACGCAGTGGCATGGATGCATGGCGTGATCTACAAGGCCACAGCTTGAAAGAGCTAGGATACGGTAAGAAAAATTAACATATGATGTTAGCATTTTGATAGCTAATTACCACATCATAATATAAAAATAAATCACAGGCCGAGATATAAGTATAAATAGAAACTTTGTGTCTCGGTCTGATTGGAGATGGAAATAAATGACAGAATTGACTCCATTCGCGCTTAAGGATGTACCAGCTCTTATTGAATCGGTATTCCCAGCACAAAAAATTTCATTCGAAGCCCAAAAAGAACGAAAAGCTGGCCCAGGCCAGACACTAACCTCCCTTGGTTCTTATTGGAAAGGCAGAAAACCTCTTATCCTTGTTCGCTCAGTAGTTCTGGGTTCACTTCTGCCTCAAACCGACGACAGTGAAAAAGATCTCGAAATATTCGATATGCTGATGGGCTTTGATATCGATAGCCTCGCCAAACGCGCACTCATTCAAAATAATATTAAGCCTGCAGAAATTGCCTTCCGTATTCAGCTGCATAATCCTTGGGATTATTTTAGTCACAACATAAAAGTCACTGATGATAATATCAATGAAGTCGATACCTTGCAGTTTCCTATCAATAGTGACGCTCTCGGTTTAAAACTTCGCTGGCGACGTGATATTGAGGAGAACGAGAAGCTAGCAATTTATCGTGAATATCTGGAAACTGTTGATGGTTATGAGGCAAGGGCTAGCCTTTGCAAAAGACCAGAGGAGTTAGACCAGGATTGGCTTTATGCACATATTTGGCCCAGCGTTAATCAACATTATCAAAATTTTGGAATTAAGGCTAAATCTCACCAAGAATTGGTTGAGCAACTTGGTCAACTTCGCTACGGACATCGTCCAAAGGTAGCCGATACGTTCAGTGGTGGCGGTTCAATTCCATTTGAAGCAGCCAGATTAGGTTGTGATGTATACGCGTCAGACCTGAATCCAATCGCATGCATGCTCACCTGGGGTACATTTAATATTATTGGTGCAAAACCAGACACCCATAACTCGATAATAGAATGGCAATTAGAAATCAAAAACAAGGTAGAAAAGAAGATAGCTGATTTAGGAATCGAACATGATTTAGAAGGCAACAGAGCAAAGGCTTTCTTATATTGCATCGAGGCTCGCTGCCCCGAAACGGGATGGATGGTTCCGCTGTCTTCTACTTGGGTTATTTCACCAAGACAGAATACCGTTGCAAAGCTTATACCAAATAATGAAACCAAATCGTTTGATATTGAAGTAATCTCTGGCGTTTCAGATGCAGATTTTGAAGCAGCAAAAGCTGGCTCAGTTCAAGACGGGAAAATGGTTTTCGAACTAGATGGAAAAATCTATCGTACGCCAATTAAAACGCTTAGAGGTGATTTCAGGAATGGTGACGGAAAAACCAAAAATCGATTAAGGCCATGGGAAAAACTAGATTTCAAGCCTAGGAAGGATGATGTTTTTCAGGAAAGGTTATATGCCATCCAATGGATTACCAAAGAAACCATCAATAGTGCGAGAAAAGATGTATTTTATACTTCCGTAAGGGAAGAGGACATCAAACGCGAACAAGTGATCGAGAAAGTTATTTCTGACAATATCGCTGATTGGCAGGCTAATGGGTTCTTGCCTGATATGGAAATTGAGCAAGGAGATGAAACGACTAGATTAGGTAGAGAAAGAGGATGGACTCACTGGCATCATTTATTCACGCCAAGAGATCTTCTTGTTCTATCTCTCATTAAGCAGGAAATAAAGCAGCCTGAACTATTGCTAGAGTTTTGTGGAGCTTTGGACTTCTGCTCAAAATTATCGCGATGGATTGTCAGGTTCTCCTCTGGCGGTGGGAGTGATTTCACCTCTAACGTATTCTCAAATCAAGCATTAAATACGCTTTTCAACTGGGCAAATCGTTCTTTTTTTGACCTTGAGTTTGTTCAGAATTACCCAAATCACATATTGGGGTCTAATACCGAGGTGAAATCAGTAGCAAGTCATGAGATGTCGAAATTTCAAGATGTCTTTATAACAGATCCACCTTATGCCGACGCAGTTAATTATCACGAAATCACCGAGTACTTCATCGCCTGGCTGCGAAGAAACCCACCCAAACCATTTGATGAATGGACCTGGGACTCTCGCCGCGCCTTAGCTATCAAAGGTTCTGGCGATGACTTCCGGAAAGGCATGGTTAGCGCCTATCAAGCCATGTCCGATCATATGCCAGACAACGGTATGCAATGCGTGATGTTTACCCATCAAGATACAGGCGTGTGGTCAGACATGATCGGTATTTTCTGGGCATCCGGTTTGCAGGTTGTTGGCGCATGGTATATCGCCACCGAAACAAGTACCGAGCTGAAAAAAGGTGGTTACGTGCAAGGTACGGTGATACTGATGCTGCGCAAACGGCCCGCAGGGGAAAACGCTGGCTTCAAACAGCGACTGCTCCCAGCAGTGCGCGCGGAAGTAAAGCGCCAGATCGAAACCATGATGCATCTGAACGACGAAGTTAAAGGCAAGCTCGGCGAACCTGTCTTTAACGACTCCGATCTACAAATGGCTGGTTATGCAGCCGCGCTAAAAGTGCTGACCTCTTACACCCATATTGGCGGTGAAGACGTCACCAGCTTTGCTTTGCGTCCCCGCACCAAAGGTGAAATGACTGTCGTAGATGAAATCGTGCAACAAGCCGCTGAAGCAGCCAATAGTTTGCTGGTGCCAGAAGGTTTAAGCGCTGATACTTGGCAAAAAATCAACGGTATTCAGCGTTTCTATTTACGCATGATGGATATTGAAACCACTGGAGCCACCAAACTAGATAACTACCAGAACTTTGCTAAGGCCTTCCGAGTAGAAGACTACAGCCGGGTCATGGGTAACATGGGTGCCAATAGGGCTCATTTGAGGCAAATCCCAGAGTTTCAATCACGAGATCTCACGGACAGTACCGAAATCGGTTCAACTTGGCTTGGCTATTTAATTATTGGGTTACAGCAGATTCTCAATGAGAAAGAGCCACAGACCGTTGTCAACCAGTTGCAAGCAGACTTACCAGACTTTATGGAAGCGCGGCCAATACTGATCGACATCCTAGCGTTTATTGAAAAGAAAGCTCCTGAACAAGCCACTCGCGATGCAGCAGATGTGTTGGGTGCTCGTTTGAAAAATATGCGCGCGCTTGGTCAATAAAGTAGGCACAACAACGAAGCAACAAGGTAAGTAACCACCGCGGATGGAGATTCCACAGTAATGAGCATTCGTCGCTTTTCATCACGTACACATAGACTTGACAGTAGCTTCTTGCTGGAGCACCTAAAAGGTGCTCGCAGCTATAAGCGGATTGCTGGTTATTTTACCAGCTCGTTATTTGAAGTCGCCAACGAACTGATTGAGTCTATTCCCGATGTAAAAATCGTCTGCAACGTGGATATCCATCCCGACGACCTGAAGGTAGCCCAGCTACGCGAATCCAAGATGATTGGTCGATGGAATGAGCAGGATATTGAAGCCGAAAGTCTGCTCAATCGTGACCGCTATCGCCAGTTAGATAGTTTTCTCGCTAAGCATGGCCAAGTTATTCGCGTCGCCCCTGATAGCGTTTGTGGTTTTCTACACGGTAAGGCTGGCGTGATAGAGCTAGCCGATGGCCGAAAAATCGGCTTCATCGGCTCCATGAACGAGACCAGTAGTGGCTGGCAACGCCATTACGAAATTCTTTGGGAAGACGAGTCACCAGAGGGGGTGCTGTGGATTGAGCAAGAGTTTGAATACTTGTGGAATGCGGCTCGACCTCTACCTGAAGCTATTATCCGTGAGGTAAAACGCCGAGGTTATCGCCGTGAGGTGCTATTTGAAGATATTGATGAAGATGACGATATTGCCCCAGCAGCACTTATTGAGTCACCACTTTATCGCCAAGGGTTCTCCTTGCAACCTTGGCAACAAGGGTTTGTGAGTGAGTGCATTCGTCATTACCACAACCATGGTATTGTGCGCTTGTTGATTGCCGATGAAGTCGGGCTGGGTAAAACCTTGTCGATGGCGACGGCGGCTCTCGCACTATGCTTGCTCAGCGATCGCGAGAATAAGAAGCGCAAACCTGTCATTATTTTTGCTCCTGCCACACTGTGTGAACAATGGCAGGTGGAAATGATCGATAAACTGGGTATCCCTTGTGCTCGGTGGCAAACCCAAAAGAAAGCTTGGCTGGATCCTGAAGGGAGAATTATTTCACCAGCAGGGCAAGAGCATATTGCCAAGTGCCCTCTGCGTGTTGGGATCGTATCCACTGGCCTGATGATGCGCGACTCGTTGGAAAAGCAATATTTGCTGGGATTACGCTTTGGTGTAGCTATTTTGGATGAAGCGCATAAAGCTCGAAGCCGTCAAGGCTTCGGCAAAGACGCGGGCACCCACAATGAGCTGCTTGCGTTTATGCGCGAGATTGCTGCGCGCTCCGATCACGTTATTTTAGGCACCGCGACCCCTATTCAGACTCGCGCCGAAGATTTATGGGATTTGGTTGGGATCCTGCATCAGGGGGACGGTAATTTCGTACTCGGTAACGACTTCTCTAAATGGCACCGACCTCAAGAGGTACTACCGATTTTGTCTGGTGAACAACGTGTCACCAAACCGAGTTTTGCCTGGGAGCTGCTGCGCTCCCCTTTACCTGTCGTAGATTCGACTAATGAACCGTTTGCACGCCGCTTATTTAGCTCTGTGCGTCAGGATCTTGAATTAATTAATCGGAATGACCGGTGGAATATTAATAGTTCGTTATCCGACCTACACAGGGACTCCTTGGAGTACCTTGAGGATGAATTAGATAGAGACATTGCTAGTGCCAGTTTTTTTCAACGGGAAAATCCATTCATCCGTCACATTGTTTTGCGCAAGCGAGTAGCCCTAGAAGATGCTGGTCTTTTGCCGCGTATTGGTGTGGATGTTCATCCAGAGAAAGCCTTGGCGAAAGAAGTCCACTTGTTTAATAGCTTGTTCGAGGGTAAAGCGCTTAGAACAAGTGAGGATTTCCGGCAAGCCTATTCGGAGGCCAGACTCTTTGGCAAAGCTCTGGCGCAGAGTGGAAAGGGTAGCGGCTTCATGAAAAATCTGATGGAGCAGCGGATTTGCTCAAGTATTGCAGCCGGACTGAATACAGCGCGAATGCTGCTTGAAGGGAGAACTGTTCGTGAAGAAAGTGACGAACAGGTTATCGAGCTCACTGCCGAAAGCCCCGAAGAGATTGCCGTTTTGCAACGAATGATCTCTCGGCTAGAGCGTATTGACGAAGATCCCAAGCTCAACGCCGTCATTCATTACCTCGAGAAAGAAAAGTGGCTGAAATATGGCGTCATTATTTTTAGCCAGTATTACGACACGGCGAAATGGGTCGCCGATTCACTTGCTGAACGCTACCCCGACCAAGCGGTCGGCCTCTATGCTGGCGCTGGTCGCAGCCGCCTGTATCAAAAAGGTGAAAGCGTAAATATTGAGCGCGAAACGCTAAAACGCATGGTAGCAGAACATCAACTGGAAATAATGGTCGCCACCGATGCAGCTTGTGAAGGCCTAAACCTCCAGACGCTGGGTACACTGATCAACATTGACTTACCTTGGAATCCTACTCGCCTGGAGCAGCGGATCGGTCGTATCAAGCGCTTTGGACAAGTTCGCGAAAAAGTCGATATGCTGAATCTTGTCAACGAGCAAACTGTCGATGAAAAAGTGTACGATAAGCTTTCCGAACGGATGCAGGATCGCTACAACCTTTTTGGTTCTCTACCAGATACGATCCGTGATGAATGGATCGAGGATATTGAAACTATGGGTGAGAAAATGGATGAGTACATCAATGCTCAGAAACAAGCCAATGGCTTTGACCTGCGCTACACCGAAACCATGGCTCCATCTGATAAGGATTGGCGTGACTGCTCGAACGTTCTTTCACGTCGTGATTTCGCTGAGCTGATGACGTCTGGGTGGAATGAGAGTAGATAATTGTGTGGCTTACCTTCGCTGTCGCGGGAGCTATCTCGGATAGCGCCAAGGCTACGTTGCCTTGGTTGATATAATCTCTAAGAGAGGGAAACATCATTAATACGTGGACACCTGACTGGATCGATGTCCAATGTAATCCATCCGGGTAGTATGTCAGCTAACACCTAATGGCCTACCAGAACAAAGAAATAAACGAAAAAACCCAACCTAATCAACAGGTTGGAATTAGCATATGGCGGAGAGATAGCCCCATCCATGACTAGTAGCCGCTCAGGCGGTCACCAAGTTTACTCAAAAACACCTATCCCTTTTCTCCTCCCATCGAGAAGCCAAAAAAGAGTTGGATGGACAGTGATACAAGTCTATCACATGCTAAATGTGGTACCCCACGTGGTACCCCAATCCAAAATGCACAAATAGCCAGCTTCACTGAGAAGCTAACCATTTGTTTTATATGGTGCCGATAAGGGGAATCGAACTCCTGACCTTCGCATTACGAATGCGCTGCTCTACCAACTGAGCTATACCGGCTTGTTGCTCTCCACATTCATAAAAAATGACCGGCAAGTCAATTGAGCCAGCTCGATTTTATGAGTTGGCTCATGGTGTTAGAGCCCGATTTACAGATCGACAAACTCGGGGATATGGGCACGGCCGCGGCTTTCGAGAAATTCGAGCAGGGCGCGGGGGGAGCGCACCAGGAGCCGCTCTTGCGGGAAGCCCGCTTCGGTTACCAGACGGTGGCAGTGGTCAAAATCGCCAAGAGTAAATGCCACGTGGGAATCGGAGCCGAAAGTGAGATAGGCCCCCAGATCTCGCGCGGCTTCGACTATGGCACGGCAGTTGCCTTCACTACCCGGGCGCGAGTGAATGAAGGAGGAGTTGTTGATCTCCAGCGCCACCCGATAGTCCGCTGCCGCCTTGACCACTGCCTGAATGTCGATGGGAAATGCGGGGTTGCCCGGGTGGCTGACCATATCGACCCGGCCGCTCTTGATGGCGTTGATCATCGCCTGGGTATGGGTTGCCTGATCGCAGGGAGGGAATACCTGCTCATGAAAGCCCGCCATGATCATGTCCAGACGCGACTCGTAACGCTCGGGAAAATCGATCTCCCCCTCAAGGTTTTTGATGTTGGCCTCGATACCCCGCAGGATCCCTACCCCATCCACCACTCTTGGCAATATCGGCAAGTTGGCAAAATGCCAGACATGAGGGGCATCAGCCATCTCGGGGCCATGATCCGTGGTGGCGAACAGCTTGATCCCCTTGGCCCTGGCTATCGGCAGATAGTCGTGGATGGTGCTGTAGGCATGGGTGCTGGCAATGGTGTGAGTGTGGGTATCGACCGGGTACTTCATCTTCTCTCCCCTCATATTTTGAAAGGGCAGCATAACAAAGAGCGGCAGCTTGGGCCACGCCAGTGCTTGCCACACTTTGTCACAAAATACCGCGAAGCTGACATAGTCTGAAGGACCCTGGCTGGCATACTGCCCCCGTCGATACATGCCTGAACTCGCATCGACAGTTTGCCGTCAGGATGACGCGAACTCACTTTCCCCACCGTCGCGCCCTGCGGCGGTTTTTTTTGCCTGCAAACCGGTAACAAACGCGCAAAAAAAGGCCCAACTAGCATGGAGCAGGTTGGGCGAGACTTAATGTTTAATTGCAGTGGCATAGATATAGAGTCCTGCTTTTTGACTAAGTTCCGCCCACTTTGCTTTTTTCATCGAAAAACATTCCGCTAACACTCATTCACATTCTCTTGACACTTCACGTTATGAAACGTACTTTTTAAACATTCGTTTAAGTGAGGTGTCCAGTGAGTAAAATCGATACCAAAAACCGTATTCTCGACGCCGCTGAAGTGCTGTTTGCCGAGCGGGGATTCGCCGATACCTCTTTGCGTCTGATCACCAGCGAGGCCGACGTCAATCTGGCTTCCGTGAACTATCACTTCGGCTCCAAGAAGGAGCTGATCCAGGCGGTGCTCGACCGCTATCTCAGCCTGTTTATGCCCGATCTCGATGCCCGCCTGCGGGTGCTGATGGAGCAGGAGCAGCTGACCCTGCTGCAACTGTTTGAAAGCTTTGTCGAGCCGCTGATGAAGCTCTCGGCGGTGCGGGCCAACGGCCCGGCCATCTTCATGCAGCTGCTGGGGCGCGGCTATATCGACAGCCAGGGCCACCTGCGCCGCTTTATCACCGCCCACTATGGCCCCATTTTGCAGCGGATCACCCAGGCCATCTCCAAGGCCAATCCGGCCCTGTCGCCAGCGGACCTCTTCTGGCGCCTGCACTTCACTCTGGGCACCGTCGTATTCACCATGGCCTCCGCCGATGCGCTGCGCGACATCGCCCTAGCCGACTTTGGCCAGCAGCTCGATGTGGAAGGGCTGGTGCGCAACGTTATTCCTTATCTGGCGTCCGGAGTCGGGGCGCCCGTGGAGTCGACCAGGCTCTCCCTGGCCGTGTAATAACCAACAATAAATCAACGGAAACAGTGAAATAGAAGGAACTTCGGTATGATCACATTGCTTGTCCTGCTGGTGCTGGCGATAGCCGTTGTGCTCGGCGTACCCTCCATCCGTAAAAAGGTGGTAACCCGTCCGGTGTTCGGCATCTTCAAAAAGATATTGCCGCCCTTGTCAGCTACCGAGCGGGAGGCCATGGAAGCCGGCTCCGTCTGGTGGGATGGCGAGTTGTTTCGCGGCAACCCCGACTGGAAAAAACTGCACGGCTACGGCAAGGCCGAGCTGACCGCAGAGGAGCAGGCCTTTATCGACAATCAGGTCGAAACCCTGCTCGCCATGGTTGATGACTTCAAGATCGTCAACGAAACCAAAGACCTGCCAGAGCCGGTGTGGGACTATCTGAAGAAGGAAGGCTTCTTCTCCCTGATCATCCCGAAATCCTACGGCGGCCGCGAGTTCTCGGCGATTGCCAACTCCACCATCGTCACCCGCATCGCCACCAAGAGTCTGAGTGTCGCGGTCACCGTCATGGTGCCGAACTCCCTTGGCCCGGGCGAGCTGCTGATGCACTATGGCACCCAGGCCCAGAAAGATTTCTGGCTGCCGGGGCTGGCCAATGGCAAAGAGGTGCCCTGCTTCGCCCTGACCGGGCCGGAAGCGGGCTCCGATGCAGGTGCCATTCCTGACAAGGGAATCGTCTGCAAAGGGATGCACAAGGGTGAAGAGGTGCTGGGTATTCGCCTCAACTGGAACAAGCGCTACATCACCCTGGCGCCCCGTGCCACCGTGCTGGGGCTGGCGTTCAAACTCTATGACCCGGAAAAACTGCTGGGTGACAAGGAGGAGCTCGGCATCACCTGCGCACTCATCCCCACCAGCCACCCCGGCGTGCGCGTCGGCGATCGCCACTACCCTATGGGTCTGGCGTTCATGAACGGCCCGACCTTCGGCAAGGATGTGTTCATTCCGCTCGACTGGATCATCGGCGGCCCGGATTACGCCGGTCGCGGCTGGCGTATGCTGGTAGAGTGTCTCTCCGCCGGTCGCGGTATCTCGCTGCCTGCGCTGGGCACCGCTTGCGGTCACATGGCGAGCCGCACCGTGGGCGCCTACTCCTACGTGCGCAAGCAGTTCGGCATGTCCATCGGCAAGTTTGAAGGGGTGCAGGAAGCGCTGGCCCGCATCGGCGGCCTCACCTATCAGCTGGAAGGGGCCCGTCGCATGACCGCAGGTTCGCTGGATTTGGGTCAGGCACCGGCCATCGTCACCGCGATTTCCAAGTACCACATGACCGAAATGGCGCGCCAGATCATGGATGACTCCATGGATATCCACGCCGGTCGTGCCATCCAGCTGGGCCCGAAAAACTACACCGGCTACGCCTACATGGGTATTCCGGTCGCCATCACGGTGGAAGGGGCCAACATCCTGACCCGCAACCTGATGATCTTCGGGCAAGGGGCTACCCGCTGCCACCCGTACGTGTTTGCCGAGCTGGAAGCGGCAGCCGATACCGACGTGGAACGCGGTCTCGAGAAGTTTGACGCCCTGCTGATGAAGCACATCGCCTTCGGCGCCGGCAACTTCTTCGGTTCCCTGTTCCAGGGGCTGACCCTGGGTCAGTTCAACAGCGCGCCGGTAGCCGGCGAAACCGCCCGCTACTACAAGCAGCTCTCCCGCATGAGTAAAGGGCTGGCCCTGTGCGCCGACGTCTCCATGCTGATGCTGGGTGGCGACCTCAAGCGCAAGGAGATGATCTCCGCCCGTCTGGGTGACGTACTGAGCCACCTCTATCTGGCCTCCGCCACCCTCAAGCATTACGAGGATCAGGGCCGCATGGTCTCCGATCTGCCGTTCGTGCAGTACGCGGTGGAGCGCAACCTCTACCTGATTGGCAAGGCGTTCGAGGGCTTCTTCCAGAACTTCCCGAACAAGGTGGTGGGTGCCGTACTCAAGCGCGTGGTGTTCCCGTTCGGCGTCGGTTACAAGATGCCGGCCGACGATCGCTGCCACGCCATCTGTCTGGCCATGATGAAGCCGGGCGAATTCCGCGACCGTCTGACCGCTCTCTGCTATGTAGGCAAGGACGAGGCGGATCCGGTCGGCCTGATGGAGCGCGCCTTCCAGGCCATGGTCGCTGTGCAGCCCTACGAGAAGAAGCTGGTGCAGGCCCAGAAAGAGGGCAAACTGCCCCGCAAACTGGCCCTGCCGGAGCTGGTTGCCGCCGCGCTGGCCGGTTCCATCCTGAGCAAGGACGAAGCGGACAAGCTGCTGGCCGCCGATGCCCTGCGCTACGAAGCGATTCAGGTAGACAACTTCGCCCCGGGCGAGCTGGAAGGCTTCTCCCAGCAAGCAAACAAGCAGCCAAACAAGGTCGAGCACGCCGCCTGATCCGCTGGCAAACCTGTACCAAACCGGCCCTCGTGGCCGGTTTTTTTGTTTGTTAACCATGCATTTACAAGCAAGGAGAATTCCAGTTAAATGCTTGAGTCCCTGTTGCAGGGACTTTGGAAGCAAGGCCAGCGGAATGGCCGATAACAACAACTCAGGAAGAGTGAATGAACCTCGCCAAAACGGCGATCGAACGCCCCATCTGGGTGGCGGTCTCGATCGTGCTGATTTTCCTGCTGGGCCTGCTCAGCATCCGGGGACTGCCGATCCAGCTGTTCCCCGACATCGACCGTCCACACCTCAACATCTCGGTGAGCTGGCGTTCAGCCTCGCCCCAGGAGATGGAGTCGGAGATCACCGACCCCATCGAGCAGGAGATGCAGGGGGTTCAGGGGCTCAAGAGTCTTGTCAGCAACAGCTATCCCGGCTTTACCGAAATCGACATGGAGTTTGCCCTCGGCACCGACATACAACGGGCCCAACTCGATGTGATTTCGCGATTGAACCGGGTCTCGGGATTGCCGGACAAGATTGGCGGCCCCTACGTCAACAACTACAGCAGCAACGATACCCTCACCTTCTTCTTCATCCAGCAGCTGCCCGGCGCCAAAGGGGTGATCGATGATCATCAGGCGTTGATCGAGGCGCGGGTCAAACCCGAGCTGGAACGCATCGAAGGGGTCTCGACGGTCGCAATCGAGGGGATCAACGAGCGCCAGATCCAGATCCGCTTCGACCCCTATCGCGCCGCCGAGCTGGGGGTGGAGATCCCGGTGCTGGCCAGCCGGGCCACCACCGGCTGGGACGTGTCGGCCGGTACCCTCGACATCGGGCGCTGGGAGTACAAGCTGCGCTTTGCCGGTCGCTATGATGTCGAGACGCTGGGGGACAAGGTGGTGGACTGGCGCGATGGCCTGCCCATCTATCTGCGGGATGTAGCAGAAGTAAGGGTGGCCCGGGAAGAGAACCCGGTGCTGCGGATCCAGAACGGCAATACCGCCATCGCCGCCCAGATCTTCAAGGAGAGCGGCGCCAATGCCCTGGCCTCCCTTGAGGCGATCAAGGCTCGGGTGAACGAGCTCAACCGCGAGGTGCTGGAGTCGGTCGGGCTGCACATGGAGCAGTCGTTCGATGCCTCCCTCTACATCAATCGCGCCGTCAGCATGGTCACCGCCAACCTGGGGCTCGGGGTGCTGCTCTCCTGTGCCATCCTCTGGCTCTTCCTGCGCCAGCTCAGGGCGACCCTGATGATTGCCCTCGCCATCCCCATCAGCATCATGCTCACCTTCTGCCTGCTCAAGGTGATGGATCGTACCCTCAACATCATCTCGCTGGCGGGCATCGCCTTTGCCGTCGGCATGGTGCTCGACGCCGCCATCGTGGTGCTGGAGAGCATCTACCGGCGCCACGAGCGGGGAGATTTGAGCAAGGCGGAGGCGGCGCTCGAAGGCACCCGTCAGGTGTGGACGGCGCTGGTCGCCTCCACCCTCACCACGGTTGCTATCTTCCTGCCGGTGTTGCTGCTCAACGATGTGGAGGGTCAGCTGTTTGCCGATCTGGCGCTGACCATCGCCTGCGCCGTGACGGTCTCCATGCTGGTCGCCGTCATCGTGCTGCCCGCGGTGGCGGCGCGCTGGATGGGGCGTGAAACGCTGACCGATCCCTATGAGTCGCTGTGGCAGCGCACTACCCGTCATGTGATCCGCTGGACCTCTACCTCACGCCAGCGCTGGGCGGTCATCACCCTGATGATGAGTCTGCCGGCCCTGGCCACCTGGGCGCTGCTGCCGAAGATGGACTATCTGCCGGACGTGAAACGGGACGCGGTAGATGTCTGGATGAACTTCACCCCAGGGGTCAATCTCAAGGCCCAGCGCGAAGAGGTGATCGATACCCTGATCGCCCGCCTCGCCCCCTACATGAAGGGGGAGAAAGAGCCTGCCCTCAAGAACTACTACATCTTGCGCTACCCGGGGGGCGCCCAGATTGGCGTGCGCCCCAAGGACGAGACCCGCATCAAGGAGCTGGAGAGCCTGTTGATGAAACAGCTGCTGGTGGGTATTCCCGACACCCGGGTGTTCGGCGGTCAGGGGTCGCTGTTTGGCGGCTTTGACAGCGAGAACGGCGTCTCCCTGCTGCTGCAGGGAGGCAACCTGCCCGAGCTCTATCAGGCGGCCCGTGCCAGCATGGGGATCCTCAGCAAGGACCTGCCCGGAGCACAGATCCGGCCCGAGCCGAGTCTCGACTTCACCGCCCCCGAGCTCAAACTGGTGCCGCAAGATCGGCGCCTCGCCGAAGTGGGTTGGGATCGCACGCCCTTGCCCACCATCATCCAGACCTTTGGCGACGGCTTGCGGGTTGGCGAGTATTTTGACGGCGAAGATCGGCTCGACATCATGCTGATGGGGCAGAGCTCCGCCAATCCGGACGAACTAAAGGCAGTGCCGCTGGCCACCCCCTCCGGACGCATCGTTCCCCTTGGCGAGCTGCTGCGGGTAGAGCACGACATGGGCCCGGCCAGTATCTTCCGGGCCGATGGGCGGCGCAGCATCAGCCTGCAGATAGCGCCTCCGGCGGGCATGACCATGGAGCAGGTGCTCGACACCCTGAAAAACCGCAGTTTTGCCGCCATCCGCCCCCTGCTGCCCGCTGGTGGCGAGCTGCGCATTGCCGGCAACGCCGACAGCCTGCAACAGGCGCTCGACAATCTGGGGACCATCTTCCTGTTCGCCGTGGTGATCCTGCTGGTGCTGCTGTGGGGAGTGTTTGCCTCCATCAAGGATGCCCTGCTGGTGTTGCTCACCCTGCCCCTAGCCTCGGTTGGCGGCGTTCTGGCGCTGCAACTGAGCGGGTTGCTGGTGCCACTGCCGATGGATCTGCTCACCATCATCGGCTTTGTCATCCTGCTGGGACTGGTGGTCAACAACGCCATCCTGCTGGTGCATCAGACCCGCACGGCGGAGCGAGACGGCATGAGCCGCCAGCTGGCGGTGGCCGATGCCCTGCAAAGCCGGATGCGCCCCATCGCCATGACCAGCCTCACCAGCATCTTCGGCATGCTGCCGCTGATGCTGAGTCCGAGCGAGGGGAGTGAAATTTACCGCGGGCTCGCCACCGTCATTGTCGGCGGCATGAGCTGCAGCACCCTGTTTACCCTGATCCTGTTGCCTGCCTTCCTGCGTCTCGGGGAGCAGGTGGCGATCCCACAACCCCTGCGCCAGCGGGCCTGAGCAAGGAGCTCATCGATGACACATATGATTACCCGCATGTTGGCTGGCGCTGTGCTGATAGCAGGCAGTGCGCTACCGGTATTGGCCAATCAGGGCAAGATGGTGACCCTGGCGGATGTGACCCAAGGGGATGCGGCCGCCAATATCTGGGTCAGCGGCACGGTGGCGAGTCGCCAGCAAGCGGCGCTCAGCGCCGAAGTGAGCGGCCGGGTGGAGTGGATCGCCGAATTTGGCAGCCGGGTCAAAAAAGGGGACGAGCTGCTGCGCCTCGACAGCGCGGCACTGCGCCTCTCGCTGGAGCAGGCTCGCGCCGAGCAGGCGAAATGGCAGAGCAACTTGCGCTTCGCCCGCGCCGAATCCCAGCGGATCACCCGACTGCACCAGCAAAAGAGCGCCTCCCAGAGCCAGTACGACAAGGCCAGCTACGATGTGGAGCAGGCCGCACTGGCCGAGCGACTGGCCGCCATACAGGTGAACCAGATTGAGGAACAGCTGCGCCGCAGCCACATCTATGCCCCGTTCGACGGGGTGGTGAACAACCACTTCATCCAGCCCGGCGAGCATGTGGACGCGGGCGAGCAGGCGCTGGAGCTGGTCAACCCGGATCAGCCGGATATCCGCCTGCAGGCCCCCATTCTATGGGCCCAGCAGCTGGCGCCGCAAACCCGGCTGCGGGTGGAGGGGGAGCAGTTGAGCGGTCACGGCGTCTATTACCAGCGAGCCGCCAGCGCCGACCCCAGATCACGGCTGATCGAGCTGCGCCTCAAACCGGAAGCGGGCAACTTCATCATCGGCTCGCCAGTACGGGTTGCCCTGCCACTGGGGGATCAGCAGAGCATGCTGCTGCCCCGAGATGCTCTGGTGCTCGGCACCGATGGCAGCGTGGTCTATCAGGTGGCGCGAAGCGGCAAGGCGCTCAAGGTGAATCGGGTGCCGGTCACCGTGCTGTTTGGCGACAGCCAGCAGGTGGCGGTGAGCGGCGCCCTCAAGCAGGGGGACCGGGTGGTGGTGCGCGGCGCGGGCAGCCTGCAAGATGGCGACACCATAGAATTGTTCAAGGGGTAGCCACGCCCGACGCAGACTGGCCAATCTTTGCCCGCTTGACCCGGGACATACAGCCAAACGGGCCACAGTTTGCTATCTTGGCGGCCATCACTCGCGTTTAGAGCAATCAACACCCATGAGCATTATTTTGGGCATCGATCCGGGTTCGCGGATCACCGGATACGGGGTTATCCGGGTCGTGGGCGGCAAGGCCGAATACTTGGGCTCTGGCTGCATCCGCACCGATTGCGGCGAGCTGCCGGAGCGCCTCAAGCAGGTCTATGACGGGGTATGCGAGATCATTACCCAGTTCAAGCCTACCGAGTTTGCCATCGAGCGGGTCTTTATGGCCCGCAACGCCGACTCGGCCCTGAAACTGGGGCAGGCCCGGGGCAGCGCCATCGTCGCCGCGGTCAACGCCTATCTGCCAGTGAGCGAGTACTCCGCCACCCAGATCAAGCAGGCGGTGGTCGGTACCGGCGGCGCCGCCAAGGAGCAGGTGCAGCATATGGTGACCCATCTGCTGAAACTCTCCGCCACCCCGCAGGCGGATGCAGCGGATGCCCTCGGCGTCGCGCTCTGCCACCTGCACACCCGCCAGAGCCTGATCAAGATGGCCGGCCGCGCCAGCAGCTCGGTACGTGGCCGCTATCGCTGAGCCCTTATGTCCCCACACGGCTCGTCTCGGTATCGCTAAATAAAAAAACCGCCCCGGCTATCCGGGGCGGTTTTATTTTGGGCGGGTAACAACCGACGGGACTTGTCAGATGAATGTTCTCTCACGTAACCAGCCATATATTCAGCCGCCTTATTCAATCGCGGCATTCGCCCCGGCAAGTCGGGCCTGCTGTTCACCACGCTTTTCCAGCGCCGAACTCATAGCGAGGGAGAGCGCCTCCAGCTGGCCGTCGAGGCTGGCATCGATGATCCCCACCTCGGTCTCGAGGATGCACCCCCCCTGATCGAGGCGGGCATCGGCGGAGATCTCGAGATAACCGATTTCGGGGAAATCCTTGTGCACACGGGCGATCTGGTCGCGCACCGCCTGCACTTGCTCGGGATGAACCCGTATCGTCACCTGCTTCTGGTTGCTCACCAGCGAGAGCGCCTCGCGCACCACCTTGAGGGTGAGCGCCACCTGATCGTAATCGTGCAGGATCTTGCGCACCGCCTGCAGCACCACCTCGCTCATCTGCTGCTCCACGGTGCGATAGTACCCCTGACACTGCAACTGGGTCTGGTGGATCAGCACTGCCTGTTCGCGCCGGGCCTCGTCAATCCCGGCTTGCCAGCCAAGGCTCTTCTGCTCTTCATAGACGGCGCGGGCCTCGGCCACAATATCGGCCGCCTGGGCACGGGCGGCCTCTACCAGCTCCTGCGCGCTCAGGTAGGAGAGGTAATCCTGGCTACGCAGGATGCGTTGGCTTGGCGCCAGTTGCAGATGGTTACTCTTTATTTCAACAAATGGCAGCATTGGGGGGTTACCTGTTTGGCAATCTTGAGACAAAGCGCCCGGGCCAGTGGCAGCTGATCAGCCGCCAAAGGCCATGATGGCCCGGATTGCGCCGGGGGAAGTCGCAGGGCGAGACGGCGGGCCCAGTCAGGGTAGCCCTCCCCGGCCGCTGCCAGCCAGAACTGCAAGCCAGCCTCTTCCAGCAAGCCTTCATCAAACTGAGCGGGCAGCGGCCGCTGCCAGCCTGCAGGCCAGGGGCCGATCAACAAGTCAAGCTGGGAAAGTACGGCTCTGTGTCCCTCCTCCCCCAGCAAGGCGATGATCTGGCGCAGCGTCGGTGCCAGCAGACAGCGACGGATCGCCTCGCCGTGCAGCACTGCCCCCAGACGGCGCAACAGCAGCACCAGCTCGCTTTGGGGAAAGAGCGCCAATCCCCCCAGAGGCGCGGGCATCTCGTAGCCAATTCCCAATGCCAGCGCCTCGAGCAAGGCGCCGTTACTGGCTGGCAGCGTTCGCCACTCGGGCAGGTGTTTGGGCACCAGCGCCCAAGATGAGGGCAGGTGCGCCTCATGGAGGTAACTGGCCGGGCAAAAGCGCAGCTGATAGGGGGTCAAACCGACCGTCATCCGCGACTCCGGCTACGGTGCCACATGTATTGCGCCAGGTTGCTGGTCACCACCAGCGCCAGCAACAGGGCAATCAAGCCACCCAGCCGCCATTTTGAACCCTCGCTCACTTCAATGGAGAACAGCGAGGTATTACGCGGCATCAGCGGGCTCTGGCGCACATCCGCCGAGGGCACCAGCACCACGCTGATCCGGTCGTAGGCGAGCCCCTCGATACTGTTGTTGACTAACTGCTTGATCTGCGGAATGTAAGTATCGAGCTGGATATCCGCCGCATGTTTGATAAAGACCGAGGCCGATGCGGGAGAGGGTTTCTTGCTGATCCCCTCATTGCCCTCCGGCAGCACCACATGGACGCGAGCCACCAGCACGCCGTCTATTTCCGACAGGGTGTTGGAGATTTCCTGCGCCTTGGCATAGGTGAGGCGAGCCCGCTCCTCGGTGGGCGAGGAGATGAGGCCATCCTTGGGAAACACATCCTGCAGAGTGGAGAAGCTCTCTTTTGGATAGCCCTTGCGTTTGAGGGTCTCGATGGCCTGCGCCACGTCGGACTCCTCCACCAGCAGCTTGATGCGGCCATCCTTATCCGGCTGCTTGTCCGAGGCGATCCCCTCGGTCTGCAGCAGCGCCAGCATCTCGTTACCCTCTTTCTGAGTGACTCCGGTATAGAGCTCCACTTTGCAGCCACTGAGCAGCAACGAGGCGCCGAGCACCCCCATCAGCATCGATCTCTTCACACTACCTCACTGGGTCTTCAACAGGGTTTCTACGTTCTGGCTCATCTTGCCCACTGTCTTGGCAATCAGCTCCTCCTGCATGGTGATCCGCATCAGCGACCACTGCATCTGCATCAGGCTGTTAGGATCATCCCCCGGGGTCGCCAGCTCGGCTTGCAGGCTCTGTTTGGCCTCGACAAACTGCTGCTTCAACTCCCCCAGCTCCCCGAGCAGGGAGCTCCCCATCCCCTGGGATGTGCTCCCCATCGCCTGTTCAAAACTGGCGACATGGGGCGAGGAGAGATCCACCGCTTTCAACTCATCCAGGCTGGTGACCACCGCCTGGGCAGACTGTGTAATTTCCATCACGCCTCCAGATCAAGTTTGTGCGAATTGCGCATCAGATTGTCTACCATGCCGTTGAGCGGGATCAGGGTCATCAGCTCGCGCCGGGCCAGTGCATCGAGAAATTGATGCCCCGCGGGCACAGCGCCCTGCCCGTCCCTGAGCTCGCTCAACAAGTTCAGCAACACCTTCTCCCGCCGCGATGCCAAGGGATCAAACTCCCGCATGGTGGCTCGCAACTCCGGCAGATCGATGGCATCCACCACAGGCGACTGACGCTCGCCAAAACGCGCGATCAGCTTGTCGATGACCGGGGCAAACAATTGCTTGCCAATCTCCGGCGCCGGTTTGTCGCCCTGTTGGTAGATCTGCCAGAGCAGTTCACGCTTGGCGGCGGGCTCTACACTGGCCAGCAACCCCTCAAGGGGAGCCCCCTGTTGCCAGCGTTCGAACAGATCCGGCTCGGGAGTCTTGGCCAGCAGTCGCTCGAACTGGTGTTGAGCCATGGATTCGGGCGGGGGGACTGACGCAGCGGCTGCTCTCCCCCCGGCTGATCGCTGCCTTCAATTTTCATGAGGCCATCTGCTCGCGAAGGCCTGCGGCAAACTGTTGCAAGGCTGGCTGACCGCTCTGCTCCAGTCGCAGCAACCGTGCAGCCAGCGCCTCCTGCTGACCAAGCCGCCACTCGCACAGGGCCAGCCAGGGCTCGATATCCGGCGTGCAGTGCTCGCCACCAAGCTGTAAAGCGGCCTGGTAATCCCCCCGGTTCATCAGGGAGGAGAGACGAATGAGCGTTACACACTCGGTCATCTCCGGCGCACCAGCCAGCCAGTCGGCAATAGTAGCCGCCTCCTGGTGACAATGGTGGCCGGTACCAGCCAGCGCAAGTTCGGCCAGTTGTCGCTTGAGTTCAGGGTTCATCATCAAATTTTCTGTAAAATACCCTGCATCAGGTCTTTCATGGCCCGAGTCACGGTGGAGTTGATGTTGTAGATCACCGACCATTTGTTGATCTTGTGCTGCAGCTCGGCCAGCAACGCCGGGTTGTCCGGATTGGTTTTCATCGCCTCAATGGCCTTGTTGACCTCAGTGTTGGCGGTGTTGGCCTGACCAGAAAGGTTTTCTGCCACTTGATCGAGGGTGTTACTGTTCTTGTCCGTATAGGTAAAGTAATCAGCCATGGTTGTGCTCCTTTAACTTGCCAATGATCGTGAGCCCCGCCTCGATGGCGTCGGCCTGTTGTTGCCACTCCCGATACTGTTGCGGGGTTCCCCCGCGCAGCAGTTGCCGTTTCACTTCACCCTGAGCCTGAACAAGCTGCTCATGCAGCTCACGGGCAAAGGCGGGATCAGCGCCGGACAGTCGCGCTTCCAAACTGGTCATCATGCCGCTCGGCTCCTTTTAATTTGACGATGTATTGCTGCTTGCCCTTGCTCACCACCACCGCATCGGGGCGAATGGCCAGCACCCGCACCCCGCTGGAGGTTGCGCCACCCACCGGATAGCGCTGGTTGTCTGCCAGTACCACATAAGGCACGCGGCCAAACGAGACGCTGCGCACGTCGAACTCCAGCTCATCCTGACGCGGCGTTCTGGTCTGATTGATCAGCTCCAGCGTCGGGTGTGTACCGAACTCCCGGCGAAACTGCTGGTTGACCTGCTGAAACTGGCCAAGTTGGCGCTCATCCAGCTGGCCGGAGAGTTCGAGTCGCCCACCCGCCTCACGCACCCGCAATGCACCATCCAGCCCCTGCTCCTGCAGCAAGGCATCGAGACGCTTGCGATAGGCCCCGGCAATCTGTACCTGATTTTCAACCCCCAGCAGGCCGGGCACCTCCTGCTTGAGCAAAGATTCAATGGTGCTCCATTTGCCATCCTGCCCCTGAATTTCACCGCTGAGCTTGAGCCAGCCGGGCTCCTTGCCATTGCGGATCTGCAGCTGTTCATAACCCAGCTTCTGCAAGATAAAGCCGGCACCCTGCCGCAAATCTTCCATGGTGCGCAGCTCCAGCCGGTAGCTGAAACCCTTGCTGTCGAGGTACTGCTGCAAGGCAAGACGCGCGCTGTTCTCATCGACGTAACCCGAGAGTTGCCACAGCTCGGGATCACTGCTGTTCAGCACCACCTGACGGTAGTTTGGTGCGGCCAGAAAGCGCTTCAATGCCTGCTCACTGCGGGCGGATTCGTTCTCGTCGGCGCCATGCCACCAGCCCGTGCCGAGCAGCAAGACCACGGCGACCACCAGACTCAGGCAGAGGGCCCCCATCCAGACATCGGCGCCCGCTGTCCGCCGCCGCGGCGCACGAGAAGGAGCAACCACCGCCGCCAGAGCCTCAAGCTGTTCGGGTAGCGAACGACTGTTGTCACAGAAGCTCCAGAGCAGCGGGCCTGCCTCCAGGCGCGTTCCCGCCCTGAGCGTCTCTCCCGCTGTCAGGGCGACACCGTCCTGAGTCGGGGTAATACCGTCCGCCCAGGCTTGCAGAGTGATCCCTTCCCCATTCACCAGCAGTACCAGATGCTCGGGGGCCATCCCCTCATCCACCAGCACCAAATCAGCCTTGAGGGGATCGGAACCGATGACCAAACGCCCCTCCGGCAGAGGAACTTCGACCCCGCGGTTGAGCCCGCGATATACGCGGCACTTCCAGCTCATCGGGTCGCGCCCTCATTGCCCGCCTGCACACACCAGCTGGCGGCCGGTGTACATTTTTGATCCTTGTTCATTTCGACCAGACGCCACCCCAGCTCATTGCCCATCCGGCACTGAGTGAGAGACGAGCTCTTGCCCCCCTGACGCAGCAGTTGCTGCACATCACGGGCTGCAGCCAGCGGCTGGCATTGCGCGCCCCCCAGCACCTTGCCAAGAGAGAGACTCTGATTGGAGATCTCATCAGCCCCGAGCACCCCGGCTCGCAAATCCTGACCATTGCCGAGGGCCAGATAGTGGGCAATACCGTCATCAATCAGACGAGGCTCGATGATAAATAGCCGCACCGAACGACGGGTCTGGGTGTCCTTGCTACGGAACAGCGCCCCCAGATAAGGGATGTCACCAAGGAAGGGCACCTTGCTCAGGTTCTCGCTCATCTCGTCGCGGTAGATACCGCCTATCAGCAGACTCTGGCCGTGGCCGACCCGGGCGATGGTATCGACCACGGTGCGACTGATGGTGGGAATGCCATCGGCCCCCGCACTGTTGGGTTTCTGGTTGCCATCCTCGATGTGGAGGCTCAGGCTGATCTCGGGTCTGTCACCCATCTGGATCACCCGGGGCGTCATCCGCAACATGGTGCCGTAAGTGATCCCCTGCAGCTCGGCCACCCGCTCGCCGCTGATCTTCACGTAATAGGTTTCGCTGTGGTCGATCACCGCCTGGGTGTTCTCCTGGGTCAGCAAGGTCGGGCGGGAGACCACCTGGGCATTGCCTTCGTTTTCCAGCAAATTGACCCGTGCCAGCAGATAGTCGAGCCCTTTGGAGTCCACCAGACTGCCGAGCGCGGCCCCCCCTTCGATCCCTTTGCGATCGCCGGTGGTCTTGATAATCACCTGCTGGTTGGAACCGGTGCGGATCCCCACTCGCCAATCCACCCCCAACTGGGAGAGATCCTCGGCATTGATGTCGATGATGGATAGCGCCACCTCAATGCGGGCCGCCGGTTTGTCGAGCGCGGCGATCAACTTGCCGTACATCGCCATCCGCTCCGGAGCATCGCGCACGATCACCGCATTGAGGGAAGGATCGGCTTGCACGATGGCCTGACCGGAGGTGGCCGTCGCAGCCTTGCTACCCTCGCCGTTGACCATCTGCACGCCAGCATCGCTCAGCAGCTTGGCCAGAATGGTCGCCACACCGGGCGCCGCCACATCGGTATCGCGGTACTGGATGGAGCGATCGGTAGCCGAGGTGTACTTGAGGGGGAAGATCTCGATGGCCAGCGGCCCGGTCTTCTCGCTGCGCAGCTGGGACTGTTGCTCCAGTGCCAGCGCAGTCTGCTCGATCAGTTCAAGGTAACGGGGCGGGCCGGAGACATAGACCAGCCGGTTATCCGCATCGGGGCGCCAGCCAAAACGGGGCTCCCAGATCCCGGCTCGTTGCAGTGCCTGCTTGAGTTCTGCTGCGCCAGTCTGCTCCAGATTGATGAGACGGGACTGCACTTCGCTGTTCTTGAAGACGTAGAGCACATTGCCGTCGTAGTACCAGACCAGGTTGTAGAGGGAGGAGAGCTGCTGCAAAAAGGCGAGCGGCTCGTCATGCTCAAACTGACCGTTGACCTGATCGTTGACCTTGTCGCTGACCACCACCGAGACCTCGTAGTTAGCACCGAAGTTCACCAGCACGTCGCGCAGACTCTCCCCTTCTGCCACATAGCTGTAAGGCATGGGCACCCAGTCCAGCTCCTGTGCCATGGCGGGACGCTGCCACGCCATCACGGCGAGGCAGATCCACAACAGGGGACGCAGCAGGGGTTGCACGCTCAAGGGTGCCATATCATCTGTCTCCATTGGGGGGCCAAAGCGGCCTCGGTCAATTGGGGTTCCAACCGCTCCAGCAGGGCGATGTGCTGGCTCAGGCGCTCCGCCAGCAGCGCCTCGTCGAGCCACTCCAGCGCGAGCCGCGCCTCCAGCTGCAAATTGCCAAGATCGTCCAGCACCAGGGCATGGGGGGCATGACGGCCCCAGGCCACCACCTGTTGCAACAGACGCTTTAGCAGCGCCGGATCATGGGCCTCAGCGTCATTCCTCTGGCTGCTTGCAAGCGGGGTACTCAGCAGCAATTCACCGTTTCTGGGGGTCAGAAAGAGGGGATAACCATCGATCCGCAGATGGTACTTTCCCTGTGCGTCGGCAATAAAAGGCCCTTGGCCAAGGTTTGCGGCCAATCGATTCAGTAGCGTTTGCATAGTTCCTCGGGCTATCTAGGGCGCAGGAGGCTGCCAGTAGAAGTGATCCTGACCCAGGGCAATGCCCCGGCCGGCCAGCCACTCATGCAGGGTTAGGGCTGCCTCATCCTGATGGGGCAGAGCCTGCAGGGCATGCCAGAATGTGCCGAGCTCGAGCGGTACCGGCATCAGGTGAACCGGGTCCCCCTCCTTGCTCGTTTGCGCATACCAGGCAGGCCAGGCCAGCTGGAGACGTGTCTCACAATCAGTCTGCAGCCGGGTTAGCTCCTGCTCGCGCTGGTTCAACTGCTCAAGCTGATCGGCGATCCGGCTCTCCAGATCCGCCGGTACATCGACCACGGTCTGCCAGAACACAGCCTGGGCATTGAGCTGGCGGCGCATCACCTGCAACTGCTCCAGTTCGTTAAGCCAGGCGCCGTAAAGTGGTTCAAGACGCTGAACCCACCAGCGGTGCAAGGGATAGAGCACCCAGTGCCACAGCAAGGGACGATCCGCCAGATTGATGCGATCCCCCAGCTGCTGCATCCAGTCACAACGCTCGCTGCCTGCCAGACGCAAGATCTGTTGCAGCTCCTCACGCGAGACGGCCAGCGCGGCATCGAGACGGCGCTGAAACCAGATGGAGCCCAACAGGCTCTCCAGTCGGGTTCTGGGCAACAGTCGTTGCAACAGGGCCATCTGCTGCGAGGTGATCACGCCGGCATCCTGATAACGGAGCACGGACAGCTGGCCGACCAGACGATCCCGACTCAGGGTATCTGGCTGGACAACGGTAACCCGACGACCTGCAAACAGGCCCTGGTTAGGTGAATGGTGATCTTGCTGACTCATGCTATGCCTTGCTCATCTTGCTGCGGGCAATAATGGAATGATGTTTCGATATGCTGGCTATTCTATCCATTGCCTCGCTCCGCGGCTTATAAAAAACGTCAGATTATTTTAGTCCGGCGTTAATCTGTGCCGTGTCGGGCACGGCTTGGCGTACAGCCAAAACGACGACGATAACTCTGGGTAAAATAGGATTGGCTGGAGAAACCGGCCTCCATCGCAATATCGACAATGCTCATTTCACTATTGAGTAATAACTGATGAGCGAAAAGGATCCGCCTTTCACTGATCCAGGCGCGTGGAGAAACACCATATATCGAGCCAAACAGCTCCTTGAAAGTGGTCAATCCCATACCGAACTCTTTGGCGAATTCGCTGAGCTTCCACTCCATCAGATAGTGCTTTTCCATAAACTGTTGCAACCGCTCGACCTGGCGATTGCTCAGCTGGCGCAAAATAGACATCAGTTGAGGCCCCTGTTCGCCAAAAGCGAGCAGAAACAGCAACTCTTCGGTGCGTAATTGGGCCAGTGCGGGGGGATGTTCATGTTCGGTCAACCCGCGCAGTCCCTGAATACATTGGGTCAGCAAGGGGGATGAGTTAAACGGCAACAGCGTGGGGGCCATCCCCTCCAGCCGGGGGACTTCACTCAACAGTGAACCGAAACGTTGCAAGAAGCCTTGCAAAAAGGAGTTTGACAGAGGTAGCCAAAGCAGGCGGCAGGGGCCGTCACCGGTACAGACCGCGTAGTTGCCACGGCGCACGAACAGAAGTTCGTTGGGGGATAATTCATAGGTATCGGTACAGTCCTGCCACTTCATCGATCCTTCCAGGAGAATATAAATTCCCTCTTGCGGATGTTCGATAACGTTAAAAGCAGACATGCACCACTGGAGCAGGGCCATATCGCCCTTCTCTGTGGTAGTAATGCCCTTCATGTTTTATTTTCCTGAATCTGCGTGTAGTACCAGTAACACCTCCGGAAGCGGGTCGCTCTCGGGTGCTTTATTATTGCTGTTATTTTTATTTATTATTTTGTAATCAAGTCATTCGCTGGTGAATTCAAAAATTAATCGCCATTGAAATGAGGGGGGATCCTACAACAGTCACAAGCAGAAAAACCAGCCTAAAATTAGAGCTAACACACTATTTATCCAGTGCAACGACTCATACTTAATGGTGTGCTTACAGCAAAAGATACTTCGTTACAAAAAGAAACCTTAAATCTTAACTGACAAATTAATAAATGATTGATTTGAGGCTTTTTATTTAAACACAATCATTACTGACATTGTGGATAACAAGCTTTTGGCTGCAATTGAATAACCATTTTTTTGTCATTAAAAATCTTAAAAACTTTCTGCTGACTCATAGCCTGTACCGCGGTGCCATCTATAAATCGCAAGCGGGCACGCAGATAGATCTCCCCTTCCGCCAGTTGCAGAGGGGTCAAACGCAGATCAAACAGCAATGGCAGCATGGTCACCTCATAACGGGTGGCTGCCACTTGCAACGGACGCCCCCCGATCACGCTGAGTACAGCCACCTCCACCGTCGCCGGACGTGGCAAGGCTTGCGGGAAATGCACCTCGCCCTTGAGTTGCTGTTGCGATGGCTTCAGCTCCGGGGTGGTGACACAACCGGCCAGCATGGCCGACAACATCAGTGCCAGCAGACCTCTCATAACACCCGGATCCGCCGCTCACTCAGCGGTGTGTGCTCACCCTGTTGCAGTCGCTGCAGCGCCAGCTCCTGGACCTGATTGAGGGTAATGGAGCGTCGCAGCAGTGCCGACAGGGGAACCTGGCTCGCACTGGCTGACCGGGCACTCACGGTTCTGCCTGCAAATGCCCCTACCTTGCCCGCCTCTGCCCCATGCAGGGCCAGCGCACCTTGTGATTCCTGAATCTTCATGGTTATACCCGCACTCCCATCACCTGATCACTGCTGCCTGCCTCCCGAGTACCGGGTTGCAGCAACTCCTGCCAGAACTCGGCATGCTCCAGCATGCTGGCGAGACTCTCTTCAAGGTACGCCAGGGTCAACCGGCTTGCCGCCATCTGGCGATAGAGTTGCACCGTCAGACTCTCTTCATCGAAACCGAAGTGAAGATTGAACTGATACCAGTGACGATTGAAGCTGGCCAACTGACGAAAAATCCCCTCGCCCACCTGATGCAGCTCGGCCACGTCGGCCTGCAACACCAGCTGATCACGCTCCGGCACCAGGATCAGGCTGAGTTGGAACTGCTCGTCAAAGCAGAGCGCCGCAACCCCCTCCTGATTCAGAGCCAGGGATGGCAAACCATATTTGGTGGCAAATTCAGCGAGCAGTCGATTGATGATGACAGTTACATCCATGATTTCCTCCAGCAGAGAGGAAGGCATGTTAGCCTGCCACCGCCATGCAGGCTGTCACTCAAGGGCGGCACTTTTAAGAAAAATGGCCGGAAAACAAAAAGGCGCCCCAGTGGGCGCCTTGATTGCCATGACGTTTATGCAACGCCGAATGCCGCTTTCCAGGCCTGATTCTGGCTCTGGGAATACTGCTGCATCAGTTGCAGCAGATCTTTCATAAAGTTGGCATTGAAGGACATATTGTCCTCGGCCTTCTGCTTCTCGGTCTGACTGATGGTCGCCTCGACCTCGTCTTCTTTCGCATTGGCCTGGCTGTCACCCTGCGCCACCTGCACCGCAGAGTTGCTCATTTGCCCCACAGACTGGGTTACGCTGTTGAACACCTGACCACGCTGGGTATTGCGGTCAAATTTCTTGTCCAACAACTGCTTCGCGTTACTGTCTGCAACTTGATCCTGTTTCCAGACTTTGCCCACATCAGCACGGTCAACCTGTTGGCCCTGCTTGCTCAAGCTATCAACCTTGGCGTCAATCAAGGCCTCGCGACCGGCAATCTTGCCATCAAGGGATTGTTGCTGCTTGATAGCCTTGGCGCCCTTGCCCAGGCTGATCCCGCCCATAATGGCAGAGAACCCCGCCATCACGCCGGAGACCACCGCCATAGCGATCATCAGCTTGGCGCCGTGGCGCATCTCGTCAACCTGTGCCTGCTGGTTGCTGATGACCAGCTTGTTCTCGATATCCCGAACCTGTAACCCCTCCTCACGGGCCTGACGGGCCAGTTTGAACAGTAAGGACATCATATCCATCGCACTGTCCAGCTGCGCAACCATCTGGGTCACCCCTTTGGTATCGAAGGGAATGGAGGGACATGGCAGAGTAGGAACGCTCTTGTTCTCTGCACCTTGCGAACGGGTCGAAGCGGCGGCCTCATGGGCAGTGGTCGCACTGCGAACCTGCTGCGGCTCACCGGCCTGCACCTCGGTCAGCGGGGCGGTACGGGTCACGCCATTTGCATAATCACTGTTAATCATGGTCGGTACTCCTTAGATAGCGGCAGGTCTGCGGGCCAGGTTGTTCATCATGTCGCCCTTGGCATTGATCATCTGGAAGATCATCTCCATGGTCTGCTGGAACGCCTCGATCATCTGGGCTATCGCCTCCTTGAGCTTGTCGATGACCCCTTGCAGTTCGGTCATCTCGCTCTTGCTCAAGGCAAGATCAGCTTGGGCATCGAGAGACTCGGACTCTTTCGCCGACTGGACCGTTTTGGCCACGCCACTGCTCACATCAATGAGGATATCGGCACCCTGGGTGGCCAGTTTGGCCACTTTCGCCACCTTGTCACTCACCTTCACCGCCTCAACGGTTGCTCTGGCACCAAATTTGGCGGCCATTTCACCCGCCTTGGCAACGATTTTGGCGGTAACATCCGCAACCTTGCCACCAATCTTGGCGCCCAGTTTGGCAATCGCACCGCCAATGGTCGCGCCGAAACTGACTGCGGCCGAAATCACTGCCAACGCAATCTCTATCCCCATCAGGGCTGGCCCCAGCTTCTCCATCACCTCCTTGGAGATAAGGCCATCAGCGGCAGCCTGCTGCACAGCCATGTTGACCACGCCAACGACGCCAGCTGCGATCATCAGGGCACCGGCGGCAGCACCAATCCCGGTTGCCACCATGATGGCACCGATCACCAGCGAGGCGATGGCACTGATCCAGCCAAAAATTTTGCCAAAGATACCGGCCTTCTTGGCCTCCTGGGCACTCTCTTCTGCCTCTTTGATCTTCGCCTGGTTCTCGCCGATCTTCTTCTCGTTCAGCGTGCGAGCTTGTCGGATATCATCAAGCTTCAGCTTGGTCTGGGTCTTCTCCAGATCGCTGGTGAGCTTGCCCAGCTCAATCTCGAACGCTTCGGGCGAGGTAAAGGCTGCGGTCACCAACCCGGTGGTGTGCGGCAGAATCAAGCGGGTGTTCTCTTTCACCGAAGCCACCAACTTGCCGATTTCACCAAGTTGCTGCGCACTGACCTGGCTATTGCTTACCGCCAGTGGTGCGTTTAGCGAGACCCCTGACTTGCGGGCCTGACCGGTGACTTGCACCGTGGCGGCATCGAGCCGTGTTTCACTGCGAGGTTGGGTTACGGGCACCAGGCCCGCAACATCACCTGTGTTTCCCAGCGGGGAAACCTGTCTTTCATTGCTGATCGGGTTCATCTTGCAGATCCCTTCTGATTGCGATGGCTTCCAACATAACCTTGGCGCTTGCCGCCAGGTCTGCCTGCTGGGGATCTGTGTCCGCCAGCAGTCGGGCCGAGTGGAAGCCACTCTCGGCCCCGTTCAAATCACCTTGTTGCAGCCGGCACTCGGCAGCATGAAACGGGAAACGGGGATCTTTCAGGTCGAGCATGGCGCCAAAGCTATAACTTTGAACCGCCGTTTCAAACTCCCCCATCGCCTGACGGCAGGCACCCAGCCCGAGGAAATAGCGCGGCTCGTAGTGATCCAGCATGCAGAGGGCCTGGAAGATCTTGTGAGCATCCTCCCACTTGCCGGCCTGATACTGGCCAAAGGCCAGGGCATAGAGCTGCTCCTGGGTGTCGCCCGAGATATCCTGCAGCATGGCCAGGGTGCCACCGTCAGCCATAAAGGCTTCCAGCTCTGCTTCATATTCCGGGGTCAGGGTGGTGTCGGTCTGCATGATCTCTCCTCAAATTGCGCCAAGAATGTCGCGCATGATGCTGTCGTATTTCTGGATAAAGCGGTTGAGTGCCTCGATGGCGGCGTTGTAGCGCGAGCTGACGTCGTTGAGGCGGGTGGTCTTTTCACTGACCTGATCGTTGAGCGGGCGAGAACGGTCGCTCACACTGGTGGAGAAGTTGCCAAGCTTGTTGTTGTCCTTGTCATAGCTGTAGCTGGCTTCGATATTTTTCATCGCGCCGCTCTTCTTTTGATCACTTTCGAGGAACGTTTTAACTGTGATGACCTGCGTTGCTACGATCTTCTCAAAATTGGCTTTTTTACGCTCATAATCGGCCTTGGCCTCCCCCAGCGTTTTGGGGTCGAGGCTGGCAGACGTTACTTTTTCCAGCTCGTTTTTAGCGTTGGTGAAATCTTGCTGTGCTTTTTGCACCGACCCATCGGTAAACATTTTTGACAACAGTTTGAACTCTGACCCATCCATAAATTCGGCCAGAGACTGATAGCCATAGAGTTTGTAATCCAGCAGATTGAAATTGGTGTTGAAGGTCTGGCTGGATGCCGCAGAGAGCACCTTGTTGATCTCGGACTGGATCACCCCGTAGATCTTCAGCTCACCGGTCATCTCTGCCAGCTCGTCCCGCAGCCCTTTACGCTGGTTGTCCTGAAACGCCATCACCCCGGTAAAGGTCGTGATGAGATCGTCATCGATGCGATCCATGGTCAGCGCACTGAGGGAGAGCAACATAAATTCAGGGACGGTCCAGTGGGTGACTGGCGGGGTTTGTTTTGCTCCCCGCTCGATCATTCCCTTGATGGCGGCAATGGCCGCATCTTGCCCCCCCTGGAACTGCCCCATCGCCCAACCCCCGTTGATCGAGGCAGGATCCGTCAGATAGGCAGCCAGCAACTTCTCCAGCTGCTCCTTGCTCAGCGCAGTCGATGAGTCAGCACTGATGGTGATCTTGCCCTTGAGCAGCTCGACCAGTTCGGTCAACTTGGGGTTTTTATGGCCCGGCAATGCGTCCAACGCTTGCCCATCAAGCCAGCCGACGAACGCACCAGGGTTGGTGTTGTAGTCAGGGATAGTGCTCATCACGACTCCTTAAATCATCAGTCCGCGCATCATGGTGGGACGGCGACTCTTGCGGCCCTCTCCCGGCTGTGCCGGCAGTAACGCCTGTCTGCGCTGGATCTCAGCCAGCAACTCCTGCTCGGCCACGGCCACTTGCTCGGTCGGCGCATCGAATAGCAGCTGACAGGTCTGATCCGAGAGAGCGAGGCCAGCCAGCATCTCTTGCAACAGAGCGTTGCGGTGATCGCTGTCGGCAATGGCCTGCTCTGCTTGCGAAATGGTCTCGCTATGGTCGGCAAAACGCGGTTGTTTCATCTTGGCTCCTATTCTATGAGGCCCCTTTGGACATGCCTGTCACGCAAGGCCGTGCTTTTGTCGTTTTCGCATATCCCGCAAGGAACAGACTTGCTCGGCGGCCAGCATGAACCAGCCGGGCTCGGGTTCACTGGCTCCCGTCCAGCGCAGGTAGAAGCGCCCGAGCCGCTTACTACTCAGGCTACTGCCACGAAAGACATCGACGTTGCCGTAGAGGTAATGGCCCGGCCCGAGCACTGTCAGAGTGGCTTCGGCCAGCAGATAGAGGGCGGCAAAGGGATTGGCCAGTCCGGCCCGCTCCCCCTCTCGGCGCACCAGCAGGATCCAGACCCGTCGGGTCGCAGGATCAAAGCGCCAGGCGAGATAAATTTGGCGATAGCAAAAACCGTGGCCGATCTGGATGGGAGTCGCCCCCAGATGGTGAGGGGCCACCGCCACTCCCCTGGCTTGCAGCCAGGGGATCAGGGGGTCAGTAGTTAACAGGTCCCCCCTCACAGGCAAACCCTCCCGAGGGGCTGGATATTGATCTGCTGGGTCAGCTCCTGATAGGAGAGCACCGGCAGGGCGTGATAATCCCCCTCGATGAGCTTGCGCACATAGCGGCGGATATCCATGGAGACGATGAGCACCGGTTTGTTCTGCATCTGGGCCAGATCACCGACGGTATGGCGCACCTGATCGAGGAAGCTCTGGGTAATGGTGGGATCGAGCGCCAAGTAACTGCCCGCACTGGTCTGGCGAATGCCGCCGCGGATCTGCTCCTCCACCTGCTGATCGAGCAGATAGGCAGGCAAGATGTTGTTGCCGTTGGCGTACTTGTAGCAGATGTAGCGCTTGAGGCTGCTGCGGATGTACTCGGTGAGCTGCACCACATCCTTCTCTTTCTGGCCCCACTCCACCATCGCCTCGAGGATGGCGCGCATGTTGCGGATGGAAATATCCTCCCCCACCAGCCGCTGCAAAATTTCGGTCATCCGCTGCAGCGGGATGATGCGCTGCGCCTCCTTGACCAGCTCGCCATAACTCCCCTCCATCTGCTCCAGCAGGTAGCGGGTCTCCTGAATGCCGATAAAGTCCTCGGCATATTCCCGCAGCACATGGGATAGATGCCAGGTCACCACCTGATCGGTGGTGAGGCTGGCCAGCCGTGACTTCTCCAGCCGCTCCTGATGCTCATTAGCAACCCACAAGGTTGGTTGCCCCGGCAGCAACGGCGCCCCCTCCTCGTAGGGGATCCCCAGCAGATCGAGCTGGGAAGCGCTCTCCTGCACCAGCTGATGGCCCGGTCGCAGCAGACCGCGGGCGACCGGTACTTCCTGCAGCTGGATCAGGTATTCGCCGGGCCCCATCCCCTCGTTGAAACGCAGGTGAATACCCGGGAAGGGCACTCCGAGATCGAGATAGAGGGCTCGGCGCACCCGCACCAGTTCGTCGTTGAGGGCAATCGCCTCCAGCTCGGCCTGCAAAGCAGCATCCACATCGATCAGGAGCGGCACCGTCATGGCGAACTCCTCCTTCTCCCCCAGCTTGCCCCGAGGCTTGCTGCCCGGTTTTGGCTTGCTGCGGGCGGCGGGGGCTCCCGCCCCCTGCGCCAGCACGGCAGGAAGATCCTGACTGTTGCTGCTCTGCGCCTTGCGCTGACGCAAGCCGATAAAATAACCGCCTGCCGTGACGATGGCCGCCAGCGCAAAGAAGGTGATCATCGGGAAGCCCGGGATCAGACCAAACAGTACCAGCAGCAGACCACCTATCAGCAGCGCCTTGGGCTGGGCCACCACCTGGGCGCCGATATCGGTGCCCAGATCGGAAGACTCTTCGGAGGAGACCCGGGTAACGATGATCCCCGCGGTGATGGCGATCAGCAGCGCCGGCACCTGGGAGACCATGCCATCACCCACCGTCAGGATGGAGTAGAGCTGCAGCGCATCGGCGGCGGATAACCCCTTCTGGGTTACCCCGATGGTGACGCCGCCGAGAATGTTGACGAAGATGATGATGAGGCCCGCGATGGCATCCCCTTTCACAAACTTCATGGCGCCATCCATGGAGCCGAACATCTGGCTTTCCTTCTCGATGACCCCGCGGCGATCCCGCGCCTCGTGCACGTCGATCACCCCGGCGCGCATGTCTCCGTCAATACTCATCTGCTTGCCCGGCATGGCATCGAGGGAGAAGCGGGCACTCACCTCGGCGACCCGCTCCGACCCCTTGGTGATCACCAGAAACTGGACGATGGTGATGATGAGGAAGATGACGATCCCCACCACCAGATTGCCGCCCACCACGAAATTGCCGAAGGTGTAGACGATCTGCCCCGCATCGGCCTGCAGCAGGATCATCCGGGTGGTACTCACCGACAAGGCAAGCCGGAACAGGGTGGTGATCAGCAGCACCGCCGGAAAGGCGGAGAACTGCAGCGGCGAATTGATATAAACCGCCATCATCAAAAGCACCACCGAGATGGTCATGTTGATGGCAATCAGAATATCGAGGGCCACCGGCGGCAGCGGCAAGACCATCATAAAGACGATGGCCAGCAGCAGGATCGCCAGCATGATGTCCTTGCGCTCGCCTATCCGGCGCAGCAACTCAAGGGAGCGTTGATTCATTCTGCTCTTCCAGTTCGAGGTATTGTTGATAGGCAAAACGGGCTTCATCCAGCCGCCCTGCCAACTGGCAGGCCCGGCTGCGGCAGAGCCAGAGCGGGCCGTCGGCCTCCCCTTGCTGCATCAGCTGATCGACATGGGCCAGCGCCGCCTCCCCCTCCCCCTGTTTGAGCAGGGCTACCAGCAGGGTCCGTCGCCCTCCCTGATGGTCGGGGTGGATCTGCAGCAGGGCGGCCAACAGGACGCTAGCCTTGTCAGGGTGGCCATATTGCAGTTGCAACCAGCCGGTGAGCAGCAGCGCATCCTGCTGCTGTGACGTAAGCACCATGGTCATACCTTGTGCAGCAGATGAAGGGTCATCTGCATCAGTTGTTCATCGGCGTGCATCTGTTCGAGCAGCGCAGCGGCCGCTCGCAACTCGGGGCTCTGCCCTTCTGCCAGCACGCTGCGCAGCCCCTGCATCGCCTGATTGAAATCAACGGGCCGCAGCAAGTCGTGAAAGCCGCGATCCGGGGTGGCGAAATCGAGCAGCGCCCGATCCGCCAGCCGCTCGGGGTAGAGGCGGCTGATATGGGGTTCGATGGACTGGCCATCGGGCAACAGGGCATAACGCCCCGGCAGGCTGCGCTCCTGATCGTCGAGGGAGATGGCGCTAAGCTGCTCGATCCCGATATGCGCGGCAGTGATCCGGCTCATGACGCCAGCACCTCTCGCTGTAGCCGGGTCAGGGTGGTCACTGCCTGATGGAGCTGGGGCAGAGTCACGGCCCGCTCATCCAGGGTGACGAAGAGGATCAGCTGCTCCTCCCCCAACCAGCCGCTGCGCACCGGCAGTGCCGGGCCTTGCGCCGCGGCGGTCAAGGTCATGGCGCGACGGATCGCCTCGCCACTCTGATGCCAGGGCACGGCGCGGGCCAACCAGAGGGTCAGTTGCCCCTGATGGCGCTCCAGTTGCAGAGTGCCGCTCTGCTCCAGTTCAAGCTGGATCAGCGAATGGGGGTTATCCCCTATGGTAATGCCCAGATCCTGGCAAAACTGCACCAGCAGGGGTTCAATCCAGTTCATGACGACTCTCCAGACAACTCATCCTCTTCCCGCTCGATGGCGTTATCGAGCGCCCCCTGACAGCACTGCAACAGGTTCTGGCGCTGCTCCTCCTCACTGAACAGCTCAACCGGCAGCAGGCGGATCAGCCGCTTGAGCTCTTGATAGAGCAGCACCTGCTGGCGACAATCTGACAGCTCAAGAGCCACACCGACCTGCTCCACATCACGCACGCTGGCCCAGCGTTTCTCCACCAGGGCGATCAGATCGCCCATCAGATCAGAAGGCCCGTATGCCATGGGCCGAGCCCTCCTTCACCCGTTGCCACAGCTCGTCCACTTGCGCCGAGAGGGTGTTGAGCAGCCGCAGCTTGTGCATGTCGCTCATCACCCGCTCCAGCTTGACCGGGTCGAGCCAGCGCTGCTGGCTGTCGAGATCGGCGCTCAGGGCCTTCATCATGAAGCCGGTCACCTTCTCCAGCGCACCGTTGCCAAAGCGGCTGTGAATATCGCGCCAGGCGGCAGAAAGGGCACGGTAGTCCTGCACCGCATCGCGATAGAGATCCCGTAGATCCTGCTCGGCTCCCACGCCCGCTTTGGCCGCTTCGGCCGCGGGGCCGGTAATGCGCGCACCCAGCACGATGGCACTGCCCTGCTCGTCCGCCAGCTTGGCCAGCGCCTGCTCCACCAGCGCCAGGGTGCCCTGCATCTCCGGTCGTCCGGCGAGGGCCTTGCGCGCCTGGCAGAGCGCCTCGAACTGCTCGCTCACTTCCCCCGAATAGCTCTCGAGGTAGGCCAGCAGCTGGGAGAGATTGGCCAGCCGACCGCTGCCGAGGTGGCTCACCATCTCCTTGATCTTCTGCTGGCGTTCGAGCTCCGGCACTTTGTCGAGGTAATCTCCCACCAGCGCCTCGATCTCGCTGATGCGGGCATGGCTGTCACTCAGTTTGCGCTTGGCGAGCGAAAGCTCAGCGCGCTCGGAAAAGACAAAGGTGAGCTCTTCGGCGGCATCGGCCAGCGACTGGGCGGCACTGGCCAGCACGACCCGCTCCCCCTGAAGTTGCCCACCCTGCAGGGGAGCCTGACGGGATGCGACCTCTGCTCCGCGCAGCTCGGGCTGGGCAGCAAGGGCATAGGGGTTACTCTGGATAATGGCCATGGAAACTCCCGTGACGAATGGATTGACGAGGATGGCATTATAAAAATCGCCCTCGCCTCCCTATGCCAAAATCGGCCGTGAATTTTTAGCCCGCCCCCAACGGTTTTCTAAAAAGTCCCGACTCGCGCTGAAATCCCCGTAGCCCCCCATCCCCTATAGTGGCCACCAGTTTCAATGGCGCAGATTGTTATGACCCTCTCCCTCGACCACATCCCCGACCAGCTTCGTCACGCCATCGACGAGTGCCGCCTGATCCAGATCCGTGGCCGGGTCACCCAGGTGACCGGCACCCTGCTCAAGGCGGTCGTCCCAGGGGTGCGGATCGGCGAGCTCTGCCATCTGCGCAACCCGGACAACACCCTCTCCCTGCAGGCAGAGGTGATTGGCTTTGCCCAGCATCAGGCGCTGCTCACCCCCCTTGGCGAGATGTTCGGCATCTCCTCCAACACCGAGGTGAGCCCGACCGGTGCCATGCATCAGGTCGGGGTTGGCGAGCATCTGCTCGGCCAGGTGCTCGATGGCCTCGGAAACCCCTTTGGCGGTGGCCATCTGCCGGAGCCCGAGGCCTGGTACCCGGTCTATCGGGATGCGCCAGCCCCCATGAGCCGCAAACGCATCGCCGAGCCCATTTCGCTCGGTATTCGCGCCATCGACGGCCTGCTCACCTGCGGTGAGGGGCAGCGGATGGGGATCTTCGCGGCGGCTGGTGGCGGCAAAAGCACCCTGCTGGCCTCGCTTATTCGCAGCGCCGAGGTGGATGTCACCGTGCTGGCGCTGATCGGTGAACGGGGCCGTGAGGTGCGCGAATTTATCGAAGCGGATCTGGGGGAAGAGGGGCTCAAGAAGGCTGTGCTGGTGGTGGCCACTTCGGATCGCCCCGCCATGGAACGGGCCAAGGCGGGCTTTGTCGCCACCTCCATCGCCGAGTATTTCCGCGATCAGGGCAAGCGGGTACTGCTGCTGATGGACTCCGTCACCCGCTTTGCCCGTGCCCAGCGGGAGATTGGTCTGGCCGCTGGCGAACCGCCAACCCGACGGGGCTATCCGCCGTCGGTGTTTGCCGCCCTGCCCCGCCTGATGGAGCGGGCCGGTCAGTCGGACAAGGGCTCCATCACTGCCCTCTATACCGTGCTGGTAGAGGGGGATGACATGACAGAACCGGTCGCTGACGAGACCCGCTCCATCCTCGATGGCCACATCATACTGTCGCGCAAACTGGCGGCGGCCAACCACTACCCGGCCATCGACGTGCTGCGCTCCGCCAGCCGAGTGATGAACCAGATCATCGCGCCCGAGCATCAGGCTCAGGCTGGTCGACTGCGCAGCTGGCTGGCGAAATATGAAGAGGTGGAGCTGTTGCTGCAGATCGGCGAATACCAGAAAGGGCAGGACAAGGTAGCCGATGAGGCGATCGCCCGCATCGAGACTATTCGCCAGTGGCTCAGGCAAGGCACTCATGAACCCAGCTCACTGCCGGAAGCCCTCTCGACTCTGGAGACGCTGACCCGATGATTGGCCGCCTGCAACGAATAAAAGACCTGCGGCTGGATCGGGCCGAGCAGCAGCTCGCCGCCCAGCAGGCTCGGGTGCAACTCGCCCGCGTCCGCCAGCGCGAAGCGGAGCAGGAGAGTCTCGACTATCGCCAGTGGCGCCTTGCCGAAGAAGAGCGGCTATTTGCCATCTGTCAGGCGGAGCAACTCGATCGCAAGGGGCTCAAGGCGTGGCAACAGCAAGTGGCGCTGCTGCGGGAGAAAGAGGCCCAGCTTGAACAAACTGCCGCCGAGCAGGCCGAGCGGGTCGCCGAAGAGCGCATCCGCTTGCAGGAGCGCCAGCAGGCGGTACACCGAGCCCGCCAGCAGCAACAGAAATTTGCCGAACTACACCGTCAGGAGCAGGCCTCACAGCAAGCCCTGCGTGACTACAACGAAGAGCAGGAACAGGAAGAGTTCCGCCAGCAGATCAGGATGTAACGAGTCATGACCCGAATCCTCCCGATACAGGGCACAGTGACAGCCCGGGGTGATACCCAGATGGCTGAAGCCAATCGGTCGCAACAACAGCGTTTCGAGCAGGCGATGCGGCTGGATCAGAACCTCAAAGAACGCGGCCACAACCCGCAGCCTGATGGTAAAGGGCAGATCCGTCATTCACAGAGAGTGACGGACGTCCACCCCTTGCCGCAACAGAATATCTACCGCGCGCCCTCAGAAGCTGGCAAGCAAGTTGCCCTACGCCACACGACCAAAGACACGCAGCCTGACAACAAAGAGATCACATCAAAACAACAGCGGCAGGGGAGCGAGCAAACCAACCCGCAACAGCTAACATTCACGCCCTCTAACGGAGATCAGAGCCAGCGCCTTACTGATGAGCGAGTGGCAGCAACAGATATCTCAGCTAAAGAAAGGCGCGACAAACCCACTTTTGCTGCACATTCTGGCGCTGAAGTGCTCGACACAAACCCGATAGCGGTAACGGACAACACACCACTCGTGCCACCAACCATTGCACCAATAAATGCAATAACACTGACGCTTGATAAGGCTCGCGCATCTCGTCAACAAACCAAGCACACACAACTCACTGCACAGGACAACGAACAGCGCCCCCCCATACTGACGATAACAGCTAATCCGGCCGCACTGAGGCCAACAAATACCAGCAGCGATGTAATTTCGACGCACCTCAACGAGTCTCTGCCGCTCACCGAAGGGGTTGGGAGCAAGCTCACCGCGCAACCGGAGAGCATGCAAAGAGATCCAGAGACAAGCTTGCTTGAAAGCTCTGCCGATTTGGGGCTAACCGCCATTATTACCCAGCCCTATGGTCATGTTACCCAAGCCACGCTGACTGAAAACGAGTGGCTTGAAGAACAGCATCCAGTCATTGAGGCTTATGAGGCAAGCAGCGCCAACCCGATACATACCCTCGCCAATACCACGCCACATCTACTGCCATTGGCAACGGACAGCGAGGCGATAACTCCCAAACTAACCACCCCCCAGCCAACTGAGGTCGGTGAACAGGTAGCTCAACTTGACGCAGAAATACCACCGCTGGTGGCACTCAAGCCAGTCACTACAGGTGAAACAGCCCCAAAAAATGAGCTCTTTGCCAACCCGACTATCTGGGGCGCTCCCCTTGCCGTTACCCCCGGGGATCTGCAGCTCGCTCGGCTGGCACCTGCCGAGAATAATCGGGAGCTGGGTCAATTGCTGGAGCGGCTGGCAGTGGATATCTATCAGGAGCAGGGCCGCCCGGAGCGCCCGCCGCTTCTACGCCTGACATTGCCACAGCTGGGCGATCTCTCCATTCGCATCGCTCACCACCATGGCGAGCTGCAGATCGAGATTCTGGCAACCAGCGAAGGGCAATTGCTGCTCAATCAGGGGCGAAGCGATCTGGTCGACCGCCTGCAACGACTCTATCCCGGCGAGCGGATCGCCCTCGATCTATTCGGCCAGCCCGGCAGTGAACAGGGTTCGCGCCATAAACGATCTATCTACGAAGAGTGGGATGCCGACGCATGACACCGATTACCCTCACCTCCGCCTCGCTGGCGGAGCTGACTTTACAGCAGACCCTGAGCCAATACCGCCAGCACTTTGGCTGGAGTGGCGGCGAGCTTCTCCTCGCCATCGGTTTGCCGCCTGCGACACTCGATACCCGGCTGCAACTGCAGTGGCAGGGGCTCTCTTTGCCGCTGTTGTGCCACGGCGCAGAGCTGGCGCACTGGCTCGCGCCGGATCTACAACAGGCGGCACTGTTCAGCCTGCCCGAGCCACTGCAACTGGCGTTGATCGAACGGCTGGGACAACCCCTCGGTGGCATCACCTGCTCGGCGCTGACCCGACCGGAGAGTAACGTTCAGACCGATGAGCCAGCCTTGCAACTGCTGTTGCAACGGGAGGGGGCCACGCTCGCTCTCTGGCTGCCGCAGCCCGAGCCATTGCTGAACAAGCTGCCACCACGGCCACTGCAGCAGCGGCTGCCGTTGCCCCTCACCCTCTCCCTGCAGTGGGGCGAGATGGGGCTGACCATGTATGAGCTCGCCACCCTCGCTATCGGCGATGTGCTGCTGCCGCCACCCCATCCGCAGCTCGGTCAGCAACTACTGATCTGCGTGGAGGGTCGCCCCTTTGCCTACTGCCAACCCCATCAACAACATCTGGAACTGACTGCCATGCATAATGCTGCCTCCGCTGAACCCTTCGGCCCGACCGAACTGGATCAACTGCCGATCCAGGTGAGCTTCGAAGTGGGCCGCCAGACGCTGGACTGGCATACCCTCACCAGCCTGCAACCGGGCGCCCTGATCGATCTTGGCACGCCCCTCGATGGCGAAGTGCGCATCATCAGCAACGGCCATTCGCTGGGAGTGGGCCGACTGGTGGAGATCCAGGGTCGCCTGGGGGTAAGGGTCGAACGCCTCGACAACGAGTCACAGTCATGATCCAGTTGCCAGACGAGCTAAACCTGATCGTCGGGCTGGCGCTGCTGGCCCTGCTCCCCTTTATCGCAGTGATGGCCACCTCCTTCGTCAAGCTGGCGGTGGTCTTCTCGCTGCTGCGCAACGCCCTCGGGGTGCAGCAGATCCCCCCCAACATGGCGATGTACGGGCTGGCGATCATTCTCAGCATTTATGTGATGGCGCCGGTCGGCTTTGCCACCCAGGATTACCTGCGCCAGAACGAGGTGTCGCTGGCCAAATCCGAATCTGTGGAAAAGTTCCTCGATGAGGGGATTGCCCCCTACCGCGACTTTTTGAAAAAGCAGATCAAACCGCGGGAGCACGCCTTCTTTATCGACAGCACCAAGCAGCTCTGGCCCAGCAAGTATGCCGACCGGCTGGAGCCTGACAGCCTGCTGATCCTGCTGCCCGCCTTTACCGTGAGCGAGCTGAGCCGCGCCTTCGAAATCGGCTTTCTGATCTACCTGCCCTTTATCGCCATCGACCTCATCATCTCCAACATCTTGCTGGCGATGGGGATGATGATGGTCTCCCCCATGACCATCTCGCTGCCCTTCAAGCTGCTGCTGTTTGTGCTGCTCGATGGCTGGGCCCGCCTGACCCACGGGCTGGTCATCAGTTACGGAGGCTAGCATGAGTCACGCCGATATCCTTCACTTCACCAGCCAGGCGCTCTGGCTGGTGCTGATCCTCTCCATGCCACCGGTACTGGTAGCGGCGCTGGTGGGCACCCTTGTCTCTTTGCTGCAGGCACTGACCCAGATCCAGGAGCAGACCCTGGGCTTTGTCGCCAAGCTGATCGCCGTGGTGATCACCCTGTTTGCCACCACCGCCTGGCTGGGGAACGAGCTCTACAGCTTTGCCGACATGGTGCTGTTCAAGGTGCCGCAGATCCAATGACGCTGGAGAGCCTGCAGGCCCAGATGCTGGCCTATACCCTGCTGCTACCGCGTTTTATCAGCTGCTTCGTGATGCTGCCGGTGCTGAGCAAACAGATGTTGGGGGGGGCGATGATCCGCAACGGCGTGGTCTGCTCGCTGGCACTCTACGCCTACCCCACGGTCGCCGACACCTTGCCGGATCAGATCGACGGCATGGCGCTGGCCATGCTGATCGCCAAGGAGGTGCTGCTCGGCCTGCTGATCGGCTTTGTCGCCGCCATCCCCTTCTGGGCCATCGAGGCGAGCGGTTTTCTGATCGACAACCAGCGCGGCGCCGCCATGGGGTCCCTGTTCAACCCGAGTCTCGGCAGCCAGACCAGTCCCACCGGCCTGCTGCTGACCCAGACCCTGATCACCCTCTTTTTTGCCAGCGGCGCCTTTCTCGCCCTGCTGGCAGCCCTGTTCCAGAGCTACATCAGCTGGCCGGTGGCGCACTTTTTCCCCACCATCGACGAGCAGTGGGTCAACTTTTTCTACGGCCAGTTCAGCCATATGTTGCTGCTCTGCGCTTTGCTGGCGGCGCCGCTGCTGATCGCCATGTTTCTGGCCGAATTCGGGCTGGCGCTGATCAGCCGCTTCGCCCCTTCACTTAACGTCTTCGTGCTGGCGATGCCGATAAAAAGCGCCGTCGCCAGCCTGCTGCTGGTCATCTATATCAAGCTGATGATGGACCACGCCTATCAACAGGTGCTGGCGGTGATGGATCCGCTGCAACTGCTGATCCCCATTCTGGAGGCGCGATGAGCGGCGAGAAGACCGAACAACCCACCCCCAAAAAGTTGCGAGATGCACGCCAGAAGGGGCAAGTGGTCAAGAGCAAGGAGGTGGTCTCCACCGCCATCATTCTCAGTCTGGTGGGCATGCTGATGGCGATGTCCGACTACTACCTCGAACATCTGGGCAAGCTGATGATGATCCCGGAATCCCACATCAACCTCCCCTTTACCCAGGCGCTCAACCATGTGGTGGAGAACCTGATGCAGGAGATGGCCTATCTCTGCATCCCGATCCTAGCGGTGTCAGCGCTGGTGGTGCTCGTCTCCCACTTCGCCCAGTACGGTTTTCTGCTGAGTGGCGAGTCCATCAAGCCCGACATCAAAAAGATCAATCCGGTGGAGGGGGCCAAGAAGATCTTCTCCATCAAGAGCCTGATGGAGTTCGTCAAATCACTGCTCAAGGTGAGTCTCCTGAGCCTCTTGGTGTGGGTCACCATAAAGGGCAATCTGCAGGCGATGCTCCAGTTGCCCGGCTGCGGCATGAGCTGCATCACCCCGGTGCTGGGGGGCATGCTGGGCCAGCTGATGGCGGTCTGCGCCATGGGCTTTGTGGTGATAGCCATCGCTGACTACGCCTTCGAACACTACCAGCACATCAAGCAGCTCAAGATGAGCAAGGACGAAGTGAAGCGGGAGTACAAGGAGATGGAGGGGAGCCCGGAGATCAAGAGCAAGCGCCGCCAGTTCCATCAGGAGTTGCAGTCGAGCAACATGCGCGCCGACGTCAAGCGCTCCTCGGTCATCGTCGCCAACCCGACCCATATCGCTATCGGTATCCGCTACGAGCGGGGAGAAACCCCGCTGCCTGTGGTGACCCTCAAATTCACCGATGCCCAGGCGCTACAGGTGCGCAAGATTGCCGAAGAGGAGGGGATCCCGGTGCTGCAACGCATCCCGCTGGCCCGTGCCCTCTATCGGGATGCCCAACTCAACAACTACATTCCCGCCGACCAGATTGAGGCAACCGCCGAGGTTCTGCGCTGGCTGGAGCAGTGGCGCCAGAGCGAAGGGTCACAGTGGTAGGGCAGCACGCTGCCCGACTAGCCAAACAAACTGTGCAACACGCAAAAAACTGACAAATCCCCGACCGCTCCCTGATATAGCGCGCCGTCACGGCTCGGTATCATCCCCTTATCGTCAACCCTGTCGGGAATCACATCATGGCCTTACCAGCAATCGGTGGACACATTCACCTCAACCGCCCAGCCTCACCCCAACAGACAGAGGCCAGCCCGCTGCTGGCCAAGGGTAACAAGCTGTTCGAACAATCCGTCAAGCGCGGCATCGGCCACTTCCAGAGCAGCGATCTCAAGCAAGTCATCAGCGCCCTGCGCCAGTTGCAAAGCGCCCCCGATAGCGGCAAAGCGCAACGGGTGCAGGATGCAATCCAGCACTGGGAGCAGCACCACCCCAAAGAGGTGGCTGCACGCGGCGCTCGTCTGACCGAACTGAAACAGGCGCTGGCCGAACAGGGAGCCATCACCAGAGCCGCCCCGCGACATGAACCGAAAGTGATGGCGGGTGGCACCCAGGCCCTGCTGCAAAAGAGCATGGCCGGACTGGAAAAACTGGGCAGCTACGCCTGCACCGACGCCCAGACCTTTGTCCAGCCCAACAACCCGAGCTATCAGAAGATCATCGGCAAACTCAACGCCTTCGGGCAGGATCCCCAGCGCCTGGCAGCCAACCAGCGCGCCAACAACAGCGCCAATATGGCCGCCATCCAGATCACCAGAAACAAACAGCCACTCTCCTTGCGCACCATGGAAAACATCGCCAAGGCGGTGGATGACGCCAAGGCCGGTTGCTGCTCGACCCTGGCCTATTCGGCGGCGGCCGAACTGCTGCGCCACAACAGTGACCAGCGGATCGAAGTGCTGGCCCATCGTGGTGCACAAGGTCACGCCCAGACCCACTGCTTTGTGGTGATTGGCCGCGCCGAGGGGAGTGAACTCACCAAGCCGGAAAGCTGGGGGCCACACGCCAAGGTAGTCGACCCCTGGGCCGCCACCATAGGGGCGCCACTGGTCGGTACCCCCGCCCGCCCCCCTATCGCCAACCTGTGGCCGCCCACAGAGTCGGTCTTTGATAACACTCATCGGGAGGATTAATGATGTTTCATGCCATGCTATCGACCCTCGTTCGCCAGCTATCCCTGCCGCAGGAGTGCCTGCACGAAAAGGGGCTGGATCTGCAGGCGGGCCCCTTCAGCCTCCATATTCGCGAGCGGGATCAACTGGTGACCCTGTTTATCCCGCTGGGGGATATCCAGACCCCCTCCCTCGCCGCCATGGCCGACAGGCCTGTGCTGCAACTCAGTAGAGACAGCGAGCAGAGCACCCTGCTCTGGTGTCGCGAGTGGCTGGACAAGCTGGATGTGGATCTCCTGACCGATATGGTCAGCCGCATGCTGCATCAGGCTGAAGCCCTGACCCAAGGCACTGCACTAGCAGCTACAGAGCTCAGCGAGCCCGCAATCGAACCAGCCATGTCACGCCAGAATTGCACTATCCCGACGACCATTCGCGCCTGATATCGGCGTCTGCTCATAAGGGAAAACAGCGCAACCAAAACGGGGCCATCACTGATGGCTCCGTTTTTATTGCAGGCCTTACAACGTAAGGCCATCAGCATTCTGTTATCTACTTGAACGTCCATCATAAACCACTGAAAGGTTGTCGATTGCAACCCACTTACGTACTATTGCCAACCATTGTGCTTCAGGCTTCTTGGCTCGTGATTCAAGGAGTTGTCACTCGGCAGATAGTGGATACCGCCTCTTATGAAGATCTTGAAATACTGTTCGGCACTGGCACTCACGCTTGCTGCTTTTCCTTCGGCTGCCTCATTCGACCAAGACGGGTGCAGTTTCTGGCTGACAGATTGTCCATTGCCAGCCTATCCAATATTCCTTTCCGACAATGACACCAAGAGCAACTTGCTGATGCTGCTGGCTGACAAGCAGCGGCTGTCCCTCCCCTTTATGCTTCCGGCCGATCCGGCCAACGAACGCGATATGGAGCTCTTCTCTCTGCAACGCCTGCCACTTCCAGACGAGATGGAAAGCCCGGAACTGCGTGAACAGCTGGTTAGCCGGCTCACAGCCCATGATGCCTCGCTCCCGGCTTTGCTGGAACACTATGCTGGTCGGGATGCCCTTTACGGCCGAGCCATTTCCAACTCGCTGCAATCTGTCAGTCAATTTCTCGATGCCCTTGAGCAGAGTGACCTGTCATCTACCGAGCGCACGCTTCTGCTCAAAACCCGCTTACAGCTCCTTGGTCAACAGGAAGATAGCCCCCAGTCTTCCGAAGTCACAATGAGCGAGTCTGCCAGGGAGTGGCAGGCTTATCTGGATGCGGCACGCCACTTCTACCAAGGTCATTTCTCCGAGGCATTGACCGGCTTTATGGCTCTGCAAGGGGCAAAAGCGCAGTGGGTTGCCGAAACCGCGAACTATATGGTGATGCGAACACACCTTAATGCAGCGGTGAAAGATGCACAGAGCGAGTATGGTGATACCGATTTTACCAAGAGTGATAAAGAGGTGCTGAAACAGGCCATGACGCAGGGGCAGGCGTATCTGGCCGCCTATCCGCAAGGACGTTACGTCAGCTCGACCAAGGGGATGTTCAGACGCATCAACTGGATGGCGGGTGATCAGGCTTCATTACGCGATACCTATAGCGAAGCGATAGCCGCTGACCACTCCCTGCCGGAACTTGAGGCGCTGGTTAACGAAATAGATCTCTCTTTGCTGAGCGCTGACGCCTATCGCAATGAACTCGCCTACGAGGATAAAACCCAGCCTGAGCTGCTGTTTATCAATGCACTGCGTGGCCTCAGAACTGGCTATGACCAGAAACGCAACTGGAGTAACGAGCAGCTCGATGACGCCATCAAACAGCTGCAAGAGATGGGTAAAACGGAAGAAGCCACCTATCTGCAAGCTTATCGATTGCTGCAGAACCAACAGTTTGACGCTGTGCTGGCGCTGTTACCCAAAACAGAAGGACAAAACGCATCAACCTTGGCGTTCAGCCGCCAGTTGCTGCGAATCTGGGCACAGCAAGGAATGAAGGCTTTTGACCAGTCAGAGCAAGCCCTGATGACGCAGGTAGCGGCACCTCTTACTCAAGCCCAACAGGCATTTGTGGAGAACATGTTGGCAGATCAGTGGGTGCGTACCGGCAATACTGCGGCCATTTTTAGCAAAGAGAGCCCTGTCACTCAGTTGCGGATCCGCACCGTCGTGTTAAAACAGTCGGCCGATCAGGACTTGCTTCGTCAGCAGGCTCGGCAGGCCACAAGCGCCTTGGAAAGACAAATCGCCCTGCATACCCTGCTGGTGAGAGACCTGATTGCAGAGGATTACGCAACATTCCTGAAAGACGTGACACTTATTCCGGCCGACTACAAGGAGGCTACCCCACCCAAGGATGAGCCGTGGCAACCGGTACCCAACGGTGATGTGCCCCTGTCAGCATTCAAGTGGAGAGGTGAAGGCACACCGCAGGACTATTACTGCCGTGATTTGACCTCCACTCTCGGCACACTGCTGCAACGCCCCGGAGATGGACATGCACTCAACTGCCTGGGTGAATATCTGCGCAACAAGGATCCCGAGATCAATTTGTGGCAAGGAAAAGAGATGGTTTGGGGCTTGCCAAAACCTGAGTCAGCCACCGCGCCAAGCAGGCTCAAGCTATATCAGGCAGTCATGGCCAACCCTAAAGCAGAGCCCGAAGACAAGAGCTATGCCCTTTATAGAGCCATCAACTGCTACGCACCATCAGGCTACAACGGGTGTGACGATCAGGAGCTCCCCAAGAGCATGCGGCAAGCCTGGTTCAACACGCTCAAGCAACGTTATGGCAACTCGGTATGGGCCAAATCACTCAAATACTACTGGTAAACCATGCCGCAGCCCCTCGTGCCTGGCCTGCTAATTCTGTTATCGACACTTGCTGCGCCACTTAAGGCAAATGTCGATGCCAACAGCTATGACGCATTCTGGCTCTGGTCTGCCACCCGACATCAGCCAGTCCTGGCACAGGCAACCACCCTCTATTTGCATCAGGGTGAGATCCTGAACAGGCCATCCGGCCCCCGTTTTATCAAACTGGGGCGCGCTCCAACGCCACTTCAGACCGAACAACTCTGGCTTGTCGTGAGAGTGAATACGCTGCCGCTCTCTGCCGATCACAAGAAGTTGCTGGTCAAGCTGTATCAGGAGTGGCGCAAGGCCGGAGCCAAAGTAACGGGTATTCAGATCGACTTTGATGCAGCCACCCGCCAACTGGATCGTTACGCCACCTCTTTGCGGCAGTTGCGACAAGTGTTGCCGGCAGAGTGCAAGCTCAGCGTAACGGGCCTGCTCGACTGGGCCAAGACGGGGGATGTGGCGCAGCTCAACAGCCTTCCGGTCGATGAGATAGTGATCCAGACCTATCAGGGAAAACATACGGTACCGGGTTACAGCGCCTATCTACCCGCCATGATGCAGCTCACCATTCCATTCAAGGTTGGTCTGGTGCAGGAGGGCGAGTGGGAACCCTCGTGGCAGGCAAGGCTTGCGACCTCCCCCCACTACCGGGGGGAGGTCGTCTTCTTGATCAATCGCTAGTCCAGGATATCCCTTACCCCACCTCCCCCAGCGCGCCGATCAGGGAGTCGAGTCCTTGGTCAACCTTCGAGCGTGGGCAACCGACGTTAAGGCGGATATAACCTGTGCCTTCCGGTCCGTAGGTGTCGCCGCGCATGATGGCAACCCGGTATTTCCCCACCAGCAAGGCTTGCAGCGCATCCATCCGTTCGGTGGAGTCGATGCCAAGGCCGCGCAGGTCAATCCAGGCGAGATAGGTTCCCTCGGGCACCCGATAGTCGATGGCGGGGAAGGCGGCGTTGAGCCGCGCCGCCACATGGGTGAGGTTGCCGTGCAGATAGCTTTTCAGCGCATCGAGCCAGGCAGCCCCGTCCCGATAGGCGCTGATATGGGCCAGCACCCCGAGAATGGGCGGCGATGAGAGGCCATGGGCCGCCTTGAGCCGCTGCAGATAGGCGGCGCGCGCCGCTGCGTTGGCGATAAAGGCGTAGGCGCCGCCAAGGGCGGGAATATTGAAGGATTTCGAGCCCGAGCTCACCAGCGCCCAACCATCGTCCGGCGCCACCTCGCTCCACGGCAGGTAGCGGGCAAAGCTCACATCCATATGGATGTCGTCCGAGATGACCTTGACCCCGTGGCGCTGGCAGATGGCAGCCATTTTACCGAGCTCATCCCGCGTCCAGACCCGGCCGGTGGGGTTGTGGGGGCTGCAGAGCAGCAAAATCCGGCAATCGGGGCGAGCGGCTTGCTGCTCGAAACATTGCCAGTCGATCTGGTAGCTCCCCTGCTCTTTTTTGAGCGGGCAAGGCAGCAGCACCCTGTCGTTGGCGGTCAGCATATTGCCGAAGGCGTCGTAGGCGGGGGTATGCACCAGCACCCCTTCCCCCGGCGCCGACCAGAGGCTCACCAGCTGGGCAATCACATAGATGACCGAGGGGCCGTAAACCAGCGTCTCGGGGTCGAGGCTCGCGCCGTAGCGGTGGGCAAACCAGTCGCTCACCGCCCCCTTGAAGTCGTCGTGATTCCAGCGGCTGTAGCCAAATACCCCGTGCTCAAGGCGGGTTGCCAAGGTCTGGCGAATGCAGGGGGCTGTCTCGAAATCCATGTCGGAGATGGTAAAGGGGAGCAGATCGGCATGGCCAAAACGGTCGGCTACATAGTCCCACTGGGTGCAGTAGGTGCCGTGGCGGTCGACCACATGGTCGAAGTCATAAATATCGTGCATGAAGTTTCTCCCTCCATAAACAGGAGACATATTGGGAGAGGCAAACAAGGGGGGCTTGCGCCCCCCGTTCGGTTCTTATTGGCCGGTTCAGGCCCCCATCAGGCTCTGCAGCTGGTTTTTCACCAGATGTACCTGCGGGCCGATCACCACCTGCAGGTTATGCTCGTCGAGCTTGATCACCCCGATGGCGCCGTTTGCTTTCAATACCTTGTCATCGACCCGGCTCATGTCCTGCACCGACATCCGCAGGCGGGTGATGCAGTTATCGAGCGCGAGGATGTTATCGGCGCCGCCCAAGGCGTTGAGGATGATTTCACCGTTGTAACCGCTGTTGCCGGCCTTCTTGCCTGCAGGCTGGGCAGTCTCGCTGGTCTCGATTTCACGACCGGGGGTTTTCAGGTTAAAGCGCACGATGGCGAAGCGGAACACGCTGTAGTAGATGGCAAACCAGATGGCAGCCGCGACCGGCACCAGATACCACTTGGTGGCGGTGCCCTGCAGCACACCGAACACCAGAAAATCGATCAGGTTGCCGTCGGTGTTGCCGATGGTGACGCCGAGCAGCCCCATGGTCATAAAGCCCAGACCGGTCAGGATGGCGTGAATAACGTAGAGCACCGGCGCCACGAACAGGAACAGGAACTCGAGCGGCTCTGTGATACCGCCGATGACGCAGGCCACCACGCCGGAAACCAGCAGCGCCTTGATCTTGCCGCGATTTTCCGGGCGAGCGCAGTGATACATGGCGAGCGCCGCACCCGGCAGGCCGCCGAGGAAGGCAGGCATCTTGCCCTGAGAGAGGAAGGAGGTGGCAGAGACCGAGAAGCCGGAAGTGTCGGCGCAGGAGAGCTCGGCGTAGAAGATATTGAGGGCGCCGCTCACCTCGTGACCGCATACCAGCTGGGTGCCGCCCGCTTCGGTAAAGCGGATCAGCGCCACCAGAATGTGGTGCAGACCGAGCGGCAGCAGCAGGCGCTCACCAGTACCGAACAGGAAGGGGCCGAAGGGACCGGCGTGGGAGATGAGCGCCCCGATGCCATTGATGCCGGCAGCAAACCAGGGCCAGACGAACGGCACGACCAAGCCGACCACACCTAGCACCAGTGCGGTGATGATGGGCACGAAGCGGGCACCGCCGAAGAAGGCGAGCGCATCGGGCATCTTGTAGGTGTAGAAACGGGCGTGGAGCTTCGCGACGATCACCCCGACGATGATGGCCCCCAGAATCCCGGTGTCGATGGAGCTGATGCCGAGGATGGATTTCACCCCGTAGGCCTTCTCCGCCGCTGCGTCACCGATGACGTTGGCCACGGTGAGGTAGAAGTTGATGGAGAGGTTGAGCGCCGCATAGCCGACGAAACCGGCAAAGGCCGCAACCCCCTTCTCTTCTCGCGCCAGCCCGAGCGGAATGGCCACCGCAAACATCACCGGCAGGTAGATAAAGGCCACCAGCCCCACCTTGGTCATCCAGAGGAACAGCAGTTGCAGCACGGTATTGTCGAGGAAGGGCATGCTCTGCTTGACCGCATCGCTGGTGAGCGAGCTGCCGACACCGAGCAGGATGCCCGAGAAGGCCAGCAGGGCGACCGGCAACATAAAGGTCTTGCCGAGGCTCTGCAGGAACTCCCAGATGGTGGATTTGGCTTGAGGCTTGGCCATGAAACGGCTCCTTGTGAATAGACAGCAATATCTGCGGCTGCCCTCCCCCGCTCGAGGCAATCTCGACGCAATCTCGAAACAAAGGCGCGGGTCAGCATCAGGTTTTGATGGATGATAAAACGTTTTATCAATTTACAAGTGCCGACAGGATCACAGAATAAGGGGGCTGGCTGGCAGCAGGTTCCAAATTTGTGAGCAGGATCGGCCAGATAGTGATGTAACGTTTCACTTGAGCATCTGAGCAGGTATGCTGGGGCCTCGCTTTCAACTGTCCGTCGTCCGTTCGCCCTATGTCGCCCAAATCCCTCTCTGCCAAAGCCACTAAGATCACCGATGTCGCCCAGCGGGCGGGAGTGTCGGTCACCACCGTCTCCATGGTGCTCAACGGCAAGGGGCGCATCTCCCCGGCCACCGCCGAGCGGGTGCAGCAGGCGATAAAAGAGCTCGACTACGTGCCCAACAGCGCCGCCGCCAACCTGCGCAGCCAGCAATCCAATCTGGTGGGGCTGATCCTGCGCGACATCACCGACCCCTTCTATACCGAGGTGACCGCCGGGGTGAGCGAGGTGCTGGAGCAGCAAGGCTATCTGCTGTTTCTGACCCAGTGCGGCCACAGTCCGGAGCGGCTGCAGCAGAGCATCCACTCCCTGTCACGGCAGGGGGTGGCGGGCATCATCTTCAATCCAGTGCGCGGCGCGGCGGCCAAAACCCTGGAGACCCTGATCGACTCCGAGCTGCCGGTGGTGTGCGCCGCCCGTTCCTACTATCGCGATGACGTGGATTTTATCGGCCCCGACAACACCCACGCCGCCAAGCAGGCCACCACCTACCTTATCGAACAGGGCCACCGCCATATCGCCTACGTCGGCGGACGGGCCGACTCCCTCACCCGCGCCGAGCGCATCGGCGGCTACTGCGCCAGCCTGCTGCAATATGGCCTGCCCTTCAAACCGGAGTGGGTACTGGAGTGCGAGCGCACCCAGCGCAGCGCCGCCGACACCATCGCCCAGCTGCTGCACCAGCACCCCAAGGTGACCGCCGTGCTCTGCCACTACCCCGAGGTGGCGCTCGGCGCCATCTATGGCGTCGAGGCGAGCGGCCGCACCGTGGGCAAGGACAACTACATCGGCCAGCAGGTGGCCCTGCTCGGTTTTGACGATGTGGCGGAGGCAGAACTCACCTCCCCCGCTCTCACCTTCGTCAGCTCACCGGCCCGCGAAATCGGCCGTCAGGCGGCAAGGCGCCTGCTGACCCGGATGCAGCAACCCGATCTCGCCCCCAACCGCCATATCATCACCCCCAGCCTACAAAAGCGGGAGTCGGCTTGAGTTGGCAAGGCTGGCACGTCTGCAGCAGCCCGAGCTCGCCCCACCCGCCATATCATCACCGCTCACCAACAAACCGCAGAAGCGGGAGTCGGTCTGAACTGGCTGGGCAAGCCTGCAGCAGCGCAAAACGTGAGGCCGCTCACTGCGCCGGCAAGGAGAGATTGAGAGCCAAGTGGAGAGGAATATGATGGGCGCCTGCCTCACTTCACGAGCCCATTTATGAGCCACCCGCACGACCAAAATCCGCCAACTGAAATCCATCGCTGTGACAAATGCGGCGAGCGTACCCGCCATATCGTGGTGCTGGTCGCCCGCGATCACAGCCAGGACATCATGCCCAAGGATCCGCGCAAAGCCTTCTGGCAAGCCTTTCGCTCCAGCAGCCTGACCAATGCGGTATTCGGCCAGACCCTCGCCTATCAGGCCACCCATGTAAAACATCTGATCTGCGAACGCTGCGGGGAGAAGTTTCTGGAGTATTGAGTGGCGGTAGCACCCGGCAAGAGATGAAGCTCTGTCTGCGGCTGCTGTGCCAAGCGGTCAGATAGCAGTCGCTTAATAAGTAATTTGTTGATCTTTGGCAGGTTTTTGCCCGACTGCGGTTTTACCCTGCTCCTCTCTCGACTAATATGCTCCACTTGGCAACCACTCTTGCAGAGATAACCCTGTGCAGCCGTTTCGCCATCCACCACATCGCCGGAAAGCAGCAGCAGGCTGGAGGCTGTAATCCACGGGCGGTAGCGTGGGCTTTGCTTCCAGCAAACAATATGAATTCAAACCTAAATACCAAATAATTATTTAAATAATTAGCAGTGATATAACCTTCATTAAAAGGTGGGTAGCTCATAATGAAAATAGATACCAACAACATTAAAGATGTTGATTTAAAAAATCATCTTCATTTTAAAATCGTCATTGTTGGGACTTCAAATAGAAAAGGTAGTGGGAGAAATAATTGCTCTAGCTATAACATCAACAAACATATATTCAATGGGATGTCTGTTGACGAGTATCAAAATATGATTATTGAAAACTTCTCTAAGAGTGATCCTCAATACTCTTTAACCAAACACTTAAAATATGACATTGAAAAAGGTTTTATTGAGCTTCATGGAATATAAACCTTAGTTCGCAATGAACATTTTTACATATTTTAAATAAGTTTAAATTAATTCTTCCTTTTCATTAAAGACAGGGCCGTTTTTGTGAAAAAACAGAACTTTAATATCGCCGTATATATAGACATGGAAAATGTCTCATCTCTCGACTTTATCCTTGAAGATTTAATGAATTCTTTATTAAGTTCAGATGAAGGATTAAATAGTATTTTTGCAATAAAATCAGCATATGGTAACCAGTCTACGTCAAAAAAGACGCTAAAAGAACAAATCATAAACCATAACTTTACGATTTTGGATACACCAAAAATAGGAACAGAGAAAAATAGAGCTGACCTTTTTATCAGCTTAGATGCTTTTGAAACATTATATTTAGGAAACCCACAAATTGATCGCTATTGTTTTCTTACTAGCGATTCTGATTTCACTGTCATTGGTGATAGGCTAAGGAAATTTGGAAAAGAGGTTTGGTTAATTTGCAAGCGTAAGGATAAAGATAGAGCAATTCTTGCTAAATCTTTTGACAACCTAATTTTTCTAGAGGATTTTTCAACTAAAAACACTATTAAGATTGAAAATAAAATTGAGCGATTGTTTGTCGCTGCGATCAAAAACATTAATAGAGATAAATTACCTACAAATGTTTCCATCGCAAATTCTAGTATGAAAACTATAGATCCAAGTTTCGATATTTCTAAAACAGAATATAAAGTATTCATGAATTTAGTCAGAGAAATGAGTAAAAATGGGTACATAAAATATGATTCTCTCCCATCAGGCTTAAATCGTCTCACGGAAATATTAATTTAAGAGAACCAGCTGACCATAACGATAATAGACAAGGATCCCGCCGTTATGTTTGAGTACGTCGAAAAACTGCAAGCGCGCATCGCTACCATGGTCAGCCAGAACGAAGCCGGGATCCGGCAGGCGGCCCACTGGTTTTGCGAGGCCATCGTCCACAACAAGATGATCCATATGCTGGGCACCGGGCACTCCCATATGGTCGGGCTGGAGGGGTTTATCCGTGCCGGTGGCCTTGGCAATATCAACGCCGTGCTCGACTCCACCGTCACCACCGCCGATGGAGCCCTGCGCAGCTCGGCGCTGGAGAAGCTGCCGGGGCTTGCCGCCATCCTGTGGGAGGAGCAGCCGATTGCGCCGGGGGACCTGATGGTGGTCATCTCCAATTCGGGTCGCAACGCCCTGCCCATCGAGTGGGCCCAGCTTGCCAGAGCGCGCGGCCACAAGGTGATCGCTATTACCTCAGTGGCGCAATCGGCGCAAAACCCGAGTCGTCACCCTTCTGGCCAAAAACTGATGGAGCTGGCCGATCTGGTACTGGATAACTGCGTGCCGCCGGGCGATGGCCTGTGCGAAGTCAATGATCGGGTCACCGGCGCCTTCTCCTCCATCTCCGGCATGGTTCTGATCAATACGCTGGTAGTCGAAGCGCAGAAACTGGCACTGGCACAAGGAGTCACCCCGCTTATTTTCTCCAGCCAGAATGTGGATGGCTTTAATAACGATGATGTTTACCGCCATTTCCAAGGGCGATTGAAGTCGATGTAAAAATCTATATAGATTTTTTAAATTAAACCATCAACAGAAATTGAGATCACATAGTGGCAGATTATATAAACAAAAACATCCTTAGTCAGGCTTATATTCATGTTGAGCCGAGAGGTATGGAAACCGATGAACAGTTAGAGTCATTCAAGGAAAATTTAAGAATGTTTTCCTTGACTCGTACTGAGTTCTTTTTATCTGAAGGTCTTGAGATCAATGTTGAGTTTGAAGATGGTTCAATAAAAGCTCGTGTAACTGTAATTGGCACACTAATGCTTCTACTTCAAGGTATTAGTTCTTATAAAGACTTCAGAGAGGGCCTTCAACTTCTGTACTCTGATGCAAAATGGCTATCGGATGCCATCATATCGGAATCTTTATATCAAACTAAGGCAAAACATCATGATGTAATCAGAGTGGAGGCTAGAACTGGAATCATTGGCTCCATTCATAAAGTTTTTAATAAATTGGAAAACATTAAACGTGGAGCAAAAGGAGCTATGCTCGCCACTGATATTGTGGATAAAATTGATGATGCGCAAAATGAAATACTAAAGTTAATGGATAATATCTGTGATTTAGCTGATAAGGATTTAGTCGCAAAAGAATGCATTGCTTTGGTTAAGGAGCTACCAGAAACACCTGTACCACCCAAAGATAAAGAAAATAAAATTTATGCTATCGACGAGTACAGACGCAAAAAATCAAATCTAATCGGCGAAATAGAAATCCATCTAATGGCTGATGAGTAAAATAAAATTATCTATAACGCAGATGTGCGGTGATACCTAATTTGACCATAAATCCTGATGGCCCGTAGGTTCGAATAGCGAAGCGTATTCGGACATTCGCGTCATCACCTCTACTTTCCAGCCTCCAGATATCTGTTCCAGAAAAGAGCACTCATAGATGAAACGCATTCTGATTATTGGTAACTCGGGATCGGGCAAGAGCTGGTTGGCAGCTCGATTGGCTGAGGGGTTAACTATCCGCGAGGTCAATCTGGACACCATTGTCTGGCAGCCGGGCGGCTTTAACCAAAAACGGCCCCAGCATGAGATTGACCATGCCATTCAGACACTTGCTCAAGAGCAATCATGGGTGCTCGAAGGGGTATTTGGTGCCCTGGCCGAGCAACTGCTTGATGCCGCCGATACCGTGCTTTTTCTGGATCTTGACTGGTCTGTATGCCGTGATTCACTGCTATCGCGCGGATCACAAAGCGCCAGGCAAGGGGATGCAGTGGCAGCGGAAAAGAACTTTCAACAACTGCTGGTGTGGGCATCGGAATATGGGCAGCGAGCCGGCAAAAGCTCCCGCCAATTCCATCACGAGCTGTTTGATCGATTCCCAAACGACAAGCACCGTTTCACGACTCGGGCAGAAGTAAATAGCTATCTCACGCACCTGACAACTCATAGCTAACGGGGTAGAGGATGACGCAACAGGAGCTGGCGAAAATGGGGGGCGCTTCGGTCAATATCCAGCTGCTGGATGGCAAGCCCTGTATCAGAAAAAGCGGCGCATCACCGGTCGAGCGCCATTTCTACCAACGTGCAGCCCCGCATTTGAGCGGGCTCAACACACCTGCCCTGCTCAGGGCCGAAGGAGAGATCCTGTTCCTTGAGCAGATCCCTCATCCGGTCACGCTCACGCAGCTGCACCACAACGAACAGACCTTTGCTCAGCTGGCCAGCCTGCATAACGCCAACTATCAGCCCGACTTTGCGGTGAAAACTCACGGCTGGTCGCTCGTCGACACCAACGAGGCGCTCTCTGTACTCTGCCTGCCGGAAGCGGTAAACGAGAAGATCCGCCATATCCAGCAACTTGGTCACGAACTATTCGAGGAGTCATGCCTGATTTCGGGAGACAGCAATGAGGGCAACTGGGGCACCCGCAACAATGGTGAGCTGGTGTTGTTTGACTGGGAGCGATTTGGTTATGGCAGTCCGGCCATCGATCTGGCCCCGCTGGTGCCGCGGATGGGTTCGCTGGCTGAATATGAAACCATCATTGAACGCTATCTGTGCCACAGTTCGCTGCTCTCTGGCGACCGGTTGCTGCGCCATCTCGTCATGGCCAAGTGCTGGCTGATTATTGAAGTCACCAATCTGCTGACCAGAAGGGAGAAGCCGCAGGCACAGCAATATCTGGAGTGGTATCGGCAACAAGTTCCCAACTGGCTGGAGTCGGTGGCGCATATTGTGTAGTCCGTAGGTTCGAATAGCGGAGCGTATTCGGACGTTCGCGTTATAACCTCTCTCTTTTCAGCCATCCCTCTCTTGCCACCACACTTTCTTCCCAAACAACGCCCCTCTGCGCTCGCCCAGCCAATGCGATTGGCCTCCGCCATCAGGCGCATAAAAATCCTAATCCGCCCGACGAAACTGCGACTTTTTGTGAGAAAGGTCACATCTTATAACGCCTTAAAACCACATATAAATCCAGACCCCGCTGGTGATTAATTTATTGACATGATGCATTACAAACCTGGTTACGAGACCAGTCACAATCCATTTATTTGTTTTTAAAGATAAAATTAGCAATAACCTGAAAATGGTGAGTCCTGCCTGAAAACGGGATCTTCATCACATCGCGTTTTGCTGCGCACAAAAATCCAGTGATTAGCACATTTGTCCGATAGGGAGGGGGCGAGCGAGCCACGATAATGAACAGGTCATTTTTATCCAGTACGTCGATACGTACTCACGCATAGCTTCCGTCACCGGAAGCGGGGAGAGCGCCATGATCACCACCTTGATCAATGAACATCTGATCAACCTCGATTTGAAAGCGACGCGTAAGGAAGAGGTCTTCACCGAAATGGCCCGCCTGCTGGCGTCGCAAGGCAAAGTCAGCAACGAGCAGGCCTTTATCAAGGATCTGTGGGCCCGCGAAGAGCTGGGTAACACCGGCTTTGAAGAGGGCGTGGCCCTGCCCCACGCCAAGAGTGCGGCTGTGTGCAATCCGGCGGTCGCCATCGGCATCAGCCGCAACGGCATCGAGTACGGCGCCGAAGATGGCAAGCCGTCCCACATTTTCTTTATGATCGCCTCCCCCGATGGCGGCGCCAACCACCATATCGAGGTGCTGGCCGAGCTCTCCGGCAAGCTGATCGAAGAGGGCTTTATCGATGCCCTGCTGGCAGCCAGGACCCCTGCCGATGCGCTGGCACTGCTGCTGGCCAAAAAAGAGGAAGCGGCTGCCGCACCTGCGGCCAACAAGGGGCTGATCATCGGTGTCACCGGTTGCCCGGCCGGTATCGCCCACACCTATCTGGCGGCCGAGTCGCTGGAGCGCGCCGCCAAGGAGCTCGGTTATGAGGTGAAGGTGGAGACCAACGGCTCCATCGGCGTCAAGAACAGCCCGACCGCGGACGAGATCGCCCGCGCCGCTGCCATCGTGGTGGCCTGCGACAAGCAGGTGGACATGGCCCGCTTTGCTGGCAAGCCGCTCATCAAGACCGGCGTAAAAGCCCCCATCAAGGATGGCAAGGGTCTGATTGAGCAGGCGCTGAAAGCCCCCGCCTATGTGGCTGACAAGGATGAGAAAAAGGGTGACGAGAAGCGCGCCAGCGGCGGCAGCTCGGATCTCTATCGCTACCTGATGAACGGCGTATCGCACATGATCCCGTTCGTGGTGACCGGTGGTCTGCTTATCGCCCTGTCACTGGCCATCGGCGGCAACCCGACCCCGAGCGGCATGCAGATCCCGGAAGGGAGCATGTGGAACCAGATCCTCAATGTGGGCGTGGCCGCCTTCACCCTGATGATCCCCATTCTGGCGGGCTATATCGCCTACGCCATCGGTGACCGTCCGGCACTGGCACCGGGCTTTATCGGCGGCTGGATCGCCAACAACGGCAGCTTCTACGGCGCTGATGCCGGTACCGGCTTTATCGGTGCCATCATTGCAGGCCTTCTGGTCGGCTATCTGGTGCGCTGGATTGCCACTCGTCAGTACCACAAGATGGTGCAACCGCTGGTGCCGATCCTGATCGCCCCCATCGTCGGGTCGCTCTTTATCGCTGCGGTATTCATCTTCATCATCGGCGCCCCGATTGCCGACATGATGACCGGCCTCAACGCCATGCTGCTCTCCATGAGTGGTGGCAGTCTGGTGCTGCTGGGTATCGTGCTGGGTGGTATGGCGGGCTTTGATATGGGTGGCCCGGTCAACAAAGTGGCCTTCCTCTTCTCCGTCGGCATGATCGCCTCCGGTCAGACCCAGTTTATGGGTGCCATGGCTTGCGCCATCCCGGCTGCGCCCCTTGGCATGTCGCTGGCGACCGTGCTCGGTCGCAAGCTCGGCATCTTTGACGAGTCCGAGATCGAAGCGGGTAAAGCCGCCGGTGCCATGGGTCTGGTGGGTATCTCCGAAGGTGCGATTCCGTTCGCCGCCCGTGACCCACTGGCCGTCATTCCGGCCAACGTGCTGGGCAGCATGACCGCCGCCGTGATGGCCTTCCTGTTCGGCATCACCAACAGCGTTGCCCACGGTGGCCCCATCGTGGCCCTGCTGGGTGCCGTCAACAAGCCGCTGCTGGCCCTGCTCTGCATGATCTGCGGTGCCATCGTCACCGGCGTGGTGGCGGTTGCCCTGAAAAAGCTGCGGGTTAAAAAGAGTGATGAGATGACCCTGGCCAAGGCGGCCTGAGTTCCCCTCGCCATGACGACTCGTAGAGCTTAAAAGAGGCCACCCCTGGGGTGGCCTCTTGTTTTTGGGATGGCTGGCGAGCCGTATTTCCCAATATCGCCCCCCGAGAAATAGTGGTCGATAAGTACTCTTCCTCGTCTATCCCCTTTCCTTTCCCTGGCTCCCTTCTGGCCTATCCATCCCACCAGCCCAGACCTCACACAGAGCGCCAAACTGGCTGAAATGACAGCAATCTGGCGTCAGCGGTGTGATGTTTCTCACGCTTTGTCCGCGAAAGCGCAAAAACTAGGAAAATTTCCTATCCCCACTAGGGATGGCTCTCAAGCCATTTTTTGCCCCTCTTATTAGAGTCACCCCACCTGATGTCGTGACCCGCACCGCGACGGGCAATGCGCCCCGTCATCCCGTGCCGGGCCCGGGTTTATATGGATGGAGCGTCGAGCGCAGCAACGGCTGACAGCCCCGACGTTCCGTTCTCCCTTCCGTGGCGTGACCTCGAACAACCTATCTACAAATGAGGGGCGCGGCGGAAATACCGTCTATCTCGCAGAGGATGAACGAAGATGTTGAAATTGCTCCAACAGGTCCGGGTCCCCACCCTCGACCTGCCGGTCGAAGCCCGGCGCAAGCTCTGGTTCAAGCCGTTTATGCAATCTTATCTGGTTGTATTTATTGGCTATTTGACCATGTATCTGATCCGCAAGAACTTCAACATTGCGCAAAATGACATGATCCAGGAGTACGGTCTCTCCATGACCGAGCTTGGCATGATCGGCCTTGGCTTCTCCATCACCTACGGGGTAGGCAAGACCATCGTCTCCTACTACGCCGATGGCAAGAACACCAAGCAGTTCCTGCCGCTGATGCTGATCCTCTCCGCGCTGTGCATGCTGGGCTTCAGTGCCAGCATGGGCGGCACCGGTTTCAGCCTCTACTTCATGATCTTCTTCTATGCCCTGAGCGGTTTCTTCCAGAGCTGTGGCGGTTCGTGCAGCTACTCCACCATCACCAAGTGGACCCCTCGCAACAAGCGCGGCACCTATCTGGGCATGTGGAACCTCTCCCACAACGTGGGCGGTGCCGGTGCAGCCGGTGTGGCGCTGTTTGGTGCCAACTACCTGTTTGATGGCAACGTGCTCGGCATGTTTATCTTCCCCTCCATCATCGCGCTGATTGTCGGCTTTATCGGCCTGCGTTTTGGTAGCGATTCACCGGAAGCCTATGGCCTTGGCAAGGTGGAAGAGCTGTTTGACGAAGTGGCGAGCGAAGAGGATATCGCTACCGAAGAGCAGAAGCTGACCAAGTGGCAGATCTTCGTGAAGTATGTGCTGCTCAACAAGGTGATCTGGCTGCTCTGCTTTGCCAACATCTTCCTCTACGTGGTGCGTATCGGTATCGACCAGTGGTCCACCGTCTATGCCCACCAGGAGCTGGGCTTCTCCAAAGACGTGGCTATTCAGGGCTTTACTTTCTTCGAAGTGGGCGCACTGGTCGGCACCCTGATGTGGGGTTACCTCTCCGATCTGGCCAATGGCCGTCGTGGTCTGGTGGCTTGCGTGGCGCTGGCGCTGATCATCGCCACCCTGGGTCTCTACCAGCATGCGACTACCCAGTTTATGTTCCTGGGCTCCCTGTTCACCCTGGGCTTCCTGGTGTTTGGTCCGCAACTGCTGATCGGCGTGGCCGCCGTGGGCTTCGTCCCCAAGCAGGGCATCAGCGTGGCCGATGGCGTCAAGGGTACCTTTGCTTACCTGATTGGTGACAGCTTCGCCAAACTGGGTCTGGGCATGATCGCCGATGGCACCCCCATCTTCGGTCTGACCGGCTGGACCGGCACCTTCGCGGCGCTGGATATCGCAGCCGCCGCCTGTCTGGTGCTGATGGGCTGTGTCGCGGTCGCCGAAGAGCGCAAGATCCGCCGCATCAAGCGCGAACTGAAAGCCGCCGAGCTGGCTGCCCAGACCGCCTGATAGCCATAACAACAGACGCAGATTGTTCAGGGCCGCCCACAGGGGTGGCCCTTGTTGTTTAGAGCAACCAGATACCCGACTGGCCCGGCATGAGCCTGCACTGCCGTTCAAGGGGCAGGCATATCCCCATCAAGATCCCACTTTTCATATGCGCTTTTGGTAAAAGCACCCCGCTGGCGCTATCTTGTTGCTCCCCCTTGTCAGCATCACAGAGAGCAGATGAAGATCGTCGCCGTCACCGCTTGCCCGACCGGTATTGCCCATACCTATATGGCTGCCGATGCCCTGCAAAAAGCAGCCACTGGGCTGGGACTCAAGATCAAGGTCGAGACTCAGGGCGCCATGGGCATGGAGAACATGCTGACCGCCCGCGATATTGCCAGCGCCGACCTGGTGCTGATTGCCTCCGATATCGAGATTGAGCAGAAGGAGCGCTTCCTCGGCTGCACCATCCATCAGGTGAGACTGGAAACCGTGCTGCTGGATGCCAACGCCGTACTCAAGGCCCTGCCGATCCCGGCCTAATGCTGACCCGCGAAATCACCTTCTACTGCCAGCAGGGGTTGAGCATCACCCAGGCCAAGCAGTTGAACCGGCTGGCGGGGATGTTCAAATCCACCATCCGCTGCGCCAACCTCACCCGGCGCCAGACCGTTGCCGCCAGCAACCAGCTCTCCCTGTTGACCCTCGCCACCCAGCCCGGCGATCTCTGCCAGTTGCAAATTGAAGGGTGCGATGCCGAGCTGGCCCACATGGCCTTCACCTGCTGGTGCGGCGAACTGGGTCAACCGCTGGTGCGCCCGCGCACCGCCGCGCTGGCGGAGTTGCGACTGGCCAACGCTCTGCCCGACTACCATTTTGCCCTGCGCCAGCTGGCCCATAGCCCCAAATCGCTGACCAAGGCCGAAGCCCTCGAGCATCTGATCGATCTGTTGCCCGACGAGCTGGTCACCGACCGCGCCACACTGACCGCCGCGGTGGAGCGGCGCGAGCAGGTCTCGGCCACCATCATCCGCCCCGGCCTTGCCATGCCCCATGTATTGAGCGAAGGGATCAGCCAGCCAGCGCTGACCCTGCTCAATTGCAAGGAGCCCATCGAGTGGGGCTCTCAAATCGGGCCGGTGCAGACCATCATTCTGCTGGCGGTACCGGTTGGTAGCGGACGGGAGACCCTGCGCCCCCTCACCCGACTGGCGCAGGCGATGATCGATGATGTGGTCAGCCACGCCCTGCTGTTGGCGGGCTCGGCCCCCGCCCGTCAGGCTATCGTGATCGAGAGCCTGCTGAGCTAGGCGAATTGGCTCCGAGCGCTGCTTGTTGAAACGCCACAGCCATTCATCCTGCCCTCAGCACCCTGTGGTACACTCGCTGCCATCGTCTGTCTGAAGTGTGTATCCGATGAAATCTCCCCGCTCCCGTCTCTCTGTCAGCCGCGCGCCGCGCGATAACGCCCCGCGCACGGCGGCCAAACCAGCCGCACCCCGCTATGCATCCCCCCGCAAACCGGAGCTGGCCCCAGAGGATCGCAAATTGCTCCTGCTGAACAAGCCCTACATGGTGCTCTGCCAGTTCACCGACGAGGCGGGCCGCGAGACTCTCAAGGACTACATCAAAGAGCCCGGCATCTATGCCGCAGGGCGGCTCGATCGCGACAGTGAGGGGCTGTTGCTGCTCACCAACGATGGCAAGCTGCAGGCGCGCCTGACCCAGCCGGGGGAGAAGACCCCCAAGACCTACTGGGTGCAGGTGGAAGGGATCCCGAGCGAAGAGAAACTGGCCGCCCTTCGCGCCGGTGTGGAGCTCAACGACGGCATGACCCTGCCCGCCGGGGCGCGCATCATGGATGAACCTGCGGTGTGGCCGCGCAATCCGCCGATCCGCGAGCGCAAGGAGATCCCCACCAGCTGGCTGGAGATCAAGATTATCGAGGGGCGCAACCGCCAGGTACGGCGAATGACCGCCCATATCGGCCACCCCACCCTGCGCCTTATTCGCTACGCCATCGGTGACTGGACCCTGGATGGACTGGCCCCCGGCGAGAGCCGCAGCCTGCCCGCCCCCGAGCTGGCGCCGCTCTCCACCGGCCGCCCGCGACCCTCCTCATCCCGTTCAGGCGCTCATACCGCCAAACCGGCCAAACCGGCAGGAGAGGCGCCACGGCGGCCCAGCCAGCCGAGACGGGACGAACGCCCCCGCAGCACTCACCCAACCGAGCGTTCAACTTCAAACCCGACCAGCGGCAAACCCCGCAGCAGCGGGCGAGGAACGGCACGCAGACCCGCCCGAGCGGGCAATCCCGATAGCAACGACAAGGAGTCATGATGAGCAATCAGGCAGAGCAATCGACCACCAGCCACGCCCGTATGGAGGCGCGCCTGACGGTCGCCGCCCTGGTGCAGTGGCAGGGGCGCTTTCTGGTGGTGGAAGAGGAGATAAAAGGCCAGCGCCGTTTCAACCAACCCGCCGGCCATGTGGAGCCGGGGGAAAACCTGCTTGAAGCGGCCTGTCGTGAGCTGAAAGAGGAGACGGGTCTGACCGCCACGCCGACCGCCTGGCTTGGTACCTATCTGTTCAAACCGGCCGACAGCGAGGCCACCTATGTGCGCACCGCCATCATCTTCGACCTTGAAAAAGCGCCGGGTCAGCACCATCCAGAGGATCCTGACGGCGATGTGCTGGCTTGCCACTGGCTCACGCTGGAAGAAATAGCGGAATGCAAACCGGCCCTTCGCAGCCCCTTGGTGTGGCAGTGCATTCAGGATTATCTGGCGGGTACCCGCCTGCCGCTCTCGGCGCTCAAGGCCTTTATCTGAGGCCATTTGGCACTCTTTTCAGGCGGCACAGGCCAACAACAGAAAAACGATTTCCTGCTATCAGGCTCCTGATGGGAACTGCGGCATGGATATGTGACCGGGGGCGCAAAACTCTGGTAGAATACGCCCCGTTTAAACGAACTGGTAACTTCGACTAATGACAGACAACAGCCAAATCAAGGTGATCGTCGGCATGTCCGGCGGCGTGGATTCTTCCGTCTCGGCCTACCTGCTCCAGCAGCAGGGCTATCAGGTCGAAGGCTTGTTCATGAAGAACTGGGAAGAAGACGACACGGACGAGTACTGCTCTGCCGCCCAGGATTTGGCTGATGCCAAGGCCGTCTGCGACAAGCTGGGGATGAAACTCCACACCATCAACTTCGCGGCCGAGTACTGGGACAATGTGTTCGAGCACTTCCTCGAAGAGTACAAGGCTGGCCGCACGCCGAACCCCGATATCCTGTGCAACAAGGAGATCAAGTTCAAGGCGTTCCTCGAATTTGCCGCCGAAGAGCTGGGTGCCACCTACATCGCCACCGGCCACTATGTGCGCCGTGACGATAGCACCGGCCGCCCGCGCCTGCTGCGCGGTCTCGATACCAACAAGGATCAGAGCTACTTCCTCTATACCCTGAGCGAGAAGCAGGTAGGTCAGAGCCTGTTCCCGGTTGGCGATCTGGAGAAGCCCGAGGTGCGCCGCATCGCCGAGCAGCTGGATCTCATCACCGCCAAGAAGAAAGACTCCACCGGTATCTGCTTTATCGGTGAGCGCAAGTTCAAGGACTTCCTGGCCAAGTTCCTGCCCGCTCAGCCCGGTAAGATCGAGACCGTGGATGGCAAGGTGATCGGCGAGCATCAGGGTCTGATGTATCACACCCTGGGCCAGCGCAAGGGGCTCGGTATCGGTGGTCGCAAAGATGCCACCGAAGAGGCCTGGTACGTGGTCGACAAAGAGGTCGAGCGCAACGTGCTGGTGGTGGCGCAGGGCGAACATCCCCGCCTTTACTCCGATGGTTTGATTGCCAGCCAATTGCACTGGGTGGATCGCACTCCGATCCGCGAGCCGCGTCGCTGCACCGTCAAGACCCGCTACCGTCAGCAGGATATCCCCTGCCTGATCCAGCCCATCGACGATGAGACCATCCGGGTCATCTTCGACGAGAAACAGGCTGCGGTGACCCCGGGCCAGTCCGCCGTCTTCTACGACGGGGAAGTGTGTCTGGGCGGTGGCATCATCGAACAACGTTTCAGCCATCCGGTTTGAATCTTTAACAGAAGGCAGCAGACGTGAGCGATAAATTCCAAGACAGAACCATGGCCTTTGCCGGCATCTGCCAGGCCGCGTATCTGGTGCAGAAGGTGGCCCGAGACGGCAGCTGTGACGAGGCCGCCCTGCGCGAGAGCCTCTCCAGCATTCTGGTGACCAACCCGAGCCAGCCACTCGAGGTGTTCAACAACACCCATCTGGCCATTCGCGACGGCTACCGTGCGCTGGTCGAGCAGCTGGGTGCCGACGGCAGCCAGAAGAATGCCGAGCTGACCCGCTACGTGGTAAGCCTGATTGCGCTGGAGCGCAAGCTGGCCAAGCGCAAGGACATTCTCAATATGCTGGGTGAGCGGATCAGCCAGATTGGCCGCCAGCAACAGCACTTCGATCTGCTCGACGAGCAGATTTTGGCCAACATGGCGAGCATCTACAGCGATCTTATCAGCCCCATCGGGCCGCGCATCCAGGTGGCGGGTACCCCGTTGTTCCTGCAGCAACCGCTGGTGCAGCACAAGGTGCGCGCCCTGCTGCTGGCGGGCATTCGTGCCTGCGTGCTGTGGCGTCAGCTCGGTGGCAGCCGCACCCAGATCATCTTCGCTCGCAAGAAGATGGTGGAGCTGGCCAAACGTTACTAATCATCGGCTCGCGCGCGGGCAAGCGAGGTCGACATCAGGGTGAACAGCCGCACATCAGCCTTGATGACAACTCAGCCCCACGCGCGAGTGGATACGGATCCCCCACACAAATCATCAGGAGTTCACCCCATGGAGCTGTCCGCGCTGACTGCTGTTTCCCCGATTGACGGTCGTTATGGCGACAAGGCCGATGCCCTGCGCCCTATCTTCTCCGAATTCGGCCTGCTGCGTTTTCGCGTTGAAGTCGAGGTTCGCTGGTTGCAGAAACTGGCCAGCCACGCCGGGATCCCGGAAGTCCCAGCCCTGAGCGCGGCCGCCAACGCCCTGCTCGACGGCATCGTCAGCAACTTCAACGAGAGCGACGCCGCCCGCATCAAACAGATCGAGCGCACCACCAACCATGATGTGAAAGCGGTGGAGTACTTCCTCAAAGAGAAAGTCGAAGTGAACCCGGAGCTGGCGGCTGTCAGCGAGTTCATCCACTTCGCCTGCACCTCGGAAGACATCAACAACAACTCCCACGGTCTGATGCTGAAAACCGCCCGCGAAGAGGTCATCAAGCCTTATTGCGAGAAGCTGATCGGCGAGCTCAAGCGTCTGGCCCACGAGTACCGCGATATGCCGCTGCTCTCCCGCACCCACGGCCAGCCGGCGACCCCGAGCACCATGGGCAAGGAGATGGCCAACGTCGCCTACCGTCTGGAGCGCCAGTACAAGCAGATTATGGCGGTGGAGATCCTCGGCAAGATCAACGGCGCAGTCGGCAACTACAACGCCCACATCAGCGCCTATCCGGAAGTGGACTGGCACCAGTTCTCCGAGGAGTTCGTGACCTCCCTGGGTCTGACCTGGAACCCCTACACCACCCAGATCGAGCCGCACGACTATATCGCCGAGCTGTTCGATGCCATGGCCCGCTTCAACACCATCCTGATCGACTTCGACCGCGATGTGTGGGGTTACATCTCCCTGGGCCACTTCAAGCAGCGCACCATCGCTGGCGAAATCGGCTCCTCCACCATGCCGCACAAGGTCAACCCCATCGACTTCGAGAACTCCGAAGGCAATCTGGGTCTGGCCAACGCTGTGTTCCAGCATCTGGCGAGCAAGCTGCCCATCTCCCGCTGGCAGCGGGATCTGACCGACTCGACCGTGCTGCGCAATCTGGGCGTTGCCATCGGCTATTCCCTTATCGCCTATCAGTCCACCCTCAAGGGTATCTCCAAGCTGGAAGCCAACGACGCCGCCATGGCCGCCGATCTGGATGCCAACTGGGAAGTGCTGGCCGAGCCGATCCAGACCGTGATGCGCCGCTACGGTATCGAGAAGCCCTACGAGAAGCTCAAGGAGCTGACCCGTGGTCGCCGCGTCGATGCCGAAGGGATGCGCACCTTTATCGACACCCTGGAGTTGCCGGAAGCGGTCAAGGTCGAGCTGAAGAAGCTGACCCCGGCCAACTACATCGGTGACGCCCAGCGTCTGGTTGATCTGCTGAAATAAGCGGATAAATGAGACCTCCGGGGCCCTGTGCATGATCTGCAACAGGGCCCCGGTTATTTTATGTGGCACCCTATACACGCTTTGCAAGAGGGCTTGCCCGAGGCCGGCAGCCGCCTCTGGCAAGACCTCTCCTGACCTTTGTCGAACCCTTTGACGAGAAGATCTATGTACGAACTCAATCTGGATATCGCTCACTTCCTCGAGCACTACTGGCAGAAGCGCCCGCTCCTTATCAAGGGCGGCTTCAAGGACTTTCAGGATCCCATCAGCCCGGACGAGCTGGCGGGTCTGGCCATGGAAGAGGTGGTAGAGTCCCGTCTGGTCACCCGTTTCGACGGCAAGTGGGATGCTGCCCACGGTCCCTTCGAATCCTATGACCATCTGGGCGAAGAGAACTGGACCATTCTGGTACAGGCTTGCAACCACTGGGCCCCCGAGGTGAACGAGCTGGCGGTGCCGTTCCAGTTCATTCCGGGCTGGCGCTTTGACGATGTGATGGTGAGCTTCTCCACCCCTCACGCGGGTGTCGGCCCCCACATCGACAACTACGACGTGTTCATCACCCAGGGTATCGGCAAGCGTCACTGGCGGGTTGGCGATGCCAAGCCGCTCAACGAGTTTGCCGCCCATGCTGCCCTGCTGCACTGCGAGCCGTTCGAGGCGATCATCGACATCATCATGGAGCCGGGCGACATCCTCTACATTCCGCCCGGATTCCCCCACGAAGGCTACGCCATCGAGCCCTCCATGAACTTCTCGGTGGGCTTCCGCGCGCCGGATGCCAAGGCGCTTATCTCCTCCTTTGCCGATCACCTGATCGACAACGAGGTGCGTACCGAGCGTTACGGCGATGCCGACCTCAAGCCCCGTGCCCGTCACGGCGAGATCCAGCCCCACGAGCTGCACCGTCTGCGCGAGCTGATGCAACAGGCCCTCGATGACGAGACCCTGTTCAAGGAGTGGTTCGGCACCATGATCTCCGAAGCCAAGCACGATCTGGATGTCAATCCGGTCGAGCCGGACTACAGCGCCGAGGAAGTGGCCGACCTGCTGACCCAGGGCGAGCCCGCCATCAAGGTGCCGGGTCTGCGCACCGTCTGGTTCAGCGGCGAGAGCCAGCAGTGCTATATCGACGGCGAAGCCTGGACCCTGCCAAGCGAAGATGCGGCCGCCATTTCGCTGTTGTGCGACAAGGACATGGTCACCCAGGCCGACATGGTGGAGCTTGCCGATCAGGCCGGCTTCCTGCAACTGCTGACCCGTCTGGTCAACCGTGGTTACTGGTTCTTCAACTGAGCCGGCGGTAAGCGAAGGATAAAAAGGCGCCTTATGGCGCCTTTTTTTGTCACTCAGAGGCGGTTCAATTAACAATCGATGCGCGAAGCTGAACCTACTCTTGATGAACCGACAAGTGGTGATTTATTGAGCTAACATGGATGGGTATCATGCGTCCGTCCCTGTTCAAAAGAGAAGCGCCACCATGCAAATCACCTCCCGGCCCATGCCGCTGCCCGATTACGGCAAATACCCCTCCTCTCCCGCTGTCACGCCCGAGCAGGTCAGTCAGGCCCGTAACGAAGCACTGACCAAGAAGGATGAATTGCAGGCACAGAGCGAAGAGAAAGCAACGGCTCGCAGAACCATGGCGGTCTCTTATACGGCTAACCAGCAAGATAAAGCCGTGGTGGAGCGCTACCTGGAGGCCAGCGGTCAGCAGAGCGACAGCAAGTCGGGCCCGAGCACGGCTGATATGTATCAGGCTGCGAATCGCTACCAGCGCCAGCAGAATCTGAGCGACTACATGCAATTCCAGCAGAGCCCGCTCGCCCAGCAGATGGGGGACATGTTGGGTGAAGATAAACGCAAGGGCACCCAGCTCGATATCATTGCCTGAGCCTATTTGCTCGAATAAGCCCGGCAGGGACCAATACAAGATGAAAAAGCCCTCGATGAGGGCTTTTTCGTTGTGGCTTGTCGCTGCGACGTCTCGCTATAAATGGGACACTTCTGCCTGCGCGTCCGGCAGCTCGTCGGGGAGTTCATCAAACAGGGGGTGATAAAGCACCTCACCCTGCACACCCGCAAAACCGCGCTCCTGTAGCTCCATTGCCATAAAACAGTCGGCAGGCACCTCATAGATGCAGTGCAGGCCAAACTCGCTGGCCGGGCGGAAACCGAAACGGCTGTAATAGGCCGGATCCCCGAGTACTACCACCCCTTTCCAGTCCATCTCAAGCGCCGTATCAAGCCCTTCACGGATGAGATCAGAACCAATCCCCTGACCTTGCCAGTCGGGATGAACCGCGACCGGCGCCAGACCAAGCCAGGGACCTTCCATGCCGTTAATGGTGATCGGGCTTAGCATCAGGTGCCCCATGAACTCGTACTCTTCCTCTTCGACCATGGTCACTACGGCAGCACCACATTCGCGCAGGCGGTTGACCAGTTCGGCCTCATCGGCACGACCGAAGGCAGCACTCAGCAGCTCATAAACCGGCAGCATGTCACCGGGGCGCTCGGTTCTCAACATCAGGTATTACTCCTCGTACAGCAGAGCGGGCATTATTCCACACAACGGCTGGTCATTCTGAGTACCTTTGTCCAAAAATGGGAGGGTGCACTCAGGAAAACGAGCGGCAAACTGCTGCTGCAAGGCTGTTAGCGTAGCCGGGGTGGCCCTGTTCATCGCCTCGCGGTAGGCCAGCCAGAGGGCGGGAGCCTCCCGCGCCAACCGCTCAAAGGTCAGTTCGGGCGTTTGATGCCAACAGCCATCCAGCTCATCGACCAGCTCCGGCAGCTCCACCAGCAGCCGTAACTGCTGATAGCGTATCTGCGACGAGTCACCGTTGCCGCCCAGCGCCTGCGCCATCAATTGGTTGAACCAGTGGCGCCGTGATGCGCGCTCCTCGCGGCTGAGCAGATCGGGCCCCTGACGCTGCAGCGCGGCCAGTTGCAGCAACCATGCCAGCCCCTGTTCATCCCTGTCTTTCAGCAAGACGCCGCCAAGATGGGACAACTGCTCCGGTTCGGCCTGCTCCAGCAGATCGACGGGATAACAGTGCAGCGCCAGCAACCGCTCAAGATGCGGCGGGCAACGCAGAAAACAGGGCTTCTCCCCCGCGCCCCTCTCATCCACAAAGAGCGAGATGGCAAGCTTGCCGTTGGTACTCTGCCGATTGGTCGTTGCGGGATCATACAGGATCACCACGGCGATCCGCTCATCAGCAAGCCAGCTGGAAATTTCCTCGGGCAAGGGATTGGGTAAGGAGGGTGCGCGATCCAGTCGCCAGTAGCTCACCTCGCACGGCTGGCGACCACTGATATGGCGCCGCCCGCGATAGTGCATCCCCACTTTTGCCATCACCCGGCCGGAGGCTAAATTGTCTGGCATATGGCGAGCCGTCAGCGCAGGCAGTTGCAGTTGGTCAAAGGCGAACCCCTTGACCAAGCCAGCGGCCCGAGTCGCCAGACCGCGATTTTGCCAGGGCACGCCCACCCACCAGGCGAGCTCGCCATTCCAGTGCAGGGAGATCACCCCAAGCAACGCCGCACCTTGCTCCTCTGGCAAGGTGATGGCCCAGCTCCAGCCAAGGCCAAGCGCCGCCTTGCGCCAGCTGAGCGCCAGCCAGTCGCGGGCCCCCTCCGGCGGATAGGGGTGAGGAATATTGAGGGTGTAGCGCGCCAGCGCCTCGTCGCTGCAGTAGCGCACTATCTCGCGCTCATCGTCGGCCTGCAGTTGTCGCAACACGACACCTGATAGCGAATGCCCCTCAGCCAGGGTCGGCACCGTCACGCGGCGCGCCAGCAGGCGATTGAGCACGGCGCCCAAATCGGCCTCGGGGGTGAGCGGCAGATCGGCCCCCACAGGGCCAAGGGTGAGCAGTCCCTGCTCCCTGGCGAGGGTCAATAGGGAGGTAGAGGCACTGATCAGGATCTGGCGGCTGGGATCAACATGAAAATCCGCCAGCAGATCCCCATCGAGCCAAGCAGCCAGCAGGGCCCCCGGGCAGAGCACCCCGTCAGGAGGACTGCTCGCCCAGGGAGCATCGGTTTGATCGAGGACGGCGGCCGCCTCTTTGCCCAGTAGCAGCTGCCAGCGATGACCCTGCTGCTGCCAGTGCGGCAACAGCGCAGCCCACTGCGGTTGCCACAGACTGGCCTCGATCAGCAGTTCCATCAGCTGGCCTGACAGGCCGCGGGCAGCGTCAGGTGACGGGGATGGGCTTCAACACGGGCGATCCAGCTACGGATAGCGGGCCACCCCTGCAGAGAGAAGATCCCCTCCTCTGCCACATGGGTGTAGGCATAAAGGGCGATATCGGCGATGGTAGGCGCATCACCACACAGGTAGGGGCTCTGTTTCAGCTGCTGCTCCATTACCGCCAACGCTTTCTCGCCACCGGCTTTCAGCCCGTCGAGACGCGCCTCCTGGGACTCGGGGCGGCCGAGATAGTGAACAATAAAGCGGGCCACCGCGATATAGGGCTCATGGCTGTATTGCTCAAAGAACATCCATTTGAGCACCTCGGCCTGCTGGCGCGGATCGGTTGGCCACAAGGCACTGCCTTGCCCCAGATAGAAGAGGATGGCGTTGGATTCCGCCAGTGTATCGCCCTGGCCAATCTCCAGCACCGGGATCTTGCCGTTGGGGTTCATGGCCAAAAATGCGGGGGTACGGGTATCCCCCGCCTGAATATCGACCTCTACCCACTCAAGGGGCAGCTCCAGCCAGCGGGCCAGCAGCCACACCTTGTAGCAGTTGCCGGAACGCAGATCACCATACAGACGCATACACACTCCTTGTGAAAACAGATTTGAACAGCGCGATCAGGGGGCCAGACGCTCGATATGCCAGCCATCCCCGTCGCGGGTGTAGTAGAAGCGGTCGTGCAGCCGGTGCTCGCCCCCCTGCCAGAACTCCACCGTCTCGATCACCACTCTGAATCCGCCCCAGAAGCTCGGCAGCGGCACTTCGCCATTGGCAAACTTCTGCTTGAGCTCGAGGAACTTGGCCTCCAGCACGCCGCGGGCCGAGATGCGGGTCGACTGTTTGGAGACCCAGGCAGCGATCTGGCTATCCTTGGGACGGCTGTGGAAATACTTCATCACCTCGAAGGTGCTCATCTTCTCCACCCGACCGGTCACATGCACCTGACGGTCGAGCGTATGCCAGGGAAAGAGCAGGCTGATACGGGGGTTGCCTTCCAGCTGCTGCGCCTTGCGGCTACCCATGTTGGTGTAAAAGACCATCCCCTGGGCGTCGTAGTGCTTGAGCAGCACAGTGCGCTGCCAGGGCTGACCATCGGCATCCACCGTCGCCACCACCATGGCGGTGGGATCGGTCAGTTTGGCCTCACAGGCCTGCGCCAACCACTTTTCGAACAGCACCAGCGGCTCGGCCGGCAGATCGGCCCGATGCAACCCGCCACGGGAGTATTCACGGCGCAGATCAGCAACATCCATCATCTTGATTTTCCTTCAAATAAATAATGGTTCCACGACCATCAAGAGAATGATTGCAGGCATTGTGCGCTCGATAAAGCGACCTTGTAAACCATACAAAAAAAGCGAAGAGGCTAACGCCTCTTCGCTTGGTTCATCAATTTACCAAAGATGGGTAATCGCACCCTTGGGTTATCTGGTTTAGTAGCTCATGATCTCACGACGACGCAGCAGCGCAGCGATACCAAGGCCCAGCAGCGCGAACAGACCGGTCGAACCACCGCCACCGCCGCCATTGCTTTCAGGCTGGGGAGCCGGTGTATCGCTGCTCTTGGTCGCCAGTTTTGGCGTAATGGCATAGAAGATATTGTCGCTACAGGCCAGCTTGAGGCGAACAGCGCTGCCAGCATTGGCCGGAATGGTCACCTCATGGGCGCCATTGTTGTTCACGCCATTGACCAGCGGCTGCCAACTCTTGCCTTCATCGTTGCTATAACTGATATCGACCCGCTGGCAGTTGATGCGGCCACCATCGGTTCCAGCTACTTGCCAATTCACTGTGGTCGGGCTACCAACCAGAATACGCTGGTCAGGGGCTGGCAATATCTTGAAGGTTTGTGAACCTGTATCGACCACCTCGACCGAGGTCTCATCATAGGCACCACCACCTTTGCCATCACGGGCGACCAGACGGAAGTTAAGGGTGCGCGGTACATTGACCCATGGTTCGCCCTTCTCTTCATCTTTTATTAGCTCAGGCTGTTGCAACATAAATCGTTCATATCCCCTTAGCTGAGTCGCTAAAGAAGGAAAGTGACGTTCAGGAGACGTTGTAGGCGCCACAAAACGATATAAGGGGCCATCGTTCAATTTCCCATAGTATATATCAGATGCACTCTCTGTCGCTCGACCAAGATCAACCTGTTCCCAGGTAAAGGTCATTCCATCTTCATCAGAACCAATCCCTGTGAGTGAAAATGCAGTTCTAACAGGAATAACTTTTGATTGCGATGCTGGCGAGATATTCACATCAATATCTTGCTTGGTCATAGGCTCAACAGCGCCACAATTATCTGGACGACTGGCTAGCACAGCAAGCATCTGCTCAATGGACTTGCTATGAAAATAACCAGTCGTTTTAGATTGCAGATTTTGTGACCCCATGCCAACTCTGCCCGGATAACCCATGATGGTCGCACCGCTACCAACCTCCCAAGCGGAATTAGCTACACGTCCGAGGATGTCGACATTAAAGATATGCTCTGCACCGAGCTGATGACCCACTTCATGCGCAAAGGTATCGACAAACACCGCATCAATCTCTGCGATTCCCGCTCCCGAGTTGCCATTACCGGCTCCACTCATTGCATTAGAACGCAAATTTCGACCAGGGGAGTTTTCCCCGCTATAACCTCGATTTGGAGCTGCGCATAGCGTTCCCATTGCCAGACCAGAATAATTGGTAGTCGTAAGCACGTGACCAATATCAAAATCGCCTAGTTTTTTAGTGAGATCTGTCTCTCTGTGAGCCATCAGCTGGACGAGCTCATTTCGATAAGCATCGTTTCTATCCATGATTGGCGTGGTGAGAGTGGCATCTGCATTGTCCCCATTAAAAAACAGGTCTGTAGATGCATCTTCAAAAATGACATTGTCATTGCCATCAGCCAAGATAAATTTTATACCGAGATCACGCTCATATATCTCATTGACTCGAGCCAGCAATGTTACAATAGATGACAAAGCGCCTACTTTACCATAAAATGAGGTGGTATACTCTCCAGTGGTAGATATCGCAATCCGATATGTTTTTATTCCAGGAAAGTTATAATTTTGTGCTGCTTGCTGAGTTGCACTATCTAACAATGAGCGCTTTTTTTCACTTTCATGCTCACTTGTATTATTCTGCATCAGCTCTTCATGATGCCCATTTTTTCGCGGTTTTACATTTTTCTTGTAATAAACAGAATAAAGACCACTACGTTGAACATCAATAAACACCTGCTCCCCTTGGTGCATAAACATGCCATTAAAACCACGTGGGGAAATATCAAAACTGCCAGTGTTATTTTCATTACCCACCTCATGGCCTTTAAAGGTCATGATATCCGGATACTTGGCGGCCAATGCAGGTGGCAACACCGACGAGGGCTGCACTTCAAATTGCACCATTCCACCATTGGGTAATGGCAAGGTAATCAGCGTATCGCCAGCACGTAGGTTTTGAATAAACTCTTCATCGACCTGAAAGCTGGTATAGGTACTAGTTGTGACTGTATCAGCCGCCTGCCTATTGTGTGCTTCAACCATATGCCATGGGGATGCCAGCGCGATATTGGCTGACATTGCGATGACAACTGAGATTGCATTTATTGTGAACTTCATCATTATTAATCACCTGACTGAACAGCCGGCGAGAATAACGTGACGCAAATCACGATTCAACTTTTTCAATAAAAATTAAATGAATTTTATTTCATTTAAAATCATGCAGTTAGTGAGTTATAGTTTATAAATAGCTCATTTTGTTAGCATTTTCAGCAGTTCTTTTTAATAGAGTTAAAACTCCAAAAAAGTATATGGGGGCTCATATGTGAGTCATCGAATCATTCCCCTGAGGCTATCACTATGTTTGGAATATTAGAGTTATAACTCCAATCATACCGATTTACACGCCGTTGTTGAACAGCCACTACGGCCTTGAAATCGCCTCCGGCATGCACCTTTCCAGCATCTGTCGGTTATATCGGGTGGCATAGTCAATCCGCTGCTCAAACTCCGACTCCTTACCCATCTCAATCACATCACCGAACCCTGTCAGATAACGGACTCCGCACCGGGTTCTCGCTTCTGCTTGCAATGACTCCACAACCCCCGGGGCCATACCGCCTCGTCCGCCACGCACAATGAGCCGATAATCCTGAGCAGCAAGACTTTCATCTATTGCCTCGGTCAGTGATGCGACCACAACAGGCGCTGCGCAGATATATAGAAACAGCAAACTGACGGCTAACCGTAATACCTGCGCCATCCGGCTGCCCCTCCCATCAGGAGGATCACGATAAGATTCACTGCACCACCACCGCCGCCACCCGCATTGTTGTCGGTAATGACAGTTGCACTTTCCGTAGTGGCAGACGCATTACCTCTTATCCCATTGATAGAGAAAAAAATATTATTGCTGCATGCCAGCTTCAGCCTGGCCGTGCTGGTCAACGGTGCAGGCAACACCACACTGGCCGAACCGTTATTGGCAAGCCCGCTTGCCAGCGTAGTCCAAGTAGAACCACTATTCTGTGTCAGTGCCAAATCCACGCCGGGACAATTGATAGGAGGCTGATCGGTCCCGGCAACATTCCATGTCACTAGCTGAGTGCTACCCGCCACCATGGCGCCGATCTGCGGAGCTGTGATGGCAAATGCCGCGCCGGTATTGATCACCTGCACCACCATCTCATCACTGCTGACCGCCCCCTGACCATCGCGCACCGTAAGGCGAAACTGAAGGTTACGATTGGTCGCTGGCCACGCCTCCCCTTTGGCCAGCACACCCGTGATCAGCGAGCTCATGGCAGGCAAGGTTCGGCGGGGATCCGAAGTTGGCGAGACAAAGCGAAACAGCGGGCGAGTTCCATCATCCACCATGGTTGCCACGCTGTAGGATGCATTGCCAAGATCAACCTGCTCCCAGGTGTAACTGAGGGGATGACCATCCAGATCCAGCGCACTGCCGACAAGAGTGAAAGGCGTATTGGCGGGGATCACCCTATCGCCCCCCGCATCCACAACCGGCGCGTTATTGGCAAGCACCAGGTCGGTGCCGCAGGAGGGCAGAGAGGCCATCAGAGCCCGCATCTGCTCGATCGACTTGCTGTGAAAAAAAGGTGTGCTGTTAACCTGCAGATTCTCCTCACCACAGATCCCGGCATAGGCCATGATGGTCGAGCCACTGCCCGGTTCCCAGGCTGAGCTAGCCTTGCGACCCGTGGCACAACTGTCGGCCATGCCATTGAAGGAGTGCTCGGCCCCCAGCTGGTGCCCCAATTCGTGAGCCACATAATCAATAAAGAACGCATCACCGATAGGCTGTGAGCCTCCGGTCATGCCCCGTGAACGGCTGAAAGGGTTGCATAAAGATCTCAGGGTCGCCACTCCGCCGCCTGATGTCGCCAGCAGATGGCCCAGATCAAAAGAAGGCTTGAGCAACACCCCCTGTTGGGTCTGGTTGATGGCGATATCCTGGGTCGAGTTGGTGAAAGGATCCGTCGCAGGATCGGTGAAAATCACATTATCCGTATCAGCTGCAAGCTGAAACTCGGCCCCCACATCACGGCGATAGACTTCATTGACCCGATTAAGCAGTGTTGCAATGGCCGAGAGTGCTGCAACCTTGGTACCACCGTGATACTGGGTATATTCCCCGGTTGCCGAGATGGCGATGGTGTAGCGCTTGCGCAAATTGCCATCGACCAGCACAGCTCGCTCACGCTCGATACCATGAGGATCAATCACCTGATCCACATCCTGTCGCCGCCAGGCATCTTGCTGTTCATAAACGGCATAAGAGAAACCGTCCTGAAGCGGATCGACATAAAAGGTACGCCCCTGATGGGTAAACATACCGTGAAAACCATGTATGGTGACATCAAATCGGCCTGTATCCGCCGCCCGATCGATAGCCTTCCCACTGTAAGTATTGATAGAAGGGTAGCGCTGGACCAAAGGCTCCGGGAGCAAGATATTGGGATGAACATCAAACTGCACCGTAGTGCCATCCGGCAATGGCAAGGTCAATACACTGGCGAGATGCCCGGGTTCAAAAGGCTTGTCAGGAACCACCACTCTGACCTTTTCAGCTCGCACATCATAGCTCCCTCCCCTTGCCAAGTTTTCATCCATGAAGGTCCACTGTGGTTCTGCTGCAACCTGAACAGACAAACTGGTGATAATCACCGCAATGCCATGCTTCATAGAGCCTCCTTGCCCTACCTTGGTGACAACAAGTATGGTGCAGCGTCAATTGACGATCTGCGTGACAGACAGAAAAGAAAATTCGCACAAAACTTCTGTCACGCTGAAAAATCGTGCTGCACCCGCGCTCCCCATCTCAGGCAATACAGACTGGCCCCATTCAACAACGGAAAAAAGTGAAGGCGCCATTGGCGCCTTCACGGATAGATAGGGGGATGAATATCCCCTCCATTTGGATTGGTTCGTTGGTGTATTACTGCTTGCCAGCACCCGATGCTATTGGGCAATGAATCACCATACGCTGGTTATACTCGCTGGCGTAAGCGCTCAACTTGGCATGTATCTCTTGCTGACCGGGCCTTATCACATCGCCCAATCCATCCAGATAACGCTTGCCACAGCGCGCCTTGGCCTCTGCCTGCTGCTCGGCTGCAATACCGGGGGCGAATTCTCCCCGCCCGGCTATCACTATCAGGCGGTAATCCTGTCTGGCGAGGTTTGCGCTCAGCTCCTGTTCCAGCGTACTGGCATCGGCCTGACAACCGCCGAGCATGACAAGCAGCAACAGAGGGACTCCCTTCATGTACGCCTCCGTTGCCAGCCGAGCAGTGCCAGAGCCAGCGTCCACAATCCGAGCGCCCCGCCACCACCGCCGCCACCTGAAGTCGAGCCACCTTGCACCAGAGGCAATTTGAGGGGACTGATGGCAAAGAAGATATTATCGCTGCATGCCACTTTCAGCCTGACGCTGCTGGTGAGATCGGCAGGCAACGTTACCGTTGCTGCGCCGTTATTGGGTTGTCCGGCGGCGAGCATTGTCCAGCTTACGCCCTCATCCTGGGTCACCGAGATGTCCACCTTGCTGCAACTGATCGGCGCCACAGTTGTGCCCGCCACATCCCATGCCACTGCCTGACTGGCCCCCGGAGTGAGAGTCACCCCGTAAAACGGGTTGGTGATGCGAAATGCCGCACCGGTATTGATCACTTGCACTTTCATGTCATCACTGGCAACGCCACCCTGACCATCACGCACCGTCAGTCTGAAATTGAGATCCCGGTTGATAGTCGACCAGGCCTCTCCTTTGGCAAGCGTGCCGGAGAGCAGGGATGGCAAACTCGGCAGGATCCGCTCCGGCGATGCCGTGGGAGAGACAAAACGAAACAGCGGCCGGGAGCCATCGTCAATCATGGTGGCAGCACTGCTCGATTCAGTACCCAGATCGATCTGCTCCCAGTTGTAGAGCAGAGAATCATTATCCAGATCTCCACCAGCCCCTTTTAACATAAAGGCCGTATTGGCAGGGATCACATAGTCCCCCCCTGCAGCTGCCTGCGGGGCATGATTACTCAACGCGAGTGTGGTTCCACAAGTCGATACGGTCGCCATGTGCGCACGCATCTGCTCGATGGACTTGCTATGAAAATAGGGGTCGCTGTGAGCCTGGATATTCTCATCACCACAAATACCGGCATAGGCCATGATGGAGCTGCCACTACCAGGCTCATAGGCTTGACTCGCAACCCGGGTACCAGCACCGCAACTCCCGGTAGTGCCGTTGAAGGTATGATCGGCACCAAACTGGTGGCCAATTTCATGAGCCACATAGTCAACGAAGAAGGCGTCTCCCACCGGTGTGGGTGAACCCGACATCCCGCCAGACTTCTGATTGGTGCAGAGCACTGCCAAACCGGCCAGACCACCGCTACCGGTATTGAGTACATGGCCGATATCAAAATTACCGAGCTGCATATTGGTAAAGTAATAAGCCTGTACCCCGATATTGGTCTGCGCATCCGAATTATCATTGGCAAACAAGTCGCTGGCCGGATCGGTAAAGATCAGGTTGTCATTGCCACTGGCCAGCACGAATTCGGCGCCCACATCCCGTTGATAGACCTGATTGACGCGGTTGAGCAAGGTCGCAATCGCCGCCATGGTAAGCGCTTTGGAGCCACCGTGGTATTGTGTAAATTCTCCTGTCGCCGAAATGGCAATGACGTAGCGCTTGCGAACATTGCCATCCACTTGCACCTTGCGCACCAGTTTGCTGAGCTTGGGCCCTATCACCTCATCTGCAGCCTCTTCCAATCGACTATGGGCATCCTGCTGGTAATAGACGGCGTAGCCTTCGGCATTGCTGAGCGGATCGACAAACACCATCCTGCCCTGATGGCTGAACATGGCGTGGAAACCTTGCGGCCCCAGATCGAAGCGCCCCGTCTCTATCGGATGCGCCGGGTTGTGACCCTTGAAGGTGCGGATCTGCGGATACTTGGCGGCAAGATCTGCAGGCAGCAAGTCGTAGGCTTCCAGAGCAAAGGTGACCTCCCCCCATCGGGCAGCGGTAGGGTCAGCTCACTCGCCCCGGCTTGCAGCCCGGCAAAATAGTCGAGCGGCACCTTGGCCACCCGAAACTGATTGGCCCGCACCTCATAACCTTGCTCCGCAGTCGCTCTGGCGGCTACCGTGCTCCACTCGCTGGCCATCAGGCTGGTTGACCCCAACAAACTGGCCACCACCAGGGCCAACGAACACTTACTGGTCACATGCATCTTTGTCATCCTTGTAGTCATGCACTTTTTTGAACCATTACCGGCATCATTATCCCGCCGAATCAAAAAGCCCGGCGCCACTGTTTCAGCCACTCACCCATGGGGAGTGTTGCGCCAACCCCATCTAACCCCTATCATTGCGCGGATTTGTCAATTTTAGAACTGTCCCTCTTCACAAAGGTGCGGTTCATCTTTATCTGGCCAAGGTTAATCTCATGCTCAAATCCCCACTGTTGCCCCGTTTCGGGGATCTGGTCGTTGCCATTATTGACGATGTGCTCGGTCAGGGTCTTACCCTCGACCGCGCTTATGCCCGTCACTTCTCCGGCATCGAACTCAAACCGCAAGAACAGGCAAGGATTGCCCTGGTCACCGGCGACCTGCTGCGCCGTCTCAGCCTCTATTGTTTCCTCACCGGTATTCAGGTGCGTCAGGCCGAAAAGAATGTCTGGCCGCTGCTGCACAGCTGGCATGCCTTCCACAAAATTGCCCAGCCCAACCACCCGACCCTGGATCGCTTCAATGAAGAAGCATTCCGCCGACGTCTGACCGAGGCGAAGAAGAACCCGGTATTGATGGATGGTTGCCCGAGCTGGCTGGAGAAACTGGGTAGCGAGCAGCTGGGTGAAGCCTGGCCTGCCGAGCGTGCCGCTCTGGCCTGGATGCCCAAGCGCTACCTGCGGGTCAACACCCTCAAGTGCACCCTTGATGAGCTGCAAGCCATTCTAGCCAAAGAGCAGGTCACCACCATTCCGGTTGATGGTGTGGAGACTGCCCTGCAGGTCACCTCGGACGCCGCCCTGTTCCGTACCAAGGCCTTTGCCGATGGTTGCTTCGAGCAGCAGGACGCAGGCTCCCAGCTGGTTGCTGCGGCTCTGGAGGTCACCCCGGGCATGCGCGTCATCGACGCCTGCGCCGGTGCCGGTGGCAAGACCCTGCACATCGCCGCCATGATGCAGGGCAAAGGCCGTCTGCTGGCGATGGATGTGGAAGAGTGGAAGCTGGAGAATCTCAAGCAGCGCGCCCGTCGCGCCGGTGCCCACAACGTGGAAACCCGGATCATCACCAGCAGCAAGACCGTCAAGCGCCTCAAAGAGAGCGCCGACCGCGTACTGCTGGACGTGCCCTGCTCCGGTCTGGGCGTACTCAAGCGCAATCCGGATGCCAAGTGGCGTGATACCGCCGAGCGTCTGCCGGTGCTGGTCGCGCTGCAAGAAGAGATCCTGCAGCGTTACAGCCAGATGGTGAAAGTGGGTGGTCTGCTGGTTTATGCAACCTGCTCCATCCTGCCCGAGGAGAACCGCCTGCAGGTGGACAAGTTCCTCGCCGCCAACGAAAACTTCCGTCTGCGTGACGATCACACCGTGAGCCCGTCCGAGACCGGCTTCGACGGTTTCTACATGGCTCGTATCGAACGGATCGCCTGATCCAGAATGACCTGCTCCTTGCGCCATTATCGCGCACGGCGGGTTCGATGAAAAAAGAGCGGCAGCCCTCGGGCTGCCGCTCTTTTTATTGATAAGGATCGCCGCGTCAGGACTCCAGCGCAGCAATCGCCTCTATCTCGATCTTCACATCCTTCGGCAAGCGGGCCACTTCTACGCAGGATCGCGCCGGATACATGGCATCGTGCTCGGTGAAGAAGTCGTTGTAGACCTGATTCACCGTAGCAAAGTCGTTCAGATCCGAGACAAACACCGTAGTCTTAAAGATGTTGCGCACCTCGCCGCCTGCCGCCTCGACAATCGCCTGTACGTTTTGCAGGGAGCGCAGGGTCTGCGCTTCGATCCCCTCCGCAACGTCGCCGCTCACCGGGTCCAGCGGGATCTGACCGGAGGTGTATAGGATGTTGCCAATCCGGGTGGCCTGCACATAGGGGCCGATGGTGCCCGGCGCCGCCTTGGTAGTGATAACCTGTCGCATCTGTTACTTCCTCGTGCTGACAAACAAAAAGTAGGCCCGGAGCAAACCTGCTCACCCCGGGCATGAGAGTTACATCATGTTGGTGAAGGTTCTGGAGATGACGTCCTGCTGCTGCTCGCGGGTCAGGGCATTGAAGCGCACCGCATAGCCGGAGACCCGGATGGTCAGGCTGGGATACTTGTCCGGATTCTCGATGGCATCCAGCAGCATCTCGCGATTCATCACGTTGACGTTGAGGTGCTGACCCCCTTCTACATCCCGCTCATGATGGAAGTAGCCATCCATCAACCCCACCAGATTGTTCTCGCGATTGGTCGGCTCCTTGCCGAGCGCCCCCGGCACGATGGAGAAGGTGTAGGAGATCCCGTCCTTGGCGTATTTGAACGGCAGCTTGGCTACCGAGGCGAGCGAAGCGACCGCCCCCTTGCGATCCCGACCGTGCATCGGGTTGGCTCCCGGTGCAAACGGGGCACCGGCACGGCGGCCATCCGGGGTGTTGCCAGTCTTCTGGCCATAGACCACGTTGGAGGTGATGGTCAGGATCGACTGGGTCGGCACCGCATTGCGGTAGGTCGGCAGCGCCTGGATCTTCTTCATAAAGCGCTCGACCAGATCGCAGGCGATGGAGTCGGCCCGCTCGTCATTGTTGCCGTACTGGGGATACTCCCCCTCAATCACAAAATCGACCGCCAGCCCGTCAGCATCGCGCACCGGCTTGACCCGAGCGTACTTGATGGCCGCCAGCGAATCGACCGCCACCGACAGACCGGCAATACCGCAGGCCATGGTGCGATAGACGTCGCGATCGTGCAGCGCCATCAGGGAAGCCTCGTAGCTGTACTTGTCGTGCATGTAGTGAATAAGGTTGAGCGCGCTGATGTACTGCACCGCCAGCCAATCCATAAAGCTGTCGAGGCTGGCCATGACAGTGTCGTAATCCAGCACCTCGTCCATGATGGGCGCCACTTTCGGGCCAACCTGGATCTTCAGCTTCTCGTCCACCCCGCCATTGATGCAATAGAGCAGGGTCTTGGCCAGGTTGGCGCGGGCACCGAAGAACTGCATCTGCTTGCCGATCACCATGGGGCTCACGCAGCAGGCAATGGCGTAGTCATCGCTCTCGAAGTCAGTGCGCATCAGGTCATCGTTTTCATACTGCAGGGATGAGGTATCGATGGAGACGCGGGCCGCATAGGTCTTGAAGGCCCGCGGCAATCCTTCCGCCCAAAGGATGGTGAGGTTGGGCTCGGGCGCCGGCCCCATGGTCTTGAGGGTGTGGAGGTAGCGGAAGGAGTTCTTGGTCACCAGAGTACGGCCATCCAGCCCCATGCCACCGATCACCTCGGTCGCCCAGATGGGATCGCCGGAGAAGAGGGAGTCAAACTCGGGGGTACGCAGGAAGCGCACCATGCGGATCTTCATGATGAAGTGATCGACCAGCTCCTGGGCATCCTGCTCGCTAATGAGCCCTGCCTTCAGATCCCGCTCGATATAGATGTCGAGGAAGGTGGCGGTACGACCGAGGGACATGGCCCCGCCATTTTGCGACTTCACCGCCGCCAGATAGGCAAAGTAGAGCCACTGCACTGCCTGCTGCGCCGTGCGTGCTGGCCCTGAGATATCGAAGCCGTAGTTGGCCGCCATCTGCTTGATCTGCACCAGTGCCCGCTTGTGCTCGGCCAGCTCCTCGCGCTGACGGATCACCTGCTCCAGCTGCTCTCCCCGCTCGAGAGCCGGTTGCAGATCAGCAAACTGCAGCTCCCGCTCACGGATTAGATAATCTATGCCATAGAGCGCGACCCGACGATAATCTCCGATAATGCGACCACGGCCGTAACCATCCGGCAAACCGGTCAAAATTCCCGATTTTCTGCAGCGCAACATCTCGGGAGAGTAGACGTCGAACACCCCCTGATTATGGGTTTTGCGCAATTCGCTGAAGGTATATTCAAATTCGGGATCCATCTCCCGGCCATATGCTTCAAAAGAGCTGCGGATCATATTTACGCCGCCAAACGGGTGCAGCGCTCTTTTAAGGGGCTTGTCGGTTTGCAGGCCAACGATTTTTTCCAGCCCCTGCTCGATATAACCCGGCCCGTGGGCGGTAATTGTGGTGGCAATATTGGTATCAAAATCGACCGGTGCGTGGGTGGCATTCTCGATACGAATCCCCTTCATCACCTTGTTCCATAAAGTGGTGGTCGCTTCGGTGGCATCTGCTAAAAACTGTTCGTCACCTTCATAGGGGGTGTAGTTCTGCTGGATAAAATCACGGACGTTGATCTCGTGCTTCCAGTTTTCACCGGCAAACCCTTGCCATGCCTGACGGAATTTATCCTGCTCCAATTGCATATCAACTTTCATCAAATAAACCTCATTCACTACTCATGACACTACAGTGGAAGATGTCAGACGCACTCGGCCTGACGAACCTGCTGCCCCAGACGAATGGCATCCAGCGCGATCATTTTCTCTTCATTGGTGGGAATAACCGCCGCCAGCACCATGGACTCTGCCGCCGAAATAATCCGACAACCCTCGCTATTGGGACGCTGGTTAAACGGCTCGCTGATCGCTACGCCAAATACCTGAAGTCGTTCGCATACCAGCTTTCTGATAAAGGCCGAGTTTTCGCCAATACCGCCGGTGAAAATAACGGCATCCAGTCGGCGCAATGAGGTGGCATGACCACCGATATGGCGGGCAATACGATGGGCAAAGGCGTGAATGGCCAATTTCGCCCCAGGATGTCCTTCGTGATAGGCAGCTTCCAATACCCGCATATCTGAGGAGAGCCCCGAAATACCTAGCAGGCCGGACTGCTTGTTCAATACCCGCTCGATATCCTCGATAGATTGTCCTGTCTTGCTGGCGATATAGGCCAGCGCGCCAAAATCGATATCGCCGCTGCGGCTGCCCATGATCAACCCCTCCAGCGGCGTCATCCCCATCGAGGTATCGACGCTCTTGCCATCCTGTACCGCACAAATAGAGGCGCCATTGCCCAGATGGGCGATGACCAGACCGGCATGCTGCTCATCCAGCCCCATAAATACGCAGGCCTGCTCTGCCACATAGCGATGGGAGGTGCCATGGAAGCCATAGCGGCGCACGCCGTAATCCTGCAAATATTGGTAAGGCAGCCCATAGATATAGGCTTCCGGCTTCAGGGTCTGGTGAAAACCGGTATCAAATACCGCAATTTGGGGTTGTGTGGGAAATAGCTGACGAGCCGCCATCACACCGCATAAATTGGCGTGATTGTGCAGGGGAGCCAAGGGTGACACCTGCTTTATTTTGGCCAATACATGTTCATCAATAATCACGGCTTCGCTAAATTCACTACCACCATGCGCAATCCGATGACCAATCAGCACAATCGAATCCAGCAGATCGCGCTTTTTCAATTCAGCCGCGATGGCAGCCAATGCACAGGTGTGGTTATTTTCAGCTAATGACATACGGGCTCTTTACCCACTTGCAATTGTGGATGGGCCGTCTCAATACCATCCGCCATACCGGATATCACCACCTCACAGGATTGACTCTCCAGTACCGAGAATTTGACCGATGAGGAGCCGCAATTGATAACCAGAACCAACGAATCAAACTTCATTACATCGCCTCGAGATTAATAGTGTCGAGTCACTGCAGTCAGGGCATTTCGCCATAAACAGAAAGTCAAAAAATGGCAAGCCTTACCCGGGGCCCACATAATTGTGGCCAACGAAGAACCGGTTATTGCTCATGTCTGACTGCACCATCCAGACCCCACCAGGGGGGCCTGAATGGTTGATGACTTGCAGAAAAGGTTTTCAGAACAGCTTGGAAACTATATTCAGGATGGTCAGCACACCGATGATGGTGACAAACAGGTTGCTGGCCTGACCTTTATATTTTGCCAGTGCTGGTGTCTTGCTCACCGCATACATCGGCAGCAGACAGAGCAGGGAAGCGATGATTGGCGCCCCCATTGCCTCAATCAGGTCGAGGATGTTGGGGTTCACATAAGCGACTAGCCAGGTGGATCCCATGATGAACAACATACTGACCATGTTGAGTTTTTTACTGGAAACCTTGCTCTTGTCGCCCTGGTAGCCAAAGCGGAGGATAAGGCCATTCAACCCTTCCAACGTCCCCAGATAGTGACCGAAGAAGGATTTGAAGATAGCAACCAGCGCGATAATGGACGCCGCATACTCCAGGGTGGTGGCAAACGCAGACTTGCTGCCAGCCAGCGAGGAGAAGTGGTTGGCCAGATAGGAGAGCACCGGAATGTTCTGGGCTTTGGCTTCCGCCATATTTTGCGGTGACAGGGTAAAGAGGCAGCTGAAGGCAAAGAACATCACCACGGCCACCATCAGCATGCTGGCACCGGAGATAATCTTCGAGCAGCGCTTCTCGGTAAAATCACGACCGAACTCCTGCTCATACTCTTCCCGTTTGGAGACGATGAAAGAGGAGACAATCGGCGAGAAGTTGAAGGAGAAGACCATGATGGAGATCCCCAGCCAGACGGTGACCAGAATACCATCGTGGCCAAACATCGATATCTCGCTCAGATTGACCTGATCAAAGACGGCACTGTTCCAGTACGGGACGAGGGAGAGAGAGATAACGATCAGACTGGCAATAAAGGGAAAGACCAGATAGCTCATTACGCGAACCATCAGATCCTTACCGAAATAGATCACGAAGGCCATCAACAGCAGCAGCCCAAGGGCGACAACACCCCGATTGAGCGGCGCCATTTGCAGTTGATGTTCCCAGAATGCCATGAAGGTATTGGTGATTGTCACACCATATATCCACAGCAGTGGGCAGATGGCAAAGAAATAGAGGAAGGTAATTACCACGCCACCCATTTTGCCAAAATGTTCTTCAACGGTTTCGGTGATATTGGCTGAAGGATTGCTGCCGGAAAGACATAATCTGGCCAACGCCCTGTGGCAATAAAATGCAATGGGGTAAGCCAGCACCAGCATGATTAATATTGGGATCAGGCCACCATATCCGGCCCGGATTGGAAAGAACAAGACCCCCGCCCCGATAGCAGTACCGAACAGACCTAATCCCCATGTGGTATCCGATTTACGCCATGCACGCGTATTCTCTTTACTGCCGGTGACAACACTGTCTAATATCATGACTGCATTCCTTACAGGCTAAATTGACGAATATTGTTCTGTTCGATAATTTCGGCAATCCGGGTCAGATCAATATTGCCACCCGAAATAATGCTGACGGTCTTTTTACCTTCGACATAATGTTTCAGCTTGCCACTGAGCAGCGCTGCCGAGGCCAGAGCTCCCGCCCCTTCGGTAATCACCTTGTTGCGCTGAATAAGGTCAACCATGCTGTGACGAATATCATCTTCGGTGACCAGTACAATATCATCCACCAATTGTTTGACGATTTCGAAGGTCAGTGAACCGGGTCTTGCCACATCACAGCCATCGGCCAGCGTGCTGCTGGTTCTGTGATTGGTCATGGTACCGGCATAGAAAGAGGCCGCCATACCGTGCACATTCTCGGATTGCACACCAATCACCTTGATGGTCGGATTAATAGATTTGATAGCCATGGCAACACCGGCAATCAAACCACCACCACCGATCGGCACTATAATGTTATCGACATCATACAAATCTTCGATAATTTCCAGGCCGATGGTGCCCTGGCCGGCAATCACTTTTGCATCATCGAAAGGGGGGATAAATACGCGGCCTTCCATCTCCACGATTTCGCTGACTTTGGCAATGGTGTCATTGAAGCTATTTCCATGGAGAATCACTTTGGCTGAATAGTCACTGGTTGCAGCAATTTTTGATTTGGGGGCACAGCAAGGCATGACCACCTTGGCATCAATTCCCAGCATAGCACTGGAGAGTGATACACCTTGGGCATGATTACCCGCCGAGCAGGCGACAACACCTTTTTGTCGGTCTTCCAGACTTAATGAACTGAGCTTGTTGAAGGCGCCACGAATTTTAAAAGAGCCTGTACGTTGCATATTTTCAAGCTTGAGGTAAACCTCGCCATGGCAACGTTCGCTGATGTAGTTAGAGGGTAGTTGCGCGGTCTTGTATATATGATTGGTCAGTCTTTTTTTGGCTTCAGTAATATCATGAAGACCAATGGGTAGATTGCTATACATCTTCATCGCAAATCTCTTTTTATTTATTAATTTGTAGGGTTTTATTTCACAGGGCGAAGCGATACTAGGTTCTATCACTTGCAATTAATGTGAGCATAAACACAAAAAAATCTACAAAGAGACTGCGTTACGGTGAAATTATCAAAAAATGTGATGGCAGCAACACTTGAATCCAAATGGATTAAAAAAAGTAATCAGATATTGGCAATTAATATAATTAACAACTCAAAAACAAAGCCGTAAAGATTAGATTTTTCAGGGCAATTACGTTGCTTTTTGCAACCGACAATCAGTTGCTTGCCTGCCAGAACCGGGACAATAAAAAAGGGAGCCTATAAGGCTCCCTCTCGACAACACAGAACCGATTACTCGGCTGCAGCATCATCTTTCTTGTACTTGGCAGCAGTCTCTTTGATCAGAGCCTGCAACTCGCCAGCCTGGAACATCTCGATCATGATGTCACAGCCGCCGATCAGCTCACCCTCAACCCACAGCTGGGGGAAGGTCGGCCAGTTGGCGAATTTTGGCAATTCAGCGCGGATATCCGGATTCTGCAGGATATCAACGTAGGCAAACGGCTCGCCGCAGGACATCAGAGCCTGGGAGGCCTGGGCAGAGAAGCCACAGCTGGGTAGCTTGGGGGAGCCCTTCATGTAGATGATGATGGGGTTGTCAGCCAGCTGCTGCTTAATCTTTTCAATAGTTTCCATAGGTGCCTCACTAGAGCGATTTCGGCGGCCATTCTACTGCAATCTTGCCCGAGCACAAACTGACAAAGGGGTGACCCGGCTCGAATTGCGCAAAGAACCCACACAGGATTGATCGCGATCATGGCGCCAATCAAGAGTTGTTAGGCCATCTTTGATACTGCTACAATCCCTTGGCTTTGGGCTACCCAGCCCCATCATTTTAAAAACAACTCTTTTCAAATATAGAAAAGAGTACGCAATGTCTTGCAACCGTCGCCTTCGCACGGTCCAGCCAATGGAGAGTAGAAAATGGCATTCGAACTTCCCGCTCTGCCCTATGCAATCAACGCTCTGGAACCGCACATCTCCCAGGAAACTCTGGAATATCACCACGGCAAGCACCACAACACCTACGTGGTCAACCTGAACAATCTGGTGCCGGGTACAGAGTTTGAAGGCAAGTCTCTGGAAGAGATCATCAAGACCTCCAACGGCGGCATCTTCAACAACGCCGCCCAGATCTGGAACCACACCTTCTACTGGCACTGCCTCTCCCCGAATGGCGGTGGCGAGCCGACTGGCGCCCTGGCTGATGCCATCAACAAGGCATTCGGCTCCTTCGCCGAGTTCAAAGATGCCTTCACCAAATCAGCCATCGGCAACTTCGGTTCCAGCTGGACTTGGCTGGTGAAGAAAGCTGACGGCACTCTGGCTATCGTCAACACCTCCAACGCTGGCTGCCCGCTGACTGAAGCCGGTACCACCCCACTGCTGACTGTTGACCTGTGGGAGCACGCCTACTACATCGACTTCCGCAACCTGCGTCCGAAGTACATGGAAACCTTCTGGGCTCTGGTTAACTGGGAATTCGTGGCCAAGAATCTGGCTGCCTAATCAGCTTCGCTTGCCAAAACGCCCCGCTCTGCGGGGCGTTTTTTTATCTCTATGTGGCTGCGAGAATGAATAAGGCGCCCGCAGGCGCCTTTTACATATCGAGATAGCCCGTTTACTGGTCCAACTCGTCCATATATTCATCCAGATTGGCATCGTCGGCCTGCTCTTGCTGAGACGCTTTCAGCTCGGTCTGCTTGCCCGTCACCTTGCCCTGGTTATATTGCAGGTAGAAGTCCTTGGTCAGCGCATAAGGATCGAGGGAGTTGTCGATGATCCGCTCCTGATCGATCAGCTTGGCGCGTGTGCCCAAGCCATCCAGCGCCCAGTGTGCGACCTTCATCGGGAAGGTCAACAGGGCATAGGGGAAGTAGAAGCTGTCAATCGCATCACCAACCAGCTCCCGGGTGGTGGTCGGACCGTAGACAGGCACCATGATGTAGGCACCATTACCGATATCGGCCCTGCCCAGCACTGTATCCATTTCCAGCTTGTTGCGCTCGAGGCCGGCATGTTTGGCCACATCGAAGATACCCAGCAGACCGACCGTGGTGTTGAGGGTAAAGCGCCCCAGGTTGGTGCCTGCCCCTTTCAAATCACCTGTGATCAGATGGTTCACCATGCTGCTCGGTTCATCAAAGTTGGCAACAAAGTTGGCAATGCCATCCTTCACCCCTACCGGAATGTAGCGGGCATAGGCATGTACCACTGGACGTGCCACATAGGGCTCCAGCACATCATAGTTGACCGCCCACATGGCCCGGTTGGCCCCCTGGAAGGGATCGCGGGGATCGGCCGCCGTACTGGTGGCACCCGGATTATTCATGCCGGGATTGAGATCCAGACTCTCTGGGCCAGGCTTGGGTGGGCCACCGGCACAGCCAGCCAGCAAGAGGGCTGCCAGTATGGCCCCTGAACGAAGATACATATGATTGTCCTGACGTTTTATTTTGATTTATCAGAAGTATAGATAACCCGGCACCTATCCAGGGGCCGGGTTATCCAAAGGCATATTAGAGGGCGTGATCGATGCGGATGTCAATCGGAGCAGCAGGGATCTCGGCCGTCTTGACCGACACGGATACTCCTTCGAAGGCTCCTTCCTTGTTCATCACATTGCCACCGCGCGAGAGACGTGCCTTGAACTGCAGCTCCGGATAGGCCGCCAGTTTGCTGCCTTCCATCATGGCATCGCCATCCCCGAGCGACAGGGTAACAGGCAAGGTTGGCCCTGCGATACGCTTCACGGCGATGGGCATGGGCGGCCCGTTGGGCACCACGGCAAAGACGAAGAGATGGGCATCTTCCGGCATCTGAATGCCCGCCGCCAACGTGACGTGGATGGGGAATTCCCCCTCCTTCACCGCGAGCGGTTTTCCCTCAACTGCGCCCGCTTTGGCTACGCCTGAATTCGTCACCTCGATGCCGCGCTGCTTGAGCTGCGCGCGGGCATACTCCATGGAGCGCTCGACCATCACGTAACGGGGAGTGCCTTTCTCCATCAATGGCAACATCGCCTGCCAGCGAGCCAGCGCGGTCTGGAAGTCCTCTTTTTGCAGCGCCATAAAGGCATAGACGGAACGCGCTTCAATATTGTCCGGATCCTGCGCGATAGCAGCCTGCAACAGGGCATCCGCTTGCGCCTCATCCCCCGTCATCATCAGCGCCTGCGCATAGGGCACCGCCACCAGCGATTTCTGGGGGGCAAGCGTGTAGGCCCGCTCCAGCGCCTCGCTGGCCATCTCGGGATCATTGCCATCCAGCGCCAAGCGTCCCAGCAGCAGCCAGCCACGGTAGTCGTTCGGTTCATCCTTGAGGCGGGTACGCAGTGCCAGCGTGAAATCCAGCAGATCCTGCTCGGTCACCTGGGCATCCCGCTCCACCAGAATGCGGTTGCTCAGCTCGCCAAGACGGCTGCTGGCATCTTGCCAGCGACTCACCTCTTGCCAGGAGCCCAACTTGTAGTAGAGCCCCAGACTCACCACCAACAGCACCAGCACACCCGGGATCCAGATCAGACTCTTGCCACTGCGGGCAGTCTGCTCCACATCGGGAATATCATCCAAGAGGCTTCGTTGCAGCTCGACCAGCGAGTCGGACTCCTCAGCCAGGACACCCTGCTCGCGCTCTTCACCAATCTCCAGCAGCCGCTGACGATAGAGCTGTTTGTTGAGCGCCGAGCGACTGATGCTCTGTTTGCCTTCACCACGCCACAGCGGCACGACGAGCGCCAGACTCACCAGCACCAGCAAGCCCGCAATCACTATCCAAAAAGCGGTCATTGTTTCTCTTCCTCTTTGAGCAGCTCGGCCAGTCGGCGCTGCTCCTCCTCGCTCAAGGCGTTATCCAGTTGTTTTTTCACCGCAGGGGGCCGGCGGCTGCGCATCACGACCACGGTGCCACCGATCAGGATCACCAACAGCGGGCCGAGCCAGAGGATCAGGGTGGAGGCCATCAGGGGCGGGTTATAGAGGATAAAGTTGCCGTAGCGGGCCACCATGTAATCCACTATCTCCTCTTTATCCTTGCCCTCGCGCACCATCTGGTAGGTCTTGTCGCGCAAGTCCTTGGCCAGCCCCGCATTGGAGTCGGCGATATCCTGGTTCTGACACTTGGGGCAACGCAGCTCCCTGGTCAGTTCGCGAAAGACCTGCTCCTGATTGTCGTTGTCGAAGGTGTAGACATCGATAGCGGCCATGGCCGGCGCTTGCACCACCCATCCCAGCAACAGCAGCAGGGAAGCAATAAATACTCTCATCAAGACTCCCCTCACTTCATGGCATCAAAGATGGGTTTGAGGGTCGACGCCCAGTTCTCGGGGTTGATGTCCCCCACGTGGCGATACCGGATGATCCCCTTGCTGTCGATAAAGAAGGTCTCCGGTGCGCCGTATACCCCGAGATCCAGCCCCAGCATGCCGTCCGGATCATAGAGGTTGACCTGATAGGGGTTGCCCAGCTCCGCCAGCCACTTGATCGCCTTGTCGCGCTCATCCTTGTAGTTCATGCCGATGATGGGAATACCCTGCCCCGCCAGCTGTTTGAGGTAGGTATGCTCGCCATAGCAGGTCGGGCACCAGGTGGCCCAAACGTTGAGCAACATGGGGCGACCGGTCAGGATACTGCGATCGTGCTGTTTGTTCAGATCGTAAATGTCCTGCAGGGTGAACACCGGCACCTCTTTGCCCACCATCACGGACTCAAGCTTGGTGGGATCGGAGTAGAGCCCTTTGAACAGGAACACAGCCCCCAGCAAAAAGACGATAAAGGGGATTAAAAACAACCAGGTCTTTTTGTTCATGCCTTGGCCTCCTCCTCACGACGGCCGAAACGGTAACGCTTGTCCAGCATCGCCAGCACGCCACCAATGGCCATAAAGACGCCGCCGAACCAGATCCAGCGCACGAACGGCTTGTAGTAGATCCGCACCGCCCAGGCACCGTTGTCGAGCTGTTCACCCAGCGCCGCATAGAGATCGCGGGTGATACCGGCATCGATGGCCGCTTCGGTCATCGGCATCCGGGTCACCTTGTACATCCGCTTCTCGGGCTTGAGCAGGGCGACCTGCTTGCCATTGCGGTGCACTTCCAGCACGCCCTTGAAGCCATCGTAGTTGGGGCCGTTCTTCTCTTTTATCCCGGCAAAGACGAACTCGTAATCGGCAAAGTGCACCCGATCACCCGCCTGCATTCGCAGATCCTTCTCGATGCTGTAGTTCTGGGTGCAGGCGATACCAATGATACTGACTGCCAGCCCCACGTGGCCGAGGATCATGGCCCAGTGGCTGTTGCCAAGCTTGCGCACACCGACTGCAAAGCTGTGCTTGTGGGTCGCCCGCGCCCAGGTCTCCTGCACGCTGGTGACGATGATCCAGGCGCCCAGACCAATCCCTACTGCCGCCCACGGCTTGAAGGTTTCGGCAAAGAGCAGCGGCAACAGCAAGGCTGCGGCCAGACTCAGCACCAGTGCCACAACCACCTTGCTTTTGAGTTCCCCCAGCTCCTGACGACGCCAGCGAAACAGCGGGCCAATCCCCAGCAGCAGGGCAAACGGGATGATCAGCCAGCTGTAGATGTGGTTGAAGAAGGGGGTGCCGATAGAGATGCTCCCCAGCCCCAGCTCCTTGTGCACCAGAGGCAACAAGGTGCCGAGCAGCACGGTCAGCAGACCTGCAACCAGCATGATGTTGTTGCAAAGCAGCAGAGTCTCGCGGCTCCAAAGCTCGTGTTTGCCGTGGCTCTTCACCTGCGAGCCTTTGAAGGCAAACAGCAGCAAGGATGAACCGATCACCGCCAGCAGGAAGCCGAGAATAAACAGACCGCGGGTCGGATCGGAGGCAAACGCATGGACCGACACCAGCACGCCGGAGCGCACCAGGAAGGTACCCAGCAGGCTCAGCGAGAAGGCGGAGAGGGCTAGCAGCACGGTCCACGCCTTGAAGGTGGCGCGCTTCTCGCTCACCGCCAGCGAGTGCAGCAGAGCGGTGCCCGCCAGCCAGGGCATAAACGAGGCGTTTTCTACCGGATCCCAGAACCACCAACCGCCCCAGCCGAGCTCGTAGTAGGCCCACCAGGAGCCGAGCACGATGCCAAGGGTCAGGAATACCCAGGCCGCCATGGTCCAGGGGCGCGACCAGCGGGCCCAGGTCGCATCAAGACGACCGGTCATCAGCGAAGCAATGGCAAAGGCAAACGCCACCGAGAAGCCCACATAACCCATGTAGAGCATCGGCGGATGGAAGATAAGACCCGGATCCTGCAGCAGCGGATTGAGGTCACGACCATCTACCGGGAAATAGGGCAAGGTGCGGGTGAAGGGATCGGAGGTGAACAGCACGAAGGCAGTGAAGCCGACCGAGATCAGCCCCAACACGCCGAGTACCCGAGCCACCGCATCGAGCGGCAGACGGCGGCTGAACATGGCCACCGCCGCAGTCCAGCCACCCAGGGTCAGAACCCACAGCAGCAGGGAGCCTTCGTGGGCCCCCCATACGGCGGAAATGCGATAGGCAAGCGGCAGCAGGCTGTTGGAGTTAGTGGCCACATACTGCACGGTGAAGTCGTTATCGATAAAAGCCCAGGTCAGGCAGAGAAACGACAGCAGCAGCAACAAGAACTGGGCATAGGCGAGCGGACGGGCCGCCGACATCATGCCAAGACGCCCCCAACTGGCGCCTAGCAGCGGGTAGCTGCCCAGCAGCAGGGCGGTGGCAAAGGCCAGGATCAGCGCAAACTGACCTAATTCCGGGATCATGAAGGCATTCCTTTCAATTGAACGGTGACAACAGCCGCACCACGCACGGCAGGCAAAGCGGAAAAGGCAAACACCACAGGGATCACTGCTTGGCTCCCTTCAACTGCGCCTCGGTATACTCCGGCTTGAAGTGCATGCCGTTGGTGGCATCGGCCACTTCCGGCGGCATGTAGTTCTCATCGTGCTTGGCCAGCACCTCGAACGCCTCTACGGTCGTGGCATCCTTGAGGGTGCCCTGGGCAACAATCCCCTGCCCTTCACGAAACAGATCCGGCAGGATGCCGTCAAACTCGACCTTCACCAGATGACCGCCGTTATCCACCAGCTTGAAGGCAACCTTGAGGCTCTGGGGATCCCGCTGCACCGACCCCGGCACGACCAATCCACCGATGCGCAGGCGCTGCCCCTCTTCCGGCTTGATCTTGTCCGGCCCCTTCCCCTCCACCAGCTCGCTCGGGGTATAGAAGAGGTCGATATTCTGACTGAGGGCGTAAAGCACCAGGCCGCTCACGGTGGCGAGGCCCAGGGTGATGGCAAGAATGATGGTGAGGCGTTTTTTGCGTCTCGGGTTCATAGGGTGTTCTCCATCTGCTGGGCCGCCTTGCGACGGGCCTCACGCGCCTGTTTGCTGCGCAACTCACCGAGCAGGCTGCGGGTTTTCATGCGGGTAGAAATGATGATGCCGGCCAGACACACCAACGTCAGGCCAAAAGAGAGCCAGACATAGAAGGCGTAACCGCCCATCGCCATAAAATCACTGAAAGAGGCAAAGTGCATGCTTACTTCTCCTGCTCTGCAATCTCTTTGACCCAGGGGCGATGCCACTCCCGCATCAGGAGTTCATTGCGAAAACGCATCAGGGTCAGGGCCCCGAGAAACGCGGCAAACGCCAGAATCATGATCAGCAGCGGCCAGAGCATCTCGGGTGAAATGGAGGGTTTGTCAAATTTGGTGATGGTGGCCCCCTGATGCAGAGTGTTCCACCACTCCACCGAGTAGTGAATGATGGGCAGGTTGATCACCCCGACCAGCGCCAGAATGCCGGCCGCACGGCCAGCGACCACCTTGTCGCTGAAGGCGTTGTAGAGAGCAATCACGCCGAGGTAGAGAAACAGCAGGATCAGTTCAGAGGTGAGCCGTGCATCCCACACCCACCAGGTACCCCACATCGGTTTGCCCCAGGCGGCACCGGTAAAGAGGGCAATAAAGGTAAATACGGCGCCGACCGGCGCAATGGCTGCAACCGTCATGTCCGCCATCCGCAGCTGCCACACCAGGCCGATAAAGGCGGCCACCGCCATGGTGGAGTAGGCCCCCATGGAGAGAATGGCGGAAGGCACGTGGATATAGATGATCCGGAACGAATCTCCCTGCTGGTAATCCGCTGGCGCAAACGCGAGGCCCCAGACAGTACCGATCACAAACGAGAGCAGACTAATCACCGCAAACCAGGGCAACAGCGTGCCTGCCAGCTGATAGGCACGCTCCGGTTTGGCATAAGGGTGCAACCATTTCCACATAGCTCACAAAACCTTTTTGTTATTAATCGTTTGGCGAGGCCTACCATACCGACCGCAGGGCAGCATCAAATACCCCGAAAGCAATAAGCGGCACTCTCCTTGATCCATCGCAACATTATTTTTTGCAAAAAGACTCCGTTCGGAGCCAAATCCGGTTCAGCTCACGGCCATCAGTTGAGGCTGACCCGCAACGCCGCCGACACAGCCAGCGGTGTCAGTGTCAGAGCCCCCACCAGCATGGCGGCCAGAATGGCAAGCTGCCCACCATAGGGCAAGCTCATCCCCGCGGCATCGATGGCTGAGGTGGCAAAAATCAGTACCGGAATATAGAGCGGCAGGATCAGCAGACTGAGCAATACCCCGCCTTTGCGCAATCCCACCGTCAACGCGACCCCGACCGCGCCGAGCAGGCTCAATACCGGAGTGCCCAGTGCCAGCGTCGCGACGACGGCCAGATAGGTGTTCATATCCAGCGACAGCAAAATCGCCAACAAGGGAGAGATCAGCAGCAGCGGCAATCCGGTCAGCAGCCAGTGAGCGACCACTTTCGCCAGCGCCAGCAAGCCCAGCGGATGAGGCATCAGCATCATCTGCTCCAGCGCGCCATCGGCAAAGTCGTCGCGAAACAGCCGCTCCAGTGACAGCATGGCCGCCAATAGCGCCGCCACCCAGATGATCCCCGGGGCAATACGGGCCAGCAGTTTGGGCTCCGGGCCAATCCCTAACGGAAACAGGGTGATGACGATGAGAAAAAACCAGAGCGGGTTGAGAATATCGGAACGCTGGCGCAGAGCCATCAGCAGTTCACGGTGAATAAGGTGCATAACAGCGCGCAACATGGCGTTACTCCTGCAATGTCGAGGCGAAGGGGGTCAACGAGATAGTCTTCAGCCGTCCCTGCATCAGGGTCAGATCCTGATGGGTGGTGAGGATCACCATGCCGCCCCGCTCGGCGTGTTCCAGAAAGAGCTGCTCGAGCACCTTGACCCCTTGCTTGTCAATGGCGGTAAAGGGCTCATCGAGGATCCAGAGTGCCGGTTTCTGTGACAGCCAGAGTCTGGCCAGAGCCACCCGGCGTTGCTGACCGGCAGAGAGTTGCCCAGTCGGGTTCTCTTCAAAACCGGCCAGCCCAACCCGGGCCAATATCTGCCACAAGTCAGTCTCTGTCTGCTGCGGGTGATGCAACTGCTGGTAGAACTTCAGGTTTTCAAAAGGGGTCAGCGCCGCTTTGACGCCCGGCTGATGGCCGAGATAGAGCAGATTGGCGTGATACTCATCACGACAGTGACGAATATTCTCCCCATTCCAGCACACCTCACCGGCAAACGGCTGCGACAGCCCGGTCAACAACCGCAACAGGCTTGTCTTGCCGACCCCGTTGGGCCCTTCAATTTGCACCAGATCGCCGGGCGCAACAGAGAAAGAGAGGTGTTCAAACAGAGTGCGATCTTCGCGCACGCAGCTCAGATTGTTAACTTGAAGCAGCATGGGGATTTTTTCAGAGAAAATGAAGCGGTCTGCATCTTAACACAGTATTGGAATACGTCTTTTCAAAGATGCAACAATTGAACTGACTGGCGACCGGGATCACAAAGAAAATACGGTAGAAACCATCCGCTCAACTCAGCCGAGGGACAAGCGGCTGCACGCCATAAAATTCAGGAAGGCAATTGCCTTCCTGAATCATCAAGAGCGACCTTTTCGCAACGATATCAAGAGCTCAGCCTCTGCCTTTGGCAACTCGCACTCACTCATGACTTCATCAAGATCGGCGCCCAGTTCGACCATCTTTGCCGCGCGGCTGTAGAGCCTGCGTTCGGGATCCTGCATGGTCAGCTCTTGCTGGCGCTCATTGACCTGCTGCATCGCCCCTTCCACCGACTGCAGACGCTGCCCCATGCCAATGGCGCCGGTATGGAGTTCCATCATCTGCTTGCGCAAGCTTTCCAACTGACCTTGCAGGGTTGCCACACTGGCCTCGGACTCCTGCTTGCTGCGCTTGCTCTTGAACCAGATATAAGAGGCAAACGCCAAGGCAATCAGGGACATCCCCAAGGCAACCATCTCGATTATCAAAACATCACCTTACTTATCAGAGGGAACCGATATCTTCCCACTCTTCATCGGAGAGCAGCTTGTTCAAGTCAACCAGGATCAGCAGTTGCCCATCGCGGTTGCTCACTCCCTGAATAAACTTGGCGCTCTCTTCAGTACCGACCGCAGGTGCCGCATCGATCTCGGAAGAGCGCAGATAAACCACTTCCGCCACGCTGTCGACCATGATGCCGATCACCTGCTTCTCTGCCTCGATGATCACGATCCGGGAGTTTTCACTCACATCACCGGAAGGCAGACCGAAGCGGGAACGGGTATCGATGACAGTCACCACATTGCCACGCAGGTTGATGATCCCCAGTACGTACTCAGGCGCACCCGGCACCGGTGCAATTTCGGTGTAGCGCAACACCTCCTGAACCTGCATCACATTGATGCCGTAGGTTTCGTTTTCCAGTTGGAAGGTTACCCATTGCAGCACTTCATCTTCGGCCAGATTCTGTGCAATATTGCGCTTTTCTGTCATGTTTTTATTCCTTTTATGAAAACGTCTACTGCTAAAACTAGCAATAAAACAGCTCGATTGCAGAAGTTATCAGCGACCTTCTATGTTAACCCCACGCTCCAGCAACAGGAGCAGTTCGCGGACGTGTAACAGGGCACACATTTTTTCTTTGACCATGCCAGCCAACCAGGGGCGCTTGCCCTCCTGATGGCGCCATTTCACCTGGTCACGGTGTAACAATTCAGTCCCTTTGAGATGATGGCAGGCTAATCCCCACGGCGATTCACCAAGCATAATCAGATACTTGTAATCATCCATCTCAAGATGCTGACCCGGCATGACCCACTGGGCAGTATCGACCACATTCATCTTCTGCTCACGAGAGGTCATGATCCCCTTGTACCAGCCAGGCTGGCCAAACAGGGAGGTGATCTCACCCAACTGATGAATACCACCCAGCTCGGTCAACGGGACCGCAAACGTCACACCCGCGACTTCAAAGAAAAGGGCCTGAAACTCTTTGCCGGTATCGATATTTTCCCAAGCAACAGGTTCTCTGGCCTCTACCGGAGCAACCTCCAGCGCTGTCTCGGTCAGGATAGTCGTATGGGGCTCCGCAACCTCGGGGAGCAGCACCTCCGCAGGCCACTCAGGCTCCACCGGCAACAGTGACTCCTCCGCCACAATCTCCAGCGGTGCGGTGAGTGTTATCTCCTGGGTGAAGGCGTCATTCTCAAACTGGACTTGTCCCACCTGAGCCAACAGCTCACCGAGCTGGGCAAGCCTTGGATCGCTTTCGAGGTAAGGTGCGGCGACTACCTCGGGGACGCTTTGGGGCTGACGTTGCAACTGTAAAACAGGGGCAGATTGAACCTCTTCCACCTCATCCAGCACTAACGGCTCATCGAGCAGCAGGGAGTGGAAATAGTCATCCATCGCCCGAACTTGAATGGTATCTCTCATGCCGTCACCTCATGACCCCGTTGCCGCTCAAGGGCATCAAGATGATTGAGCAGCGTTTCATATGCATAGGTTCCACGACTCCCGGGAGAATAGATAGACGGGGGGATATGCAGCAAGCTGGCATCCCGAAACTTGGTATCAATAGGGATCACCGCATTCCAAACTGAATCTCCATATTGATCCTTGATCGACTTCAAGGTCATCAGAGAGGCTCGGGTGCGCTTGTCGAACATAGTCGGGATCACGGTATAACGGAACTTGTCACGCTTGGAACGCTGCATGATCTCGAATGTTTTCATCATCCGCTCCAACCCCTTGAGGGCCAGAAATTCGGTCTGGACAGGCACCAGAATGCGATCGCAGGCAGCCAGCGCGTTGACCATCATCACTCCCAGCACTGGCGGGCAATCGATCAGCACGTAATCATATTGATCCTGAATGCGCAGCAGTGCCCGTTTCAGTACCAGTCCCATCCCCTCACGATTGCCCATCACCCGATCAAGGGTCGCCAAGGTAATAGATGCTGGCAGCAAGTTGATATTTTCGAATTTGGTCTTGAGCGTCAGTTTATTGACAAGCTCGGCTGTCGGTTTGACAGCTTGAAACAACTCATAGAGGGTTCCATCCAGGCGATCTGAATCAAAATCAAGATATGCAGTCAGCGAAGCATGGGGGTCGGTATCAATCAACAGCACCCGCTGGCCACGCTGGGCCAGGATCCCCGCAAGCGAGACCACTGTGGTGGTTTTACCCACACCACCTTTCTGGTTGGCAACCGTCCAAACAATCACTGTATCAATCCTGCCTTGTTGTTATACGTATGCCACCACCGGGCAAGGTGATCACCTTTATCTCTCCTGCATCCACCGCCTGTTGTACAGCAGGAACCGGTTCAGCAACTACCGTAGGCGTTGCAACCACGGGTGCTGGCGGCACCCAGGCAAACTTGGAGATAGCGACCACAACCTTGCGATTCTGCAGTCTGCCCTGCTCGCTGCCGTTGTCAGCAAAGGGGGAAAACTCGCCATATGCCTCGAACGCCAGACGCTGGGGGGCGATCCCATCTGCAATCAAACCATTGAGTACCGCTTCGGCCCGAGCAGCAGAAAGCGCCCAGTTAGAACGATAAATTTCATTATTTATCTGTTGGTTATCGGTATAACCCCGAACCCTTACATAGTTATCGACCGGTTTGAGAATACTTGAAAGAGTATTAATGATCGGTGCAGCGTTTGGTCCCAAAAAGGCACTGCCGCTGCCAAACAACAACCCGGAACTAAGTTCTATCGTCAGCCAATTCTCATCTTGCGTCACTTTGACGATACCGGCATCCACCAGCGAGCCCATGCTCTGTTGCAACTGCATATCGAGTTTTGCAAGTGTCGCGCCATCTTGCAGCACTGGCACACCAGAAATAGGAGCAAGTGAAGGAGAGGGGGATGCTGGGCTTTCCAGCAATGATGGAGAGGCAGATACCGCGTTATCCAGCAGGGAATTACCCTGCCCTTCAAGCAAGCCATTGCCGCCAGACTGCATGACACTGAACGCCTGGCTCATACCATCAATCACCGCGCGATACTTGTCCTTGTTCACCAGCGCAACAGAGTAGAGCACCACGAACAAGGCAAAGATCAGCGTCATATAATCGGCATAGGAAACCAGCCAACGGTCAAGATGCTCGCGACCCTGCAAGTGCAACCGATAGCGCTTGCGCATGGCTACTCTCCTTTCAAATAGGCCCTGAGCCGGCGTTCAACCTGCAAGCCGTTTTCACCATGGGCGATAGCCAGCAGCCCTTCCAGGGTCATCTCCTGAAAGAGTGCATAGTGATAGTGAAATGCGCGTAGCCGATTGGCGATAGGCAGGTAGATTAGGTTGGCAAACCCCACTCCATAGATGGTCGCCACAAATGCCACTGCGATACCCGCCCCCAGTGCTGACGGGTCTTCGAGATGAAACATGGCCTGGATTAGGCCCAGCACGGCACCGATGATCCCGATGGTCGGACTGTACCCCCCCATAGCTTCAAATACCCTGGCGGCATGTTCATTGCGCTCCTGCTCGATATCGATGTCCGCTTCCAGCAGCATACGTATATCCTCTGTGGAGACCCCATCGACAATCATACCAAGCCCTTGGCGGGTAAAGTTGTCTTCCTCCTGCTCAGCCTGATTTTCAAGGGCCAGCAGCCCTTGCTGGCGCGCAAAGACGGCCCACGACTTCAACCGTTCGGCCTGCGTCGCGAGATCTTGGCGGGGAGGGGTAAAAATCCATAACAGCTGGCGCAACGCCAGCAAGATGTACTTGGCTGGGGTCTGCAACGTGACGGCACCGACGGTACCACCCAGCACGATCAAAAAAGCAGGGCCGTCCACCAGCGTCAACAGGGAGCCGCCATGCCACAGTTGGGCAATGGCAATAGCCCCCAATGCCAGGAGCAGACCGAGCAAGCCCATGATTAGCGCCCCAACTCAACCAGAATACGCTGGGCCACCTTGTCCAGAGGGAGTGATTCGCTGGCAATCCCCGCTTTGGCTACTGCTTGGGGCATACCATATACCACGCAGGAAGCCTCATCCTGAGCCCAGATGGTTGATCCCTGCTCTTTCAGCAGTCTGGCGCCATCACGGCCATCTGCGCCCATACCGGTCAACACAATCGCCAATACCTTGTCGGCATAGGTTTTGGCCGCAGAGGCAAAAGTGATATCCACACAAGGCTTGTAATTGACCTTGTCGTTGCCATCCACGATGCGAATGCGGGCCCCTGCACCACGACCTTCCAGCAGCATCTGTTTGCCACCAGGAGCAAGATAGGCATGCCCTGGTTTAAGCACATCGCCATCTTCCGCTTCCTTGACGCCAATCTGACATAACCCGTTGAGGCGGGCAGCAAACGCGGCGGTAAAAGTGGCTGGCATATGCTGGATAAGCAGGATGGGATGGGGAAAATCCCCCGGCAACTTGGTCAGCACATTTTGCAAAGCAACAGGTCCGCCGGTAGAAGTGCCGATCGCCACCAACTGATAACTCTTGCCACTGCGCTTGAATGAAGCACTTGGTACAGTACGTTGCAGGTCAGGCTGACGATCTGAAGTTCTGGGCGCAGTGCTGCCCAGCGGAGCACGAGCAACCGGTTCAGGTGCTTTGGGGCGGGCAGCGGATGTCATCAGGAAGCGCTTGCGAGAGATCTCCTTCACCCGCTGTTGCAACAGTCTGACCGCTTCATCTTTGTCTCTGGCAATGTCCTCAAACTTCTTGGGCAAGAAGTCCAGGGCACCGGCGTCCAGCGCATCCAGCGTAGCCTTGGCCCCTTCATGGGTCAGGGAGGAGAACATCAGAATGGGGGTTGGGCACTTGGCCATGATCTCCCGCACCGCACTGATGCCATCCATCACGGGCATCTCGATGTCCATGGTGATCACATCAGGGCGCAGCGACATCGCCTTGTCCACCGCCTCACGTCCATTCTGGGCCGTATCAATCACCGTCAGCATGGGATCCTGATTGATGATCTCGCTCACCCGACGGCGAAAGAAGCTCGAATCGTCGACAACTAATACCTTGACTGCCATTGTTGTTTTTCTAACTCCTTGGGCCTGAGCTATTAATGTCTACGCGCATATGCTTTGAGCAGACTCGGCACATCCAAAATAAGAGCAATTCCGCCATCACTGGTAATCGTCGCACCGGCCATGCCAGGGGTGCCTTGCAGCAGATTATCGAGTGGCTTGATCACCACCTCTTCCTGACCAATCAGGCTATCTACCACAAACCCGATTTGCTGAGTGCCAATCTGCACGATCACCACATGTCCGGTATCCTGACGTGAACGTTTGTTGGCGCCACGAATCAACCATTTATGCAGATAGAAGAGCGGTATCGCCTTCTCGCGCACAATGATGGTGAGCTGGCCATCAACCATGTTGGCCTTTTTCAGGTCCAGATGGAAAATCTCGTTCACACAACCGAGGGGAAGTGCGAAGGTCTGCTCACCCACTTCCACCATCAGAGTCGGCAGGATGGCCAGCGTCAACGGCACCTTTATTTCGAGGCGGGTACCTTTCCCCCAGGTGGAATCGATGTGCACCGACCCATTGAGGCTGACAATGCTGGTTTTAACCACATCCATTCCGACACCACGGCCAGAGATATCGGAGATCTCGGCCTTAGTTGAAAAGCCCGGAGCAAAGATCAGGTTATAGGCATCGTTGTCGCTCATGCGAGCGGCAGTATCTGCATCCAGCACACCGCGACTGATTGCGATGGACTTGAGTTTCTCAGGATCCATCCCTGCCCCATCATCCTCGATGCAAAGCAGAATATGGTCACCTTGCTGGGAGGCGCTAAGGGTGATTGTCCCTTGCCGCGGCTTGCCCGCTTTCTCTCGCACATCCGGCATTTCGACCCCGTGATCGCATGAGTTGCGAACAAGGTGAACCAGAGGATCGGCGAGCGCCTCCACCAGGTTTTTATCAAGATCGGTCTCTTCCCCCACCATCACCAGCTCAATCTCTTTCTTGAGGGTTCTGGCCAGGTCACGCACCACGCGCGGGAAACGACCAAATACCTTCTTGATTGGCTGCATGCGGGTTTTCATCACCGCACCTTGCAGGTCAGCCGTTACCACATCCAGATTGGCAACCGCTTTTGACATCTCTTCATCATTACTGGCAATACCCAAGCTCACCAGCCGGTTACGAACCAGTACCAACTCACCTACCATGTTCATGATGACATCGAGGGTCTTGGTATCCACCCGCACCGTCGTATCGCTTTGCACGGCACTATTTTCTGCTGGCGCAGGCGCAGCCTTGGCGGCAGGCGCTGGTGCCTTGGCTGCTTCAGCGGGTTTTGCGGGGGCTGCCGGTGCTGGTTTGGCAACAGGAGTGGCCGGTTTGGGCCGAGTCACCGCAGCAGGTGCGGCAGGTGCGGCAGGTGCGGCAGGTGCGGCAGGTGCGGCAGGTGCCATAGTACTCTGAGGCCCTTGACCACGACCATGCAATTCATCAAGCAGACGCTCAAACTCATCATCATCGATAAGCTCGTCCACCTCTTTTTGCACCGACTTCAGAGGATTTATCTCTGGCGCCCCCATGTGCTGTCCCTGACCATGGAGCTGATCCAGCAAGGCCTCAAACTCATCATCAGTGATATCGCCAGAGCCACCCGCTATTGGGGCTGCTGCAGCCGTCTTGGTCGGAGCCCCACCCACGCCGTGGAGCTCGTCCAGCAGACGTTCAAATTCGTCTGCAGAAATTTCATCGATCGACCCGCCGCCATTGACAGGAGCAGGCTCGCTGCTGATGGCTGCGGGTTCAACAACTTCTGGAACAACTTCTTCAACAACTACCGGTGCTGCCGGTTCAGATTCTACAGCCGCAGCCGCACTGGTAGCAGTGCGCAGTTGCTCTTCCCCTTCCGGCTTGCACAACTCGTGGAGGTCATGAAGCAAGTCATCTGACGCAGGGCTGGGTGCTTCGCGATTTTGAACCTGGGCAAACATGACATTGATGGCATCCAGCGCTTGCAGGATCACATCCATCAGCTCCGCAGTAACGGTTCGCTTGCCATTACGCAAGATATCGAACACGTTTTCCGCACCGTGGCATACATCAACCAGTTCACCGAGCGACAGAAAACCTGCCCCCCCTTTCACGGTATGGAAACCGCGAAAGATGGCATTCAACAGGTTCTTGTCATCGGGCCGCTTTTCCAAGTCGACCAGTTGTTCAGACAACTGTTCCAATATTTCGGATGCTTCGACCAGAAAGTCTTGCAGTATGTCTTCATCAACTTCGAAGGCCATGCGTCACTCCATTAGAATCCCAAGCTAGACAGCAGATCGTCCACATCATCCTGACCATTGACCACATCGGCACGAGCCTCGGGGTTCATGATAGGGCCCTCTGCTTCAATCCCGTTGACAGGAATACTACGAGTTGAATGCTCAGCAGAAGCCTCACCAAACATGGTCAGCATTTCTATTAATTTTGTTTCAACTTCCTGAACAAGCTTGATGACCTTGCGGATCATCTGACCTGTCAAATCCTGAAAATCTTGTGCCATCAGGATTTCTGTCAGCAGTTGCCGTAATTTATCGGCATCAGACTCTGAAGCCTTAATAAAATCATCAAGTTGGTGACATAAGGATTTGAACTGCCCCACGCTCATGTCACGAGACATGAGGGCATTCCAGTTCGGCATCACCAGCTGGATATTGTCATTCAGGCGATCCGCTATCGGCAAACTGGCTTCCACCGCATCCATTGTGCGATTGGCCGCTTTGTCGGTCATATCGATAACGTAGCTCAAACGCTCCCGAGCATCGGGAATGTCATGGGTAGCCAAATCGGGAATACGGGGATCGAGGCGAAATTCTTGAAGTGAATCATGCAGTTGTCGGGTCAGCTGACCTACTTTTTCAAACAGATCGGCTGCGTTGGGGGCACATACTTCGGCAAGCAGTTCATCGGCCAGCTCAAATTCGCCTTGCTCCAGATGAGCAACAAGCATCCTTGCCTGGTCGAGCGAAATCATTGCTCTCGTTTTGGCCATCATCCCTGCAGCTCCTTAGCCAATTCGTTCGAAAATTTTGTCGAGTTTTTCTTTGAGCGTTGCTGCGGTGAAGGGCTTGACGATGTAACCGTTGACGCCAGCTTGGGCGGCTTCAATGATCTGCTCACGTTTGGCTTCAGCGGTTACCATCAGTACCGGCAGATGCTTGAGCTTCTCATCGACACGGATGGCTTTAAGCAGGTCAATACCTTGCATGCCAGGCATGTTCCAGTCGGTAACTACAAACTGAAAGTCACCATTTTTCAGCATCGGCAGCGCTGTATTGCCGTCATCCGCCTCATGGGTATTGTTGAATCCCAAGTCGCGCAGCAAGTTCTTGATAATCCGGCGCATCGTTGAAAAATCGTCAACAATGAGGATTTTCATGTTCTTGTCCAAAATTCCCTCCTAAATAGCCACCAGAGTGGCTCACTTACATGATGCTAAAAACGGGTTGTGTCGTGCGGATTATGCCTTAGAGTTTCATCTCAGTGTAGCCAGTACAAACACTTATAGATGCCAATCTCTCAAACGAGCACGCAATCTGTGCATTGCCTGACTGTGGATCTGGCTCACACGCGACTCGCTGACATTCAAAACCTCGCCAATTTCACGCAAATTCAGCTCTTCATCGTAGTAAAGAGAGAGAACCAAAGCTTCTCTCTCTGGTAGACGACCAATTTGCTCGGATAATTGAATCTGAAATCGCTCGGCAGCCAATTCATCGAATCCCGAGCCTGAAGGGGCGTCATCGGGGTTGCCGATCACATCCTCGCTGACTCCCAAATCTTCGATGCCGATAATTTTGCCGCAGGAGACATCTTGCAGCATCGCATGGTAATCAGCGATGGATACCCCCATCTCGGCAGCAACCTCGGTATCTCGCGCGTCACGCCCGTGAGTCTGCTCGACACTCTCGATCGCTTCTGCAATAGCCCTGCTGTTGCGATGCACTGAACGGGGCACCCAGTCACCACGCCGAATCTCATCCAGCATGGCGCCGCGGATGCGGATCCCGGCATACGTCTCGAAGCTGGCCCCCTTGCTACCGTCAAAGTTGCGGGAGGCTTCAAGCAGCCCAATCATACCTGCCTGGATCAGGTCATCCAGCAAGACACTGCTGGGCAGGCGAGCCAACAAATGCTGGGCAATTCGCTTGACCAGGGGAGCATGACGCTCCACCAGCACGTAGGAATCCTGATGACGCAAGTACGCTTGGGCTTTATTCACGGGAACCTTCCTGTGTTGTGGCCGGTTTCTGCAACAAATTTTCCAGGAAAAACTCCAGATGGCCGCCCGGCTGGTTGGGCACCGGCCAGCTCGCCGCCTTGTTGGCAAGGGCCCGGAACGCCAGTGCGGCCGGCGACTTGGGAAACGCCTCGACAATCAGCTTCTGCTTGCGCACGGCGGCACGCAGATTGGTGTCATAGGGTACACAGGCGACCAGCTCCAGGGAGGTGTCGAGGAAACGATCCGTTACCCGGGTCAGTTTGGCAAAGAGCTCCTGCCCTTCGCGCAGACTGCGCACCATATTGGCCACCACCTTGAAACGAAACACGCCGTGATCTTTGGAGAGGATCTTGATGAGGGCGTAGGCATCGGTGATGGAGGTCGGCTCATCGCAAACCACCACCATGATGTCCTGAGCTGCTCGGGTGAAGCTCAGCACCATATCGGAGATCCCCGCAGCCGTATCCACCAGCAGGATGTCTACCTGGGTCTTCATCTCGCTGAAGGCACGGATAAGCTCGGCATGCTGCACCGGAGAAAGCTCGACCATGGACTGAGTGCCCGAGGTCGCAGGCACGATCATCATGCCGTAAGGGCCTTCGACGATGATGTCGTCGATGGTGCATTCACCCGCCAGGACATGAGAGAGGTTGCGATGAACCCGCAGCCCCAGCATGACGTCGACGTTGGCCAGACCCAGGTCGGCATCCAGCACCATCACCCGCTTGCCTTGGGCGGCCATGGCTCCGGCCACGTTCAGGGTCACGTTGGTCTTGCCCACGCCACCTTTACCACCGGAAACGGCGATTACTTTTACTCGATTGTTTTGACGCATTTTGCGCAGACCACTCGCCTGATCCATATACATGTTACTCATAAAACTCCGAATCTTCGGCCTCGCCAAAGCCTGCGCCCCAGAAATAGGGCTCCTCTGTTTCTCGCTCCAGCGAGCCCATGGCAGCCCCGACGAGCTGCGCCGCATTGGCAACCTGAATATCTTCCGGAACCCTTTGTCCGTCAGTGATATAGCTGATGGGCAATGAATTCTGGATACACACGTTAATCACTTCGCCAAGATTCAGACTTTCATCCAATTTGGTAAGTATGCAGCCGCTTAATGGAATACGCCGGAAATGGTCAACCGCCTCCTGCATCACCCGACGCTGGGACGTTGCCGACATCACCAGATAACTGCGGATCCGCACCTTGGCATTCTTGACCAGGGTATCGAGCTGCTCGGTCAGGCGGATATCCCGCTGACCCACCCCGGCCGTATCGATAAGTACCAGCCGACGGTGGCGGAACTGATAAAGGGCATTGGCCAGCTCTTCGGCATCACGCACCTGCCGCACCGGGCAACCCATGATGCGGCCATAGGTCTGCAGCTGTTCATGGGCACCGATCCGGTAGTTGTCGGTGGTGATCAGCGCCACCTGCTCGGCGCCATACTTCATGGCGAAGCGGGCCGCCAGTTTGGCGATGGTGGTGGTTTTGCCCACCCCGGTCGGACCAAGCAGCGCCACCGCGCCGCCCTGACGCATGATCTCGTCCTCACTGATCTTGAGCTGGGCCGTCAGCACTTCGGCCAACTGGGCCATCGCCTGATGGATGGACATATCTTCGGGGATCAGTCCCGCCAGTTGATCGGCAAAGGCATCATCAAAGCCCAGTTTTTTGAGCTCCTTGATCAACAGGGCCCGCATCGGTTCGCGGCGCTCCACCTCTTGCCACATCAGCCCGGAGATCTGGTGCTCCAGCAATTTACGGATGCTGGCCATCTCCTTGCGCATCCCTTCCATCTCCTGATCCCGCTGGGCAGGTTGAGGGGGGCGCTGGCCGGACGCAACCCGGGCTTTGGGCTTGGCAGGTTCGGGAGCTGCGCCCCACTGCCCCTGCTCGGCCAATGTTCTGGGCGCTGCATTGGCAGCGGCCAGCCCGGCCGATTGGGTATTGCCCATTGGCGCCCCATTGCCCGGCTTGAGCTTCTGCTGGCGCGCCAGCAAGGCGGCCAGGGTATCGGCATAATGTTCGTTCTGCTCCTTCGCCGGCGTCGGCTCGGGGCGGATCATCTGCCGTGCAGCAGACGAAATATTGACGCTCTCATCGTTCAGCTGACGGCGAACCGGCGCATCTTTGGGCCCCGGAACCTGGGATTGATAATCGACTGCGGCGACTATCTCTACCCCTCCGGTGACCTTCTTGTTGGACATGATGACGGCATCCGGCCCGAGAGTCTCCTTGACCTCGGCCAGAGCCGTTCGCATATCCTTGGCAAAAAACCGCTTAATCTTCACCCGTCGTCTCCGCTAACTAGTTCTGCCCTACCGCACTGACGATGCGGATCTGCTTGTCGTCGGGCACTTCCTGATAAGACAGAACGCGCAATCCAGGAATGGCATTCTTGACAAATTTCGCCAGGGTATTGCGCAAGATCCCCGATGTCAGAAGCACGGCCGGTTGGCCTTCCAATTCTTGTCGTTGAGTGGCTTCCACCAGCGAACGCTGCATCCGCTCTGCCAGACCCGGTTCAATACCGGCACCATCACCGCCACCTGCCTGCAGGGATTGATGCAATATACGTTCCAATTCCGGCGCCAAGGTAATCACCGGCAGCTCGGGATCGGGGCCTGCAATCTCCTGCACAATCAGGCGACGCAGGGCAATCCGGCAAGCGGCCGTGAGCACTTCCGGATCCGGACTGCGCGGCGCGTATTCAACCAGGGTCTGCAGGATAGTGCGCATATCGCGGATTGGCACGCCTTCATTGAGCAAATTCTGCAATACCTTCACAAGGTTACCCATGCTGATCACTTCCGGCACCAGCCCTTCGACCAGCTTGCTCTGATGTTTGCCAATCATGTCGAGCAGCTGTTGTACCTCGTCATGACCCAGCAACAGAGCCGCATGGTTGGTCAGGATCTGGCTCAGATGGGTAGCCACCACGGTCGCGGTATCTACCACTGTATACCCCAGCGTCTGTGCCTGAGAAACCATCTCCTTGGCAACCCAGACCGCTTCCAGTCCGAAGGCGGGATCCCGGGTCGCTATTCCCTGGATCTGGCCGAACACCTGCCCCGGATTGATGGCCATCTCCTTATCATGGTAGACATTGGCCTCGCCGGTACTGACTCCCATCAAGGTGATGCGGTATTGGTTTGGCGCCAGATCCAGGTTGTCGCGAATGTGGACGGCAGGGACCAGAAAGCCCAGCTCTTGCGAGAGTTTCTTGCGCACCCCTTTGATCCGGTTGAGCAGTTCGCCACCCTGATTGCGATCTACCAGCGGGATCAGCTGATAACCCACTTCCAGCCCGATGATGTCCACCGGCATCACATCGTCCCAGCTCAGCTCTTTCTGCTCATGAGGCTGCTCAGCTGTAGCAGGCAGCAGCTCTCCCTTGGCTGCTTTGGCGGCCGCCAGTTTCTCGCGGCGCAGCAACCACCAGGCGCCGGCGGCGGCGAGAGCCCCCAGACTCAGGAAGGCGAAATGCGGCATCCCCGGCACCAGTCCCATCATCAGCAGAATGCCGGCAGAAATGATCAGAGCTTTGGGATTGTCAAACAGCTGACCCAGCACCGCGGTTCCCATATCCTGATCGGTATTCTGACGGGTCACTATGATGGCGGCTGCAATTGAGAGCAGCAGGGAGGGGATCTGCGCCACCAGACCGTCACCGATGGCCAACAGGGTATAGATCTCGGCAGATTCGCTGAAGGTCAGCTGGTGCTGCATCATCCCGATGATGAAGCCGCCGATGATGTTGATAAAGAGGATCATGATGCCCGCAATGGCATCCCCTTTGACAAACTTGGAGGCACCATCCATGGAGCCGTAGAAGTCAGCTTCCTGGGTTACATCCTGACGACGCTTCTTCGCCTCTTCCTGATTGATAAGGCCGGCGTTCAAATCGGCATCGATGGCCATCTGTTTGCCCGGCATCGCATCAAGGGTAAAACGGGCACTCACTTCCGCGATCCGCCCGGCACCCTTGGTAATGACCACAAAGTTGATGATCATCAGGATGGTGAAAACGATGATGCCGACCGCATAGTTGCCGCCGATCACCACGTTACCGAACGCCTCGATCACATGGCCGGCCGCCGCACTGCCATTATGACCTTCCAGTAACACCACCCGGGTCGAGGCGACGTTCAACGCCAACCGCAGCAAGGTAGCGAGCAGCAGTACGGTCGGGAAGGCAGCAAATTCGAGGGGGCGGCGGGTATAGACGGATACCAGCAGCACCACGATGGAGAGGGCAATGTTAAAGGAGAAGAGCACGTCCAGCATCAGCGGCGGGATGGGTAACACCACCATGCCGAGCGCGGCCAATACCAGTAGAGGGGTACCAAGGCCTTTGCCCAATACTCCCCGGTACTCTTTGAACTGGCCCAATACTGCCTTGAATTCCATCGCGCTTCTCAATTTCAACCTGCTGGTGCCAGATTAAAGCAAACATCAAGCCAACAATACAAGACATTGAAATGCAATGGATTTATTTTGACTACGTCAGAACTTTGTCATTTCCGATATTCGGTCGGAATAGGCAGATCTTTAGCCAGCGGCTGGGGACGGCGCCCCTGACCACGGCGGAATTTCTTGAGCTGGAAGACATAGGCGAGCACCTGGGCAACCGCCGCAAACAGCCCTTCCGGGATCTCGTGGCCCAGCTCGGTTGAGTGGTAAATAGCCCGGGTCAAGGCTGGTGACGGCATGATGGGGATCTCGTACTCTCTGGCGATCTCCCTGATCTTCATTGCAATTTCATCTGTGCCCTTGGCCACGACCTTGGGCGCGGCACCGGGTTTGCCCGCATCATACTTGAGCGCTACCGAGTAGTGGGTCGGGTTGGTGATCACCACATCGGCCTTGGGTACATCCCCCATCATCCGGCGCATCGCCATCTGCATCTGCAACTGACGGATCTTGCCCTTTACCTCGGGCTTGCCTTCGCTGTCCTTGAACTCGTCCTTGACCTCCTGCTTGGTCATCTTGAGCTGACGCATGTGGTTCCACTGCTGGAACGGCACGTCGATGGCAACGATGGGAAGCAGGGCGCAGCAGAGGATGATCAACATCCAGAGAAACAACTCCAGCGCATCAATAATGCCGCCGGGGAAACCCTCCATTGAGAGGTTGAGCAGGTGATTGAACTGGCTGGATAACATCCACCAGGCAAACAGGGTGATGAACACCACCTTGGCGATGGATTTGACCAGCTCGATCAGCGACTGCACCCCGAACATGCGCTTGAGGCCGCTGAGTGGACTCAGCTTGCTCATCTTGGGCATCATGGCTTCGGTGGAGAAGTTCATCCCCCCCATCAGGGTGTTGCCGATAAAAGCGGCAATCGCCACCAGCGCGAACAACAGCCCCAGCGGAAGCACCAGTTCCCCCAGCAGCGCCGGCACCATAGCGATCATGGCATTGGGATCGAACGCCTGCTCCCGGTCCAGGGTAAAGCCCATGGTGACAACCTTGACCATGGCGGTCGCCAGAGAGCCCTTGAGCATCAACAGGCCAAAGACCGCCGAGAGCAGAACGCTGGCGGTCCCCAGCTCTTTTGAACGTGCAATCTGCCCTTTTTCACGGGCCTGTTGCAGTCGTTTGCCCGTGGGTTGTTCGGTACGTTCCTGGTCGGTATCAGCCATGAGCGCCCCCGAAGCACTGGGTGTTGATCAGCTCGCAGCTAACCTCCTGCACCCGCTCCCACATGATGTCGAAGTGACCGAGGAACCCGCCGATAGTGAGCCAGAGGATCAGCAGACCCGACATCATACTGACCGCAAAACCGATACTGAAAATGTTGAGCTGCGGCGCCGCCCGGGTCATGACGCCAAAAGCGAAGTTGATCAGCAGCAGGGCGACGATGGCAGAAAGGGCCATCACCAGTGAGGCCTGATACATCACTCCGAGAAAACCGATCAGGGTACGGATGGCCGGTAAAGTGAGTCCAGCGTCCGACACCGGCAAGGTTTCAAAGCTGAGGATCACCAGCCGCAGCATCACCAGATGGCCATCCAGCGCCAGAAACACCAGGGTCGCCAGCATCAGATAGAATTGACCCACCACGGGGGCCGACTGGCCATTCATCGGATCCACCAGGGTGGCAAAGCCGAGGCTGGTTTGCATGGCGATGACCTGACCGGCCATCACGAAGCTCTCCATCAGAAACTGGGTCATCAGACCGAGGGCAATACCGATCAGCAGCTGCTGGCCCAATACCAGAAAACTGCCAGCAGAGAAGAGCTCGATAGGGGGCATTTTCGGAAGCAACGGGGCTATCAGAAAGGTGATGGCCAAAGCCAGCCCCATCCGTACCCGCGCAGGAGCAAGGCGGCTGCCAAACACAGCCATCACCATCAGCAGACTGCTCACCCGCGCCAGCGGCCAGAGGATGGAAGACAACCACTCCATGATCAGAGCGGTTGTGTAGGTCATCCCACCACCTCGGGGATTTGGTTCACCATCAGCACGAAGAAGTCCATCAGACTCTGCAAGCCCCAGTGAGCGCCAGCCCCCAGCGCAAACAGTGTCACGATGAGACGAGGCAGAAAGCTCAGGGTCTGTTCGTTGATGGAGGTGGCCGCCTGAAAAATGGCTACCACCAGGCCGATAGCGAGGCTGGGCAGGATCACAGCGCTGACCATGATATTGACCAGCCAGAGCGCCTCGCGAAAGACGTCGACAAAGGTTTCAGGACTCATGTTCGGGCTCCTTGCGCTCGACCGGCTAACCGGCACCCAGTCCGAAACTGTTAGCCAGCGACCCCAGAATGAGATTCCAGCCATCCACCATCACGAACAGCATCAGCTTGAAAGGCAGCGAGACGATCATCGGCGAGAGCATCATCATCCCCATCGCCATCAGAATACTGGCGACCACCAGATCGATGACCAGGAACGGCAGGAACAGCATAAAACCAATCTGGAAGGCGGTTTTCAGCTCGCTGGTGACAAACGCAGGGATCAGCACCCGTAGCGGCACATCGGCAGGTTTCTCCACCTGCACGTTGGCGATCTCCATAAAGGTGTTGAGATCCTTGATCCGGGTCTGGGCCAGCATGAACTGGTGGATGGGCAACTCGGCCCGCTCCAGCGCCTCCTTTGTCTGAATGGTCTCGGCCAGATAGGGCTGCAATGCCTCATCATTGATACGATCCAGTACCGGCGACATGATGAAAAACGACATGAACAGGGCAATGCCGATCAACACCTGGTTGGAGGGACTCTGTTGCAGACCGATCGCCTGACGCAAGATGCCCAGCACAATGATAATGCGGGTAAACGAGGTCATCATGATCACCATGGCCGGCAAGAAGGAGAGCGCGGTCATCAGCGCCAGCACTTGCAGGGTCAGGCTGTACTCCTGAGAGCCATCCCCCATGGTCTTGACGGTCACCGCCGACATGGCGTCCTGTGCAAGCGCAGGCCAGGAGCAAAACAGTGGTATCAGCAGGCTGACCAGCAGCCCCGTTTTCAGCCATAAGCCGTTAGCTTTTTTCATGCTTGCCCATCAATTTGCCAAGCTGCTGGGAAAACGCCTGAGGCTGGTTTTCGTCCAGCGGCTCCTCCAGCCGGTAGAGAAAGTTAACCTGCTGCGGTGTTACGCCGACCAGTAGTTGCTGTTCGCCCACCTTGACCACCAGCAGCTTCTCTTTGTAACCCACCGGCAACGAGGCGATGACCCGCATCTGGCCGCCCCCCATGGCGGTCGCCAGCTTGCTCTTCTTGAGCAGAAAGCCCAGCACCAGAATGAGACCGATCACCATCAGACTGGAGAGCAACCAGGAGCTCAGACTAGGCACGTTGGCAGATGCTCCAGTCTCGGCAAAGGCCGGAACTGGCAACAATAACATCAGGAGGCGCATCATTTGAGCTTCTTGATCCGTTCTATCTGGCTGATGACGTCGGTCAGGCGGATACCGAACTTGTCGTTCACCACCACTACCTCGCCGTGAGCGATCAGGGTTCCGTTGACCAATACGTCCAGCGGCTCGCCTGCAACCCGATCCAGCTCCACCACCGAGCCCTGGTTCAGCTGCAACAGGTTGCGGATGCTGATCTGGCTGCGGCCCACCTCCATGGCGATAGTGACCGGAATATCGAGAATGGTGTCGAGCTTGCGACGCTCCTCGGCACTGATGGGGGCGTCATCTTTCAACTCTTCCAGCGGGGCTGGCTTGGCTTCCGCCGTCACCTGCTCCTCCAGAGCCGCAGCCCAGGCATCAGCCATCAGATCTTCTTCCTCAGTTCCGCTCATCTTGTTTCCTTATGCTACTTCGTGACCGTTTACCGTAATAAACCGTCAATTATCGCTGTTGATCTTCGATACTGCGCTCGAGCTCTTCCAGCTCGGCCTCGCCATCAATTCGTACCCCGCCCCGGGTCACCAGATGCATCTCCGTCTTGACCCCTTCCGGACGTTTGAGCTTGTCGGTGATCTTGAGCGCCACATTATCCTTGGTGCGGCCCATCTTGGCGTGGAAAGTGGGCAAGTCCTCCACAAAAACCAGCAGATTTTCCGGCATATCGACCGGAATGATATCGCCGGGTCGCAGCTCCATCAGTTCACGCAGGGTGAGTTCGGTCTCCAGCAGCTTGGCCCGCAGCTCCACCTTGACGTCCATGATCTCGTCACGCAGCGCCTTGCTCCAGCGTACGTCGGTATCCCCCTTGTCACTCTGCACACCGGCGTCCAGCAGCTCGCGGATCGGCTCCAGCATGGAGTAAGGCATCGCCACGTGGAAGTCGCCGCCGCCACCATCAAGCTCGATGTGGAACGAGCTGACCACGATCACCTCGGTCGGGCTGACGATGTTGGCCATCGCCGGGTTCACTTCGGAGTCGAGATACTCGAACCCCACATCCATCACTGGCGCCCAGGCATCCTTGTAATCCTCAAACACCAGTTTGAGCAGCATCTGGATAATGCGCCGTTCGGTCGGCGTGAACTCGCGCCCTTCAATCTTGGCGTGATAACGGCCATCGCCACCGAAGAAGTTCTCCACCAGAATGAAGACCAGTCGGGCCTCCATGGTGATGAGCGCCGTCCCCTTGAGCGGGCGGAAGCGCACCATGTTGAGACTGGTCGGCACAAACAGGGTATGAACATACTCGCCAAACTTGAGCATCTGCACGCCGTTGATGGAGACCTCGGCGGTACGACGCATCATGTTGAACAGGCTGATCCGCATATGGCGGGCGAAACGTTCATTCACCAGCTCCAGCGTCGGCATGCGACCACGGACGATGCGGTCTTGGGAGGAGAAGTCAAACTGGGCTACGCCGGGGTCTCCAGCGCCGCCTATCTCTTCCTCTTCGACATCATCGACACCGTGCAAGAGGGCATCAATTTCGTCCTGACTTAACAGATCGCTCACGCTTCACCTACTGCATTACAAAGCCGGTAAACAGCACTTGTTCGATAACGGGGGAAGAGACCAGGTCCTTGAGCACCCGACGGCACTCTTCCAGTGAATCCTTGCGCAGCTTCTCCTTGCCTTCGAAGGTCATCAGCTGTTCGGCACTGGCTGCGCTGAATACACGCAGCAAGGTGCCTTCAATCAGGGGGATATTCTGTTTGGCCAGCGTCTCGTCGGCGGTACCGCGCACCATCAGCTGGATCTTGATCTGCACCAGTCGATCTCGCTGGGCACCTGCGACGTTGAAGACAAAGGGGCGCGGCATACCGACATAGAGGGAAGGTTTAGGCGCTTCCTCCTTGGGTGCGGCCTCGGCACCTTCCGCCGCTTCAGCGGGCGGTTTATCGGAGCCGGAGAGCATCAGGAAGGCGCCAGCACCACCTCCGCCCAGCAAAATAACCGCCAGGGCAATGATAATGATCAGCTTCTTTTTCTTGCCCGCAGCCGGGTCTTTTAGCGTCAACTCGTTATCGTCAGCCATCCCTTGTCCACCCTAGTCTCAAACTTGTTCGATATCATAAACTTACTCGGGATTGCATCAAGCATAGAAATCAATTCCGGAACCGTTTGTCGATTCCACCAGCAAACTGGGGTTGGATGTGGTGAGCTCCCCTTCAACCAGCCCGTTACCGGACCGCGGCTGACCACTACTCTGCCCCTGCTGCCCCTGCCCGTTAAAGGTGGGCTGGCCCTGTTGCTGCTGTTGCTGCGACTGCTGCTGCACCTGCGTCTGGCCAAGCTGGATCCCCTGCCCTGCCAGCATGTCACGCAGCCGGGGCATCGCCTGCTCCAGCATCTCGCGGGTCTGTCCATGTTGTACCACAAAATGGACGTTGGCCTGACTGTCGGCTCCCATCTGGATCTGGATCTTCATCTTGCCAAGGCCGAGGGGGTCGAGCTGAATTTCCGCCTGTTGCAGTTTTTCGGCCAGCATCACATTGACCTTCTGGTGCAATTCGGCAGGCGCTTCCTGACTGGCCAGTTTCAAATGGGGTAAATTCTGCGGCTCACGGCGCAGCGTCGTCTCAGCGGCGGGCGCCCGGCTATCGGCTACCTGTGGCTGAGTCTGGCTGTTCTGGCCATGCTGAACGGTCTGGCTCGGGCTGCTCTCACTGCTAGATGTCGTCGCAACCAGGCTCTTCTCCGCCTCACCGGCCTTCGGTTTTACCTCAAGCGAAACCGCTTTTCGCACCTCGTCGGTGCCGGTCACTTCCATCTGCTTGATGCCGGCTGAAATGGTCGACAGCGGTGCTTGCGGCCCCTGAGATTCGGCCTGTGCCAACACCTGCTGCGGCGCCACCATCACGGGGCCGGCAGCACTATCGGTCTGAGCCGTCACATTTGCCGTCACGCTGCTCTGGGCTGCGGCACTTTCTGCGGCACTTTGCGCCGTCGTCACGGGCGCCGAACCTTGATTGGCGGCGGTGGCTGGCTGCTGGCTTCCCTCGGCAGCACTCTTTTCTGCCCCCTTGCCAGCTACCCCACTTCCATCCGCAGTTGCTGAAGTGGTTGCAGCGCCCGCCTCAGGCTGCTTGAGCCCCTCGCTGAAGGCCTTGAGCGCAGCCCCCTGAGTCGCGGCTTGCGTCGCCTGCCCCTTGTTAGTCAAAGCATTGCTGGCGGCGAGATCGGATTTGCTGTCGCCAGCCTCTTTTGTTGCGAGAGACTCCGCTGATTTGGCGGTGCTTGCCGACTCATCGACCGGCAGCACCTTGGCCAGCTGGGCCATTCGCTCTGCCCCCGTAAGGGGCTTGGTGTGCTTGCCATCTGCTCCGAGGGTTTCTCCCTTGGCAGAGGCTTTCTCCCCAGCCTGCCCATCCGCAGTAGTGGCGGCATCTTCACCTTCAGAGGAGAGAACGGCAGCAGAGGCATCGCCCTTCGCCACCACTCGCGCCGCTGAAGACGATACGGTGGTTTCTGGAGTCGAGTTGGCGGTCGTCGCCAGCGGCGACTGCGCCCCGGTCTGACCTGCAAGCTGTTGGGCAATCCTGGCAGCGGCAGGAGTCTGCTCGCTTTCATCAAGCGCAATCCCCTCCAGCTCACCCTCTTGCGGCAACGGATTGCCGTCTACCGCAGTGGCGCTCTGTTGGGCCGCCACCGCCAGCTGGGGAGTCACTAGCGAGGTATCGAGCTTGAGGGAATCTTGCAGGCGCAGCAGAAAGTCGGTGGCAGGGACCTCCTCCACCTTGTTGTCGGCGTCAGGATCCTGCTCCTTGCCGATCTCCTCTTTTGGAGAGGCGCTCTCGGTCGCCAAAGATTTGGCTGATCGGACATGGTTACCGCCCTGAGTGGCCTCGGCGGCGCCCTGCTCGCTGTTCCGGGCTTTGGCAATCAGGGTGGCGAAATCCCCCTTGCTGTCGCTGCCGGTTCCCCCATCGATACTTTTGCTCTCGACGGAACCACTCAGAGGCGCTTTGTCCAACCCGTTGGCCGCAGCCGAAGGCGTTTGTGTCAACAGTGTCTGCATCATGATGGGATCCCTGAATTCTGGTGGCCCCCAAAGAGATGGCCGCCGACAATGTCCAGATCAAAGCAAGTTACAGGCCAGATTGATGAAAGCGTCGCAACATGGCGTACTCATCCAGCATCTTCTGCTCCTGACGCTGGGCTTTCTGCTGCTCGCGACTCGCCTGCTTCTCCAGTAACAGCTCTACCGCCTTGCGCCGCTGCTGGGCAGCCAGCCACTCTTCACGGCGCTGTTCCAGCGCCTGACGCACCTGCAACACCCCTTCGTACTGCTGGGTCGCTGCCTGTTCGAGCTTGTTGATAAAGGCGTGATACTGGGTGTTTTGCTGAGGTGAAATCCCCTGCAGGCCGCGATCGGTCCACTGCTGGTGATAGATCTGGCGGTACTGGTTGAGGGCATTTTGCTGATCCATGAACAGCTTGAGATCCTGCTGCGCCTTCACCAGCGCCAGCGCACACTGCTGCTCCGCCTCCACCAGCCGATCGGCCAACAATACCAACCCTTTACTCATCGTCGACCTCTCTGTTACCGACCATCATCAGCGCATCAATGGCATCGCCACCATCTGCAAGGCTTGCAGGCCATCATCGTAGTGAATGACCTCGCGCATCCCCTGCTGCAAGAACTGATCCAGATAGGGTTTTTGAATGATGGCGCGGTCAATACGCGGATCGGAACCCTGACTGTAGGCGCCGATGGTGATGAGATCCCGGTTCTGCTGATAGAGGGAGTAGAACTGCTTGAGGGTGCGCGCCAGATCCATATGTTCCGGCGAGGTGACCATGGGCATAACCCGGCTGATGGACTTCTCGATATCGATAGCCGGATAGTGGCCCGCATCGGCCAGCTCGCGCGACAGAACTATGTGGCCATCGAGGATCGCCCGCGCCGCATCGGCAATGGGATCTTGCAGGTCATCCCCCTCGGTCAGTACGGTGAAGAATGCCGTGATGGAGCCCTGGCCGTCACTGCCGTTACCCGCCCGCTCCACCAGCGCCGGTAATTTGGCAAATACCGACGGTGGATAACCCTTGGTCGCTGGCGGCTCGCCCACCGCCAGCGCAATCTCACGCTGGGCCTGGGCATAACGGGTCAGCGAATCCATCAAGAGCAGCACATTAAGCCCCTGATCGCGAAAATACTCGGCAATGGCCAGCGCCGTTTCACACCCCTTGAGCCGCATCAGTGGCGAGGCATCAGCGGGTGCCGCCACCACCACGGAGCGGGCACGCCCCTCCTCGCCCAGAATGTCTTCAATAAACTCTTTCACCTCCCGACCCCGTTCACCGATGAGGCCGACCACCACCACATCCGCCACCGAGCCGCGAGTCATCATGCCAAGCAGCACCGATTTACCGACACCGGAACCGGCAAACAGCCCCATCCGCTGGCCCTGCCCCACCGTCAGCACGGCGTTGATGGCGCGCACCCCCACGTCCATCGGCTGATGGATCGGGCGGCGAGAGAGCGGGTTGATGCGGTGCTGGGCAAACTGCACGGTCTGGGAGGAGAGAATGGGGCCGAGCCCATCGAGTGGCTGGCCGATGCCGTCGATGACTCGACCTAGCAGGTTCATGCCGACCGGAATGCCGTGCTCTTCGGTGATGGGCACCACCCGGGCACCGGGGATCACCCCCTTGAGCTGCTCGCTCGGCATCAGATAGAGGCGATCGCCAGAAAAACCGACCACTTCAGCCTCCAGCGTCCCATCAAGGGTATCGATGCGGCAGAGGGCACCGATGGCGGCGCGGCAGCCGATGGCTTCGAGGGTCAGCCCCACCACCCGGGTCAATTTACCGGCGACCGGCGGTTTGGGGGCGCTGTCGCGTACCTTGTACCCTTGCAACCGGTTCAGTAGCGAGCCGCTCATCTGGCCTCCTGAGAGCTAAAAAGTGCAGCCGGACGGCAACGTCCGGCATCGGTTATGGGCGTGAATCCTGAGAAGCCGGTTTCTGCGACGCATTGTCCCGCAAGAAGTTGCGCAGCAACTGATCGATGCGCCCGGAGAGGGTCAAATCGATGCTGGAGAGCTCGGTCGCCAGTTGCAGATCGCCGGGAGAGAGGGTGGGATCGCTTTGCAATCGCCAGTGGCGCTTGGCGCACTCTTCGGCGCCAAATGCCTGCTCGATTCGCGCTATATCGTCGGGGTGCAGCATCAGAGTTACCCCCTGTTCGGCGGCGGGCAGCAAGGCCAGCCCCTCTTTAAGCGCCTCCAGCAAAATGCGAGGAGAGGTCTCCGCTTCGTGACGAATAAGCGCGCGGGCCAGTTGCATCACCAGCGAGACCAACTGCTGCTCCACCGCCAGATCCAGCTCGTTAAGCGGATTGGCAAGGCGCGCGGCGAGCCCCTGCCAGTGGGCGATCTCCTGCTCCACCAGCTCGCGGCCCATGGCCAGCCCCTCCTCGCGCCCCTGTTCGAGACCGGCAGAGTGGCCCTGTTGCAATCCTTCCAGCTTGCCCTCTTCCATCCCCTTGGCATAACCGGACTCGCGTCCCTCGGCCATCCCCTCTTCCCAGGCGGCCTGACGGATCGCTTCAAGCTCTTCGGCGGTGATGCTGGGGGTCGGCTCCTGTTCGGGCTCCGGCTCCACCACCTCCTCTTCCTGCTGATACCAGTCAGGGGCTAGGCCAAGAGCATTGGTAGGCGCTCCCGCCTCTACCTCGACCTCCATCTCGGGCCAGCCCCAAGTCTCAACCCGGGCATCATCGCCCTCGGGGCGCACATACCCACGCAGTTTGTTGTTCATGCTTTGCGCGGCTCCTCACCACTGCCTGATGCGGGTTTGGCATCGCAATTCGGTTTATGGGCCATGGCTTAGAGGAACTCCTCGCCGCCACCGGCACCCAGCATGATTTCGCCAGCATCCGCCAGACGACGGGCGATGGAGAGGATCTCTTTCTGGGCCGCTTCCACTTCGGAGACCCGGATCGGCCCCATGGCCTCCAAATCGTCTGCCAGCATTTCGGCCGCCCGTTTGGACATGTTCTTGAAGATCTTCTCGCGCATCTGATCGTCGGAGCCCTTGAGGGCGCGTTGCAGCAGATCCCCAGGCACTTCCCGCAGCATGGTCTGGATGCCGCGATCGTCCACATCGATGAGGTTTTCGAACACGAACATCAAATCCTGGATCTGCTGGCTCATCTCTTCGTCCGACTCGCGGATGGAGTCCATCAACTGGCCTTCGATATTGGTATCCAGATAGTTCATGATGTTGGCGGCAGCCTTCAGGCCGCCCATCTTGGCTGCCTGGGCACCGGCCGCACCGGCGAACTGTTTCTCCATGATGTCGTTCAACTCTTGCAGTGCCGCCGGTTGTACCTCTTCGAGGTTGGCGATACGCATCACCAGATCGAGGCGCACCTGCTCCGGAAACTGGCTCAGGATCTCGGCGGATTGCTCCGGCTCCAGATAGGAGAGCACGATAGTCTGGATCTGCGGGTGTTCGTTCTGGATGATGCTGGCCACCTGACGGGCATCCATCCACTTGAGCGAATCGAGACCGCGGGCGCCGGAACCGAGAATGATCTGGTCCACCAGGTTGCTCGCCTTGTCCTCGCCAAGGGCCGCCACCAACGCCTTGCGCACGAAGTCTTCGCTGCCGATACCGATGTTGGTGTACTTCTGGATATCGTCGATGAATTGACGGTGCACCGCAGCCACCCGATCGTGACTGAAGTCAGACATGGAGGCCATCGACATACCGAGCCGCTGCACCTGCTTGGGCTCGAGATGACGGAAGATCTGGGCGGCATCCTCTTCATTGAGGCTCAGCATCAGCACCGCAGCCATCTCCATCCCCGACATCTGATCGAGGATCTGGCGCTGACTGTCGGTGATGTCATTGCCGGTGACTTGACTCTTCTTTTCTTCAGGCATCTTTGTTCGTTACCCATTCTTTAATGACCTGAGCGGCCAGATCCGGCTCGTTCGCCACCAGCGCACGTACCGCCTTGAGCAAGTCTTCGTCACGGTGCAGATCCGGCAGTTTCAGCTGGCCATCGCGTACACCAAATACCTGATCGTTCTCGACTTGTGCCGACAGCAGACTCAACTCGTCGTCGCCACCCAGTACGGTGTGGTTGTCGAAATCCACTTCCCCTTCCGGTTTGGCATCCGGGTAGAGCAGTCGCTTGAGCATGGGGCGAACCACGGTGACGATCAAGACGATGATCACCAGTACCGAGGCGGCAATCCGCACCGCACGCCAGAACCAGGGCTGATCGTAGAGCGGCACTTCGGCCACGGTATCCAGCTCTGGGCGATTGAACGGAATCGCGACCACCTCAAGGGTATCACCCCGGGTCACATCAAAGCCAAGGCCACCGCTCAGCAAACGGCGCAATGTATCGAGTTCTGCCTGGGTGCGTGCCTCACGAGTCACGGCCCCGTCGGCACCGGGTACCGCTTTGTAATCCACGGCAACCGAGACGGTCATGCGGCGAATGCCACCCATCTGGCGACGGGTATGGCTGACGGTGGTGTCCAGTTCGAAGTTGCGGGTTGCCTCTTTGCGGGATCGGCCCGAAGCGGCAGCACTGGCACCATCACCACCGGTCGCCTCCTCGGGAATATTGGAGGCAGCAGGGGGCTGGTTGGAGAGGGCGCCGGGCACCCCACCGTTGCTACCGCTGGCGCTGTTCTCTTCCATGGTCATCTCGGAGCGCACAGCAGGCAAGTCAGGGTTGTAAGTCTTGCGGGTCTGCTCCTGCTGGGAGAAGTCGAGGGAGAGATCCACTTCCGCCGTATAGTTGTCAGCCCCCAGCACCGGGATCAGGATGGCGTCAATTTTTTGTTTGTACTCCAGCTCCTGCTTCTGCTGCATGGCAAACTCTTTGCGAGTCTGGGCCGAGATCGGGTCTTGCGAGCCGGAGTTGAGCAGGCGGCCATTCTGGTCGGTGACGGTGACGCGGGTCGGCTCAAGGCCATGTACGGCGGAGGCGACCATATCGACGATGGAGTCCACCTCCCCCTGCCCCAGCGCCGCCCCTTTCAGGTTGAGCACCACGGTGGCACTGGGTTTACGTTCGTTGCGGGCAAACACGTTGTCTTTCGGAATGGCCAGCAGCACCTGGGCCTTGGCCACATTCTGGAACTGCTCGATGGCGCTCGCCAGTTGGCGCTCGCGGCTCAGCTTCAGACGTTCGCTCTCCATCCGCTGGCTGACGCCGAAACTGGAATCTTTAAGCAGGATATCTTCACCACCGATGTTGCTATCGGTGGCATTGGCAAGACCGGCACGGGTCAGGGCCAGCTGGATAGTGGGGTAGCTTTCGGCGTTGACCAGCACGCTCTTGCCATCCACCTCGTAGGGGATCTTCTGCTGATCGAGGAAGTCGAGAGTCTTCACCAGCTCCTGGGTGGTGTAGGTGCCGAGGGGACGCATATCCGGCTCCTTGCCCCACAGCAGGATAAACACCGCAATGGCCAGACAGATGGCAAGCCCCAGGATCAGGGTGATTTGCCGCAGCACATCGGTATTGGACAGGAAGCCCAGCGCCGAACTCTTCTGCTCATTTTCATCGAGGGCGGCGGTGCCCTCATCGTTTATCAGCAGATCGCCATTTTGGTCAGTAGCCACGATTTATGTCCTTATTGCTGACATGTTCATGATGTTCAGTCGTCATGGTTTATTGGCGTCGCTTATACCGGCATGTTCATGATGGTCTTGTAGGCATCGACCATCTTGTTGCGCACCTGTACCGTGGCTTCAAAGGCGATGGAGGATTTTTGGCCCGCGATCATCACCTCGGCCAGATCCACCGACTTGTCGCCCATGTCGAAACGGGTACGCAGATCATTGGCGGCCCCTTGCAGCTCGTTGACGTTGCCAAGCGCCTGTTGCAGTAGCAGACCAAAGTCGGAGGTTACCTGACGACCGGGTTGTGCCAGCGGCGTTGCGCCTGCTTCGATCTTGAGCGCCTGCATCTCTTGCATCAGGCTGCTTGCACTAATTTCCATTTTCCATCCCCAGACAAATCATTGACGCTGGCATGCAACAAGCAATTAGAGTGCCAATGCGTTAAAAACGCGATGCGGATGAGTGGCCAGACCAGGCCGGACGGGTTCGACAACGGCAGGTGGCTCTGATTAAATCCGACTCTGACGCCCACTTTTGCTGGCTGGCAAGGAGTCCGCTCTGGATTATCGCAAACCCGTGTTCAAGGCGATGGACTACATCAGCCACCATCTGGATGACAATCCGGGCCTGGATGAGGTCGCAGCAGCGGCAGCCATCTCCACCTTCCACTTCCACCGTATTTTCAAGACGATGGTCGGCGAGACCATTGCCGGATTTACCCGGCGCCTGCGTATGGAACGCGCTGCCCGTCGCTTGCTCGCCTCCCCTCAGAGTGACATCACCACCCTCGCACTGGCCGCCGGGTTCTCCAGCTCGCAGAATTTCGCCAAGGCCTTTCGCCTGCACTTCGCCATGAGCCCCTCGGAATACCGCCAGCAGCAGGGGGGGAACTGGAAAAGCAAGATTGGAAACGATCCCCTTCCCTTTGACACCTACGATGGCCTGGTCATGCACCCGGTCACCGAACACCCGGGTCTGTTGCAGGGGGCTAGCGTCAGGCAGATGCCCGCCCGGCGCGTGGCGTACATGCGCCGCCTGGGCCCCTATGGCAAAGAGACCTGCGAGCAAGCTCATCGGGATTTGCTCGCGCTGTTCGCCTCAGACGAGGCGATGACACCGGCGGGTACCCTGAGTCTCTATTGGGATATCCCCGATATCACCGATGAGACCCGTTGCCGTACTGACGTCTGCATCGAGCTGGGGCCAGAGATCCCCGCTGGGCGCCAGTTAACCACCCAGACCATCGCCGCGGGCCCCTATGCGGTTTGTCGGTTTATCGCTCGCGGCGATCAACTGGTCGCTTGCTGGGAAACGGCGTTTCGCTGGGTAGTGGGCCAAGGGCTGAACTGCGACGATCGCCCGTGTTACGAGCAATACCACGCAGGCACGGACCCCGACCGGGAGCATTACGTGTTTGATATCTGTATCCCGCTGATCAACCGATAAGCCGATACCTCATTTCCATTTACCCACTTCGGTGCCTTCGGGCACCGAAGCGACGGAGTCATGCCCATGAATATCAAAACGCTGTTTCTCGCCAGCCTGCTGGTAACGCTTCCCGCTGCCACCAATGCCCAGTCACAGAGCCAGACACTGATCTTTGGCGGCACCATCTACAGTGGTGATCCGGCGAACCCTCACCCGGAAGCGGTCGGCATTGAAGGTAAAAAGATAGTGGCAGTCGGCAGCTATCAGGAGGTCAGCGCCCGTCTAGGCAACCATGCCAAGCGTCTTGATCTGAAAGGAAAGTACCTGATGCCGGGGCTCATCGACAGCCATGTTCATGCGGCATTTGCCGGTTTTCAGGGGATGACGGTTAACTTTCCTGACGCCATGAGTGAGGTTGAGCAGGTGCAGCAATTTCTGACCCGCAGCAAGGATGATCCCCGCCTGACACTGGGTGATGTAGAGCTATACAGCAATGTCTCACTCGACTACTGGCATCAGCTTCCCCTGCTCGATCAGGTGTTCAATGGCCCGCAATACCAGCAGATCCCCGTAGTGCTGGCCGGTTCGGATGCCCACACCGGTTGGGCCAATCAGGCCATGCTGCGCAAGGCTGGCATTGATGCCGACACCCTTGCCGGTCGTTATGCTCCGCTGAAAGGCAATTTTGGCCTCACCCCATCCGGCAAGCTCAATGGCTTTGCCTCGGAAGGCGGCTGGGATGCCATCCTCAAGGCGCTGCCCCCCGTCAGCGACGAGACGATTGCCAGTGCCATCATGACCGCCGCCAAACAACTCAATCAGGTGGGCATTACCGCCTGGATGGACCCTATCAGCAACATTCGCCCCCTCGCCCCCATCTTCAACGCCGAGCCGGATCGCCGCGATACCGGCCTGCTGCCGGCGTACAGCATGCTCTCCCGGGAAGGCAAGCTGACCGGACATGTGTCCGCACTGGCACTGGTGGGGATCCACGCCTCGCCCGCCATCATTGATGACGTATTGGCGCTGCAACAGCAGTTTCAAGATGCCCCGGACGTGAAACTGGTGGGGATAAAGATCCTGCAAGATGGTGTCATCGAGTATCCATCCCAGACCGCCAAGTTGAGCGCGCCCTACCTCAACCGTCCCGGTTACAGCGGCAAGGACGATCTGGACAAGCAGCGCTTCAACGAGCTGATCCGCACCGCGGATGCCCATCAACTTATCGCTCACTTTCATGCCATCGGCGATCGGGCCGTCCGTGAATCCCTCGATGCCATCGCCTATGCCCGGGCCCACAATCGGGATCACCGCTTGCTGCACAGCATCACCCATCTGGAGGTGGTGAGCCCGGCCAGCATTGCCCGTTTCAAACCACTCAATGTGGCCGCATCGATGCAACTGTTGTGGGCCGGGAAAAACGTGGCGACCACCCTGCTGCTTGAAGGAAAAGTGCCTCCGGCACTGCTAGCCCGCCTCTATCCGGCAGGCAGCTTGCTGCAAAGCGGCGCCATTATCGCCGGTGCCAGTGACTGGCCGGTCTCCAGCCCCAACCCTTTCCTCGCCATGTATACCGCGGTCACTCGTCAAGGGGAGCTTGGCTTGCTGCCCCCCGCCAGTGAGCAGATCAGCCGTCAGGCCATCTTGCAGGCCTATACCCTCAACGCCGCCAAGGTAATTGGACGGGAGAAGGAGATTGGCTCCATCAGCGCGGGCAAGAGTGCTGACCTGATCTTGCTGGATCGCAATCTGGAGCAAGTAGCAAGCGAAGAGCTCAAGGAGACCAAGGTGCTCTGGACCATGTTCAAGGGCAAGCAGGTCTATTCGGCCCACTGACACCGAGAGAACAAACAGGCCCGCACTGCGGGCCTGTTGGCGAGATCACGACAAGCGCATGGCGTGCAGTGAGCAACCGATAACGGCGGGATTAGCGGCTCGTTTCAGTCAAGTCCTTGTCAATCCAGTACTTGGAGCCGGAGATATTGGCATCGAGCAGCAGGCCCTTCTCACCAATCTGGTAGATGGCCATGCCGCCATTGTATTTGGCGGTAAGCTCGGCGCTCTCCTTGCCGGCCACCACGCCCACTTCGGAGGTAGCTTCCCACCCCTGGGTCACGAAGGCATCGAATCTGGCCTTGTCTTCAAACAGGATCACCTGCTGATAGAACTTGCCACCAATCCCGGCCGCCAGACCTGCGCCAAACATCTTCATATAGGTGTGCTTGCCGGTTTTGCGATTGACTGCCACCCCGGCCCCCTGATTGGTATGCAGCATCAGGGAGAACTTGCGCGAATCGAACACTGCATAGCCATAAGCCTTGTCAAACAACAACTTGGCTGATGGCTGCTCGTTGAACAACCGGATCAGCGCAGTGTCGGCCATGGTATTGAGCGCGATCCTCGCCTCTTTCGCCGTCTTGGGGTTGAGCATCTCGTTGAGCTCCTTGTCGGCTGCCTTCAGCCACTCCTTGCCGGTCGCGATGCTCTTGTCGGTCCAGACCCCGGCGGTATTGAACGCCTCTTCACCCCATGCCGAGATGGAAGCCCAGCTCTTCTTGGAGAAATCGCTGACATCCTGCCACACCTCCTTGCTGGTCTCGCTCACTGCCGCTCCCAGATCGGACGCAGCGGCCTTGAGCTTGGCCCAGTCGGCATAACAGGGTGAGAAGGCCAGACTCAGTGACAGGGCCAGCAACCAGTTACGTTTGTTCATTTTTTCACTCCCGTATTGTCGAGTGTCTGGGTTATCTGGTGCGATCATCTACAACAGGCTACCCGCTGAAAATCACTCCCGCATTATCGGAAGGGGAATGCGGTTAAGCAATCATTGAGTCCTGCTTATCCCGCCACAGCCCGACAGCAGTTAACAAAAAGGCTGCTCATCAAAGAGGAGCAGCCTTGTTAAGCACAGTAAAACCGGACGGGCTTATTCGACCATCATCACCTTGCAGGTGTTGGTACTACCCACGGTTTCCATCTTGTCACCGTGAGTCAGCAGCACCATGTCGCCGCTCTGCAGCAGCCCCTTCTCCTTGAGCACGGCCAGCGCGTCGCGGCACACTTCGTAGACCGGTTTGGTCTCGTCACCGTCAAACATCACCGGGGTGACGCCACGGTAGAGATTGGTCCAGGCCAGGGTCTTGTTGTGGGGAGACATGGCAAAGATCGGCAGACCGGAGCTGATACGGGACATCAGCAGCGGCGTAGTACCGGATTCGGTCAGTGCCACGATCGCCTTGACCCCTTCCAGGTGGTTGGCCGCATACATGGTGGACATGGCCACCGCCTCTTCTACCGAGGTAAAGGTGTAGCTCATGCGGTGGTTGGAGACGTTCAGGCTCGGGTGCTTCTCGGCACCGACACAGACGCTCGCCATGGAGGTCACGGTCTCAATAGGGAACTGACCGGCAGCAGTCTCGGCGGAGAGCATCACCGCATCGGTACCATCCAGCACGGCGTTGGCCACGTCCATAACTTCTGCACGAGTCGGCAGCGGCGCATTGATCATCGACTCCATCATCTGAGTCGCGGTGATCACCACACGGTTCAGACGACGGGAGTGGCGGATCAGCTTCTTCTGTACGCCAACCAGCTCGGGGTCACCGATCTCGACACCCAGATCGCCACGGGCGACCATCACAGCATCGGAACCGAGGATGATGTCTTCCATCGCCTCATCGGTGGCGACGGTTTCGGCGCGCTCAACCTTGGCCACGATCTTGGCATTGGAGCCGGCTTCGCGGGCCAACTCGCGGGCATAGCGCAGATCATCGCCACAGCGAGGGAAGGAGACTGCCAGATAGTCCACATTCATGCGGGCAGCGGTCTTGATGTCTTCCTTGTCTTTCTCGGTCAGGGCCGGAGCGGAGAGACCCCCCCCTTTCTTGTTGATGCCCTTGTTGTTAGAGAGCGGCCCGGCCACGGTCACCGAGGTGTGAATGCGGGTGCCTTCAACCTGCTCGACCTTCAGCTGCACACGGCCATCGTCCAGCAGCAGGATGTCGCCCTGAACCACATCGTCTGGCAGGCTCTTGTAGTCGATACCGACCTGCTCCTGACACCCTTCACCCTTGCCGAGTGCCGCGTCGAGAATGAACTTGTCACCGATGGCCAGATAGATTTTGCCATCCTTGAAAGTGGAAACACGGATTTTCGGGCCTTGCAGATCACCCATGATGGCGACGTGACGACCGAGCTTGGCAGCAATGTCACGCACCTGATTGGCGCGCAGGATATGGTCTTCAGCAGTGCCGTGAGAGAAGTTCATCCGCACCATGTCGGCCCCGGCGCGGATGATCCCTTCGAGGATCCCTTCGCGGTCGGTAGCCGGACCGAGTGTGGTTACAATCTTTGTACGTCTAGGCATGAAAGACTCCAATATGAAGTTGATATGACTTGAGATTCTGCCCCATCAAGCCCATGGCTCGATGCACCCGTTTGCAAACCATCTGGGTGGTTTTTGTTATTAAATTACAATACTACACCAAGGCGGGTGGCATAGACAGTCGGGGGCCGGAGCCCCCGACGGTTCAGGAAGAGTGCGGGGTTTCGAAGCGGGATTCGCGCAATCCCTCTTTTACTTTCTTCAGATTTTCGCGAAATTTCATCCCCCGGCGCAGGGTAAAACCGGTCGCCAGCACATCCACCAGCGCCAGCTGGGCGATGCGGGATGCCATCGGCATATAGACATCGGTATCTTCCGGCACATCCATGGAGAGCACCAGATTGCACTCGCGGGCCAGAGGGGAGTCCTTGGCGGTCATGCCGATCACGGTGGCGTCGTTCTCGCGAGCCAGCGCGGCGATCTCGACCAACGCCTTGGTGCGGCCGGTGTGGGAAATCAGCACCACCACATCCCCTTCGCTGCTGTTGATGCAGCTCATGCGCATCATGACGATATCGTCAAAGCTCACTACCGGAATGTTGAAGCGAAAGAATTTGTTCTGGGCATCGCGGGCAACGGCGGAGGAGGCGCCAAGGCCGAAGAAGCTGATCTTCTTGGACTGGGTCAGGATATCGACACAGCGGTTGATAGCGGAGATATCCAAGCTGTTTTTGGCGGCATCCAGACAGGCCATGGTGGATTCGAAAATCTTGGCGGTGTAGGTATCGGGCCCATCTTCCGCTTCCACATGACGATTTACGTAAGGGGTGCCATTGGCCAGGCTCTGGGCCAGATGGAGTTTGAAATCAGGAAAGCCCTTGGTATCGAGACGGCGGCAAAAGCGGTTGACGGTCGGTTCACTGACATCGGCCATCTTGGCCAGAGCGGCGATGCTGGAGTGGATGGCGGTCTGGGGAGACGCCAGGATCACCTCGGCAACCTTGCGTTCTGATTTACTGAAACTTTCCAAGTTGTTCGTAATTTTATCAAGGGTATTCATCATCACCACCAGGCGTTTTTGTAATTTAGCTTCAGTGTCTTTGCACTCAATCTACGGCTAAGCAAGTTTCCATTCAAGCTAAGGACTATACAAGACAAGCGGTTATCGCAACTAACGCCTGCCATACAAAGTATGACTCATCTCTAATTATTTCGTACTTTTCGTTACAAAACGTCACCTTGCCATGAAAGCGCTTACAAATGTTGCAAAGCAACAACACTGTGAGCAGGCGCACGTTTGTATCGATCCGGCGGGTGAGCAAGCCTGAGCTCGGATAGAATGGGCCGTCATAATCCAACAATAATCTCGGGACATCAGAGTCGTCCCCATCCTGTAACGAAGGAGTTGTTATGCAGCATACCCATGCGCTGGTCGGCGATGTCGGCGGCACCAATGCGCGTCTGGCCCTGTGTGAGCTGGCCACCGGTACTATCTCTCAGGCAAAGACCTACTCAGGTCTGGCCCATCCCAGCCTTGAAGCCGTGGTACGCCTCTATCTGGAGGAACACAAGGTTCAGGTGGCTGAAGCCTGCATCGCCATCGCCTGCCCCATCAACGGTGACTGGGTTGCCATGACCAACCACAGCTGGGAGTTCTCCATCAGCGAGATGCAGAGCAATCTCGGGCTGGCACGCCTGCAAGTGATCAACGACTTTACTGCGGTCTCGATGGCGGTTCCGGTCTTGGCTGAATCGGATCGCATCCAGCTGGGCGGCGCGGCGCCAGTGGCTGGTAAGCCCATCGCCATCTATGGTGCGGGTACCGGCCTTGGGGTCGCCCATCTGGTCAAGGCGGGTGAGCAGTGGCTGAGCCTGCCGGGTGAAGGTGGTCATGTGGATTTTGCTGCCAACACCGAAGAGGAAGATGCGGTGCTGCAGGTGATGCGAGGCGAATTGGGCCATGTCTCGGCAGAGCGTTTCCTCTCCGGCCCGGGTCTGGTCAATCTCTATCGCGGGCTGGTGAAATCCGATGGCCGTGAGCCCGAACCGTTTGCCCCCAAAGACATTACCGAGCGCGCACTGGCCGGGGAATGCCTCGATTGCCGTCGCACCCTGAGCCTGTTCTGCGTGCTGATGGGCCGCTTTGCCGGCAATCTGGCCCTCAATATGGGCACCTTTGGTGGCGTCTATATCGCAGGTGGCATAGTGCCGCGCTTCCAGGAGTTCTTTACCGGTTCCGGTTTCCGGGTCGCCTTTGAAGACAAGGGGCGCTTCAAGTCCTACCTCAAGGAGATCCCGGTGTTTCTGATCACCCATGAAGGGCCGGGGCTGCTCGGTGCGGGCGCTTACTTGCGCCAGTCGATGGGGATCACTATCTGATTGAAGAGGGGAACGAGGCGGGATCATCCATGGTTCAGCCTCGATTCAGTGTGAATGGCATAAAGTAGCCGCACGTAACCAAGAGAGTTGTGCTTCACAAGGAGTGGAAAGCGACTCTCATCCGCTGGATACGTTTGTCACCTGACAAGCCTGAACTGTTTCAACCGGCCTTTTGGCCGGTTTTTTTTTATGTCTGATATCCGGGATTACTGGGCCAGCGCCTTCAGCTGCGCCTTGTCGGGGGGATTATTCCAGTCGATGGGACCGTGGGTAAAACGGTACTGCAACCGTGGCAGGCTGGTCTCCAGCCACTCTTCCCGAAAATAGGCATAACCCTGATCCCAATCCGGATCATTGGCCCAACCGCTCTGCAGGAAGTAGAGGCGAGTCCCCTGCCCTTCCGGCACAAAGCGCAGGCAAACCTGGGTCTTTTGCTGACGGATATGGGGCAGGCTGGGCGGGAAATTCCAGCTGAAACTGAGCAAATCATAGGGCATGACGGCCATGACCCGGCACCCTTCGCTGCCACGTTCACCCAGCGGAGCATCAGGCCTGAAGTAGATCTCGAAAGGACCATTCGGTTCGGCCACCATCAAACATTCGGGAGCCAGAAAACTGCGCAGACCGCTTTCGGTAGTCCAGGCGTGCCAGACATCGTCTATGTGCGCCGGAACAAAAATGTTGCCTTCAATCAGTTTATTGTCCATAAATCAGCGATCCTCAAGCCATCCATACAAGGGACTCCGGCAGTATAGCCCCATGGCAAATACAATGGACAGTGCTTAATCACACCCTTGTCATTTGCATCGATTAACCTGCCGCTGTGCAGCTGCCTCAATGAACATTGGCTTGATCCGGGAGGGCATCATGATCCGGCTCATGGAAGAACACGACATTCCCCAACTGGCCCGGCTGTTTTTAAAGAGCCGCCGCCACACCTTTCACTGGGTCGATCCCGCCCGTTTCCAACTCGAGGATTTCGAGGCGCAGACCAAAGGTGAACAGGTGTGGGTAGCCGAACAGGGGGGCAATATCTGCGGCTTTATCGCCATCTGGCAGCCCGATCACTTCGTCCATCACCTCTATGTGTCAAGCGACTGGCACGGTCAGGGGATAGGACGCGCCCTGCTGGAGCGGGGCCTCGCTGATTCGCCGTACGGCTCGCTCAAGGTTGCGACCCGCAACACGGCGGCAGTAGCCTTCTACCATCGGCTGGGCTGGCAAAACAGTGATGAGACAGGCCACTGCGAGGTCACCGGCCCCTGGTGCAAGTTGCTTAGAAACTAGCGGGACGCCCGGCACCTGCGCTTTGTGGTTGAACAGGCACCAGCGGTGCCGGAGGGAAGAACCAGCGGTAGAGATCGAACCAGCCATCTCGCTGGGCAATCACGACCTCATGCACCGGATCGCGCTGGAAGATCGCCACCTTGTTTTCAGTCAGCGGCACCCAGGCATAGTTGACCAGCGCATATTGCGACTGGATCAGGTTGTACTCATTGAGATAGGAGTCATCGTTACCCGATTCGTGCAGTTGGGTACGACTGTCGATGAGGTAAACAAGCTGGTTGAAGAAGGTCAGTTGAAAACCGGTCACCCGCCACTTCTCCCTGGTCGCCTCCTCCTCTTCGATCACGGTGATTTTGCCCCAGCGGCACACCCCGTGATAGTTGACTCCATTGGCCGACATTTTCAGATCGTAATGGCAGCCCAGACTGTTGATAAACATCCCGACCACAAACAGCAGCACGACAAGCAGTGGCAACAGCAGCAAGGTATTTTTCAGCGTTCGTTTCATCAGAGATCCCTTACAGCGTTTTTTCGAGCTCTTTATAGGAAAGCACGCGAACCTGGTGGCCGGAGACCAGCACCAGCGATGCTGGTTTGACTGGTGGCACATCGCTCCGTGCCTCCATCTGGCAAACAACGCCGGTCGGCGAGTCGGTGCAGTGCACATGGAGCCACTCGAAATGGAGATAGCTGGCGACAAACGCCACCAGCACAACCAGTAGCAGATTGACGTATATCAGGCCCCTTGCCAGCATTGGCCGCCCGATACCGCTGAGAAAGGCAAGTTTGGCCCGCTCACCAAAAGAACGGGGAGCAGCAGGTTCTTTGATGACCTCGTGGTCGGAGCTTGGTGATGTCGACGGTGGCTGCGCAGCCGCTGCAGACGTGGGCTCGCTCATCGGCTCGGGCAAGGGCTCACTCTCTGTTGGCAGTGCCTTGCCGTAATAGCTCTTCATCTTGCAGTTCAGATGCAGGGAGTACCCTTTTTTCGGGGTACTTCTGATATCCAGCGTCTGGGGGGATGAGGCGAAGTGGCGGCGAATATTGGCGATAGCCACGTTCAGGGAGTTGGGGCTGATGGGGCGACCCAACCAGCCGATATCAAGCAACAGATCCTTGTCGCACACCTCGTCATGGTGATCGAGCAGATAGCTGAAAATGAGGCTCTCTGCCGATGACAAGCGCACCACCCGGGCGCTTTGCAAGTTGTCCTTGTCGGCACAGAAGATCAGCTCTCGCCTTTTGACATCAAAGACATAATCACCGAAGTGATAGGCTGATATGTTATTGCCTGGCGCAACCCCCGTCATACCAACCACCTGTTATTTGCATTCATCATGAAGAAGATGGGATTCCACACCTGATAAAGCCAGATGGCGGCTCAGGACTCGCTGTAATTAAACGAAATTCTAAAGGGTCGAGATCAGCGGCACAATAGATGCAAGCAGGCATGAGCGGGGAAAATGAAAATATGCGTCCAGCGCTGTCGGACCGCGTATCGGGCAGAGCATGATGCTGCGAGTTTCGCGTATCGCGGTCACGCCAATCTCAGCTGAACAGTGACATGGGTATGACGAAAAGCGCTGCTGGACAAGGCCCCTTGCCCCTCACTACATCTCGCCACGCCTCAAATTAATGGGAACCGTCCTGCCCCGCAGGATGATCCAACGGGGCGAAGTTAACTGACTAGACCCGAAACTGCTTGAGCAGGGTGTCAAGCTGGGCCGATAGCTGCCGCAGATCACTGCTGGCCTCGGCAACCTTTGCCACTCTGGCTGCACTCTCGCTGTTGAGCGTCGCAATCCGGTTGACGCTATGGCTGACCGCCTCTGCCACCGAGTGTTGTTCTTCCGATGCCTGAGCGATATACATGTTCATCTCGCGGATCAGGCTGACCTGATTTTTAATTTTCTCCACCGATATCTGCACATCTGCCGCCTCGATGCCGGCGCGGGATGCCTTCTCCTGACTCTGTTGCATGCCGGCCCCGACATTCTGGGTCGCTTGCTGCAACCGCTTGATACTGGCGCTGATCTCCTCCGTCGACTGGCGAGTACGGCCCGACAAGGTGCGTACCTCATCCGCCACCACCGCAAAACCGCGCCCCTGATCACCCGCCCGCGCCGCCTCGATGGCCGCGTTGAGGGCAAGCAAATTGGTCTGCTCGGCAATGCCGTTGATCACCTCGATGATGGTGCCAATGCTGCTGCTTTCGGTCGAAAGGGTGCGCATCAGGGTGGCGACTCGCTCCACCTCCCCCACCAGTTGATGGATGGCCTCATTGGCATGGCCCGCCAGATTGTAACCCTGCTCCACATAGAGGTTGGCCTCATCGGTAGCGCCAGAGGTTTTCACCGCGTTACCAGCCACTTCCTGCACAGCCTGACTCATTTCGGTGATGGCGGTGGCGACTTGATCCAGCTCGGATTGCTGGGCGTCACTGCCTACCCGGGTATCTGCCGAGAGGGAGTCACAGAGTTCGGCGGTTTGCAACACACCGGCAGAGAGCTCGTTGATCTCCGCCACCATCTCCTGCAACTTGGCAAGAAAGTGGTTGATGTTGGTGGCCAACGCGCCCATCTCATCCTGACGGCTGATCTTCAGACGCCGGGTCAGATCCCCCTCTCCTTTGGCCAGATCGAATACCGCCTGATTCATCTGGTGAAGCGGCCTGAGCACGTTGCGATGAATCAGCACCATCAGCAGCGCAATGATGCAGAGATCGAGCACAAGGATCTGCCAGACGGTAGTGATCAACTGCTGGCGCAGTTGGGCCTGAATGGCAGCATCACTGGTTTGCACCAGCAATCGGGCCACGGTGTTTTTCTGGCCGCTGTCGTCATAGACCAGGTCATATCCCCCATAGGCAGCGGTATCGGCAGGCATGGCTGTCACAGGGGCAATGCTCCCCGCCGAGTCACGGGCAAACCCGGCCACCAGCTTGTCCTTGTTGACCACCAGCAAAGCACTCAGGATATCGGCAGCCAGCTCGGACTTGAGCGATGCCTCGATGAAGGCCGATTCATAATTCCACAGCGGGCCGGGCAGGGAGAGCTGCAGCCGACCGATGGCCTGTTCGACCAGCGCACTCTGCTTGCTGTAGCTCTCCGCCTTGACGGCGTGGTAGTTGTAACCGCCAAACAACACCAGTAGCAGACTCACCGACAGGGAGGTCAACACGGCAATCCTGAACGTCAGACTTTTCCAATCCATGGTTTCCTCCCGGTTTTACGGCAGCCGGCGCAGTGCCATTGAGCGGCACTTGCTATTGGTACTGTTACTGGTACTTGGCATTGATCTTGTCGATGGTGCCATCTGCCTTCATGGCAGCGAGGATCTCGTTGAGCTTGGTGATGAGCTCATCGGGCGTATCCTTGTTAAACGCCAAGCTCATCTGGGTTTCCTTGAACACGAAGACCGGCTTGGGTGAGGCCACCTTCTCCTTGCTGGCCAGATAGGGGGCCAGATACTGGCCGGTTGCCCAAAGATCGATGCGGCCGGCCTCCAGTTTCTTCACGTTGGCGGTATCGTTGGCGGCCAGCTGCAACTTGGCAAATCCCTGGGCCTTGAGATATTCGGCGGCCGCATCACCGTTATAGCCACCCACCGAATACTGCTTGGCATCTTCCAGCGACTTGACCGTGATATTGGCGGTCGAACTGGAGAAAAATACCCAGTTGTTATTGACCAGCGGCCCTACCCACTTGAACAGTGCTTCCCGCTCCGGAGTGCGGGTCGTGGAGTAGAGGGCGGTATGGGGAGTACCGAGGGTATCTTCGTACGCCCGTTTCCAGGGCATCAGGGTCAGCTTGTATTCGACCCCGGCACGCTTGAACAGCTCTTCGACCACCTCGGTCGACAGCCCGACAATCTTGCCCCCCTCTCCCTGCATGTTGAATGGCGGGTAATCCTCGGTCATCACATTCAGTGGCGCAGCCTGAACAGCGCTTATCGCCATCATGGAAGAGACTGAAAAAATTGCACTTTTCCACAGCAGTTGATAGTTCATTGCAACCTCGCTTTGCTTGCCATTCATCCCTGAACATCCGCCGTTACCGATGGCGGTGCACGTTTGACCCGCAGGGGTCATGCCGGCTTTCACGGCTCGCCACCCACCCATGTGCAGCAGCAAACAGATCCGGATTTTGCCTGTGCGCAACGAAACGCAACCGGCGAGGGAGGCTCACAACAAATCGAGGTGGAAACATGCCAGGGCAGCATGAGGGGAGTGCGGAGTGGGGCGGATAAGCCTCTGCCATACAACAGCGCCGTGGCAAAGAAGAAGCGCATCGTTTTATGACAGGGGTCTGGGAGAGAAATGATATAAAACGCCAACATCCATTTTCCCATACTGCTCGAGGAGACCTCAGAGCCAAACCTGTCCTTTAGCTAAGGTCACGAAAAGAGATACGTCAAATGAGAATGCTAACCCCCTCATCTGCTTCCAGATTAGATTCCAGATGAGCTCCGCCGAGCCAAAAAGTGGCGCGAGATACCCGAAAAACAGAAGGCCACCGCGAGGTGGCCTTCTCCAAATCAACGATAAACGTCTGGTGGAACTCAGTCCTTGGCCGCGTCCATCACACCCTCTTCGGAGTGCGCAGGCAGGATCAGGTTGAGCAGGATGGCGGCAACAGAGGCCAGGCCAACGCCGGCCAGCGCGAAGTCGCCAATCTTCATCTCCAGCGCACCGACACCGACAGTCAGAGTCACGGCGACGATGGCGATATTGCGTGACAGTCCCAGATCCACCTTGGATTCCACCAGCGTCTTGAGACCGATGGCAGCGATGGATCCGAACAGCAGCAGCATGATACCGCCCATCACCGGCATCGGGATGGAGGTGAGCAGCGCATTGAACTTGCCAAAGAAGGCCAGAATGATGGCAAACACCGCAGCCCAGGTCATGGTGACCGGATTGAAGTTGCGGGTGATCATCACGGCACCGGTCACTTCGGCGTAGGTGGTCACAGGGGGGCCACCGATGAAACCGGCGAAGCAGACGCCGATGCCGTCACCGGCCAGCGTACGGTGCAAACCCGGATCCTTGGTGTAATCCTTGCCTGTCACGCCACCAATCGCCAACACGCCACCGATATGCTCGATACAGGGGGCGATGGCTACCGGCAACATGAACAACGCAGCAGCCCAGTTGATCTCCGGGGTTTCGAAGTGGGGCAGCGCCAGCCAGGGGGCGTTCACCATGCCATCGAAACTCACCTGGCCCATGAACACCGCCGAGACATAACCGGCAATCACACCGCACAGGATGGGGATCAGCTTGATCCACCCCTTGCAGAACACAGCTGCAATCAGGGTGACCGCCAGCGAGATACCGGCCAGCGTCAGCGCAGTCCCCGCAGGAACCACCTGCTCACTACCGGCGCGGCCCATCGCCATGTTGCAGGCAACCTGCGCCACAGAAAGACCGATGACCATGATCACCGGGCCAATCACCACCGGGGGCAGCAATTTGTGCACAAACCCCATCCCTTTTGCCCGGATCAGCGCTGCCAGAATGAAATACATGAAACCGGCGGCAAACAGGCCAAACATGGTGGATGGCAATCCCCAGGTCTGGGTGGCGTAGATGATGGGGGCGATGAAGGCAAAGCTGGAACCGAGGAAAATCGGGACCTGGCGGCGGGTGCAGAGCTGGAACAACAGGGTGCCCACACCGGCGCCAAGCAGGGCCATAGAGGGGTTCAGTCCGGTGAGCAGGGGCACCAGAACCATGGCACCGAAGGCGACAAACAGGATTTGCAGCCCGGCGACACTTTGCTTGACTAAGGAAAACATGGATGTCCTTAATTTTTTGATAACTGATGGGGATATTTATCACTTTTCAGTTATCACAAGACTTTTTCAAGGCACAAAATGAACACAAATTCGTCACTTGTTACCTTTTACTGCTTGGGAAGGGCATGAAACTGGCTTTTTAGGCGGTATTCGTTGCTACAAGCATCGAGTATGCGATTTTACGCATTATTGTGACGAACGCCAATCGTTTTTCCATCATGTTTATTGTGTTCATGGTCAAAAATGCCGCCGCCAGGGGCGCGCTCTATACTGGATCCTGTGAATCAAGATGGACAAGGAGTCCCCATGTCACAGCCCCCATTCAAGGCCAGCCAGCGCAGATTGCTTATCGGCTCGGCCATCGCACTCGCCCTGTTTGCGAACCCGTTCAGTTATGATTTCACCCACAATGAGTGGCAAATGAATCAGGCCTATGCCAAGTCCTGCTTTATCGCCGGCACTCGCATCACGATGGCCGATGGCTCCACCCGCCCCATAGAGACGCTCCGGGTCGGTGAACGAGTGCTGGATCAACACGGCGGCAGTAACCGGATCCTGGCGATCGAACGGGTCATACTGGGCAAGCGCAGACTCTACGGGATCAATGATCTGCCCCCGTTCTTTACCGCAGAACACCCTCTGCTGACCACGCGGGGCTGGGCAGCCATCTCACCGGCCATGACCCGAACCGAAAACCCGCAACTGGCGGTGCTGCCGCTATTTACCGGCATGCAGATAATGTGTCGCCCGGCACCTGTTATGGTGACGGGCAATCTGGCCCTGCAATCCCAGCCGGAATTACTGCTGGTTGAGTCACTCTGCTGGATCGAGGCGTCTCCCACTACCGCACTCTTCAATCTGCTGCTCGATGGCAGCCACAGCTACATCGCCAATGAGCTGATCGTTCACAACAAAGATGGCGATGGTGGCAGTGGGGGTAGCAGTGGTGGTGGCGACAGCGGTGGAGGCAGCAACAGCGGCGGTGGCAGCAACAGCGGCGGAGGCAGCAACAGCGGCGGCGGCAGTAACAGCGGTGGTGGCAGCAACAGCGGCGGTGACAGCAACAGCGGCGGTGGCAGCAACAGCGGCGGTGGCAGCGACAGCGATGGGGGCAGCAACAGCGGCGGTGGCAGCGACAGCGATGGGGGCAGCAACAGCGGCGGTGGCAGCGACAGCGATGGGGGCAGCAACAGCGGCGGTGGCAGCGACAGCGATGGGGGCAGCGATGACAGTGGCGGCCAAGGCGAGCATGCCGGCGGAGAGCAGCATGGTGGAGGTGAACGGCATGCTGGTGGAGAAAAACATGCAGGGGGAGAACGCCATGGGGGTGGCCGCGGATTTGGCAATGGCGTTGATGACAACGGTGTAGATACCGTCGATGCCAATAGCAACAAGCTCAGAGGTGACGGCACAATCGATGACAACGGTGTGGATGCTGTCGATGCCAATGGTAACAAGCTCAGAGGCGATGGAACCATCGATGACAACGGCGTGGATGCCGTCGATGCCAACGGCAACAAGCTCAGGGGTGATGGAACCATCGATGACAACGGCGTGGATGCCGTCGATGCCAACGGCAACAAACTCAGGGGCGATGGCACGGTCGATGACAACGGTGTGGATGCTGTCGATGCCAACGGCAACAAACTAAGAGGTGATGGCACGGTCGATGATCGCCAGCAAGTGCTTACCGATGAGCAGGAGCGGGCGCTGCTCAACAACGGTTTTCGCCAACAGGGGCAACCATGATGCGATATCTGTTACCACTCCTCCTGCTCGGCCTCACTGGCTGCGCCACGGTCGACACCCCGCCGCTTTACCATCAGATGGATAAGGCAGATGTTCAACTAGCCAATCAGGCCCTTGCCAAGGCGCTGGAAACCCGCACCAAAGGGCAAAGCCTCACCTGGTTCAATCCGGCTAACCGTCACTCGGGTAGCGTCACCCCGCTACGCACCTTCCGCCATCCCAGTGGGGAGTGGTGCCGCGACTATCGCGAGCAACTCTATATCGGCAAGGCGAGCCAGCAGTGGCAGGATACCGCCTGTCGCAGTCAGCAAGGGCGCTGGCGGCCATTGCGAACTTAGTGAATGCCACGGGGTAAACGAAAGGGGGTAGCAGCGCTACCCCCTTGTCATCTTTACCGACCCGTTATCCGAGCGGTGAATATGCGGTTATACCCGACGATAGGGCAGGTAAACCGGCTCCCACATGTGGTTGAGGATATGCTGCTGCAGATCCTGACCGATCAGCGGGTGGGAGGGATCCCGGCGCACGATATCCTTGAGCACGGCGGTCGCCACATGCACCGAGATGCTGCGCAGCTCGCGAATGCGGGGATAGACGGCCCCTTTCGCCAGGTCAACCTCACTCACGCACTCAGCCAGCGCAAAGGCGGCAGTAGTGAAGACATCGGGTGTGATCTCGCGGAGCTGGCTGACGATGGCCGCCAGACCTACACCGGGGAAGATAAAGACGTTATTGCCCTGCCCGACCCGGAACTCCTGCCCCTCGTAGCTCACGTCCTTGAAGGGACTACCGGTCGCCACGATCGCCTTGCCCTTGCTCCAGCGGTAGATATCCTCCGGCAGCGCTTCACAGTTGGCGGTCGGATTGGAGAGCGGGAACACCATGGGGCGCTCGCAATGCTGCAGCATCAGCTGGATATGCTCTTCCTGGAAGGCACCGCCCGAGCCGCTGGTACCCAACAACACGGTAATGGGTACATGACGCAGCACATCGGCCAGATTAGCCTTGCCGGGTACCTCGGTATCCCAGCCTGCCAGCAGCAGCCCCGGCTTGGCGTAGCGACGCTTGTACTCGTCAAGCCCGTCCCGGTTGTCGCACACCAGCCCCTGGGTATCCAGAATGTAGATGCGATCGCGGGCCGCCTGCGGATCCATCCCCTCGCGGATCATCCCCGCGCAGATCTGATCCGCGACGCCAACCCCACCGGCGCCAGCGCCATAGACCAGATAGTTCTGCTGGCCCAGGGTCTCCCCCTTGACCTTGACCGCGCCGATGATACCGGCCAGCACCACGGCACCGGTGCCCTGAATATCATCGTTGAATGACGGCAGTGACTGCTGGTAGCGGGCCAGATTGTTGAAGGCATTGGATTTGCTGAAGTCTTCCCACTGCAGCACGGCATTGGGGAAATGGCGCTTGACCCCCTGCACGAACTTGTCGATGAACTCCTCGTACTCCTTGCCGCGAATACGCTTGTGGGGGCGGCCCAGATACATGGGATCGTCGAGCAGTTTCTGGTTGTCGGTGCCCACATCCAGCGCGATGGGCATGCAGCAGGCGGGGTGAATACCTGCCCCCAAGGTATAGAGCGCCAGCTTGCCGATGGGGATCCCCATACCACCTACACCCTGGTCGCCGATCCCCAGAATGCCCTGGCTGTCGGTGACGACTATGATGCGGATCGATTTGGCATCGAAGTGGCGGGCCTGACTGCCCATGTCATCCACGTTGTCCGGGGTGATGTAGAGGCCGCGCGGCTTCTGGAAGCGGTGGCTGAACTCCTGACACGCCTTGCCCACGGTCGGGGTATAGATGTAGGGAGTCATCTCCTCCACATGGCGTGACAACAGGGCATAGAAGAGAGTCTCGTTGCGATCCTGCAGGGCACGCAGGTTCTGGTACTTCTCGATATCGCTGCAAGCGCTCTTGAACCCCTCATACACTCGCTCGAGCTGGGCTTCAAAAGTTTGCACCTGAGGCGGCAGCAAACCATCGAGATCAAAATCGGCCCGCTCCTGTTCGGTGAAGGCCGTGCCCTTGTTGAGGTATCGATTGTTAAGCAGATCAGTGCCGGTCAGTGCAACGGGGCGAAAATCCTGTCCCTGTGCATCTTTCCACAGCAGATATTGTCCGGTAGCCATAGTCATTCTCTTTGATTTACGTGAAATTGCCGTTCGGCAGGAGAGCAAGACTCATAATGAAATCAATCATATGACGTTTACTCGATCGGTTTTGTGAGCTTGGGCATACCCTGCGGCCAAAATAGGCGCCCGGCGACCCTGGCGAGACAAATATCCACGGCAAGGAATGAGACTCATGTTAGCATTGCGGGCAACCCAGCCCCTTTCACCGCATCACAGCCGGGAGTGATCTGATGCCCTCGCATCTGCCAGCCTGCGTCCCCTTCTTTCAGCCATGCGCCTGATCCCGCTGCTTGCTCTGTGGTTGTTTCTGACCTGCCAGTCGGCTCTCGCCGCACCGGGCCGGGTACTCAACATCATCGTGGGTGAATGGCCCCCTTTCGTCTCCGAGCAGTCAAAACAGCACGGGCCAGTGGCCCACCTCATCAGCGATCTGTTCAAGGAGGCGGGCTATGAGGTGAAGTTCCACTTCGCCCCCTGGGGTCGGGTCTATTCGCTGGCGGCCAATAGCCAGCTCTACGATGCCACCGCCGTCTGGATGCACAAACCGGAGCGGGAGCAGGATTTTCTGTTTAGCGAAGCGGTGCTGCAGGAGCAGTTTGTCTTCTTCTCCCTCAAATCACGGCAGCTGCAGGCCGAGCGCCTTGAGCAGATCATCGGCATGCGGTTGGGGGGCGATATCGCCTATAGCTACGGGCCCGAGCTGGACAAAATGGTGGCCGATGGCAAGGTAAGCCAGCAGCGGGTTACCGACGTGAAGCAGAATTTCGGCAAGCTGCTGCGCGGACGGATCGACCTCTATCCGCAAGAGCTGCGAGTCGGTTTGGCCGAGTTGCAGAGCCAGCTCGACCCCGCCAGCGCGGCACTCATCACCCACAGTCAGACCCCTTTTCTGCGCAACGACAGCTTCGTGATGTTCCCACGCAAGATGCCGGATTCAGCCAAACTGCGGGATCAGTTCAATCAGCAGTTGCAGCAGGCCATCGCCAGCGGACGTTATCAGCGCTACTTCGAACGGCTTTCCCGGGGGGACTATTAACCTTGGCGAGGCAAAAACAGAGGGGATAAAACAACGGTGGCGGCCCTTTGTGGCCGCCACCTCTGTGATGCTTGTCAGCTGCTGGCATTAGCCGCTGATGCCCACCTCCAGCTTGAACGGCGTCTTGGCCTTGCTGCTCTCGGCCGCCCCCATCTGGTAGACCCGAATGGTATAAGTGCCCTTGGCGGGCAGGGTCGCCTCAAAGTTGTTCCCTTCCGTAGAGCCGATAAACATCGCCTCCCCCTTGCTGCCCGGCGGCAGAATATTGAAGTAGGGCTTGCCGGTCAGGATCACCACCATGCTCTGGCCCTTGTTGGCCGTCAGCTTGTAATCGAGGGTCTGGCTACCTTGAATGGTGCCGTTGATGGTTGCCCCTGACTCCCCTTTTTTGAACTGTACCTGCTGGGTCTTGATCCCGTCAGCCGCCTGCGCCACGCCCGCAATACCACCGAAGAGCGCAGATGCACATACCGCTGCCAGCCATGTTTTTCTCATCATTTGTCATCCCTTGTGTGAATGGACCCCCTGTTACTGTTGCTCAAGGTGGCCCAAAAAACCATCGCCGTTTGCGGCATCGCTCAATCAATTTGCCATCACCATCGACCCGCCATCAAAAGGGGCGCCTCAGCGCCCCTTCCCTTTACTCTTTGTCGACCATCATGATTTACCCGCCTTGGGCTCATCGAGAGTGTGCTTCACCTCTTCATACCAGAGGTCGTGGTGCTCCTTGGCCCAGGTCTCGTCCACCTCGCCGGTCACCATCCCCTCCAGCGCCCCTTCCAGCTGGAACAGGCCCATATAGATATGGAAGATAAAGCCGCAGATAAGGATCAAGGCGCCTACGATATGGATGAAGCTGGCCCACTCCATCTGACGGCGCAGCTGGCCGAAGATGGGGAAGTCGAGGAACAGCCCGGTCGCCACCACAATGCCGCCAAACCAGATCAATAGCCAGAAGATCGCCTTCTCGCCGCCGTTGGAGAAGCCCGCCGAGGGGTGGCTTCCCTTGTGCTTGCCAAGCATGCCGCCAAACTTCATGAACCACTGCACATCCACCATGTTGACGATGTTGTGGCGGAACCACTTGATGAGCACCCCCATCAGGCAGAGGAAGAAGAGCGGCCCCACGTAGTTGTGGAACACCTTGGCAAACCAGATCCAGTTCTCCCACACCCCGAGGCTCACCACCGGCTTGATGAAGTACTTGCCGTAGATGATGGCCAGCCCCGATCCGGAGAGGGTCAGGAACATGGCCGCCGTGGTCCAGTGCAGCGCCCGATCCAGCCGGCTCCAGCGCTTGAGCTTGCGCCCGGTGCGCGGTTTGGAGAGCTTGGTCTGCCCCACCACCAGGTACATCAGACCGCACATGGCGAGCGACCCAAAGATAGCGATGGCACCGAGCGGCGACACCCACTTGGTCTTCACCTCGAACCAGAGCTGGCCCGGCACCGAGATAAGCACTCCGTGCTCCGGCGAGCGGGAGGTGGTCACCCCCTCCTGCCCATCCTTCACCGCCCGCCAATAATCGGCACCGGCAAAGCCGACCGCCTCTTTCTCGGCATCGGCGAAACTTGCGGTACTCACCAGCAGCAGGGCAGCAAACAGGGCCATTAGCCAGGTTTTCATGCCGCCCCTCCCTGCTTGTTCAGCTTGCTGGCATCGTGGAACAGCTCATCGCCATTACCCCAAGCCGCATCCTTGGCACCGCGATAGGCAACCCGCTCGCGGAAGATGTCGGAGATCACCTGCGCATCCCCCGCCAGCAGCGCCTTGGTGGAGCAGAGCTCGGCACACATGGGCAGCTTGCCCTCGGCGATGCGGTTGGCCCCGTACTTCTGGCGCTCCGCTTCGCTGTGATCCTCTTCCGGGCCACCGGCGCAGAAGGTGCACTTGTCCATCTTGCCCCGATCGCCAAAGGCGGCGGTCTTCGGAAACTGGGGCGCCCCGAACGGGCAGGCAAACAGGCAGTAGCCGCAACCGATGCAGAGATCCTTGTTGTGCAGCACTATGCCGTCGTCGGTGTGATAGAAGCAGTCGGCCGGGCAGACAGCCATGCAGGGGGCATCGGTGCAGTGCATGCAGGCGACCGAGATGGAGGTCTCCCCCGGCAGGCCGTCGTTGAGGGTCACCACCCGGCGGCGCTGGATGCCCCACTCGAGGGCATCGTCGTTCTCGTTCTTGCACGCCGTCACACAGCCGTTGCACTCGATGCAGCGCTTGGTGTCACACATGAATTTCATTCTGGCCATGGGATCAGGCTCCTACTTTGCGAAAACGGCACAGGGTGACCTTGGTCTCCTGCATCTGGGTGACCGGGTCATAGCCATAGGTGGTGACTATGTTGACCGACTCCCCCAGCACATAGGGATCAGACCCTTCCGGATATTTGGATCGCAGATCCTTGCCCTCGAAGTGGCCGCCGAAGTGGAACGGCATAAAAGCGAGCCCCGGCTTGACCCGCGGGGTCACCAGCGCCTTCACCTTGACCCTGCCCCCTTCCGGCCCCTCGACCCACACATCCTGACCGTCGCGCACGCCGACGTCGTTGGCATCCGCCGGGTTCATTTCGACGAACATCTCCTGCTGCAATTCAGCCAGCCAGGGGTTGGAGCGAGTCTCGTCGCCGCCCCCCTCGTACTCCACCAAACGACCGGAGGTGAGGATGATCGGGAACTCCTTGCTGACGTCCTTCTCCTGCACCGAGGCGTACTGGGTCGGCAGGCGCCACAGGCTCTTGGCATCGGGCCAGGTGGCGTAGTCGGCCAGCAAGTCGCGGCGCGGGGTGTAGAGCGGCTCGCGGTGCTTGGGCACCTGATCCGGGAAGGTCCACACCACGCAGCGCGCCTTGGCGTTGCCATAGGGGACAAAGCCATGCTTGATGGCGACCCGCTGGATACCGCCGGAGAGATCGGTCTTCCAGTTCTTGCCCTCGGCCTCTTTCTTCTCGGCCTCGGTCAGCTCATCCCACCAGCCAAGCTGTTTCATCAGGTCGGCAGTGATCTCGGGATAACCGTCTTCCACCTCGCTCCCTTTCGGCCAGGAGTCTTCGGCGAGCAGCGAGACGCCCTGATACTCGATGCCGAAACGGGCGCGGAAACCGCCGCCCCCTTCCGATACCGGAATGCTGGTGTCGTAGAGGATGTGGCTGCCGGGGTGTTTCATCTCAGGGGTGCCCCAGCAGGGCCACGGCAGACCGTACACTTCGCCACTGACCGGGCCACCTTCGGCCTTGAGGTTGGTCTTGTGGAAGGTGTGCCAGTTCTGCTGGTGTGCCTTGAGCCGCTCCGGGCTCTGGCCGGTGTAGCCCACGCTCCACATACCGCGGTTGTACTCGCGGGTGATGTCTTCCAGCAGTGGCTGGTTGTTCTCAACCTTGATGTGTTTGAACAGCTGGTCGGCAAAGCCGAGCTTCTTGCTCAGCAGATACATGATCTCGTGGTCGACCTTGGATTCGAACAGGGGCTCGATCACCTTGTCGCGCCACTGCATGGAGCGGTTGGTGGCGGTAACGGAACCATAGGTTTCGAACTGGGTGGTGGCCGGCAGCAGGTAGACGCCGTCGGTGCGATCGTTCATCACCGAGGCGACGGTGGGATACGGGTCGACAATCACCATCATGTCGAGCTTTTGCATCGCCTTCTTCATCTCGGGGCCGCGAGTCTGGGAGTTGACCGCATGGCCCCAGTAGAACATGGCGCGGATATTGGAACCCTGCTCGATGAGATCGGCATTCTCCAGCACCCCGTCCACCCAGCGGGAGACCGGAATGCCGTTGTTGTTCATCGGCAGCTTGCCGTTGTAGGCCTTATTGTCAAAACGCGCCTTGATCCACTCGTAATCGACATCCCACACCCGGGCCCAGTGCTTCCAGGAGCCCTCTTCCAGCCCGTAGTAACCGGGCAGGGAATCGGAGGTGACGCCAAAGTCGGTGGCGCCCTGCACGTTGTCGTGACCGCGGAAGATGTTGGTGCCCGCCCCGCTCTTGCCCACGTTGCCGAGGGCCAGTTCGAGGATGCAGTAGGCACGGGTATTGTTGTTGCCGGTGGTGTGCTGGGTCCCGCCCATGCACCAGACCACGCAGCCGGGGCGGTTGTCGGCCAGCAGCTTGGCGGCGCCATGAACCTGCTGTTCATTGAGGCCGGTTACCCGCTCAACTTCCGCCGGGGTCCAGCGCGCCACCTCTTTTTGCACCTCGTCCATGCCGTAGACGCGGGTGCGGATGAACTCCTTGTCTTCCCAGCCGTTCTTGAAGATGTGCCAGAGTATGCCCCAGATAAAGGCGACGTCGGTACCCGGACGCAGGGAGAGGTACATGTCCGCCTTGGCGGCGGTGCGGGTGCGACGCGGGTCGACCACCAGGATCTTGCAGCCGTTGCGCTCTTTCGCCAGCAGGATGTGCTGCATGGCGACCGGGTGGGCCTCCGCCGGGTTGGAGCCGATAAACATGATCGACTTGCTGTTGTGCATGTCGTTCAGGCTGTTGGTCATGGCGCCGTAGCCCCAGGTGTTGGCTACGCCTGCGACCGTGGTGGAGTGGCAGATGCGCGCCTGGTGATCCACGTTGTTGGTGCCCCACAGGGACGCCATCTTGCGAAACAGGTAGGCCTGCTCGTTGGAGTGCTTGGCAGAGCCGAGCCAGTAGACGCTGTCGGGGCCGGACTCCTTGCGAAGACGCAGCACCTCGTTGCCCACCTCTTCGATAGCCTGATCCCAGCTGATGCGCTGCCACTTGCCGCCCACCAGCTTCATCGGGTACTTGAGGCGACGCTCACCGTGGCCGTGCTCGCGCAGGGCCGCCCCTTTGGCGCAGTGACCGCCAAGGTTGAAGGGGTGATCGAATGCTGGCTCCTGACCGGTCCAGACACCGTTCTGCACCTCGGCATAGACGCCGCAGCCCACCGAGCAGTGGGAGCAGATGGTGCGCTTCACCTCGACCGGCACCTCGGCCGCCACGGTTTTGGCCTCGGCACGCTGCATCATGGCAGGGGCCAGCCAACCGGCTGCCACGGCGCCACCGGCCACCAGACCCGAGTTGACCATAAAGGCGCGGCGGGTCAGCCCCTGACCGCGAATGGCCTCATTGCCCTGCTCGCCCGCCTGGGGCTGCTCGGCACGTTTCGTCAGTTTCATGAGTTCTCCTTCACTGATCCGGCTCAGTCGGTGCCGCGCAGGGTGCGATAAAAGTCGTGAACATGGGGGGTCTCCCGATAGCCCTGATCAGGCTTGGTATCGTGGGTCAGCGCCTCTTTGCTCACCACCCGACCGGCAGCACCGGCCAGCACGCCTATGGTGGCGACCACGCCAACTCCCTTGATCAGATTGCGGCGAGACGGGTCTTTCAGCTTTTCATCGCTCATTCTTGTGACCTCTGTTGTTGTTCTTGCCGGCGCCTGCGCGCCAGCTTCGCGTCCAATGGGATATCTCGTCTGCTCGTCTTGTTGTGGGTGGATAAGGGCGTTCAGCCCGGCACCACGCAGGCGCCAAACGGCAGGCGCATTTCGTTTTCCAGTTTGAAGAAATCTTCGGCAAGGGCGCCGACCGCCCGGTAGAAGCTGCCCCCTTTCGCCTGTTGCTGATCGCGGCAGCAGGCGAGTACCCAGGGGGCAAGGTGGCGCTCATAGAAGCGGTTGCGATCCGGGTGTTGCTCGGCAATCAGTACCGCCATCACCTCGCAGAGGGCGGCGAGGTGATCTTCCGGCTCGCACACTCCGCTCTGGCGCTCGAAACCAAGCGACTGCAGGTCTGCGCGCAGCACCGCCAGCGGCAACTCCATCAATGAGCCGGTGAGATACCAGGAGGCAAACGGCACGATCTCCCCGCGCCCCAGCCCGATAAAGAGATCCTGATACTCCTCGGCAAGCTCGTTTTCGTGGTGGATGCTGGCCGCCAGCTGCACCAGCCCCAGCCCTCTGGCAAAGGGGCCCGGCATAGCCTGCAACCCTTGCAGCCAGGCGAGCTGTTCGCCACGGGGGGCGGCGCGCCAGAGGCTCGCCAGCAGGGCGTAGAGATCGGCGCTGCTCTGTTCCAGTTCGGTCATGGTCAGTTCGCCAGCCTTTTCGTTCTGTTGTTCACTCATCACTGGCCCTCACACCTTGAGCTGGGAGACGGGATCCGCCGCCAGCGCCGCAAACACATCCTTGACCCGGCAATCCTCACACATCAGCAACCGCTGGGCGGCCTCGTTCTGGAAGTGGGAGTGACCGGCCAGTTTTTGCTGGATGCGTCGGATCATCGAGGCAGGGGCGAACGGCTTACCGCAGCGAATACAGCAGGCGGCCTCTTCGGCCTTGAGGCTCTGCACGGCGCGGCGCGCCTCGGGCACAGGCTGCAAGCGGGGCACCAGCACGATGGCCTGCTCGGGGCACGCCTTTTCGCACATGCCGCACTGGATACAATCCTGCTCGATAAAATTGAGGCCCGGCGCATGGCCCACCGCATGCAGGGCGCGGCTCGGGCAGACCGCCACGCAGCCCATGCAGAGGGTGCAGTCAGCGTCTTTCAGCTCCACGCTGCCGTATGGAGCGCCATGAGGCACCGCCAGCGGCTCACGGCTCCCCTCGTTGGCCTGCCAGAGGGCATCGAAGGCGGCAAACAGGTTCTCCCGTTTGTCCCCTTTAAGCGGCTTCTCCAGCAGGGCAACGGTTGGCTGGCCGGAAATCGGCTTATCTAGTTCGGCATCCGGGTTAAACAGGGCGATGCGATCGGCAGAGAGACCCGCGCCCGCCAGCAGCACGGCGGCGCTCGCCAGCTCCCGCTCAACCAGCGCATGGACGCTTGCAGGGGCATCGTCGCCCAGCGCAATGCGCACCGAGCTGGCACCATAGGCGAGGGCGGCAAACCAGCTCTCGATGCCTAAACTCGCGCTCTCCTCCACCCTGACCGGCAGCCAGTTGGCGGGCAGGCGGGCGAGCTCGGCTTCCACCCATTCGCGCTCGTTTTCACCGGCGATCAGCAGTCGAGGCGCTTCGCCGCCCGCCTCCCGGTAGTGCTTCAGCAATCGGAACAGGTAGTCGCCGCTGGTGTTGGCATCGGGCTGGTGATAGGCAATCGCCCCGGTCGGACAGGCAGAGGCACAGCTGCCAAAGCCCTGACAGAGATGGGGATCGATCTGGATGCGACCATTGATGGGCTTGAGGGCATCGGTCGGGCAAACATCGAGGCAGCGGCTGCAACCTGGCACGCCTCGGGCGGTAAAGGCGCAGGCCTCGGGGTCGAGGCGAAAATAGCGCGGTTTGTCGAAGATGCCGGTCAGCGCACCGAGTTCGGCAAGCCGTTCGGCCAGCCCTTGGTCATCAAAGAGATGCAGATAACCGACCGGCGGACGCTCCAGCGCAAAGAGCGGGGCGCGGCCCAGATCGGCCACCAGATCGAAGCGCGGTTCGCCATTTGCAGCGGCCTGCTGAGTAAAACAGAGCGCCGCCAGATTAACCCGCTCACCCTGACCATTGAGGCCGGTGAGCTGGAACTGCCCCAGATACCCTGTCAGGCTCGGCTCGCGCAGGGTCAGGGCCGCTAGGGATGCGGTGGCATCAAAAATGGTTTCGAGATCGGCCGCCTCGGCATCGTGGACCGCTTCGCTCACCAGCAGGGTGGGCTTCACCCCGGCGGGCAGCAGGCTGGCGGCGCGGCGAATACGATCTTCCGGGCCGACCAGCAGCAATCGCCCCTGACTCTGGTAAGAGACAGTGGCCGGGATCAGGTTATCGGTCTTGACCGTATGCTGCAGGGCATAGGCGCGAGCGCGCGCGTTATGCGCGGCCGCCCCCGCCCCATGGGCAAGATTGGAGGCTAGATTTGGGGCCAGATTTGGCAATGTTTGTTCAGTGCTCACATACACTCCTGCGCGCGCCACCTCATGGGATGGGCGCTTGTTGGTAAGCCGAGAGAGCAAGAGGCGAGCCAACTCCCCCGGAAAAAAAGTGACTGACAGGGAGTCAGGATCCTGAGGGTTCCATTCCCCCACCTTTGGTTGGGACATTTTGTCCACCAGAGGAAACCAAAATGTCCCGATCGTCGGTGTGGGTTTGAGAATGGTTATCAGCCAGCGCGGGCGGCTCGGCGGCAGGTTCGCTGGCAAGCGCCACCAGTTCAGCGGATCCGGTTGGCGGATTGGTCGATTCGCTCTCCGGGGCGGTCACCTGATCCACCAGCCAGTTGCGCAGCCCGGCGGTCAGGGCCGCGGGCAGCAATTCGGGCTGGCTGAAATCCTGGGTGTAGTCGTCGAGCCCATCCGGCTTGTGGCTGCGAAACATGGCCCGCAGCGCCTCCCTGTCGGGGAGTTTGGCCTTGCCCGGCTGGGCTGTTGTTAGCGGCGGTTCGCCACTCTCGGCCCCTTCAACGGCAAGGGGTTCACTGCTCCCCTTGTCAGTGCTGACTACGGGGCTATCGAGCGTAGAATCTGGAGTTTCAGCTTCGCAACTGCCTTCGATGGGGGCGGCAACTGCCTCGGGGATAACCTCTTCCCTCGGCTGCAATACCTGATGCTTGCGCGCCTCACTCTTGCGAGACGACCAGCGCTTGAGGAACTCACTCATGGGCGCGATTTCCGCTGTCGCTGCCACGCTCGCGGCCATCGGGGCCGGTGGCTTTGACGGCGCCGCAGCTGGCTTGATCTACCGTATCGACACCCAGCTGATCCTGCGCCCGCCCCTTGCCCTTCTTGCCCTTGCGACGGGCCTCCAGCAGCTCGCCGTGACGGCCGATAAAGGCCTCCACCCAGGCTTGCAGCGCCTCGGGCAGCGGGCAGGAGAGCACCTGCCGCTCGCCATCCATATAGGCGGCGGCCACGGTCTGGCTCAGGGTCAGGCCATCGGCCACAAAGCCACTGTCCACGCGGCTTCCGGTGACAAAGAGGCGGGGCGAGCCGGAGCTCAAATTGAAGCGATAATCCCCCCGCTCATCGCGAAACAGGGTAAGGGGCAAGGCACCGGCAGCCTCGGGCTCGGCGGGATGGAGCGCCGCAATCTCGAAACGGCGGCTCTGCCAGCGGCCAACCTGGCTGTCGATGGCCTTTAACTCCAGTTGCAGCCAGCGCTGCGGGGAGAGGGGTTTGGTTGTCTCTTGCACTGTCACGGCTCCCATCAGAAGGTCTCTGCCGGGCCGCCCTCCCCCGTGATCCACCCCGTTCGGGGCGGATCAGAGCAGGACATTCAGGGCGGCCACGGCCATCAAGGGGTAAGACATAGCAAGAGTGGGGCCAATGCCGGTTTGGTAGCTGATGGGGGCTTTGATGCGGGTTGGGTCGTCGTGCGGGATATGGGTTGGCACAGGGTAGGTTGGTGCTGAGCACAGCGAAGCTCAACATGCGGCCTAAACCCCATCAACATGTGCTGGAGCAAGGGGATGACAATAATCGAATAAGCCTGAATTATCCGATTATTACCTTGACAAAAATGTTCGCGGTAAATGTTGAATCTCAGTTCGAGATAAAACTTGGAACAATATGTAAATATATTTGTAAAAGTCTGTCTGGTTGACAAACCACAAATAAGTAATTTATCATTACCGGATTTTCACCATATTCTAAATAACTAATGAAAAAACATTTTTGCATTTCATTTGTCATTAATTCACTCCTCAGGCTAACATTTAAGCAAAATAATAATGAGATTGATATGAACTCAATAGTTACAGCTAAGGCATTATCAAATGAACATGAGTTCGCAGGGCGTACCTGGCATTATGATTTTAGGATTTTAAGCAAGGATCTTGATGAAAAGAAATGTCAGAAGGTCGCAGGAAGTTTATTAAATCGCTACTCCGTACTAACCAAGGACTGGGATAGTAATAAAAACTCAGAATGGTTATGCAGAACATATTTATCTGCCAAAATGATAATGACAGCAACCTTGCAGCTAAATGCAATTGAATATTCAAAGGAAAAGAATTTAAGATTGGTGATACCCTACTTAGCCTATTACTCCTTGCTTTCTTTATTGAGAGGAATTGTCTACACGTTACCAGAGGTTGAATGGGAAAATGGCGGATTAGTTACCATTGGTCACAAAAGGGCCATTGATTTAGCGTTTAATCATATTTCAAATATTGATAGAGATAAATCAAAAAAAATTAAGGATTTTTGCCTTAAGGTGAAAGCGTATAGAGAACTAATTTCATATCGTTCTCCATCTTCTGGCGATTTGAATATTGGTTCAATAGACCAGATTAAAGAAATCACAACTCTTCTTTGTGAAGTTGCCCAGTTTAACTCTGAACTCCTAGAGTCATCCATTGTAAAAAATGCAAATCCACAATCATTTGTATTTTTAGACAGCTATATAACTTCGCTATCTAAATGTAAGATTGAAGGTGAATTGTTTTTTGATAAAGAAGATGCGTATAGGCTCGACTATTTGAAAAGAAAACACCCTCGTTCACCTAACATACTTCATATTATGACAGAAGGGCATGTTGAAGACTTTTTTGGTTCATGGGCATCTAACAGTGAAGAAATAAACGAGAATGAATTTGATCCAGACACTAATTGGCAGTTAATTTTTGATATTCCATGAACATAGCTACTTATTGCTCAATAATATACATACCCACCATACAACACTAAAAAATATTTATTTACGAAGAGATAATCCAAGGTTTTTACAACTATATAAGTGATTATTTCGACTCTCTTTCACCTATCAACTTGGAACAAAACTTGCTGTGCCCCTCCCCTTAGATCCCGGCAACCGGTCGCGAGGGGCCCATGACACCGACCTTTATCAAAAGCAATGCAGCCGCCCAGCTCACCATGGCCGTCGAGGTGATGGATGAACAGGGCACGATGAACACCCGCCAAATCGCCTGTGAGCGGCCACTGACGGTCTACCTCAACTGGAAGGAGATAGTAACCCTGATGACGCTGGGGGCCCGCCCCGAGGCGCTGGTGCTGGGTTATCTGAAAAATCAGGGCTTTATCGAGGATATTGCGGCCATCGAGTCGGTTATCGTCGACTGGGAGAGCGAGGCCGCCGCCGTGGTAAGCAGCCAGCAGGCAGCCGATCTCGACAAGGCGCTGGAGAAGAAGACGGTCACCTCCGGCTGTGGCCAGGGCACCATGTATGGCAGCGTGATGAAGAAGCTCGAAGGGGTGGTCTTGGCGGCGCCCGAACTTAAACAGAGCACCCTCTACGCCCTGCTCAAGGCGCTGTCGGCCCATAACGAAACCTACAAGATGGCCGGTGCCGTCCATGGCTGCGCCATCTGTCGCGGCGCGGAGATCCTCTCCTTTGTCGAGGATGTGGGGCGCCACAATGCGGTGGATACCCTGGCGGGCGAGCTATGGATGCGCGGCGAGAGTGGCCACGACAAGATCTTCTACACCACGGGGCGGCTCACCTCGGAGATGGTGATCAAGGTGGCGCAGATGGGCATTCCGGTGCTGCTGTCGCGCTCCGGCGTCACCCAGATGGGGCTGGATCTCGCCCGCCAGCTCGGCATCACCATGATTGCCCGCGCCAAGGGGCGCCACTTCGAGGTATTCAGCGGCCACGACCATATGGTGCTGGACGAGAAGCCGCCGGTGCTGGCGCCCAGTCCGGCTGGTCGCGGGATGCGGGATTAAACCATGAACGAGTTTATGAACGTCAAGCAGGTGGCGGAATACCTCGATCTCAACGAGAAGAAGGTCTACCAGCTCGCCAACGAGGCGCGCATCCCCGCCACCAAGGCGACCGGCAAGTGGCTGTTTCCCCGCTCCCTGCTCGACCGCTGGCTGCTCGGCAGTTGCCACGAGGGGGTGATGAACGACCGGCTGCTGCTGGCAGGCTCGGACGATGTGCTGCTGCACTACGCCAGCAGCCGCTTGGCACAGCAGCTCGGCACCCAGGCACTGGTGGGCTACACCCCGTGCGGCACCCGTCAGGGGCTGGCGATGCTGGCGCGCGGCCATGTGGATCTGTGCGCCATCCACTGGGGGCAGGCCGAGGAGGCCCACCTGCGCCATCCGGCGCTGGTGCAGCAGTATCAGGGCCACCGGCAATGGGTGATCGTTCATGGATTTCGCCGGGTGCAGGGGCTGGTGCTGCGCCAGGGATTGCAACCCAAGGAGGCGAAAGAGGCGCTCGACTGGCGCTGGGCCATGCGTCAGGAGGGGGCTGGCAGCCAGCGCGCCCTGCAGGAGTGGTTGCAAACCCAAGGGGAGTCGCTGACCCGGCTGGAGCGCACCCTCGAGGTCAACAGCGAGCGGGAGCTGGCTGCTGCCATCAGCCGTGGCGATGCGGATGTCGGGCCCGGCGCCCAGAGCACCGCCACCGAGTTTGGCCTCGGCTTTATGCCGCTGTCGCAGGAGTGCTTCGATCTGGTGATGCCGCAGGGGGTCTTCTTTCGCACCCTGCTACAACAGCTGATCGGCTGGGTGCAATCCCCCGAGGGGCGCGAGCTGGCGGCCCGCCTCGGCGGCTATGACCTGACCCAGAGCGGCAAGCTGGTGTGGAGTCCGCAGTAAATAACCACTCACCCACCGACAAAACAGCCCGCCAACCATGTTGACGGGCTGTTTTTATCACGGGCCTTTTTATAACAGCCTCAATCGCTTGTCTCACGCCCCTCTGCATTGAGGGCGATGCGCCACCCTTCCAGTTTCGCGGGCTCGCTGCCGCTGGGCAGCAGGGCGTGGCTGCGCAGCCGCACGGTAAAGCAGCTCCCCTGCCCCGGGGTGGAGTCCACCAAGAGCTCCCCACCCCAGCGACTGATGATGCGGTGGCTCAGGGCCAGCCCCAGCCCGGTGCCGGTAGCGCGGGTGGTGAAGAAGGGGTCGAAGATCTTGTCGATAATGGCCGCCTCGATGCCGCTGCCGTTATCGATCACCCGCACTTCTGCCCCGCGCAGCTGACCCAGTTCATCGAACCAGTCGCGGCTCTCGACCCGGATCTCCCCCTGCTCCCCCAGCGCGTGGCTGGCGTTGACCAAGAGGTTGATCAGCACCTGTAGCAGCTGCTGGCGATCCGCCTCGATGGGCTGCTGGGCCTTGAGGTTGGCCACCAGCTCCACCTGCTGCTGACGCAGGGCGGAGCGCACCAGAGTCAGGCTCTCCTCGATGATGGGGTTGAGGTGCTGCCACACAGGCGCCGTCTCGTAATCGCCGGGGCGAGAGTATTGCAGCAAGCTGCGGGTGATGGCACGAATGCGCTCGATCTGGGCCAGCACCAGCGCCAGCTCCTCGCTGACCGGCTCGGCCGCCTCCCCCAGCTCCAGCTTCATCAGCTCCACATTGCCGAGGATCACCGCCAGGGGGTTGTTGATCTCGTGGGCCACACCTGCGGAGAGCTCGCCAAGGGCCGCCAGCTTCTCGCTGATGAGCAGCTGCTGACGCGCCTCGGTCAGCATATGGATATGATCTTCCAGCTCGGCGGTCTTGAGCTCGAGGCTTTGGGTACGCTCGGCCACCTTCTGCTCCAGCTCGTCGGCGCTGCGAGCCATCTGCTGCTGATGCGCTTCTTGCCTGTCCAGCATGGCGTCGAACTGGCGACCGAGTTGGGCCAGCTCGTGGTCGGGGTCGAGGGCCAGCGGGCCGATTCGAGCGGACTCCCCGGCCTGCACCTGCCGCACCACCTTGTGCATCCGCTCGATGGGGGAGAAGAGATCCCGCGCGCCGCGATAGACCAGCAGGCCGGAGAGCAGCAACAGCAGCACTACGCCGGAACCCAGCTCCACCAGATTGGTGAGGTAGGTGCGGATAATGGGCCACTCGAGAAAGCCCACATAGAGCATGCCGAGCCGCTCGCCCCTGGCTCCCAGCAGCGGCTCGTAACCCGAGACATACCAGGCGTCGTGGACAAAGGCGCGGTCAACCCACATCTCCCCTCGCCCCAGCACCTGTTCGCGCACCGGCGGCGAGACCCGGGTACCCACCGCCCGCCCCACCTGACGGCTGCTGCTGACCGGCACGTTGGTGCTCACCCGCAGATCATCGAGAAACAGGGTGACGGTGCCGACGCTGCCATCCGGCAGGGTGTTTTTGGCAAACACCTGACCCTTGAGCTCATCCACCAGCCGGGTGCTGCCGTTGACAAGCTCGCCCCCCTCCAGCACGGCCCAAAGGGAGCCGTCGCGGCCCATCACAGGGGTCAGTGACAGACTGATCAGCCCCCTGTTCTCCACCACCCTAGTGCCATCCCGCTGCCACAGCACGGCCCGCTTGGCCAGTTGCGGGGAGAGGGCGAGCATCTCCTGCTGCGACCAGACCACAAAGTGGCTGACGCTGCGTCCGGCCGTGAGAGCGGCGCGCTCCTGCGCCGTCAGCTGATCCAGCTCGGGGCCGCGGCGCAAGCGCAGAAAATCGAGACCATAGTTGGCCGCCAGCGGCATCACCCAGTCATGCAGCTGATCCGGCGATTCCCGCAGCCGCAGCTGAAAGGCCCAGGCATCGCGCAGATGCTCGAGATGCTCGGTCTGGCGCTGCTGCTGCACCGTGATGGCGTGGTGGGCCACCCCGAGATCGCTGCGCACCGTGGTGAGCAGGTTCTGCCAGCTGTAGGTGAGGGTCCAGTAGAGGGTGAGCGCAATCATGCCCACCAGGGTGAGCATGATGGGCACCGAAGTAAGCAGCAGCAGGCGCCAGCGCACTTTGGTGCGAACGCAACGGGGCAACAGGGCGCGCATGCAGCGGGAGAGCAGGGTCAGTTTCATCGCCACCCCATCCGATCAGCCTTCCTCATTCGATGGCCCACTCCTTGAATTTGCGATCCAGCGTCTTGCGCGCCACCCCGAGCACCCGGGAGGCGGCCGACTTGTTGCCATCATGGCTGGCCACCACTTGCAGAATGTGGGCTTTTTCCACCTCCGCCAGCGGCCACGCCAGCGGATAGCCCTCCTCGCTCGCGCCCTGTTCGGCAGGCTTGCTGCTCTGCCAGTAATCCGCCGGGGGCTTGCCCAGCAGCAGGCAGCGCTCGATGAGGTTGCGCAGCTCCCGCACGTTGCCGGGCCAGGGATAGGCCTGCATCGCCACCACATCCTCGTGGGTCCAGCTCAAGGAGCCCATCCCCATCTCGGCGGTGAGCTGGCGGGTAAAGTGGTGTACCAGGGCGGGGATATCGTCGATCCGCTCCCGCAGCGGGGCGACCGGCAGCGCCACCACGTTGAGGCGATAGAAGAGATCTTCGCGAAAGCGGCCCGCCTCCACCTCGGCCTTGAGGTTGCGGTTGGTGGCGGCGACGATGCGCACATCCACCGCCAATTCGCGCTCGGCCCCCACCGGGCGGATGGCCTTCTGCTCCAGCGCCCGCAGCAACGAGGCCTGCATGGCTAGCGGCATTTCGCCGATCTCGTCGAGAAACAGGGTGCCCTGATGGGCGACCCGGAACAGGCCGTCGCGCCCCTTGCGGGCGCCGGTAAAGGCCCCCTGCACATGGCCGAACAGCTCGCTTTCCAAAAGCTCCGGCGCGATGGAGGCGCAGTTGAGGGGCACAAAGGCCCCCATCCGGCCGGAGAGTTGATGCAGGGCGCGGGCCACCAGCTCCTTGCCGGTGCCGGACTCCCCCTCCACCAATACGGCGGCGTTGGAGGGCGCCACTCTGGCGATGAGCGTCTTGAGCTCGCGAGTCTTGGCACTGTCGCCAATCAGGGTGGGCGGGAACAGCTTGCTCACCTCCCGGCGCAGCAGCAGGTTCTCCCGCTCCATCTGACGGCGCTCGATGACTCTGTCCACCGCCTGCACCATCTGATCGAGGTTGAAGGGCTTGAGGATAAAGTCGCTGGCGCCGAGGCGCAGCGCCTTGAGGGCGGTCTCCATATCGCCAAAACCGGTCATGAAGATGATGTCGCTGCGGCGGGTGGCCGGGTCGATGGCTTCGTGCCACTCAATGCCGGAGCGCCCCGGCAGCCGGATGTCGGCAATGATAAGGTCAAAGTGAAGGCGGCAGCGCAGGGCTTCCGCCTCCTCCACGCTGGCGGCAGTCTCAATCTGGGCAAAACGCTTGGCCAGCGCCTTGGCCAGAAAGCTGCGCATGCCGGGCTCATCGTCAACGATAAGCAGGGAGAGGGCAGACCAGCGGCTGGGAGGGAGTGTCATGGAAAAAAGTACCTCGGATGCACGTACGGTCGGTGAATGTCCCGATAACCGGAACCTTAGTGGGACATTTTGTCCTTACCGTATCAAAAGCACCAACACCAATTATTAAAAGCGATAACAAGCTCACCTAATTGATTCTAATAAGCTTCTGTTTTTAAACGGCAAACCGTGAATGCACCGGCAAAGGAACAGTTTGGCACCCTGCTTGCTTACTCTTGCCCTCTCCTCAGCCACCCTGAAAAAAGTTGCATCACGATGACGATAAAAACCAGCCTCAAACGTTTTGCCCTCTCCCTCGCCGCCAGCCTGCTGATCGCCGGTGCGGCCCACGCCGAAGCGGATACTAATGCCACAAAAGCGCCGATCCGCCTCGCCACCACCACCAGTACCGAGCAGTCCGGTCTGCTGGGCTGGCTGCTGCCCCAGTTCACCAAGGAGACTGGTTATCCGGTGCAGGTAATGGCGGCCGGTACCGGCCAGAGCCTGAAGATGGGCGAGAATGGCGATGCGGATCTGGTGATGACCCACGCCCCCTCTGCCGAGAAGAAGTTTGTCGACGCAGGCTTTGGCATCGAGCCGGTGCACCTGATGTACAACGACTTCGTTATCGTCGGCCCGGCCAACGACCCGGCGGGTCTGGCCAAATTGCACGACGCGGCCAAGGGGCTGCAGGCCATCAAGGAGCAGGGCCAGACCTTTATCTCCCGCGGTGACGAGTCCGGCACCCACATCAAAGAGAAGGCCCTGTGGCAGGCGGCTGACGTCAAACCCGAGTTTGCCGGTTACAAATCCATCGGCCAGGGGATGGGCCCCACCCTGACCATGGCCTCGGAGCTGGGTGCCTACACCCTGACCGACCGCGGCACCTGGCTCGCCTACCAGAGCAAGCTGGATCTCGCCGTACTGCTGGAGGGTGACAAGCGCCTGTTCAACCCCTATCAGGTGATCCTGGTCAACCCCAAGCGCTACCCGGATCTCAACACCGAAGGGGCCCGCACCCTGAAGAACTGGCTGGTCTCAGAGCATGGCCAGAAGTTGATCGGCGACTTCAAGGTAGCCGGTCAGGCGTTGTTTGTGGCGGATGCCAACGGGAAATAATGGCAACCCTGACCCCTGCGATGACCTTGCTGGCCCTCCCCCGGTTCGCTGAGGGAGGCGCCTGATGCCGACCCTGCTCGACACTACGTTGGCTGCCCTCGCCCTGCTGTTCAGTGGTGACACCGAACTGTGGCAGGTGGTGGGGGTCTCCTTCTCCGTCTCCTGCATCGCCCTGCTGCTGGTGCTGCTGCCCGCCTTGCTGCTGGGCTTTGCCCTGGCCTATCTGCCGCTGCCCGGCCGCTGGCTCTGGCTCTCCTGCATCAATACCCTGCAATCGGTGCCGACCGTGGTGATTGGCCTCTTGCTCTACATGCTGCTGTCGCGGGCCGGCCCCTTTGGCGACTGGAAGCTGCTCTTTACCCAGCAGGCGATGGTGGTGGGGCAGATGCTGATCGCCTTCCCGGTGATCGCCACCATGGCTCACGCGGCGTTTGTCCAGAGTGACCGGCGCGCCTGGGAGACCGCCCTGACCCTGGGGGTCTCCTGGCCCAAGGCGCTGATCGGCCTGATGCACGAGTGCCGCTTTGGCCTGCTGGCCGCCATCATCGGCGCTTTCAGCCGTATCGTCACCGAGGTGGGCTGCTCCATGATGGTGGGGGGCAACATCCTGCACTTTACCCGCAATATCCCCACCGCCATCGCACTGGAGACCCAGAAAGGGGCCTTCACCCAAGGAGTGGCGCTCGGCATCGTGCTGCTCACCCTCGCCCTCTTGCTCAACCTGCTGCTGACGGCGTGTCGCGGCCACAGCTATCTGAAGAACTGACCATGCCCCCACTGCGTATCAACAGGAGTACCCCATGGCTCTGACCGCCCACCAGCTGACGATGCGCTTTGGCGAGCGCCAGCTGTTCGAGATTGACCGGCTCGCCATCGCACCGGGGGATGCCATCTGGCTGCATGGAGCCAACGGGGTGGGCAAGACCACCTTGCTCAAAATCCTGGCAGGGCTGCTGGCCCCCACCCGCGGCCACACCAATCTGCCGGGGCGCTGGCAACAGCGGCTCAACCGGTTGCTCAAGCGGGATCTGGGGCCGGGCCGGGTCACCTATCTGCACCAGACCCCCTATCTGTTCGATCGCACGGTGCACGACAACGTGGCCTGGGCGCTCGATAAACAGCTCGGCAGCGAGATCCGGGTGTTCGAGGCGCTGCGCCGGGTCGAGCTGGAAGGGCTGGCGCGGGAGCACATCAGCATTTTGTCCGGTGGCGAACGGCAACGGCTGGCAATGGCGCGCGCCTGGGCGCTGCAACCGGCCTTTCTGCTGATGGATGAGCCCACCGCCAATCTCGACACACATTCGGTTGCCCTGATGGCCGCATTGGCGCAAGATCTGCGGGAACATGGCAGCGGCCTGGTCGTCATCAGCCACCAGAGCAACGCCCTGACCGACCTGTGCGAGCGGCAATGGACCCTCGCCCGTGGCCAGCTGCAAGAGACGACCCCTTTAAAAATCATCGAGCGACATGACTTCAAAAAGCGACAGCCACTCTGATCCCGTTGCCGTATCAGCAGTGATCCTGGCAGGAGGCCGCGCCACCCGGATGGGGGGCGAAGACAAGGGATGGGTAGCACTGGCGGGACGCCCTCTTATCGACCATGTTTTGGCGCGCCTGCGCCCCCAGGTAGATGAGGTATTGATCAACGCCAACCGCAGTCAGGCCCGCTATCAGGCGCTGGCCCCGGTCATCTGCGATGACAACAACGACTATCTCGGTCCGCTGGCGGGCATGCAGGCAGGTCTTGCTGCCGCCCGTCACGACTGGGTGCTGTTTGTCCCCTGCGATGGCCCCGCCCTGCCGCTGGATCTGATGAGCCGCTTTCGCGCCGCCCTGACCCCGGATACCCAGCTGGTAGTGGCCCACGACGGCGACTGGCTGCAACCCGTGGTGGCCCTGCTGCACAAATCCCTGCTCCCCTCCCTCACCGCCGCACTGGCAGAGGGTGAGCGCAAAATCGATATCTGGTTTGCCCGCCATAATATGGTGGTGGTGAGCTTTGCCGATCAGCCGGATGCCTTTATCAATCTCAATAGCCCTGCCGAGCTGGCCGCCTACGAGGCCCGTCTGCTCGCCACGGCTATCGACCCCCAACAAGGAGTCACCTCATGACCCCGGCCCCCACCCTTCCCCTGCTCGGCTTCGCCGCCTGGAGCGGCACCGGCAAGACCACCTTGCTGGAGCAGTTGATCCCCCTGCTGGTGGATCGCGGCCTGCGCATCGGGGTGCTCAAGCACGCCCACCACGACTTTGATATCGACCAACCGGGCAAAGACAGCTATCGCCTGCGCAAGGCGGGTGCCCAGCAGATGATGGTCGCCTCCCGTCGTCGTCATGCTCGTATCATTGAAACGGAACTGGCCGAAGCCGATTTTCGCCAGCTGCTGGCCAGCTTCGATCAGACAGAGCTCGATCTGCTCTTGGTCGAGGGGTTCAAGCACGAGCACTTCCCGAAAATCGAGCTGCACCGCGCCGAGATTGGCAAGCCGCTGCTCTTCCCCGAAGACAGCGACATCATCGCGCTGGCCAGCGATCAGCACCAACAGAGTGGCGAACAACAGCAGACAAGCCTGCCCCGCCTCGATATCAACGATCTGGCGGCCATTGCCGACTTCGTCTGCCGCTGGCTTGACGGCTGCCAGAGCAAGGAGCCTGAGGCGGGCAAGGGCTTTCTCTCGGTCGAGGCGGCCCGCAATGCCATTCTGGCGGCCCTCACCCCGAGCAACGCCTGCATCGATAAACCGCTGGCCCAGTGCCACGGCGCCGTGCTGGCCGCCGATCTGATAAGCCCCATCAATGTGCCCCCCCATGCCAACTCGGCGATGGATGGCATCGGCCTTCGCAGCGACGATCTCGCCGCCGGTCGCTGGCAACTGGTGGGGGAAGTGCTGGCGGGCCAGCAGCGCCACGAGCCTGTGCTGGCCGGTCAGGCGGTGCAGATCATGACCGGTGCCCCGCTGCCCCCCGGGGTAGATACTGTGGTGATGCGTGAAGAGACGCTGATTGAAGGTAAGTGGGTCACGGTCACCGCCCCAATCCGCGCTGGGCAGAATGTGCGCCTCGCCGGCGAAGACCTCGCCAAGGGCGCGGTCGCCATCCCGGCCGGTACCTGGCTGGGTGCCCCCCAGCTGGGGCTGGCGGCATCACTCGGTCAGGCATCGCTCTGCGTGCGCACCCCGCTGAAAGTGGCGCTGTTCAGTACCGGTGACGAAGTGCAAGCGCCGGGCGAGCAGCTCGCCCCCGGCCACATCTTCGACAGCAACCGCTTCACCCTGATGGCCCTTATCCGCGCCGCCGGTTGCGAGGTGATGGACCTTGGCATCATTCCCGATGACAAGACCATTCTGCGCCAGCAGCTGGAGCAGGCCGCCGCCAGTGCCGACCTGGTGCTGAGTTCGGGTGGGGTCTCGGTGGGCAACGCCGACTTTATCAAGCTGGTGCTGGCGGAGCTGGGCCAGATCGATTTCTGGCGCATCCAGATGCGGCCGGGCCGCCCGCTCGCCTTTGGCAAGCTGGGGCAGACCCCCTTCTTCGGGCTGCCGGGCAATCCGGTGGCAGCGATGATCTGCGTGTTGCAATTTGTCGAGCCCGCCATCGCCCGCTTGCAAGGCAAGCGGTGGCAGCCGCTGCGCCTCTCGGCACTGGCGGACGAGAAGATGAAGAGCCGTCCGGGGCGCACCGAATTTCTTCGCGGCATCTTCCATCAGGACCGTAACGGCCAGCTGCGGGTGCGCACCACAGGGCCACAGGGCTCGGGTATTCTGAGCTCCATGGCCGAGGCCAACTGCCTGATTGAAATCGTACCGGATCAACCCGGGATCGCCATTGGCGAGCGGGTCTGGATCCACCCCCTGCAGGGACGACTGGCCTAAATCCCGACGGGGCGTCGGCCGGATGCACGGCGCCCCGTCACCCACCTGACAGGAGGCAGACCGTGCGTCTTGATGCCCCCCTCTCCCGACTCGATCTGCTGGTCTATGGCCGCTACCGGATCGTCCATGGCCTGCGCATTGCGCTCGCCTTTATGCTCACCTTTCTGCTGACCCGCGAGCTGAAACTGCCGGAAAGCACCTGGCCGCTGATAACCTTGGTGGTGGTGATGGGCCCCATCTCGTTTTGGGGCAATGTGCTCTCCCGCGCCCTGCAGCGGGTGGTGGGTACCATCTTCGGCGCCAGTTGCGGGGTCGTGGCGCTCTATCTCGAGATCTACTCGCTACCGCTTACCCTGATCTGGTGCGGCTGCATCATGTTCCTCTGCGGCTATCTGGCCCTCGGCAAGCGCCCCTATGTGGGGCTGCTGATCGGCATCACCCTGGGGGTCACCATGGGGGCCATGCCGGGGGATATAGAGACGGCGCTGTGGCGCAGTGCCGACGTGATACTGGGCTCCCTGCTGGCGCTGCTCTTTTGCAGCATCTATCCCCAGCGGGCCTATAGCCACTGGCGCCTGCAGTTGCACCAGATCCTGCAGCAGTCGGGGCGGCTCTATCACACTCACCTCTCCCCCAATGTGCTGGAGCGCCCGCGCCTCAAGCACAATCTCTCCCAGCTGTTGGCACAGACCGGCAAACTGCGGGCCCTGCTGGCCCCCGCGGCCAAGGAAACACGCCACAGCGTCGCCCTGTTTGATGCGGTGCAGGTTACCATGCGCAACACCCTCTGCACTCTTGAGATGCTGGCCAACACCTACTGGAACGATCGGGAGAGCCACTTCCTGATGCAGAGTACGGCTGCGCTGCAAGCCTGCCATCTGGCCACCGAAGAGGCGATCAACCAGCTTGCCCTGATGATGCAAACCGGCGACGGTCGTGGCGCAGATGCCGCCATCGCCCGCCTGCACGAGGTGGCGACCCAGGCATCGCTCCCGCCCAATACCGAGGCCGCCATCAATGGTTACCTCTGGCTCAACGTGCAGCTGACCGAACAGCTCACCCACCTGCGCCGCCTGCTGGGGCTGATCCTCACCCCGCCCCATCGCAAGCAGCCCGACTAGACACAATGCAAAACGCCCCGCTGTTGCGGGGCGTTTTGCTGTCTGACTGGCCGCTTGGGCCGTTGATCAGCAACTCTAACTGGCATTGGCCAGCGGCTGCTCGGTGGTGAGGTAGAGGGAGAAATCCTGAATACCCGCCTGCAGGGCGGCAAAACAGTCGGGGTCTATCGCAGTGCCCAGATTCTCCGCCATCATCTCCAGCGCCTGCGGCACAGGGATGGCGCCGCGATAGGGGCGCTTGGCGGTGATGGCATCGAAGATGTCGGCTGTGGTGATGATGCGCGTCTCAAGGGTAATCTCGTCCCCTTTCAGCCCCTTGGGGTAGCCCTTGCCATCGAGCCGCTCATGGTGGGCGCCCGCCACTTGCGCCAGCTCCTCGAAGGCGCCGATGCGGCTCAGGATCTCCTCGGTGTAGGCGGCATGCATCTGCACCGCCGCCCACTCCTGCGCATCGAGCTTGCCCGGCTTGTCGAGAATGGCGTTGCTCACCCCGAGCTTGCCCACATCATGGAGCAAGGCGCCCCGCTTGAGCCAGCGTCGACGCGACTCGGACAACCCCATCTGGGTGGCAAGAATGTCGGTATAGAGCGCAACCCTGCCGCTGTGACCCGCGGTGTAGGGACTTTTGGAGTCCACCACCTGCCCGAAGGCCGCCGCGATTTCGTCCAGATAATCTTCATCCAGCGCTACCTCCCCTTGCCCGGCCGGGTGGACCAGCACCCACTCGGTCAGTCGGGGATCGGCCAGTCCTTGCCAGAACTCTTCGTCGGCCAGCGCTTCAAATTCCCGAACCAGTGCCGGATCAAACCAGCTGCCGCTGCGCTCGCGCAGCTCCTTGAGCGCCGCATCCGGGCCTGCGGCTGCGTGAAACACATCCACCACCTGACAGAGCAGGGCAATGCGCGAGAAGAGCGGGATCGCCTCGCCAGCCAGTTGCAGGGGCCGACCTTTGCCATTCCAGTGCTCATCGAGGGAGAGGATGCCATCGGCCACCTCGTCACTGAAACGCAACTGGCGAGCGATATCCGCACCCCGATGACAGCGGGTCTGGATCAGTTCGTTGGCAATCTGGTCGCCGTTGCGAAAGATATGAAACAGGCTGCGAAAACGTCCCAGCAGATCCGCCTGCAAGCCGGTGTGGCCCAGCACAAAGTTGACTACCTCGGAGAGGGAGCCATCCACCAGTTTGAAATCGCGTTTGAAGTGAAGATCGTCGGTGAGATAGAGCTCGCAGATACGGGCAGCATTGCTGCTGCACCCAAGATCCTTAAGCAGGAGCGTGTAGTAGAGATCATGGCGCAGCCGGGCGTCCAGTCCCAGCCGCGCCCCCAGACGGGAACCTATCCAGCAGCAGCGAATGCAGTGTCCTCTTGGTTGCCCCTCGGTCATATCGAGTGCATGACTGAGGGAACCAATCAACTCCGCCAATCGCAATCCATTCACCGTCATAGTCTACTCCCTTAGACATCATGGCGATTTTGCCAGCAGATTAGGTATACCCCATCTGAAGCTGGATCGATCTGGATTCAGTTGAATTTAGGCAGCAGCCTTGCCCTGATTAGCCCGCTCTTCCAGCTCCGCACGGCTCAGGGTAGAGACAAAGCGGCCATCGAAGTAGATATCCATCAGCTCGCCACGCTTCTCGCCACGCATCATACTGCGGCGACCATCCAGATAGTGCACTTCCATCTGGGCGGTATGCTCGTCCGGATAGCTGATCTCCACCTCGCGCACCCCTTGTGGCAACATGGCCAGCGGCACCGTCTTGAGGGCCGGATCCAGATGCTGGTTCACCTTGATCACCGGATCGGCCTTCATGTCCACCACAGCCGGAGATTTGCCGGTGATGGGGTTCTTGCCAGACCAGAACTCGATGGTATTGAAGACGAACAGGTCAGCGGTCGCGGCCAGACCGTAGACAGGGGAGAGCAGCATAAAGACCCCGGCACGAGCGTAGCGGTTATCCACCACGCTCAAGTTGCCCTTGGTGACCATGCCGGAAAGCCCCATCTGCCCCATACAGCCGCCCAGACCCATGCTCGCGACCATAACCAGCAGGGCCATTGCCCGCCCCTTCTGTTGTAATGCCATCGTGTTCTGTTCCTGCTCTGAAATAAATGAGGCGGCAAGCCTAATCAAGGGGCCAGAAGAGGACAATTCACAATGGCGGGACGATACAGGAGGGGTTCAGATTGGGGCACTGACTGCTCAAATATGAGTCAATGCCCCGGCATGACAGGAAGTCAGGGGGTTCAGATGGCCAGATCAGAGACGGTGCTGGAGACGTTGTTCGCCTCCCGGCGGATGTCGCTCATCACCTCATTCACCTCGCCCACCTGCTGCTTGCCAAGCTCGGCGCTGCTGGCGACGTCGGACATCTCGGAGGTGACCTTGGCGGTCAGCTCCCGGTTGTTCTGTACCACCTTGGCAATCTCGTCGGTAGAGAGAGACGTGCGGGCCGCCAGCTGGCGAACCTCGTCGGCCACCACCGCAAACCCACGACCCTGATCCCCCGCCCGCGCCGCCTCAATGGCTGCGTTAAGGGCCAGCAGATTGGTCTGGTCGGCGATGCTGCTGATGGTGGAGACGATCGCCTCGATACTGCGCGACTGCTCGTTGAGCTGATTGATAAGACCGATGCTGTGAGTCAACTGGCTGGCAATCAGGCTGGAGGTATCGACCACCGAGGAGAGCAGACCCGCGCCACGCTCGGCGCAGTTCAGGGTCTCCTGCGCCGCATCGTGGGCCAACATGGCCGCTTCCCGTACCGCATCGCTCTTGTTGATCCGCTCGGTAATATCGCTAGCGAACTTGATCACCTTCACCACCTTGCGATGCTCATCAAAGATCGGGTTATAGGTCGCCTCCAGCCACACCTTGCTACCGTGACTGTTCTGACGACAAAAGAGACCGGACTTGAACTGACCACGGCCCAGCTCATCCCAGAAGTGAGGCTGGTCTCGATAGAACTGATCGTCGCAAAAGATACGGTGATGCTTGCCCTGCACCTGAGCCAGGGTATAGCCCATGGTATGGAGGAAATTGCCGTTGGCAGCAATCACCTCCCCGCCGGGGGTGAACTCGATGACCGCCAGCGACCGATCCAGCGCCGTCACCACCGCCTGCTGGCTGAGCAGTTGCAGGTGGTGCTCGGTAATATCGGCCGCGATCTTGATCACCTTGGTCACCACGCCCCGCAACTTGACCGGAAAATAGGTCGCTTCCAGCCAGATCGCCTCGCCCCGTTTGTTGAAGCGCTGGAACACCCCGGTACGGGAGCGCCCCTGCTTCAGGTCCGCCCAAAACTGCTGATAGTCGCTGCTCTGGGCATAGAGCTTGTCGCAAAAGATACGGTGATGCTGGCCGATAACCTCGGGCGCACTGAAGCCCACCACGTTGAGAAAGAGATCATTGGCGGCCAGCACAGTGCCATCCGGCGTAAAGGTGATGGTCGCCACGCTACCGTGCACTGCGTCAAAAAATCCCTGCTGTTCCAGAAGTTGATCCTGGCACTGCTGCAACTCGGCTTTCAGTTTGCTATTGAACATCGAAACGTATCCTCCAGACTGGCACCCACCATGGCCAAACCACGCTGTGGATCAATAAGATAATGGTGGCGTGCTCCATCAGCATAGTTGGCGGCGTTGCCGCGATCCCATCTGACGCCATATTTATTGCTGTAAATCAAATTCACCGACCAAGCACCACTCATGCAGAGCTGCAACCCTTATTCCACCGCCGGTTGCCACTCCAGATAGGCCGGATTGGCGACAAAGCCGATCCGCTCATAGAGGGGGCGCCCCTGCTCGCTGGCATGGAGCCACACCTTGCCCAGCTGACGCGCTCTGGCGAAGGCCGTTATGGCATCGAGCAGCGCCGTGGCGATCCCCTGCTGGCGCCATTGTGGCCGCGTATACATGTTGAGCAGATACCCCTCCATCCCCGCCAGATTGCCGGGATAGGGTGGCCGTTCAAACAATGCCAGCGTCCCTGCTGCCACGATCTGTTTGCAGCCCTCCTGCGTATCGGCCTCAGCCAGCCAGGATAAAGCACTCTCTTCACTCATCGCCCGGGTGAAATAGTCAAGGGTGGCCTGCCACAAGGCCGAGTCTGCCTGCGGCGTCACCAGCTCACCGACCTCACAAAACAGCTCCATGCGCAGCGCCACCATTGCGGGAATATCTGCGGCCCTTGCCTGACGAATAATCATTGGCTGCTCCTTTTCTCTCATGGGAAATTTCGCCGGCCGTCATTATGACAAAGAGCGCCTTGTGGCGCTCTTTGTCATTGGGGAAAACACTGATAAATCAATGGTTACGACGTGTCAGCCAATAATCCAAGCTCAGCACACCGCCGCCCCAGATGATCAGGGTCAGCAGCATCCAGCCCCACAGCTGGTGATCGTAAAAGCCGCCCGCCCAGAGGGTCGGGTAGGAGATCACCGCCATGATATTGAAGCCAAACAGCAGCAAGGCGGCCGGGCGAGTAAAAAGCCCCGCCAGCAGGAAAAGCGGCAACAGCAGCTCGGTCGCCGTACCCAGATAAGCAGCCCACAACCAGGGCAGCAGGGGCACCTGATACTCGGATTCAAACAGATAGAGGGTGGAATCCCACGCCGTCAGCTTGAGCCAGCCTGAAGTGATAAAAACCGACGCGACCCACAGCCGCGCCAGCAACAGCACACCAGCGCTGCTCCAGCGCGGCAAATCACCACTTGAGCTGGCCAGCGCCAGCCATTTGTTTGCCATCATGGCATTACCTCCATATCCACCAGCAGACCAAGGGTTATCAGGCGAGTGAGATGTTCACTGGCCGCAGGGTCGACCGCCAGCAGATCGACCAGCGCCGTACCAACGAGACAACCCTGTAGCAGCGCCCACTCACCCGCCGTCAGGGGCAAGGGGGCAACCCGGCAATCCGGCTGTTTCTTCAATGCCAGCCAGACGGGGGCATCAAGCACCTCCACCGCTTCACCACAGTGCAGCGCCATCTGCCACAGGGCCAGCACCGGATAATCGCTGGCAACCAGCAGCAGATCCGTGGCTGGCAAGAGTCGCAGCCGCTCCCATTGTTGCGGCGATAATGCGGCCAGACGCTCGGCTGGCCAGCTGCGTGATTCCAGCGGCAGCAGACTGGCACGCTCAAGCTGCCATTCGAACTGAGCCAGCTCCTCCAGCCAGGGCAGTCCGGTTGTAGTTGGCAAGCGGGCCAACCATTGGCCAAATCCGGCGCCATAGTGCATGACGCTCCCTTCCCTGAGCGGCTCGGCCAATACGAAACCACGTGCCGTCGCTGCAAAAAAGTCATCCCCGACCATAGCCTTGACGGCGGGATAACTGCTCGCCAGCACCTCGCCAAGGCTCAGGATGAAGTGGTTGCGATAGACCTGCAGCACAGATTCGGCAGAAAAGAGCCGGGAGCTGATGTGAGGGGAAATGGCGTCAGGCGCCCCCAGCAGACCCTCGGCAAAATGCTGTTGCAGCTGTGTCAGTTCAGCCATGGGCCACCTCCCGTGGTGCACTCATGGCACGCGCCTCATCCAGAATGGCACTGGCCTGCGCCGCCTCTGCCAGCAAGACCGGCAGCAGCGGGATCTCGAGGTCCCACTCAATCAGGGTGGGAATGGCCTGCTTGCGGCAGATCTGGCGATAGAGTTCCCAGACCGGCGCCACCACAGGGGCGCTGTGGGTATCGATATAGAGGGAGCCTTCCGGCAGCTGCTTCTCGGTATAACCGGCCAGATGGATCTCCCCGACGGTGGCGAGATCGATCGCCGCCAGATACTCATCGCAAGAGAAACCGTGATTGAAGGCACTGACATAGAGATTGTTGAGGTCGAGCAGGATGCCGCACTCGCTGCGCTGCTGCAGCTCGGCCAGAAATTCCCACTCGCTCATCTCCCCAGGCAGTTGCAGATAGGAGGAGGGATTTTCAATCAGCATGCGGCAACCCAGAGTCTGTTGTACCTGCTGGATCTTGTCGCTCATGTTGCGTAGAGAGGCGCGAGTATAGGGCACCGGTAGCAGATCGTTGAAATAACGCCCGCCAATGCTGCCCCAGCTGAGATGTTCGGAGATCCGTATCGGTTTGATCGCCGCGGCCAGTGTCGACAACTGCTGCAGATGGTGCGGATCGAGCGAGTCGGCAGAACCGAGGGACATGCCAACGCCGTGAAGACTGACGGGGTAGTGCTGCGCCAGTTCGGCGAGCACCTGAAAACCGTGACTGTGCCGTTCGAAGTAATTTTCACTGTGCACCTCCAGCCAACCGACTGCCGGCAGGGTTTGCCGGATCTCGTCGTAATGGGGAGAGCGTAATCCGATACCAATCAAAGGGTTCATCGCAAGACTCACTTTCACCAATCAGAGAAGATGCAGGGGGCGGCCCGTTGGCTATCCCCTGCCCGATGTCTCTTACTTGGGTTGCAGCGAACCGCCGACCAGCTTCTCGCACAGCCCTTTGGGCATCACCACAAAGGCATCACCCTGAGCATCTTCCTTGGAAGTACCGGCGCAGGAGCTGCTCTTGGTCGCACAGTCATTTTTGCTGGCCTTGACCACGCCGTAGCACTTCTCCTTTTCATCGGCAGCCATTGCTGGTGCCGCGATAAATTGGGCGCCCAGCGCCAGCAAACCGGTCATGGCGGAAGCGATAGCAGTGCTTTTTTTAACATTCATGTTCATGTTCCTTTTGATGTCGTTGGATGTTGCTGATATCCCCGATTTGTCGCAACCGGGTACCTGCAATAGAACCGGCAAATGGGATATTCCCTTGCAAAAAAAACACAAAAAGAGTTAAAAAACCCAAAGAAAAGCACTCAATCAATTGATTTTAAACAGCTATTTCATCGTTGAGAATTTCTCGACGACCACCCATTAATGAACGAGAAAAGTGCCATATGGTGCTTTCACCCCGTTAATCTTCTTCACTGCTTCCATCAAAAGAGATGCGTCAGACATAAAAAATCCCCGCCAACAGGCAGGGCTGGATGCAACTTGCAAGAAACAAAAAACAAACAAATGGGGGCCAGGAGTTGCGGCAAGCAGATAAAAAAAGAGACAGCTTTGGCTGTCTCTTTTTGCACATGGTGCGAATGGGGTTTAGTAGAAGATCCGCTCGCCACGCTCGCTCATTTTGAGCCACACCGGTTTGGTGCTGGTTTTGTTCCAGATCCGGTGCAGATAGCTGTAGAAGCGAGCACGATCGCTGCGAAACAGCATCACGGGGAAAGCCAGAATGCCCACCAGCAATACATAAATGCGACGAAGAATAATCTGAGTCAGGGAAAAGGGATGAAACATGATGTAACTCCTTACTGGTAAGACCACTGAGCAAAGATTACCCCACTCCATGTAGGATTACTACATCACCAACGCATTTTTTTATAAAAAAATGGTGAAAAACGGGAAACACTGAAAACGGGTTACGTCATTAACCTACAGTTAACAAACTTGCGAAAATCGTGCGCTTTGCCACAGTTATCAGGGGAAAAACATGCAGTAGGGAGACACGCATGAAACTGCCGGAAGTGGCACTGCTGGTGCTGATGGTTGCCCTGACACGGGCACAACTGGAGGAGTGGCAACTGAATCGGGAAGATGCCATCGTGCTGGCCGAACGGGGTGTGCCCACCGTCAGCCTGTGGCAATGCGGCACACTGAAGCAACGGATTGCGGATCTCAACCAGCACAGTGCCGAGGTGCAGTTTCAATATCGGGGGCAAAACATGGCGGATGTGAGCCACTATCTCGAGCGCGAGTGGAAACAGGCTGGCTGCGAGCAGTTACTGGTACAGCAAGGATACTGACCAAGCTTCACGGCTCGAAGAGTGATAAATCAGGGAAAAGAGAGATAATATGGAGGCACGTTCCGGAGTCGAACCGGACTAAACGGATTTGCAATCCGCTGCATAACCGCTTTGCTAACGCGCCATGCTGACAAGACTGATTGTCTTGAAAGTGAGCTCCATCGTTGGTGCGATGGAAAATTGGAGCGGGAAACGAGACTCGAACTCGCGACCCCGACCTTGGCAAGGTCGTGCTCTACCAACTGAGCTATTCCCGCGTTACTGCTTTCGTGCCAGTTGCCTGACAACGAGGCGCATTATACGTACCACGAGCGCCAGCACAACCCCTTTTTCGCAATTTAAGCCCTGATGCAGACTGTTTGCTCAGGGTTTAAACGCCTTGCTGCATTTTTCTCCAGCTAGCTGTGACCCACCAAGCGAATTTGGGATAAAGTCGTTGAAATGATTACGCTTTCGTTCGAGACTTGAGCGGCTTAATAACCGGATTCTCAATTGAAAATCACAAGATGAAATGGATCTTCACGCTTCGTGGGCTCAGGCCGCAGTTAATGCTGGCTTTTTTCATGTTGGGCATGGTGCCCTTTTTGGTCATCACCCTCTTCTTCCTATACAGCCACGGCAAGGATCTCACCACCCAGACCTCCAACCATCTGGTCTCCGTTCGTAATATCAAGAAGAGTCAGCTCGAGGATTACTTCAACAACCTCAAAGAGCAGATCATCAACTTCTCCCAGCAGGATTTTGCCGGCAACAGTATCGGCCGTTTCTATGGCTTTACCGGCGCCTTCGAGAAATTGGGCACCACACCGCAGGAGGCCCGCAGCCGCGCTCAAGCCCGCTATCTGCCCGGCTCCTGGGATCAACTGCGCAAACCGGACAGTCAGGTGGAGATCGAACCCTCCATCACGGCGCTGATCCTCGCCGACGAGATGTATGGCCGGGTGCACCAGCGCTTTCATCGCGGCTATGCCGACATGGTGCGCAAGTCCAACTACAGCGACATCTTTCTGGTGGACCTCAACGGTGATGTGGTCTATTCGGTCACCAAGCACCCTAACTTTGCCACCAATCTGCTCTCAGGACCTTATCAGGGCAGTGGCTTGGGCCAGACCTTCGCCAAGATCAAACGCCGTCTTGATGGCGGCCAGAAGCCGCAGCAGATCTTCGAATTCACCGATTTTGGCCGCAACGAGCTGACCGGGCAGGTGGTCGCCTACATGGCGGCGCCCGTGATGCAGTACGACTATGTGCGCGGGGTGGTGATTTTCGAGCTGTTGCCGGACAAGCTCAACCAGATCATGGCGGAGCGGGAGGGGCTGGGCGAGACCGGCGAGACCATCCTGATCGGCCCTGACAAGCGGATGCGCGCCGATGCCTGGCTGGCGCCGGAGTTCAGCGTCGAGAACAGCTTCAGCCCCAACTTCCGGCCGCTGCAAACCCCCCTCATCACCAAGACGCTCTCCGGCGAGCAGGGCGTCGGGCTGTTCCACTCCTATCAGGATGACGAGGTACTGGCCGCCTACACCCAGGTGAAGGTGTTCGATACCGAGTGGGCCTTTATCGCCGAGATCTCCACCCGGGAAGCCTATGCCCCGATCCGCCAGCTGGAAACTCTGGTAATTGTGCTGGGCGCGGGTTCGGTACTGCTGCTGATCCTCTTCTCCCGCTGGCTCTCCCACTCCATCACGGCGCCGCTGCGCTCCCTGACCGAAGCGGCCGAGCAGGTGGCCGACGGCGCGCTGGATCACCCCATCGCCATCGAGCGCACCGGCGATGATATCGACCGGCTGGCCGAGGCGTTTCGCCATATGCAGCGTTCGGTGAAGGACAAGATCGAACTGATCGAGCAGCAGACCCAGGAGCTGCAACAGCAGGTCAAGCTGACCCACAAGCAGAACCTCAGCCTGCAGCAGGCGGACAAGCTCAAGGATGAACTGCTGGCCAACACCTCCCACGAGCTGCGCACCCCTATTCACGGTATCAAGGGGATGGCCGAGTCGATGCTCGCCAGCCAGCAGGATTTGACCGAAGGGCAGCAAAAGCAGCTCGGCCTCATCATCAAGAGCGCCGATGGCCTGGCCCGTCTGGTAGATGATCTGCTGGACTACCATCAGATGCGCTACGGCCAGCTGGAGATCCACTCCCAACCCGTCTCATCAAAAGGGGTGATCCGGCTGGTACTGGATCTCTGCCAGCATCTGGTGCAGGCCAAACCCCTCACTCTGGTGGATATCAGCCCGGCCGAACTGCCGCCGGTGCTGGCCGACGAGCAGCGGCTCGAACAGGTGCTCTACAACCTGGTGGGCAATGCCATCAAGTACACGCCGCAGGGCAAGGTGGTGCTCAGTGCCATCGTCGAGAACAACTTCCTGCGCATCAAGGTCACCGACACCGGCATCGGCATCGCCCCCGATCATCTGGAGCATATCTTCGAGCCGCTTGTGCAGATGAGCCCGGAGGTAAGCAAGCAGGGGGCCGGCCTTGGCCTCTCCATCACCCGCCAGCTGGTGCACCTGATGGGGGGCGAGCTGTTTGTCGAGAGCGAGCCGAGCGTCGGCTCTACCTTCGCCTTTACCCTGCCCCTTGCCACCGGCAAAGCGGCCAATCTGACTCTCGACAGCCGCCAGATCGAGCATCAGCTGGTGCGCCAGCAACCGCTGATCCTGCCGGACTGGGAGAGCGACGATCTGCCCCCTCCCCCCGAGGATGCTCCGCTCATTCTGGTGGTGGATGACGAGCCCATCAACCTGCACATCCTGCGCCATCTGCTGCAGCCCTGCGGCTACCGCATCCTGCCCAGCAGTGACGGCCACGATGCGCTGGCCAAGCTGGCCGAGGAGCAGGTGGACCTCATCCTGCTCGATGTGATGATGCCGACCCTCTCCGGTTTTGACGTCTGCCGCCGCCTGCGCCAGCAACACCCAAAAGATATGCTGCCGGTGCTGCTGCTCACCGCCCTCAACCAGCCCAAGGATATCGAGGAGGGCTTCGGGGCCGGAGCCAACGACTATCTGGTCAAACCCTTCTGCAAGGAGGAGCTGTTTGCCCGGGTCAAGGCACTGCTGGAAGCCAAAGCCGGACGCGCCTCGCTGGTAGAGAACCGGCTATTGAAGCAGGAGATCGAACATCGCCTCACCCTGCAGGATCGACTGCATCAGGATCAGCAGCGCCTGCTGGCCCTGCTCGGCGAAGGGGCCGACCCCATGATCTTTATCGACGAGCAGGGCACAGTGCTGTTTGCCTCCCGGGTGATGGCACGCCTGCTGGGGCAGGAGCCGGAAGCCATGGAGGGGCAGCCCCTCAATGAGTGGCTCGCCACCCCGCTGCAACAGCAGTGGCCCGACCTTGCCAGCGAGCGGGAACACAATCTGGAGTTTCTGGTGGCCGGGCAAAAAGATGTGCTCAACGCCCGTGCCCTGCCCATCGCGCTCGGAGGACAGGCCGCTTTCGCCCTCACTCTGAGTACCGAGCTGCGTCAGGATGAGAACCGGGTAATGGCGCTGGAGAACGCCCTCAAGAACCTCTCGCGGCAAGCCATCATCGAAGATGAACAGCTGCTGGGCGAGCTGAGCCGCCTGGGTGGCGAGTTCCGTTCGCTGGCCGACGACCTTATTCGCCAGCAGGATGACGAGCCGCTGCGCCGTGCGCTGGTAGAGACCATGCAGCTCACCCTGGATGCCTGGCAGCAGGGGACCGGCAAGGGCAAAATCGTGCTGGCGGAGAAGAGCAAGCTGTGGCGGGTCTATATGGACAGATCCAGCCCGCAGACCCGTACCCTCGACAAATACCTGAGTCTGGACACCCTGCCCAAGTCGCCACGCTGGAAGACAGTGGTGGCCACCACCGAGTATGTGCTGGGCCACTGCCCGCTCAATGACCACCAGCGCCAGCAGTTGCAGCACAGCGCCCAGACCCTGCGTCAACTCGCCAACCGCAAGCCGTGACACGGCGCCCTAAACGGGCGCCGGATCACAATTGGCAATCTGGTTTCTTTTTATGCAAAACAAAGCCCCGCCCGACCCCGAAACCGAGAGCAGATCCAATTCACAAATTTGTCATATACGCCATTTTCACAGCCACTTTTTACGCGAGAGCAAATAACGCAAATCAATGATTTTAAACAGATAAAAAAGCATTTTGACGAGATTGACGTAACACCGTCAATTTTTACGAAAACAACGAAATCAATAGTTGTTGTTTTCCTGTTAATTCTGGTTTGCTTAGGGCGTTGGAAAACAGAACGACAAAGGTTAGACACCTGACCAACACAGAGGGCCGATTTCATCAGCATGCGAAACCGGTGCTCACACAAAACAAGGCGAACCCTCGGGAATGCCAAAAAATAAGAAAGGAAAACATATGCTTGCCAAAGTATCCAAAATCTCTACCGCTGTAATGCTGGGAACCATGATGCTTGCCGGTGCCGCCGGTAACGCCATGGCCGCAGAAAACAAAACCGTGCTGACCATGGTCGCACAGCAGGAAACCGCCTGGGTCAAGAACTTCAACCCCTTCCTGCAAGCGGGCTTGCTGCACACCACCCGTCACTTCATCTATGAGCCGCTGGTGATCTTCAACGATATGCAAGGGGGCAAACCCGTCTATCGTCTGGCCACCAACTATGCGTTCAGCGATGACCTGAAATCCGTCACCTTCGATCTGCGTGACGGCGTGAAGTGGTCTGACGGCGAAGCCTTTGATGCCGATGACATCATCTTCTCCTTCAATCTGGTCAAGGCCAACAAGGCGCTGGATGAGCGCTCAATCTGGACCCAGATCAAGAGCGTCGAGAAGCTGGCCCCCAACAAGGTCAAATTCGACCTGACCGAGGTCAACACCAACGTGGTGAATGATCTGGTGCTGGTACCCATAGTGCCGGAGCATCAGTGGAAATCGGTGAAAGATCCGGTTGCCTTCACCAACGACAAGCCGGTTGGTACTGGCCCCTTCACCGAAGTGGACAACTTCTCTGCCCAGCTCTACACCCAGTGCCGCAACCCGCACTACTGGGATAACGCCAACCTCGCCATCGACTGTCTGCGTATGCCGCAGATGGCCACCAACGACCAGGTGCTGGCTGCTGTCATGAAGGGTGACATCGACTGGTTCGGCTCCTTCGTACCGGATATCGAGCGCCTCTACGTCGGCAACGATCCGAAGAACAACAAATACTGGTTCCCGGCCTCTGGTACCGTGGCGTTCAACGTCAACTTCCAGACCAAGAACCCGGGCAATAACGAAGCCTTCAACGACATCAACTTCCGCCGCGCCTTCTCCATGGCGATGGACCGCCAGTCCATGGTGGATATCGCGGGCTACGGCTACCCCACCGTCAACGAGTACCCGTCAGGTCTGGGCAAAGCCTTTGACTCCTGGAACAACCCGGAAGTGGACAAGAAGTACGGCAAGTACAACAAGTTCGATCTGGAAGGGGCCAAGGCCCTGCTGAAAGAGGCAGGCTACAAGGATTGTGACGGCGACAAGTTCCTCGACACCCCGAGCTGCAAAAAGATCGAGTTCAAGGTACTGGTACCGAATGGCTGGACCGACTGGGTCAACACAGTTCAGATTGGTGTAGAAGGGCTGCAGGCGCTGGGCCTGAACGCCAAGACCGCCACCCCGGAAGCAACCGTCTGGACCGAGAACCTGATCACCGGTGACTTTGATGTCGCCCTGCAGGGTTACTTTGCCGGTGCCAACCCGCACAAGTACTTCGAGACTGCGTTCCACTCCCGCAACATGGGCGACCGTGGCAACCGCTTCGCCGCGCCCCGTTACAAGGACCCCGAGCTCGACAAGCTGATCGATGACTTCACCCAGACCGCCGATGCGGCCAAGCAGAAGGAGATCATGTTCGCCATCCAGGATCGTGTTGGTGCCAACCAGACCATCATTCCGGTCTTCAACAACCCGACCTGGTATGAGTACAGCACCAAGCGCTTCAACGGCTGGTTCAGTGCTGATAACCCGGTAGCCAAACCTCAGCTCCACCCGGACACCCCTGAGCGTCTGCTGCACGTGTTGTCCCTCAAGCCAAACAGCTAAACAATCCCGGCCCCCTGCGGGGGGCCATCTTCCCCGTTAATCCCCTTCTTGCCCGACTTTGCCGGGGGTTGGGGTAGCTATACCCGACGCGGGGCAGACTTGCAGTAAAAGGTACCATCATGGGATTCATACTGAGACGCTTTTCCTTCTATCTGGTTGCCTTTCTGGTAGCCGCCACCATCAACTTCCTGTTACCCCGTGCCATGCCAGGGGATCCTGTCTCCGTGATGTTTGCCCGCGCTGGCGCCATGATGGAACCCGCCGCCCTGGAAGCCCTCAAAGCCACCTTCGGCTTCGTCGACGGCCCCATCGGCACCCAGTTTCTCACCTATGTGAAGAGTGTCTTCACCTGGGATCTCGGCACCTCGGTGCGCTTCTACCCGCAGCAGGTCTCTGACGTGCTGGGCCGTGCCATCGGCTGGACCCTGTTTCTGGTCGGCACCTCCACCATCCTGAGCTTCTCCCTCGGTTCCATCGTCGGCATCTTCGCCGCCTGGTATCGCGGCGGCCGGATGGACAGCATTCTCTCCCCGCTCACCCTGGTGATGCAGGCTATTCCGCCGGTGGTGGTCTCCCTGCTCGCCCTGTTCCTGTTCGGGGTCAGCCTCGAGTGGCTGCCAATCGGCTACGCCTACAGCCCGGAGATCAAGGCTGACTGGGGCTGGGAGCACATCAAGAGCATCATGACCCACGCCATCATGCCGGTGCTGACCCTGGCCGTGGTACAGGTGGGGGGCTTTCTTATCACCATGCGCAACAACATGATCAACCTGCTGGGCGAGGATTACATCACCATGGCCAAGGCCAAGGGGCTCTCCAGCAACCGGGTGATCTTCAACTACGGCGCCCGCAACGCCATTCTGCCCAGCGTCACCGCCCTCTCCATGGCGCTCGGTTTCGTTATCGGTGGATCTCTCATCACCGAGGTTATCTTCAACTATCCCGGCCTGGGCCTGACCCTCTATCAGGGCATTCTGGCCCGCGACTACCCGCTCATTCAGGGGCAGCTGCTCATCATGACCATCACCATGCTCAGCTTCAACTTCCTGGCCGACGTGCTCTACGTCTTCCTGGATCCCCGTCTGCGTACAGGAGGCAAATAAGATGCGTATGCCGACCATTCTAAAAATCCTGCTGGGCAACAAGAAGGCTGCCTGTGGCCTCGCCATCGTGGTTGCCTTCGTACTGATGGCCATCTTTGCCCCCATTCTGGCCAGCAACGAGCCGACCAAACGGGTGGCTCGCCCGCACCAGCCGCCCAGTGCCGAGTTCGTGATGGGATCCACCCGCATGGGCCACGATATCTGGGCCCAGTTCACCAACGGTGCCCGTATCTCGCTGCTGGTGGGCTTCAGCGCAGGCCTGCTGGTCTGCACCCTGGCCGTCGCCATCGGCATCACCGCCGGTTACTTCGGGGGTCTGGTGGATGAGTGCCTCACCTTCCTGATGAACGTGGTGCTGGTGATCCCCAACCTCCCCTTGCTACTGGTGCTGGCGAGCTTTATCGGGGAGGCGTCACCGGCGGTGATTGCCGTGATAATAGGGTTGACCTCGTGGGCCTATGGCGCGCGGGTCATCCGCGCCCAGACCCTGGCCCTGCGCGAGAAGGAGTTCGTCATCGCCGCCGAAGTGCTGGGCGAGCCAGCCTGGCGCATCATTCTGGTGGAGATCCTGCCCAACCTCATCTCCATCATCGGGGTGAGCTTCATCGGCTCCATCATCTACGCCATCGTCACCGAAGCGACCCTGGAGTTCCTGGGGCTTGGCGACCCGACCGTGGTGAGCTGGGGCATCATGCTCTACAACGCCCAGACCTCCAGTGCCATTCTGGTCGGCGCCTGGTGGGAGATCCTGGCCCCCTGCTTCGCCATCGCCACCCTGGGTGCCGGTTTGGCTCTGCTCAACTTCGCCATCGACGAGATTGCCAACCCGCAGCTGCGCTCCCACAAAGGGCTCAACCGCTGGAAGAAACTTGCCACCCCGGTCGCAACACCACTCTCTGCCGCACAGGAGAAGACAGCATGAACAAGCATCCCCTGCTGTCAGTACGCAATCTTTGCGTCGACTACATCACCGAAAATGGCGACGTGCGCGCCGTCAACTCGGTGAGCTTCGATATCAGACAGGGCGAGATCTTCGGTCTCGCCGGTGAGTCGGGCTGCGGCAAATCCACCGTCGCCTTCTCGGTGGCCCGGCTGCACAAGCCGCCCGCCTACATCAGCGGTGGCGAGATCCTGTTCAAGGGGGAGAACATCCTCCATTACAACGACGAGCGGCTGCGCTCCTATCGCTGGCAACAGGTGTCGGTGGTGTTCCAGTCCGCCATGAACGCCCTGAACCCTGTGCTGCGGATGGAGGAGCAGTTCTGCGACGTGCTGCTGGCCCACAACCCCGGCATGACCCGTTACGAGGCGATCAAGCGCGCCCAGGAGCTGCTCACCATAGTCGATATCCACCCGAGCCGGCTCAAGGACTACCCGCACCAGTTTTCCGGCGGCATGCGCCAGCGGCTGGTGATCGCCATCGCCATGGCGCTCAACCCCGAGCTCCTGATCATGGATGAACCGACCACGGCGCTCGATGTGGTGGTGCAGCGGGAGATCCTGCAGAAGGTCTATGCCCTGAAAGAGAAGTTCAACTTCTCCATTCTGTTCATCACCCACGACCTCTCCCTGATGGTGGAGTTCTGCGATCGCATCGGCATCATGTATGCCGGTGAACTGGTGGAGGTCGCCCCCTCCAAGGCGATCCTGACCTCGCCGCTGCACCCCTATACCAGAGGGCTCGGCAACTCCTTCCCGCCCCTGCACGGGCCGAAGAAGGTGCTGGAGGGGATCCCGGGCACCCCGCTCAACCTGCTGGAGGTGCCGGTCGGCTGCCGCTTTCAGGCCCGCTGCGGCAAGGTGCACGATCGCTGCCGTCAGGAGTACACCAGATTGGCCGAGATCCGCCCCGGGCAACAGACCGCCTGCCACCTCTATGAGGAGCAGGGACTGCAACAAGATTCCGTGATCTATCTGGACAAGGCCGCTGGCTGTTAAGGATGTCTGTCATGCAAATCGCCAAAACCGATGCACCCATCATCGAAGTCCAGCACCTCTACAAGGACTTCCCCATCAACTCCAATGCCATCAAGAGTGGCAAGATGCGGGCGCTCTCCGACATCACCTTCAACCTGCACCGGGGCCGCGCCCTGGCGGTGGTCGGGGAGTCGGGCTCCGGCAAGAGCACCATCGCCAAGATCATCGCCAAGATGTACAAGCTCAGTGCCGGGCGCATTCTCTATCGCGGCCACGATCTGGAGGAGTTCAACAAGGGCACCGCCCTGCTGGACTATCGCCAGAGCGTGCAGATGGTGTGGCAAGATCCGTTCGGTTCGCTCAACCCGACCCACACCATCTATCACCACATCGCCCGCCCCCTGCTGCTGCACAGCAAGGTGATCGACAAGAAAGAGCTGCCCGACATGGTCTACGCCCTGCTGGAGAAGGTCGGCCTGACTCCTGCCAAGGCGACCGCGGCCAAGTATCCGCACCAGCTCTCCGGCGGCCAGCGCCAGCGGGTCAACATCGCCCGCAATCTGGCGGTGGAGGCGGAAGTGGTACTGGCGGACGAACCGACTTCCATGCTCGACGTCTCCATTCGCATCGGCATCCTCAACCTGATGGAACAGATGAAGAACGAGCTCGGTGTCTCCATGCTCTACATCACCCACGACATCGCCACCGCTCGCTATGTGGCGGAAGATCTGGCGGTGATGTATGTGGGGCACATGGTGGAGTGGGGCGAGGTGGACGAAATCCTGCACCACCCGCAGCACCCCTACACCCAGCTGCTTATCTCGGCGGTGCCCGACCCTGAGAAGAGCATCCACGCCGAGTTGGAGGGAGGCCGCAAGGGGGAGATCCCGCTCTGGACGCCGGAATCCTGCGGTTGCCCCTTTGCCGGGCGCTGCAATCAGGCGATGCCCCGCTGCAAGGAGGCGCAGCCCCCCATCACCAAGCTTGCCGACAACCACTTCGTGCGCTGCTACCTCTACGAGTGAGGGTGAGCCTTAGACCGGCCGGACAACCCTGTCCGGCCATGCCTCGATACGGGGCGGCCACAGCCCCGTGATGTGCCTCACCGCCCGGCGGTGAACCACAGGAGTAATACCTTGATGGAACTCTTGATCAATCAGGTGGGCTACGAGTGCGACGGACACAAGGTCGCCCTGTTGCAAACCTCCCCCGCCCCTGATCTAGGCGGCTATGTCAGGCTGCAACGCCTTGATGATGGCCAGATCCTGTTTGAAACCCCGCTGCAACCGGCTGGCAGCGTCTCTGGCTGGCAAGGCCGCGCTTACTGGCGTGCCGACTTCTCCGCCTTCAAGGAGCCCGGCCACTATCGGCTGGAGGCGATCACTGCCCAAGGCATTGTCCGCTCCACCCGTTTTGCCATCGGCCAGGATCTGCTGGCCAGCCGCTGTCTCTCCGATGTCATCCACTACTTCAAGGGCCAGCGCGCCAGCGGCACCTTCGATCGGGCCGACCGCAACGCCCGCCTGTTTGGCACCGACCAGCACAAAGATGTGCACGGCGGCTGGTTCGATGCCAGCGGCGACATGAGCAAGTACCTGAGCCACCTATCCTACGCCAACTACCTCAACCCCCAGCAGACCCCCATGGTGGTGTGGGCTCTGCTCAAGTGCCGGGAACTGCTGGCCCCGCGCCGCGATATCGACGGGGTGAACCTCTGCAAGCGGCTCAATGACGAGGCGCTGCACGGCGCCGATTTCCTCTGCCGGATGCAGGATGAGTCGGGCTTCTTCTTCATGACCCTGTTCGACAAGTGGAGCAAGGATCCTGCCCAGCGCGAGCTGTGCGCCTATGCCACCCAGCAGGGGCTCAAGTCCGCCAACTGGCAGGCGGGTTTTCGCCAAGGGGGCGGCATGGCCATCGCCGCACTGGCCCGCGCCGCCCGCGAGAGCGTCAGTGGCGACTTCGATGCCAGCCGCTACGCCGAGGCAGCCAAACGCGGCTACCTGCATCTGTGCGAACACAACCTTGCCTACCTCGATGACGGGGTCGAGAACATCATCGACGACTACTGCGCCCTGCTGGCGGCGGTGGAGCTGACCCGCACCTTCGGCGCCGAGTGGCTGAATGAGGCGAGAGCCCGCGCCAGCAAGCTCTGTGCCCGCCAGCGCCCTCATTCGGAGCTGGGTCACTACTGGTCGGCCAACGAGGATGGCTCGCGCCCCTACTACCACGCCGCTGAGGCGGGTCTGCCGGTGCTGGCGCTGCTGGAATATCTGGGCGTAGAGCCGGAGCAGGAGCACAAGGCCCAAGCACAAACCGTAGTGGAGCAGGCGCTGGCCGCCGAGCTGGCGCTCTGCGCCCGCGCGGGCAACCCCTTCTCCCTCGCCCGCCAATATGTCAAAGGGGTGGATGAAGCGCCGCGCGTCAGCTTCTTTATGCCCCACAACAACGAATCCGGTTACTGGTGGCAGGGGGAGAACGCCCGCCTCGCGTCTCTGGCGACCATGGCCTTTGCTGGCGCCCGCCACTTCCCCCGCCAGAGCCAGCCGCTGCTCACTTATGGCCAGCGCCAGCTCGACTGGATCCTCGGGCAAAACCCCTTCAACGCCTGCATGCTGGCGGGCCACGGCATCAACAACCCCGCCTATACCGCTGGGTATCCCAATGCGCAGGGGGGGATCTGCAACGGCATCACCGCCGGGTTTGATGACGAAAACGACGTGGCCTTTATTCCGGAGGAGTATCAGGATCGGCTGGATCAGAACTGGCGCTGGGGCGAGCAGTGGATCCCCCACGCAGCCTGGTTTGCCCTTGCCATCAGCTGGCAGAGCGCCCTGAGTGCTCGAAATGAGCAGGGAGGTCGCCATGATTGAGTTCTGGGTCGGCGTCGATGGCGGGGGCACCCACACCCGCGCCCGCATTCGGGATCGGGCGGGCAAGCTGCTCGGAGAGGGGCGCGCGGCCGGCTCCAATCTGGAGCTGGGCATCCCCCATGCCCACGCCAATGTGCTGGCCGCCATCGCCAGTGCCCGCCTTGCCGCCGGGATCGCTATCGAGTGTGAACAGCAGATGGGGGTCGGGCTGGCGCTCGCCTCCGCCGAGCTGGCCGACTGCTATCACGCCCTGCTCGAGATGCCCTTCCCCTTCGCCAGCGTCAGGCTCACCTCCGATGCCTTCGGTGCCTGCCTCGGCGCCTTTGGCGGCCGTGAGGGAGCCATTCTGATCGCCGGTACCGGCTCGGTGGGGCTGGTCTATCAGGATGGGCAGATCCGCACCTGCTCCGGCCGCGGCTTCCCCATTTCAGACATAGGTAGCGGCGCCTGGCTGGGGCTGCGCGCCATCCAGCAATCCCTGCTCTGCCACGACGGCATTCTGCCCCCCAGCACCCTCGCCATCCGCCTGATGGACCGCTTCAAGCGGGATCAGGCCGAAGTGGTACGTTGGGCCACCCGCGCCATTCCGGCGGACTATGGCCACTTTGCCCCCTGGGTATTCGACGCCGCCAGCGATGGTGACGAGCTCGCCAATCAGCTGCTGGACGAAACCTGCGAACAGCTGCGGATCCTGCTGGAGGGGATGACCCAGCTAGGTGCCAGACAGATCGCCCTGCTGGGGGGGATTGGCACCCGCCTCGCTCCCCGTCTCGGCCAGCTCAACCTGATCCCCCCCCAGGCAGATGCGCTCGATGGCGCCATCCTGTTTGCCCAATCAGAGGATTTTCCATGTCTACACCCCTGATCCACACCCAGGTAGCCCGACGTGACGGCGAGGATGTCTGGTTCACCTTCACCCTCTCCCGCATGCCGGATACCAAGTGGAAGCTGCACTTCTGTCTGGCTCGCCATATCGACCCCGACTCCTTGCAAGGGGGCGAGCTGGAGCGCCAGAGCGGCAGCTACAAGGTGATTGTCCCGAACGCTGGCAGCTGCGAGCTGCGCTTTTGCTGCCGCCAGACCCCCATCAAGAAGCTCTCCGACATGCCGCAGGGCTTTTTCCTCAGCTTGCCGGAGGCGACCACGGGTGCCCAGCTGCTACCGGTGACGCTGGCCGCTCAAGATCTCGGGCTGGAGAACCCGCCGGTAACCCGCTCCGACCTGCCGGATGTCGAGCCCCAGCCCGGCATAGTGCCACAACCGGCCCATCTGGTACTGCTGGAGGGGAACTTCCGGCTGGCCGAGCGGGCTCATGTCAGCGCCCCCCGCGATGTGCCGCAGCTGCTGGCCCACTTCAACGAGCTGACGTCACTGGCACTGGAGCAGGATCACGACGCTGAAATCCGGCTGACCGAGGACAAACTGGCCCCCGAAGCCTATCAACTCACCATCACGCCGCAGGAGGTGGTGATTGCCGCCGCCGACGAAGCGGGCTGGCGCCATGGGCTGGTGACGCTAGCCCAGTGGTATCTGCAACATGGAGAGAGCCTGCCCTGCGTCACGCTGGAGGATGCCCCGCGCTTTGGCTTTCGCGGCATTTTTCTCGACTGCGCCCGCCACTTCCACACACCGGCCACCATCAAGCGCCTGCTCAAGCTGATGAGCCTCTATAAGTTCAACCGCTTCCACTGGCACCTGACCGATGACGAGGGGTGGCGACTCGAGATCAAGGCCTTTCCGGAGCTGACCGACGTGGGTGCCTGGCGTGGCCACGATCTGGCGATCGGCCCCCAGCTCAGCGGCGGCGCCGAACCCTATGGCGGCTACTACACCCAGAGCGAGGTGAAGGAGCTGGTGAGCTATGCCAGTGAGCTCGGCATCACCGTCATTCCCGAGATCGACATTCCGGGCCACTGCCACGCCGCCATCAAGGCGCTGCCCGAGTTGCTGATCGAAACGGCGGATCACTCCCGCTACCGCTCGGTCCAGCATTTCGATGACAACGTGCTCAACCCCGCCCTGCCCGGCACCTACCGCTTTCTGGAGGCGGTGCTGGACGAGGTATGCGAGCTCTTTCCCGGCCCGCAGATCCACATGGGGGGTGACGAGGTGCCGACCGGGGTCTGGACCGACAGTCCCGCTTGCCAGCAGCTGATGGTCGAACAGGGCTACGCCGACTGCCGCGAGCTGCAGGGCCATCTGCTGCGCCACTGTCAGCGCTATCTGGCCGCCAGAGGCAAACAGATGATCGGCTGGGAGGAGATCCTGCATGGCGACAAGGTGAGCCGCAAAGCGGCCATCTGTGCCTGGACCAGCTTTCAGGCGGGGCTGGACGCAGCCGCAGCCGGTTATCCGGTGGTGATGGCGCCCGCCCAGTTCCTCTATCTCGATCTCGCCTGGAGCGCCGATATTCATGAACCCGGCCTCTACTGGGCGGGGACCCTCAATCTGGAGCAGATCTACGCGTGTGACCCTGCCCCAGCCGATTTCCATGCCAACGATAACATCCTCGGGGTGCTGAGCCCCTTGTGGTCAGAATTGATCACCAGCCGTGATCGTCTCGACTACATGTTGTTCCCGCGTATGCTGGCCACGGCCGAGGTGGCCTGGAGCGATCCCGCCCACAAGGGCTGGGATCACTTCGCCGCCCGCCTGCCGGGTCAGCTGCAGATCCTCGATCAGTTGCAGGTGCGCTACCGGATGCCACAGAGGTAATGTTGTCTCTACTTTGGCGGCCAATCGGCCGCCTTTTTTACGATTAGCCAACAAAACATCAACTTCCCCCTACCATTCATCCGCCATTATTGGCAAAATCCAGCCCCCAATGAAGCTGGTCTGCCTCCTGCTGGCGCGAGCCTGCGGCCACCTCCAGATCTGCCACAATAACAACGACAACATTATCAACAAGAACATCGGAGCGTATTCCTATGGCCCGCAGAGATGTCCATACCCTGGATAGCGAAGTGGAGTTTCCTGCCGACGTACAACTGGTCTCCACCACTGACCTGCGCGGGGTGATCACCTACGCCAACCCGGCCTTCTGCGACATCGCAGGCTACCAGGTCGATGAACTGGTGGGACACAACCACAATCTGGTACGCCACCCCGACATGCCCAAGGCCGCCTTCGCCGATCTCTGGGCCCGCCTCAAGGAGGGCAAACCCTGGCGCGGCATCGTCAAAAATCGCTGCAAGGATGGTCGTTACTACTGGGTAGATGCCTACGTCACCCCCATCTACGAAGGCAACAGGATCAGCGGCTACCAGTCGGTACGCTGCAAGCCCGAGCCCCAATTCAAGCGCATCGCCGCTCAGACCTACCAAGCCCTGCTCAAGGCCGAGCGCGGCAACAGCAGCAACCTTCCCTCTCTTGCCAGAGTGCGCACTTCAGCCATGACTCTGCTGCTGCTCGGCCTGATGGGCTGGACCTTCGCCAGCCAAGGGGCCATGACCGTCCTGCTGATGCTGCTGCCCCTGTTGCTTATTGGCGGAGCCTACTGGCGCGAGCTCTTTGCCCTGCCCCACTATCTGCAGCGACTGGGCCGTGAATATGACAGTCTGACCCGGCTGGTCTACTCCGGTGACAACCCCGGCGCCATTGCCGATTTTCATATCAAGATGCTGCAGGCCCGCATCCGAACCGTGTTGGGGCGGATCAACGATGCCACAGCACCTCTGCAAACCCTGGCCATCAATCTGAAGCAGGCCTCTCATCAGGCCTGTCTCGATATCAACGAGCAAGATGCCCAGACCCAGCAGATGGCTACAGCTATGACTCAGATGGCCAACACAGCTCACGAGATCGCCCGCAACATTCAGGACTCCAACGGTCAGGTCAACGAAGCTCGCAATCGTTGTGAACAAACCAACCAGCAGTTGAACCAGACCGAGCAACAGATCAAACAGCTCGCCAAACAGGCAGAGCTGGCGTTCAACTCGGCGGTAGAGCTCGCCAACGAATCCGAACGGATTGGCAGTGTGATGGGCGAGATCCAGGGCATCGCCGAGCAGACTAACCTGCTGGCCCTCAACGCCGCTATCGAAGCGGCTCGCGCCGGGGAGCAGGGCCGTGGTTTTGCGGTAGTCGCAGACGAGGTGCGTACTCTATCGACCCGCACCCACAAGGCGACCGAGCAGATCCAGGGCAGCATCAAGCAGATCCAGCACACTCTGGGACGCTGGAAGGGGATGATGCAGGAGAACCTGCAACAGACCCGCGCATGTGCCGAGATGACCCGCCAGGGCGCCAGCAGCCTCCATACCGTGCTGGCAGAGATAGAGCTGGTCACCGAACACTCCACCCAGATCGCCACCGCTGCTGAGCAGCAACAAGCAGTAGTGGAGGAGATCAGCCGCAGCATCCACCAGATCTCCGAGTACTCCCACGCCAACAGTCAGAAGATGCTGGATGTCGATCACTCCAGTCAGGCTCTGCTGGAACGGGCCAAGCAACTGAAGGGGCTTAGCCAGACCTTCGGCTGAATCATTGCCAGCTCCATGACAGAAGCGCCACAATGGCGCTTCTGTTGTTTTTGACGAATTGGGTCTATGAGCATTGAATCAAGTCCATCCCCATTGAACAAAGCTGCCCGTATCGAAGCGATCATCGCCCTGATCCCGGCAGGCCGGGTGGTCAGTTACGGTCAGGTGGCCGATCTGGCGGGGCTGCCCGGACGGGCAAGACTGGTGGGCAAGGTGCTGCGGGAAACCGACAAGGTACTGCCGTGGCATCGGGTGCTGGGCGCTGCGGGCACTATCTCGTTACCGAAAGGATCGCCAGGCTTTGCCGAACAGACGGGACGCCTGCAGCAGGAGGGGGTCGTGGTGATCGGGGGGCGGGTCAGAATGAAGGAGTGGCAATGGCAGCCCGATCTGGCCGAGCTGCTTTTTCTACTGCCGTTTTGAGGAGAGCACAGCCGGATCACTCCAGCGGCGCCAGGATCTCGTCGCTGCGCACCTGCACCGGTATGGTCTCATCCGCTCGCTGCAGCAGCACCAGCAGGCTCTGCCGGTCAACCTCCAGCACATAGGCCGCCCCTTCCCGGGTCATGCAGCTCATGCCTGGCCGGATCTCGTTAATCTCCATCTCAACCTCCTTGTCTACTTCGCGATTGACGACAGCTGCACTCCTTGCAGCTGTCTCAGTATACCGCTATCCATAAGCAAAGAGGCCCCTTGTCGGAGCCTCTTTTCATCAGGCTTTTTTAGCCTTTGGCAAACTCTCTTGCCAGGTACCGTTGTCGTAGTGAGCGGTCCAACCGGTCGCCTTGCCGTTGACCTCGCTCATCACGTACTGCTCCTTGGTCTTGCGACTGAAGCGCACGATGGCGGGGTTGCCGTCCGGATCGGTGAGCGGGGCACCGGCCAGATACTTGTGCTTGGCGGAGATGCGATCCTTGAAGCGCTTGAGCTCTTCCACCAGCGGCGCGCGGGTCTCGCGGGATTTGGGGAAGTTGCTGGCCGCCAGGAACAGACCGGCAGCACCGTCACGCAGTACAAAGTGGGCATCGGACTGGGTGCACTTGAGCTCCGGCAGCGGCACCGGATCCTCCTTCGGCGGCGCGATGTCGCCGTTTTTCAGGATCTTGCGGGTGTTCTTGCAGGTCTCGTTGGTGCAGCCCATGTACTTGCCGAAACGGCCGTTCTTGAGCTGCATCTCGGCTCCGCAACGGTCGCACTCGATGCTCGGCCCTTCGTAGCCCTTGAGCTTGAACTGGCCCTTCTCGATCTCGTAGCCATCGCAGTCCGGGTTGCGACCACAGACGTGCAGCTTGCGGCTGTCATCGATGATGTAGGCATCCATCGCAGTGCCACAGACACCGCAGCGGTGCTTGGCGCGCAGCGCTTCGGTTTCCGCCTCTTCACCGTCAGTGGCGGAGACAAACTCGTCGGCAGAGACCAGGTTGATGGTCTTCTTGCAGCGCTCTTTCGGCGGCAAAGCATAGCCGGAGCAACCAAGGAACACGCCGGTGGTGGCGGTACGAATACCCATCTTGCGGCCGCAATCCGGGCAGTCGATGTCGGTCATCACCATCTGGTTGGCACGCATGCCGCCCTCTTCGGGCGCCTTGTCAGCCTTCTCCAGCTCCTGGGTAAACTCGGCGTAGAAGGCGTCCAGCACCTTCTTCCACTCCAGGCTCCCTTCGGCGATGCCATCGAGCTTGTCTTCCATCTTGGCGGTGAACTCGTAGTTCATCAGCTCAACGAAGTTCTCCACCAAACGATCGGTGACGATCTCGCCCATCTTCTCGGCGAAGAAACGGCGGCTCTCGACCCGCACATAGCCGCGATCGACGATAGTGGAGATGATGGAGGCGTAGGTAGACGGACGGCCGATGCCGCGTTTTTCCAGCTCGCGCACCAGCGCAGCTTCAGTGAAACGGGCAGGCGGCTTGGTGAAGTGCTGGCGCGGATCCAGCTTGATCAGCTTCAGCACCTCGCCCACGGTCACCGCCGGCAGCTGACTATCTTCGCCCTTGCGACCCATCGGCGGCAGGGCCTTGGTCCAACCGGCGAAGCGCAGGGTACGACCACGGGCCTTGAGCTCGAACTCGCCCGCCTTGACAGTCAGGGTGGAGGAGTCGTACTGAGCCGGGGTCATCTGGCAAGCAACAAACTGACGCCAGATGAGATCGTAAAGACGCATGGCATCCGGCTCCATCCCTTCCAGCATCTCGGCTGTCACCTGTACGTTGGAGGGACGGATCGCCTCGTGCGCTTCCTGAGCATTGGCCTTGGCGCCATACAGATTCGGCTCGGCTGGCAGATAGGCCGCGCCATACTGCTCGCCGATATATTCACGCACCGCTTCAACCGCCTCTTTGCTGAGGTTGGTGGAGTCGGTACGCATATAGGTGATGTAACCCGCTTCATAGAGACGCTGGGCCATCATCATGGTCTTCTTGACCCCGAAGCTCAGACGGGTAGAGGCCGCCTGCTGCAGGGTGGAGGTGATAAACGGCGCGGATGGCTTGGAGCCGGTCGGCTTGTCTTCCCGGTTCACCACCTTGTAGTCGACCCCTTCCAGGGCTGCGACAGCGGCAAAGGTCTCGGCCTGGGTCACCGGCTTGAAGTCGGCCCCGTTGCGGCTGACCACTTCCATCCGCAGATCGCTCTTGTCGGCGGTCAGCAGGTCGGCATTGAGATCCCAGAACTCGACCGGAACGAACGCCTTGATTTCGCGCTCTTTATCGACGATGAGACGCACCGCAACAGACTGCACCCGACCGGCGGAGAGACCGCGGGCCAGCTTTTTCCACAGCAGCGGGGAGACCATGTAACCCACCACTCGGTCGAGGAAACGACGAGCCTGCTGGGCATTAACGCGGTCAATATTGAGTTCGGACGGCTGGGCGAACGCCTCCTTGATGGCGCTCTTGGTGATCTCGTTGAACACCACGCGCTTGTAGCGGCTGTCATCGCCACCGATGATCTCGCGCAGGTGCCAGGCGATCGCTTCTCCTTCTCTATCCAAGTCGGTTGCGAGATAGATGGTGTCGGCTTTCTCGGCCAGACTTTGCAACTCGCTGACCACCTTCTCCTTGCCGGGCAAAATCTGGTAGTTGGCCTGCCAGCCAGCGGTCGGATTGATACCCATCCGGGCAAACAGGGCCTTGCGATCCTTGGCAGCCTTCTCGGATTCGCTCAACTTGATGCCGCGAATGACAGGTTTCTTGGGCTCGGTGCTGGCGCTGCCGCTGGTGGGCAGATCGCGAACATGACCCACGCTGGATTTCACCACGTAGTCCTTGCCCAGATATTTGTTGATCGTCTTGGCCTTGGCCGGAGACTCCACTATGACCAGTGATTTGCCCATGCTGTAACTATTATCCTCATTGCACCCGACGGGGTTGGTGTGCGGTTTTGTGGGGCTGTATAAGAGATTTGGCGCGAAAAAGCAATCTTGTGAGCAAATTTGCCTGACCAGCCCGAACCACACGGCTTCTTTTATTGCTTCTTTATTTATTAATGCGAAGGCAACAGGCCGGACGCAACCGCTTTTTCAATTTTCTGCCATACCGCCCCTCTTTTTATATCTGAAACGACATAAAAACGTCTGCTGGTTACCGGCTTGTTACAAAAACATAAAATCTCTTTATAATGGCCCAACCCCGACGCATTGTGCGCGGAAGGAACCGCTACCCATCATAAAAATCGAAAGGATGTACTCAATGAAGCACTTCGAGGTCAATTTCGACGGTCTGGTCGGCCCGACTCATAACTATGCTGGCCTCTCCTACGGCAACGTTGCCTCCCAGAGCAATGCCCAGGAGGCTTCCAATCCGAAAGAGGCCGCCAAACAGGGGCTGCGCAAGATGAAGGCGCTGACCGAGCTTGGCATGACCCAGGGGGTACTGGCGCCACAAGAGCGTCCCGACCTCGCCACCCTGCGCCGCCTCGGCTTCACCGGCAACGATGCCAGGGTGCTGGAGCAGGCCGCCAAACAGGCTCCCGCCATACTGGCTGCCTGCTATTCGGCCTCCAGCATGTGGACCGCCAACGCCGCCACCGTCTCTCCCAGTGCCGATACCCAGGATGGCCGCATTCACTTCACCCCCGCCAACCTGACCAACAAGTTTCACCGCTCCCTGGAGCCGGACGTTACAGGCCGTATCCTGCGCGCCGTGTTCAACCATGATCGCCACTTCAGCCACCACCTCCATCTACCGGAAAATGACCACTTCGGCGACGAGGGGGCAGCTAACCATACCCGCCTCTGCCGCGCCTATGGCGAGGCGGGTGTCGAGCTGTTCGTCTATGGCCGCAGTGCCTTTGACTACTCCCGCCCGGCGCCGAAGCGCTATCCGGCCCGCCAGACTCTGGAGGCAAGCCAAGCCATCGCCCGCCTGCATGGCCTTGGCGAGGAGAGCGTGGTGTTTATTCAGCAAAACCCGGAGGTGATCGATCAGGGGGTGTTCCATAACGACGTGATCGCGGTGGGCAACCAGAACGTGCTCTTCTTCCACCAACAAGCGTTCCTCAACACCGAAGCGGTGCTGACCGAAATCCGCGGCAAGTTTGGCGAAGGGGAGCTGCACTTTATCGAAGTGCCAACCGCCGAGGTATCCGTGCTGGATGCGGTGAAATCCTACCTGTTCAACACCCAGATCATCACCTTGCCGAGCGGCGAGATAGCCATCATCGCCCCCACCGAGTGCCGCGACAATCCGGCGGTCTCTGCCTATCTCGGCAAACTGCTGACGCAGGGTACCCCGATCAAGGCGGTCCATTATATGGATGTGAAACAGAGCATGCGCAATGGTGGCGGCCCCGCCTGCCTGCGACTGCGGGTTGCCATGAACGATCAGGAACTCGCCGCGGTCAATCCGGCTTGCCTTATCAACGACAACCAGTTTGCCCGCCTCGATGGCTGGGTAGATCGCCACTACCGTGACCGCCTGACCCTCGATGACCTGCGGGATCCGGCACTGGTGCAGGAGTCCCACAGCGCGCTGGACGAGCTGACCCAGATCCTGAAACTGGGTTCGGTCTACCCGTTCCAGCGCTAGATGTGATGCCCGGGAAGACCGCCGACACTGGCGGTCTTCTGCTATCTGCCTGTCTTCAGCGCGCTCGCCAGCTTGCACGGATGCTGTTTTGTGCAGAAAAGCAGCGCACAACTTGCTGATAAGCTTGAATTTTGAGCTGGATGTATCAAAAAATCGACGAACAGTCATTTTTTACTGCCAGATGCCTCATCAAGGGGTTCACAAAGCCTCTGGATCTGATAGTATGCGCCTCGCACTTGGGGAGGGGTTCCCGAGCGGCCAAAGGGATCAGACTGTAAATCTGACGGCTCTGCCTTCGAAGGTTCGAATCCTTCTCCCTCCACCATTCAAGTGCAAAGTAGTGACAATCAGGAAATTCCCCGTGGAGGGGTTCCCGAGCGGCCAAAGGGATCAGACTGTAAATCTGACGGCTCTGCCTTCGAAGGTTCGAATCCTTCTCCCTCCACCATTTCCCTGATTGCAATGGCTGAATACAATTTGCTTTGCCCCTGTGGAGGGGTTCCCGAGCGGCCAAAGGGATCAGACTGTAAATCTGACGGCTCTGCCTTCGAAGGTTCGAATCCTTCTCCCTCCACCATCATTCAAGAAAACCCGGCCTCGCGCCGGGTTTTCGCTTTCTGCCATTCTCATCACATTTTTCCGACCTTGTCAGATCTGACAGTTGCAATTGCATCCCATCTTGCTCATCGTGGCATCATCGACATCAGAGTGTTCACATCATGTTTGAAGTCTGGGACGAGCATGGTCACGCCACCGGTCTGACATTGCAGGCGCTCAAAGTCAGAATCAGCAACGACTATCAGGGTGATCTGATGGTGCGCTACAGCAACAAGCTGGGACTCCCCACGACCCTCTTTCTGACCATTCATCAGGGCGTTGCCTATCAGCGCTTCAAAGCGGGCTCGCCAAAACTGGATTGGGAGTGGCTGGCCACCGCAGGCAATGGCCACAGCCCCCGCAATTTTATGAGCGAACAGTTCCCCTTACTCCAGCTCTCCCTCGATAACTGAGTGTCCTTTCTCGCTCAATAACGTCAGTTCATCGATAATTTGCTGTAATTGGGCACGAAAGCGTGTCAGCTCATCGGTACAAGCTGGCGATCCAAACTGACGGATTTTTTCTTCCAATCGCCATGCCTGTTCCGCCAATTCCGGTGCCATCATCATGCTGATGGTCCCCGCCTGACGATGCACCCAATTGGCCAATGCATTGTCATCAAGTGGCGCCTGCGCCATCGACTGTTCAAGCTCCTGGCGAAAAAGCGGAAACATCTGCCGTAACTTGTCACCATGACCAAAAAATGCCTCCATAGCTGCAATATCAATCAAGGTTGGCGCGGGTAAGATCTGCCACTTCAGCAACATCTGGCGCAGAGTATCCAGCAGCACCGGTTTGCCCAACAGATCGTCCATGCCCGCGGCAAAACAGCGCTGAGCCTGCTCTGGCAACACATTGGCCGTCATGGCGATGATCAGCTGCCGCTCGCCTTTCTCTGCAGCCCGTATCCTGCGGGTGAACTCATAACCATCCATCACCGGCATCTGACAGTCACAGAGCACCAGCTCATAGGGATGCTGCGCGACCATCTCGAGAGCCTGCTGGCCATGCTCTGCCACATCGCAGTTCATCCCAAGTTGCCTGAGCTGGCGTATTACCAGCGACTGGTTGAGGGGATTATCCTCCACCAACAATACCCGACAGGGCTGCATAGGTGCGCTCTTTCGCATCGCTTTCGTTGCCATCCCATCGCTCAAGCCAAGCTGGCGATAGCAGACTTCCCGCACCGCATGCCAGGTCATGGGATTGCTGTTGAGGGTGTAACCCTCCTCATCACAACGATAACCGAGGGGAGTTGCCAGCGGCAGCACCCGGATGACCCTGTTGCCCGCCAACTCATGGTCTGTGAAACGCAACTGAGCATCACCAGACTCCGACGTTCGTGTTACCCCCAAGGCATCAAGATGCAACAACAGGGTGTGGCACAGCTTATCGTCATGGAGATCGACATGGGCTTGCACGCCATTGAGACGGAGATCCGGCTCTCGCTGTGCCAGCACTGGCAACGTAACCGTCAGGGTGATGAAAGTGCCTAGCCCAGGGGCACTCTCCAGCCGGATCTCGCCACCCATCAAGGTGGCCAGGGTCTGGCAAATACTCAGGCCCAAGCCGGTACCACCATAACTGCGGGTGGTGGAGCTCTCTGCCTGTTCAAAGGCATTGAAGATCCGGCCAAGCGCTTCGGCGCTCATGCCGATGCCACTGTCGCGCACGCCGAAGCACAGTTGCTGTTGCCCCTCCTCCTGCGACAGCAATTGCACCGAGATCTCGATAAAGCCCCGTTCGGTAAATTTGATGGCATTGCTGACAAAGTTGAAGAGGATCTGGCGCAGACGCAGCGCATCACCGCTCACCCGGGCCGCCACACCGGCATCGGCCCAGAGATAGACGCGCAACCCCTTGCGATGTACTTCGCTCACCGTCATGGTCAGCACGTTGTCGAGCAGCTCCCGGACAAGAAATGGAGCCTCTTCGAGTTGCATCTTGCCCGCCTCCAGCTTGGCGAAGTCGAGCACGTTGTCGATCAGCGCATGCAATCCCTGGGCACCGCGGTTGATAACCTCCACCATCTGGCGCTGATCCTGGGTCAGCTCGGTAAAAGTGAGCTGTTCCGCCATACCGATAATGCCATTCATAGGCGTGCGAATTTCGTGGCTCATGGTGGCCAGAAACTCCCCTTTCTGGGTGGCGGCAGACTCCGCCTTGGCCTTGGCTCTGGCGAGTGCTGCCTCAACCTGATGACGACGTACTATCTCCTGACGCAGCCGCCAGTAAGCCACCGACAACACCAGAATAAAGAGCGTGATCGCCACCCCGGCGGGCAGCAGGGTACGCACCAGTTTCGCTCTGGGGATCCCTTCGCTGTAATTGAGCGCCAGCCAGCTGTTGCGTATCTGGCGCTTCTCCTTGTCGCTCATGCTGGCAAGCACCCGGTTGACCAAGGGTAGCAAGGGGACGTAAGGCTCACGTACCGCAACGGCTAACTCATCCTTGAAGGGGGTGGGCGCGGCAATATGAAGTCGGTCATCAAACTGCTCGGTGACAAGACGGGAGACCACCACCAGATTGCCGATATAGGCATCTCCCTGTCCCGCAGCGACACGAGCAAGCCCCTCGTTGGCACTCTTGGTCGTGATCAGTTTAAGGTCAGGCACCATTGCCCTCAGCTGGGGGATCAGCATGCTGTCGGTCAGCAGCAGCTTTTTACCAGCCAGATCAGAGAGATCCCCGATCGGAATACTACCGCGCGCCGTCACCAGCACCATCGGGAATGATGCGAAGGGTTCGCTGGCATGCCAACCCACCAGCCGCTCGATAATGCGAGCGGGTAATACTGCTAGGTCGACTTCGTGATGCAGCAGTTGCTGTTGCAGGTCAGGCCAATCCTTTACCGATATTCGGCTGTAAGCCAACCCCAACTTCTCTTGCAACACCTTCAGATAATCCGCTATCAAGCCGACCGAATTGCCCTCCTCATCGAGATGGGAGAAGGGCACCCAGCCGGGGATCAGCCCCAGCTTGAGCGGTGGCAGCATCGAGAGCCAGCCACGCTCATCAGGACGCAGTAAAAAATGACTGTGCCCCATAAAGTTGGGCTCCAGGCTCTCCCCCAACCAGCGTTTCTCCAGTTCACTGCGCGCCTCGACCGTCAGTGCCTGAATCGCCGTATCAAGCCGGATAGCAAGAGTGTGTTTCTGGCTGGCAATACCAAGGTGCAGGGTTTCCATCAACAAGGGAGACTGGGCAACCACCGCCAACGCCGGGTGACGCTCGATAAACAGATTGGCCACATGAAGGTTGCCGATATAGGCATCTGCCCGACCTTGCTCAACCGCCAGCAATGCACGGTGCGTATCGACAAAGAGTCGCGGTGTGACATTGGGATAGTGCAGCTTGACCAACTTCTCGGTCAGAAAGCCTTTTTCAATAGCAATGCTGGCGGACTGCAACCGGCTCACATCCCGAAACAGGGGGCTGTCCTGGCGAACCACCACCACGGTCGGCGAAGTGTAGTAAGGTAGGCTATAGGTGACACACTGACGCACCTCAGAATTAAATGCATCGAGCAGGATATCCAGCTTGCCACGGCAGGCATCGGCATACATGGTTTTCCAGTCAGGGTAGACCTGCCAGGCAATCCGGTAGTCAAGCTTTTTGGCTATTTCCTCCATCAATTCAACACTGAATCCAGCGGCGACCTTGCCGTCCCACTGCTGGAATGGTCCCCATCCGCCAGCCAATATGCCCACTTCAATCGTTGGTACAGAATGTACCTCCGCCGAAAATACGGAAGGCGTCAAGGAAAAAACAGCGACAATAATTATGAATCGTTTGATTAATGACATAAGCGAACAATATATAGACATAACGATTCACATATATTTATAAAAAGATATATGCACCTGAAAAAATGGGGTGCGCACGGTAGTATAGAAATGTTAGCTTTGGTAGCCTGAATATTATTCACCGTTTTATAAGAGGCTCATCCATGTCCTTCAAGATTATTCTTGCCGATGACCACCCCTTGATTCTGACCGGGATCCGTAGCCTGATTGACCAGATAACACCCCATTGTGAAGTGATCGCCGAGGCATATCAGGTATCTGACTTGCTGAAATTATTGCAACAGCATCATTGTGATCTGTTGATCACTGATTTCAGCATGCCGGGAGATATCCGCTGTGATGGCCTGGTGATGATCCAGCAGTTGCGTCGGGATTATCCAAACCTGCCCATTATTGTGCTGACCCAGATCCAGAACAGCGCCATCTTGCAATCCCTTATTCAGGTTGGGGTCAACGGTCTGATACTGAAAAAATCGGTTATCAATGAACTGGCCGATGCCATTCGCCAGATATTGCTCGGTCATCGCTATATTGGTCCTGCGGTAAAAATACTGCTGGCCAATGCCGGAATCTCTGCTCAAGGCGAACCCCACACGCTTACACCAAAGGAGAGCGAAGTGGTGCGCCTACTTGCCAGCGGCATGTCCGTCACTCAGGTTGCCGACTATCTTCATCGCAGTGTCAAAACCATCAGCACCCAGAAAAAGAGCGCCATGATACGGCTGGGTATTAGCAGCGATAGCGCCCTCTTTGACTATGCCAAAAGCAGCGGACTCTATTAATCAATAGCCGCATCAAATATCAGGGTAACATCACCTTTAAAGGAGGCGCCAGGGTATTTCATCATCTCGGCGACCGTCCCACCCACAATCTGAAATCGAATCGTACTGGCAGCATTGATAACCGGACTTCCCTGTACATGAAGTACAAATCTGGTTTTATTTTTAGTCAACAGAAACATTTCATTTATGCTGTTAACATAGTGCGTTTTTAAAGGCACTGTTCGCCCCTTGCTATCTTTTAATGCGCACTCGCCACTAGTAGACCATTGATATTGGCAACGAAGTGAGACAGTAAATGGGGCACTAAACCATATTCGAAAAGGAAGATCTTGCTGCAATATGCTTGGCTCTCGCTTTCCACTATGAATCCAATTACTCCACCCACCTGGTGGCAATAAGGTTACTTGGCTATGGCCATCGCTATCTCCTTTGGGAAAATCAACTTTCAATTGATGACGGACTGTCAGTGTAAATTTAAGTTCATGCTCTGTTCCCCCAGAATAGGTTGCATCACCCAGGTCAATATCCTTATTACGCCCCACCATTATTTTTAAACTACCAGTATACTTTCCGTTTGACATAGTCAATGGATTAGGTGCTTTGATACGAAATCCATAATTCAGCCAATCGACAGAGTATGATGTTCCATCACCAAGTTGGCTATTGTGATAGCACTCAGACGCGCCATTTTGAGCTAAATCATTAATAGAATATAAAAAAAGTTGCCCAGTTACTACAGACCCGAACCACCCCCAAGTACTAAAGCTTTGATAGCAATCACCACCAATAGTATGCATGGGCCATCTATTATTATTGACAATTGGATACTCCATTTTTATTACCTTGGCACCTATATTGGTTGGAATAAATGACAATTCATGGCGTTCTCCATTGTTGCTATTTGTCAACGTGACCTTTTTAGGCCCAGAAAGTCGATAGTAACTTAGGTAGTTCTGTTTACCCTTCGCCGAATTTATTGTTTTTCCTATCGACACATGGAGTTTTACTATAACCGATGACTCTAGCGGCTTCAGGGGATCACAATAAGAAATCTCATTGCCGACATCGCACGGAGTGGTGTTGATAAAACGCCCACCACTCACTTCATAACTCTCCGGTTTATAGTCTGCCGTAATATCAATCACATCAGCCAAAGAAGAGTGACTGATAATCAGTAGAACTAATATTTTAATGCTTTTCATTTTTTACAGTAACACCAGGTGAACATATTAACTCTCCCAACATAATAATCTCCGATGCCTCCGTGCGACTCTGCACTCCTGACGAGTTGTTGCAACGGAGAATGCCATTATGTTCCACGCTAAATTGTGGCTGTCGTCGACTCGCCTCCAGCGCAAAGAAGCCATCGTTTTCGGTAAATGCCCGCCCTATGGGGTTGCTGACCATGGCACCACGCAGCGGCCTATTTTGCTCGTCGAGCAGGCGACCAATCACAGTGACGGTACTTATGGCGTTCACCTGGCCATAACCCACTCCGCCGCGATTAAGGTGGTAGGGGAGCACGGTGGGCTTGATGGTGAGCGGCGTCCCCTCGTGGTCGGCCATCTCCAGTTGCAAGGCGCCACTTTGCAAGGCTGGCAACGAGACCAGATGGCGACCGGGTCCTAGGGTCTGTACGCTGCCAAGATCGTCGCTAACCCGGATCCGCGCCGCCTCGTCATCTGTGTCGATATCGAGGATCATCGCAGCCTCATTGCCCATACCGCCCATCTCGCGGGAACCCACTGCCAGCTCCCCTTCCTGCCCCAGCGCCAGCACACTTTCCAGGTTGACGCCGCCGGTCACCTGTTCGTTATAGGACGAGTGCTGGGCAAACAGATCCCCCCCCAGCCAGGGCGATGCAAAACGGCCATAGCCTGACAGACCGGTGCCATAGCTGTCGTGGGTACTGCCCACGCTGACCTGACGCAGTGGCCCCCAGTCTACCTCCTGCTGATAATTGAGATAGGCGCTGCGCTGAGCGCCGCCCGAGCGGGAAGTATTGCTGCCCAGCCCCAACGAAAGCTGGCGATCCTGTCCGCCCAGGTTGATGGTCAGACTGAGGGAGCTGCCGCGATCCCGCTGCTGCGCCGTGCTCTCGCTGCCGGGACGATCGAACAGGGTAACGCCCCAGGTCACCCAGCGCCCCCACAACCTGTCACTGTAGTGCCATCCGAGATCCACGCCATTGCCGCGGCCGGACTGGTGAGAAACATAGAGACCGAGGGAGCCCCACTTTTCCAGCGACTGCTGCAGTGACAGGCTGGACACCGCACTTACTTCCCCCTGCTTGCGCAGATTGCGCGAATGGCTGGCCACCAGACTGCTGTTGCCATGCCAGTAGATCCCCTGCAGATCGTAGCCCCACCCCATGCCGACACTCTGGTTAAGTGAGGCAAAACCGTGAAGCTGGCTGGTCGCCTCCCAATCGAGTGAGAGGGAGTGCTGGGCGCGTCTGTCCACATACTGGCTACCCGCCCCCACCACCAGCGAGGGAAGCAGCAGGTGGTTCACCGCCATGCCGCCACTGGCCCCCTCCAGATCGCTATCGCCTTGGCGTACCAGCCAGCGGGTCTGACGCCCGGCAAACAGATTGAAACGCCACGGCTCCTCCGGCGTCTGCCAGTTGGAGGGTTTGTAGATCATCTCGCGCCAACGGCGGGTCTCCTGACCATCCTCCAGCAACCGCAGCTCTACCTCGTAGATACCGCCGGGCAGCGAGCGGGTATCGAGTGCCTGCAAACCGGATACGACCGGCTGGGACTGGATCAGGTTGCCATCACGATAGATCTCCACCATGCCCGGCCGGGCCGGTGCCACCTGGATCGGCACCAGACTGGGCACCCCGCGCTCCCGGCGCAGCAGATCCGAACTGCCCCACATCATCCCAAGCACGGTGGGCGTCGCACCACTGTAGTAGTTCGGCTGACGCACCAACCCCTGCGCCGAGGGAAAGAAGAAACCAAAGCGATAAAAATTGGCTTCATGGAGCCGCTCGCCATAAAGCTGAGCCAGGCCGACTTCACTCGATTGTCCCTCCTGCCAGGTGGCATCCCCCTCCATAAAGGGGGTCCACTGCCCCCAGCTGCCCTCCAGCTGCAGGTTGTAGTGGCCGTTGCGCTGGCCGCTCTGCACCAGGTTCAGCTGGTTCTGGATCAACAACCCCTTGCTCTCCTGGGGTAACGCAAAAAAACGCTGATCACGAGTGTCTTGTTCCACCTGACCAGTCAGCACCGAGAGCTGGGACTCCTCCAGGCTGTATTGCAATCCCACTATGCCTTCGGGACAGGCACGGCTGCACTCGCCGAGCGGCAGGTGCGATCCCAACCTGGTCAGCCAGCGTTCACGCGCCCCCTCGTCAAACTCGCTCTCCTGCACATCCACCAGTGAAAGCAGCTGTACCGAGTTATCCCGCCCAAGCAGCACTTCCCCATCCCCCAGCAGGCGACCGTCGACGGTCACCCGCACCATCAGGGGAACACCAAAAAAGTGCGCTTCAAACCCTTCTGGCAACTGCCGCGCCTGTTGCAGCAACAGTGCCGGGTCTGCCGCCGCCAGTGAGGCAAAGAGCAACGACCCGAGCAAGAGAAGAAGAGAACGAACCATGAAGTGCAACCTGAATGCCTGGAATATCAATTAAAGGGGGCCTGATGACCCCCACATACTCATGTCAGCTGCCTTGAGCAGGCGGTGCCTCCGATTCAAACATCATGCTGACAATCCCCTGATAGTTGCCGGGTTTGTAGCCACCGGTTGGCGCCGCGGCCGGAATAATCTCCAGCCCTACCTGTTTGCCAGTATTGGCATCCGCCTGGTTCAGCAAGTCGGCGGATGTAGTGGTCAGCGCAACGCCTGCCACCTTGACCGTCAAGCCGATACTCTCCTTGCCGCTGGCCATGGTGGCGGGATAAACCAGATAACCCTTGATGGGACCAATGGTGCTCTTCATCTCCAGCTGCTTGGCCAAGGGATCCAGCTTTTGGCTAAAGGGGTTGAAGGTCAGTTTCTGTGGGGTACTCATCCAGTCACCCACAGGTTGCACATAAAAGTGTTCGGTCGGGATCTGCGCCGTTACCGTCACCGTATGCTCGATGCGCTCGGCCGCCATCAGCGATCCGCTCGCCAGCAACAGGGCGGGAAAAAGCGATAACATCTTCATAGCCACTCCTTCAGGTGTGATTGTCGTTCTTGTGATATATCGGGATCAGAGCTTGAACTCCCTGAATACCGATTTTTTCCCTTCGATCAGTTCAAAACGAACCGTCCGGGTTGCCTCTTGACTGACCCGCTTTTTAACGCCGGGCAGCAGATGCATCTTCTCCGGTTGACTGCATGAGCTCTCTTTTTGGTCACACAGTTCCAGATAATCGAGAATAACGGTGGCATTGCCCCGGTTCTCCACATAGAGAACACCGTTTTTACGGTCAATACGGGTGTCATAACGGGTCTCTTTGGGGGCCACAAAGAGAATGGTGCCAAAACCGGTCATGATGCTGACCCCGGCGCTAATTTGTTGCTGTGGTGGTAATTCGGTTATTTCATCGTCCTGTGGTTTGACCGGCACAAAACGCACCCGAAAATAACGTTCTCGCTCCCGCACTCCCATATAGATAAAACGGGTAGCCTGCATACCACCTGCCGGAATAATCAACCGTGATGGACTTGTCACCAGCTGACGAACGCCCTCCTCCGGTAACTCCCGCTCCTTCGGCACGCCATCAGCACCATATATAATTTCGGCCAGCGTTATTTTGACAAATGCCGTCTCATCACCAAGATTTCTAACCCGCTTGAGCAGCGTAGTTTTTTCTGCCGACATATAGTCATATAAGGTGCCAACGCTAATATCCGGCGATGCCAAGGCATTGCTGCTGAATATAAGCAGCAATACAGTAAAAATCTTATCCATGAATAATTATCACACTGTAAAAACGATAGAGAGTGGTGCCTTCATTCATTGAAGGCTCCGAAAAATATACGAATTCCATATATGCAGATCGCCAGATGATCATATTTGGCTCGGCGATTCGTCATTGAGGCCAGTCTAGATAATCCACACAGCGGACTTAATCGGAATAATCTGATACTGCCAAAGTATTTTTTCTGCAAACAATCAGACAATTCCTACAGCCAGCTTTCAACATCCTCCCCTATTATCCGAAATCATCTCAGTCAGCAGGGAAGTGACATGTTTGCGTTTAAAGAAGAGTTTCCGGTCGGTGACGTGGCATCCCTGACGACAGCGGACATTGCCGTGCCCTTTTATCAGCCAATCGTTGACCGGAATCGCCAGATCATCGGCTTTGAGGCGCTGGCCAGACGCTGGGAACCCCACCAGCAGCGCTATCAGGGAATAGACTTTCCCTCTCTCAGCGATGAGGAGTCCCTGCATGTGGATATCGTTATGCTCAGAGCCATTTGGCGTGATCTGACCGCGCTGGCACGCCATGCTCCTTGCTCCCTCTCGATAAACCTCAACCCCGCTTTTGAGAGCACAACATATAAGAACCTGCTGTTACTCACCCTCTTGCAGGCCCGCAAGCTGGATATCGCAATCTGGTTCGAGGTGGTGGAGTACGCCCCGCTAGAGCGCAAGGAGCTGTCCCTGATCGAGGTACTGCGCAGCCACGGTGCCCATATCGCCTGCGATGACTTTGGCACCCAGGAGTGCAATTTTCAGCGAGTGATGGCGCTCCCCTACGAGATCATCAAGCTGGATCGCTCCCTGCTGCTGCAAGCAACCAGGAGTAGCCATGCCTTGCGCATGCTGACCGGACTGGTGGAGTACCTGCAGCGACTCGGCATGAAGGTGGTGTGCGAAGGGGTGGAAAACCAGCCCCATATCGAGATTGCCGACCAGCTCGGCTGTGACTATCAACAAGGTTACGCCTACGCCATGCCCTCCCCCCTCTCCCGTTGGGCCTGAGCTGCGGTTTCATTTCGGCATCCTATCGGCTCGCGCAGCCAACAATTTCCTGCCAAATTGCATGATGACGTAGGGGCGAGTACAATCTCGCACCCCGAATATCCGGCGCATCTTCTGTAGATAGGCCCGGATATGCCGTCATCGGGTCGTGCTGCATTGAGCCTCTTCTCTGAGAGCTTCTTGCACCGCAACTCAACCACTACGATGCCATCAGGTGGCATCGTCCTGATTTGCAATCAGAACGCAATACAACATACCACTATAAATTCAGCCACTTACAACAATTTCAAAATTGATATCCATGGAACTATACACAATGCTAGTATGAGACTGCGTTGAGTATTAGGGGCTTCTCATGAGCGATTTGATCGATGTGTTGAGTAAATTTTCTGTACATGACTTGGCTAGAATGCTGGCAGAGAGGATCGAGGCTGATAGTCAGAGCACGTTCAAAAATCGTCATGACTTAGGCGGGGGCATAACACTATTCAAGCAAAAAGGCAGCGCCAGGTGGCACTGTAGAGTCCACCAACCAGCAGATGGCATTCATGACTATCGTCAGAGCACACGGAAACTCGACTTACGAGATGCAACGTCCGAAGCACATCAAATAGCACTGATGTTAAAAATTAAATTATCTAGTGGTGTAGCGCTTAAAAAGGGGATTACGTTTAAAACAATAGCGAATGAAATCGTTCAATACTACTTGAAGCGCGCTAAACCTATAGATACATATTACATAAGCTTGATCAAGAATCACCTCCTTCCATATTTTGGTGAGCAGGAGATTGCTAGCATCAACGATAGATCAGTTAGACTGTTTTGGAATAAATACTGTGAGACTCATGATGCTCCAGGGAAATCACTTGCCAATTCAATCCATATTGTATTGAGAAGGATCTTGCTTGAAGCAAAAGAACAAGCCCTCATAAGCTCGATCCCTGACATGAGCAATAAAGTAGAAACTAAAAATATTATAAAAGGAGATTATTGGGAACCTAATCAAGTAAAAACCATTTTTGATAAACTAACTAAATGGCAATCATTATCCCCAACAAACACCGATAGAGTGATTTTTAACTTGTATTGCAAGTTTCTTTATTTAACCGGTATCAGAACAGGGAATGAGGCACTTGGTGTTAGATGGGATGATCTAAAAACAGAAAAAGATTATTACTTAAAAGTACATAAGGGGAAATTGGAGGGTACTATAAAAGAGGGCCGTGAGATGATTATTTCAAGGAGTGGGCAGGAGAGCCAGGTTATAATTGAAGTGATGTCTCCGCTTGCTAAAATACAGGGATTTGAAAAAATATCTGAAGCCAAAGCTAAGGCTCCAACCCAGTACCTATTCGAACTAAAACGCCCTGCCGAGATTTGGCGATCTTTCGCTGATGAGATGGAGGTTGAAGGAACATTGTATTGGTTCAGGCATACCTATATAACTAATGAGATACTTAGGGGAGAGCCGCTTGCACACATTGCTGCGCAGGTCGGCAACAGCGTAAAAATGATCGAACAGCACTACTCTCATGCAACTATGAGACGAATTCGGACTGCTGAATTGGATAGAAATAAAAAAGGGAAATAGATAGATTTCTAACATTGAATAAAAACACTATCACTACCATAGCTAGTGAGTGATATCTGAGAAAAATTAAAATTTAAACACCCGCGTGTTAGCTTCGCACACGCTCTTGCCACTTCGTTGTTATTCGATTTGTATTATTAGACGCTTCGCTTTAAAATTTTTGGGCTTCGCCCTCATTTTAATTTTATCAAAAAATTGATACCCGCATTAATTCTTGGATGTGGTCTGGGACTTTTTTATGGACAGATGGCATTACAATTTTTACTTATGGAAATCGTTAATTGTTCACCAGCCCAAATTGGAAGGCACACGACATTCCCATGAAGATGTGGTCTTTTTATGAACATCATGATGTGAACCCACTTATCTCAAGATGAGGGGCTAAGGGTGATAATACCATTTTCATGGTCGGTGTTTATTCTGTGCATGGCCACTAAATTTAAAACGCATAGATTAGCATCTATAAGTTTACAACCAACAGAAAAAGGAACTGGCCATCCATGATGCTCTGTGTGAAACACTGAGCAATAAAGAAACTAAGTATGGTTTCTTAATAAGATTGGCTATCCTTTAAGTTATTCTTAAACAGCTGAAACACGAAATGGCTGAAGCCCTTGTAGGGCAAGGGCTGCAAGAGATTTCACAATCAATTTTCGTACCATGAATTAACGTAGCCACGTACCATGCTTTAACGCTGACGGCGTACATCGCTTTAACGTCATGGGTTACTCTTTTCTACAGCCCCATTGATGACTCTTAAACGCTTCACCTCAACCTGCCTATTAGAGCCAACCTTGTCATTAAACCGAACTCTCCAGCCGTCCAACTCGCTGAGCTGCTTCAATGCAGTAACAATCTCAGCACGTTTACGCCTTATCTCTTTTTTTTCATACTCTGTTTTTGATTTAGATTGGTGAGGCTTGCATGGCTCTCCCCAAATCCGCTGTACTAGGGTATCTATATAAGGAGATAAGTGGTAGCCATGATTGATATTGAATGAAAGCCATGTATGAAGCAACTTGGCTATATTTGAGCTAAGCGAACGACGCTCCTCCAAACATATCCTAGCGTACTGTCCCCCATCGAGCGCCCTTGCAATTTTGGAGTTCAAAACAACATAGACGATATCTTCCCCACCAATTGCCGACGTGTTGTTAATTAGATAACTCAGCAGCCCAGATCGCCACTGTCTCTCCCCCTTAGATATAAGTAAACTTACATTCTTCAATCTATTTAAGCATTTCTTCAACCTATTGTATTCATGACCCGATCTATTCCACCCTAGAATGTTTAAAATGTCGGTCTGTGTAGTAGTTACTAAAGCGCATTGTTCAGTTTCAGCATCAAAACTTACATTCAAATCATTCCACAACAGACTCGACTTCGGCCCTGTATTGGCTGACGAAATTATTTTACTATCAATTCCTGCTAGGGCGATTAATACGAGAAGCACGCTTTGGTCTGAACTATCAAGCCCTTCCGCCAATTCAACACGCAGTTTTTCATGACCACTTTCAGCATCTAGTATAATATTTATTGGACGCTTACCACTTGGCATAGGCATGAACAACCTAGGTACTCGCCCTAAAAAAGGAGCAGCCAGAGCGAAATTCTTTATATTGTGGCCATTATTTTTAGAAATTTTCATCAACTATTTCTTTAGTTTTTTTATCTTTACGGGGTCGCTGGTTGTTCTTATCTTGTATAGTACTTGGGGCTCCGACCAAACGACTATCATGGTCTATGACAACCAAGGTATCAATGGTTTTTCCTTTTGTAGTTTTCCCTATAGCCTCGATCTGTAGATTTATTTCCATTTTTAATCCGTCACTCCCCTCCTTATTTTTAGTGCATTCTAATTTAGTAGTTATAGTACCATTGCCTTCTATCTTAGTTATAAAATACTCACTGTCTAATGCAGCTTTGAATGAATAGGCACCTCTTGCACCCTGACCTAGGTCTTTCCCTGTGTGATGCACAATGAGAATTGTTGCACCAGTTTTGTATTTTATTTCATCACAACCAGCGATGAATTTCCCCATATCCTCAGCAGAGTTTTCATTACCAATAAAACTGCGTGCAAGCGTATCAATAACGATCAATCTTACAGGCATATTAGTTTCATTTTTAACATTCTCTGTAGCCAAAATCAAATCGGTAACAACCTGTGGCTGTGATACAAATATTGGTTGTGATATACGGTACAGATTGTCCAGGTCTTGCCCATTATTGTATTTATTAATCCAGGCGTGCATGCGTTTTTTCATGCCATTGCTTCCCTCGGCAGCAATATAGATTACAGCACCCTGTTTTACCTCCCGACCCTGCCACTTCTTTCCTGATGCAATCCGACAGGCAATATCTATTATAATGAACGATTTTCTCGAACCGCTGGGCCCGTAAAATCCAGCTAACGAATTTTCGTCCAAAAGGTCTTCAACTAAAAATTGGTCGTAATCAAAGTTTATCGACCCTGCGCCCCTTTCCATAATAAATTGGCTTTTCTGGGGAGATATAGTTTCCATTTTCAATCCACTATAATAGAGCAATCAAATATAACAACATAATATTTACATTATTTTTTTTCAATTTTAATTAGCTGAACAGAAACTCAGCTACGGAAACCAAAAAACGTTCAATATAGTATCATTAGCTATGCAGCTAACAAGCAAAAATAGCTTTTCAATGGGTGCTAGTACCGAGCACCGGGAAGTCGGATAAAAAGTGCGACACTCATGGTTAAACGGTGGGAAGTAACCAACAGCTGACGCTGTGGTACTCTTCAACTCGCCAAAGCAAAAGCAGTATCACCATGAGTTATCAGCAGTTGGCCGAGGGGTAACGATACCAGATATCCGCGTACTTTGCGCAGGCGTGCCAGTGTCCGCCACTGCGCAAGCCATTGTCGTTCATCGCTCCACCCTTTATCGAGAGCGACGTCGTAATGCCCACCAGGAGGGTTACCTGCCTATCTGGCGCATCAGCAAGCGCACCTTCATCTAGGACGAGCGCTCGGTTGATGAACGTCCCGCCATCGTCGATAGCCGGAAGCAGTTTGGCAATTGGGAGGCAGATACCGTACTCGGCAAAAAAGCTCGGGCGTGCTAGTGACGCTCGCGGAACATAAGAGCCGTCTATCTAACTTGTGCCACTGTCGACCTATGTGATTCACCCAAGGGCTGTAGACTGGCTGGAATACCAAGCATAACTAATAATGGCCCCGAGAAACGACTCCATATGAGCACCAGCATTTTATGTCAGAGACTTGTTCACCTTCTTAGCTCCTGAGGTATCGGCCAATTTTCCTTAAAATCCATAAATTCGGCAACAAACGAAGCCATCAAGCTCTTAACAAATTCATCATATACGGATTGATTGATAGTAACATGTAGGAATGACTCCACTCTCAAGGAATCTCCTACTGCGGCTAGGAAATCCGCATCTTGAAAGGTTAGTGTCACTGTGCCACTTTTTTGATTCTGGCTCAGAACGATCTGCTGATTAGACATTTTCCACCTCGAAATGATGCTTATATGCAGTGTCATTATATGCGTGTAATCACAGCCGTGTACAGTGCGCCGTATAACGTAGACCATAGATCCTCTAGTGAGGAGATAAAATGGATTCTGACGAGTTTGAGCTGGCGATGCTCGCAACTGCATTCGGTAAAAATGTACGAGAACTGCGGTCTGCACGAGGTATGCAACAGGAAAAACTAGCGCTAATTGCTGGTATAGACCGTGGTCATATGGGAAAAATCGAACGTGGGGAGACTAGGGTAACCCTTGAAAAAGTTTATTTGATCGCAAAGGCCCTTGGGGTCTCGCCTGCGTCATTGCTGCCATAGCCATAGCATGGCTGTTGCTCTTACCCAATGGCCCGCCCTGGATTTGCAATAAACTCGAACACGTCAAACACCTCACCTTATCACTGCATACAAACCGCCCTGAGCTGGTTTGGTACAGTTTCAGCTCCAGGCGGATCCATACGAAACCACACTCGTTGTCATCAGACGCATCAGGGAGATGCGTCACATTCGGCCAGAAGTTTGCCCACAAACGCTACATCCGGTGCTCCGTCGACCCTCACAGAGTAGCGATGATACTAGGCAGTCCTCTCATGAGGCCTGTAGGAAAAGGAGACCTTATTTAGGAAATCGTCGGTGTCACAACTCACAAACGCATCGCCCAGACAGCCGATTAGGAAGCCAGCAGGTATCTCAATCCTCTCGTTGTGACTACAACAAAACCGTTGAAAACAACAACCCTGTGCCTGGGAGATATTCTGAAAAAATCGCTGATACCGAGATTGATGTACTGTAAGCATTTCACGATACTTATAATGCAAATGCCTGCGGGCATTGATGTACTGATCACTCCGTTGTCAGCTGACAATCGCCATCGCTGGACAGGACGAGTTCCATCTCACACTACCGATAATCCATCTGCCAGAAAGCACCGAGCCGAAGATCGGCCAGCAGCCAGGATTTCATTTCACGATACCGATAATGGGGTCGCCAGCGACTACTGAGGTGCAGATCACCTCGTTGTCAGCTGACAATCGCTGCCAACCAGCAGCTTGGTTTCCATTTCTCGATACCGATAATGCGGTTTCCAGCGACTACTGAGGTGCAGATCACCTCGTTGTCAGCTGACAATCGCTTCCAGCCAGCAGCTTGGTTTCCATTTCTCGATACCGATAATGCGGTTTCCAGCGGCTACTGAGGCGCAGATCACCTCGTTGTCAGCTGACAATCGCTGCCAGCCAGCAGCTTGGTTTCCATTTCTCGATACCGATAATGCGGTTTCCAGCGGCTACTGAGGCGCAGATCACCTCGTTGTCAACTGACAATCGCTGCCAGCCAGCAGCTTGGTTTCCATTTCTCGATACCGATAATGCGGTTTCCAGCGGCTACTGAGGCGCAGATCACCTCGTTGTCAGCTGACAATCGCTGCCAGCCAGCAGCTTGGTTTCCATTTCTCGATACCGATAATGCGGTTTCCAGCGGCTACTGAGGCGCAGATCACCTCGTTGTCAGCTGACAATCGCTGCCAACCAGCAGCTTGGTTTCCATTTCTCGATACCGATAATGCGGTTTCCAGCGGCTACTGAGGCGCAGATCACCTCGTTGTCAGCTGACAATCGCTGCCAGCCAGCAGCTTGGTTTCCATTTCTCGATACCGATAATGCGGTTTCCAGCGGCTACTGAGGCGCAGATCACCTCGTTGTCAGCTGACAATCGCTGCCAGCCAGCAGCTTGGTTTCCATTTCTCGATACCGATAATGCGGTTTGCAGCGGCTACTGAGGCGCAGATCACCTCGTTGTCAGCTGACAATCGCTGCCAGCCAGCAGCTTGGTTTCCATTTCTCGATACCGATAATGCGGTTTCCAGCGACTACTGAGGCGCAGATCACCTCGTTGTCAACTGACAATCGCTGCCAGCCAGCAGCTTGGTTTCCATTTCACGATACTTATAATGCAGATGACTGCGGGCACTGATGTACTGATCACTCCGTTGTCAGCTGACAATCGCCATCGCTGGACAAGCCGAGTTCCATTTCACGCTACCGATAATCCATCTGCCAGAAAGCACCGAGCCAAAGATCGGCCAGCAGCCAGGCTGATAGCTATCTTAGCAGGCGTTACGCCGCAGTTCCCGATAGACAGTGGAACGATAACACCAATGGAGTGAGCCATGGCGGCAACGGATATCCTTTGCCGATATCTGGTATCGTTGCCCTTCAGTCACCTGCTGATAACTCATGGTGATACTGCTTCTACTTTGGCGAGCTGAAGCGTACCACCGTCAGCAGTTGACTACCTCTCACCGCTTAACCATGAGTGTCGCACTTATTATCTGAATTCCCGGGCTGCCTTGAAAAAATGCCTGAGGGTGGTAGAAATACCCGCTATCAGATCAAAATTTCTCTGTAACCGTTTTCGCCATCCGTACCGGTAAAATCAATTTAAATACGACCATTTATTGCGGTCAAAAAATGAGCAATCACGCCATTGATATAGCTATCATAAAAACTAAAATTACGAACCTAGAAATTTACTCATAAATAATTTTTTAGAAATCAATAATTATTTCATTGGGAGGGTTGATATCATTTTTATAATTTGCAATAATTAAAACAAGATTATTGATTTAGACTTTTCCTTGTGGCTTAACATCAATATTTATGACAGATTACATTTAAATTATTATGTTCTGGATAATTTTCCTTACCAGCTATATTTAGGTGGCTACTTATCTGGTCTTATTGATCACAGATAGGCACAAAAACACTAATAACAACTATAAGAAGGTGTTTATGATAAAAAGGCAAAAATGGGGTAGACCCCCAAAAATAGACTCGGACAAACGCATCCTGCGAGTTCGAGTTTCGTTTACAGCGGACGAATATCAGAAATTACAGGCACGATGCCATGCATCCGGGGTAGCTAAAATTAGCGAACTCGTTCGCGCAATTGCACTCAACGAGAAACACATAGACTCGGAACCAGCTATCCGTCATGTAGAATTGATCCATTGGTTAGCTCAGCTAAATAGGCTGACGGCAGATATCAACGAATTCATTTTGGAGTGTAGACTCCATTTACATTCTGATGAAGTCAAAAATAATCACTCCAAAAATGTTTTGATCCTCCAGAAAATCCAATCCGTCTATAAATTACTGATAAATATTTCAGGCGTAGCACATGCGGAGGGCAAACATGATCGGTGAGGTTTTTGATCTGACGCCAGGTTTTTCTGGGAGACTAAATTATATATTCAGGAATTCTCCATTTAAAAATCCTAACAACAAAAAGAAAGATCATAAAAAACAGGCCACAGCACAGATAAATTATCTTGGCGGAAATGTATTCAGCTACCCAGAGTTGGCGCTCACTGAAAGCGGTAAAAATTATAATGTCAGTGGGCTGCTCACAGAACTAGAGCAGCAGGCGAATTTGTATTTGGGTTCTGGAGAAATGAAATGTGCGCATTATTCAATTTCGTTACCTGCTGGTGATAGCCTCAGCCCATATCACTGGTTCGTGTCAGCTCGAATTTTCATGGATCGGATGGGATATGGAAATGACACGAAATGGACCTCTGTAATACACAATGACGCTCATTGCCAACATATCCATATCGTTGCATGTCGCGTAAAACTAGATCGCACTCTAGTCAATACCTACAACGATTATGACCGTTGCATACAGGCGGTGCGAGATATAGAAAAAATTCTTGGCCTCGTTGAACAAAAAAATCCCGATGAAAACTGGGGAATTGAATATTCTATCACAGACATGAAAACCGGCATTGGTAGAGGAACATTGTCAGCCCAGCAAGATCCAAAAAATCTTATAAGATCTGTTTTAGATAGAGTGTTTGAATGTAGACCGAGCACCATCTCAGGACTCGTAAAAAAATTGCGGGGCTATAATGTGATGGTTGCCGTGCGTAGAAAAAATGGTGTCCCAACAGGCATTATGTACAGTGTTGATGGACTGATATGGATTTCAGGAACGCATGTTAAACGCCGCCGTGCGGCCTGGGGCAGGCTACTAGAACAGGGTATTACATACTCACCAACTAGAGATGATAAAATTTTAGAGTTACGTACTCACAATTTAGAGGAACAAAAAATAAAAATTGAACTTCAAAAATACAATAAAATTTCACCAGAGCCAAATTTACATTTAAAACAAACCATCCCTATAGCATCAAAGGTTAGTTTAAATGAAAGAAAACATAACCAAAAATCACTAACATCTAAATGTGACACTTATATAGAAAATTTCATAGCATTGGTTCGCTGTACTCAAAAGCAATATAAGAAAATTATAGGTAGGGTTAAGTCATACATATACAGGGATAAACGATTTAACGCTCATAGCCTGCTACAACTGAATTTTTCATGTGAATGGAAAGAAAAACCTTCCGATTCAGTGATTGAGGAGTTCTTAGCCGCGATAACGGCTGCATTAAAACGTATATTCAAGAATGGTTTTGAGTCAGTTAATCACGGATTGGAACCAAATCTACCCGATGGGTACGTTATGGATGCAGAGACACAGGCGCCAAACATCGTTGTGATTACATCATCCAATCAGGAGAAGTTAGTCACGTCAATTCACAACGCTAACAAATGGATTGATGATTGGACTGGAAGAACCATCCCAAATGGCATTGAGTTATTAAAGATAAAATAATAAAAACAATAAATTATGAGGTTAGTTATATGGCAATAGCAAGATTGAATTCAAATTTAAAAACAATCACATTCAGTACAACAATCAGCATTCAAGAAAATTTAGAACTCAAGGACGGAACCATTAGGTCAATATATAAATCCAAACATGAGCACCTTGGCACTGTTGATATAAACTCTGATTACTCACTCATTTCAAGTCTAACACAGGATGAAGTGATAAAATTTACCGAATGGGCTAAACAGCAACAAAATGACGTTAAAAATTCCTATCTCGCGAATCATGCCAGAGGGTTTTGGGGTGGTTATCCCGTTATAAAAAGATCAGTTTCCGATGATGAAAAATATCGCGATGAATTTGGGTTTATTCAAAATAGACGTATAGGTGAGTTCATAGGTGTTATTGCTGATCCGATAAAAATAAACCACCTCCCCTCGACATCAGAACATGGTAATTCATTAAATTTCCACCTTATACGTAAGGATGGGACACTGGTCGACATGCTAAGTCCGTTGTGTGATGAAATTATCAGATCTCACAAAAAAACAAAATTAAACATTGAGGAAGCTAAGAATATTTTCCAGGGATTGAAACCCATTACCTACCTGATAACTGAGGTTATTGGATTTAAACAATCCGACCTAGAAAAAAAACTACCTCCTGGTTACAGAGCAAAAACTGTATCATTGTTAAAAAATAAAACTAACGGTAAGTTTGGATAGTAAATACCGATAACAGGTCTGTCTAAAAACTAAAAAAATGATGAACAACGGATTGTATGTACGCAGGCATATTAAAATAATAGTATTTTATTATACTGGCATCCTGCCGTTGACTAACGGCAATTTAAAAAATTCTGCACTGTGGGCATAGCGTCAAAACTTGCCCACTATTCAGCTGACAGACGGCGATTGTTAGGGAAGGTGCGAACAAGTCCCTGATATGAGATCATGTTTGTCATCTGGAGCCATGAAAAAGGGTTCATCATGAGTCATCAGCTCACCTTCGCCGACAGTGAATTCAGCAGTAAGCGCCGTCAGACCAGAAAAGAGATTTTCTTGTCCCGCATGGAGCAGATTCTGCCATGGCAAAACATGGTGGAAGTCATCGAGCCGTTTTATCCCAAGGCTGGTAATGGCCGGCGACCTTATCCGCTGGAAACCATGCTACGCATTCACTGCATGCAGCATTGGTACAACCTGAGCGATGGCGCGATGGAAGATGCTCTGTACGAAATCGCCTCCATGCGTCTGTTTGCCCGGTTATCCCTGGATAGCGCCTTGCCGGACCGCACCACCATCATGAATTTCCGCCACCTGCTGGAGCAGCATCAACTGGCCCGCCAATTGTTCAAGACCATCAATCGCTGGCTGGCCGAAGCAGGCGTCATGATGACTCAAGGCACCTTGGTCGATGCCACCATCATTGAGGCACCCACCTTGGCTTCAATTCCAGAGCCTATTCAACGTGCTGTAGGGGGTTATCCTTGCACACCTTTCCCTGTTGGTCAGCCTGCTCCTATGCATCCTCTAAAGCCCAATGAGCTCGCCTGGGGAGTGGTCATATCTCTAAATCCGATTTAACTGAATAAACTGATGCGTTTTTATACATAGAACCATTTGTGGATAGGATAGAGATGGCAAGAATCCTGATGACTCCCGCCCTTGATGGCCACGGTCATATCTACGATTCTCGAGAATGTCAAACTGTCTCTGACCAAGTGGTTTCTGGGAAAGCCGCGTGAAAAGATTTAACGGTATCAACGTTATTTTAAGCCTAACCGTTTAGCCAGTTTATGTAAATTACTTGGGTCAAGAACTAACCGACGAGCCACATTAGCCCAATTGCCCTGACAGGCATCCAAAGTCTGACTTATAACCTTACGCTGATAACCATCCACGGCAATCTTTAGCGATACAGTCTGTTCATCATGCGAAACCTGTGACAACAGTATATGTTCGGTTTTTGTCGAACAAATCGCGTTGGCATCCAATGCCAGATGCTCTGGTTCCAATGTGACAATTTCTGTTCTGACAGCTCCCCGACTGAGTGCACGCAAAGCAGCCCGACTGATCACATGCTCTAGTTCGCGTACATTGCCCGGCCAGTCATAAGTAAACAAAGCCTGTTCTGCTTCGCGTGATAATCGCAGGCTACGAAAACCAAGACGGGCACGGTTTAGCTCTAGAAAATTCCCTGCCAGTAATAACACATCGTTATCACGCTTCCGCAGTGGAGGGATCGGCACTGGATAAACCGACAACCGATGGTACAAATCAGCCCGGAATTGCCCTTCTCTTACCTGCTCATGCAACTGTCGATTGGTTGCCGCAATGATCCGAACATCGACTTTCTGCTGCTGATCTGTACCGAGTCGTTGGATCTCGCCATTCTGTAACGTGCGTAGCAATTTAGCCTGCACAGTCAGTGGTAATTCACCAACCTCATCGAGAAAAAGCGTACCGCCATGTGCTGCTTCAAATCGACCGGGGCGATCGCTTATCGCACCAGAAAATGCACCTTTAACATGACCAAACAGTTCACTTTCCGCGAGTGACTCTGGTAATGCCGCACAATTGACATGGATCAGCGGTGCAATATGTCGTGGTGATTTACTGTGTAAGCGGCGAGCAAATAGCTCTTTTCCTACACCAGTCTCGCCCAGCAACAACACGGGAAGTTCGGAATCTGCTACCACATCCAGCTCATGCAATAACTTCAGCAAAATCGCACTTTGCCCAATGATTTCACCATCACTAGTATTTTGTTCACCCAGCAATAACGCTTCTGATGCTCGATTACCAACTCGTAACGCTAGAATCTCTTCTTCTAAACGGCTCATACGTATCACCACTTCAGTCAGAGAAGCACTGTGCGTTAATTTATCAACTGCTTCATCGTCAAAAACAAAACCCTCAAAAGCATCTAGCGTTAATGCGCCCCACAATTGCCCTCCTAGATAGAGGCTGATCCCCATGCAATCATGTACGGGTAATGGCAGCCCACGTTGTGAGTCCAGTAAACCATCATATGGATCAGGTAACAGACTTTCCGGTTCAAATCGCACTGCTGAACGACTGGATAAAATAGTGGCCAGACGAGGGTGCTGTGCCACGACAAAACGGCGCCCCAATGTTTCATGCACTAAGCCATCCACTGCCACAGGACAAAGGCAATCACCATCCAATTTCAATAAACCAACTGCACTACAACCAAAATTAGTTCGAATCGCGGAAACCAGCCGCTCCTGTCGAACGGAACGCGGTAGTTCAGTAGTGAGATCAAGTAACAATGATGTTTCAAACATGGTATTTATTACCAGAAATGGTTTTTTTAACCCTATCAGGAGATGGTAAAAAACACCACAAAAATATATAATCCATATATTTCAATGTGTTAGATATGGCATGATTTATGCTTTTACTTATCGAGATAAAATTACTCTATTATTTATCAAGGAGCGCTTTCATGGTCTTACTCGAACAAACTATTGCCAATATTGCTTGTGAAATTCCTGGTGCAACACGAGTATTCCACAAATTTAAACTAGATTTTTGCTGCGGTGGTCAACAACCGTTAAAAGATGCCATCGCTCACCGTAACCTCGATGCCACGCTGGTTATTACTGAATTAGAGCAAGTACAACAGTTACCAAGCCACGAAATTGATTGGCGTACTGCAACACCTTCTGCGCTAATTGATTTTATCCTGGAACGCTTCCATGCTCAGCATCGAATTCAATTACCAGAACTGATCCGCCTTACAAATCGAGTGGAACATGTCCATGCGGATAAAATAGGCTGTCCGTTAGGTCTGGGGGCTCATCTGGTTGATATGCTGCGGGAGCTGGAAGGTCACATGCAGAAAGAAGAGCAGATCCTATTCCCTATGCTGAAAAAGGGTCTTAACAACTCAGTACAAGGCCCAATTGCTATGATGCGTATTGAACATGAACAGCATGGTGAATGTTTGGACGAAATAATGCACCTGACCAATGACATTACGCCTCCGGTAGACGCTTGCGTGACATGGCGTGCACTCTATACCGGCCTGACACAATTGCGAGAAGACCTGATGCAACATATTCATTTGGAAAATAATATTTTATTCGCAAACGCCACCACCAATTAATGACCAGTCATCTATTATTCTCGGGGATATCTGCATATCCCCGTGGATTTGGTAGTCGCGTATTTTGGTTATGTTGACTTTGTGAGAAAATAAGAGAAAGCATTTGTTCAATGCATGTTCATCCATAATATCGAACTTAAAAATAGGTTTAATCGGAAACGAGAATTAAGGTTGGCAGCAAGAATCTCTTGTGGTCTCTTGTGGTAGTTATTGTTCATAAAGTAGGTAATGTTTACGATCCATCTTTTTTATCTATCAGTATCGCTCATAAACACACTTGCTTATATTGTCAACAAAAATATATATCTAATCAACTAATATGTTTATCACATTTGAATCCGTGCTGTATTAAAAATCACCCTACCTGGGCGGCTTCTGGATAGGCTGGAACCCATTTTTATTGTTTAGAACGCGCATAAATCACTTCATTTTATCTACGTTCCATAGTTTAATTGGCAACGTGAATGTTTTTAAATGCGCATTATTTTATTCGAGGTAACTTATGTTTGGCTTAAAGCTTAAACAACAATATCAGATCTTATCTGATGAAAATCAGATGCTAAAAGAAGAGATAGAGCAGTTACAATCCAGCTATAAGATAGCATGCGAAGAAAGTCAAGAAATTCAGATAAGGCTAAGGAATACACAATCTAGAGAGCGATTTTTCCTTGGAATGTTTACCAATATTGCAAATTTTGGGCAATCACTACATGGGCTCGGTGATTCTTTTTTGGGCCTAGCTGTACAGCTGAATCAACAAAAAATAACTGCTATTTCATCCTCTCGGGAATCAGAAACAAATCGTCTTGCTTTTCAGCAAATGGCTAACAATCTGCACACGATGTTTGAACAAATTACGGCAGCCTCAGAAAATGTGGCCTCGCTACATGAGCGCGCTAGTCAAATCAATGGTATTGTTCAATTAATAAAAGGTATTGCCGATCAAACAAATTTATTAGCGTTAAATGCAGCAATTGAAGCCGCCCGCGCTGGCGAACAAGGGCGCGGATTTGCTGTAGTGGCTGATGAGGTTAGAAGTCTGGCGGAGCGGACCAGCAAAGCGACAACAGAAATTGCTGGGTTGGTGAGCGAAATCCAGTCCGATACCCAACAGGCCAAAAACGTTATGGAACAAGGCGCCATCAATGCTCGTCGTTACAGTGCAGATAGTCTTTCTGCAACTAATGGCATGTCGCAATTAACGGAGCTTTCGCAAAATTTAGAGCAATCAATTACAGGAGCTTCGCTGCTTTCCAATGCGGAATTAGCCAATCTGGAAGAACTCAGTCTTAAATTAGAAGTGTATAAAGTATTAATGGGATTATCCAACCTAACTGCGGAGCAGCTTCCTGATTACACTGAGTGTCGACTCGGCCAGTGGTATTACGCTGGTGAAGGTAAAGCCAGTTTCTCTAAATCATCAGGTTATCGCGAGATGGAAAAACCACATCAAGCTGTACATGACAATGCCAGAAATGCGGTAGCTCGTTTCCATAGTGGCGATTACGATGGGGCACTTTCTGCTTTAGCTGCAATGGAGCAGGCAAATATAACGGTCATGAAGGGTATGAGCCATTTTCTAAAATTATAACTCTAACAACGATTCCTGATTACCCATGATTAGCAGTCACTCCGAACGGCGTTGCTTCCCAAATCAGTCGTAAAAACGTAGCTTCCCCAGCCCCAAGTGACCGTTACACTTGGGCTTTCTGACCGGCAGGCCAAGGTCGTCAGTTTGTTTATCACACTCACATACGCCATCACTTCCCCCACTTGGTCGTTGTAGTTTCGTTGACTGATTCTTCCCACCATCAGCTGTTTGAACCGGGACATCGCCGTCTCTACCAACGAGCGACGGAGATCTCGCCTGGATGCTCAAGCACAAGCTGCTGCAAGCGATGAAGGAGTCTGACGACAAGCATCCCATCAGCGGTATCATTCAACTCGATGATGTCTACTGGGGCAGTGAACGCCGTGGTGGCAAGCGGGGTTGTGGTACCGTTTGCAAGACACCTTTGTGGCGGCAGTGTCCCTGAAGAAGGAAAGAAATCCAATCAAAATGTGGATGACGGTGGTTGATGGGTTCAAAACTAAGACCATTGGCAAGTGGGCTAAACGACATCTTGCTAACGGGAGTGCCGTGATATCTGATGAGTTATCCCGTTTCAGGGCAGTCAAGGAAGCCAACTGTGAGTGCCTGAGTGTCGTCACTGGAGGCAACCTGGATTTACTGGAGCATCTTGCGTTCAACTGGGTAAGCACGATAATAGGGAATGTGCAGAACTCGCTGCGGAGCAGTTGCCATACGCTTGGAACCAAGCCTCTACCAAATCATCTGACGGAATGATGCTTCCGATTTAAGCATCGTTTTGGCATCAAGAGCATGCTGGTTGAATTGAACCACACGATAGAGGAAATCCATCTGATACCATATCGGGAAGATCATGGGTAATCGGATAGGTGGTACCCCATATCTATAGCCACGTATGAATAATACATACCGATAAATTTGAGGAGCAACCTCTTATAGAAGAGTTAATAACTGTGCGATTTCAAAAACAAGCCTATCCGCTTCATCAGAATCAAAATCTGTTTTCTGAAGTTTTTTGACTCCATGCTCATTCAATAAGACATGATTTGTAGGAGTGAGATTGTGAATAGCCAAACAACTTTTGACACATTGTAAAGGACATCCATCGATAGCAATGATCGATCTACCAGACTTTGCTATACGGACTAAATGCTTTACGTTTCCACCAACACCTGCAATGCAGGACATTTCTGCATCACCTCGTTTATCTAGCTGAATAGCCATATAGTTTGCCATCTGCGCTGCACTTGAACAACCAGAGCATGAATAAACCAATGGTAAAGAACGTAAACATTCACTCATAAAACATCCTTTAAAAATCATAGTCCCATGAAGATGCCCTTAATAAATAGGGCATCTGCGAAATCAATTATCAAATTTAAAGTTTCTACCAATAGCGCTGGTAATTCCGTGGTAACTCCTGAAATTATAAATCAGAGGGCTCCACAAATCCGCGTCAATAACGTCATCTTTTTTAAGTAAAGATGCATCTGCATGCACATGAGTGGCTCGCAATTCAACGATAGCAAAATTATTGCGCTTTGTTATATGTTCAACTACACACTCGACCTGAATTAAACATTCTTGGATACGAGATGGTTTAACGGTACAGGACGCCAGCTCTGTAAATCCACCAAGAGCAAATTTATTACCACAATAACTGAAACCTATCTTTTCAGATGGGACAGGATCCTTTCCGGTCAATTTGGCAATAGATTCAATTCTATCCGAAAGGTTGTCTGATGCAACATTCAATACGACTTCTGGACAATTCTCAATGTTTTCGATAGCCTTTGAATTTAGACTGAGGCCGATGACAATATTATTCGAAAGAGACCAACTCGATGATATTGGTGTAATGTTAGTTGTATCAGTATCATCGATGGTACTCAGTAGAATTACGGTGTTTCCCCAATAAAGTGATTTTGGGTGAACTTGCTTATGCATTGCCATCTCCTTTGTAACAGAAACACTACAAATTATATATCACAATGTGATATAATTGAACTTATTGTATTTCACCTAAGAAGTCAACAACCGAGTAAGCTATGTTAACAAAAGCTCAATTTGAGGCACTTTCTGAGTTTCGCTATCAGTTAAAGCGTTTTCTTCACTTCAGTGAAACTGCGGCCAAGGAGCTCGGGCTCACACCATTACAGTATTTATCCCTCCTGCACATTCAAGGATACCCAGGGCGCAACTGGGCAAGCGTGGGTGAACTAGCGGAAAGGTTACAAATGAGTCATCACGCTACCGTAGCTTTACTTACGCGATGTGAGGAGTTGGATCTCGTTGAACGGCGGAAAAATGAAAATGACAAGCGCAAAGTAGATGTGCATCTAACAGATAAAGGGAGAGAATATTTACAGCAATTGGCACAGCAGCATAAAACAGAATTGCAATCGCTTCAAAATACTTTCCAAGTGGCACGTATTACAGCACTGAATGAAAACTATGATGCTGACCAATAAAAACCTTATTTACTAAAAGTATGAGCAAGTGAATTGCTCATACTTAATGGTCAGAATACTCTAGTCATAATTCACATTGAACTGTTTACAATAAAATATGACTTGTGAATATATTTTTTCGTGGTCTTCAAAAAGAATTAAGTCAATAGTTTCGTTATCAGGAAGTATATGTAGCACTCTAGAGCCAGGCTTGCTTTCAATTAACTTAATTAAAGATATTTGGCGCCATGAGAAAAAAAGGTGTTTTTTATGGCAATGAAACTCAATGCCACTGAAACTCAATTCTAATTTTACTTTTCTTGCGATATAAATGTATCTTATATCTATTGCCGCCGTAATAATGAATATTAGCAATGAGAATAAAATTGTATTGCGATATAACTCTTCGGTTATTGGTAAACCAGTAACTTCAGATGCCAACAACAGCAGAGTTGGCCAGAAAATTGCAACAAAGAAAGGTTCGACTAACTTAGTCACAAACTGCTTATTTGATACGTGATATACCATACTACACCTGATAAATAGTAGTCGCAGTTTACACTGCGACTACTACCCTAATCATGTTACCGACGAGACCTTACGATCTGGATACGTCTAGTTAGATACTCAAGCGGTACACTCCAAACGTGTACCAATCGACAGAATGGAAAGACAACAAACAAAGTCATACCTAAAACCATATGAATTTTGTAGATAACAGATACCCCTTCTAAATTATTAGAGGCCCCTGTTTGGAATGTCACGACATCTTGTGCCCAACTGACGAGCTTCATCATGATGCTGCCGTCAAGGTGGAAGGCGGAGAATGGAATTGTAAGAAGGCCAAGCGCCGCCTGGGATACTAATAGCACCAAAATCAAGATGTCCGCAGTCGATGATGTTGCTCTGATCCTGGCGTTTGTCAGACGCCGCTTTAAGAGCAGATAACCACCGTACAACGTCATTGCACCAAAGACACCGCCAGCACTCATAGCTATGAGTTGCTTTGCTTGCAATGATAAGAAGGACTCATATACCCAGTGAGGTGTCAACAGGCCAAAAAAGTGGCCAAAGATGATACCAAGAATGCCAATGTGGAACAGTCCAGATGCCAGCCTCATATTCGAGTTATCAAGCAACTGGCTTGATCCTGCTCGCCAAGTGTACTGCCCATAATCGTAACGAACCCAACTACCAAGTAGAAAAATGGTAACTGCAATATATGGGTATATATCAAAGAAGAAGCTATGAATATAGTTCATTTGTTTGCCTCACCAATTTCAAGGTACTGTGGTACGACTGCATTCTTAAATCGGTTGCTATGAATCGATTGAATTGAACTGGGACATGATTCTCCTCCTAAAAACTTCACCTGCTCTTCCTCCCAAACAGCATCTAACGCAGCGGGTGTTGCATCATCAGCCTCTTTCATAACTTGTGTGCTTATAAGAGCGCTATCGTACTCTGTCATGGATAGATCAATTAGAACCCCAAATAGAACATGATATTTGCTTTCTCTTTTGAGTAGCCTCTCTTTAAGCAACCCCAAGATCGGAGTGATAAAACACAACCCCTCTATAATTTCAGCGTTATTTCTTGTTGAAAGGTATTCCAAGTAAACAGGAAGAAAATCCGGTAATTCTCTTTTGTTAAGAGAAAATCCTGCATCTTCATATTGCTTAAGCAGGTCTACCATTGCTTGTCCGCGATCACGCGACTCACCATGAACATGCTCAAAAAGAAGCAGAGAGGTGGAACGGCCACGGTCGAAGATATCACAATATATTTCTTGGAATGAAAGTAGAGAACGATCAAACGCATATGTTACAAAATCACATATTGATGATTTTTGTGCCGATGTCAGCTCATTACATTCAGCTATGCAATCAAAGATTTCATCCTTGTTTTCCCACAGATCAATATCTGGGTAGTCCAGGAGGATTGATATGATCTTTAAAGATTTCATTTTTTATCCTCACTTGGATTTGTAGATACATTAATGGCATTAATTCTCTGGCTATTAAACAGGTTGTACTTAGTGTCGCTACCTTTACAACCATCACCAAAGCTAAAGCCACACCCTTTAGCTTCAGGAAATGCTTCTCGTGCTAGCTCGCGATGACTGGAAGGAACTACAAAGCGGTCTTCATAGTTAGCTATAGCCAAATAACGGTACATTTCCTGCGCTTGGTGTTCAGTTAAACCAACCTGCTCTAATGCGCTGGTATCCACCTTTTTATCTACAGTTTCAGCTCGCTTATAATGACGCATTGCCAACATACGATTCAGTGCACTCTTAACAGGTGCTATATCGCCAGCGGTCAACAGATTCGCCAAATACTGTAAAGGAATTCGCAAGCTAGAAATATCTGGTAGAACACCATCATCACCTAAATAGCCTGCATCTTTGGCTGATTGGATAGGGGAAAGAGGTGGTACATACCATACCATCGGTAACGTGCGATACTCTGGGTGTAATGGGAGTGCAAGCTTCCATTCCATCGCCATCTTGTACACAGGTGACTTCTGAGCAGCATCTAGAACATTTTGAGTGATGCCTTGCTTTAAGGCTTCTTCAATGATAGCAGGATCATGTGGATTTAAGAAAATCTCCAACTGCTTGTTGTATAAATCCTTGTCATTTTCAGTTGATGCTGCTTGCTCAATACGATCTGCATCATAAAGGATTACTCCCAGATATCTAATTCGTCCAACACATGTTTCAGAGCAGACGGTTGGTTGACCAGACTCAATTCTGGGGTAGCAGAAGATACATTTTTCAGATTTACCACTTTTCCAGTTAAAGTAAATCTTCTTGTAGGGGCAACCAGTAAGACACATACGCCAACCACGACATTTGTCTTGGTCAATAAGGACAATGCCATCTTCTTCACGTTTATATATTGCCCCACTAGGGCAAGTAGCCACACATGCAGGATTCAAGCAATGCTCACAAAGCCGAGGGAGATACATCATGAACGTATTTTCAAACTGTCCATACATCTCCTTTTGGATGTGGTTGAAATTGTAGTCTTGTGAACGCTTAGTGAATTCCCCGCCCAAGATTTCTTCCCAGTTTGGGCCATTGTTGATCTTGTCCATACGTTGACCAGTAATCAGTGAACGTGGACGTGCTATTGGCTGATGCGCACCTTGTTTAGCATTATGTAAATGCTCATAGTCAAAGGTGAAAGGCTCATAATAGTCATCAATAGTCGGCATGTCAGGGTTGTTAAAAATCTTGGCTAAAACGCCAATCCGGTTACCCATTCTTGGAACGATTTTTCCATTGATATTTCGAACCCAGCCACCCTTCCATTTATCCTGATTTTCCCAATCGTTTGGATAGCCCACGCCTGGCTTGCTTTCTACGTTATTAAACCAGGCGTATTCCATTCCCTCGCGACTTGTCCATACGTTCTTACAAGTAACAGAGCAAGTATGACATCCGATGCATTTATCGAGGTTTAGCACCATTCCAATTTGCGCACGAATTTTCATTTTTACTTCTCCCCTGCCTTGTTACTGTACATATTGTCAGCCTGTGTATAGTCATTATTTTCGTCATCAAGCCATTTAACCTGATTCATGCGGCGGACGACAACAAACTCATCACGGTTAGAGCCCACTGTGCCATAATAGTTGAACCCATAAGCCTGATGTGCATATCCGCCAATCATATGAGTTGGTTTAGGGCAGACACGAGTAACGGAGTTATGAATCCCACCACGTTGTCCTGTTATTTCGGAGCCTGGAATATTCACCAGGCGCTCTTGAGCGTGATACATCATTACCATTCCAGCAGGGACGCGCTGACTCACCACTGCACGAGCAGTTAATGAACCATTGATATTAAATGCCTCGATCCAGTCGTTATCCTCAATTTTTAGATCTTTAGCATCATCTTCACTTATCCAAACAATTGGCCCACCCCGAGACAGTGTAAGCATCAACAAGTTTTCGCTGTATGTTGAGTGGATACCCCATTTCTGGTGCGGAGTGATCCAGTTCAGAGCTTTCTCTTTGTTACCGTTACCCTTCTTACCCATAATATTTTTAATAGTCTGGGTATTGATTGGTGGTCGATATGAAATGAGACTTTCGCCAAAATCACGCATCCATTGGTGATCCTGATACAGCTGTTGACGACCAGTAATGGTTCGCCATGGAATTAGCTCATGAACGTTTGTATAACCTGCGTTATACGAGACATGCTCGTCTTCCAAACCAGACCATGTTGGGCTAGATATGATTTTTCTCGGCTGAGCCTGAATGTCACGGAAACGAATTTTTTCCTCTTCCTTGTTGATAGCAAGATGTGCATGTTCTCGGCCAGTCAGCTTACTTAATGCATTCCAAGCCTTAACAGCCACATGACCATTAGTCTCTGGGGCTAAAGTAAGAATTACTTCAGCCGCATCAATTGCAGTGTCAATCTTTGGCCGCCCAGCATTCGCGCCATCATGGTGTGTGTAGTTAAGTTTTTTAAGAAGGTCTACTTCGGTTTCTGTGTTCCAATTAATACCCTTGCCACCATTTCCTTGCTTATCAAGGAGTGGGCCTAAGGATGTAAATCTTGCGTAGGTGTTAGGATAATCGCGCTCAACGGTCATTATATGTGGTGCAGTTTTTCCTGGAATGAGATCACATTCACCCAATTTCCAGTCTTTTACTTCAAACGCTTGGGCTATTTCTGCTGGAGAGTCATGCTGCATTGGCAATGTAACCACATCGGTTTCAACGCCAAGATGTCCTTTACAGAGCTCAGAAAACGCTTTTGCAATTGCCTTATAAATTTCCCAGTCGGATTTTGCTTCCCAGGCTGGATCTACAGCTGCTGACAATGGATGGATGAATGGATGCATATCCGAGGTATTCATATCATCTTTTTCATACCAGGTTGCAGTAGGCAACACGATGTCTGAAAACAGACAGGTACTCGACATCCGAAAATCTAGAGTCACAACGAGATCAAGCTTGCCTTGGGTTGGGGTATCTTTCCAATCAACTTCAGATGGTTTGCTATCACTGAATGAGCCGAGATCTTTTCCTTGAATGCCATGTTCTGTGCCCAACAGGTACTTGAGCATGTATTCATGACCTTTACCTGAAGACCCGAGAAGATTTGATCTCCAAATAAACATATTGCGTGGATAATGATCTTCGGGACACTCAGCAGCAAAACGAATACTGCCGTCCTTCAGCGAGTTAACCGTGAACTCTACAGGGCTTACCCCAAGCGCTTTTGCCTGTTCAGCAATACTCAGTGGATTAGTATTCAGCTGAGGGCTTGAAGGAAGCCAACCCAGCCGCTCTGCTTTCACGTTCATATCAATGAGATGCTTACTATATTTACTTGCATCAGCTAAAGGTGAAAGCAATTCTTGGGCATCTAACTTCTCATATCGCCATTGACTAGAGTGGTTATAGAAGAAAGACGTCCCATTCATGTGGCGTGGAGGCTTTTGCCAATCTAGGCCAAATGCCAACGGTTGCCAGCCCGTCTGGGGACGAAGCTTCTCTTGCCCTACGTAGTGAGCCCATCCACCACCGCTCTGTCCTACGCAACCACAGAATACCAGCATGTTAATCAAACCACGGTAATTCATATCCATGTGATACCAGTGGTTCATGCCTGCACCAACGATGATCATTGAGCGCCCATGTGTTTTGGCTGCATTGTCAGCAAACTCACGAGCGATGCGGATAATCTCATCTTGTGGTACACCCGTTATTTTTTCTGCCCAAGCGGGTGAATATGCCTTCACTTCCTTATAGGTATGTGCGCTGCTAGGGTCATCAAACCCTCTTTCTACACCATAGTTAGCCACGGTGAGATCGTAGACGGTGGTCACAAATTCTTGGCTTCCATCTGCCAACACGATGGATTTAGCTGGAATTTTTCTTCTGATAACTTCTTCTAATTCAACAGGTGTGAAATGCTCACTTTCCAATCCACCAAAATATGGGAAAGCCACCTCAACTAAATGTTGAGGTTCCTTTATTCCAACAGACAAAGTGACTGGTGTCTTGGACTGCCCAGCGGTCTCTTCAAGATTCCACTTTCCATCCTCTCCCCATCTATAGCCAATCGACCCTTGTGGCGCGACCAGATCACCAGAAACCTCATCAATCGCTATGGTCTTCCATTCAGGGTTGTTCTGTTCACCTATGTTATTGACCAAATCTGATGCTCTCAGGAAGCGTCCTGCTTCATAGCTACCATCTGGTCGTTTGGTCAATCTGACCAACATCGGAAAATCGGTATATTTCCTTGCGTAACTAACAAAATATTCATTTTTATGTTGAACGTGGAACTCGTTCAAAATGACATGGCCCATAGCCAATGCTAACGCGCTGTCTGTACCTTGTTTGGGGTTAAGCCAGTGATCACAAAGCTTAGCTACTTCAGCATAATCTGGAGTTATGGCGACAGTTTTGGTGCCTTTGTATCTAACTTCAGTAAAGAAGTGAGCATCAGGAGTACGAGTCTGAGGAATATTTGAGCCCCAGGCTATGATGTATGAGGAGTTGTACCAATCTGCTGACTCTGGTACGTCTGTTTGCTCTCCCCAAGTCATCGGTGATGCGGGAGGAAGATCACAATACCAGTCATAGAAGCTAAGGCAAGAGCCACCGATGAGCGATAAATATCTTGCACCTGCGGCATAGGAAACCATAGACATCGCTGGAATTGGTGAGAAGCCAACAACGCGATCTGGGCCGTGCTCTTTTACGGTGTAAACGTTTGCCGCTCCAATGATCTCATTAACTTCATTCCAGGTGCTACGAACAAAACCGCCTCTACCTCGGGCAGCCTTATACTTTTTGGATACATTCTGATCGGAAGCAATCGCACCCCATGCTAGAACAGGGTCTTTGTGCTTACTTTTTGCGTCTCGCCAAAGCTCAATCAACGCTTTCCTGACCATTGGGTACTTCAGTCGATTGGCGCTGTACAGATACCACGAGTAGCTTGCCCCTCTTGGGCAGCCGCGAGGCTCATGGTTTGGGAGATCTGGCCTTGTCCTAGGGTAATCAGTTTGCTGCGTTTCCCATGTAACCAAGCCGTTTTTTACATAGATTTTCCAACTACATGAACCAGTACAGTTCACGCCATGTGTTGAGCGTACAATTTTGTCATGTTGCCAGCGGTCTCTGTAACCATCTTCCCAATCTCTGTTCGTATTGTACGTTTGGCCGTGTTCACCAGAAAACTTTTCACCTAATGTCTTTAAATAGTTAAACCTGTCAAGAAACTTGCTCATTTTACTGCTCCATATGCATATGCATTAATAGTAACATTCTATTTATTGAGTTCTTTTCCATATACAAACCATGTTATTAGCCCACAAATAACATAGAAGACTAAAAAAGCTTTCATCGCATTAATTGGTGTTCCGCTGAGAGCTATTGATAAGCCGAATGCGTTTGGAATAAAGAAACCACCAATTGCACCTATTGCTGAGATGAACCCTAATGCTGTTGCTGTATCATTTGCTGATTTTTTTAAGGCTTGAGCTTCTGAATCATATCGCTGTAGATTCCTTTTTATCATCATCCCCCTAAACAAAACGGCGATCATTTGAAATGTAGAACCACTCCCAACTCCTGCGCATGAGAACAAAGCCATAAAGACAGCTAGAAAATAGGTGAAGTTGCCATGCCCTGCATCTGATGGAAGAGTTGAAAACAAAACCGCAACTAACGTAGCCATTAAGCAAAAGCTAACAAAGGTGACTTTAACACCGCCCAGCTTATCTGATAAAACGCCACCAACTGGCCTCATCAATGCGCCGAATAATGGCCCTATGAAAGCATATTTCATTATTTCAATATCAGGGAATTGAGTTTTAGCGAGCATTGCAAACCCCGCAGAGAATCCAATGAATGAACCAAAGGCAGCCAAATATAAAACACTCATAATCCAAAGATGTTTTTGTTTTAACACTACCCATTGCTCTTTAAACGAGGCTTTGGGTGCTGCAATATCATTCATAAAATGCCACGCTGCAATACTCAATATCAATATTACTGGCATCCATATTAAGGGTGCATTGCTGAGCCATATTGATGCATCAGGATTTCCTTGACCTAAACCGAAAGGGCCAAAGATATTTACAGAAATTACGATAGGTACAAGCATCTGCATGACACTGACACCCAAGTTACCTAGCCCCCCATTTAAACCAAGAGCCTTTCCTTGTTGAGTTTTTGGATAAAACAAGCTGATGTTAGCCATACTAGATGCAAAGTTGGCACCACCAAACCCACATAACAAAGAGATTATTAGAAATGTTGAATACGGCGTTGTGGTGTCTTGCACTGCAATGGTCAACCATGACATAGGTATCATAAGCAACAAGGTACTGAATGCTGTCCATCTCCGGCCACCAAAAACTGGGATCACAAATGAGTAAGGAATCCGTCCTAAAGCTCCAGTAAGTGACGGGAGTGCAGTCAGCAGAAACAGCTGGTCTGTTGTAAAGGTGAAACCAGCTAAAGGCAAGTTCATTGCTACTACGCTGAATATCATCCACACAGAGAATGAGATCAGTAGACAAGGGATAGATATCAGTAGGTTTCTTCTGGCAATATGAGAACCATTCTCAATCCAAAAGCACTTGTCATCAGGATTCCAGTCAACGAGCGTTTTGCTGTTATTTCTTTTATTTGTGTGACTGTCTTCACATCCATCTTTGTATTTTTGATATATGGACATTTTGCTCACCGGTTAGTGTTGGGGTACACAATTTCCAATAAACAATTTAAATGGATATTTTTTATTGACTTAGATCAACTGAACATATGTATTACAAATGATGAATATTTCGATAACTACCTACTACAGGGGGGGGCGGGTTGAAATTAACCACAACAAAATCATGCACTTAGCTTCAACAAGACTTTCTTTATCATGAGCTGGCTAATGTCTGGAATATTGTAGGTATTTACTTTGAGGTATTTTTATTAGGGTATCTAAAAGGTATAAACATCAGTAGTGACAATCTTAGGAAGTGTCAAATTCGTGAACATACTATTGAAGTATTGGAAGAAACTGTCTATTACAATTTCTATAACGTCAATTATATGTACACTATGCCTCATATCTATATTTAATATGAGTGCATCGATTTATTTGTCATCAAGCATCCAAGGGAATGCATATGTGATAAATAGTATTGGTTCAATTAGAATGAAAGTCTATGCACTCCTCTCAGGAACACTGTCTGTTGATGAAAAAGTGCAAGCGGTTAATAGCGTTGAATCAATTCTGCATGATCCTTTTTTTATTAACACGGCTGAAAAGCACAACCTTAATAAAGAATACATACAACTCAACAGTTTGTGGGATCCAAAATTAAAAAACATTCTTTCCCACTTAAAATCTGGTGATGTAGCAACACCATTAAGCATTAACCGCTCTAAAGAGTTTATTAGTTTGCTACAGAAGATAATCAAAAGCATTGAGAACAAAACAGAATCTAAGATCGTAGTGATTAATGGCCTTCAAAAAGCATCTTCTTTAATTGTTATATTGTTTTCCTTCATCGCAATTTATAGCTTAAATAAGCGTTTCTTTAGACCGTGGTCAAAATTATTGTTAATGGCTAAAAACATTCAGCATGGTGATTTTAGTTCAAAATTTGATTCTGAATCACATGATTACCGCGATGAGATGTGGCAGCTTGGCAATGCATTAAACAATATGTCAGAGGTTGTTAAGCATACCTACAGCGATCTGGAACAGATGGTAGCTGAAAAAACGCATAAACTTAACTTGCAGAATTTGCATTTAGAATTCCTTTATCGCAGTTGTAGATTATTTCAAAATCAAGAATTCAACTGCAAAGTTTTAGCTCCTTTCATGAAAGAATTAATCGGATACACTGGGGCTGGAAAAATAAAAGTATATATTCATGATCCACATAAAAATTCGGTCAAACATTTATATACCTTTGGTGAGAACGTGAGGCCATTACATTGTGCCTCTATGCGTTGCTCATTATGTATTAATAATGCAGATGTCACATCCCCTATTGAGAGTGAATATAATAATAGGTTATGGAACATTGGAGATGCGCATAATGATTATGGTTACATAGAATTTTTCTTTTCAAATGAAGTCACTATATTACATGATACAGAACAATTAATATTTGCATTTTGCAACTTGCTGTCTCAATCCTTATCTCTTTACTACAAAGAGCAACAACAACAACAACTATTATTATTTAAAGAAAGGAACACAATTGCTCAAACACTTCATGATTCGATAGCACAGTCTTTATCATACTTAAAGATAAAGATTAGCCTTCTTCAAAGGGATCCAATCATCATTAGTTCTTCTCAGGTTGATAATGTTTCAGAGATGAGGTGTGAGTTAAATGAAGCTTACTCAAACATCAGAAAACTAATTTCTACTTTTAGAATTCCATATAAGAAAATCGAAACGTTAATTTTATTAAAAGATGCGATAGCAATATTTAATGACACATATGGTTTTAACATTAGGTTGGAATATAAAGATTTTTATGAAGACTATTCGCATGAGCAGGAAATACTCATACTGAACTTCTTCAATAAATTATTCGAATGTTTAAGGATAAGTATGCCTCCATCACGGATTGAGCTGCATATAAAATCCCTAGCTGAATATGTCATTATCATCCTGAAGGGTGAAGCTGAGTTCGAGGATTCAATATCGAGCTTAGTTGTTTTTCTAAAATCAGAAAATATTTCATTCATTAATGAACGGACGCAAGTGAAAATTGATCTTCACGTAGTTTGAGGAACACACATGGAAAAAGCTTTAACAACCAACGCAGATGTTTTTTCAATTTTACTAATTGATGATCATCCTGTCCTACGGAGCGGGATTAAGCAACTTTTACGTACAAATCCCTTTTTAACTATTGTAGCTGAAGCCAGTACAGGACAAGATGGTGTTCAGCTAGCATTAGATTATGAACCTGACTTAATTTTGTTAGATCTTAATATGCCTGAGTTTAGTGGTATAGACACATTAAAGTCATTACGAGCGCATAATGTATCTAGCAGAATCGTAATCTTCACAGTATCAGATTATGAAGATGATGTTTCGGATGCTATACTTGCTGGAGCAGATGGTTATCTACTCAAAGACATGGAACCTGAAGACCTGATTAGCTCGATTGAACAGGCGTGCATGGGAAAGCTTGTGATAAGCCCAAAACTAACTGCAATCCTTATTGAAAGTATGCAGTCAAGAAGAAAAAACCGCCTTAAAGACAAAAATCTCCAAGTGTTAAGCCATCGCGAAATAGATGTTTTGAAATTTATTGCTCAAGGCTTGCCTAATAAGGTTATATCAAGACGTTTATTTATTTCTGAAGGAACAGTTAAAGTTCATGTAAAAAACATTCTTAAAAAATTAAATCTTCATTCAAGAATTGAAGTTGCAGTGTGGGTTCATAATGAGAAGATTATTTTCGACTAGTAGTGATAACTATTGCGTTATTTAATCATTTGCAGAAATAAAGCGTCACCGAAAAGTGGCGCTTTAATAGCTATCACTCTAATGTGAAAGGCCAGGAAGGATTTCCAATAGATAACGGCGCTGTTCTAATGGTGTGTTGCTTGTCCAAAAATCGAAAATCACATGAGCTAGCAATGGCATTAAGAGAAGTAAAACACACAACATTGCAAGCAGTTTCTTTGCTGAAACCTTTTTATTCGCAGTACCAAAATGAATCGCATTAGCTTGTTTTGGGCATGCAGAGATACAAGTTAAACAGTTTGTACACTCAATATTTCTGACAGATATAAGTTCATGAACCTGTATCCTTGATGGACATGCTCTACTGCATTTATCACAATCGTATCCCTTGCTTCGTAAACAGCTGCTGGAAGACCTGCGAATACGTAATGGTGTCAGAAGTCCTAACAAGGCAAGCCATCCACCATAAGGGCATAGGTATCTACAGAAGCCTTGCTTGAAAAACATCGTGATACATAATACCCAGGCAACAAAAATGCCTGATATGAAGTTCAAGTTGAAAAAGAAGGCTCCCATTTTCATGTCAGCAGCTTGGTGATACTGGCTCATCAAGTACCCTGGCAGTGCAACATTTGGAACAGCAAGAATAACTATGAACATCAGAAATGATAGAACTAGACATTTCTGAGACCTGAGCAGTAGGTCTAACCATTTTGGCGGAGTCCACTCACCAGGTAGCAGCAAATTTCGAAAATGATGCAGCCATTCACCGACAACCCCAAGAGGGCAAAACCATGAGCAGAAGGCACGACCTAAAATGAGTCCAGATAAGGAAATAACCAAGACTGTGATTGTTGCAGCTGGATGGTGGTAATCAGTAATGCCCAAACTCAACAACGCCCGCAAGCCAAGACCGCCCGCTATAGGTAGAAAGCCATCTACGATATCAGGTCTAGACAGCCAAGGTAGGTCACCCTGGTGGAGTTGAAAAATATAAACGCCATACTGTATTGTTACAAATCCCCACGATATAACTAAGAAATATCTAACTAAACTACGAAGTTGTTGATCACTTGAATCATAAAATGCGGATATTAATTTATATCTATAAAGCATACCAATAGCGACAGCAAACACGATTAAACTACTTAGTGGTGGCTTGGCTGCTACCGTCAACCATACAGCAGCGGTTAGCATCATGAACAGCTGCCAAGACCAGCCTGAACGCTCATGCCACTGGAACAACAACAGATACACCAAGCCACTCAGCATGGTTATGGTTTCAATCCCACTCATCTAGCCAACTCCCATCGCAAAAACAGCCAATCATAAACAACATTACAGTTATTCATTTTGATCTGGATGGGCAGTTGGCCTAGTTTGTGGCGATGACCAGATTGTAATTTATTCTCTTGTCTTAATGAGTGGGGTGTCTGAGCTTACGTTTTCAGCCCAAAAATGGATATTGAATCTAGCATCTTCAGACAGTTCAACCCTGTGCCAATACTGAGGTGGGCTGGTTGCAAACTCTCCGGCTCGGATTACAAGCGTAATTTCAGGTATCTCCGCTGTTTCATCAGCAAAACCGTAATATGTTACCGTCCCCTCCATTACACATAACTGACCGAATACGCCAGCAGCTGTATTGTGATGGGTTAATAGAGCCTGTGGTACGTTTTCATTTGTAAAGAATGGGGTTGAACGGCGAACAACCCAATGAGCTGGTATACTATGCAGTAGCGACATGTTTTATCCTTAATAATCTATGAAATTAAGTAAGGCTGAGCATATGCTCAGCCAGCAATTATTCATCTAGAAAGAAGGCGTAGAAGTGGGAATGCAGCTCCCATTTGGTCTCCACCTACGACAAAGCCGCACATTTCACCATCCTCGCTGCGAGCTTCTGCGACCATTCCATTTTTATTCCACTTAAACTGCCATGAAAGGTCTGTACCTTTTGTTCTACCAGCTAACTGCAAAGGATATTGAAGTGTTTTTACCTTCACTAGCATTGGAGGAAGCGTTAGTGGTGTTGGCTTACCAATCAGAGTTTTAGATAATGCATTGGCACCGAGAACAATTGGCTGCAAAAAGGGGCGTAATTCACCTTTCCACTCAACGCAATCGCCAAGCGCATAAATGTGCTCACTCGATGTTCTCAGGTATTCATCCACTACAATTCCACGCCTTACAGCCAGTCCCGCATTCATCGCTAAGGATAGATTCGGTTGTAGACCTATAGCTGAAATGACAAGATCCTGTTCACTGAAACTGCTGTCAGTGAGCTCTATCGTAAAGGATTCGTTGGCATCTCCTCTTTGTATCGACTTGATACCTCGACCAAGTTTTAGGTCAACCCCCTGCTCCCGTAAGGCTTGCAGTAACGGTTGACTCAATGCAGCTGGCATTAATGTACTTAGGGGGCTGTCCGCCAGATCTACAAGCGTCACAATTCGGTCTTGGCCCACCATATCCATAGCCAACTCACAGCCGATCAAACCTGCTCCGAGTACCATAATGCGTTTTGCATTCTTAATTAATTGTTCGGCATTGGCATAATCATTTTGGCTATTGAGGGTTACCATTTTATCCGAGTTGGGAACGGGAGGCAGTATAGAACTGGCCCCAGTTGCCAGCACTAGCTGGCCATAAGAAAAATCGCCATTATTTGTGTGTACCATTTTGTTATTCGGACTAATGCTATGCACAATCGTATTAGGTGACAGAATGATACGTTGCTGTTCAGCAAATTGAGCCCCCGTCAACTTTGTCATTGCGCTGGCGGTGTAACCACGACTGACCACATGACTCAAGTCCGGTTTGTTATATTCATTGCCATTATCAGCGGTAATAAGACGGATCGGTCTTTCACCATCTAATTTACGCAAGCTTTTTACCAACTGCTGAGCGGCAAAGCCGCTACCGATGATGACTATATCCTGGCTGGAACCAGCATAATGCTCATTTAATGCGCTCATACACATGCCTCCACTGCGCATGGTTCGAATACCTCCTTGCCGATGCCGCAGCCAGGGCAAAGGAAACTCTCCGGTACAAGGCTCCAGGGAGTGCCAACCGCAACCAATTGATCCGGTTCACCTAAGGCGGGGTCATAAACCCACTGGCAGACTGTGCAAAGCATTGCTTGTTCATCGTCTACTCCGGCTACAACTGACTGGGTGGTCTCCTCTACAGGGGAGATATCAACAGTGAATGGCACTTGATGGGCTGCTTTTTCTGGGCGAGGCACCTCAATAGGATGTAACGCCCATTGACGAGCGAGCTGGCGTCCATGCTCTCGGCACTCTGCCAGTGCAGAACCATCTGGTCGCCATTTGGCTTTCAGAGAAATGCTGATATCAAAGCCTGCATCCATCAATCGGGTCTGGATACGATCTACTGCACCACCAGTCCAGCCGTAACTGCCGAATGCAGAAGCACGCTTGTTTCTAAAGCGCAGGCCAGTTATCTCCTCCAGCATGCCTGCCACCTTAGGCATCATGACGTTGTTCATTGTGGATGAGCCCACGAGTATTCCCTTGGAGCGGAACACTTGTGTCAGGATCTCGTTCTTATCGTGGCGGGCTACGTTGTAGATCTTGACTGCGACCCCAGGGTCAACTTCGTGAATACCCTGTGCGATGGCATCGGCCATCATACGGGTGTTGTTTGACATCGAGTCATAGAACAGGGTGATACGATCTTCTTGGTAGTGGTCTGCCCACTCCAGATACTTGAGAATAATTTGGGTCGGATCCTCACGCCAGACAATACCGTGGGAGGTTGCCACCATGCTTACTGGCAGGTTGAATCCAAGCACCTCTTTGATTTTAGCTGTCACAAGTGGGCTGAATGGGGTGAGGATATTTGCGTAGTACCGTTGGCACTGCTCCATCAATTCGGTTTGATCTACTTCGTCATTGAACAGATGCTCATCACAATAGTGTTGACCGAAGGCATCGTTAGAAAACAACACTGCGTCCTCAGTCATGTAGGTCATCATGCTGTCGGGCCAGTGCAGCATAGGTGTTTCAATGAACACCAGCTGCTTGCCATTACCGATGTCGAGACTGTCGCCTGTTTTGACTGGATGGAAGTTCCATTCAGGATGATGATGGTGTCCCGTGATTGAGTCGATAGCGTTGTGAGTGCAGTAAATCGGAGTGCCTGGGATACGAGCCATCAATTCGGTCAGTGCCCCTGCGTGATCTTCCTCAGCATGGTTGATCACCACATAATCGATAAGGTTAAGGTCGATCTCTGCTGCAAGGTTTTGAACGAACTCTCGGCTGAACTTATGATCGACTGTATCAATCAGCACGTTCTTCCCTTCACGGATGAGATAGCTGTTGTAGCTCGTCCCCTTGTTTGTCTTGTACTCAGTACCATGAAAATCTCGAACTTCCCAGTCCCGTTGGCCGACCCAGTGAATGTTGTTTTTGACATGAATGGTCATCTGGCAATTCCTCAGTATGTAATAGTTGGTATTTCTTGATATCAACTATTGCAGCTAACATGCCAACTCATAACTCATTGTTTTTATGAGGCTTAGTTTATTTTCTTGTTAAAATGACATAGTATTGATATTGTTTAAATGACAGCATTAATGTCATTTGGACACTAACAATGATTTCGACAGACAGTTTGGCTCGTATTGCTATAGACATACAGCTGGGGATTTCACATCAAGACAGATTCCACCGCCTTATCCAGAGTATTCGCAGCCTACTGAACTCAGATGCGTCAGCCTTGCTACGGTACGAAGGAGGCCAGTTCATCCCGCTCGCCATCGATGGTTTAATGCAGGACGTATTAGGACGCCGTTTCGCCATCAAGGAGCACCCACGCATGGAGGCAATAGCTCGTGCTGGTGACGTAGTACGCTTTCCGGCAGATAGTAACTTGCCAGACCCCTATGATGGCTTGATCCCTGATCATGCAGAATTTAAGGTGCATGCTTGTGTTGGTTTACCTTTGTTCTCCGATCAAGTCTTGATTGGTGCATTGACCATCGATGGAATGAATCCTGCCCAGTTTGATGACATTAGCGATGAAGAGTTGCGTCTAGTTGGTGCGCTAGCGGCAGCGGCGTTAAGTAACTCATTACTACTAGAGCGTTTAGCTCGCCAGAGCAGTGAGCCATTAATACCTTCAACACCAACAGGTGCAGATAGATTCGAGATAATCGGGCATTCTCAGGCGATGCAGCAGCTAAAGCATGAGGTAGATATAGTTGCTAACACTGATTTAAACGTCCTGATTTTGGGCGAAACGGGTGTAGGCAAGGAGTTAATAGCAAAAGCAGTACATCTTGGCTCGCCACGGGCAGATCGCAAATTGGTATATCTCAATTGCGCAGCACTACCGGAATCCGTAGCAGAGAGTGAATTATTTGGACATGTGAAGGGAGCGTTTACAGGCGCTATTCATAACCGTGCGGGTAAATTTGAACTAGCGGATAAGGGCACGTTGTTCCTGGATGAAATTGGTGAATTATCCTTATCATTGCAGGCAAAATTGCTACGTGTCATTCAATATGGAGACTTGCAGCGGATTGGTGATGACACCCCACTAAAGGTCAATGTACGTGTGCTTGCTGCAACGAATCGAGACTTGAAGAAAGCGGTCATCGATGGCGAGTTTCGAGCAGACCTCTATCATCGCCTGAGTGTTTTCCCTATACATGTACCAGCCTTGAGAGACAGAGAGGATGATATCTCCTTGTTGGCCGGTTACTTTTGCGAGTGCTGTCGAGTGAGTATGGGGTTAGAGCAACTGCGGATCCAACCTCAAGCACTGCATCTTTTGAAGGGCTATGACTGGCCTGGTAATGTGCGCGAACTGGAGCATGCCATTCATCGTGGTGCCGTATTGGCTAGAGCAGAGCAACGAAGTCCGGTTCTGACGCTTGCAACCCATCATTTCACTATAGATATACCACCAATGCTTCAATCTGGCATAAGTCCTACCGAAAATATTGATAACTTCGCTACTAACCAAATGGGTTTGAGAGCATCCACTGATGCATTTCAGTCTGCGTTAATTACAAAGGTACTAGCAGATCATAATGATAATTGGGCTGCAACAGCACGAGCCTTAGATATTGATTGTGGTAACTTACATCGTCTAGCCAAACGACTGGGATTAAAATGATAAAGATACATAGCTATGGGTCATGATATAGTTGCATCCAGCATATTTGTTAAGGTATTGATTTATAGTGTTTTTTATGCGTTTGTGGTGTACAGTGAAACTAGAATGACATTGAGAAGTGGTTATGGACAACAAAGCTTCAATAGAAAAAATACAAACATTAAAAGTATTGCTGGTAGATGATCACTCTATATTGCGAGCAGGAGTCAAATCTGCGCTATCAACAGATTACTGTATGAATGTAATTGCAGAGGCCAGCAATGGTAAAGAAGGATTAGAGCTAGCCGTAGAATATGAACCAGATTTAATATTGCTTGACCTTCAAATGCCAGTACTTAATGGATTAGAAACGCTGAAAAGAATCAGAGCAAAGAAAATAAAAAGCAAGGTTGTTATCTTCACCGAGTCAGATTTGGAAATTGATGTTGTAGAAGCGTTTAGGTTCGGAGCCAATGGATATCTTTCAAAAGATATTGAACCGCTTGATTTAATCAGCTGCATTAAGAGTATATGTGCAGATGCATCAGTTGAAAGCCCTCAGCCAAAAAATAAACCCATGTTAAGTTTATCATCAGAAATAAATGTTGGCATTATCGAATCATTAAGCCATAGGGAAATTGATGTAGTAAAGCTTCTTGCTGAGGGCCACTCGAATAAAGTTATATCCAAACTTTTATTCATATCACCAGGGACTGTAAAAATACATGTGAAAAATATTTTAAGAAAACTTAATCTAAAATCAAGAGTCGCCGTCACTATATGGGCGCACAACAGAACTATTAAGTAGATTTAATAATCTGAATGAGCACAGATAAAAAAGTTCATGTTGCTCTTATCATTGTAACTCATTAATCTCCTGCTGAGAACACATAATTAATTTACCCATGGCTAGCATCTAATTTATCCATCTTGCTTGCAACGATAAATTTCGTCATCTGCTAATCGAAGTAACATGTTTAGATCTGGTGGGGTCGTGGGATTATAGCTCACTATACCTACTGAGCAAGATAGGGTGTAGGCTTTTCCGCTGTGTAAGTTGAATTCATCAAATGAGATATTTATCCTACTACGCATATATTGTAAATACTCATTGTTTGTCTCAGGAACTAAAACTACATATTCATCACCACCTAATCTTGCACAAATATCAGAGTTTCTAAAAACCATATTTATTAGTCTGGCAGCTTGGCACAATGCATCATCTCCCACATCATGACCAAAGCGATCGTTTATCGATTTAAAATTATTCAAATCGATAAACAATAATGAAAGACTTCTCTTTGTTCTAAATGCATGCTGCAAATATTTCTCAGCTAAAAGAATAAACCCTCGTCTATTAGTGATCCCAGTAAGTTCATCTATTGTAGCCATTTGTACAGCACGTAACTCGCTCTCAACTGTAGATGCTAAGTCAGTAAATAAAAGTCTCTCTTTGTCACCAAAAACCCTTGGCTTCCGATCTATAATGCACAAGGAACCAATGTGCAGTCCATTCGTTATGACTAATGAGTGTCCAGCATAGAAGCGAATATATGGCTCCCCAATAACCATCGGATTCTCAGCATATAGGGGATCTTGAGTTGCATCCTCTATAACAAGCATGCTCTTTGTGAGAAACCCATTTCTACAAAAGGAGATATTTGGAAGTGGTTCATGCATGTTTAGACCATAACAAGGTTTAGCCCATCCATGCTCATTATCTTCAAAGGATATTAGGGCAATAGGCACGTCAAAAATATTACGAGCCATCCTTGTTATACGAATGAAACGTTCCTCTGTAGGGGAATCAAGTGCTTGAAGACGGCGTAACGCATCTAGGCGTAGAAAGTCGGGATCTGAGGTTTCATGAAGAGGTTGCATCCTTGCTTCCTTTTTTCATATCGGTTTTAAACGCAAATAGTATGGCATTCTTTGAGATGCAACAGAATGGAATGTAGCATTACATATGACGGATTTTAGTTGTAGTGTGATCGTTAACACATTAGCTTCTCGCATGGGATTCAACTCGACAGGAGACCAAGCCAGCATCACATCATGAGCGGCCTCAATGGAAGCCTTGCGGCTAAGGGGAGACCATGGAGGATGATATTACAATGCGCGGCAAAAAATATTTCTAGTTAATCATGGTAGCAATATTTATCTTTCAACTGTTCAATCTTATTTTCCACTTTCATCATGTTTAGCGTAGAGGCTAATCTTTGTGCTAGCGTAAAATGCCTATTATTAAGATAGGCATAGCCTTCTAATTTATCTACAACGCCAGCCGAATGTACTTTTTCGTATTCTGGTGAGCTTTCAAGTAGGTCTTTTTTGTTTTTATCAAATACAAGGGTTTGCTCAATAAATATATCTGTACGCCCTTTTATCAGTTTTTTCAATCCCTGTTCTGTCGTATTCACATCAGTAAGTAAAGATGGTTTAATCAACTTTGAGAGAACCTCTCCTGCGCGCTTAGAACCTCTTCTAAACTCAATCTTTAAACCATCTTTGTTTAAGTCATCCCAAGAATTAAATTCTAACTTTTTATCATATACATATGCCTCGATAGTCACATAAAAATGTGACTCGTTCACTCTAATCATATTTTTTGTTTGTTGCTGATATTCTAATGGTCGATGTATCTCTCCATCGACACTTCCATTCTCAGCCAGAATTGGGGCTCGTCCACCAGGAACGCCACGATAAATTAGTTTATATCCTAGTCTGGAGAATGCCTCGCTGTAAATATTATGAAGCCAACATCCATACCTTGATTTGAAGGTGTCATCTGAACTCACCAAAACTATAGTGTTTTCAACAGCACTTACACCTAGCGAGAATATAATGAAAAAAATATAAAATATGTTTTTTATAAGGTTTTGTGAAAACATATAGATCTCACATTGACATATCATACGCTCAATATAGCTCAAAATTAAACTTTCTTCATTTTTAAATGAAAAATATATGATGACTACTGGATTGCTTTGTAATATTTACATATTTAACTTTAAAGATTACTCGCACGCCCTGTATCTAGAGTTACAACGCCGAACGACATAGAATGAATCGATGCCTATTATGAACGCAGCCCTTTGCATACATACATCTCCTCATCTGCTTGCCGGAGTAGTTGATCTAAATCAGGTGGAATACTAGCATCGTAAATAACAATTCCTAAGGAGCATGACAACTGGTATGGCTTACCACTATGACTATTGAAGTCATCTATTGCATGATTCAGCCGCTCTTTAATTCTCTGACAATGTTCACTACCAGTGCCAGGTAAAAGGACAACGAATTCATCCCCACCAAGGCGAGCGAATATATCAGCATCGCGGAATACTCGGCATAACAACTCGGCAATATGTCGCAACGCGTCATCGCCAATGTCATGACCAAACTTATCGTTAATTAGTTTGAAGTGATTTAGATCTAAAAAAAGTAAGGCCGCTGGGTGTTTTACACGAAATGCATATTTCAAACTTTTTTCGGCGAGCAGCATGAATCCTCTACGGTTAGTTATCCCCGTCAATTCATCTATGGTTGCTCTCTGAACGGCTTGTAACTCACTCTCAACCATGGATGCCAAATCAGCTAACAGCGCTTGGTCTCGTGGGCTAAAACCCCTGGGTTTAGAGTCTATGATGCACAATGTACCCAGCTTCAAACCGTTCCCAACTTCTAGTGGATGGCCTGCATAGAAGCGAATGTGTGGTTCCCCCGTGACTAAGGGGTTGTCAGAAAATCGTGGATCTTGGGCCGCGTCTTCAACTACAAACAGTTCTTCACCGAGAATTGCATGACCACAAAAAGAAATGTCTCGCGGTGTCTCCAATACCGGCAACCCACAACATGACTTGAACCACTGTCTGTTTTCATCCACCAATGAAACCAATGCGATGGGCACATCAAACATGTTGCGAGCCATCCTGGTAATCCGGTCAAAACGCTCCTCTGCGGGGCTATCAAGTATCGCTAAACGGCGCAATGCGTCTAAGCGAAGCGGTTCGTTATCCGGTACTACAGGGCTTTGCATCAACATCTCCTTGTTGTGTGGGCACTGTACGCTGCCAACATATACTGTGCATCTGTAGATCTGATGTACTGACAGTATATTACAGTAGGTAGACCTATGATTTCGAGCCATCTCATCTTTGATGACAGGAGCAGTGTTTGCACTCTTGGTAGCGTGGTTGTCGCTCGCTCGACAAACAAGAGCTCGCCTAGAATCCCCCTAGTTTTATTCGACCATCCTAGCAAAAAGCCATTCCGCAGTTAACTTGTTTGTCATTAATGAACTAACCTCATATCATCAAGTCTCCCAGTTTTTGCATCTGGATGTTTCACGATGGTCAGAGTCATTTTTCAAGCCAAGGTACATACCTCCGTTGACTCAGGCGGGTGGGTCGAAGTCCCACATTTATGCTTGCAACACTGCGTTATAGAGGACTTTAAGGCTCACCCTCGCTGGAGAAGATCCATCTCATCTTTAGAGCTGGATGAGATTCTCGAACAGCACACCACTAGGTTGTTTGGGGAGGCCAGGCGATTAGATCTGAACACTGTGCCTGAAGGTGTCTCTGTAGATGTGTTCGGGGCTTTGGCTATTGTTACTATAAATTTGATGCAGTGTGACACATACCATTGAAAATATAATATATTCAGACACTTATGACTTTAAAGCTCAGGCCATCGTCTTCATCGTAGACAAACCTTAACGTTCAGATTGTATGAACGGTAGTAAGTAGTTATCGAGCAAGTCGTCCTGAGGGGGCTCGTTCAGGTTCGAGGAGGGTGATCACAATGATGGGCTCATTTAAAGCTTTCTGGTATGGTTAGCCCATCAGATTTTTTCAGACAGGATGTCTGTGTAATGAGTGATAAAACCCAGTGGAAAACATGGTCATTGATTTCCCGCATGCGTCTTGGGTTAGTTCTGCTTTTCGTCCCCATATTAATTCTCGGGGCCATTTATTACTATCATATGACCGTCACTCTGCAACGTGATTTACAGCAACAGTTAGTATCCAAGAATGATCAACTTCATAATGTTTTGATTAAGCCATATCTTGATACCCTCACAACACAGTTTGAGCTTATCTATCGCAAGGTTGATTATAAAGACTTTATAAATAATAAGATCACGCATCAATCTGAATACTTACACGACTGGCGGCGTTATCAGGAAACTGCTGGGCTACAATACATCTATGTTGGCACAGAGCATCGACAATTGCTTGTTCATCCTGAATGGCAACCAGACTCAAATTTTAACCCACGCATAAGGCCATGGTATCAACTTGCCGTTAAAAATAAAGGCAAGATGGTTTGGACTGAACCATATTATGACTACATTTACGGAACGCTATCCCTCTCATTAGCTAAAACAATTGAAGACCCGACAGGGAAGTTAGTTGGTGTCTTTTCAATTGATACATTACTTCAACCTATATCAAAGTGGCTTAATTATAAGCAAGATGCTGGGTATCAGATGTTGGTGAATGGGGCTGGTAAGATGCTAGTTCATCCTGATAAAGAACTAATGTTTACTCCCATGAAAGATATGACCTGGCTTTCAAAGTTCACAAAAGAAAAAGGCGTATTCCATGATAAAGAATCTGGGATGTTTGTGGCATATAACAAAGTCGATGGTCAAGACTGGATCTTGGTTAGTGTTGTTCCAGAATCTACATTACAAGGTGTCATTGAGAGTGTGTCGCTTAATGTTCAAGGTGTCATCGCGCTAACATGCATCCTTTATTTGTTACTCGCATTGTCATGGTCTCGTTATTTTCAACGCATGCTCAATGAGCTATACAATGTTATAAGGTCAAGTCGTAACAATTCATTAAAATCACCTAAGAATAGAATGGTTGAGTTATCACATGTGTATGACGAAGTGGCAAAATCGACACATGAATTATCAGAAGCTCGCTTACAGGCTAATGTTGACCAACTGACAGGTTTATACAACCGTAGATTTTTTGACATAAAGCTTTCTCAGCTATTAAAAAAGCAAGAGCCATTTTATTTAGCACTGTTAGATTTAGATGACTTTAAAAAAGTGAACGATACGTTCGGACACCAAACTGGTGACTCTGTATTAAAAAGAGTAGCGAAACTTGGAAATTCAATTTTTTATGAGCATGGCTGGTTCTGTCGATATGGTGGAGAAGAATTAGCTGTATTGTTTGAAGTGGGCTCTGGGAACTTGGCGATATCTTTACTGGAGGCATTAAGGCATGGTGTTGAGCATCTGGACTGGCGTGAAGATGCTCTTCGAGTAACACTCAGTGGTGGGGTTGCTGTTAGTAAAAAAGATATTAGTGCAAAAGAGCTTATAAATGCAGCTGACATTCAGGTTTACAACGCTAAACGCGATGGTAAGAATCGAATTTACGAGTGCATATCAATAACCACTGTTCATGACACCAAGTAGCGTGAATCCCGTATGATTGATATATGTGCAAGAATTAAATTGAAGTTTTACTATTCAGTGCCTTAGGCACTAATTTAACCAGTTATTGTAAGGGTATCTCCTTCGATAGAATTCGTTGTTAGATTGTTATGACATTCAATTATGAGTGTTTGTTGATGAAATAATAGCCGTGGGTGTACAAAACTGGTTTATCTTCGCTGCGTAGCAGCGGAATAATGGTGAGCTGCTTAAATTTCATTGAAGCTCTCATAATTAGTAAATGGACAGTTTTCCGAATTTTTCAAGTGGGGTAAATGAAATAAATTTCAAAAAATGATGGGGTTGATTGTTTTTTAAGCATTCCGTGGGGATTCGCCTATCAGAACCCTCGATTTAGTTGCACACCCCATGCTGAATCCGTCCCACCAAATTCACAACAGCCTGAACCCCCATCGGTGTATTCAGCAATGTGGCTGGAGCCACGCCACCGAGGCCCCAGGCTGGTCTGTTTAGCCATGACAACGCCTTGGCAGTATCGTTCTTGTTGAGGGATAGTGCCGCATTGAGGGCCTGTACAACGCCGTATACCCTGGCACCCTGAGAGATTGATAGGGGAGCCCCAATCCTCAGCTTGCGAGCAACAGTGTGGCGGCTAATGCCTGCTAAGCGGCATATCAAACCTATGTCTGCACTCATCAATTCAGCCAGTCGATGAATGATGCCAGGAGCAACGCCAGCCACGATCCATAGATGTGCTCCTAGTGGGTCACGAGGAATACCAAGACCTTCTAGGAGACGGTTCGGAGTAACTGCGTCACTACTAGGATGATAGGTTGCATAGGGCATCATGTAGCACTCCTCATTGTACAAACACGACCTCTCATGAGCTATCCTACCCCAAACTGTCGTTTTGAGTGGAAAATTAACAACCAAATGCCCCTGCATTGAGGAGGGCTGATGACCGAGTTGGTCTGTACTGAACCAGGTTTAGGCATTGAGCTGGGGACTACTTTTCAGGTTCTATCGGAGAACGGCTCTGAATGGGAAATCCTGTTGGGGAATGAATACCGCAGGATCAACAAACGCAGCGGGCGCGTTACAGGTTGGAAAACACCGCCAAAATTTGAGTGCAAAGGCATCCAAAAATAACATATCAAATAAGTGCTCAATGCTGGTTATGCCAGTAATAATGTTGACTAGCGGCTTCACCTTTCATAGAATCAAGGCACAGGGAGATTCGCTACCCTAAGTGCGAAGTTGAAACAAGGGAGAGTCGCTACCCTGAGTGCGAAGTTGAAAAAATGCTGAAACCCTGCCTCGTTGCGGGGTTTTTTGCTTTCTGGAGACATGGATGTGTAGTGGCCTAGTCATCCAAGACTTCCTCTTAAGTTAAGAGGGGCGAAGTGTCTGGATCCTCAAGGGGCAAATCTAAAATTTCTTATCATCGACTCATTCTGTGAGCCAATGATATTGTCCTATCGGCTCATTTCGTGAGCCGAACAAGATCCTTCATCGGCTCATCTGGTGAGGTGGTCTCAACGCTCACTACCACTTGGATTTAATTTTTAGCTACATATTTTCATAGCAGATTGGAGCTAGGCCAATAAGTAGATCCAAACGCAATTTAGCTCAGGATTTTTAAATGATGCTTTTTCGAATCATCTTGGTGCCAAAAACAGTGGAGCTGATGCTGGGATTGAGAGATAATTTTCCTGATATAAAAATGTGATACATGAGGATAAAAATGAACGATTTTTTGAAAATACTGATGAATATTCGTAGTCTGCGAGCTGCATTGCGCGAGCTCTCTTTCGAGCAGCTGGTCGAAATCAGAGAAAAATTCGAAGAGATTTTTGCTGAGCGTGAGCAGCAAGAGAGCAAATTGAGAGAAGAGTCCGCTGAACGCCTGCAAAAACTGGCTGAGTTTACCGAGCTGCTGAAACAAGCGGGCATAGATCCGAGTGAGCTTGTTGGTACTGCAACCACTGCAAAAGCAGAGGGTACAGTAAAGAGCAAGCGCGCTCCTCGTCCTGCAAAATACAAATACACCGAAGACGGTCAGGAGAAAACCTGGACTGGCCAAGGTCGCATGCCCAAGACCATCGCAGAAGCAGTGGCTAATGGTCGTGCATTGGAAGAGTTTTTGATCTAGTGCTGAGAGCCCATGCCAGCTCGGCGTGGGCCTTTAATTCTATCTGTAGTAGGAGCACCGTATGGGGAGGACATTGGAGGATATGATTTCATCCGAATCACCCGAGGTTGTCCAGAGAGCCAAGGCTCTGGCCGAAGAGCAACTGGTACGTCTCAGTGTGACCAAACTGCTTTCAAATCTCGGGCCTGGTGATGTTCCTGCAATAGATCCCGATATTCTCGATAGTTTGTTATCACTCAAAAGATTAGTTGAGAGCCATGACTGTCGGTTAAGTCTATTCGTTCATATGCCTGACGGCACACATCATGGCGTCAACATTTAACTAAATAGCGTCATTTGTACACCAATCGCAGCTTTCATCTACCAGATGAAATTAACGCCCCATGGCGATGCTTTTTCAAACTCCCTCGGTGTGCAAGCGGATCTGATAGCGTGTATTGCGTCCGCCACCAGGTAATTTCTCAATGCACCCCCTACCCACCAATTCGGCCAGATGGCGTGTAGCCGTCGCCTTGCTGACTCCGGTGACTTTTTGATATTGGCTGGCGTTGATGCCATTTTCAAAACCTTGTTGGCCGCCATCCAATAAACGGTTAATAACCTTGGTTTGCTCTGGACTCAGACCATCATGACAGTGCTGCAACCAGAAATGTTTTTTGGCAAGAGAACGGTCAATAACCTGTAATGCCAGCTCTAAGGTGTAATCCAGTGTGTCGAGGAACCAACAGAGCCAGGATGTGATATCCAGCGTGCCCCTCTGCGCTGACTCAAGCGTCATATAGTAGTCACCCCGCAGCTCTAGAATCGCAACTGACATGGCATACAGCCGGATGCTGTGGCTGTCAGCCTGTGACAGCGCGAGATCGGTCAATGCCCGCGTGAGCCGCCCATTGCCATCATCAACGGGATGCAGGGTCAGAAACCAGAGATGGCTGATTGCCGCACGAAGGAGGGGATCCATCGTGGGGTCATGCCGAGTCTGGTTAAACCAGGGGATGAACTCGGCCAGTTGATCGTCCAGAGTTGCTCTGGGTGGTGCCTCAAAATGCACTGTGGGGCGATCAACACGCCCAGAGACAACCTGCATCGGCTCATCTCCTCGCAACTGCCCTACGTTCAGTCGCTGCACCGACCATTCGTTGGCGGGGAACAGCCAACGATGCCATTGGTAAAGCCTCTCAATCGTCAACTGTTGTTCATGGTTGTCGATGGCATCCAACATCATGGCCGCGAGCCCCTCTGAGCGATCTGACACGGGATAGGACGGAGTTTCTGATCCCCCTAACCGCCTAGCCAAGGAGGAACGCACGGATTGGGCATTGAGACGCTCACCCTCAATAGCGGATGAGGAGATGATGTTAACCAGTAACGTATCCAACGTTTGGTCGGAGTTCCCCAATCTGGAATGACTACCTATTAGCATTCCCAGCCTGCGTTGAGCATGCCGTAATCTGGGCAATATCTCGCTATCCTGCCAACGAAAATGGGGCCAGTCGGCTTGTTGCCAAATCCAAAATGGTTCCATTATTTCCTCATCCAACGTGCTAAGGTCTCAATAATGAGCCGACCCAGCCCATCATTCGGCTCAACATCTGAGCCGAATATAACACATGCAGCAGACCAGCAGAGCTGGAAATGAGGTGCCGCTCCAGGCTGAAAAACCTCAGGCCGGATTTATTGCTGCTGGATTGCTCTACAGTAATCCGTCGAGATGGGCTCTCTAGCGGGTGCTCATTTTCTTTTTGGAAGGATCTTGTGATTTTGCAGCATGTGCTGCATAGGGCCCATAGTGTCGTCTATTGATTTCGAATCCACGAGTTAACCCTTTCCAAATAGCTTATCCGCTGTCAGTCACGATGAACTGATGAATCAGGATGACCCTCTATAGATAGCAGCTGATATGTCCCCATATTGTTTTGCGATCTTCCTCTCTGCTCGCGGTTGTGCACCTTAAATCAACTCAGCAAAGCGGTGTGCGTGGCTGGCAGCTTGGTTTGGTGGTAAAATCTTGACGTGTTGGGAGCCCCCAACTACACACGACTATACACACAAAGAAAAGTGCGTTAAGTTATTGTTTATTAGACTCTATTAGGTAGAGTCGTCCTGATTTGCAATCAGATATAAAGAGTCCGCCATGTTTAAACCAGAATTGCTCTCCCCCGCAGGTTCCCTCAAGAACATGCGTTACGCCTACGCCTATGGCGCCGATGCCGTCTATGCCGGCCAGCCTCGCTACAGCCTGCGGGTGCGCAACAACGAATTCGATCACGAAAACCTGCAACTGGGCATCAACGAAGCCCATGCGCTGGGCAAGCAGTTTTATGTGGTGGCCAACATCCAGCCCCACAACTCCAAGCTCAAGACCTTTATCCGCGATATGCGCCCAGTGGTGGAGATGAAGCCCGATGCGCTGTCATGTCCGACCCCGGTCTTATCATGATGATGCGTGAAGCCTTCCCGGATATGCCCATTCACCTCTCGGTGCAGGCCAACGCGGTCAACTGGGCCACGGTGAAGTTCTGGCATCAAATGGGCCTGACCCGCGCCATCCTCTCCCGCGAGCTGTCGCTGGACGAGATCGAAGAGATCCGCATGCAGGTACCGGAGATGGAGCTGGAAGTGTTCGTTCACGGCGCGCTGTGCATGGCCTACTCCGGCCGCTGTCTGCTCTCCGGCTACATCAACAAGCGTGACCCCAACCAGGGCACCTGCACCAACTCCTGCCGCTGGGAGTACAAGGTGCACGAAGGTAAAGAAGATGACGTGGGCCAGATCGTCCACCGTCAGGAGCCCATCGCAGTGCGTCCGGACAACACCCTGGGCCTTGGCAAACCGACCGATGCGCTGGTGCTGCTGGAAGAGTCCAACCGCCCGGGCGAGTACATGAGCGCGTTCGAAGACGAACACGGCACCTACATCATGAACTCCAAGGACTTGCGCGCCGTCGAGCACGTTGAGCGACTGACCAAGATGGGCGTTCATTCCCTGAAAATCGAAGGGCGCACCAAGTCTTTCTATTACTGCGCCCGTACCGCTCAGGTTTACCGCAAGGCCATCGATGATGCGGTGGCGGGTCGTCCGTTCGATCGCAGTCTGATGGGCACCCTCGAAAATCTGGCCCACCGCGGCTACACCGAGGGCTTCCTGCGCCGTCACAACCACAGCGAATACCAGAACTACGACTACGGCTACTCCGTCTCCGACACCCAGCAGTTTGTCGGCGAGATCACCGGTCGCAAAGGTGACATGGTCGAGGTCGAGGTGAAGAACAAGTTCCTGGTGGGCAACAACCTGGAGCTGATGACCCCGCAGGGCAACGTCCGTTTCAATCTGGAGCAGATGGAGAACCGCAAAGGGGAGCTTATCGACACAGCGCCGGGCAACGGTCACGTAGTCTATGTGCCGGTCCCGAAAGATCTGGATGTGAACTACGGCATTTTGCTGCGCAATCTGGGCGACAGCCAGGATACCCGCAACCCGCACACGGCGGCCTGAGATGGCGCTGCTCATCACCGACAAGTGCATCAACTGTGACATGTGCGATCCCGAGTGCCCCAACCAGGCCATCAGCCTGGGTGAGGAGATCTACGAGATCGACCCCAGTCGCTGCACCGAGTGCGTCGGTCACTATGAGAAGCCGACCTGCATCAGTGTCTGCCCTATCGACTGCATCATCTGGGATCCCGCTCATGTGGAGACCGAAGATCAGCTGATGGAAAAATTTGTGCGGATGCACCGGCAGTAGCTGATGCACAGACCGTAAAACGAAAAAAAGGCCGAGCAATCGGCCTTTTTTGATCCTGCGTTCAGCGGCTGGCCATCACTTGCCGACCAGCCGGATCAGTTTGTCCAGCTCCCGCTGGGCCTCCAGCATCCGGGTCTGGGACTCCTCCAGCCTGGCCTGCCGCTTGGCAATCTTCTCCGGTTTGCCACTGACTCTCGCCTCCTGCAGCTCGAGCAGGCGCTCATCCACCTCGCCACGCAGTTTGTTAACCCGCTCTTTCTGCTCCTTAAGCAGACCTTCATCGGTACAGTTGACCTTGATATTGCGCGCGGCCTGTTCCAGCCCGGCAATCTGCCCGGCGTTATTGTGTGCTTTGGCAAACACCAGCTGGTCGTTGACGGCCTGCAGACGAGCCTTGCAACCGACCGCCTCACTGCCAAAGGCCTGACCCGCCAACAGCAGCAAGCCGGCTCCCAATACTTTCCACATCTCAATTCATCCGGTCTTGTTTGCGAGCTGACCATAAAAACCTCGATCGGCAGCAGGGTCAAGCAAGCGGGAAAAAGGTGCGACAGAAGTTGTGCGACATCACGCAATTGCCACCCTGTTGGCTCTACAATGGCGCTCTTTCCAATCGGGAGTCTGTTATGAATCAACAAATTGTGGTCATTGCCAACGGTGCCCCCTATGGCAGCGAATCCCTGTTCAACGCCCTGCGTCTCGCTATCGCCCTCAACGAACAGGGGGGTGCCAGCCTGAAGTTGTTCCTGATGTCCGATGCGGTGAGTGCTGCGCTGGCCGGTCAGGCACCGGCCGAGGGGTACAACCTGCGCCAGATGCTGGAAATCCTGCTGGCGCAAGGCGTCACCATTCGCCTGTGCAAGACCTGCACCGATGCCCGTGGCATCACAGCCCTGCCGCTGATCGAGGGGATTGAGGTCGGCACCCTGCCGATGCTGGCCCAGTGGACCCTGGCTGCCGACAAGGTGCTGACCTTCTGATCTCCCCCTCCGGATCTCTTGCCCCTTTAGTCTTCACCTGACCCTCCATAGCCCCCGCCACGCGGGGGCATTGCGCGCGCCCCAGCCTCACTGACTACACTATCAATTGCCACACCTGCTTGTTTGTCCCACCTCACGGACAGCGTAACGCCCAGTAATAAACCGAGGACGACGATGAATCCGACCGAACAGACCCTGCTTGAGCAGATGAGGATCACCGACTTTGAAATTGCCCATCGCAAGGAGTTATTGCTGCTCAATGAACAGGATGTGGCGCTGCTGGAAAGTTATTGCAGCAAGATAGAACCACGTATCGACGCCCTGGTGGATCGCTTCTACCAGCAGCAGACGGCCATCACCGAAATCGCCCTGTTGATCGGGGATGCCGATACCCTCATACGGTTGCGCACCGCGCAACGGCGCTATGTGCTCGATCTCTTCAGCGGCCATTACGATCTGGAGTACGTCAACAACCGGCTGCGGATCGGGCTGGTTCACAAGCGGATCGGGGTCGAACCCAAGCTCTATCTGGCCGCCATCAACACCCTCAAAGCCCTGCTGATCGAGGATATGTTCGAGCAGATCCACGATGAGCCGGAGCGCCTCGTCATGCTGGCCGCCCTGGACAAACTCTTTCTGTTCGACATCACTCTGGTCTTCGAAACCTACATTCGCAGTCTGGTGTCGGAAATAGAGTCCTCCAGAGAGAAGTCGGAGAACTATGCCAAGAGTCTGGAGCAGAAAGTACGCGAGCGTACCAAACAACTGGAGGAGCTGAACCGCACCGATGCTCTGACCGGATTGCTCAACGTTCGCCACCTCAACGAGCTGTTGTTGCTGAGCCTGCGCACCTGTCAGCGCCGTGCCGAACCCATGGCCATCGCCTATCTCGATATCGACAACTTCAAGCAAATCAACGATACCGAAGGTCACCAGCGCGGAGACGAGATCCTGCGCATCGTCGGCAACTGCATCCGTCAGGTCTTTCGCGCCGAAGACAGCTGCTTTCGTTATGGCGGAGATGAATTCTGCCTGATCCTGCCCAACTGCAACGAGAGTCAGGCGCGGGATATCTATCTCAAACGATTGATCAACACCGTCAAGGAACAGCTGGGCGATCTCACCCTCAGTATCGGCATAGTGCAGACCGGGCCGGAGCACTACGACGACGGGCTAAACCTGATCCGGCTCGCCGACGAGAGGATGTACGCAGCCAAGAAGGCGCTCAAAGAGAAGACTCCGGGTAGCACGCACTGAACATTCAGCATCACAGATCCCCGCATTAACCGGGTCAGCTCCGCTCAACCACAGACGTGGCCACAGCGGGACGCTGTACTCTGGCACCCCACTCATAGAGCGCAAAAATCGCCACACAAAGCAGCGCCATCAGCACATAGAGCCACTGACCGCTCCACTGCTCGAGGATCCAGCCTCCCAGCAGGGCGCCGGCGGCCCCTCCCAACCCGGCCAGTGCGCTGGCACCAAAGTAGCTCCCCTTGAGGTGGGTGGGGGCCATCTGGTCGATCAGCACGTTGAGCAGGGGGAAGAGGATGGTCTCGCCGATGCTGAGCAGCAGCACGGCGCCAAACCAGTGGCTGCGCACCATCGGGTCCCCCAGCGCGAAGAGCAGCTGGGCCGCCAGAAAGAGCGCCATACCGATATGAAGACGCACCCGCACCGGCCAGCGTGACAACAACCGCAGCAGCGGAAATTGCAGCAGCACCACGGTCAGGGCATTGGTCGCCACCAGCAGGGCAACCAGCTCGGCCACCTGCGGCATACCGGCCCGGGTCAGGTATTGCACCAGCGGCGAGTGAAACTGGGAGTAGACCAGCACCATCAGGAGATTGGCCATCACCAGCAGCAGGAAGGCGCGATCCGCCAGCAACACCTTGATGGCATCCCGCAGTCCGGGGCCAGCAGCACCCGGCTTGCCTGTGCAGCCAGCCCGGCGAAATCCCCAGCCAAAGGCCAGCGCCAGCAGCAGATAGCTCACCACCAGAAACAGGAAGGTCTCCTGCTGGGCGTTGATCCCGAGAGTCACCCCTAGCAGCGGCCCCAGCGCGGCCCCCAGGTTGAGCAGAAAATAGCGCAGGTGCAGTGCCAACTCCCGCGCCTTGGCCGAGGCCAGACTGTCAGCCATCAGCGCCTTGCCGGGGGCATCGATGAGCCCCGACGAGAGGCCGCTGCCCATCACCCCGACCCCGAGCCAGAATACCTCGTGCGAAAAACCGAGCAGACCGAAACAGAGCATCGCCACCAGACAACCGGCCAGCAGTATGCTGCGCCGCCCGAAGCGATCAGAGAGCCAGCCGCCGTAAAAACTGACCAGGGTAGAGAGGGCCATTGAGCCACCCAGTAACAGGCCAATGAAGGTGGCCGAAAGGTCATACTCCCGATAGAGCAGAATGGAGAGGAAGGGCCACACCATGTAGTAGCTGGTACGCACCATGAAGGTGCCCAGAATGACGATCCAGACCAGCGGGGTAAATTGCCTGAAGGTGCTCCATGACATCGCTATGCTCCATGCCCCGCAGCTCTTACCACAAGATCCTGTCATAAACGGGGAAAGCATTCAGTTGTAACAGAGGGCCTCAATAGAAACAATCTTTGCTCACCAGCAAGGTGCAACCGGATGCAAAAAGGCCAGCCGATGGGCATCGGCTGGCCTTTTTATCGCGGGATTTCCCTCTGACTAGAGCCAGAGGGCCAGGCTTAGCGCCAGGGGCTCTGCTGCCACAGCCGCCCCAGTCCGGCTTCCAGTGCCTGCGCGCCCTGCTGCCCCAGCTTCTGGGTCAGGCTTTTTGGCTTGCGATAGCTGATGCCGATCACCTTGTGGTGGCTGGCCTGCGCCAGCAGGTAATCATCACTGGTGCAGAGGGTATCCACCAACCCCAGCCCCTTGGCCTGACTTGCCAGCCAGTGCTCGCCGGTCGTGACCTGATCGATATCGAGTTGCGGGCGGTGTTCGGCCACAAAGGCCTTGAAGCGCTCGTGGATCGCCGCCAGCTCCTCGCGAAACTTCTCGCGCCCCAGATCGTCGTTCTCGCCAAACATGGTGATAGTGCGCTTGTACTGGCCGGCGGTGTGCATCTCGAATTCGATATCGTGCTTTTTCAACAACTTGTTGAAGTTCGGCAGCTGGGCGATCACCCCGATGGAGCCGACGATGGCAAAGGGGGCAGCCAGGATCTTGTCCGCCACGCAGGCCATCATGTAGCCGCCACTCGCCGCCACCTTGTCAATCGCAACGGTGAGCTTGATGTCACGATCGCGCAACCGCTGCAGCTGGGAGGCTGCCAAGCCATAGCCATGCACCACGCCGCCACCGGATTCGAGTCGCAGCAGCACTTCGTCGCCGGGCTGGGCGACGCCGATCACCGCGCTCACCTCTTCGCGTAGGGAGGCTACCTCTTTGGCATCCATGCTGCCGTTGAAATCGAGCACGAACAGGCGACTGCGCTCATCCCCCGCCTTGGCGCGTTTTTTCTGCTCCTCTTTCTGCTGCTTTTCCATCACCTTGCGCTCGGCCTTGCTGGCGAGCGCGCTCTTGAGTGCAAATTGCCCCTGCTCCAGCTCGCTCGAGAGATCGGTCACCACCAGCTCACCCTTGCGCGCTTTCGGCTGGCGAGTGCTGACGATCATCAGGATGATGGCGCCGATGGCCAGCAGGAAGGTCACTGTCTTGGCCAAAAACAGGCCATATTCGGTCAGAAATGTCACGATGGACTCCAGAATGGATCGGTTTTCGTCACATTCTAGGGAGTTTGATGGAGGCGCGCAAAAAATCGCAGCCAGTGCCAGGAAAAACCAACCCGAGCATCACAACCTCTCTATTTTCTTCACATTTTTCTTGCCGCTGGCTGGTCAAACAGGCGCGCGGATCAGTACACTTGGCGCCGATTGCCATGCACTTATGGCCGGAATTTGTTAACAGGAGTTGTCATGCTCGATTATCAGGCGCCCCGCGATCTGCTCAAGGATAAAGTCATTCTGGTCACCGGTGCCGGCGACGGAATCGGCCGCGAAGCCGCCCTCACCTACGCTGCCCACGGAGCCACCGTGATCCTGCTCGGCCGCACCAGCGCCAAACTCGAAGCCGTGTATGACCAGATTGAAGCGGCCGGTTATCCGCTGCCCGCCATCGTGCCGGTGGATCTGAAAGGGGCCACCGCCGCCCACTACCGCGGCATGGCCGAAACCTTCGCCCAGCAGTTTGGCCGCCTCGATGGCGTGCTGTTCAATGCCGGTCTGCTCGGCACCCTCTCTCCGTTTGAACATATTCAGGAGAAGGAGTGGGACGAGGTGATGCAGGTCAACGTCAAATCGGAATTCCTGCTGACCCAGGCACTGCTGCCGCTGCTGCGCCAGACTGCCAAGGCGCAGGGCGATGCCTCCATCGTCTACACCTCCTCCAGCGTGGGGCGCAAGGGGCGCGCCTACTGGGGCACCTATGCCATCTCCAAATTTGCCATCGAGGGGATGATGGAAGTGCTGGCCGACGAGCTTGAGAACACCGGTGTGCGGGTCAATACCCTCAACCCGGGCGGTACCCGTACCAAGATGCGCGCCAGCGCCTTCCCGGCGGAAGATCCCATGAACCTCAAGACTCCGGCCGACCTGATGCCGCTCTACCTCTACCTGATGGGGTCGGACAGCCGCGGCAAAACCGGTCAGACCTTTGTGGCTCAGCCAAAATAAACAAGTTGCGTGGCCCAGCCCAAATAAATCAATAAAATACCCAGAGTGTTGTGCGGCAGGGGTTAAATTGAATAGGGGGCACAGGCTCCCTGTTCGAACCACTGACCATCCTATCTCCAATCAGGTTGAACTATGTTTCGTCCCAAGAGCACGTTTGAGCAATGGCGGATCTTTCAGGCGGTGGTCGACTGCGGCGGCTACGCCCAGGCGGCCGAGGCGCTGAACAAGAGCCAGTCCTCCCTCAATCATGCGGTTGCGAAGTTGCAGCAGAGTCTGGGGGTGCCCTTGCTGGAGGTGCGCGGCCGCAAGGCGGTGCTGACGCCGGCGGGCGAGATCTTCCTCAAGCGTGCCCGTCAGTTGAGCCAACAGGTGGAAGAGCTGGAAAATCTGGCCAACAACCTGGAGCGGCAATGGGAGCCGCAGATCAACCTCTATGTCTCGGCGCTGCAGCCAAGGGATCGCCTCTATCGGGCGCTGGCCAGCTTCTATCCCCGCAGCCGGGGTTGCCGGGTCAACCTGCACGAACGCATTCACTGCCACTTCAACGCCCTGCAACCGGGGGATCTGATGCTCTCCGAGCATCTGCCAGGCGATCGCACCGGTCTGCTGCTGGACGAGGTGTGCCTGCTGCCCCTCTGCGCCGCCAACCATCCGCTGGCACAAGAGGAGGGGCCCATCCGCAGCGACGTGCTGACCAGCCACAACCAGATCAGCCTTCATCCCCCCATTCACCGCTCGGTGGACTGGAACGATGCAGATGACACCGGCTGGAAGGCGACCCACTACCACGAAGTGCTCGCCATGCTGCGCCTCGGCCTCGGCTATGCCTGGCTGCCGCGCCATCTGGTAGAGCGGGAGCTGGCGGAAGGGTCACTCATACAGCTGGATCTGGAGAGCGGCAACGAGCGCCACCTCTACACCTATCTGCTGACCCTCTCCCCCGAATCCCTCGGCCCCGCGACCGAGCTGCTGCTGCGCTGCCTGCGCAACGAATATCAGGGCGAATCAGCGCCGCTCCCGCACGCCCAACACCGGCACGATAAATAACAACCAGATCCCCCGTCAGACGTTGGGCACCCGCCAGCTGGCGGCCAGTGCCACCAGTGCCAATCCCAGCGCCACCATAAAGACCCCGTGGAAACTCCACACCTCCGCCACCACACCGGCGATAGCCCCCGCCATGATGGAGCCGGTGCGGATGCTGTTGGCAAACAGGGTAGTCGCCACCCCGGCTCGCCCCGGCATCAGATCCTGAAAGTAAGACATGCCGATCCCCGCCACGATGCCGATGAAGATGGCGTTGAACAGCTGCAAGGCGATCAGGGCGTATTGGTCGGTGAGGGTCACCAGACCTGTGTAAAAGGCCGCGCCAGCCAGCACCGCCAACAACATCATGGGGCGCTTGCCAAAACGGGCCGTGTAATAACCCGCCAGCAGCATGAAGGGGATCTCCAGCGCCGCCGCCGTGCCCATCAGGATACCGGCAAGCTTCTCATCCATCCCCAGTTCCCGGGTGATGTAGAGCGGCATATTGATGAGGTACATGCTGTTGCAGGTCCACATCAGGGTGGAGGCGATAAAGAGCGCCCGCACCGCCGGATCCCGCCAGCTGCTGACCCGCTCGATCTCTTCAGCCAGCTTGGGCAGTGGCAGAGAGGGGAGCCAGCGCCACACCACCAGGGCGCAGAGCAGGTAGGCCAGTGCCGAAGCCAGGTACATCAGCTCGAAACCGTAGCCGATGGCCAGCGCGAAGGCGATGGGCGGACCTATGACCCAGGCCAGCGAAAACTGAGCCCGCATCACCGAGCTGAACATGTCCGCCCGCCGGTTGCGGCTGTCGGAGTACTCCCGCGCCAGCGCAAACAACTGGGGGCTGGCAGTGGCCGCCAGCGCCGCCAGCATCACCCCCAGACTCGCCAGCAGCCAGTAGTTGCGGTTCCAGGCAAACAGCAGGGAGAGCGCCACCCCGGCAAAGCAGCAGCGCAGGATCAGTCGCTTGCGATCCCCCTTGTTGTCGGAGCGGTGGCCCAACCACTGGCTGACCAGAATGCCCACTACCGCATTGATGGTATAGAAGAGCCCGACCAGAAAGGGGCGCACCTGCACCTCTTCGGCCAGAAACAGACTTAAGGTAGGCACCTGCAGTGCCACCGCGACGCCGGTCATAAAGGTCACGGCAAGAAATGAAAGAGAGACGGGGTCAGGGCGTTTGACCGCCGCTATCGACAAGCTCATAGGGTTACCACTGATTGGAGGGACGATACGGGCTAACGGGCGGCAGCCGTATGAAAATTCGGCGCCTATCTTATGTCACTATCAAGAGCGGGCTCAAGGATGGCATAAGCGGGTGTGCGCCTTGCGAGGGAGGCCGCGACCCCGTAGAGTGAAAGCCCATCCTGCCAGCACAAGGAGTTCGCATGTTTGATTTTGATCAGGAAGTAGACCGCAGTGGCACCATGAGCCTGAAATGGGACAAGTACAAGGGTCAGGATGTGCTGCCCATGTGGGTTGCCGATACCGACTTTGTCTCCCCCCCGTCCGTGATTGAGGCGTTGACCAAACGGGTCGCCCACGGCATTTTCGGCTATTCACGCCCCTCGCCGCGCCTGATCGAACTCATCATCGAACGGATGGCGACCCGCTATGGCTGGGCCATCGAGCCCGAATGGCTGGTGTTCCTGCCGGGCGTGGTGCCGGGGCTCAACCTTGCCTGCAAGGCGTGGAGCCAGCATGGCCGCGGTATCATCACCCCCAAGCCGGTCTATTACCCCTTCCTGCAGGCGCCGGGCTTCAATGATCGTCCCCTGCTTACCGTGCCGATGATTGAAGAAGCCGGTCGCTGGGTGCTGGATCTTGAAGAGCTGGAGCGTCAGGCCCCCGCCGCAGATCTGCTGCTGCTCTGCAACCCCCACAACCCGGGCGGCACCATCTTCACCCGTGACGAGCTGCTGGCCATCGATGCCATCGCCGCGCGCCACAATCTGGTGATCTGCTCCGATGAAATCCACTGCGATCTGCTGCTGGATAAAAACGCCCGCCACATTCCCTACGGCGCCATCAGTGCGCAAGCGGCCGAGCGCTGCGCGGTGATGATGGCCCCGAGCAAGACCTTCAATATCGCTGGTCTCTGTTGCTCCTTCGCCATTATCCCCAACGCCCGTCTGCGCTTCAGGCTACAACAGGCGATGCGCGGCATCAGCGCCGACGTCAACCTGCTGGGCTTTGTCGCCGCCGAAGCGGCCTATGAGGGTGGCGAACAGTGGCTGACCGAGCAGCTCGACTATCTGGCGGCCAATCTGGCCCTGATCCAGCAGGCGGTTGCCCGCTGGCCCGGCGTCAAGCTGTCCAACCATCAGGCGACGTATCTGGCCTGGATCGATGTGAGCGCCCTTGGCCTTGCTGATCCCATCGCCTTCTTCGAGCAGGCCGGCGTTGGTCTCTCCCCCGGCGCCCAGTTTGGCGATGGTCAGTTTGTGCGGCTCAACTTCGGCTGCACCAGGGCACGACTGACCGACGCGCTGGCGCGGATGGAGCGGGCAATCCTCAACCACAGCAAGCCCTGATCAGCCAGCAACGGGATGGGCAAGCCCCATCCCTTTTACCCTGTGTCATCAGCCAGCGGTCAACTCAGTCAACGGTCAATTATGTCTCTACGGATCTTGCATCACCTTCTGCTTCCCCTCTGTGCACTCTCTGCGCTGCTCCCCTTTGGCAGCCAGGCGCTGACTATCGGAACGGGCCCGCTCAACGGGGTCTACTACCCGACCGGTGGCGCCATCTGCCGGGTGCTCAATGCCGGCCATGCCCTGCATGGGGACAGCTGCACCGTGCAGAGCACCCGTGGCTCGATGGCCAACCTCAAGGCACTCGACAAGGGGGACGTACAGCTGGCGCTGGTGCAGTCCGATGTGTTGCACCACGCACTGCACGGCACCGGCCCCTTCAGCGGGCAGGGGGCCAACAATGAGCTGCGCAGCCTGTTTCGCCTCTATCAGGAGTCGCTGACCCTGCTGGCTGCCTCCAATAGCGGCATCACCACCCTGGCAGATATCGAAGGGAAGCGGGTTTATCCGGGCAACAAGGGCGCCGGTGAGCAGATCACCAGCCAGGCCCTGATGGCGGCCATGGGATGGCAACCCGGGCAGTTTGCTGCCTATCAACTCAAATCGGACAGCGAACCGCTGGAAGGGCTGTGCGATGGCTCGCTGGATGCCGCGTTTGTGGTTGCCGGTCACCCCAGTCTGGCGGTCGGCGATCTGATCAGCCGCTGCAAGGTGCGCCTCATCCCCATCGAAGGGGAGCAGATAGACAGGCTGCTCAAGCTACACCCCTACTACCAGCGCAGCCGCATCGCCGCCAACCTCTATCCGGGGCAGACCACCGCCATCAACAACATCGGGATGAGTGCCGAACTGGTGGCGCTGGCCAGCCTGCCGGACCCCATCGTCCGTACCGTGCGCGATACCCTGCTGGCCCGGGTCAAGCAGTTCAGCCGGCTGCATCCCGCCCTGAGCAAGGTGACCCCCGAGCAGTTGCAGGCGCAAACCGAGCTGCCCCTCCATGCGGGGATGTCGGATCAACCGCCAGCCCCCTTACCACTGACCCCCGAGCAGTTGACTGCGGAACAGCTGACGCCGGAGCCGTTAACACCAGCGCCATCGGCCTCGGAGGCGGTGCCCACGACAGAGCAGGTGAGCGCCGCCAACGGGATGACAGCCACCCTTGAAGCACCTTCTGACGCGACCGCCACCAGCAGTGCCGCAGTGACGACAGAAGCCACAGAGGTTAATCCCTTACCCGAAGAGGCACTTGAGGTCACCTCCGAGCTCACTGCTACGCCGACCACCGAGGGGGAAAGAGTGGCTCCCTCTGCCGCAGCGTCAACGGTTCCATCACCATCGGCTGCCGTTTCGACTCAGTTGCCACAGAGCGTCTCTGCGGCCACTACGCCGCAAGAGCAGGCAATCCAGCCTGCCAATAGCGCGGTGAGTGGCGAAACCCCACCGCAGGATAAGGCCGACATGTCACCCTCCCCTGCCACCAGCGCAGCCACACCGCAGCAACCCTGAGTGGTCTGCGCCCACAAATGCATCAGGGCAGCCTCGGCTGCCCTGATTGTTTACGCGCGTTCGATAGTAACGCAATTGATGGCGGCATAGTCACCCCGATAGGCCTGCTCACCTTGCCGTACCGCTACGGCTCCATCACCCGGGTCAGATAGGGGTTGGGCTTCTGGATCTCCTCCTCCACCCAGTGCAGCAACTGCTTGATGGCCCGCGACAACACCTGATTCTGGCGCACCACGTAGCCCAGACTGGTACCGGGAAAGTCGCCGAGGCTGGTGACCGGCGCGGTGAGGTTGAGGCGCGGATGCAGGGAGAAGTCCGGCACGATGGCGACACCAAAGCCCGCCTCGGCCCAATCGAGCTGGGCGTCCACGCTGCCTACCTCCATGATGCGGCAGGGGGGCAAGGCCAGCAGCGGCAGGGACGGGTCGATCAGCGCCCGGGTGCGGGTGTCGTGACCGAGCAGGATCAGGGTCGGCTCGTCGAGGGGGTCGCTCTCTCCCGCCACCGCCCGTGCCTGCCAGCGGGCAAGGCCGTGGCCTAGCGCGCACCAGGTCACCTGTTGCAGCTCGGTATAAAAGAGCGGCTCGCTGCGCTTTTGCGCCATGACAAAACCCAGATCCGCCTTGCCCGCCTTGACCAGCTCGGCAGCCTGATCCGAAGTGGTGTTGAACAGGGTAAGGTCGATGCCGGGAAACTCTCGCTTGAAGCGCTGGAACGGCTGGATCAGCAGCAGGCGGGAGATGATGTCGCTGGCGGCGATGGCCAGCGTCCCCTGACTCAGCTGGTTGAGGGCATTGAGATCGGACTGGCAGAGCTGCAACTCGGCAATGGTGCGCTCGGCGCTTTGCAGCAGCCGCTCCCCCGCCTGAGTCAGGCGAAACGGGCTGCGCTCGATCAGTCGCACCCGGGTCGCCTGCTCCAGCCGCTTGATATGCAGGCTGACATTGGGCTGGGTCATGTGCAGTTCGGTGGCGGTCTGGCCAAAATGTTGCAATCGGGCCAGAGTGACAAAGGTTTGCAGCCAGTGAATATCCAGCATAAGAGTCCCTCAACCCGCGATGTGCGGGGCTTGCCAGGCAAAATCGGACGGTTTGCCGTTTAATTGGCCATAATTATATGGTTCTCTTATCGGAATTATAAAGATAATTAATTTTTCTAATCCGCATCAGGCTCCTAGGATGGACGCCTAACGTCTTAGGAGAAAGAGTCATGTCGTCTATCGTAGTCGTAGGTGCTAACTGGGGTGATGAAGGCAAAGGCCGCATCGTGGATTATCTGGCAGGTCAAGCTGGCGCCAGCATTCGCTTCCAGGGCGGCAACAACGCTGGCCACACCGTGGTCAACGACCTTGGCACCTTCAAGCTGCACCAGGTTCCGAGTGGCGTATTCAACCCGGATTGCCTGGTTGTCCTCGGCCCGGGCATGGTGATCAGCCCCGAGAAACTGACCGTCGAGCTCGAGGAAGTCAAAGCCTCCGGCGTGACTCCGAAGCTGGCCATCTCTGACCGCGCAACCCTCTGCCTGCCGCTGCACGCACTGGAAGATACCCTGGAAGAGCAACGTCTGGGTGACGGCGCCTATGGCTCCACCCGTCAGGGCATCGCCCCTGCCTACGGCGATCGCGTGATGAAGAAAGCGATCCTGGTCGGCTGGCTGAAACAACCGGACGTACTGGTCGAGCGCATCCAGTTCATGCTGGACTGGAAACTGCCGCAGATGAAGGCTATCTACCCCTCCTTCGAATTCACCCAGACTGCCCAGGAAATGGCCGACTGGCTGCTGGAAGTCTCTGCCCCCTGGATCGACGCAGTGTGCAACGTCAGCATGCCGCTCAAAGCGCTGCAGGCTGAAGGCAAGGCCCTGCTGTTCGAAGCGCAGCTGGGCGCTGGCCGTGACCTGATCTACGGCGAATACCCCTGGGTCACCTCCTCCCACGTATCTGGCGCCTACGCCGGTATCGGTGGCGGTCTGCCGGGTCTGCGCCCGGAGCGCGTCATCGCTGTGGCCAAGGCATTCAGCTCCTCTGTCGGTACCGGCACCCTGCTGACCGCCATGGAGAACCAGGACGAGTTCCGCAAGATCACCAACGAGTTCGGTGCCACCACCGGCCGTCCCCGTGATGTCGGTTACTTCGACGCCGTCGCCACCAAGAACGGTGTCGAGCTGCAAGCCGCCACCGAAGTGGCCCTGACCAAGCTGGACTGCCTGACCGGTCTGCCGGATCTGAAGATCTGCGTGGCTTACGAAGGTGCCCACACCGAGAACCCGATTTGGCCGCAAACCGCTGCCCTGAAGCCGGTTTACGAGCAGATGGAAAGCTGGAGCGAAGACATCACCGGCTGCCGCACCTTCGAAGAGCTGCCCCAAGCGGCCCAGCAGTACGTGCTGCGTATCGAAGAGCTGCTCGGCGTACCGGTTCCGATGGTTTCCGTCGGCCCGGGCCGTGACGAGATGATCCTGCGCTAAGCCGCACCTCTTATCGTCAAACAAAAAAACCGGCATCCCTGATGCCGGTTTTTTTATGGCTGCTATTTACCTTATCGCCATAAAAATCACCCAAAGGCTCAATTAACTCACCAATCGACCTCACATTGAGCCGTTATGCAATAACATTCTACCCAGCCCTCGTTAAAGTTAACCCGTTACCACACGAGGAGTCACCCAATGAAATTGCTCAAACAGAGTGCCCTGTTGCCACTGCTCTGCCTGACGGCCATGCCGGCCTTTGCCATGACCCTGAAGAGCACGGACATTCACGAAGGCCAGTTGATGGACAAACAGTTCAGCTTCAACGGCTTTGGCTGCAGCGGCGACAACCACTCGCCCCAACTTAGCTGGCAGGATCTGCCGGCAGGCACCAAGAGTGTTGCCATCACCGCCTATGACCCCGATGCCCCTACCGGCAGCGGTTGGTGGCACTGGCTGGTGGTTAACCTGCCTGCCACCCAGAGCGAGCTGGCCAGCAATGCCTCCGGCAAGCTCAAGCAGGGATTGGAGATCCGCACCGACTTTGGCAACCAGGGTTACGGCGGCCCCTGCCCGCCCGCTGGTCACGGCATGCACCGCTATCAGTTCACCGCCTGGGCCCTGCCCCATGATCTCGAGGTGAAGGCTGATACCCCGCCGGCTATGGTAGGCTACATGCTCAACAGCATGGCGCTCGGCAAAGCCACCCTGACCGCCACCTTCGTCACCCCCTAGGAGCCAACCGGATGAGCACTCCCCTGCTGCAACAGAGCCACTATCTCGGGATCCGCCAGCAGCCCCTGCATCGGGTGCTCATCTACGCCCCGACCCTCATCTGGGTCACCCAGGGGAGCAAACAACTGTGGTGGCGCGAGCGACGTCTGTCGTTTGACAGGGAGCGGTGGCTGCTGATCCCGGCAGGCCACCAGCTCACCTTCGTCAATCAGCCGGAGCAGGGCAAGTTTCGCTCCCACGCCATCACGCTGCTCACCCCGCCGCCGCCAGAATGGCTGGCCGAGTCAGCCTCTTCCCACGCCGATCTGGAGGAACCCGCCGTCAAGGTCACCCCCGGGCTCGCCTTCTGCTTTGATCTCATCAGCACCATGGCCGAACGGGGACTGAGCGAAGCAACACAGGCCGAACTGCTGCGCGGCTTCTATGCCGAGCTGCGGGCCGCCAACGCCCTCGGATTGCTCTTTCCCGCCAGCACCATGACCCTCGCAGAGCGGCTGGCACGCTACCTGGCGGTGGAACCCGGCATCGACCACACCCTGGAGGCGGTGGCCCCCCACTTCTCCATGAGCCGCGCCTCCATGGTGCGCAAGCTGGCCGCCGAAGGTCGCAGCTTTCGCCAGTTGCTGGCTCAGGTACGCATGAGCCACGCCCTCAACCTGTTGCAACAGGGCCTGACCCCGCTGGAGGTCGCCCTCGCCTGCGGTTATGACTCCCCCAGTCGCTTTGCCGCCCGCTTCAAACAGGAGTTCGGCCTAACGCCCCACCAATACCTGCACACCTGCCCATCCACCCTGCTCAGTCACGCCAGATAGTCGATAAGTAACTTCTCCGAAGAGAGTTGCTGCCAGCAGTTGTATATCCTTGGGCTGCGCAATGGATGGCAACATCCATAATGCAAAAGGCCTCCGGATGGAGGCCTTTCTGTTTTCATTCAAGTTGCACTCACACAATACCTGCCACGCGGCGGGTACGGGCTCGTCTTAGCCGTTCGTGAGCGGCAAAGAGAGGCGTTTGGCCAGTGCCTGAAAGTGCTGGCTCACCTCAGCCCCGAACAGGGGGTCGCCAATGGCGCGGTTCTGCCAGTTTTGCTCCAGATGACGCCAGTCATCCTCGGTCAGGGAGTCACGCAGATGGGGGAAGATCACCCCCTCTTCATAGTTCATGTGTGCCTCTTGCAGTTCCACGAAGCGCTCCAGCTTGGTGGTGAACTGATCGAGGGGGATCACCGCATCCATCAGGATCATCTCCACCATCTCCTTGAGATCGGCCCCGGCCTCCAGCAGCTTGACGTGTTCCTCCTGCAGGCGGTTGGCGACCTCACCCTCAACCACCCGATATTTCAGGTAGTAGTCATAGATGAGGTCTTCCTTGGGATGGTGGTACTTGTCAGAGACCTCCCGCAGGTAGTCGATGACATCGCGCACCAGAAAATAGCTGATGGGCTCTTCGGCACGGATGGCTGCCAGCTTGTGCTTGAGCAGCTCCAAAAGTCGGGCGATGTTGAGATGGTCCTTGTGCAGACTGGATAACATGGGCACTCCTTGGCTCTGAATTAATCTTATGTCCCTGAGTATACGGTCATTTGTCGCCCGAACTTTGCACTCAATCAAGTGGGATGCAGACAGATTTCCACTCTATCGGACTCTTGCCCTGTTGTTCCAGCAAGCGATTGGTCTCGCTAAAGTGACCGCAACCGATGAAACCGCGGTGGGCAGAGAGTGGGCTCGGGTGCGGCGCGGTCAGCACATAGTGGCGCTGGCGGTCGATGAAACGTCCCTTCTTCTGGGCGTGGGCACCCCACAGCAGGAACACCACTCCCTGACAACTGGCATTGATCTGCTCGATGACCCGATCGGTAAAGGTCTCCCATCCCAGATGGGCGTGGGAATGGGCCTGACCGGCCTGCACCGTCAGCACAGTGTTGAGCAGCAAGACACCCTGTTTGGCCCAGGATTCGAGAAAGCCGTGATTGGGTGTGACGAAACCTGGCAGGTCACGCTGCATCTCTTTATAGATGTTGACCAGTGAGGGAGGCGTACGCACGCCGGGCAGAACGGAGAAACAGAGCCCGTGCGCCTGATTGGGGCCGTGGTAGGGGTCCTGGCCCAGGATCACCACCTTGACCTGATCCAGCTCGGTCAGCTTGAAGGCATTGAACACATCGGTAGCTGGCGGGTAGATCACCTTGCCCGCTTCCCGCTCGGCTCTGACGGTTGCCAGCGTACTCTTGAAATAGTCCTGCTCTTTCTCAGAGCCAATTACATCACTCCAGGTCAGCACCCCGGCCTCCTCACTTGATACGGCGAAGGGCTCAGGATAGGGGGCCAGCCCGCAAGACGCAACCGTGGCTCACGCTTTCCAGAGCCTGGCTAGGCGCCCTGAGCGCTCCAGCTTGCGCAGGCCGGTATTGAACAGCAGCATCAGACGGCGCGCCTCGGGATCGACCTTGCGCATCAGCAGGTATCCCGGTTGCGACCAGATGGGGTCGGCGGCACTGGTCAGTGACAGCGATTGGGGATGACGAACGAGCGCCTGCTGGAACAGAGTCTGTGCCACCTGCTCATCCATCACCAGATAGTGGATCCGCCCGTCAAGCAGCTTGCCCATGCTCTCCTCATCGGAATCTGACCACTCGAGGGTGAGCCCGGCTTGGCGAGCGGCAAAACCATCGCCATAGAAATAGCCACGGGTCACCCCGACCGGCTCGTGTTTCAGCTCACCCAGATTGACCGCGGGCGTACCGGTCAGCGTCATCAGGCGAGTGGTGAAATGGCCGAGCGAGGCGGAGAGATAGAAAAGCTGCTCCCGCTCGCGCGAGCGAAACCATGGCATGGTGACCACATAGCGCCCCTCCAGAGTCAGTCGGTAAGCCTCGGCCCAGGAATAGAAGTGAAAGCTGACATCGAGCCCCTCTTCGGCAAAGGCCTGGCGCACCACCTCACAGAGAAAGCCCTGATTGGGCAGCGCCTCACTGATATAAGGTGGCCACTCGCCCACAGCAATACGCACCGTCTCGGCCCGTACCGCAACACTGCTTGCCCAGCAACAGAACAGGGCCAGCCATGCCCACTTTCGCCACCCATTATTCACCCGGCACTCTCCTCGCTTTTTTTGCTGAGTGTAGCCAACCCCTCAATTAACCTCAGAAAAAGCCCAAAAGATGTAGTTAAATTACTAGATTAACGAGATAAAAGATGCATAATTTGGATATCTTACAAAATCAGAAAAATGACCTATTTTTGATTCAACTCAAGAATTTAATCCCATTGAAATGGCACTTTGTCGGATTTTCTTGATCTAGATCAATTTTGGTAATATTACCACCGTGGTATATATGACCCCATCAAAGAAAAGGTGTAAGGCAAGGACCCTTTAAGTCATCGCCATCGACGGTAGCTTAAATACATCAGGGTAATTTCCTTACAGTTGGATTCGCGTTCCCATTGAGGAGTCATACCATGATCAAAGGCATTCAAATCACCCAGGCCGCCAACACCGCTCTGCTGAACTCTTTCTGGCTGCTGGACGAAGAGAAGCAACAAGCTCGCTGCATCTGCGTCAAAGGCGATGCTTTCGCTGCCGATCAAGAAGTGCAACTGGCTGACCTGGGTCAGTTCGAATACCGCGAACTGCCGGTTCAGGCTGAGCCTGCTGTTGAAGGTGGCCAGCACCTGAACGTCAACGTGCTGCGTCGCGAAACTCTGGAAGATGCTATCGAAAACCCGGAGAAGTACCCGCAGCTGACCATCCGTGTATCTGGCTACGCAGTGCGTTTCAACGCCCTGACCCCGGAACAGCAGCGTGACGTGGTTACCCGTACTTTCACCCAGAGCCTGTAATCAGCCCCCTGCAGTGAAGAGCTGATACTCGCTGTATCGGCATAAAAAAACGGCCAATCGGCCGTTTTTTTATTGCCCCCGCACCAGCCAACGCGGTCGTGCGGGGGAAACAGCGCTTACGCCCTGTCCGCTTCCAGTTGCCCGACCTTGCCGCCGAGCACTGCATCCATTTTCTTCTCGTCCAGCTGCTTGCAGTATTTGGCGACCACCACGGTGGCAACCCCGTTACCGATCAGGTTGGTCAACGCCCGCGCTTCGGACATAAAGCGGTCGATCCCCAGGATCAGCGCCAAACCAGCCAGTGGCAGATGGCCCACCGCCGAAATGGTCGCTGCCAGCACGATAAAGCCACTACCAGTCACCCCCGCAGCCCCTTTCGAGGAGATAAGCAGCACCACCAGCAGGGTGATCTGTTGGAACAGATCCAGCGGCGTATTGGTAGCTTGGGCGATAAAAATCGCCGCCATAGTCAGATAGATGGAGGTGCCATCCAGGTTAAAGGAGTACCCAGTCGGAATGACCAGCCCCACCACCGATTTCTGGCAACCCAGCTTCTCCATCTTGTCCAGCATCCGCGGCAGTACCGACTCGGAAGAGGAGGTCCCCAGCACGATCAGCAGCTCCTCGCGAATGTAGGAGATGAAACGCAGGATGCTAAAACCTGAGGCTTTAGCGATGCTGCCCAGCACAATGAAGATAAAGAAGAGGCAGGTGAGATAGAAGCAGGCAATAAGCTGGCCCAGCTGTACCAGTGAACCTACTCCATATTTGCCGATGGTAAATGCCATTGCCCCGAATGCACCGACCGGCGCCAGTCTCATTATCATATTGATAATGCCAAATATGACTTTGGAGAAACTGTCGATGACGCCGAAAATAACCTGTCCCTTTTCACCGATATGATGCAGGGAGAAGCCGAACAGCACCGCAAACAGTAACACCTGCAAGATATTACCGCTGGCAAAGGCACCGATCACACTGCCCGGAATAATATCCAGCAAAAAGGCGATAATGCCCTGGGACTTGGCCTGCTCCGCATAGGCGGAGATGGCGCTGGCATCCAGCGCTGCCGGATCGACGTTCATGCCGGCACCCGGTTGCAGCAGGTTGACCACGCACAGCCCGATGATCAAGGCGATGGTGCTGACCACCTCGAAGTAGAGCAGAGCAATGGCGCCGGTCTTGCCGACCGCCTTCATACTCTCCATCCCGGCAATGCCGGTAACCACGGTACAGAAAATAACGGGGGCGATGATCATCTTGATCAATTTGACGAAGCCATCACCGAGGGGCTTCATATCGGCGCCCAGTTCCGGATAGACATGCCCCAGAAATACCCCGAGGGTAATCGCGAGCAATACCTGAAAATAGAGGCTGCTAAATAGTTTCTTTCGCATTATTAACGTCCTGTTAATTTAATTGCACATTGTTATGGCAGCAATAAACATGCAGATAGCCGGACGAGATATCTGCGTACCTCACCCGATCCATGCTGTTTCTGCATTACTACGGGGACCACTTTACATGTAATAAAAAACAATTAAGAGACATTAATCACACAACAAAATTAACACCATTAACACCATTAACACCACAGCAACCGACAATTGTTTGCTCGCAGATTAATTTGAGTCTTCAACTAAATATGGCAGATATAAAAATACCCCGCATTGCGGGGCATTTTCATCAGGCATGACAGCGTCGGGATCAGGCCGAGGTATCGAGAGGTTCGAAGCCCTTGATCAGGTCATCGATGGCCTTCATCTGTTTGAGGAAGCCTTCCAGCTTCTCCAGCGGCAGGGCGCTCGGGCCATCACAACGGGCAATTTTCGGGTCCGGGTGGGATTCAATAAAGAGACCGGCCAGACCGACCGCCATGCCGGCGCGCGCCAGCTCGGTCACCTGCTCGCGACGGCCACCGGAAGCGGCACCCAGCGGATCACGGCACTGCAGGGAGTGGGTCACGTCAAAGATCACCGGATATCCACCGGTGCTCTTCTTCATCACGCCCAGACCCAGCATGTCCACCACCAGGTTGTCGTAGCCGAAGTTGGCACCGCGCTCGCACAGGATCAGCTGGTCGTTGCCGCACTCCTCGAACTTGTCGGTGATGTTCTTCATCTGGCTGGGGCTGAGGAACTGCGGCTTCTTGATGTTGATAACGTTGCCGGTGCGGGCCATGGCTTCCACCAGATCGGTCTGGCGTGCCAGGAAAGCGGGCAGCTGGATAACGTCAACCACCTCGGCGACCGGCTTGGCCTGATGGGGTTCGTGCAGATCGGAGATGACCGGCATGCCGAAAGTCGCTTTCAGCTCCTGGAAAATCTTCATCCCCTCTTCCAGACCCGGGCCGCGGTAGGAGTGGATGGAGGAGCGGTTGGCCTTGTCCCAGCTCGCCTTGAACACGAACGGGATGCCCAGCTTGCTGGTCACTTCCACGTACTTCTCGCACACCGCCATCGCCATGTCGCGGGATTCCAGCACGTTCATGCCACCAAACAGCACGAACGGTTTGTCATTGGCAACGTCGATCTGGTTGATCTTGATATTCTTCTGTTCCATCTAAGACATCCTTAATAAAAGGGCCTGAAGCCTAGTTAATCCGTTGCGACCGGACGCAGCGGCCTTGATATTCTTCTGTTTCAGTTTCAAGCCGCCCTTAATGGAGGGGCTTGGGGCTCAGATCCAGCGCGGCCAGCTGCACTTTCAGCACATCGGCGACCGGGTCGTCCGGGCATTGTTCAATAAAATATTCAAAATCGTCGGCGGCCTGGCGCGGGCAATCGAGCTGCTCGTAGATAAAGCCGCGATCCCGCGTCTCCAGCGGATCGCCGGGCTTCATCCGCAGCAACAGCTCGCTGCAACGCAGCGCCTCGGGCATGCGATCTTCCCGCAGCAGGGCACCCTTGCTGACGTTGAGCAGCCGTTCGATGATCTCCCACTGACCGGAGGGCTGCAGGTAGTCGGGGGTCAGGGTCGCCAAGTCCCCCAACGCACCGCGCAGCAGCAGCTCGATGCGGGCCAGGCTCAGCTCGTCGCCGGTAAAGGGGTCGACATAGACCTCCCCCTCGCCACCGGCAAAGCTCACCAGGAAGTGACCGGGGAAGCAGATCCCCTCCACATCGAGCCCGAGCTTGCGTCCCAGCTGGATAATGAGAATGCCGAGGCTGACCGGGATCCCCTTGCGCTGAACCAGCACCTGATTGAGATCGCAGTTGTTGGCAGAGAAATAATCCTGCCAGTCGCCATGAAAACCGAGGCTGTGGTAGAAGCCCTGCAGCAACTGCTGGCGCACCTCGTCGCAGGTGCCCTCTTCGATCTGCTCGTCCAGCCACTCGTCCAGCAGGTTCAACTCGCGGATCCCCTCCTCGACCGAGCCATAAATTTCGTCACTGACTGACAACGCCAGCTCGGTGATGTCGTGGGCTTCGAAATCGGTCCATTCGTCTATGTGTAACATTCTCTTCATGCCTTAGCCGAACACACTCGTCTGTTTGAGCACTGCCAACTTGGCAATAAAGTAGATCCAGCCGAGCGCCCCCAGAAAGGAGCACCAGCGCACCAGATTGCTTTTGGCCAGCCGCAGCGCCATCGCAGCCAGAAATACCAGCACCAGAATGGCCATCAGCTTCTCGCTGAGCCAGGGCGTTCCGTTATTGAGCGGGTTGAGATCCAGCACCATGCAGAGCAATACGCCGGAAAGCACCACCAGACCGTTGAGCCAGCCGCTGACCTTCATCACCGGCGCGCTGTAGGCTCGGCCAGTGGCGGTCTGTACCCAGTAGAAGCGGAGCATAAACATCAGCACGGCCCCGGCAATCAGGGTGAGGTGCAGGTGTTTGAGCACAAAAACCATATTCAATCCTTGCATGGGGGCGCACAGGCAACCCGCCGTGTAACAGTGAGGAACCGTCAGCGCAGCGGGCAGAGGCCCAGCGTCACCCTGTCGTTATCCCCGTAATCGCGCACCGTGGCTACCTCGCGGTAGCCGCCATCGCGCAGCAACTGACGCACCGCCTCCCCCTGATCCCAGCCATGCTCCAGCAGCAACCAGCCATCGGTCAGCAGATAAGCGGGAGCATGGGCCACGATGTGGCGGATATCAGCCAGCCCGGCGTCATCAGCAACCAGCGCCGAGCGGGGCTCAAAGCGCACATCACCCTGCTCGAGATGGGGATCGGCGCCATCAATATAGGGGGGATTGGAGACAATCACCGCAAAACGTGGCGTTTCGTCGCGATCCGGCTCGCCCAGGGGCTCGAACCAGCTGCCGTCGCGCACCTCGATGGGTAACCCCAGCGCGGCGCTGTTCTCGCGGGCCAGCGCCGCGGCATCCGCCATCCGATCCACCGCCCACACATCGATTTCGGGCCGCTCGGACTTGAGCGCCAGCGCGATGGCGCCGGTGCCGGTGCCCATATCCAGCACGGCGCAGGGCCCCTGCGGGATTTTGGTCAACGCCTGCTCGACCAGCACCTCGGTATCGGGGCGCGGGATCAGGGTAGCCGGGCTCACCTTGAGGGGCAGCGACCAGAACTCCCGCTCGCCCACCAGATGGGCAATGGGTTCGCCGTTGAGACGACGAGCCAGCCACCCCTGCAGGGTGGCCTGCTGGGCGGTATCCAGCTCACGCTCGGGCCAGGTCATCAGATAGCTGCGACGACACCCGAGCAGATGACAGAGCAGTACATCGGCATCGGCGCGGGGGGACTCCCCCTCAACCAACACAGTCATGATATGGGCGCGGGCCTGCTGGATCTGCATCAGTGCCACTCCACCTTATGGGCAGAACACTTAATACGAGCTTGCCGGATCACCATTTGCATCAGTTGTTCTCGGCCAGCGAGGCGAGCTGATCGGCCTGATACTCCTGCACCAGCGGCGTGATGACGCAGTCCAGATCCCCTTCCAAAATTTCGGAGAGACGGTAGAGGGTCAGGTTGATGCGATGCTCGGAGAGGCGGCCCTGCGGATAGTTGTAGGTGCGAATGCGCTCGGAACGATCACCGGAGCCCACCAGATTGCGGCGGGTGCTCTGCTCGGCGGCGCGGTGGCGCTCATCCTCGGCCGCTTGCAGGCGGGCGGAGAGCACCGACATCGCCTTGGCGCGGTTCTTGTGCTGGGAGCGCTCGTCCTGACACTCCACCACCAGACCGGTCGGCAGGTGGGTGATGCGGATGGCCGAGTCGGTCTTGTTGACGTGCTGACCACCGGCACCGGAGGCGCGGAAGGTGTCGATCTTCAAGTCGGAAGGGTTGATCTCGATCTGCTCGGCTTCCGGCACTTCCGGCAACACGGCGACGGTACAGGCGGAGGTGTGCACCCGGCCCTGAGATTCGGTCTCCGGCACCCGCTGTACCCGGTGACCACCGGATTCAAACTTGAGGCGGCCATAGACGCGCTCGCCGTCGATCTTGGCGATCACCTCCTTGTAGCCACCGTACTCACCGTCATTGCAGCTGACGATGGAGACGCGCCAGCCCTGACGCTCGGCAAAACGGGAGTACATGCGGAACAGGTCACCGGCAAAGATGGCCGCTTCGTCGCCACCGGCACCGGCGCGGATCTCCAGATAGCAGTTGTTGTCATCCTTGGGATCCTTGGGCAGCAACATCAGTTGCAGCTCCTGCTCCAGCGCCTCCAGATTGGCCTTGGCCAGCGGCAGCTCCTCCTGCGCCATCTCGCGCAGGTCGGCATCATCCTCTTCCAGCATCATCTGGGTGGTCTCCAGATCATCCTGAGCCTGACGGTAACGCTGGAAGGCGTGAACGATATCTTCCAGCTGGGCATATTCACGGGTCAGGGCGCGGTAGCGATCCTGATCCGAGACCACGTCTGGCTCGCCGAGCATGGCCTGTACTTCTTCGTGGCGCTCGATGAGGCCTTCCAGCTTTCTGATCAGTGACGGATTCATAACTCTTGCATTCTCAATGGAGGACGGGACAACCGGCAGGTTGCCCGAAAATTATGGCTCTTGTGACAACCCCAGCGCCTGCCGCAAGCGGGAGAGCTCGCTCTGATCCCCCTGGGAGGCAGCCTGGCGCAACGCCTGGGTCGGCGCGTGGATCAATTTGTTGGTGAGGCGATGGGCCATCGCCTTGAGCGCCTGTTCGGCACTCTCGCCCTGCGCCAATGCCAGCAGGGCCCGTTGCAACTCTTCATCAGCCACTTGCTGTGACTGATGGCGGTAATCGCGAATGAGGTCGACCGAGCTCTGGCCGCGATACCAGCCCATAAACTCGTCGCGCTCTTCCTGCACGATCACTTCCGCCTGTGCGGCAGCCCGTTTACGGGTTTCGAGGTTCTGCTCGATGATCCCCTGCAAATCATCTACCGTGTAGAGATAGGCATCGGAGAGCTCATCGACTTCGGCTTCGATGTCGCGCGGCACGGCAATATCCACCAGAAACATGGGTTTGAAGCGGCGGGCCTTCAGCGCGCGCTCCACCATACCCTTGCCGATGATGGGCAGCGGGCTCGCGGTCGAGCTGATGACGATATCCGCCTCATGCAGATAATCGGGGATCTCTTCGAGCGTCATCACCTGGGCGCCGAATTCGGCCGCCAGGGTCTGGGCGCGCTGCAGGGTGCGGTTGGCCACCATCATCTTGGTGACGTTCTGCTCGCGCAGATGACGGGCCACCAGTTCGATGGTTTCGCCAGCACCGACCAGCAGCACCTTGGTCTGGGAGAGATCGGAGAAGATCCGCCGACCCAGGCTGACGGCGGCAAACGCCACCGACACGGCACTGGCGCCAATCTCGGTATCGGTACGCACTCTTTTCGCCACCGAGAAGGATTTCTGGAACAACCGCTCCAGCGCCCCCTTCAACGACTCCGCCTGCTGGGCATGGGCGTAGGATTGCTTGATCTGCCCCAGGATCTGCGGCTCCCCCAACACCAGCGAGTCGAGCCCGCACGCCACCCGCATCAGGTGGCGCACCGCCTCTTCATCGTGATGCTGATAGATGGCGGTGACCAGTTCGGCCGCGTCCAGCCCGTGGAACTGCTGCAACCAGCGCAGCACTTGCTCCTGCCGCTCCCCGTCCAGATTGCAATAGAGTTCGGTCCGGTTGCAGGTGGAGACGATCACCGCCTCGCTGACACCGGGTTGGCTCACCAGCTCACGCAAGGCGCGATCGATGCAGTCCGGGCCAAAGGCGACCCGTTCCCGCAAGGCGACACTGGCGGTGTTGTGGTTGATTCCGAGGGCAAGCAAACTCATGAGTGGGCGACGATCATTTCATACGCTGGGTGCAAAGGCTGCCAATTGTACGAGAAAGGGTAAGTCTTTAAAAGCAATACGGCCGCCCCGTATACTGTGGCAAATTCCTCTCTCTGGAGCCATCTCTTGCTGCTACGTATTTTTACCCTCACCTGCCTGCTGTTGCTGGCCGGTTGTGCCACCACCCAGCCCCAGCGTGACCAGGTGAACTGGAACCAGGAGCGGGCCCGTCTCGAGCAGCTGACCCACTGGCAGCTCTCCGGCAAGATGGCCATCATCACCCCCCAGCAAAAGGGTAGCGCCCGTCTCAACTGGCAGCAGGATGGGGAGGATTATCGCCTCAACCTCACCAGCCTGATTGGCACCAGCATTCTGGAGCTCTCCCGCAGCAAGGGGGAGATCACCCTGCTCGATAGCGACGGCAATCGCCACCAGAGCCAGGACGCCGAAGCGCTCATCTATCAACTGACCGGCTGGAATATTCCGGTTGCGGGATTACCGGAGTGGATCAAGGGGCTGCCGGGTCAGGCGGAGTTTGAACTCAACCCCGACAGCAGTCTGGCCAGCGTGCGCGACGGCCAGTGGCAGATCGTCTATGGCGATTATCGGGATCAGGATGGCTACCGCCTGCCACACCAGCTGACCATGACCGGCCAGAACAGCCGCCTCAAGCTTCAGATCAACCAATGGACTCTTGCACGTTAATGGCTTCCACACGCTGGCCGGCACCGGCCAAACTCAACCTGTTTCTACACGTCAATGGCCGTCGCCCCGATGGTTATCACGAGCTGCAGACCCTGTTTATCTTCCTCAACCACAGCGACTGGCTCGAGTTCGAGGTGATACCGAATAGCGACACACTCACCCTGACGCCGGCCATTCCCGGGGTGCCCGATGAGCAGAATCTGATTATTCGGGCGGCACGCCTGCTGCAAACAACCCTGCCGAGCCCGCAAGGTGCCCATATCCGGCTGGAGAAAGTGCTGCCCATGGGGGGCGGCATTGGCGGCGGTTCGTCCGATGCAGCGACCACGCTGGTAGCGCTTAACCACCTCTGGCAAGCGGGTTTGAGTGAAGATGAACTGGCAGCGCTTGGCGTCCAGCTGGGGGCCGATGTGCCGGTGTTTGTCCGTGGCAAGGCGGCCTTTGCCGAAGGAGTGGGTGAGCGGCTGCAACCGGTCGAACTGCCCGATGCCTGGTATCTGGTGCTCAAGCCCGATTGCCATGTGGCGACCGCGGCCGTATTCCAGGATCCGGACCTGCCGAGAGCCACGCCGAAAATGGCGCTGGACAACTTGCTGGAAGGCGAGTGGAAAAACGATTGCGAATCACTGGTGAAAAAGCGCCACCCCGAGGTTGCCAATGCGCTCGGCTGGTTGCTAGAATACGCGCCGTCAAGAATGACGGGCACAGGAGCCTGCGTCTTTGCTCAATTTGAAGACGAAGTGACTGCTCGGGAAGTGTTGGCCTGCGTGCCGAAGGGACTTGATGGGTTTGTCGCCAAGGGCGAGAACATATCACCTCTCTTCTCCACATTGCAACAGTTCAAATGATTGGGGTATCGCCAAGCGGTAAGGCAGCGGGTTTTGATCTCGCCATTCCTAGGTTCGAATCCTAGTACCCCAGCCAATTTTACCGAACGGTATTGATGATGATTAACGTGGCCGGTTTTGCACTCGGCCACGGATTCGGGTTACCGGTATCATCACATTCATTGGGCAGCAGACACCTTGTACGTTATCTTGATAAATCGTTTGCCCCAAAACGATAGGGTCTGATTTCAGACTCCCCCACATACTGGATGCAACCCCGAGGTTTCAAACCGTGCCTGACATGAAGCTGTTTGCTGGTAACGCAACGCCGGAACTAGCCCAGAAGATCGCAGATCGCCTGTTTATCAAACTCGGCAATGCTGCCGTAGGTCGCTTTAGCGACGGCGAGATCAGCGTACAGATCAATGAGAATGTACGTGGTGGCGATATCTTCATCATTCAATCCACCTGTGCCCCGACCAACGACAATTTGATGGAATTGATCGTCATGGTGGATGCTCTGCGTCGTGCTTCAGCTGGCCGTATCACTGCCGTTATCCCCTACTTTGGTTATGCCCGTCAGGACCGCCGCGTCCGCTCCGCCCGTGTACCCATCACCGCCAAGGTTGTCGCTGACTTCCTCTCCAGCGTCGGTGTGGATCGCGTGCTGACCGTTGACCTGCATGCCGAGCAAATTCAAGGTTTCTTCGACGTTCCGGTAGACAACGTGTTCGGTAGCCCGGTGCTGCTGGAAGACATGAAGTCCAAGAACCTCGAGTCTCCTGTCGTTGTCTCCCCGGACATCGGTGGCGTCGTGCGTGCCCGCGCCATCGCCAAGCTGCTGGATGACACCGACATCGCCATCATCGACAAGCGCCGTCCCCGCCCGAACGTCTCCCAGGTCATGCACCTGATCGGTGACGTTGCCGGCCGCGACTGCATCATCGTTGATGACATGATCGACACCGGCGGCACCCTGTGCAAAGCCGCAGAGGCCCTGAAAGAGCGCGGTGCCAAGCGTGTATTCGCCTACGCTACCCACCCAGTCTTCTCCGGTTCCGCCGTCGAGAACATCAAGAACTCCGTGATCGATGAACTGATCATCACCGACTCCATCCCGCTCACTGCGGAGATGAAAGCGGTAGGCAAGGTCAAGCAGCTGACGCTGTCAACTGTACTGGCCGAAGCCATTCGTCGCATCAGCAACGAAGAGTCCATCTCTGCCATGTTTGAGCATTGATAGATTCAGCAATAACGAAAACCGCCATCAGGCGGTTTTCGTCTTTCTGGACCTTCTCTTTCCAACTTTCTGCTATCTGGTACGACCCTGCCCCGGCAGGCTTAAGGATTTACCCATGAATTGCTTGCGTCCCCTCCTGCTCGCGACCCTCACCTCCGCCCTGTTCGCCTGTCAGCCCGCCAAAGAGAACCCGCCCTTTGTGCTGACCCTGGCTCACATGAACGACACCCACTCCCAGTTTGATCCGGTCAATGCCGAGATCAAAGGGCAGATCTTTGCCCAGCAGGGGGAGACGGACACCCTCTATACCCGCTTTGGCGGTTATCCGCGCCTGCTGACCATGGCGAAAGCCTATCAGGCCGATGCGCTGGCCAAGAACCAACCCTTGCTGCTGCTGCACGGCGGTGATGCCTGGCAGGGCAGTGGCTACTTCAAGCTCAACGAGGGGATGGCCAATGCCGAGTTGCTGAGCCAGTTCGGCCTCGATGCCATGGCGCTGGGCAACCACGAGTTCGATCTGGATAACCAGAAGCTGGCCCGCTTCATCGAGGGGGTCAACTTCCCGGTGCTGGCCGCCAACCTCGACACCAAGGCCGATCCGGCCCTCAGCAAGGCTGACAACCTCAAGCCCTTCGTGGTCTACGCCTTTGACGGCAACCAGAAGAGTCCGGTCACCGATCTCGACAACCTGCCGCAAGGCAAGCAACTGGTCGCCGTCATCGGTCTGGTGCTGGAAGACATGGGCAATATCGCCCCCAACGTCGGCAAGCTGCGCTTTGGCAAGGAGGTCACCTCGGCTCAGGCCACGGTCGACATGCTGCAAGCCAAGGGGATCCATCAGATCGTGGCGCTCACCCACATCGGCAACGAGCGGGATCTGGCACTGGCCGCCAAGGTAAACGGCCTCGATGCCATCGTCGGCGGCCACTCCCACAGCTTGCTCGGCGATTTTCGCAATATCGGCTGGGGCAAGACCGGCGATTACGCCAAGCTGGTGACCAATCTGGATGGCATCGGCAAAACCTGCGTGGTGCAGGCGGGCTCCTATGCCCAGGCCATCGGCCTGGCTCAGGTGACCTTTGACAGCCAGGGTCAGGTGACCGACTGCCAGGGCCACAACAGCCTGCTGGCCAGCCGCGATTTCTTCGCCGATGCGGCGCGCAAGCAAGCGCTCGACGACGCCCGCAGCAAAGAGGCAAGCCAGTTTGTCGACAACCAGCCCAATCTGGTGACCGTGGATGAAGATCCGCGCCTGCGCGGCATCATCGACAGCCACTACAAACCGGCGCTGGAGAAAGCTTATGGCCCGGTGATCGGCACCATCCCCGAGCAGCTGCAAAATGCCCGTCGCCCCGGCGACAACGGCAGCGACAGCCACGGCTCAGATGTAGCGCCGCAGGTTGCCGAAGGGGAGTTCTACTGGGCCAATACCCCGGCCGTTCAGGCCCTGACCGGTGGCCCGGTCGATTTTTCTCTGGTGGCGGTGGGCGGCGTGCGTGCCGACCTGCCTGCAGGAGAATGGCGCGAAGGGGATAGCGCCCTCACCCTGCTGCCGTTCAAGAACCAGCTCTCGGTGCTTACCCTGACCGGCGCCGAGGTCCGCGCCCTGCTGACCGAGACCATCACCGCCACCCTGCCCGCCAGCGCCCATGCCGGCAAGTTCCCCTATGGCGGCCACCTGCGTTACACCTTCCAGGAGACCGACGCAGGCAAGGCGGGCATCCTGACCCAATTGCAGCGCAAGACCGCAAGCGGCGAGTGGCAAGATCTGGTGGATAGCCAGCGCTATCGGGTAGTGATGAACGCCTACAGCGCCAACGGCAACGATGGCTGGCAGGCACTGGCCAATGCCCAGCGCCACCGGAGAGAGCGGGTCGATATCGCCAGCGTCAATGGCAAACTGACCGCCTTCCCGGTGCTGAAGGTGGCACAAAACGGTGAACTGCTCGGCGCCGTCTATACCCCGGGCCAGCCCCTCGATTGCAAAGCCAGCGGCGTGGATTGCGGCACCGATGCAGCGTCTTTCGTGGAGTATGTGCGCGATGCCCGTCCCACCCTGACCGCACTGGATGAAGAGACCGTCACCCTGCTGCGTGCCAAATAACGACGGTAGTCAACCGGGCACAATCCATCGGTAAGCTGAAACGGGCCTCTTGCAAGAGGCCCGTTTGCCCACCGTTATCCACCCATTGGCCGCAATAATGCTGCAAATCCCGCCATAACATGCGCATTGGTTGAGTGATCGCCACTCGGCGGCTAGAATATTGCGTCCTATTGCCCTGGGTAGTGTGCCCACGGCAGCTGCGAGTGAAGACATCAAGCGTGACAAGCGAAATCAAACTGATCGTCGGACTGGGCAACCCCGGCCCGGAATATGCCAAGACCCGCCACAACGCGGGCGCCTGGTATGTGGAGCAACTGGCCCGCTGGCACAATGTCAGCCTGCGTGAAGAACCCAAGTTCTTCGGCCATACTGCCCGCATCCTGGTCGAGGGGCAGGATGTGCGGCTGCTCATCCCGAACACCTATATGAACCTCTCTGGCAAGGCGGTGGCCGCACTGGCGCGTTTTTATCAGATTGAGCCGGAAGCGATGCTGGTAGCCCATGACGAACTGGATCTGCCGCCGGGCATCGCCAAGTTCAAGCAGGGTGGTGGTCACGGTGGCCATAACGGCCTCAAGGACATCATCGCCAAGATGGGCAACAACAATAACTTCTTCCGGCTGCGTCTCGGGATCGGCCATCCCGGCAGCAAAGAGCAGGTGGCTGGCTTCGTCCTGACCAAGGCCCCCAGCAGTGAACAGAACCTGATCGACGCCGCGCTGGACGAGTCCCTGCGCGCCACCGACATCCTGTTCAAACAAGATATGACCAAGGCCATGAATCGCTTGCACAGCTTCAAGGCTGAAAAGGGTTAGGTCGGTTTGACCCTGTACTGGCATTGTGCCGGTACATGAGCAACGACCAGAACAAGCATGACATGGGCCGCCTGCGGGCGACCCCCAACAGCATCCATCAAGTAAGGTAACAATCCATGGGTTTTAAATGCGGTATCGTGGGCCTGCCCAATGTAGGCAAATCCACCCTGTTCAACGCGCTGACCAAGGCCGGTATCGAAGCCGCCAACTTCCCGTTCTGCACCATCGAGCCGAACACCGGTGTGGTCCCGATGCCGGATCCCCGCCTCGATCAGCTGGCTGCCATCATCAATCCGCAGCGCGTTGTGCCGACCACCATGGAATTCGTCGACATCGCCGGTCTGGTTGCCGGTGCCTCCAAGGGTGAAGGTCTGGGTAACCAGTTCCTGGCCAACATCCGTGAAACCGAAGCGATCGGCCACGTAGTGCGCTGCTTCGACGACGAGAACATCATTCACGTTGCCGGCAAGGTCTCCCCGGCTGACGACATCGAAGTGATCAACACCGAGCTGGCCCTGTCGGATCTGGACGCCTGCGAGCGCGCCATTCACCGTCAGTCCAAGCGCGCCAAAGGCGGCGACAAGGATGCCAAGCTGGAAGTCGAAACCCTGGAGAAGATCAAGGTCGCGCTGGAAAACGGCCAGATGATCCGCGGCATGAAGCTGGATAAAGAAGAGCTGGCCGCCGTGAGCCACCTCAACTTCCTGACCCTGAAACCCACCATGTATATCGCCAACGTGGCGGAAGATGGCTTCGAGAACAATCCCTATCTGGACAAGGTGCGTGAAATTGCCGCCGCCGAGAACGCTGTCGTGGTCGTGGTCTGCTGCGCCATCGAAGCCGACATCGCTGAGCTGGACGATGAAGATCGCGCCGAGTTCATGGCTGACCTTGGCATCGAAGAGCCGGGCCTGAACCGCGTTATCCGCTCCGGCTACCAGCTGCTCAACCTGCAGACCTACTTCACCGCCGGAGTGAAAGAGGTACGCGCCTGGACTATTCCGGTCGGTGCCACTGCCCCGCAAGCGGCAGGCAAGATCCACACTGACTTTGAAAAAGGCTTTATTCGCGCCCAAACCATCGCCTTTGAAGACTTTATCAACTACAAGGGTGAGCAAGGCGCCAAGGAAGCGGGCAAGATGCGCGCTGAAGGGAAAGATTACATCGTCAAAGATGGCGATATCATGAACTTCCTGTTCAACGTCTAATCCCATGACAGGCCAGCATTTGCTGGCCTGTTTTTTTATCTGCCATTGCCCGGGCAATCATGGCGATGTCTTAAAAAAAAGCAGATTGTTGGGCTTTTGCGCAACAGAGACCAATAACTGGTCAAACGCACTCAAATTGCGTTTTTCTGGCAAAAAAAGGGTTGACGCCCCAGAGCCAGATACGCATAATTCGGCCCGCACGGTGACGAGGTAACGACTCACCGGAAGCAAGGTTGGCTATGTAGCTCAGTTGGTTAGAGCATCGCACTCATAATGCGGGGGTCACAGGTTCGAATCCCGTCATAGCCACCATCTCTAGTTGGGGTATCGCCAAGCGGTAAGGCAGCGGGTTTTGATCTCGCCATCCCTAGGTTCGAATCCTAGTACCCCAGCCATTTTTAAAAGTTCTTTGCCAGTCTCATGACTGTTGAGGAGCGCTGTTGGGGTATCGCCAAGCGGTAAGGCAGCGGGTTTTGATCTCGCCATCCCTAGGTTCGAATCCTAGTACCCCAGCCATTTTTGAAAGGTGTTTGATAGTTTCTGTCAGGCATCACTGTTGGGGTATCGCCAAGCGGTAAGGCAGCGGGTTTTGATCTCGCCATCCCTAGGTTCGAATCCTAGTACCCCAGCCATTTTTCTGTTCTCTTCCACATCAGTGGTAGATAACAAACGGCTATGTAGCTCAGTTGGTTAGAGCATCGCACTCATAATGCGGGGGTCACAGGTTCGAATCCCGTCATAGCCACCATTATTTCTGTTGGGGTATCGCCAAGCGGTAAGGCAGCGGGTTTTGATCTCGCCATCCCTAGGTTCGAATCCTAGTACCCCAGCCATTTTTCTGTTCTCTTCCACATCAGTGGTAGATAACAAACGGCTATGTAGCTCAGTTGGTTAGAGCATCGCACTCATAATGCGGGGGTCACAGGTTCGAATCCCGTCATAGCCACCATTAATATTGCGGAAGTGGCGAAATTGGTAGACGCACCAGATTTAGGTTCTGGCGCCCTAGGCGTGAGAGTTCGAGTCTCTCCTTCCGCACCATTAATAGCAGTACCAAACAGACCAGTTCACGCTGGTTTTTTTGTATCTGAAATTTGCCTCTCCCCAGTTTTTCTCTCGCTCCTCTATTAACCCAGCTCCACGTATATTCCCGTTCACGTCACTCTTCACTGATTCCGAGCACGCCTTGCCACTCTTGTCTCCCGGCCATAAAAAAGCGGCCCGCAGGCCGCTGGTGCACACATTCATCATCCCGGTTATCAGAACGGGAAGAACCAGGGGATCGCTACCACGCTCACCGCCATCACCAACAGGGTGAATGGCACCCCGATACGGATAAAATCGGCAAACTTGTAGTTACCCGGCCCCAGTACCAGGGTATTCACCGGTGACGAGACCGGCGTCATAAAAGCGGCCGAGGCGGCGATGGCAATGGTCATGGCAAACGGATAGGGTGATACCCCCATCTGTTGCGCCGTGCCCAGCGCAATGGGTGCCATCAGCACAGCAGTCGCGGTGTTGGAGATAAAGAGCCCGATCACCGCGCAGAGGGCAAACAGGCTGGCCAGCATGACCCGCGGCCCCATCTCCCCTACCGCATTGATCAGACCACCGACGATCAGATCCACCCCGCCGGTTTTTTGCAGCGCCAGCGCAAAGGGGAGCATGCCGACGATGAGGATCAGGGTCGGCCAGTGGATCGACTTGTAGGCACTCTCCATATCGATGCAGCGAAACTTGCCCATCAGCAGACAGGCGATCAGCGCGGCAATCACGTTGGGCACCGGATCGGTCACCATCAGCAGGATCATCACTCCAAGACAGAAGAGGGCATGGATCGCCTGGCTGCGGGCGGGGGCCATCTCGTCCACTTCAGCGGGCAACCCCATCAGCAGAAAGTCGCGGCTATGGGTCTGCAACTGTCTGATGTGGCTCCAGTTTCCTACCACCAGCAGTGTATCCCCCATCTGCAGCGGCTCGTCCACCAGCTTGCCTGCCAGCGCTTCACCGTCGCGGCGCAGCCCCACCACGCTCAGGCCATAGCTGGAGCGGAAGGTCACCTCACGCACGCTTTTACCCAGCAGCTTGGACTCGGGGATCAGCGACACCTCGGCCATCCCCACCTCCCGCGCCTGATCGGAGAAGTACTCCCCGCGCAGGATCATGGGTTCGAGCCGCGCCTCGCTGCAAAACGCCCGCACATCCACCTCGGGGTCTGACATGTCGATCAGCAGCACATCCTTGGCCTGGAACTCACTGATCCCCGACACCGGCACCATCACCCGGCGAAACTTGCGCCAGCGCTCCACCCCGATGACGTGGGCACCATAACGGGCACGCAGTTGCAGCTCATCCAGGGTATGGCCAATCAGCGGGGAGTCCGGCCGCAGCGCCAGACGACGGGCCCGACCGGCCAATCGGTAGTCTCGGATCAGATCGCGCAGGGTGCGGCGCCCGGTCGGCTTGCCCTTGCCCTCTTCCCCTTCACCCATCAAGGAGCCGCGCACCAGCAGCATGTAGAGGATGCCCAGCCCCAGGATCAGCACGCCCATGGGGGTGAAATCGAAGAACCCGAAACCATGTATGCCGTGGCGCATCAGCTCGCTGTTGACCACCATGTTGGGGGGCGTCGCCACCAGCGTCATCATGCCGCTGATCAGCCCGGCAAAACCGAGGGGCATCATCAGGCGACCGGCCGGGATCCCCATCCGGTTCGCCACGCTCAGCACCACCGGGATAAAGATGGCCACCACTCCGGTGCTGCTCATCACCGCCCCCAGACTCGCCACCGCTACCATCAGCAACACCAACAGCTTGGTCTCGCTGCTGCCCGCCACCTTCACCAGCGCATCCCCCACCTGATAGGCGATGCCGGTGCGCACCAGCCCCTCCCCGACCACGAACAGGGCGGCAATCAGAATGACGTTGGGATCGCTAAAGCCCGCCAGCGCCTCCGACAGGGTGAGGGTGCCGCTCAGCACAAACAAGATGACCACGCCCAGGGCGACCACGTCCATGCGCACCTTGTTGGTCATGAAGAGATAGATGGCGCCAGCCAGCAGACAGAGCACCCAGACAAGCTCGGAATTCAATGCAACCTCCTTTTATCACGTGATTCTCCTCCCGGAGAGTGGACTCTATCAGACCACAGCCACGGCGCTATCATCTTGCTACATATCAATAAAGTCCGGCCAGCGGGGGCACCATAACCCATCACTGCTGGAATAACCGGGCAGCAGCGGCGATTTCTTTGATATGGGCCAAGTACGGGGCGGACAAAAGTCCTGCCCCTCCTCCCCCTCACCCCTTAGAATGGCGCCCTCGCATACTAACCCTCATGCCCAAGGATCAGAAAATGAGCATATTCGAGCTGTTCAGCATCAATAACACGCTAGTGACCATACCGCTGGGTGGCGGCTATGCCATGTCATGGATTGAAGCCATCGGCACCCTGTTCGGGCTGGCCTGTATCTGGTTCGCCAGTCAGGAGAAGACCATCAACTACCTGTTCGGTCTGATCAACGTCAGCCTGTTTGCCATCATCTTCTTCCAGATCCAGCTCTACGGACTGTTGATGCTGCAGCTGTTCTTCTTCTGCGCCAACGTCTACGGCTGGTACGCCTGGACCCGCCCGGCCAACGATCAGGGGGATACCCTGCAGATCCGCTGGCTCAGCAGATCCAAACTGATGGTGACCGCCGCCGTGAGCGTGCTGGCCATCGCTCTGCTGACCCGCTATATCGACCCGGTCTTCGCCACCCTGGCACGCACCTCGGTCTCCCTGCTCAACCTGTTTGGTGCCAACCTTGCTACCCCCGAGCCATCCCCCGATGCCTTCCCGTTCTGGGATGCCAGCATGACGGTGCTCTCGGTCGTCGCCCAGATCCTGATGACCCGCAAATACGTGGAGAACTGGATCCTCTGGGTCGTCATCAACATCATCAGCATCGGTGTCTATGCGGCGCAGGGCGTCTACGCCATGTCGCTGGAGTACCTGATCCTGCTGTTTATCGCCGCCAACGGCACTCGCCTCTGGGTGATTGCCGCCAAGCGCCAGCCACAAGGTCTGTAAGCCATGAGTCTGTTACCCCATCTCCAGTGCCACCCCGACCAGATTGCCGAGCGGGTGGTGCTGTGCGGCGACCCGGCTCGGGTCGATCGCATCGCCAGCCAGCTCGAACAGTGTGAAGTGCTGGGGCAAAACCGGGAGTTTCGCCTCATCAACGGCCGCTATCAGGGGCTGCCCATCACGGTTTGCAGCACCGGCATCGGCGGCGCCTCGGCCATCATAGCGCTGGAGGAGCTGGTGCAAGCCGGTGCCCACTCGCTCATTCGGGTCGGCTCCGCCGGTGCCCTGCAGCACGACATCGGCCTTGGCGACCTTATCGTGGTGGAAGGCGCTGTGCGCAATGAGGGGGCCTCACAGGCCTATCTGCCCGCCGAGTACCCTGCCTGCGCCGATATCTGGCTGCAAGCGGCCCTGCTCAACCATGTGGCCACTGGCAGCCAGCCTCATTGGCACGGGCTGGTGCGCTCCCACGACAGCTTCTATCGGGATGACGAGCAGGAGGTGTGCCGCTACTGGCATGCCCGTGGCGTACTGGGTGCTGACATGGAGACCGCCTCCCTGCTGACCGTGGGGCGCCTGCGCAAGGTGCGGGTTGCCGCCGTGCTCTGCAACGTGGTGCTGTTCGAGCAGGATGTGCAGGATGGGGTCAATGAGTACGTCAACGCCGAGCAGGCCATGATGAACGGCGAGCGAAACGCCATCGCCGCCGCCCTCCACGCCCTGGTGCAATAACCCGCAAACCGTTAATCACGGCACATTCGACAGGAGGCGGGCTGGTATCCGGCCCGCACTCTTGCTAGCCTCATGGCCCTCGTCATCCGGTGCGACAGGTACGTCATGCAGCAACAGCCCTACCCCCTCGGCCGTTTTCACGCCGAACTCAAGCAGCTTGAACCCCGCTTTGCCGCGGCGCTCGACACCTGCACCCTGTTTCTGCGCCGTTACCTGCCGGGCGAATCGATCATGCGGCAGGGAGAGCAGAGCGAGCAGCTCTATCTGGTCGAACGTGGCCGGGTATCCCTCAACAGTACGGTGCACTCTGGCCGTCGCTTCCAGCTTGGCGAGATTGAGTGTCACAGCCAGATCTTCGGCGAGATGGAGTTCTTCAGCGCCACCCCGGTGCAGTGGAACGTGGTGGCCGAGACCGAGCTGGACGCCCGGGTCATCTGCGCCCACAAGCTGGCCCAGCGGCTGCTGGCAGAACCTGAGTTGACCCTCTTTTTCGCCGCCGCACTTGCCAGCGACTATCTCGATACCCTGGAGATCACCACCAGCCGGCTGCTCCACCCCATTGCCTACAACATCGCCTATGAGCTGTGGCGAGAACGCCAGCGCACCCCCATGCTGGGGTCACGCAAGCGGGCCCATGAGGCGGCGCGCTTCGGCACCACCGAGCGGGTCTACCGCCGCGCCCTCAAGGAGCTGGTCGAACAGGGCATAGTTGCCGACGGCAGCAATGGCCCCGTTATCGCCGATCTGGCCAGGCTGCGCGCCTATCTCGATCTTTGATTTCCATTCACCTCATTTCGATTCACCCTGTCAGGAGAGTGCCATGTCTACCCATCCCTATCCCGAATTCACCTTCTTCAGCCGCTTCGTTGCCGATATTCAGGCGGGCCGCAAGACCATCACCATCCGCGACGAAAGCGAGGCCAACTGGCAACCCGGCCAGCGGCTGGCGCTGTTCACCAACCCGGAGCACCAGCCCTTTGGCACCATAGAGGTACTCTCGGTCAAGGCGGTCGCCTTCGATGAACTGAACGACGAGCACGCCCGTCAGGAGAACATGACCCTCCCCGAGCTCAAACAGGTGATCCGCGACATCTACCCCGATCTGCCGCCGCTCTATGTGATTGAATTCCAGCTGATTGAAGCCTGATTTTGTGATCTGCCTCAGCTAACACCGGTTGCGCTCTTTGGCTAAAAGCGCAAAATAACTGTTTTTATATACAGTCATTGGTGCGCTATGGATACACAACTTGAACTGGCCATTGCGGCCATGGTGGCAGAATTCATTGCCGCAGGCCGCCCCAAGGCGAGCAACCTGAGCTGGCAGGAGCGGCGTGAAGGCTATCTTGCTTCTGCCATATTGGGTGGTGAACGGGAGGAGGTTGGCGCTGTCGAAGAGTGGCAAAACTGCCATTATTCCGTTCGCCTCTATCAGCCAGCGCCAACCTCAAGCGCAAGCCGTCCGGCCCTGATCTACTTTCATGGCGGCTGTTTTGTCAGCGGCGAGTTCGACACCCACGACCGCCAGATGCGCATGCTGTGTAATCGCGCCGAAGCACTGGTGTTCGCGGTACATACCCGCCTTGCCCCTGAACACACCTATCCTGCAGCACACGACGACGCACTGGCTGCTACGCTCGCCATCATGGCCGATGTGGAGAAATGGCATGGGGATCCGGCACGGATTGTCCTTGCGGGCGACAGTGCCGGTGGGCACCTCGCCCTGATCACCACCTTGCGACTCAAGGAGCGAGGCGCCCCCTTGCCTGCAGCCCAACTGCTCATCTATCCGATGCTCGATGCTGCTGGCGACAGTGACAGCTATCGGCAGCTAGGGGATGACTACCTCATCACCCGCGACATGCTGTTAAGCGGTTTTCACGCCTATCTGGGGGAGCAGCCCTTCACTCACCCCGAAGCCAGCCCGCTCCACCATCCCGCCCTGTCAGGATTGCCGCCGACCCATATCGTAACGGCGGAATATGATCCGCTGCGCGATGAGGGGGAAGCCCTCTATCGCAAACTGCTGCAAGCCGGTGTCACGGCTACCTGTCAGCGGCAACTGGGTGTTATACACGGCTTCTTCCAACTGGCCGGAGTCAGCCCCGCGGCGCGTCAGCTCATTGAACAGCTCTCACTGCTTATTAGGAGACTCTGATTTGGCCTTTGCCGAGCGATGTGTTAATAGTGTCCTCTTTTGAATCAGGGAGGTGACCCGAGTGTTTGAGATAGCGAGTCTGAAAGAGGGGATGATGCACGGGGTCGAGCTGTTCCAGCTGCTGCTGGAGATCATCTCCATCGCCTGTGTGGTCATTGGCCTTGGCAAGACCCTCTGGCTGGCGGCAAGAGTGCGGGATCACCAGCCTGGCTTTCCGCGCATTCGCCTCTGTTTCGGCAGTTGGCTCATCTTGGCGCTGGAGTTCCAGCTGGCCGCCGACATCCTGGCCACCACGGTCGCGCCGAGCAAGGAGGAGCTGATCCGCCTTGCCATCATCGCGGTGATCCGCACCTTCCTGAACTACTTCCTCGGCAAGGAGCTGGAAGCACAAGCGGAGCGCCAACAAGAGAAGGCAGAACGCCAGCAGGAGCAGCGCAGCGAACAGGCCAAGGCTGCTCAATAGCCTGTATTCCTGCAGAGTATCAGTGCTAAGTGCCGTGTCATCCCGACCACAGCCGTGGCTTGGGATGGCACCTTTGTGACCCTTTCCGCACTTTTGGCAATCAGCTAACAATGGAACCCTTTTCAAGGTTTTCTCTGCCCTGTCGAGTAGCAGCTCATCTGCGTAAGATAGAAAATATCCTCCCCCAACCGGCCACGCTGATGAACCCGCAACCCATCCACACGCCCGATATCGACCTCGATAGCTGCGTCATCTACCAGATCTACCCCATGAGTTTTCAGGACAGCGATGGTGACGGCATGGGCGATATCAACGGCATCCGTCAGCGCCTCGACTATCTGGCCACCCTCGGGGTCGATATGCTCTGGCTCACCCCCATCTATCGCTCCCCCAAACGGGACAACGGCTATGACGTGGCGGACTACCGTGCCATCGACCCCGCCTTCGGCACCCTGACCGAGATGGAGCAGCTGATAGCCGAAGCGGCCGCTCACGGCATCGGCATCATGATGGATATCGTCGCCAACCACACCTCCACCGAGCACGAGTGGTTTATGAAGGCACTGGCTGGCGATCCCCGTTATCAGGGTTATTACGTATTCCGGGATCAAGCCTTTGTCGATGCTCACCCCATTACCTCGATTTTTGGCGGCAGCGGCTGGCAGTATGTGCCAGCGCTTGATCGCTACTACCTGCACAACTTTGATGCGAGTCAGGCCGATCTGGACTGGGACAACCCGGCGGTGCGGGCCGAAATGGCGGCGGTGATCAACTTCTGGCTGGGCAAAGGGATCGAGGGGTTTCGCTTCGATGTGATCGATATGGTGAGCAAAGAGTGGGACCGACTGGCCATGAGCAACGGCCCGCACCTGCACGACTATATCCGCGAGCTCAATGCCGCGAGCTTCGGCGGCAAGGGGATCATTACGGTGGGGGAGACCTGGGGAGCCGATCTCGCCCATATGCAGAACTATTCGAACCACGATGGCAGCGAGTTCAGCATGGTGTTCAACTTCGAGCATCTGGGGCTGGGCAGTGACAAGTGGTCATCCCGCTTTGATCCCCTCGCCTTCAAGCGAGCCATGACCCGCCACCAGCAAGGGCTACACGGGCGTGGCTGGAACAGCCTGTTTCTGAATAACCACGACTTGCCTCGCGCCGTCTCCCGCTTTGGCGATGACAGGCCAGAGTGGCGGGAAACCAGCGCCAGGCTGTGGGCCATGGTGCTGCACATGATGCAGGGCACTCCCTTCATCTATCAGGGGGAGGAGCTCGCCATGACCAACCGTCACTGGCAGCCGGGCGAGCTGCGCGATGTGGAGGCCATCAACTACCGCGCCAGCCACTCAGGGCTGGATCCTGCCGAGCTGAGTCGGCGGCTCGATGCCATCGGCCGCGACAACGCCCGCACCCCGATGCAGTGGGACGCCGGCCCCCACGCCGGTTTCAGCGCCACCACACCCTGGATTGCCCTCAATGCCAATCACATCGAGATTAATGCCGCCGAGCAGTTGGCCCGCCCCGACTCGCCGTTTCACTGCTATCGCCAGCTTATCGCCCTGCGCAAGGCCCACCCGGTCGTCCGCCACGGCAATTTCGAGCTGCTGGATGGGGATGATCCCGAGCGCATCAGCTATCGCCGCCACTGGCAGGATCCGGCTAGCGGAGAGCGGCACACCCTGCTGCTGCTCGCCAATCTCACTGCGAACCCCTTGCCGATGCCCCACTTCGACAAGGTGACAGACAAGATGCGGTTGCTGCTGGCCAATTACCCAGGCGAACCACTGCCACTCTTCGCCCCTTATCAGTGCGCCATCTGGCTGCAAGTGGAGCAGGGTTAACCCCGTGTTGACGGGCCATACCAATGGCCCGTCAGCCACCTCCCGTCGGCTGTCAGCAGAAAATCACGCACCCACGCAGCGGGATTAAATTAACCACTATTACTGACTTATTAATTGATTATTTATCCCGTTTGATACGCTCTTATTGCCCCTCTTACTATGCCTGCGACCTATCCATTGCCGATGCAACTATCGGCCTTCAAACTGGCATAGCAAAGTGGAAAACAGATGATCACCACAGACGGGAATAACGCAGTCGCCTCGGTGGCGTACCGCACCAGCGAAGTCATCGCCATCTACCCCATAACCCCCAGCTCGGCCATGGCTGAACAGTCGTCGGCCTGGTCGAGCGAGCGGGGCAAGAACCTGTGGGGGGATGTGCCCCGGGTTGTCGAGATGCAGTCGGAAGGGGGCGCCATCGCCGCCGTCCACGGCGCCCTGCAGACCGGCGCGCTGGCGACCTCGTTTACCTCATCGCAGGGGTTGCTGCTGATGATCCCCAACCTCTACAAGCTGGCGGGTCAGCTTATCCCCTTTGTGCTGCATGTGGCGGCGCGCACCGTGGCGACCCACGCGCTATCTATCTTTGGCGATCATTCTGACGTGATGGCGGTACGCCAGACCGGCTGCGCCATGCTCTGTGCCAGCAATGTGCAGGAGGCGCAGGACTTTGCCCTGATCTCCCAGATAGCGAGCCTCAACAGCCGCCTCCCCTTTATCCACTTCTTCGACGGCTTTCGTACCTCTCACGAGATCGCCAAGATAGCGCCGCTCGCTGACGACACCCTGCGTGCCCTGCTGCCCGCAGATGCCATCCGTGCCCATCGTGACCGGGCGCTCACCCCCGACAAACCGGTCATTCGCGGCACTGCCGCCAACCCGGACACCTACTTCCAGTGCCGGGAAGCGAGCAACCCCTGGTATGACGCTGCCTATGGCCATGTGAGCGAGGCGATGCAAGCTTTTGGCAAGCAGACCGGCCGCCACTACCGGCCGTTTGAATATGTCGGCCACCCGCAGGCGGAGCGGATTGTGGTGCTGATGGGCTCAGCCATCGGCACCTGTGAAGAGGTGATCGAGCGCCTGCTGGCCCAAGGGGAGAAGGTAGGTCTGGTGAAAGTGCGGCTGTTCCGCCCCTTCTCGGCCGATCACCTGTTGGCCGCGATTCCCGAGAGTGCCCGCTCCATCGCCGTACTGGATCGCACCAAGGAGCCGGGCGCACAGGCCGAGCCCCTCTATCTCGACGTGATGACGGCGCTGGCCGAAGCGGTCAGCCGGGGCGAGCGGGCAAGCCTGCCACGGGTCATCGGCGGTCGATACGGCCTCTCTTCCAAGGAGTTTGGCCCCGCCTGCGCGCTGGCGGTGTTTGCCGAACTGGCGCAAGAGAACCCGCGTCCGCGCTTTACCGTCGGCATCTTCGATGACATCACAGGTCTCTCGCTACCGCTGCCCGCGCTGGATTCACAAAGCCTCATTCACGGCCAGCAACACAAGCTGGAGGCGCTCTTTTACGGTCTTGGCAGCGATGGCACCGTCTCGGCGGCCAAGAACAGCATCAAGATCCTCGGCAACCACACCGACCTCTATCCGCAGGGCTATTTCGTCTACGACTCCAAGAAGGCGGGCGGCCTCACCGTCTCTCACCTGCGAGTGGGCGAGCGGCCGCTGCAATCGGCCTATCTGGTGGAAGAGGCAGACTTTATCGGCTGCCATCAGTGGCAGTTTGTCGACAAGTACCGGATGGCGGAGCGCTTGAAAGCAGGCGGCATCTTCCTGCTCAACACCCCCTACAGCGAAGCGGATATCTGGCAGCGCCTCCCCAGCGAGGTGCAGCATGCCCTGCGCGAGAAAGAGGCGCGCTTCTACATCATCAATGCCGCCAAGATTGCCCGCGACTGCCAGCTCGGCAATCGCATCAATACCGTGATGCAGATGGCCTTCTTCCAGCTCAGCGCCATCATTCCCCCCGAGGAGGCTACCAGCCTGCTGAAACAAGCCATCGCCACCAGCTATGGCAGCAAGGGGCAGACGCTGGTTGAGCGCAACTGGATGGCACTGGAGGCAACCTGCGCCGCTCTGACCCGAGTGCCTCTGGGTGAGCTGGATCCCGCCTGCCGCCCCCGCCCGCCGGTGATCTCGGCCAAGGCCCCCGATTTTGTCCAGACCGTCACCGCCGCCATGCTGGCGGGGCTGGGTGACAGCCTGCCGGTCTCCGCCTTCCCGCCGGATGGCACCTGGCCGGTTGGCACCACCCGCTGGGAGAAGCGCAACATCGCCAAGGAGATCCCCATCTGGGAGGCGGAGCTCTGTACCCAGTGCAACTACTGCGTCGCCGCCTGTCCCCACTCGGCCATTCGCGCCAAGGTGGTGGAACCGGATGCACTGGCCGCTGCTCCCGCCACTCTGGATGCGCTGGATGTGAAATCCCGTGACATGCGCGGCCAGCAGTATGTGCTGCAGGTGGCGCCGGAGGATTGCACCGGCTGCAATCTCTGCGTCGAGGTGTGCCCGGCCAAGGATCGCAGCAACCCGGATCGCAAGGCGATCAATATGGCTTCACGCCTCGATCACCTCGACGAGCAGAAGGCCAACTACGACTTCTTCCTCGACCTGCCAGAGCGCAGCGCCGAGCAGCTGGAACGCATCGACATCCGCACCTCCCAGCTCATCTCGCCGCTGTTTGAATACTCGGGCGCCTGCTCCGGCTGTGGCGAGACTCCCTACATCAAGCTGCTGACCCAGCTCTATGGCGATCGGCTGCTGATTGCCAACGCCACCGGCTGCTCGTCCATTTATGGCGGCAACCTGCCTACCACCCCCTACACCACCAACGCCGACGGGCGCGGGCCAGCCTGGGCCAACTCGCTGTTTGAAGACAACGCCGAGTTCGGACTGGGCTTCCGTCTTACCGTCGATCAGCACAGGGAGCGGGTGCGCCGTCTGCTGGCGAGCCTGGGCGACACTATACCGGTAGCGCTGCGCGAGGCGTTCGGCGATGCCACCCTGCCGGTTTCCGAACAGCGGGCCCATATCCAGCAGTTGCGAGCGCTGCTGCAGGAGAGCCAGATCCCGGCAGCCCAAGAGCTGGCTCGCGATGCGGACTATCTGGTGGAGAAGTCGGTCTGGCTCATCGGTGGTGACGGCTGGGCCTACGACATCGGCTTTGGCGGGCTCGACCATGTGCTGAGTCTGGGGGAGAACATCAATGTGCTGGTGCTCGACACCCAGTGCTACTCCAACACCGGCGGCCAGCAGTCGAAGGCAACCCCGCTTGGTGCCATTACCAAGTTTGGCGAGCAGGGCAAACGCAAGGCACGCAAGGATCTCGGGGCCAGCGTGATGATGTATGGCCACGTCTATGTGGCGCAGATCTCCCTCGGCGCCCAGATGAACCAGACGGTGAAGGCGATTCAGGAGGCGGAAGCCTATCCGGGGCCGTCGCTCATCATCGCCTACAGCCCCTGCGAGGAGCATGGCTACGACATGGCCGAGAGCCATGAGCAGATGAAACAGCTGACCGCCACCGGCTTCTGGCCGCTCTACCGCTTCGACCCGCGCCGCGCTAACGAGGGCAAACTGCCGCTGGCGCTCGACTCACGGGCACCCAATGCCTCGCTGGCCGAGACCTTGCGCCACGAGCCCCGCTTCCAGCGGCTGGAACGCCAGCTGCCGGAGGTGGCCAGCCAGCTCTATCAAGAGGCAGAGCAGGAGGCCAACCGCCGGTTCGCCTGGCTGAGCCAGCTGGCAGGCAAGGAGAGTCCGGCGCAGGAGTAAGCCGTGCATGGCTTGATGGCAACAGCCACGCTATTCGCCAAATAACAATCAGGGCTCCCCGCGGGGAGCCCTGATGCTAGCTATGGTGAGCCAATGTCGGCGCAGGCCAAATCAGGCGCTGATGGAGGCCAGCTCATGGCGCTTCAACGCCAGCAATGTGATAAGCAGCGCCAGCGTGGCGATCAATGCCATGCCGATATAGGTCGCGCTGAAGCCCGGGGCCAGCAGATCGGGGGCAAGTCGGCTCAGATCGCCACCGCTGCCGGCTGGCAGGCGGAAATGAAACAGCATGGAGCAGATAGCCACGCCGACGGCACCGCCAAGCTCCCGCCCGAAGTTGAACAGCGACATGCCGATGCCGCGATCCTGCCGTGGCAGGGCATTTTGCACCACCACCGAGAGGGCGGGCAGCACCAGACCCAGACCAATACCGGCAAACCCGAGGGCCAGCTTGACCCAGGCATCGAAGTGGATCTGCCACAGCGCCACTGCCGCGAGGCCAAAGCCCACCGCGACAAAGCTCTTGTAGTGACCGGTACGGCCAATCAGCTTGCCACCGACAAAAGCGCCAGCGGTGATGCAGATCATGAAGATGACCATGATGGCACCGCTCTCGCTGGCACTCATCCCCTTCTGCCACTGCATCTGCAACGGCAGATATACCAGCACGGCAAACATCAGCAGCTGGGAGAGCATCACCAGCAGCACGCTCACCAGATAGCCGGGCAGCAGGGCCAGATGGGCAGGCAATATGGGATCGTGAGCCCGTCGCTCAATCAGAATGAGCAGCAGCAATGCAACGCCCAGCGCCGCCGAAAGCCAGACTGCGGGCAACGCCGCCTCCGGCGAGAGCAGCAACAGGGTGAGCGTGGTGACGGTAATCAGCAGACCAGCCCCCTTCCAGTCGAAGCGACTGTGACGACGCACGTTGAGCTGCTTGAGGTTGCGGTTGATGAGAAAGACCGCCAGTGCCCCGAGCGGCAGATTGATCCAGAAGATCCAGCGCCAGCTGAGTTGCTCGGTGAAATAGCCGCCGAGCAAGGGGCCGGCGATGCTGGAGACCGCATAGACCGCCGAAATGTAGCCCTGATACTTGCCCACCTCCCGCGGCGGAATGGTGTCGGCAATCACGGTAAACGCGAGGGCAATCAGACCGCCGCCCCCCAGCCCTTGCAGCACCCGCGCTGCCAGCAGGGTCTGCAGATCCTGGGAGAGGGCGCAGGCCACCGAGCCCGCCAGAAACAGGCCGATGCCGATATTGAGCATCCGCACCCGGCCAAAGAGATCGCTCAGCTTGCCGTAGAGGGGCAGCACGGCGGTGGCCGCCAGCAGGTAGGCGGTGACCACCCAGGTGAGGGCGGCCCCAGCGTGCAGCTCGGCGCCAATCATGGGCAGCGGGGTGGTGACTATGCTCTTTTCCAGTGAACCGAGCGCGATCACCAGCGCCACACTGGAGAAAATGGTTTTGGGGGATATTTTCGAGGTCATAAGCGGACTCGCTGATCTGATATGCCAAAGTATCCGGCAATGAACGGATTATTGTCTCACAAATCAGCAAGAGATAGAAAAAACGGCGGCCACAATCTGCCCAAACATGAGGCCGATCCCACAAAACGCCGACCGTTTCTGCTAGCCTGCCCTATTTGATTCAAGGAGCCCCCATGAGCGAGCGTGAGCAGTACGGGTTTGATCACTACGATGCCCTGATTTTCGATATGGATGGCACTTTGGTAGATTCCATGCCCCTCCATCTGGATGCCTGGGAGCTCACCTGCGCCGAGTTCGGCATCCCCTTCGAGCGGGATCAGCTCTATCAGTACGGCGGCATTCCCACCCGCAAGATCATCGCCATGCTGGCCGAGCAGCAGGGGCTGACGGTGGATGTCGAGGCCTTTACCCGTCGCAAGATTGCCCTCTATATGGAACATATCGACAAGGTCAGCGTCTTTCCCAAGATGTGGGAGCTGGTCAGGCACTATCACGGCAAGGTGAAGATGGGGATTGGCACCGGCTCACCGCGCAGTCAGGCGGACTCCATCCTGAAAAACTCTGGGCTCGATGCCTATATCTCGGTGGTGGTCAGTGCCGATGATGTCACCAACCACAAACCGCATCCCGACACCTTCTTGCAGGTGGCCGAACTGCTCGGCGCCAATCCAGCCAACTGTCTGGTGTTTGAAGATACCCGGATCGGGCTTGAGGCAGGCAAGGCGGCAGGGATGGATACCGTGCTGGTTATCGAAGGTGACCTGCACCAGCGCTAAACGACTCAGGGGCAAGCAGTCAAACCGATAAAATGGTGTCATGACAGTGGCACCATTTTTTGTTTACGTGAGCTTGGCGGCAGCGTCAGTGCCCGGACAGAGTTGCGATCACCGCCGGAATAGCGGCGACCGTCAGACAAAGGGCGTTGGCCTGCGCCTCATCCTGTAGTGCCTGATGAGTGCGAAGCAGCTCAAGAGCTTCGGCCGGGGTATCTGCAAAGGTGGGGGCGGCGATGGCGGCAAATCCCTGTTCGACCAGTTGACGACGCTCATCGCTATAGCTGGGCGCATTGGCATCTAGATAGGTAAGCGCCTGACCTTGCTTGAAAAAGTGATAGTTAGGCATCGATTGGCCCCGCAAAAATAAAGCGCCATTCTACTCCTTTTTGCTCCGCCACCAGCGTCAATCTGTGTCGTCTCAAGTGATCTCGTTCACATTTTTATCAACAAATTTTCACCTATTAGGCGCCATCCAAATCCCCTCTTCACGCGGCGTCAGACAACACCCGATACCCTCACTCTGCGCCAAACAAAACGCCTCCACAAAGGAGGCGTTGCGACTGAAACAGGGTGGCTCCCGTTACATGGCATTCGTCGATTCGAAGATCTTGTCCGCCGAAGCCTCGACAAAGCCCGGATAGAGCACACCATCGGCCTGCGGATAGCGCAGGGCAAACTCGTAGAAGCAGCTCGGGATGGTACGCACCCCATCGCTGAACGGCACCTCGGCTTTGTCCGCCATGGTGGAGGATTGCTCCAGCATCACCTGCGGATCCCCCTTCACCTCGCCACCCACACTGTTGAGCACGAAACCCGCCGCCTTGAGCGCAGCATTGACCTGATGGATGGTGTCGAAATCCTTCAACTTGTTGATATTGACCGTGAAGTGGTTGGCACGATAGCCCCATGCTGCCATCCATGCCGCGTACTCGCTCTCCGCCAGCAGAGTCTGATAATCGGCATAGGAGACCTGCCAGGGGGCACCGGTGTAGAGAAATGCCGGGGTATCGGTCAGATGATCGGGCACCTGATCGGCCAGCTTGTGGATGATGGCTTGGGCAGCCGGGGAGAGCTCTTCCACCTTCAGCTCACTGATAAACACCTTGGGAGCGTCCGGATCCTGATGCTCAAAGTGCTTGGCATAGAGCTTCTTGGCCTTGAAGACGTACTCGCCCTTCTGCTCGTAACCGAGCGCAAGAAAGTGGGCGGCCAGCTTCTCCAGCCCCAGCTTGGGCAGGTTGTAGGTACGAAACGCCACGTGATCGTTGACGATGGGCTCGCCGCCACCCAGCAGGGTGTGCACCTTGAGGGCGCTCGGCGTCACCTTGATGTAGTTGTCCCACAGATGGCTGAACAGGGTGTCGATATCCTTTTGCATCTCTCTTTCCTTTGATTGCGGGTACAGATGGGGGCACCGCTGGATGCCCCGTGTCGTTATCAGAAGCGCAGGCCGGGCGACAGTTGATCCGGCATGGCGGCTTTGCTGTCTTCGACAGAGGCAACCGGATACGCACAATAGTCAGCGGCGTAGTAGGCGCTCGCCCTGTGGTTGCCAGAAGCACCGATACCACCAAACGGCGCGGCACTGGAGGCGCCGGTGATGGGCTTGTTCCAGTTGACGATACCGGCGCGGATCCGCTTGAAGAAGTGGTGCCAGTCCGCCTCCTTGTCCCCCAGCAGACCGGCCGAGAGACCATAACGGGTAGCATTGCCCTGATCGATGGCGGCATCGAAATCGTCATAGCGAATGAGTTGCAGCAGCGGGCCAAAGTACTCTTCGTCCGGCAGTGCCTTGACTGCAGTCACGTCGATAATGCCCGGGGAGACAAAGCCGGTACCCGCTTCCAGGTGCTTGAGGGTAAGCAGGCTCTCGCCACCGAGGCGCTGCAGGTTGGCTTGCGCCTCGACCATTCCCAGTGCAGCACGTTCGCTTATCATCGAGCCCATGAACGGCTGCTCGGCTGCATCATAGAGGCCGACCTTGATCTTGCCCACCACCTCGACCAGTCGCTTGACCAGGGCATCGCCCCGCTCGCCGCGCTCGACAAACAGACGGCGGGAACAGGTGCAACGTTGACCCGAGGTGATAAATGCCGACTGGACGATGGCATGGACGGCACCGTCGATGTCGCTCACGTCTTTCACGATCAGCGGGTTGTTGCCGCCCATCTCGAGGGCCAGAATTTTGCCCGGCTGACCGGCAAACTGCTGATGGAGGAAATGACCGGTACGGGAGGAACCGGTAAAGAAGAGGCCATCGATATCGGGGTTGCCCGCCAGCGCCTTGCCGGTCTCGACTTCGCCCTGCACCAAATTGATGACCCCTTTGGGCAGCCCCGCCTCCTGCCACACCTTGAGCATGGCTTCCGCCACCATGGGGGTCAGTTCGGAGGGTTTGAACACCACGGCATTACCCGCGATCAGCGCCGGTACGATATGACCGTTGGGAAGATGGCCCGGGAAGTTGTAGGGGCCAAAGACCGCCACCACACCGTGGGGCTTGTGACGGACAAACGCCTTGGCGCCCGGCATGGGGTTTTCCACCGTCCCGGTGCGCTCGTCATGGGCGCGGATGGAGATAGCTATCTTGCCCTGCATGGCGGCCACTTCGGTGCGGGTCTCCCACAACGGTTTGCCGGTTTCGCGGGCGATAGTCAGCGCCAACGCCTCCTTGTGCTCACCCAGCAGGTCGGCATAGCGACGCACTATGGTCAGGCGATCCTCGAGATCCATATCAGACCAGTGGTAGAAGGCGGCGCGGGCAGCCTTGACGGCCGCATCGACCTGAGCCGCACTGGCGGCAGCGCCCTGCCAGATCACCTCGTTTTTGGCCGGATCCCGTGACTCGAACGGCTTGCCTTCACCGGCAAGCCACTGACCGTCGATAAATTGCACTAACTGGCTCATCCATTCACTCCCTGTCGCTGACAGGCAGCCTCGGCTGCCTGCTTGATAATCGGTTTGCTGGTCCTGTCTGCCTCAGTCGAGGTCGACTACCCGCACCATGTCACCATCCTGCACCTTGAGTGCTGCCGCCATCTTGGGCGGGATGATGGCCTCATGCTTGTCGAGATCGACCCGGATATTGCCGTAGCAGGCACGGTACTGTTCGAAACGGCTGTTGCAGAGCAGGTGGGTGCGGCCGCCGATGGGCTCGCCGATCAGCACCCGCAGTTTCTGGCTGCGACGCACGCTGCGGATGTTCTTCAACTCGCACTCGACCGCCGGCCCCGCATCGAAGATATCGACATAGCCGCGATTCACGAATCCCTCGTCCTGCAGCATCTTGATGGCCGGACGGGTCTTCTCGTGGGTCTGGCCGATGACGGCGCGCGCCTCCTTGCTCAGCAAGTTGACGTAGATGGGGTACTTGGGCATCAGCTCGGCGATAAAGCGCTTCTTGCCGATCCCGGTAAGGTAGTCGACGGTGGGAAAATCCATCGAGAAGAAATGGGTCTGCAGCCACTCGTAGAAGGGGCTGTGGCCATTGCCATCGGAGACGCCGCGCATCTCGGCAAAGACGGTTTCGTCAAACAGCTCCGGGTGCTCGGCCATAAAGAGAAAACGGTGCTTGGAGAGCAGGCGGCCGTTGAGCCCCTCGCGGGCACATTCGCGCAGGAACAGGGTGCAAAGCTCGGTATTGCCGGTGTAGTCATTGGAGAGAGTCAGCGTCTCGACCACGTTGTAGATGCCGAGTTTGGGCGAAGAGTGCACCACCTTGCCGATGTGGTAGTTGTAAAACGGCTGGGAGAGACCGACTGCCGCATCTATGGCGCAGGTCCCTACCATCTCGCCGGTCTCGAGATCCTCGGCTACGAAGAAGTAGAGGCAGTCCCCCTTGCCGGCCGGCTTGTCGGAAAAAGTCTGGGTGGAAGCATCGATCTTGCGCTGCAGCAGCTCATCGTTGACGGGCAACGAGGTCATGCCGGTGCCGGACTCGATGGCGCAGGTCTTGAGCCCGGCAAAATCTTTTTGCTCGATGGGACGGATAACCAACATAAATGACAACTCCCTTTCATTGACGTCAGGTGGGGTCCCGGCTCCTGCCGGGAGGGCTCCCCACCTCAATTTGGATCAGGCGTTAACCACCTGGGCGACCGCCTTCTCGAAGCGGGCCAACCCCTCCTTGATGTCCGCTTCCGGGATCACCAGCGAAGGAGCAAAACGAACCACGTTGGTGCCGGCAACCAGCGCCATCAGCCCCTGATCGATGGAGGCCAGCAGGAAGTCGCGCGAGCGCCCCTTGTACTCTTCGCTCAGAGCGGCGCCCAGCAGCAGCCCCTTGCCGCGGATTTCGCTGAAGCAGTGGTACTTGGCATTGATGGCTTCAAGCCCATCACGGAACAGCTGCTCGCGTTGCTTGATACCCGCCAGCACCTCCGGGGTGTTGATCACATCGATCACCGCTTCCGCCACCGCACAGGCCAGCGGGTTGCCACCGTAAGTAGAGCCGTGAGTGCCCACTTTCAGGTAAGAGGCTATTTCGTTGGTAGTCAGCATGGCGCCGATGGGGAAACCGCCACCCAGTGCCTTGGCGCTGGTGAGGATGTCCGGCGTGACGCCAAGCCCCATGTAGGCGTAGAGCTCGCCGGTACGACCGACACCGGACTGTACTTCGTCATAGATGAGCAGGGCATTGTGCTTGTCGCACAGCTCGCGCACCCCTTTGGCAAACTCGTCGGTGGGACGAATGATGCCACCCTCCCCCTGCAGCGGCTCCATCACCACGGCGCAGGTGTTGTCGGAGATCACATCAGCCAGCGCGGCCAGATCGTTGTAGGGGACGTGGGTGATGTCACCGGGCTTGGGCCCGAAACCATCGGAGTAGGCAGCCTGACCGCCGACGCTGACGGTAAAGAAGGTGCGACCGTGGAAGCCCTGATTGAAGGCGATGATCTGGGTCTTCTGCTCACCGAACTTTTCAATGGCGTAGCGACGAGCCAGCTTGAGGGCGGCCTCGTTGGCCTCGGCGCCGGAGTTGCAGAAGTAGACCTTGTCGGCAAAGGTGGCGGCGACCAGCTTCTTGGCCAGACGCAGGGCCGGCTCGTTGGTCATCACGTTGGAGAGGTGCCACAGCTTCTCGCCCTGGCTTTTCAGGGCCTCGACCAGCTTGGGATGGCAGTGGCCAAGGCCGTTTACGGCGATGCCCCCGGCAAAGTCGACATACTCGCGACCATCCTGATCCCAGACACGTGATCCTTCGCCACGAACCGGGATGATCTTGGCCGGTGCATAGTTGGGAACCATCACTTCATCAAACACTTCACGTGTCACTGCCAACAACTCTGACATATAGCTCTCCTTCGATTCGGCGACAGAATAATCCACCGCCCAAAAGTTAAATCCGTGTAAACGTGACGGGATTATCACAGAAATAAAGTAAAAAGTCTGTAACAAGAGGGCCTGTAAGGAACAATGTTCGACTGCCCCTGATATTTTAGGCAACCGCATTGCATAACGACTCAGGGGGGCTTGGCAAGAGATAATTTGGGCAGGAGAGGGGGTGAATAAAGTGTCAGAGAAATTTTTTTTGCCTTCTCTCGATATTGAGAAGGCGGTCACAACTTTTTATGAACGGGTCAGAAAATTGGCCAGTAGCAAATGGCCCTGTTCACTCAAAATACTCTCCGGATGGAACTGTACACCCTCGATGTTGAGCGTCTTGTGGCGCAGCCCCATGATCTCGTCAAACGAGCCATCGGCATGCTCGCTCCAGGCGGTGATGTCGAAGCAGTCGGGCAGCGTATCGCGCTCCACCACCAGCGAGTGGTAACGGGTCACCCGCAGAGGGTTGTTGAGCCCCTTGAACACCCCCTCATTGCGATGGCGGATGAGCGAGGTTTTGCCGTGCATTACCTGACGGGCACGCACTACGCGGGCGCCGAAGGCCTGCGCCAGCGACTGATGACCGAGACAGACGCCGAGAATGGGCAGCTTGCCAGCGAAGTGGCTGATGGCATCGAGAGAGATCCCCGCCTCATTGGGCGTACAGGGACCGGGAGAGATCACCAGAAAACGGGGGGAGAGCTGCGCTATGGCATCGAGCGTCAGTTCATCATTGCGCTTGACCACAACCTCTTGTCCCAGGGCGCCGAAATATTGCACCAGGTTCCAGGTAAAAGAGTCGTAGTTATCGATCAACAACAGCATGAGATAACCAACAGCAGAGAATTAACGATCGAGATAACGACCCTGTTCCATTTCCCGTTCACGCTGACACTCGGCCAGATAGATGGCGGCAGCAACGGCAGGGGTTTTATGGTGCTTGTCGATGGCATTGGAGACCATCAACTGCAGGGTATTGAGGTTTTTCGCCTTGCGAAATTTACGTAGCCAGTGACCTTTGTCACTCAGCTCTTCAGCAGAAATAGTTGGTTGAACAGGCATGCTTTCTCTTGGGGATATTACCCAGGTTGAAATAAAGAAATTAAACAAAATAGCCGGGCAGAAAATAAAGAAAGCCAGGCAAATACCCAGCTCTCTTCTACTACACCTTCCCAGTATGTCAGGCTCGAGGAACGAAGCCGACTACATCATATACGCTGGTCAGGGTTTTTTCAGCTCTTTCGCGCGCCTTTTGTGCGCCTTCTGCCAGAATCGCGATCAGATGGGCCTCATCCTGACGCAACTCGTGGAAACGGGCCTGGATCGGTTCCAGCAGCGCAACCACGGCTTCGGCGGTTTCGGTCTTGAGGTGACCGTACATCTTGCCTTCGAAGTGCTGCTCCAGCTCGGGGATGGAGCGGCCGGTCACACCGGACATCAGGGTCAGCAGGTTGGAGACACCCGGTTTGTTTTCCGGGTCGAAACGCACCACCGCCGGCTCGTCGGAATCGGTCACCGCACGCTTGATCTTCTTGACGATCTGCTTGGGATCTTCCAGCAGGCCGATGAAGTTGGCCTCGTTGTCATCAGACTTGGACATCTTCTTGGTCGGATCCTGAAGACTCATCACCCGCGCCCCTTCGGTCGGAATGAAGGGCTCCGGCATGGTGAATACATCACCATAGAGGTTGTTGAAACGGGTGCAGATGTCGCGGGTCAGCTCCAGATGCTGCTTCTGGTCGTTGCCGACCGGCACCTGATTGGCCTGATAGAGCAGGATGTCGGCCGCCATCAGCACCGGATAACCGAACAGGCCGACGTTGACGTTGTTCTCGAAACGGGCGGACTTGTCCTTGAACTGGGTCATGCGCGACAACTCACCCATCTGGGTATAGCAGTTGAGGATCCAGCCCAGCTCAGCGTGCTGCGGCACGTGAGACTGGATGAAGACGGTGCTCTTCTTGGGATCGATACCGACCGCCAGATAGAGGGCGGCTGCGTCCAGACAAGCTTTGCGCAGGGCTGCCGGGTCCTGACGAGTGGTGATGGCATGCAGGTCGACGATGCAGTAGAGGCAGTCGAACTCATCCTGCATGTTGACCCACTGACGCAGGGCCCCCATGTAGTTGCCGATGGTCAGTTGACCGGAGGGTTGCGCTCCGCTCAATACGATTGGTTTAGTCATGAGAGTGTTAATCCTTGTTATTCAGCCAGCCCAGCTGCGCTATTAGACCAAAAGTGCATCGAGCTGGGCAAACTGTTCGAATACCCAGTCTGGATGGGAGTCGGCGATGGGACGACCATAGTTGTAGCCGTATGTAAGACCCACCACCTTCATGCCAGCCGCCTTGGCCGCCAGCACGTCATTTTCGGAGTCGCCCACCATCAGGGTGCGAGCGGGGCTAACCCCCAACTCCTGGCAGGCGTGCAGCAAGGGCTCCGGGCTCGGCTTCTTGACCGGCACGCAGTTGCCGCCAAGCCAGAGTTCGAAACAATCGCTGATGCCAAGGGCATCGAGGATGGGTGCCACGAAATCGCTCGGCTTGTTGGTCACGATCGCCTGCTTGTAGCCCAGGCTTTGCAAGCGACGCAGACTCTGCGCCACCCCGTCATACATCGCCAGCCCTTGCAGCAGGCAAGCGTTGTAGTGCTGGAAAAAGATCGGTCTGGCCTTGGCAAACAGCTCGGGATCGGCCTCACGATAGGCGAGCGCACGCTGGATCAGCTTGTCGGCGCCGTTGCCAACCCAGGTACGGATCACCGCTTCATCGGCCTGCGCCAGACCGAGGTCTGCCAGAGTCAGATTGACCGCCAGCGCCAGTTGGGCGGCGCTGTCGATCAGGGTGCCGTCCAGATCGAACAGCACCAAATCAAATGCGCGCTCAGCGTGTGACATGAGCCAGCTCCGCACGCATCTTGTCGATCACCGCCTTGTAGTCAGGCTGACTGAAAATGGCAGAGCCGGCGACAAACATGTCGGCGCCCGCTTCGGCGATCTCGCGAATGTTGTCGACCTTCACCCCGCCATCGATCTCGAGGCGGATATCGCGGCCGCTCTCGTCGATCAGACGACGCACCTGACGCAGCTTGTCGAGGGTGCCGGGGATGAAACTCTGGCCACCGAAGCCCGGGTTGACCGACATCAGCAGGATCACGTCCAGCTTGTCCATCACATACTCGAGGCAGGAGAGCGAGGTAGCAGGATTCAGCACCAGACCGGCCTGGCAGCCCATCTCCTTGATCAGGCCCAGAGAACGATCAACGTGATCGGACGCTTCCGGATGAAAGGTGATGAGGGAAGCACCCGCCTTGGCAAAATCAGGAATGATGCGATCCACCGGCTTGACCATCAGGTGCACGTCGATGGGGGCCTCGATACCGTAGTCACGCAGCGCCTGACAGACCATGGGGCCAATGGTCAGGTTGGGGACATAGTGGTTGTCCATCACGTCGAAGTGAACCACGTCGGCACCGGCAGCCAGTACCTTGGCTACATCTTCACCCAGACGGGCAAAATCGGCAGAGAGGATCGAGGGGGCAATCAGAAAGTCTTTCATCAGCATCATCCATTGGCAGCCAGGGAGAAAAAGCGGCGCAATTTTAACGTAAAAGGCGGGCGAAAACGACTCGAATGCGGGGTAAATGGGGCAATCACCTCCCCTCCCCCAGCAACCCGGGTTATAGGACATCGGCACGGGCGCGGACTCGCCCATAAAAAACGGCGCCCCTGGGCGCCGCATGGTCTGTTACGTCAGTGGCAGCAGTTCACTGTCGCTGGGATAGTAGCCCTGCTCCGGTTCGATTCCGGGCGGATAGAGCGCCAACAATTCGGCAACCTTGTTACGGGTGCCGCCGTTGCGACTGATGGTACGCTTGACCAGGATCTCGTCGAGGCGAGCACCGCGATAAAGCTCACGAGTCAGCTCGATATCGTGGTTGCTGATCAGTACCGGCACCCCTTTGTGAGCGGCGGTGTGGCGGGCCAATCGCGCCAGGATCGCCTGATCATCCAGGGTAAACCCACCGGAGGCATAGGTGGTGAAGCTCGCCGTAGTGGAGAGCGGCGCGTAGGGTGGATCACAATAGATAACCCAATCCTCTTCGGCACGCTTGATGGCATCGGCGTAGCTCTCGCAGATAAAGGTCGCCTTCTGCGCCTTTTCGGCAAAGGCCCACAGCTCTTTTTCCGGGAAATAGGGTTTCTTGTAGGAACCGAACGGCACGTTGAAGCCGCCCTTCTTGTTGTAGCGGCACAGTCCGTTGAAACCGTGACGGTTGAGGAACAGGAACAAGAGTGCCCGCTCGAAGGTGGTCTCGGTCTGATTGAACTGGGTACGCAGCCGGTAATAGGCCGCCTTGTGGTTGTGCTCTGCCACAAACAGCTTGCGCGCCTCGGCAATGAAACTGTCCGGCGTCAGCTTGAGGTGGTTGTACAGGCAGATCAGATCCGGATTGATGTCGTTGAGCACATACGCGTCGTAGTCGGTGTTGAGAAACACTGACCCGGCCCCGACGAAGGGCTCCAGCAACACACGCCCGGCCGGCAGGCGCTCGGCAATCTCTTCAACCAGGGAGTATTTTCCCCCGGCCCATTTTAAAAAAGCGCGTGTTTTTTTCATGGAAATCCGGTGTGTAAGAAGGCAAGACCCAAAAAGGGGGACGATTCTACCCCCTTATCCGGTATCAAGGCTATTGCTTCAGCTCTTTTTGTACCTGTGCAAACGACTTGGGCCAGGGCTGGCCTTTCAGCAAGGCTGGCGGAAGCTTGCGAATGGCACTCTTGGCCTGGGTCAGACCGGCATAATCCCCTTGCAGCACCACATACCAGGGGCTGCCACGGAATTTGGTCTGATAGACCCAGACCTTGCCCGCCAGACCATGCTCGGCGACAAATTGATCCACCGCCTTGGTATTGCTCGCCCCCATCAACTGAACACTGTAGTGGTTGCGCGGCTTCTTGTTCAAGGTGGCGACCGGTGTCAGGGCCACTTTGGGTGCTGGCGCGGCAACCGGCTCGTTGCTGGCTGTTTTGGTGGTAGAAGCAGGCGTTGCGGTTGTCGCCGGATTCAGTGCTTTGGAGGTACTGGCTGGCGCCGTGGTTGCGATTGCACCACTGGGGGCTGTGCCACTCGGGTTCTTGCCGGTCAGCTCGTCCACCACGTCAGTAGGCAGAGCGCCGCTCACCTTGGGTTCGGTCATCAGCTTTTGCACGACCTCGTCAGAGATCACCACCCGACGCCCTTCGTAATTGGTTGATTCGGTGGTCACGGTTTCGCTCTCCACCGATTTGGGCAGCACTTTCGCCTCCGGCTGCCAATCTTTCACAACCCCATTGGGATTGCTGGCTGCATCGCTGTTTTGCGTGCCTTGTGCAGCGGAATCTGTATTCGAACCGCCAGCGGTGAGGGGATCGCCTCCCGCTACCGGGATCGGCAATGCCGTGTTCTGCGCCGGATCCTGCAGCGCCGGTTTGCTTTCATTGTCAAACAGCGCAGGCAGCAGGTAGCTCAACGCCAACAGGCCGCCAGCGACCAGCGCGATAACGGTGGCAATCTTCTTGACAGGCAACTCCGCCTGACGCTTCTTGGGCCTTCTGTCGGTCATGATATCCTCCAGTAACTGCATGATGGTGGACGGATGTCCGTTCGCCGTTTTCAGGATCTCCTCCACTTGCGGCTTGGGCAAGAGGGTCGCCGGGATCTTGAGCTCTTTGGCTTTTTCATACAAGAAGATGCGCTGTTCGGGCGGGCTCAGTGGCGGCACTTCCAGCTCAAGGGCTGGCATGGCACGCCCTTTGAGCTGCGGCCGTTGGGTACGACACCAGACGTCACTGCCCGAGACGATAATGGCCAGCTGATGGGGCGCCGCCAGGGTATCGTTATGACGGATGATCGCCCACAACTCTCCCAGCAATTCGGCTGGCAACTGATCGGCCCGCTCTATCAGCAGCAGCAGGGTGGCAGGCTTGCTCCCCTCCAGCATGCGAAAGAAGCTCTCCGCCAGCGCATCCTGTGGATTGAACAGCGGGCGCGCCACCACCTGTGGCAGCAACAGCTGGCGTACATCCACCATCTTCATGGCAGGCGTACCAATCAGGCTTACCACCCGCACTTTTTCCGGCAACACGCCGAGCAGGGATTCGCACAGGGTACCGCGACCACAACCGGGTTTACCGGAGAGAAAAATGAAAGGGTGATTGAATTCAATCAGATGCAGCAGCCGGTCAACCAGCTGCCGCTGGGAAGGAAGTTTTAGCAGTTTATTCGTCACGACCAGACTCGATCACCGCCAGCAACTCGGCATCGGACACATCCCCCACCACCTGCGCATGGCCGATGCCAACCGGCAACACCAGACGCAGCTTGCCTTCCAGCACCTTCTTGTCACGGCGCATATGGCGAATAAAGGCGGCGAAATCCATCTCGGCAGGCGCATGAATGGGCAAATTGGCGGCCAGCAGCAGAGCGCGCACTCGCGCAACGTCCGCTTCACTCATATCGCCACGGGCCTGCGCAGTCCAGGCTGCCAGCATGGTGCCAGCGGATACCGCTTCACCATGCAGCCAGTTGCCATACCCCTGCTCGGCCTCGATGGCATGACCAAAGGTGTGACCCAGATTGAGCAGCGCACGGACGCCGTGCTCGGTCTCATCTTGACCGACCACATCGGCTTTGATCTCGCAGCAGCGTTTGATGGCGTAGGCCAGCGCGGCAGGTTCCAGCTGTTGCAGACGCACCATGTTCTGCTCCAGCCAGCTGAAGAAATCAGCATCCCAAATGATGCCGTACTTGATCACCTCGGCCATCCCTGCGGCAAATTCGCGGGCGGGCAAGGTACTCAGACATTCGGTATCGATAACAACTTGTTTGGGCTGATAAAAAGCCCCAATCATGTTCTTGCCGAGGGGGTGGTTGACCGCGGTTTTACCGCCGACAGAGGAGTCAACCTGGGAGAGCAGAGTGGTCGGGATCTGGATAAAAGGAATGCCACGTTGATAGCTTGCTGCCGCAAAGCCCACCACATCCCCGATCACGCCGCCCCCCAGAGCGATCAGTGTCGTATCGCGCCCATGGTTGGTTTCAAGCAGAGCAGACATGATCTGCTCAAAGGTCGCCAGGTTCTTATATGCCTCACCGTCAGGCAGGATCAAGTGTTCAACCTGAAAACCCGACAGCAGAGCGGTTACCCGTTCAAGATAAAGCGGAGCAACAACAGTGTTGGTCACTATCATCACCCGCTTGCCCTTGATGGTCGATACCAGCGCCTCGGGGCGCTGCAACAACCCGGCAGCTATCTCGATGGGATAGCTGCGTTCACCCAGTTCGACCTTCAACCGTTCCATGGACGTCCTCTAGATTACATACCGATCAGCTTTACAATTTGATTGGCAACGATTTTTGCGCTCTGGTCATCGGTGTGCACAACAAAGTCGGCAACCTCTTCATACAGGGCATTGCGCTCTTGTGCCAGACGTTCCAGCACTTCGCGTGCCGGTTCTTCGGTCTGTAGCAGAGGGCGGCGTTTGTCTCGCTGTGTGCGCGCCAGCTGCTTTTCGATAGTGGTTTCGAGGTAGACCACGATGCCGCGAGCAGACAACTTGTTGCGGGTTTCGCGACTCTTGATGGCACCGCCACCCGTCGCCAGCACGATACCCTGCTGCTCTGACAATTCGCCGATCACCTTCTCTTCGCGAATCCGGAAACCTTCTTCGCCTTCAACATCGAACACCCAGCCGATATCAGCACCACTGCGGCGCTCAATCTCATGATCTGAGTCGAAAAACTCCATATGCAGTTGTTCTGCCAGATGTCTACCTATGGTGCTCTTGCCCGCACCCATGGGACCTATCAGGAAAATATTGCGTTTCTCAGCCATGTCTTTTCGTTAGTAATTACAAACTGTACGACCCCGATGAATACTGGATCGGGGTACCTATGAACCTTATCTTGCGATGGATCAGGAGGGGGATTATCTCAATAGATATCGGGACTGGCAACCGCAGCCCTTACGCCCCAGCCTCATTGGGGCGTAAGGTTATATGTGTTTTACCATCACATGTAAAGCATTCAGAAGGCGTCGGTGACTATCTTGGGCGTCACAAAAATCAGCAACTCCCGCTTTTTGTTCTCGCTGGTGGTCTTGCGGAACAAGGCCCCCAATCCGGGAATGTCACCGAGCAACGGCACCTTGGTCACATCGCTCTTGATGGTCTGCTGATAGATGCCGCCCAACACCAAGGTCTCGCCATTGTTCACCAGCACCTGAGTGGTGATGGACTGGGCGTTGATGGAAACCGCATCACCGGTACCGGTCGGTACCGTTTCACCCTTGGTATCTTGGGTCACGGTCAGGTCGAGAATCACCCGATTGTCAGGGGTGATCTGCGGGGTAACCTTCAGGCTCAATACCGCCTTCTTGAAGGTAACCGAGGTAGCGCCACTGGAAGAGGACTCCACATAGGGGATCTCGGTACCCTGCTCGATCAGCGCCGGTTTCTGGTTCGCAGTGGTCACGCGCGGACTGGCGATAATCTCGGCCTTGCTCTCTTTTTCCAGCGCCGACAACTCGAGATCCAGCAAGGTGCCATCAGCCAAACGGGCAACCTGGAAGGCCAAAGTACCGGCCGCATTGGTCACCGGCAGGTTGACGTTCAACCGATCGTCTGCTGTCGGTCTGGTAATTGTCGAGCCACCATTGTTGTTACCAGAGCCATCATTCCCCGCTATGGAACCGGACGTACTGTTGCCATGACCATCGTTTTTGGTCACTCCCCACCGCACCCCGAGCGCTTCATCAAAGCCGTCATCAATGGTCACCATCCGCGCCTCGATAACCACCTGCTTGACCGGAATATCGAGAATATCGAGCATCCGTTTGATGCTGCTGATGACATCAGCGGTATCCTTGACCACCAGCACGTTGGTTCGCTCGTCCACGCTCACTGCACCACGGGGTGACAGCAACTTGGTACTTTCGGAAGATAGCAGGGCCGCCACTTCCGAGGCCTTGGCATAGTTTATCTGCAGATATTCGGTATAGAGCTGCGCCAAATCTGCGACCTGATTGCGGCTCTCAAGTTGCTGCTTCTCGCGCGTTGCGATCTCTTCTGCAGGCGCTACCAGCAAAATGTTGTTATCCAACCGCTTATCCAGACCCCGCACCTTCAAAATAATGTCGAGCGCCTGCTCCCACGGCACCCCATCCAGACGCAGGGTAATATTGCCCGCCACCGAATCAGTAGTTACCAAGTTAAGATTGTTGAAATCTGCGATCAGCTGCAACACGGTACGGACTGGAATATCCTGGAAGTTCAATGAGATGGGCTTGCCCTGATACTGCTTGGATGCCGTGGCCGTCGTCCGCTTTTTCACCTCGATAATGAAGAGCTTGTCTGCCTGATCGTAACGGTAATCAAACTGACCATTGATCGACAGTTCAAACAGGGTATCGCTCCCCTGCCGGGAGACTTCAACCTGAGAGACCGGCGTTGCAAAATCCTGCACATTGATCAGATTAAGCAAACCATCCGGCACCCGAGTGCCATGAAACTTGGCCAGTACAGTCTGGCCTCGGCTGCTCACATCGACGGCGGCCGAGCTGTTATCCAGCGTGACCAGAAACTCCCCCTGGCCATCTTTACCACGACGAAAATCCACGCCGGTAACCGTGTTGAAATAGGCGCCGCCCCCACTGCTTTGATAGTTGTTGAGCACCGGCTTGCTGGCAGGCTGTGTTGCTACCGGCGTTGTCACGGGCGCAACAGGCATCGACCGAGCGACAACCTGAGGATTGAGCAGCGCCGAGGGAGAGGGTGTGGCCGCCATCGAAGAGGGCGCTGGCACAGGAGTAGCCGAGGTTGCGGGTGCAATCAGGGCGCTCTCACCATTGATGAGCCCGGAAGAGGCCCCCTCGCCCAATGACACCAGTAATTTGTTCCCCTGTTGCTGCACCTGATAGGGAGCAAGCTGATCGAGTGCGATCTTGATATCCAGACCTGCGCCCTTACCCTCAACCTTGATATTATCTACCCCCAGGCGCTGGATCGGCAGCGGGTTCACTTTCAGCGCCCCTACCGCACCGGGAACATGCAACAACAGCTGATTGGGCTGATAAGAGAGACGATCGGTAAAGCCCGTGACCGGCTCACTGAAACTGAGCTCCACCAGCAATTGATCGGCCAGCAGCGGATTGACCTTGATCTCCTGCAGGGTTGCCACTGCCCACGCCTGACTGAGGGCGCTGGCGCAAAACAGCAAAGCTACTTTGGATACACTCTCTATTGTTGTTCTCATTGCTGTTCGTCCCTGATTATTGTTTTTCTTGCACATTGGCCATCGCCAACTGGGTTTCTCTTGTTACCCAGCACCCCTTCCCGTCCGGAATGGTTTCCAGCAAATCCACGGCAGTGTCAGTGATCTTGATGACTCGGCCCTGATCAAGCCCCATATACTGGTTGAGTCCGACCCGCATCGATTTGCCATCCGGGGTGCTGATCAAGGCCCACAACTGACCCGCCTTACCCAAAGAGCCATGCATCGACAGACTGGCCAGCGAATAATTTTCCAGCACCTCTTTCTCACGATCCATCAGGGTCTGAGCACAATCCGGCTGGGCCTTGGTAGTGCTTGTGCTTCCGACCGTCGCCTCAGGCTGGGGAACCATGAAGGGGCTGCGCAACTCGCGTTGCTGGTAGTTCATAGGGGCAAAAGGCTTCAGCTCGGGCAAGGTCTCGATAGGTATGGGTGGCCTTGCTTTGGTCTGGGCGACATAGCTATCCATGTCCTCCTGACCACCACACGCCGCCAGCAAGAGGGCAGGCAATAACCAGCAGATGCGTCTCATTGTTTCGGCTCCACTGTTTTACCGTTGTACTTGTAGGTCTTGGCCAGCATCGACATCGAAATCAGCTCCCCTTCATCCTTGCTCTGACCCAGAGTGAAGGAGTCAAGGATGACGATACGGGGCAAAGCGGCCATGTCAGCGGTAAACTTGCCAATTTCATGGTAAGTGCCCACGACTTCGATACGCATTGGTAGCTCGGTTGAAAACTCGTGCTTTACCTCGGGTTCCCAGTTGATCCGGTTCAATTTCAAGCCGTTGTCGGTAGCAATAAAGCTGATATCGTCCAGCAGACCGGCGACCTCATGGGTATTGGGCAACTGCTTGAGCTGGGTATCGACCAGTTGCTCAAGCTGAACCATTTGCGCCTTGTATGCCCCCAGGTTGGCAGCCAGCATCGCCTTGCTTTCAAACTGGGCTTTCAGTTCGGTCTCTTTCCCCGCTTCCTGGGTCAAACTGGTCAGTGAGTTGGCAATCACGTAGTAGTAGATGGCGCCGCCGGTCAACACGCAGCAGAAAAAGATGAAGACCCCTTTTGCCCATTTTGGCCAGCTTGCTATGTCATTGATATCCAACTCGTTGAGTTGCTGAAGGTTCATTGTTGCTCCTTGGCCACATTCCCTGCAGCCGCAGCATTGTTGGCGATCAGGAACATCATGGAAAACTGGCTCAATGACACTGGCGCAACATCAGCCGCAAAAATAGTGCTTATCTTTGCCTGACCCAGCCAGCCGGAACCATCAATCCGCCGCATCATGCTGGCCACCCGACCATAGGCTTCGGTCTTGCCATTTACATCAATAATATTGTTCTGCATTGAGAGGGTGTTCAGGTAAACCCCGTTGGGCACCAGTGAAGGCAGCTGATTGAAGAGGCGGACGGGCACATTGCGGCGCATCTGCAACTGTTCGATGAGCTGCATCCGATCGATCAGCTCCTTGCGACGCTCTTTGAGCAGACGGATCTCCCCCAGCTGGGCATCGAGAATAGTCATCTCCTGAACCAGCCGCTGGTTGCGCTGCTGCTGGGCGACGATCTGGCGATCAACCAGCCAGTTGGCAAAAAATCCCAGCGCGACCGTGGCCAGCACAAAAATCCCCAGCAAGGCCCCAAACTGTTTCTTTTGGCGCTGGGCCCGGGCTTCACGCCAGGGGAGAAGGTTTATATTTGACATGGTGTGAAACTCCTCAGAGCCAACCCGAATGCCGTCATATATTTAGCACCATGTACCAGCTCGGCCTCCCCTTTCGGTTTGCCAAACAGAGCGAACAGATCCGGGTGCAACACCTCGCAATTGACCTCTTCTTTTACCTGCACCAACAAACCGGGTAGCAGACTGCCTCCCCCCGTCAGCACCAGTTTTGCGATGTCGCGATAGCCGGACGAACTGCAAAAGAGCTGGATGTTGCGCCGCACTTGCTGCAGCAGCGAGTTGATGTGGGGCATCAACACATCCAGCTCATGGTCAACAGGCAAGGTACCTTTGGTTTTAGCCTGCTCAGCCTCATCCAGCGTCATGCCATAAAAGGAGGAGAGCGCCTGGCTGTACTGATCGCCGCCGAAGTTTTGCAGGCGGGAGTAGATCACCTCTCCCTTGACCAGCGCCGCAAAGGTCATGGCACTGGCACCGATATCTATCACCCCGATCGGCCGTTCACTCTCCTGCAATTCGGGCAGACAGGCCACCACGGCACGGCCCAGCGCATGGGCGCCCACATCCACCACCTTGACGGCAATACCGGCTTCGGCAAGGGCGCTGACCCGGCCGTTGACACTCTCGGTGCGGGCTGCGCTCAGCAGCACATCTTGACGATCTTCGCTATTGTTGGTGCTCAGCACCTCAAAATCGAGACTCACTTCATCGAGGGGGAAGGGAATGATCTGCTCGGCCTCCAGCTGCACCTGACTCTCCAGCTCCTTGTCGCTGAGGCGGGCATCAATCTGGATCACCTTGGTTATCACGTTGGAGCCGGTCACCGCAGTGGCGGCATAGTCGCTGTGAGCTGGGATCAGGCGCTTGAGAGTCTTGAGAGATTGGCTGACGCGCTCGATATCCTGCAATTGATAGTCAACCAGCGTCCCTTTCGGGGTGGCAATATCGGCGACAGATTCGAGATGAAGCTTGCCAGGTCGGCCACTGAGGGTAACGGCCTTGATGGTCTGGCTGCCAAAATCAATGCCCACCAGAGGGAGGAGGGATCCCTTGTTAAAAAGCCCAAACATATACACATCCATGCGTTATTTGGTTTTATTCCTGAACAGAGTGTAGGACACCCGATCAGAGGAGTGCTTCACTCATCCTAAATGCTCTAACTATCAATGTCATAAAGTTTATGCCGAAAAGTGACCCATCTCGCTTTCTTCATGGCAAGTGGCCCTCCTTGGTTATTGCTCCCTGTAGTGCTAACCTCTCGCATCCTTTTGAGGTGGGTGGCTCGCCACAGGAAAACCTCGAATTCCCGATGGCAAAAGGGCTATACTCTGCGCCCGTTGGCTAATTTTAAGACGATTGGTAGTTCTTCCATGCTGAAATGGCTCGTTCGCCTGTTTATTGTCATGATGCTGGGTGCTGTGCTGGGTGTTGCCAGCCTCATCGGTATCTACTTCTATATCAAACCCCAACTGCCCGATGTCACCGCACTGCGTGACGTCAAGCTGGCAACCCCGATGCGGGTTTACAGCCGGGATGGGGAGTTGATCGCCCAATATGGCGAAATTCGTCGCATTCCGCTGCGTCTGGACGAAATTCCGCAACCCATGATCGATGCCGTACTGGCGACCGAAGATGCACGTTTCTATGAGCACCCGGGCATTGACCCGATAGGTATCATTCGAGCCGCATCCGTCTGGGCTGTTTCCGGCCATGCCCGTCAGGGGGCCAGTACCATCACCCAGCAGGTTGCCCGCAACTTCTTCCTGAGCAATGAGAAGACCATCATCCGCAAGATCAAGGAGGTCTTCCTGGCCTGGCGGATCGAGCAGAATCTCTCAAAAGACGAGATCCTCGAACTCTACCTCAACAAGATCCCCCTCGGTTATCGCTCCTTCGGGATCGGTGCTGCGGCACAGGTTTACTTTGGTAAAGAGGTCAAGGATCTGGGACTGGACGAGATCGCCATCATTGCCGGTCTGCCGAAAGCTCCCTCCATGCTCAACCCCATCCGCTCCCCCGAGCGGGCCTTTGCGCGCCGCAACGTTGTGCTGGGCCGGATGCTGGAAACCGGCAAGATCACCCAGGCCCAGTTTGACGAAGCGTCCAAAATGCCGATCAAGGCCCGTTTTCACGGCGCCGAAGTGACCCTGCACGCCCCTTATCTCGGTGAAATGGTGCGCCAGAAGATGGTCGAGCAGTTCGGTGAAGATGCTTACACCATGGGCCTGCACGTCTACACTACCGTCTCTGCCGAACGTCAACGGGCAGCCAGACAGGCGCTGCTGGATGGCGTTTTTGCCTATGACATGCGCCATGGCTATCGCGGCCCGACGGCTCAGTTGTGGAAGGCTGGCGAGCCAGCCTGGGATTACGAGCAGATTGTCGCTCACCTTGGCAAACAGCCCACTTACGATCCGCTGATGGCGGCGGTCGTGACCAAGCTCGGTGATCGCAGCGCCACGCTGGTACTGAAAAATGGCAAGGAAGCAGAGCTCGGCTGGAACGGCATTAAATGGGCCCGCTCCTTTATTACCGACGACCGTCAGAGCTATGCCCCGAAATCGGCGCGCGATGTGCTGAAAGTCGGCGCCCAGATCTGGGTACGGGAAGAGGGCGAAGAGTTGCTACTGGCCCAAATCCCGGACGTCAACGCCGCGCTGGTTGCCATGAACCCGAAAAATGGGGCACTGGAAGCGCTGGTCGGTGGTTTCAGCTTCGAACTCTCCAAATTCAACCGGGTCGATCAGGCGCGTCGCCAGATTGGTTCCAATATCAAGCCTTTCCTCTATGCGACCGCGCTGGAGCATGGCTATACCCTGGCATCGCTCATCAACGATGCGCCGATCAACCAGTGGGATCCATCCAAAGGGCCCATGTGGCAGCCCAAGAACTCCCCGGCCGTTTATGATGGTCCCACTCCGCTGCGTCTGGGACTGGCAAAGTCCAAAAACGTGATGTCGGTTCGACTGATGCGCGCCATCGGTCTGGATACCTATATCGACGGTCTGACCCGCTTTGGCTTCCCCCGCGACTTCATCTCTCCCCATGAGTCGCTGGCGCTGGGCGCTGCCGAATTCACCCCCCTCGAGGTAGTGCGTGGTTACTCGGTTCTCGCCAACGGTGGCTTCCTGGTGACCCCATACTTCATCGACAAAGTGACCGACAGTCTGGAGAACACCCTCTATCAGGCCAATCCTGCTATTGCTTGCACCACCTGCGAACAGCAGGCCGCGCCCGAGCAGAGCACACTGCCGGAGCCAACTGTTGATGGAGCCGCACAAGATGGCACGCAGACCCCTCTCGCGCCAATCATCGCCCCACATACCATCAGTGCCCAGAGTGCGTTCCTGATCACCGACACCCTGAGCACAGCCATCTGGGGTGGCAACGGCTGGCGTGGTACAGGCTGGCGTGCAGCCCGCGACCTGAAACGTCACGATATCTCAGGCAAAACCGGTACCACCAACGAATCGCGGGATGCCTGGTTCTCCGGCTACACCCCGGACATCGTTGCCACCTCCTGGATCGGTTTTGACAACCACCAGCGTGGTCTTGGCCGTGCCGAATTTGGTGGTGGTGCCGCGCAGCCTATCTGGATCGACTTCATGAAAGTCGCCCTCAAAAAGCTGCCGGAGCACAAGATGCCGGTTCCCGAAGGGATCATGACGGTGAAGATTGATAGCGAAACCGGCCTGCTGGCAACCAGTGGCGGCACCGACGAATACTTCAAGGAAGGGACCGAGCCGACCCGCTACGCAGCACCGAGCTCGGATGGCAATCAGGTCTACGGTGGTGACAACCCCGATGTGGAAGGGCCTGTCTCAACCGACGATATCTTCTAAGCTGCTCTTGCGGCAGAAGCAAAACCGGCAGCCTTGGCTGCCGGTTTTTTTATTGGGCCAACTGCTTGCTCATCAGTGTGGCGATCGAGGCGGCTAACTCATTGAAGCAGGGGCGACGCACCGAGTAGTGGCGATAGAGCAGCGAGATGGTACGCCCCGGCACAGGGTCAACCACGGGCCGATAGCTCACCCCACCCTCATCATGATCGGCAGGTACGGCCAACTTTGGCACCAGGGTCATGCCGCTACCGGCGGCCACCATGTTGCGCAGGGTCTCGAGACTGGTCCCCTTGAAGCGTTGATCCTCACCTATCCCGCCGGCGAAACAGAATCCCATCGCCTGATCCCGCAAACAGTGGCCATCAGCCAGCATCAGCAATTTCTTGCCCTTGAGATTGCCAAGCGGTACCTGTCTGGCCTGTGCTTCGGGGTGATGGCAAGGCACCGCCAACCACATCGGCTCGTGGTAGAGCTGGATTGAACCAAACCCCTCCATCCCCGGCATCTCGGCCAGAATGACACAATCCAGCTCCCCCTCTTCCAGCCGTTTGAGCAGGGTTTGGGTCTGCTCCTCGTAGAGGTAGAACTCCAGCTGGGGAAAACGCTCACGCAGGGTCTGGATAATGCGGGGCAACAGGTAGGGGCCCACGGTCGGAATAAAACCGATATGGATCTCCCCGGACATCGGCTCGGAGAAGTGCTGACCGATGCTCTTGAGCTCGTGCACCTCCTTGAGCACCCGACGCGCCTGATGGGCCATGGCATCGCCAGCAGGCGTAAACAGCACTTTGCGCGAGGTACGTTCGATCAGAATGACCCCGAGTTCATCTTCCAGCTTGCGCAGCTGGCCGCTCAGGGTGGGTTGACTGACAAAGCAGCGTTCAGCAGCTTTGCGAAAATGTTTTTCCTCATCCAGCGCCACCAGATATTCGAGATCGCGAAGATTCATACAGCAAGAGTCCTGCCTGGAAAATGGGCCATCAGCATGCACAATATCGTCCGGCTGGACAAGTCATCCGCTCACGGTGAACCTCTCTGGCTGTTCCTCCAAAACAGAAAAGCCCGATCACCTTGCGGTAATCGGGCTGTTTGGCTCGCCGAGGGATTACACCCTGAAACGGCGCACCATATCCTGCAACTGGGTAGCCAAATGGTTCAGCTCATTGCACGCCTGAGCCATCTGGGTGGCACCGGCGGCCACCTCTTCGGAAGCGTGGCTGATATTGACCACGTTACGGTTGAGCTCCTCGCTCACCGCCCCCTGCTCTTCGGTGGCCGTTGCAATCTGGATGTTCATGTGGGAGATGCTGCTGACCGAGCCACTGATCTGGGAGATGGACTCGCCCGCTTCCCGTGCGGTAGCAACCGTGGTGTTCATCAGCTCCTGACTCTGTTGCATGGTACTTCCGGCCTGTTCGGCACGCTGCTGCAACTCGGCAATGATGGTATTGATCTGGGAGGTGGAGTCCTGAGTGCGCTTGGCCAGAGTACGCACCTCATCGGCCACCACCGCAAACCCCCGTCCCTGCTCACCGGCACGTGCCGCTTCAATGGCGGCGTTCAATGCCAGCAGGTTGGTCTGTTCGGCAATGCCGCGGATCACCTCCAGCACCATGCCGATATTGCGGCTGTCATCGCCCAGTTGGCGTATCACCACCGCGGTACTCTCGATGGCACCTGCGACCCGTTCAATACGTTGAATGGAGTCATTCACCGTTTGCGCACCAAGTTCGGCCGTTTCACTGGCCGAGGTGGCGGCACTGGCCGCATCGCTGGTGTTGCGCGAGACCTCCTGCACCGTAGCTTGCATCTCGTTCATCGCCGTCGCCAGCTGGTTCAGCTCATGTTGCTGAGCATTCATATTGTTGGCTGACTGGCTGGCAACAGAGCTGATCTCCTCCGCTGCGGAACTCAGTTGCACCACAGAGCCCGACACTTCACTCACCAGAGTGCGCAGATTGGTCTGCATTTCACCAAACCCTTTGGCAAGGGTTCCCAGTTCATCATTGTTGAACTGCTGCATATCGATGCGGGAGGTGAGATCACCAGAGGAGACCCGCCGGGTCTGTTCCAGCAACGCCATCACCGGATTGCGGATCTGACCGGTCAGCAGCCAGGCAATTGCCACAACAAAACCCAGCGTCACCAGACTGACAATGACGCTCATGGTTCTGGCACTGCTGTAGAGCGCCTCCACATCTTTTGTCATCTGGGCCGCAATCTCGTTATTGATTTCCCGCAGGCGGAAGGATTTTGCTCCCACCTCCTCCAGCGCGACCCGGGTTTCGTTTTTGCGCAGACTTCTGACTCGCTCCAGATCGCCAGCAGCGAAGGCGCTCAACAGTTGGTCATGCACCGCAAAATACTTGGCCCCCGCCGCAACCACCTGCTCATAAACCTGTTTCTCTTCACCTGTAGTGAAAGCTAAAGCACCGTATTTTTGGGCTGCTTGCTCAAATTCCTGCCTGGCCTTATTGAAGGTCAGGGTGCGATCGCTTACCTCTTGATCATCCTTGTTCAGACCACCGATGACCTGGGCCAGCTCTGAGCGGCGCGCATCCAGAATGGCAACATGCATCTGGCTGGCATAGCGGGTTGACGGCAGCAGGTTGTCAGTGATGGTTTCGGTATCACCATAGAGCTTTGCCAACTGGCTGATGGAAAACCAGGCCAAGCCCAGTACCAGCAGTGCCAGGATGGCAAATCCGGCACTCAGTTTCTGGCCGATAGACATGTTTTTGAACATATGGGGGCTTCCTTGAAATGAGTCTGCACTCCCGCAACATCCGCCGGGAATGGTCACATAGAGCATAGTCTGCAAGCAGAAAATCGAAGGCTTTCATATCGCTTCTGCATACAGGAATATCGGCCCGTTCACTCCACTTCTAAAGAGACCTTGTCCGTCCACATTCTAATAACTATTCCATCAACTCAAGAAGATGCTGACGCAACCCGGCAGGATCGCCCAAAAAGTCAGCCACTCGCACAGTACTCACCTTACCGTTGTGCATCAACCCAAGGGTGGGATAACCCTGACCGCCCAGCCGTTTCATCCAGCCCTGGCTATCTGCCAGATGTTGCAGCAAGGGCGCCTGCAGATAGGATTGCTGGAATGCCTCGGCTGCAATCCCCTGCTCTGCCGCCAGCGTGGCGAGAAATGCCGGCTCACCAATCCAGATCCCGTCCCGATAGTGGGATTGCTGGATCCGGTGCAACATGACCAGCCCATCGCCCCCCAACGCCGTGACGGCCAAAACCGCACGGATCGGCGGCTCGGAGTCCAGCAGACAGCCTTCCCGCAGCAGCAGTTCGTTAAAGTAGCGTTCGCCAAAATGCTGGCCGGTCAGCGCTTCGATCCGCTGATCATGGGGGCGCACATAATCACGCAATGCCTCGCCCATCGGCTGACGGCGACTACCCAGCCAGAGACCGCCCGCATGCAGATCGATCTTGAGCCCAGCAATGGTGGCTGCCGCCTGCAACAGGGGGGCGGCACCGTAGCACCAGCCACAGAGCGGGTCATAGACATAATGGAGGGTGGTTTGTTGTTCGCTCATCTTCATTCTCACTTCAATCTCGGATAAAAAACCGGGCCCTTAGGCCCGGTAAAAAAACACAGGGAGAGCAGGCTCAGTGGCTTACCACTTCATCTCGCCGGTATTGACCTTGGCACCGATGGCCAGACCATCGTCAACCGGCAGTGCCGGATAGGCCTTTTTCAGAGCCTCAATCAGCTCACCGGAGTTTTTCGCCTTGGCCAGCTCCTGTTCGAAACGCTCTACATAGTCACGGGTAAAGGTCACAGCAGCAGTGCCTTTGGGAGCAGTCCCCAGGAAGTGGCCCGGTACCACGCGCTCGGGTTTCAGGGCCAGCAGGTTGTCCAGCGCCTTGACCCAATTGCTGCGGGCCGCCTTGGTCTGGCTGTCGGCCATCCAGACATGCACCCCGTGGTAGACCGGCACACCACCAAAAGCAGTCTTGATGGAAGGGGCCCAGAGGTAGGCATTCGGGGTATTCATCTCTTTGATTTCAATCTTCTCGCCATCCAGCGTCAGGTGGCTGGCGGTCATCACTTGCGGCACGGTCAGGCTCTTCGGTGCCCCCTTGCCGAGGATCGGGCTCCAGTAGCTCAGCTTGGCATCCTTGGTCTTGTTGATATGGTCAACCACATGCTGGTCGGCCAGCACTTTGACATCCGGGAACGCCGCCATGACCGGCTCCAGACCGAAGTAGAAGTCGGGGTCACCAGCACTGATATAGACAGTGGTCAGCTTCTTGCCGCTCTTCTTGATCATGTCGACCAGCGCCTGACCATTTTGCACGTCGAACTGGGCATCGATCAGGATGGCCTCTTTGTCACCGGTCACCAGTGAGGAGGAGACCGGGAAGATCGCCTTCTCGCCAGGGTTGTAGACGGTCACGCTCAGGGGGGCGGCCAGTGCGGCGCCACTCAACAGGGTGGTCGCCAGAGTCAGGTTGCGGATCAGGGTGTTGTTCATCATCTATTCCTCATTAAGTATTCGGGGGTTCATTTGATGGACACAGTGTATTGGATCACTTAAGGTGCAAATACAGCATAAAAAGCGCATCACTGTTGCACATATCGAACATATAGAGAGCCGTACATGGATCGACTGACCGCCTTGCGGGTCTTTGTCAGCGTAGTCGAACAAGGGAGCCTGAGCGGCGCCGGAGAGAAACTGGATATGTCGCGCGCCATGGTGTCGCGCTATCTGGCCGAGCTGGAGAGCTGGATGGGCGCCCGCCTGCTGCACCGCACCACCCGTCGTCTGAGCCTGACAGGGCCGGGAGAGGAGGCGCTGAACCGGGCCCGCGCAATGCTGGCACTCGGCGAGGAGATGGAGCAGATCGCCGTGAAGGGGGATGACGCCCCCAAGGGGCAACTGCGGATCACCAGCAGCTACTCCCTGTCGGAAGCCTTGCTGGTCGGGGCTGCCAACGACTATCTGGCGCAATACCCGGGGACGGCCATCGACATTCTGCTGCTCGACAGAACCGTCAATCTGGTGGAGGAGCGGATCGATCTGGCGGTGCGCATCACCAACGACCTCGACCCCAATCTGGTGGCGCGCCGTCTCGGCACCTGCCACTCGGTAGTCTGTGCCAGCCCGGCCTATCTGGCCCGTCATCCGATGCCACACAAGGTGCAGGATTTGGCGCTGCACAACTGCCTCACCTACACCTACTTTGGCAAGAGCCTGTGGGAGTTCAATGGACCGGACGGTCCCGAGTCAGTACCGGTCAGCGGTAACCTGAGCGCCAATATCTCCAATCTGCTGCTGGAAGCAACGCTGGAAGGCGCCGGGATCAGCCTGCAGCCCCGCTACTCGGCACAACCCTATCTGGAGCGCGGAGAACTGGTGCCCCTGCTGACCGACTGGCAGCCCAAGCGCCTCGGGGTATACGGGGTGTATGCCACCCGCAAGCAGATGTCGCCGCTACTGCGCAGCTTCCTCGATTTTCTGCTGGCCCGCATGGCGGCGGATCCCATCTGGCAGGAGTAAGCACTCCGCACACCCAAACATAACGAAGGGGCCGCTGCGGGCCCCTTCTTCACTCTGATCCCTTGATCAGGCTTCAAATCCGAATGGTTCTGAGTGCGGCGCTTCCGGCTGCGCACTCTCGTCCAGGAAAATATCCCGATAAGCCACATAGATGGAGTAGTTGAGCGCCGGGATCACCACCAGCAGACCTACCAGCAACAGCACAGCGCCAAACAGCAACAACATGGCTGAGAGCAGCCCCCACCAGAAGAAGGGAAAAATATTGCGCCAGCAGCCGAAGAAGCTCAGCCGTACCGCCTGGATGATGCCGATATCGTGGTGGTAGATCAGCGCCGGAGCAAAGGTGACCCCCATCAGCACGGGAATGATGAGCAGCATCCCCACCAGCAATACCAGCAGCAGTTGTTGCAACTGGCTGGCTGAGACCACCATGCTCTCGGGATCCTGCGTCAACAGCGGGAGCAGCCCCCACATGGAGAGCAGACCGAGACAGACGAGGCCAACCAGGCTAAACAGCAGCAACACCAGCAGACCGCCTAGCATCAGCGGGGTCAACTTGTGGCGAAAACCGGCGAAGAGATCGGCAAACTGCAGCGGCTCCCCCCGATAACCCCGAGCGGCGACCGCTACCCAACCCGCGCCCCACACCATGTAGAGCAGCTGGGAGATAAGGCCACCCGCCGGCAGTTGCTCCAGCAACATGCCCACCATAAACCAGACCAGCACCATGGCCACGCTGATCCCCATCCCCTTGTTGAAGATATCGAACCCGCTGCGAACCCAGAGCCAGCCACGACCTGTCGTGTACCGGGCCGGTGTAGTGCGCAAAGGGGGTAATCCGTTCATATCGTCTCCTCGGAGTGTCGGTGGCATCAGTGCCGGAAGCAGATTCTAGAGCCAGGGCGGGGGCGACTCAATGGCGAAGCAGCCCGACCACGACATAAAACCTGACGCAGCGATGCACAAAAGGGGCGTCAGCCACGCCCCGCCACTGGCTGCCCCGACCATAACGAGGCACAATCTGTCCCCTTCCCCAGCCGCGCCTGTCGTGGCCAGCGTGCCGTGATCATCCTTTAGTGATCGACGAATGCCGGACAGGGGGGTTGTCATCCCGCCATCCCGGGCGCTTTAACATCGAGTGGTATCGTCATGAGAGTTGTTTGTTGTCTGTTGTTGTTACTGGCCAGCCAGTCGGCCCTGGCCGAGGGTTTTATCAGTCGCCTGCTCAACCATCCGGTGCCGGGTGGCGTTGCGGTGATCCCTCTTGGCGCGTCACCCACTGCCCCCACGGCCCGCTATCACGACAAACCCGTGCTGGTAGTGCGCGAAGACAACCAGTGGATCGCCATCGTCGGCATCTCTCTGAAAAGCAAGCCCGGCGCCCAACAACTGACCACAGGTGATGGCCGCACTCTCGGCTTCACCGTGACCCCCAAGCACTACCGCGAACAGCACATCAAGCTCAAGAACAGCCGTCAGGTCAATCCGCTCGCCGAGGATATGACCCGCATCAACCGCGAGCTGGCGGAGCAGACCCGGGCTTACCAGACCTTCAGCCCCAACCAGCCGAGCAACCTGATGTTCGACAAGCCGGTCAACGGCCCCCTCTCCAGCCCGTTTGGCCTGCGTCGTTTCTTCAATGGCGAGGAGCGCAACCCCCACTCCGGCCTCGACTTCGCCGTGGGCGCCGGCACCCCGATCAAATCCCCCGCCGCCGGCAAGGTGATCCTGATCGGCAACTACTTCTTCAATGGCAATACCGTCTTTGTCGACCACGGTCAGGGGCTCATCAGCATGTTCTGCCACATGTCGAAGATCGATGTGAAGCTCGGCCAGAGCCTGCCGCGTGGCGGCATCGTCGGGCGAGTCGGTTCGACCGGTCGCGCCACCGGCCCCCATATGCACTGGAACGTCAGCCTCAACGACACCCGGGTCGATCCCGCCATCTTTATCGGTGCCTTCAAGCCCTGAATAGGCAGAGCCCGTTAACAAAACATCCTCTAACAAGACAGGCAGCCCATAGCTGCCTGTCTGTTATCTGCACGTCGAACCTGATTACCTATCCGGCCAGTGCGTGGGCGCCGGACTCCCGACGCATCGCCCGCCACATCACCAACACCAGCAGCGAGCTGCACGTTGGCAATGCAAGCCAGACCCCGGGCACACCCCACAGGGTCGAGAAACCCCACAAAAAACCGCCAATCAGCACCAGCTTGCCGCCAGTGAGCAGGGAAGCGATGCGGGCCCGATTGATGGCCTGGAAGTAGGTGGCCCCCACCAGCAGCAAGCCCTCCATCGGCAGCCCCCAGAAGTAGAGCCAGATCCCGAGGCTCGCCACCGGCAGCAGGGTGGCGTTGTCGCCGGCAAACAGATAGACCGCCGCCTCCGGCCACAGATAGAGCGGGATCATCGCGGATAGGGCGATCCCCAACGTCACTCCGAGTGCCAGATTGCGGATCCGCAACACCCGCCGCCAGTGACCGGCGCCCGCGTTGAAGCTGGCAATGGGCTGGATACCCATGGCGATCCCCTCGAACACCAGATAGAAGAAGGCCTCGGTGTAACTGATCACCCCGTAGGCCGCCACATGCAGCGAAGTGCCGACCGCCAGCAACGCCTTGTTGTGCAGCGCCAGCACCACAGAGAGATAGAGGTACATCAGAAAACTGGAGACCCCGAGGCGCACCGTTTCGCCCATCAGCCGCAGATCGGGGCGCAAGGTGTCCCAGCTTATCCGCAGCTGGCTACGCGGTGTGAAGAAGTGCCACAGGCAGGCAAGGCCCGTCACTGCCTGGGAGAGCATAGTGGCCGTCGCCACCCCGGCCAGTCCGAACGGAAACACCACCATCAGCAGATAGTCGAGCAGCACGTTGAGCAGCCCCCCGACTACCATGATGAGGGTGACAAAGCCAGGGCGGCCATCGTTGCGCAGCAGCGAGCTGAACGCCATCGACAGCACCGCAAAGACGCCCAGCCAGGCGTAGGCCTGCAGGTAGGAGAGCCCGGCGGTGAAGATCTCCCCCTCAGCCCCCATCCAGGCCAGCATGGGCTCGCCATAGCGGATCCCGATAAAACTGAGCAGTGCCGAGGCCAGCAACACCATCACCAGCGCATTGCCGACGATGTGGCGGGCTTTGGCCGGGTTGCCCTGCCCCAGATAGAAGGAGACCAGCGACGAGGCCCCCATGCCGATCAGCGCCCCCACCGCATAGAGCACGGCGCAGATGGGATAAGCCAGCATCAGACCGGCCATGCCATCCTGACCCAGCACATGGCCAACGAAGATGCCATCGATGGTGACATAGATGCCGGTGATCAGCATGGCCGCCACGGTCGGGGTTACGTAACGCCAGAAAAGGCGAGATAGCGGGGCTGTGCCCAGATCAACAGCTGACATATTCGACTCGGTGGAGAGAAAGCGGCTAGGATCATAGCGAAACGGCAGCACGACTTCCTGTTATTTGTGTTATGAATCATTAATATAGACTGCTTTACCCGCCTCCCTGCCCTGTTTTAGGCTAGGGCCACCTCTTCTGAACGGAAACGAGCCTCATGTTGCAATGCCTGCTCACCTTCTTGCTGCTCTCCCTTCTCTTGTTGCCGCCAACCGTGCGCGCCGACGATGCCATTGCCCAGGCCGAATCCCTGTTGCAGAGCGTGCCCAAGAGCGATACCCCGGAAAACCAGAAGCTGCGGGAGAGCTACCAGCAGGCGCTGCAATTTGCCAGAGAGGCCGAGCGTTACCGAGAGCAGAGCAAAGCCTATCAGCAGATCCTTATCGATTACCCCAAGGAGTCGGCACGGCTCAAGGAGAGCCTGCACAACTATCAGCCCGCCGCTCGCCCGCCGCTGGCGAGCCTCAAGGAGGAGGCGCTGCGCCAGGCCATAGGCCTGAGCAGCAACCGCCAGCTCAACCTGCGCAAGGAGCGGCAGGGGGTGATGGATAGCCTCAACCAGCTGGAGAGCACCGGTCAGGAGTATCACCTGCGGGTGGATGATCTGCGCAAACAGCTGCAACTGACCCGCAGCCAGCTGGAGCGACTGAGCTTCAGCAGCGAATCGGATCGCCAGCAGGAGGCACAGCTGCTGCTGACCAGAATGAAAGAGCAGAGCCTCTCCGACCGGATCCAGATGCTGGAGCTGGAGCAGCTCTCTGCCCAGCAGCGCAACGATCTCGGCAAGCTGAAACTGCAGGAGCTCAATCTGGCCATCGCCGACGAGGATGAGTGGCAAGCCAGCCTGCTGACCCAGCAGAACCAGCTGCGGCGGGAGAGACCGAGCAGGCGCTGGAGGAGAGCGAAAGGCTGCGCAAACAACTCACCACCGACATGCCGCTGCTGCTGGAGCAGCAACAGCAGAATCAGGCGCTCTCCATCCAGCTCGGCACGCTGGAGGATCAGATTGAGCGGGTGCAGGATGAGCAGCGCAGCGTCGACAAGAATCTGTTTGAACTGAATGAGCTGGTCAACTCGGTACGCGAACAGCTGGAGTGGCTGCAGATCAGTAATGCCTACGGCGAGAACCTGCGCAGCAAACTCTCCGATCTGCCTCCCCAGTTCCCCCTCGACAAGCTGGAGTCCGCCATCGTCAGCGCCCGCATGGCCAAGTACCAGTACGAGAGCGAGCAGGATGGGCTCAAGGATACCCGCCAGTTGCGCGACAAACTGATGGCCGAAGAGGAGGTGACGCTCGATCGGCCACAGCAAGCGGTGCTCGACAACCTGCTCAAGGCCCGGCGCCAACTGCTGACCCGGCTCAACGACGCCTCAGACACCCTCATTCAGGAGCAGACTCGTCTCAAGCTGCTATACAGCCGCCAGAACAGCAAGATCGACGAGATCCGCGAAATAAGCGCCAGCCACCTGTTCTGGATGCCGGATGTGCGCCCCTTTACCCCGCAGGTCATGCTCGGCATTCCTGCCGCGCTGACCCTGGCCTTCAACCCGGACAACTGGTTGCAACTGCCCTACGCCATCGCCGAGAACAGCCCGCTGAGCCTCACGCTAGCCGGTATTGGGCTGCTGGTGCTGGCCTGGAGCTGGTTCAAACTGGCCCGTCACCTGAGCCTCTATTGCGACCATATTGCGCCACGGATCGGCAAGGTAACCCAGGACAAATTCAGCCTCACCAGCCGCTTGCTGCTGCGCTCCCTGCTTGCCGCCCTCCCCTTGCCCGCCATGGTACTGATGGTGCGCGGCCTGCTCGAAGGGGCCTGGCAATACCCGTTTGCGGTGGCGGTGGCGCGCGGTCTTGGCGAGATCTGGTTTCTGCTGCTGGCGCTGGTGATGGCCCGCCATCTGACGCTGGAGCGGGGGATCCTGACTCACCACTTCCGCTGGCCCCGGGAACAGGTGCAAAAGGTATGGGGGCAGTTTCGCACCCTGCTGCTGGTGCTGATCCCGAGTTTCTTTGTGCAGGGGATGGCCAACAGCTATCAGGAGCACGCCTTCTACGATTCCCTCGGCCGGATGGCCTTCATGATCGGTGCACTCTGGCTACTGCTCTTCTTTGCCCGCCTCAACCGGGAGCGATTGCCGCTCACCTGGGGCCAGACCGACATGACCAAGCCCCATCTGCTGCACCACTTCATCTGGAACAGCCTGATGCTGGCGCCGCTGCTGGCGGTGATTGGCGCTCTTTTTGGCTACTTCTATACCTCGCGCACCCTGCTGCGCCAGCTGGAGCTTAGCCTGCTGATGGGGCTGGGTTGCCTGCTGGTCTACTATCTGGCCAGACGCTGGATGCTGATCCAGCGCCGCCGCCTCGCCTTCGAACGCGCCAAGAGCAAGCGGGCCGAGATCCTGGCCCAGCGCGGCCGGGAAGAGGGGCATGACGAGCTCAGCTCCGAGACCCCGGACGTGGTGGAAGAGACTGAACTGGATCTCGATACCATCAGCGCACAGTCGCTGGGGCTGGTGCGCACCCTGCTGATGCTGGGCTTCACTATGCTGGTGGTGGTGCAATGGTCGGATCTCAACTCCGCCTTCAGCTTCCTCAGCAATATCGAGGTGTGGCAGGTGAGCAGCAAGATTGGCGGCATCGAGCAGCTCTCGGCCATCACCTTGCAGGATCTGATGCTGACCGCCTTCGTCTTCATTCTGACCGTGGTGACAGCCCGCAACCTGCCGGGGCTGATGGAGCTGACCCTGCTGCAACACCTCAGCCTCTCCCCGGGTACCGGCTTTGCCCTCACGACCACCAGCAAGTATCTGGTGATCCTGATCGGCGCCCTCACCGGCTTCTCCATGCTCGGCATCGACTGGTCGAAGACCCAATGGCTGGTCGCCGCCCTCTCGGTGGGGCTGGGTTTCGGTCTGCAGGAGATCTTCGCCAACTTTGTCTCCGGCCTCATCATCCTGTTTGAGAAGCCGATCCGGCTCGGTGACACCGTCACCATCCGCGATCTCACCGGCACCGTCACCAAGATCAAAACCCGGGCGACGACTATCGTGGATTGGGATCGCAAGGAGATCATCGTGCCCAACAAGGCCTTCATCACCGAGCAGTTCATCAACTGGTCGCTCTCCGATGCCATCACCCGGGTCAAACTGCGGATCCGGATCGGCCTGACCCGGGATCCGAAACTGGTGCAGCGCATTCTGGAAGAGTCCATCCAGGCATCGACCCTGGTATTGGAGACGCCGACGCCAGAGGTCTTCCTGATCGAATTCACCGACTCGGCACTGATCTACGAAATCCGCCTCTACGTCAACAACATGGATCACCGGATGCCCATCACTCACGAGGTTCACTCGCTGGTGCTGGAGAAGATGCAGCAGCAGGGACTTACTCTGCCCCATCAACAGATCGACATTCACCTGAGCCGCGGCTGATCCGCGAGGTAGAAGGAGCAGAACATGCAGATTATTGCCCATCGTGGCGCCAGCGGTCTAGCACCGGAAAACACCCTCAAGGCGATGGCCAAAGCGCTGGAGCTGGGAGCATCAGCCATCGAGATCGACGTGCAGGCGGCCGATGGCGAGTTATGGGTCTTCCACGACCGGCGGCTGGAGCGCTGCACCAATGGCAAGGGGGTGCTGACCGAGCAATCGCGCTCCTATCTGGAGCAGCTCGATGCCGGTGAGGGAGAGGTGATCCCGACTCTGTGGCAGGTGATGGAGATCATCGCCGGACGCTGCGAGTTGCATATCGAGCTCAAGGGAACTCATACCGCCGATGCGGTGGCAGCCCTGACCCGACGGGCAGAGGCCGAGCTGGGCTTTACTCCCGGCCAGTGGGTGGTTTCTTCCTTCCATCACCCGGAGCTGGCCCGATTTGCCGCCTTGCGGCCCGATATCCGGCTCGGTGCCCTGACCGCTAACCTGCCGCTCAAACTGGCGCAGTTTGCCGACAAGCTGGGAGCCTGGTCCATCAATTGCGATGTTGATTTTATCGATGCCGCGCTGGTCGATGATGCCCATCACCGGGGGCTCAAAGTTCTGGTTTATACCGTTGATTATCCAGAAGATTATGAAACGCTCTCTAGCATGGGGGTCGATGGAGTCTTCACCAATCGACCAGATCGTTTTCTGACACAGTGAGGGGGCGATACGCGCATGGATAACCACTGATTTAGGCACTAACTTTAAATAGCTGACCGGGATACAAAGAGTTCAACTTCAGCCGATAAACAGAGGCTCATAACAATAACTAGATTCCACACACACTTCAGACTGACGCTCACAAGGATGTAACTATGAACTTATCCATTAAAAACAAGCTTGTTCTGGCTATCGGGGTCATCATTCTGGTGATCACCTGCCTGCAGGTCTGGTACAACACCTCGCAACTGCGCAGCGAGACCCAGCGACTGGTCTGGAACATCATCGACGAAAGCTCCATGGCCAACGTCAAGGGGATCTCCCGCTGGGTCGACTCCCGGATCAGCATGGTCAGCACCACCAAGGAAGCATTCGCCAAAGAAGACGAGCCCATCAGTCATCTGGCCCAGTCCATGAATGCCGGTGGCTTCGACCTGGTCTATGCCGGTACCGCAGACGGCAAGATGATCCAGAGCAAACCGACCGACCTGCCCGCCGGTTATGACCCCCGTCAACGCCCCTGGTACAAGGACGCGGCCGCCGCAGGCAAGCTGGTCATCACAGCCCCCTATGCCGACATCTCCACCGGCCAGCTGATTGTCACCATTGCCGAGCCGTTCCAGCGTGGCAATACCCAGGGGGTCATCGCCGGTGACGTCTCCATCAGCTCACTGATCTCGGACATTCTGGCGGTCACCACCGAGGGCACCTACGCCATGCTGGTGGACAGCAATGGCACCATCATCGCGCACCCCGATGCCTCCCTGAGCCTGAAATCCGCCACCGCTCTGGCACCGGAACTGACTGCGGCCTATATCAATCAGGTCGCCCATGACGGCATGATCAACGAGCTGGTGATCAGCGGCAAGAAAGAGGTCTATGACTTTAATGCCATTCCCAATACCAACTGGTATTACGGCATGATGGTGGATGAAGAGATCGCCTACCAGTCGGTACGCCGCATGGTTACCTCCTCCCTCATTCAGGGGCTTATCACCATACTGATCGTGGCTGGCTTCTCCTATGTCGCCATCAACGGCTCGCTGGCCCCTCTGAAAACCCTGGGCGAAGCGATTGCCGATCTCTCCCGTGGCAACGGCGATCTGACCCGCCGGATCAAGATTGAACGTGAGGATGAAGTAGGCGCGGTTGCCAAACACGTCAACACCTTCATCGAGCGGATCCATGTGATGGTGCAGGATATCTCCAACTCTTCCGGCCAGCTCAACCAGCAGGCCAAGTCCTCCCACAGCATGGCGGAGAAGGCCAATCAGGGTCTGGCACGCCAGCAAAACGAGATCTCCCAGATCGCCACTGCGGTACACGAGATGTCGGCCACCGCGGTCGAGGTCGCCAGCAACGCCGAGCAGACCGCCGAAGCGGCCCGCAGCTCTTCCAGCAGCTGCGAGCATGGCAAACAGGTGATCGCCCGCAACCAGCGCTCCATCACCGATCTGGCCACCCAGGTGGAACAGGCCTCCAACATCATTCAGGAACTGGAGAAAAACGCTCAGGAGATCAACACCATCCTCTCCACTATTCAGGGCATCGCCGAGCAGACCAACCTGCTGGCACTCAACGCAGCCATCGAAGCGGCACGTGCCGGTGAACAGGGTCGCGGCTTTGCGGTGGTAGCCGACGAGGTGCGCGTCCTGTCACAGCGTACCCACAGCTCCACCGTCGAGATCCGCAATATGATCGAAACCCTGCAACGCAATACCCAGGGAGCGGTCAGCACCATGCACGAAGGCCAGCTGCTGGCCCAGAACAGCGTGGATGACGCCAACAACGCCACCCACGCGCTGGAGCAGATCACCACCTCGATCAACCAGATCTCCGACATGGCGACCCAGATCTCCAGCGCGGCTGAAGAGCAGCGGGCCGTCACCGACGAGGTAAGCCGCAACATTCAGGCGGTGAAAGATGTCTCGGACGAACTGGCAGTGGATGCAGACAGCTCACGCCATCTCTCTGAACAACTTAAAAATATTTCGGGTGAACTGAGCAATCAGGTCGGCATGTTCCGCATTTGAGCATGAGCAAAAGGGGCTGTACAGGCCCCTTTTATTTTTCTAAATAGCGCTTAATTTTCAGTGAGTAATCTCACATTACCCGCCAAATCCCCCACCTTGAAATCCTTGTAATTCGTCTGAAATTATCAGATCACCGCCGTGGTCACCGCAGCATTTCGGATTACCTATTTCTATCCGAATAGATAAACGCCAATAATTCTCATTAAAAAATTACAATAAAAAACTTAAAATTTTTTTCGCGAGTACCTAAAAAGAGAGGTGATTCGCATTTTATTGAAAGAAAACTACGTACAATCCAGAAGTTAAAGTGCTCGTAGCTAGGTGTTCAACTGCTCAGTAACACCAAAAAATGACGATAATAACGACATTTTCATCCAGGGATTTGGGTGTTTTATAGAAAAATAACCAATAAAAAGGGAATAAAACCTAGCAGTTTGACTTGCATCAAGCCTGAATTTTTTTCATAGAGCAAAATCGTGCCCAGCAAATCTATCCCTAAGGAGGCAGATGTGGATATTATCAAGACCGATGTGGCCATCATCGGTGCTGGCGGTACCGGCTTACGCGCCGCTATCGCTATAGCCGAATCACAGCCAGACCTGGACATCGCCCTGATTTCCAAGGTTTACCCGATGCGCAGCCACACGGTTGCTGCCGAAGGCGGCGCCGCCGGTGTCGTCCGTGATGACGACTCCCTCGAAAACCACTTCAACGACACCGTCTCCGGTGGTGACTGGCTGTGCGAGCAGGACGTAGTGGAATACTTCGTCAACAACGCGACCAAAGAGATGATCCAGCTGGAGCACTGGGGTTGCCCCTGGAGCCGCAAGCCGGATGGCAAAGCCAACGTGCGTCCGTTTGGTGGCATGAAGGTTCCGCGTACCTGGTTCGCCGCAGACAAGTCCGGTTTCCATATTCTGCACACCCTGTTCCAGACCTCCGTCAAATACCCGAGCATCAAGCGCTTCGACGAGCATTTCTGCCTTGATCTGATCGTGGACGACGGCCGTGTCCAGGGCGTACTGACCTTCGACATCCAGAACGGTATCACCCGCTTCATCCAGGCCAAATCCGTGATCGTGGCAACCGGCGGCGCTGGCCGTGTCTATCGCTACAACACCAACGGTGGCATCGTCACCGGCGACGGCATGGCACTGGCCTACCGTCACGGCGTACCGCTGCGTGATATGGAGTTCGTCCAGTATCACCCGACCGGTCTGCCGGGCACCGGCATCCTGATGACCGAAGGTTGTCGTGGTGAGGGTGGCGTCCTGCTGAACAAGGATGGCTACCGCTACCTGCAAGACTACGGCTTGGGCCCGGAAACCCCGATCGGCCAGCCGAAGAGCAAATACATGGAGCTGGGTCCGCGCGACCGCGTTTCCCAGGCATTCTGGCAAGAGCAGCAGAAAGGCCGCGTCATTCAGGGCCCGATGGGCGATGTGGTTCACCTCGACCTGCGTCACCTTGGCGAGAAGTACCTGAAAGAGCGTCTGCCGTTCATCTGCGAACTGGCCAAAGCCTACGTCAACGTGGATCCGGCCAAAGAGCCTATCCCGGTACGTCCGACTGCCCACTACACCATGGGTGGTATCGAGACTGACAACAAGTGTGCCACCCGTCTGCCCGGCCTCTACGCCGCGGGCGAATGTGCCTCCGTCGGTCTGCACGGTGCCAACCGTCTGGGTTCCAACTCCCTGTCCGAGATCGTGGTATTCGGCAAGCTGGCCGGTGAGCAGGCAGGTGAATTTGCCAAGACTCAGAAGCATGGCAATACCGAAGCGCTGGCCGCCAAGGCCGAGGCGCTCATCAAGCAGCACCTCTCCCTGATGGACATAGACGGTACCGAAAACCCGGCCGATATCCGCAACGAGCTGGGCATGTCCATGGAAGCCGGTGTCGGTATCTACCGTACCGAAGAGCTGATGCAGGGCACCATCGACAAGATCAACGAGCTGAAAGCCCGTTACAAGAAGGTCAAGATCAACGACAAGTCCTCTGTCTTCAACACCGATCTGCTGTACGCCATCGAACTGGGTTACATGCTGGACGTGGCTGAAGCCATGGCGCACTCCGCTATCAATCGTAAAGAGTCCCGCGGTTCCCACCAGCGTCTGGATGGTTACGAAGAGCGCGATGACGTGAACTTCCTCAAGCACACGCTCTCGTTCTACAAAAATGGCGAAACGCCCTCCATCGATTACTCCGATGTGAAGATCACTAAGTCCCAGCCGGCAAAACGCGTGTACGGCTCCGAGGGTGAGAAACAAGACGAGGCTAAGAAGAATGGCTGAGATGATTGAAATTGAGATCCTGCGCTACCGTCCGGAACAGGATAACGAGCCCTGGATGCAAACCTTCCAGGTGCCATACCAGAGAGAGATGTCTCTGCTGGACGCCCTGCAGTACATCAAGGATCACCTGGACTCTACCCTAAGCTTCCGCTGGTCCTGCCGGATGGCGATCTGCGGCTCCTGCGGCATGATGGTCAACGGTGTGCCCAAGCTGGGTTGCAAGGCGTTCCTGCGCGACTATCTGCCGGGCAAGATGACCGTCGAGCCGCTCAACAACTTCCCGATCGAGCGCGATCTGGTAGTCGACATGTCCGACTTCATCGAGAAGCTGGAGAGCATCAAGCCGTACATCATCCCGAGCGAGCCGCGCAGCCTGTGTGATGGCGAGTACATCCAGACTCCGGCCCAGATGGCGCAGTACAAGCAGTTCTCCCAGTGCATCAACTGTGGTCTCTGCTACGCGGCCTGCCCGCAGTACGGCATCAACAAGAAGTTCACCGGTCCGGCGGCACTGGCTCTGGCCTATCGCTACAACGTCGATAACCGTGATGCTGGTGCCAAAGAGCGTATGCGCATCATCAGCCAGGACGAAGGCGTCTGGGGCTGTACCTTCGTGGGCTACTGCTCCGAAGTGTGCCCGAAGGGCGTCGATCCGGCGGCGGCCATCCAGCTTGGCAAGGTCGAAAGCGCCAAGGACTACATGATCGCCATGTTCAAGCCAGATTGAGAGCAGGATTGAGACCATGAACAACACTGATAGCAAACGTAAACCTTACGTCCGCGAAATGAAGAAAGACTGGTGGCTGAAGAACGCCTTCTACACCGGTTACATGATCCGTGAAGGCACCAGTATCTTCGTCTCCATCTACGCCGTTGTGCTGATGTGGGGCCTGATGCGCCTGGTTCAGGGTCAGGAAGCGTTCAACGGCTGGCTGGAATCCCTGCAAAGCCCGATCGCCATCCTGTTCCATGTCGTCGCTCTGGCGGCGTGCCTGTTCCATGCCAAAACCTGGTTCGCCCTGGCGCCGAAAGCCATGCGTATCTTCCGTGGTGAAGACCTGGTACCGGAGAAGCCGATCGTTCTCGCCCAGTATGTGGCGCTGGCGGTGGTGTCCCTGCTTGTCCTGATCATCGTGGCCTGAGGAGAAAACAATGAGACGTTCTGACGAACCAATTTACTGGGGTCTGTTTGGTGCGGGTGGCATGGTTGTGGCCATGCTGCTGCCGGTCATTGTCCTCATCACCGGTCTGCTGGTGCCCATGGGCATCATGGACGTGGAAACCATGAGCTACGATCGCGTTCACGCCTTCGCCAGCTCCTGGTGGGGTGCCTGCATCCTGCTGGTGATCATCGCCCTGCCAATCTGGCACGGCATGCACCGTATCTACCACGGTCTGCATGACCTGGGGATCCACACCACCAAGCTGCACCACTACGTGTTTTATGGCTTTGCCTTCCTGGTATCTGCCATCACCGTTGGCCTGCTGATGGTACTGGTACTCCAGTAATCAGCACGTGACTGATTGACCAAACCGGGCCTCGCGCCCGGTTTTTTATTGCCCCTCTCTTCTATCCCCGCGATTTATTCACTCAAACAATTCGATAAAAACCAGATTATCGTCCAATCACATGACGATCACCGTCACATAACCCCAACACATACCCCATCTGCAGTGAACCCTTTTGACCACCATCAATTTAGTGACATCTATATCAATTATAATTATTCAGATTAAATAATTATTCATATGGAGCTAACTAATGACAGACAAAACACGCTCGGTGAGCATAGGCAGTTACCTGGCACTGGCCTTCGCCGTGGTCTTCTTCTCCGGACTGCTGCAATCCGGCGAGTGGTATGGGGTATTCGATTTCACCACACTGAACGGCTCGTTCGGCACCATGGTGCAGAGCGTCAGCGAGAATGGTGACGGCATCAAGACCGCCATGACCGACATGCGCGGCAAAGGGGGCAATGGGGCACGAGACGGCTTTCTGTTCGCCCTGACCCTGATCCCCACCGTGATGTTTGCCCTTGGCATGATCAACGTGCTGGAACACTACGGCGCGCTGGAAGCGGCCCGCAAGTTGCTGACCCCGCTGCTGCGTCCGCTGATGGGGATCCCGGGCAATACAGGTCTGGCACTGATCGCCTCCCTGCAGAGTACCGATGCCGGTGCCGCCATGACTCGTCAGCTCAAGGATGAAGGGCTCATCACCAAGCGTGAAACCGACGTGTTCACCATGTTCCAGTTCTCCGCTGGAGCCACCATTGTCAACTTCTTCTCCTCCGGCGCCGTGCTGTTCACCCTGACGCTGGCGGATGGCAGCCCGGCGGTCAGCTCCTCCATCGGTCTGGCTGTCATCGTGATGTTCGCCTTCAAATTTGTCGGGGCCAACCTGTTCCGGGTCTACCTCAATATGAGCGAAGGCAAGCAGACCGATAACAACACCCAGCAGACCCTCAACACTCAGGAGCAAGCCAAATGAGCCAGGCCAACATCAAGAAACCCATCGTCACCGATATCTTCGTCGAAGGGGCCAAGAAGGGCTGGGTCATCGCCACCACCTCCACCGTACCCAACGTACTGATGGCCTTCGTCATCATCAAGGCGCTGCAGATCACCGGCGCGCTGGATGCCATGGGCGCCATTTTCTCCCCCGTCATGGCCATCTTCGGGTTGCCCGGTGAGGCGGCAGCCGTGCTGATCGGCGCCTGGATGTCGATGGGCGGTGCAGTCGGTGTGGTCATCACCCTGTTCGATCAGGGGATCCTCAACGGCACTCACATCGCCATTCTGGCGCCAGCCATCTACCTGATGGGCTCCCAGGTGCAGTACATGGGCCGCATCCTCGGCTGCATCGGCACCGAAGGGCGTTACATCCCCATCATGGTCGCCATCTCGGTACTCAACGCCTTCGGCGCCATGCTGGTGATGAACATCCTTCTCTGACCCGAACCTGATAGTGGAGTAAGCAATGACTTTTTCTCTGGATCAATACCTGACCGAACTGGCCCCGCTGATCAATCTGGATTGCGGATCCCTGTACCAGCCGGGCATTGCGGCAGTGGCCGACCTGATGGCCGCCAAATATGAGGTGATGGGCGGCTGGCAGATCAAACGGGTCGACTGCGGCATCGCCGGGGTCGGACTGGAGATCCGCAACCAGCCTGATGCGGCACAGATCGATGTAATGCTGATCGGCCATATGGATACCGTCTTCCCCCTCGGCACCGCCGCCGCCCGCCCGATGAGCATCGATGGTGAGCGCGCTTACGGTCCCGGTGTCTCCGACATGAAATCGGGGCTGCTCAACATCGTCTATGCCCTGCGTGAACTGCCCCGCGAGGTGCGCGATCGCCTGAGCATCTGCGTCTGCATGAACCCGGACGAGGAGATCGGCTCCCTCCACTCCAGTGACTGGCTGGCAGCGGTGGCCAAACAGGCAAAACAGGTGCTGGTGGCCGAAGCGGCCCGCGCCGATGGCTCGCTGCTCAAGGCGCGCAAGGGGATGGCCCGTTATCGCATCGATTTCACTGGCAAGGCGGCTCACGCGGGCAACGAACCGCAGAAGGGGCGCAGCGCCATCACCGAGCTGGGCCACTGGATCCTGGCCATCAACGCCCTGACCAACTTCGAGAGCGGCACCACCCTCAACATCGGCATTGTCGAGGGGGGCAACGGCGCCAACATAGTGCCGGCCCATGCCAGCGCCGTGGTAGACGTCCGCTTCTGGGACAATCAGGAGTACCACCAGATCGACGATCATCTGCTGACCCTGGCCGAGCGGCCCCATCTGGACGGTGTCACCATCCAGCTGACCCGCGAGGCCCACAAACCGGCCATGGTGCCGTCCGAGGGTACTCAGGCACTGATGCTGCTGGTGGAAGAGTGTGGCGCCGAACTGGGACTGCCGATCAGCTGGCAAGAGGTGGGGGGCGGCTCTGATGCCAACCTGACCGCTGCCCTCGGCATCCCTACTCTGGATGGTCTGGGCCCCATCGGTGCCGGTTTCCACAGTGACGAGGAGTATCTGGATCTGACCAGCATTGCCCCGCGCATCGAGCTGCTGGTGAAGGTACTGACCCGTCTGGCGGCCTGACAGCCTCTCACGTAAAAAAGGGCCAGCCGGTTTGCTCCGGCTGGCCCTCTGTGTATCTGCCCCCTCCCCCCCCCCAGAATGACAGCAACCCTTCGCTATTACTCCATCGTTGGCAAGAAGCGGCGCATCACCTCATCCGTATGCCCCCCTTCCTGAAATGCCACCAGCGACTGATTGAGGATGTTCACCAGCTCGTGACCGCGGGGAGAGCCCTTGCTCACCAGCAGATAGAATCCCTTGCGGCTGGGCAGGGCGAGATTGAGCAACCCGCTCTCGCTGCGGTAGATGCCAAGGCTGATGCCTGCCACCAGAGGTTCGATTTCGCTTGGCAGAAAGTCGCAGCGATCCCGCTCCAGCATATCGAGCGCCTGCTGCAACTGCTTGACCCGGCGTGGCTCCTGCGCAAGCCCGTAGGGGGTGTAGTTGTAGCCTATCACCCCGCACACCCGGGAGCGATTGACCGTCTGCAGATCCGGCGGTTCAGGGTAGCGGCGCTTGAGATAGAAGAAACCGAGGTGGGTGTAATAGAGGGGAACGCTGTAGAAGGCAAACTCGGCCCGCTCCGGCTTGTAGCTGGCATCCCAGGTCAGCTCGCACAGACCATTCTGGCGATAATCCGCCAGCTCCTGCTGCACCCGCGCCCAGGGCAGATAGCGGATCTGGTGCGAGAGCCCGCTCTGTTGCAGGGCATCGAGCACCAGCGTCGTCGCCGAACCTGTCAGGCGGCTGGTATCGGGCACACCGTCCTTGCGCTCCCAGTAGGTAAAGGGGGCCCACTCGTTGCCCTCCCCCAGACAGATCTTCACTGGCGGCTCTTGCCCCCATAGCGCGGGGGACAAGATGGCCATCGCCAATCCCGCCCACCATGTTGCCACTCGTTTCATCTCCCGCTCCCGGACTGTTTATCCCTCTTGCAGCTTAGCCCAGAAGGGATTTTGCTCACTTTGCAGGGGCGCTTTCATGCTACAACGTCAGCAAGTTGGCCGGAATGGCACCATAACGAAGCTGCGGTGTCTGGTGCCAGTCAGCCAGCTTTTGCAGGGCTTTCGCCAGATCCTGCGCAAGCTGACGGGTCACTCTCACCCCGGCCTCCAGATAGAGGCTCTTGATCTCGAAGATCCCCTGCTGACGATGAGCCTTGGCATCCATCCTGCCCACCAGCTTGCCGCGATGGAGCAAGGGCAACACGAAGTAGCCATACTGGCGCTTGGGGGCCGGGGTATAGCATTCGATGCGATAGTCGAAGTTGAACAGCTCACTGGCCCGTTTGCGATCCCACACCAGCGGATCGAACGGCGACAAAACGGTGGTATGGGTAGCCTTGAGACGGCCCTTCTTGGCTTGCACCAGCTCATCAGCCAGCGAGGCGTGCACAAAAGCGCCGTGCTGCCATCCCTCCACTCGTACCTGCAACAGCTCCCCCTCGTCCGCCAGTTGATGGAGCAGGGCGTCATATTTGCCGCGCCGCAGCCGATAGTAGTCAGCGACCCAGCCAGTTTTGACCAGCCCCAGCGCCCGGCAGCTGGCGCGCACCATATCCCGCTGCGCATGCTCGACGCTTGGCAGATCCCGCTGGTCGCTCCACTCGGGGATGACCCGTTCGGCCAGGTCATAGACCCGTTGAAAGTTGCGCCGCTCCCGCACCATCAGCTGACCGGTGGTAAACAATACCTCCAGATGGCGCTTCTCCGGTTTCCAGTCCCACCAGCCATTGCCCTTCCCCTCTTTGCGCTCAAAATCGGCCGCCCGTACCGGGCCGTGCTGGCGAATGCGTTCGATAAGCTGGCCAATCTCCTGCTGATGGGTAGCGAGCCAGTTGGCCGAAAACTTCCACCCCATGGCGGCAGGGTCAAGCATTCGGTGGCGCAGCAGCCGGTAATCCTCGCGGGGCACAAAGCAGGCCTCGTGGGCCCAATATTCGAAGATCTCGCCGTCGGCCAGCAGTTGCTCCAGCCAACGCGGTTCGTACTGGCCAAGGCGGCTAAAGAGCACCAGATAGGGGCTGCGCGCCACCACCGAGATGGTATCGATCTGCAGCAGCGCCATGCGGCGAATGGTGGCCAACAGGTCGGCCGGAGTCGCCTTGCTGCGGCGGGGGACGAGCAGCCCTTGCGCCGCCAGTTGCAGATGACGGGCATCTTGCAGTGACAAATGGGTAATCGACATCAACAACCGCTCCCTGGTATCTGACCATCGCGCGCCCGGCGGATGGCCAACAAAACCGGGGGAGGCTCCACGTAGGCATGCCTCCCCTTCCTTGTGTGCCTGCGCCGCTATGAGTGGGCCGGGGGCAAGACCAGCTGATTGACCACCAGCATGATCTCTTGATAAGTGGCCTCTACCGTCTCGGGGGTCGGCTCCAGAATGAGGTCATCGGCATAGCCGTTGATGAGGGAGGTGATCTGGCGCGCCAGTCGCCGGGCATCGCCCGCCACAAACTCGCCGCTGTCGATCCCCTTTTGCAGGATCAGCTCCAGCACCTCGCGCCACGCCAGAATGATTTTGCGGTAGCTCTCGGCAAACACAGGGTCGCGCAGTGACTCGTTCCAGGCATCCAGATAGATGGCCCAGGAGGCATCCTGACTGGTCGGCAGGTTGTCCCGCACAAAGAGCGGCAACGCTTCGCGGGCAGGCAGCGGCAACAGCCACTCCCGCTGCTCGGCGATCTCCTGATAGGTGAAACGCTCCACGGCGCAGAGGCAGAGCTCCTTCCAATCCTTGAAGTAGTGGTAGACGTGACTGCGCGCCAGACCGGTGCGCTCGGCAATATCACGGGTTGACGATGCCGCCATCCCCTTCTCTCGAAACAGGGCCAGTACGGCCTCGATGATCATCTCTTTGCGCTGTTCTGCTGATGGGCGTGCCATCTGACCTCCTGCGATACCAATCGATCTGCTTGACTTTGAGCAGTCGCTCAAACAAACTTTGAGCACTCGCTCAAACTTAGCGTTTCCGACATCTTAGGAGATAACCCATGACAACACCAACCACTTCGGCAGCCAGTTGCGACGAGCAGGCCACGCCGTTGCCACACTCGGCCGGTCGTTCGCTGGGGGCGATTGCGCGGGCCAATCCCCTCAAGCTGGCGGGCACCTTCTCGCTGGTGGCCCTCGAAAACATCCTGCTGGTGGTCTATCCCCTGTTCGCCGGCTTTGCCATCGACGCCATCGTCAAGGGCCAGTGGTGGCAGGCTTCAAGCTACGCCCTCATCGTGCTGCTGTTCTGGCTCATCGGCGCCCTGCGCCGAGCGGTCGATACCCGCACCTTTACCCATATCTATGCGGCACTGGCGGTGCCGGTGATCCTGACCCAGCGCCAGCAGCGGGAGGGGCAATCCACCATAGTGGCGCGGGTCACTCTGGCGCGGGAGTTTGTCGACTTTTTCGAGAAACATATCCCGATCCTGGCCACCAGCCTGATCTCCATCGTCGGGGCGGCCGTGATGCTGATGGTGATCGAGTTCTGGGTCGGCATCGCCTGCATGGGGATATTGCTGCTGTTCGGCCTGCTGCTGCCCGGCTTTTCGCGCAAGAACCAGCTGCTGCACGAGCGGCTCAACGATCGGCTGGAGCACGAGGTCAAGCTGGTCACCCATGCCCAGTCAACCAGCCTCGCCCGCCACTACCGCGCGCTGGCCTGGCTCCGAATCCGGATTTCGGATCGGGAGGCACTCGCTTTTCTGGCGGTCGGCATCAGCGCCTCCCTGCTGTTCCTGCTGGCCATCACCATGCTGATGGCCCAGCCCCAGGTCTCGGCAGGCCATGTCTATGCTGTGATGACCTACCTCTGGAACTTTGTCACCAGCCTGGATGAGGGGCCCGGTCTTGCCGATCAGCTGGCCCGGCTGCGAGATATCGGTCGCCGGGTCAATACCGCCCAACCTGATGAACTGATTTGACATTTTGTATCTGTAACCGGAGTAGAAGATGAATCCGACCACCCTTTGCCAACGAGCGTTGACCATGTGTATCAGCTGTTTTTTCCTCGCCGCCTGCGGCCCCAAGATGAGCGACTTTGAGCCCAACACCAGCTACTGGTTCAAGGAGAAACCGGCAGAGGAGAGTGCCCCGCTGGCGCAAGACCTGAAGGTCGATATCGCCATCATAGGTGGCGGCTACAGCGGCCTCTCCAGTGCCTGGCATCTGGCCAAGGCCAATCCGTCGCTCAAGATCGCCATCTTCGAAGCCAAGCAGGTGGGCAGCGGCGCCTCGGGCCGCAATGGCGGCATGGTGCTGCCGGGCTCCGAGGTGATGGATCTCTACGAAGAGGGGGAAGCGAGCAAACGCCACTACGATCTCACCGTCGCCAGCATGCGCAAGCTGCAGGCGCTGGTCGCCTCAACCGGCGTCGAGGCCGATCTCAAGCTCGATGGCTATGTGGAGGCGATCCTCGATGAGGAGGATATAGCCGAGTACCGCGACTATGTGAAAACCGCCAATCGCCTCGGCATCCCGCTCCAGTACTGGAACGCCGATACCACAGAGGAAAAACTCGGCACCGATCGCTACGCAGGCGCGGTCTACGACCCCAATGGCGGTCAGGTACACGCCATGAAACTGGTCAATGCCCTGCGCAAGGCGGTGGAGCAGGCGGGCGTCACCATCTACGAGCAGAGCCCGGTAATGGGGATCAAGGAGGGCGAGCAGATCGAGCTCAATGTGGCCGACAAGTACAATGTGACCGCCGACAGCATAGTGCTGGCGACCAACGGCTATACCTCAAAACTTGGCTACTTCAGCGGGCGAGTATTTCCGGTGCACGCCCAGAGCGCCGTCACCGAGCCGCTTACCAAAAAACAGCTTGCCGCCATCCAGTGGCAGAGTCGGGTGCCCTACTACGACACCCGCAACATCCTGTTCCATCTGGTATTGACCCCGGATAACCGCATCGTCATCGGTGGCGGCAATGCCGAGTACGTCTTCAACGACGGCCTCAACTACAAGGGCGACCTCAACCGGGTCAGCGAGATGATGATGACCGAGCTGGTGACCCTCTATCCGGCCCTCAAGGGGATCAAATTTGAACAGGTGTGGGACGGGGTGCTCGGCATGACCGGCGACAGCACTGAAGCGGTGGGGGTAATGGGGGAGCACAAGAACATCTACTACGCCCTCGGCTACAACGGCCACGGCATCAACCTCTCCTTCCTGTTTGGCGATATCGTAGCCAGCCTCTATCAGGGCAAGGAGCACCCCTGGTTCAACCACGCGGAGCAGACCCTGCCAATGTGGCTGCCGCCGGAGCCGTTCAAGTCAATCGGCGTCAAATCTGCCCTGATGTACTACCAGTGGCAGGACAAGGGCTACAAGGAGTAGAGCAGGGCAAGAACCCGACGAGTAACAGACGAAGGCACGCCTCAGGGCGTGCCTTTCTGCAATACCGCCACATCGGCGTGGGGGAAGCTGAGCTCGGCCTGCCAGCTGGCGGCCAGCACCTGAAACGATGCCTCGGCAAAGAAGACGATGTGGGTTGGGTCGTGGCGATAGCGCCAGTTTTTAAAGCGCTCGTCACCGAGCACCCGCTGAGTCTGCAGCACCAGCAGGCCACCGGGCTTGAGGCAATCCCACAACTGCGCCAGCACCGTGCGCGGCTCGGCGATATGCTCGATCACCTCGGTACTGGTGATGAAGTCATACTGACGCGTCAGCAACTCGGGAAAGTCGGCATAGAACTTATCATATCCAACCATGTCGTAACCCGCCTCACGCCCCATCGCCACCAGCGCAGGGCCGGGACCGCAGCCAAAATCGAGACCACTGGCAGGTAGCGGCACTCGCGCTAGTACCTCACCAAATGCCCGCATCAGAAAAGTGCGATAACGGGGATCATCCACCCGATTGTCGTGACCGTCATAGACCGCCTTCTCCGCCGCCTCATCCAGATGATCCGCATCATCCAGCCAGACCAGCTCGCACGCGAGGCAGCGATGATAGCGTTTGCCCGCCACCGGCAGGGGATAACTGCGATGGCTGGCACACAGGGGGCAGCTGACGGTGGATGACATGGCGGTTCCTCTTGGGGGCTTCCTGTTGGATAACAGCGGCGCAGATTGCCTGCCCGCTGCCTCGCTGACAACTTTTTTTGCTCCTTAAGGGTTTCTTAAGTTTGCCCTTTTACTCTCAAACCATCGCAAGAGAAGGAGTCCCCCATGACCATCGAGATCCAGGCCCCCTACCGATTGCTGCTAGCCAAGTCCCCGCAGCAAGTCATGGCGCTGCAAACCTATATCCAGGCCGCCTACACCCTCGAGTTCAACGCCCGCATCCCCCATTTTCTCCCCTGTCTGCTGGGGCTCTATCGGGCGGACGGGGCGCTGGTCGGTGCCTGTGGTCTCAATCATGCCAGTGAGGGGCCTCTCTATCTGGAACAGTATCTGGAGCAACCCATCGAGGCCGCCATCAACACCCGCCTCGGGGTCTATCCGGCACGCAACCGCATTATCGAAGTGGGCAATCTGGCCTGCAGCGAACCGGGCAATGCCCGTCTGATGTTCGCGGCCCTGTGCCGCCTGCTGTGTGAAAACGCCCTCGACTACGTGGTCTTTACCGGCACCGCCAAGCTGCGCAACAGCTTTGCCCGCCTGCAACTCAATCCGGTGGAGCTGGCCCCCGCACAGGCCCATCAGGTGGGGGCCGACGCCGACGCCTGGGGTGAGTACTACCGTTGCCAACCCAAGGTGATGGTGGGCGACATCAATCAGGGGCGCGAGGTGCTGGCCCAGCGCAGCCTGCTGCTCAATCTGCTGGCCCCCATGCCGACCCTGTTTGAGGATGGCGGCAAAAGCAGTGATAACCAGCCCCATCAAAAAAGGTGCGCCCAATGAGCCTGTTCGACGCCATCGCCAAACATGCCCACGAGGATCCGCAATCCCCTGCGCTGCTGAGCAGCCAGCAGCGTCTCGATTACCAGACCCTGTGGCAACAGATCCAGCGTCTGGCCAGCCAGCTGCAACAGCTCGACATCAGCCGTCTGGCGCTGCAACTGGACAACGGCCTGCCCTGGGCGCTGCTGGATCTCGCCTGCACCCGCGCAGGTATCGTGGTGATCCCGGTGCCCCACTTCTTCAGTCAGGCCCAGCAGGCCTGGTTGCTGGAGAGCAGCGGCGCCGATGCGCTGGTGGGCCCATATCATCAGGGGTGGCATGCCGCCGAGCCGCTCTCGCTGATCACCGGCGAGCTGCCGCTCTGGCGCTATATCCCGGCCAATCGACCGGCGCTGCCCAAGGGCACTGCCAAGATCACCTACACCTCCGGCACCACGGGCCAGCCCAAGGGCGTCAGCCTGTCACTGACCCAGATGATGGCAGTGAGCCATGCGCTGGCCGAGCGGGTCGCGCCAGCCAAGGTGGAAAAACACCTCACCCTGCTACCGCTGGCCACCCTGCTTGAGAACATCACCGGCCTCTATGTGCCGCTGCTGACCGGCGCCTGCAGCCGCATTCCGTCCCTCGGGGAGCTCGGTTTCACCGGATCCAGTTCGCTCAATCCAGCCATGCTGGGGGAAGCCCTGCTGCGCTGGCCGACCCACAGTCTGGTGCTGGTGCCCGAACTGCTGCGCCTGCTGCTGGCGCTCTGCACCAGCACCCCGACGCTGGCCCAGCAGCTCAAGAGCCTGCGCTTTATTGCCGTCGGTGGCGGCAAGGTAGCACCCGACCTGATCAAACATGCCCGCCAGCTCGGCCTGCCGGTATACGAAGGGTATGGCCTCTCGGAGTGCGGCTCCGTGGTGGCGCTCAACAGCCCGGATGCTGACAAGCCCGGCAGCGTCGGCCGCCCCCTGCCCCACTGTCAGGTCACCATCGCCAGCGACGGCGAAATTATGGTGAGCGGCAGCGCCATGCTGGGGTATCTCGGCAGCAACGAACCGACTCCCGAACAGATTGCCACCGGCGATCTGGGCCATCTCGATGAAGAAGGCTACCTCCATATCACCGGGCGCAAGAAGAATGTCCAGATCACCTCCTTTGGCCGCAACTTCTCCCCCGAGTGGGTGGAGGCCGAAGCACAGCTCTGCCCCGCCATCGCCCGCATCGTGGTCTTTGGCGATGGTCAGCCCGCCAACGTGGCGCTGATCCAGCCCCTGCCGGGCAAAGAGGCGGATCTGCCACGCCAGATCGCAGGTCTGAACCAGCGGCTGCCCGATTATGCCCGGCTGCACCACTGGTTGCCGGTGGCGCTGGATCAACATCCCGGGCTGCTGACCGGCAACGGGCGCCCCCGTCGCAACGAGATTTACCAACACTTTTTCCGGCAAATCAGCCAATGCCTTACAGGAGAATCGTCATGAGCTTCTATCAGACTCTGCAACAAGCCACTGCCAGTGAGCGTGAACATCTGTTCAACGCCCCCATTATCGAAGCCTGTCGCCGTGGCGATATCAGCCGTGACACCTATCTCGCCTTTCTGGCACAGGCTTACTACCACGTGCGCCACACAGTTCCGCTGCTGATGGCAACCGGCGGCAAGCTGGGTCAGGAGTACGAGTGGGTGCGTGGCGCCATTGCCGAGTACATCGACGAGGAGTATGGCCATCAGGAGTGGATCCTCAACGATATCCGCGCCTGTGGCGGTGATGCCGAGGCGGTGCGCCACGGCCAGCCGGGGCTGCCCATCGAGCTGATGGTCGCCTTCCTCTACGACCAGATCCAGCGCGGCAACCCCATGGGCTTCTTCGGCATGGTACAGGTGCTGGAAGGCACCAGCGTGGCCATCGCCCTCACCGTCGCCGACCAGCTGAAAAAGGGTCTCGGCCTGCCACCCCAGGCGATGAGCTATCTGAGCTCCCACGGCGCCCTGGATCAGGAGCACCTCAAGTTCTTTGAGTCCCTGATGGATCGGGTCGAGAGTCCGGCGGATCAGGCCGCCATCATCCACGGGGCCAAGGTGGTCTACCGCCTTTATGGCGAGATGCTCTACAACCTCACCGCCACACCGTAAGTCGGCAGCGGATCAGCAGACAGCAAAAAGGGAATCCATACCATGAACCTTGAAGGGAAACTCGTGCTGCTCACCGGCGCCAGCGGTGGCATAGGTGAGGAGCTGGCACAGGAGCTGGCGGCCCAGGGGGCACACCTGCTGCTGCACGGTCGTCGCGGCCCGGCACTGGAGCGGCTGTGCAAGTCACTGCCTCATCCCGAGCGCCATCAGGTGGTGCTCGCCGACCTCGGCTCTGCGCAGGAGCGGGCCAAGCTGTTGCAACACCCGGCGCTGGAGGACGGGATCGACATCCTGATCAACAACGCTGGCTGCAACCAGTTTGCCTGGCTGGAAGATCAGAGCTTCGAGCAGGTGGAGCGCCAGCTGCTGCTCAATATCGAGGCGCCCATCCAGCTCACCCGTGCCCTGCTGCCAACCATGCGCAAGCAGGGGATCATCATGAACATGGGCTCGAGCCTGGGCAGCATCGGCTACCCCGGTTACAGCGTCTACTGCGCCAGCAAATTTGCCCTGCGCGGCTTTAGCGAAGCGCTGGGACGGGAGCTGGAGGGGAGTGGTATCAAGGTGCTGCACTTTGCCCCCCGCGCCACCCGCACCAAGCTCAACTCCGAGGCCGCTTACGAGATGAATGCGGCGCTCGGCACCCAGACCGACAGCCCGCAGGAGGTAGCCGAAGAGGCGGTCATCGCCCTGTGCAACGAAACCCGCCGCAGCTGGCTCGGCTGGCCGGAAAAGCTGTTCGTGCGGCTCAATGCCCTGCTGCCCGGCATCGTCGACAAAGCGCTGGCCAGACAGCTGCCGATCATCAAACGTTATGCCCGTCATCTTCAGCCAGGGACGACTGATACCGGCGCCAACAGTGCGCCACAACCAGACTTGTCCCGCCCGATCCAGACCAAGAAGGAGCATTAATATGAATTTTTTCCGTCAATCCGTGACCTCTTGTGCCATCGCCATCCTGCTGGGATCCACCTCAGTCATGGCCGCGAGTGATGCCCTCGTCCCCATCCAGCAACAGTGGGCCGTCTGCCAGTATCAACAGAGCGGCAAGGCGAAAGAGAGCTGCCTCGAAACCTTGAGCACCCAGGCCGAAGCGGCCAGCGCCAAGGAGCCTTTTCGCGCCGATCTGCTGATCTGGTCGGCCATCGTCAAGAGCACCTGGGCGGGGGCCAAAGGGGGGCTGGGGGCACTGGGTCTGGTGAAAGAGGCCAAAGCCAAGCTGGAGCTGGCACTCAAACAGGATCCCAAGGCGCTGGACGGCTCCGCCTATACCAGTCTGGGCTCCCTCTACTATCAGGTGCCCGGCTGGCCGGTCGGCTTTGGCGATGACGAAAAGGCAGAGCAACTGCTCAAGCAGGCGCTGGCCATCAATCCGGATGGCATCGATCCCAACTTCTTCTACGGTGACTTCCTGCTGGATCAGGGTCGCAAGGCCGAGGCCAAAACCTACCTCGACAAGGCGCTGGCCGCCCCGGCCCGCCCGGGTCGCGAAGTGGCCGATGAAGGGCGCAGAATGGAGATCCGCGATCGGCTGGCCAAGCTATAAAACCCTGATGGATCAAAGAACTATTTAAACTCTGCCCACCAGCTTGCATACTGGTGGGCAGGGTTGTTTATGCCACGGCACGCCCTGGCGCTGAGCCAGATCGCCACACCCAACAAACAGGGAGAAAAGAATGCGGATCCTGCTGGTGGAAGATGATGTGATGCTGGGGGATGGTATGCAGGATGCACTGCGCCATAGCGGCTATACGGTGGACTGGCTGCAACAGGGGTTGCCCGCTCTGGCAGCCCTCAAGAGCAACGAGTTCGCCGCCCTGATCCTCGATCTCAATCTGCCCGACATCGATGGCCTCAGCCTGCTGCGCAAGTTGCGGCGTGAAGGACACCAACTGCCGGTGCTGATCCTCACCGCCCGCGATGCGCTGGACGATCGGGTGGTCGGCCTCGATGCCGGCTCCGACGACTACATGGTCAAGCCCTTCGCCCTGCAGGAGCTCAACGCCCGCCTGCGGGCCCTGGTTCGTCGCAGCAAGGGGCAGGCTCAGGCGGTGCTGGAGTATGGCGATATCCTTATCTATCCCGAATCCCAGCAGGTCACCTATCAGGGGGAGGCGGTCAAACTCACCCCCCACGAATACAAGTTGCTGCAGGAGCTGATCAGCCAGAGCGGCCGGGTGCTGAGCAAGGATCAGCTGCAACAGAGCCTCTACGGCTGGGATGAAGGCGCCGAGAGCAACGCGGTAGAGGTGCATATCCACCATCTACGCAAGAAGTTCTACAGCGACCTCATCCGCAATATTCGCGGGGTAGGCTACATCATTCCCCAGCTCGAACAGCCAAGCCGGACACCCGCACGATGAAACGTCCGCGCTCCATTCGCCGCTTTCTGCTCACCGGTATCCTGACGCTGGTGAGCCTGAGTCTCACCATCAGCGCCTTTATCGGCTACATGGAGGCGAGCCACGAGATGGAGGAGCTGTTTGATGCCCGCCTCGCCCAGTCGGCCCGCATCACCAATCAGCTGCTGGCTCGCTACATGGCCCAGCAGGGGCAACTGCCCGCCAACGGCACCGTCTATCAGGAGTGGGAGGCGCAAAATCCCGATGAGTGGCAAAAAGACCCCAGCCTCAACCTGACCGGCGAGGATCGGGAGATCACCCCCTACGGCCACGAGTTCGAACGCAATCTCTACTTCCAACTGCTCGATGAAAAGGGCGGCTTGCTGCTGCGCGCCCCCAGCGCCCCGGATCAGCCGCTGGTCACCCTGGCCATCGGCTTCGACACGGTCGAAAAAGATAATCACCAGTGGCGCACCTTCACTCTCTACAACCAGCAGGAGCAGACCTGGCTGGTGGTGGCCGAGCGGGACGACGAGCGCAGCGAACTGGCCAGCAAGATGGCCACCCTCACCATGCTGCCGCTGCTGATCACCCTGCCCTTCCTGCTGGCCCTGCTCTGGTGGCTCATCACCCGCGGGCTGGCCCCCCTGCGTCAGCTGGCCCAGGCCATCAGTGAACGTCACCCCGCCAACCTGAGCCCGCTCAGCCTCAAGATAAGCGCTCAGGAGCTGACCCCCCTCACCAACGAGATCAACCGGCTGATGCAGGCGCTGGCGGAGACCATAGAGCGGGAGAAACAGTTTACCAACGAGGCGGCCCACGAGCTGCGCACCCCGCTGGCGGTGCTGCGGATCCACAGTGAAAATGCCCTGGCTGCCGAAGATGAAGTGAGCCGCCAGCAATCCCTGCACAAGATGCTGCAGGCCCTCGATCGCAGCGATCGGCTGATCCGCCAACTGCTGACCCAGGCCCGCATCGACAACCAGCAGGGGCTGGTATTGACCGAACTGGAGGTGGGCCACCTGCTGCAAGGCACCCTCGCGACCCTGGCACCCATCGCGCTCAAGAAGGATCAGCAGCTGTCGCTGGAGTGTGAATTGCCGCAGCTGGTGATGGGGCAGGCCACCCTGCTCGAACTGCTGTTCAGCAACCTGATCGACAATGCGCTGCGCTACACCCAGCCGGAGGGTGAGATCAGGGTGCGGGTACTGCGAGAGGGCAACCGGGTGAGGGTGGATGTGAGCGACAACGGTCCCGGCATTCCCGCCAGCGCCTTGCCCCGGCTGTATGAACGCTTCTTTCGGGTCAATCCCCAGCAGGGGGATGGCGTGGGTCTCGGCATGGCCATCGTCTCGCGCATTGCCCAGCTGCACGGCGCCGACCTCGATGTCCACAACCGGCCGGAAGGGGGGCTGGAGGTGAGCGTCTGGCTACCGACCCACACCCACTCCCTGCCCTGATCCGAAAATAACAACGCCTCCCGAGGGAGGCGTTGTTTATAGATAATTAGCACGCTGACGCTACGCGACTTGTCGCCGCGCCATCACCGGCAGATCAGGCAAGCAGAGCATCCAGACCTGCAGTCACCGCCTCCATGCGATGCCCGCCAGAGTGTTCAATCACATAACGCTTGCCCACCTGGGAAGAGGCATCCAGCCCGAACACACCATGTTCCACCTTCTGGCTCAGCGGATCCCCGCTGGTGTTGACGTGGGTGACATTGGCATCGTCCAGCTTGTGAGCGAGGCGATCCCGCAATCCGACATGCAGCCCCATGCTGTTGAACGCCGTGACCTTGAGCCCGTGCTTGATGCCGGCATATTGCGCCAGACCGCCCCCCAATGAGTGGCCCAGCACCTCGACCTTGCCGCCATACTGCTGGGCAAAGGCCTTGACCAGCCGGTCGGCATCTTGAAACGCGCTGTCCTTGATGCCAAGGGCCGCGCCAGCATCGCTCTTCAGGGTGCCGGGGCGTTTGGCAGGCTGAGTGCCCACAAACGAGAGCACCATGGTATCGCCACGCTTGTAAACGGCGACCTTGAGCGCAGACCAGGCATCACCTGTCAGGATAAAGGGGTCATTCTCGTTCTTGCCTGGGGTGACATGAAGTGTCAGGGCACTCCCGGTGCCACCGGAACCATCTTCACGGCGGGCCAATATCGAAGGGGGAATATCTGCCAGCGTGGCGTGACTGTAGCCTGCCGGCATCTCCCGATAACTGCTGGAGCAGCTGACCCGCGCCAGCAGGGCCGCATCCATCACCGCTCTCGCCCCCTCGGCAGTCAGCGGTTCCTGCTGCGCCTTCGCCACGAAGGCCGGTTTGATGATCCCCTTGGCGGCACTCAAGGCCTGCTGTGAGCCTTGTTGCAACCGCTCTGACATACCGAGCGGCAGATGGGAGGCCCCCTTCATCACGCTACCCGCCAACCCCAGAGAGGAGGAGGCCACCAGACGCGCCGCTGACTCGCCAAGGTTTTTCACCCCGGTCACCCCGGCCGTCACCGCACCGCTGGCCACGCTGCTGACACCACCGGTGATATTGGCCAGCCCTTTGATGATGGCGCCCGTCCAGTAACGAGCTTTGCCCTTGGCACTCTGGGCATGGGAATCATGGCCGCCCTGGATGGCGATGCCAATCTTGCGAGCCGGGGCACTGAGGGTCAACCACTTGAGCGAGGTGTTCAAGACCTTGCCCGGCAGAACCCGGGAGCCGAAGCCGAGGCTGGTATAGTGAGAGGCCAGATTATGATGAACCGAGTGCTGGCGAGATGAGGATTGCACCTCCCCATGCTCATGAGAGGCCACAGCGGTAGCGCGCTGGGGTTGTCCAATGCTTTGAATAGACATCTTCTACTCCTGATTAATACCAATGACGATCCATCAACACGGGATCATGACGCCAGATAACGGGGAGGGAATGGCAGCTGTCTCCTGCCGGGCGTGCAACGCCTGCAATTGCGTCTGCAAGGTGACGCCGAGATCAAGAAATTCGCCCAGGGTCTGCGTAAACAAAGTTTTATCGAGCATTTCGATGAGAGAGGAAAAGGTCAGCACCAGATGGTTGCTGCGACTGTCCAGACTGATCTGGCTTCCCCCCGTGGTCAAACCAAACATGTTCAGCTCAAGGGCCGAGCGGGTCAGCTGCAACTGACTTACCGCATCGTCAGGCAGACGCAGCAAGGGGATATAGAGGTAGCATGCCTGCAGATCATCGTTATCGGGCACTTCGACCAGGCACTCGCTATCCAGACCGAATGGCACACGGCAGTGGCCATCGCTGCCCAGACTCAAGGCTACGCCCTGCTGTTCGCCCGCGAGCAATAGCCATTCAGATACGATTTGTTGATAGGGTTTCACTATGATGCACTCCACGCTCAAGCCCTTGCTGGCGAACGAACTCGCACGCTTCAGGGTATGGTGGAGATGCTACCTCTGGTAGAGGGGCGGGGATTTAGCTGTGAAACGGCGTTTTTTAGATTCACGCCGAAATTGCCCCTAACGGCAGGCGGGCTGTACGGTAAAGGTCCGACTGGAATCCACCGGGCCCAGCTCCGCCAGCAGACGTCGGCCCAGCAGCACCGGATAGATCATCTTGCTGCGATCCCGCAGGGTGAACCACTCCTCATACACCTTGTCTCCCAGACAGATGGACATGGTCACCGTTGGCCGCTGCTCCATACCGCCCGCCCCGCGCACCGTCACGCTGCGCTCGACCCGCCGTTCGAACTGTTGTTTGACCAGTTTGCCGCTGTCGGCATCGGTCACCACCAGCATGAAGCGCACCCAGGGCTTGCCATCCCGTTTGAATCTGGTGATGGAGCGTGCATCAAGGGAAGAGGTGAGCGCACCGGTATCGAGCTTCATCTTCACCGCCACGCCGGTAGGCAAAATAAGCCCCTTCTCGATCCAGCCATAGCTGGTCGGGGTCTCAGCCAGCGCACTGCCACACAGTGCCAGCATCAGGGTGATCCCCACCATCATCTTGCCCATTTTACTGCCCTGCCTTGTCAATCCTGCGCCCAGATCTACCACAGTCCCATTGTGGGTCAATCCGATTTATTTCAGCTACTTGGATAATATCTGGCGGATCAGGAGAGAGACGACAAAGAGTGGCCGAACGGCGGCCCAAGCGGGCAGGAATATCGAAGGAGAGCAATGCACCGAACGGTGCTGGATGAAACTGGTGGTTAACCTCAGGTTGTGACGCCAAAGGCTACCACAAGGATTTACAAATTATCAGTCTTGTTCTGAAGGGATTTTTGCCTACACTGTTGTAAACCGGAGGGCCTGAAAACCACCGGTTTTTTTGCGCCTGCCGAAAATTTGCCACTGCAAAAGTGACTTTCAACAAGGCTCAATAAGGAATTTGTAATGCGTATCGAAGAAGACTTGAAGCTCGGTTTCAAGGATGTCCTGTTCCGCCCCAAGCGCTCTACTCTCAAGAGCCGTTCCCAAGTAAGCCTGACCCGTCAGTTCACCTTCAAACACACTCAGACCCAATGGCAAGGCGTACCCGTCATCGCCGCCAACATGGATACCGTCGGCAGCTTCGCCATGGCGCGCACGCTGGCCGGTTTCGAGATGATGACCGCGGTACACAAGCACTACAGCCTTGAGCAGTGGCAAGCTTTCGTCAACGAGACCGACCCGGCGCTGCTGGGCCATGTGATGGTCTCCACCGGCACCTCGGCTGAAGATTTCGCCAAGACCCGCCAAATCCTCGCCATGTCCGAAGCGCTGCGCTTCATCTGTGTCGACGTGGCCAACGGCTACTCCGAACACTTCGTCGAGTTTGTACGCAAGATTCGTGAAGCCTGCCCCAACCACGTCATTCTGGCGGGCAACGTGGTGACCGGCGAGATGGTCGAAGAGCTGATCCTCTCCGGCGCCGACATCGTCAAGGTCGGCATCGGCCCGGGCTCGGTCTGCACCACTCGCGTCAAGACCGGTGTCGGTTATCCGCAACTCTCCGCCATCATCGAGTGTGCCGATGCGGCCCACGGCCTCGGCGGCCAGATCGTCGGTGACGGCGGCTGCACCTGCCCTGGCGACGTCGCCAAAGCCTTCGGCGGTGGCGCCGACTTCGTCATGCTGGGTGGCATGCTGGCAGCCCACGAGGAGTGCGGTGGCGAGATCGTCGATGTAGACGGCGCACCCTTCATGAAGTTCTACGGCATGAGCTCCTCCAGCGCCATGGACAAACATGCCGGCGGCGTTGCCGAATACCGCGCCTCCGAGGGTAAAACCGTGCTGCTGCCCTACCGCGGCCCGGTCGAGAACGCCGTGCGCGACATTCTGGGCGGCGTGCGCTCCACCTGTACCTACGTCGGCGCCAGCCAGCTGAAAGAGTTGACCAAGCGCACCACCTTCATCCGGGTTCGTGAGCAAGAGAACAACGTCTACGGCAAGGAGTAACCTGCCGCAGCGACCGTCACGCGCTGACGGTTAGAAGCCAGTCAACCGGTGTGCTACCCTGCGCACCGGTTTTTTGCATCCGGGATCCCGCGCCATGACAACTCCCCTACCCCCGTTTGACTGGGACATCTTCTGTTGCGTCGTCGACAACTTCGGCGACATCGGCGTCACCTGGCGACTCTCCCGCCAGCTAAAACGGGAGGGGAATATTGCGGCACATGGCAATGAGGTTCAGGTGCGGCTCTGGGTGGATGACCTGGCAAGTTTCGCCCGCATCTGTCCAGGTCTCGACCCTGCGCAGGATGGCCAGTGGGTCGATGGCATCTATATCCAGCACTGGCATGAGACCCTGCCGAGCGACATGACCCCGGCCAAGGTGGTGATCGAAGCCTTTGCCTGCGAGCTGCCCGCCCCCTTCATAGAGCTGATGGCGAGCCAACCCAGCCCCCCATGCTGGATCAATCTGGAGTACCTCTCGGCGGAGAGCTGGGTCGAGGATTGCCACGGCCTCGCCTCACCCCAGCGTGTTGGCAATAAAAGCCTCAACAAATACTTCTTCTTCCCGGGCTTTACCGCTAAAACCGGCGGCCTTTTGTGCGAGCACGACCTGATCGCCGAACGGGAGCTGTGGCAGCAAGATGATGCGGGACTGGCAGCCTACTGGGCCAGTCTCGGTTTGCCGCCAAAACAAGAGCACGAGCTGCGGGTCAGTCTCTTTACCTACGAGAGCAATGCGCTGAAGAGTCTGGTCGAGAGCTGGTGCCAGAGCGCCACGCCCGTCACCCTGCTGCTGCCGCTGGGGCGCTCTCTCAACGATGTGCTCACCGGTGCCGGTCTGGCAGATGCCATCACCACCGCCCAAGCGGGGGATCTGCTCCACGCGGGCAACCTCACTATCAAGCTGCTGCCGATGACCGATCAGGCCGGATACGATCGGCTGCTGTGGAGCTGCGATCTCAATCTGGTGCGTGGGGAGGACTCCTTCGTACGGGCCCAGTGGGCGGCTCGTCCTTTCCTCTGGCACATCTACCAACAGGAGGAGGAGGCCCATCTGGTCAAGCTGGAGCAGTTCCTCGACCACTATCTTGCTGATCTGCCTGCCGATTGCGGCCAATGGCTGCGCAGCTTCAATCTGGCTCTCAACCGTGGTGAAGATTGCCGCGAACTCTGGGCCCAATGGCCGCAATACAGCGCGATTTGGCTGCAACATGGGCGAAGCTGGTCACAGAAGTTGCTCCGGGATGGGGATCTCGTCACACGGTTGGTGAAATTTTTAGAAAGCCGTATATAATCTGGCAGTTTTTATCCGTCCGTTTCACGAACAGGAATTTTTTACATGAAAACCGCACAGGAAATCCGCGCTGGTAACGTAGTCATGATCGGCACCGAGCCGATGGTGGTTCAGAAGGCTGAATTCAACAAATCCGGCCGTAACTCCGCCGTGGTCAAAATGAAGCTGAAGGGCCTGCTGAACGGCAGCGCTACCGAGACCGTCTTCAAGGCCGACGACAAGCTGGACGTTGTTCAGCTGGAACGTAAAGAGTGCACCTACTCCTACTTCTCCGATCCCCTGTATGTCTTTATGGACACCGAGTACAACCAGTACGACGTAGAGAAAGACAACCTGGGTGACGTGCTGAACTACCTGGTAGACGGCATGGAAGATCTGTGTGAAGTGACTTTCTACAACGAGAAAGCCATCTCCGTAGAACTGCCGACCACCATCGTGCGCGAAGTTGAGTACACCGAACCGGCTGCCCGTGGCGACACCTCCGGTAAAGTGACCAAGCCTGCCCGTCTGAAAGGCACTACCTACGAGTTGGCTGTTGCCGCTTTCGTAGAGATCGGTGACAAGATCGAAATCGATACCCGCACCGGTGAATTCAAGCGTCGCGTCAACTAATTGACCGCTTTGAATTGATTGCAAAAAAGCGAGCCACCGGCTCGCTTTTTTATTGCCTCCGGGTTGCCATCACACCGCCCGCCTTCAGAAAATCACGCCGCCGCCGCTAACCCAGATAACCGGGGGAGCACACTATGGCCAGATTATCCTTATCACTGCTGTTATTGACCTTGCTGGCTGGCCATGTCGCGCAGGCGAGCGACGTTGCACCGCCCATCGCGGAGCCACTCCCCCTCGATCACTGGCAAGCGAGCGACTGGAAAGGGCTACCCGATGCCACCCAGATCGAAAAGCAGACGGTGCTGTTCGCCAAACACGACAGTGAAAACTATCTGGGGCTCGCCATTTTACTGCCCGACTGGCAGCGCAGCGGCCAACTCTGGCAACTGACTCGCGCCCTCGGCCGACTGGGCTTTGATACCCTGCTGTTGCTGCCCTCCCCCCAGCAGACCGAACTGGACCCAGCCGCCGAGAAAAAAGCGAAAAATAGCGATGCATTTCGCAAGCAGTTTGCCGAGCGGATCAGCAAGCTGGCGGATGCCAAGCTGCAGGAGGGGGGCTTCAAGCTGATCCTGGCGCAAGGTACCGGCGCCGCCTGGACTGCCAACCTCATCGCCAGCGAACAGTTGCCCGCCCCCGATGCACTGGTGCTGCTCGATGGTTTCTTCCCCAATCAGCAGAGCAACCAGACCCTGGCCAAACAGGTGGCTCAGGCGGCCATCCCCACCCTGGACCTCTATCAGGAGGATGGCGGTCGCTGGCCACTGCTGGCCGCCGAGGCCCGCAGAAGCGAGAGCCGGCGCAGCAACAAGCTCAACTATCGCCCCTACGCCCTGATGGAGCTGGAGGAGACCCCCACCCGCATTCAGGGCTGGCTCAACCATCTGGGCTGGCTCTAAACCTGCCGCCACCGTGGCGCAATAAAGCGCGCGCCAGCTCACATCTGCCGGATAAAGCCCAGCCATGACACAGCGGCAGGCTGGCCCTGACCGCATCCTCTTTGGCATCATGGCCTCTCGAACCTGAACAATGGCAGGAAGGTCCATGCAGCAGATTGTGTTTCTCGACAGCGATACCCTGGATGCGGGCATCACCCTGCATCACCCCGACTTCCCCCACCACTGGCAGAGCTATCCAAGTACTACCCCGGAACAGGTGGTGGAACGGCTCAAAGATGCCAGCATCGCTATCATCAACAAGGTACGGATCGGCGCCGCCGAACTGGCCCAGCTGCCAGAGCTCAAACTCATCGCGCTCGCCGCCACCGGCAGCGACAACGTGGATCTGGAGGCGTGCCGCGCCGCCAACGTCGGGGTGTGCAATATCCGCAACTACTCGGGCCCCTCGGTGCCGGAGCACGCCATGGCGCTGATGCTGGCCCTGTCGCGCAACCTCTTCTGCTGGCGCCAGTCGCTACTGGAGGGGCGCTGGCAACAGAGCGGCCAGTTCTGCTTCTTCGACCACAACATCATGGATCTGCACGGCAAGCAGCTTGGTATCATCGGCAAAGGGACGCTCGGTCAGGCGCTCGGCGAGCGGGCCAAAGGGATGGGGATGACGGTACGCTATGCCCAGAGCCAGGTCGGCGCCAGTCACGACGAGGATCGCTTGCCCCTCGACGAGTTGCTGCAAAGCTCGGACGTCATCAGCCTGCACTGCCCGCTCACCCCTTACACCCGCAACCTCATTGGCGAGCGGGAGCTGGATCTGATGAAACCGGGCGCCCTGCTGATCAACGTCGGCCGTGGCGGTCTGGTGGATGAGGAGGCGCTGCTGCAAGCGCTGGCCAACGGCCGCCTCGGTGGCGCCGGTTTCGATGTGGCGAGCGTCGAACCCCCGCCCCCCGACCATCCCTTGATGAAGGCGCTGCAATACCCCCACTTCATTCTGACCCCCCATGTGGCCTGGGCCAGCGAGGAGTCGATGCAGCGACTGGCCGATCAGCTGATCGACAACATCAACGCCTTTGCCGCCGGTCGCCGCCAGCACCGGCTGGTGTGACTGCACGATCGAGTCACCACATAATGCACAACGGGACCAACAGGCCCCGTTTTGCATCTTTCGCACTCACTGCGCGCACATCAATCGTCGTCGTGCCATCTGTGCTTTTTATGCTTTTTGTACTTCTTGTGGTGCTTGTGATGGTGATGATCGTCGTCATCATCGTAATAGCGATCCTGGCTCTTGTGGCCATCGCCCGTCTTGGCACCGATGGCCGAACCACTCGCCCCGCCGACCCCGGCGCCGATCAGCTGACCGGTATCGCCACCGACACTCTTGCCGATGGCGGCACCGCCCAGCGCCCCCACCGCGCCGCCAAGGGCCGCTTCATTCTTGTTGCCCTTGTTGGCCGTCGCAGCCCCACCGGCCGCACCGCCCAACGCAGCCCCAACCAGCGCCCCGGTATCGCCACCCAGCTCCTTGCCGATCATGGTGCCAGCTACCCCGCCTGCACCGCCACCCAAAATGGTATTGAGGGTCTCGGAAGCATGCACGGTCGCGCTGCCAGCCAGCAAGGCGCCCAGCAATGCCAGTGCGCGAAGAGCACGCGAATTCATCTCCATGGGTACTCCTGTCAAACCTGATTAATATTCAGCGGCACTATACAAAGTGCCACGGGGTTCGCCAGCCGGCAGAAATGAGGGATGCGACAGTCAATGGCCGCACGGCCACCGCCCAAAATGGAAGTCTAAAATCAAGCAATTGAATTTAAAGATTAAAATCACCAAAAAGCCAAACTATTACGGCTGGGTGACCCACCATCTGGTTGTCGTGTCCCGGCACAGACCCGCCGCGCTGGGACAAAAGCTGTCAGTCAGCAGCCTCATCCGCCAGATGCCAGCAGTCCCGGCCAGCCTCCTTGCTACGATAAAGAGCTGCATCAGCACGCTCGAAGATGGGGTCGGCGACGGGTGAATGGCAGGCGCCACCGATACTCAAGGTGACCTGCCCCTTGTGCTCACGCCACTGTTGATGTCGCACCACGTCAAGCAGACAATTGAGCTTCTCCGCCAGCTCATCCTGTGGCTGTTGCAGCAGAGCGGCAAACTCATCGCCACCAATCCGGTAAACCGTGCTCACCCCCAGCACATCAGCAAGACAGTTGGCAACCCGGCACAGTACCTGATCGCCGAAGGCATGACCCCGACTGTCATTGAGTCCTTTGAAGTGATCAATATCAAACAGCAGCAGCCAGAAGCGCCCCCCCTCAGCTCCAGCGCGCTCTTGTGCTGCTCGAAGGCTCGCCGGTTCATGATACCGGTCAGAGGGTCCCGCAACAGCGCATCCTGCCCCTTGAGGAAGCTGGCCCTGACCTGATCGATCTCGTTCAGGCTGCGACGCACAAACCAGGTATTGGCCTTGGTGATGGGGGGAGAACTCTCCAGATTGCGCACGATACCGGTCAGTGAACCCGACACCAGCGCCTGCTCCTGGCGGAAGATCCGCACCAGCAGACTCAGCGTGCAACACCAGATGGCAAACAGGGAGATCAATGGCAAAACCACCATCTGCAGCGCCTCATAGAGGCTGTTGCGAAACAGCACGGGCGGCAGATAGATATTCAGATCCCAGCCAATGTCCGCCAGCTCGCGCTTAAGGAAAGTACCATGACACAACACATCCAGACCGAGCCACTGCTGGCCCTGATGCTGCTCGATGGGGTGATCTGCCAGCAGATCCATATTGCTGCCCACCACCAGCTGGCCGCTGTCGCGCAAGGTAAGATAGAGTGCAGCCTGATTGCCACCAACCGTCCGCTGTAGCGCCTGCTGCAGCGAGTCGAACGACATGTCGACCATCAGCAGCCCCAGCAGCTGCCCCTGATCGTCCCGCACCCGTTTGATCAGGCTGAGTATCAGTTCATTGGTATTGTATTCAGGGTAGGGGCCAAACCAGACGAGCTCGTCGCCCGGCATGGTGGTCACCTGATACCAGGGTCGCAGCGCCGCCTGATAACCGGGGGGCGGTAGCCAGTCCGGGTAGCTGTCGATACGATCCGCGTTCAGGTTGTAAAAGTAGATGTAGTGGTTGCCTGGTTTGATCTTGTGTGCAATGGCCCAGATGGGGGAGTCGGCCAGCCCGCCGCGAGCGATCTTCTCCTTGTCGAGCGAGGCCTCCAGCACCGCCAGTTGCCGCTCATTGACCTTCACCATCTCGTGGATCAGGGACGCTTCAACGGAGGATGCCATGTGGCCGAAACCGGATACCGTCATGTCGATATCCCTCAGATAGCTGGCAATAGCCATGATGATCGTCACTATCAGGATCATCAAACCAATCAATGCAGAGAGGGGGACAAGCACATAGTAGCGTTTATTGAGATACGAACGGCTCACATCACATCCGAACCAAGAAAACATACGGGGATTGTGGGAGAGAAAGGAGAGTAAATCATTGATTAATATCACTTTCGCGCCCCTTAAATGGCATTTCCAACATTAACGAAACGTCAGGGTTCGCAAACGAATATCAACTGACAGGAAAAACGCTAGTTACCCCGGGTTAACCTCGTTCTGCATTGCAGGTGTTATAGTCTATACCTGATTCGGCAGGCGCTGGACAAACCGTCCATCACCGGCTGCAACGCCAAGCAGAACAAGGAGATGTTATGAGCAGTCCGTTTATCGAACAGATCAAAGCACGTCGTACCATCTATGCCCTGGGCGACCAGGTCTCCCATACGCCGGAGCAGCTGACGGCCCTGATCCAGGATGCCATCAGACACAGCCCCTCCTCCTTCAACTCCCAGAGCTCCCGCGCCGTCATCCTGTTTGGCGCCCAGCACCACAAGCTGTGGGATATCGTCAAAGCCGAGCTGAAAAAGATTGTGCCGCCGGAAGCCTACGCCCAGAGTGAGGCAAAGGTGGATGGCAGCTTCCGCGCAGGCTTCGGCACTGTGCTGTTCTTCGAAGACACCGACGTCATCAAGGATCTGCAGCAAAAATTCGCCCTCTATGCAGACAACTTCCCCATCTGGTCGGAACATGCCACCGGCATCGCCCAGTTTGCGGTCTGGACGACGCTGGCGCAGGAGAAAGTCGGTGCCTCCCTGCAGCACTACAACCCGCTGATCGACGAGGCGGTACGCAAGGAGTGGAACCTGCCCGCCAGCTGGCTGCTGCGCGCCCAGATGCCCTTTGGCAGCATCAAGCAACCGGCAGGAGAGAAGACCTTTATCGACGACGCCACCCGTTTCCGCGTCTTCAAATAACAGTCAGATAGCAAAACGCCCCCGCATCTCGGGGGCGTTTTTATTGCAACATAGAGTGCGGATAGCGATGGTTCATACCGCAATCTGCGGTCGTAATACGCTCTATCCACCGCTCAGGTGAGCAGCGTCACCAACAGGGACGCCTCCCCCGGCTCCACCTTCACCTCGCGCCAGTCGCGGATCACCGCCACCACCGCCGGATTGAGCGGCGCATCGCCTCCTACCTGCACCACGGTGCAACCTGCACGCAGGGCACTCTCGATACCGGCTGGTGCATCCTCGAACACCAGACAACAATCGGGCGAGACACCAAGCCGTTTGGCTCCCAGCAGATAGGGCTCGGGATCGGGTTTGCCATTGATCACCGCTTCGGCCCCCACCTGTACGTGGGGCAGCGGCAAACCGGCACAACGTAGGCGGTGACGGGCAACCCGCTCACTGGCGGAAGTCACGATGGCCCAACGCTCTGGCGGCAAGCGGCGCAGAAACTCGCCAGCCCCTGCGATGGCGTCGCCGCCGGTATGCTGCATCTCCAGCTCGTCGAGCCGCGCCGCTTCCCGCTCCACATCCAGCTGCGGGGCCAACGCCCAGATCACCTCACGTGAGCGCATACCGTGGCACATAGCCAGTACCGGCTCAGGGGCAAGCTGATGATGCTGACACCAGAGCCGCCACACCTTCTCCACATCGCCGGTCGAGCAGACCAGGGTGCCATCCATATCGAGCAGCAGGGCGGATACCGACAGGGTGATCGTGTTCATGCCTGCACTCATACAGACACTCATACAGGCACCCCGGCCAGCTCGGGCAGAAAGCCAGAGAGTGCATCGGCAAAGGCCTGCTGCTGGGCGGCACGCTCATAACAGGCGAGCGCCTGTTCTGCGCTGCCTGCCCACACCTGCAGCGGGCCGACCACAAACCCCTGTTGCAGCAGGCTGGCGAGCAGCTCCCCCGTTTCAGGCGCGGCCAGCGGCTGGGCCAGCACCAGGGTGCCTTTGATCAAAAAGAGATAGCGTTGGGTCGACATGATATGACTCCTTGTTCCAGACCGAAGGGGGCTCGGCTCCCCTTTCAGCACCATTAGAACAGGGCGTTTAGATAATTTATAATGAGTAAATGGCCACTTTGGATAACCAATTGGAATGAAATTCGACTTGAGGCAACTACAGGCGTTTGTAACGCTGGCCGACACCGCCAACTACCGGGAAGCGGCCAGCCGCCTCTTTATCACCCAACCGGCCCTCACCAAGCAGATCCAGGGGCTGGAGCAGGCACTGGGCTGCACCCTGTTCAAACGGGGCCGCCACGGCGCCGAGCTGACAGCGCTCGGTGCCCAGCTGCTCACTCAGGCGAGTGCGCTGGTCGAGCACGGTCGGGAGTTCGAAAGCCATGCGCTGGCGGTGGCGAGCGGGGTAGCCGGTCGGCTCAAGATTGGCTTCGGTCTGTCGAGTTTCGCACTGGCCCCTGCGCTGGTGGCCCGCTTCAAACAGCAGGTCACGGACGTGATGGTCCATCTGCAGGATATGCCCTCCGCCATCCAGCAGGAGCAGTTGCTCTCCGGCCAGTTGCAGCTTGGCTTTATGCGCAGACCTCAGATGCCCCAGTTGCAGGAGCACAGACTGCTGATCGACCGGCTGGTGGTGGCGGTGCCGACACGAATGACCGAACCAGACCCGGCCGCATTCGACGTCCAGCAGGCACTGACCAGTCAACCCCTGTTGCAGATGGTGGGCCACCGCTGCCCCGGGCTCAGCCAGCAGATCGCCGGTTTCCTCGGCGCCAATCGGCTGACCAGCATGGTCCAGGAGGCCGAGGATATCCAGACGCTGGTGGCGCTGGTCGCGGCGGGCATCGGCAATGCCATCCTGCCGCGCAGCGTCAGCTTTATCGCAGGGCCCGATGTCACCCTCTATCCTCTCTCTGGTCCCAGCTCCGAGTGGGAGGTCAGCATGGTATGGAATCCGGACTTTGCCGACCCCATCCGGGATCACTTCGTCAGGCAGGTGATCGCCAGCCATCCCCTGCCTGTGTCGGCCACACCCGAGCGCTGAAACCAACCCTTGCTGGTAGCTAACACCGTGACCAGCCAAAAAACAGTGCGCCCCCATCAAGGGGGCGCATGCAGGACAAAAGCGGCAATGCGGCTCAACAGCTGGCGCAGTGACTACGGTTTTTACCCGCCCCCTTGGCGCAATAAAGCGCCGCATCGGCCGCGGCCAGCAACGCCCCTTCTCCCTCCAGCAGTTGCTCTGCCGTGTAGGTAGCAATGCCAATGCTGGCGCTAAGCTGAATATTATTTGCCACCACGATGTCGAGATCGTTAATGGCCTGGCGGATCTCCTCTCCAATCCGCTGGGCCGCATCTCGATCGGTATTGCCGAGGATCAGAGCAAACTCGTCACCACCAAAACGGCAGGGCAGATCCGCCGGACGCTGGCAGAAGGATTGCAGAAGATGACCCACCAGCTGGAGGGAGCCATCCCCCATCTGATGACCAAGATGGTCATTGCACGCCTTGAAGTTATCCAGATCCAGCATGATGAGGGAGAGCGGTGTGTGTTCACGCATGCTGCGCCGCCACTCGTTATGCAGAAAGCTGTTGAACAGCCGCCGATTGGCCAGTCCGGTCAGGGGATCATGTTGGGAGAGGCTGGCAACTTCCAGCTCCAGCAGCTTGCGCTCGGTGATATTGATATGGGCGATGGAAAAATACTCGGCATCAAGCCCGGGTACCGGCGCGACTCGCATCATAAACCAGCGCTGGGTGTCGGGGCTGTGGCAGGGGTATTCCAGATAGAACTTATCCTGCTGATGACGGATAACCCGGAGGATCCCCTCAACGGCAGCCAATCCTGAGGGCTCGGCTTCATCGTCACAAGCCCCCATGTAATTGACTCCGAGCCAGTTATATCCCTTGGGCATGCCGTTTTGTTCACCAAACAGCTCCCAGGCGAGATTGGTGTAATGGATCACGCCATCCCGGTCTATCACCGATATCTGGTCTTCCAGCGAATCCAGCAGCGCAGCCAGATAATGAGCCCGCTCGGAGAAGTGACTTCGCGGCCTCTGTATATCATCCACCATGATGGCCATCCTGTGGCAAAAGTGGCATACCGCCATCTATTAACAATAAAGTCAGCAGATAGAGTAAAGCACCCAATTTCCACTTAGCCAACTGAGACCAAATTTCACCATCGAACACTATCCGGCAAGGTTTCAGGCCAGTTTCCCTGTTCCGGATAACAAGAGCACATCATGAGAATATGTATCTGATCAGTCACATTTAATGACCACACCACTGATTTTCGCAGGGGATGCCATCGCCCTCTCCGTCCATTTTGGTGTTCGGGCAATGTTGCAAAAACCAGGTTGCCTCCTCGCAGGAAGTCATCTGGGAACAATGCTGCCGACCATCACACTGGCGAATAAAGGTCGTTGCCTGTGGCGTGCTGACCTCCTCCTGATTGAAAGAGGAGACCGGCAATGGCGCCATCGACTCGGCCGAGAAACGGGAATAGATGGAAAAGAGGCCGACGAGCACCAGCAGGGGGATCAATTTGCCACTCCAGCTGCTCTTGCGACGTCGATAGGGGTTACTTCGCTCTCTGGTCGAGGTGGGTCGTGGCGGCTGACTTGCCGCCCGAAATGATGGTGCCGCTGATGATGCGGACGAAGGCACGGCATCCGCCAACGTGAGCGGGCGATCGGGGAAAAAGACCTGTAACGCCCTCGGTTTGCCATCCTGGCCACTGCCGATCATATAGGTGACACGCTCCCCCGGCTCGGGCACGCGGCCATCTGATTGCAGCGCCGTAACGTGCACAAACAGCCCTGCACTGCGTGCTCCATTGATTGCCTGCTCGGCGCCATTTTGCTCCGGCGTAATAAATCCAAAGCCGCGCGCCTCGTTCCAGCTCGCGATCCGTCCCTGATAACGCATCTGTCCATCCTTGTTGTTATCCATGTGAGCACTATCTTGCCCGACAATCATGTTGCCCAAAAGCGCTGCGGCCCGACAGGGAGCCGCTGAGTCAATCTCAACACGGTGATCGGGCGCAGCCTGCGTTAAGGATCAAGCCAGCCGGGACACCTTGATGATCTCGGCGATGCGACCCAGCATCCGCAGCGAGGTGTGATGCTCGGTGGCATCTGCGGCGGCGCAGGCATCCTCCAGAATGGTGATGGCGTAGTCACGATCGTGACCATCCCGCGCTGCCGCCTGAATGGCCCAGCTAGTGCTCACCCCGCACAGATAGAGGTGGTCGATGTGGTTGGCCCGCAGCGCAGGCTCCAGCGCCGTGCCATAGAAGGGGCTGACCCTGGGCTTGGCCAGCACCAGATCACCGGGTTGCACATCCAGATCCGGATGAAAGTCGGTGCCGCTGTCAGCCAAAGAGAGCGCCCCCAACTGGTGAGCGCGACCAAACATGGGAGACCCCTTGGGTTGCAGCAGATAGCCGCCGTCAAAGCCCACCTTGATCAGCACTACCAGCCAGCCGTTGGCACGGGCATGGGCCAGCGCCTGATTGGCATGCGCAACAGCATCCTGCTCCAGCACATGGGCAGCCGAGGCGGCAATGCGCCCGTCGGGATGGGCAATATCGTTGATAAAATCGATCACCAGCAGTGCCTTGTTCATCACCTTTGCTCCTTCGCGAATTCAGCCCGTGTTATCTGGTTCCTACCTGTCAAACCAGCCCCAGTGCATAGCGCAGCGCCATCTCCTTGAGCGGGCCCGCCTTGTCCGCCAGATTGAGAGCAAGATTGCGGGCCAGCTTGAGGGGGCCAATCTCGTTGCTGAATACCCCGTAGAAGAGATCCATTCCCGACTGCATCAGCAGGTTGTCGGGGCGACGGCGCCGCTCGTAGCGCTCGGCCAGCACAAGTTGATGCCAGTCGGCGCCAGCACCTTGCAACAAGTCGACCCAGCAGGCCACATCCTTGAAGCCGAGGTTGACCCCCTGCCCCGCCAGCGGGTTGATGGTGTGGGCGGCATCGCCAAGCAGCACCACCCGACCGGCGTGGTAGTCGTTGGCGTGGCGGCGTACCAGCGGGAAGCTCCCCTTGCCGGTGACGGTAAAGCCGCCGAGCCGACTCGGGAAGTGGCGACGCACTTCGGCGGCAAGCCCTTCGTTGCTCATGGCCGCCAGCGCGCGGATACGGGCCGGGTTGTCATACCACACTAGGGAGCCGTGCTGGCCGGGCAGTGGCAGGAAGGCGCGCGGGCCACTCGGGGTGAACTGCTGCCAGGTGATATCTTCCTGCGCAAAGTCGGTGTCGATATTGATCAGCATGCAGTGCTGGCGGTACTCGAAGCGCGATACGCCGATACCCGCCAGCTTGCGGGTGTGGGATTCGGCACCATCGCAGGCCAGCACCCAGCGTGCGGCCAGCTCGGTGCCATCATCCAGAGTCAGCACAGCTTCATCCGCACTCTGACGCAGGCTGGTCACCGCCGCCGGGGTGTGGGTCTGGATGGTGGGGAAATCCTCCATCCGTTTGAGCAGGGCGAGCTGCACCAACCGATTTTCGATGATGTAGCCGAGCTGGGGCAGACCGAGATCGGCGGCATTGAAGCGGGTGGCAAAACCGTCCAGCTCCCAGGTCTCCAGCCGGCGATAGGGGCAGAGCCGCATCTGTTGCAGATGGTGCCAGGCACCGGCCTGCTCCAGCAGCGCCACCGAGGCCTGACTGATGGCGGAGACCCGCAGATCCAGCGGCTGCTCCGGCGCGTAATGCTCCGGCAGTTGGGTCTCGATGACCCGCACCGAGAGACCCTGAGCCGCCAGCAGACAGGCGGTGGCGGCGCCCACCATGCCGGCGCCGACGATGGCGATATCACACTGTTCCATACATTTATTCCTGAAAGGGTGCGTCCGGCGACAGCGCCCGGACGTGAACCGGATGGCAGCATGATAGCGCAAGGGCGGCTGATAAACAGTGAGACAAACGGGGAATTGCTGCGTCAAATCAAGGAGAAAGCTTATTGAGCTTGCTGGCAACAGGTATCGGGTGAGCACCATTGCCAGCTGGATATTAGCTAGGCAGTATCCAGATTGCGGAGTAAAATGCGCGGTCCTTTGACCATGCCGATTTCAAAACAAGTCAAGAGAAGCAATGAGCAAGAAACTTCACATTAAAACCTGGGGTTGCCAGATGAACGAGTATGACTCGTCCAAAATGGCCGACCTGTTGGATGCCAGTAATGGCTACACCCTTACCGAAGAGCCCGAAGAGGCAGATGTCTTGCTGCTGAATACCTGCTCCATCCGCGAAAAGGCGCAGGAGAAGGTGTTCCACCAGCTGGGACGCTGGAAAAAGCTCAAGGCCAACAAGCCCGGTCTGGTGATCGGCGTGGGTGGCTGCGTTGCCTCTCAGGAGGGCGATGCCATCCGCCAGCGCGCTCCCTATGTGGATATCGTGTTCGGCCCGCAGACCCTGCATCGCCTGCCCGCCATGATCAAGGAAGTGCAAGAGGGCCGTGGTGCCCAGGTTGATATCGCCTTCCCCGAGATCGAAAAATTCGACAGCCTGCCCGAACCGCGCGCCGAAGGGGCCACCGCGTTCGTCTCCATCATGGAAGGCTGCTCCAAATATTGTACTTACTGCGTGGTGCCCTACACCCGCGGTGAAGAGGTGAGCCGACCGCTGGACGACGTGCTCTACGAAATCGCCCAGCTCGCCCAGCAGGGCGTGCGCGAAGTGAACCTGCTCGGCCAGAACGTCAACGCCTACCGCGGTCCGACCTTTGATGGCGGCATCTGCACCTTCGCCGAGTTGCTGCGTCTGGTGGCCGCTATCGACGGTATCGATCGCATTCGCTATACCACCAGCCACCCGATCGAATTCACCGACGACATCATCGAAGTCTACAAAGACACCCCGGAAGTGGTCAGCTTCCTGCACCTGCCGGTGCAGAGCGGCTCCGACCGCATCCTGACCATGATGAAGCGCCCGCACACCATCCTGGAGTACAAATCCAAAATCCGTCGCCTGCGTGCCGCCCGTCCCGACATCACCATCAGCTCCGACTTCATCGTTGGCTTCCCGAACGAGACGGACGAAGACTTTGAAGCGACCATGAAGCTGATCGAGGATGTGGGTTTCGACATGAGCTTCAGCTTCATCTTCAGCCCGCGCCCGGGCACCCCGGCCGCCGACATGCCCGACGATGTCGACATGGAAGTGAAGAAAGCCCGTCTGGCCCGCCTGCAGCACGTCATCAACAACCAGGCGATGCAGATTGGCCGTGCCATGCTGGGCACCACCCAGCGCATCCTGGTGGAAGGGCCCTCCAAGCTCGACCCGATGCAGCTGTGTGGCCGCACCGAGAACAACCGGGTGGTCAACTTTGAAGGCCAGCACACCCTGATCGGCGGCTTTGCCGACGTGGAAATCACCGAGGTGCGTCCCAACTCCCTGCGCGGCAAGTTCATCCGCGGCGAGAGCGAGATGAACCTGCGGATCGCCACCGCCCCGAGCGAAATCCTGGCCCGTCGCCCGGATAACGTACCGGACGAGCTGGGCGTTGCCGCCTTCACTCCCCATTAATCCCCTCCTCCCCATTCGCCCGGCGGATGGGGAGCGCCTTGAGACGAGGATATTTTGAGCCGACACATCTCGACCCTGAATCTGCATCTGGAGCCCGCCGACAACCAGCGCCTTGCCAGCCTGTGCGGCCCCTTCGATGACAACATCAAGCAGCTGGAGCGCCGCCTCGGCGTCGAGATCAGCTACCGTGACAGCCACTTCCAGTTGGTGGGCAAACCGGCCCAGCTGGATGCCGCCGCCGTCATCCTCAAGCACCTCTATGTGGAAACCCAGCCCCTCAAGGGTGGCAAGGTGACCGACATCACTCCCGACATGGTCCATCTGGCCATTCAGGAGTCGCGGGTGCTGGAGCAGGATGACGAACCGGCGCCGAGCATCCCCTATGGCAAGGAGGTGACGGTCAAGACCAAGCGCGGTCTCATCAAGCCACGCAGCCCCAATCAGGCCCAGTACATCGCCAATATCGTGCGCCACGACATCTGCTTCGGCATCGGCCCTGCCGGTACCGGCAAGACCTATCTGGCGGTGGCGGCGGCGGTGGATGCGTTGGAGCGTCAGGAGATCCGCCGCATTCTGCTGACCCGTCCGGCGGTGGAAGCGGGCGAGAAGCTCGGCTTCCTGCCCGGCGATCTCTCCCAGAAGGTGGATCCTTACCTGCGCCCGCTCTATGACGCCCTGTTCGAGATGCTGGGTTTTGAGCGGGTCGAGAAGCTGATGGAGCGCAACATCATCGAGGTGGCGCCGCTTGCCTATATGCGCGGTCGTACCCTCAACGATGCCTTCATCATTCTCGATGAGGCCCAGAACACCACCACCGAACAGATGAAGATGTTCTTGACCCGGATCGGCTTCAACTCCAAGGCAGTGGTCACCGGCGACATCACCCAGATCGACCTGCCGCGCAATGCCAAATCCGGCCTGCGCCACGCGCTGGAAGTGCTGCCAGGGGTCGATGGTCTGTCGTTCAACTTCTTCGAGTCCAAAGATGTGGTGCGCCACCCGGTGGTGGCCCGTATCGTGCAAGCTTACGAGGCATTCGATGCCAAACAGGCAGCCGAGAAGGTAGCCGGCCAAACAAACTCCAGCAAAGAGAGCGAGCAATGAGCGTAACCCTGGATCTTCAGCTGGCCAGTGCCAGCACCGACGGCCTGCCCACCGAAGCCCAGCTGCAGGGCTGGCTCGACGGCACCATTCTCGGCTTCCAGCAGGAGGCTGAAGTGACGGTGCGCATCGTCGACGAGGCGGAGAGCAACGAGCTCAACCTCACCTATCGCGGCAAGGACAAGCCCACCAACGTGCTCTCCTTCCCGTTCGAGGCGCCACCCGGTCTGGAGCTGCCGCTGCTCGGCGATCTGGTGATCTGCCGTCAGGTGGTAGAGCGCGAGGCCGAGGAGCAGGGCAAGCCCCTCATGGCCCACTGGGCCCACATGGTTGTGCACGGCAGTCTGCATCTGCTAGGTTATGACCATATCGAGGATGAGGAAGCCGAAGAGATGGAAGCGCTTGAGCGCGACATCATGCAGGAGCTCGGTTTTGCCGATCCTTATCTGAACGACGAAGAGTAAAACGCCGGACGGTCATCGTCTTGAAACAGCAGATGACCATCCTTATATAACCCGAACTATTTCAAGTGTGTTCATACGAGTAACCAAGAGAGAAAATGACCGACGATCACCCTAGTACCGGCTCGCCGAAGAAAACCTGGCTCGACAAACTCAGCCAACTCTTCCAGGGCGAGCCAAAAGACCGCAATGATTTGGTAGACGTGATAGCCGATGCCGAAGAGCGCGACCTCATCGATCAGGACACCAAGGACATGATCGAGGGGGTGCTGGAGATCGCCGATCTTCGCGTGCGCGATATCATGATCCCCCGCTCCCAGATGGTGACCATCGAGAAGTCCCAGCCGGTGGATGCAATCCTGCCGGTGATCATCGAGTCCGGTCACTCCCGCTTCCCGGTGATCAACGAGGACAAGGATCATGTGGAGGGCATTCTGCTCGCCAAGGATCTGCTCCCCTTCGGGTTTGGCGGCCATCACGCCAGCGAGCCGCTGCAGCTCGAGAAAATCTTGCGCCCCACGGTGATCGTGCCGGAAAGCAAACGGGTTGACCGTCTGCTCAAGGAGTTCCGTGAAGAGCGCTACCACATGGCCATCGTGGTCGACGAATTTGGTGGCGTCTCAGGTCTGGTGACCATCGAAGACATACTGGAACTGATCGTTGGCGAGATCGACGACGAGTTTGACGACATCGAGGATGAACCGGACGAAATCCGCCGCCTCAGCAAGCGGGTCTTCTCCATCAGCGCCCTGACCGAGATCGAGGATTTCAACGACTTCTTCGGCACCAAATTCAGCGATGAAGAGGTGGATACGGTAGGCGGTCTGGTGATGCACGCCTTCAGCCACCTGCCCAAGAAGGGCGAGGAGATCGAGCTGGATGGCTACCTGTTCAAGGTGATGCATGCCGATCGGCGTCGTCTGCAGCAGCTGCAGGTGAAGATCCCCGAGCACCACGCGGCGGCGCAATCCGAGCCGCAATAAGCAGATCTGCTCGATGTGTGAAACAACGCCCCGACCTCGGGGCGTTGTGCTCTCTGCCACCGGCATCGAGGCTCGCCGTTGCCCCGCTTACAGGTTAAGATACCGGCCATTCGACCCCAGTTGCACACCAAGACGAGCACCATCGCCCGTGAGATTATCCCCTGTTACTTCCAAAATTCTGTTAAGCCTCAGTGCATTGGCCTCTGGTGCCATCGCCGTGCTGGCCTTCTCCCCCTTCGGCTACTGGCCGCTGGTGATCCCCTCCCTGCTTGGCCTCTACGCCCTGCTGGACAAAGCCACGCCGAAACAGGCCGCTTGGCGCGGTTTTGGCTACGCCATGGGACTCTTTTTGCCGGGGCTGTGGTGGATCCACGTCAGCATGACCGAGTTTGGCGGCATCCCGCTGCCGGTCGCTTTTGTGCTGCTGGCCGGGCTCTCCGCCTATCTGGCCCTCTACCCGACGCTCGCCTGCTGGGTCTTTGCCCGCTTCTTTGGCGGCCGTCACTGGAGCCGCTGGCTGCTCGCCTTCCCGGCCCTCTGGTTGGTCGCTGACTGGCTGCGCGGCTGGGTGATGACCGGCTTCCCCTGGCTCTGGTTTGGCTACAGCCAGATCGACGGCCCCCTCAAGGGCTTTGCCCCAATTCTCGGGGTGCAGGGCATCACCCTCGCCCTGTTGCTGTCCGCCTCCGCTATCTGGCTGGTGTGGAAATCCCGCTCCCCGCTCTGGCTGGCGGTGCCTGCCCTGCTGGTGGCAGGTGCTCACGGTCTGATGCAGCTCAACTGGGTCACCCGTGGCGATCCGGTCAAGGTGGCACTGGTGCAGGGCAATATCGCCCAGTCCCTCAAGTGGGATCCGGAGGCGCTGGCCCCCACGGTGCGCACCTATCAGGACTTGAGCCGCGAGAATCAGGATGCCGACATCATCATCTGGCCGGAGTCGGCGATCCCGGCCATCGAGAAGGCGATGGGCCCCTATCTGGAGAATCTGGACAAGGCGATGAAGGTGAACGATACCGGCCTGCTGGCGGGGATCATTCACTACGACGAGCAGCAACAGCGCTTCTACAATACAGTGCTCGGCATGGGGGTGCAGGATGCGGATGGCAAGGAGTCCTACTTCTACAACCACTCCAACCGCTACAACAAATACCACCTGCTGCCCATCGGCGAGTTCGTGCCATTTGAAGATCTGCTGCGCCCCATTGCCCCCTTCTTCAACCTGCCGATGTCCTCCTTCAGCCGGGGTGACGAAGTGCAGCCCAACCTGATCGCCAAGGGGCTCAAGTTTGCCGCCGCCATCTGCTACGAGATCATCTTCCCGGAGGAAGTGCGCCGCAACGTCAATGCCGATACCGACTTCCTGCTGACTGTTTCCAACGACGCCTGGTTCGGCACCAGCATCGGTCCCTGGCAACATATGGAGATCGCCCGGATGCGCGCGCTGGAGCTGGCTCGTCCACTGCTGCGGGACACCAACACCGGCATCACTATCGTGACCGAGATCGATGGCAGCATCATCGGCCAGATCCCGCAGTTTGAAGCGGGCGTGCTGCGCAGCGAGGTGCGTCCTGCCCACGGCGAGACCCCCTACATGCGCTTTGGCAGCTGGCCCCTCTACGGCCTGACCGTGCTGCTGCTGGGTCTGGCGCTGGCGCTGCGCCCCAAGGCTCACCCCTGGGCCCGCGAGCTGTAATGGCCATCCGCAATCCCTGATAAACAACGAGGCGCCCGCAGGCGCCTCATTTTTTTACGACAAATTATCACGCATCTTTTTGCAGGCAGCAGATCACATAGCCGTAACTGCCCAGATATTGGCGGTGGATGGCTACTTCCCGGCTCAAGTCCTGCCAGGCGGCACTCTCCCCCAGCTCGTCTCGATAGCGCACCAGATTGACCTCGATAGGGTCCAGATAGTTGTTCCAGGCGCTCATCGGCAAGGGAGTGTGCGACAGGCAGCGGTAGCCTGCCGCTTGTACCGTCTCAAGCAGGCCCGCCAGCGTCTGCATGGCGGGGTAATCCTGCTGCCAGAATGCAAACGCCTCCTCGGGCGGGTTATCGGTCAGCCAGACCGCATCACTCAGCACGATGCAAGCCTGCGGGCTCGCGAGCAGCGGACGCCACGCCTTCAGCGCATTGGCAACCCCCATCACGTAGGCGCTCCCCTCTGCCCAGATGAGGTCGGCCGGGGCCAGATCGTCCGGCAGTGCCGCCATGTTGGCGCAGAGGGTAGAGACATGCTCAAAGCCCGCTGCACGGGCGGAGTGCGCCACGGCGGCCAGTGCATCCTCTTCCAGATCGATGGCCACAATGGCGGCATCGGTCACCTGAGCCAGCGCCATGGTCGAGGCACCGCGCCCGCAGCCCATGTCGAGGATCCGGCGCGGCCGGATGGGCAAGGCGGCAAACTGCTGCTGGGTGAAGGCGCGATCCCCCGGCCCCCAGTAACTCATGCCATCCAGCAGCTGGATAAAGTCCTTGATGTAACGCTCATGTTCATTCATGTCTTTGCTCAACCATTGCAAGTGGTAGCGATCTTTCTCGCTAAAACCATGTTTCATCACCCACGCGAAGTAGGCCTCCGGTGCCTCGCGCTGCAGTTGCAGCTGCCAGGCCTTGAATTCCTCACCGGAGCGCGGACGCAACCCTGCCAGATCCGCCAACAGATCCCGGGCGCGCTGCATCTGCGCCAGCTCCTTATCGAGCTCCCTGACCCGGGCCTGCAATGCCGCCTGATCTATCTCGCCAGCCAGACAGGCGAGGCACTGCTTGAGGCTGAGACCACCCGCCTGCAGGGCCTGCACCATCTGCAGTTGCTGCAGATCCCCCTCGTCATAGTGGCGATAGCCGTTGGCGGCCCGGGTGCCGGCAATCACCCCCAGCTTCTCGTAATAGAGCAGGGTGGAGCGGGCGAGGCCGCAGCGGCGGGCCAGTTCGGATATTTTCATGGCAATCACTCACGGTGCGGGCCCTCAGGTGACCCGATAGAGATGAGCTTAAACTGTGAAGCTATAGACAGGTCAACGCCCTTTTCCAGAGATCCGCCAACAAAAACGGCCACCCGAGGGTGGCCGTTGTCAGCGATAGGGCTGCGATGCTATTGACTCAGAGACCGGCTGCCTCCAAATGCTCCACCAGCAGCTGCACACTGCGGTTGCCACGCCACTCGTTGACGTCAAGCCGGTAGACAAGCCGCACCCGCTTGACCGAGGCATCGGGCCAGCGCTTGAGATCGACGCCAAAGGCGATGGCATCCACCGCGTGACCAGAATCGGTTGTCAGCATCATCTTGAGGTGCTTCTCCCCCACCAGCCGCTGCTGCACCAGCACGAATTCGCCGTCAAACAGCGGCTCGGGGAAGGCCTGACCCCAGGGGCCGGAGGCGCGAATCAGCTCCGCCAGCTCGAGGTTGAGCTCATCCGGCAACAACTCGCCATCGGTGAGCAGCACCCCGGTCAAGAGCTCCGGTGTCACCAGCTCACTGATGACCGCCTCAAAGGCCCGACCGAAGGCCTCGATGTTGGCCTTAGGCAGGGTCAGCCCCGCCGCCATGGCATGGCCGCCAAACTTGCCCATCAGCCCCGGATGACGAGTATCGAGCAGTTCCAGTGCATCGCGCAGGTGCACGCCAGGGATGGAGCGGCCGGAGCCCTTGAGCTCGGTCTCGCTGCTCTCGGCAAACGCGATGACCGGGCGGTAGTACTTCTCCTTCACCTTGGAAGCCACCAGCCCCACCACCCCCTGATGCCACTCGTCCCGGTGCAGCACTATGCCCGACGGCACCTCGCCATCGCGAAAACGGATCTGCTCCAGGGTGGCGAGGGCCTCCTGCTGCATCCCCTGCTCGATCTCCTTGCGCTCCTGATTGAGGCTGTCCATCTCGGCCGCAAGCTGGCGCGCCAGATTGAGATCATCGCAGAGCAGACAGGCGACCCCGAGGGACATGTCATCGAGACGGCCCACCGCGTTGAGGCGCGGCCCCAGCGCAAAACCGAGATCGGCGGCGGTGAGGCGGCGACCATCGCGGCCCGACACATCCACCAGCGCCTGAATGCCGGGGCGACAGCGCCCGGCCCGGATCCGCTGCAACCCCTGATGGACCAGAATGCGGTTGTTGCCATCGAGCGCCACCACGTCGGCGACCGTGCCGAGGGCCACCAGATCGAGGTAATCCGCCACATTGGGGGCTCGCAACCCTTGCCGTTCGTACCAGCCGAGCTGACGCAGATGGGTGTTGAGGGCCGCCATCAGGTAGAAGGCTACCCCCACCCCGGCCAGGGACTTGGAGGGGAAATAGCAACCATGCTGGTTCGGGTTGACGATGGCATCGGCGTCAGGCAGCTCCTGACCCGGTAAATGGTGATCGGTAACCAGTACCTGCATGCCCGCCGCCTTGGCTGCCGCCACCCCGGCGATGCTGGAGATGCCGTTATCCACCGTGATCAGAAACTCGGCGCCACGGGCTACCGCCAGCTCGACAATTTCGGGGGTAAGGCCGTAGCCAAACTCGAAGCGATTGGGCACCAGAAAATCGATATGGCGGCCACCCATGGCGCGCAGGGCCAGCACACACAGGGCCGAACTGGTGGCACCATCGCAGTCAAAGTCGCCGACGATAAGGATCCGTTTCTGGGCAGTCAGGGCATCCGCCAGCAGCGGCACCGCCTGCTCCATCCCATAGAGGCGCTGGGGCGGCAACAGCTGGCTGGCGCTGCGCTCCAGCAGGGCGGGATCCTCTACGCCACGGCTGGCGAAGATTTGGCGAAGCAGGGGATGCAGGGTGGCAGGCAGATGGGAATCATCAACTCGCGGACGACGACGGATTTGCAGGGACATCAATATGATCCAGTATCTTGAGCAGCTGTTCGGGGCTCTGATACCCGCGCACCAGATCCCCGTCGGAGGAGACCCAGGCTGGCAGTACCTTGACCCCCAACCATTGGCTCAGGCCAATATTTTGGATAAGGGTCTCACTACATGCCGTTTGAGGCAAATAGGCTTTTAACGGATCATTTTGCAGCAGGGGATCGCTGCACCAGTCGGCGGCCCGTTCGGCGTGATCAATCACCGGATAGAGAGCCACGCTCACCCCGGATGCCTGCAGGTGTTGCAAGGTGCCGGAGAGCTGACGACGCTTTGCGTCCTGCTCGCCGAGAAACAGTGCAACCCGGTGACGCTCATCACGGGCCTTGAGCACGATGGGGGCATGAGCCACCTGCGCCAGCCCAAGTCGGCGCTGCTCGCGCATACCCGAGATGGTCAGGTTCTTCATGTCGCGAGTCATATCCAGCATGACCCCCTGCACCACATAATCCCCTTTGGCATCGCTGTAGAGCACCCCCTGTGAGGTGCCCAGCATATACAACCCCGCAATCGGGGTCGGTTCAACCAGATAGACGGGGACCCCCAGCCGGGCCGTGATGGTCTGTTTCAAGGCTTGGGTATCCATCCCCGCTCTGGCAGCAAATGTGCACAAAAGCATCATTCCCAGTAGTAAATACTTCACTTGTTTACTCACGTGGTATGAATGAATCGACCCAGCAAACTACAGCAGCACAGCTCATCATTCAACCAGCTACTTACCAAAAAATTAATATCACTTTGTACCAAAAAAATGGCTCCCCCCGATTGCCAAGGACTCATAACGCCCGCAAGCTAGTCAGGACGACAGGAACAACGCGGCTTAGCCTCTGTTTTTCCTGACAAGAGTTCGCCCTTTGGCAAGGGTAATCAACGCGCTATCTTGTTTAATTTCGGAGGAAATAATGAGTCTGATTCAAGAGTTCAAAGCCTTTGCCGCCCGCGGCAACGTCATCGATATGGCGGTCGGTATCATCATTGGTGCCGCCTTCGGCAAAATTGTCTCCTCTTTTGTCGGTGACGTGATCATGCCGCCCATCGGCCTGATCCTGGGCGGCGTGGACTTCAGCGACCTGGCGGTCACCCTGAAGGCCGCAGAAGGTGCAACACCCGCCGTGGTCATCGCCTATGGCAAGTTCATCCAGACCATCATCGACTTTCTGATCATCTCTTTTGCCATCTTCATGGGACTGAAGGCCATCAACACCCTCAAGAAGAAGCAGGAAGAGGAAGCCGCCGCCCCGGCAGGCCCGACCAAGGATCAGGAGCTGCTGACCGAGATCCGTGATCTGCTGAAATCCCAGCAAGGGAAATAAGCGCCATCTCCTGTCGTGTAGAGATAAAAAAACCGCCTGCTGGCGGTTTTTTGTTTTTGGGAGGCCAGCCACTCAGGCTCTGGGGTGGTGCTCCCCGTGCAGCGCCTTGAGTCGCTCGTTGGCCACATGGGTGTAGATTTGGGTAGTGGAGAGATCCGCGTGACCCAGCAGCATCTGTACCACCCGCAGATCGGCGCCGTGGTTGAGCAGATGGGTGGCGAAGGCGTGGCGCAAGGTATGGGGGGATAGCTCACCGTTGATCCCGGCCCGCAGGGCATAGAGCTTGATGCGATGCCAGAAGGTCTGGCGAGTCATCATACGGGCCTGCTTGGAGGGAAACACCACATCCGAGCTGGTGCCCCCCAGCAGCAGGGTGCGCGCTTCCCGGTAGTAACGCTCCAACCAGTGCATCGCCTCCTCGCCCATCGGCACCAACCGCTCCTTGTTGCCCTTGCCCACTACGCGCACCAAGCCCTGACGCAAACTGACATGCTCGGCAGTGAGCCCCACCAGCTCGGAAACCCGCAAGCCGGTAGCGTAGAGCAGCTCCAGCATCGCCTTGTCCCGCAACTCCAGCGGGTCATCCACCAGCGGCGCGCTCAAGAGTGCCTCCACTTCCGTTTCGCTTAAATCGGAGGGGAGTTTTTTCGGCAGCTTGGGCCCCTCCAGCAGCACGGTCGGATCATCGCTGCGCAGCTTCTCGCGGTTGAGATACTGGTAAAAACGGCGCAGGGCCGACAGGAAGCGGGCTGTGCTGCTCGCCGCAAACTGGTGATCGACCCGCCAGGCGAGGTAGTGCTGGATCTCGTCCATCCCTGCCAGCAGCAGCGAGCTCCCCTGCTCGTCGAGCCAGAGGGAGAACTTCTCCAGATCGCTGCGATAGGAGCTGACCGTGTTGTCAGACAATCCCCGCTCCAGCCAGAGGGCGTCGAGAAAGGGTTCAATCAGGGGATGGGGGTCGGGTTTGCTCATGGTGCGCTGCAATCAGGGGATCGATGGCCCATTGTAACGCGTCAACTCCTTGGAAAGACAAGGCACTTTCATTGGAAAGATAAGGCACGTTTGCCACGCCCCTTGCCGGGCGGTGAAGGTCGAATGGCAATCTGCTAGACTGGCGCCCTCCCCTTACGTTACCCATCGTGTTGCCAACATGGCGCAGCCCACACGAGCATGCGAGAACGCGCCAAAAGCAAGCGAGAAAGCGCCAACAGAGAGAAGAGCGATGAAGATTGGTCTGTTTTACGGTTCCACCACCTGCTACACCGAGATGGCTGCCGAGAAGATCCGCGCCCTCATCGGCCCCGAGCTGGTGGATATTCACAATATCAAGGATGTCTCCCTGCGCCGGATGGAGGATTACGAGATCCTGATCCTCGGCATCTCCACCTGGGATTTTGGCGAACTGCAGGAGGACTGGGAGTCCCGCTGGGAAGATATCACCGATCTCCATCTGGAGGGGCGCATCGTGGCCCTGTTTGGCCTCGGCGATCAGCTCGGTTATGGCGAATGGTTCCAGGACGCCCTCGGCATGCTGCACGATCAGCTGGTGCCAAAAGGGGTCAAGCTGGTGGGCTACTGGCCCAACGAAGGGTACGAATTCGATGCCTCCAAGGCACTGATCGACGATGGCCGTCACTTCGTCGGGCTGGCCCTCGATGATGCCAACCAATATGACCAGACCGATCCGCGCATCGAGCAGTGGGTCGAGCAGATCCTGAGCGAAATCCACGCCCTGCTCTGATCTTTCCCACGTTTTGGCAAAACGACTCTGAGCGCCTGGCCCTGGCCGCCGGGCGCAGTTATCGCACCGATTTTCTCAATCGGTATCATCGCATGACGCTATAGCGACTTTTTTGTGCTGGTCTGCAACAATGGACTCGACATCCCATAACAATCAGAGCCGGATGTCGGAAGCAAACGGACAGACCAGAAAAGGATATTCTATGACTCCATTCTCCCTGTTGGCCCCCGCCATTGCCCGTGACGTGCTCGATCACGCGCTGGCGCTGGGTGCCGATTTTGCCGAGCTGTTTGTCGAGCGCAAGCGCCGCAGCCAGCTCAGCCTGCTCTCCAGCCAGATAGAGAACATCAGCGGTGGCCTCGATTTCGGCATCGGCGTGCGCCTCTGCTACGGCCACAAGGTACTCTACGGCTACACCAATCTGGCCAGCCGCGACGAGCTGCTGCGCATCGTCACCCTGCTGGCGGCCAAAGACCGCCGCGACCCCGTGGTGACCGCCACCGCCTTCGATTTCACCCGCCTGAGCGATCGCAACCCGGTGGCCCTGCCCTTGTCGGCAGACAAGCTGCTGGAGCAGAAGATCGCCTATCTGCACGCCATGGATGCGGCGGCCCGCGCCGAGAGCGACAAGGTGAGCCAGTTCTCCGGCAACGTGCTGGGCTGGGAGCAAGAGGTGGAAATCTTCAACAGCGAAGGGCTGCAAGTCGCCGATCGCCGCCACTACAACCGCATCATGGCCCAGACCATCGCCATGGAAGGGAGCGAGCAGAGCGTCGGTTACGAGGCCCCCGGCGCCCTGATGGGGTGGGAGCATGCCGATCGCATCGATCCGAGCGAGCTGGCCCTCACCGCCACCCGTCAGGCACTGGTGAAACTGGGCGCGGCTCCCTGCCCGAGCGGCACCCTGCCGGTCATCATGGAGAACGGCTTTGGCGGCGTCATCTTCCACGAGGCGTGCGGTCATCTGCTGGAGACCACCTCGGTGGCCAAGAAGGCGTCGGTGTTCCACGACAAGATGGGCCAGCTTATCGCCAATCCGGTGGTCAATGCGGTGGATGAAGGCTTGCAGAGCAACGCCTGGGGCTCCATCAACATCGATGACGAGGGGATGGCGACCCAGCATACCCAGCTCATCAAGGACGGCGTTCTGACCGGTTTTCTGGTGGATAGAATGGGTGCCCTCAAAACGGGCTACGCACGCACCGGCTCGGGGCGGCGCGAATCCTACAAGTACGCCCCCACCTCGCGCATGCGCAACACCTATATCGAACCGGGCAACCATAGCCTCGACGATATGCTGGCCACCGTCGAACATGGCATCTACGCCAAGAAGATGGGGGGCGGCTCGGTACAGCCCGGCACCGGTGAATTCAACTTCAATGTGCAAGAGGCCTACCTCATCGAGCACGGCAAAATCACCAAGCCGCTCAAGTCAGCCACCCTTATCGGCACCGGCCCGCAGGTGCTGAAAGAGATCTCCATGGTGGGCCGCAATCTGGCGCTGTCCGCCGGTATGTGCGGCTCTGTCTCGGGCTCGGTCCCCACTTCGGTGGGCCAGCCGGCGCTAAAAGTGGACAATATTCTGGTGGGAGGGAACGCCTGATGAGCCAACTCGACATGAACCAACTGCTCACCCGCCTGCTGGATAAAGTGGCCGACCTCGGCGCCGAGGCAGACATCATCGCCAATCAGGAGAGAGCCTTCTCCCTCAAGGCAGACAAGGGCGAGCTGGGTGAATACAAGGTCACCAGCAGCCAGCAACTCGGTATTCGCCTGATAAAAGAGGGTCGGGTCGGCATCGCCTACTCGGAATCCCTCGATGAGCTGGCGCTGGATGCCATGCTGCAGGATGCCCTCGATGCCAGCCGCTTTGCCAAGGTGGATGCGGACCAGCGCATCTCGGTGGCCAATAGCCGGATCACCACAGATTGCGCCGAGATCAACCAGCCTGATACCACGCCCGTTGAGGAGAAGATCGCTCTGGCCCTACGCCTCGAATCAGACATGCTGGCCATGCCCGATGTGAGCGGCGCCCCCTACAACAGCTTCTTCGAAGGTGAGAGCCAGCTCTGGCTCGCCAACAGTCAGGGCACCCTCTGCCAGCACGGCGAGTTCAGCGTCGGCTGCTACACCTCGGCGCTGGTGGAACGGGATGGCCGCCAGTCGATGCACTCGCAAGGGCAGTATGGCCGTCGCTTCGACGAGCTGGATAGTCAGGCCCTGATCGAGCAGATCTACGCCATCGCCGATGGTCTGCTGCCCGGTGAAGCGGTGCCGAGCGGTCGCTACAGCGTCATCTTCAGTACCAACTGCTTCGCCAGCCTGTTTGGCTGCTTTCAGGGCGTGCTGTCGGGCAAGTGGGCCCAGCAGGGGATCAACCCCTGGCGCAGCAAGGTCGGCCAGAGCGTGGCGTCACGCTGGCTCACTCTGGAGAGCCGGGTCTATATGCCGGGCGGCATGAACATCAAGGCGTTTGATGGCGAGGGGGCGGCCAGCTCGGATCTGCTGCTGATTGGCGAAGGGGAACTGAAAACCCTGCTCCACAACAGCGCCACCGCCCGCCACTTTGGCGTCGCCAGCAACGGCTCGGCCGCCCGCGGCGCCCGCAGCGCCCTCGATGTGACCGCTCGCCATCTGGTGTTTGGCGCGGGCCCCCATAGCGAAGCGGAGGTGCAGCGCGGTGACTATCTGGAGCTGGTCAAGCTGGACGGCCTGCATTCCGGTGCCGATGCGGTGAGCGGTGACTTCTCCTTTGGCGCGTCGGGCTTCCTCTGCCGCGATGGAGTTCGCCTGCAGCCGGTGCGCGGCATCACGGTAGCAGGCAACTTCTACCGCCTGCTGGGCGAGCTGGAAGCGGTCGGCGATACCCTGCACCACAACGACGGCAAGGGCTTCTACTCCCCGCTTATCCGTTTTGGCGGCCTCTCCGTCGCGGGCAAGTAAACGCCCCAACGAAACCTGCAAGTAAGAAAAAGGCGCCTGATGGCGCCTTTTTCTCGTTATCTCGTCCGCCTTGAGGCCTGACTCAGGGCGAGAGCGGCTCGCGATGATACTCGGCGCAACCACATTCGGGACAGGTATCGAGCTGTTGTGGGTGCAGCACGGTATGGCGCCAGCCACACTGGTCGCACACCATGACCCCGAGCCCCACCCAGTCACCCGCTTCGTAAACACCCTTATGCTCCAGCTCGTCAGCCAGCTCGCGCCACTCCACCTGGGCGCGGTCGGTCACATCCGCCAGCCAGGACCACACGGTGTCTTTGAGGGCCAACATAAAGGCAGACTCTTCCAACTGCGCACTATCGTCATGGCGCCCCTCGTCATAGTTGCCCAGATCCCGCTTCACGTACTCGGCGATGAGCGCCAGCTCGTCCTGAGTCAGGTCGCTGGCAGCCTCCAGATAGGCCTGCACCTTGGCAATCATCCGGTTGAGGCGCTCCCCCTGGAACTCTTCAGTCTCTTGCCACTGTTTTTGCAGCTCGGTAATGAAGGCTTCGTACCCTTTTTGACGTTTGTCCATGGCTCTAACTCCTCTACTAAACCCTGATCTGGCCCGGCTTAAGGCCCAAGGGACGCTGGCGGTTGTTGCCGCCGCAGGATATGGGTATTCTATTACGATTTCCCAGCTGATTTATCTATTCATTTCACAGATCCGGATGTCACCAATGCAAGAGCAATACGTTCCCCAATCAATCGAACCAGCAGTGCAAAAGCACTGGGATGCCAAGAAAACCTTCAAGGCCGTGGAGAAAGTAGACAAGGAGAAGTTCTACTGCCTGTCCATGTTCCCCTATCCGTCTGGTCGACTACACATGGGGCACGTTCGTAACTACACCATAGGTGATGTGATCTCCCGTTATCAACGCCTCAATGGCAAGAACGTGCTGCAACCCATAGGTTGGGATGCATTCGGTCTGCCGGCCGAGAACGCCGCGATCAAAAACAATACCGCGCCGGCGCCCTGGACCTACGAAAACATCGAATACATGAAGAACCAGCTGAAGATGCTGGGTCTGGGTTATGACTGGGATCGTGAAGTCGCCACCTGCAAACCGGATTACTACCGCTGGGAGCAGTGGTTCTTCACCAAGCTCTACGAGAAGGGTCTGGTCTACAAGAAGACCTCCTCCGTCAACTGGTGCCCGAACGACATGACAGTGCTGGCCAACGAGCAGGTAGTCGACAACTGCTGCTGGCGCTGTGACACCCCGGTCGAGCAAAAAGAGATCCCCCAGTGGTTCATCAAGATCACCGACTACGCCGAAGAGCTGCTCAACGACATCGACAATCTGGAAGGCTGGCCGGAGATGGTCAAGACCATGCAGCGCAACTGGATTGGCCGCTCCGAAGGGGTCAACATCAGCTTTGCCATCGAGGGTCAGGCTGAGCAGCTGGAGGTCTACACCACCCGTCCGGACACCTTCATGGGCGTGACTTATGTCGGTATCGCTGCCGGTCACCCGCTGGCGCTGCAAGCAGCCCAGAACAATCCGGAGCTGGCCGCCTTTATCGAAGAGTGCAAGAACACCAAGGTAGCCGAAGCTGAACTGGCCACCATGGAGAAGAAAGGCATGGCCACCGGCCTCTATGCCATTCACCCGCTGGATGGCCGCAAGGTACCGGTCTGGGTCGCCAACTTCGTGCTGATGAACTACGGCACCGGCGCCGTGATGGCGGTTCCGGCCCACGATCAGCGTGACTTCGAATTCGCCACCAAATATGGCCTCGACATCAAGGCGGTGATCAAGCCGGTTGATGGCGACGTCGAGGTGAGCGAAGCCGCTTACACCGAGAAGGGCGTGCTGTTCAACTCCGGCGAGTTCGACGGTCTCGACTTCCAGGGCGCCTTCGATGCCATCGCCAGCAAGCTGGAAGGGCTCGGCAAGGGCAAGCGCACCGTCAACTACCGTCTGCGTGACTGGGGTGTCTCCCGTCAGCGTTACTGGGGCGCCCCCATCCCGATGCTGACCCTGGCTGACGGTACCGTAGTGCCAACGCCGGAAGACCAGCTGCCGGTGCTGCTGCCGGAAGATGTGGTGATGGATGGTATCCAGAGCCCGATCAAAGCCGATGCCGAGTGGGCCAAGACCACCTACAACGGTCAGGAAGCGTTCCGCGAGACCGATACCTTCGACACCTTCATGGAGTCCTCCTGGTACTACGCGCGCTACTGCTCTCCGGACTACGACAAGGGCATGCTGGATCCGGCGGCTGCCAACCACTGGCTGCCGGTGGATCAGTACATCGGCGGTATCGAGCACGCCTGTATGCACCTGCTCTACGCCCGCTTCTTCCACAAGCTGCTGCGTGACACGGGTCTGGTCAACAGCGACGAGCCGTTCAAGCGCCTGCTCTGCCAGGGCATGGTGCTGGCTGACGCCTTCTACTACAAAGACGAGAAGGGCGGCAACGTCTGGGTCAGCCCGACCGACGTCAAGGTAGAGCGTGACGAGAAGGGTCGCATCACCAAGGCCATCGACAACGAAGGTCGTGAGGTAATGCACTCCGGCATGACCAAGATGTCCAAGTCCAAGAACAACGGCATCGACCCGCAGCTGATGGTCGAGCGTTACGGCGCCGATACCGTCCGTCTGTTCATGATGTTCGCCTCCCCGGCAGAGATGACTCTGGAGTGGTCCGACTCCGGCGTAGAGGGTGCCCAGCGCTTCCTGCGTCGCCTGTGGCGCGTCACCTTTGAGCACGTCTCCGGTGGCGCCGTTGCCGCACTGGATGTGGCGGCTCTCACCAACGAGCAGAAAGCAGTACGCCGTGAACTGCACAAGACCATCGCCAAGGTGAGCGATGACGTGGGTCGCCGTCAGACCTTCAACACCGCCATCGCCGCCATCATGGAGCTGATGAACAATCTCTCCAAGCTGGGCAACGACGAGCAAGACCGCGCCCTGATGCAGGAAGCGCTGGAAGCTGTGGTAGTCATGCTCTACCCCATCACCCCGCACATCGGCTTCGAGCTGTGGAAGATGCTGGGCAAAGGCGACGACATCGATCACGCAGCCTGGCCGGTGGCCGACGAAGCGGCCATGGTCGAGACCGAGAAACTGGTGGTAGTGCAGATCAACGGCAAGATGCGCGGCAAACTGACCGTGCCGGCCGAGATCAGCCAGGCCGACGTCGAGAAGCTGGCGATGGCCGATGCCTCGGTACAGAAGTTCACCGACGGTCTGACCGTGCGCAAGGTGATCTATGTACCAGGCAAGCTGCTCAATATTGTCGCTAACTGATCGGTTGCCAACTGATGTCATACCATTTGGCGACCTTGGCTGACTGTGTGGCCACTCATGGGTAACGACGTACCGGCCCATGACAGCTCAACATTGTCGCTAACTAATTGGCTGCCAACTGATCATTGCCAATCTGTGACAGCAAACGGATGATAACGGCGGGCCCTGCGCCCGCCGCTTTCCCTTAATGCAAAGAGGATTTTCTATGGGCACCATCTTCACCCGCTGGATGGCCATCGTGCTGGCTGGTCTGCTGCTGCAAGGCTGCGGCTTTCACATGCGCGGCAACGGCATTCCGAGCGAGCTGATGACCATGAAGGTCGTGGGCGACAACAAGAGCGACTTCTACCGGATGGTTACCACCCGTCTGAAGGCCTCTGGCGTGACCCTGGCCGACAAGGAGGGCATTCCGGTGCTCACTCTGGGCGGTGTAGGCAGCACCAGTCAGGTTGCCTCGGTCAACGCGCTGGGGACGGACACCGAATATGTGCTGGGCTTTGGTACCCAGTTCACCATCTCGGTACCGGGCAAGCCAACTCAGGTCTTCCCCATCAACTTCAACCGCAGCTTCCTCAACAAGCCGGATGCAGCGCTCGCCTCCTCCCGTGAGCAGGAGCAGCTCAACCGCGAAATGCAGGAGCAGGCGGCCAATCAGGTGATCCGGCAGTTGAGTCAGGTCAGCTTCTGATGCGGATTTACCCGGAACAATTTGGTGACCACCTCAAAGCAGGGCTTCGGCCCTGCTATCTCGTTTTTGGCGACGAGCCCCTGCTGCGACTGGAGGCCATCGATGCCATCCGTCAGGTCGCCCGCAAGCAAGGTTTCGATGAGCGCCACACCTTCGTGGTGGAACAGGGGCTGGACTGGAATCAGGTCTACGATGCCTGTCAGGCCATGAGCCTCTTCTCCGCCCGCCAGATCATCGAGCTGGAGCTGCCCGCCAAGGTGGACAAGGATCTCGCTGCCCGCATCAGCGAAATTGGCAAGCAGCTTCATCCCGACCTGCTGCTGGTACTGAGTGGCGGTCGCCTCAACCAGACCCAGATGAAGGCGGCCTGGTTCGACAAGCTCTACCAGATTGGCACCTATGTGCCGGTCAACCATCCGGAGCCCAAGTTTTTCCCGCGCTGGATGAGCGCCCGCTTTGCGCGTTTCGGCCTCAAGGCGCTGCCGGATGCCATCAACTTCATGTGCCACTCCTACGAGGGCAACCTGCTGGCCGCCAGTCAGGAGATCGAGAAGCTGACCCTGCTCTCGCCGCCCCAGCCCATCAGCGTCACCTATCTGCAAGAGACCATTATCCGCCACGCCCACTTCACCCCGTTCCAGCTGGTCGATACCCTGCTGGAGGGCAAGGTGAACCGGGCCCAGCGCATTCTGGCCGCCCTGCGGGCCGAAGGCACCGAGCCGGGGATGCTGGCCTGGACCCTTTGCCGCGAGCTGGAGCAGCTGACCGAGCTGTCGCTGGCGATGCGCAACGGCCAGCCGCTGGGGGAGCACTTCAGCCGCCTGCGTATCTGGCAGAGCCGCCAGCAGCTCATTCAGCAAGCACTGACCCGACTGCCGTTTGCCAAGTTGCAGCAACTGTGGCAACTGATGGCCCAGCTGGACGATGCCCAGCGCCGCTTCGATACCGAGCAGGCCTGGCTGATGCTGCAGACCATTGCCCTCGGCTTTCGTGATGGCACCCCGCTGCCGCTGGTGATGGAGAGCAGCCCGTGCTGAAGGCGCCCATTGGCCTGCTGGGGGGCACGTTCGATCCTATCCATATCGGCCATCTGCGCCCGGCCATCGAGGCGCGCGATGCCCTCGGGCTGGCCGAGATGAGGCTGATCCCGAACCATATCCCGCCCCACCGTGCCAATCCGTTCTGCTCGAGCGAACAGCGCCTCGCCATGGTCAAACTGGCGGCGGCGGAGAACCACCACTTTGTGGTAGATGAGCGGGAGCTGAGACGGGACAAGCCCTCTTACACCATCGATACCCTGATCGAGCTGCGTCGTGAACTGCCCGATACGCCGCTCTGTTTTCTGATGGGGATGGATTCCCTGCTGAGCCTGCCAAGCTGGCACCGCTGGCAGGAGCTGCTCGACTATGCCCATCTGGTGGTGAGCGTGCGGCCGGGCTGGCAACCGGATTATCCGGCCGAGGTGGCGCAGTTGCTGGCGCGCCATCACACCACGGATGCCAACGCGCTGCATCTGCGTCTGGCCGGTCATATCTGGCTGGCAGACAACCAGCCCATCGAACTGTCAGCCACCCGACTGCGGGCCTTGCTGGATGGGGGGCAAGACACCCGCTACCTCTTGCCCGAGTCGGTTGCGCACTATATTGATCAACAGGGGCTCTACCGCGCCAACCGCCGCTAGCCCCTGTCGTAATCCCGCCCCACCCGATGGGAAACGGGAGTGACCATGATATAATCCGCCGCCCTGACGCAAACGCTGCGCGCCGGAATACAGGAGAGACTCATTGCAAGGCCAAGAATTGCATGCCTTTATCATCGACAAGATCGATGACATGAAAGGCCGCGACATCATCACCCTCGATGTACGCGGCAAATCCAGCATTACTGACACCATGATCATCTGTTCCGGCAACTCCAGTCGTCACGTAAGCGCCATTGCCCACCATCTGGCCAGCGAGGCCCGCCACGCGGGTCTGGATCTACTGAGCGTGGAAGGGCAACTGAGCGGTGAATGGGTGCTGGTAGATATGGGCTCGGTGATCGTGCATGTGATGCAGGATGAACACCGTGACTTCTACCAACTGGAAAAGCTGTGGAGCGGTGCCGCTCAAATGAATACGCAATAAGAGCACAAGTGTAACGACCATGAAGATCCAGTTGATTGCGGTGGGCACCAAGATGCCCGCCTGGGTAGAGCATGGCTTCGAAGAGTATCGTCGCCGCTTCCCCAAAGACATGCCGTTTGAACTCGTCGAGATCGGCGCAGGCAAACGGGGCAAAAATGCCGACATTCCGCGCATCCTGCAGAAGGAAGGGGAAGCCATGCTGGCGGCTGCGGGGCGCTCGCGCATCGTCACCCTCGACATTCCGGGCAAGCCCTGGACCACGGAGCAGTTGGCGACCCAGCTGGAGGCATGGAAACTCGATGGCCGCGATGTGGCCCTGCTGGTAGGCGGGCCGGAAGGCTTGTCACCCGAGTGCAAGACTGCCGCTGAACAGAGCTGGTCACTGTCACCGCTCACCCTGCCTCATCCGCTGGTACGGGTGCTGGTGGCCGAGAGCCTCTATCGGGCCTGGAGCATCACCACCAATCATCCATATCATAGAGAGTGAGCCATGCGTCTCTGGAGTCTCACCTCTCACATTCACCCCTATCACAGAGAGTGAACAATGCAGTTCCTGCTCTTATTGCCCCCAAGGGTCTTGAGGTAAAGGCATGCTGAAACAACGCATCGAAATGCGCGATCACAGTGCCGAGGGCAATCTGTTCTTCCGGCGCACCCTGGTAGCCTACATCGGTATCGTCGTGCTGATGCTGGTGCTGCTGGGCAATCTCTATTATCTGCAGGTCGAGTCCTACGACACCTACCAGACTCGCTCCAACTCCAACCGAATCCGCGTGGTGCCGGTGGCACCGCCACGGGGCCTCATCTATGACACCAACGGTGTGCTGCTGGCGGAAAACCGCCCGGTCTACAGTCTGGAAATCGTGCCGGAAGAGACCAAGGATCTCGAAAAAACTGCCGACCAGCTGATCACCCTGCTGGGTCTGCCGGAAGGCACCAAGGAGAAGTTCCTCGCCGAAGTGAAGCGCCAGCGCCGCTTCAAGCCGGTCGCCCTCTACGAGAAGCTGACCGAATATCAGGTGGCCCTCTTCTCGGTCAACCAGCACAACTACCCGGGTGCCAGCATCGAGGCCTACCTCAAACGCTACTACCCGTTTGGTGACACCCTCACCCACGCTTTGGGCTATGTGGCCAAGATCAACACCCGTGACGTAGAGCGCCTCGAGAAGGAAGAAAAACTCGCCAACTACGCGGCCACCAAGGATATCGGCAAGCAGGGGGTGGAGAAGTATTACGAAGATGAGCTGCACGGTGTGGCGGGCTATCAGGAGGTCGAGGTGAACAACCGCGGCCGGATTGTCCGCACCCTCAAGTTCCAGCCACCTATTCCGGGCAAGGATATCTACCTCAATATCGACGTCCGGATGCAGCTCAAGGCCCAGCAACTGCTGGCTGGCCAGCGTGGAGCCATCGTGATGATGGACCCGAAAACCGGCGCTATCCTGGCCCTGGAGTCGAGCCCCAGCTACGACCCCAACCTGTTCGTGACCGGCATCTCCAGCGCCAACTACTCGGCGCTGCTCAACGATCCGGCGCGGCCACTGGTGAACCGCACCACTCAGGGCATCTATGCCCCTGCCTCCACCGTCAAGCCCATGATGTCCATCATGGGTCTCAACGAGGGGGCCATTACCCCGGGCTACCGCTATTTCGGCGGCCCGAGCTTCTCCATTCCCGGTACCACCAAAAAGTTTCGCGACTGGCGCCGCTGGGGTCATGGCTGGCTCGACGTCTATCGCGCCATCGAGGTCTCGGCAGATACCTATTTCTACGATCTCGCCTATCGGGTCGGCATCGACAAGATCCACAGCTATATGACCAAGTTTGGCTTCGGTCAGTACACAGGGGTCGATCTCTATGAAGAGACCAAGGGTGTCATGCCGTCCCGTGACTGGAAGATGGCCCGCTGGCGCCAGCCCTGGTATCAGGGTGACACCATCTCTGTCGGTATCGGTCAGGGCTACTGGAGCGCCACCCCGCTCCAACTGGCCAAAGCGATCAGCATCCTGACCCAGAATGGTCACGACGTCACCCCGCACCTGCTCAAGAGCACCGCCTCCCAGGCGGGGGTGGTCGATGCCCCCATCAACCCCAATATCGCCCTCAAGCTCAAGAACGACAGCTTCTGGAAAGTGGCGCAGGATGGGATGTGGCGAGTCAACCATGGCAGTGAAGGCAGTGGCCGTCACTCGTTTGCCAAGGCGCCTTACTCCTCAGGCGGTAAATCGGGCACAGCCCAGGTAGTCGGTTTGAAGGAAAATCAGGTTTACAACATCAAGACGGTCAAGGCGGAGCATCGCGATAACGCTTTGTTCGTTGCTTATGCCCCCTTCGAGGCACCCAAAGCGGTGGTAGCTCTGGTACTGGAAAACTCCATCGGAGGTGGTGGTGGTCGAGCTGCATCGCCCATTGCTCGCCAGATGCTGGATGCCTATCTGCTGCCCCCTGATCCGCAACTGCCACCGGCACCGGAAAAGCCGTCCCAACCGAGTGAGGTCGCCCCCAATGAGTAATTCTGCCCGCCAGCAGAGCATCTGGTACAAGCTGCATATCGACTTGCCCCTGCTGCTCGGTCTGCTGGCCGTGATGACCCTCTCCATGGTGGTGCTCTACTCCGCCTCCGGTCAGGATATGGACTCTATCGTGCGCCAGCTGGTGCGCGGCGGCCTCGCCTTTGCCCTGATGATCGGCCTGGCCCAGCTGCCCCCCTCCCTCTACGCCCGCTGGTCGGTGCCGCTGTTCGCCGTGGTGGTGCTGATGCTGATTGCGGTGGACGTGTTCGGCCACATCGGCAAGGGGGCCCAGCGCTGGCTCGATCTGGGCTTTATGAAGTTCCAGCCCTCCGAGGTGATGAAGCTCTCCATGCCGATCATGGTGGCCGCCTGGCTCAGTCGCCACTCGCTGCCCCCCAAGTTCAGCCATGTGGTGATCGCCCTCATCATGGTGCTGCTGCCCACCCTGCTGATCGCCGCCCAGCCTGACCTTGGCACCTCCATTCTGGTGGCCGCCTCCGGCTTCTTCGTCATCTTCCTGGCGGGGCTCAGCTGGTGGCTGATCGGCTTGGCGGTCCTGCTGATGCTGGCCTTTATGCCGGTGCTCTGGTTCTTCCTGATGCACGACTACCAGCGCCAGCGGGTGCTGATGCTGCTCGACCCGGAGAAAGACCCGCTCGGCCGCGGCTACCACATCATCCAGTCCAAGATTGCCATCGGCTCCGGCGGCGTCTTTGGCAAGGGTTGGCTGCAAGGGACCCAGTCCCAGCTGGAGTTCCTGCCCGAGCGCCATACCGACTTCATCTTCGCAGTATTCAGCGAGGAGTTCGGTCTGGTAGGGGTTGCCCTGCTGCTGGTGCTCTACCTCTACGTCATCAGCCGTTGCCTGTTTATCTCGATGCAGGCCCAGAACAGCTTCGAGCGACTGCTGGGCGGCGCCATCACCCTCACCTTCTTCGTCTATGTGTTCGTCAACATGGGCATGGTGAGCGGCATCTTGCCGGTGGTAGGGGTGCCCCTGCCGCTGGTGAGCTATGGCGGCACCTCAATGGTGACCCTGATGGCCGGCTTTGGCATACTGATGTCCATCCAGACTCATAGAAGACTGCTCGCCTGATGAGACGGGTTGGATTGCTGCTCTCGCTCGCCACCACGATGGCGACCGCCGCCGTGTCGCCGGATCGGTTGGCCCTGCTCGCCGAACAGCAGCAGGTGCCGCTGGCGGAGCTGCAGGCGGCCGTCGCCCGAGCCCAATTACGGCAGGAGGTGCTCGACACCATCAGCAAGCCGTGGGAGGCCAAACCCTGGCATCGCTACCGGCCGCTGTTTGTTACCCCGGATCGCATCCGTGACGGCCAGCAGTTCTGGCAGCAACATGCCGAGACGCTGGCTCGCGCGGAGCAGACCTATCGGGTGCCCGCCTCGCTCATCGTGGCCATCATAGGGGTCGAGACCTTCTACGGTCGCCAGATGGGCCGCCATCCGGTGCTCGATAGCCTCTACACCCTGGGATTTCACTACCCGGAGCGGGCGGACTTCTTTGCCAAGGAGTTTGCCCAGCTGGTGGTGCTGGCCAAAGAGGAAGGGTGGCAACTCGATGCCCTCAAGGGCTCCTATGCCGGCGCCATGGGGATGGGGCAGTTCATGCCCTCCAGCTACCGCCACTACGCCGTCGATTTTGACGGGGATGGCAAGCGGGACCTGTTTGCCAACCCGGTCGATGCCATCGGCAGCGTGGCCAACTATTTTGCCAGCCACCAGTGGCGCTGGGGCGAATCCGTGGTGGAACCGGCCCAGATCGGGTTGATGGCAGTCGAACCTCTACTCAGGCCTGAGCCCGAGTTAACACAACAGTGGTCAGAACTGGCGGCGGCAGGGATTGAGCTCGCCACGCCGCTGGCCCCACAGACGCCGGTCAAGTTGCTGGCGTTTGCCCAAGCCGATGGACCGGAATACTGGGTCGCACGGCATAACTTTTATGTGATCACCCGTTACAATCGCAGCCCACTCTATGCGATGGCGGTGTATCAACTTAGCCAAGCCATTCAGGAAGCGTATGCATCTTCGTCACAAACTCCTCCCGCTCAGCCTGAGCTTGTTGCTGGCCGCCTGTAGCAGCCAGCCGGAACAGAGCGCCCCCGTCGAGCCGCAAGCACCGGTCAGCAAGCCACCCGTTATCGAAATCCCGCAAGCCACCGGCGCCATTCCGCGCCCCGAGCCCCTGAGTGCCAGCGGCAACCGGGACTACTGGATCGGCAAGCAGAAGCACGAGGTGTGGCGCGACATCAAACACTACAGCGAAGAGGGCACCGCCAGCTGGCTGTCGCCGGATCTGGACGGCCAGAAAACCGCCAACGGCGATGTGCTGGACAGCAAGCTGTTCAGTGCCGCCCACCGCAACCTGCCCATCCCTAGCTATGTGCGGGTCACCAATCTGGACAACGGGCTGGAAACCATAGTGCGGGTCAACGATCGCGGTCCCTTCAACAGCCCGCGCCTGATCGACCTCTCCTACGCAGCGGCCAAGCAGCTGGAGATGGTCAATAGCGGTGAGGCCCGAGTACGGCTGGAGCTGATCAGCGACACTCCGGATCAGATGGTGATCATGGAGCCGATGAAGCCCATCGAAATGACTCCGACCACTCCGGCTGCGGCCTCCAACACGGTGTCGCAAGATGGCTTCCTGGGTGAGCCGACCGCGCTGGCGATGGCCACTCCCGCCGCCGATCCGGCTCCTGTCAAGGCACCCGCCGCCAAGCCCGCCAAAGCGGCACCTATCAAGGCTGCAGCGCCCGCCAGCAGTGGTGATGGCAAGATGATCCAGGTACTGGCCAGCGGCTCCCGGGATCGGGCCGAGGCGATGGGCAAGGTGATGACCCAGCGTTACGGCGTACCCTACCGGATCGATGCCCATGGCGCCATTTTCCGGGTGCTGATTGGCCCGGTCGCCGCCGACCAGCAGGCAAGTGTGCTGGAAAAAGTACGTCAGGGCGGGCTGGAACAGGCCTTTATCGTGCCCTGATCGCCCCACTTTGCCGCGGATGTGACTAACCGCTTACTCACTGTCATCACGTCGTTTTATGGCGTGATGACAGGGAGTGATGGATAAAAAACCAGTTCTGATCGCCATCTCGGGCTATAACCTGCGGGCGCATCTGGTATAGTTAGGCCCGCATTTTATCCCCATCTGGCTCGCAGGAATTTCAAGATGTCCAAATTTGCCCGTTCAGTTCTTCTGGCCTCACTGATCAGCGTAACCGCCCAGGCCAATACGCCGGTGCCGACACCGACCCCGAATGCCATGCCCATGGTGGTTCCCGCCGCGCCGGAGATCTCCGCCAAGGCCCATATTCTGATCGATTACTACTCCGGTCAGGTGCTGGCCGAGCAGAACGCCGAAGAGCGTCTGCCGCCCGCCAGTCTGACCAAGATGATGACCTCCTACATCATCGGCCAGGAGCTGCTGAAGGGGAACATCAAGCGCACCGACATGGTGACCATCAGCCAGAACGCCTGGTCCAAGAACTACTCTGACTCCTCCAAGATGTTTATCGAGGTGGGCAAGCAGGTCTCCGTCGATGATCTCAACAAGGGCATCATCATCCAGTCCGGCAACGATGCCTGCGTCGCCATGGCCGAATTCCTGGCTGGCAGCACCGACTCCTTCGCCAGCCTGATGAACAGCTGGGCCGCCAAGCTCGGCATGAATGACAGCCACTTCATGAACCCGCACGGTCTGGATGCGGAAGGTCACTACAGTACCGCTCACGATATGGCCCGTCTGGGTCAGGCGCTGATCCGCGACCTGCCGGAGGAGTACAAGATCTACTCCCAGAAATCCTTCGTCTTCAACGGCATCACCCAGCACAACCGCAACCGCCTGCTGTGGGATCAATCCCTGCAGGTGGATGGCATCAAGACCGGCCACGTCAGCCAGGTCGGCTATAACCTGGTCTCCTCTGCCACCAACAACGAAGGCATGCGCCTGATCGCCGTGGTACTGGGCGCCAGCAGCGAAGCCTCCCGCGCCGCCGAGAGCAAAAAACTGCTCACCTATGGCTTCCGCTTCTTCCAGAGCCTGACCCCGTACAAGGCAGGCACCGAGCTGGTCACCCAGAAGATCTGGATGGGCGACAAACCGGAAGTGAAACTGGGCGTCGACAAAGATGTCTCCGTGCTGGTCACCCGCGGTCAGGGCAACAACCTGAAGGCTGACTTCCAGCTCGACAGCGAGCTGAAAGCGCCGCTGGCCAAGGGCCAGCGCGTCGGTACCGTGTTCCTGAAACAGGGCGACAAAGAGATCAAGCAGGTGCCGCTGGTTGCTCTGGAAGAGGTGCAGGAAGGTGGCTTGATGAGCCGTCTGTGGGACTACCTGGTACTGCTGGTCACCAGCTGGTTCAAGTAATCCAACGCACAATCCTCACCAAACAGCGGCGCCAACAGGCGCCGCTGCTGTCTGTGACGGACAAAGGCAGTGAATAACCCTGTAAACTGCAGGTTCCGCCTTACCCTGATTTGTGGTAAAAAGCAGCACTTCCATCCTTGTCTGACCGATCCTGGCCTTGATCCCGGTCCGGGCCGCGCCCATATAGTTATGAGTCGTGCCCATATAGACTTGAAATGGCGGCCTCCACGGGCCATCGGCCACTAGCCATCCAAGATGAAGTCATCCCGGTGATGACGCAAAAGGTGAGTAAATGAATACCAAGTTTGATGAACTGCTGGAGTTTCCCTGCAAATTCCCGTTCAAGGTACTCGGCGTTGCCGACCCGGCACTGCCGGAAATGGTGGTTGAAGTGCTGCAGCAGCACGCCCCCGGCACCTACAGCCCGACAGTCCAGCCCAGCTCCAAGGGCAACTACCACTCGGTCCGCGTGACCGTGACTGCCCAGAGCAAAGAGCACATCGAAGCGATGTACCACGCCCTTGGCAAGATCGAGCTGGTGAAATACGTACTGTAATTTCTCTCTCGCCCCGTTCTGCGGGGCGACTGTTTTTGGCCGCAGCACGCCGCGAGGACGCCATGTCATCCCAGATCCCCGCCCAGTCCAGCCTGATTGTCAGGCAGCTGGGTCGCCGCCCCTACCAGCCGGTATGGGACGCCATGAAAGCCTTCACCGACAACCGCACCAGCGATACCCCGGACGAGTTCTGGGTGGTCGAGCACGATCCCGTCTACACCCAGGGCCAGGCCGGCAAGGCCGAACACCTGCTCAATCCGGGCAATATCCCGGTGGTGCAGAGCGATCGCGGCGGTCAGGTGACCTATCACGGCCCGGGCCAGCTGGTGCTCTACGTACTGGTGGATGTCCGCCGCTGCAAATTCTCGGTTCGCGAGCTGGTGACCGCGCTGGAGACAGCCATCATCAACACCCTCGCGAAAAGCGATATCCAGGCTTATGCCAAGGCCGATGCCCCCGGGGTCTATGTGAAAAATGACCTTGGCATGGAGGCAAAACTGGCCTCGCTGGGGCTGCGCATCCGCAAGGGGTGCTCGTTCCACGGGCTGGCCCTCAACATCAACATGGACATGACCCCCTTCCTGCACATCAATCCGTGCGGCTATGCGGGCATGGCCATGACCCAGACCAGCGCTCTGGGCGGCCCGCAGAGCGTGGCCGAGGCGCAATCCATTCTGGTGGCCGAGCTGGCCCGCCTGATTGGCTATCAAACAATAACAAACACCGAGAGTGAATCATGAGCAAACCCGTTCGTATGGAGCCGGGCGTCAAGCTGCGCGATGGCGACAAGATGGCCCTGATCCCGGTGAAATTCATGCCGGATCCCAACGAAGAACTCCTTCGCAAGCCGGACTGGATGCGGATCAAGCTGCCCCCCTCCAGCCAGAAGATCGAACACATCAAGAGCACCTTGCGCAAGAACAAGCTGCACTCGGTCTGTGAAGAGGCCTCCTGCCCCAATCTGGCGGAGTGTTTCAACCACGGCACCGCCACCTTCATGATCATGGGTGCCATCTGCACCCGCCGTTGCCCCTTCTGCGACGTGGCCCACGGCCGTCCGCTCCCCCTCGATCCGGAAGAGCCGAAGAAGCTGGCGCTGACCATCAAGGAGATGAACCTCAAGTATGTGGTGATCACCTCGGTGGACCGCGACGATCTGCGTGACGGCGGTGCCCAGCACTTCGCCGACTGCATCCGCGAGATCCGCGAGCACAGCCCGCAGACCCGCATCGAGATCCTGACCCCGGACTTCCGTGGCCGGATGGAGCAGGCACTGGAGGTGTTCCGCGAGACCCCGCCGGACGTCTTCAACCACAACCTGGAAACCGCGCCGCGCATGTATCGCGTCGCCCGCCCGGGCGCCGACTACAAGTGGTCGCTGGAGCTGCTGCGCCGCATCAAGGAGATGCACCCCCACGTACCGACCAAGTCCGGTCTGATGATGGGCCTTGGCGAGACCAACGAAGAGATCGTCGAGGTACTCAAGGATCTGCGCGCCCACGGCGTCAACATGCTGACCCTGGGTCAGTATCTGCAGCCGAGCCGCCACCACCTGCCGGTGAAACGCTACGTGCCGCCAGCAGAGTTTGACGAGCTGAAAGATGTCGCCATGGAGTTGGGCTTTACCCACGCCGCCTGCGGTCCTTTCGTTCGCTCCTCCTACCATGCTGATCTGCAAGCCAAGGGCGAAGAGGTCAAATGATCTCGCACGACAGAGTGGCCAAGTAACCGCCACCCTCACAATAAAAAAGAGCGCCCATTGGCGCTCTTTTTTGTTGGTATCACTGACCGTTGCGGCTTGATCTACTTCAGTAGCCGTGGTCGAAGATTCCCTGCTGATGCCAGCGTTGCAGCTGGGCCAGCACCCGGGTCTCTCGCGCCGTCCACTGGGGACAGGGCCCCGCCAGCTGGGTCTTGTTGGTCTGCAGCGCTTCGTCGAGGGCAAACCAGCCGGGCACGAAGCCAAGGCGGATCTCGTAGGGCTGCGGCTGCGGGGCCACCAGCTGATCGCCAATCCGGCACAAGTAGTAGAGCGAGCGGATGCAGTAGGCATCGAACCCCGGCTCGCGGGCGGCGCGATATTCACGGGTCTCGCCAAGCAGGCCCCCCACTTCCCGCAGCTCGGCACCGCACTCCTCCAGCAGCTCGCGAGCGAGCGCCACATGGTGGCTCTCCCCCGCTTCAATGCCGCCCCCGGGGAACATAAGATCGCCGTTGACCCGGGAGTGAACGAGCAGCAGCTCGTCGCCACGGGGCACCACGGCACGCACAGTGAGGCGCTCCAGGGTGCGGCCATCGGTACGTACCTCGCCATGAACGAAAGAGAGATCGAACGGATTGGGCCAGCAGCTGGCCGGAGAGAGCGTCGTCATCACTGTATCAGGGCCGGTAGTTGCCATGCTTTAGCTGCTCGACAATTTCAGCCGCCCGCACATCGTAGCCATCCTGCTCTGTCTTGCTCAGGGTGTGGTAGATGCCAAAACGTTTGGCTGAGACCTCGGGGCTATCCTGAAACGACTCGCTCACCTTGCCCCACAGATAGGCCAGCCCGTACTGTTTCTGGCCCATATAGAGGGTGCTGAGGGAGGTGAACATGCGGCTGTTCACCTTGTCCCCCTCCTGATAGAGGGAGAGACCGTGCTGCAGGGTGGCAATGGCCTTTTCGGGGTCGCTCTTGGCGTAGATACCGCCGAGCGCCAGTTGCAGCTCGGGTTCATCCAGCGCCTTGGTGCCTTCCAGCGCCATAAACTGCTGACGAGCCAACTCGTTGGTGTTGTTGGTCCAGTGCCAGAGCAGCAGGTAGGGATCTTGTGAATTGCGGGTCGCCGCATCGAGCTGGGCCAACTGATCCCCGGCCGCCAGCATGCCCTCGACCCGTGGACTCTTCTGCTCGCGGGCATTCTTGTACTCGATGTTGGTGGAGCGCTCGGCACATTTGAGATAGCGCTCAAGGTTGCGCATCAGCTCGTACTTGCGCCGATCCGTCCCCTCCTCCTTGAGATAGAAGCGACTGCGGATCACATCGGTACGCTCGTAGCGGCACCAGCCATCGTCCACCAGATCCTGACAGAGCTCGGCATGGTTGCTGCAGATGTTGTGGATCCGGTCGTCATTGCAGCCAGCCACGGCAAGGCCGACTGAAAGCATGATGAAGGTCTGTCGCAGGGGGAAATTGGCCATGGTTCACATCTTGTTGGTAACGCGGGTTGGTAACAACTGGCGCCTTTACGGGCCACCTCCGGCTAGCAAACCGGTTACATATCCATTACAATGCGCGCGCCATATAAGGCCGCGATTGCAGAATAATATAACGAAATATACACCCCTACACTGATCTGCATTCGACGAATTTTCTATTTACACCAACAACGTGAAATAAAGGATCTGGTCAATGACCCACGAGCACTACTTGCAAGCGTGGCAGGAGAGCCAGGAGCTCGCCGAAGCCATGCAGCCCTTGATTGGTCGCCTCTACCGACAACAAGGGGTCGAGATCACCCTCTACGGCCGCCCGCTGCAAAACGCCTCCACCATCGATATCCTCAAGGCCCACCGGGTCGTCCGCCGCCACCAAGGCGCGCCCCTCCCCATCCAGCAAAGCTTCCCCCTGCTTCAGGCCATCGTTGCCCTCAAACCCACCGCCGCCGAGGTTGACCTTGGCAAGCTGGCAGTCGGCTACTGGCAGGATCATCAGGATGAAGCGGGGATCGAGGACTATCTGCAAGCGCGACTGGCACCGGCCCTTGGCCGCAGCCAGATGCCGCAGCCGACCGACGTGGTGCTCTACGGCTTTGGCCGCATCGGCCGCCTGCTGGCCCGCCTGCTGATCGAGCGCACCGGCGCTGCCAATCCGCTGCGCCTGCGCGCCATCGTGGTACGCGGTGGTCGCGAGGGGGATCTGGAGAAACGCGCCAGCCTGCTGCGCCGCGACTCGGTGCACGGTCCCTTCAATGGCTCCATCGAGGTGGATGTGGAGCGCAGCGCCATCATCGCCAACGGCACCTTCATTCAGGTGATCTACGCCAATAGCCCGGCCGACATCGACTACACCGCTTACGGTATTCACGATGCGCTGATCGTCGACAACACCGGCGTCTGGCGTGACGAGGCAGGCCTCTCCGAGCACTTGAAGGCGCGCGGTGCCGGCAAGGTGCTGCTGACTGCCCCCGGCAAAGGGGAGATGAAAAACGTGGTGTTCGGGGTCAACCATGAGGTGATAGGCCCGGGTGACAGGATCATCTCCGCCGCCTCCTGTACCACCAACGCCATCACCCCGGTGCTCAAAGTAATGCAGGAGCGGTTCGGCATCCGCCACGGCCACGTGGAGACGGTCCACTCCTACACCAACGATCAGAACCTCATCGACAACTACCACAAAGGCGAGCGCCGCGGTCGCAGCGCCGCCCTCAACATGGTGATGACCAGCACAGGCGCCGCCAAGGCGGTGGCCAAGGCGCTGCCCGAGCTCAAGGGCAAGCTGACCGGCAACGCCATCCGGGTGCCGACCCCCAACGTCTCGCTGGCGATTATCAATCTGTCGCTGGAGCAGGCCACCGATCGGGAGAGCCTCAACGCCTATCTGCAACAGATGGCGCTAAGCTCGGCCCTCCATCGCCAGATCGACTTCAGCGCCAGCACCGAGCTGGTCTCCTCCGACATGGTAGGTTCCCGTTATGCGGGCATCGTCGACTCCCAGGCGACCATCGCCGAGGGGGATCACTGTGTGCTCTACGTATGGTATGACAACGAGTTCGGGTACAGTTGTCAGGTAGTGCGGGTGATGGAGCAGATGGCTGGCGTAGCCCGCCAGGATCTGCCGGGCTGACCCCGAAGTTTATGGCTCAATAGTTCAAGGAGAGGCCGGATGTCGTTTCAACAGGGTGAGTTTTTACAAGCTATCAGGCAGATGCCACAAGAGGTGTACGAGCGGCTCAAGACCGCAGTCGAGCTGGGCAAGTGGCCCGATGGCAAGCCCCTGACCGACGAGCAGAAGGCCACCTCCCTGCAAGCCGTGATGGCCTGGCAGGCGATGCATCTCGACAACCCCGAGCACATGAACATCGGTCGTGACGGCGAGATTGTGATGAAGAGCAAGAGCGAGCTCAAGCGTCAGTATCGCGACGAGGAAGAGATAGTGCGGGTCGACCTCAACCACTGAACCTGATCCGGCAGTCCACCAACTGCGGCCGCAACTAGAGAGGGGAGCCATAATGGCTCCCCTCTTTTTCCACTCTCCCCATGGTAGGGAGGTCAGAAGCTGTTCACGACCTGTAGCGAGAAGACGTCAGCAAGGTGAAGAGCAGCGCAGGAACCGGAGTGTATACGCATACATGAGCACTCTTGGTCACAAACAAGCGAGCAGCACATGAGCCTTGATCACGGCTTCGCAGTAAGGTCGCGGACAGTTTCTCAGGGCGTCAGCTCCCCACGCAGGGACTGCTGCATCAACTCGCGAATGCGGTGGGAGGGCAAGTCCTGGCTCAGCAGGAAGTGCAGCTTGGTGAGCGCCGCTTCGGCGGTCATGTCAAAGCCCGAGATCACCCCGGCCCGCGACAGGGCGTTGCCGGTAGCATAGCCCCCCATATTGACCTTGCCGTGCAGGCACTGGCTCAGGTTGACGATGATGACGCCGCGGGCCGAAGCCTCGGAGAGCAGCGCCAGCATGGCCGGGTTCTGCGGCGCATTGCCGACCCCGAACGACAGCAGGATCAGCGCCTTCACCGGCTGTTGCAGGATGTTGGCGATCACCTCGCTGGAGATCCCCGGATAGAGGGTCACCACGCCGATGGGCTGGGGGGTGATGTCGTGCAACACCAGCGGCCGCGCGGAGGACACGCCCAACTCGCCCGCTTCCAGCGAGATGGCGATCCCGGCATTGAGCAGCGGCGGATAGTTGGGGGAGTCGAAGGCGTGGAAGCCATCGGCGTGCACCTTCTTGCTACGGTTGCCGCGATAGAGCTGGTTATTGAAGAACAGCGTCACCTCGTGGATCGGGTAGTTGGCCGCGATATAGAGGGCGTTGAGCAGGTTCTGCTGACCGTCGGAGCGCAACTCGGCCAGCGGGATCTGGGAACCGGTGATGATGACCGGCTTGTGCAGATCTTCCAGCATGAAGGAGAGCGCCGAGGCGGTGAACGACATGGTGTCGGTGCCATGCAGGATCACGAAACCATCGTATTTCTCGTAGTTGTCGCGAATATCCTCGGCGATACGCTGCCAGTCCGCCGGGGTCATGTCGGAGGAGTCGATGAGGGGCGCATATTCGTGGATATGGTAATCCGGCATCTCGGGGCGGTGAAACTCGGGCATCCGCGCCAGACAGTCTTCCATAAAGCCCGCCATCGGCACGTAGCCGTGATCGGAACGCTGCATCCCAATGGTGCCGCCTGTGTAGGCAATGTAGATAGACTTCTTCACACCCTCTCCTCTTGATGAAGTGAACACCGCCAAAACATGAACCATGTCGGAGTGAACCACAATGTCAACGCCCGCCAGCGCCTCTGCGTGCAGCGGAAACCGGCGAATTATAGAGACTGGCGCCCCAAATGACAGCCGTTCCATGCACCCTTTTCGGCTTTTCTGCCCTCTACCCACATAGTGTTAAATGTCACAATAAACCACTAAAACGAGCATTAATACGACAAAGATGGAATTAAACGATGCTTTTTGCTACAATCCGCCGGATTTTACTAAAATCTCATCTGGATGCCTGAGCATTTCAGGCCCGCACAAGCCCCATCTTTCCTGGGGCGGGGAGATGTTTCCCCTTCTTTGCTGGCACATAAGCCACACTGTTTTCATCCCGGCTGAATCTGTAAGTCTTTTGCTATGAAAGACACAGCCAATCAACATGGGAGTACTGAATGTTACAACTTGATTCCTACGCAACGCTGGTCGCTGCCACTCTGGTATTGCTGCTTGGCCGGGTGTTGGTTACCCGAGTCGGGCTGCTGCGTACCTTCAACATCCCCAAACCGGTAGCCGGCGGCCTGGTGGTCGCGCTGGTACTGCTGCTGCTGCGCTCCACCCTGCAGATGGAGCTGCAATTTGATACCAGCCTGCAAACCCCGCTGATGCTGGCCTTCTTCGCCTCCATCGGTCTCTCCGCCGATCTCGCCAGCCTGAAACGCGGCGGCAAGGCGGTGGTTACCTTCCTGATGGTGGTCACCGGCCTGCTGCTGGTGCAGAACAGTCTGGGTGTCGGTCTGGCGACCCTGCTCGGTCTGGATCCCCACATGGGGCTGCTGGCCGGCTCCATCACTCTCTCCGGCGGCCACGGCACCGGTGCTGCCTGGAGTGCCACCTTCTCCGAGAAGTACGGCGTGCAATCCGCCGCTGAGCTCGCCATCGCCTGTGCCACCTTCGGTCTGGTGCTGGGCGGCCTGATTGGCGGCCCGGTCGCCCGCTATCTGGTGAAGAAAGTGCAGGTGCCCGGTGAGGAGCACAATCAGGATGAGGCCCCCCAGGGCTTCGAAATGCCGGATATGGAGCGCCCCCTCACCACTTTCAGCGTTATCGAAACGCTGGCATTGATCGCCATCAGCCTCAAGGGTGGCGAGCTGCTCTCTGCTTCCCTCAAAGGGGGCGCCTTCGAGCTGCCGATCTTTGTCTGCGTGCTGTTTGTCGGCGTGCTGCTGCGCAACGTCCTGACCCTGCTGAACTGGCATGAGGTGAGCGATCGCGAGGTCTCCCTGCTGGGCAACGTCAGCCTGTCGCTGTTCCTCGCCATGGCACTGATGAGCCTGAAATTGTGGGATCTGGCCAGCCTGGCCCTGCCCATCTTCATTCTGCTGGCCGCCCAGACAGTGGCGATGGCGCTCTACGCCATCTTCGTCACCTTCCGGGTGATGGGCAAAAATTACGATGCGGCCGTGCTGGCGGCAGGTCACTGCGGCTTTGGCCTGGGGGCCACCCCGACCGCGATTGCCAACATGCAGGCCATTACCCAGCGCTTCGGTCCCTCCCACCTGGCGTTTCTGGTGGTGCCCATGGTGGGCGCCTTCTTTATCGACATCATCAACGCCATGGTGATCAAGCTGTTTATGGCGATGCCGTTCCTGTAATTCCCTTTCAGTCAGACGTATATGAGCAGAGCCCACCTTTCGGTGGGCTCTTTGTTTGTTCTCTACTCGCCAACTGACGCAGGCAGAGCCGGGGCTCGCATCCGCCACCAAGGTGGCCCGCGAGCAACTCAGAAAACCCGGAATCCCCACATCCCGCACTCCTCCAAACAACAAAAAGCCCCGCACTCGACAGAGGGCGGGGCTTGTTTATCTCAGCCGGAACAGACCGGGACGTGCACCTTACAGGATAAAGGTCGACACCTGCTGGTTCAGGTCAGCAGCACGCCCTTTAAGGCTGTGTGCCTGATCCAGATCGCGCATGGCAGCGGCGGTGATCTCGTCACTCACATCCTTGATGGCGGTGGTGTTCTGGGTGATCTCGCCGGTCACCTGGGTCTGCTCCTCGGCAGCAGTGGCGATCTGACCCGCCATGTCGGAGATGAGGGAGATGGCGCTGGTGATCTCTTCCAGCGCACGCACCGCCTGATCGGCATCCTGCACGCTGTTGTCCGCCAGCCCCTGACTGGTCTGCATCAGGCTCACCGCGCGGGCAGTGGTCTGTTGCAGGGTCTCGATGGTGGACTGGATCTGCTGGGTGGAGTCCTGAGTACGGCGCGACAGCACCCGCACCTCGTCAGCGACCACCGCAAAACCACGCCCCTGCTCACCGGCGCGAGCCGCTTCGATGGCCGCGTTCAACGCCAGCAGGTTGGTCTGCTCGGCAATCCCCTGAATGGTGGAGAGAATGCTGGTGATCGCCTGCGCGTGGCGGCTCAGCTCACCGATCACCTCGGTCGCCTGCCCCACCTCTTCAGCCAGACCATTGATGGACTGGCGGGTCTTGTTGACCAGCATCTTGCCCTGCTCACTGCTCTGGGCAGATTGCTGGGCAGCGGCGGCGGTGTTCTCGGCGTTGCCGGCGATCTCCATGGTGGCGCTCGCCATCTCGGTGACCGCCGTGGCGACCATGGTCACCTCCTGCTGCTGACGCTGCAGCTCGTCCACCGCGGCCTGGTTGGTCACCAGACTGCGCTCGGCATCGGCGTTCAGCTCGTTGGCCAGCTGACGGATATTGCCGATCAGCTGATGCTGGCTGCCGACGAAACGGTTGAAGCTGTTGGCCAGTTGGCCCACTTCGTCGTTGGCGTCGATCTTGATGCGCTGGGTCAGATCGCCGTTACCATCGGCAATGCGAGCCAGTGCCTGGGATACCTTGGTGAGCGGGCCAAGCAGCATGCTGACCAGCCAGGAGATAGCGAGGATGCTACCCACCAGCACCAGTAGCGCCATCCCCAGCTGGGTCATCAGCAGGGAGGAGAGCGGCGCTTCCAGCGCGGCCTTGTCCAGCACCAGTACCAGTTCCCAGTCTGTGTCGGGGATATCAACCGCCCACAGCAGCTTGTCGCGACCTTCGTTGTCGAAATAGGCCGGAACCAGATCCTTGCTCGCCTTGCTCTGCTCGATCAGCGCATTGGTCAGATCGTTGTCGATCTCGCTGGCCGGTTTCATCGCCTTGGCGGCATCCTTGTAGGCGATGATGGTGCCATCCTTGTGCATCATGATGGCGAAACCGTCGGCAGGCAGCTGCATCTTGGTCACGTCTTCCACCAGCGAGGCAATGGAGAGGTCACCACCGACGACCCCGCCAGAAACCGGCTGGGCCAGGGTCACCACCATGATGTTGTAAGCCACATCGAGATAGGGTTTGGTGACAATCAGGCCACCTTTGCTCATCGCCTCCTGATACCAGCCACGGGAGCGCGGGTCGTAGCCATCGCGGTTGATGGAGGGATCGGAGTCATTCATCTTGCCGCTGCTCTCACCGAAATAGGTGAGCTGGAAACGGCCGGAAACTTGTGCCTGTTGCAAGGCATTCAGGGGTTCGGCACCGGCTTTGTTGCCGAGCGCCTGGATCACGTCGCGACGGGCGGCGAGCCAGTCGCTGACACGCTCGGCTTGCTGGGTACCCAGCCGTTGCAACTGCTCCTGGCTGCCTTGCAGCAACAGGGACTTCTGGCTGCTATAGCTCTGCCAGGAGAGCAACAAAATCACCAACGAAAGGGCGATCACCACTGACAACAGTATCTTCTGCTTGAGTGACAGGTTTTTCATCATGTGTTCTTCTTATTGAGGTGAGGAGCGGGTTTTTCCCTAAATTGCACAACACTACACGTAGTCATTAGCGACCCGAATGGCCAAAACTGAACCTGAAAATGGGTCGGCGGGCGATATTTTCTACCGAGGTGGAGAAAAGTGCACCAGAAATTGACGGCATGAGCCGCACAAGCCAAGGCAACCCTGTTTATTCCTTCCACAATTGGCTAGAATATCCCGTTTTTAAATCACATCGACCCTGAGAGTTTTCACGATGTTCGAAGTTAATCCCGTATTAAATAAACTTAAGGAGCTGTCTGAGCGGACCGAGCTTCTTAGGGGGTACCTTTGACTATGACGCCAAGAAAGAGCGTCTAGAAGAGGTCAACGCCGAGCTGGAACAGCCGGACGTATGGAATGAACCCGAGCGCGCACAGGCGCTGGGCAAAGAGCGCGTTGCGCTGGAAAACGTGGTCGGCACCATCGACACCCTGACCCAGGGCGTGGATGACGTCGAGATGCTGGTGAGCCTGGCCGTGGAAGGGGAAGACGAAGAGACCTTCAACGAAGCCATCGCCGAATCCGAACAGCTGGAAGCCAAGCTGGTGGATCTCGAGTTCCACCGCATGTTCTCCGGTCAGCACGACGGCTCCGACTGCTATATCGACATCCAGTCCGGCTCCGGTGGTACCGAAGCGCAGGATTGGGCCAACATGGTACTGCGCATGTACCTGCGCTGGGGCGATGCCCACGGCTACAAGCCCGAGCTGATTGAATGCTCCGAAGGCGACGTGGCCGGTATCAAATCCGCCACCATCAAGTTCACCGGCGAATATGCGTTCGGCTGGCTGCGTACCGAAACCGGCGTACACCGTCTGGTTCGCAAGTCCCCGTTCGATTCCGGTGGCCGCCGTCACACCTCCTTCTGTTCTGTGTTCGTCTACCCCGAGATCGATGACGATATCGATATCGAGATCAACCCGGCGGATCTGCGGATCGACGTCTACCGTGCCTCCGGTGCCGGTGGTCAGCACGTTAACCGAACCGAATCCGCGGTGCGTATTACCCACGTTCCGACCGGTGTCGTGGTACAGTGCCAGAACGACCGTTCCCAGCACAAAAACAAAGACCAGTGTATGAAGCAGCTGAAAGCCAAGCTCTACGAGCTGGAAATTCAGAAGCAGAACGCTGAGAAACAAGCCCTGGAAGAGACCAAGTCTGATATCGGTTGGGGCAGCCAGATCCGTTCCTATGTGCTGGATGACTCCCGTATCAAGGATCTGCGCACCGGCGTCGAAACCCGTAATACCCAATCGGTGCTCGACGGTGACTTGGACAAGTTTATCGAAGCCAGCCTGAAATCAGGTCTGTAAACAAGCAGGAATCACCATGTCTGAACAAACCATCACTCCGGAAGTCGACCAAACTCTCGAACTCAACAACGAGATGACCGAGCGTCGTTCCAAGCTGGCCGCCCTGCGCGCCCAGGGTAATCCTTTCCCCAACGACTTCCGTCGCGACAGCCTCTCTGGCGATCTGCACGCAGAGTTCGACGACAAAAGCGCCGAGGAGCTGACGAGCCTGGGTAAACGGGTGAAGATTGCCGGTCGCATCATGACCCGCCGGATCATGGGCAAGGCTTCTTTCGCCACCCTGCAGGACATGGCCGGCAAGATCCAGGTCTACGTCACCCGTGACGACCTGCCGGAAGGTTTCTACAACGAGCAGTTCAAGAAGTGGGATCTGGGCGACATCGTGGGTGTCGAAGGTACCCTGTTCAAGACCCAGACCGGTGAGCTCTCCGTTCACGTTTCCGATATCCGCCTGCTGACCAAGGCGCTGCGTCCGCTGCCCGAGAAGCACAAAGGCCTGACCGACCAGGAAGCTCGCTGCCGCCAGCGCTACCTGGATCTGATCGCCAACGAAGAGTCCCGCAAGACCTTCATGATCCGCACCCAGGTGGTTGCCGGTATCCGTAAATTCTTCAATGAAAAGCGCTTCATGGAAGTGGAAACCCCGATGATGCAAGTCATCCCGGGTGGTGCCTCCGCGCGTCCGTTCGTCACTCACCACAATGCGCTGGACATCGACATGTACCTGCGTATCGCTCCGGAGCTCTATCTGAAGCGTCTGGTGGTCGGTGGTTTCGAGCGTGTCTACGAGATCAACCGCAACTTCCGTAACGAAGGTATCTCGGTGCGTCACAACCCCGAGTTCACCATGATCGAGTTCTACATGGCCTACGCCGACTACATCGATCTGATGGACCTGACCGAAGAGCTGCTGCGCACCCTGGCGCAGGACATCCTGGGCGACACCAAGATCCGTTACGCCAAAGAGGGCGAAGAGGGCCTGACCATCGATTTCGGTCAGCCGTTCCAGCGCCTCACCATGGTCGAGTCCATCCTGAAGTTCAACCCGGATGTAACTCTGGACGATCTGGCTACCCTCGAGAGCGCCAAGGCCGTTGCCAAGCGTCTGCACATCGAGCTGATGAAGGGTTGGGAGCTGGGCCACGTGATCACCGCGATCTTCGAAGAGACCGTGGAGCACATGCTGCTGCAACCGACCTTCATCACCGAGTACCCGGCTGCCGTTTCTCCGCTGGCTCGTCGCAACGACGTGAACCCGGACGTAACCGACCGCTTCGAATTCTTCATCGGTGGCCGCGAGCTGGCCAACGGCTTCTCCGAGCTGAACGATGCAGAAGACCAGGCCAAGCGCTTCCAGGATCAGGTTGATCAGAAAGAAGCAGGCGACGACGAAGCCATGTTCTACGACGCCGACTTTGTCACCGCACTGGAACACGGCCTGCCGCCGACTGCCGGTCAGGGCATCGGTATCGACCGTCTGGTAATGCTGTTCACCAACAGCCACACCATCCGTGACGTCATTCTGTTCCCGGCCTTACGTCCACAAAAGTAAGATCCGCAGAAATAAGGCCCACAGAAGTCAGCTAAATCCCTTGGGTCAATCCCGAGCGTGATAGCCAATAAACACGCCCCGCAACTGCGGGGCGTTTTTCTATCTCCTTTACCGCAAAATCACTTTCAAAATTCAATAATGGAATAAAGAAGATATTTTTATTCTTTGTTGTTATCCAACACGCCCTTTAATCTGGCCAAAAATCAGACCATGGAAGACGCGTGTGATGCAATTGAAGGATTCCCCATTCAACCTCTCCCCCTCTCTGACGAGCAGCAACGTCAGCTGGGTCAGGTACTCTCGACCCTCAATACCCAGCAACTGGCCTGGGTGAGCGGATATCTCTACGGCCTCTCCCAGACCGGTCAGCAGAGCGTTGCAGCCAGCGCCGCCGTGGCTGTGCCCAGCGGCAGCCTGACCATTCTCTACGGCTCCCAGACTGGCAACGCCAAAGGGGTCGCCACTGCCATCAAGGCGCAGGCCGAGGCCCGCGGCCTCCCCGTCACCCTTTCGTCGATGGCCGACTACAAACCCAAGCAGCTCAAGAAAGAGAGTCACCTGCTGGTGGTAGTGAGCACTTACGGGGAGGGTGAACCGCCGGAGAGCGCCGTCGATCTGTTCGAGCAGCTTAAAAAAGGCAAGATTGGCAAGCTGGACGGGCTCAAGTTCGCCGTGCTGGGGCTGGGTGACAGCTCCTACGAATTTTTCTGCCAGACCGGCAAAGATTTTGACGACTTCCTCGCCAAAGCAGGGGCCGAGCGGATTTATGAGCTCGCGAGCCTCGATGTGGATTATCAGGATGCGGCCAAGAGTTGGGGCGAACAGGCACTCAACGCCATCACCGCAACCCTCTCTACCGGAGCGGCCAGCAACAGCGTAGCCAGCGCGGTGCAGCAGGCGGTTGGCCACAGCCAATACAGCAAGGAGAACCCCTTCCCTGCCAGCCTGTCGGTCAATCAGAAGATCACCGGCCGGGATTCCACCAAGGATATCCGCCATATCGAGATCAATCTGGCCGACTCCGGCCTCACCTATCAGCCGGGGGATGCCCTCGGTGTCTGGTTCGACAACGATGCAGAACTGGTTAATGAAGTGCTGGCCCTGACCGGCCTCTCCGGCGATGAAGCCACGGCCCACGGCTCCCTGCGCGCCGCATTGTCCAGTCACTTCGAACTGACCCGGCTGCACGGCGGCTTTATCACAGGACTCGCTGACATATCGGACAACGCAGCGCTGAAAGACCTGGCAGGCGACAAGGCCCAGGTCAATGCACTGGTGGCCTCCGCTCAGGTGGTGGATGTACTGAAACGCTTCCCCACCGCGCTCACGGCCGAGCAGCTGGTCAGCCTGCTGCGACCCCTCACCCCGCGCCTCTACTCCATCGCCTCCGCCCAGAGCGAAGTGGAAGAGGAGGTGCACCTGACCGTCGGCGTGGTGCGCTACCCGCAGGAAGATGGCACAGTGCGCTCTGGCGCCGCCTCCTCCTATCTGGCGGATCGGCTGATTGAGGATGGCGAGGTACGGGTATTCGTCGAGCACAACGACAACTTCCGCCTGCCGCAAAACCCCGACACCCCCGTCATCATGGTGGGCCCGGGCACCGGCATCGCCCCGTTCCGCGCCTTTATGCAGGAGCGGGAAGCTCAGGGCGCGGAAGGCAAGAACTGGCTCTTCTTCGGCAACCCCCACTTTACCCAGGATTTCCTCTATCAGGTGGAGTGGCAGCGTTATGTGAAATCGGGGCTGCTGTCGAAGATCTCGCTAGCCTTCAGCCGGGATCAGGCCAACAAGATTTATGTGCAGGACCGTCTGCGCGAGGCAGGGCTTGAGCTCTATCAGTGGCTGGAAGCAGGTGCTCACTTCTATGTGTGTGGTGACGCCAACAAGATGGCCAAGGATGTACAGGAGGCCCTGCTGGAAGTGATTGCCGAACACGGCCACAAGAGCCGTGAGGAAGCAGAAGAGTATTTGAGCGAATTGCGTCGTGCCAAACGTTATCAAAGGGATGTCTATTGATGAGCAAACAACCTCTTTCTCACCCAAAAGCGGGACCGGTCGAAGGGCCGCTGGCCGACAACGAGCGCCTCAAGCGCGAGAGCAACTTCCTGCGCGGCACCATAGAGCAAGATCTGCAGGACCCGCTCACCGGCGGCTTTAACGGCGACAACTTCCAGCTGATCCGCTTTCACGGCATGTACCAGCAGGATGACCGCGACATCCGCCCGGAGCGCGCCGCCCAGAAGCTGGAGCCGCTGCACAACGTCATGCTGCGTGCCCGCCTACCGGGTGGGATCATCACCCCGGCCCAGTGGCAGATCATCGACAAGTTCGCCGAAGAGCACAGCCTCTACGGCAGCATCCGTCTGACCACCCGTCAGACCTTCCAGTTCCACGGGGTATTGAAGCGCGACATCAAGCTGATGCACCAGACCCTCAACAGCACCGGCATCGACAGCATAGCCACAGCCGGCGACGTGAACCGCAACGTACTCTGCACCAGCAATCCGGTGGAGTCCGAGCTGCATCAGGAGGCCTACGAGTGGGCCAAGAAGATATCCGAACACCTGCTGCCCAAGACCCGCGCCTACGTGGAAATCTGGCTGGACGGTGAAAAACTGGGGCAGGACGAGGAGCCGATCCTGGGCTCCAACTACCTGCCGCGCAAATTCAAGACCACTGTGGTGATCCCGCCTCACAACGATGTGGATATCCACGCCAACGACCTCAACTTCGTGGCGATTGCCGAAGGTGGCAAGCTGGTGGGCTTCAACGTGCTGGTGGGCGGGGGTCTGGCCATGACCCACGGCGACACCAGCACCTACCCGCGCAAGGCGAGCGACTTTGGCTTTATTCCGCTCTCTCACGTGCTGGAGGTGGCGGCCGCCGTCGTCAGCACCCAGCGCGACTGGGGCAACCGGGTCAACCGCAAGAACGCCAAGACCAAGTACACCCTTGAGCGCGTCGGCGTCGAAGCCTTCAAGGCCGAGGTGGAGAGCCGCGCCGGCATCCAGTTCGGGCCGGTTCGCCCCTATGAGTTCACCAGCCGTGGCGATCGCTTCGGTTGGGTCGAGGGGATCGACGGCAAGCACCACCTCACCCTGTTTATCGAGAATGGCCGCCTGCTGGACTTCCCGGGCAAGCCGCTCAAAACTGGCATGCTGGAGATCGCCAGGGTGCATCAGGGGGATTTTCGCCTGACCGCCAACCAGAACCTGATCATCGCCGGGGTACCTGCCAGCGAGAAAGCCCGCATCGAAGGGCTGGCGCGCCAATATGGCCTGCTGGATGACGGCGTGAGCGAGCAGCGCAAGCAGTCCATGGCTTGTGTGGCCCTGCCCACCTGCCCGCTGGCGATGGCCGAGGCGGAGCGCATGCTGCCGGCGTTTGTCACCGACATCGAGGGCTTGCTCACCAAACATGGGCTGGCAGATGACGCCATCATCTTCCGGGTCACCGGCTGCCCCAACGGCTGTGGCCGCGCCATGCTGGCGGAAGTAGGTCTGGTGGGCAAGGCGCCTGGCCGCTACAACCTTCATCTGGGGGGCAACCTGGAGGGCACCCGCATTCCGCGCCTGCACCTCGAGAACATTACCGAGCCGCAGATCCTGGCCGAACTGGACGCGCTGATCGGCCGCTGGGCCAAAGAGCGCAATCAGGGTGAGTGCTTCGGCGACTTCGTGATCCGGGTTGGGGTGATTGCCCCCGTTATCGACTCTGCGAGGGACTTCTATGCCGCTTAATCTGCCGCTTAATGTCACTGAAGATGGCCGCCTTGACCTGCAGGCACTGCTGGCCCTCGGCCGTGAGGAGCAAGTCGAGGCACTCGCGCCCCTCAACCGGGAGCTGGATACCATGAGTGCCCCCGAGCGGGTGCGCTGGGCTCTGGCAAATCTGCCGGGGGAGCATGTGCTGTCATCCAGCTTCGGCATTCAGGCGGCGCTGATGCTCCATCTGGTGAGCCACGAGCGGGCCGACGTGCCGGTAGTGCTGACCGATACCGGTTATCTGTTCCCGGAGACCTACCGTTTCATCGACGAGCTGACCGAGCGCCTCGCGCTCAACCTGAAGATCTACCGGGCCGAGCTCAGCCCTGCCTGGCAGGAGGCTCGCTTCGGTCTCCTGTGGGAGCAGGGGGTGGAGGGGATCACCCGCTACAACCAGCTCAACAAGGTGGAGCCGATGGACCGCGCCCTGCGCGAGCTGGGGGCCCAGACCTGGTTCTCCGGCCTGCGCCGGGAGCAGTCCGGCAGCCGTGGCAAGCTGCCGGTGCTCGGCATCCAGCGCGGCCGCTTCAAGTTCCTGCCGGTGATCGACTGGAGCAACAAGGACGTCTTCTACTACTTCAAGGAGTTCGACCTCCCCTACCATCCGCTGTGGGAACAGGGTTATCTCTCGGTGGGCGATGTCCACACCACCGCCAAGTGGGAGCCGGGCATGAGCGAGGAGCAGACACGTTTCTTCGGCCTCAAGCGCGAGTGCGGTTTGCACGAGGAAAATGGCGAGAACGACGGCTCAGGCATCTAATCCAGTCTTGAAATCCATCAGAACAACAAGGGCATCCGAAGATGCCCTTGTTGTTATTTGCCCATTAGCATTCGCCCGTCAGCGGCGCTGCCAGGTCTCGAAGCTATAGGGATGCGGGTTCTTCTCATCGGCAGGGTGGCTCTCGCACGCAATGCGTTGCCACTGGCCATCGTCAAAAGCAGGGAAACGGGTATCTCCCTCCACCGTCAGATCGATTTGCGTCAGATAGAGACAATCCGCACTCGGCAACATCTCGGCATAGAGATGACCACCACCGATCACCATCAACTCCCCCACCGAGCTACCTGCCAAAAGAGCCAGCGCCGCCTCGACGGAGCCCACCACCTCAATGCCCTCGGCCTGATAGCCGGGATTGCGGCTGATCACCAGATTGCGCCGTCCGGGCAGCGGTCGTCCGATGGATTCGAAGGTTTTGCGCCCCATCAATACCGGTTTACCGAGGGTGACACGCTTGAAGTGAGCCAGATCGGCAGGCAGATGCCAGGGCATCTGGTTGTCCTTGCCGATCACCCTGTCGTGGGCCATGGCGGCAATCATGGAAATCTTCATGGGGCCTCTCACCGTCTGTCAGATTATGGGGCGGTTACGGTACACGACCAGAGAGGGGATCGCCAAACCGAAACTGAGGGCACCGACGATAAAGAGCGCCTTGAGGCCGTTCTCCACCGCACTCTGGATCAACTCCATGGTCACGCCATTGATGTTGAGCTCTACCACCGCAATCATGGTCTTGAACGCATAACTGCCCGGGATCATCGGAATGATGGAGGCAACGCTGAACACCGGACGCGGCGCCAGCAGACGGCGAGACCAGTAGACGCAGACAAAGCCGACCGTGGTCGCCGCAGCCAGCGTCGCCCACTCGATGGGCATACCATAGTGGATCAGCAGGGTACGCAGGCTGTGGGCCAGCGCGCCGCCCATGGCGCAATACTTCAGCATCCGTGGCGGCACGTTGAACAGCATGGCAAACCCCACCGCCGGGATGGAGGACCAGAAGGCATCCTTGGCCAGTAGCCAGAGCAAATCCATCATACTTTCCACCCCCAGATCCCGGTGACCGACATGGCCAAAATGATACCTATGGCGGCGCTGATGGTCAGCAAGGTCGCGGTCCCCCAGCGGGCCAGCCCCATGTTGAAGTAGCCCTTCACCATGTCGGAGACCGCATTGATCAGCGGAAAGCCCGGCACCAGCAGCAGCACGCTGGCCGCCATGGCGAGATAGGGCTGGTCACCCCAGTTAAAGAAGGTGGCGCTGGAGGAGAGCAAGGTAGCGATAAAGCCGGTGGCGGCAAAGTTGATGAGCGGGCTATGGTGATGGCGGGCCATCAGCTGGCGCACCCGCATCGCCACGGCAGACGAGAAACAGGTCACCAGGAAGATAGGCCAGTCACCACCAAACAACAGGCTGAAGGCGCCGCAAGAGAGCCCCACCATGGGGACCACCAGCCAAGGGTGATAGTGAAAGGGGACGATGGCCTCGAGGCGCTGGCGCACTTCACGGGCACCGATCAGCTCTTTTTCTGCCATGATGCAGATCCGCTGGATCTCGCACACCACCTGCATGTTGATGCCATGTTCACGCACCCGCCGGGTAGTGGTAACACAGCCCCCCTGATAGAGGCTGGTGAGCACGATGGCACTGGAAGAGATGGCCATTTCGACACTCTCCAGCCCCAGCGCCATCCCCAACCGCACCGTGGTCTGCTCGATGATCCGGCTCTCCGCCCCAAACTGGGCCAACATCTGACCCACCTTGACGATAATGCGGGTGATCTCTGTCTGTTGCTCCCGCGACAACACCCGTCTTGGTGTGATACTTCTCATAATCCCTTCGAGTCGTAGCAATAAAAATTTCGGCCATATTAGCCTAACTTTTACTGTTATTCATCCACCCCTATCACAACCTGACTAATTAGTTATTACAAGAAGGAGAAAAGAGATCACATCACAAATACATTACGACTAACATTAAAAACCATAACAATCAGGTCGCCAGCAATTCCCTTTATCATGGCCTCACCGATTTGGCTGAAATATCAACCAAGGGGGTTATTGTAGATTATTTGCGACGTCGATAGTCCGCCAGATGGATTATTTTACCACTGCCATCGCTTTCAGACGGAGGGTCCCCCTCTTCTCTGAACTGGCTCATTTCGCTGCGCATCAAATAAAAAGATTCCCGCATCATGTTTGTAATCCGGATACAGCTATCAAGATTGTTTTTCGCCAGACGACGCTGACCATCAATCTTGAACTGCAACCCGCGCAGACGGCGCTGCTGATCGGGGCTCGCACGGGCCATCAACTGGTCGATCTGCTGCTCCAGAATCGCATCCAGCCGGGAGGGCTCACTCGCAGCCAACTCCTTCAGGGTGTCAAAATCAGGCAATTCCATATGCCCTCCTTGGCGACTATTGCTGGCAACACACTGCGGTACCACACCATCACGTCCCAGCCATATAAATCTGTATATACGACGCGGCTAAAAAGGGTTCAATCCATCCACTGGCGACTAAACCGGACAATGGTCACTACGAGGGTGTCTATCTATTTTAATTGTGTTTGGAAACAAGCGATTGTTTTTAATTCATGCGAGATAAAACACTTATACATTTTAGGTTGTGATTTTCTGTTTTTTATTGCAAATAAAAATCCGGGTGGCCTTATTTTGCTTCATTCGACACTTTATTCGTCCCTCACCGACCCGCGTCATCTCCTGACGGTTTAACATATCTCACTGATTATGTTATTTTAATTGCCACTTTTATCGGACATTCAAGAGCAGACCATGAGCAAGGCAAAAATCGGTATCGTCACCGTCAGCGATCGTGCCAGCGCGGGCATCTATGAAGACCTCTCCGGCAAGGCTATCATCGACACCCTGAACGCCTATCTGACCTCGGAGTGGGAACCTGTCTATCAGGTGATCCCCGATGAGCAGGAGCAGATTGAAGCGACCCTGATCCGGCTGGCGGATGAGGAGCAGTGTTGTCTCATCGTCACCACAGGCGGCACCGGCCCGGCCAAGCGTGATGTCACGCCGGAAGCGACCGAGGCGGTATGTGATCGCATGATGCCGGGCTTTGGCGAGCTGATGCGGGCCGAATCCCTCAAATTTGTGCCGACAGCCATTCTGTCGCGCCAGACTGCTGGGCTGCGCGACGATACCCTGATCGTCAATCTGCCGGGCAAGCCCAAATCAATCCGCGAATGTCTGGATGCAGTTTTCCCTGCCATCCCCTACTGCATCGATTTGATGGAAGGGCCGTATCTCGAGTGCGATGAAACTGTCATCAAGCCGTTTCGGCCGAAAAAATAGCGAACCCGACCATAAAAAATAATGGCGAGCCACGGCTCGCCATTATTTTTAACTCATCTGTCTGCGCAGAAAAACCGCATCCATTATTTGCGGCCGAATACTTTTACGCCCGCTTTGCTGCGCTCTGAATTACCGTACACTTCGATTTTTTTCACACAACGGCGCGAGCCCAGTGATTTCCACTCGGTCTCTTTATCACTGCTCATTTCCCGATCGAAACGAATGGTCTTGGTACGATCACCACCATAGGTCACCACCACCCGATCCAGGGTCAAATCACGCTCCGCCTTCACCTTGATATATTTGGTCTGACGGCAAACCACCAAAGGAATTGTCGCACCATGATCACCGGCTCCCAGCAAAATAGTCCGCCCCAGCGTGAACTGATCGTCACCGGCATGGCTGGCTGACGCCACCACCAGCAAGGCACCACCCAGCAAGCTGCGTGCAGAAAAACGGGAATTCCAGATAGACATCAAGGACATAACACCTCCAATAAAAAATGGAGTGTGATGATAAGGGTTAAACCATAACGGAAGCTGTATCACAGCCGAATTTGCTGCGAATGTGCGGGGATAAACAGAGGAACAGCGCGAATTTTCGGCGAAAATGAGAGGAGCCGCAGATAGCGGCCCTTGCGGCAAGAGAGCGCTTAGCGCTCCATGATTTGGGTCACGTCATCTTTCTTGATCATCACCTCGCGCCCTTCATGATCGTAATAGCGATACATGCCGATGCTCTCGTCCAGCTTGGGTTTGCTCTCTGTGGTGATCATCTTGCCATCCTTGGTGCTCATAATGTATTGGGAGCTGCATGCCTCCAGCCCCAGGGCGCACACCAGGATCATCATCAGTTTTTTCATTGCGGCCTCTTCTGCGATCATCCTCACCACGAGGATGTTTCTTGAAGCCTAGTTCAATCGCACGGCACGGGATGGCGGGATGAGCAAAGCGGGATCGCCGTCAATAATCAGCAACTTAGCCTAGTTATCTGGCCGGGTGCCGAGCGCAATGAAAAAGGCCGGACATCTCTGTCCGGCCTCTTCTTTTCAGCGCAAGAACGCAATCATGACTTGGCGGGCTGGCGCTCACCGGTCACGGTCGGGTTCTTGGGATCGGAACTCCACTCGTACCAACCGCCGTCGTAGACGCTGATCTGTTTCCAGTCCATCAGCCAGGCGTAGAAGAAGGCCTCGGAGGCGCGCCAGCCGGTACCGCAGTAGAACGCAGCCTGCTGAGTTGGCTCGATATTCCACTGGTCCCACATGGCGAGGATCTCGCGGGCCGGCTTCATGGTGCCGTCCGGGTTGTGGAAATCGCTCATGCTGTTGGCATCCACCCCGCCGTGACCCCACTTGGCCCCCGGGATATCGCCCTTCGGCTTGATGTAGCTGTAACCTGAGGTGTTGCCGACAAACTCGTCCCAGGTACGCACGCTGACCAGTGCGCTATCGGGCTTCTTGAGCAGCTCTTTCGCCTGACTTAGCGTGGTGTAGTACTCGGGGTGAGCGGGAATGGCCACGCCAAACTCCTTCACCGGCTCATATTTGTTGGGCAGACCGGTTTCGGTACGCAGGTGCTGGATAAACCAGGCATCCAGACCACCGTCCAGCAGGCGCACATCTTCCACCCCCGCATACATCATCAGATGCGCGGCACGGGCAGCCGCCATGGTGTTGCGACCATAGAGGATGACGGTGGTGTCGTGACGGATGCCGTTATCCAGCAGCAGCTTCTTGAGCGCTTCGTCAGAGACCTTGTTCCACAGCGGCTCCTCTTCGAGGCTGTTGGTATCGATATAACCTGCCCCCGGGATGTGGCTGATGAGGTAGGCCTTGGGTGAACCCCAATCCACTTCAAACAACTTCCAGTCACCCTTGGGCGCTGCGGCGACCGGCTTGCCCTCTTGCAGATCCGCCAACCAGCGCGGATAGACCAGCTGCTGCCAGCGTGCCAGCGACTCGCGCGGTGCGGCTTGCCACCCTTGCAGCTCGAACAGCTGCTTGATCCCCTGCTTGCGCAGCAGACGGGCCACCTCAGCCACTTCGCGGGACGCACCGTAGAGGGCAACCGGACGATCGGCCTTCAGTCCCTTGATTTCGAGGGCCTTTGGCCACTCTTCATCGCTGTATTTCCACTCGGCAGAGAGGTTCTCGGCGCCCGCCACATGGCCGCCCTGCTTCTCCCCTTCCATCGGCCACCCCTGATAGAAGTAGCTGGCGCGAGTATCCAGGATGACAGCCTGTTTGGCCTTGGCATCGGCCAGCGAGAGCGGTGGCAACTCCCCTGCCACAGCGGGCAGGGCACACCAGAGCAGTAAGGTCGCCAGCGCGGCCTGCAGGAAGCGAAGATGTCGTTTCATGGTGATTTCTCGATTCATAGTGAACAAGGTTAAAAAATGGAGCGACCCAGCCGCTCGGCCAGCAGCTCCAGCGCCGCCGTGCCCGCCAGCGAGTTGCCGGCTTTGTTGAGCTCGGGCGACCAGACACAGACGCAGAGCTCGCCCGGGATCAGGGCGATGATACCGCCGCCGACACCCGATTTGCCCGGCATGCCGACCCGATAGGCAAAATCGCCCGCCTCATCATAGAGACCGCAGGTGGCGAGCAAGGCGTTGACCTGTTTGGTGGTGCGGGCGGGCAGCAGCGGCACGCTCTCGCCCAGTGGCACACCACGGTTGGCCAGATAGATGAATGCCCGCGCCAGATCGACGCAGCTCATGCGAATGGCACAGGCATTGAAGTAGCTTTGCAGCACCTTGTCCACTTCGTTCTCGAAGTTGCCATAGGCCTTCATCAGATAGGCGATGGCGGCGTTGCGGGCAGAGTGCTGATATTCGGAGCGGGCGACCACCTGATCCGCCATGATGGCTGGGTTGCCCGAGAGTCGGCGCACCAGCTCGAGGGTACGCTGACGGGGCGCAGTGAGGCGTGTCTCCAGCAGATCGCTCACCACCAGCGCCCCGGCATTGATAAAGGGGTTGCGGGGGATCCCCTGCTCGAACTCGAGCTGAACCAGCGAGTTGAAGGGCTGGCCGGAGGGCTCCTTGCCAACCCGGGCCCAGATCTCCTCCTCCTGATAGAGAGTGAGTGCCAGGGTCAGGCTCAGGGCCTTGGAGATACTCTGGATGGAGAAGGGTTCAAAAGCGTCACCGGCGGTGAACAGCTCCCCCTCGACGGTACAGACTGCAATACCAAGCCGATCGGCCGGTACCTGAGCCAGTGCCGGAATGTAGTCGGCCACCTTGCCTTGTCCCAGCAACGGGCGCACCTCTTCAAGGATGCTGGCCAGTAATTCGGATGACAACACCATAAGCAATAAGCGATTCCATGACTAAAACAGCGGTGGAGATCCCATCCCCACTGACAAAAATCCCGCCAGCGGCGGGATTTTTCAGTTACCCACAACAAGGCGCCAGATGCGGCAGCCTTGTATCAGGCCGGTTCACCGTACCAGAGGTCGAACAGCTCGGTAACGACCACGGCTTCCATCCCCTTGCCTTCCAGCCAGGATTTGACGGCAGCGCGGTCTTCTTCGGTACACTTGCCCAGTTGCTGGGTGCAGATCATCCCTTCCCAGGCCAGGTGACCGGAGCCGGCAAAAGCCAGTTTACGGGGTTCAACAACCTCATCGATCATCGCATCGACTACCGCATCGATGGTCTCTTCGGCAGTGCCGACCGGGAAGTTGAAACTGATGTCGAAACCCATTTCCTGGAATTCATCGACGCGCAGTTTCTTGCGCAGGCGGCGGCTACGATTGGCCATGATAGCTCCTCAAGTTAGTTGATACGCTAGGTGTGTTGACGTGCCAGCTTAGCTGACACGCTTGAAAATCAGATCCCAAACCCCGTGGCCCAGACGGTGGCCGCGTTGTTCAAATTTGGTCAGCGGACGCCAGTCCGGACGAGGCACCCAGTTGCCGGTGGAAGAGGTGTTCTCGTAACCCTCGGCGGCGCTCATCACTTCCAGCATATGCTCGGCATAGTTTTCCCAGTCGGTCGCCATGTGGAACACGCCACCGATGGCCAGCTTCTGGCGAATATCCTGGGCAAATGCAGGCTGTACGATGCGGCGCTTGTGGTGACGGCTCTTGTGCCAGGGATCCGGGAAGAAGAGCTGCAGGCAGGAGAGTGAACCGTTCGGGATCATGTGCTCCAGCACTTCCACCGCATCGTGGCAGATCACTTTCAGATTGGTGACGCCCGCTTCCTGAGCGGTGCCCAGACAGGCACCCACGCCCGGGGAGTGCACTTCGATGCCGATGAAGTTCTTCTCGGGGGCATTCTTGGCCATCTCCACCAGAGAGGCGCCCATACCAAAGCCGATCTCCAGCACCACAGGTGCTTCACGGCCAAACAGTGCGACCAGATCGAGCTGCTTTGGCTCGAAATCGATGCCCATGACCGGCCAGAGCTCTTCCAGGGCCTTCTCCTGCCCTTTGGTCAGGCGGCCTTCGCGACGGACAAAGCTGCGGATCTTGCGCATGAACTTGCCGTCTTCGTTAAATACATCTTGGGTCACAGGCATAATGGTCTCGTTATTTCATCAATCCGGGTAATACATCTTGTGTCCGATCCCGAGCGGGACCGCTCGCGGCTCGGCATTTCATCGACCCGCGAAAACAGGGGAGCGAATTATCCCAAGATAGGCCCAAGGCGCAAGTGTTTCGCGCAACAAATATTCCGGCCATCCACTTCCCTGCCCCCTCACTGGCATCACCATACCGACTAACCGTCCAATATAATCCGCAGCAGAGTCGTTCCAGCCCTTTTTTGGCGATTTTTGTGACAATCATTGCCTCATTTCTGAAATCTGATACAAACGGATAACCTGGCGGTCGAATGGAGCGACCGCCCACATGCCGAGAGAATTGTCTATGCAGCCGTTTTTTGCCCAGCGCTTCGAGAAGGTTGAACCTTCCTTTATCCGTGAAATCCTCAAAGTTGCCGCCAATCCGGAGATCATCTCCTTCGCCGGTGGCCTGCCCAATCCCCACCTGTTTCCGGTCAAGGCGATCGATCAGGCCTGTCAGGATGTGCTGCGCGAACAGGGGGCTGCCGCCCTGCAATATGCGGCGACCGAAGGCTTCGCCCCGCTGCGCCAGTATATTGCCGACCGCTATCTGGCCCGCCACGGCATGCAGATCAATCCGGACAACATCCTCATCACCAGCGGCTCCCAGCAAGCGCTGGATCTGCTGGGCAAGGTGCTGATCGACGAGGGGCAGGATCTCATCATCGAAGAGCCGGGTTACCTTGGCGCCATTCAGGCTTTTTCTGTCTACCAGCCCACCTTCAAGCCGATCACCCTTGAAGAAGAGGGTCTGGATCTGGCGGCGCTGGATGCGCTGCTGGCAAGCGGATCCAATGCCAAGCTGCTCTACGGCGTGCCCAACTTCCAGAACCCGAGCGGTGTCTCCTACAGCCGTGCCAACCGCGAGGCACTGGCCGAGCGACTGGTGCGCCACGAGCTGTTGATGGTGGAAGATGATCCCTACGGCGAGCTGCGTTTCGAAGGGGAACATCTCCCCCCCATCGCCAAGCTGGCGCCAAACAATACCGTGCTGCTCGGCTCCTTCTCCAAAACCGTGGTGCCCGCCTTCCGGCTCGGCTGGATGGTGATGCCGGAGTGGCTGCGCAAGAAGGTGACCATCGCCAAGCAGGCGACCGATCTGCACAGCAACGCCTTCAGCCAGCAGGTGCTGCACCGCTTCCTGACCGACAACTCCCTCGACGCTCACTTGGAGAAGATCAAGGAGGTCTATGGCCGCCAGCGCGCTGCCATGGAGGCCGCGTTGGCCCGTCACTGCCCGCCCGGCGTCAGCTACACCCGACCGGAAGGGGGCATGTTCCTCTGGCTGACTCTGCCAGCCCACATCAGTGCCATGGCGCTGTTTGATGAGGCGATCAAGGAGAAGGTGGCCTTCGTACCCGGCGCCCCCTTCTATGTACGCCCCGAGATCAAGAACACCCTGCGCCTGAGCTTCTCCTGCGTCGATGAAGCGACCATCGAGGAGGGGAACGCTTGGCCCGCGCCCTCCAGCGCATGCTCTGATCGTCAGACAAACGGTACCAACAAAAAAACCAGCGAGCGATCGCTGGTTTTTTATGCTCCCCATTCAACCGTTCAGCCAAACAGGGTCTTGCAAAACTGCTTCATCGGAATGGGGCGGCTGTAACGATACCCTTGCAGATAGTCAACATGGCGCGCCCGCAGGTAGTCCGCCTGCGACTGCTTCTCGACCCCCTCCGCGATCAGGATCAATTCAAGTCGCTTCGCCAGATCAATCACGTTTTCAACGATATGGCTGGAGAGTGCATCCGTGCCGATCATCTCTACAAAGCTCCGATCAATCTTGAGTGCATCGACCTGAAACTGTTGCAGATAGGTGAGACTGGAGTGACCGGTCCCAAAGTCATCGATAGAGATCAACACTCCCAGTTTACGCAATTCGGCAAACATCTGAGCGGTTGTCTCATCAGCCACCAGCAGTTCACGCTCAGTCAGCTCCAGCCCCAAATCAACGGGATTGTCCTTAAACGCGTCGAGAAAGGCCTTGCAGTCAGCCAACAGGTCGAGATCCTGAAAGTGTTTGGCGCTGATATTGAAGCAAAAATGGAACTTGGCCGGCAGCTTGCGGGCATAAGGGGAGAAGTGGTCGCGCACCTGGGCCATCAACAGGCTGGTCATGGGCACGATCAGCCCGCTATCTTCCGCCAGCGGAATAAAGCGATCCGGCGAGATCATCCCCTGCTTGGGATGCTGCCAGCGCATCAGCACCTCACAGCCACGCCACTGCTCATCCTCACCGGAGACCACCGGCTGCAGATAGGGGATAAACTCCTCCTCGATCAACGCCCGCTTGAGCTCTTCCGCTGGTGAGCTGCTACGCCCCATCAGCCTGAAGGTGCCGAATCCAATCAGCAGCGCCAGCAACGGAGAGAGGAACAAGGTATATCTGGAGTAGCGCCATGCGTGGCTCCAGTAGTCATGCACCGTGACCCGGGTGACGACCTGATAGGGGAAATCGGCCGAAGCGAGGGCAATATAACCTTCTTCTGTCGGAGAGGGCGCCGCCCCGACCTGACCTGAGCCAAATAGTGCCCTCTGCCCCACCACCAGAGCCATCGGGGAGTTCTTGCTGGAGATCTCCAGGGTATTGCGCAGGTAGTAGCCATCTACACCGATCAGCACACTTCCCTTGTCCGTTTCATGGCGCAGCACGATCAACGGGCGATCCGGCGTGACCTCATTGCCTGGCAGCAGTTGCAGCCTGCCATCCACATAGCGGTCGGGATTGAAGGGGCCATCGTAGTCACCATAGAGCGAGGTGCAGTAGATGTGGCTGCCGACAGCCAGATTGGCGGAACGGACATCGGGCACAGTGGCCACCTGCTCGCGCAGCAGTTGTGCCGCCTCCTTGCAGGAGTGACCAAGCATCCCCTCCACATTGATGGCCGCCTGCCGGGCATGGCCGATGGAGCGATCAAACATCATCCGGGCATGCTGCAACCGTGAATCGGCATCACGCTCTGTCTCCGTCACGGTCTGCCAGATAACGGCAACAACCCCCAGCAGCAGGATCCCGCCCCCCATCAGCAGCGCCAACAGAATCCTCGAGTAAAGCTGGCGAAGTTTCAAACGACGAAATGGCATGGCGGCCTCTTTGATGCTCGGATAATGGGTGACAGCCTCGGTGGACAGGCGAAAAGGGTCGCCATAATAGCGATTGTTCAACAAATATCCACACAACAAAAATCAATCAATTCAAACTATTGTTCAACAATATGTCGTAAGAAGAGGATAGAGTTAACAAACGTCAAACAGAAAACTCCCGAAGCACGTCTCACTTGTTGAAGGGAAGCCACACCATTAAAGTTGAGCAAACGGCAGCAGGAGCATGCAGCGATGAAGATTCTTATTACCGGAGGGACCGGCTTTATCGGCCGCAAGCTGGTTGCCCATCTCAAGGTCAATCACGAGGTCGTGGTATTGAGCAGGCAGGGGAGCCGCGCTTACTCCCTGCTCGGTCACGATATCAAGGTATTGGATAACCTCGACCGGCTCGATGACCTCAATGACGTGGACGCGGTGATCAATCTGGCCGGTGAACCCATCGCCGCCGGACGCTGGAGCGAGTCGCGCAAACAACAGCTCTGCGATAGCCGCTGGCTGTTGACCGAGCAACTGGTGGATCTCATCAAGCTATCCAGCACGCCGCCCAAGGTGCTGATCAACGCCTCCGCCATCGGCTGGTATGGCAGACAGGGCACCGAAACCCTCGACGAGCAGTGCCGCTCCCCCAACGATGAGTTTACCCACCAGCTCTGCCAGCAGTGGGAAACCTTGGCGCAGGAGGCCCAGAGCCGCCAAACCCGGGTCTGTATCGTGCGCATCGGGCTGGTGCTTGGCATGGATGGCGGCGCCCTGCCCAAAATGCTCCCCCCCTACCGACTCGGACTCGGCGGCCCCATGGGATCGGGCAGCCAGATGATGAGCTGGATCCATGTGCAGGATCTGGTGCGCGCCATACTGTTCTTGCTGGATCACGAAGAGTGCAGCGGCATCTTCAACGGCACTGCGCCCCATCCGGTCAGCAACCGGGAGTTCAGCCAAACCCTTGCCACCACGCTGCACCGTCCACACCTCTTCTTCGTCCCGGCGCCGCTGTTGCAACTGGTGATGGGGGAGGCGGCAGATCTGCTGCTGACCGGACAAAAGGTGATACCAGCACGGCTGCAACAGGCTGGTTTTCACTTCAGCTATCCCGAGCTGCCGAGAGCCCTCACCAATCTGCTGCGCGAGCCCCGCTAACTCACACCCGCTCGCTGCATCTACTCGTCAGCACCTCACATAGCAAGCAGCCCGGCCAATGGCCGAGCTGCTTGTTTATTGTGGCTGCGCTATTGCACTCTGTGGCATCGGCTCGCGCTGGCAGGATTACAACAGTCCCTGACCCAGACCCCGCAGCCGATCGCTAAGGGTGCCAGCCAGCAGCTGGCGCTGCATCCCCTGCCCGGCCAGCGTCACCAGCAAGGCCCCCAGCGTCGGCAGACCGAGCCAGATGGCCCAGTGGAACTGCCACTGCCCCTCGAACCACCACCACTGCAGGCCAAAGGAGCAGAGCTCCACCACAATGCTGGCACAGAGCCCCGCCAGCGCACCATTGGCCACCAGCTCCCAGCGCAACATCTTTTTCAGCAGGTCACTGCTGGCACCCAGGGTACGCATCAGCAACAGCTCGCGCCGACGCTGAGCCATGCTGGCCTGAGTCTGGGTCAGCAGCACCAGCAACGCGGCCACTGTCACCAGCCCCAGCATCAGCGCCAGCGCCCGGCTCACCTGCTCCGATACCTGAGTGAGCCGCGCAATCAGGTCATCCACATCGATAAGGCTCACCGTGGGGTGACGGCGGATCAACTCCACCTCGGCAGTGCGCCCCGCCTCGGGCAGCCGGTAGCTACCAAGCCAGGTACGGGAGAAGGGTGCCAGCAGATCCTCGGAGAAGATCATGTAGAAGTTGGGCCGCATATTGTCCCACTTGATGCTGCGCAGACTGGTGACCCTGGCGCCGAAGCTGCGCCCCTCGATGGTAAAGGCGAGCATGTCCCCCAGCTTGATATCGAGTCGCTTGGCCAGCTCACTATCCACCGACACCTCGCCGGGCCCGGCAAGCCACTTCCCGGCCACCAGCTTGTTGTCGATTGGCAGGGTTGCCGTGGTAGTGAAGTTGAGCTCCCGATCGACCCCCTCGCGGCCACTGCTGGCCCCCTCGCCCACCGCCTCACCGGCGATATGGGTCAGCCTGCCGCGCACCATGGGGTAGAAGTCGGAAGTGTTGGCCCCGGCTGCCGCCAGTTCGCTCAGGATCCCCTCCCGCTCGTTCTCCGCCACATTGACCAGAAAACGGTTGGGCGCATCGACGGGAAGACGGGCCGAAAACTCATCCAGCAGATCGACCCGGGCCGCCCAGAGCAAGCCAAACAGCATCAGCGCCAGCGCAAAGCCCGCCAGCTGAAACAGGCCGCTGCTGCGCTCGCGCGACAGGTGGGCCAGCGCCAGCCGCAAGGCATGAGGCCCGCTCACTCTTGCTCCCAGCCGCAACATCAGCGCCGCCAGCAGGGCCAGCAGCCCCATCAGCAAGCCCATGCCACCCACCAGACCCAGCGCCAGCCGTACATCGGCGGTAAAGCCCCAGACCAGCGCAAACAGCCCGAACAGGCCGACCGGCAGGGCCAGCCAGGGGGGAATCCCCGCCTCCAGCTCCCGGCGCAATACCCGCAGCGGCGGCACCTTCAGCAGCCGCAAGAAGGGCACAAAAGCGAGCAGCAGGGTGATAAAGAGCGCCACCGCCACCCCCAGCGCAAAGGGACGCCAGGAGGGGGGCGGCAGATCCGGCGGCAGCAGGTCCCCCAGCAGCTGCAAGGTGATCCACTGCATGGCTGTGCCCGCCACCAGACCCAGCAACGCACCGATCAGCGTCAACGACAGCAGCAGGGTTCCCATCAGTTGCCAGAGCGAGCGACGGGATGCCCCCAGGGTTTTGAGCAGCGCCACCATATTGGTCTGGCGCTCGGCAAAGTGGCGCACCGCAATCCCCATCGCCAACGCCCCCAGCAACACCCCGCTTAGCGAGGCAAGCCGGAAGAAACGCTCGGCATTGGCCAGCGAGCGGCCCACTTGGGATTCGCTGTCATCCGGTTTGATCCACTTATGTCCGGCCTGCAATTGCGGCAACAACCATTGCTCGTAACGGGCCAGCGACTCTCGCGGTCCCTTGAACAGATAGCGCCACTGCTGGCGGCTGCCGGGGAGCAGGGCTCCGGTCGCCTCGATATCGGCACTGTGGATCAGCGCACGCGGCGCCAGCAGGAAGGGGCTGAAGCCCTGATCGGGCTCCTCGCCAAGCAGGCCTGCCACCTTGAGCACCGTATTACCCACCTCCAGCTCATCCCCCGTTTTGGCCTTGAGCAGCTGCATCACCCGGGCGGAGAGCCAGATCTCGCCGGGAGCCGGGGCGCGGGCAGGTTCCAGAGTGAGCTTGCCGTAAAAGGGAAAACCGTCGGGCACCGCCCGAATGGAGGCAAGCTGCAACGTATCACCGTGAAACAGCATGCTGTTGAAGCTGACGGTGGTCTGCACCGCCAAGCCATCCTGTTTAGCCCGGGCTAGCCAGCCCTCCGGCAGGGCGGCGGCGGTGCGCAGCACCCGATCCGCTCCGATAAAGTCGCGGCCCGACGCCTTGAGTCCGGCATCGAGCCGATCCGCCACCAATGCCACACTCAAGACGCACGCCACGCTCAGGGCCAGCGCCAGCACAAACCAGCGCAGCTCGCCGCTGAAACCTTCCCGGCGAAGTAGTCGCCATCCCAATCGCCACTGCATCATCCCTTGCATCTCCCGCCTGACCCGCAGCTCACCCAGTTACACCACATCATGGGCCACCTCGCGATCCAGCCGACCCGCCGTCATGACCAGTTGCCGCTGGCAGCGTTCGGCCAGCTGATGGTCATGGGTTACCACCACTAGCGTGGTGCCGTGCTTGCGATTGAGTTCAAACAGCAGCTCGATCACCTTCTCGCCGGTCTTGCTGTCGAGGTTGCCGGTCGGCTCGTCCGCCAGCAGCAGGCTTGGACGGGTCATAAAGGCGCGGGCGATGGCCACCCGCTGCTGCTCGCCGCCAGAGAGCCGTGGCGGCAGATGGTGCAAGCGCTCGCCAAGCCCGACTGCCGCCAGCAGCTCGCGAGCTCTTGGTTCGCAATCCCGCTCGCCGCGCAGCTCGGCGGGCAGCATCACATTCTCCAGCGCCGTCATGGTCGGGAGCAGCAGGAACGACTGGAACACAAAACCGATCTGCTCGGCGCGCAATCGGGCCCGCCCCTCCTCATTCAGCTCACCGAGAGATTTGCCGAGGATTTCGATGTCTCCCTGACTCGGCAGATCGAGCCCGGCCAGCAGCCCCAGCAGGGTGGACTTGCCGGAGCCGGAGGCGCCGACCAGTGCCACCGTCTCGCCACTATTGACTTGCAGATTGATCCCTTCAAGGATGGTGAGGCTTTCCTGGCCGAGGCGAACCGATTTGCCGAGGCCCTTGACGACAATAATGGGGGTTGAACTCATGCTCTGTATCCTTTGTTCCAATCCCTTGATGACAATCCATAGCGGGAGTTGAATTGATGGTGCGTATTCTGTTTGCCTTGTTGGTTGGCCTCGGCAGCCTGCTCTCGTCGGCTCAGGCCCAGACCCTGCTGGTGCTGGGAGACAGCCTGAGCGCCGGCTATCAAATGCAGGTTGAGCAGAGCTGGCCCGCCCTGCTCAACCAGAAATGGCAGGAGGAGGGGGGCAAACACACTCTGCTCAATGCCAGCATCAGCGGTGAAACGACCCAGGGGGCGCTGGCCCGTCTGCCCGCTCTGCTGAAGGAGCACAAGCCGGATTGGCTGCTGATCGAACTGGGGGGCAACGATGGCCTGCGTGGCTTCGCACCGACCATTACCCGCCAAAATCTGGCCAGCATGATCGCGCTCGCCAAGGAGCAGCAGACCCGTGTGGTGTTGACCCAAATCCAGCTGCCCCGCAACTACGGTGCCCGCTATCTGCGCCAGTTCGAACAGATCTTTCCCGAGTTGGCCCAGGCTAACGATCTGCCCCTGCTGCCCTTCTTTATGGATGATATTGCGCTGCGCCCTGAACTTATGATGAACGATGGTATTCATCCCACCCCGGCGGCCCAGCCCCAAATCCGTGATAAGGTTGCCCGCTTTATGGAGCCGCTGCTCAGCCAATAAGCCCGCCGTCTATCACCAATATCCCATAACAAAATATCCCGCCAAAATCGGATGTTTTGAATGGTCGACGATCTCTGCGTGGCACCTTGATTCACCCAATCCATCGCCAATACCCAATAACAACACATCCCGCCGAAGCGGGATGTGTTGTTATTGATTTAGCATAACCGGCAGGCAACTTCTCAGCTTTCCAGTACCTGACGCAGCCGCTCCTGGGCCACGCCGACCAGCAAGTCGGGCTGGAATTTGGAGATAAAGCGGTCGCATCCCACCTTCTTGACCATGGCTTCGTTGAAGTTGCCGCTCAGGGAGGTATTGAGGGTGATAAAGAGGTCAGACATGCGCGGATCGCTGCGCACCTCGTGGGTCAGGCGGTAGCCGTCCATCTCAGGCATTTCGGCATCGGTGATCATCAGCAGGATCTCGTCAGTCACCTTCTTGCCAGCATCGCACCACCCCTTGAGCAGGGTCAGCGCCTGCAAACCATCCTGACACTCGATCACCTCAAGCCCAAGCTGGCCCAGGGTCTCGCGCACCAGATTGCGGGCGGTGCTGGAGTCATCGACGATCAGCACTTTGCGGCCATGCATCTCGGGCAGGATCTCCCGGTCCAGCACCTCCTCGGAGATGCGGATGTCATAGGTGATGATCTCCGCCAGCACCTTCTCCACATCGATGATCTCGACGATCTGATCCACTCCATCTTCGGGAATGCGGGTGATGGCAGTGAGGTAGTTGGCGCGCCCGGCGGAGCGCGGCGGCGGCAGGATATCCTTCCAGGTCATGTTGACGATGTTGGCCACCTGCCCCACCAAAAAGCCCTGAATGGTGCGGTTGTACTCGGTGATGATGAGGTTGGATTCACTGTCGATGGGCATGGGACGCATGCCGATGGCGCTACGCAGGTTGATCACCGGGATCGAGGTACCGCGGATATTGGCCACCCCACTGATATTGTGATGGGAGCCCGGCATCTTGCTCAGATGGGGCAACTTGACCACTTCCCGTACCTTGAAGACGTTGATGGCGAACATCTGACGGGTGCCGAGACGAAACATCAACAACTCGAGTCGGTTTTCACCCACCAGTTGAGTTCGTTGATCAACGGAATCCAATATACTCGCCATACGCTGATATCCATCTGATTATTAATCGACTCTATTATAGAGGCTGCCCGCCAGGAAAGGCAGGCGCATTTTCAACCAGAGCGACCAACCAGACAAAAAAAGTGAGGCCGAAGCCTCACTTATCTCATTGATTTTAAAATCAATAGCTACAGACAGACTTCCAGCTGCCATCGGTTGCCTTGGGCTCGCTGCTGGTCCACCAGTTCGCTTGCCACACCACCTTGTTATGGGTGATGCGATCGCCGCCATTGGCATGATCCCCCTGCGGCCAGCTCGGATAGGCCTTGTAGGCCGCCGGATTAACGTTCTGGCTGCTGCAGCTGGTACCCGGATTCTCGCCACCACCCGAGCCCAGCACGGCCTCCGGCAGGGTCGGGAACTCGGCCTTGAGACCAATGGTCTGGCTGCCGCTGATGATACGCATACCGCTCGGCACGCCAGCGGCGGGCAGGTAGTAGGTCATGGCGACTTCAAGCTCGGCCCCCGGTGCCAGAGTCTGCCAACCCGGCAGGTTCATGGCGACCTTGTGGAAATCCTTCTCATTGGCAATACCTTCCGAGTTGTCGTTGCCACCGCTCTCCACCACTTTCAGGCCCATGCCACTCTGATCCGTGATGGTGTCAGAGGTAGAGGTGGGCACCAGAAACTCGATGCGCGCGCCGCCCGGAATGGTCTGGGTCGACTTGTTGACCAGCTTGAGTTTCGGGTTGATCGGATAGTTGGAGTCCCCTTCCTTGAAGCCGGAGAGGCTGACCTGGATGTCGAGCTGGGCGCTCGGCGCGGCCAGATCGTTTTGCTTGGTGTTGTACGGAGTTGCCTTGGCAAACTTCTCATAAGCCAGGGTGGTCAGGGTACTGCCCATACCGTACTCGTTCTTGGCCGGATCGAAGGCGTAGTCACCCGCCATCTCCCAGAACATCACGCCACCCAGACCGCGCTTGATGATGTAGTCGAGCTTGTGGCCCATGGACTCTTCATCTTCGGTTGAGAGGAACACCTTCTTCTCTTCGTTCCACAGCCAGGGCGCGTGGGCCTTGTCATCGTAGTAACGCACATACTTGCCCTGCATCACGTGAGCCGGATTGTTGGGATCCAGACCCCAGGCAGTGCCATAACTCGGCAGCGTGGTGATGCCGAGGCTGGCTGCATGCTCCAGGTTTTTGGCATGCCACATGGGCACAGCGCCACCGCCGATCTCTTTGCCGTTCTTGTCGAGATCATGCCAGATGTTGTCGATGCCGACCGCCCCGTTGCCGCACGGAATGGTGCTGCCACCTGTGCCCGGCTGGCACTCGTCCTGGCTCGGAAGGGCTGCCTTGCCACCCAACCCATGACTGCCACCGCTCACCCCCTGCCAACCGCGGGTGTAGTAGGGCACGCCAACGTTGATCTTGCCAGCCGCCAGCGCACCACGGAAGTAGTGGGCAGACCAAGCGGCGTTGAGGTAACCGATACCGCCAAACTGGGTCTGGGTATAGACGCCCCAATGGGAGAGCTCGGGGTCGGCATTGTTGTCGAACAGGGCAGCGTTGTGACCGACAAAGTGGTTCCAGGCACCGTGGAAGTCATAGGTCATCAGGTTGACGTAATCGAGGTACTGGGTGACCTGGAAGTTCTCCATCCCGCGCAGCAGATAGGCAGAAGCCGGTGAGGCGATGGTCAGCATATACTTGCGGCCATCTTCGTTACCAGCGTTGTCGAGCCGCGCCCGCAAGGTCTTCATCAGCACCTCGTAATTGGCAAACAGCTTGGCCCGGCACTGGTTGGAGAGCGGGAAGTCGTTGGGATTGCCCGCATCCTTCATCGAGGTGGGGTATTCGTAGTCGATATCGACCCCGTCAAAACCGTACTGGCGGATAAAACTCACCGCCGAGTCAGCCAGGGTGTTGATACCGGCAGTATTGACCGAGCAGTCACCCTTGGTAGTGGCGGTGTAGAAGCCGCGCGTATCGGCCCAGCCGCCGACCGAGATGAGGGTCTTCACGTCCGGATACTGCTTCTTGTACTTCGACAGCAGGTTGAAGTGGCCCTTGTAGGCAAATTCAGGATCCATCTCGGCACCCGGCACGCCATCCCAAGTCATCTTGGTGGCTGCATCGTCCACCTTGATGGTGTGGCTCTGCTCATCCACCGCCGCGAAGGCGTAGTTGATGTGGGTGATCTTGTTCCATGGAATATCGCTCACCAGATAGGCGGGCAGGCCGTTCTTGCCGGTGCGCCAGGAGGTGAAGTAGCCGATGACCCGACGGGCATGGTCATCCCCCATGCACTCGTAACCATCCGGGCGATAGATCTGGCGAATGTCACAAGAGAGGTTGCCACCGGTGGGCGGCAGCGCGGCCTCCTCGACATTGACGGTCACTGCCGCCGACTCGCCGCTCAGATTGGTCTTGTCAGTGGCCACCAGCTTGAGGGCGGCACTGCCTTTGGCATCCGGTGTCCAGTTAACCTGCCAGGGGGCAGTGGTATCTTCGCCCACCTTCTTGCCGTCGACATAGAGCTCGACTTTGGCCACATCGTTGTTGGCATCGGTGACGTTACCGCTCACCGCCACACTGCGACCCAGGGTCACCTTGGCGCCGCTGGCCGGGCTGCTGATGCTCACCTTGGGCGCCTCCGGCGCCACCACGGCGGCGACGTTGAAGCGCGAATCCGCCTCGCTCAGCACCTTGCCGTCTTTATCCAGCGCCCGTGCCTTGAGGGTATGGCCTCCCACTCCGGCGGCGCTCCAGCTGGCACTCCAGGGCGAGGCGCTCGCCGTGGCGACCAGCTTGCCGTCGACAAGATATTCCACCTTGGCCAGCGCCGTCACCGGACCGCTCAAGGTCACCGCCAGCGCCACACTGGTACCTTCGTTGAAGCTGGCGCCAGCAGCTGGCGAGCTGACGGCAACGCCGAGCGCCGGAGGGGGCACCTCGCCACCATAGGGCTTCCAGGCATCTGCCCAGACCACACCGACCCCCGGCTCATAGTGATAGGGGGATGCCCCGCACCAGCCTGAATAGGGAAATTCTTTGCATTCATAGAGGGCACCGACGTTGCTGACGATATCGCCAGCCTTGTAGGCAGTACCGGATTTATAGGCGGGATAAGCGGCCTGAGCCCAGGCGGGCGCAGCCGCAAGGGCGACCAGCATGGCAAGCCTGCTGGGTCTGAAGAGCTGTTGCATATTGTTATCTTCCTTGTTTTGTCTTGGCTTGGTCACCAAGGCAAAGAACAATCGCAACCTGCATGATGGGCGCAGACAACTGGCAATGGACCTGCCACAAAAACCACCCCTCACCCAGGGAAACCCCGCTATCTGGATCCACGATCGAGACCGGAAGCATTGCGCCCCGACATCACTGCCGGTTTGCCCTTTACCTGGGTTCCGTGAGGAACGAACCCAGTATAGGAAGGCGACAAGATCCCCTCAATCTTTATTCTCAAAGAGAATTATCCCCTGCCACGAAAGCGTCATGATCACAGGGTTAAAATTGATTGAATTATCAAAAAAATCATATCGTTACTGGGATCATAAAAACGCTTTCCCGCACCTTCCCAGATTCATTTAATGTGCGTTAGCTCACTGGTATGACATGCCAGAAATGTGACAATGCGCGCCCTTGGTCAACGAGCCAAGGCTATGGAATCACTGGCAAAAATAAAAAAGGAATACTATGAAAGGTACTCGTACCCTGCTGTCGCTGGCCGTAGGGCTGGCCCTCGCTGCCCCCGGTGCCCACGCCGCCTTCGTCTGCCCCTCCGATCCGGCGCAACTCACCCCCATTCCGACTATTCAGGGAACAGGCTCAGGGAGCCAGTTCGCAACCGACACGGTGACCGATAAAAACGGCAACATCACGGGAAAAATCAGTCCGGGTACCTTCATGGTGCGCGGTGTCGTCACCACCCTCGGCCAGAGTCTGACCAGAGGCTTCTATCTGACCGATCCCGTCGGGGATGGTAATCCGGCCACCTCAGATGGCATCTTTGTCTTCCTGAGCGACAAGGACTTTGCGACCAAATATGCCGACATCAAGCCAGGGGCTGAAGTCTGCCTCGAAGCCAGGGTCGAGGAGTATTACGGCGGCACCCAGCTCAAACCCACCTTCGAGGCCAACAAAGCCCGCCTGCAGGTCACCGCACAAGGGCTGACGGTGCCAACCAGCATACTGCAGGTCAATGAAGAGGAGACGCTGACCCAAGCGCTCAATCGCCACGAGGGGATGCGGGTACGGCTCGACAGCAGCAGCGATCTCCACCTGACCCGCAACTTCAGCTTCGACTACAAGGCCTCTCGCACTAACCTGGAACTCTCCCATAAGGCGCCGCTTATCAAGCCGACCCAGCTCCATGTCGCCAGCAGCCCGGAAGCGGTCGCTCTGGCCGCCAAAAATGGCAGCAACCGTCTGGTGGTCGAGTCTGATTTCAAAGTACAAAATGGAGCCCTGCCTTGGTTCCCTGCGCTGGATGCAGATCAGGGCTATCTGCGTATCGGTGATCAGCTCGATGGCCTGGAAGGGGTGGTGATTTACAACAAGGATGCCTTCCGTCTGGTGGTACCCAGCGATGTCACCCTGAGCGCCGGCTCCCTGCTGCGCACACCGGAAGATGACCGCCAGCCAGCTCCCGCCCGGGCCAGTGGCAGCGATCTGCGGATCGGCAGCTTCAACGTGCTCAACTACTTCACCAGCCACTCCAGCATTGGCGGCGCGCTCAACGTCTTGTGCAAAGATCAGGCGGATGCAGATAACACAGATCCAAAAGTAAACAGTTGTAACCGCGGAGCCAAGACACTGACCGGGTTCGACAAACAGCGCACCAAAATCGTCAACGCCATCACCGAAATGGATGCCGATCTGCTCGGCCTGATGGAGATGGAGAACAACGGCTTTGGCGACAACTCCGCCATCAACAATCTGGTGACCCGCCTCAACGAACAGCAGAAAGATGCGAGCAAACACTACGCCTATGTGCGTCTGCCGGTCACTGCCCTTACCGATGGCAAGTTCTTCGGCGGCGACGCCATCATGGTGGCGATGATCTACCGTCCTGCCCTGCTCACCCCCAGCGGAGATGCCAGCGTCATCAAGCTGCCGGAGCAGCGCTACACCACTGGTGGTGTGGCCAAGACAGCCGGTCAGCGCGATTCACTGGTGCAGACCTTTACCGTCGCCGGCAGCAAGGATCCGCTGACGCTGGTGGTCAACCACCTCAAGTCCAAGGGGTCAGGCTGCTATGAAAACGGCGATGGCAAGACAGAACCGGCCGACCTGCAGGGCAAGTGTACCGAGTTCCGCGTGACCGCGGCCAAGGTGCTGGGTGAAGCCGTCAGCAAGCTGCCGGGACAGGTACTGCTGGTGGGCGACTTCAACTCCTACGCCAAGGAGGACCCGATCCGGGTGCTGACCGATTACAATCCAGCCACCAGCGAACGCAAGATCGTATCTGCCTCCCACACCTTTATCGGTGAGCAATCCTATGAACAGCTCGGTCGCGAGGTGACTCGCAGCTATGGCCTGATCGATCTCAACGTCAAGTTCAACAAGGAGAAAGCCATCTCCTACAGCTATGACAGCGAGCTCGGCACCCTCGACTACGCCCTCGCCAACCCGGCGCTGACCAGCAAGGTGGCCGGCGTAGCCGACTGGCATATCAACGCCTTCGAAAGCAATCAGTTCGAGTACGCGGCCAAGTTCACCGACGCCCTGGTCAAATCTGATAACCCCTTCAGCGCCTCCGACCACGACCCCATCATCGTCGATCTGAACATGAAGGGTGATGCCGGCAAACCTGACACCTCCTCAGGCGGTGGTGCACTGGGACTCGGCCTGCTGGCCCTGTTACCGCTGGCCTGGCGACGTCGCCGTTAACCACAAGCGCATCTGAATAGTGCAAGAAAGCCCGCGAGTCTCGCGGGCTTTTTCATTCAGGTCATTGGATTTACAAATGAAAGGCGCGGGCGTATGGAGAAAATAAATGATGGAGAAAACAAAAGGCCACCGCGATGCGGTGGCCTTTTGCTTCTTGTAACAAGAATTTGGTGGAGCTACGCGGGATCGAACCGCGGACCTCTTGCATGCCATGCAAGCGCTCTCCCAGCTGAGCTATAACCCCGATTTTTGTGAATGACCGGTAGTCATTCTGAATTTGGTGGAGCTACGCGGGATCGAACCGCGGACCTCTTGCATGCCATGCAAGCGCTCTCCCAGCTGAGCTATAACCCCAAATTCGGTATTGAATGAATGGTTCTGGCGGCCATTCATCCTAAATAATGGTGGAGCTACGCGGGATCGAACCGCGGACCTCTTGCATGCCATGCAAGCGCTCTCCCAGCTGAGCTATAACCCCACAAAGGTCGGCTTGGGTGATACACACCGCACTGCCCTGGGTACTTCATGTCAATCAGGAACCTGGTGGAGCTACGCGGGATCGAACCGCGGACCTCTTGCATGCCATGCAAGCGCTCTCCCAGCTGAGCTATAACCCCTTTGATTCCAGATTGTTCGAGGAGAATTTGGTGGAGCTACGCGGGATCGAACCGCGGACCTCTTGCATGCCATGCAAGCGCTCTCCCAGCTGAGCTATAACCCCAACTCACCTCGGCGCTGACGAAGTTATCTCCGGCAACGGAGGCGCATGATAGGCATCACCCGCTTTGCTGTCAACCCTAAAATAACCGCGACTGATTCGTTTAGTCAAAATTGCAGCAGTTCGCTGTTTTTACCAGCAAGGCGCGTGCTATCTCTCTGTTTTATGTCACAAATCGGCTCAAGCACCTATACAGGAGAGGCCGTGCAGCAAGCCCCTTTCCCCGTGCAACGCCCCCCGCTCTCAGACCTCTCTATGCTGGCTGGTAATCAGCTTCTCCCCCGTCACCTCGGGAAAGCCTTTCCATAAAGGGCATTGCATTTGAAAACCCTTTCCATGATTTTTGTAAATTTACAACACAGAAAGTTGATCTGGCTCACAAATGACCATAGGATCAAACCGTGACCCAGGTCACACACCATAACCATAAATGACAGAGCGATGAGGTAAACCATGTTTGAGAATCTGGCAGTCCTGTTCCACCTGCGCGGTGCAACCACCAAGAACGGCGTTGTAGAGAAAGATGCCTATGCCCCCTCCACCCGTGAATACTACTTCCGCTACGGCAAATAATTGCTGAAAGCCTTTCACGAAAAATGTAATAAAACAACAACACACATCATCACACAGCCCTTTCGAGGCGCTGTCCTGTCCGGGCCAGATGTTCCACGGCCAAACCTGAACTCCACCAAACAAGAATGGGGCCCGCAGGCCCCATCTTTTATTGCTTCGGCTTAATGCCGGATCACAGCTTGATCCAGGCATCACTCCACGCGGTTCCCTTGCCCGGCTCATAGGCCCAGGCGGCACCGGCACACCAGCCAGTATAGGGGTGCGGTTTGCACTCGTAGCTGGCACCGCCATTGCTGACCCGCTCGCCTGCCTTGTAGGGAGTCCCCTCTTTATAGGCCGGATAGTCAGGCGGCGTTACGCCCCCCTCCTCTCCTTTCACCAGCAGGCTATGGGTGGTGCTGCGGCTCAGATTACCTTCATCTGTGACCGTCAGTTTGAGCTCCAGCTTGGTATCGCTGGCCGGCTTGGGCAGAGTCAACTCCAGCGTCACCTGATCCAGTGCCGGGGCTGAAGCACCAGCCGGAATAGTCCAGGCATAGGAGAGCGGCTTGCCTTCCGGATCGCTGGAGTGCTGACCAGAGAGCGTTACCTTGCTGCCACCTTCGGCCTGCGCCGGGCCGGTGATATTGGCCACCGGTGGCTGGTTGGTGCCACCGCCGTTATCCTCGATCACCACCTCCGGATAGAAGTGCTGAACGCAGCGGCTGTAATCCCCTGCCTTGAAGGCGCTGAAGCGGGTCTGGTAGCCCACCAGCTTGCACGCATAGCTCTTGCCGCCGTTGGGGTTCTCTGCCACATAGCTCCAGTCCTGCTCCCAATAGATGGGCAAGGCACCGGCGCCCTTGTCGTCAAACACCTTCATGTTCTTGCAACCCAGCACCTCATCGGATGGCACCGCCACCCCGAGGTAGTTGGCAAACTCGCGGTAGTAGTTGATGCGATTCTGGGACTGGGCATGCTCGACCGGGCCGCCGCACTCCACCCCGCCATTGATGATCTGGGTGGTGACCCCGAAGCCCGGCACCAGACCGTTCTGCTTGTCATGGTCATTCGGCTGCCAGGTGCCATCGATGACATGGAGCATGGAGGGCTTGGGCGGCTGCGGATAGGTATAGAAGAACACCGCACTGGCCAGGTTCAGCCAGGTGTCGGCCACCAGATCGGGGCGGTCGAGCAGGGTGCGCACCGTACCAAACATCGCCTCGGAGAAGGGGCCGTAGTTGTAGTTGTAGGAGAGCTGCTTGGCGCCGCGGCCAAAGTAGCTCTTGAACTCGCCATTGTCGAAAGTACCGCACGGCCACTGCTGACCCTGCCACACATCGGGACGGCACTCGGCGTTGTAACCACCGCGCATGGTCTCATTCCATCCCATCTCGCGCACGTAGACCAGCGCCTGACGCCACTCGGCCTCCGGGCGCCAGTTTTCATGGCCGCCGGTCTCCTGGGCGAAGTGAGCGAACATGGTCGCCAACGTCTTGCGGCAGATGGCATCGGCATCGCGGCCATCGCTGTAGTCGCTGCACAGGGCCGGGAACTTGGCCGCCGCCTGCAACAGGCCACGATAGGTGTACTCGGGGGCGCGCAGCGGGAACAGGTAGTTGAACTGGCTCTCGCTCAGCAGGCTTTCGACCCGCTTGACGTTACCCGGGTTGTCGGCACGGCCCGGCTGCACAGCCTCGACCACCAGATTGTCCCGAGTAGCGATGGAAGCCTTGACCGCTTCCATCGCCGGGAAGTCGGTCAGCGCCTTCTCTTTGGCATCCAGCTCGGCCTGGCTCATATAGACGGGGGTGGTGCTGCCATCCGGCGGGGTAGGCGTCGGCGGATTGGGCTTGTCATCGCCACCGGTGTCCGGCGGGGTCACCTCCCCTTCGCCGACAAGCTTCCACGGGGTATCCCACTCATTGGCGGCCGCCATGCCCGGAGTCTGACCCGGGTTGACCCACCACTTGGCCTCGAAAACCTGGCCGTTGTAATTGACCTGGCTGCCGCCCGGGTAGGATTTGTTGATGTCGTATGCCTCGGCCGCCCACAGGTGGCCGCTCAGCACCATGCCGGCAAGCAGAAGGGTGATGCGGTTTTTTTTCATTATTGTTGCTCTCTATGGTTTTGTGGCAAAAGGCGGAGCCTGCCTGAACAGGCTCCGCCATCTTCATCATGGACTCAACCTAGGGGCAGCTTGCCGCCCCGACATCCAGCCAGACATCGTGTTTGCCCGGCTCGTTGCCTTGAGTCCACCACTTGGCCTTCCACTGACGGCCGTTGTGGTTGGTCAGCTCACCGCCGTTGTAGGCAACGGTCGCGCTCCAGCCCAGCTCAACCTGACTCGCCAGCGCCCACTGATCGGCGACGCGGCCCGGTTCATTGCCCTGAGTCCAATACTTGGCACGCCAGACCAGCTGGTTGTGGCTCACCTTGTCGCCGCCGTTATAGACCTTGCTGGCCTGCCATGCGGGAACATTCGCCGCTTCCGGATCTGTGGTGTTGCAAGAGCCGTCGACCACGGGCTCCAGCGTCAGCACGACGCGCCCTTCGCTTTGATGTACCCCGTCCGAGACGCTCACACTCAGCTCATGCTGCTCGCTGGTGGTGACTGCCGGCGGCAGCAGACGCAGGTTGGCGCTGGTCTCGCCTTCTGCCTGCCAGCCCGCCGGGAAGTGCCAGCGGTAGCTCAGCGCATCGCCCTCGGGATCGCTCGCCTCGGCAGTGATGGTCAGCCACTCACCGCCGATGCCGCCGAGTTGTGCCGGTACGGTTACCACCGGAGGCTGGTTCTCAACCACGCCCTGCTCCAGCGGCCACCCGTTGACGGTAAAGGAGAGGGTCTGCTGCGGTGGCAACAAGCTCTGCTGTACCAGTGTCTGGCCACGGCACTGGATGGTGGCGCGTCCGGGCTCGCTGGCGGTGGGCAGGTTGATGTGGAACTTGTTCATGACGCTGCTCGCCGCCCTGTGATTGGCCAGCCTGAAGCGCTGCAGACCATCGCGGGTCTCCACCTGCAACTGGCAGTCATTGCCGGACAGGGTGCTACTGTCATCCGGATAGGTGAAGCCGTAAGCACCGTGCAGCGCCGGATAGATATAACTGCGCAGGGCTCCTTGCGGATCGTAATAGCCCACCAGGGTGGTCACCGGCACGCCGAACTGCTCGGGCTTGCGTGCAACCTTGGTATCGATGGGGGAGACCTCCACCCAGCTCAGGCCATCCGAGGTGAAGCTCTTCTTGAAGCCCCTGCTCACCAAGATATCCTTGCCGTTGATAAAGAGGTGGCTGTTGTAACCGGCCCCGTGATCGATGGTCAGACTGCGCCCGCGGTTGTCCGCAGAGGCAACCGGCACCCGGATATCACGGGTCCAGCGACCGTCCCACATGACGACCCTGACCAAGCCATAATCCGCCAGCAGGGCACTCAGTCCTGCCTCGCTCAGGGCATCCATGGGGGCATCGACCTTCTCGATCCCCTCGATTGTGTGCTGATAGGGCTCCATCCTGGCCATCGCACTGTTCCACTTGCTAAAGCCGGTGGCCGAGTTGGCATCGAACACCGCCTTGCTCTCCAGAAAACGCTGGATGATGGCGGCCGAATTGGGGGTATAGAGGGTGAAACGGTTGGCGCCGGAGAGAGGGCGGCCGCCCGCCATCGCATCGTGGCCAAACTTGCGGCCATCGAACGGTGGCTGGCACTGGCCATCCAGACAGGCATCCTCATTGGTGCGGGTCGGCGAGAAGTTGGGGATGAAACGGTGTTTGTCACTGTCCCAGCCCCAACTGGAGTTGAGCTGATCGGCACTGCGATGAACCGAGCCGCGGAAACCATCTACATAGTGGCCAAGGCCGAAGTTGTGACCCACCTCGTGGCTGAACTCGTTGCCCAGCGAATCATCCAGCGTGACGATGCCACCGCCACCGGAGCCACCGTGCACCTGAACCCCATTGGCATATTTGCCGCGGCTGTTGTGCGCCGTCAGCTGGGCCACCACAAAGGGATGGCTCCCCTCCCCTTCACCGGCACTGCTGTTGATGCCGTAGTTGGCATTGTCGATGCCGTGGGAGATAAGCTCCTTGCCGATGCGCTGACGCATGGTGCCGCCATGCCAGCCCCCTTCGCTCGGGTCAAAGTCGGTCAGCAGGGTGCCGTTGGGCAGCATCACCTCAGGCAGGGAGAGCGGTGCATACTGACTGACAATCATCCGGCTGGCCGGAATGGTCTGGAAGTATTCGCGATGGGCCTCCATGTCATTGGCAAAGGCAAAGCGATCCCGTGGTGTGGTGAGCATGCCGATGTCGATGGTGTGCAGCAGCAGCTCGCCGGGGGCGCCGACCTTGATGTCACGCAGTTCACCACTGAGATTGCCCTGACGAACGGAGAAGTTCAGTCCGGGCTGGATCCACTCGGCAGGCAATTCGCCGCTCCAGGTATCCGCTGCATAGGTGATGCGGTTGTTCTCCAGCTCCCCCTCGCGGAACCACTGCCCATTGGCAAACTTGAACTGCAGGGTCTGGCCACGGGAGACGGTCACCTGTCGCTCGCCATAGAAGGCCGTCGAGTTATAACCGGCGCTGGAGCGGATCCGCACCATCTTGCCCTCCAGCTCCGGGCTCACGGGCAGGTAGATATCCCGAACCCAGCGGCCGTCGGCAGTCTGGATCTCCACCAGCGCGCGACCAGTCAGCCGATCCTTGAGGAAGGCGCCGCTCTTGTCGTTCAGTTTGGCCAAATCAGCACTGTTGCTGATGATGGCAGTGGTACCGCTCTCAGGGACGAAGCTCACTCCGCCTTCGGGAGCCCCCGCGAGGTGGTAGACAGTCTCTGGCAGCGCCGATGGCGGCGACAAGGTCAGGGAGCCCAGCAGCTTGCCGCTGCCGTCACGGGCCTCCACCGTCATGGGTGTCACCCCGTCGGCCTGGAGTGGTTTCACCAGCAGCAGGCTCTTGCGCAGGCTAGTCAGGATGGGTTGGCGATCCCCCTCTTTGGGATGGGACGGCAGGATCTGGCTCTGGGCAAACTGCACGCTGGCAGCCAAGCTACCCGCCAGATCGCTTTGCGGTGTCGTGTCATTGAATATCAGGGGCGAGGTGGTGGCAGACAAGGGGCCAGCCGCCAGGGTTGCCATGATGAGGGCAGCGATTCGGGTCACATTTGTGGTCATTGTCGGGTTCTCGTTCATATTGCTACCGGGAATGAGGGGCATGTCGCCATGCCCCGTCATCGGTGAGGAGGCCTCAGTTACAGCTTGCTGCCCCGATATCCAGCCAGACATCGTGCTTGCCCGGCTCATTGCCTTGAGTCCACCACTTGGCCTTCCACTGACGGCCGTTGTGGTTGGTGAGATCCCCGCCGTTGTAGGCAACGGCTGCGTTCCAACCCAGATCAACCTGACTCACCAGCGCCCACTGATCGGCGGCGCGGCTCGGCTCATTACCCTGAGTCCAGTACTTGGCCTGCCATACCAGCTGGTTGTGGCTCACCTTGTCACCGCCGTTGTAGACCTTGCTGACCTGCCATGCGGGAACGTTGGTCGCTTCCGGGTCGGTGGTGTTGCAAGAGCCCCCCTCACCACCTTCGTTGATCGGGGTAACGATGAGGCGGGTTGCCGCGTTGGCGTCGAGCGCGCCATCGGAGACGGTCACAGAGAGGTCATAACCGGTTTCGACATCGACCACCGGGCCGGTGACCACCAGGGTGGCGCTGTTCTGGCCGGTCGCCGTGATACCGGCAGGCACTTGCCATTGATAGATCAGCTCGTCGTCGTTGGGGTCGGATGCCTTGGCGGTGATGGTCACCTGCTTGCCCTCTTCCACCTTGACGCTGGCAGGCAAAGTCACCACCGGAGGCAGGTTGGGCTGCGGCGCCTTGTTGGTGACTACCACCTGATCGCGAGCGGTGAGGTTGTGGTCGTCGGTCACTGCCAGCTCGAACACCAGCGCGGTATCGGCACTGACGGCATTCACATCGACCCGCACCTTGGCCTGCGTGGTATCACCCAGCACGGCTTGCGGACCGGAGACCTGCTTCCAGCTGTAGGTCAGGGAGCCTTTTTCCGGATCGTGGGAGGCTGAGCCATCCAGCGTCAGGGTAGCCGGGCCGGTCACCGCCACATCGCTGCCCGCGTTAGCCACTGGCGGCTTGTTGGCTGGTGGGGTAACCCCTTCACCGTGGCCGAGACCTTCATGCATGGCGTTGAGGATATCGCCGTTGTCGGCATCGATCTCCCAGGAGAAGAGCCCGCCCAGCTTGTTGGCCAGCACGTATTGGCCTTTCGCCTTGACCGAGCGCTCGTCGTCATAGGTGATCAGCTCGCCGGTGGAGGGCTTGAACAGGGTGGCCGCTTCGGCAGTCTCGTCGTAGTTGTACTCCCAGCCTGCGCCCATATGGCTGTTGACGATGTGGCGATAATCCAGCACGCCATCTTCCCAGGTGCCTTTGATCTTGCCGGTGGCGGTGCCGGTGAAGGGATCGTTGCCCTGATATCCGCTCACCCCTTTCCAGCCGCGACCGTAGGCGGCGGCACCGATCACCAGCTTCTCGGAGTCGACCCCTTGCGCCAGCAGTTGCTGTACCGCTGCATCAGTGTTGTAGCGCTTGTTGGCCGAGCCGTTGGTGGCCTGATAGAGGTTGGCCTGATGACCCAGGGAGGTATTGCTCCAGGCACCGTTGTAGTCGTAACTCATCACGAAGAGGTGGTCCATGTACTGCTGGGCAGCCTTGTAATCCACATCCTCGATCTTGTCGTAACCGGCACCGATGGCGGAGGTGAGCTGATAGGTGCGACCGGTCTCGGCCTCCAGCTCGTCGAGCATGGCGCGCAGATCTTTCATGATCAGCACATAGGTTTCACCATCTTTGGTCTTGTCCCCCAGATTGGGGTTGGCACCGTCGCCGCCCGGGAACTCATAGTCGATATCGACACCGTCGAAGAACTTCCAGGTCTGCAGGAACTCTTTGACCGAGGCGACGAACACGTCACGCTTGGCCTTGTCATGCATAAAGAAGAAGGGGTCGGAGAGGGTCCAGCCACCGACTGAGGGGAGGATCTTCAGGTCCGGATAGGCCTGTTTGAGGGCCATCAGATTGCCGAAGTTGCCCTTGTAGGGCTCATCCCAGGCGACCAGTGACCCCTGCCCTTTTTGCAGCGCGGCCCAGGGATCGTGAATGGCGACCTGGAAATCCTTGCGCCCGGCACAGGCACGTTGCAGCGCCTGGAAGCTGCCGGCAATCTCTTTGAGGCTGTCGTTGAGGCCATCACCGCCACAGATCGGGGTGAAGCCATAGAGGATATGGGTCAGGTTCTGGGCCGGCAACTTGTCCACGGTGAAGTTGCGATCATAGACCCCCCACTCCACATAGTAGGTGCCGACCACCTTGCCGGACTTGTTGACATAGGGTTTGTTATTCTCCTGCAGGGCTGGCTTGAGTGGTGCGAGGTGGCTGCCGTCGGTATCGGCGACCACGATCTCCTTGGCATCAGACAGGGTGCAGCCATCGCCGTTGCACAGCGCGACCTGCATCTGATAGCGGCCCCCCTTGTGCACCTTGAAGGTGGCAGTGCCAGCGGCGGAAGAGGGACCGGACCAGACTTCCTTGCCATCCAGCAGCACCTTGGCACTCTGGCCGATATCGCCGTTCCAGAGATTCCAGGTGACGGTCACATCGGCGCCATCCTTCACCTTGACCAGCTCGTTATAAGCGGTCGCGGACTGGCTGACTTCGACGATGGCAAACTTGGTGGGGCCCCAACCGATGGCGGGTTTGCCGGGAGCTGCCGCATAAGCGGCGGAGGAGGCGAGCAGGGTACCGACCATCATGGCCAGCAGTGCGGGTTTTGGACTTAGCATATTGCTTTCCTTTTCGTTTCGTTATGGGAAAAACGAAAGGGCAACGCAACACGACAGGTGACACAAAAACGGCCACCCCTTGGCAAAGGCAGCCTGCATTCTACTGTGGTGGCCCCGCTATCCTAGGTCGTCTTGACCCTTAGACCGGAAGCTTTGCGTCCCGACTTTTCAATCGGTTTGCCCTTGTCACAACGTTATTTCTGGCGATAAATAATCGCCGATTGACTGTAGGGTAATTCTGATAAGTAAGCAAATCGGACCATTGCCAGCCCACCAGTTACCAACCCCGACAATTACCCACTTTCAAGAAATTAATGTTTAAAAAACAGCCGGATATGCAGACATAATCTCATCACCTCCAACCAGATACCTCACACCATTTTTTTGATCTGCATCACACCAAATTGAGAAAAATCAATGAGTAAGAACAATATGCGACAAAAGACCCATCTGTATCGCAACTAATGAATTTATAATCGCCGCTTTGCATGGCCAGCAGGTGTCTTCATGCCCAGCGAATTGCCCTCACGCACCCGGTTATCCAGATACGACAAATTTGTTCGTTTGACGATTTATGCCTTGCCACTGGCCGGGATGATCTGGCTTATCAACAGCCTCAATGGCTGGCAAAGGGCGCCGCTTGCCAGCACCTTGCTAGTCCAGAGCTACCTTATCTGCACCTTCTGGCTCTATCGCCACTACCGCTACCATCTGCACCGCCAGTGGCAGCATCTGAGTGAGGCGCTCAAGATCAACGAAACCACCGCCGAACTGGCCCGCAACTCGGCGCAATACCAGACCGAAGAGGCCTTTCTGGAGGACCTGCTCAGACGAGCCGTAATGTTGATCCCGGGAGCCGAGATGGGCTGCCTGATCAAGCTGCTGCCGGGCACAGGCATGTTGAGGTATGAAGCGGCCATCGGCATGGATCTGGTGAAACTGCGGCGGATCAATCTGCCGCTGGAGCACACCTTTCAGTACAAGCTGACTCAGGGGCGCTGCAACAAAACCTTGCTGATCAACGACCTGTCGAAGATAAATGCCACCATGCCCCTGTCCGAACAGGACAGAGAGCTGCTGGTCAACTGCACCGACCTGCCCATCCAGGCCACGCTGGCGACCCCGATCCATATCGATGGTCAGCTCTACGGCATGATCAATATGGACAGCAGCAAACGTAATGCCTTTACCCGCTACGACAGCCACCTGATGGCGATCCTGGCGCGGGATATTCGCCACGCCATCACTATCTATCAGCAGTCCCGCCGCATCTATCAGCTGGCCAATACCGACCAGCTGACCGGGCTCGCCAATCGCCAGCAATTCGAACTCGCTCTGCAGGGGCAGCCGGAAGGCACCCTGCTGCTGATCGACATGGATAATCTCAAACAGCTCAATGACAGCAGTGGCCATTTGGCGGGTGATCAGGCCCTGCGCCTTATCGCAGACGGCATACGCCAGCACTTCGGTCAGGGGGTGATTGCCGCCCGCTTCGGCGGGGATGAGTTTGTGCTGCTCACCACTCTGACACCGACCGAGCTGCAACAGACGATGGCCAGGCTGACGGCCATGCTGGCCAGCGCCTCTCCCACTATCTCGTGCAGCATGGGGATGGCCCCCTATCGCGGCGACTTTGCCGCCGCGTTTGCCAGAGCCGATGCCGGCATGTATCAACACAAGCGGCACCACAAAGAGCAGCGTGCGGCACAGATGCCAGCTATCGGGGAGAGCATTAATCACTAGCCCGGAAGGGCTGCTTTGCAGGCACAAAAGAGAAGCTGGGTGGGGAAACCGATTGGTAGACCCGCCAGAATGTGGCGAAGCGGGGAGAAAAAACGGGGCATGACTGGCATGCCCCGCCACCATTCAATGCTTATTTACAGCTGGCGGCTCCCACATCCTGCCAGACGTCGTGTTTGCCGGGCTCATTACCCTTGGTCCAGTACTGCGCCTTCCACTGACGGCCGTTATGGGTGGTGAGCTCGCCACCGTTGTAGGCCACATTGGCATCCCAACCCAGTTGCACCTTGCTCACCAGCAGCCACTGATCCGCGGTGCGGCTAGGTTCGTTGCCCTGGGTCCAGTACTTGGCCTGCCACACCAGCTGGTTGTGGCTCACCTTGTCGCCGCTGTTATAGGTGCTTGCCGCTTTCCAGACTGGCCAGTTGGCCGCATCCGGATCGGTTGCCGTGCAACCACCGCCGCTGCTGGCCGGTTTGACCGTCAGACGGGTTGCCGCGCTGGCATCCAGCCCGCCGTCGGAGACGGTGACGCTCAAGTCATAGCCGGTGTCGCTGGTGACGCTCGGGCCGGTCACCACCAGAGTGGCGCTGTTCTGACCCGTTGCGGTGATGCCTGCCGGTACGCTCCACTGATAGGTCAACGGATCACCGTTCGGATCAGAGGCGGTCGCCTTGATGGTCACCTGCTTGCCCGCCTCCACAGAGGCCGTAGCAGGTAGACTCACCACCGGCGCCAGATTGGCCTGCGGCGCCTTGTTGGTGACAACAACCTGATCCTTGGCACTCAACTGCTGGTCATCGGTCACCGTCAGCTCGAACACCAGATTGATGTCGGCAGTCACGGCATCCAGCACCACGCGGGCCTTGGCCTGAGTGGCATCAAGCAGGGCAGCCTGCGGGCCGGAGATCTGCTTCCAGCTGTAGCTGAGAGTGCTGTTTTCCGGATCGTGTGAGGCCGAACCATCCAGCGTCACCTCGGTCGGACCGGTCACCTTGAGGTCACTGCCCGCGTTGGCCAGCGGCGGCTTGTTGGCTGGTGGAGTCGTCCCCTCGCCGTGGCCCAACCCCTCGTGCATGGCATTGAGGATGTCGCCGTTGTCGGCGTCGATCTCCCAGGAGAAGAGGCCACCCAGCTTGTTGGCCAGCACATACTGCCCCTTGGCCTTGACCGAGCGCTCGTTGTCATAGGTGATGAGATCGCCGGTCGAAGCCTTGAACAGATAGGGCGCCTCGGCCACCTCGTCGTAGCCCTTCTCCCAGCCAGCCCCCATCCGGTTGTTGACGATGTCGCGGTAATCCACCACCCCGTCCTCCCAGGTGCCTTTCACCTTGCCGGTCGCCTTGCCGGTGAAGGGATTGTTGCCCTGATAACCGCTCACCCCGGTCCAGCCACGGCCATACATGGCGGCACCGACCACCAGCTTGCCCGGTTCAACCCCCTGCGCCAGCAGCTGATTGACCGCCTTGTCGGTGGTGTACTTGGTATCGGGGTCCCAGCTCGCCGGATAGAGGTTGGTCTGGTGGCCCAGCTCGGTGTTGCTCCAGGCGCCGTTGTAGTCGTAGGTCATCATGAAGATGTGGTCCATGTAGGGCTGGGCCGCCTTGTAGTCCACATCCTGGATCTTGTCGCCCCCCGCCCCGATGGCCGAGGTGAGCTCATACTGGCGACCGGTCTCTGCCTCCAGCTCGTCGAGCATGGCCCGCAGCTCCTTCATCAGGGCCACATAGGTGGCACCATCGCTCGGGCTGCCCAGTTTCGGGTTGGCGCCCTGTCCGCCCGGGTACTCCCAGTCGATATCCACACCATCGAAGAACTTCCAGGTCTGCAGGAACTCTTTCACCGAGCCGACAAACACATCGCGCTTGGTTTTGTCACCGAGGAAATAGAAGGGATCGGAGAGGGTCCAGCCGCCGACCGAGGGGAGGATCTTGAGGTTCGGATAGGCCTGCTTGAGCGCCATCAGGGCGCCAAAGTTGCCCTTGTAGGGCTCGTCATGGGCAGTGAGGCTGCCTTGCGGCATCTGGATGGCGGCCCAGGGATCGTGCATCGCCACCTTGAAGTCGGCCCGGCCGGCACACGCCCGTTGCAACGCCTGGAAGCTCCCTTCGATCTCCTTGAGGCTGTCGTTGAGGCCATCCCCGCCGCAGATGGGGGTGAAACCATAGAGGATATGGGTCAGGTTCTGGGCCGGGATCTTGTCCACCGTAAACTTGCGGCCATAGACGCCCCACTCCACATAGTAAGTCCCCACCACCTTGCCGGACTTGTTGGCATAGGGCTTGTTGTTCTCCTGCAGCGGCGCCTTGAGTGGCGCCAGATGGCTGCCGTCGGTATCGGCGACCACGATCTCCTTGGCATCAGAGAGGGTACAGCCATCGGCGTTGCACAGCGCCACCTGCATCTGGTAGCGCCCCCCTTTCTTCACCTTGAATTTGGCGCTGCCCGCTGCGGCCGAGGGGCCGGACCACACCTCCTGACCATTGAGCAGTACCTTGGCACTCTGGCCCAGATCGCCGCTCCAGAGGTTCCAGTTCACCTCCACATCGGCGGCATCCTTTACCCTGACCAGATTGTTGTAGGCAGTGGCCGCCTGATCGACTTCAACGATGGAAAACTTGGTGGGGCCCCATCCGATGGTCGGCTTGCCGGGCACCGCAGCATAAGCGGACGAGGCGCAGCACAGACCGACCGCGAGGGCCAGCATGGTAGGCTTTGGACTTAGCATTTTTTTATTTCCCTATTTCGTTATGTTGGCAACGAAAAGGGCTACGCCCTGACAGGTAACGCAGACGGCAGTGCGGCCTCTTGGCAAAGGTGCACAACAACCTGTGGTGGCCCCGCTATCTCAAGTACGGCTCATCTCTGGACCGGAAGCTTTGCGTCCCGATCTTGCGATCGGTTTGCCCTTCGGTTACTTCATTTGCGATGCAAAAAATCGCATCCCGACTATAGAGTGAGCCAATCCGGTCTGCCACTGTCGGCGTTGACCGACAGTGGCAAGCCAATACTGTAACTGGCGGCGATTACGCAGGGAGATGAAGAGATCTTCGCCAATAAATCTCTGTTTTCGGCATTCATCCATGACCACGGGCCACAGGATCATTGTACGGTTTTGTGAGCAGGTTCACGGCTAGCCGCCCCGGATGTGGCTAGCGCAGCAGCAGACTGTTCATCAGGGCCCGCAGTTTGAGTGGTTTGACCGGTTTGCTGATGTAGCCATACCCACGCTCGCGGATCTGCGCCTGCAGCTCGCTCTTGCGATCAGCGCTGATGATGATGCCCCCCAGCTCGTCGCCACACACCCGTTGCAGGGCAGCGAGCGCCTCCAACCCGGTCTTGCCATCGTCGAGGTGGTAGTCAGAGAGCACCAGTCTTGGCACAAACCCGTCTGCCACCAGCTCCTCGGCTTCGGCCAGATCGACGGCGCAGCGCACCTCGCAGCCCCAACGGCCGAGCAGGGTGCTCATGGCGGTCAGAATGTCCCGCTCGTTGTCGATACAGAGCACGGCTACCCCTTCCAGCTGGCTGTCACGCACCACCGGCGCCGCCAGCTGATGGGCCGTGACCGGCCGGGTCGCCAGATTGAGGGTCACCGCAAAGACCGATCCCTTGCCCGGCCAGCTCTGCAATGTGAGCTGATGACCGAGCACCAGCGAGATGCCGCGGGCGATGGCGAGCCCCAGACCCAGCCCCTGCTCCTTGGCGGTACGGGAGTGATCGAGACGGGAGAACTCGTCAAAAATAGCCTCCCGCTTGTCCTGCGGGATGCCGGGGCCGTTGTCCCACACCTCGATGCGGATCTTGTCCCCCATCCGGCGGCAACCAAGCAGCACCCTGCCGCCCGGGTTGTAGCGAAACGCATTGGTGAGGAAGTTTTGCAGCACCCGACGCAGCAGGCGCACATCGCTGTGCACCGCGTGCTTGCTCTCCACCACCGAGAAGTGGATCCCCCCCGCCTGGGCCAGCACGCCAAACTCCGCCTTGAGGTTGTCGAGCAGATCGCGCAGGGCAAAGTCGAGCTTCTTGGCCTTGAACTTGCCCGCTTCGAGCCGCGAGATATCGAGCAGATCGGTGATGAGATCCTCGGTCGCCCCCAGCGCATCATCGATATGGCGGGCGATGCGGGCCTGCTCGCCAGCATCGGGCAACATCTCCAGCAGGGAGGAGGTAAACAGCTTGGCGGCATTGAGGGGCTGGGTCAGATCGTGGCTGACCGCCGCCAGAAAACGGCTCTTGGATTGATTGGCCCGCTCCACCTGCTGGTTCACCAGCAATAGTTGGCGGTTGAGTTCGGAGAGCTCACGGGTGCGCTCGGCCACCCGCGCCTCCAGATGTTCGTTCGCTTCGCGCAGCACCCGCTCCGCATCGCGAAACGGCGTGATGTCGGTAAAGGTCATGACGAAACCACCGGCGGGCATGGGGTTGCCCTGCATCTCGATCACCCGCCCGTCCGGGCGCTCCCGCGCCGAGATATGGGCGCTACCCCGCTTCATAAAGGCGACCCGCCGCGCCACGTGATCCTCGATATCGCCGGGGCCACAGAGCCCCTGCTGGGCGTTGTAGCGGATGATCTCTTCGATGGGGCGCCCTGCCTGAATAAGCCCCGGCGGATAGTGGAACAGCTCGATGTAGCGGCGGTTCCAGGCCACCAGCCGAAGCTCCCTGTCCACCACCGAGATCCCCTGCCCGATATGCTCGATCGCCCCCTGCAACAAGCCTCGGTTGAAGCGAAACACGTCGGAGGCCTCATCGACTATGGTGGCGATCTCCTCGAGCTGCATGTTGCGCCCCTGCAGGGCCGAGGCGAGCACCAACCGCGCCGACGAGGTACCAAACACCCCCGCCAGCAGCCGCTCGGTATGGGCAATCAGTTCGGCCGAGGCCTGCATCTGGGGCGCCAGGGTGCCGCCCCGCTCACCGGCGAAACGACCAAAGGCGCGTTTGACCCGGCTTGAACCGACGAAGCGGGCCGCCAGCATCTCCAGCTCCTTGACCGAGACCCGCGCCTGATAGAGGGCGGCGGTATCGCGGCTCGGCTTGCCGACAAAGTTGGCCGCCTGCAGCCGCTCGCTCACCGCAGGGCGCGACAATAAGGAACCGGCCACATAGCCGAGCAGGTTGAAGAGCAGGCTCAGGAAGATGCACCAGGCCCCGAGACTCAGCTCGCGAAACGCGGGCCAGTCCGGCGGCGCCAGCAGTTCAGCCAGCGGTGAACCGGCCAGCAGCCCGCTCTCCACAAGCAGGGTGACGAACCAGAGGCTCACTCCGAGGCTCAACCCAAGATAAACCCCCTTGCGATTGCCATGACGCCAGTAGAGACCGAGCAGCAGAGCCGGCGCAAACTGGGCCACCGCGCCAAAGGAGAGATAGCCTATGCGCGACAAGCTGGTGAGATCACCGAGCCAGAGGTAGAGCCCCCAGGCCGCCAGCAAGATCAGCAGGATGGCGCCACGCCGCACCTGCAACAGCAGCCGTACCAGCCGCTCGTCACGCCCCTGCCGCCAGAAGCGGCGCAGCAACACTGGCAGCACCAGATCGTTGCTCACCATGATCGCCAGCGCGATGGTGCAGACGATCACCATGCCGGTGGCCGCCGAAGTACCGCCGAGAAACGCCAACATCGCCATGCCATCGAAACCGAGGGCCATCGGCAGACTGATCACATAGGTGTCGGAGGCCATGTCAGCCCCCACCCACTGCTTGCCCGCCAGCGCCAACGGCCAGATAAAGAGCCCCATCACGAACAGGTAGAGCGGGAAGATCCAGCGCGCCCAGTGCAAATCCTGCCCCTGATTGTTCTCCACCACAGTCACATGAAACTGGCGCGGCAGGCAGATAACGGCGCACATCGCCAGCACCGTATAGATGGCAAGCTCCAGCAGGTTGCCGGGGCTCACCGCCACCACCTGCGCAAAAAAGTCGCGGGTCACCTGTTCGTGAGCCTCGCCCGGTTTGCTCAGGATCAGCCAGAGGGCGAAGCCCCCCACCGCGATAAAGGCCAGCAATTTGACCACCGACTCGAAAGCGATGGCCACCACCATCCCCCTGTGGTGCTCGGTGGCATCAAGATGGCGAGTACCGAACAGGATGCTGAACAGCGCCAGCAGCAGAGTGACCCCGAGCGCCAGCTCGCTGGTATTGCTGGTCGGGCTGATGCCGCCGCTGTTGACCATCAGCAGATCCAGCCCGGTGACGATGGCTTTAAGCTGCAACACCAGATAGGGGAGGATCCCCATGATGGCGATGAGGGCGATCACCATGGCAAGCCGCTGGGATTTGCCGTAACGGGCGGCAATAAAGTCGGCGATGGAGGTGATGTGCTCGCGCTTGGCCACCAGAATAAGGCGCGCCAGCAGCCGCCAGCCAAACAGAAAGACCAGCATGGGGCCAAGGTAGATGGGCACCGGCGACCAGGGGGATTCACTCGCCTGCCCCACGGTGCCGAAGAAGGTCCAGGAGGTGCAGTAGACCGCCAGCGACAGGCTGTAGAGCAGCGGTTGCCCCTTGAGACGGTGCCGTTTGTGCTTGTCTGCCACGAAGGCGATCAGAAACAGCAGCCCCAGATAGGTGAGCGACAATCCGATCAGCAGCCATCCCTGGTGCATCGATAACTCCTTGTCCATGTTGAGTTTTTGTATACAACCTCGCCAGTCTAGAGAGGCAGCAGCCAAAAGTCATCCCCTTCGGACAGATTGAAATTATCGTTTTTCAATAAGTTTTATCTTGACTGTATATCGCAAAACAATAAACATTGCCGATGTGGATATTGATAAACGATAAACTTTACCTTTCAGATAAAACCATCACAGTGAGGAATGAGATGATCTCCAACAAACTCGAACGCTCGAGCATGCTGATCGAATGGCTGCTGCTGCTGGCACTGCTGGCGACCCCTTTGATCACCTTGCTGGAGGTGTGGACCCCCTTCGGTGGCGCCGATTTTCTGCAGGAGAAGCTCAACACCATCTTGAGCCGCCCCGGCATCAATCCTGCCGACTATCCCCTTCACTTCTCCACCCGGCTGCTAGGGACCCTGGTACAGCTGTTGCCGGATCTGGTCTTTATGATGATGCTCTGGCAACTGCGTCAGCTGTTTCGCGGCTACCGCGCCGGTCTGCTCTTCACCTTCGAGCAGATCCGCCGCTACCGCCAGATCGGACTGCTGCTCTGTGCAACCTTCCAGGTCGAGTTGATCCTGACCCCCTTGCTGGATACGGTGCTCACCATGAGAGGCCCGGAAGTACTCGGTACCATAGCGCTGAGTACCTCAGATTTCCGGGTACTGCTGGCGGGACTGATCGTACTGGCGCTGGCACTGGTCATGCGCGAGGCAAAACTGCTGGCCGATGAACAGCAACTGACGGTGTGAGGATCCTATGCCCATTATCATCCGACTCGATGCCCTGCTGGCCGAGCGTAAAATGACCGCCCGCGAGCTGGCCCAGCGCATCGACATCACCGAGGCCAACCTCTCGATCCTCAAAAATGGCCACGCCAAGGCGGTGCGCTTCTCCACTCTGGAGGCCATCTGCCGTGAACTCAAATGCCAGCCCGGCGATCTGCTGGGCTACGAGCAGGAGCGCTAACCCTCTTATGAGTCGTCATATCACCCTGTTTGCCCTGTGGCTGCTGCCGCTGTGGGCCTGCGCTGGCAATGACGCGAACGGCCCCCGCTACCTTATCGAGCAGGGCGCCAGCGCCAATGTACTGCAAGTGCGCCTCACCATGCAGGGCAAGCCCCCTTTTACCCTGCTCCCCGCCCGCCAGTTGCCGGGCAGTGCCGCGGCGGTTTCCCCCGCGCTGATCTGCCTTGCAGACAACCAGCCGGTTGCCTTCAACCAGCCCTTCTCTTGCAAAGAGGTTGGCTGGCAGATCACGCTCACACCGGCTCCGGCAGAGGGTGCTGATGCCTCGGCCCAACAGTCGCTTTTGTTCGCACCCAATCAGTGGCTATTGACCGAGTGGGGTAACTTTGTGCGCCAGATGGGGAGTCGCCAAGGAAAGGTTTGTCTGCCGGATGGCAGCTGCCAACCACTGCCGGATGTCAACCAGCCGCCGCTGATCCTGCCGTTTGGTCTGGACACAGTGCCCGTCACCAAGCCGGATCCGCGGCTGGTGCTGAGCCATGACGAGACCGCCAACCAGCTCGATCTGCCGGCCTTGCAGCAGCAACTGAATGAGATCATCGACTATCTGGCCTTCCAGCTCGATGTGGATCCGCCCGCTCATCCATGGCAACTGGTGTGGCTGGGGCGGGATGTGGCGACCCGCTCCCTCGGCGGCGCCGCCGGAAATCAGGTGTTTGTCGCCAACTACCCCACCGAGGCTGGCAAGCCGACGCCACAGGCCCCCTTGCGCCTGCTGCGCACCTCGGCCACGAGGCGGTGCATATCCTCAGCGCTCGCCACTCTGCTCCACCACCCACCTGGGTCAACGAGAGCCTCGCCGAGTACCTCGCCATCAAGGCGTTGCGCCGCTTTCGGCTGCATCAGGTCACGGCAGTCAACGAGCTGGCCGAGCGGGGCAAACAGATGCCCCATAGCGAGAGTGGCCTCTATCGGGCGGCTCGCGAGGTGCTGGCGGGCGATCGCTCCTACTACCCGCTCTTTTACGTCAAGGGGAGCGCCTTCTGGGAAGCGCTGGAGCGGGAGCTGCAGCACAATGACGTGACGCTGGCGCAACTGCTGCCCCAATTGGGCTGGCTGCCGGATGGCCGCTTTGATGCCGCCTCCAATGAGCTGCTTGCCGGCACCATCGGCTCGGACACCTGGCGCCGCCTCAGCCGCCTCTATCTTGGCGAGCAACAGTAACGCCGCAAACCGCAGCAACAAAAAAGGGAGAGCCGTGGCTCTCCCTGTTCAGATGTGCATTTCTCAGGCCGGAGCCCTCTCCTGCGCAGACGGCGCAAAGGGGCGCAGCCGCAGGAAGAAGACCGGCAAGACCACCAGCACCATCAGGAAGAAGATGCCGCCGCCGAGAGGCTCGAACAGCACGCCGCAAAGTGCCATCAGGGCCGCCACCGTCATGCCGAGGCCAAGGGCCGCATAGAGCGCCTGGGTCGGGATCAACTGTTCGGCGGGCAGCTGGCGAGTCATGAAACGCACCGCCCCCAGATGGCTCATGCCAAAGGTGACCGAGTGGAGCAGTTGCCCCAGCACCAGTACCCACAACTCGGTCGAGGCCCCCAGCAATACCCAGCGCACCACACAACCGATGGCGCCGGCGATAAAGAGACTCTGGGCGCCAAAGCGCTGCAGGAAACGCTTGTCGGCGGCGAACATGCAGATCTCCGCGACCACCCCGAGCGCCCAGAGATAGCCGATGATGGTGCCGCTATACCCTTGCGCCTTCCAGTAGATGGCGCTGAAACCGTAATAGGCGGCGTGGCTCCCCTGCAGCAACGCCGTCAGCAGCAAGAAGCGACGTACCGGTGCACTGCGCAGGGTCGCCAGCAAAGAGGCCTTCGCCCGCTCGCCCTGACTATCCTGTGGCGCCGGATAGAGCGGCAGCCAGCTGAGCAGCAGCATCAGCACCAGCCCCGCCACCATGGTGTGCAAAATCCAGTCACTACCGAAGTTGCCTACCAGCGCCCCCACCAGCGTCGAGGCGACAATAAAGGCAAACGAACCGCACAGCCGCACCTTGCCGTAATCGAGGTGCGCCTGCACCACCATGCGGGTCGCCAGCGCCTCCCCCATCGGCATCAGGGTCGGATAGATAAAGTTCGCCAGCAGGGTCAAGCCCACCAACCACCAGAGGTTATGACTGAGATAGAAGCCGAGAAACGCTAGCAGACTGAGCAGGGAGAGCAACCGGGTAACCGGCAGCAGATGGCCCGCCCCCTTGATCTGCCCCATCACCATCAGGTTGCCGGCAAAGCGGATCGCCATCCCCGCCCCCAGCAGGAGACCAATCATCTCGGCGCTGACGCCCACCCCCTCCAGCCAGAGCGACCAGAACGGCAAGTAAGCACCGTAGACAAAATAGAAGGCGCCGAAAAAGAGCGCTAACCAGGAAAACGCGGGCATAGATCCTCTGCAACCGGATGACGGGAGCAGAATGATAACTCATCCGCCCCCGCAGATCCCGATGGAAACCCCGCTAAGAAAACGAAAAAACTTCAATAAAATTGAACTATTACCGAAGAAGTGGGGTCTACCTGGTAACACCTCCTCCTGGTTAGTGTTGCAATCCTTCCACCCGCCCATGGCGGGTTTCTTTTTTAGGCAAACATTTGCTCTGCTCCATCGTCACAACATGGCGGCGACAAAAAAGGGGCCGAAGCCCCTTTGATCATCTGCGTCTGTTGTTTGCTCTTTAGAATACGTATTTGACCCGTGCACTCAGGTTGCGGCCCGGTTCGGTCATCATGCTGTTATCGGAGCCCTCGGCACGACCGGCGATGCGCTCGTAGCTGGTGTACTCCTTGTCAAACAGGTTGAAGACCCCGACGTTGAGCTGCAGATCGGTCATCGGGTTGAACTGGGCGTACATATCCACAACACCCCAACCGGCGCTCTTCACGTAATCGTTGCCTTTGCTGTCTTTACGGACTTTGTCCATGTCGTCAGCAAAGCGCAGCGCGGTGTTGAAGTTCCATTGGGACTGTTCCAGACGCACACCGATCGAGCCATTGAGCGGGCTCAGGCTGTTGATGTAGTTACCATCCCCATCCTTGCCTTCGATGTAGGCGAGGTTGCCCCAGACATTAACGATATCGTTGAGCCAGTAATCCGCCTTGGCTTCGACCCCTTTGGTGGTCGCCTTGCTCAGGTTCTGGTACTGGTAGACGGCTGTGCGCCCCTCTTTGCCCACTTCCACCATCTCGATGAAGTCTTCAAACTTGTTGTAGAAGCTGGCCACTTCATAGCTGAAGCCGTTGCTGCTGCCACGTACGCCAAGATCGATGCCGTCGCTGCTCTCCGGATTGAGGTTCGGGTTGGGCTCGATGCGATAGCCGTACGCCTGATGGTTCAGGGTGGAGAAGGCGCTGTCATACATGGGGGCCTTGAAACCGTGGCTGTACTGGGCGAACAGGTTGGCCGCCTCGTGGGCCTTGAACACCAGACCCAGCTTGGGTGACAACTCCCCTTCGGAGAACTTGTGCAGCTTGTCGCCGGTGTAGGCCGGATCGTTGTCCGGGGTCATCCGGTAGTAGTCATAACGGGCACCCGGGGTCAGTACCCAGCGTTCGCCAAACTTGATCTCGTCAAAGGCCCACAGGGCGCTGCGCTCGCTGGTGGTAGCCGGGAAACTCAGCTCGTTGTAGCCGACAAAATCACCGGGAGTCGTCGGCCCCTTGTAACGGGTACGTTCGTTGTCGGTGTGCTCGTATTCAGCCCCCCAGGCCAGGCGGTGGTTGGCGACCGCCTTGTGGAACTGCAGCTGGGCGCCGATGTTCTTCTGATCGAACACGTTGTGATCAAGCGAGTTTTTGGTCACATAGGGGTTGCCGGGGCTGACCGGATACTTGGATGAGGCGTACTGATCCAGCGTCTGCTTGGTGCGGGCGAAGTAAACCTTGCTATCCATCCGATCGGCCCAGCCTTGATTCAGCGCGATGCCGTGATCCAGCACCACAGATAGGTTGTCGGTCTGCTTGTCGGTGATGGGCTGATCAAAGACACGGGCAGTACCGGTACCGACCTTGTTGAGCTTGACCGCATCCGGATCCTCGCCATCGGTCAGGTAGTCAACGGTCAGCTTGAGGAACTGCTCATCGGAGAGGTTCCACTTGCTCTTGAGCAGCAGGGCGTGGGTACCGATATCGAAGTCGTTCTTGGTGGAGTCGAAATTCTGGGTCACACCGCCATCGCGCCAGGTGTAGCGCAGCAGGTTCTCCACTTCACCAGTGCGCAGGGCGCCGGTAAAGCCCGCCATCTTCTGGTGGCTGCTGGAGGCGTAACCGCTGGTCACATCCAGATAACTATCCTTGCCCTTGAGGAAATCGCTGGCATCCTTGGTGGTGATGGCAATCACGCCACCCAGCGCATCGGAGCCGTAGGCGGCAGACGCCGGCCCCTTTGCCACTTCTACCTGCTTGATCATGTCGGTATCGAAGTAGCTCTGGCCAACACCGCCCTTGCTGTAAGCATCGTTCTGGCGCACACCGTCGCGCACCACCTTGACCCGGTTTTCACCCATGCCGCGGATGATAAAGGTCTGCGCATCCCCCTGACCGCCGAGCACGGTCACACCGGGTTCGTAGCGGAACAGGTCGGCGACGTTGGTGACGACCTGCTCTTCAATCTGCTTGGCGGTGATCACCGAGATGGGGCCGGAGACATCTTCCAGTTTTTGCTCCATCCGTGAGCCGCTGACGACCACGACTTCATCCGCCTTCTGGGTGGCAGCAAAGACCTGGGAAGAGAGACCGGCCGCCACGGCGAGGGCAACCAGAGAGAGTGCGTTATGATGGGTCACAGCGAATCCTTATTGAGAACTGTTATCAAACAGGCCGCATATTACCCGGCTCTCGGCAAAGATCAACAAGAAACGAAATCATTCTCATTTGTTTTGAACCAAATTGGTTTTACACTGTCGCCCTGTGTTGCCCTTATTCTCTATTAGCCCCCCGAGATGCACCGGCATCCGGGCATATCAGCCGTGAGATCCCATGATTAGACGACTTCCCCTGCTCGCCCTGCCGCTGCTGCTGGCAGCCTGTGCCACCCCCACCCAACCGACCCAGTCATCACAGTTGCAGACGCTCTATGACTACCGGCTAAGCAGCGAGGGAGACGCAGACCTGACGCTGGAGCAGGCGATCGCGCGCATTGCCGACGCCGACATCATTCTGGTGGGTGAGCTGCACAGCCATCCCGCCGTGCATCTGTTGCAATCGCGCCTGCTGAGCGGGCTCTACACCACAGGTCAGCAGCACGGTCGGCCATTGGCCCTCTCTATGGAGCAGTTCAGCCGCGCCGATCAGAAGACGCTGGATGCCTATCTGGCGAACCAGATTGGTGAAGCGGCCTTGATCCGCGAAGGCAACGCCTGGCCCAACTATCCGAGCGACTACCGCCCGCTGGTAGAGTTTGCCAAAGCGCACCAGATGCCGGTGATCGCCGCCAACGCCCCCAAGCCGCTGGTGAGCTGTGTCGGTCAGGAGGGGGCTGAGTGGCTAGACAAACTGCCCGCGTCGCGCCGCAGCCAGCTGGCCCGCCAACTGACGCAGGGGGATGATCCCTATCGCCAGAAATTTATGGCCTCCATGCACCACGGCGATGCCGACAGCAACGCCCGCCGCTTCGCCGCCCAGACCAGTTGGGATGACACCATGGCCGAGAGCATGGTGGATTATCTCGCCAAGCACCCGGGCCAGCAGATCATGCATATCGCCGGCAATTTCCACGTCGAGGGGGGGCTTGGGCTCGCCAGTCGCATCGCCAGCCGCAATCCTGCCCTCAAGGTAGCGCTGGTCGTGCCCCGCACAGATGAGACCTCTGTTGCAGATCGCGCAGCCGATGTGCAGGTAACCATCATGCCGCTGCCTAAGCGCTGGCAAAACAGTGACGAGATGAAGCAAGATATGGGCGCGCTGCATCAATCCCGCAGTCGTGACTGCAGCCAGTGGCTGCAACCCTAATCTTCCAGGAAACGGCGGGTAAAATATGGATGTGTTACTGATCATCGATGTGCAGCAAGGCTTGTTCAACGAGCCCCGTTACCGCCAGGAGCAGGTGCTGGCCAATATCAATCGGGCTGCGGCCCATGTCAGACAGCAACAGGGACGGGTCATCTATATCCAGCATGACTCGCCCCCTGGTACCGAACTGGAACCGGGCACCCCGGGTTGGCAGTTGCACAGTGCGCTGCAACCGGCCAAGGGGGAGAGCCGGGTGCGCAAAACGGCCTGTGACAGCTTTCTCGATACCGAGCTTGCCTTCCTGCTGGCCGAGCAGCCGGTCGATCGACTGATCCTCTGTGGCTGCGCCACCGATTTTTGCGTCGATACCACAGTGCGCAGTGCGGCCTCCCATGGGTACGAGGTGCTGGTGTTGAGCGATGGTCACACCACCGCCGATCGCCCCCACCTGAGCGCGGCCCAGATCACCGAGCACCATCACTGGATGTGGCGCCACCTCAGCCTGCCGGAGGGGCGCAGTGTGACCCTGCTCACCACCGACGAGCTGCTGGCAGTAACACCCGCCCTGCAGCCGTGCTAATCTGCGAGCCTCGCCTCGTTTCTCACTGGAGTCTGTCGTGCGCCTGTTGTCTGCCACCCTGTTGTTGATTGTTCCCCTGCTGTCGGCCTGCTCCAGCTTGCCCGGCCAGAAGTATGACGGGCCGACCCCCCTGTTTCTGACCCACATCAACGAGGAGGGGAGCAAGCGGTTCACCTTTGAAGCCGCGCCCAACGACACCTTGCCGCGCGGCCTCTCGGCGGCCCAGAGCCAGCGGCTGCTGGAACAGCGGGAGGCGTTACAGGAGAACCTGCTGACCGAGACCCTGGCGACCAAGCAGTATTGCCGCCAGGGCTACATAGTGCTGAGCCAGACCTCCTGGAAGGTGCGGGGAGAGTGCAACGAAACTGCCACCGACGCCGATCGTCGCGCTTTTCCCAACAAGGCCTCCTGGCAGGATTGAACTGGCGGATGAGATAACGCAATAAAAACGGGCAGCCAATTGGCTGCCCGTTTTGTTATGACGGCTGTAGTGGTCGACAGAGATTATCAGACCGGCGCATCGGCCGGGCTGGTTAGCTCGGCACCGTTGTCGATGCGCTTGTGCCCTTCCACCAGATGGACGAAATCCACCAGCTCGTCACCGGAAACCGCGAACGCCTGTCCGAAGCCCTTGACGAACAGCCCCTGTTCCGGTTTGAGGCGGAACAGTTTGAAATCCTTGAGGTTGGAGAGACCCTTGATGATCTCGCCAAAACGCCCCTCCAGCGCCGCCACCGCCTTGCTCCAGCGGGCGTCGTCACGGGCCACCACTTCAGCCACCGCATCGAAGGTCAGGCGCTTGCGGGCAAACAGCTCGCGGGCACCGCTCTCATCCTCGATCAGCATCAGGGATACCCGCGGCACCTGTTGCAGGTTACGGGCGTGGCGAGCGATCTCGGAGATCAGCACATAGTAGCCATCTTCCTGCAGCACGAACGGGGCATAGCTAGCGTTGGGGTTGCCTTCGCCATCGACTGTGGCGAGCTGCAGGGTGCGGCAGCTGTCGCGAAACTCGCGGATCTCCGGTTGCAGGCGGTTCTGCAGACGCTCCTGACGTTCACTCATGCTTTGACTTCCTCTTGAGAGTTGTGGCGCAGCGCCATGAAACGGGTGACCTGATCGGCCAGCAGCTGGCGTTTCTCATCGCGACCCAGATAGACCTTGAAAATGCAGCGGCCGGAGTGACCGAAGAACTGGAAGGAGTGCCCCTCCTTGCCCATGAACAGCTTGCTGACCAGCGCAATCCCCGCCACGTTGTCGAGCTTGAGGTGACCATGCAGCTCACCGTCGCGGCCCATCAGGTTGTAGTAACCGCGTGCGTCCTTGCCTTTCGGGAAGGGGGCTTTTACCTCGAAGATGGATCCTTCTGATTCAACGATGGTGGTCACCGGGCCCCAGTCGGCCAAATCTTCCAGCAGACCTTGTGCGCGATCGGCGGGCAACAGGGTCACCAGCTCGGCGGGCAAATGGCGAACCACCTCCCATTCACTGATGGCAAGCTGGGCCGCCAGGGTGGACGGATGAGCGCCGGGATCCTGCTCCAGCAGCGCGTGAATGCGTTGTGCAATGCTCATGTTTTCTCCCTCTGCGGGACCAGGTCGTCCCGCTGTTTATCATGGCGGCTACTCTAATAAAGCACTGGAATCAATGCAATTGATAATTGCTATCATTATCAGTGCATTTTTTCCAAAGCCTTGATATTCTCGGCGGCACACCCGTTTCATTCACCCCTTCGGAGGTTAGCATGGGCCGTCGTCTTGCCCTCGCCATCACCCTGCTCTGCAGTTCATTCTCTCCCTTCTCTGCCGTTGCCGCCGACGGCCAGAAAGATCGTATCGTCAGTATCGGCCCGGCCACCACAGAACTCATTCTGGCCCTTGGCGGTGAATCGAGCCTGATCGCCACCGATGTCAGCAGTCCCTTGCCAAAAGGGCTGCCCAAGGTGGGTTATCACCGGGCACTGGCCGCCGAAGGGATCCTGAGCCTCTCCCCCACCCGACTGGTGGGCAGTGACGAGATGGGGCCGGCCCCGACCCTGGATCAGCTGCGCCGTGCCGGGGTCAAGGTGGAGGTGCTGGATACCGCGCCGACTCTCGCCAACCTCAACCAGCGTATCGACACCCTCGCCAGCCTGCTGGGCGATAAAGCTGCTGGCGATCGCCTGAAGGCAGAGATCCAGGCTCAGACCGATCAGCTGGCGGCGCAAGCCAAACAGAACAAACCGCTCAAGGTAGCCTTCCTGCTGCTGCACAAGGGGCAACCCACCAGCATCGCCGGGGGGGACACCACCGCCAGCGCGCTGATCTCGCTGGCAGGCAGCATCAATCCGGTCGCCGAGTTGCGCAACTACAAGCCGGTATCCGCCGAATCCCTCATCGAGATGCAGCCCGATCTGGTGCTGGTCAGCGGTCGTGACTGGCAGCAATATGCCGATCCGGCCAAGGTGCTGGCCGAAGTGCCCGCCTTGGCGGCTACCCCGGCAGGCAAGCGCAACGCCATTCACGCCATCGACGGTCACGCCCTGCAAGGGGGCCTGAGCCTCAACTCCCTGCAACAGGCGAACCAGATCGCCCAGTGGATCAAGCAGGGGTCATGATGCGGTTACCCCTCTCCTGGCTGCTGGCCTTCACCACGGCCGCACTGGCGCTGTTGCTGCTCGGTTCGCTGGCAACCGGCCCCATGACCCTCACCCTGGGCGAGAGTCTGCGGGCGCTGTTTGCCGGGCAGGAGAGCGGGATTGAGTCGCACAAACTGCTGATCGTGCAGGAAATTCGCCTGCCGAGAACCCTGCTCTGCATCGCAGTGGGGGGATCCTCGGGCTCTGTGGCGCCGTGATGCAGGGGCTGTTTCGCAACCCCCTGGCTGACCCCGGCATCATAGGTGTCTCCGGCGGTGCGGCGCTCGGTGCCGCGCTCGCCATCGTGCTGCTGGCCCCCCTCGGCCAGCAGCTGCAAGCCACCATAGGGGTTGGCCTGCTGCCGCTGCTCGCCTTTCTCGGCGGCGCGCTCACCACCACCTTGGTCTATCTGCTCGGCACCCGGGAGGGCGGCACCTCGGTCACCGTCATGCTGCTGGCCGGGGTCGCCATCACGGCGCTCTCCGGCGCGGTGATCGGCCTGCTCACCTATCTGGCGGACGATCAGATGCTGCGCAACCTGAGCCTGTGGCAGATGGGAACGCTGGCGGCAGGCAAACCGGCCGATGTGGCGCTGGCCCTGCTCACCCTGGCGGCCCTGCTGTGGCTCTTTATGCGCGATGCCAATCCCCTCAACGCCCTGCTGCTGGGTGAAGGAGAGGCCCGTCATCTTGGGGTCAATGTGCAATCCCTCAAACGTCGCCTGATCCTGCTCACCGCAGCGGGCGTCGGGGTGGCGGTGGCGGTAGCCGGGATGATCGGCTTCGTCGGGCTGGTAGTGCCCCATCTGGTGCGCCTGCTGGCAGGCCCCAACCATGTCAGGTTGCTGCCGCTCTCGGCCCTGCTTGGCGCCGCCCTGCTGCTGGCGGCCGACATGCTGGCTCGCACCCTGCTGGCCCCGGCCGAGCTGCCGGTGGGCATCATCACCGCCCTGCTCGGCGCTCCATTCTTCATCTGGCTGCTGGTAAAAGGCCGCCGCGCCCTGTGATACGGACTGTTATGCAATCACTCTCATCCTCACACTCCTCCCCCCTGTTGAGCTGCACACGACTCAGCCTGCGCCGTGGCCAGCGTCAGATCCTGGATGGGCTCGATCTTAGTCTCGAGAGCGGCACCCTCACCGCCCTGCTCGGCCCCAACGGGGCGGGCAAGAGCTCGCTGCTCAAGTGCCTGACCGGCGAGCTGGAATATGAGGGTTCCATCACCCTGTTTGGCGCAGATCGCCAGCAGTGGGACAGCAGCCAGCTGGCCCACCGGCTCGGGGTATTGCCGCAAAGCTCCTCACTCAACTTCCCCTTTCTCTGCGAAGAAGTGGTCGCCATGGGACGCTTGCCCCACAGTGAACCGGCGGCGCGGCGTGACGAGATAGTGGCGGCGGCCATGACCCATGCCGGGGTCGAGCATCTGGCCAAACGGCTCTATCCCGGGCTCTCCGGCGGCGAGCGGCAGCGGGTGCAGTTTGCCCGGGTGCTGGCGCAGATTTGGCAAGCCCCCTCTCCGACCGGGCAAGCCGAGCAACCCCGCCTGCTGCTGCTCGACGAACCCACCTCGGCGCTGGATCTGAAATACCAGCATCAGCTGCTCACCATGGCGCGCGCCCTGGCCAGCCGCAATACAGCTGTGCTGGTGGTGCTGCACGACCTCAATCTGGCGGCGCGCTATGCCGATCGGCTGGTGATGCTGGAACGGGGCAAGCTGATGGCCGATGGCACACCTGCCGAGGTGCTGACCCCCGAGCTGATTGCCCGTCTCTATGACTATCCGGCACAGGTGATCCACCACCCCGAGAGCGGCCTGCCGATGGTGGTGTGACAAATTCAGAATGCGGTAACGGCTGGAAGCGCGCCATTCATCCCGGAAACTGCAGCGTATAAACCGGTTTTTCACACCCCATATCGCCCTGCTAACATTCATCATCGCCAGATATGTGGTGTGAATATCCTCACACTTTACTCAGGCAAAATCCCCGCAGCATCGCCGTCTACTTATAATGGCGCTGCCTCACAGAAGGCATAACTCATTGATGCTACGGAACAATTACAATGAAAAATATCAACAAGACACTACTGGCTGCCGCCATCTCTCTCGGGATGCTGGCAGGCTGCAACAGCGACAACGACTCAAAGGCAGCTGATCCCATGGTTCGTTTTGCCACCTTCAACCTCTCTTTTGACCGCACTGCCGCCGGTATGCTGACTGGCGAGCTGGCGCTGACCCGCACCGAGCAGGATGCCCTGCTGGCCCGCCTCGCCGAAGGGAGCCTGAGCGGCGCCACTGAAACCAAAGCCAAGAACGTGCAGCAGATCCGCAACGTGGCGGAGATCATCCAGCGCACCCGCCCGGATGTGTTCCTGCTCAATGAGTTCGACAACGACGGCAAAGGCGAGAGCACCGCCGATCTGAAAGCCTTCAATGACAACTATCTGGCCCACGCTCAGCATACCGAAGTGACCGCCATCAGCTATCCGGTGATGCAGAACTTCGCTACCAACACCGGCCTGATGAGCGGTTATGACCTCAATCTGGATGGCAATATCAACAACGGCCCCGACGATGCCTGGGGCTTTGGCAACTATCACGGCCAGTACGCCTTTGCGGTGATGTCCAAATATCCCATTGACACCAAGCAGATCCGTACCTTCCAGAACTTCAAGTGGAAGGATATGCCGGGCGAGAAGAACCCCATCATCGATGACTGCAACAATCCCAAGGTCAAGATCCCGGCCAGCCGCCAGTGTGGCGACGCCTGGTATTCAGATGCAGCCTGGCAGCAGTACCCGCTCTCCTCCAAGAACCACGCCGATGTGCCGGTACGGATCAAGACCGAGAAGGGGGAAGAGGTGATCCACTTCCTGATCTCCCACCCGACCCCGCCGATCTTTGCCAACGCGGCGCGTCACACCGTCAAGCACAACCGCGCCGAGATCGCCTTCTGGAATGACTACGTCAAGGGTCTCGACTACATGACCGATGACAAGGGCACCAAGGGTGGGCTGGCCAAAAACGCCAAGTTCGTTATCGCGGGTGATCTCAACGCCGATCCGCTCACCGGTGACGGCGACCTGACTGCCATTCAGGATTTGCTAAACAACCCGCTGATGAATCAGGCCATCACCAATGGCACCCTGATCCCGGTCAGCGAAGGGGGCCCGGAGTGTGTCAGCAAGGGGGTCGACTGCAAACGCAACCTCACTCGCCCCAACCCGGAACGCATCACCAACTCCAGCGTGCTGCAGCTTGATCACGTCATCCCCTCCGCCAACCTCAACGCGGTCAAGAGCGGCGTCTTCTGGCCTGCCAGCTTCGAGGCCGGTTATCACCTGGTCTATGATGCGAAACTCGGCATCGCCAAGGGAGTCAGTTCGGACCACCGCATGGTCTGGGTCGATCTCAAACTCGACTAACTCTGCCATGACCCCGCTGCGGCGGGGTCTTTTATTGGCGATGGGCAGCGAGCGGAGCTCTGCTTATTAATCCACCAGCTGGCATTGAGTTATCCATCCATAACTCCTCCATAGCCGTTGATTGGGCCTCGCGATCACAGAACCGCCGCGCCAATGATGGTAGCATGCCTCCTCTTGCCATCCGGCCGCACGGCGGATCCGGTGGCCCTCCCTCCTCCGCTTTCAATTTTTGAGGAACGATTTGATGGAACTGCTTCTGCTTAGCAATGGTAAAGCCAACGAATTTCCGGGTCTGCTCGGCTGGGCCCGTGATCGGGTTCAAAGCCTGCTGGCTCGCAAACAGGTCAAACGCATCCTGCTCATCCCCTACGCGGTGATCCGCAGCGACTGGGATGCCCGTGCCAACGAACTTACCGAGAGCCTCGGGATCGAGACCATCAGCATTCATCACTTCGATGATCCGGTCGAGGCCGTCAATCAGGCCGACGCCATCTTTATCAGCGGCGGCAACACCTGGCGCCTCAACCAGATGCTGCACGAAAATAGCCTTATCGTGCCGATCCAGCGTGCCGTGCGTGAGCGGGGCGTCCCCTATGTGGGCTGGAGCGCCGGTTGCAACGTGGCGACCCCGAGCATCCGCACCACCAACGACATGCCGGTTTGCAGCGCCGCCGTGCTGCCGGCGCTGGGCCTGTTCCCGCTGCAGATCAACCCGCACTATCTGGACGCCAGCATCAGCGGCCACATGGGCGAGACCCGCGACGAGCGTCTGGCGGAGTTCTGCGCCATCAACCCGAGCGAGCACGTGGTGGCCCTGCGTGAAGCGAGCCTGCTGCAAATCACCGGAGAAAACGGCAGCGAGCGTCTGGAGTACTGGAGCGCACGCGAGCAGGACTTTAAGATCTTCAAACACGGTCAGGAGCCGCAAGCCTTTATGGACGCAGCCCCGCTGGCCGAACTGACCCCCTTCAAGGTCGGCTGAGCCACGCAGAGCGCCGTGCCACTTGCAAGCGGATAGCTCGCGAAACCGTAAAAACAAAAGAGGGATGGCTCAATGCCATCCCTCTTTTTTATCGTCATCTTTCAGCTGGTTGCAGCCTGCTTACTCACCCTGCAGGGTCACCAGCACCTTGCGGGCACCGCCATCGACGCGATGTTCGCCAAGCCAGATCCCCTGCCAGGTGCCGAGCGCCAGCTGACCATCGCAGATCGGCAGTTGCAGGCTCACCCCGAGCAGGGAAGATTTGATGTGGGCGGGCATATCATCCGCCCCCTCATAAGTGTGGCGATAGTAGGGGGCATCTTCCGGCGCCAGCCGGTGCAGATGGGCCTCCATATCGCTGCGCACGCTGGGGTCGTAATTCTCGTTGAGGGTGAGCGAGGCGGAGGTGTGTTGCAGCAGCAGGTGGGCCATGCCAATCCGGTAATCCGCCAGCATCGGCAGCTTGGCCACCAGCTCGTCAGTCACCAGATGAAAGCCCCGTGAACGGGGCTTCAGAGTCAGCAGGCAGTGCTGCCACATCAGACATACTCCATAAAGACGCGGGAGGTGAGTTTGGTGATGAGCTCGTAGGGGATAGTGCCAATCTCGTCGGCCACCCGCTCCACCGGCAACCCCTCGCCCCACAGTACCGCCTCGTCACCGGCCTTGTCGGTTGCGCCGGGCCCAAGATCGACGGTGCTCATATCCATGGAGACACGCCCCACCAGCGGCACGATGCGGCCGTTGATCAGCACGGAAGTGCCATTGGGCGCCATGCGCGGATAACCGTCACCGTAGCCGATGGCGATCACCCCGAGCCGGGTATCGCGATCTGACACCCAGTTGGCGCCGTAGCCCACCGGCTCGCCCGCCTTGTGATCCCGCACCGCAATCAGCTGGGTTTTCAAGGTCATCACCGGCTGCAGGTCGTAATCGGCCGCCACCGTGTTGGGGAACGGGGAGACGCCATAGAGGATGACACCGGGGCGAACCCAGTCGCAGTGGGAGTCTGGCCAGGCCAGAATGCCCGCCGAGTTGGCCATGGCCCGTTCGCCCGCCAGCGGTGCGGTCAACTTGCTGAACAAATCGATCTGCTCGCGGGTAGTGGGCTGCTCCAGCTCATCGGAGCGGCTGAAGTGGGTCATGATGTTGAACGGCTGCACCACGTTCTTGCACTTGCCGAGGCGCTCGATAAAGGCGGGCATCTCGTCGGCACGCACCCCGAGGCGGTGCATGCCGGTGTCGAGCTTGAGCCAGGCCACCACGGGGGCTGGCAGCTCGACCTGCTCCAGCGCTTCGAGCTGCTCCCAGGTATGAACCGCCGTCTGCAGATTGTTGGCCGCCAGCACCGGCAGATCGTCGGCGGAGAAGAAGCCCTCCAGCAGCACGATGGGCTTGACCACGGCGCAAGAGCGCAGCATCAGCGCCTCTTCGATGCGGGCCACCGCATAGGCATCCGCATCCACCAGGGTGCGGGCGACCGGCAGCAGTCCATGGCCATAGGCGTTGGCCTTGACCACAGCGATGATCTTGCAAGCAGGGGCGTGGCGCTTGACCACGGCGAGGTTGTGGCGCAAGGCCGCAGTGTTGATTTGGGCAGTAGCCGCTTTCATGGTTTTCCCTTACGAGGGCACAAATGGTCTCCCCCTCATCGGGCCGAAGACCGCCACTCACTTATCGTCGTCGAAGGCCGGACCGGCATAATTGTCGAACCGGGAAAACAGGCTCTGACGGGCTGCTTTGCAGTGAATGGCAAGCGGGTCAGAGCGGTGGTGGCAATCCTGACCACAGGATTGCCATGATTGTTACTTATCAATAATCGTCATCAAACGCCGGACCGGCGTAGTTGTCGAACCGGGAGAACTGACCCTGGAAGGTGAGGCGCACCCGACCGATAGGGCCGTTACGCTGCTTGCCGATAATGATCTCGGCAATCCCCTTGTCCGGGCTGTCATCGTGATAAACCTCATCACGATAGATAAACATGATCAAATCCGCATCCTGCTCGATGGAGCCCGATTCACGAAGGTCCGAGTTGACCGGGCGCTTGTCGGCCCGCTGTTCCAGGCTTCGGTTCAACTGGGAGAGCGCCACCACCGGGCACTGCAGCTCTTTCGCCAAGGCCTTGAGAGAGCGGGAGATCTCGCCGATCTCCAGGGTACGGTTATCGGAGAGCGCCGGCACCCGCATCAGCTGCAGGTAGTCCACCATGATCATGGATAGGCCACCGTGCTCGCGTGCCACCCGACGGGCACGGGAGCGCACATCGGTCGGGGTGAGGCCGGAGGCGTCATCGATATACATCTTGCCCTTTTCCAGCAGCAATCCCATGGTGGAGGAGAGGCGTGCCCAATCCTCGTCGTCGAGCTGACCGGTACGCACCTTGGTCTGATCGATGCGACCGACCGAGGCGAGCATACGCATGATGATCTGCTCGGAGGGCATCTCCAGCGAGAAGATAAGCACCGGCTTGTCGGCGGTGAGGGCCGCATGCTCGCACAGGTTCATGGCAAAGGTGGTCTTGCCCATGGAGGGACGGGCCGCCACGATGATCAAGTCCGAACGCTGCAAACCGGCGGTCATCTTGTCGAGATCGTTGTAACCGCTCGATACCCCGGTCACCCCGTTGTGGGGGGTCTTGAACAGCTCTTCAATCTTGTCGACAGTCTGCTCGAGGATCAGCTTCAGGGGCTGGGGCCCCTCGTTGGCGCTAGTGCGCTGCTCGGCAATCTTGAATACCTTGCTCTCGGCAAGATCCAGCAGATCGCCGGAGGTACGGCCCTGTGGCTCGTAGCCTGCTTCGACTATCTCGTTGGCGACCGAGATCATCTCCCGCACCACCGCCCGCTCGCGCACGATTTCGGCGTAGGCGTTGATGTTGGCGGCACTCGGGGTGTTCTTGGCGATCTCCACCAGATAGGCGAAGCCACCCGCCTCTTCCAGCTGTTCGGAGCGTTCCAGCTCCTCCTGCAGGGTGATGAGGTCGATGGGGTTGCCCGCGTTGGAGAGGCGGGTCATGGCCTGGAAGATCAACCGGTGCGGACGGCTGTAGAAATCCTGATCGATCACCCGTTCGGCAACCCGATCCCAGGCATCGTTATCCAGCATCAGGCCGCCCAGTACGGACTGTTCGGCCTCAAAAGAGTGGGGAGGAACTTTCAGCTGTTGTGTCTTGGCGTCTTTTTTCGCCGTCACTTGCTCTGCCATACACATAAAAACCGCAGCGGGAAGGGGACGGGAATTTTACAAAAGAAAGCCAACTACGGCGAGCCCTATCTGGCGGCTCATACCATCATAAAGGGCCAAACCAGAGTCTGCTCTACCTTGACCATTTTGATTTTGCTTCGCATTTTGCGCTCCTTGCGACTCAATCTTCTGCTTTTCATCCGGTTTACTCCTCTTGTTTGACGCCGCATCGCGGCAACCTCGTTCATGAATAATTCATGCCAGAGGTGATATTGATGAATACAAGCTGCGACACAATTAGGGACAGGCAGCCTGCCATGCGCCTTGCTGAGCTTGCCAAAGCGGAGCATGCCCCACCCACAGACGAGAGTGAAAAGAGTCAAAATGAAAAAGATGCTGACCCTGTTTGCCGTGATCCTGGCCATTGGCCTGGGGGCACCTCACGCCGAAGCCAAGAAGTTTGGCGGCGGCAAATCCTTTGGTAAAAGTTACAAAACTGCGCCGGCACAGCCTGCGGCCAAACCGGTCGACAACAAGAATCCGACACTGAATGCCCAGACTCCGCCGAAAAAGAGCGGCATGATGGGTGGCCTGCTGGGCGGCCTGCTGGCTGGCGGCCTGTTTGCCTACCTGCTGGGCAGCGGTGCCTTTGAAGGTCTGCAAGGAATGGACTTCCTGCTGATCGCCCTGCTGGCGCTGGGTGCCGTCTTCCTGATCCGTACCCTGCGCAAGGGCAAGGTCGCGACGCCACAGCCACAACAGGCGGCCTATGCGGGCTATCAGCCACCGCAATCCGCGGCCCCGCAGCAATTTGAGCAGAGCAACAGCGCCCCGCAAGCCACCGGCTTTGCCGACAGCGACGTGCCGTTCCGCCTGCCGCCGGGCTTTGACATGAACGGCTTCCTGGCCGGTGCCCGCGATCACTATCGCACCCTGCAAGAGGCGTGGAACAAGAACGATCTGGAAAAAGTGCGCGAATACGTCAGCCCCGAGCTGTTTGAACAGCTCAAAGCCGAGCGCGCCGAACTGACTGGCGACCAGCACACAGAAGTAATGTATGTCGACACCCAGCTGGTACGTGCTGACTATGGCAGCGACTGGGCCCAGGTGAGCGTGCGCTTCAGCGGCCGCTACATGGACCGTCAGGAGCAGGTCGAAGAAGACATCAAAGAGGTGTGGCACCTCGAGCGCGATCTGGCCAAGAACAATGCCCCCTGGCATATCGTCGGGATCGAGCAGCTGTAAGGCTTCGCGCCTATCAGTTAGTCACTAGGCAATAGCCAGTCAGTTAAGCCTGACTGGCTATTTTTTTATGGGGCACAACGAGACCAAATAGAGACTGACGCTGGCTCGTTATAGCTGTTGGGGCATGAAGTAACTTGGTCATATTGTGCTGATGATGACACCGATTTGATGACTCGTTTGCAGATGACGTTTGCGCTCCGCACAAAAGCCCCATCGCGGAACCGAGAGGGAATAATGTTGAGCATTAACCAAAAATAAGCTGCCCTGTTAGCTTGGGAAAAGCCGCGAGCCTATTTGACAGACATAAAAAATCCGAAGCCAGAACAACCGGCTTCGGATTTCATCATCCAAGGAGGAGCAATTAATGAGCATTAATTGCTCGGTATGACTCCTACGGCAGATTTCTTATCATCGGCATAGCCGTGATCAGTGGTGATGGCCCTTGCCACCACAACCGCCGCCACCGCAGCAGCCGCCGTGACCATGGTCATCACCGTGGTCGTGGCCATGATCGTGACCGTGGCCAGCACCGCCGCAGCAACCGCCCTGGCCGTGATCCTCATCGTGGTCGTGACCATGACCGCCACAGCAGCCGCCGTGATCGTGGTCATGACCGTGATCGTGACCGCAACCACCTGCACCGTGAACGTGGCCGTGAGCCAGCTCTTCGGCAGTAGCGGCACGCACGTCCTGGTTGAAGCCCAGAGTTACGCCAGCCAGCGGATGGTTGCCATCCAAACTCTTCGGACACTTCAACCACGGTCACAGGACGGTGACCATCATCGGTTTCAGCCACAAAAGTATCCCCTTCGGAGACTTCCATGCCGTCGAACAGCTCGCCCGGTACTTCTTGTACCAGTGTCTCATCATATTCGCCGTAGGCCTGGCTCGGTGCCAGAGTCACTTCGAAGGCTTCACCTACCGCGCGACCTTCCAGCTCGGCTTCCAGGCCTGAGACCAGGTAACGGGTGCCGTGCAGATAGACCAGCGGCTCTTTGCCGACAGTGCTGTCGATGACTTCACCGTGCTCGTCGGTGACTGTGTATTCCAGCGTAACCACGCTCAGAGGAGCTACTTTCATGTCAGGATCCTGCGGATAGAAAAAAACGGGCTCAGAATACCCTAAAAAGCGGGCCGCGCATATGCCGTGCCGCGCCACTGAGTGACGAAAAAAACGGCAACAGCGTCAGCAAGGAGACCCGCATTCCACCCGCCGTTCCCTTATCAGGGGCGAAACACCCCGATCACCTCTTCCGCCTCGCGAGTCTGCTTGTCGACCTCGGCGGGTGTTTGTACCTGGGTATCGCCACAGGCGACGCAGGTCACCTTCTCGACTCCATGCTCCAGATACAGCATCATGTTGTCCAATTTGCCGCACGCCGGGCAGACAGCACCGGCAATGAAGCGTTTTTTACGTCTGGTTTCCATATTTGTTACCTCCAGGCAGCATCATATCAGGGTTTTTACATGCATCACGCCATCGAGTATCACCATTTTTCCTGCCAGGGCCTGCACGCTGGCAACCGCAAACGAACTCCGGTCGGGCAGCTGTTGCGGATCACCCGGGGCGCCGCGCTGCTGAGACTGGGCCAACATGAGCTGTTGCTGCCGGCAGGAAGCAGCTTCTGGCTCTGCGCCGATGCCCTTGCGGCCTTCAGCCCCCTCAGCGGTTGCGATTTCGATCAGCTGAGCGTCTCTTTGCGCGTGGCTCAGCCGCAGCAGGCTGGCTGGCTGCAGGCCACGCCCCTGCTCGATGCCCTGCTCGACTCGCTGGCTCTGTGGCAACGTCCAAAAGAGTGGCAAGGGGCCTACGGTCAGCGACTGCAGGTGATCCTGGATGAGCTGCAACAGTGTGCCATCAGCCAGCAAGGTCACGGTGAGCTGCAAGCCTGCTGGCAAGCGCTGGCCAATGGCCAACCGGAGTCTCTGCAACTGTGGGCACAACAAGCCGATGCGCCGGTGGAAGGGAGTGAATTGCAACAACAGTGGCAACTGCTGCAGGCGCTCAGATTGCTCAAGGGCGGCAGCAAACCCGCGCAGGTGGCCAGCAAGCTGGGTTATGCCGATGAGACCGCATTGCAAGCGGCCTGCCAGCAATGGGGCGTTGGCGAGGATGGCGATCAATAACCGGACGCCGATGGAATACGCCAACGAAATTGGCTGAATGAGTCCAGTTTTTTGCCAGATGGTCGTTAACAAGGAAGGGCCATTCCCCCCGTAATCCTTTATGCTAGAGGCCTGAAGTGACTGCCAACGTTTCGACCAACAGGACATCTGCCATGACGAGCAAAGCCAATCAATCCCAGGGCATGTTGCTGTTTCACCTTTCAGCCAAACAATCCTTTGCCATCGGTACCCTCAAGGTGAAGGAGATAGTGCCCTACACCCAGCTGACGGCAATGCCCCACTCGCACCCGACCGTGTTGGGGGCCGCCAATATGCGCGGCTCCACCATTCCGGTAATCGACATGGCGATGGCGGTGGGCTATCGCCCCATCAGCAAGGAAGAGATGCCCCACTGCTTCATCATCATTACCGATTGCCGCCGCACTCTGGTGGGTTTTCTGGTACGCGGTATCGACAAGATCACCGAGTGCAACTGGCGCGATATTGAATCGCCACCCGCCTCCCTCGGTCACAATGTGTTCGTAACCGGTGTGACCCGAGTCAATGACCAGCTGATCCAGCTGCTGGATGTGGAGCTGATCCTCTCCCGGGTCTATCCGGACGATCCGAGCCACCTCTATCCGGTGCTGACCGATGTGCAGCGGGAGCGGATCAAGCCGATGCGGATCCTGCTGGTTGATGACTCTTCGGTCGCCCGCCGTCAGCTGATGGCCGCCCTCGACTACATCAATATCCCCTATGAAGTCTGCACCAATGGCAAGGATGCACTGACCCTGATGCAGACGCGGGCGAGCCAGAAGACCCCAATCGACATTCTGGTGAGCGATATCGAGATGCCGGGGCTTGATGGCTACGAGCTGGCCTTCGAGGTACAGAGCGACAGCAAACTGGCGGGGGCCTACATCATCCTGCACACTTCGCTCTCCAGCGAGATCAGTGTGGAGCGAGCCCATCAGGTGGGTGCTCATGAGGCGCTGACCAAGTTCGAAGCCAATGAGCTGATCCAGGCCATGCTGCGCGGTGCCGAACATCACGATCGCCTGCTGAAATAAGCCAATGACTGGCGGGAGGAACACTCCTCCCGTCCTCCTTATCTTCGACCCAGACCGACTGACCCCATGCTGACCGAGAGCCACTTCCACGCCCCCTGGTGGGCACGCAATCCTCATCTGCAGACCATATTGCCCAAATGGTTGCGCCGCATGCCTGCCCGCTTTGTGGCGGAGCGGTTTGAACTGCAGGATGGGGACTTTGTCGACCTCGCCTGGAGCGGGGAAGTCAGCCTTGATGAACGGCCGCTGATAGTGGTGTTTCACGGGCTGGAGGGAAGCATTCACTCCCACTATGCCAAGGGATTGTTCGCCCACCTGCAGCAAGAGGGCAGAGAGGCTGTACTGATGCACTTTCGCGGTTGCAGTGGCGAGCCCAATCGCCACCTGCAGGCCTATCACTCCGGCGCCATCGGTGATGCGCAGGAGCTGATTGCCGAGCTGAGCCAGCGCTTTCCGGGCAAACCGCTGATCGCCATCGGCTTTTCACTGGGTGGCAATATGCTGGTCAATCTGCTGGCTCGGGCCTGTCCTGCGGCATTGAAAGCAGCGGTGGTGGTCTCGGCCCCGCTGCAACTGGCAAGCTGTGCCGAGCGGGTCAATCAGGGCTTCTCGAAGGTCTATCAGAACTATCTGCTGCGCACCATGCGCCGCAATTTGCTCAGCAAGATCCGCCAGCAGCAGAAAGCGAGTGAATGCTGGCAACCTCGACAAGTGGAGCAGATTGCCACCCTGCGCGATTTTGACGAGCTGGTGACCGCGCCGCTGCACGGCTTTCACAGCGCCACCCACTACTACCAGAGCTGCTCGGGGCTAACGCTGCTGGCTCAGATCCCCATCCCTACCCTTATCCTGCACGCCGCCGACGATCCCTTTATGTCACACGCGGTCATTCCCCGCCCGGAGCAACTCTCGCCCACGGTGCGCTATGAGCTGAGCCAGCGCGGCGGCCATGTCGGCTTTCTGCACGGCACGCCCTGGCGGCCACGGTTTTGGCTGGATGAGCGGATCAGTCGCTGGATTGCCGAACAGAGTCACTCTGCAACACAGAACTGATTGCGTCCCGACTCCTTGGCCCGATAGAGCGCCTGATCGGCCCGCTCCAGCAACTGGCTTGCACTTTCACCGGGCAGTAATGTGGCAATCCCCTGACTCACCGTCACCCAGGAGGCAACATCGGACGCCAGATGCTCCAGCTGCAGGCTGGCCAAGCCATCTTGCAGCCGCTGCGCCACGCTGGCCGCCGCCTGACGGGCGGTATTGGGCAACAGCAGCACAAACTCCTCCCCGCCATAGCGGGCAACCAGATCAGATGGTGTGCGAACCGCACGGTTGAGCGCTTGTGCCACATCTTTGAGACACATATCCCCCACCTGATGGCCGTAGTGGTCGTTGAATCGCTTGAAATAGTCCACATCGATCAGGATGAGCGATAGCGGAGCGCCGCTCTCCTGGCTATGGGCCAAAGCGCGATCCAACTCGATATTGAAATGCCGCCGGTTGGCGACACCGGTCAGAGGATCTTGCTTGGCGAGCTGATCAAGTTTGCGCAGCAGCGTCAGATTTTCATGCTCCCGCATGATCGCCAACTCAAACCAGCGGTGCAGCATGCGGCGGCCGACCTCCAGCGCAATCACGCCAAACAACACGCCAAGCAGGTAGATCTGGGGAAAATCGACGCGTAAAAAGAGTTCCAACCCCACACCCACCGTCATCGGGCCCAAGAGATAGCCATAAAAAACCTTGCGATCGGGATAAAACGCGATGAGCGCAGCCAGCAGGTTGAGCCGCATGATCCCGTTTGCATAGCTGACTCCTCCCCGCAGCTCCACCTGACCAATCGTGTAGATGTGCAGCGTCCAGAGTCCGCCCCATAACACCAGCACCAGCGCAGCCATCCGTAACCAGAGACGGTCCTGCAGATGGTCACAAAACAGGCTGACAACAGGTAGCAGCAATAGCACCACCATGACCAGGGCCAGCTCACTCTGAAAGCGCCAGGGCAAGCTGTCATCACTGGCGAGCCCGACCTGGCTGTAAACCTCGTAGCGTATCGAAAGAAACAATACCACCAGCCAGTTCAACAACCAGAACCACACCATGCCTCGGGCAATCGCCTCTCGACGTGCGCTGTCCAGATGCTCCGTCAGGGTTAACGGCGCGCTGCGCTGCGCTTCAGACAACATCTCTCAGACTCCGGTGAAAAGGTAAAAAGTGATTGCATTCGCGGGATTCAACACAACAATAGCCTGACGATCACCTCTTTTGCTGTGAGACCTTTAAATGATCATTCCCTGGCAAGAACTGGACGGCGACACCCTGACCAACCTGATCGAACACTTTGTGTTGCAGGAAGGAACCGAATATGGAGAGCAGGATGTACCGCTTGGCGTCAAAGTCGATGCAGTGAGAGAACAATTACAGCAAGGCAAAGCTGTCATCGTCTATAGCGAGCTGCACGAATCGGTGAATATCGTGATGAAAGACCGCTTCATCGAGCAGTCTTGACCCAACCGCAATCCGGACCTTATAACGGAATTCCCAAGGAAGAGAGAATCCCATGTCGGCCAAGCACCCCATTATTGCCGTTACCGGTTCGTCCGGTGCCGGCACCTCCACCTCCACCAACGCCTTTCGCTCCATGTTCCATCAACTGGGATATACCGCGGCTGTGGTGGAAGGTGACAGTTTTCACCGCTACACCCGACCGGAAATGGATGTAGCGATCCGCAAGGCGCGCGAACAGGGGCGCCACATCAGCTATTTTGGCCCTGAGGCCAATGACTTCGGGCTGCTGGAGAGCTTTTTCCAGGGCTATGGGCAGGATGGCAATGGCCAGTATCGCCGCTACCTGCACAGCTTTGACGAGGCAGTGCCCTTCAACCAGATGCCCGGCACCTTCACCCCCTGGCAGCATCTGCCCAGCAATACCGATCTGCTGTTTTATGAAGGGCTGCACGGCGGTGTGGTTACCGAGGATCACAATGTGGCGCGCCACGTGGATTTTCTGATAGGCGTAGTGCCCATCGTCAACCTGGAGTGGATCCAGAAACTGATCCGCGATACCTCGGAGCGAGGGCATTCCCGCGAGGCGGTGACCGACTCCATCGTTCGCTCCATGGATGACTACATCAACTTCATCACCCCGCAGTTCTCGCGCACCCATATCAACTTCCAGCGAGTACCGACGGTGGATACCTCCAACCCCTTCAGCGCCAAGGTGATCCCGAGTCTGGACGAGAGTATGCTGGTGATCCGGTTTCGCGGTATCAAGCAGGTGGATTTCCCCTACCTGCTGTCGATGATCGATGGATCATTCATGTCGCGGATGAACACTATCGTAGTGCCGGGCGGCAAGATGGGCTTTGCGATGGAGCTGATCCTGCGCCCGCTCATCCAGCAATTGATCGAAACCGGCAAAATAACCTGATTCAAAGGAGTTCACGATGCGGCTTGCTTATCTCTCTGTGGCACTGCTCGCCCTGCTTGGCGGTTGCAGCAGCGGGCCGGCGGCCCCCACGCTGGAGTCCGGCACCATGCTGGTTCGTCCGATGGGCAACTGGACCTATGGTGCAACCCCGCGCTACGCCCTAGCCGAGCAGTATCAATTTGCCGGTGAGTTGGCGGAAGGGTGGCTGGAGCCAATGCAGCAGGCGGTAAGCCGGGAGCTTAATGGCAAGGGGTGGCAGAGTGCACCGCTCGACGAGGCGGATCTGTGGGTCGCCATCGGCGTCGCGGGCGGCAAGGATATGAGTGACGGCGAGATTTTCGCGCGCCTTGGCATGACACCCGGGGTATATGCCTCGGCCAACCAGCGCAAAGGGTCGCTGGCCATCGTGCTGCTCGATCGCAAAACCCAGAAAGCGGTCTGGAGCAGCATCATCCAGCTGACCAGCGACGTGAGCATTGCAGACAGCCAGCGTCAGGCACTCAGCCAGCAGCTCGCGACCGAGCTGCTCAATCGCGTCCCCACCAACTAACGCTTGTTTAGTGATAATGGATGGATAGAAAAACGGCTTGCCTCCCGGCAAGCCGTTTTTTGTGGTCTCAACCTCTTGACCCAATCCGGCCTTGGCCAGACCCCGACATAAAGCTGCACACCTTCAGATATCTGTGGTCACTTATTTAAGCGTACAGGTCAGCAGCGTGACTCCTTTCTGAGTGAGGAGGGCTTGTTTCTCCTGATTCCAGAAGGTGGTCAGGCCGTCAGAATATTTGGCGCCAGACTCTGACTCCACACGCGCCAGCTTGTGATAAACCCCGGCATAGGGGAACTGCACCATGTCGGCCTGGGCATCATAGGTAACGGCCAGCATCTCTTCGCCACACTGGTATTGGCTGTATTGATACTGGGTAGGTTGCGGGCTGCTGCACGCCACCAGACCCAAAAGGGGAAGCAGAGCGATCAATTTTTTCATTGCACTTTCCTTATGTAATGGCTTTATGTCATGGCCTTGTGCAGTGGCCTTACGTAACGGCCTTATGCCAGGGTACCAACGAAACTATCGTTATCAAGCTTCAACAATTTGATAACTATGGGTAATTTGTACCGCTTTTTCCAACATCAGGGAAACAGAACAGTATTTTTCCATCGACAGATCGACCGCTCTGGCCACCTGTTTCTCTGCCAATCCCTTGCCCGTCACCACGAAGTGCAGATTAATCTTCTCGAAAACCCGGGGCACGCTATCGACCCGTTCGCCACTGACATCGACATGGCATGCGGTCACAGACTGGCGCGCTTTTTCGAGGATGGAGACCACATCAATGGAGCTGCAGCCACCGACCGCCAGCAGGATCACCTCCATCGGGCTGGCCCCCTCACCGGGGTTGGCACCATCCAGGATCACCTTGTGACCGGATTCACTCTCACCCACAAACTTCATCCCTTCCACCCAGCTGACCTTGGCTTTCATCTCGCACTCTCTCCTGTTAATCATGATGATGGATCCCTAGCATAACCCAGTCGCTTATCTCTGCCGAACAGGGGGAGTTGGGATGGAAATAGATCAAAATCAACATCTCCGACCTCTATCTTCCCTAGAATGGCCGGAGCGGCGCAGCAGGCATTACTCAAAGGGCTCTGTCAAAAGCCCGCAAAGCCTTGTCAGCACAGGCAAAGGCTCTTATCCTACTGCGACCAATACAAGGAATGGCAAGATTGGCAGCTTGCCCGGACGCACAAGTCCATAAAAAGACACTACAGAGGAATTCTCATGGTCATTGGCAAACCGCAAAGCGATCCCACCCTGGAATGGTTCTTGTCGCACTGCCACATTCATAAGTATCCCGCCAAGAGCACCCTGATCCATGCGGGTGAAAAAGCGGAGACCCTCTACTACATCGTCAAGGGCACTGTGGCCGTCTTGATCAAGGACGATGAGGGCAAAGAGATGATCCTCTCCTATCTGAACCAGGGCGATTTCCTGGGCGAGATGGGGATGTTCGAGGAGAACGAGAACCCCGAGCGCTCCGCCTGGGTTCGCGCCAAAGGCTCTTGCGAAGTGGCAGAGATCTCCTACAAGAAGTTCCGCCAGCTGATCCAGGTCAACCCGGACATTCTGATGCGTCTCTCTGGCCAGATGGCCAAGCGCCTGCAACACACCAGCCAGAAAGTGGGTAACCTCGCCTTCCTGGATGTGACCGGCCGGATCGCCCAGACCCTGCTCAACCTGGCCAAACAGCCGGATGCCATGACCCACCCGGATGGCATGCAGATCAAGATCACCCGTCAGGAGATCGGCCAGATCGTCGGCTGCTCTCGTGAAACCGTGGGCCGCATCCTGAAGATGCTGGAAGAGCAGGAGCTCATCTCTGCTCACGGCAAGACCATTGTGGTATTTGGCACTCGCTGATGACCCGTCCGCAGGCCTGACTGAGGCCTTGGGATAAAAAAGGCTGCTACGGCAGCCTTTTTTGATCCTCTCCCCTATAATCCCGAACGCCCTTCACTGTTCCGGCATTCGCCCAGAGAGTTACTATGCACCTTCAATGTCCCCGCTGCCGCAGTCCGCTCCATCTTCATGAAGCCTCCCAGGGGCGCTATTGCGACAACAAGCATCACTTCGATCCGGCACCGGAAGGTTATCTGGATCTCATCCCCGGCAAGAAAAACCCCAAAGACAGCGACAGCCGTGCCCTGATGCGCGCCAAGCACCATTTCCTGGAAGCCGGCCACCAACTGCCGCTGGTTGAGGCCATGGCCGGCCTGCTCGCTCCGCTGGCCCCACAAGAGCTGATCCATCTTGGGTGCGGTGAAGGCTACTACTGCCGCGCGCTGGCAGAGCGCCTGCCCGGCTGGCAGTTTGCTGGGGTTGATATCGCCAAGAACACCATCTTTGCCGCCAAAAAAGCGCAGCCGGACGGCCAGTTTGTCATTGCCGATCCCGCCCGTGCACCGCTGCAACCGGGCTCTGCTCAGGTGCTGCTGGTCAACGATCTCAAGGTCAAGACAGAGCAGCTGGTCAGCTGGCTGGCGCCCGGTGGCTATCTGCTCTATCTGCAGCCCGGCCCGCGCCATCAGTGGCAACTGCGGGTCAGCCTCAACCCGGTGAGCATGGAACACCCCCTCAGCTGGCCAACCCTCGGCGGCCTCAATCCGGTGGCTCAACAGCGCTGCCAGTTCAGCCTCACCATGGATCAGGGCATGCGCAGCTTTATTCTGGAGACCAGCCGTCTCGGCTGGCGGGCAACCGGTGAGCAGCGTCACGCTTTCGCGCAACAGGGCCCGAGTGAACTGGAACAGGATCTGCTGCTGACCCTGTGGCAAAAGCCCCTCTGATCACTGGGGGGAGCCTTGCAAGGCTCCCCCCCCGTTTTTCCCGCCCCGCCCCATTCTCCCCTGCGTGATCTAGCTCACAACTTGAGCCATCGACCTTGTTGCTCAGAACAGCCTTGATGTCAAAAAAGTCACTAGAAAATAATTCATTGAATTTAATCTCTTTTTATCTTGTCAAAAACCGTCACACCCAGTCTTGATAACGACCGCGTCACCTCAATTAAACAACGATGGATTCAGGCCCAGTCAAGGTTGGGACGCCTACCGTGTGGCTATCGGACCATTTCCGATTTCACAGAACCGACAACAAGTTCGGAAGTGTTTACATCAGAGGAATAACGCATATGAAGAAGTCTGCACTGACTATTGCCATCTCCAGCCTGCTGCTGGCGAGCGGCGCCCATGCCGCTACCGTTTACAACCAGAACGATACCAAACTGGATATCGGCGGCCGTGCACAAGGTGCTTACTACGGTACTGACGACAACGGTTCCGAAGGTGACCAGAGCTACTTCCGTCTGCACGTTGCTGGCGAGACCAAGATTGCTCCCGAGATGAAGGCGTTCGGCTTTGCCGAGTACAACCTGCCGACTTCCGGTTCTGACAACGACGAGCTGCGTTATGCCTATGCCGGCATCAAGCACGACCGTTTCGGCGCATTCAGCTATGGTCGTCAGGATGGTCTGTTCACCAAGGCCGTCAACAACTACACCGACGTCCTGCCTGAGTGGGGCGGTGACGGCCTGGGCAAAGATACCGAAGTATTCGGCACCGGCCGTACCAACGGTTTGGCCCAGTACATCTACACCTATCAGGGTCTGACTCTGGGTGCCCAGTTCACCGGTAACAACGATCCGCAAAACGCCGGTCGCAGTGCAATCACTGAATCCTTCAACGGCAACACCTACAACGGCGAAAGCTGGAATAGCAAAGGTTCTGCTGAAGGCTTCGCAGTATCTGCCAACTACGATTTCGATATGGGCCTGAGCCTGGGTGCTGCCTATAACCAGGCTGGCAAGACTGACGAGCAAGCTCGCTATGCCGCCTTCGGTGGCGACAAGGATGCCAAGCTGATGGGCTTCGGTGCCAAATATGCAACTGGCGACCTCTACCTGGCTGCAACCTACTCCCACGGTGAAGACCACCTGTTCGTCAAGAACGGTTACGCCGAGAAGATGGATGGCTACGAAGCCGTTGCTCAGTACACCATCGGCAAGTTCAAGCCTTCTCTGGCCTACCTGCGCACTGACGTGAAAGACTCCGCTCGCGGTATCGATGATACCTACACCGAGTACGTATCTATCGGTGCCTGGTACAACTTCACCGAGAACTTCAACGCCTATGTTGATTACAAGCTGAACCTGCTGGACTCCGTAGATGGCAAGTCCACCAACTCTCTGGGCAAGAACACCGACGACGTAGTCGCGGTTGCCCTGCAGTACAACTTCTAAGTAATTGGAAGTCAGTTATACCCTGTGATACCAATGTCTACTGTTTGAATTACTTCCGGCCGCTCTGCGGCCGGTTTTTTTATTGCGCCTTTTCAGCACCTTGCATATAACTATCGAGCGGATTGATGGCAATATCCGCGCCGTTGACAGGGAGTGACAAGGAGATATTCACGGATGAGACAAGCGCGCGGGAACATAGACTGGCAACGCGGGTGGCTGTTGTTGCCACTGCTGTTGATATCGCTCATCTGGAGCAGCACGGCAGATGCCAGCTGGGATCAGAGCCTCTATCGTCAACTGGGTCTGGCCGGCAAGCTGGATAAACAGACCTTTCGTCAGGCACTCAACAGTTATCAAACTGTGCGCCACAAACGCAAACCCATTCTCACCATCATCGATTACAGCAAGCCATCCACCCAGCGCAGGCTGTTTGTCATCGATATGAAACGCCACAAGCTGCTCTATCACACCTGGGTCAGTCATGGCCGCAACTCAGGTGAACTGGCAGCAAAACACTTTTCCAACCAGCTCAACTCCCGCCAAAGTTCCCTTGGCGTCTATCGCACCGCAGAAACCTATCTGGGCAAGCATGGCTACTCCCTGCGGCTGGACGGACTCAGCCCCGGCAAGAACAGCAATGCCCGCAAGCGTGCCATCGTGGTACATGGCGCCGCCTATGCCAGCCCGACCCATCTGCGCAAATATGACAAGCTGGGCCGCAGCTGGGGTTGCCCCGCCCTGCCCAAAGAGCAGGCCAGGGCCATCATAGATACCATCAAGGGGGGGAGTGTCATCTACGCCCACGGCTAGCGGGCACAACACCAGAAAACGCAAGGCCAGCAATCGCTGGCCTTGTTTGTTACGCTTTTCACACTAAACGTGGCGCGTTATTGGCGCACCACCAGTACCGGACAGGGTGCATGACGCACCACAGACTCGGCGACACTGCCTACCAGCAGATGGCTGATACCGGAGCGACCGTGGCTGCCCATCACGATCAGCTCAACCTCATCCTCCTTGGCCTGAATGACAATCTCATCGGCGGCACGGCCAAAGCGAATATCAAAGGTGGCCGGGATCTGCAGGGTGGCAACCAGCTCTTTGAGCTGGGTTCTGGCCTGACGCTCCATCTCGTGAGTAATCTCGATGGCCGTCATATGAAGGATCTTGTAACTGTCAAAACCGTGCAGTTGATCAACCACGTGGATCAGCTTGAGCTGGGCCTGATGGCTCTGTGCCATGAAAACGGCATAGTCGAGTACCGCGCGAGACATTTGGGAAAAATCGACTGGACAGAGCAGAGTCTTGATCGATGGCATAATGCAGTCTCCTCTACTGATTGGGGTGCTATTGAATCTTTACTCGATCATAACGATCCGACCGCAAATAACCCTCGACCCTGTCGCAAAATGGAGATGCGGAATGTTTTCTCCGCCCGCCACTATCAATGGCATGGTATAAATCAGGTGATAAATGCTCTCCTCACCCCTGCGAGGATAATGCTGACCATGCTGCGCATCGGTTGTTTGCTGCTTTGCTCTCTGTGTGCGATCGCCCACGCTCGCACAGCCGATATTCACGTCTATTGCGATGGCTGGCCCGGTTTCTGCCAACCGGATGGCCGCGGTATCTATCTCGATCTGGTGCGAACCATCTACCAACCCCATGGCTACCAGATCGTGCCCCATATCGTGCCCTACAAACGCGCCGTCGCCATGGTAGCCAGGCAAGAGGGGGATATGGCCATGAGTGTCTATCGGGACGAGATCAAGGGGGTTAGGCAGCCCCATCAGCCAGCCTCCGCCGATGATGTGACCGTCTTCATGCTCAAGCAGTGGCAGCCGCAATGGCGGGGAGAGCGCAGCCTCGAGGGAGAGACCGTCCTCTGGCGGCGAGGATGGGTGCTGGATAAATATCTTCCGGTCACCATGCGGTGGCACGAGATCGACAACCATGAGATGGCCCTGCAGCTGATTGGCAAGGGGCGCTATCGCTATTACCTGACCGCTGGCGTGCTCCATTCCGCCGATGAGACCCCGGCCAATATGTACCGCACCATTTTGCGCTGGATACCGACTTATCCCATTTTTGCCGATACCGAGCAGGGCGACCGGCTACTGCAGTTGTGGGATCAGGAGATGGTGAATCTGATCCGTCGCGGCACGCTGGCCGAGATATATCGCCGTTATCACCTCTATGACTACTACCGCGACTTTCTCGAGGAGCAGGCGGTCAAGGTCGGCGAAAACTGATCCCACCATAGGGGAAAGAGAAGGATGCCGCAGCCCTGTCAACAGCGGCCACCGCCAGCAACCTGCCCATAAGCAACACCTTTTCATTGTGGTTTGAGTCACCGTAGCCACGCCACAACTCAGGATTGCCGGAACCCCTTCGCCAAGCGGTCATAGAGGATCACATTGACCGAGGCGGCCAGATTCATGCAGCCCTGAGTCGGCACATAGACCACATCTTTCACCGCGCCATAGAGGGCGGGATCGAGCGTACCATCCTCCGGCCCGAAGATATAAAAAGCGCGTTCCGGATGGACATAGTCGGGGAGCGGCGTAGCGCCGTCGATCAGATCGACCACCACGGGAACACACCCTTCCGGCATGAATTGCAGCAGATCATCAACCCCGAGCAACGGGATCTTCTCCACCATCTGCTTGGTATCGGTGGCAAAGCGGCGCGCCAGCTCGAAGCGGTTGCCGGTGTAGTAGACCTCATCCACCCCGTAGCAACCCGCAGCTCGCATCACGGCACCGACATTTTCCGGGGATTTGGGATTGACCAGCCCTACGCAGCAGAATGCTCTCTTTTCCATCATCTCTCCTCATCTTGCGGCGACCATTATAAGCCGCTGCGGGGTCATCGACCCGTTAAAAGTACCTCGCCAGGCTCAACGACTCGTCACCCCATCACGAATGTCGATTTTTTGTGCGCAAACCGACAAATCTTGTACAACTCGATAGCCAGCAAACGTTTCCCAGCAATAATAGACAAACGTTTGTAAATGGATGTTTGTCTATGACTGAGCGTGAACAAGAGATCCTCGCCCTGCTGCGTCAGGATCCCATGATTGCCCAGCAGGATCTGGCCGATCGCCTCGGCATCAGCCGCTCCGCGCTGGCCAGCCACATCTCCAGCCTGATCCGGCAGGGATATGTGCAAGGCAGAGGTTATGTACTGCGAGAAGGCCCCTACGTAGTGGTGATCGGCGGTGCCAATATGGATATTTGTGGCACCAGCCACGACAACCTGCTGCTCGGTGACTCCAACCCGGGCAAAGTGCGCACTTCAGCCGGTGGTGTCGGCCGCAATATCGCCGAGAATCTGGCGCGATTAGGGAGCGATACCCGGTTGCTGACTGCCGTCGGCAACGACCAGTATGGTCACCATCTGCTAGAGGTGAGTCAACGAGCCGGCGTCGATGTACGCCAGACCCTGGTGCTCGATGGTCACGCGACCTCCTGCTACCTCAGCATTCACGATGGGAGCGGTGAAATGAGCTGCGCCATTAACGACATGGCTATCATAGAGCAGCTCACCCCTGCCCGCCTGACCCCCCTTGGCGGCTTTCTCGGGGGTGCCAAGCTCTGGGTGCTCGACACCAATCTGGCCATCCACACCCTCGACTGGCTGTTCGAACGACAGGGGGATCACGCCATCTTTGTCGATACCGTCTCGGTGGCCAAGGTGGAGAAGATCCGCCCCTGGCTCGGCAAGATCCACACCCTCAAACCCAATCGCAGCGAGGCTGAGCAGCTGTGTGGCATGACCATCGCCGGGCCAGACTCTTGGCCCATGGTAGCCGCCTGGTTCCACCGCGCCGGAGTCAAGCGATTGTTCCTCAGTCTGGGTGAGCAGGGGATCTTCTATAGCGACGGCGAGCAGCAGGGCCACCTGCCGATACTGGGCAGCCCGGTGCTCAACGTCACCGGTGGCGGGGATGCCTTTATGGCCGGCCTCGCCCACGCCTGGCTGCAAGATCTCGATATCACACAGACCACCCGTTTTGCCCTGGGCTGTGCCGCCCTCACCGTCAATTGTTCCGATACCGTTTTTTCCGGTCTCTGCAAAACCGCCGTTGACCGCATACTGGAGGAGTACCCATGCTGAATACTTACCTCGATATCCAACCGGAAGTTGCTGCCGCGCTGGCCGCTGGCAAACCGGTGGTTGCCCTCGAATCCACCATTATCTCCCACGGCATGCCCTATCCGCAGAACGTGGAGACGGCCCGTCAGGTAGAGCAAGTGGTACGCGATAACGGCGCTATTCCAGCCACTATCGCCATCCTCGACGGCCGCCTCAAGGTGGGTCTCGATGCGGGGGCTCTGGAAGCGCTGGGCCGGGCAGGCCACGACGTAACCAAGTGCAGCCGCCGCGACATTCCGTTCGTACTGGCGCGCAAGGGGATGGGGGCCACCACGGTCGCCTCGACCATGATCATCGCTGCTATGGCGGGGATCCGGGTCTTTGCCACCGGTGGCATTGGCGGGGTACATCGCGGCGCGCAGGAGACCTTCGATATCTCGGCCGATCTGCAGGAGCTGGCGCAAACGCCGGTAGCCGTAGTCTGTGCCGGTGCCAAGTCGATCCTCGATATCGGCCTGACGCTGGAGTATCTGGAGACGCAAGGGGTGCCGGTGATCGGCTATCAGACCGAAGAGTTGCCCGCCTTCTACACCCGCGAGAGCGGCTTCAAGGTCGATTATCGCCTCGATACCCCGGCAGCCATCGCCGAGGCGCTTCGCCTCAAGTGGGAGCTGGGACTGGCGGGCGGCGCCGTAGTGGCCAACCCCATCCCGACCGCACACGCCATGCCAAAAGCCGATATCGACGCAGCTATTGCCCAAGCGCTGCGTGAAGCGGATGAGCAGGGGATCAAGGGCAAGGCGTCAACCCCCTTCCTGCTGGCCCGCGTCTGCGAGCTGACTGGCGGCAACTCGCTGGCGGCCAACATCCAGCTGGTACTGAACAACGCGGCGCTCGGCGCCCGGATCGCCGCCAGCCTCTGATCGCACGCCGATACCTCGCCATGTAAAAGAGGGCCTGACGGCCCTCTTGTTGTGTTTGCTATCTACTGCGCTATTGCAACACCGTGTTATTGCAGTACCACGCGTCCATTGAGCGGTTGCACTGGCCGGTTGTTGGGGTGGTGCATCACCGCCTTGAAGGCGTCGATCTGGGCCTGACTTACCTCAACCGGCTGCTTCATCACCAGCCAGCGCACTCCTTCCGAGCAGGGGGGGGTAGTAAGGGAACCGCTGAAGCGATAGTAGTCACGACTCTCGGGCAGCAGTTGCTCAGCCGAGAGTGGCGCCTTGAGGGCCTGTATCTCCCCCACCTTGGCAGGTAGTCCACCCCAGGCTGCCGCCAGCGCCGGATTGGCCTTGCCAGCCTCGAACATCACCGCCACCACGGCAATCTCTCCCTTGTCACTGACATGCACCAGATGCCCTTCCAGCGGATAGGATTTGCCCTCGATGAGGTTCTCACTCGGGGCGTGGAAGTGAAACTGCTTTAGTTCAAACCTGGTGCCATCGAGTTGCAAGGTGCTGCCCGGGGCATAACCGACCTGCACGGTGTGACCGTTGTTGACCACTGTGTTGCCACCCGCCTTATAGTGGAGTACCAGCGGGGCCAGTTTGGCCTCGACCAATCCGCTCAGGTCAACCGGCGACTGATTGCTGCCCGCACACTGGCCAAACTCCGGGGTCAGCTTGGCCCAGTGGGCAGGTCCCGCCTCACCGCTATATTCCCAATGGGGGGCGGCAGCAAACACGACAGGGCACAGCAACAGGGAGCAGGCCAACAGAGACTTTCTCATCATACATCCTTATCTTGATTGAAAAGCACGACCATCCGGCGCCGCTCCAAAGAACAAGACGACAGAGGGTGTTGAAACGCAGGGTACAATTTGCTCATCCTGTCGGTTTATTATTAATGATGCATTTGATAGGTATTTATTTAACGGCAGAATGGCAAAGCATATTGAATAATCGCTTTATTCAATGACAGCAATCTAATTAATCGCCTGTTCATTTTCTTTGCTTCGCACATAATCCAGACATGATGCTAATTCCATACTCTCCTCTTAATTATCCTGCCCTCATTTTGCCAAAAATCATATGTGATTGTTTTTATTGTAAATAGTCAAGCAAGTCTGATTTTGATCAATTAATGAACAGCGCTTTGACGTCATCCTTGTCTTGCTGGCATAAACAGCATCAAGGGAGATGACGCAATGAGAAAATATTGTTTGCTAGTGGCACTGATATTACCCAGTGCCGGTTGGGCGAATGAACCCATACAGCCCGTGGAACCAGCCAAGGTGACAAACCCGGAAAAAGTCGAATTGGGCAAGATGCTGTTTTTCGAGCCAAGACTCTCCAAATCCGGCGCAATCTCTTGTAACTCTTGCCATAACCTGGCGACCGGTGGGGTGGATAATCAAGTCAGCTCACTCGGCCATAAATGGAAAGTGGGCCCTATTAATTCACCGACCGTACTCAACTCCAGCCTCAACTTCGTGCAGTTCTGGGATGGTCGCGCCAAGGATCTGAAAGAGCAGGCGGCGGGCCCCATCGCCAACCCGCTGGAGATGGCATTTACCCACAATCTGGCGGTAGAAACTCTGCATACCCTGCCTGGTTATCGCACCCGCTTCAGCGCTGTTTATGGCAAGGACAATTTCGGCATTGACGAAGTCACCGATGCCATCGCTGCTTTTGAAGAGACCCTGGTTACCCCCAATGCCCCGTTTGACCGCTGGTTGAAAGGGGATAGCAAGGCACTGACCGCACAACAGCTGAAAGGGTATGAACTGTTCAAAGCCAAAGGATGCACGGCATGCCACAACGGGGTCGCTATCGGCGGCAACTCTTATCAGAAGATGGGACTGGTCAAGAGTTACAAAACGGACAACCCGGCTCAGGGTCGCGGGGCAGTCACCGGAGAGAAGCAGTTCATCGGCTGGTTCAAGGTACCCACACTGCGTAATATCGAGCTGACTTATCCCTACTTCCACGATGGCGCAGTATGGGATCTGAAGGAGGCAGTCCAGATCATGGCTGATATCCAGCTGGGGCAGCGCCTCACAGATCAGGAAGCCGAAGATATGACTGCCTACCTCAAGAGCCTGACCGGTGAGCAGCCGCAGATCGTGTTGCCACAACTCCCACCGTCACAACCTGATACCCCCAAACCAGAGGTAAAAAGCTGATAAAAAACAACAGGGGCCGTGGCCCCTGTTGTCTGCTACCTTACCGGACGATTCAGCGATCCCGATTCAGGGTGATCAGACGATCAAGAATCGCTTCACCATCGGCACGCAAACCGTTGTGCTCATACTCATTGGTGATCCAGGCGCGACTGTTGCCAAGGCCACGCAGGGTTTCACGACTGTAGTCAAACTCCACATACATATCCTCGGCATAGACGGCACAGGCTACCGGCACCTGGTTGCGGGCAAGCTGGGCCGGCTCATAGAGCGCCCCCCAGTCCGCCTTGTTGGCCAGCAGATGAGCCGCCTCTTTCAGGGGCAGCAACTCGCGGAACTGCTCGAACATCCAGGGGTAAACCATCTCGCCGGTGAAGGTGAAATCCTTGCCGGGCGCCCAGTTCACCGCCGGGAATTCCACTCTGACCCGATCAGCCGCCCAGCAAGTCGCCTCCCCTTCGGCGTAGATAGCCTCGTGCAGAATGGCAAACAGCGGGTTGGTATTGAATGGCTGCATGCTCTGCACCTGATAGAGAAAGGCCGGGCTCAGCTTGTCACCGATAAAGGCCTCCTCCAGCAGGTAATAAAGCTCCTCAAAGGCACCCGTAGCACCGAGATCCAGCCCCTGCTGCTGGAACTGCTCCACCGTCAGGCGCTGGCCGTTGGGCAGTCGCACATCGTGCTGATGCAGATGATTGGCCAGCCGGTTGGCAATCCCCTGAGCGTGGGGGAAGCGGGCGAAGAAAGCACGGTTCTTGTCAGCCACCCGCAGATAGGTGGCGCGGTAGACCTCCTCGGCACTGCGGCCGATCGGTGCGATACCACCGGTGATATAGACCTCCCGCAGACTATCGGGGAAGAGCGAGAGATAGGTCAGGCAGCAAAAACCACCAAAGCTTTGCCCCAGCAGGCTCCAGCGATGCTTGGGGCTGAGCTCCTGCCGGATGAACTCGGCATCTTGCACTATGCTGTCGGCGCGAAAATGGCCGAGATACTCCGCCTGCTCGGCCGGGGTCATTTTGGCCAGAATCTGCCCGTGGATGGGGCTCGACATCCCGGTGCCACGCTGATCCAGCAGCAGCACTCGGAACTCCTGCAACGCCCGCTTGAGCCAGCCACTGTTAGCCGTCGGGCGCGGCGCCCCGAATCCCGGCCCCCCTTGCAGAAAAAGCAGCCAGGGCAACTTCTCATCGAGCTTGTCTTTACGGCAGAGGGTACGGGCAAACAGAGTAATGCTGTCGCCATCCGGCTCATCATGATCGAGGGGAACGGTAAAAAAGTGCGGCTCGCAATGAATGCCGTCCAATACATAGCTCAAGGGGCTGCTCATCTGGGATCTCTCCATCAGGATGGGAACATCATTGACCCCATCATATCCTCGCCCAGCCACAGGGTCACTCCGGTTTTCCAAAATGTTAACAATGGCTTAAAGGTCGAATCATCACCCGACAAGCCGCTCTTCAACGCTGCTGAATTAATTGTTTTGCGGGGGAGATTGACGCCATGGCGCCATTCAACAAAGATGGCTCGCCTGCACAGGAGTGCAGCCATTCAGGCCGACAAAATGGATAAGGGAATGTGATGAAACCGAAGTGGATCAGGGCCAGAAAAAAGAGAAGAAGCCATGCCCTGGCAGCATGTTGCAGACCGGAATGCTGCTGTTCAGTGCCACCTGTGGCGCGACGCTCTTTTTGGCAGCATGCAACAGCAACTAGAAATGAAAAAGCCCGCTCGATTGAGCGGGCTTTTCGAATTTGGCTCCTCCTACTGGACTTGAACCAGTGACATACGGATTAACAGTCCGCCGTTCTACCGACTGAACTAAGGAGGAATTATGGTGCCCAGAGACGGAATCGAACCGCCGACACGGGGATTTTCAATCCCCTGCTCTACCGACTGAGCTATCTGGGCAACGGCGCGCATTAAACCCTTTCCAGCGCAGAGTGTCAACCATGATGGCACGATAAAAAGCGCGTTCGCTCAACAACCGAACGAAGCGACCATTTATTATCCATTTCAGTCCTGTTTGCCATACTTGCTGGCCTCTGAACACCCTGCAGGCTGCGCCAATATGATGGAAATTCGAGGTTCAGTGGGTCCGCCGCATTGAGCCGAATCCACTCTGCGAGTATGCTTTGCCGCAATGATACCGCCTGGAGGCAACATGAGTCTGAATATGCAAGAGTGGCGTGATGAGACCACCGAGATCGTCAACGAACTGCTGGCCGATGGCAGTAATCCCGATGCGGATTACGACATCGAGCACCACTTCGCCTGCCAGGATTTCGACCGTCTGGAAAAAGCAGCGGTTGACCTGTTCAAGGCCGGTTTTGAAGTGACCGATGCCGAAGAGATGGAACTGGATGACGGCGCCACCATCTTCTGCTTCGATGCCACCATCGAGTGCAAGCTGAATGTCGAAGCGATCGTCGCCGATATCGCCAAGATGCTGCCCATCCTGGAAAAATATGGGGTGGATTACGATGGTTGGGGCACCTACTTCCAGGATTGATCCTGCCTCCATCGTAAAACAACAAGGCCACCTTGCGGTGGCCTTGCTGTTTCTGACGAGCTTTCACGCCAGATAGCTGGCAGCAAACTCCGCCGGCGGCAGGGGGCGACTGAACAGATAGCCCTGTAGCCGATCACAACCCGCCTCGGTCAGCCACAGCTGCTGCTCGGGTGTCTCTACCCCTTCGGCAGTGATGCGGATCCCGAGCTCATGGCCCAATCCGATGACCGAACGCACGATAGCGGTGGTCGCGCTATTGCTGGCGAGCCCCTGAGTGAAGCTGCGATCCAGCTTGAGGGTCGCCACCTGCAACCGCGGCAGATAGGCCAGCGAGCAGTAACCGGTACCAAAGTCGTCGATGGCCAGCTGAAAACCGGCGGCGATCAGGTTGTCGAGATTGGTCTCAATCTCGTCGGCATTTTCCATCAGTACCCCTTCGGTGATCTCCAGCTCCAGCTGACTGGCCTTGAGACCATGGCGAGCGATGCAGGCAGAGACCCGCTCACAGAGCGCCGGATCACGGAACTGCAGCGGCGAGAGGTTGATGGAGAGCACCATATCCGGCTGCGCAGTTTGCCACTGCGCCAGCTGGGCACAGCCCTGCTCCAGCATCAGCTGGCCAAGCTGACCGATGATCCCCATCTCTTCCGCCAACGGAATGAATTCGTCGGGGGAGATCATCCCAAGCTCTGGGTGGGGCCAGCGACAGAGCAGTTCGGCGCCATGCAGCCGGTGAGTGCGGGTACAGATGATGGGCTGATAGACAGCAACCAGCTGGGCGGACTTGATAGCGAGCGGCAACTGGGCGGCGATCAACTGACGCCGCTTGAGCCGGGCATGCAGCTCGGGATCAAACAGGGTGCAGTACTGCTGCTGCCGTTTGCCCTGCGCCAGCGCAGCCTCGGCATGACTGAGCAACCGCTCGGCATCGCTTGCCCGCCCCTGGGCCAGCCCCAGAAACACCGGGATCTGGATGCGATGATCTTCCACCTGATAGTGCTCCATCAACTGCTGCTGCAGATGCTGGCTCCACCCCTGCAATGGCTCGTTGAAGTCCGGCAGCAGCAGGCTGAAGTCATCGGCAGCGACCCGGCAGAGCAGGGAACGCGGCGGCACCAGCTGCTGCAACCGCTTGGCCACCTGGCTCAGCAAGCGGTCGGCAATCCGGATCCCGAAGCGATCGTTGATCTCACGAAAATGGTGCAGATCGACCAGCACCAATGTGGCACTGCGTCCCCCAAGATGGCGGCTGGTCTGCAAGAACCGGGAGAGTTTGAGCAGTCCAGTCAGACTGTCGTAGTGCTGCTCCTGCTGCAACTGCGCCTGAGTGGTGCGCAGGCCGGTAATGTCACGCCCCAGCGTCAGGATCCCGAGGGAGTGGCCGTCACCATCGGGGACATCGACCCGGGTGATCTCCATGTGTCGCCCCTGCCCGCTGGCATCCAGCAGACAGCACTCGCCATGCCCCATCCCCTGCGGCGCCGCCAACCGGAACGGCAGCTGCTGACCCAGCACCTCATCCGCCCCTTGGCCGATAAAGTCGAGAAACGCCTGATTGCACTCCAGCAACACCCCGTTGTGATCATCAAAACGGATCAGGTCAGGAATGGCATCGAGCAGAAAACGCTGCAGCAACTGCTGCTGTTTGACCGTTTGTTCCAGGCTCTTGCGCTGGGCAATCTCATTAACCACCCCGAACACTGCGCAAGCTTCCCCCTGCGGAGTGTAAAGAGGCACCTTGTGCACCTCCATCCAGCAGGTATTCCCGCCCCGGTTGCAATGAAGCTGCTGATACAGCATCGGCACGCCTCCGGCAAGCAGCTGCTCATCCTCACTGCGAAAGAGATCGCCCCATGGCATCTCTGCATCTGTCTTGCCGACTACCTCGGCAGGCGACTCCAGCTTGGCTTCACGGGCGAACTCACGATTGGCGAACAGGTAACACCCATGACTATCTCGACAGAAGATACTCATTGGCAATTGGTCGATGATCTGCTGCAGCAGATCCGGGGTGAGCATGTTGGTCACAGGGGTGCTTATGGAGGAATTTCGAGCAAATCTATGATAGCAAACCAATTTTGTAAAGCACCCCGATCACCTCCCCATAACATCGAACGCTGGATGGTTGCTGACAGAGATTGTCGCTCCGGCGATAATAGGCGCCGGTTGGCCAATGGCCTGGTGATATGGACGAGAGAAACAAGATGAAAAAGATTATGGGGAGCGCATTGGCGCTGCTGCTGGTTGGTTGTGCTGGTGACAATAACGGCGGTGAGGAGTATCGCTACAACCCGCCAATTGCCAAGGCAACCAACAACACTCAGGAAATGGCGATCCCGGTGGATCTGGTGTGGGCTCGCGCCGAGAAGTGGTTCACCGATCACGGCCTCACCATCGAAAACAGCCAGCGTGGCTCCGGCCTGATGACCGCCAACGTCAACCAGTCAGCCGACGGGCTGGAGTGGCTGGACTGCGGAACTATGGGTTCCAAAGTTGCACTGGGCAACCCGAACCTGCAGATCAACCTGATCATCACCCAGAGCGGCAACAGCAGCGTGGCCACGGTCAACGTCAAGGGCAACACAGAGCTGTTCTTCGTTGAATCCTCAGGCGAGCGCGTACCGGCCCCGTCCATCAAGCCGGTCTGTGTCTCCCGCGGCACCCTGGAGCAGAGCCTGTTTGCCACCCTCGGCAACTGATTTCTCTTCCCTGCAAAGATAAAAAAAGCGGCAGATTGCTCTGCCGCTTTTTTATTGCGTAGTTGTTAGTGCTTACTGTTTATCAATATCGAGCATGTTGTTGGCCAACATGTAATCGATCACCTGGCTAGCCGTTGCACCACTATTACCGGTCAGAGAGCCAAAAGTGTGACCAGACAACACAATCTCCTGGGTCACAGAACCACCCACCGAATCACTAACCTTGAGATGCACACCTTGGCTATCTGCAGACACAGACAACAGATTTTTAAGCAATGACTCTGTTTTAGACCCATCATGATCCAGCAGGTCACTCAGATCCAGCTTGTCGCGCAGCGTCGGATCACTCAGGCTCGGTTTGAAGTCCGTGACAGTATCAACCGTCAACTTACCTGATTCGGTATCCCCCTTGTTCCACACGAAGATATCCGCTCCATCGCCACCGGTCAGTATGTCGTTGCCCAGACCACCGCTCAGAGTATCGTTGCCCATGCCGCCGCTCAGAATATCGTTCCCGGCACCACCATCCAGCTTGTCGCTGCCGGTGCCGCCATAAAGGATATCCTTGCCATCGTCACCGTAGAGCTCATCGTCACCACCCTGGCCAAACAGGATATCGTCCCCCAGCCCCCCGTGCAGCTTGTCGTTGCCCCCCCGGGTATCGCCCGCCACATCAAATGAGTTGGCATTCCCCTTGATGTACTCGTAAAGCTCAAGGGAGCTGGGTGCATAACCGTTTTTCAAGGTCAGGAACTGGGTCAGACCATCCAGTCCCTTGCCATCAACCCAATCTGCCGGCTTGGCTGGGTTGCCAGCCGTGCCCCACGGCAGGTGATCAGTATTGATGGCATCCCCGAACAGGATATCGTTACCCGCGCCACCGTGCAGGACATCGGCCCCCACTTCGGCAGGAGTGTTGGTGGTCGAACTGCCGACCAGAACGGCCTTGAGCTGATCTGCCGTATTGATGATGTCGGGCTGACCAACTGGCGGACGCCCACCTATCACCTTATTCAAGTTATCGATCTTCAGGGTAGCCGTTCCTGAGCTTCCCCACTCGTTTATGGTAAAGACATAACGGTAATCGCCCGCAGCCAGCGCACCGCTGTTGATTGTCCCCACTGAGGTCACCGCAGCACCGATGTTTACCCAGGCAGTACCGTTCCAGCGTTGCAGCTGCACCGAGAAACTGTCTGCGGAGCCGACATCACTACCTTTGCTCAGGTCGAAGCGCAGACCGCTACCAGCCGCCAACGTCATTTTTTCGCTAGCAAATACCGACGCATCGTTTTTCGCATTGTCCGTCAATTCCAACCGACTACCGACCCTTGTGACACTCCCAAAGATATCGCCGGCTAGGCTCCAACTACTCGCGCTCCATGGCCCCGTATTGCTGGAAAAATCATTCAGTAACAGAGCATTCTCATATTTAGTGCCTGAGCCAGTCACCTGCGTATTGTCAAAATACTCCAGATTTTCCTTCTTCACGCCATTACCGATGCCGATCGCCTTGACCTCGCTTTGCCCGGACAAATGTCCAAATGCATCGATAGCCTTTTGCATCGCATCAGATTCAGATGCATTACTGTTCCCATTATAAGCTGTTGGATCACCATCGGTCAGGAAGTAAGTGACATTCTCAAAGGTCAATCCGGAACTGCTGCCAGGCTTGCTGTTAAACCACTGGGTAGCCTTGATAAAGGCATCCTCATAGTTGGTCGCACCGCCAGCAGACAACGAGCTGACCTTGTCGATAAATGACTGCACATTACTCTTGGACAGATCGCTAATCGTCAAGAGTGAACTTGCCCACTCATGAAAGCCTATGAGCGTCACGTTAACGACACCATCATGGTCCGCCAGCTGATTGGCCAACGCTTTCAGGGCGTTAATCGTCAACGTCATTCTGTCTTTACCCGTAGCAGGGTATTGGCTGCCATCCAATCCCCATTGCATGCTACCCGACGTATCAACGATCAGCGCGATATTGTAGTTTTTACCCGGTTCAACAGAGGTCTTGATACCACCTATATCTCCCAGCAATACATCATCACCACGCCCACCCTCGACAGGTTTGTCTGACGTACCATTGTCCCCATTCGGGTTAGTGGGCTTGACCATAAAGCCGGTATCCGCTTCGGTATATTTCACTTCACCGACTATCGGCTGACCATTCATGTCATACTCTTGCGAGCCTGCCACCACGGTCACCTTGATATTCTGGCTACCGACAGGCAACTCCACCTGCAGCGACAATTTCCCGTCTCTATCCAGCATGCTGGCCGGTACTTTCCAACTACCATCGGCTTGCAGTGTGCCACCCGAAAGCACAGTACCCTGTGGCAACCCCTTGATAGTCAACTCGGTAAAATGTTCGCTGCCATCGGTATCGATCAAATCGACATCAACCTTCAAGGTCGCCAGATCTGCCACCTTAGTCAGGTTGCCATCCTTGAACTCATACTTGCCATCTTGCAGATAAAGGGTCTCAACGCTGTAAAAATCATGGTAAGTCAAAGCACCGCTAATCGGGTCTTTATACACGAGACTGTAATCAAAGCTCTGTGAGCCACTAGGCTTAATCAGCTTGAGATCCTTCATCGAGCCCGGCATATAGGCCACATCCAGACCATCGCCACCATAATATGAGGTAGAGGCCTTCAAGCTCTGGGCAATCAGCGTATCGTTGCCGGCATCGCCATGTAGAGTGACCGACGCAACAGCATTTTTACCGCCAATCAATATGTCATCCCCATCGCCACCGATCAGATAATCAACATCACTCGCACCACCGATCAGAATATCATCCCCCACCCCGCCATCGGCCAGGAAGCTATCGCCACTGCCGTATTTGATGGTGTCATGGCCAACACCGCCTTGAACCCAGCCGCCATTACTGGAAACCAGATAATCATCTTTGTTAGTTGGCGACGTAGAAGGCGTCTTGCCATTCAGGCCGGACACAATCTGTTCCACCTTCACCGCTCCCGGCACAAACCCGCCACTCACCAGCTCAACCTTCAGCGTCACGCCGTCAACCACCGGCGTCATGGTCAGCGTCAGTGTCGAGCTCGCGCCGGTGTTGGTGGTGTAACCCACCACCGGCAGGGCTCCGGCGAAGTCTTTCACCGGCGTGAAGCTGTAGCTGCCATCACTGTTCACCACCAGGGTGCCCTTGCCCGCCAGCTCCACGGTCGCACCGTTGGCACCCACGGTGTAGTCGGTACCGTTCACGGTGATCTTGCTCACCGTCAGCGTGTTGTCCACGTCACTGTCGTTCGCCAGCAGACCACCAGCCTTGCCCACCACCAGCGGGGTGTCTTCGGTCACCGTGTTGCTGTCCGGCGCCACAACCGTCGCGTCGTCCACCGGCGTCATGGTCAGCGTCAGTGTCGAGCTCGCGCCGGTGTTGGTGGTGTAACCCACCACCGGCAGGGCTCCGGCGAAGTCTTTCACCGGCGTGAAGCTGTAGCTGCCATCACTGTTCACCACCAGGGTGCCCTTGCCCGCCAGCTCCACGGTCGCACCGTTGGCACCCACGGTGTAGTCGGTACCGTTCACGGTGATCTTGCTCACCGTCAGCGTGTTGTCCACGTCACTGTCGTTCGCCAGCAGACCACCAGCCTTGCCCACCACCAGCGGGGTGTCTTCGGTCACCATGTTGCTGTCCGGCGCCACAACCGTCGCGTCGTCCACCGGCGTCATGGTCAGCGTCAGTGTCGAGCTCGCGCCGGTGTTGGTGGTGTAACCCACCACCGGCAGGGCTCCGGCGAAGTCTTTCACCGGCGTGAAGCTGTAGCTGCCATCACTGTTCACCACCAGGGTGCCCTTGCCCGCCAGCTCCACGGTCGCACCGTTGGCACCCACGGTGTAGTCGGTACCGTTCACGGTGATCTTGCTCACCGTCAGCGTGTTGTCCACGTCACTGTCGTTCGCCAGCAGACCACCGGCCTTGCCCACCACCAGCGGGGTGTCTTCGGTCACCGTGTTGCTGTCCGGCGCCACAACCGTCGCGTCGTCCACCGGCGTCATGGTCAGCGTCAGTGTCGAGCTCGCGCCGGTGTTGGTGGTGTAACCCACCACCGGCAGGGCTCCGGCGAAGTCTTTCACCGGCGTGAAGCTGTAGCTGCCATCACTGTTCACCACCAGGGTGCCCTTGCCCGCCAGCTCCACGGTCGCACCGTTGGCACCCACGGTGTAGTCGGTACCGTTCACGGTGATCTTGCTCACCGTCAGCGTGTTGTCCACGTCACTGTCGTTCGCCAGCAGACCACCGGCCTTGCCCACCACCAGCGGGGTGTCTTCGGTCACCGTGTTGCTGTCCGGCGCCACAACCGTCGCGTCGTCCACCGGCGTCATGGTCAGCGTCAGTGTCGAGCTCGCGCCGGTGTTGGTGGTGTAACCCACCACCGGCAGGGCTCCGGCGAAGTCTTTCACCGGCGTGAAGCTGTAGCTGCCATCACTGTTCACCACCAGGGTGCCCTTGCCCGCCAGCTCCACGGTCGCACCGTTGGCACCCACGGTGTAGTCGGTACCGTTCACGGTGATCTTGCTCACCGTCAGCGTGTTGTCCACGTCACTGTCGTTCGCCAGCAGACCACCGGCCTTGCCCACCACCAGCGGGGTGTCTTCGGTCACCGTGTTGCTGTCCGGCGCCACAACCGTCGCGTCGTCCACCGGCGTCATGGTCAGCGTCAGTGTCGAGCTCGCGCCGGTGTTGGTGGTGTAACCCACCACCGGCAGGGCTCCGGCGAAGTCTTTCACCGGCGTGAAGCTGTAGCTGCCATCACTGTTCACCACCAGGGTGCCCTTGCCCACCAGCTCCACGGTCGCACCGTTGGCACCCACGGTGTAGTCGGTACCGTTCACGGTGATCTTGCTCACCGTCAGCGTGTTGTCCACGTCACTGTCGTTCGCCAGCAGACCACCGGCCTTGCCCACCACCAGCGGGGTGTCTTCGGTCACCGTGTTGCTGTCCGGCGCCACAACCGTCGCGTCGTCCACCGGCGTCATGGTCAGCGTCAGTGTCGAGCTCGCGCCGGTGTTGGTGGTGTAACCCACCACCGGCAGGGCTCCGGCGAAGTCTTTCACCGGCGTGAAGCTGTAGCTGCCATCACTGTTCACCACCAGGGTGCCCTTGCCCGCCAGCTCCACGGTCGCACCGTTGGCACCCACGGTGTAGTCGGTACCGTTCACGGTGATCTTGCTCACCGTCAGCGTGTTGTCCACGTCACTGTCGTTCGCCAGCAGACCACCAGCCTTGCCCACCACCAGCGGGGTGTCTTCGGTCACCGTGTTGCTGTCCGGCGCCACAACCGTCGCGTCGTCCACCGGCGTCATGGTCAGCGTCAGTGTCGAGCTCGCGCCGGTGTTGGTGGTGTAACCCACCACCGGCAGGGCTCCGGCGAAGTCTTTCACCGGCGTGAAGCTGTAGCTGCCATCACTGTTCACCACCAGGGTGCCCTTGCCCACCAGCTCCACGGTCGCACCGTTGGCACCCACGGTGTAGTCGGTACCGTTCACGGTGATCTTGCTCACCGTCAGCGTGTTGTCCACGTCACTGTCGTTCGCCAGCAGACCACCGGCCTTGCCCACCACCAGCGGGGTGTCTTCGGTCACCGTGTTGCTGTCCGGCGCCACAACCGTCGCGTCGTCCACCGGCGTCATGGTCAGCGTCAGTGTCGAGCTCGCGCCGGTGTTGGTGGTGTAACCCACCACCGGCAGGGCTCCGGCGAAGTCTTTCACCGGCGTGAAGCTGTAGCTGCCATCACTGTTCACCACCAGGGTGCCCTTGCCCGCCAGCTCCACGGTCGCACCGTTGGCACCCACGGTGTAGTCGGTACCGTTCACGGTGATCTTGCTCACCGTCAGCGTGTTGTCCACGTCACTGTCGTTCGCCAGCAGACCACCAGCCTTGCCCACCACCAGCGGGGTGTCTTCGGTCACCGTGTTGCTGTCCGGCGCCACAACCGTCGCGTCGTCCACCGGCGTCATGGTCAGCGTCAGTGTCGAGCTCGCGCCGGTGTTGGTGGTGTAACCCACCACCGGCAGGGCTCCGGCGAAGTCTTTCACCGGCGTGAAGCTGTAGCTGCCATCACTGTTCACCACCAGGGTGCCCTTGCCCGCCAGCTCCACGGTCGCACCGTTGGCACCCACGGTGTAGTCGGTACCGTTCACGGTGATCTTGCTCACCGTCAGCGTGTTGTCCACGTCACTGTCGTTCGCCAGCAGACCACCAGCCTTGCCCACCACCAGCGGGGTGTCTTCGGTCACCGTGTTGCTGTCCGGCGCCACAACCGTCGCGTCGTCCACCGGCGTCATGGTCAGCGTCAGTGTCGAGCTCGCGCCGGTGTTGGTGGTGTAACCCACCACCGGCAGGGCTCCGGCGAAGTCTTTCACCGGCGTGAAGCTGTAGCTGCCATCACTGTTCACCACCAGGGTGCCCTTGCCCGCCAGCTCCACGGTCGCACCGTTGGCACCCACGGTGTAGTCGGTACCGTTCACGGTGATCTTGCTCACCGTCAGCGTGTTGTCCACGTCACTGTCGTTCGCCAGCAGACCACCGGCCTTGCCCACCACCAGCGGGGTGTCTTCGGTCACCGTGTTGCTGTCCGGCGCCACAACCGTCGCGTCGTCCACCGGCGTCATGGTCAGCGTCAGTGTCGAGCTCGCGCCGGTGTTGGTGGTGTAACCCACCACCGGCAGGGCTCCGGCGAAGTCTTTCACCGGCGTGAAGCTGTAGCTGCCATCACTGTTCACCACCAGGGTGCCCTTGCCCGCCAGCTCCACGGTCGCACCGTTGGCACCCACGGTGTAGTCGGTACCGTTCACGGTGATCTTGCTCACCGTCAGCGTGTTGTCCACGTCACTGTCGTTCGCCAGCAGACCACCAGCCTTGCCCACCACCAGCGGGGTGTCTTCGGTCACCGTGTTGCTGTCCGGCGCCACAACCGTCGCGTCGTCCACCGGCGTCATGGTCAGCGTCAGTGTCGAGCTCGCGCCGGTGTTGGTGGTGTAACCCACCACCGGCAGGGCTCCGGCGAAGTCTTTCACCGGCGTGAAGCTGTAGCTGCCATCACTGTTCACCACCAGGGTGCCCTTGCCCGCCAGCTCCACGGTCGCACCGTTGGCACCCACGGTGTAGTCGGTACCGTTCACGGTGATCTTGCTCACCGTCAGCGTGTTGTCCACGTCACTGTCGTTCGCCAGCAGACCACCAGCCTTGCCCACCACCAGCGGGGTGTCTTCGGTCACCGTGTTGCTGTCCGGCGCCACAACCGTCGCGTCGTCCACCGGCGTCATGGTCAGCGTCAGTGTCGAGCTCGCGCCGGTGTTGGTGGTGTAACCCACCACCGGCAGGGCTCCGGCGAAGTCTTTCACCGGCGTGAAGCTGTAGCTGCCATCACTGTTCACCACCAGGGTGCCCTTGCCCGCCAGCTCCACGGTCGCACCGTTGGCACCCACGGTGTAGTCGGTACCGTTCACGGTGATCTTGCTCACCGTCAGCGTGTTGTCCACGTCACTGTCGTTCGCCAGCAGACCACCGGCCTTGCCCACCACCAGCGGGGTGTCTTCGGTCACCGTGTTGCTGTCCGGCGCCACAACCGTCGCGTCGTCCACCGGCGTCATGGTCAGCGTCAGTGTCGAGCTCGCGCCGGTGTTGGTGGTGTAACCCACCACCGGCAGGGCTCCGGCGAAGTCTTTCACCGGCGTGAAGCTGTAGCTGCCATCACTGTTCACCACCAGGGTGCCCTTGCCCGCCAGCTCCACGGTCGCACCGTTGGCACCCACGGTGTAGTCGGTACCGTTCACGGTGATCTTGCTCACCGTCAGCGTGTTGTCCACGTCACTGTCGTTCGCCAGCAGACCACCGGCCTTGCCCACCACCAGCGGGGTGTCTTCGGTCACCGTGTTGCTGTCCGGCGCCACAACCGTCGCGTCGTCCACCGGCGTCATGGTCAGCGTCAGTGTCGAGCTCGCGCCGGTGTTGGTGGTGTAACCCACCACCGGCAGGGCTCCGGCGAAGTCTTTCACCGGCGTGAAGCTGTAGCTGCCATCACTGTTCACCACCAGGGTGCCCTTGCCCGCCAGCTCCACGGTCGCACCGTTGGCACCCACGGTGTAGTCGGTACCGTTCACGGTGATCTTGCTCACCGTCAGCGTGTTGTCCACGTCACTGTCGTTCGCCAGCAGACCACCGGCCTTGCCCACCACCAGCGGGGTGTCTTCGGTCACCGTGTTGCTGTCCGGCGCCACAACCGTCGCGTCGTCCACCGGCGTCATGGTCAGCGTCAGTGTCGAGCTCGCGCCGGTGTTGGTGGTGTAACCCACCACCGGCAGGGCTCCGGCGAAGTCTTTCACCGGCGTGAAGCTGTAGCTGCCATCACTGTTCACCACCAGGGTGCCCTTGCCCACCAGCTCCACGGTCGCACCGTTGGCACCCACGGTGTAGTCGGTACCGTTCACGGTGATCTTGCTCACCGTCAGCGTGTTGTCCACGTCACTGTCGTTCGCCAGCAGACCACCGGCCTTGCCCACCACCAGCGGGGTGTCTTCGGTCACCGTGTTGCTGTCCGGCGCCACAACCGTCGCGTCGTCCACCGGCGTCATGGTCAGCGTCAGTGTCGAGCTCGCGCCGGTGTTGGTGGTGTAACCCACCACCGGCAGGGCTCCGGCGAAGTCTTTCACCGGCGTGAAGCTGTAGCTGCCATCACTGTTCACCACCAGGGTGCCCTTGCCCGCCAGCTCCACGGTCGCACCGTTGGCACCCACGGTGTAGTCGGTACCGTTCACGGTGATCTTGCTCACCGTCAGCGTGTTGTCCACGTCACTGTCGTTCGCCAGCAGACCACCAGCCTTGCCCACCACCAGCGGGGTGTCTTCGGTCACCGTGTTGCTGTCCGGCGCCACAACCGTCGCGTCGTCCACCGGCGTCATGGTCAGCGTCAGTGTCGAGCTCGCGCCGGTGTTGGTGGTGTAACCCACCACCGGCAGGGCTCCGGCGAAGTCTTTCACCGGCGTGAAGCTGTAGCTGCCATCACTGTTCACCACCAGGGTGCCCTTGCCCGCCAGCTCCACGGTCGCACCGTTGGCACCCACGGTGTAGTCGGTACCGTTCACGGTGATCTTGCTCACCGTCAGCGTGTTGTCCACGTCACTGTCGTTCGCCAGCAGACCACCGGCCTTGCCCACCACCAGCGGGGTGTCTTCGGTCACCGTGTTGCTGTCCGGCGCCACAACCGTCGCGTCGTCCACCGGCGTCATGGTCAGCGTCAGTGTCGAGCTCGCGCCGGTGTTGGTGGTGTAACCCACCACCGGCAGGGCTCCGGCGAAGTCTTTCACCGGCGTGAAGCTGTAGCTGCCATCACTGTTCACCACCAGGGTGCCCTTGCCCGCCAGCTCCACGGTCGCACCGTTGGCACCCACGGTGTAGTCGGTACCGTTCACGGTGATCTTGCTCACCGTCAGCGTGTTGTCCACGTCACTGTCGTTCGCCAGCAGACCACCAGCCTTGCCCACCACCAGCGGGGTGTCTTCGGTCACCGTGTTGCTGTCCGGCGCCACAACCGTCGCGTCGTCCACCGGCGTCATGGTCAGCGTCAGTGTCGAGCTCGCGCCGGTGTTGGTGGTGTAACCCACCACCGGCAGGGCTCCGGCGAAGTCTTTCACCGGCGTGAAGCTGTAGCTGCCATCACTGTTCACCACCAGGGTGCCCTTGCCCGCCAGCTCCACGGTCGCACCGTTGGCACCCACGGTGTAGTCGGTACCGTTCACGGTGATCTTGCTCACCGTCAGCGTGTTGTCCACGTCACTGTCGTTCGCCAGCAGACCACCAGCCTTGCCCACCACCAGCGGGGTGTCTTCGGTCACCGTGTTGCTGTCCGGCGCCACAACCGTCGCGTCGTCCACCGGCGTCATGGTCAGCGTCAGTGTCGAGCTCGCGCCGGTGTTGGTGGTGTAACCCACCACCGGCAGGGCTCCGGCGAAGTCTTTCACCGGCGTGAAGCTGTAGCTGCCATCACTGTTCACCACCAGGGTGCCCTTGCCCGCCAGCTCCACGGTCGCACCGTTGGCACCCACGGTGTAGTCGGTACCGTTCACGGTGATCTTGCTCACCGTCAGCGTGTTGTCCACGTCACTGTCGTTCGCCAGCAGACCACCGGCCTTGCCCACCACCAGCGGGGTGTCTTCGGTCACCGTGTTGCTGTCCGGCGCCACAACCGTCGCGTCGTCCACCGGCGTCATGGTCAGCGTCAGTGTCGAGCTCGCGCCGGTGTTGGTGGTGTAACCCACCACCGGCAGGGCTCCGGCGAAGTCTTTCACCGGCGTGAAGCTGTAGCTGCCATCACTGTTCACCACCAGGGTGCCCTTGCCCGCCAGCTCCACGGTCGCACCGTTGGCACCCACGGTGTAGTCGGTACCGTTCACGGTGATCTTGCTCACCGTCAGCGTGTTGTCCACGTCACTGTCGTTCGCCAGCAGACCACCAGCCTTGCCCACCACCAGCGGGGTGTCTTCGGTCACCGTGTTGCTGTCCGGCGCCACAACCGTCGCGTCGTCCACCGGCGTCATGGTCAGCGTCAGTGTCGAGCTCGCGCCGGTGTTGGTGGTGTAACCCACCACCGGCAGGGCTCCGGCGAAGTCTTTCACCGGCGTGAAGCTGTAGCTGCCATCACTGTTCACCACCAGGGTGCCCTTGCCCACCAGCTCCACGGTCGCACCGTTGGCACCCACGGTGTAGTCGGTACCGTTCACGGTGATCTTGCTCACCGTCAGCGTGTTGTCCACGTCACTGTCGTTCGCCAGCAGACCACCGGCCTTGCCCACCACCAGCGGGGTGTCTTCGGTCACCGTGTTGCTGTCCGGCGCCACAACCGTCGCGTCGTCCACCGGCGTCATGGTCAGCGTCAGTGTCGAGCTCGCGCCGGTGTTGGTGGTGTAACCCACCACCGGCAGGGCTCCGGCGAAGTCTTTCACCGGCGTGAAGCTGTAGCTGCCATCACTGTTCACCACCAGGGTGCCCTTGCCCGCCAGCTCCACGGTCGCACCGTTGGCACCCACGGTGTAGTCGGTACCGTTCACGGTGATCTTGCTCACCGTCAGCGTGTTGTCCACGTCACTGTCGTTCGCCAGCAGACCACCGGCCTTGCCCACCACCAGCGGGGTGTCTTCGGTCACCGTGTTGCTGTCCGGCGCCACAACCGTCGCGTCGTCCACCGGCGTCATGGTCAGCGTCAGTGTCGAGCTCGCGCCGGTGTTGGTGGTGTAACCCACCACCGGCAGGGCTCCGGCGAAGTCTTTCACCGGCGTGAAGCTGTAGCTGCCATCACTGTTCACCACCAGGGTGCCCTTGCCCGCCAGCTCCACGGTCGCACCGTTGGCACCCACGGTGTAGTCGGTACCGTTCACGGTGATCTTGCTCACCGTCAGCGTGTTGTCCACGTCACTGTCGTTCGCCAGCAGACCACCAGCCTTGCCCACCACCAGCGGGGTGTCTTCGGTCACCGTGTTGCTGTCCGGCGCCACAACCGTCGCGTCGTCCACCGGCGTCATGGTCAGCGTCAGTGTCGAGCTCGCGCCGGTGTTGGTGGTGTAACCCACCACCGGCAGGGCTCCGGCGAAGTCTTTCACCGGCGTGAAGCTGTAGCTGCCATCACTGTTCACCACCAGGGTGCCCTTGCCCGCCAGCTCCACGGTCGCACCGTTGGCACCCACGGTGTAGTCGGTACCGTTCACGGTGATCTTGCTCACCGTCAGCGTGTTGTCCACGTCACTGTCGTTCGCCAGCAGACCACCGGCCTTGCCCACCACCAGCGGGGTGTCTTCGGTCACCGTGTTGCTGTCCGGCGCCACAACCGTCGCGTCGTCCACCGGCGTCATGGTCAGCGTCAGTGTCGAGCTCGCGCCGGTGTTGGTGGTGTAACCCACCACCGGCAGGGCTCCGGCGAAGTCTTTCACCGGCGTGAAGCTGTAGCTGCCATCACTGTTCACCACCAGGGTGCCCTTGCCCACCAGCTCCACGGTCGCACCGTTGGCACCCACGGTGTAGTCGGTACCGTTCACGGTGATCTTGCTCACCGTCAGCGTGTTGTCCACGTCACTGTCGTTCGCCAGCAGACCACCGGCCTTGCCCACCACCAGCGGGGTGTCTTCGGTCACCGTGTTGCTGTCCGGCGCCACAACCGTCGCGTCGTCCACCGGCGTCATGGTCAGCGTCAGTGTCGAGCTCGCGCCGGTGTTGGTGGTGTAACCCACCACCGGCAGGGCTCCGGCGAAGTCTTTCACCGGCGTGAAGCTGTAGCTGCCATCACTGTTCACCACCAGGGTGCCCTTGCCCGCCAGCTCCACGGTCGCACCGTTGGCACCCACGGTGTAGTCGGTACCGTTCACGGTGATCTTGCTCACCGTCAGCGTGTTGTCCACGTCACTGTCGTTCGCCAGCAGACCACCAGCCTTGCCCACCACCAGCGGGGTGTCTTCGGTCACCGTGTTGCTGTCCGGCGCCACAACCGTCGCGTCGTCCACCGGCGTCATGGTCAGCGTCAGTGTCGAGCTCGCGCCGGTGTTGGTGGTGTAACCCACCACCGGCAGGGCTCCGGCGAAGTCTTTCACCGGCGTGAAGCTGTAGCTGCCATCACTGTTCACCACCAGGGTGCCCTTGCCCGCCAGCTCCACGGTCGCACCGTTGGCACCCACGGTGTAGTCGGTACCGTTCACGGTGATCTTGCTCACCGTCAGCGTGTTGTCCACGTCACTGTCGTTCGCCAGCAGACCACCGGCCTTGCCCACCACCAGCGGGGTGTCTTCGGTCACCGTGTTGCTGTCCGGCGCCACAACCGTCGCGTCGTCCACCGGCGTCATGGTCAGCGTCAGTGTCGAGCTCGCGCCGGTGTTGGTGGTGTAACCCACCACCGGCAGGGCTCCGGCGAAGTCTTTCACCGGCGTGAAGCTGTAGCTGCCATCACTGTTCACCACCAGGGTGCCCTTGCCCGCCAGCTCCACGGTCGCACCGTTGGCACCCACGGTGTAGTCGGTACCGTTCACGGTGATCTTGCTCACCGTCAGCGTGTTGTCCACGTCACTGTCGTTCGCCAGCAGACCACCGGCCTTGCCCACCACCAGCGGGGTGTCTTCGGTCACCGTGTTGCTGTCCGGCGCCACAACCGTCGCGTCGTCCACCGGCGTCATGGTCAGCGTCAGTGTCGAGCTCGCGCCGGTGTTGGTGGTGTAACCCACCACCGGCAGGGCTCCGGCGAAGTCTTTCACCGGCGTGAAGCTGTAGCTGCCATCACTGTTCACCACCAGGGTGCCCTTGCCCGCCAGCTCCACGGTCGCACCGTTGGCACCCACGGTGTAGTCGGTACCGTTCACGGTGATCTTGCTCACCGTCAGCGTGTTGTCCACGTCACTGTCGTTCGCCAGCAGACCACCGGCCTTGCCCACCACCAGCGGGGTGTCTTCGGTCACCGTGTTGCTGTCCGGCGCCACAACCGTCGCGTCGTCCACCGGCGTCATGGTCAGCGTCAGTGTCGAGCTCGCGCCGGTGTTGGTGGTGTAACCCACCACCGGCAGGGCTCCGGCGAAGTCTTTCACCGGCGTGAAGCTGTAGCTGCCATCACTGTTCACCACCAGGGTGCCCTTGCCCGCCAGCTCCACGGTCGCACCGTTGGCACCCACGGTGTAGTCGGTACCGTTCACGGTGATCTTGCTCACCGTCAGCGTGTTGTCCACGTCACTGTCGTTCGCCAGCAGACCACCAGCCTTGCCCACCACCAGCGGGGTGTCTTCGGTCACCGTGTTGCTGTCCGGCGCCACAACCGTCGCGTCGTCCACCGGCGTCATGGTCAGCGTCAGTGTCGAGCTCGCGCCGGTGTTGGTGGTGTAACCCACCACCGGCAGGGCTCCGGCGAAGTCTTTCACCGGCGTGAAGCTGTAGCTGCCATCACTGTTCACCACCAGGGTGCCCTTGCCCGCCAGCTCCACGGTCGCACCGTTGGCACCCACGGTGTAGTCGGTACCGTTCACGGTGATCTTGCTCACCGTCAGCGTGTTGTCCACGTCACTGTCGTTCGCCAGCAGACCACCGGCCTTGCCCACCACCAGCGGGGTGTCTTCGGTCACCGTGTTGCTGTCCGGCGCCACAACCGTCGCGTCGTCCACCGGCTTGACGGTGATGTTGACTTTGGCACTGTCGGTATCGCCGTCAACGTCTTCGGCCACATAGTTAAAGCTGATCTCACCGTTGAAGTCCTTGCCCGGCACAAAGCTGATGCTGCCATCCGCCGCAATCACGACATTGCCACCCTGTACCGCTATGGTCTGCGCCAGTCCGGTCAGCTCGACGCCGTTGATGGACTGAATTGCTAGCCCGCCATCCGGCGCCTTGTCGTTGGCCAGCAGGTTCAGGCTCACCGAGCCATCTTCGTTGACCTCGTACTCGTCATTGACTGCATCGACCGACTCATCAATATTCACGCTGCCATCGTCGGTCGCGGTGCCGGTGTTGCCGGCCGGATCGGTGACGCTGGCCGTTACTTGATAGCTGCCTTCCGCCAACGGAGTGGTGACATCCACGCTGTAACCACCACCCGGTTGCACGGTGGTAGTCAGGGTTTGCTGAGTGCCATTGGCATCGGTCACCACAAGAGTGACCGTGCTGCCTGGAACCGCATTGCTAGTACCAGTGATAGTCGGTGTGGTGTCATTGGTATTGTCAGGCGCATCGACGGTGATCGCTGGAGCCGTTACATCCACACTCCCTGAATCAGTCGCACTACCTGTATTCCCCGCAGGATCGGTCACTGTGGCTGTTACGGTATAAGAGCCTTCAGCCAAAGGGGTCACCACTTCCACGGTGAAGGTGCCAGTGGGTGTGACGATCGCGGTCAGGGTTTGTTGATTACCGTTTGCATCGGTAACCAGCAGGGTGACGATGCTGCCAACGGGAGCATCCGTGGTTCCGGTCAGGGTCGGAGTGGTGTCATTGGTGTTATCTGGCGCAACGACGGAAATGGTGGGCGGAGTCAGGTCAAATACTTCATCTTCGCCAGCAGCACCCAGCGGTGGCTCGCCATTGGTGTTGTAGGTGGTATCGAAAGTGGCTTCAGCAATGGTTGCGGAACCGGTACGGTCGATGGTGACAAAACCGCCGTTGCCACTGGCACCGGCGACGCCCCCAATACCGCCACCACCGGCGGCAGGTGCACCGCCTGCGGCGGAGGCTTCAAAGGCCTGGGTCGGGTCCGCGCCGCCCAAAATGGCCTGTTGTAGGGCACTGATATCATCAGGAGTACCTGCAGCGCCGTTTTGCGCCAGCTGGGGAGCATCTCCCTCTTCGGCAGGCTCACTCTGTTCGCTGGCTGGTTGCACAGTGAACGACTGTCCGCCGCCCATGAAACTAGCGCCATCCGGCGACATGATCACCGCCCCTTTCGGCAGCACATCACCTTCAGCCAACAGCTTCCGGCTGCCATCTGCGGCAACCAGATAAATTTGTCCTTTAAGTTGGGTTACGGTTACGCCCTGTTCCAAGGTAACGGCATTGGTGATCATGTTCTCTCCTGAATCCTGATTTGAATGCAATAAGCCACAGCCTACTTTGCAGACTGAGGGGGAAAATAACCAGCTCGAAAATTCGAAAGGATAGACCGATTTGAGGCTGAACTGTTCAGCCAGACAGAAGTGTGTAAAACGAGGTTACGAGAATGGCAAAAACCAAAATTATCAATAAATTACAGAATGATGACGGGAGCATGACAAGGCATGCTCCCGTCAGGATTAACCCTAGGCTCCCGCCCAGAGGATGATAGCCAGCAGCTGTGGCGAGATGATCCGCAGGAACATCACCAGCGGGTAGACAGTGGCGTATGAGAGCGCACTGGCGCCACTGGTCGGGTGCATGGCGTTGGCAAAGGCCAGCGCGGGAGGATCAGTCATAGAGCCGGCCAGCAAACCACACAGGGTGAGGTAGTTCATCTTGCCGTAGAGGCGCGCCAGCACACCGACCACCAGCAGCGGGATCAGGGTGATCGCCATGCCGTAGAGCATCCAGGCTGGGCCATCACCGTTGATCAGGGTATCAACGAAACCGGCACCGGACTTGAATCCGACCACCGCCAGAAACAGCACGATGCCGATCTCCCGCAGCGCCAGGTTGGCGCTGGGGGGCATAAACCAGTAGAGCTTGCCGATGCTGCCAATCCGCGACAGGATCAGCGCCACCACCAGCGGCCCACCCGCCAGACCCAATTTGAGAGCGGCCGGGAAACCGGGCAGGTAGAAGGGGATGGAACCGAGCAATACGCCAAGGCCAATCCCGATAAATACCGGCAACATCTGCACCTGCTGCAGTTTTTGCTGCACGTTGCCGACCACATTGGTGACAGCTTCGATGGCATCGAGGCGCCCCACCAGGTTGAGAATATCGCCAAACTGCAGGCTGGTCTGACTGGTCGGCACCAGTTCGATACCAGCTCGGTTGAGGCGCGAGATCACCACGTCATAGCGTTGTTTGATATCCAGATCGCGGATCTTCTTGCCAAGAACCTGCTCGTTGGTCACCACCACCCGCTCGACGCGCAGGTCGGTACCACGAGTCGAGAGCGAGGTCTCCACCTCCTCCCCCAACACCAGCAACACCTTGTGCAGCGCATGGCGCTCACCGACCAAGTGCAGCAAGTCACCCAGTTCGATACGGGATTCCGGCCGTGGCACCATCAGCTCGTCGCCACGCTTGAGCCGTGAACAGATGACATCGGACTCGTCGAGACTCGGGATCTCGCTCAGCATCAAGCCATGCATGTTGGGGTTGCGTACCGCGATGTTGATGGTCTGCAAGCTCTCCTTGGTTTTACCGGTTTGTAGCTCGAACTGGGCGGCTTCATCGTCGATCTTGATGCGAAAGAAGACCCTGACCAGCCACATGGTGAGCAAAATGCCACAGATACCAAACGGATAGGCAACCGCATAGCCCATCCCCATCAGGCCGGTAGAACCGGGCGCGGCGCCCAGCTCGGCCAGGATCTGCTGGCCCGCACCGAGGGATGGCGTATTGGTGACGGCACCGGAGAAGACCCCCAGAATGACCGGCAACGGCACATCGAAAAATTGATGCAAGCCAGCGGCCACCACGCAGCCAAGGATGACCAGCAAAGCGGCAAAGGCGTTGAGTTTGAGACCCGAACTGCGCAATGACGAGAAGAAACCCGGCCCGACCTGGATGCCGATGGTATAGACAAACAGGATCAGGCCAAATTCTTGAATAAAGTGAAGCGTTTGTGCATCCAGCGCGAGATCGGAGGCGCCTGCAAAGTGACCCACTATGATGCCGCCGAACAGCACCCCCCCTATCCCCAAGCCAACGCCATAGACTCGCCAGTTTCCCAGCCAGAGTCCTAGCACTGCCACCAGCGACAACATGCTGATGGAAAGCGCGATTTCACTCATTTCGTGCATCCTTTGCGAATTGAACTGGCCCTAGCTTGTCAGCAAACGCTGATGCCAACTGTGTGATACCGCACGAATTTATCCTTTTACGCGCTAAAAATACCAATTAAGGGCTAGTTGCAAGACGTTAGGCGACGTAGCCGTAAATGGCCATAAAGTGACAAACGCTGCCACCCAGCACAAAGAGATGCCAGATGGCGTGGTTATAGGGGATCTGCTTGGCCACATAGAAGATGACCCCGAGGCTGTAGATAAGGCCGCCAAGCCAGAGCAGCAGCAGCCCCTCACCGGCCAGATGGATATAGAGCTGGTAGATGACCACCAGCGACAGCCAACCCAGCATCAGGTAGGTAAAAAGCGACAACTTCTTGAAGCGGTTGATAAACACCAGCTTGAACACCACGCCAGCCAGCGCCAGGGCCCAGATCACCACCATCAACCCCTTCGCCAGCGGCGTGTCTAACGCGACTAGCAGGAAGGGGGTATAGGTGCCGGCAATCAGCAGATAGATGGCGCAGTGATCAAACACCTTGCACCAGCGTCTGGCCCGCCCTGACCCCATGCTGTGATAGAGGGTCGAGGCGAGATAGAGCAGCACCAGACTGCCGCCATAAAGGCTGTAGCTCACCAGCGCCTGTGTACCCTGACCCCATCCCTTGATGAGCAACAGCACCAGCCCGACAATCCCCAGCAACAATCCCGCACCGTGACTCAGCCGGTTTGCCAGCTCCTCCCGGGGGGAGTAATCCATCACACCACTCATAACATCGACTCCACAATAACTGTGGCTCACTCTACCCAGCGCCATTTCGGAGTACAAGTGTTCGCTTAAAAAATGGAGTGGCTGTCACCTGCCAACCTTTGGTGTATGCTCTGCCGCCGATGCCCGACAGAAGCGGCATAAACACCTACCCCGGTGACCTGGTCTGGAGAACCTGATGAAGTTGACTGAGCTGTTTGCACAAGCGGATCCCGCCTTTGGCGAGGCGATGAGCACCTTGCTGGAGACCTTCCACCACTCCGACGACAGTCAGGCCCCCTACCAGCGCGACCTGTTCACCCACCAGCTCGATCAATCCCGCATGCCTGCAGTCGGCCAACCTATCGAGGAGTATCTGGCGCGGCTGGCTACTCTGGTGCCTGGCGCCTCGCACCTCACCTCGCCACGCTACATGGGCCACATGACGGCGCCACTGCCGGCCTATACCGCCGAGCTGTCGCGCCTGCTGGTGATGCTCAACCAGAATCCGATGAAGATGGAGTCCTCCCGCCTGCTCAGCTTTCTGGAGCGGGAGGTGCTGGCCAAGCTGCACCGCCTCATCTATGGCAGGGACGATGCCTTCTACGGCGAGCAGATGCATGCCAAGGATGCCGCTCTCGGCGTCATGACCAGCGGCGGTACCATCGCCAACGTCACCGCCCTCTGGCTGGCCCGCAACCGCGCCTGCGGCGACAACCTGTTCGCCCTCTATGAGCAGGGCTATCGCGGCGCCGTCATTCTGGGTTCCCGGCTGATGCACTACTCCTTCGACAAGGGGATGGATCTGCTGGGACTGGGCGCCCGCAGTGTCTGGCGCCTTGAGACTGACGAACAGAACCGGCTCAGTCTGGCTGCGCTGGAGCAGGCGCTGCTCCAGTGCAAGGAACAGAAATTGAAAGTGCTGGCATTGGTCGGCGTGGCGGGCAGTACCGACTTTGGCTCCATCGACCCCCTGCCGGAGCTGGCGACCATCGCCGAGCGCGAGCAGATCCACTTCCACGTGGATGCCGCCTGGGGAGGCCCGACCCTCTTCTCCCCCCGCTATCAAAACCTGCTGGCCGGGATCGAGCGCGCAGATACCGTCACGCTGGATGGTCACAAGCAACTGCTGGTGCCGCTCGGTACCGGCATGCTGCTCTGCCGTCAGCCCGACCTGATGATGGCGGTCAAGCGAGAGGCGCCCTACGCCATCCGTGCCACCTCGTTCGATCAGGGTCGCTTTACCCTGGAGGGCACCCGCCCGGCCAATGCCCTCTATCTGGACGCCGCCTTCCAGCTCTTCGGCCAGCAAGGCTATGCCGAGCTTATCGAAGCCAACTACGACCGGGCCCGGCTGATGGCCGAGCTCATCACCAGCAATCCCGCCTTCGAGCTGATGTCTGCTCCGGTGATGAACCTGCTCTCCTATCGCTGCATCCCACCCCATCTGCAGGGCAAGGTGCTGGATGAGACGGCCAATGCGCAGATCAACGACTTCAACGTGTCCCTGCAAAAAGCCCAGCGGGCCGAGGGGCACAGCTTTGTCTCCCGCACCCAACGAGCGGTGGTACGCTACGGTGCCCAACCGCTCACCCTGCTGCGCGCCGTGCTGCTCAACCCTCTGATTGAAGAGCGCCATATCCGCGACCTGCTGGCCGATCAGCAGCGACTCGGGATCTCCATTGCACGCCAACTGTTTGGCGACAGCGCGGAACCGGCGTAAAAATGAGCGGTCTTATTCATTTGCCGTTGTCCGCCATGCAGGTAGACTGGGCGAAATTTGCAGGCCATCTTTGAGGACTAGGCGCCAGACATGAAGCAATTTATTGAATTTATTCCACTTATCGTTTTCTTCGCGGTCTACAAGTTCTACGACATCTACATGGCTACCGGCGCACTGGTAGTGGTCACCGGTCTGCAGCTCGCCTATAGCTGGATCCGCTATCGCAAAGTCGAGAAGATGCAGCTCTTTACCTTCCTGCTGGTCGGCTTCTTCGGCGGCCTCACAGTTTTCTTCCACGATGACACCTTCATCAAGTGGAAAGTGACTGTCATCAACGTGCTGTTCGCACTGGGTCTGCTCATCAGCCGCTACGGCTTTGGCAAGAATCTGATCAAACAGATGCTGGCCAAGGAGCTGCAAGCACCCGATAAGGTCTGGGACACAGTCAATCTCGGCTGGGTCGGCTTCTTTACCGTCTGTGGCCTGCTCAACCTCTACGTGGCGTTCAACCTGCCGCAAGAGATGTGGGTCAACTTCAAGGTGTTCGGTCTGCTGGGGATGACGCTGGTCTTTACCCTGCTGAGCGGCGTCTATCTCTATCGCCATATCCCTGCCGATCAGTTGTCCCAGCAAAAAGACGAACCCAAAAAATAACCCTCATCAGAAAAGGATTGTCTCATGTGGTATCTCATCTACTCCGAAGATGTTCAGGGCAGCCTGCCGCTGCGCAAGCAGGTTCGCCCCGCCCATCTGGCTCGCCTGCAAGCCCTGCAGGATGAGGGTCGGCTGCTGACAGCCGGCCCCAACCCGGCCATCGATGCCGAGGATCCGGCCGATGCCGGCTTTACCGGCAGCACCGTCATCGCCGAGTTTGCCTCGCAGGCGGACGCCCAGGCCTGGGCCGATGCCGATCCCTATGTGGCAGCTGGCGTCTATGCCAAAGTGACCATCAAGCCGTTCAAGAAAGTCTTTTAAAACTGCGTCAAATACAAAGAGGCCGGAGTGGGTATGCAACCCGCTCCGGCCTCTTTTTATTGGGCGATGCTCAGCGTACTTGCAAGGTCACGCCCTGGCGACAAACCAGGGGTTGAGGATGTCGGGCTTGTTATAGCGCAGCGGTGAACCATCGAGTCGGGTGACGCTGCCCCCCGCTCCCTCCAGCACCGCCTGCGCAGCGCCGGTATCCCACTCGCAGGTGGGTGCGAGGCGCGGATAGAGCTCGGCGCCCCCCTCGGCGATGATGCAGAACTTGAGCGAACTGCCCATGGAAACCAGCTCGATTTCACCAAAAGGAGCCAAGAAATCGAGGGTCTCCTGCGACAGGTGGTTGCGACTGCCCACCACCCGCCACGCCGTTCCTTCAGGATGAGGCCGGGTCTGGATGGACTCGTGCTTGCCATCGGCGATGCGCCAGGCGCCTACGCCCTTGCCGCCATACCAGAGCTTGTCCAGCACCGGCGCATAGACTAATCCCCAGCGCGGCGCCCCCTCTTCAATCAGCGCGATATTGACGGTGAACTCGCCGTTGCGGGAGACAAACTCCTTGGTGCCATCGAGGGGATCCACCAGCCAGTAGCGGGACCAGCCGTGGCGCGCCGCCATCACCTCGGGCCCCGACTCCTCCGACAATACGGAAATATCCGGAGTCAGCCGTGCCAACGCCTGAACGATCACCGCATGAGCCCCCTTGTCGGCTGCGGTCAGCGGACTCTCGTCACTCTTGTACTCCACCGCGAAGGGCTGGCTGTAGATGGCCATGATGGCCGCTCCCGCCGCACGGGCGACAGGTTCAAGTTCGGTGATATCGGGGTGGTACAGGGGATGATCCATAACAATCTCGTCCAACTCACAGGGTCAACCAGTGTAACCCTTTTGACATCAACTGCTTATAGCCGATTGTGCTGGGTTATTACAGCTCGGTGGCCGCCAACCCATTGCCCTCACTTGAACAACACCTGAAATAACAAAGGACGCCGTGGCGTCCCTTGTTATTTCTAGCGGCCGGTCTCAGGCCGCGGGCCTATTTTGCAACTCAGATCCCCTGACGGGCTTCCTGCATCAGCAGGCGCATATCGCTCACGGCCTTGGCCAGACCATCGAAGGCGGCGCGGCCGATGATGGCGTGGCCGATGTTGAGCTCATAGAGCTCGGGGATGGCGGCGATGGCCTTGACGTTGTGGTAGTGCAGGCCGTGACCGGCATTGACCTTCAAGCCCTTGCCAGCGGCATAGGAGGCGCCGGCGGCGATACGCTTGAACTCGGCGTTGCGCTCAGCATCGGTGGTGGCATCGGCGTAACGGCCGGTATGGATCTCGATAAAGGGGGCGCCACTCTCGGCAGCCGCATCGATCTGGATGGGATCGGCGTCGATAAAGAGGGATACCTGGGCACCCACAGCAGAGAGACGGGCAACGGCGTCAGTCACCTTGTCCAACTGGCCGGCCACGTCCAGACCACCCTCGGTGGTCACTTCGGTGCGCTTCTCCGGTACCAGACAGACGAAGTGGGGCTTGATGCGGCAGGCGATGCCGATCATCTCTTCGGTCACTGCCATCTCCAGGTTCATTCTGGTCTGGATAGTTTGGCGCAGGATCGCCACATCGCGGTCGGTGATGTGGCGGCGATCTTCACGCAGATGCACGGTAATGCCATCGGCACCGGCCTGTTCGGCCACGAACGCGGCCTGTACCGGATCCGGATACTGGGTGCCACGGGCGTTGCGCAGAGTCGCGATATGGTCGATGTTCACACCCAGATAGATTTCACTCATTGAGAACTCCTTGAAAGGCTTCATCTGTTGACTGCGCGGTCAGTGAATCACACCGCGCCAATATCCGTATGTCTGTAATCTGTGTCAGCCTTGCATACTGGCTTTGCGTTTTAAAAACAGCTCCCGGCTCTTTAGCTGGCGCTTGCCCAGATAGGGTTGCAGTGCCAATCGGCTGAAACGTTTGGCCGCCTGCAGCAAGGGAGGGGTATCGAAACGTCCCTCGGCAAAGGCGAGCAGGTGGGCACCGAGAAACAGGGTACGGGGATCCGGCGCCCGCTCGCAAGCAACAAAGCCCAATTCACGCTCGAAGCCATAGAGCAGGGTCGGCTCGATGGGCGACTCGTCGTCCGCCGTGTATTCGAAATCCACCGCATAGCCGAGCGCCTGCAACAGCAGGAACTCGAAGCGGCGCAGCGGCAGCTCCGGCGTCTCGCCATCGGCCAGCGCCATGATGGCACGAGCATAGGCGTCGAATACTTCGGGGAACGGGGTGTGAGCTTCCAGCAGGTAGTAGACCAACTCGTTGAGATAGAGGCCGTAGAAGAGGCGATCGCCGCCGAGACGCAGGGAGTGATCCGGGCATTCGACCTGGGTGAGGTTCTTGAGATCGCCCTTGCCGCGCCAGGCGATGGTGAGCAGGGTAAAGGGTTGCAGCAGCCCCTTGAGAGGGGAGCGTGGCCCGCGAGAACCGCGAGCCACCAGAGTAAATCGGCCATTATCCTGGGTGAAGACCTCGACCAGCTGGCTGGTCTCCCGATAGGGCCGACTGTGGATGACGAAAGCCGGTGTCAGCAATCAGTCGTCGCCATACCCGAGGCTGCGCAGGGCGCGCTCATCATCAGCCCAGCCCGACTTGACCTTGACCCACAGCTCGAGGTGCACCTTGTTCTGGAACAGACGCTCCATGTCGAGGCGCGCTTCGGTGCCGATGGTTTTGATCTTCTCGCCCTTGTTGCCGATGACCATCTTCTTCTGGCCATCGCGCTCGACCAGGATCAGGCCGTGGATGTGATAGAGGCCGTTCTCTTCCACCTTGAAGCGCTCGATCTCCACCGTCACCGAGTAGGGCAGCTCCTCGCCGGTGAAGCGCATCAGCTTCTCGCGGATGATTTCGGAGGCCATAAAGCGGGAGGAGCGGTCGGTCACGTAATCTTCCGGGAAGAAGTGGACGTTTTCCGGCAGCAGATCCTTGGCCCACTCGCGGATCTTCTCCACGTTGGTGCCCTTTTCGGCACTGATGGGCAGAATATGGGCGAAGTTCATCTGTTGGCCCAGCCACTCGAGGTGGGGCAGCAGATCTTCTTTCTCTTTGACGTTGTCAATCTTGTTGACCGCCAGCACCACCGGGCACTTGAGATTGCGCAGCTTGCCCAGCACCATCTCGTCATCTTTGGTCCAGTGGGTACCGTCGACCATGAACACCACCATGGCCACATCACCCAGCGAACTGGTGGCGGCACGGTTCATCAGGCGGTTGATGGCCCGTTTCTCTTCAATGTGCAGACCCGGGGTGTCGACATAGATGGTCTGGTAGTTATCCTCGGTGTCGATCCCCAAAATCCGGTGACGGGTGGTTTGGGGCTTCTTCGAGGTGATGCTGACCTTCTGGCCAAGCAGCTTGTTGAGCAGGGTGGACTTGCCCACATTCGGTCGGCCCACGATGGCGACAAAGCCGCAGTAGGTGGTATCTGTCATGACAGTTTTTCCAATGCTTGCTGCGCCGCGGCCTGCTCGGCCTTGCGACGGCTGGTGCCGACCCCGACGAGGGGACCATCCAGACCTTCCACGTCACACTGGACGGTGAACTCCTGGTTGTGGGCCTCGCCCTTGACGTTGGTCACGGTGTAGGTCGGCAGGGATTTGCGGCTTCCCTGCAAAATTTCTTGCAGACGGGTCTTGGGATCTTTCTGCTCGATGCCCGGCTTGATCTCTTCCAGGCGGCTGGCATACCAGCTCAGCAGCAGTGTCCGCACCGTCTCAAGATTGGTATCCAGATAGACGGCACCGATCACCGCCTCGACCGTGTCGGCCAGAATGGATTCGCGGCGAAAACCGCCGCTCTTGAGTTCGCCGGGGCCGAGGATCAGGTGATCCCCGAGGTCAAACTCCCGGCCCAGTTCGGCCAGGGTCTTCTCGCGCACCAGGGTGGCGCGCATCCGGCTGAGATCCCCTTCCGCCGCTTGCGGGAAGCGGTGGAACAGATCATCGGCAATCACCAGACTCAAAATCGAGTCACCCAGAAATTCCAGTCGCTCATTGTGACGGGAACCGGCGCTGCGGTGAGTCAGCGCGCGGGTCAGCAGTTCCAGATCCGCAAAGACATGCCCGAGACGGGACTGCAGTCTGTTCATCTTGATATTCATTTACTTGATTCCGCCAATGCGGTTGAAGCGCACACCTGTCGGTACCCAACTTGGCAGCAGGGAGCCTTCTTCGCGCTCGAATTCAAAACTTATCCAGATAGCGACCGCCTTGCCGACCAGATTCTGCTCGGGCACAAAGCCCCAGAAGCGGCTGTCGGTGCTGTTGTCGCGGTTGTCGCCCATTACGAAATACTGGCCTTCCGGTACCACCCACTCGTCGGGGTAGGTGCCGGGCTGGCGATAGTAACGGCCAACCATGTCGGGCATCAGCGGATTGCGCAGGGTCTCGTGGGAGACATCACCCAACTGCTCGGTATAGCGGTCAAGGGGGATCCCCATCTGGGTAAATTCGCCTCTTTGTTCAAACTTGACGTCGAGCTTCTTGAAGCCCGGGCACGTTTTCCCTTCCTGCTCTTCGCACTTGGGCCGGATCATCAGCTCCTTGTTGCGATAGATGACCCGATCACCCGGCATGCCGACCACCCGCTTGATGTAGTCAACGCGCGGTTCAAGGGGATACTTGAATACCACCACGTCGCCACGCTTGGGCTCGCCAGTCTCGAGGAACTTGGTGTTGGTCACCGGGTCCCGCAGACCATAGGCAAACTTTTCCACCAGGATGAAGTCGCCCACCAGCAGGGTGGGCATCATGGAACCTGACGGGATCTGGAACGGTTCAAAAATGAACGAACGCAGGATCAGCACAAAGGTGATGACCGGGAAGACCCCGGCGGTCTGTTCAATCCAGACCGGTACGGGGGCGACCTTGGCCAGGGTCTTCTCATCCAGGTGGGCACCGCCATGGGCACGAGCCACGGCAATCTTGGCGGCGCGCTGCTTGGACCAAATCATCTTGTCCAGACACCAGATAACACCGGTGATCGCGCAGACCACCACCAGGATCAGGGAAAACGTGCTTGCCATCTATTAATCCTTTCCGACGTGGAGAATCGCGAGGAAGGCTTCCTGCGGCACGTCGACACGGCCGAGGGACTTCATCCGCTTCTTACCTTCTTTCTGCTTGTTCAGCAGTTTCTTCTTACGACTCACGTCACCACCGTAGCACTTGGCGGTTACGTCTTTACGCAGAGCCTTGACGGTGCTGCGAGCGATGATCTGGTTGCCGATGGCCGCCTGAATCGCGATATCGAACATCTGGCGCGGGATCAGCTCGCGCATCTTCTCCACCACCTGACGACCGCGATACTGGGCGTTGTCCTTGTGGGTGATGATGGCAAGGGCATCGACGCGCTCACCGTTGATCATGATGTCCAGACGGACCATGTCGGAGGTTTCGAAACGCTTGAAGCCATAGTCCAGCGAGGCGTAACCACGACTGGTGGATTTCAGACGGTCGAAGAAGTCGAGCACCACTTCCGCCATCGGGATTTCATAGGTCAGCGCCACCTGCTTGCCGTGGTAGACCATGTTGGTCTGCACGCCACGCTTCTCGATACAGAGGGTGATCACGTTGCCCATGTACTCCTGCGGCAGCAGGATATGACACTCGGCGATCGGCTCGCGCATCTCCTTGATGCTGGTGATGGCGGGCATCTGGGCCGGGCTGTCGATATGGATGGTGGAGCCGTCGGTCAGCTCGATCTCGTACACTACGGTCGGCGCCGTGGTGATCAGATCCAGATCGTATTCACGCTCCAGACGCTCCTGAATGATCTCCATGTGCAGCATGCCGAGGAAGCCGCAACGGAAGCCGAAACCCAGCGCAGTGGAGCTCTCCGGTTCGAAGAACAGGGAAGCATCGTTCAGGGAGAGCTTGTCGAGAGCGTCACGGAACGACTCGTAGTCATCGCTGGAGATGGGGAACAGACCTGCATAAACCTGCGGCTTCACCTTCTTGAAGCCAGCCAGCGCCTTGTCGGCACCGTTCTTGGCCTGAGTCAGGGTATCGCCCACCGGCGCACCGTGGATGTCCTTGATACCGCAGACAACCCAACCTACCTCGCCGCAACCCAGCCCCTGGGTATCCACCTGCTTGGGCGTGAAGATACCGATACGATCGACACCCCACACCTGACCGGTGCTCATCACCTTGATCTTGTCGTTCTTCTTCAGGGAACCGTTCTTGATCCGCACCAAAGAGACAACCCCCAGATAGGAGTCGAACCAGGAGTCGATGATCAGCGCCTGCAGTGGGGCATCCGGGTCACCTTCCGGTGCCGGGATCTTGGCAACGATCTCTTCCAGCACCAGATCAACACCCAGACCGGTCTTGGCGGAGCAGCGCACCGCATCGACTGCGTCGATACCGACGATGTCTTCGATCTCCTCGGCAACCCGCTCGGGTTCTGCGGCCGGCAGGTCAATCTTGTTCAGCACCGGAACCACTTCCAGATCCATTTCCATGGCGGTATAGCAGTTGGCCAGAGTCTGTGCCTCAACCCCCTGGCCGGCATCCACCACCAGCAGCGCCCCTTCACAGGCCGCCAAAGAGCGGGAGACCTCGTAGGAGAAATCCACGTGGCCCGGGGTGTCGATAAAGTTCAGCTGGTAGGTGTTACCGTCTTGTGCCTGGTAGTTCAGGGTCACACTCTGTGCTTTGATGGTAATGCCGCGCTCGCGCTCCAGATCCATGGAGTCAAGCACCTGAGCCTGCATCTCGCGGTCGGACAAGCCACCGCAAGTCTGGATCAGACGGTCCGACAGGGTCGATTTACCGTGGTCGATGTGCGCAATAATCGAAAAGTTACGAATGTGTTTCATCGAGCAAGAGTCACTCAAAATTGGTTAAGGTCAGTTATGGAGGCGCGATTTTACTGGATAACCCGGCTGACGGCCATTCTTTAGTCGCCAGCGCCAGTGAAATAGCGCCTGTTCAGTCAGGGGAGGATGCGGACAGGGACGACCACGCCGAGCATCTGCGGGCCGTAGCGCCCCTGATCCAGGCGGTTGGAAAAGTAACGAACCAGTAAAAAGCCCAGCACGCCCCCCAGCAGGCAGCAGAGAATGGTAATCCCCTCCCCGCCCGAGAGCAGCGGTGCCAGCCAGAGCTGCCCCAGCAAGGCGCCGGCCAACAGACAAAACAGCGGCAGCACATAGACCAGCGCCGCCCCGCGCAGCAGACTCTCTTGCGGGATACCGAGCCTCACTTGCTGGCCAACCCGCACCTCGGCGGTCAGCCTGACCCGCAAGCGGGGAGCTTTCAGGGGAAATGCCTTGGCCACGGTGCCGGTACCGCAGTTGGATTGCTGCTGACAACCACTACAGGCAGAGCGCCGTTCGCACTCCACCCAGGCATGGTCACCCTCAATGGCCACCACGGTCGCCAGCTCTTCACTCATCTCATTCACGGCAACACCTCGGGTTCACACAATCAGGGGATCTGACCACGACTCGCCACGCTCGGCAAGCGGGGGACAACCCCGCATCCCCCGTTACTGCACCGCTTCGTTGCGGGCCAGCGGCTGGACCGACTCGGCGATGCGCTTGGCGGTTTCGGCAGGCACCTCGCCGACCACGGTGATCTCGACCCCCACCTCGTTGACATAGCTCACCAGCGAGGTCGCCCCCTGGCGGATCAGCTGCTGGCGCACCGCCTGCTTGGGATCCACCCGGGAGACATAGACCGAGAGATCCACCAGCCCGTCGGAGAGCATCATGTAATCCACCGGCATACTGGTGGTCACCAGCTGGTGCCGGTCTTGCGACAGCACCTTGAAGCCATCGGGCAACCAGGTGATCTGCCAGTTCAACTGCTGTTGCGGCGCTGGATAGGCATCCTCCAGCGCCAGCGCCGGAGGCTGCTTGCTGTTGGCCAGCTTCACCAGCCAGGGGGCCGGTTTGCTCTGCAGATCCAGCTCGACACCGAGCACCTGCTCCACCAGATTGCCTTCCCGCTCGACCATGTCGATCCGCAGCAGCAAGTGGCTCTGCTCATCAATCCAGAGCACGAAACCATATTTGTCGGCCTCTTTAGGCACCAGCCTTACCACCTGCGCCACCACACCGGCAACCCGGCTGCGGCCGGCCAGCACAGGATCATAGCTCTCCAGCACCTGTGCCAGCGGCATCTTCACCAGGGTCGACCAGATGCCGGGGAAGCGGGCATCCTTCAGGGTGTAGGGATCGTGGCTGTTTTCAAAGAAGGTGTATTCGTTCTGGCGCTGGAGATACTCGATCGCCTTGCCGTCGAGGTAACTGAGGTGGGCCACTTCCTTGCCGTTGATGACGGCATGGCTGATCCGGATCGGTTCAAGACGCCCCTGACGAGCCTTGACCATGGACAACTCGAAATTCTGTTGCTGCACGGCACTCTGCATCTGCTGCAACAAGGCCTCGGCCGACTTATCGTCGGCCGAGGCCTTGGCACTGATCAGCAGGAGAGAGGCCAGCAAAATACGGCTGGACTGGCGCACGTTTGTATCCCTGACAATTCGTTATTGTTGGATCTGTCTGTCTTGCAACAGGCGCTGCTGCAACTGGTGGTCACGCAGGAAGGCGTTGATCCGCTCCCGCTGCTCCTGCATCTGCTGTTCGGTCAGCCCTTGCTGACGGGCACGGGCGCCATCCTGTTGCGGATAGTGAACACTCACAGGTGCCGCACTGCCACCGATTGGAATGGTATTGAGCACCGGATTGGCCGGAACGCCATCTTGTCCCTGATACTGCTGCACCCCGAAGATAACTGCAGCGGCCACAGACGCTGCGATGGCATATTGACCCAGCTGCTGACCGACACGGCGGAACAACGGAACCACATTGGCATCAGTCTTGACCGGCGCAACGGCAGGTTGCAGCACGGGAGCCGCCTCGACCGGCTTGGGTGCCAGTATGGTGGGCTCATCCTCCAGCGCAGCCATGATGCTGTCACTGAGATCCAGTTGCAGATTGACCGGCAGGTCACCCCGCATGGCATCGCCGATCAGGTGGTAACGACCCCAGGTATCTTGCAAGTCGGAGTCCATCTCCAGCTCGTTCAGTACCTCTGCGTCACTCAGGTCACCATCCATCAGGGCAGAGATTTGCTCTTTATTTGCCATAAGTTAACCCGTCTTTCCCCAGTTAATTCTCGATCAGAGGTTGCAGCTTTTTATCGATTGCTTCCCTCGCCCGGAAGATACGGGATCTGACCGTACCCACAGGGCAATCCATGATTTCGGCAATCTCTTCGTAGCTCAGCCCTTCCAGTTCGCGAAGGGTGATAGCTGTCCTCAGGTCTTCCGGCAATGCCTCTATGGCTAAAAACACGGTGCGTTTGATCTCGTCAGTCAGCGCCAGGTTTTCGGGGGTTGAGACCTCTTGCAAGGCTTCACCACCACCATAAGACTCCGCTTCGTCAGCCTCCACATCACTGCTGGGCGGCCTGCGCCCCTGGGAGGTGAGATAATTCTTCGCCGTGTTCACGGCAATTCGGTACAACCAGGTGTAAAAAGCACTTTCGCCACGGAATGTCGGCAATGCACGGTAGGCTTTTATAAAGGCCTCTTGCGCCACATCGGGCACATCACCGGGATTGTTGACATACCTGGCAACCAGGTTGACCACCTTATGCTGGTATTTTTTTACCAACAGGTTGAAAGCTGCTTTATCGCCGCGCTGGACCCGTTCAACCAGCTGTTCGTCCAGTAGATTCTGGTCGCTCATCAGAGCCGTAAAACCCCCATCAGGTTATCGTTTTTCTTTTCCGGCCCTTCCTAAGCGCACAAGTTCAGACAGGGAGAATCAGAGAAAGTTCGCTTCAATTGAAAAAAATGTGATGCAGGCTGCATCCTCGCCCTCGCTTGGGCTACCATGGTGCCAGTTCTTAATCCAGGCCAATGATACTTATGAAAGCAAGTGTTGAATACCTTTGCGATGTACTGATCATTGGCAGCGGTGCCGCTGGTTTGTCCCTCGCGTTGCGATTGGCAGACCACGCCAAAGTCCTGGTTCTGAGCAAGGGGCCCATCAGTGAAGGGGCCACTTTCTATGCGCAAGGAGGCATCGCTGCCGTTTTCGACGAAACCGACAGCATCGAATCCCACGTGAGCGACACGCTCAACGCGGGCGCCGGGTTGTGTGACCCGGCAGTGGTCGAGTTCACCGCCCGCCACGCCCGCGAGTCCATCCAGTGGCTCATTCAGCAAGGGGTCCCCTTCGATCAGGAGGAGAACGCCGACGGTGAATCCCAGTACCACCTCACCCGGGAAGGGGGCCACAGCCATCGCCGCATCTTCCACGCGGCGGATGCCACCGGCAAGGCAGTGCAACTGACCCTGATCGATCAGGTGCGCGCCCACCCCAATATCCAGCTGATGGAGCGCTTCAACGCGGTCGACCTCATCACCACCCGCAAACTCAACCTGCCAGGCAACAAGGTGCTGGGGGCCTACGTCTGGAACCGCAACGCCGAGCAGGTCGAGGTGATCCGCGCCCGTTTCGTGGCACTGGCCACCGGTGGCGCCTCCAAGGTCTACCAGTACACTTCCAACCCGGATGTGAGCTCTGGCGATGGCATCGCGATGGCATGGCGGGCCGGCTGCCGGGTGGCGAACCTGGAGTTCAACCAGTTCCACCCCACCAGTCTGTTCCACCCCGATGACCCCAACTTCCTGCTGACCGAAGCGCTGCGTGGCGAGGGGGCCTATCTGCGCCGCCCGGACGGCAGCCGCTTTATGCCGGAGTTTGACGAGCGGGCCGAGCTGGCGCCGCGCGACATCGTCGCCCGCGCCATCGACCACGAGATGAAGCGGCTCGGGGCGGATTGCATGTATCTGGATATCAGCCACAAACCGGCCGATTTCATCATCAAGCACTTCCCGACCATTTATGAGCGCTGCCTTGCAGTCGGAATCGACATCACCAAGGAGCCGATGCCCATCGTGCCGGCTGCCCACTACACCTGTGGTGGCGTGATGATCGACAACAACGGCCAGACCGATATCCCCGGTCTCTACGCCATCGGTGAAGTGACCTACACCGGTCTGCACGGCGCCAACCGCATGGCCTCCAACTCCCTGCTGGAATGCGTAGTTTATGCCCATCAGGCGGGGGCCGACATTCTGGCCAAGCTGCCGATGAGCGTGGAGCCGCCGCGCCTGCCGGTGTGGGACGAGAGCAAGGTGGAAGATTCCGACGAACTGGTGGTGATCCAGCACAACTGGCACGAGCTGCGGTTGATGATGTGGGACTACGTGGGGATAGTGCGTACCAACAAGCGCCTGGCCCGCGCCAAGCGCCGTATCGACCTGCTCAAGCAGGAGGTGCAGGAGTACTACGCCAACTTCCGTGTCTCCAACAACCTGCTGGAGCTGCGCAACCTGCTGCAGGTGGCCGAGCTTATCGTCAACTGCGCCCTGCAGCGCAAGGAGTCTCGCGGCTTGCACTACAACCTGGATTATCCGGATATGCTGCCGGACTCCAAACCGACTGTGCTGACCCCGGAGCGGGATTAATCCCCCTTCCCGTAAAGCGTTGCAGCAATCAGTGACCCCGCCATGGCGGGGTCACTTGTTTTCAACCGCTTTTCAGCCACAAAAAGAGTACCGTAATCAGCCACATGGCAGCAGCTTATCGCGGTAAATCAGCGCATGGTCATCACGGAAAGCAGGCGTCAGCGCCGAGACGGCAGAAAGTGGATGGCTCGCGCCAGCAGGCGGTAATGTTCGGGGGGAAGGGCGTCGGAGAAGATCCAGAGTTGCCGTGGCGACACAGCTCCACTCTCTTGCTGCTCGGGACAAAGCACCAGCCTGAGCACGCCGGGCAGAATGCGGCTTTTCTTGTCAAGCTGATAGCGACGACCTTGCCACTGCAACCACTGACCATCCCAGACAAGCTCGAACGGGGGCTCGGCAAGCGCACGCCAGCTCAGCCAGAGCGCCACCAGCCAGACGGGCAGCAACAGTGCCCACTGCCAACCGGCAATCAGGCCAGCCACCGGCCAGAGCAGCAATAAAAAGAGGGCCACCAGCAAACATTGCTGATGGCGGGAGGGGTGAACCGTCATGATCACCCGCTCCACGGTATTACCCCTGGCGGTCGTGGCGCGCCTGATTGCGCTCCAGGATCATCGGGATCATGGCGGCAAATGCGGGATCGGCAGGGACACCATGACCCATGCACCATTTGAACAGATCCGGATCGTCGCTCGCCAGCAGGCGGATAAAGGTCTGCTGATCGGCTTCGCTCAGGGAGTCGAACTCGTGTTCGAAAAAGGGCATAAAGATCACATCCAGCTCGAGCATACCGCGACGGCAGGCCCACTTCAGGCGGGATTTTTCAACTGGGCTCAACATGGCACTCTCCTTACAAAGACCGGGGGATGGTACCAGCTGGATTTTCCGGCTGACAAACATTAGTTACGTCTTTACCATGCAGCTCACATACTTTCTCTCTGGAATACCATCGTGAGCCTGCAACCACCTGTTTTTCCTGCCGAGCCGACCCGCTTCTCCCTGACCAAGCTGGCCATCACCCGTATCAGCGGCCAGGATCGCGTCAAATATCTGCAAGGTCAGGTCACCTGTGATGTCAACGCCCTGCAACCGGGGCAACAGACCCCGGGTGGCCACTGTGATCCCAAGGGCAAGCTGTGGAGCAATTTCCGCCTGCTCTGCCTCGACGACAGTCTGCTGCTGCTGACCAGCCCTTCAGTGTTGGAACGTCAGTTGCCGGAGCTGAAGAAATTTGCCGTCTTCTCCAAGGTCGAGATCGCCGCCGATGAGCGTCACGCTACCGGGATCGCCGGTACGGGCAGCGATGGCTGGATCGCCGCGCAGTTTGGTCTGGAGCAGAGCGGTCTTATCGACGGCGGCATGGCGGTGAAGATTGAGCAGGATCGCTGGCTGCTGGTAAGCAATCAGCAAGCCGACGCCCTGCCACAAGGTGACGAGTCACTCTGGTGGGGGCTCGAGATCAAGGCGGGCCTGCCACACATGGAAGCGGTGCATCAGGGGGAGTTCATCCCGCAGATGCTCAACCTGCAGGCACTGGACGGCATCAGCTTCAACAAGGGCTGCTACATGGGGCAGGAGACGGTGGCTCGCGCCAAATATCGCGGCGCCAACAACCGCGCCCTGTTTCTGCTGGCAGGCAGTGCCAGTGAGCCGGTCAATGCGGGCGATACCCTGGAGCTGCAACTGGGTGACAACTGGCGCCGCAGCGGCATGGTGCTCAACGCCTGGCAACAGGCCGGACAGGTGTGGCTCACCGCCGTACTGCCGAAAGATACCGAGGCTGACGCCCAATTCCGCCTCAAGCAGGACGAAGGCTCCTGCCTCACCCTGCAACCCCTGCCTTACGATCTGACCGAGTAAGGTCGGCTAGCGAGGCACCCGCGCCAGCAGTGCCTCCTTCAACCAGCGCCCCGCCTGCCCCAGCGGGCGGGCGCGATGCCACTGCAGCTCCAGCGCCAGCGCGTGGCTGGCGATAAAGTCCGGCTCCAGCACCACCACCTCGCCCCGCTTCAGCGGTTGATGCAGCAGAAATTCCGGGATGGCGGACCAGCCAAGGCCCCGCTTGACCAGCTCCAGCACCCCGAGATCCCCCTCGACCCACCACACCTGAGCCGAGATGCGAAAACGCTGGCGCTCGCTCCCTTCCCGTCGGCCGGTGACCATCAGCTGGCGTGCCCCCTGCAGATCGACCTCCCGCAGCGGCTGCTTGCGGGCCAGCGGATGATCCGGTGACACCACCAGCGGCATGGTCACCTCCCCCAGCGAATGGGCGACAATCTCTCGCTGGGGATGCACCTTCTGATAGCTGATGCCGAGCTGGGCCCGGCCGGTCACCAGCATCTCGGTCACATCTTCCATCAGCGGGAAGAGCAGCTCCAGCTCCACGGTCGGGTAACGAGTGGCGAATTCCTCCAGCAGGGTGCCGAGCCAGGGGAGGTGGGAGTCATCATCGATGGCCAGAGTGAGCCGCGTCTCCACCCCGGCCGCCAGCTCCCCGGCAATGGATTGCAATCGTTCACTCTGCGCCAGCAGGATCCCCGCCTCCTGCACCATGCGGGCCCCCGCCTCCGTCAGCTGCGGATAGCGGCCGCTGCGGTCAAACAGGGTGAGCGCCAGATCGATCTCCAGATTGGCGATGGCGCTGCTCACCACCGACTGCGCCTTGCCCAGCTTGCGGGCGGCAGCGGAAAACGAGCCGGTTTCGGCGGCCGCCAGCAAGATCCTCAGTTGTTCCAGTGATGGAGTCATCTTATTGCCCTCCGGCAAGCTCTCTCATCCATCTATTTTAGCGATGGATACCAACATGAATCTATCGCCAAAGATCTATAGATTAACCAGCAATCCGTGAATGAACCTGATTGAGAGAGTGACTTATGCGTACCCGTAACGATCGCCTGCGCCATGCCATTGGCTTTGAATTCATTGGCCTGCTGATTGCCGCCCCGCTGGCCAGCTGGGTTACCGGGGTCGGGCTCAACCATATGGGCCCGCTGGCACTGTTCTTCTCGGTACTGGCCACGGTCTGGAACTACATCTACAACATCGGGGTCGACAAGCTGCTGCTCAAATATCAGGGCCATACCCACAAGACCCTGTGGCAACGGGTGCTGCATACCTTCGGCTTTGAGGGCGGTCTGCTGATCGTCGCGCTACCGGTCATGTCCTGGTGGCTGAGCGTCAGCATGCTGGAGGCGCTGGTGCTGGATCTGGGCTTCGTCGTCTTCTACCTGATCTATGCCTTCGTCTACAACTGGGGCTATGACAAGGTGTTCCCCATCCCCCGCGAAGTGCCGCACGGCATGCCACAAGAGGCGCGCTAAGGCACGAATCAGTTGGATTGAAACCGAGAAGTGAAGGGCAACAAGGAAAGACTACAGAAGAAACGACACGGCCCCATCATGGCAGACATGATGGGGCCGCAAGAGGGATCAGCGCTGGCAGGCCGGCTGATTCAGAGGTAAGGATTCAGGCCTGCCCGTCGCTCAAGCCTGGGCCTTGAGCTCTTCGCCGCTCTCGTCGGCAGCGACAGCCTCTTCAGGCTGGGCCTGAGCGGCCTGCAGCGCTTCCAGCTCGCTCTGATAATCGCTCAGGATCTGCTGGGCAACCGCCATATCTCCCTTGTGTTTGCGCTCGAACAGATGGTGCTGCACCACGCCGTTGAGATACTCCACCGTGATGGGCTGCTCCAGGGTGGCCATCAGCTCCTCTTTCTCCAGCTCGGCATTGATTTCATCGGCGGTCGTGCGCAGCAGCCCGGCCAATTGAACCAACATGCGGCGCTCACCTTCGCGCAGCAGGCTCAACATGCGGTTTCTCTGCTGCTCATTCTGTTGGGTCATACATTTCCTTACGTCAATTGGGAACAAGCCCGCTCATTCTGCCCTGTCCCCATGACAGCGTCTATCTCATGCCCCCCACAAATTTTTGGCGCTGGCTCACAAATGGCTACAGATGCTATTTGAAGCGGCTCTGGGGTATAGTAGCCGCTGATTTTCAGGCGCTTTTTTCACCTTCATCCGCATAAAGGGATGAGATGGCAAGGGCGCCTGCCCGGTTTACCCCAACGAGGTGAAGATCCGCTTTATGACCGACGCCATTGTGGTGCTCTGCACCTGCCCAGATCAAACCAGTGCCGACCTTCTCTGCGAACAGCTGCTGAACCAGCGGTTGGCCGCCTGCATCAATCAACTGCCGGGCGTCACCTCCGTCTATCGTTGGCAAGGCAAGGTGGAGCGCGCCACCGAGATCCAGCTCATCATCAAATCCCGCCAGTCGCGCTTTGCCGAGCTGCAGGCATGCATTCAAGCCAATCACCCCTATGAGGTGCCCGAGCTGCTGGCCCTGCCGGTAAGTGCCGGACTACCTGCCTATCTGGACTGGCTCAATGGGGAGACCCCATGACATTCAACCGCTTGCTCTCTCCTTTGTTGCTGCTCTGTGCCCTGTTGATGACAACAGTGGGCAGCTCCCCTGCCCACGCCAGCGGCGCCGATCTGCTCAGCTCGCTGGGCATTGAGGCCAATGCCAAACCCAAATTTTTGCAGGTCGATGAGGCCTTTCAGATCGAGAGCGAACAGCGTGGCGATCAGCTGCTGCTAACCCTCCATATCGCCGACGATTACTACCTCTATCGCCACAGCCTGCGCTTCAAGGGGAACAACCTCACCTTCAGCGAGCCGACCCTGCCGGAAGGCACAGAGCACGAGGATGACTTCTTCGACAAGACCCGGGTCTACTATCAGCAGGTGAGCATCGCGGTGCCGCTAAAGGAGGTGGGGGAAAATGCCGCCCTGCGGGTGCGCTATCAGGGCTGTACCGACGGCCTCTGCTATCCACCGACCGACAAGCTGATCGATGTGGCCCCGCTGGTCACGGCAACCACAGCGTCCACTGCTGAAACGGCACAAAGCGTCGCACCGGTTAGCCAGCAGGACCAGCTGGCCGCCGCCCTCGGACATCAGGGGTTCTGGCTCAGCATCGTCGCCTTCTTCGCGCTGGGGCTGGGGCTCGCCTTCACCCCCTGCGTCTTCCCCATGTATCCCATTCTGACCGGCATCATCGCCGGTGCCGGCCATCGCCTCTCTACCGGTCGCGCCTTCCTGCTCTCTCTGGTCTATGTGCAGGGGATGGCGGTCACCTACACCCTGCTGGGGCTGGTAGTGGCCTTGGCAGGGCTGAAATTCCAGGCGGCGCTGCAACACCCCTATGTGCTGATCGGCCTCTCGGTGATGTTCGTGCTGCTGGCCCTCTCCATGTTCGGCCTCTACACCCTGCAACTGCCGAGCAGTTTGCAGACCCGGCTCTCCGGCCTCTCCAACCGCCAGCAGGGTGGTTCTGTGGTCGGGGTCGCCATCATGGGGATAATCTCCGGGCTGGTCTGCTCCCCCTGCACTACGGCGCCGCTCTCGGGGGCGCTAATCTACGTGGCCCAGAGCGGCGATCTCTGGCTCGGCGGGGCGGCACTCTATGCGCTGTCACTGGGGATGGGGCTACCGCTGCTGCTGCTAGGCACCTCGGGTGGCAAGCTACTGCCCAAAGCGGGCGCCTGGATGGATGTGATCAAGCAGCTGTTTGGTTTTGCCCTGCTGGCAGTGCCGATCCTGCTGCTGTCACGGCTCTGGAGCGATCAGATTGCCACTCTCGCCTGGCTCGGCTGGGGGCTGCTGTTGTGCGGCTACCTCTATCACCACAACCAGCACCAACCCCACTCGGTGGCCAAAAGCGTGCGCGGCTTCGTGCTGTTGCTGGCGATGATCAGCGCCGTGGTAGTGGGCAAGGATCTGCTGCAACCGGCCCCCCCTGCTGCCATCACGACGGATGCCAGTCAAACGGCGCCGCAGTTTATCCGCGTCAAGACGCTGGATGATCTCAAGGTGCAGCTGGCCGCCGCCCGCGGCAAGCCGGTGCTGCTCGACCTCTACGCCGACTGGTGCGTCGCCTGCAAGGAGTTCGAGCACAAGACCTTCAGCGATCCAGCTGTGCGGGAGCGCTTCGGCCAGATGGTGCTGCTGCAGGCGGATGTTACCGCCAACGACGATGCCGATATCGAGCTGCTCAACGGCCTCAATGTGCTGGGGCTGCCGACCCTCATCTTCTTCGACCGCGAGGGCAAGGAGCTGACAGGCCAGCGGGTCACCGGCTTTATGGGGCCTATCCCCTTTGCCAAACATCTCGAGATGGTAAGTGATGCACACTGAGTTGCGTCGGCTGCAGACAAGCGATGCACCTGCCTTGCAGCGGCTGTTCGAGCAGGCCCCCTCCTATCAGGCGGCGGTTAGCAATGATCCTCTCTCTGCACAGGCAGGAGAAGAGGAACTTGTCGCCTGCCCATCCGGCCTGCCTCTCTCCGACAAACATCTCATCGGCCGCTGGGAGCAGGGAGAACTCACCGCTGTCATTGATCTGCTGCGCGGCTACCCCAATCCAGACACCGCCTATCTGGGTCTGTTACTGGTGGGGGAACCCTGGCAAGGGAGTGGCCGTGGTCAGTCGCTCTATCTTCACGCCTGCACGCTGGCAAGCTCATGGGGGGCTACCCGGCTTCGCCTGTCAGTGATTGCCAGCAATGAGAGTGCTCTATCCTTCTGGCTGCGCAGAGGCTTCACCGAGTGCTATCGCCGCGAGCTGGCTGGTTATCGGGCCGAGGCCATCGTGCTGGAACGTTCACTGGAACCGTGAGCCGAGGTTTGCCGCCGCGCATTCGCGTGGCACAATCGCCCCTCTCGTTTTGCACTTGTCCGGAGTTTTGATGAAAAAGTGGTTCATCCCCCTGCTAGCCCTCTGGCTTTATGGCTGCAGTGCAGGGCCCGGTGAAGAGGATATCCGCCAGCAGGTCACCGCCAAGCTGCTGGCCGAGACAGACGCCAACCTGTTCGATATCAGCGACTTCACCATCCTCGGCAAGGAGGAGCGGATGGAGGGGGTCTATCTGGTCAAGGTGAGTTACCAGCTCCACTTCAAGCAGGGGCTCGATCAGTTGCAGGTGTTGCACGACGAGGACCTGGTCTACGACCGGGTTGGCCCCTTCCAGCAGGAGATGGGTCTGATGGATCTCGAGCGCAAATATGGCGAGTTCGAGGCGGGCCAGGTGCTGCCGCAAGAGGCAGAGGTGTGGATGATGAAGGACGAACAGGGGTGGCGGCTGGCTGAACCGGCCCAATAAAGGGCTTTCCGCCCCTTATGCTCTGCAACGACTCTCCTGCCGTTGCCAACCAGCTCAAACCTGGGTATCGACCCGATACCCTTTTCGCTCGGCAGGTTCGTTCGGCAGCTTGCTGGCCAATCCTGACAGCATCTCCTTGAGGGTGACCCCGCTCTCTGCCGCACCGCTGCTCTCCAGCAGCTTGGTCAGCTGGCTCTGCAAGGGGTTGACCGCTTCACGCTCGGCTCCTTGCTCGCTCTCTTTTTCCTGTCTGCCCTGCTGATCCAGCGTCTCCAGCAGGCGCTCCAGATCCCGCTTGAGCGGGTTTTCGCTGCTGTCGGCGATGGCGAGTTTGCGCTGTTCCTGCTCTTGCCGCTGTTGTTGCTGCAATGCCAACTGTTGCTCCTGCTGCTGTTGCAGGGAGCCCATCATGGTGTTGATGAACGCTTCCAGCGAGTCCCTGATTGAAACAGTGCCACCGCCACTGCTCTCCCCTTGCGGTGACAGCCCCAGCTCATCCAGCACTGCGCCAAGGTCGCGCACCAGGCTGTCACTGCCCGTTGATGGTGAAGTTGCAGCCCGCTCCTGTGCCTGCACAGCGGGAGAACCCTGCCGTTGCACCAGCGGGCTGGGCCCGCCTGACGCGACCACATTTATCTCCATCTTGGCCCTCCTCCCCCCGTCCTCAGCTCTTTCTCGACAAATATTCCGGCAATCTGACAACCCTTGCCCCTTGGCAGATAACCGCTCTCACACCTAAAAGATAGCGCCAACCGGCAGGGATTGGCGCGAATGCATCTTTTGGTCTATCAGGCGGGATAATTGTGCCAACCCGCTATAAACAAGGGGCTGGCAAGAGTGCCTCGTTCAGCCAGCACTACACAGGCTGACAATCGGAGTCAGAAGATATCCTTCATCCGGTGCCACAACATTCCCAGTGCCAGCAGCGGGGAGCGCAACGCCGGGCCGCCGGGGAAGGTGATATGGGGCACGCTGACAAAGAGATCGAAACCCCGGCTCTCGCCGCGGATCGCCTCGGCTACCAGCTTGCCCGCCATATGGGTGGCGTTGAGACCGTGACCCGAGTAGGCCTGGGCATAGAGCACGTTGGGGTGTTCCTTCAAGCGGCCAATCTGCGGCAGCCGGTTGGCGCCGATCCCGATCATCCCGCCCCACTGAAACTCGATGGCGGTGCCAGCCAGCTCGGGGAAGACTCGCAGCAGCTTGGGCAACATGAAGGCCTTGATATCGCGGGGATCCCTTCCCGAGTAGTTGCAGGCCCCGCCGAACAGCAGACGACCATCGGCGGAGAGACGGTAGTAGTCGAGCGCCACGTTCTGATCGCACACCGCCATGTTTTGCGGCAGCAGGCGCTGGCGCAAGCGGCGATCCAGCACCTCGGTGGCGAGAATGTAGGAGCCGGCCGGCAGCACCCGTCCTCCCAGCTCCGGATTGAGGTCGTTGAGATAGGCGTTGCAGCCGATCACCAGATAGTCGGCAGTGACCCGGCCGTGGGCAGTGGTCACCTCGACCTGCTTGCCGTAATCGATATGGGTCACTCTGGAGTGTTCAAACAGGGAAACCCCGAGGCTGGCGGCGGCGCGCGCCTCGCCCAGCGCCAGATTGAGAGGATGGAGATGGCCGGAGCCCATGTCGATGAGGCCGCCGATATAGCGATCCGACCCCACCACGCTATGGATATCTTCCCGCGGCACCAGTTTGAGTTCGTGCTCATAGCCGAGGCTCGCCAGATGGTCGAGATCTTCCTCGAAACCTGCCAGATGGCGCTGACGGGTAGCCAGATCGCAGTAACCCCAGGTGAGGTCGCACTCGATATTGAAACGCTCGACCCGCTCGCGCACCAGCTGCACCGCCTCCAGCCCCATCAGATCCAGCTCGCGGACCCCATCCTCACCAATCCAGCGGGCGAACTGGCTGGTATCGTGGCCGATACCGCGAATAAGCTGACCGCCGTTGCGCCCAGAGGCGCCCCAGCCGATGCGGTTGGCCTCCAGCAAGGCCACCTTGTACCCGGCATCCGCCAGATTGATGGCGGTATTGAGACCGGTAAAACCGCCGCCGATGATGCAGACGTCAGCCTTGTGCTCCCCCTCCAGCTCGGGCCACTGTTGCGAGTCGTTGCGGGTGGCCGCGTAGTAGGAGGCGACGTGCTCCTGATATCCGTTGTGCTTTCCTGCCTGCATACTCAGCATCCTGCCTTGGTTGCAAATTGTTTAATAAAATAAGCAAAGTTGTTTCGATAATACCCAGTTCCTCCTCCACTCACCAACCGGTGCGGATCACAGAAATGCAAAAGGCGCCCCGAAGGGCGCCTTTTCATGCAATCAAGGTGCTGTAACGAATTACAGTACGTCGATGGCGTTCAGGTCGGAGAATGCTTTCTCCAGACGAGCGATCATGGAAGTCTGACCTTCACGCAGCCATACGCGCGGATCGTAGTACTTCTTGTTCGGCTTGTCGGCGCCTTCCGGGTTGCCCAGCTGGCCTTGCAGGTAAGCTTCGTTCTTCTTGTAGAAGTTCAGCAGACCTTCCCAGGTTGCCCACTGGGTGTCGGTGTCGATGTTCATCTTCACTACGCCGTAAGAGATGGACTCGCGGATCTCTTCCAGAGTGGAACCTGAACCACCGTGGAATACGAAGTCCAGAGACTTGGCAGGGATGCCGAACTTCTCGGAAACGTACTTCTGGGAAGCGTCCAGGATGGACGGGGTCAGTTTGACGTTACCCGGCTTGTATACACCGTGTACATTGCCGAAGGAGGCAGCGATGGTGAAACGCGGGCTGATCTTGGACAGACGCTCGTAAGCGTAGGCAACATCTTCCGGCTGGGTGTACAGAGCGGACTGATCCATGTGGCTGTTGTCGACGCCGTCTTCTTCGCCACCGGTGCAACCCAGTTCCAGCTCCAGAGTCATGTTCATCTTGGCCATGCGGGTCAGGTACTCGCAGCAGATGTCGATGTTCTCTTCCAGAGACTCTTCGGACAGATCCAGCATGTGGGAGGAGAACAGCGGCTTGCCGGTTTCAGCAAAGTGCTTCTCGCCCGCTTCCAGCAGACCGTCGATCCACGGCAGCAGCTTCTTGGCAGCGTGGTCGGTGTGCAGGATTACCGGCACGCCGTAAGCTTCGGCAACAGCGTGAACGTGCTTGGCACCAGAGATGGCACCCAGGATGGCAGCTTTCTGACCTTCCAGCTTCAGACCCTTACCGGCGGTGAACACGGCACCACCGTTGGAGAACTGAACGATAACCGGCGCTTTAACCTTGGCGGCAGCTTCCAGTACGGCGTTCACGGAGTCGGTACCAACGCAGTTTACGGCCGGCAGAGCAAAGCCGTTCTCTTTAGCGATGGCGAACACTTTCTGAACGTCATCACCAGTGATCACGCCGGGTTTTACGAAGTCGAAAATTTTCTTAGACATGTTTAATCGTCCTGTCTCGTATGCCGTTAATAAAAAATGGGGGGTTCATCATGAACCGGCACAGCGGGCACATGATAAACGAAACGGGAGGCTTTTGCCCCCCGTTCCGGGTCAATTAGGCTTTGGCGCGCTGTTCCAGAATCGCAACAGCCGGCAGTACCTTGCCTTCTACGAACTCCAGGAAGGCGCCGCCGCCAGTGGAGATGTAGGAGACTTTGTCAGCGATGCCGAACTTGTCGATGGCAGCCAGGGTGTCACCACCGCCAGCGATGGAGAAGGCCGGAGAAGCAGCGATGGCTTCAGCGATAACCTTGGTGCCTTCAGCGAACTGGTCGAACTCGAACACACCAACCGGACCGTTCCACAGGATGGTCTTGGCGTTCATGATGATGTCAGCCAGGGCCTTGGCAGAATCCGGGCCGATGTCGAAGATCATGTCGCCGTCGGTCACGTCAGAGACGGACTTGATGGTGGCCGGAGTGGACTCGGAGAACTCGGCACCTACAACCACGTCGGTGGTCACAGGAATGTTGGTCTCAGCAGCCAGTTTCTTGGCGGTGTCGATCAGGTCGTGCTCGCACAGGGACTTGCCGACGTTGTGACCGGCAGCAGCGATGAAGGTGTTGGCGATGCCACCACCGACAACCAGCTGGTCAGCGATTTTGGAGAGGGATTCCAGAACGGTCAGCTTGGTGGAGACCTTGGAGCCGCCAACGATGGCAACCATCGGGCGCTCGGGCTTCAGCATGGCTTTGCCCAGGGCTTCCAGTTCACCCGCCAGCAGCGGACCGGCACAAGCGACCGGAGCGAACTGTGCAACACCATAGGTGGAACCTTCGGCGCGGTGAGCAGTACCGAACGCATCCATTACAAAGACGTCACACAGGGCGGCGTATTTTTTGGCCAGCTCTTCGGTGTTCTTCTTCTCGCCTTTGTTGAAGCGGCAGTTTTCCAGCACAACCAGCTCACCGGCAGCGACTTCTACGCCATCCAGGTAATCCTTGGCCAGGCGAACCGGGCAGGACAGAGCGTCTTTCAGATAGTTGACAACCGGAGCCAGGGAGAATTCTTCGTTGTATTCACCCTCGGTCGGACGACCCAGGTGGGAGGTGATCATCAGCTTGGCGCCCTTTTCCAGAGCCAGCTTGATGGTCGGCAGAGTCGCAACGATACGTGCATCGGAGGTGACCTTGCCGTCTTTTACCGGTACGTTCAGGTCAGCACGGATCAGAACGCGTTTACCCGCCAGATCCAGGTCAGTCATCTTGATAACAGACATATTCAGTCCTCTATATTTTCCAGGTAATGTTAAAAACAGTAACCTTTCGCCCGGGGCAGGCTCAGCCTGCGGCCATCATGGCCCGGGTGGTATCCAGCATCCGGTTTGCGAAGCCCCATTCGTTATCGCACCACATCAACATCTTGACGAGGTTGGCATCGCTCACCCGGGTCTGGGTACCATCAATGATGCAGGAGTGTGCATCATGATTGAAGTCTACGGAGACCAGCGGTTCTTCCGTGTAATCCAGAATACCGTGTAATGTACCTCTGGATGCCCGTTGCAGGGCTTGATTTACGTCAGTAACTGTCACTTTTTTACGAACAGTAATACTGAGATCCATCGCTGTTACATTGATGGTCGGCACCCGCACCGCAATCGCCTCGAACTTGCCGGCGAAGTGGGGCAGGATACGCTCCAGCCCCTTTGCCAGCTTGGTGTCCACCGGAATGATGGACTGACTGGCAGCGCGGGTTCGGCGCAAGTCACTGTGGTAGGCATCGATGACTTGCTGATCATGCATGGCCGAATGAATTGTCGTAATAGTACCACAATTTATCTCGAATTCTCGATGCAATGTTTCAATCACCGGCACCACGCAGTTGGTGGTACAGGAGGCGTTGGAGACGATCCGCTCCGCTCCGGTGAGGGTATGATGGTTGACCCCGTAGACCACGGTGGCATCCACATCGGCATCCGCCGGGTGGGAGAAGAGCACCTTGCCCGCCCCCGCCGCCAGATGTAGCTCGGCATCGGCCCGCGAGCCGAATACCCCGGTGCAATCGAGCACCACGTCCACCCCCAGCGCCCGCCACGGCAGCTTTGACGGATCCCGCTCGGCAAACAGGGAGATGAGATCCTCCCCCACCAGCATGCTGTTGCCCGCCAGTTGCACCGGATGGTGGAAGCGACCGTGACTGGTATCGTAACGGGTCAGGTGCACCATGGCCTCGGGAGCCGCCAGCTCGTTGATGGCGACGATCTTGATGGTCTTGTCGCGCCCGCTTTCATAAAGGGCTCGCAACACGTTGCGACCGATCCGCCCGTAACCATTGATGGCAATCTTGATCATCGAGAATCCGTTTCCTTGAACCAGCAACAGGACGGCGCACCGGCCGCCCGGGAGCCCCGGCTACGACAGCAGGGCCTCCTTGAATTCACCGCGGGCCAGCAGTGCGGCCCCGAATACCCCGGCACTGTCGCCAAGGGCAGGAGCAATAATGGGGGCTCTGAAGCGGGGATTAAAGAGGAAGGGCAAAATTGTCTGCCGTCCCACGCTGTAGAGGCTCTGCACATTGCCCACCCCACCGCCGATGACGATCACATCCGGGTCGAGAATGTTGACCACGTTGGCCAGCGCCTGACCAAACAGCAGGTGCAGCCGGTCGATGGTGAGCTTGGCCACATGATCGTGAGCCGTGGCGGCCGCGATTTGGGCAAGCGAGAGGTGGCGCTTGGCCTTGGCTTCGTACCAAGCCTCCAGCGCCGGACCGCTGATCAGGGTCTCGACGCAGCCACGCTTGCCGCAGTAGCACTCGGGGCCATCAGGGGAAAGCACGTTATGGCCCCACTCACCGGCGATGCCGTGATGGCCGTTGAGGATCTGGCCGTTGATGACGATGCCGGAGCCGACCCCGGTGCCCATGATGATGCCGAACACCACTTTCGCATCGGGATGGTGCTGGCGCACTGCACCGAGATGGGTTTCTGCCAGCGCGAAGCAGTTGGCGTCGTTGGCGATCAGCACCGGCACGCCCAGCTTGCGCTCCAGATCCTCCTTGAACGGCTTGCCGTTGAGCTCGGTGGTATTGCAGTTCTTCATCAGGCCGGTCTGCGGATCCCGCGCCCCCGGCGTGCCCATGCCGATGACGGCCGGGCGCTGGCCAATCTTCTCGGCGCACTCTGCCACCAGCTTGGCGATCTGGCCGATCATGTGGTCATAACCGCCGGCACGCTCGGTGGGGATGCGGTGGCGCAGCAGCACCTCGTCGCCATCCAGCACCACGCATTCACACTTGGTACCGCCAAGATCGATACCCCAATCCAGTGACTTGCTGCTCATCTTGCCTCCTGCACTGGCGCCACGCTCTCGTCGTTGCAGCGCCTATTTCAATGTAAAACGGGGCCTGACGGCCCCGGATTTCAATCAGTTTCTCTTCGCTCGCCCCGGCCTTAGCGGCCGTGGTACTGGGCGGAGAGCTCGTGTACCGCGTTGACGAACACGCCGGCGTGCTCCGGGTTCACATCCTGATGGATGCCGTGGCCGAGGTTGAAGACGTGGCCGTTGCCGTGGCCGAAACCGGCCAGAATGGAGGCGACCTCTTCACGGATACGGGCCGGAGTGGCGTAGAGCATGGAGGGGTCCATGTTGCCCTGCAGCGCCACCTTGTCGCCGACCCGACGCTTGGCGTCGGCAATGTCGGTGGTCCAGTCCAGACCCAGCGCATCGCAACCGGTGGCGGCGATCTGCTCCAGCCACTGACCGCCGTTCTTGGTGAACAGGGTGACCGGCACACGGCGACCGTCGTGCTCACGGATCAGGCCATCGACAATCTTGTGCATGTACTGCAGGGAGAAGTCGCGGTAATCGCGCGGGGTGAGCACGCCGCCCCAGGTGTCGAACACCATGACAGCCTGCGCACCCGCCTTGATCTGGGCGTTGAGGTAAGCAATCACGCTGTCGGCCAGCTTGTCGAGCAGCAGGTGCAGGGTTTGCGGCTCTGCGTACATCATCTGCTTGATCTTGGTGAACGCCTTGGAGCTGCCCCCCTCCACCATGTAGGTGGCCAGGGTCCATGGACTGCCGGAGAAGCCGATGAGCGGCACTTCGCCCTTCAGCTCACGGCGGATGGTGCGCACCGCGTTCATCACGTAGCCCAGCTCATCTTCCGGATCCGGAATAGGCAGCGCCTGCACGTCGGCCATGGAGGTGATCGGACGCTCGAAGCGCGGGCCTTCCCCCTGCTCGAAGTAGAGACCGAGCCCCATGGCATCGGGCACAGTGAGGATGTCGGAGAAGAGGATGGCGGCATCGAGCGGGTAGCGGCGCAGCGGCTGCAGGGTGACTTCACAGGCCAGTTCGGCGTTGCGGCACAGGGACATGAAATCCCCCGCCTGGGCGCGAGTCGCCTTGTATTCCGGCAGATAGCGGCCAGCCTGGCGCATCATCCATACCGGGGTCATATCCACGTCCTGGCGCAGCAGGGCGCGCAGGTATCGATCGTTCTTCAGCTCTTTCATCCCAGTTCCTGAGTTCGTATCACGCATAAAATGGCGGCCATAATACCACTTTGCCCACCGGAGCGGACTGCCCAAAACGTGGCAAATGGACGCGCGGTTGCAAAGATGTGAAGGGGCGCAAACCAGAGCGCCCTGTTTACAAAAAAAGGTGCGAAAAGATCGGCGAAAAGATAAGCGCCTCGTTACCCCTCGCCCGCCAGCGAACGCTCAATCAAGCGTCGAGCGATGGTGCCGTGGGGCGGCAAGCGCGGCAAGCGGTCGGCGGTAAAGAAATCGGCAGCGACCAGTTCGTCATCCTGCACTCGGATTTCACCGCTCTCGTAGTCGGCGGTAAAGCCCATCATCAGGCTGTGGGGGAAGGGCCAGGGCTGGCTCGCCACATAGCGCACATTGCGCACCCGGATGCCGCTCTCCTCGAACACCTCCCGCGCCACGCACTGCTCAAGGTTCTCCCCCGCCTCCACAAAGCCGGCCAGCACGGTATACATGGGATCGTCCGCCTGATAGTGACGGCGATGGGCCGCCAAGAGGATCTCCGGCCCCTTGCGCACCGCCACGATAATGCAGGGGGATATACGCGGATAGGCCGTGTGGCCGAGGTGGCACACCTGCGCCCACTCCCCCGCCTTCGGGGTCATGGGGGCGCCGCACTCGCCGCAGAAACGGTGGGTGCGGCGGAAGGTAACGAGCTGCCAGGCACGACCTGCGAGGCGAAAGCCCTCTTCGTCTCCCGCCACCATCAGCTGGCGCAGCGGGCTCATAGCGCTCGTGTCGGCCTCATCACCCAGATCGAGCAGATAGCAGGGCAGCCCCTGCCACTCATCAAAACGCTCGAAACGGGCACCGGCCAGCGCTGCGGGCAGGCACGCTTTACTTCCTTGTGGCACCTCTCCCTGCTGATCGAGCAGTACCAGATGATCGCCCCCCAGCACGAACCAGCGGGCTTGTTCGGTTAATGACATCAGATAAACACTCTCGTTAAAACAGAACCCTGACCACGGCTGGCCGAGCAAGGGGCAAACGCCGCGCGAATGGCTCCCATCTTACGACCAGCACGGGTCGCTGACGACCCCACCATGGCCGATTGTCCCATTCGTAAAAAACGGATGGTGCAAATAAAGAGGCCGCCCGAAGGCGGCCCGTTGTTATCCGGCATCCCGTATCCGGCCTCTATCGACGCGGATCAGGCATCGCCCATCGCCAGCAGGGAGGCGTTGCCGCCCACCGCCGTGGTGTTGATGGTGCGGGTCTTCTCGGTGACGAAGCGGCTTAAGTAGTGTGGACCGCCCGCCTTGGGACCGGTGCCGGAGAGCCCCTGGCCGCCGAACGGCTGCACCCCGACCATGGCGCCGATCTGGTTGCGGTTGATGTAGACGTTGCCCACATTGATGCGGCTCGCCAGCTCTTCGGCGTGGGATTCGTTGCGGCTGTGGATCCCCAGCGTCAGACCGTAGCCGGTGCCGTTGATGTCGCTGATCACCTTGTCCAGATCCCGGGTGGCGTAGCGCACCACGTGCAGGATGGGGCCGAACTGCTCCTTGACCAGCTCGCGGATGGAGCCGATCTCCAGTGCGGTCGGCTGAACGAAGTGTCCCTCCATGGTCGCGGCGGGCATCGGCGCCTGGGCAATCAGGCGAGCTCGCGGGATCATCCGGGCCAAATGGGCATCCAGCCCCGCCTTGGCATCGGCATCGATCACCGGGCCGACGTCGGTGTTGTGCTCGGCCGGGTTGCCCACTTTCAGCTCCTGCATGGCGCCGGTGAGGATCTCCAGCACCCGCTCGGCGATCTCCTCCTGCAGGTAGAGCACCCGCAGGGCCGAGCAGCGCTGACCGGCGCTCTGGAAGGCGGCGCTCACCACGTCGCGCACCACCTGCTCCGGCAGCGCGGTGGAGTCGACAATCATGGCGTTCTGGCCGCCGGTCTCGGCGATGAGCGGCAGGATGGCGCCATCGCGCTGGGCCAGAGTCATGTTGATGAGCTTGGCGGTCTCGGTGGAGCCGGTGAAGCAGACGCCGCCGATGCGCAGATCCGCCGTCAACTTGGCACCGACGGTGGCACCATCACCGGGCAGCAGCTGCAGCACGTCGCCCGGAATACCGGCCTGATGGGCCAGAGTCACCGCCAGATGGGCGATAAGACCGGTCTGCTCCGCCGGTTTGGCGATGACGGTGTTGCCAGTGGCCAGCGCCGCAGCGATTTGGCCGAGGAAGATCGCCAGCGGGAAGTTCCACGGGCTGATGCAGACAAAGACGCCGCGCCCCTGCAGGAACAGCTCGTTCTGCTCGCCGGTGTAACCGGGCAGCAGGGTCGCCTGCCCCATCAGGCCGCGGGCCTGTACCGCGTAGTAGCGGCAGAAATCCACCGCTTCACGCACCTCGTCGATGCCATCTTGCAGCAGCTTGCCCGCTTCGCGGGTACAGAGGGAGACAAACTGCTCGCGGTTCGCTTCCAGCAGATCCGCCAGCTTATCCAGCGCGGCAGCACGCTCGCTCACCGGGGTTTCACGCCAGCGCGGGAAGGCAGCGTGGGCAGATGCCAAGGCCTGCTCCACCGCCTGCTCGTCGGCCCAGTGGATCTTGCCGACGGTAAGGCTCACATCCTGCGGGCTCAGCACGGTGCGTGCCTCGCTACGCTTGAGGGTCTCGCCATCGACGATGGGGCCCGCCAGCCACTGCTTGCTCTCCAGCTCTTTCAAGCGGGCGAAGAAGGGGCGCTGGATGGAGAGGATGTTCATGTTGACGCCGCTGGAGTTTTTGCGGTCGCTGAAGAGGTTCACCGGCTGGGGAATACGGTCGTTGGCAAAGCCGGAGTAGCGCTTGAGGGTGCGCAGCGGGTGCTCGGCCAGCGAGTCCACCGGGGTGTTGGGGTCCACCAGCTTGTGAACGAAGGAGGTATTAGCCCCGTTCTCCAGCAGGCGGCGCACCAGATAGGGCAGCAGATCCTTGTGGGCGCCGACCGGCGCATAGATGCGGCAGTGCAGGCCGGGATTGTCGTTCAGCACCGCATTGTGCAGCTCCTCCCCCATGCCGTGCAGACGCTGGAACTCGAACTGGCGATCGCCAGCCATCTCCAGAATGCTGACCACGGTATTGGCGTTGTGGGTGGCGAACTGGGGAGCGATAAAGCCGCGAGTCGGCTCGCTCAGCAGGTAGCGGGCGCAGGCGAGGTAGGAGATATCGGTGCCCGCCTTGCGGGTAAACAGCGGGTAGCCGGGCAGGCCCGCCTGCTGGGCATATTTCAGTTCGCTGTCCCAGTAAGCGCCTTTTACCAAGCGAACCGGAATGAGGTCACCCTGTTCGCGGGCCAGTGCGGTGAGCCAGCAGAGTACCGGCAGGGCGCGTTTGGAGTAAGCCTGCACCACCATGCCGAGCTTGCCCCAGCCACGGTTGGCGTCGGAGCGGTAGAGCTGCTCAAACAGATCCAGCGACAGCTCGAGGCGGTCCATCTCCTCGGCGTCGATGCTGATGGCCACATCCTTGTCGCGAGCCAGCCGCACCAGCCCCACCAGCCGCTCGCACATCTCGCCAAGCACCCGTTCGCGGTTCGCCACGTCATAGCGCGGATGGAGCGCCGAGAGTTTGATGGAGATGGAGGGGGCCGGGCCGCCGTCGCTGATCCGCTCGTTGCCCACCGCCTCGATGGCGTTGCGGTAATCGGCCAGATACTTGTCGGCATCCTGCATGGTCAGTGCCGATTCGCCCAGCATGTCGTAGGTGTGGGTGTAACCCAGCTCGCGGGATTTGCGGCTCGCCTTGAGCGCCTCTTTCATGTCGCGACCCAGCACGAACTGCTTGCCCATGATCTTCATGGCGGCGTACATGGCGGAACGCACCACCGGCTCCCCCAGCTTGTTGACCATCCGCCCCAGCAGGTTGGCCGGGTTGCCGTCGAGCTTTTTATCCAGCTTGATGATCTTGCCGGTCAGCATCAGCCCCCAGGTGGAGGCGTTGACCAGAGTAGAGTCGCTCTTGCGGAAATGGGAAGACCAGTTGGCGCCGGAGAGCTTGTCCTTGATCAGGGCATCGGCGGTCTCGGCATCGGGAATGCGCAGCAGCGCCTCGGCCAGACACATCAGGATGATCCCCTCCTGGGTATCCAGACTGTACTCCTGCAAGAAGGCGTCGATACCGTCACCGGAGCCGCTCTCCTTGCGCACCTTGGTCACCAGGGTACGGGCACGCTGGGTCACCTGCTCCAGCGAGGCGCCATCCCCCGGCAACATGGCCGACAGTTCGGCCAGATAGGCATTTTCATCCACCACGTAGTTCTGGGTAATGGCTTCGCGCAGGGCGGCCAGATCAGAGGGGATATAGTCAGCGGCAAGCACTTGAGTAGCTTTGAACATATGGGGTCTTCCTGTACGCCCTAGGGCTGATATCGACAAAGGCGGACGTGCCGCCGAAACGCCGATAATGTATACAATGTTGCACCCTATATGAAATGAATTTGTTGCCACTCTTTAACAAAGATCGCTCATTCCCCCCATGAATTCCCTTTTGAAGCCAATACGTCAGCAAGCGTGAGGGTCATCTGACTTCATTTTGTATACGATCTGCCACCGCCCGCCCTGTCGCAAAGCAGCCACGCATTCCGCCCAATAGCGGATGTCGTCAATGCGCCCCAAAAAAAGAAGGGCCGCCACGGCGACCCTTCTCAGCAATTCATTCAGCCAGATGCTGTCAGTTCATCCAGCGATCGCCACGGCTGCGACGACGGGGCAGCATGGGCAGCAGGATACCAAGCAGGATACCGGCACCCACCATGGCACCACCACGAATAAACCAGTCCATCTGCATGTCGTGCTCCTGGTTGTCGTAGCTCTGGGTCAGGGCATCATTCTGCTCTTTGAGATTGCTCATCTCCTCACCCTGACTGACCAGCTGAGCCTTGAGGGCGGCGATCTCCTTGCTCTGGGCAGCGATTTGACCATCCTTCTCGGTGAAGCGTTTCTCGTTGTCACCGTTGAGGTTCTGCAGGCGATCTTTAAGCTCATCGCGCTCTTTTTCCACCTGGGGCAGACGCTCGCGCAGGCTGATCTGGCTCTGCAGTTCGCTGTTCTTGATCCACCCCTCGCGGCCACGACCGTCCACCACCTGGGTGAAACCGGCCTCGCTGTTCACCGCCTTTACCTCCAGCGGTTCACCAGCCTTGACGCTGCCAAGGATCCGGTACTGGGTACCCGGGCCATTGTGGATATAGGTAAAGATGTTGTCTGAAACATAACGGGTATCGGCCAGTGCCTGTTGGGCACACAAGCAGATCAAAATCCCGAGAAGGGCGCGCATGGTCGATCGGTTCTCTTTTTCAGGTTTGGACAAGAGGTTGAATGTTAAGCCGCCAGCAGGTTAAAGGACAAGCAAAGAAAAAGCACCTCCCCCCAGATAAAGAGCGCAGAGTTGCGAGTCACCTCGCAACTTGCCCGTCTGCGGTCTCACTTGTTTTTCAGCTCCTGCACCTCGCTGCGCAGGGCGCGGATCTCCCGCAGCAGCTCCTCTTGTTGGTTGTTGTAGTGATGACGCCACTTGTCGGTCTCGCCATCCCCCTTGTTGGGCTGCAAAAACAGGCTGGCCATAAAACCGCTGATGGCACCGAACAGACCCACTCCGAACAGGATCAGCAGGCTGGCGACAAACCGTCCCTCCTCTGTCTTGGGCACCAGATCCCCGTAACCCACTGTCGAGAGGGTCACCAGCGTCCACCAGAATGCGTCATAGGGTGTCTCAATCTGGCTGCCGGGCTGGCCTGACTCAATCCAGTACATGACGCCGGAACCCACCCCCAGCAGCAGGAAGAAGAGGAACAGGATGCCGGAAAGAGTGGTCTCGTTGCGCTCGCGACGGAACATGGCCCAGAGATCCGGGTGCTCCTTGAACAGCTGATAGACCCGCCAAAGCTGGATCAACCGCGCCCAGCGCAACTGCTCCGCCATCGGCAGGCTACCCGGCAGATAGATCCAGTTGGCCTTGAAATAGGCCTTGCGATCGGAGGCCCGGATCCAGCCATAAGCAAAGTGCGCGAGGAAGAAGTAGCAGATCAGACTGTCGAGGTCATAGAAGAGCTGCAGGGTCTGTGGTGTCAGGCTCTCATGGCCCCACCAGCGGGCCGTCACCAGCACAACCGAGATAATCGACAGAAATGCCATCAGCAGATCCATCGCCCGCAGATGAGTTAAGTGATGTCGCATACATTTTCCAACTTTAAGCACAGTGCAAATTAATAAAAGAGAAGATAATGCCGATAGTCCTGAGGGCAAAGGAAAAAACGGCTTTTAAAAGGAGAATGACAATGCAGCTGAACCTGCTGGAGAAAAGAATGAGCAACATCCGGTTGGTACCCAAAGTGGTGCTGCTGATGGTGTTCAGTACCCTCCTGCTACTGACAAAACTCTGGTTTGACGCCAACAATCTGGAAGCGACCCTGCTCAGCGAAGGGCTCGATCCCGCCAAGGCGGATGCGATCTCCAATCGCCTGCTCTGGACCGGTCTGATGGAGACCGCCATCATGGGGCTGCTGTTCGTGATCCTGCTGCTCACCGGCTCCCGCCTGATGGTCAAGCAGGTGCACTATCTGGTGGGCCTGCTGGAGCGCTTCGCCAAGCGGGACCTCAGCCACAAGGTACTGCTCAAGTCTCGTGACGAATTCGGTGACATCGCCAAGGCGGTCTCACACTCGCAGGAGAACCTCAAAGAGGTGTTTGGCAACCAGCGCGCCGCCTGCAAGGAGCTCAACGACATCGCCTCCCAGGTGACCCTTTGCATGGAAGAGGCCAACGAAGCGATCAACGAAGAGTTCACCCAGATCGAACAGCTGGCCAGCGCCATGAGCCAGATGGTCGGTGCCATTCGCGAAGTGGCCGCCCATGCGGATCAGGCCTCTCACGCCACCGCCGAAACCAGCCAGCTGGCGGAAGAGGGGAGCCGCTGCGTCGCCGACACCGTCAGCACCATCGATACCCTCTCCGGCAACATCCAGCGCTCCGCCACCGTGGTCAACGAGGTGGAGCAGGGAGTCGAGCGCATTGGCTCTGTGGTCGACACCATTCGCGGCATCTCGGAACAGACCAACCTGCTGGCACTTAACGCGGCAATCGAAGCGGCTCGCGCCGGTGAAGCGGGTCGTGGCTTTGCCGTGGTGGCCTCCGAAGTGCGTGAGCTGGCCAACCGGGCTCAGGCCGCCACCGTCGAGATCCAGAAGATGATCGAACAGCTGCAGGGCAATGCCCATCAGGCTGGCGAGCTGATGGCCCAAAGCGTACAGCAGGCCGACAAGGGGGTGGAACAGGTGACCCAGGCCGGTACCCAGCTCGCCACCATAGTGCTGCGGGTACAGGGTGTCGCCGACATGAACCGCCACATCGCCGCGGCATCCGAGCAGCAGAGCTCGGTCGCCGAAGAGATGCGCGGCAATCTGGAGCAGGTCAAGCAGATCGCCGAAGGCTCCGTCGTGGTGCTGCGCGAGCTGCAAGAGGCCTCCGAGCTGGTCGAGCAGCACAGCAAGGAGCTCGACAGCCAGATCCAGTCCTTCAAACTCGTCTGACTGTTTTCATGCCCCAATCCGGTTAGACTGGAAGGCCCCTTGAGGGGGCCTTTCTCATTTCCAGCGCACGGCAAGGAGCCAATATGCAGCAGAATGCAACGCACCCACCACTCGAGCTCAGTGACGACAAGGGGCGGCTCGATGTGCCGCTGATCCACCGTTTTCTCTCCCAAGAGGCTTACTGGTGCCGTGGTATTCCCCACAGCACTGTGGTGCGGGCCATCAACCACTCCCTCTGCGTTGGCGGCTATGTCGATGGTCAGCAGGTTGCCTTCGCCCGGGTCATCACCGACAAGGCCACCTTTGGCTATCTGGCCGATGTCTTCGTGCTGCCTGAGTACCGCGGCCGGGGTTACAGCAAGGCACTGGTGGCAACCATTGTCGACCATCCCGAGTTGCAGGGATTACGGCGTCTCGCTCTCGCCACCTCTGATGCTCACGGCCTCTATGCCGGTTTTGGCTTTGCGCCCCCAGCAAGTCCAGACAGCCTGATGGAGATCTACAACCCTGCCATCTACCAGCGCACCTGATTGACTGGCGGCCAATAATTCCCACCGGATCATGCTTCTCGTCCCAGCGCTGTGACGCGGGAGCCTGACAGTGCTAGATTGGCAACCACCATTTTGAACCGACAGCGTTGTTAACCTCGTGTCGTTAACCAGCTGTCGTGAACCACAAGGACGGCAACCGTGGCCCAGCATTCTCCCTCTTTCTCCGCCCTCTCCCCCCTGCTGCAAGAACAGGCCGAGCGCCAATGGCAACGGCTGATCGAACTGGCCCCCGACTATGGCAACCAGCCCGAGCCCGTTCGCCAGCCCCTGCTGACCCTGCTTGGCCTCTCCGATTTTGTCGCCGACTCCCTCTTCAAACAGCCGGAGTTGCTGACCGAACTGCTCACCTCCGGGGATCTGGATCAGGCCGAGCGCTGGCCCGCCTACCAGAGCGATCTGACCGCCCTGCTCGCCGCGGTGAGTGATGAAGAGGCGCTCAAGCGCATCCTGCGCCAGTTCCGCCGCAGCCGTATGCTGGTGATCGCCTGGCGCGAGCTGCTGGGGCACGCCGAAGTGGAAGAGAGCTTTATCCATCTCACCAAGCTGGCGGATGCCCTGATCTGCTCTGCCCGCGACTGGCTCTACGCCAAACAGTGCGGCGAGCTGGGCACCCCGATGGACGGCAATGGCAACCCGCAGCCGCTGCTTATCCTTGGCATGGGCAAGCTCGGGGGCGGCGAGCTCAACTTCTCCTCGGATATCGACCTTATCTTCACCTTCCCCGAGAACGGCTACACGGTCGGCGGACGGCGCGAGCTCGCCAACCAGCAGTTCTTTATCAAGCTGGGCCAGCGCATCATCAACGCCCTCCACCAGCCCACCCAGGATGGTCAGGTGTTCCGGGTCGATATGCGACTGCGCCCCTTTGGCGATGCGGGGCCGCTCGCCATCTCCTTCGCCGCCATGGAGGATTACTACCAGCACCACGGCCGCAACTGGGAGCGCTACGCCATGGTCAAGGCGCGGGTACTGGGGCCCCAGTGCGAACACGCAGTGGAGCTGGCCGAGATGCTGCGCCCCTTCGTGTTTCGCCGCTATATCGACTTTGGCGTTATCGACGGTCTGCGCCAGATGAAGGCGATGATCGCCGCCGAGGTGCGCCGCAAGGGGCTGGAGGGCAACATCAAGCTGGGGGCTGGCGGCATTCGCGAAGTGGAGTTTATCGCCCAGGCGCTGCAACTTATTCGCGGTGGGCGTGAACCGGCGCTGCGGGTGCGCCACCTACCCGAAGCGCTGGCCGCCATCGCCCAATGTGGCGCCCTCGAGTCCGCCCATTGCGACCGCTTGCTGACGGCCTATCGCTTCCTGCGCCGGGTCGAAAACATCTTGCAGGAGATCGGCGATCAGCAGACCCAGACCCTGCCCACCGAGGAGCGGGATCGCCAGCGGCTGATCGCGGCTCTGGGTTTTGCCGACTGGGGCGCCTTTATGGCTTATCTGGATGAGGAGATGGCCGCCGTCCATCAGGAGTTCGCCGCCGTGGTGGGGGAAGAGAAAGAGGCACCCGCCCATCTGGAGCAGCTCTGGCTCGATCTGTGGCGCACTGAGCTCGACGCCGCCGAGCTGGAAAAACTGCTGACCGCGCAGGGGGTGGCCGAGCCTGCCCCGCTCTGCGCCGCCCTGCTGCGTTTCAAGGAGGAGTACAAGCGCCGTCAGGTCGGCCCGCAGGGGCGCATCGCGCTGGACTGGCTGATGCCGGAGCTGCTGCGGCTGGTGGTGGCCAGTGAGCAGCCCGCCCGCCTGTTCGAGCGGGTCTGTGAGCTGCTGACCCGCATCTTCACCCGCAGCGCCTATCTGCAGCTGCTGGCGGAAAACCCGGGCGCCCTGCGCCAGCTGGTGCGGCTGTGCGACGCCAGCCATCTGGTGAGCGAGCAGCTGGCCCGCTACCCCATCCTTCTTGACGAGCTGCTCGATCCCCAGCACCTCTACCACCCCACCCCGCTCGATCAGTACAAGCCCCAGCTGCGCCAGTTCCTGCTGCGCATCCCCGAAGAGGACGTGGAGCAGCAGATGGATGCGCTGCGTCAGTTCAAGCAGGTGCAGCTGCTGCGCATCGTGGCGGCCGACATCGCCGGCGCCCTGCCGCTGATGAAGGTGAGCGACCACCTCACCTGGCTGGCGGAGGCGATCACCGAAGAGGTGGTCAATCAGGCCTGGGCCCAGATGAGCGAGCGCTACGGGGTACCGCCCGAGGTGGCGGTGAGCGGCCAGCGCGGCTTTGCGGTGGTGGCCTATGGCAAGCTGGGCGGCATCGAGCTCGGCTACGGCTCGGATCTCGATCTGGTGTTCCTGCACGGCGGCGACCCCAATAGCTACACCGACGGGCGCAAGCCCATCGACAGCCGCCAGTTCTACCTGCGTCTCGCCCAGCGGATCCTGCACCTGTTCAGCACCCGCACCCCCTCCGGCATTCTCTACGAGATCGACATGCGGCTACGCCCCTCCGGCGACTCCGGCCTGCTGGTCTCGTCCCTCTCGGCCTACGAGCAGTACCAGCAAAACGAGGCGTGGACCTGGGAGCATCAGGCGCTGGTGCGGGCCCGCCCCATCTATGGCGATGATGCCATCGTTGCCGAGTTTGCCCGTATCCGCCGCGATGTGCTGGCCAAGGAGCGGGAGCTGCCGACCCTGGCCCGCGAGGTGCGCGAGATGCGCCACAAGATGCGGGATCACCTGCTGAAAGCGGGGGCTGGCGAGTTCGACCTCAAGCAGTCCCCCGGCGGCATGGTGGATATCGAGTTTATCGCCCAGTATCTGGTGCTGGCCCACGCCTGCGGCGAGCCCGATGCCCTCACCCGCTGGTCCGATAACGTGCGCATCTTCGATGAGTGCGTGATGGCGGGGGTGCTGACCCTGGAGCAGGCGGAGGGGCTGAAGCAGGCCTATCTGGAGATCCGCAACCTCGGCCATCGCCTCAACCTCTCGGAGATCTCCCGCAAGGTGAGCGACGATCAGCTGCAACACGAACGCAGCCATGTGCTCGCCGTCTGGCACAAGCTGCTGGGGGAGTAATTCCCGCCAGCGGCAATGAAAAAGGGCCCGCCTGAATTGCTTCAGGCGGGCCCCTCTCTTATCTCCTTACGGTTGCTCAGCCGTGATCCATCACCGTCTCCACCAGCATCTGGTTGAAACGCTGATAGGCCTCTTCCTCAAGAAGCCCCGGATAGCTCAACACCCTCAGCGCATGTCCTTGATAATCAGGATGATAGGGCGGGTGGACATGCGCATAGTCGTTGAGACAAAAACCCAGCCCCTGATAGAAGCGCAGACGGCGAATGGCAATCTCATCTTCTGGCGGATCGATCTCGAGAATGACGGTTTTGCCTGCCCGCTCGCAAAATTCGGCCAGCAGGCGGCTGCCATAGTTTCGGCCGCGCAGCGCAGGATTGATGGCCAGATGTTCGATATAGATCTGCTCGCCACACGCCCACCAGAAGATAAAACCGAGCAGCAGGCCGTCCTGATAAAAGATTTGGCAGTGATAGCGAGGATCCCGCATCTTCTGGGGCTGATGCTGTGACTGGCGCTGCTCGTAGCGGGGAAAACTCTCGCCATAGATCTGCCAGACCAGCGGCCACGCCGGATGGTTTACCTCTCTAATCACTTCACTCTCAATCATCAGAACTGCCTCTCGTTTATTTTGCAGAACGTTCATCTATACATGAAAAGTTCTGCCACAGCATCCTCTGATGAAATAAAAGCCAGAACGCCAGATTAGCGGGCGCCATCCGGTTGCGAGACAAACTGCTGCTGACTGCCATCGGGCAACAGCGCCAACACGCTTTGAGCTGCCAGTTTTATCCCCGCCTGCTCGGTGGCCGGGCCGAAGTTGGCAATCAGTCGAGTGCCATCAGCAAACTCGCTCTGCTGCACCACACCTCGTTTATCGAGCCAGCGAAAACCGGTGAGCGGCTGGTTGTAGAGCCGCTCATGCAGCGGGCGGAAGAAGGCATCGAGTCCCTTGAGATAGGGAATGCGCACGCTGGCACTATCCAGACTGAGGTTGAGCAGCGGCGGCACGTTGTAGAGCTGCTGCAACAGTTCGGTCACCTGACGGCTCTCCCTGAATTTGAGGCTATCCATCGTCCAGTGATGGGTGGTCACTATGCTGTCGTGAAAGACGCTCTGGAACAGCGGCAACCGGAGCGCCGGATCGAAGTAGAGCCCCTGATACTCGGGCTTGAGGTGGCTCTGGCGAAAGAAGAACGCGGGCTGATAGTCGGGATACCAGGCTCCCAGATAGTAGGGAGAGCGCTTGTTGCGGCGCATATCGGGATCCTGCCAACCAAAGCCGCTGGTCTGGGGGCCGTGGGCAAAGGCCGCGGTGCGGTTGGCTACCGCGCCGCCCTCCTCGGAGCCCACCAGCACCCCCTGACTCCTGGCAATCCACGCCATCCCGACCATCCGGTTTTGCGCATCCTGCGCCTGACTGGTCGGCTTGGCCGGGTCGAAGTCGTCAAACACCATGCCGGTTGCCGCCACATCGAGGAACCAGCTGTTGTAGTGGCTTGCCTGCTGCAATTTGGGCACTCGCTGTTCCATCACCGAGCGCACGCAGGCCTGATTGGTGTAGACGCCGCTGTTTTGAAAGCCGCTCTTGCGCCGTCCGTTCTCCAGCATGATGCCGCAGCGCAGGTAGATATCCTGCCCCATCTGGGCGGTGAGCCAGCTCTGCTGGCGATTCCCCTCCGGCAGCGCGGTATCGTAAGAGTCGTAAGGAGCGATGAGATAGCCCGCCGCTTTGGCAAGTTCAATCCCCTCTGGCGCAGCAAAAGCGGCGGTCCACTGGGGCAGACCCAGCCAGAGTTTGGGTAGTCCAGCCTGCTTGAGAGCAGCGATCATCTTGGCGGAGCTGCCATCACCCCAACTATGCGGCTCGTTGAGCGCAGCCCCCAGTTGCGTGGCAGCCAGCGTGCGCCGGGCAGCGAAATCAGCAGGTTGCTGACCCGGATGGCGCAGCGCAAGCGCCTGCTCAACTCCGGTCAGCACAAGATTTTGCAGGTAGCGGTTGCGCTCAAGATCGGGTGCTTGCAGCGCCGTTTTACTCTCCCCCTTGAGCCAGTCAACAGGGATCAGGCGGCGCAACGCAGGCCAACTCTTCACATCCTGTGGCACCAGCAGTCGCTCGCCCCAGAGATAGAGGTGAGAGGCGCCGATCAGCCGCTTGCCATCCGGTACTGCCGCCAGCTTGCTCTCGAGCGAGACCAGCTCGCCCCGCTCCTGCAGCCAGTTGCGATAGGCCTTGCCCGCCGCCAGCCAGTCGTTGCCCGGTTGCAGCGACACCGCCACCTCATAGGGGACAGCAAGATTGAGGCGATTGACGCGATGGGTCGCCGTCAGGGCAATACCATCTTTCCTGGGCGCAAAGGTGAGCCGGTTGTTGAAGGGGTTGGCAAAGAAGATCGCCAGCTGCTGATCACCGAGATCCAGCCCGACCAGCGGCAGGGTGAGATCCTCGGTGGTGTTGATCCCCTGATACTCCTGCGCCAATGCCTTGCGCCACTCGGGATGATCAACCGGGATGCGAAAGCCCTCGTGGATCGGCAGCATCAGCGCCTGCGCCCCTGCCGGCACCCGTGGCCACACTAGCTCGCCAGCACTCGCACGACTCAAGCTGAGGATCAGACGGTTGCCTTCAAGGCGGGCCGAGGCCCGCACCTCGCCATCGGCACGGGTCAGCCAGCTGGCGCGCTCCCCCTCCTGCTGCAGAGCGGTGACCGGCTGACGCGGGCCGGGAGAAGAGATGAGAAGGTGCTTGCCCGATGGCAGCACAGCCTCGGCCGCCAGGGTGGCGGGATCCAGCTCGATGCGCCACTGATCGTTGGCAAGGGTCAGCGCCTCGGCAGGCAGGGAGAACAGCGGCGCCAACAGCAGCAGCGGGCGGATCCGGCTCGTTAGCACGGGAAGAAGAGTCATGGTCGGTGATTCCTGATAACACACGGGAATCGCCATTTCAGCAGATTGGCCGCCTGCGATTGTCAGGCCAATGTCAGGATTGCGTGCAACTGACCATCACGACGACCATTACTCAACCGGCCCAGCCTGACTGTGGCTTAGCTGCAACACCAGCTGGCCGCGCTGGCTGGTCTGCACCAGCGAAAGGGTACGCCAGCTGTCGGGCGTAGCGGTTGGCCAGTTCACCGGCTCATCGGGCGCAATCCTGTGCCACCAGAGCAGGGAGTATTGCGGGCGAGCCAGCACCGCCTGATCGAGCCAGAGCGGCGTACAGGCAGCGGGATTGACGGGGAGATTGGCTACCGCCTGCGGCGAGCGGGAGAGCCAGTCCAGATCCTGCACCGCAGGCAGCGGCAGCTCCACCAGCCACTCCTTGCCCGCCACCGCCAGCCGCAGCTGATAGAGTCCGGCTGGCAAGGGGGTCGGCAGATCGGCCCCGACAACCCTGACTCCGGAGTTCTCTTCCGCCTCCCACTGGGCACCTTCCAACCGGTTGCGACCAGCGGGATCGATGAGTTCAGCGGCGGTGATGGGCCCCTCCCCGGTCAGTTGCACCCGATAGTCCCGCAGCAGCGGCGCATCGCGCTGGATCAGCTCAAGGCGCAGCTCGCTCACCCCATCAGGCAGAGTGAGCGGGAAATCCTTGCCGCAGTGCTGGACACTCAGCGCAGCCAGCATCCCCTGCCAGCTACGGCGCTCGGCTTCGCTGTTAAGGGCAGGCCACGCCTGCTGCAAAGATTGCCAGGCGTGCCGGTTATCCCCCTGCAACAGCGCCAGGGTGGCCGGTTGCAGCGGGTCTGGGCGATCGGTTGCCATCACGCTGCTTACCTTCAGAAGACCGACGCTTAGAGCCAACAGCAGCCCAGCCAGCGTTGCGCGCTTCACGCTGTCACCTCCAGCCGGTAGCCGATGCCGCGCACCGTCTCGATGGCCAGCCCGGGCAGCTTCTGGCGCAGTTGCAGAATATGGGTATCAACGGTGCGGGTGGAGGGAAACGCCTGATAGCCCCACACCCGGTTGAGGATCTCCTCCCGGCTCAGCACCCGCCCCGCCATTCGCACCAGCAGGGTGAGCAGGGCAAACTCGGTGGGGGTAAAACTCACCTCCGCATCCTGCCAACTCGCCTGCATTCGGGCGGGATAGAGCTGCAAGCCGCCCACCGCCTGAGTGCCATCCCCCAGCTGACGCAGCTGGGCCCGGATCCGCGCCAGCAGCTCATCGTGGGAGAAGGGCTTGGTCAGGTAGTCGCGCGCCCCCGCATCGAGCCCGGCCACCCGATCGCTCACCTCCACCCTTGCGGTGAGTACGATCACCGGCAGCGCCTTGCGCGCCAGCCACTGAGGCAGCCAGTCGAGGGCATCCCCCTCAGGCATGGTGCGATCCAGCAGCACCAGATCCGCCGCCAGCCACTGCTGCTCTGCCGCAGCCAGAGTGTCGCACCAGAGGCAGCGATATCCTTCGCGGGTCAGATAGCGTTGCAGGTTCTCCGCCAATAGCGCCTCGTCTTCGACAAGCAAGATGGTCTTCATGATTCGGTGTCGCTCCAGAGTTGGCAGGGCAGCGTCAGGGTGAAGGTAGTCGGTGGGCCGGATAGGGCGAGGCGCCCGCCAAGACGGCGCAGCAGATGGCGCACGATGGCAAGCCCCAGCCCCAAGCCATCGGCTCGGGCACCGCGGCGCAGCAGGGTGACGAGCCGGTAACTCGGCAGCTCGCCGCCATCGCTAATGGCGAGAATCAAGCGCCCCGCCTGCCAGCGGGCACAGATCCGAACCGGCGCGCGGCCATGCTGGCTGGCATTGCGCAGCAGGTTGTCGAGGGCGAGATCGAGCCAGTAGAAGGGGAGCGCCAGAGTCATCTCCCGCTCAAGGCAGAAGATGGCGCCATGGCGCTCGCAAGCCAGCGTGAGCCACTCGGCCAGACTAACCGCCACCCGCTCATCCTCGAGGGTCTCTGCCGCCAGATAGTGGCGACTGGCCTGCGCCAGTTGATGCAGGCGGGCGACACTGCCCAGCAGTTGCCCCACGCTCTGTTGGGCGGAAGCGGGCAGCCGGTCGAAATCGTGGCGCAGCTCCTCGCTGATGCCGGAGAGCGCCATGATGGGGGTGCGCAGCTCGTGGGTCAGCATCTGCAATGCGACACGCCGCTCCCGCAGCAGGCGCCAGCGCTGCCAGCTGGCCCACCCCAGCAGCAGGATGAAACCGAGAGAGCTGGCCAGCGCCAGCCACTGCCAATGCAACGTTGGGCGCTCGTTGATGCAGAGTGCGCCGACCCGCTCCTGACAGGGGCCATCGACTCGGCTATCCAGCGTCACGCCAAGCCGATCGGCCAGCGGCTGCCACTGCCCCGCGCCATAACGGCGCCACTGCCCATCGGCAAGCAGCCAGAGCTGACCCGCTTGCAGCAGCCAGCGCTCCCCCCGCAGCAGGGCGTCGAGGTTGTCATCGCCGAGCTCACCGAGCTGCCCCAACCGATCTCGCCGCTCCCGCACATGGAGCAGAGCGTCGAGCCCGGCCGCCGGATGACCTGCCAGCCAGCGGGCAGCGCTGGAGCCGCCCAGCGGATAGACGGGGTGAGCGGCAAACCAGCGGGTCGAGGGCGCAGCCTCTTGGCCACAAAGCGCCTGCAGCAGTGGCAGCCACTCGACGGGCAACTCATTCTCTGTCCCGCACTCCTGCTGATAGCGATAGATGGCCTGCAGCTGACGCAGCGGATAGCGCTGCCAGGCGGGATAGAGGGAGTCAGGAGCGATCAGGCGACGATCGAGCCGCTGCACCTCGTCAAGAGGCAGCGCCTGTTCGGGAGCCTGCTCGGCCAGCGCGCCCGCCAGACGATCTGCCAGCGGCCCGGCCAGCACGGGATACGCCATGCCGTAGCAGATCAGGGAGCAGAGCAGCAGGATCAGGCGCATGGGTTCAACTCGAGATGACTCCGGGTCAAGGCGCAGCAGGTCACTGCGCCATAAAAAATGTCAGCGCCATTTTTCAATGGCGCTGACATCCGGTCAACCGCTAACGGCATTGGCGCAGCTCCCGCCAGCCCATGTGAACCGTCATCTATTTGAACAGCCCCTTGAGCAACTGATCGGCCACCCCTTTGACGGCCTCGTTGTCGGCCTTGTCCCCCAGCAGCTTCTTGAGGCCGCGTTCGGCCTCCTTGCGCGCCTTATCCTCCAGCAACTTGTTGTTGCTGAGCAGCGCCTTCACGTCGAGCTGGTAGCTGGGCGCCTGCCAGTGGCCGCCGATCCGCACCGGAATGGTGATCTCTTTGAGCTCATCCACATCCTTGCCCCCCTGTCCCTTGCTGCTCTCGACGATAGAGGTGAGGAACAGGAAGTCGAGGCTCTCCGGCACCAGCGCCGTCTGCCCCTCGCCCTTGACCCTCAGGGCCGGGGCAAAGAGCTGGATGTCGTTGCTGCGGGCGATGCCATCGGCAATCTGGAAACTGGCGGTCAGGGCGCTGAAGTCAGTCTTGCGCGCCTCCTTCACCTGCTCGGCCCCCTTGCCGGTGAGGGTAGCCCGCGCCTCGCGGATCATCTCCGGCAGGTTGATGCCATGCAGGGCACCGTCGCTCAGTTTCAAGGTAACCTTGCCCTGCATCCCGTTGCGCAGTGCCAACTCAGAGAGACCACGCCCCTGCACCTGCACATCGAGATCGCCCTTGCCCTCCAGCAGATCACTCTTAGCCAGAGTCTGCAACAAAGGACGAATGTTCACTCCGGCCACCTGCTTGTGCACCTTGTAGGTGGCGGGTTGCTGGCGCGCGTCGAGTACCCCGTTCGCGCTTACCTGACCGCCAGCCACGGTCGCGCTGAACTGCTTGAGCGTCAGCAACCCCTTGGCCAGAGCCACCTGCAGATTGACAGCACCGAGATCCAGCCCTTTCAGGCGCAGGCTGCCGAGTTGCAGCCGACCATCCAGATCCATCCCCTTGAGCGCGCCCAGATCCGGTTCGACCGCGGAGAGGGCTTCGCTCTTGCCGGTGACCGCTTTATTGCCACTTGCAGCTGTGCTGGCAACACCGGCCGCCGGTTTGTCCTCTTTCGCCTGCGCAGGTGTGGTCGGTACCGATTTGGCGAGCCATTTGTCGAGATCCAGCTTCTCCCCCTTGAGATCGAAGCTGATTGCGGGAACAGCGCCAAGCTGCACGGTTCCATCACCACTCAGCAGCGCCTCATCGGCACTCATCACCAGCTTGCTCAGGGTAATCAACTGCTTGTCGAGCTCGGCACGGGCAAACCCGGCCAGTTTCAGCTTCATCTGCGGGTGTGGCAGCGCATCACCTTCCAGCGCTGCGGTCAGCAGCACATCGGAGAGCTCGGCCAGCTTCATCTCTTTATCGAGCCGTCCCTTGAATGTTCCTTCCAGCGAACCAGCCAGTAAAGCTTGCTGCCCCTCTACCTTGGCACCCTTCAGCGCCAACGTGAGGTTGCTCCACTCACCCAAGGCCAGTCGGTCTCCCTTGATGGAGAAACTGTCGAGTCGCAGGGACGGATCACTCAGGCTGCCACTGAGGCTCAAGTCTTTCAGTTCACTCGCCATCACCTCCTGCGCCAGCTTGATCTGGGTCTGCCCTTTAACATCGAAAGCGAGCTTGTCGGCACTCCCCTTGGCAGCCAGCATCACGGGTACCCACTGACCGGTGGCCAGCTGCCCCATATCGAGATCGAGGCGATCCAGTCGCAGCGACGTGCCGCTGCGATCATCCTGTACCAGCGCACTGGCCTGGGAGAGCGCGACACCCTGCAAGCTGATCTGCCAGGGCTTGTTATCAGTGGTTGGCGCAGGGGTTGCGGGGACGACCGGTTCGCTTGCATCAGCAGTGGCATCTTTGATCAGTCCGCTCAGATTGGAGCTGCCATCCGCCTTGGTCTGGATAAAGAGATGGGCGCCACTCAGGGTCACCTTGCCGATCTCCAGACGATGGGAGAGCAGCGGCAACAGGGCCACCGAGGCCTCGCCCTGCTCGAAACGAACCAAATCCGGCTCGGCAAAACCGGCCGGATTGCGCAGAGCCACCTTCTCCAGCGAGAGGCCGAGACTCGGCCAGAAACGCCAGTCAATCTCCCCCGCCATCACCAGCTCCCGGCCCGTGCTCTTGCGCACCTGTTCAGCCAGTTGAGGCTTGAATTGATTGGGGTCGATAAGGCTTATCAGCGTCACTATGGCCAGCAAGGCCGCCACGGCGATGCCGAGCAAGATGAGAACTATCTTCTTCACGATATGCTCCTTGAATCCGGATCCACTGCTGACTATACCACTCACCGTCTGACGAATGGCGTCTGCGGGACAAAAGCGGACAAGGATGAGACAGGGATGGTCGCTGCCAATCCCCATCGTCATCAGCAGGGATCAGGCTTGCAAAGGGGATTGCTGCAACCGCGCCATCGCGGAGCGCGTCGACTCGAAAGCAAAACGGGGCAAGGGGATATCGCTGATCTTCAGCCACTGACAGGCGGCCACATCGTCAGCCGGCTGGATGACAGGTTTTTCGCTCAGCACGATGGCAAAGAAGGTGTCACAGGTGTGATAGGTGATGCCATCGTAGGGATAGATATTGGGGAATGAGCCAAGATAGGTGCAAGGATGAGCGCTAACATCGAGCCCCAGCTCCTCCTGCAACTCGCGCACCAGCGCCGCCTCCAGCGACTCGCCGGGATCAACAAATCCTCCTGGCAGATCCAGCAACCCCTTGCCCGGATTGCGGGCACGCACCGCAACCAGCACCTCGTCCTGCCAGCAAAGCGCCACCATCACAGCCGTCGCTACATTCTGGAAAAAATGAAAACCGCAGCCACAGCGAAACTCTTTGGGGCTGACGCTCTGCAGGGTTTGCCCGCCGCATTTTGGACAAAACATGGGCTATCTCCGACCAAATAAAGCGCCATTTTACGCTGTTGCGACCATTTTTTATGAGTAAAACCGACGGGGAAGACTAGGAATTCAAAGGGAGAGGAATAAAACGGAGCAATTATCAGACTATTTTCTGATTTTCAGGCAATAAAAAACCCCGCTCGATGAGCGGGGTTTCTTGTATTGGGTGCCTGGCAGTGTCCTACTCTCGCATGGCGAATGCCACACTACCATCGGCGCTACCGCGTTTCACTTCTGAGTTCGGCATGGGATCAGGTGGTTCCACGGCGCTATTGCCGCCAGGCAAATTCTTCAATCTGAGAAAGCTGACGTGAATAACGACTGGTCGCTATCACTGAATTTGAGTAGTTCACTTGGTATTTGCTACAAGCCTTAGAACACTTCTTGGGTGTTGTATGGTTAAGCCTCACGGGTAATTAGTATGGGTTAGCTCAACACGTCACCGCGCTTACACACCCCACCTATCAACGTTGTGGTCTCCAACGGCCCTTTAGGACCCTCAAGGGGTCAGGGATGACTCATCTCAGGGCTCGCTTCCCGCTTAGATGCTTTCAGCGGTTATCGATTCCGAACTTAGCTACCGGGCAGTGCCACTGGCGTGACAACCCGAACACCAGAGGTTCGTTCACTCCGGTCCTCTCGTACTAGGAGCAACTCCCTTCAATCATCCAACGCCCACGGCAGATAGGGACCGAACTGTCTCACGACGTTCTGAACCCAGCTCGCGTACCACTTTAAATGGCGAACAGCCATACCCTTGGGACCGACTTCAGCCCCAGGATGTGATGAGCCGACATCGAGGTGCCAAACACCGCCGTCGATATGAACTCTTGGGCGGTATCAGCCTGTTATCCCCGGAGTACCTTTTATCCGTTGAGCGATGGCCCTTCCATTCAGAACCACCGGATCACTATGACCTACTTTCGTACCTGCTCGACCTGTCCGTCTCGCAGTTAAGCTGGCTTATGCCATTGCACTAACCTCCTGATGTCCGACCAGGATTAGCCAACCTTCGTGCTCCTCCGTTACTCTTTGGGAGGAGACCGCCCCAGTCAAACTACCCACCAGGCACTGTCCGCGAGCCCGATTCAGGGCCCTGCGTTAGAACATCAAACATACAAGGGTGGTATTTCAAGGACGGCTCCAGCGCAACTGGCGTCACGCCTTCAAAGCCTCCCACCTATCCTACACATGTAGGTTCAATGTTCAGTGCCAAGCTGTAGTAAAGGTTCACGGGGTCTTTCCGTCTAGCCGCGGGTACACCGCATCTTCACGGCGAATTCGATTTCACTGAGTCTCGGGTGGAGACAGCATGGCCATGGTTACACCATTCGTGCAGGTCGGAACTTACCCGACAAGGAATTTCGCTACCTTAGGACCGTTATAGTTACGGCCGCCGTTTACCGGGGCTTCGATCAAGAGCTTCGCTTGCGCTAACCCCATCAATTAACCTTCCGGCACCGGGCAGGTGTCACACCCTATACGTCCACTTTCGTGTTTGCAGAGTGCTGTGTTTTTGATAAACAGTCCCAGCCATCTGGTCACTGCGACTCCCAACTGCTCCATCCGCAAGGGACTTCACTGTCAAGAGCGAACCTTCTCCCGAAGTTACGGTTCTATTTTGCCTAGTTCCTTCACCCGAGTTCTCTCAAGCGCCTTGGTATTCTCTACCCGACCACCTGTGTCGGTTTGGGGTACGATGACTTGTAATCTGAAGCTTAGAGGCTTTTCCTGGAAGCAGGGCATCAATGGCTTCCGCACCGTAGTGCGTTCGTCTCGTGTCTCAGTGTTGTGTCTCCGGATTTGCCTGGAAACACCACCTACGCACTTTCACCAGGACAACCGTCGCCTGGCCCACCTAGCCTTCTCCGTCCCCCCATCGCAATTACAAGTCGTGCAGGAATATTAACCTGCTTCCCATCGACTACGCCTTTCGGCCTCGCCTTAGGGGTCGACTCACCCTGCCCCGATTAACGTTGGACAGGAACCCTTGGTCTTCCGGCGAGGAGGCTTTTCACCCCCTTTATCGTTACTTACGTCAGCATTCGCACTTCTGATATCTCCAGCATACCTCTCGATACACCTTCGCAGACTTACAGAACGCTCCCCTACCACTCACACATAAGTGTGAATCCGCGGCTTCGGTGCCTGGTTTGAGCCCCGTTACATCTTCCGCGCAGGCCGACTCGACTAGTGAGCTATTACGCTTTCTTTAAATGATGGCTGCTTCTAAGCCAACATCCTAGCTGTCTGAGCCTTCCCACATCGTTTCCCACTTAACCAGAACTTTGGGACCTTAGCCGGCGGT
>NZ_JBQBES010000002.1:2592500-2912500 GCF_051919425.1 Aeromonas sp. 75A | reverse complement strand
GCTTAACGCACGCTGCGCAGCAGGAAGTCCGGCTGACCGCAGGAGCGGCGCTCGCGCTTTTGCATCTCGGCGGAACAGGTGACCGCATCCGTCCCCTCTTGATTGACGCAGATGTAGATCTCCCGCAGGAAGCGGCCACCATCGGCGCAGGCCACCGTGATGTTGTCGGGGGCCAGCCACTGGTTGGCGCTCGCCAGATCGGCCTTGAGCTGGAAGCTGGTTTTGCGCAGCGGCTCTTCCGGGGATTGATAGGCCGCCGGGATCTTCACCTTCTGGCGCAGATCGCTAGCCAGCTGATGGAAGGCCTGCTGGCTCAAGCCGGAGCAGGTACCGTGCTTCTCCCACTCATGGCGATAGAGGAAACGGCTGGGGTAGAGGTCGGCAAACTCGCTCTCCATATCGGGATCTAGCCGTTCGCGGGTGCAGTTGCTGGGGTAACCGCGATCGTACTGGGGCCAAAGACCGTGCAGCACAAACCCCAGCTTGCGGGAACACTGGTCCCGATCGGCCGGTTTGACGGCACAATGCTCGGGCGACCAGGAGAGCGCCATGGCGTAATAGTCAAACGCCCCCGCCTCCCCTTTGGCCTGCACGGCCGAGGAGAGCAACAAACCTCCCGCCAACAGGGCAATCATCTTCTTCATCTTTATATGTCCACCTAACGCGACTCGGGATAACAGCCATGCTCCCATATTCTGGCGACCGGAAACAGCCATGCCGAAACGGCATACAACAAGGGTCAGACCAGTCAGGGGTTTCACCAGAGGGCGAGCAGGGGTAAGCTGACCGACCGGTAGGCTCCTCGTCCACCACCAGATAATCCCTCTTGGCAACCACAGGATGTAACATGATCCGCAAGAATCCCTCCGGCCATCTGCCTGTCATCGACGAATCCGCCTATATCGACAAGACCGCCATCATCTGCGGCAAGGTGATCATCAAAGAGAATGTCTTTGTCGGCCCCTATGCGGTGATCCGCGCCGACGAAGTGGATGCCAACGGCGAGATGGAACCCATCGTCATCGGCGCCAACTCCAATATTCAGGATGGCGTGGTGATCCACTCCAAATCCGGTGCCGCCGTCACCATCGGCGAGTACACCTCCATCGCCCACCGCTCCATCGTCCACGGGCCATGCGAAGTGGGAAACCGCGTCTTTATCGGCTTCAACAGCGTGCTGTTCAACTGCCATATCGGTGACGGTGCCGTGGTACGTCACAACTCGGTGATCGATGGCTGCGATCTGCCGCCGGAGTTCTACGTCCCCTCCACCACCCGCATCAACCAGCAGAGCGATCTGACCCATATCCCGCGGGTCTCGGTAGATGCCGCCGAGTTCTCCGAGGACGTGGCCCATACCAATATCGATCTGGTCAAAGGGTACAAAGCGCTCTCCAACGAGTTCTGATCCCTCGATTTCCCGCGGGTTTCGGTAGATGCCGCCGAATTCTCCGAGGACGTGGCCCACACCAATATCGATCTGGTCAAAGGGTACAAGGCGCTCTCCAACGAGTTCTGATCCCTTTCTTTTATTACCAGAGAACAAAACGGGCGCCAAAGCGCCCGTTTTTCATCTGACTATCTATGAAGGCTAGATGGCCCTGACGCAGGTGGCGGCATGAGCCTCGTCTGCCAGATCCCACAACAGGTCGCCGGTGCTCAGGTCGAGCAGCGGCAGCTCACCATCATCATTGGCAGTCGCATCGCTGCTCCAGTAGCGGTTGTAGAGCGGCCACCCCTGCTGCTGAAGCAACTGATCCGTCGCGCCATCCTTGTTGTAAGCGGCAAACAGCACCTCCAGCTCGGCCCGGGTCGGCAGACGCCAGTCATCGTGGCCGCTCGCCACCAGCTGCTGGCAGTAATCCCGCGCCCGCGCTTGACCCATGGTCACATACTCCAGCGGGAAGGGATTGTAGTCACCATCGCTGTCACTGCTCACACCGTCATAGGAGATGGACAGACGATCCGCCTCGTCCCTGGTCAGCTGGCAGACAAAGGCAAGCTTGCTCGCCACCAGCTCGGGTTGACGACAGCCCCGGGCAAAATCGGGCTGGGCATCCACCACCTGCACCGTCACGGTCAACGTGTGACGAGCCGTGGTCGCCACCAGTCGTGCCGTACCGACCGCCACACCGCGCACCTCGCCCTGCGGACTCACGGTAGCGAACTCCGGCTGTTCGCTGCGCCACTCAACAGGCGCATCGAGCGGGCCGAGAGAGCCATCGCTCAGTTGCCACTGCAGTTGCAGAGGAAGCGTCCGCCCCACTTCCAGCTGAGGCTGGGCAGGCAGCACGGCCAAGCTGGTGATCACAGCGCCCACCGGAGCCGGGTCATCCGCCTCACTCACCCCCAGCTCGGCAACAGTGGCCGGGGTGCGGCGCGGCTCGGCCGAGGCACTGCGCAAAAACTCGCCGATGGCATCCAGCTCGTCATTGCTGAGGCCAAGAGCATGCAGGTGATCGGAGGCTTTGGGGAAGAAGGGATCATATTGATCCGCACCGGTCGGGAAGCCGACCCCGCTGCTCCACTTGGTCACGCCAAAGTTGTACATGGCTACCACCCCCTGCACCGAGCCGCCGATACGTTGGGCCAGGATCGGGAAGATGCCGTTGTGCATATAGGGGCCGGTAAAGGCGACGTCCCGCAAGCTGGGGGTCTTGAAGCGACCGATATCTGCCTTGTTGCGGGTCTGCAGGAAGCGCCCGCGATCTTCCAGCTTGCCACGACCGTAATAGGTGAGCCCCACACTCTCGAACCCGTGCTGACTCAGCAGCGGGCCGGAGTGGCAGTTCATGCAGCGGCCATCGGTGCGGTAGAGGTGCATCCCCCACAGCGCTTTGTCACTGAGTGCCTGACTATCCCCTTTGACGAAGCGCTCAAAATCGCTGTCTCGGCTGATGATGGTGCGCTCGAAGGTAGCGATCGCCTTGGCGATCCGCTCCAGCGTGATCCCCTGATCGCCAAAGGCGGTGGCAAAAGCAGCCTGATAGTCGGGGCTGGCCTGCAAACGGGCCAGCAGCTCGTCATGACTCAGCGCCATTTCGATGGGGTTCTGGATCGGGTGAAGCGACTGCTCCTCCAGCGTGGCGACCCGCCCATCCCAGAATTGGGTCGAGCTGAAGGCGCTGTTGAGGATGGAAGGAGCGTTACGATTGCCCTTCTGGCCCAGATGACCGACCGACACGCTCAGGCCGTCGCTCCACCCCTTTTGCGGATCGTGGCAACTGGCACAGCTGATGTCCCGCCCCTTGGAAAGCTGCTTGTCGAAAAAGAGCTGCTGACCCAGCACCACCTTGGCCCGGCTATAGGGGTTGTCGGCCGGGAAGGGAACCGCCGGCAGCGGCCCCAGCTCCTGCCATTCCACCCCTTCATCCACCCGGGCGGCAGGCCATTGGGCCGATGAACCGCTATATTGGGCGCGCAGAACCGCCATGTCCGGCTTGCTGCTGTCGCGCACCACGGAGGGGCGCACCGGATAGGGTGCCAGCGCATACCAGAGCAGACTGCCTTCTCCCTCATCCAGCCAGGTTCGGGTCGCCAGTTGATAGAGACGGGGTTGACCCGCACCATCCTGCAGCCAGATCTGGGCGGGCAGGCCAACAGCAAAGGTATTGGGATAGCGCCATGCCGACTTGTCACTGCTCAGCAGCCGTTCGAACTCGGTGAGGGTCGGCAGGCGCCAGTCGCTGCGGCCGCAAGCGGTCAGCCCCGCAGCCAGTTGTGGCTGGCTGGCAACCTTCAACACACTGGTGTCACTGCCATACAGCCAGTACTGGCTGCCCTTGACCCCGCCGACTGGGCGCACATCGTGCAGGCACTGCCAGGGGCCACGCACCACCAGCAGCCCCTGCTCATCGAGACGCAGCAGCTCCGCTGTCTCCGGCTCGTCCGGCTGGCTGGGGTTGGCGGGATAGAGCTGGGTGCGGGCGGACTGGATCTGGGCACTGTTGCTGCGCTGATACCAGCTGCGCGCCTGCTTGTCATCGCGCAGGGCCAACAGCATCTGCCAGCTGTCGGCATAGTCGAGCACGGCGCCCGGCTGGCGCTGGGCCAGCAGGAAGGCTGCGTAATCCTGAATAACAGCCTGTTGTTGCAGGCGGATCTCCTCTGCCCTGCCCCACTCGGCCTGATTGAGGGAACCATCCCCGCTCTGATCCGCCAGCAGGAAGAGCGCCGTCTCCTCCTCGTTCAACCCCAGCCGCGGCACGCTGTTGCGGCGCGCCAGAGTGATCCCGGCCGAGAGATCCGCCACCCGCACCGATACCGCGCGCAGCAGATAGCCCTCGTCGCTACCGAGCAGCTCCAGCGGCTGATCCAGTTGCAGACCTGCTGGCAAAGTGATGCTGACAAGCTGGCCCGGTTCGATGGCCTGCTGCACGCGGATCCCGGTGGCGACCTGTCTCACCTCAAGCTGTGCTCCCGCCCCCAACCGATCGGCCACATTGACCTCAATGGTCAGAGGAACCCGGGTATGGGTTTCCGGCGGTACTATTGGCGAAGTGATGGGCGGCTCGGTCGGCTTGACGACCGGCGGGGTCACCTCGGGTGAGGGGGTCACCGACGTATTGCTGTGATTGTCATTGCATGCGGTCAGAGCCAGCAGGCTGAGCAGTAAAAGGCTGGTTTTCATTCGGTATGGTTGAGTGGTCAGACAAGTGCGCGATTATCTAACCAAATACCAATCATTATCAATTGCATTCAATTAATATGCTTTTTGACAACAACTTCTTATCAGCACGCCTTACCTCCCAATGAGAGAGGGCAGCCTCTTTGGCTGCCCTCTCTTGCTTCAAACCCGCTTGTCGAAAGCCCGACAATCTTCAGGAGCACTTCTTCAGGCTGATATGCCAGTTGGCGCCGGATTGCACCTGATGCTTGGCGGCGAAGCTGTCCATGTTCAGCGCCACCGACACCTGCAGCAGGCTGTTGAGGTAGACCAGCGGCTGACCTTCCGGCACATCGCCGAAGCTGCTGACGTAAGGGGCCTTGCCGTCATATTTGACCACATCCCCTTCGCGGATCTTGATGCAGGCGTTATCCCCCTTGTTGATCCCCGCCTTGGTCAGCAGGGCATCGTCGATATTGGTCCAGACGTTGCCGTACTGCACATCGAGGATCGGGATGGTGCCCTTGAGGGTGCCATCCTTCTCGGCGACCGCAGGCTGATAGGGGATCTTCACCACTTCGGCGGGCAGCAGCGGGCCGACCTGCTCATAGCTGATGGCGCCGGAGGCGAGCCGTGCGCCGGTATAGGCGTACACATCGCGGCCATGGAAGGTGTAGGACTTCTCGGAGCCCTTGAGGCGGTTGAGCTTCTCGTCAATCTGGCGTACCGCCTCGATGCCGAAGTGTTCGGCCACCAGGGTCAGGGTGCCGTTGTCCGGGGTCACGATGTAGTGGCCGCTCCTGGTCTTGAGGACCACTGACTTGCGCTCGGTGCCGACACCGGGATCAACCACGCTGACAAACACTGTGCCCTTGGGCCAATACTGCAGGGTCTGGTAGAGGCGGTAGGAGGCTTCCCAAATGTTGTAAGCCGGGATCTCGTGGGTCAGGTCATAGAGCGGCAGGGTACGATCCACCCCGAAGGCAACCCCCTTCATGGCCGACACGGCGCCATCTTTGAGGCCGAAATCGGTCTGGATCACCAGCGCTTCGTTGGCGGCGGCGATGCCGCTTGCCAGCATGAGGGCGAGCGCAATGGCGCGGGGAGCGGTACGAATATCCATATCTGAACTCCTGAATCATCTGAGGATAACGAAACGGCGACAGCCATTTAGACATCCAGACTGCCACCAATGGATTTTTTTGCAAGGGGTTTGCAACAAAGTGAGGGACGACTCGCAGAAATTGTGCTCGCCAAACGTCGGCGGCGGGGGTATCAAAGGCAGAACAGAAAAACGTTTACAATACAGGAGCTCAGCACCATGACACAACCCGTACCGGAGATGATGACCCTGCTGCTGGAGATTGGTGAACAGAGCAGTCAGCTCTGGCTGAGCCAGCCAGATGCGGCCCCGTCACACTACCCGCTGGCCTTTGGCACCCACGCCATCCAGCCCGGACCGTTTCGCCACGCGCCACCCACCCCGCTCGAACTGGAGCGGGCCATCATGGTGGTGGAAGATGAGCTGATGCGCATCGCCCCACAGATCCCGCCCGGCTTGCAGCTGACCCTGCGCAGCCAGCCGTCGCTGGCCGAAGTGCTGGGGGACAACCAGCTCGACCGGGATCTGGTGGAGCAAGCCTTTGGCCAGCTGGCCGCGATGGCGGAAGGGGATCCTCTCGCCGCCAACCAGCTACCCCGTGACGAGTACTTTGCCGCCGTGCTGCTGATCGTCAGGGAGTGGCTGCACCATCTGGCCAGCGAGAGCGTGCTGATCGTGGAGTAGGGATAAATAAGTGGTGAGGGCTTCAGCTTCTGGCAAGGTTTGTCGGTGGATCCTGTCGGGATTTCCTTCGCGTATACTTTGCCCGTATGGCGCCCGCGCCCCTATCGGTACTCTAACCAGACACCTATGACCTTATTTTCAGGTAACCTCCCAGCCTTGCGCTGGCCACCGGCGTTTGCTCGCCAGTTCATCGTCAAAGTGGCCGGATTGGCCCTGCTCGCCCTGACCGGGCTGGGCACTGTCTTCTACTACACCTATCTCACTATCCAGCACGACATGGATCTCATCACCGCCAGACAGAAGAACGTGTTCGAGGTCTTCTACCAGCGAGCCAAGATCCTCAAGGTGGAGAACATCACCAGCTATCTGGCACAGCACCATCTGCTCGATCAGCCACCGCCCCCGAATAGCGTCGGCAGCGACTATCTCTACGGGTATGACCTCAAAAGCAAATACCGCTTTGCCGATATTCCGCTGCAATACCCGGCAGCCAATATCCTCAACACCTTCCGCTATGCCCTCTCCTATCCGGAGGTGATCAACATCTACACCATCTGGAATGACTACCGGCTGATCGGCATGGTGGCCGACAACAATGTGCTGCCCACCAGACTGGCGCCGATCAAGGTGGATCTGATGACACTGCCCGCCTGGTATCACTACTTCGGTTGCGCCAGCTTTGCCCCCGGACGACCCTTGTGCAGCGCCGATGAAGCCTTTGTCTCCGATATCGAAATCGACAGCTTCAGCATGCGCAACACCATAGTGATGTACTTCCCCTTCATTCATCAGTCGGGGCGCGGCGGTTACAAATACGGGCTGCTCGGTATCGATATCGCCGTCGATGAAGCATTTAACGATGTGCTGCGCCCCTTCGACACCATCAACCCGACCCGCACCAACATATCGTTTGAAGCCGCCGAGCCCTGCCGCCCGAGGCATCTCTGCCTGAGCAAACCCTTTATGCGCACCAAGGCGGGGGATGATCTCTATCTGAAGTGGTCCTACAGCTGGTTCGATTTCGTCAAGCTGGCCCTGCAAAGTGCAGCCTTCAAGGTCTATCTCATCGTGCTGTTGCTGGGCATGGTGGCCTGGAAGCAGATCTACCTGCGGCTGCGCACCCTGGCGCACACCGACCACCTGACCCGACTGCCACGCAGGGATGTGCTCTGCCAGAGTCTGCTCCACGAGCACGACTACCTGATGATCCTCGATATCGACAACTTCAAATCGATCAACGACACCTATGGCCATGGCGTCGGGGATCTGGCACTGGTCGCCTTTGCCCGCCATCTCAGAAGCAATATCCGCAAGGTGGACAGCGCCATCCGTTGGGGCGGCGAGGAGTTTATCGTGCTGTTCAAGGGGATGGAGGATGACGAGATGATGATCCACTCCGCTGGCCGCCTGCTGGATCGCCCATTGGGGATCCCCGAGCTGCCCACCCCCATCACCTTCTCCGCCGGGGTGATCCGCATTCGCGACTACCTCACCGTCACCGAGGCAGTGCATCTCGCCGATGAGCTGCTCTATCACGTCAAACAGCACGGCAAGCACAACATCGCCTGCTACGAGGGCAAAAAGATCCGGCTGATCCGCCCGTTGCCGGACGACGCAGAGGCATAGCCGCCTTCTGCCGCTCCCCCAGCTTCTGTTACCATCGCGGCCACGATCACTCACTGCATCGTGGCCGCAGGCCGCGATAACCCCGACTGGTGCCCCTATGTCCACAGCCTCCTTTGCCAAACTGGCCCTCTCCCCCCGCTTGCAGCAGACCCTGAGCGAACTGGGCTATACCGCACCGACCCCCATTCAGGCTCGTGCCATCCCCGTCATTCTGGCGGGACGGGATCTGATGGCAGGCGCCCAGACCGGCACCGGCAAGACCGCCGCCTTTGTGCTGCCGCTGCTGGAGCAGTTGCTACAACAGCCACAAGCAGAGCCCCGCCCGATCCGCGCGCTGGTGCTGGTGCCGACCCGCGAGCTGGCGGTGCAGGTCGCCGAGAGCGTGGCGCGCTACGGTCAGGGCACCGGCCTCACCAGCACGCAGGTCTATGGCGGGGTGAGCATCGCGGCGCAGGTCGAGGCGCTTCAAGCCGGGCTGGATATCCTGATCGCCACCCCGGGCCGCCTGCTCGACCATCTGCGTCAGGGGGCCTTGAGCCTGGATAGCCTGCGCCATCTGGTGTTTGACGAGGCGGATCGCATGCTCGACATGGGCTTTATGGACGAGATCAAGGCGCTGCTCAAACAGATCCCGGCGGATCGCCAGACCCTGCTCTTCTCCGCCACCTGCGACGACAACCTGTTTGCCCTCTGCAAGGTACTGCTGCGCGACCCCGAGCTGATTGAGGTGGCGCCGCGCAACACCACGGCGGCTGAGGTGGAGCAGCGGGTCTACACGGTGGACAGCGATCGCAAGCTGGCGCTGGTCGAACACATGCTGAAAGTGAAAGGGTGGGCACCGGCACTTATCTTCAGCCGCACCCGCCAAGGTGCTGACAAGCTGGCCCAGCAGCTTGGCAAATCGGACATCAATGCGCTGGCCTTCCACGGCGATCTGTCGCAAAGCGCACGGGAGAAGGTGCTGCTGGAGTTTCGCGCCGGCACCCTGCAAGCGCTGGTCGCCACCGACGTGGCGGCCCGCGGCCTCGATATCACGGATCTCAACTATGTGATTAACCTCGAGTTCCCGTTTGTGGCAGAGGATTACGTCCACCGTATCGGTCGCACCGGCCGCGCCGGCAACAAGGGGCTCGCCATTACCCTGTTCAGCCCGGAAGATGCGCCGCTGCTGGAGAAGGTGGAAGCGGTACTCGACACTCGTTTGCCCCAGCAGTGGTTCCCGGGCTTTGAGCCGGATCTCACCCGCTTTGAGCCCGAGCCGCGCCGCAACAGCAAGGCGGCCCAGAAGCAGCGCGCCAGAAAGCAGGCGCTCGCTGGCAACAAGGGTGGCAAGGGCAAGCGTTAAACCTCCCCTGCACCGCCAATAAAAAAACGCCCGCACGGGCGTTTTTTGTTATCTGACAGGGGCCAGCTCTTGGCGAGTAACCCCCTAACGGGTCGCCAGCACCAGTGGCAGGGATCGCAAGATCTGCCGCTCCGCCAGGGTCGAGAGAATAAACATCACCATATAACCGAGGCCCAGCGCCACGATAATCGCCACCACGTTGGCGGTGAACTCGGCCACCAGATAGTAGGCGGCGACCAGCGCCACTATGCCCGCCAACCGGATCAGCAGGCTCTGGGTAAAGTGACCGTGAGCCTTGATATAGGCGAGCTGATAGCCGTTGAGCATCATAAAGATAAAGAAGATGGAGAAGTGGAACAGCACAGGCACCGCCCCCACGTAGTCAGCGGGGAAGAACAGCAACACCAGCGGCTTGCCCGCCAGCAGCATCAAACCAAAGAACGCCAGACTGACGATGGCGGAGAGGCGGAAGATCCAGCGGCGAATAAGCCTTATCTGGCGATGATCGCCGTTGCGCAGATTGACCGCCAGCTCAGGCAGCACAAAGCGGTAGATGGGGAAGACAAACAGGGTGGTCATGTAGGTGAAGATGGGACGCACCACCACCTGAAAATCCCCCAGCTCGTCGATGCTGAAGTGGCGGATGGTGAGCAGCACAGTGATGTAAATCATCAGGATGCTGGCCCCCGCCTCCAGCGAGGCGGTAAAGCTCTTCTTCACATAGCTCACCATCTCGGGGCCGAGCGCCACCTTGGCCAGCGGCTTGGTGGCGATGGCCCGGCGGCGCGAAACATACATAGAACCGGCGATGGCGAGCGACGAGAAAGTCAGCCCGTAGAAGAGCGAAGGGAGCGCATCCATCCCCAGCCCGAAATAACAGGCCATAAACAGCAGGCCATTGGCCAGCGGCTCCAGCCAGGTGACCCGGTTGGAGAGCGCATACATCCGGTACATGGCCACCAGGTTGGTGAAGTAGACCTTGAGCCCCAGCCCGAAGATGACCCCCACCAGTTGCAGATACTCCACCCGGATATGGAGCCCGTGCTTGATATAGGGGATCACCGCCCCCCAGGTGAGCAGCACGATGCCGATGAGGAAGTAGCGGAAGATATTGATGATGTCCCGATCGTTCTTGGTCTGGGAGTAGCTCACCACCATGGAGGAGCGAAAACCTGTCATCAGGATAAAAGAGAGGGAGATCAAATCCACCACGCTGTTGAACAGCGCCAGCTCTCCCTTGGCGACCCACTGCGCCAGCCACACCTTGAAGGCGAAGCCGATAACGATGCTGACCAGCGAGGCCCACATCCCGGTGATAAAGGCCTGCTTGAGGCGCGCGAGAGAGGCGTATTGCATAACGAAAATGGATAACTTTCAGGGAAAAGAGAGAGGGCCATCTTATGAAAGCCTCCCTCCCTTGAACAGCGTTAATGCCACGCACTCACAGCCACCAAAAAAGCCGCCAATGCAAAACACCCGCTTATTTCCTGAAAGCGGGCGTTTTGTGGTGCGCCGTTATGGCTGCTGATTGCTGCAATGGCAAGGCTTGCAGGCTGTCTGTCGCGCAACCCTTATGACTGCGGCGCCGCCTTGATCAACTCTTCATAGTGATCAATCAGCTCGGGGCCGTGCAGCGGCGAGTCGTGACCACCAATCACCGTCTTGAGCGGCAGCTTCATCGCTTTCAGCCGCTCAAGTGTCTGCGGATAGGCCTTCACATCGGCAAAGCTCAGGTTGCCCAGCTTCTCCTTGAGGATGCAGTTGCCATAGAGCACCTGCTCGTCGGGGAAGTAGACAAAGATGCCGTCCGGCGTATGGGCCGGGCCCGCGTAGAAGGCGCGCACCTTGCCCTCTTGCAGGGTGAAGTCGCCATCGTGCACCACGTTTGGCAGCACCAGCGGCAGATCCGGGTACTCCGGCAGCCCCTTGCGGGTAAAGGCGACAATCTCGGCCCAGTCGCTCTTCATCAGATCCCGGGTCTGGCGCGTCGCCACCACCTTGGCCCCGATGGACTTCCAGTAGGCGTTACCACCCGCCCGATCGGTGTGGTAGTTGGTGTTGATCACCTCCAGCACCGGCTTGCTGCTGACCCGTTTGATCAGCTTGTGCAGCTCGCGGGCGGTATCCGGCGTCCAGGTCGCCCCCACCACAGTCACCCCCTTGGCCCCGAAATAGACCATGGAGTTCTCTTTGACGTAGTAGTTGTCCTCCACCACATAGACAGGGCCGCTCACCTGTTTGAGTTCGATCCCCGCCGCCCGCACGCTGCCACCCCAGAAACTCGCCATCAGCACCACGGCTCCGGCCAACCCGCACTTCATCCAACCTTTCATCATCTTGCTCCCTCGAACCAACCGCCCCCTCGCCACCCCTGTGGCAAGCCGGGCCTTTTAAGCAGTGGGCAGAAGATACGGGGGATTTGTGAGGGGAAAATGAGGTTGTGTGAAGTCTGAGTGAAGTCAGGGAAAAACAGCAGCGACCTCCAATTCGCGAACGTCCGAATACGCTTCGCTATTCGAACCTACGGCCCTATTCGAACCTAAACATCTAATGAAATAGGTACAAATTTACCATATCATTATTTAAAGTTAGGGAAAACATACTCTACGAGTTTGTAGAGTAATTATCAAATTTTGATAAAGGGCTATAGCATGGGTAGTTATGCAGACATTAAAATAAATGGACATATTCTAGTTGAATGGAAGAATACTTATGACGAATGGTATTTCACTAAATCAGATCGAGCTCGGGAAATAGCGCAAGCTGATGAAGAACGTGACTTTATTGGATATCGAGCTCCTGTATCAACAATTCGACGACGTCTTCAACTTGCTGGATATGACCGAAAATCCCTTGAACACGATTTCAATGAAACTCGTGAGCTTTGGATAAAGGAGATGAAAGAAAGTTTAGATTATTACAGCTAGGTAGCAGCAATTCATAATGAACAATATGATGTACATATGGCCAGTGTCATACCTAAAAAAATAGAAGTATTACGAAGTACGACTCTTGAACAATGGATTAAACATTTCCCAGAAGCCTTAGATAAAACTGATTTATCATTTGATAATTTTGACGATGAAGTTGATGTGAACATTCCCAATAAACCATTGCTATCTTTCATGCTTTCACCGCTGCATGGCATTCCTAATCACTATCATCATGGATTTTCAGGGGCAATATTCCCATGCATGCAAATGGAATCTTATGCAATCCTTTTACTTGATATGTGTAAAGACGATGATTTGTGTGAACTGGATATAACCGACATAGTAAATGGTGGGTGGGTCGATGATTTTGATGATATAGAACAAGTACAGTCTGGTGAGACGACATTTTTTAAAATTTTTAAAAAATCAATAGATGAAATTCAATCTATTGAACTTAACAAAGCTACACCTGTATTACAAAGAATGATTTTCTCTAGTGTGATAACAGCTATGGAGGCATATCTTACTGATACAATGAAACGCCATGTTCTAAACAGACATGCAATAAAACGTAGATTTGTTGAATCTTATCACTCATTTAAAAACCTTGAGATAAAAGGAAATGACATTTTCAAGTACCTTGACGAACTAGACAGAAAGATACTTTTTTATCTTGACCGTCAAATATCTTTCCATGATATAAAAAACATAAAACACCTTTTTGAGAAAGTCCTTGACTGCAAAATACCTGATGACAAGCTAAAACTATTGGGTCTTACTCCCAAACTAGACATGATATTGTTCATCGCAATGGGAAAAGTCGACATGGCGATAATGTATATATCTCACAAGAGGATATCACCAATTTGATAGGCGTCATTTACGAGTTTGTTGTCGATATAGATAAACAGATTATTGATGGTCTTTTAGATAGTTGCAGTGAGCATAACTGACCAAATATAGCTTTAACTTCCATGTAGGCATTCGATTAATTGAATCTAATATCTAAAATAAAAACCACCCGCATTGCGAGTGGTTTTTTTATTATCACTAGACACATGGGTTATTTAGCCTCAGTAACCAATCACCCCAACGGCGGCGTCTGTGGCGGCACCATACGCTTGCTGCCGGTGGACTCAACGCCGAACTCCTCTCACACACGCCAGTGCAGGCCAACCCCAAACTAAAATAGTGCAACCATGGCTAATAAACTGCGTTTTCACTGACGGGTATGATGCAGGCCAGATGTATCGCTTGTTAGTGAGATAAGGAACCAAGGTCATGGCTATTCATGGAGCTACCCCGGTGATGTTGAAGGCTATCGACAGCCTGCAGCCGCCAGCGTCAATCCCGGCAGCAATCAGAAGCTTGCCCTTCATCTGGGTGAAGGCAAGGAGTACACCATTCATATCGGCAAGAGTGGGGATGTCTCCGTACAACGGGACCTGGCCCATTTAAGCACGCTGGGCCGCATCAAAAATGCGGTGGTCGATTTCTTTAGCCGCGCCACCACCAAGGGGGAGAGTGCGCTCACCACCCGGGCCACTCAAATTCAGTCCGAGGTGCAGCGGCAGCTGACCGAACTTGGCCAAACCAAGAAGATTGTGCAGCAAGCCTTTAATCAGCCCGTCAGCGAGTTCAAGAACGAGGCCCAATATCTGAAGCCGGGTAGCGACCCCAAGACAGCGACCATGGCCGATATCACAGATGCCAACAAGAAGCGCCTCGGTCTGGAGACGCTGGATAAGGACTCCCTGAGCTTTGTCCAGCAGCACTTCTCCAGCTTTATCAACGGTAAAGATGCCATCTTCAGCATGCTGAGCAGTCGGGTGATCGAGCGGACGTTCGCCCTGCACGAGTCACTCTCGGGTGAGGCACTCAGTTCGGCGTTGAATACGCTGGGCCATGAATCGGAGGCGTTCAACGCCAAGGTCAATGCCGAATTCAATCGCAGCTTCGTCCAGCTGTTTGAGCAAAGAGCCAACGCCGAGCTGGACGCCCTGACCAAGGCAAACACCCGCGCCAACAAGACCTCACCGCTGGTCGAAGAGCGCACTGGCTCATCGGACGGGGAGAACGTCGCCGCCAAGATGAAGAAAAGCGTGCGCTTTAACGACAATCCGGTGAGCGATGTCCGGATGTTCGAGCTGGAAGAGGGCCGAGCACTCAATATCAAGGTGTAACCCTTGCCATAAATATGGATGACGGCCCGGCCCGCTCGGTGGCGGGCCGTCTCTTTATGATCTTGCCCTGCCCCTTCGAAGACGACAGGGCAACCGGACTGGAGTGTTGTGTTGGATATCTATCAGAAAATCGTGGCCGAGCTGTCGGTCGAACCGCTGGCCTTCGATGAAAACGGCGTCTGCACGTTCGAGATCCAGCGAACAGCAGAGGAAGCGAGCGCCCCCTTTGTGGTCAATATCGTGGCTCAGCCCGACGAAATGGCGCTGGTGCTCTCGGTGACCACGGCGAGCGATCTTCCCGAGCGCCTGTCTCGCGAATTGTTCCTGCGTTTTGGCGAGCATGCCCTCGCCCCCTTGCGTCATGGCTACGGAGTCGGCATCTATCCCGGCACCGAGCGGGTATCGTTTTTCTCCCGGATAGCGCTGGGGAGCTATCGTCCGCAGCAGATCAGGGAGAGCCTCGCCGATCTGCTGGAGAAGGCGCACGAGTGGGAGGCCAGCTTGTCCCAGGATGAGCAGACCCCGCCTGTGACAAAAAGCGAAATGGGTGCGGGCCAGAACATCCGGGTGTGATGGCCAAAGCCGGAACATGGACGAAAAAAAGAGGGGGGCATGATGCCTCCCTCTCTCTTTGGGCCTGACCTAACAACAATCAGGCCAGCTGTAGCGATCAAGCCAACGGTGGCGTGCGTGGCGGCACCATACGCTTGCTGCCGGTGGACTCGAAGGCCGAGGCAAAGCGCAGCAGGTTGTTATCGTCATAGGCGCGACCGGCGAAGGTCAGGCCCACCGGCATACCGATATCGGCCATCACACCCATGGGGACGGTGACGGTCGGCACGCCGAGGTGGCGAATGGCGAGGTTGCCGTTGGCAACCCAGATGCCGTTGCTCCAGGCGATATCGGCGGAGGCCGGATTCACATCCGCATCAGCCGGGGCGACGTCGGCAACGGTCGGGAACAGCACGGCGTCGAGCTTAAGCCCGTCCATCCAGTCCTCCAGGTCCAGCTTGCGAGTCTTCTCCAGACCGCGCAGGCCGTCCGGCACTGTGGGGATCTCGTCAAAGCGCTTGATGCCGCGCTTGGCCATATTGACGTACTCGTCCATGCCCGCCGCCAGATCGCCCTCGCGATTCGGCAGGGTGCCCGGATCGTGGGGGAAGATCTTCGGCCCATCGACATCGGCCAGCTTGTTGAGCTTGGGATCACCGTTGGCGCGCAGGAAGTCGTCGAACGCCCAGCCGGAGAGCTCCCACAGCTCGTCGTTGAGAAACTCCGGGCTCACGATGCCGCGATTGAACACGGTCGGCGCGCCGGGTCGATCCCCTTCGCAGTTGGATACCAGCGGGAAGTCCACTTCGATGACTTCGGCGCCAGCGGCCTCCAGCGCCTGACGGGCCTGCTCCCACAGCGCAATCACGGTCTCGCGGGTATGGATGCGCTGACCGGTCGGGCCGCCGATACCGGGATTTTCGCTGGTGCCGGCCAGTTCATCCTTGTTGATAAACATGCGCGGCACGCCGAGGCGCTTGCCCTTGAGGGCATCGGCCTTGGAAGCCAGATCCAGATAGGAGGCCGGACGCACCTCGGAGGCCTTGGGCAGCTGTACCCAGGGCTGCAGACGCCACAGATCGCCACGGGTGTCGGCATCGTCGGCGACCACTACATCGAGCACTTCCAGCAGATCGTTCATGGTGCGGGCATAAGGCACCACCACATCCATGGTCGGAGTCAGCGGCCAGTTGCCGCGCACCGAGATGACGCCACGGGACGGGGTGTAGGCACACAGGCCGTTGTTGGAAGCCGGGCCACGGCCGCTCGACCAGGTCTCTTCGGCCAAACCAAAGGCGGAGAAGCTGGCAGCGGTGGCAGTACCGGCACCGTTGGAGGAGCCGGAGGCAAACGGCGCGGTCAGGTAGTCGGCGTTGTAGGGGCTCTCGGCACGGCCATAGACGCCGCGCTGCATGCCGCCATTGGCCATCGGCGGCATATTGGTTTTGCCAAGGCAGATGGCACCGGCGGCGCGCAGCCGCTCAACGGTAAAGGCATCGCGCTGGGCCACCAGATCCTTGAAGGCCGGGCTGCCGGAAGCGGCGGTCAGCCCCTTGACCAGATAGCTGTCTTTGGCGGTGTAGGGGATGCCGTCGAGCGGGCTCAGGGTCTCGCCACGGGCACGGCGGGCATCGGAAGCCTCGGCTTCTTTCAGCGCATCGGGATTGGCGACCACCACGGCATTGAGTTTGGTGGCAGTCTCGGGGCCGTTATAGGCCTCGATACGGGCCAGATAGGCCTTGACCAGTTCGACCGCAGTAGTGCGGCCTGATTCGAGCGCGGCACGCAGCTCGGCAATGGAAACCTCGGTCACTTCGATCATTTAGGATCTCCTGTAAAAGGGTGACTGTTTGTCATGATGATCGCCGCATCAGCGCCTGCGACCATCACACCATCAAGAGATAAAACCCCACTGAGTGGGGTTTTGAATACTCACCGGAACCGGTTCTTATTTGCCGGAAGGGATCTGCTGGGTAATGCAGTGAATATTGCCACCGCCCAGCAGGATCTCGCGAGCCGGCACGCCGACCACGGTGTGATCGGGGAAGATCTCTTCCAGAATGCGCTGGGCTTCGCCATCGGTGGCGGCATCCAGCAGCGGATAGACGATGCGATCGTTGGTGATGAGGAAGTTCACATAGGAACCGGCCAGACGGCCTTCTGCCTCGCGCGGCACACCGGTACCACTCTCGACACCGGCAGACTCCTCTTCGGTGCAGAACAGCGGGCCCGGCTGGGGCAGCTTCCACACTTTCAGCTTGCGCCCCTTGGCATCGACTGCCGCTTCCAGCACCTTGAGGGCGGCCACGGAGCGGGCGTACTGGGGATCGTTCTGATCATCAGTCCAGTGCAGCGCAACTTCACCCGGACGCACGAAGCAGCACATGTTGTCGATGTGGCCGTCGGTTTCGTCCATATAGACGCCTTCGTCCAGCCAGATAAAGCTGGTGACGCCGAGATAGTCGCGCAGGTGAGCTTCGATCTGCGCTTTGGTCAGGTGCGGGTTGCGGTTTTCGTTGAGCAGGCACTCGGCGGTGGTCAGGCAGGTGCCTTCGCCATCGACATGGATGGAGCCCCCTTCCAGAATCAGCGGCGCGTCGTAGCGAGCCATGCCGTGCTGGGCCAGCATCTGGGCAGCGACCTCTTCATCCTGATTCCACGGGTAGTAGAGACCGCCCTTGTGACCGCCCCAGGCGTTGAAGCCCCAGTCCACCCCACGGCACTCGCCGGCAGCGTTGGTGACGATGGTCGGGCCGGTATCGCGAGCCCAGCAGTCATCGCTGTTCATCTCGACCAGAGTTACGTGGGCGGGCATGATGGCGCGGGCCTGCTCCATAAACCGGGCTGGCACCCCCATAAAGACCGGGGTGGCGCCACCGATGGCATCGGCCACCTTGGCGAAGGTCTCTTGCGCGAAGCGACCGGCTACGCGCCAGTTGTCCGGGCGAAACGGCCAGATCATCCAGACGGCCTGCTGGTGTGCCCACTCGGCGGGCATGGTGAAGCCGTCGGCGGCCGGCGTGGAGTTAATGGTCTTGATGCTCATCGCAAGGCTCCTTGCATGGATTGAGGCCCCCGTTTACGCCCGATGCGGCGCGGGAACCCGGAAAAATAAGAGTGGGTCGCAGATTAAGACGTTGCGCCCCCATCCATCAAATGAATAGGATGGATTGTCCCATAAACACGGCGAATAATCCCCCCCATGAAATTGCATCAGCTCGACCTCAATCTGCTGCTCGCTTTTGACGCCCTGATGACGCAAGGCAGCGTCACCCGCGCCGCCGAAGCGCTCTTTATCAGCCAGCCCGCCATGAGCCACTCCCTTAACCGGCTGCGCACCTTTCTCGGCGACCCGCTTTTGGTGCGCACCCCGCAGGGGATGCTGCCGACCCCGCGCGCCCAGCGGCTGCATCTCGGGGTGCAGCAGGCGCTGCGGCTGCTGGAGCAGCAGCTCACCGAGGAAGAAGAGTTCGAGCCGAGCCAGTCGAAGCGGCGCTTCGTGCTCTGCACCACAGATTACGTAGAGTGCGTGCTGATCCCGCCGCTGATCAAGCGGCTCAGACGGCTGGCGCCCGGGGTCACCATCGAGATCCGCATCCTGCGCGACACTCTGCCCGAAGCCGAGCTGGCGAGCGGCGAGATCGATCTGGTGCTGGGCTTTGACGAGTACATGCAGGTGCCGGGGTATCTGGGCAAAGAGACCTGGCTCACCGAGCCGCTGGCCGGGCTGGTGCGTGCCGATCTGCCGATTGCCAAATCGGCCCCCGCCGGCGCCGAGGATGACCCCTCCCAGTGGCAGGAGCGCATCACCCTGCCGCAGCTCATAGCCATGCCCCATGTGTTCCACTCGCCCCTTGGCACCTCGGAGGCGAGCCTAGACCGCTATCTGAAGAGTCAGGGCTTTAGCCGCACCATCTCGGTCAACAGCCAGAGTTACATGTCCGCCGCCGCCATCGTCAGCCAGAGCGATCACCTTTTGGTGCTGCCCAGCATGGTGGCCGAGCTGCTCGCCACCCATTGGCCGCTGAAAAGCCTGCCGCTGCCCGAAGACGTACCGGATTATCATCTCAACTGCGTCTGGCACCCCGTGCACGCGCAGCAACCGGCGCTGGTATGGCTAAAAGATTTGATGAAGGAGCTGGTAGGGCCGAGGTGAGGCCGCAGCGTCTGGCAACAAAGGTTGATGGAAAAGCCCGGCAAGGGCTGAGACCAGAAACAACAGTGGCTCCCGAGGGCGCCACTGTTGTTTCTGCAGTATCGCGTTACGCCCGCAAGGCCCGCATCAGCTGGGCGACTACGTCGTCGAGCAGGGGGCGATCGGGGCGGCACTGGGCGAAAGTGACCAGCCCTTGCAGGTTGATCAGCAGCAGGGCAGTGAGGGTGTGGATATTGCTATCCGGGGCCAGTTCACCCTTGGCCTGCGCCTGTGTCAGCAACTCGGCCAGATCCTGCTCCAGCTCGCCATAGATCCCCTTGACCCGCTGGGTCAGCTCCTCATCCTGCTCGCTCAGCTCCATCATGGTGCGGGTCACCAGACAGGAGCCGCAGAGCGCCTCCCCCACAATCCGGTCGAGATAGGCAGCAAGGCCCGCCAGCGGGCTCGGGTTGTCGAGCAATGAGCGGCGCAGGGTGCGTTTACCCTCGACATAGTGATCCACCGCCGCCAGCAGCAGGCCGCGCTTGTTGCCAAAAGCGCCGTAGATGCTGCCCGGATGGAGGCCGGTGGCGGCCACCAGCTCCTGCATGGTGGTCTTGGCATATCCCTTGGTGCGAAACGCTTCCATGGCATTTCGCAGTACCTCGTCCCGATCAAACTCGGCTATGCGCATGGTTCCTCCCGTGGGAAATGGTTCACCGGCAAGGGGCAACAGGGCCCGCCGATAAAGAGTGGCTGGAAAAGGCGGCAAGTTTACCCCAGCCGCCCGCTCGGGCCAACCTTCTTGAACGCGCATTCAAAAAAAGCTTGCACCAGACGCAAAAAACGTCTTGAATGCACGTTCAAGAATAACCCGTTCAGGACAACCTATCATGAATACCCTGTTTCAGCCGTATCGACTCAATGACACTCTGACCCTGGCCAACCGTTTCATGATGGCCCCGCTCACCCGCTGCATGGCAGGCCCAGATCTGGTGCCGACCGAGCAGATGGCTGCCTATTACGGCCGCCGCGCCGACATCGGCCTGATTGTTTCCGAGGCCGTCATCATCCGCCCCGACGCGCAGGGCTACCCCAATACCCCGGGCCTCTTCACCCAGGCGCAGATCGATGGCTGGAAAAAAGTGACCAGCGCCGTGCACGCCAAAGGCGGCAAGATCTTCGCCCAACTGTGGCACGTCGGCCGCCTCTCCCACCCCTTCTTCCATCAGGCTGAAGTGCTGGCCCCTTCTGCCGTGGCGCACGAGGGCACTGTGCCCCGCATGCGCGAGCTGACCTATCAGGTGCCGCGCGCCCTGACCGAGGCGGAAATCGCCCAGCTGGTGCAGGATTACGCCCAAGCCGGTGCCAACGCCATCGAGGCGGGCTTTGACGGGGTAGAGATCCACGGTGCCAACGGCTACCTGATCGACCAGTTCCTGCACCACTCCACCAACCTGCGCAGCGACAACTACGGTGGCAGCCCGGAAAAGATGAGCCGCTTCGCGCTGGAAGTGGTCGATGCCATCAGCGCACGTATCGGTGGTGATCGGGTTGGTATTCGCCTCTCCCCGGGTGCCTATGTCCATCTGGCGGGCAGCCCGGAAGATCGCGCCGTGTTCGACTATCTGCTGGGCAAGCTCAACGATCGCCCGCTGGCCTATATCCACCTCGGCATCTTCGATGACAACCTCACCTTCGATTATCTGGGTGGCCGCGCCTCCGACTATCTGCGCGCCCACTACAATGGCAATCTGGTCGGGGTAGGCAACTACGACGCCGAGCGCGCCGCTGCGGCCATCGAGGCTAACCGCTTCGATCTGGTGGCCATCGGCCGCCCCCTTATCGCCAACCCGGACTATCTCGCCAAGGTGAAGAAGGGTGAAGCGCTGGTGCCCTACACCGACACCATGCTGGCCGAGCTGGTCTAACCGCATCGGTATCGCCAGACCACAGGCAATAAAAAACGAGGGGAGCTGTTGCTCCCCTCGTGCTATCTGGCTGATGCCGTATTCCGTCGGTGCGGACTTAATTGGTGCGGATGCTTAATTGGTACGAAATAGCGCCTCGATGGAGAGCCCCTGGCTCAGCAGGATCTCCCGCAGACGGCGCAGCCCCTCCACCTGGATCTGGCGTACCCGCTCGCGGGTCAGGCCAATCTCGGCCCCCACATCCTCGAGGGTAGCGGGCTCGTAGCCCAGCAGACCGAAACGACGGGCCAGCACTTCCCGCTGCTTGGGATTGAGCTCCTCCAGCCAGTGGACAATGCTGCTACGCATATCATCTTCCTGTGACTCCAGCTCAGGCCCCATGCCGCGCTCGTCGGAGAGCACATCCAGCAACGCCTTGTCGCGATCGCCACCAATGGGGGTGTCCACCGAGGTGATCTTCTCGTTGAGCTTGAGCATGCGATTCACATCGTCCACCGAACGATCCAGCGCGAAGGCGATATCCTCGGCGGTCGGTTCATGATCGAGACGGTGAGAGAGTTCGCGCGCGGTGCGCAGGTAAACGTTTAACTCCTTGACCACATGAATGGGCAGACGGATGGTACGGGTCTGGTTCATGATGGCCCGCTCGATGGTCTGGCGGATCCACCAGGTGGCATAGGTAGAGAAACGGAAGCCGCGCTCGGGGTCGAACTTCTCGACCGCGCGGATAAGACCGAGGTTGCCCTCTTCGATGAGATCCAGCAGCACCAGGCCACGGTTGTTGTAACGGCGGGCGATTTTCACCACCAGTCGCAGGTTGGACTCGATCATGCGCTTGCGGGCGGCTTTGTCACCCCGCAAGGCACGACGGGCGTAGTAGACTTCCTCTTCGGCAGTGAGCAGCGGGGAGAAGCCAATCTCCCCCAGATAGAGTTGCGTGGCATCCATCACCTTGTTCAGCTCAGGTGCCAGCAACTCATCGGAGATAGTCTCGTCCGCCTCGGCGGCTACCTCCTGCAACTCTTCTACCTCGTGAGATTCGGGTTCAGCGTCAAACTCTAACTCTGCATCCTGCATTACCAGTTGTTCTTGGCTCATGGTGTGTCTCCCTGACGTTACCAGAGTAAGACGGTCTCTCTGGGGTTAACGCTTTGGCAAATAGCTCATCGGATTGATCGACTTGCCTCTGTACCGGATCTCGAAATGCAATCGCACATCCGGCGCGTCCGTGCTACCCATGTTGGCAATGACCGAGCCCCCCTTGACGCTGTCACCTTCCTTCACCCGCAACTCGTCGTTGTGTGCGTAAGCGGAGAGATAGTCATCATCATGCTTGAGGATAATCAGCTTGCCGTACCCCCTTAAAGCACTGCCAGCGTATACCACTTTACCGCTGCTGGCGGCGTAGACGGGTTGCCCCTTCTGGCCGGCTATGTCGATCCCCTTGTTACCCTGTTCTGCAACAGAGAACCCCTCGACAATCCGGCCTTTTGCGGGCCAGTGCCAAGCAAGTCTCGACTGGGAGTTGTTTGTTTTTTGTTCTTTGGATTGAGCGTATTCCTTCGGTGCTGCCGGAGCAACGGATTTCTGAGAGATGAACGGCGTGGTCTGACCAGATCCACTCGGCTCGGCCAACGGACGCGGACCGCTGCTCGGACGGCTCACGGCCACCGGCGTCACGGTTGCCGGACGAGTCGCAGCCACCATCTGGGTCGAACCGCCGCCTGCGGTCTGGACATTGAGCACCTGACCCGGTTGCAGCGCATAGGGGGCGCTCAGGTTGTTGCTCTGGGCCAGCGCCTGCGGCGTCATGCCGAACTGGCGGCCGATGCTGCTCAGGGTATCGCCGCGGCGCACCTCATAGGTACCGGCACTGCGGCTGCTGCCAACACTGGCGCTGGAACCATCGAGCCGCAGTCGCTGCCCCGGATAGATGTTGTAGGGCGGGCTGATGTTGTTGAGGCTGGCCAGCGACGGCACGTCGTTGCCGGAGTTGAAGGCGATGGAGTAGAGAGTATCGCCCCGTTTCACCACATAGCTGCCGCCCTGAATGGGGGCGCTGACCTGGGCACCGCTTTGGCGAGCCGGAATGGTCGAGACAAACTGCCCCTCATCAACACCATCTACCGGAGCTGTATTTTTACTGGAGGAGCAGGCAAGCAGCAGCCATGACAACACCACGACACTGCTTCCTTGCCAAATACGCGAACGCATAATGGATCCTTAACGACTAAACCAGAAATAGGCCACCACGGCCAGACCAATACAGAGCCAACCGAGCACATCTACGTAGTGCATCAGTTTGCGTTCCATCTTCTCGCCACCCCAGCGCATCAGGCCCGCAACCAGGAAAAAGCGCATGCCACGACCGATGAGGGAGGTGATGATGAAGGGCAGCAGAGCCATTTGCAACAACCCTGCCGTCACGGTAAACACCTTGTAGGGGATAGGGGTGAAGCTGGCAATGAAAATGACCCAGATCCCCCACTGCTCAAACCAGTTGCGAGCGATTTCGATCTTGTCCTGATAGCCCACAGACTCCACCAGTGGCAGCACGACCGGATCCCACAGGGCATAGCCAAGGGCATAGCCAAACAGGGCACCCAGCACAGAGAAGACGGTAGCCAGCGTGGCGTAGTGCCACGCCTTGTGGGGCTTGGCGAGCGCCATCGGCGCCAGCATCACATCCACCGGGATCGGCCAGAATACCGACTCGATGAAAGCGGTGATGGAGAGATACCAGGGCGCATGCTTGTGGCGAGCCCACTGCATCACCAGTACGTACAAACGGGAAAACAACTTCACTCAACATCTCCGTCAATCAGGGGAACAAAACGTACCGGCTCCAGAATACGGCTGGTCAGCTGGGATCCGGATCGTTCGATCAGTTGCAGGGTTTGCTGGCTATCACCCACGGGCAACACCAGTCGGCCCCCTTCGGCCAGCTGATCGGTCAGTGCCGTCGGGATCTCGCTCGCCGCGGCCGTCACCAGAATGGCGTCATAAGGCCCCTTGTTGGGCCACCCCAGCCAGCCGTTGCCGTGCTTGGCCGAGACATTGTGCAGATCGAGCTGGCGTAGTCGGCGTCTGGCCTGGAACTGCAGCGACTTGATCCGCTCCACGGTATAAACATGCTCCACCAGATGGGCGAGGATCGCCGTCTGGTAGCCCGAGCCAGTGCCAATCTCCAGCACATGGGCCGGATTGTTTTGCATCAGCAACTCGGTCATTCGCGCCACCATATAGGGCTGCGAAATGGTCTGGCCGTGGCCAATGGGCAGGGCGGTGTTGTCCCACGCCTTGTGCGCCATGGCCTCGTCCACGAACAGCTGGCGCGGCACTTTCGCGATGGTCGCCAGCACGCGAAAATCGCGAATATCCTGCGCAATGAGCTGATTTAACAGGCGCTGTACTATCACACCACCCTCATCCCTGCAGATCTAACCAAGCCCCCAGACCGGCGAGACTGTCATAGGCAGTCATATCGATGGTCAGGGGGGTAATCGAGACATAGCCCTGCTCGATGGCAGCAAAATCGGTACCGTCACCGGCATCCTGCTGGCTACCGGGGGGGCCGATCCAGTAGATGGGCTGGCCACGGGGATCCTCGGTGCAGATCACCGACTCCGCCCGGTGGCGGTTGCCAAGGCGGGTGGTCTTGATCCCCTTGATCTGCTCGAGGGGCAAGTCCGGCACGTTGACGTTGAGGATCTGATCGGCAGGCAGGGGGTGTTTCATCAGCCCCTTCACCAGCAGGGCCGCATAGTGGGCCGCCGTGGCGAAGTGGGTCTTGCCTACCAGCGAGATGGCGATGGAGGGGTAGCCAAGATGGCGCCCCTCGGTGGCCGCGGCGACCGTCCCCGAGTAGATGACATCATCCCCCAGGTTGGCGCCGTGGTTGATGCCGGCCACCACCATGTCGGGTTCAGGACGCACCAGCTCGTTGACCGCCAGATGCACGCAGTCGGTCGGCGTCCCCTTCACCGCATAGCTCTCGCACCCATTAAAGCCGTTTTCTGCAATGCGGGTAACCCGCAGCGGTACTTCCAGCGTCAGGGAGTGACTCGCGCCGCTGCGGTTGCGATCCGGCGCCACCACAATGACCTCGCCGCAGGCACGCAGCGCCTCGCTGAGGGCACGAATGCCCTCGGCATGCACACCATCATCATTACTGACCAGAATTCGCATCGGTCTGATTCCTGAAACCGTGATCGGCCTCTTCGGCCTGCATTAATTCGCGCACCACGCTGGTGGCAAACGCGCCCGCCGGCAGGAAGAAGGAGAGGGTCAGCGCCTCGCCGTCCAGCTGCCAGCTCATCTGCTCCGGCTTGAGCAGCAGGGGACGCCTGTCCTGATCCAGCCCGGCTTTCTCCAGCCCGTCACACCAATCGCTGTAAGGGGCCAGCACGCCCTGTTCGAACTCGGCAGCGGCACCCTGACTGGCCAGACGGCCACGGCCCCACTGGGGCGCGGTGAGCTGCACATCGCCGGAGGCGAGACGCGCTTCCAGCTCGGGGGTCAGCACCTCTTCACTGAAGATGGAGTGGCTGCCCTTGAGCATCACGCAATCACCGGCCAGCAGCTGATGGGCCAGCCCCTGCTCGATACGAGCGCTGACAATGGCGTTGAACAGCATGCTGCGGGCGGCAGAGAGGTAGAGAGAGCGCTTGTTGCGATCCTTGATCCGCTTGCCGGCAAACATCGCCTTGGCCGCTTCCAGGTTGTTGCCATCGCGGCCAAAACGCTGCTCACCATAGTAATTGGGTACGCCCTGAGTGGCGATGGCCTGCAGGCGCGCTTCCAGCCCGTCGGCCTGTTCCAGACCGGTGAGACGCAGGGTGAAATGGTTGCCCTTGAGGTAGCCGACCCGCAATTTGCGGTTGTGACGCCTGGCTTGCAGGAGCTGGATGCTGTCGCTCTCGATGACCGACAAGTCCGGCTCGGCCTTGCCCGGCAGGTGAATGCCGAACCACTGCTCGGTCACCGCGTGACGATCTTTCAGGCCCGCCCAGGTCACCGCATTGCGGTTGACTCCGGCCGCATCGGCCAGCAGACCCGCTACCCAGGCGGTGTTTTCGCCGGTTTTGCGCACCCGGACGAAGATGTGCTCCCCTTCACCGCAAGGCTCAAACCCGAGATCTTCATTGACCACGAAGTCGGCGGCCTCGGCCTTGAGGATACCGCGGGCAGTGGGCGCCCCGTGCAGATAGGCAAGTTGTTCCAGCATTATTGTTTCACCAGTAGGACGACGGCTTCGGTGGCGATTCCTTCCTTGCGCCCCGTAAACCCAAGCTGTTCGGTGGTGGTCGCCTTGACGTTCACCCGGTTCAAATCACATTGCAGATCGGCGGCCAGCACGGCGCACATGGCGTCGATATGGGGCGCCATTTTGGGGGCTTGGGCGATGATGGTCACATCCAGGTTGCCGATGGCATAACCCGCCTTCTGTACCCGGGCAAAGACATCCCGCAGCAGGATGCGACTGTCGATCCCCTTGAACTCGGCAGCGGTATCGGGGAAGTGGCGACCGATGTCACCGGCACCGATGGCCCCCAGCAGGGCATCGCTCACCGCGTGCAGCACCACATCGCCGTCAGAGTGGGCAACCAGCCCCTGCTCGTAGGGAACCGGCACGCCACCCAGCATGCAGGGGCCAACACCACCAAATTTATGAACATCAAAACCATGACCAATGCGCATCATCAGCGGCAACCTCCCAACATGCTGAAACCAACCCCATCAATTTTGTGTACGTCCACACCATGTCCAATCCGGATCATGCTAACTCCTTGTTCGGGCCTGTTTGTTCGAGACACTCTGCTCTGAACGGTCTGTTCTGACTGAGGGGCTTATGCCTGCTGGCTTAAAAACAGCCCCGCCAGCGACAAGTCTTCCGGCCGGGTCACTTTGATATTGTCGGCGCGCCCCTCCACCATCCGCACCGTGAATCCGGCCCGCTCCATGGCGGAGGCCTCGTCGGTGATGGTGGCGCCCAGCAGCAGCCCCTCTTCCAGCGCCCGCTTCAGGGCACGGGTCGGGAACATCTGCGGCGTCAGGGCATGCCAGAGCTGCTCGCGCTCGACGGTGGCGATGATATTGCCCTCCCCATCGGAGCGCTTCATGGTATCGCGCACCCGACTGCCGAGAATGGCGCCGCCACAGCCCATGGCCGCGACAATCAGCGCATCGAGATCGCCGTGAGTCAGGCAGGGACGGGCCGCATCGTGCACCAGCACCCACTCCCCTTGCGCCACATGGAGGCCATTGAGGACGGAAAAGGCGCGCTCGGCGCCTCCCTCGACCCGCACAATGCGCGGGTCGGCCGCAACGGACAGGGCCTCGAACCAGCGGTCATGGGGCGCCAGCGCCACGATCACCTGGGCGATGGCCGGGTGGGAGAGCAGCCGCTCCAGGGTATGTTCGAGAATGGTTTTACCCGCCAGTTGCAGGTACTGCTTGGGGCAATCGGCCCCCATTCGGCTGCCGATACCGGCGGCAGGGACGATCGCCGTCAGGCCGGATACCCGGCTGGCATCAGTCATCGTAGGGCTCATCGTCCGGCGCTGTCTCTTTGTCTTTCTCTTTGGGGATGATCCGGTAGAAGGTCTCCCCCTGCTTGATGTAACCCAGATCGTTGCGCGACAACTCCTCGATGGCCTCGAGGCCAGAGGTGAGATCATCTATCTCGCGGTAAATGAGGTCGTTACGATCCTTGAGAGTCTGGTTGTCCCGCTGTTGTTGCGAGATGGCCTCCGACAGGTTCTGGTAATCGGATAGCCCGTTCTTCCCCAGCCAGAGGTCATATTGCAGTCCCCCCAGCAGGAGGATCAGGATCAGGGTGAATAGCCGCATGCACTAGGTCTCCTTCAGGCGGCCTAGTGTCCCATATTCGGTGCCAAGACAAAAGAAAGCGAGCACCCGGGAGCCACTGGCCGAACATAAAAAAGTGCCCAAGAGTGAATCAGATAGCACAAAGCCCCGCCAAACCGGTGCAAGGATAGCCAACCAGGGCGCTCCTTGTCCGGGGGCGGGGCTCTCAAGCAGAAAGCGGTAAGGGGGATCAGTTCACCGCGACCGGCTCTCCCGCGCTCTCGGCCGGAGTGTTGTACTCCTCCTCGGCATCGCGGAAACGCTCCAGCATCGCTTTTGAGGGCGCCTCGCCCAGCAGACTGCCCACCACAATGGCCAGCAGTGCGAACAGGAAGCCCGGAATGATCTCATACAGCCCCAGCCAGCCGAACTGCTTCCAGACGATGACGGTGATAGCACCGACCAGCATGCCGGCCAGCGCGCCGTTGCGGGTCATCCGCGGCCACAGCACCGAGAGCAGCACCACGGGACCAAAGGCGGCACCGAAACCGGCCCAGGCGTAGCTCACCAGCCCCAGCACCCGGTTTTCCGGATTCATGGCAACGGCGATGGCAATCACCGCGATCAGCAGCACCATCAGGCGACCCACCCACACCAGCTCACGCTGGGAAGCGTTCTTGCGCAGGAAGGGTTTGTAGAGATCCTCTGTGATGGCGCTGGAGCAGACCAGTAATTGACAACTTAGAGTGCTCATCACCGCCGCCAGAATGGCGGAGAGCAGCACACCGGCGATCCAGGGGTTGAACAGGATTTTGGAAAGCTCGATAAAGACCCGTTCCGGGTTGCCGGTCACCCCAGCCGCCACTTCCGGGAAGCGGGCGAAGTAGGCCAGACCGAAGAAGCCGATGGCCACCGCACCAGCGAGGCAGAACACCATCCAGGTCATGCTGATACGGCGGGCATTGGCCATGGAGTGGTGGGAATCCGCCGCCATGAAACGGGCCAGAATGTGGGGCTGACCGAAGTAACCAAGGCCCCAGGCCATCAGCGAGACAATGGCGATCACATCCAGATTTTTGAACATGTCGAGGTTGGTAGCGCTCTTGGCGGCCACCTCGATCATGGCGCTGTCCACCCCGCCGACGGCGATGATGACGAAGACCGGGGTCAGGATCAGGGCGAAGATCATCAGGGTTGCCTGCACAGTGTCGGTCCAACTCACCGCGAGGAAGCCGCCGAAGAAGGTGTAGGTAATGGTGGCGGCGGCACCGACCCAGAGGGCGGTGTTGTAATCCATGCCGAAGGTGCTCTCGAACAGACGGGCACCGGCCACCACGCCGGAGGCGCAATAGATGGTGAAGAAGAGCAGGATCACCAGCGCCGAGAGGATGCGCAGCACCTTGCTGTGATCTTCAAAGCGATAGGTGAAATAGTCCGGCAGGGTCAGGGCGTTGCGGTTCTTCTCGGTATGCACCCGCAGGCGACCCGCTACCCAGCGCCAGTTGAGGTAGGCGCCGATGACCAGACCGATGGCGATCCAGCTCTCGGAGATGCCGCTGACGAAGACGGCGCCGGGCAGGCCCATCAGCAGCCAGCCGCTCATGTCGGAGGCGCCGGCAGAGAGAGCGGTCACCCAGCTCCCCATTCGGCGGCCGCCCAGAATGTAGTCATCAAAGTTGCGGGTGGCGCGATAGGCGACGAAGCCGATCAACACCATTCCGAGGATATACACCAGGAAGGTGATTAACATGGGGGTGCTAGCTGTCATGCAAAACTCCGTTTTGTGTCATTTTCTGCCCGCTCTGGTGACGGGCTCATCCCTAAAAAACCGGCCTAGCTTAATCAGCCGTTCGCGCCAGCTCAACCACTTTTAACAAACACAAAACACAATAAAAACCTTTGCGCATCAAATCATCTGCCGCATCAAGAGGATGGCGCCAGATTTCCTGCCGTGGCCGTGACGGTCATCTCGCAGCGCCAGCCGCTACTGAGCGTTATGTTTTCACATTTTGTTACTATCCATTTTTTTACAAGCCAGCGCCCCGCTCCTACACTCCCCGCCCTGTCTCATCACACCAGTCAGAGGTCGGCACCATGTCATCTCATCTGTCACACCTGCGAACCCTCGCCCGCCGCCTTCATCCGGTGGAGGAGTCGGGTCATCTCATCCGACGGGCCAAGTATGTGGGGCGTCTCTGGCTCAATCCTGGCGCCCGCGCCCTCTATCGCCAGCAGCAGGAGCAACCGCTGCTGGCGCAGGCGATCAGCCGCTTCCCCGATATTCTGGAAAAGCCGATCCACCCCTATCGCCACAAGGGGCTCCGCAAGCGCCTGCGAGCCGGGCTTATCAGCGGCCACTACCAGCAGCTGGCACGTCAGCTGCCCAAGGCGCAACAACTGGCAATCTACAGCGGGCGCGGCCTGCTGCTGGCCCAGTGGCAGAGCGACAAGCTGACGGCCCCCCTCACCCTGCAACTGGATTACCAAACCCACATGGGCAAAGAGGGGGAGATGAGCCTTACCCTCAAGCTGGGTGACGCGGCGCTCTATTACATGGCTCTCAATCTGCGCCCCGCGCCGAACCCGACCCTCGAGATCTGTTCGCTGCAGGGCGGCAAGGGGCAGAGCGAGGAGATCAAGCAGGTCACCAAGGCGTGCGGCGGGCTGCGCCCCATGTCCCTGCTGGTCTATATGGCCGCCGAGCTGGCCCGGGGGTTGGCGTGCAAGAGCCTACTCGGGATCCGTACCCAAAGCCACGTCTACCAGAGCAGCAAGCGCACCGCCGATCGGGTCAAGTTCGACCTCGACGGCTTGTGGCAGGAGCATCAGGGCTGCGTGCAAGATGAACTCTGGATGAGCCTGCCGCTGGAAGTGCCCCGCAAGACGCTGGAGGAGATCCCCTCACGCAAGCGGGCCAGCTACAAGGCGCGCTATCAGCTGCTCGATCAGCTCGGCAGCGAGCTGCAGGCAAATCTGCTGCGAAGCTGAGTCAGCGCAGCAGAAACACAAAGGGCGAACAGCATGCTGTTCGCCCTTTGTCGTGACGGGAATTTGCCGTTAGCGGTTGATCGCCATCGGCATGCCGTTGCGCTGCTCCAGCGCCTGCTTCACCAGTTGGGAGTCGCTGTCGGCGTGGGCAATGAAGCGGGTCACCGCCGGGGTCATCGGCAGCGGTGCCGGCAGCTTGGAGTTGAACTCCTCTTCGCTGCGCGACAGCGGCTGGTGCACTTCCAGATAGCGGACGCCGTTGGGCTCGAGAGAGGCCTTGATCGGCTGGTTGACGAACTGGACGCGGGTACCGACCGGTACCTGCTTGAACAGATAGGCGATGTCATCGTTGCGCAGGCGCACACAGCCGTGGCTCACCCGCAGGCCGATGCCGAAGTTGGCGTTGGTACCGTGGATGGCATACATCTTGCCGATGTAGAGGGCAAACAGACCCATGGGGTTGTCAGGGCCGGCCGGCCATACCGCAGGCAGGCTCTCGCCACGGGCGGCATATTCGGCATGCATCTTGGCGGTCGGGGTCCAGGTCGGGCCCGCTTTCTTGCGCTGCACGCTGGTCACCCAGTTTTCCGGAGTATCGGTGCCGAGCTGGCCGATGCCGATGGGCAGCACTTCCACCACTTTTTTACCCTTGGGGTAGTAGTAGAGGCGCATCTCGGCCACGTTCAGCACGATCCCTTCACGGGGTGCATCCGGCAGGATCAGTTGCTGGGGGATCACCAGCTTCTCGCCGGTCTGTACCAGCAGGGGATCCGCATCGGGGTTGGCTTCGGTCATGTTGGTGAGCCCCAGCTGGAATTTGGCCGCAATGGCCTCCAGCGGCTGGCCGTTCTCTTCGGCCGGAACCACGTATTCCAGATTTTCCCCTACCAGACGGCTGTTGGCCGCAGGCAGAGCATATTCAACAGCGAAAACCGGCGCAGCGGTCAGCAGCAGGCTGTAGCAGAGTGTTGCCACACTATTGCGAAGGAGCTTCATAACTTTCCCATGATGATGACTTGAAGTGACGTCTCTGGGCTGGCAGCTGATCAAGAGGGGATCAGGGGCGCGAAGAGAAGGCCGCCATTTTTCTCCTCTGCACGGCAAATTTCAACTGACAAGTGGCGACGGGTCGATGATTAATATGCGGTTTTTTCCGCGTCCCCGACCCGCCCGGTTTCCCTGTTTATCCCCGTTGCCAGGCACGCATATCGTAACCTGTGGGAGATTGATGCAACCGCAGATGAAATTGCTCAATGATGGCGAAGATATGGTCGAAAATATCGGCCTGGATCCCTTCGTAATCGGCCCATGCGGTGGTCGCGGTAAAGCAGTAAATTTCCAGCGGCAAACCGTCTGACGTGGGTGCCAGCTGGCGCACCATCAGGGTCATGTCTTTGCGAATGCCGGGGTGGGCACGCAGGTAAGCATCCAGATAGGCGCGCAGGGTGCCGAGGTTGGTGAGGTGACGGCCGTTGATGGGGCAGCTCAGGGCATCGCTCAGCTGCTGATTGTAGGCACTCAGCTCCTGCTCCTTGCGGCTCAGATAGGGTGCCAGCAGTTGGGCCTGCTTGAGCTGCAACTGCTCCTCGGCCGTCAGAAAACGCACGCTGGTCATGTCGATATTGACGCTGCGCTTGATGCGGCGGCCGCCCGACTCGGTCATCCCCTGCCAGTTCTTGAAAGAGTCGGAGATCAGGGCATAGGTGGGAATGGTGGTAATGGTCTTGTCCCAGTTCGACACCTTGACCGTAGTAAGGCCGATGTCGGTCACCTCACCATCGGCGCCGTACTTGTCCATCTGCAGCCAGTCACCGACGCTCAGCATCCGGTTGGCGGAGAGCTGGATCCCCGCCACCAGCCCGAGGATAGGGTCCTTGAACACCAGCATCAGCACTGCGGTCATGGCACCCAGACCGCTGAACAGGAACAGCGGCGACTTGCCGAGCAGCAGGGCGATCATCAGGATGCCCACCAGAATGCTGCCTACCAGCTTGGCCCCCTGGAAGATGCCGCGCAGGGGCAAATCCCGACCAAGGCGGGTGTAACGGCTCACCGACAACAGACAGTCGAGCAGGGCGAAGAAGGCCAACAGCAGGAACAGCAAAATCCAGAGCTGGGCCACCATCTCGATAAGCTTGAGGCTATCCGATTGGCGGGGCAGCCAGATCTCCGCCTGACCGAGCAGCACGGCCCCCTGCAACACGAAAGCGAGCCGGTTGAAGAGGCGCTGTTGCAGCTGGGGCGGCAGCCACACCTGCTTGGCCTTGCCGAGGATCCCCACCAGCCGGACCAGCAACACCCGGTGCAGCGCCATGTGCAGCAGCAACGAGGTGATGACGATAAAACCCAGCGCGATCACCAGCGCCATCAGGTTGGTCACTTCCACCCCAAGGCCAGACAACCAGTTAAAAAACGCCTCTTTCATTGCTCTCTCCCGAACCGGGCAGCCCGCTGGCTGCAAAAACAGTGGTGGTCAGGGTACCGCTCCCCTCCCCCATGTCAAATCGGCGTACGCCAGAAATGACAACGCCCGGCACAGGCCGGGCGTTGTTTCAAAGCGAGGCTGACTTAGCAGACCAGGCTCAGGGCATCGCGGGCGATGACCAGCTCTTCGTTGGTCGGGATCACCATGGCGCAACGGCTGTCGGCGGTGGTGATGCGACCTTCGCCACCCAGTACTGCGGCGTTGTTGGCCTCTTTGTCCACCTTGAAGCCGAACAGGGCGAGACGGTTCAGCACCATCTCGCGCACCATGGCGGCGTTCTCACCGATACCGCCGGTAAAGACCACGGCGTCCAGACGACCGTCCATCGCAGCGGCGTAGGCGCCGACATACTTGGCCACACGGTAGGTGAAGACATCCAGCGCACGCTTGGCACCGGCGTCGGTGGCGTAGTTGGTGGTGACGTAGCGGCAATCGCTGCTCGCTTCGGTCATCCCCAACAGACCGGACTCACGGGTCAGGGTGTGGTTGATCTGCTCAACGCTGTAACCGAGCTGGTCGTGCATGAAGAAGACCACGGCCGGATCGATATCACCGGAGCGGGTACCCATCGCCAGACCTTCCAGAGGAGTCAGACCCATGGAGGTGTCAACGGATTCGCCGTTCTTGATGGCGCAGACAGAGGCACCGTTACCCAGGTGGCAGTTGATGATGTTCAGTTCATTCAACGGCTTGCCCAGCTCTTTTGCGGCTTCTTCCGCGATGTAGCGGTGAGAAGTACCGTGGGCACCGTAACGACGGATGCCGTGTTCGCGGTAGAGCTTGTGCGGCAGCGCATAGAGGTATGCCTCTTGCGGCAGAGTCTGGTGGAAGGCGGTGTCGAACACGGCCACGTTCTTCTCGGACAGCTGCGGGAACACTTTCAGCGCGGCGCGAATACCGATGAGGTGGGCCGGGTTGTGCAGCGGGGCGAACGGAATGGCGGCTTCGATACCGGCGATCACGCCGTCATCAATGCGCACGGAGCGGGAGAACTGCTCGCCACCGTGTACGATTCGGTGACCGATGGCCACCAGTTGCTCGGCAAGAGTCGGATCCTGCGGCAGGATGTGACCCACGATATGGTCGAGGGCCTCCTGGTGAGCGGCACCCGCTCCCAGCATGGCTTCGCCCTTGACCCCGTGGAGTTTCCATTTGATACGTGCATCATCCAGATTGAAGCATTCGGCCAGGCCGGACAGCATGTCCTCACCTGTTTCGGCGTCCATTACGGCAAATTTCAGGGAAGAGCTACCGCAGTTAAGGATCAATACCAACTTGCTCATTTTCTACATCTTCCTGTGCTTCGGCTTTATGCCGACAGTGTCGTGTCATCCAAAAGAGGATGGGATTCCCCTGCCGGGGGCTTATGGTCGCAGGAGGGTGCGTCCAATTTTTCAATTCTTGCTCTTGAAAGAGTCATCGCAACCTGTGGTGCGTATCACTGGTTTCAATTCTTGCTCTTGAAAGAGTCATCGCAACCTGTGGTGCGTATCACTGGTTTCAATGCTTGCGAGCCTCAACGCATCAGCTGCGCAGGGCTCGCCTCAATGGGAGTGCTCAGGCGATAGCCAGCAGATCCTTGTGTACCTTGACCACCAGCTTCTTCACCTTGGCGGGCTGGTTGAAGGTACAGAGCGGGCGGTGCAGCTCGCCCGGCCAGAAGATGACGAAATCGCCCGGTTGCAGCGCCAGATAAGTGGTCTGCTCGTCATCGACAAACCAGAGGTCGGGATGGGGATGGTCGGCGCCGTCGCTCACGTAGTCGTGGGGGCCCACACCTATCCACTCTTCACCGCGCAGCAGCAACTGGATATCGAGATACTGCTCATGGAATTCGCCACGGCGATCCGCGGCTGGCTCGGTCAGATCCTCGCTCACCAAACAGAACAGGTTGATGCCATCGATCTCGGTCTTGCCGAGCGGAGCGTCACCCCAGTGCGCCACGCTCTTCAGCACCTCGGCCATAATGCGGGCCAGCGGGGCGGGCAGCGGCGTCCGCTGCAGGGTGTTCAGGCTACCGGTGATCATGGCGTCTGTTTCCTGTTAGGTATATCTGGGCGGCATCTTTGCCAGCCAATGAAAAAGGACCTGTGACAGGTCCTTCGATAATGCCGTCTGCAATCCGTGCAAACCGGTTTAGAGCTTTTGCTCATGTTCAGCTATATGGGCACTGTTACACACTCGTCAGCACCTTGCCAAGAGACATAATCCCATTTTCATAGTGATCGTACCAGCTGAAACCATATTATTCACCACCCTTTCCCCCTCGACTTTGACCAGACGCAAAAACGGGCGCATCAGCGCCCGTTTTTTTCGCAAAACCGTTTAACAACCGGTTTCATTCAAGCCTTTTGGGCATTTTCCACCGGTTTGGCGTACATGGCCCGCCAGATCGCCTTGTGCTCTTCCGGCACCTCTGACTGACGGGTCAGGAAGGCCGCCTGCTCGATGGTATTGGCCTTGCCGGAGACATCTGCCGCCAGATAGTTGCTGGGGAAGAGGTGGTAGCTGCTCCAGATCGCCTTGTCGATCAGCGCGGCCAGTTCGTCCGGATCGCTGAAGCCCTCGGTGATCGGCGCGCCGAAGGAGACATGTACCCGCCCCTTCATGCCGACGATACCGGCGACGATACTCTCGATATCCTCGAACTCGCCCTTCTCATAGCTGCCGTTGACCGACTTCTCGTAGAGCTCGCGCGCCTTCGCCTTGTCGGTCGGGTCCAGCTCGTAGCTGATGCTGACCGGCACGATATTGAGGCTGCGCATGTAGTCGACGAAGTCGATCTTCTGCTTCTTGCCGTCGACGTAGAACATCTTGAGGATGGCGGGATCGGTCTTGTCATCGCCATTCTTGGCGCGCCCTTCCTTCTGGGCAATCCAGATGGAGTGACCTTCGTGGACCGAGTTGCCAATATAGGCAGACAGCTCGCCGAGCGCCTTCATCATCTCCCGCGGCCCCTTGGCGGAGCGTTTGACGATAAAGCTCTTGTTGAGCTTCATCAGCTCGGTGGCGCAGGGTTTGCGCAGCAGGTTGTCACCAATGGCGATGCGCACGGTATCGAAACCGTGGGTGTGCAGCCCCCAGTTGACGAACGCCGGATCCATGGCGATGTCTCTGTGGTTGGAGACAAACAGATAGCCCTGCTCTTTCTTCAGATGCTCGATCCCGGAGAAGGTCACCCCCTTGGTGGAGGTGGCGATCATGCGGGACATGTACCGGGTGACCCCCATCTGGACCTGATGCACAGTGGTCACTTTTGACCATTTGCGGCGCAGGAACAGGCGGATCATCGGGCGGATGGCCCAACCCAGCCAGCTCATCAGGGAACCGAAACGATACTTGGCGATGGCGCCGATAAATTCATCATCCTGGATCAGCCGTTCGATGGCTGCCGGCACTTCTTCATCGCGGTAGGGGCGAATGTCCGCGAATCTATCTACTTCAGTCACAATGTCAGCCTTGCATGCTAGGAAACCGCAGCCAACCCGCGTTGGCCGGGGAAAATTCAGGGCGCAATTTTACACGCTTTTATGGCAAGGGGTATGAGACAAGCATGAATAGTGAGATCTGACCAGTTTATTAATCAGCTGCCAGTGCCAGCGCGACCGCCGCTTCGGCATGGATGGCAGTGGTGTCGTAGAGCGGCACCGCCGCCCGGGCATCGCCCACCAGCAGGGCAATCTCGGTACAGCCGAGGATCACCGCCTCGGCGCCAGCGGCCGCCAGCCCCTCGATAATAGCCAGATACTCGGCCCGCGATGATTCACGGATCTCCCCCAGACAGAGCTCGTCATAAATGATCCTGTGTACCCGCTCCCGCCCGGCCTCATCAGGTACCAGCACCGCCAACCCGAAGCGCTCCTGCAAGCGCCCCTTGTAAAAATCCTGCTCCATGGTGAAGCGAGTGCCGAGCAGGCCGACCCGGGTTATCCCGTCCGCCCGCAATTTGGCCGCGGTGGCATCGGCGATATGGAGCAGCGGGATATCGATGGCCGCCTCTATCTCGGGGGCCACCTTGTGCATGGTGTTGGTGCCGATCAGCAAGAAATCGGCGCCGCCATCCTGCAACTTGCGCGCCTCCGCCGCCAACAGGCGGGCGGTAGCGGGCCAGTCACCGGCATGCTGCAGCCGCTCGATAGCGGCAAAGTCGACACTGTTGAGCAGCACCCGCGCCGAGTGCAAACCACCTAGCTGTGCGCGCACCCCACGGTTGAGCGCCTGATAGTAACTGACGGTGGACTCCCAGCTCATGCCACCCAGCAGACCGATACATTTCATAGGAACTCCTTTAATCCCAAGGGAGGGCAGAACCACGCTACCTTGCAGGCAAGGTCACGCGGGCGAGATAAAAAAGGCCCCGCAGGGCCAACAAGACAGCCGGTAAAGGCACGGGTCAACCCCGGACTAAATCCAGATCATCCCGACACAGGCGGCCGTCGCCAGCCCCATGCCCAGATTGAAACGCCGCCAACCCCGGGCGGTGCGAATGATTTGCCGCACCTGGGCACCAAAAAGCACCCAGAACGCCCCGGTGTAGAGGCCGGTAATAAAGAAGATCACCAATACCCAGAGCGCGGAGGGCCAGTAAGCCTCCCCCGCCAGGGTGAAACCGCTGATGGCGGAGAGCGCCATCATCCATGCCTTGGGGTTGAGCAGTTGCAGCATGGCCCCCTGATGAGCGGGAATGAGCGGCCGGTTGCCCTCGGCCGGGCCGCTGGCGGTCGCCACCTTCCACGCCAGCCAGAGCAGATAAGCCGAGCCGATAAGCTTGAGGCCATCGTGCAGCAGCGGCACCTTCTCGAACACCACGCCAAGTCCCAGCGCGGTAGCGAGGATCATCAGATTGATCCCCCCCACCACCCCCACCAGCAGGGGAATCGTGCGGCGAAACCCCTGCGCCGCGCCGGCGCTGGTGAGCAACATATTGTTGGGCCCCGGCGTGCCGCAGGTAACCAGAGCAAACCCCGCCAGGGGCAGTAACCAGCTCAGATCCATCTCAACCTCTTGTCGATACAACGCCCCCGTTATGGGGAAAGCCTTCTAATATGCAGAGCCAACCCCTTGGCGACAAGTCAGAAATGCCTCTTTCTCGGCCACCTCCCCCATCAGCGCAACACGGCTCAATACCAGAGCATCACCACGCAGAGCGCCGTCAGCAGACCGAGAAAACCGTTGAGTCGCCGCCAGCCCCGACCCGAGCTGATCCAGTTGCTCAGCTGATGGCCGAACAGTACCCAGACAAAGCAGACCGGCAGGGCCACCAGCACAAACATGACCATCACCGCCAGCTGACTCGACCAGTAACTGGCGCCGGGCAGGCTGAACAGACTGATGGCGGAGATCCCCATCATCCACGCCTTGGGGTTGAGGAACTGAAAGCCCAGCCCCTCCAGCATGGTCAGCGGACGGGCGCGCCGGGCCGGATCCCCCGGCGCCCCAGCCACCGCGATACGCCACGCCAGCCAAAGCAGATAGAGGCTGCCGAAGATCTGCAAACCGAGCCGTAGCAGGGGCCAGCGCTCGAACAGCGGATAAAGCCCCAGCGCCAGCACCAGTTGCAACACCGGCTGCCCCAGCCCCACCCCGAGCAGATGTGGCAGAGTGCGACGCACCCCGAAGTTGGCGCCGGAGGCCGTCAACATCAGGTTGTTGGGCCCCGGCGTACCGCAGGTGAGTACGGCAAAACCGAACAGGGTGACATACCACTCCATCGTCATATTGTGACTCCTTACTCGCCACATTGTATCGATACAATGTGTGCTATTTGGTTGTTGTCAGGTTGAAATTCACGCTATATTGACAACAATTTTTGATCAATGGATTTATTGTCACCATGACAATCTGGACACCCGACCTTGCGGCCTTCGATGGCCCCCTCTACCTCAAGCTGGTCAAAGCGATCGAACAAGGGATCGTGAATGGCGAGCTGCCACCGCAGACCCGATTGCCCACCCACCGATCCCTGGCGGATCGTCTGGGTGTCACCGTCGGCACCGTCACCCGCGCCTACAGCGAGGCGGAGCGGCGCGGCCTGCTTGCCGCCCGGGTGGGCCACGGCACCTGGGTCAAGGGAGCGAACACGGATCCCGCCAATGAGTGGGTGATCCGCCAGGAGGAGGGGCATCGCATCGAGCTGTGGCAGAACCTGCCGGTACAGCTGGATCGGGCGGCCATCATTCGCCCCATGCTGGGGGAAGTGGCGGACGGGGATCTCAACGCCCTGCTCGGCTACGACAAGGAGGCGGGACGACCGGATCAGCGCCAGCAGTTCGTCAATTGGCTGGCGGAGCAAGGGGTGGCCTGCGGTGAGGATCGCCTGCTGTTCAGCCACGGCGCCCAGCACGGCATCATGCTGGCGCTGCTGGCTACCAATTGCGTGGGGGAAACCATCCTGTGCGAAGGGCTGAGCTACCCCGGCATGCTGGGCAACGCTCGCCAACTGAAGAATCAGGTGGTGGGACTGGCGATGGACGAGGAGGGGCTGCTGCCCGAAGCGCTGGACGCCGCCTGCCGCACCCGCCGGGCCAAGCTGCTCTACCTCACGCCAACCCTGCAAAACCCCACCACCGCCATCATGAGTCTGGCGCGGCGGGAGGCCATCGTCGCCATCGCCCGTCGCCACGATCTGCTGATCATCGAGGATGACGTCAACGGCCTGCTGCCCCAGCAACCGGTGATCCCTCTGGTCAATCTGGCGCCGGAGCGGGTCATCTATCTGGGCAGTCTGGCCAAGATCGCCTGCGGCGGCCTGCGGGTCGGCTTCGTACTCACGCCCTCCACCCTGCGCAGCGCCTTCGCCCAGACCATGCGACTGTCGAGCTGGATGGTGAGCCCGCTGCTGATCGAGCTCGCCTGCAAAATGGTCAGTCAGCGCCAGATCATGCCGCTGGTCGAGCAGCAGCGGGAGATCCTCAAGCGCCGTGGCGAACTGCTGCGCCACCTGCTGCCCGCCGCCCGCTGGCAGCCGGGCAGCATGCACGCCTGGCTGCCGCTGCCTGAACCCTGGCGCAGCCAGCAGTTTGCTGCCGCCGCCGATGCCCTTGACGTTGGCGTGGCGAGCGGGGAACACTTCGCCGCCGGTCAGTTTGCCGCTCCGCAGGGGGTGCGCCTGAGCCTGAGTCAACCCGCCACCGACGCCCGGGTCGGCGAGGGGCTGGCCCGTCTGGCCCAACTGCTGCAGGGGACGCCCCCCAGCAATCCCCTGCTATAGTCAGGGCCAGCCGACCTGACCTTCACGCTTCATCGTCATTGCCAAGGAGATGCCGTGCCCCCCATCAGAGCCGCCCTGCTGCTTGCCACCCTGTTGTTGGGTGGCTGCGCCTCGTCAACGACCCACCAGCAGCTGGGGGCCGCGCTCAATGGATTGGAAGGGGAGTTGCAACGACTGGAAGAGGAGCTGGCGGCGATGAACGGCCTGCACTATCAAAAGGCGATCGATGCACCGCTCAGTTTGCGCCGCGCACTCGGGGCGCCGCAGCCCACCCCAGAGGGGCTGGTGCCGGTGGCCAGCAAACTGGAGGATGGGCCAATCCTGCGCTATCAATACCGACTGCCAGCGGGGATGGCGAGCCTGCCCCAGGACAACCTCTGCCAGCGCTACGAGTTCGAGCTGCGCCATCTGGGCCGCCTCGGCAAACTGGAATTGAGCTGGCTGGGGGAACAGGGCAAGGGGTCGCGGCTGATCCGCCAGAGCGACTGCCCCTTCGGGACGCAGGTCCGCCCTCTGCAATAACAGGTTGCCGCCCTGAGAGGTGGCATAACCGATTGAAATAACAGCCCATAGTGCGCCTTCCAGCACCCTGCTGGCTACTGTCAGCTTTTCACTCAGCGAGTGCTGTGCCTATGTTCCTCTTGGGTCTACCATAATCAACCTAATGGTTTGCTCACAGGAAGTACCTGCATGACGATACTGCTGCTCGAAGAGGATCCCCTGCTCCGTAGCGCCATCACCCGGGAACTGACCGAACAGGGGGTACCCGCCGACCGGATCCACTACCACAGCCATCCAAACCACGAGCGCAGTGGCCTGCTGGCCCTGCTGCAACAGCACGCCTTCGATGCCATCATCTGTCAGCAGGACAAGCAGCAGGATCTTGACGGAGCCCGGCTGCTGCACGAAGCGCACTATCTCAGCCTGCTGCAACCCGGTTGTGTATTGCTGCTGCTCGATGCTGATCAGAGCGAGCAGGAGTTTCTCCCCTCGGATCTCTACTTCTCACTCTATCTGCCCCTCCCCTTCATGACCCAGCAGCTCACCGCGGTGCTCGGCCAGTTGGTGAAGTTAAGCAACCTGACCCGCACGCTGGCCGCCCCCATTCTGCTGCGGGAGTGGCAACTGGCTACCGCCCTCTGTGAAGACCTGCTGTTTCAACGGGAGAATCGCTCGCTGACCCCCTGGCTGGATCGGCTCAAGGGCTATCTGCTGCTGCAATCGACCGAGCGGATCACTGCCGCCCAGCACTATGCCCTCTGTGCCAACGAATATCAGGCGAGCTGGCCAAGGGCCGGGCTCTTCTACGCCATGCTGGGGCTCGGCAAATTGCAGAGCGCCCAGACCGACTTGCAGCGCCATCAGGCCAGCGTCTCGATGGCCACCCGGCTTGAGCTGCAACTCGCCAGCCAGCTGCATCAGCATCACTGGCTGGCGGCCTGGGAGACCATGGGAGAGCTGCTGCAGATCCGCCCCCATCAGCCGCGCTGGCATCAGCTGGCGATGTTGCTCGGGCTGGTGCTGCAAGATGAGGAGAAGGTGCTGGAGCAGGCCAACAGCCTGACCCTGCGCCACTTCGGCGAGCAGCGCGTCCGGCTCGCCATCGACAGCTTCATGCTCAATGCCAGTCTGGCGGTGCTGTGGCGCGCGCCCTCCAGCAACCGGATCCGCTCCCTGCAACAGGAGTGGGAGCACCTCAAGCGCACCGTCCACCTGCAACCCCACGAATATGAGCTGCTGCAGGCGTTGATGCTGGGGCTGGATTACCGCTTCGACGAGGCGCTGATCCTGATTGCCCACCACCAGCCGGATGAGGGGAGCGACAACCACCTCACCCTGCTGCTCGGCTTTGCGGTCAGCCAGTTCTGCGGTTTGCCCCACCACGCCCAGCGCTACCTGACCCAGCTGACCCAATACCGCGTCAGGGTGGCGCCCCACCCGCTCACCCGCCAGCTGTTCCACCATCTGGTGGCCGAGCTGGGCCAGCGTCTGACGGCGAGAGAGCAGCGGCTGAGCGAACTGCGCAAGCTGCGCCACAAGGCGATGCAGGCCAGCCAATATCAGACAGCCCTGCAAGCGGGCTTGCAGCTGCTGGAGGAGTTCCCCGCCCTGCCGGGCGATGCCTGGCAACTGCTGGAGCTGCTGCAACACTGCTGGCCTGCGGGTATGGCCGCTCCCAGGGTGGCGCTGCTGGTCGATACCCTGGAGCGGCGCCTCAAGCACAGCCCCGCGTTTCTCGATCAGCATGCCCGGCAGTACCAGCGCACCCTGCAGGAGATCCGCACCCATCTGCAGCCGCACCTCTCCGGCAGCGGCCCCTCCTGTCTTGTCGCAGGACAGCCCGAGCCGTGATGATGCTGGCGGCGTGCAAACCGGCATTGTCGGCAAAGCCAATATAGAGAGAGGGGAGCCTTGGCTCCCCTCTCTCTATATTGGTTCTCTGTCAGCTGATGGCGATGAGCGTTGGGCTCAAACCAGCGCATCACTCTCCAGCGCCGCCTTGAGAAAATCTTTCCAGCTGATGATGCCGACCAGAGCGCCATTCTCCAGCACCGGCAGGCAGGAGACCCCCTTCTCCAGCATCAGCTTGACGCCGTCGCGCACGGTGAGATGGGGAGCGATGGTGACGAGCTGACGACTCATGATCTGGTGGGCCCGCTTGTTGAGGGTTTCGGTATCGCGGCTCATCTCGGCTTCGGAGTCGAGATAGGGGCTGATGGCGCGGAACAGATCCCGATCCGAGATGACCCCCACCAGCTCCTCCTCTTCCAGCACCAGCAGGTGGCGAAAGTGTGCCTGCTCGAAGATATCCCTGATGACTCGGAGTCGATCATCCATTGAAACGGTGGCGACCCGGGTCGTCATAATATCCCTGATATGCATGCTAACCTCCCGTAACCAAACTGGTTTCTCTGTTATGGCATGTTTTTGCAGCGCCAGCCAGTGGCCAGCCCTTCGCTACAGTGCAAATCAGTGTCATTTCACGTAAGATCCGCGCCAGTTTTTCTCCTCCATTTTGAGCAAGCAGATCCCACCCATGATAGTTGCCAGTCAAATCGAACTGATCCGCGGCGGCCGCAAGCTGCTGGACAACGCCTCCGCCACCATTCACCCCGGCCACAAAGTGGGTCTGGTGGGCAAAAACGGCTGTGGCAAGTCCACCTTTTTTGCACTGGTACGGGGCGAGCTGGCCATCGACAGCGGCACCTTCAGCCTGCCCGCTGGCTGGCAGATCGCAGGCGTCGCGCAGGAGACCCCGGCGCTGGACTGCTCCGCCCTCGACTACGTGATCGACGGCGACAAGGAGTTCCGCGCGCTGGAGGCCCAGCTGGTGCAGGCCGAGCAGGATGACAATGGCCTGTTGGTAGCCGAGCTGCACGGTCGCCTCGATACCATCGGCGCCTACAGCATTCGCGCCCGCGCCGCCGAACTGCTGCACGGTCTCGGTTTCAGCGACGAGCAGCTGAGCTCGCCGGTACGCAGCTTCTCCGGTGGCTGGCGCATGCGCCTCAACCTCGCCCAGGCGCTGCTCTGCCGCTCCGATCTGCTGCTGCTCGATGAACCGACCAACCACCTGGATCTCGATGCGGTGATCTGGCTGGAGAAGTGGCTCAAGGGCTATCAGGGCACGCTGGTGCTCATCTCTCACGACCGCGATTTCCTCGATTCGGTCATCAGCCGCATCATCCATATCGAGAATGGCAAGCTCAACGAATACACCGGCGGCTACTCCGACTTCGAACTGCAGCGCGCCGAACATCTGGCCCAGCAGCAGTCCATGTACGAGAAGCAGCAGCGGGAGATGTCCCACATGCAGGCGTATGTGGACCGCTTCCGCTACAAGGCCTCCAAGGCCCGCCAGGCCCAGAGCCGCCTGAAAGCGATGGAGCGGATGGAGAAGATCCTGCCCGCCCACGCCGACTCGGAATTCAGCTTCGAGTTTCGCGAGCCGTCGGCCCTGCCGACCCCGCTCATCGCCATGGAGAACCTCTCTGCCGGTTACGGCGACAAGGTGATCCTCGAGAAGATCAAACTCAATCTGGTGCCGGGGTCCCGCATCGGTCTGCTCGGTCGCAACGGCGCCGGTAAGTCCACCTTTATCAAGATGCTGTCGGGCTCCAACCCACCGCTGTCGGGCAAGCTCGAAGTGAGCGCCGGGGTGAGCATCGGCTACTTCGCCCAGCATCAGCTGGAGACCCTGCGTCTCGATGATTCTCCGCTCGATCATCTGGCCCGCCTTGCGCCCGACAAGACCGAGCAGGAGCTGCGCAACTATCTGGGCAGCTTCGGTTTTCACGGTGACAAGGCGCTCGACAAGGTGGCCCCCTTCTCCGGCGGCGAAAAGGCGCGGCTGGTGCTGGCGCTGATCACCTGGCAAAAGCCGAACCTCTTGCTGCTCGATGAACCGACCAACCACCTGGATCTGGAGATGCGCCACGCCCTGACCATGGCGCTGCAAGGCTTCGAAGGGGCCATGGTAGTGGTCTCCCACGACCGTCACCTGCTGCGTACCACCACAGATGACTTCTATCTGGTACACGGTGGCCGGGTCGAGCCGTTCGACGGCGATCTGGACGACTACCACAAGTGGCTCGGCGAGCAGGAGAAAGAGGCCAACGCCAAACCGGCCGATGGCCCCGTCTCCGCCAACTCGGCAGTGGCGCGCAAGGATCAGAAGCGGCGCGAGGCGGAGTTTCGGCAAGCGACACGTCCCCTGCGCCAGAAGCTGGAAAAGCTCGAAGCGAGCATGGAGAAGCTGCAGGGCAAGCTGGCCGACATCGAGAGCCAGCTGGCCGACCCCGCCATCTATGAAGAGAGTGCTAAAACCAAGCTCTCCGAGCTGCTCAAATCCCAGGGCCCCCTCAAGGAAGAGCTGGAAGAGGTGGAGCTGGAGTGGATGAGCCTCAGTGAGGAGCTGGAAACCATGGAGCAAGCCTTCTTTGCGTGACGAACAGCTGATGGCCAGCGAGCGGGTCGCGGTCCACGAATTGCCGACGCCGATCGGCTTCTGGCACTGGAGCGGCAAAGTCTATGGTGAGCGAAGCCAGGATTGGCTCACCGTGCAGGAGCAGGGGGGCAACGTCAATCTGGCGCTGCTGCTGCACCGGCTCGATCAACTCGGCATCGTGGTCGATCTGACCGACCTGCAACCGGCGCTGGTGCAGACCGAAGCGGTGCTGACCCCGTGGCGTGCCCTGCGCCAGAGCGCCAAGACGCGACTCGACGAGCAGCAGTATCAGTCGATGCTGGCCCACGAGCTGGAGCTGGAGCGGCTGCAACAGGGCGTCCTGTTGCAGACCCTGCGCAGCCTCTCCCTGTTTCGCGGCAACAGCCGCAATTTGTTGAACTATCTATCGTTACTGGGTGCCCAGCAGGGCCCCCTCAGAGATCTAATATGCTGAGCTACCGCCACGCCTTTCACGCCGGCAACCATGCCGACGTGCTGAAACACGCCGTTCAGGCCCTGATCATCGAGTCCCTCAAGAAGAAGGAGAAACCCTTCATCGTGCTGGACACCCATGCCGGCGGCGGTCTCTACGACCTGCGCGGCGACTGGTCCCAGAAGAAGGCCGAGTATGCCGACGGCATCGGCCGCCTGTGGGACGAGCGGGCCCAGTGGTCTGCCATGGCCCCCTATCTCGGCGTCATCGAAGAGATGAACAGCGATGGCCAGCTGCACTACTACCCCGGCTCGCCGGAGCTCTCCCGTCGCCTCACCCGCGAGCAGGACAAGCTGGCGCTGATGGAGCTGCACAACAACGAAGTGGAAGATCTGCGCGCCAACATGGGTTACGACCCGCGAGTTGCCGTCCACCATAGGGATGGTTTCGAAGGGCTGGTCGCCCTGCTGCCCCCCACCCCGCGCCGCGGGCTGGTGCTGATCGACCCGCCCTATGAGCTCAAGGAAGATTACTTCGCCGTGGTCGATACCCTGAAAAAGGCGCAGAAGCGCTGGGCCACCGGCATCTACGCCCTCTGGTATCCCATTCTGGGGGAAGAGGCGGACAAATCCCGCGATATGCTGCGCGCCATCAAGCGCGAGAACTTCGGCAACGTGCTGGTCGCCGAGCTGGAAGTGGCCGGTCAGACCAAGGATTGGGGCATGAACGGCTCAGGGATGCTGATCATCAGCCCGCCCTGGATGCTGGACGAGCAGATTGAAGCCTTCTTGAAGCCCCTCTGTGCCAAACTGGCGCAGGGCGCCGGCGCCCAATACAAGGTCGAGTGGCTGAACAAGGTCGAGGATTAATCCCCCGCCCCTAGGGCGCTCACCGAGTTCAAAAGCAAAAGCCCCATCACGGGGCTTTTGCTATTGGTGCAGCCGGTGTGTACGGCAGCCTGAACCTGCGCGTCCTATGAGCGGGCGGGCAGATCCTGTTTCAGCGCAACCAGCAACAGGGCCAGCAGGCCAAAAGGCGGAAACAGACAGAGCAGGGAGCAGATAAGGGTGATCAGCGCCGGATGCTCGCTCTTGCGACGCGCCAGTCGCCAGGCGATGAGGCCGACGATGACCATCAGCAACGCAATGAACTGGCCAAGCAGGGTGGCATTGATATTCATGAAAGATCCTTTTTCATGGGCAAGTGTGAAGAACCTGTACTTTATCGCCTTGGTTGCGATTGGCAACCGCTGAAGCGCACCGGCCACTCGCCCGTTGATAGGTTCTCTCTATTTCGGCAATAGATGAGAATAGTTTTCATTTAATCTCATTTCGGCGGATACTCACATCATCAACAGAGGGAGCCGCCATCATGAAAAAGACCATCAGCTTTGCCATCCTGCACTTCGGTGTCGCCTTTACCGTGGCCTACCTGCTGACCGGTGAGCTGCTGACCGCCAGCCTGATCGCCCTGATCGAGCCCGCCGTCAACACGGTCGCCTTCTACTTTCATGACCTTGGCTGGCACAAGCTCAAGCCAAATCACAGCCTGCAGGCCAAGACCAGCAGCTTCGCGGTGGTCCACTTCTCGGTGGCCTTCGGGGTGGCCTTCCTGCTGAGCGGCGAGCTGCTCACCGGCGGCGTGATGGCGATGATTGAACCGGCCATCAACACCCTGGTGTTCTTCTTCCACGAGCGGCTGTGGCGCGCCCGCAGTCAGCAACTGGCGCTGGCTTGATCAACCGGGCAACCCGCCTCCCCCTTTATCCCGGCCACAAAAAACCCGACATTCCGGCCAGGAGTGTCGGGTTTTTCCGTTTGGCAGCCATTCAGCAGTGCAAGTGGGCTCGGCTCCCCTGCTGCATTGCCCTGAAGAGTGTGCTGTAGTAGACAGATATGCCCTCCTTATTGCTGGAATCTATCGATGAACAAGACCTTGCTTGCCACCCTGCTGTTTGCCCCTCTGCTGGCCAGCGCCGCAACCCCCTCCTTTGACTGCACCAAAGCCTCCGGGTCGGTCGAAACCCTGATCTGCAAGGATGCCGGACTGGCCGCCCTTGATAACGAACTGGCGGCCCTCTACCCCAAGGCGATTGCCGCGCTCTCTCCCGAACAGCTCAAGACAGAGCGCGCCATGCAGCGCGGCTGGATCAAGGGGCGTAACGACTGCTGGAAGGGGCAGGATCTGCGCCAGTGTGTGGAAGATAACTACCTGCTGCGGATCACCGAACTGCAGATCAGCGGCGGCCAGCTGATGGTGCCGGCACCGGTCAACTACAAGTGCGGCAAGAGCGTCACTCTCTCCACCTACTTCTATAACGATGCCAAGCTGCCCGCCGCGGTGATCAACCTGAGCGAGGGCGACAAGCAGCAACAAGTGCTCGCCTATGAAGCCCCCAGCGCCAGCGGCGCCCGTTATGAAGGGCAAAACCTCACCTTCTTCATCAAGGGGGACGACGCCACGCTGGAGCGTTACGGCCAGCCAACCCTCACCTGCATGGAAAATCCGACCAAGGGCTGACGCTCATAGGGGCGGCTCGTCTTGCCGCCCTCACCTTGACTAGATAGCGATATCCAGCGGTTTTCCTTCCCGCACAATCCGCAACTTGAGCGACCCCGGCTTGCCGGTGCTGAGCAGTTCACGCACCTTGTCGATATCGAGGGGACGATAAGCCACCCCGTTGATCTGCTCCAGAATGTCGCCATTAGCCAGACCATAGGGGGCAAGATCCCGTTCGTCGCTGTAGTAGACCTGCAGATGCTCGCCATCAAAACGCACCCCGATATTGCGCAGGGTTGGCGGCACTTTGCGCGCCAGGCTGTCGGCGTCGTAGCAGAGCATCATCCGCCCGGGCATGATCGCAAAGCGATTGAAGCGGTTAACAAAATCCAGCCCCAGACCATACTGCTCATTGCTGTTTTCCGACACGCGCAGCTCACCGAGCTGGCGCTCATCAAAGTGCAGGCCGGTGAGGATATGGTCACGCCCCTCCACCATACCGCTGGCATCCACCCCTTTGCGTGGCGTGGCATCTTCGCCAGAGATCGCCTTCTGGCTCGCCATAAAGTCGATAAAGGCATGGTCGGCATAGCTCTGATCGGCCCCGGTATCCAGATACATGCGCACGCTGCTCTCGCCGTGGGTCAGATACACTGCTGGGGAGCGGTTGTAGCTGTCTTCATAGCCGATGCAACGCTCGAACGTGGCTGCCGACTGTGCCGTCAGCAAAGCCGTGAGCTGATGCCTGTCGCGATCAAACACCCAGTTGAAACGGCGGATGGTGTCGATCCCGAGGATGCCATCGACACGACTGCCGAGAGACTGGGAGAAAAGATCGAAATCAACGGTTGCCCACAGATCGCTGTCATCAATGGTGACCGACCCCACCGAGAAGGGCTGCGGCTCAACAAAGCCAAGCTGCTCGCTGCCCAGTTGGCTCGAAACGCTGCTCACAGTGGCAAAATCAGCCTGATAGGCCCTGGGCAATTCGCTTAAGGTCAGCGCCTTGAAGCGGCTGGCCAGACGACGATCGATAAAGGTGATACTGGCCCCGGTATCGAGCAAAAACTGGTACTGCTCACCGGCGATGGTGACGGGGATCAGGGGGGCGCTTTCGTAATGCACGGTCAGCACCGGGCCGGGTGCATTGCGCTTGGTGGATGAATCCGGGGCTGTGCAGCCTTGGACGACGAACAGGGCCAACATGGCCAGCGCCACTTTGAACTGCGACTTCATAACTCTCCTTCCCGATAGCAGATGCCCCCGCGACGCCAACGCACAATGCTATCTTGTTGATTTATAGATAAATAAGCTGTTTCAGCGGGGAGTGCGGACAATAACAAAGAGTTTTATGCTGGTTCAAGCCAGATATGACCATGAATATTCTATGGTGATAGCTCAAGAAGGGTTGTTCACGCTATCTCGGCGCGTCATCAATCGTGGGTGACATTTGATTAATTTATTGATCTTGCACAGAAATTCTAAATATTGAGCTTTCTCTCCACAGCGCCATGGTTAATATTGCCATTTGGCAACACTTGCCTCGTCGGAGTCTCCCATGAGCCATGCCAGCCACACCTCGTTGGTTAAAAGCAGCAGACTGGAGGCTGAAATTCAGGGGCGGTAGCAATTACGATGTTTAAACGCAATATTCTCTCACAGGGATATTACGTATCGATACTCCATTAAAATGGAGCCACAATAAACTAATTAATTACATAATGACACTTTAGGTTATATTAAAAACCAATCACCCACGGCACCAAGAAATTAGCCTCGGAAAATCACCGCATTAGCTAAAAACTAAAAGTTAAAAACATAATTTTAGGTACCATAGAGCTTAATAAATGAAAAGTATAAATATCTTATCTCTTATACAGGCCCACTCATCCCTTTCTTCTGATGAATACAATAGTTTTATAAAAAACTATAACATTGATATAAAAAGAAATGAGGTTGACGACCTAAAAACATTAGCAACTGAAATGTATGAAAGCCTTCCATTTGTGAGCATATTTAATAGCTTCTACATAGGATATAAAATACAACACATCAGCAAAGAATTTGACTTATTAAGGTTTGGAAGCAACTATATAATTAATGTTGAGATCAAAAAAATAAGCACAGCAGATAAAATAAAACGACAACTTCAAAGGAACAATTACTATCTTGGTCACATAAATAAAGTCATACATAACTTTTGTTTTATTTCCCAAACAAAGACCCTTTACAAGTTAAATTCTGGCGGTGAAATAGAAACTGTTGAGTTAACGCATCTAGTTAAGTTGTTAACCCAGCAAAACCTGATGAATCTAGACAATCCTGATACTTTATTCAATCCATCAGAATATCTGGTGTCACCATTCAACTCCACAGATAAATTTATAAACAATCAATACTTTTTGACGAGTCAGCAGGAGGCAATCAAAGATAAAATTATTGATGCAATAGAAAGTAATACAGCAAAATTCATGGCTATTACTGGTGGGCCAGGCACAGGAAAAACGCTATTAACATATGATATTATAAAAACCATCAGGAAGAAAAAACGCACGTTAATAGTACATTGTGGGCAATTAAACGATGGACATGTTCGATTAAGAGCAAAAGGATGGAATATTATAGCCATAAAGGAATTGAAAAATCATGATTTAAGTAGTTTAGATCTAGTTCTAATAGATGAAACACAACGGATATATATATCCCAATTTAATAAAATACTCGACGATGCCGAAACTAGTAATTTTCAATGTGTCTTTTCGTATGATAAACAACAGACTTTATCTGCATCCGAAACCAATTCAGATATTGATAGCAGAATAAACTCCATCAGAGGCATAGTTAAATATGCTCTATCAGATAAAATCAGAACAAACAAAGAGATCGCAAACTTTATTAAACTATTATTCAACAACCTGAGAAATGATGTTGTTCTATCAAGTTGTGAAAATATAAGCTTTGATTATTTTACTGATTTGGAAAATGTCAGGGACTACATTTCACTCATAAGTGATGATGGATGGGAGGTTCTGAGGTTGACCCCATCTCAATATAAGCGAGAACATCATGAATCATATTCTCACATAGAAAGCAAAACATCACACAAAGTAATTGGTCAAGAGTTTGATAATGTTGCGGTTGTTATAGATAAGCATTTTTATTACCATAAAACAGGTCGACTCCTATACAATTCAAACACCTACTACGACACCGTGAAAATGTTATTCCAGAATATAACCAGAACTCGAAAAAAACTAAAGCTAATTATCATAGATAACAAACAAGTATTGAATAGATGTTTATCCATTCTAAATTAAAATATACAGCCCATAGGTTCGATTAGCGAAGCGTAATCGGACATTCGCGAAAACAATATTTCTTGATAGTACCAGTTGTCTTTGAGACCGACTTTTATACGGTCTCTTTATCCACCTGTAGCTTTGCTGGCGTAAAACATCCAAAGGAGATTTATGAAGCCTGACTTAACCGGCACTCGGATTGTACTGCGCACCATTGGCCCGCAGGATACCGCCGATCTGTTCGAGATTTATGGCAATCCGCTGACCATGGAGTTTGCCTCTGATCCCTGCTTTACCTCCCCCGCCATGGTGGCGCAGATGATGGCGAGCGTGGTGCGGCTGGAGCAAACGGGGGAGTCGCTGGAGTGGGCGATTGTCGAGCGGGAGGGCAACAAGGTGATCGGCACCTGCGGCCTGCACAGTTTCAGTGAGGCGGGCCACAGCTGCGAGGTAGGTTGCCTGCTCAATGCGGCCTATTGGCGCAGAGGGTTTATGTCGGAGGCGCTGGGATTGCTGTTCGTCCATGCCAGCACATTGGGGGTCACCCGCCTCACCGCAGATATCGATGCAGATAACGTCCGCTCTATCGCCCTGTTTGAAAAGCTGGGCTTCCAGGCGCATGCAGGGCGCTATCAGCGCACGCTCCCCTTTATCTGACCCGAGACCAGAGCCACAGCCCCCTCGCCTCTCAGGCCGTTGTGGCAAGGATCAGGCATAAAAAAACCGGAACCCAGGGGTTCCGGTTTTTTTCATTCCAGCCGAGGCTGGCAAACCAGTAAATTAAGCCTGGTTTTTAACTTCTTTCAGACCGCGGAAAGGAGCTTTGGCACCCAGAGCTTCTTCGATACGGATCAGCTGGTTGTACTTGGCAACACGGTCAGAACGGCTCATGGAACCGGTCTTGATCTGGCCAGCAGCGGTACCAACAGCCAGGTCGGCGATGGTCGCGTCTTCGGTCTCACCAGAGCGGTGGGAGATGACGGCAGTGTAGCCAGCGTCTTTGGCCATCTTGATGGCAGCCAGAGTTTCGGTCAGGGAACCGATCTGGTTGAACTTGATCAGGATGGAGTTGGCGATGCCGTTGTCGATACCACGCTTCAGGATCTTGGTGTTGGTTACGAACAGGTCGTCACCCACGATCTGGATTTTCTTGCCCAGTTCAGCAGTCTGGTAGGCGAAACCTTCCCAGTCAGATTCGTCCAGGCCATCTTCGATGGAGACGATCGGGAACTTGGTGGTCAGGTCAGCCAGGAAGTCGGAGAAACCGTTGGAGGTGAAGACACGACCTTCGCCTTTCAGGTTGTACTCTTTCTTCTCTGCGTCGTAGAACTCGGAAGCAGCGCAGTCCATAGCCAGGGTGATGTCGGTGCCCAGTTTGTAACCGGCAGCGGCAACGGCTTCAGCGATAACTTCCAGCGCTTCGGCGTTGGATTTCAGGTTCGGAGCGAAACCACCTTCGTCACCAACTGCAGTGTTGTAGCCCTTGGACTTCAGCACTTTGGCCAGGTTGTGGAACACTTCTGCGCCCATGCGAACGGCTTCTTTCAGGGTCTTGGCGCCAACCGGCTGGATCATGAACTCCTGGATGTCGACGTTGTTGTCGGCGTGCTCACCACCGTTGATGATGTTCATCATCGGCAGCGGCATGGAGTAAACACCCGGGGTGCCGTTCAGCTCGGCGATGTGGGCGTACAGCGGCATGCCTTTGGCAGCAGCGGCAGCTTTGGCGTTAGCCAGAGAAACAGCCAGGATGGCGTTCGCGCCGAACTTGGATTTGTTCTCGGTACCGTCGAGGTCGATCATGATCTGGTCGACAGTGGCCTGGTCCTTGGCATCTTTACCCAGCAGAGCTTGAGCGATCGGGCCGTTTACAGCTTCGATGGCTTTCAGCACGCCTTTACCCAGGAAACGGCTCTTGTCGCCGTCACGCAGTTCCAGCGCTTCGCGGGAACCGGTGGACGCGCCAGACGGAGCGGCTGCCATACCAACAAAACCACCTTCCAGGTGAACTTCGGCCTCAACGGTCGGGTTACCACGGGAGTCGATGATTTCACGACCGATCACTTTAACGATCTTGGACATGTGTATTTCCTCAGGTTTCGTAAAAAAACAACAAAAATATGCCAAAAAAAGCGGCTGTGGCACAGTGCCCCAACCGCATTTATTTTCAATTACTTCAAATTACGCTTCTGATACTCGCCTGCCGCCTTCACAAAACCGGCGAACAGAGCGTGGCCATCACGAGGAGTAGAGGTGAACTCCGGGTGGAACTGCGCAGCCACGAACCAGGGGTGATCCGGGATCTCGATGATTTCCACCAACTTCTTGTCGGCGGAGAGACCGGTCACTTTCAGACCTGCCGCTTCAATCTGCGGCAGCAGCTTGTTGTTTACTTCGTAACGGTGACGGTGACGCTCGTAAATGGTCGGGCTGCCGTACATCTGACGCACTTTGGAATCTTCGACCAGGTGGCAGAGCTGGGAACCCAGACGCATGGTACCGCCCAGATCGGACTTCTCGGTACGGGTCTCGACGTTGCCCTCTTCATCCACCCACTCGGTGATGAGGCCGACGACCGGGTACGCGCAATCTTTCTTGAATTCGGAGGAGTGAGCCCCTTCCATGCCCGCCACGTTGCGAGCGAATTCGATCATGGCAACCTGCATGCCGAGGCAGATACCCAGGTAGGGGATCTTGTTCTCGCGGGCATACTGGGCAGCCAAAATTTTGCCTTCCACACCGCGCTCACCGAAGCCACCCGGCACCAGGATCGCGTCCAGACCTTCCAGCAGCTCGGCGCCACGGGTCTCGATATCCTGAGAGTCGATGTACTTGATGTTGACAGAGTGACGGGTCTTGAGACCACCGTGCTTGAGCGCCTCGTTGACGGACTTGTAAGCGTCCGGCAGGGAGACATACTTGCCGACCATACCGATGGTTACTTCACCAGTCGGGTTAGCCTCTTCGTAGATAACCTGTTCCCACTCGGAGAGATCGGCCTCTTTGCACTCCAGACCGAAACGCTCGGTGAAGTAGGAGTCCAGATTCTGGGATTTCAGCAGTGCCGGGATCTTGTAGATGGAGTCGACGTCTTTCATGGAGATGACGGCGCGCTCGGGCACGTTGCAGAACAGGGCGATCTTGGCGCGCTCGTTGGCCGGAATGGCACGGTCGGAGCGGCAGATCAGCACATCCGGCTGGATACCGATGGAGAGCAGCTCTTTGACGGAGTGCTGGGTCGGCTTGGTCTTCACTTCACCGGCAGCAGCCAGGTAAGGAACCAGCGTCAGGTGCATGAACATGGCATTGTTGCGGCCCACTTCGGCAGCCAGCTGACGAATGGCTTCGAGGAACGGCAGGGACTCGATGTCACCTACGGTACCGCCCACTTCGACGATGGCAACCTGATGGCCTTCGGCACCGGCAATCACCCGCTCTTTGATGGCGTTGGTGATGTGCGGGATAACCTGAATGGTGGCGCCCAGATAGTCACCACGACGCTCTTTACGCAGTACGTCGGCGTAGATACGGCCGGTGGTAAAGTTGTTGCGACGGGTCATCTTGGTGCGGATGAAACGCTCGTAGTGGCCCAAATCCAGATCAGTTTCGGCCCCGTCCTCGGTTACGAACACTTCACCATGCTGGGTCGGGCTCATGGTGCCCGGATCCACGTTGATGTACGGGTCCAGTTTCATGATGGTCACATCCAGACCACGGGCTTCCAGAATGGCTGCCAGAGAAGCTGCGGCAATGCCTTTGCCGAGGGATGAAACAACGCCACCAGTAACAAAAATATATTTGGTCGTCATGCTGAACCTGAAAGAAGTTTAGGGAATTTTAAGGGGTGCTTCGGGGATGAAGCAGGACGGGGAAACAGTATACCAAAAACCCCTCTCCCAAACAATGAGCAAAAATCTATCAGGCTCACCGCCCCCCCATCTTGCGCCAAATCAACTTTGCTCGGTTTCCTTCGCCTTATCCCAAGCGGCATCGAGCTTTTCGAGGGTGCAATCGGTCATTTTCAAGCCTTCTGCGGCGATTATCTGCTCAACCTGACGAAAGCGACGTTCGAACTTGGCGTTGGCACCGCGCAGCACCTGCTCCGGATCCTTGCCCAGATGACGCACCAGATTGACGGTGGCAAACAGCAGGTCGCCGAGCTCGTCGCTCACCCGCGCCTCGTCCACATCGGCCATCAGCGCCTCTTCCATCACCTCGTCGATCTCTTCGTGGATCTTGTCCACCACAGGCCCCAACGTCTTCCAGTCAAAACCGACAGTGGCGCAGCGTTTCTGAATTTTGGCGGCGCGGGTCAGGGCAGGCAGCGCCTGCGGGATGTCGTCCAGCACGCTCTCTTTGTCGAGGGCCGCCCGCTCTTTGGCCTTTTCCGCCTCCCAGTTCGCTTTTACCGCCTGCTCGTTGGAGAGATCTGCATCGGAAAACACGTGGGGGTGACGGCGAATGAGTTTTTCGCTCACCGTATCAACGATATCGGCGAAGTCGAACAAGCCCCGCTCTTTACCCAGCTGGGCGTAAAACACCACCTGAAACAGCAGGTCACCCAGCTCCCCTTTCAGCCCCTGCCAATCTTCGGTCTCGATGGCGTCGGCCACCTCGTAGGCCTCTTCCAGGGTGTGCGGCACTATGGTCTGGAAGTCCTGTTTCAGATCCCAGGGGCAGCCGTTTTGCGGATCGCGCAGGCGAGCCATGATGTCGAGCAGTTGGGGCAGATCGTAACGTTGGGACATGGGATATTCGCTTTCAATTCGTTCAAAAAGGGTCGTAAATGCAGACCGGCCACTGGGGCCGGTCGGTTCGATATCAAAGCCGCTTGGCGCTGATCACATCGTTGAGCTGACTGAGCTTGGCCAACGCCCGGTTGAAGGCGTTGATGTTGTAAATCTCCAGCTCCATGTCGATCTCGGCGGTCTGCTCGCGCACATTGGAGCGCGAGCGCACCCCCATCACATTGATCTTCTCGTTGGCCAGCACGGTAGTGATATCGCGCAGCAGGCCGGAACGATCGTTGGAGATGATCCGGATGGTGAGGCCGTAGCCGCCGGAGTAGTTCTCCCCCCACACCGCATCGATCAGCCGCTCGGGGTTGCGACGTGACAACTCCTTGAGCTGCTCGCAATCTTCCCGGTGGATCGAAACGCCACGCCCCATGGTGATAAAGCCCTGAATGGAGTCCCCCGGAATAGGCTGGCAGCAGCGGGCGATATGGGTCATCAGGTTGCCGACCCCTTCCACCACTATGTGGTCTTTGGGCTTGTGGCGCATCGGCGCATTGGCCTTCTGCTCCAGCTTCTCCAGCAGGCGGCGATCTTCCTCTTCCGCCGTCGGCTTGTTGTAACAGGTGTCGAGATAGTTGAGCACCTGGTTGATGCGGATATCGCCGCTGCCGATACCGGCCAGCAGATCGTCGGTGCTCTCCAGATTGAAGCGGCGCAGCATGTTGCCCTTGTCGATCTTGGAAATGCTGAGATTGTGGCGATCCAGCTCCTTCTCGAACAGCTCGCGACCGGCCACGATATTCTTGTCCCGATCCAGTTTTCTGAACCAGGTCGCCACCTTGGCCCGCGCCCGGCTGGAGCGCAGGAAGCCGGCGTTGGGGTTCATCCAGTCGCGGCTCGGGTTCGGCTCTTTCTGGGTGATCACCTCCACCTGATCGCCGGTCTGCAGCGCATAGGTAAACGGCACGATGCGGCCGTCAATCTTGGCGCCGATGCAGCGGTGGCCGATCATGCTGTGGACGTGATAGGCAAAATCGAGCGGGGTGGCGCCAGCCGGCAGGTCGATGACATCCCCTTTCGGGGTGAAGACGTAGACCCGGTCCTCGAACACCTGACTGCGCAGATCTTCCAGCAGGGAGCCGCTCTCGGAGAGATCTTCCTGCCAGGCGAGCAGCTTGCGCAGCCACTCGATCTTGTCTTCGAAGGTGTTGGCCTTGCCGCCAGCCTGTGCCCCTTCCTTGTAGCGCCAGTGCGCCGCGACGCCGAGCTCGGCATCCTGATGCATCTGGTCGGTACGGATCTGGATCTCGACCGTCTTGCCCTCCGGCCCCACCACTACGGTGTGGATCGACTGATAGCCGTTGGGTTTGGGGTTGGCGACATAGTCGTCAAACTCGCGAGGAATGTGGTGGAACTGGGTATGCACGATACCGAGCGCCGCATAGCAATCCTGCAGCCGCTTGGTCACTACCCGCACCGCGCGCACGTCGAACAACTCGTTGAACTCGAGGTGCTTCTTCTGCATCTTGCGCCAGATGCTGTAGATGTGTTTCGGCCGACCGTACACCTCGGCGTCAACTCCCGCCTCTTTCAGGCCATTACGCAGGGATTGCACAAACTCGCGGATGTAGCGCTCGCGGTCAAGCCGCTTCTCGTCGAGCTGCTTGGCGATCTGCTTGTAGGTATCCGGGTGCAGGTAACGGAAGGCGAGATCTTCCAGCTCCCACTTGAGCTGGCCGATACCCAGACGGTTGGCGAGCGGTGCATAGATATTGGTGATCTCCTGGGCCATCAGCACCCGGGTCTCTTCATCTGCCGTCTTCGCTTCCCGCAGGCAGGCGATCCGCTCCGCCAGCTTGATCACCACGGCACGCACATCCTCGACCATGGCGAGCAACATGCGACGCACATTGTCGACCTGCTCCGGCGAGGTTTCGCTGCGATGGAGGGTTTGCAGGGAGCGGATGGCCTCCATCTCCAGCACCCCTTCCACCAGCTTAGCGATCTTGGAGCCAAAGTCCTCGTCCATCCGCTCCTGGCTGATGAGACCGGCTTCGACGAAGGGGTAGATGATGGCCGCTTTGAGGGTGCCAATATCCATGCTGAGCATCTGCAGGATGCCCACCATTTCGATGCCGCGTACCAGCAGCTTGCTGGTCAGCGCCTCGTCACCGAGCGTCAGACAATACTGGTAGACGGTTCGCAGCTGATCCTTTTCACTGTCACTCAAGGAGAGCGAGCTGACCCACTCTTCCAGGGTGAAGTTGTCTTTCAAATGAATATCGCGAACCGCAACCATGGTATCAATCCTTTAAATTATCGGGCCGAAAGCTGTCACTTTCTCCCCCTCATGAGATTGCCTCAAATGGGGATATCCAGCGCACTTTTCAAGGCATATTGTCCAGAAAGACAATAGAGCGCACCAACAGGCCCTGCCGAACGACGAGGGTCTAGATTACCCCAATCACATCAGCTCAAACAGACGCAGACATGCCAGATTACATATCCGCATCGCCGTACTGATGAGTCATTTACTCCCGTTCAAACAGCGCCATGGACTCCAGATGACCGGTGTGAGGGAACATGTCGAGCATGCCGAGGCGCACCAGACGATAACCCCCTTTCACCAGCACCTGACTGTCCCGCGCCAGGGTGACCGGGTTACAGGAGACGTAGACCACCCGCTTGGGTGAAAGTTTCACGACGTGTCCCATCACTTCCAACGCGCCGGGGCGAGCCGGATCCAGCAGCACCAGATCAAACCCTTCTCGCGCCCAGGACATGCCGACGATGTCATCGCTCAGGTCGGCCTTGTAGAAACGGGCATTGGTGATGCCGTTGCGACGGGCGTTCTCTTCGGCCCGCTGCACCATGGCCAGTTCACCTTCGACACCCACCACTTCGCGAGCCTGACGGGCTAGCGGCAGGGTGAAGTTGCCGATGCCGCAGAAGAGATCGAGCACCTTGTCATCCTTGCTCGCCCCGAGCCATGTCTGCGCCTGCTCAACCATGCTCTGGTTGATGGGGCCGTTGACCTGAATGAAATCACCGGGGGCAAATGCAAGAGACAGGCCATCCAGCGAGTAGGATGGGGAAAATTGTTGCTGCAGCGCTTCGATGCGATCATCGGCAGCCTGCAGATAGAGGTCGATCCCCTGCGCTTTTGCAAACTCCACCAGCAGGGCGCGATCCGCCTCATTGGGGCGGCCGGTGTGGCGCAGCAGCATCATGATCCCCTGCTCGGCCTGGATAAGCTCCGCATGGCCCAGCTCGCGCTGGCTCTTCAAGCGATTGAGGCACTCACGCAGCGGGGCAATCAGCGCAGAGAGCGGCTCGGTCAGCACAGGGCAACTGTCGATCTCCACCAGATCGTTGCTGTTGCGACGGCGGAAACCGACCCGGGTGCAGCGACCGTTCTTGTCAAATTTGATGGCCAGACGACAGACCCGGCGATAGGCACGATCTTCACCGGTCAGTACCGGCTCCAGCGCCGGCGCCTTGATGTTGCCCAACCGCTCGAACAAGCTGACCAGTCCCGCCGCCTTGGCGGCTTGCTGATCGGCAACCGACATGTGCTGGGCACTGCAACCGCCGCACTCGCGATAGTGGCCGCAAAAGGGGGCGATACGATTGGCCGCCGGGGTCACCACCTGCTGCAAGGCGGCGTGACCATACTGCTTTTTCTCTTCGGTGATGCGTGCCTTGACGGTCTCGCCGGGCAGTGCCCCTTCGACGAAGATCGCCTTGCCCTGATGGCGACCGATACCGACGCAGTGGTGATCGAGGGTGTCTATCGTAAATTCAATGCGTTGGAGCTGGGTGGACTTCTTTTGGGGCTTGAAAAACTGGGCCATAAAACTTGGTGCCTATAGGTGGCTATGTCATGATTGTGGAATCTGCTGCCGGGTATTGTCCCACAAGAATAATAGTATGACCAAATACGGCCACAGAGCCCGTGTATTGCCATCAACCCTATCGCCAACCCTGTTCACTGGTGGCCTGTTCGTATGACCAAATATGGCCTGAGAGCACGCGTTCTCGCCTTCACCATCCTGCCAACCCTGATCATCGGTGGCCTGATGGCCGGTTACTTCACCTTCCACCGCTACCAGCAGCTGGAAAACAACCTCATTGATCAGGGGATCAACATTATCGAACCGCTGGCGATCGCCAGTGAATACGGGATGACCCAGCACAGTCGCGAATCCCTCAAGCGGCTGATAGGTCTGACCCATCGCAAGAACTCCCCCTTCATCAAGTCCATCGCGGTTTTCACCCAAGACAACCAGCTGTTCGTTACCTCGAACTATCACCGGGATTTCACCCGGCTCAGGCTGCCCGATGGCGAGCCCATTCCGGATCTGACCAGCGTGACGTTTCAGGGGGACGACATCATTTTGCGCACACCGATCCAGGCTGAAACCAGTCTGGATGGCTTCCCGCTGCCCAGCGATGTAGAGCCGCCGATGATCGGCTACATCTCGATGCAGATGGCGACCGACAGGGCCATGCTGCTGCAGTACCGCGACACCTTCTTTGCGGTGATCATGGTGCTCATCGGGGTCGCCTTCAGTACCCTGTTTGGCTTCCGTCTGGTCAAGAGCGTGACCCAGCCCATCACCAACATGGTGCAGGCGGTGCACAAGATCAGGGAGGGGCGGCTCGATACACGGGTCAGCGGCCAGCTCACCGGCGAGCTGGATATGCTGAAAAATGGCATCAACGCCATGGCCAAGGCGCTCTCCGAATATCACGAAGAGATGCAGCAGAATATCGATCAGGCCACCTCTGACCTGCGCGAAACTCTGGAGCAGATCGAGATCCAGAACGTCGAACTCGACATGGCCAAGAAACGGGCGCAGGAGGCGGCGCGGGTCAAGTCGGAGTTTCTGGCCAACATGTCCCACGAATTGCGTACCCCACTCAACGGGGTCATCGGCTTTACCCGCCAGCTGCTGAAAACCAGCCTGACCCCGAGCCAAACCGACTACATGCAGACCATCGAGAAGTCGGCGCGCAACCTGCTTGGCATCATCAACGACATCCTCGACTTCTCGAAGCTGGAAGCGGGCAAACTGCAGCTGGAGCATATCCCGTTCAGCCTGCGCGACACCCTCAACGAGACCATGCACCTGCTCGGCCCCAGCGCCCACGACAAGCAGCTGGAGCTCTCCCTGCGGGTAGATGCCGATGTGCCGGACTACCTCACCGGCGACCCCATGCGTCTGCAACAGGTGCTGACCAACCTCACCGGCAACGCCATCAAGTTCACCGAGCAAGGCAACGTGGATGTCCATATCGAGCAGACCGGCAGTGGCAACCACAAGGTGAGGCTCAACGTCCAGATCCGCGATACCGGCATCGGCATCTCCCAAGAGCAGCAACATCAGCTGTTCCAGGCCTTCAATCAGGCCGACTCATCCATCTCCCGCCGTTATGGCGGCACGGGCCTGGGCCTCGTTATCACCCAGAAGCTGGTGCAGCAGATGGGCGGCCAGATCCGCTTTGAATCGGAGCTCGGCAAGGGCTCCATCTTCTCGTTCAGTCTGGATGTGGAGGTCTCGCCCCTGCCCCAGACCGATCAACTACCGCTGGATCGGATCCGTGGCAAACGGCTCTGGCTGCTGGAGCCGGATCCCTTCGCGCAAACCTCTCTGCTCGCCCTGCTGGCGGAATGGCACCTCGATGTGCACCCACTGACCAGCGATGATCCTTGGCCCGAGATGAGCGAGCAGGAGATGGTGATCATCGGCAGCAGCACCCTGCATACGCCGCAGCAGGTGATCGGCCGTCTCGACAGACTGAATGGCCAGCAGCAGAACACCATAGTGCTGCTCAGCAGCCACGAGCCGGCGCTCTATGAAGCGATGCTGGCCCATGGCGCCCAGCACTGCCTCTCCAAACCGGTCAACCACCGCAAGCTGCTGCACGCCCTGCTCTCGCCGGAATCGAGCCGCCAGAAGCTGCCCGCCCAGCCTGCGCCGCGCCAGTTGCAGCCAATCAAGGTGCTGGCGGTGGATGACAACGCCGCCAACCTCAAGTTGATCGCCGCCATGCTCAAGGAGATGGTGAGTCAGGTGGTGGTGTGCAAAAACGGCAAGGAAGCGGTCAAGCAGGCCCAGAGCCAGCCGTTCGACATCATCTTCATGGATATCCAGATGCCGATCATGGATGGCATCAGCGCCACCCAGGCGATCCGCAACCAGTCCCTCAACACCACCACCCCGATCGTGGCGGTGACCGCCCACGCAATTCCCGGAGAGCGAGAGCGGCTGATCAGGCAGGGGATGGACGACTATCTGGCCAAACCCATCGACGAGAGCATGCTGGCCCAGCTCATCACCGACTTTGCCCATCGCCGCCACCAGAATAATGGTGCCCAACAGATCGACTGGGCACTGGCGGTGCGACAGGCGGCGGGGAAAGAGCATCTCGCCAGAGAGATGCTGACCATGCTGCTGGCCAGTTTTGACGAGGTCGAGCCGGTGCTGGATAGCGCGCTGGCGGGCGAAATTGAAGATAGCGAAGTGCTGGCCCAGCTCCATCGCCTCAACGGCGGCTGTGCCTATTCCGGTGTGCCGGGACTGCAACGGCTGCTCTCCCAGCTGGAGCAACAGCTGCGTGACGGCGTGCCGGTGAGCGAGCTGGAACCCGAGCTGCTGGAGCTGCAAGATGCGCTGGAACTGGTGCGCCAGGAGGCGCCCCGCTATCTCGGCAAAGCTTGATGAGCTTGACCTGAACTGTATCGGCCCCCGCTTTTTCTGACGCGAGGGCTGCCAGATGGTAAAGTTGCGCCGTTTACACAGGAGTCAGCATGACCAACAACGATATTCTGCGCCGTCTGCGCTACGCCCTCACCATCAGCAACGACCAGATGGTCGAGATGTTTGCCAAGGGCAACCTGACGGTCACTCACGCCCAGCTGCACAGCTGGTTGATGAAAGAGGCAGCGGAAGGTGAAGAGCAAGAGGCAGGCTATGTCGCCTGTCCCGACTCGGCCCTGAGCCAGTTCCTCGACGGTTTCATCATCGCCCGCCGCGGTGTGCGGGAAGATGCACCGGCCCAGGTGATCCCGAACCGGATCAACAACAACATGATCCTGCGTAAGCTGCGCATCGGTCTCAACTTCAAGGAAGAGGACATGCTCGGCACCCTCAAGCTCGCCGACTTCAACCTCTCCAAGTCCGAGCTCAGTGCCCTGTTCCGCTCCAAGGATCACAAGCACTATCAGGATTGCGGGGATCAGATCCTGCGCAACTTCCTGATCGGTCTCACGGCCAAATACCGCGGCTAACCAGCCGCGCGACTGACCAGACAGGTCCTTCGACATGTGCCAGCGACTCACTCCTCCCACGCTCAGCAGCCTGGCTGTGGCAGGGGGATGGCGCTGGTGCTGTCTTCTTCCCCTCTTTTTTCTGCCACTGGTTCTGCTGCTGGGTGGTTGCACTCCGTCCGAATACCAGCTATCTACCCGCTATCAGAGCGCCAACCAGAATGAGCGGATCGCCTTTCTGATCCTCCACTACACCGATGAAGATGATGCCAACTCCCTGCGCCTGCTGACCGAGCCGGAGCACAAGGTGAGCGCCCACTACCTGATCCCCCGCGACAGTCACGAGACCCCGCTACCGGTCTATCAGCTGGTGCCGGACAGCGCGCGCGCCTGGCATGCGGGACGCAGCCGCTGGCACCAATATGCCGGGCTCAATGCCAGCTCCCTTGGCATCGAGATCGTCAACCTCGGCTATCCAGCGGAAGATGAGCCGCTGGCCCCCGATGCCCGGCGCTGGCAACCCTATACCCCGCAGCAGATAGCTGCCGTCGGCGCACTCAGCCGGGAGCTGGTCGCCCGCTACCAGATTCCACCGACCCAGGTGCTGGGCCACAGCGATATCGCCCCCGAGCGCAAGCAGGATCCCGGCCCTCACTTCCCCTGGCGCCAGCTATATCTGACGTACGGGGTCGGTGCCTGGCCCGATGCAGGTCGGGTGGCCGAGTTGCTGGCCAGTCCCTTGCCCTATTGGGATGCGGCCATGTGGCAGCAGCAGTTGGCCCGCTATGGCTATGGTCTGCCCCGGAGCGGCCAGTGGGATGAGCAGAGCCGCGCCGTCATGGGCGCCTTTCAGCTCCACTTTCGCGCCAGCAAGGTCGATAGCAAACCGGACCGCGAGTGTCAGGCCATCCTGATGGCGCTGCTCGAAAAATACTTCCCCTAATCCTCATCCATTGCCCCCGTTGCTGCGTACTGTTTGATAGCCGTTAGCTATCAAACAGTTAGGCACAAGCAATTGTCCCTGCATTTTGCAAGGCGTTATTCTGACTGCGTTCCGAAAGAGAATTTAAAACCGATTTCCAAATCTGGAGGTGAATGATGAAAAGCCCGATTGGTCTTGATACTGCTCAATCACAAGCCCTGGCAGCCGAGTTGAACAAATTGCTGGCCAGCTACCAGATCCTCTACATGAACGTGCGCGGCTTCCACTGGAATATCCGTGGCAACCAGTTCTTCGAACTGCACCTGAAATTTGAAGAGATTTACAACGACCTGCTGCTGAAAGTCGATGCACTGGCCGAGCGGATCCTGACCCTGGATGGCGTGCCGATGCACAGCTTCAGTGACTACCTGAAAGTCTCTGCCATCCCAGAGCAAAAGGGGCTTCGCGATGGCCGCGCCTGTGTCGAATCCCTGCTGGAGAGCTTCCGCGAACTGCTGGTCGCCCAGCGTCGTATTCTGGGCCAGGCCGCCGAAGCCGGTGATGAGGGCACTGCCTCCATCCTCTCCGACTATGTGCAGCAGCAGGAAAAACTGGTCTGGATGCTGCGCGCTTATCTGGCCTGATAGTGAACCAAGCCAGCTACAGCGTACGTATGCTGGCTTGAGTAAGTACCGGGCCGAAAGCTCCTGACCAGACCACGGCCCAATCCGTCTGATTGTTATGTTCTGTTGCAAACCTGAGTTGTCTCTCCTTTTATCCACCCGCTTGCCGCCCTGTTTGGGCGGCTTTTTTTGTTTTTGATCTGCATCAAGGGAATCTTAATTGGCAAATTGAATACCTATTAAGTTTTTCGCGAGAGGAATAGAATCACCACAAAACAGACAACTGAAATGTCCAATTAGGAGAGGCATGATGTTTTGTGTGCAATGTGAACAGACAATTCGTACCCCGGCAGGCAACGGCTGTGCCTACGCACAAGGTATGTGCGGCAAGACGGCGGAAACCTCGGATCTGCAGGATGTGCTGATCTACACCCTGCAGGGGCTCAGCGCCTGGGCGCTGGCCGCCCGCGAGCAAGGCATCATAGATCGCGAGGTCGATGCTTTCGTGCCCAAGGCCTTCTTCGCCACCCTCACCAACGTCAACTTCGACTCGAATCGCATCGTGGCCTACGTCAATCAGGCCCTCGCCTATCGCCAGCAGTTAGCCGATCGTCTGACCGCCATGGCGGTGCAGGTCAACGACTTGCCACAGTCCGCTTACTTCGAACCCGGTGCCGAACTGCTGGAACAACTTGCCCATGCCGCACCAGCCGCCCCCAATCGGGGCAAGAGCGAGGTGAACGAAGACATCATGGGGCTGCGTCTGCTCTGTCTCTACGGCCTCAAGGGCGCCGCCGCCTACATGGAGCACGCCCGGGTGCTGGATCAGCAGAGTGACGAGGTGGCCGCCGAATTCCACCGCATCATGAGCTGGCTCAGCACAGACCCGAGCGAAATGGGTCGGCTGTTCAGCTGCGCCATGGAGATCGGTCAGCTCAACTTCAAAATCATGGAGATGCTGGATCTGGGTGAAACCAGCGCCTTCGGCCATCCGGAGCCGACCCAGGTACGCGTCACCCCCATCCCCGGCAAGTGCATTCTGGTCTCCGGCCACGACATGATGGATCTCAAGCTCATTCTGGAGCAGACCAAGGGGGCCGGCATTCATGTCTACACCCACGGCGAGATGCTGCCCGCGCTGGCCTACCCCTTCTTCAAGCAGTACCCCCATCTGGTGGGCAACTACGGCTCCGCCTGGCAGAACCAGCAGAAGGAGTTTGCCAACTTCCCGGGCGCCGTGGTGATGACCTCCAACTGCATCATCGACCCGAATGTGGGCAACTACTCGGATCGTATCTTCACCCGCTCCATCGTCGGCTGGCCGGGCGTCACTCATCTGGAGGGGGATGATTTCTCCGCCGTGATCGCCAAGGCGCAAGCGCTGGAAGGCTTCAAACACACAGAGCTCGAGCACTTCATCACCATCGGCTTTGCCCGCAACGCCCTGATGCAGGCCGCCCCCGCGGTGATTGAGAAGGTCAAAGCCGGAGAGATCAGCCACTTCTTCCTGGTGGGTGGCTGTGACGGCGACAAGGCCGAGCGCGCCTACTTCACCGAGTTTGCCAAGGCGGCGCCGCGCGACAGCCTGCTGCTCACCCTGGGCTGCGGCAAATACAAGTTCAACAAGCTCGATTTTGGCGACATCGGCGGCATTCCGCGTCTGCTGGACGTGGGCCAGTGCAACGATGCCTACTCCGCCATTCAGTTGGCGCTGGCACTCTCCGAGGCGTTCGAGTGCGGGGTCAACGATCTGCCGCTGACGCTGGTGCTCTCCTGGTTCGAGCAAAAAGCCATCGTTATTCTGCTCACCCTGCTCTCCCTCGGGGTGAAGGATATTCGTACCGGCCCGACCGCCCCCGCCTTCCTCACCCCGGCCCTGCTCAAGGTGCTGGAAGAGCAGTTCGGTCTGAAAGGGACCACCACGGCCGAGGCTGACTTGGCCGAGATCCTGGCGGCCTGATCGGTACCGCATGTTGTAAGCGTTTGGCGAGCCGCCCGGCTCGCCTTTTTTCTGGACCCGGCTTTTTCACCAGACGTTTTTCGAACCGTTTCAAACCTAAGGAGCCTTGTGATGACCTCTCTCACGCTCACCTGCATTGGCCGCCAACAGAACACCCACGACGTAGTGAGCTGGCAGCTGGTGCCGTTTTCCGGCAGCCTCCCTCCCGTGCTGGCAGGCCAGTGCATCACCCTGCACACCGAGATCGACGGCCAGCCGGAGTGCCGCGCCTATACCCTCTCCTCCAGCCCGCAGGATGCCTGCTGGCAAGTGACTATCAAGTATGTGGGACGGGTCTCTCGCCATCTGCACCAGACCCTGCAAGTGGGCGACGAGATCCGGGTGGATGGTCCCTTTGGCGACTTCAACCTAACCGCCTTGCCCTGCGAACGACCACTGCTCTTGAGCGCCGGTTCCGGCATCACCCCCATGTGGGCCATGCTGCGAGACGAGCTCGCCAAACGGCCGGATGCCGATATTCGCTTTATCCATAGCGCCCGCTCGCCAGCAGATGTGATCTTCGCAGATGACTTGGCTGCATTGGCCGAAGCGCACCCCGGTGTACGGCATGCCCTGATACTGGAAGGGGCCCCAGCAGATCACCCCTGGATTGGCCGACTCACCCCCGCCATGCTGGCCGAACTGGCCCCGGATCTGCGCGAACGCCACGTCTATCTCTGTGGCCCGGCACCCTATATGGCGGCGGTCAAAACCATGCTGGCCGAACTGGGACTGCCGCAGGAGCAGCTGCATCAGGAGTCCTTCGGTCTTCCTCCCGTAGAGCCAGCCACGACCACCAGCGACCACTTCTGGCTGACCCTGAAAAAGAGCGGCAAAAAGGTGAAGATCCTGCCGGGTCAGACCCTGCTGGCGGCGCTGGAAGCTGCAGGCGAAACCATAATGGCGGCTTGTCGCGCCGGGGTATGTGGCAGCTGTCGTTGCACCACCACAGGTGACATCGAGCGCCAGAGCGTGATGACCCTGAGTGCTCAGGATCTGGAGAGCGGCGTTGCTCTGGCCTGCTCCTGCACCGCAAAAGGGGATATCAACCTCGATTATTGAGATACACAAAGGGCTTCATTGGTATCTCAACCTTTTCTCGAGCGGGCAGGACGGGTAGACTCGGCCCCAGTTTCACCAGAACACGGGATAAAAAATGACAATACTGGTCACAGGGGGCGCCGGCTATATCGGCTCCCACACCCTGGTTGAGCTGCTCGGCGCGGGGCAGCAGGTCGTGGTACTCGACAACCTCTCCAACTCCTCACCGGAGTCACTCAAGCGGGTCGAGCAGATCACCGGCAAACCGGTCACCTTCGTCGAAGGGGATGTGCTGGACAGAGCCTGCCTGCAGCAGCTGTTTGCCAACCACCAGATCGAATCGGTCATCCACTTCGCCGGCCTCAAGGCGGTCGGGGAGTCGAGCCAGATCCCGCTCACCTACTACCAGAACAACATCAGCGGCACTCTGGTGCTGTGCGAAGAGATGGCCAAGGCCGGGGTTTTCCGGCTGGTATTCAGCTCCTCGGCCACTGTCTATGGCGATCCCGCCTCGGTACCACTGCGGGAAGATTTCCCCACCAGCGCCACCAACCCCTATGGTCGCTCCAAGCTGATGGTGGAGGAGATCCTCCGTGATCTCGCCAAATCCGATCCCCGCTGGGCTATCGTACTGCTGCGTTACTTCAACCCGGTCGGCGCCCACGAGAGCGGCCTGATTGGTGAAGATCCCAACGGCATCCCCAACAACCTGTTGCCCTATATCAGCCAGGTGGGTGTCGGCAAGCTCAAGGAGCTGGGGGTATTTGGCAACGACTACCCGACCCCGGATGGCACCGGCGTACGTGACTACATCCATGTGGTGGATCTCGCCATCGGCCACCTGAAAGCACTGGCGCGCATCAAGAGCGACACCGGCGTCTTCACCTACAACCTGGGCACAGGTCAGGGCTACTCGGTACTGGAGATGGTCAAGGCGTTTGAAGCGGCCAGCGGCCGACCCATTCCCTACCAGATCAAACCCCGTCGCCCGGGCGACATCGCCGAGTGCTGGGCAGAGCCGACGCTGGCCCGTGCCGAGCTGGGCTGGCAGGCAGAGCGCGGTCTGGAGCAGATGATGGTCGATACCTGGCGCTGGCAAAGCAACAACCCGAACGGCTATCAAGGCTGATGATCTAGCGGGTGGATAACAAAACGCCCCGACATTTTCATGTCGGGGCGTTTTATTTTGCGACGTTCAATCAGTGGGTCTGACTGCGCAGCAGCGGCACACGGGCCAATCGGGGGGCGATGCGCTCTATCAGCCGATCCGCCAGCGGGGTCAGCAGCAACCAGGGCAGACAGAGGGTCGCCAGCCCCAGTGCGCCGACGTAGACATCGGTAAACCAGTGAGCCCCAGCCAGAATGCGCGGCGCGGAAAAGATCGGCACCATCAGCAATGCGGTGACTCCCGCCCAGCGCGGTAGATAGCGCAAGGCGTAGCCGGCGAAGATCATCAGGAACAGGGCGTGATCCCCGGGGAAGCTGTCACCGGAAGAGTCCTTGGTCGGAATAGCGCTGATCTGGGTCACCCGCAGCGCATCGGCCACCATCAGGGTCGGGCTGGGTCGCTCCACCGGCAATCGGTGACCAAGCTGGTTGATCACCAGTGCACTCAGCAGCATCACTATGCCCATCGCCACCAGCTGGCGACGACCCGCCAAATCCCGGGCGAAGAAGCAGCGGGCCAGGATCAGCCCCATACAGGCCAGCACCGCCAGATCGAACAGCCGGTTATTGGTGATGGCCACCAGATCGGCCCACAGAGCCGACTGGCCGAGCCAGCCGTTGACGGTATGAAAAATCGCGAGGTCCCACTGATCCCAGGGACCGTGAGCGGGCAGCGCAGCCCAACTGATGGCCACCAGACCACCGACCAGATAGCAAAGCAGGAACTTGCCCATGGGGACTCTCCTTTGGAAAAGGGCGATATCGTAAAACTGTAGAGTGCGTCACAAAACCGAAGAATTGTAAGAAAGTGCGACACAATATCAAGCCTCAAATAAAGCCCATCAGCCCATTCCAATCTCGCATATCCCAACAGCGCCAAGATTTCTGCCTCCGGTGCTGCATCTGTGGGCCTCTCACCATGAGTGCGGCTTGTGCCACCACCGCAACACCCCCTAGAATGCGCACTTCCCTTTACTGCGAAAGGAAGCGGTATGCATATTCACATTCTCGGGATCTGCGGCACCTTTATGGGTGGTCTGGCGGTGTTGGCAAAACAGCTTGGTTACCGGGTAACCGGTTCGGATGCCAATGTCTATCCCCCCATGAGTACCCAGCTCGAGCAACAGGGCATCGAACTGACCGAAGGCTATGACCCCTCCCAACTCGATCCGGCGCCGGATCTGGTGGTGATTGGCAACGCCATGAGCCGCGGCAACCCCTGTGTTGAATATGTGCTGGACCGCAATCTGCCCTACATCTCCGGCCCCCAGTGGCTGCTGGAGCACGTGCTGCAAGATCGCTGGGTGCTGGCCGTAGCCGGCACCCACGGCAAGACCACCACCGCCAGCATGCTGGCCTGGGTGCTGGAGTACGCCAAACTGGAGCCCGGTTTCCTTATTGGCGGCGTGCCGGGCAACTTCCCGGTCTCGGCCCGTCTCGGCTCCGCCCCCTTCTTCGTCATCGAAGCGGACGAGTATGACTGCGCCTTCTTCGACAAACGCTCCAAGTTCGTCCACTACCACCCGCGCACCCTGGTGATGAACAATCTGGAGTTCGACCACGCGGACATCTTCCCGGATCTCGCCGCGATCCAGCGCCAGTTCCACCACCTGATGCGCACCGTGCCGAGCAACGGCCGAGTGCTGTTCCCGCAAGCCGATGACAACCTCACCGCCGTGCGCAAGATGGGCTGCTGGAGCGAAGTGGAGCTGGTAGGTCAGGACGACGCCAAGTGGCAGGCGGTCAAGCTGGCCGATGACGGCTCCGCCTTCGAGGTGTGGCTGGATGGTGAAAAACAGGGCGAGGTGCACTGGGAGTGCATCGGCGAGCACAACGTCAACAATGGCCTGATGGCCATCGCCGCTGCCCGCCACGCCGGTGTCATGGTAGAGCATGGCATCGCCGCCCTCTGCCAATTCAAATCCCCCAAGCGGCGGATGGAGCTCAAGGGTGAGGTAGCGGGCATCAGCGTCTATGACGACTTCGCCCACCACCCCACCGCCATCGAGACCACCCTCGGCGGCCTGCGCGCCAAAGTGGGCGAGGCCCGCATTCTGGCGGTGCTGGAGCCGCGCTCCAACACCATGAAGCTGGGGGTTCACAAGGAGGAGCTGGCTGGCTGCTTCGATGGCGCCGACGAGGTGTTCTTCTTCCAGCCGCCCAACATCGGCTGGGATCTCGGCGAGGTGACCGCCCATATGACCCGACCGGCCAAGGTATTCAATGATCTGGAGACCCTGATCAACCGGCTGGTGGCCGAGAGCCGCGATGGCGACCATATTCTGATCATGAGCAACGGCGGCTTCGGTGGCATTCATGACAAGCTGATCGCCCGCCTCAAGGATTACCACGGCGAACTATGAACAAAGCGATCACCCTGGCGCTGACCGGCGCCTCCGGCGCCCCCTACGCCCTGCGCCTGCTCCAGTGTCTGGTGCAGGCGGACTATCGGGTCTACCTGCTCGCCTCCTCGGCGGCTCGTGTGGTACTCAAGACCGAGCAGCAGCAGGATTGGCCGGGCTCGCCGAAAGAGCTCTCTGCCTATCTCTGTCGCCAATATGGCGCCAAGGAGGGGCAGATTGTCGCCTGCGGCAAGGAGGAGTGGTTCTCGCCGGTGGCCTCCGGTTCGGCCGCGCCCAAACAGATGGTGGTCTGCCCCTGCTCCATGGGCACCGTCTCGGCCATTGCCAACGGCACCTCGGACAACCTGCTGGAGCGGGCAGCGGATGTGGTGCTCAAGGAGCGTGGCCAACTGATCCTGGTGCCCCGCGAAACCCCCTTCTCGGCGATCCATCTGGAGAACATGCTGAAACTGGCGCGGCTCGGGGTGACCATCATGCCTGCCGCCCCCGGTTTCTATCATGAGCCGAAAAGCATCGCCGATCTGGTGGACTTTATGGTCGCCCGCATCCTCGATCATCTCGGTGTCGAGCATGAGTTGACCCACCGCTGGGGCTATGGCCACCACTGAGCTGACCGCCATATCCGGCCATAAAAAAACGGCGCCACTCAATGAGTGACGCCGTTTTTTCGTTAAGCCGTGTTAGCGAGCCTGAATTGGCGCCGTCACGTACTTGAACAGGAAATCAGTCACCTCTTGGCGCGCCGGGCGCTGAGGTTGATTGATCATCTGCATCATCACATAGCCAAAACCGGTCAAAGAGCGGGCCAGATCCTGTGCTGACAGCACGCTGGTGATCTCCCCTGCATCCATGGCGGTTTGCAGCTCGCTGGCGATCAGCTCAAGGCAGTGATCGAGCAGCCGGGTATAGCGGGGCCATACCTCTTCCCGAACCGATGAGCTCCACTCCAGCCAGATACCGGCATAATCCGGTTGATCGTAGGCGGCATCGACAGAGAGGCGTACATGACGCTGGATCTTGTCGAAAATGGAGCCCTGGTCACCGTATGCCTGCGACAGCATCTGGTTCACAAAGCGTTCGATCTCGGCCAGCACCTCATCTACCAACTCCTCACGGGTGTTGAAATAGTTGAAGACGGTAGCCACAGAGACCTTGGCCTGTTCGGCTATCTCGGCGTGACCTGCACGGCCAATGCCGCGACGGGAGAACACCTCGATGGCACATTCCATCAATTGGGAGCGACGAGCTTCCGGCGACAGCCGGGTACGACGTCTTATTTCTGCGCGTGGTTCCATAGTTTTTATCATCTAATAGTTATTGATTATGGTGTTTATAGTATTTTAACTAATCATGCCTGAGTGCCTGCTAACTCTATCAATTAAAATAAGCCGATAAAAGCACCACGTATCTCTAGCACCCTTCAACATGAGTGGTAGAATCATCGGTTTTGATATTCATGAACGGCCAAATCCCCTTTGGCCTTATGGGAGTAAGTGATGAAACACACCGTCGAGGTGATGATCTCCGAGGCTGAAGTAGCCGCCCGGATCGCCAAATTGGGTGAAGAGATCACCGCCCGCTATCAGGGTTCTGACGAAGTCGTGATGATTGCGCTGCTGCGCGGTTCCTGCATCTTCCTGGCCGACCTCTGCCGCCAGTGCCAGCTGCCCATCACCCTGGACTTCATGACCGCCTCCAGCTACGGCTCCGGCATGCACAGCACCCGTGACGTCCGCATCCTCAAAGACCTGGACGATGACATCAAGGGCAAAGATGTGGTGATCGTGGAAGACATCATCGACACCGGTTACACCCTCAACAAGGTGCGCGAGATCCTCTCCCTGCGCGAGCCGAAATCCCTGGCCATCTGCACCCTGCTGGACAAACCCTCCCGCCGCGAAGTGCAGGTGCCGGTAGACTGGATTGGCTTCGCCATTCCGGACGAATTCGTGGTCGGCTGTGGCATCGACTACGCCCAGAAGTACCGCAACCTGCCGTTTATCGGCAAAGTGGTACCCCAGGAGTAAGCCAGGTTCAGGAATATCACGGGTGAAGCGGCCTTGCGCCCTTTACTCTGTGCAGGCGGCCTTGGCCGCCTTTTCTGTATCGAGCCGGATTCAACCATCACAGAGGTTGCAATGAACGCACTGGAAATCAGCGGCCTGAAAAAGACCTATCAGGGGGGCGTCGAAGCCCTTAAAGGCATCGATCTTACCGTCAGGCAGGGGGATTTCTTCGCCCTGCTCGGCCCGAACGGCGCGGGCAAATCCACCACCATCGGCGTCATCAGCTCGCTGGTAAACAAGAGCGCCGGCAAGGTGAAGGTGTTTGGCTACGACATCGACAGCGATCTGGAACAGGCCAAGGCCCAGCTCGGACTGGTGCCGCAGGAGTTCAACTTCAGCCAGTTCGAGAAGGTGATCCAGATTGTCACCCATCAGGCCGGTTTCTACGGCGTGCCCAAGGCAGAAGCCAAGATCCGCGCCGAGAAGTACCTGCGCCAGCTCGATCTGTGGGAAAAGCGCGACATGCCGGCCCGCACCCTCTCCGGCGGCATGAAGCGTCGCCTGATGATCGCCCGCGCCCTGATGCACGAGCCCAAGCTGTTGATCCTCGATGAGCCGACCGCCGGGGTCGATATCGAGATCCGTCGCTCCATGTGGAGTTTCCTCAAGGATCTCAACGAGCAGGGGGTGACCATCATTCTCACCACCCACTATCTGGAAGAGGCCGAGATGCTCTGCCGCAACATCGGCATCATCGACAAGGGTCGTCTGATCGAGAACACCAGCATGAAGAATCTGCTGGGCAAGCTGGGTCGCGAGACCTTCCTGCTCGACCTTGCGCCAGGTTCTGCCGTACCCGAGGTGCCAGAGTTCAACGGCCGCATGCAGGATGAGCGCACCCTTGAGGTGGATCTCGACAAGAGCCAGTCACTCAACAGCCTGTTCGAGCAACTGTCGAAGCAGCAGGTGCAGGTCGTGAGCATGCGCAACAAGGCCAACCGGCTGGAAGAGCTGTTCGTCAATCTGGTCGAAGAGGGGAGAAAAGCATGAATCTGGCCATCTACTACATCGCCTTCAAGAGCATTCTGGCCAAAGAGGTGAGCCGCTTCACCCGCATCTGGATCCAGACCCTGGTGCCACCGGCCATCACCATGAGCCTCTACTTCGTCATTTTCGGCAACCTGATCGGTTCGCGCATCGGTGACATGGGCGGTTTCACCTACATGGAGTTCATCGTGCCCGGCCTCATCATGATGTCGGTGATCACCAACTCCTACTCCAACGTCGCCTCCTCCTTCTTCAGCGCCAAGTTCCAGCGCAATATCGAGGAGATGCTAGTCGCGCCGGTACCCAACTACGTCATCATCGCCGGTTACGTGGGTGGGGGCGTGGCACGCGGCCTCTGTGTCGGCCTCATCGTCACCCTGGTGTCGCTGTTCTTCGTGCCGCTGCAGATCCACCATCTGTTCAGCGTCTGCGTGACCGTGCTGCTCACCGCGATCCTCTTCTCGCTGGGTGGCCTTATCAATGCGGTGTTTGCCAAGACCTTCGACGACATCAGCATCATCCCCACCTTCGTGCTGACGCCGCTCACCTATCTGGGCGGGGTGTTCTACTCCATCAGCCTGCTGCCCCCCTTCTGGCAGAGTGTCTCCCAGGTGAACCCGATCATCTACATGGTGAACGCGTTCCGTTACGGCTTCCTCGGCATCTCCGACGTGCCGCTCGGCACCGCCTACCTCATCATCATCGGCTTTATCGTGGCCCTCTACGGTATCGCCTGGTGGCTTATCTCCCGGGGCACCGGCCTGCGCCACTGATTGCCAAAACGGGCACCTCACGGTGCCCGTTTTTTATTCCCCCTGTAGCCCCTTCAACCTGCCAGCTCCCTTCTCAATAACCTGCCTGTCATTAAGGATTTACCTGACACCTTGTGATCCACCGCAATTTTCTAATTACCCCTAAAGGTATAATTCTCGCGGTTGGATGTGCCGTCACGGATGGCTCGTCCGTCTCTTCATTTCTCTCATCAGGGCAGGATCGCCTATGTCACTTATCACCGAGTTGCCAGCCATATTCGATAGCTTTTCAGATGCCCGTCGTCAGGGCTTTCTGGCTGTAATGGCACTCAAGGAGCGACAGATCCCCCTGGTCGGTACCTACTGTACCTTTATGCCGCAGGAGGTGGCGATGGCCGCCGGCGCCGTGGTGGTATCGCTCTGCTCCACCAGCGACGAGACCATCGAGGAGGCCGAGAAAGATCTGCCCCGCAACCTCTGCCCGCTCATCAAGAGCAGCTACGGTTTTGGCAAGACCGACAAGTGCCCCTACTTCTACTTCTCCGATCTGGTGGTGGGGGAAACCACCTGCGACGGCAAGAAGAAGATGTACGAGTACATGGCCGAGTTCAAACCGGTGCATGTGATGCAGTTGCCCAACCGCGCCGATGACGAAGCCTCCCGCACCCTGTGGCGCAGCGAAATCGTCCGCTTCAAGGAGTTGCTGGAGCAGCAGTTTGGCCAACCGATCAGCGAGCAGGCGCTACGAGAGGCCATCGTGCTGAAAAACCGCGAGCGCCGCGCGCTGGCCGACTTCTACCGGCTGGGTCAGCTCAACCCGCCGGCGCTGAGCGGCACCGACCTGCTCAAGGTGGTCTATGGCGCCACCTTCCGCTTCGACAAGGAGCAGCTCATCAGCGAGCTGCAGGAGATGACCCGCCGCATCAAGGCCGAGTATGCCGAGGGCAAGCGGCTCGATGCCCGTCCGCGCATCCTCATCACCGGCTGCCCCATCGGCGGCGCAGCTGACAAGGTGGTGCGCCTCATCGAGGAGCACGGCGGCTGGGTGGTGGGTTACGAGAACTGCACCGGCGCCAAGGCAACCGAGCAGTGCGTCAGGGAAGAGGGCGACCTGTTCGATGCGCTGACCGACAAGTATCTGGCCATCGGCTGCTCTTGCATCTCCCCCAACCACCAGCGCATGAATCTGCTGAGCCAGATGGTGGAGGAGTATCAGGCAGACGGGGTGATCGATGTGATCCTGCAAGCCTGCCACACCTATGCGGTGGAGTCGCTCGCCATCAAGCGCCATGTGCGCGAATGCCATGGCATCCCCTACATGGCGGTCGAGACCGACTACTCCAGCGCCGACAAGGGACAGCTGGCCACCCGGCTGGCCGCCTTTATCGAAATGCTGTAAGGAGGCGCAGTGTCACTCTCCATCGGGATTGACTCGGGCTCCACCGCGACCAAGGGGATCCTGTTCGACCACAAGGATGGCGGGCGTATCGTCCGCCGTTTTCTGGTGCCGACTCCCTTTCGTCCGCTGGCTGCCATCGAGCAAGGCTGGGAGGAGCTCTCGGCCGATTTGCCAGAGCGCCCCCACCTGACCCTGACCGGCTATGGCCGGGATCTGGCGTCGTTCGCCGATCGGCGGGTCACCGAGATCTCCTGCCACGGGCTGGGCGCCCGCCTGCTCTGCCCGTCAGTGCATACCGTCATCGACATCGGCGGCCAGGACAGCAAGGTGATCCAGCTCGATAGTGACGGCAACCTCACCGATTTTCTGATGAACGACAAGTGCGCCGCCGGTACCGGGCGCTTTCTCCAGGTGATCACCCGCACTCTGGGGGCGCGGGTCGAACAGCTCGACGAACTGCTGCAAGGGGCCGAACCCCACGACATCAGCAGCATGTGCACCGTGTTTGCCGAGTCGGAGGCGATCAGCCTGCGCTCGGCGGGCATTCCCGCCGAGTCGATCCTGGCCGGCATCGTCCGCTCCATGGCCCGGCGCAGCGCCAGCTTTATCGGCCGCCTCGGCGCCCGACCGAGCGTGCTCTTTACCGGCGGAGTCAGCCACTGCGCCACCTTCCGCCACTATCTGGCGCAAGGATTGGGCTGTGAGGTCGCCACCCACCCGGATGCCCAGTTTGCCGGTGCGCTGGGGGCCGCCCTGTTCGGCGCCCGCGCCAGCACGGGAGGCAAATCATGAATCAGGAGTTTCTCTACCTGTTCCACTCCACCCTCGGCACGGTCAGGCTGCGCAAACGGCTGGAGCAGCACGGCCAGGCGTTTCGGGTCTGCGATGTGCCGCGCCTGCTCAGCGCCGGCTGTGGCCTCGCCATTCGCCTCCACAGCCCGCCAGACGAGTGGCAGCAGTGGTGCCAGAGCGGTGAAACCGCCGCCGTCTTTCGCTGCGAAGCGGACGGCGACTATCAGGAGCTGGCCCGCTATCCGGCCAATAGCCCGGACATGGCGAAGCAAACGCCTGTGGCTGGCAGTCGGAGTCATGGATGATAAAGAGCTATCCCATGGCTGTTTATCTGCGCATGCTGGCCAATCTGGCGCTGGGGGGATTCTTCCTCGCCTCCGCTGGGTTCAAGCTGGTCTCCCCCGCCCTGTTCATCGAGCAGATCGGCGCCTTTGGTCTGATCTGGCCGCAGCTGATCCCGTTCGCCGCCTGGGGGCTGATTGCCCTTGAGCTCTGCGCCGGGCTTGCAGTCATCGCCAACCGGCGCTGGGGATTGTGGCTGGTGATCGGGCTGCTCGCCCTGTTTATTCCGGTGTTGGGCTATGGCATTGCCATCGGGCTCGACATCTCTTGCGGCTGTCTTGGCAGGGCTGATCTCAGCTCGCTGCCGGAGGCCATTGTGCGGGATCTGCTGCTACTGACGCTTGCGGGCGCCCTGCTGCGAACTTCCCGCCCCGTTTTCCCGTTCCAAAGGAGTAGTGACATGATGACATTGCGATCCCGCACTCTGGTAGCCTCGCTGATCGCCGCCAGCTTTGCCCTCGCAGGCTGTGGCGACAACCAGTTCGAGCAGGAGGTGAAGCTGGAACAATCGGCGGTACAACTGGCACAGGAGGCGCAGCAGGGGGGCTATCAGCTGCTGACCGTTGCCGAGCTGAAAACCCGGATGGACAAGGGCGAGGAGCTGGTGATCATCGACACCATGCCCTATGAGGACTCCTACAAGAAAGAGCACATCCCGGGCGCCAAGAACTTTGTCTTCGTGAAGGAGGCCAAGTCAGGCGACAACTGGAGCGAGATCGTCGAGGGAAGCGGTACACCGGAGCAGTTCCAGGCGCTGCTGGGTGAAGACAAAGCCCGCCCCGTGGTGATCTACTGCGGCTTCGTCAAGTGCGGCCGCAGCCACAACGCAGCCGCCTGGGCGGTGACTCAGGGCTATCAGCAAGTCTATCGGGTGCCGGGCGGCATCTTCGCCTGGAAAGGAGCCGGTTACCCCGTCTCTGCCGAATAACCGCGTCTGCCTACAAGGCAACACAGCCAATATGAAAGAAGCCCGCAACTGCGGGCTTCTTTCATATTGGGTAACGCTCGGGGTTAGCTGGCGGCCTGCTGCTCCAGCACCTGCGTCTCGGCCAGCTGCTGTTTGCCCAGCAACCGCTTGGTGATCATGGCCGCCATGATGGAGCCGTTGACGTTGAGAGCTGTGCGGCCCATATCCACCAGTGGCTCGATGGCGATCATCACCCCCACCAGCGCGATGGGGAAGTTGAGGGTGGAGAGCACGATCAGCGCGGCGAAAGTGCCTCCGCCGCCAACGCCAGCCACCCCGATGGAGCCGAGCGCAATGACCGGCAACAGAGTCAGCAGAAACAGGGGATCAAAGGGGTTGATGCCGAGCATGGGGGCGATCATCGCCACCATCATGGCCGGATAGATGCCGGCGCAACCGTTCTGGCCCAGATTGGCACCGAACGAGGCGGCAAAGTTGGCGATGCTGGCGGGCACCCCAAGGCGCTGCTGGGTCTCGATGCTGAGGGGGATGGAGGCGGCACTGCTGCGGGAGACAAAAGCGAAGGTGAGCACACCCCACACTTCCCGCAGATAGTGCAGCGGGTTCTGGCCGATCAGCAGCAGGATCACCATGTGTACCGCAAACATCGCCAGAATGGCGACGTAGCAGACCAGAATAAAGCCGAGCAGGCTGAGGATCTCGCTCATGGGATAGTGAGCCACCACCCGGGCGATCAGCGCCATCACGCCATAAGGGGTGAGGGCAATCACCACCCGCACCATCTTCATCACCCACAGTTGCAGAGTGTCGATGGCCACGGCGGCGCGAGCACCGGCCTCCGGGTGCTCCGTCTTCATCTGGAGCAGAGCAACCCCCGCCAGCACGGTGAAAATCACCACCCCGATCACCGAGAGGCTGCGGCTACCCGCCATATCGGCGGCAAAGTTGGTGGGCACCAGCGAGAGTAGCAGGGCCGGCAGGGTCTGGGCTCTGTCGATGGTGCTCATGCTCTGTTGCAGGGTGGCGCTGTCGCTACCGTGACTCAACAACCCGGCTGCCGTGAGACCGCTTAGGTGGGTGATGGTCATCCCCACCACACCGGCGATCATCACCAGCGTCAGCATGGAGCCGATCAGCACGGCACTGATCTTGCCGAGGGACTGGGCCTGCTCCAGCTTGTTGATGGCGGAGAGGATGGAGGTGAACACCAGCGGCATCATCACCACCTTGAGCAGGCTGACATAGCCACCGCCGACGATATTGACCCACTCCAGGGTCTGCTGAACGTCGGCATCATCGGCGCCCCAACCCAGTTGCAGCGCCAGCCCGAACAGGGCGCCAAGCAACAGACCCGCAAGCACCTTGCGCGAGAGCGGCACAGTAGAGGGAATCCGGGTCAGGGCAAAACAGAGCAGACAGAAAACAAGCGATGCAATCAGGACAAACATCATGAGTACCTGTAGCGGCCATCAGGCCAAAAGTGGATAGAAACGAAGGGAGATGCGGGCTGGGCCGCAGAACAAAACGCCGGAATGCAGGAGAGTGCAGGCGTGAAAAAGCAGCGGACGCCCGAGGGGGCGTCCGCTGGCATTCGGGGGAATTACTTCTTTACGGGGGCGTCGTACTGTTCGGGTTCGTCGCTATAGACGCAGACATTCCACTTGGCAGCCAAACCATCTTCCGCCAGACAGTAACGCTCGAAGAAAGCCTTGATCTCCGTGCGCTGGCAGTGGGCTTCAAAGGCCGCCATATCTTGCCAAATCTCGTTGAACACGATGGGAAAGCTTTCCCCATCGGCAAACGGGCTCTCGATGTGGCGGGTCACCCGATATTGCAGGCAACCATCCTCACGCAGGGTGTTGGGCTCGAGCGCCTGCAGCACCTGAAACAGGGCCTGCTCCTGACCGGGTTTGGGCAGGAATTGGGCAATGCAGTAAACCTTCTTGGACATGGGGTCCTCCTGGTTGTGGCGGGCTCAGGCTTGCTACAGCGTGACCACTTGATTGTCGATAAGGCGGGCCTTGCCAAGATAAGCAGCCATCAGGATCACCAGCTGCGCGCTCTCATCTGTGGCGGATTCGAGGGTGGCGGCATCGACGATGTCGATGGCATCGGTACGAAAACCGGCGTTGTCGAGACGCTGGCTGGCCTGCGCCACCAAGGACGGCAGGTGGTGATCACCCGCTTCGATCTGCTCGGCGATCCAGTTCATGGTGCGCGCCAGCTCGGGGGCAATGGCCCGCTCGGCGGCAGTCAGGTAGCCGTTGCGGGAAGAGAGCGCCAGCCCGTCTTCGGCCCGCACGGTGGGCACGCCGACGATCTCGATGGGCATCGCCATGTCGGCCACCATCTTTCGAATAAGCGCCAACTGCTGGTAATCCTTCTGGCCAAAGCAGGCCACATCCGGCTGTACCAGATTGAACAGCTTGGTGACGACGGTACTGACACCACGGAAGTGACCCGGGCGCAGCGCTCCCTCCAGCAGATTGGAGAGACCCGGCACCTCGACGAAGGTCTGGCTCGCCAGCCCCTGCGGATACATGATCTCCGGGGTCGGGGTGAATACCATGTCGACCCCGGCCGCCTCCAGCGCAGCGCAATCCTGCTCCAGAGTGCGCGGATAGTTGGCAAGATCCTCGGCCTTGTCGAACTGCATCGGGTTGACGAAGATGCTGACCACCACCTTCTCGGCGTGGCTGTGCGCCTCCTTCACCAGCGTCAGGTGGCCCTGATGCAGATTGCCCATGGTGGGCACGAATGCGATGGCACGCCCTTCACGGCGCCATTGGCTTATCTGCTCACGCAGAACGACGGGATTATTTACGACCAACATCAGCAGTTCACCTTCCGATAAATCAAAAAGAGAGACGGGTTGCATCCACAGATAGCGCTCGGGCGGGATGGGGCACGAACATGGCTATCAGCAGTTCACCTTTAGATGAATCAATAAGATACGGATTAGCTATACAGATTAACTGTGCGAGGCTGAGAAGCAGAGACGGGGGCCGCAGCCCCCATCATGCAACCGCCAGGATCAGTTGAAGCAGTGCTCCGGGCCGGGGAAGCTCCCCTCGCTCACCTGCTGGACATAGAGGCGGATGGCGGCACGCACATCGCCGGTCTCGGCCAGGAAGTTCTTGGTGAACTTGGGCACATAGCCGGAGGTGACGCCAAAGGCATCGTGCATCACCAAAATTTGACCATCGGTCGCGGGGCCGGCACCAATGCCGATCACCGGGATGCGAAGCGCCTTGGTGATGCGCTCGGCCAGCGCAGTGGGCACACACTCGAGCACCAGTAGCTGGATACCGGCCGCTTGCAGTTCGAGGGCCTGGCGGTAGATTTCCTGGGCTTGAAACTCATCGCGCCCCTGCACCTTGAAGCCGCCAAAGACATGAACGGATTGCGGAGTGAGGCCGAGGTGACCGCACACCGGCACCCCGTTGCGGGTGAGGTGGCGAATGGAGTCACAGAGCCAGTCGCCCCCTTCCATCTTCACCATGCGGGCACCGGCCGCCATCAGGCGGGCGGCGTTCTGGTAAGTCTGCTCGGGGGTGGCGTAGCTCATGAACGGCATGTCGGCGACCACCAGTGCCTTGCTGGCACCGCGCGCCACACAGCGGGTGTGATAGACCATCTCATCCATGTTGACCGCCAGGGTATCCTGACCCCCTTGCAGCACCATGCCCAGCGAATCGCCGATGAGCAGCACGTGGGCCCCCTCGTCGTCGAACAGCTTGGCAAAGGTGGCATCATAGGCGGTGATGGCGGTGAACTTTTGACCTTCCTGCTTCATCTTCAGCAGGCTGGCGGTGGTGATCTTGCTCATAGAGGCTCCTGTACGTCTGCACGCGGGGCAATGATGGCCAAATCATTGTGCGGGCAGCGGGCAACCAGTCGGGCGAGCGGGGTGCCGCAGGGCAGCACCAGAGCAGGCGCAATTTCGGCAAGGGGCAGCAGCACGAACTCCCGCTCCTTCATGCCGTAGTGGGGTACGATGAGGCGCTCATGGTTGATCACCTGATCCCCATAGAGCAGCAGATCGAGATCCAGAGTTCTCGGCCCCCACCGCTCATCTTTGCGCACACGTCCCTGTTCCAGCTCGATTTTTTGTAATTGGTCCAGCAGCGCAAGGGGCGCGAGCCGGGTATTGAGCCGGGCCACGGCATTGACGTAGTCCGGTTGGTCAGCAGGCCCCATGGGGCGGCTGCTGTAAAACGACGAGGCATCCACCAGCACAGATTCCGGCAACCTTGCCAAGGCGGCAACGGCGCGACGAGCCTGACCCAGCGGATCAGACAGGTTGGAACCAATGGCGATGAAGACCTCGGTCATCACGTCTGTTGTCACTCGGCCACTTTCGGTTTGCGGCGACGGGGGCGACGGCGGTTACGGCTGTTGCTGCTGCGCTTCTCGCCATCGTGGCTGCGAGCCTCGCCGCGCTCACCGCTGGCCGGGCGACGGGTCGCTTCACGCTGCAGTTGCGGGCGCACATCCGGATTGGAGGCGACATAGCGCTCCCACCAGCTGGCCAGCTCGCCGAGACCGCGCTCGACCCGGTTGCGCAGCAACAGGAAGTCGAACGCCGCGCGGAACTTGGGATGCTCCATGGCGCGCTCGGGGTGCTTGCCCTGACGACGGGTCAGCCGCTGTTGCAGTGCCCAGATGTCGCGGACATCTGTGGTGAAACGGCGGGGAACGGCGATGATCCGCACCTGATTGTCCAGCACCTCGTTGATCGCCAGCATGAAGGCGTCATACCAGGGCAGGCCGCTCTCGTTCTCCAGCACCCGACCACGGGCCTCGACGCAGCCCCACAGCAGGGTGGCGTAGAGGAAGGCGGGGGTGACGCGCTTGTCTTCACGAACGCGGGTGTCGGTATCGATCAGTGCCTGCTCGATAAACTGCTCGTAGGGCGAGTTGCCGTGCGGGGTAAACAGCGCCGCCACTTGCGGGAACAGCTGTTGGAACAGGCCATACTCGCGCAGCAGTTTGTAGGTCGCCAGACCGTCGCCAGCCAGGAACAGCTTGAGGGTCTCCTCAAACAGGCGGGCAGCCGGTATGTCTTGCAGCAGTGGCGCCAGCTCCTTGATGGGGGCGGCGGTACGCGGACTGATGGTCATATCCAGCTTGGCGGCGAAGCGCACGGCGCGCAGCATCCGCACCGGATCTTCACGATAACGGGTCTCGGGATCGCCGATCAGCTCAAGCTTGCGCTCGGCCAGATCTTCCAGACCCCCTTCGAAATCGTGCAGAGTGAAATCTTTGGCGCTGTAGTAGAGGGCGTTGACGGTAAAGTCGCGGCGCTCGGCATCCTCTTCGATGGTGCCGTAGACGTTGTCGCGCAGCAGCATGCCTTCATCAGACTGGGCCGACACATGTTTGCTGGTATTGACCTGATGGTGGTGACCCCGGAAGGTGGCCACTTCGATCACGTCACGACCAAAGACAATGTGGGCCAGGCGGAAACGACGGCCAATCAGGCGGCAGTTGCTGAACAGCGCCTTGATCTGCTCCGGCGTCGCATCGGTTGCGATGTCGAAATCCTTGGGCGTCTTCCCGAGCAGCAGATCCCGGACTCCGCCGCCGACCAGGTAGGCCTCATAGCCCCCTTTGTTCAGGCGATAGAGCACCTTGAGTGCATTCTCGCTGATCTCTTTGCGCGAAATAGGGTGCTGATCACGGCTTAAGGTACGACGTTGACCGGCGACACGGGCTGGAATGGGGGATTCCACCGACTGCTCGCCGTCTTCCTTGCCGAGCACCTTGCGGCAAAAGTTTGCGATCTGGGAAAAAATGGTACACCTCTTCATGACTTCTAAATTGACGGGAGGCCAAAAAATAGCGGCCTATGATAGCTCACGCCTAACCAAATGAAAAACCGTGCTGACAATTGATCCCGCATGAAACCGTCTGCCAGCGAAAATAGCGGTCAATCTGCACATAGCTCAGGCCTGCACAAATGAAAAACCATGTGGCTACTTCAGCTCATTTGAATCAAGCCGAGCCAAAAAATAGCGGTCTAACTGCGCATAGCTCACGCCTGACCAAATGAAAAACCGTGCTGACAATTGATCCCGTTTGAAACGGATCATCCCGGTAAAATCACAATCAACAGCGGCAATTTACGCTCAATCAAACAAAAATCACCTGGTCGACTCAGCAATCCGCGAGCGGGATTTTCTCGCTGGCGGGCACCCGTTCGAGCTGCCAGTTAGCGATCCCCCACCGGATGATCTCGTCGATCCGGCTCGCCATCAGCTCGGGCGGCGGGCACTGGCCGAGGAAGTGCAGCGCCTGCCACAGTGCCGGGCGCACCTCATCAAGCGCCAGCGCAGGCGCATGGTTCTGCTTGGAGAGCTTGTTGCCATCTGCCAGCACCGCCAGCGGCAGGTGCACCCAGTCGGGCACCGCTGCCCCCAGGGTCTGGTAGAGGGCAATCTGGCGCACCGTGGGCTCCAGCAGATCGGCACCGCGCACTATCTCGGTGATGCCGCTGTCCATATCATCCACCACCACCGCCAGGTTGTAGGCGTAGAGCCCGTCGCGGCGGCGGATAATGAAATCCTCCTCGGCGAGCGCCGCCGGGACCGCGATATGGCCCTGCAAACGATCGTCGAAGTGGTAGACCGGATGGTGCTGGCGCAGCCGGGCGGCGCAACCTTCGGCCGCCAGCCCGAGGGTGCGGCAGTGGCCGCTGTAAAGACCGCCCGCAGCCATAATTTCGCGCCGGGTGCAACGGCACCAGTAGAGGTCCCCCGCCCGATAGAGCTGGTCGATGATCTCGTCATAACGGCCGTGGCGCGCACTCTGGAACATCACCTCCCCATCCCACTCGAGACCATATGCCTCAAGGGTTTTGAGAATAAGGTCGGCCGCCCCCGCCATCTCCCGAGGCGGATCGATATCTTCGATGCGCACCAGCCAACGTCCCTGCTGCGCTCTGGCCTGCAAAAAGCTGCCGAGGGCGGCGATCAGCGAACCGAAATGAAGCGGGCCTGAGGGTGAGGGGGCAAAACGGCCCACATAGGGGCGCACAAGGGGTGAGGACGGGGAATTCACTGGCATGACTGTTCGGGTAAGCGATTCATTGAGGCTGCATTCTGGGGCGCGACCGCCAAAAGCTCAATAAAAAAGGGAGCCCGCAAGCTCCCTTTTTCATATACCAGAGGGTCGGGATCAACCGGCCATCTGTTTTTCCTTGATCTCGGCCAGCGTCTTGCAATCGACACAGAGGTCGGCAGTCGGACGGGCTTCCAGACGACGGATACCGATCTCGATACCGCAGTGTTCGCAGTAACCGAAATCATCGTCTTCAAGCAGCTGCAAGGTCTTCTCGATCTTCTTGATCAGCTTGCGTTCACGGTCGCGGGTACGCAGTTCAAGAGCGAACTCTTCTTCTTGCGCGGCACGATCCACGGGATCCGGGAAGTTGGCAGCCTCGTCTTTCATATGGTCGACGGTACGATCAACTTCCTGCATCAGTTGGTTGCGCCAGGCACCCAGGATCTTGCGAAAATGCGCCTTTTGTTGGTCATTCATGTACTCCTCACCCGGCTTTTCCTGGTAAGGCGCGACACCCGCAATGGCCAGGGGGCCCAGAGATTTCCTGTTTTCGCCTGTTGGCATGCCCTGTCTCCTAATTCAGCACGCTACCCGTGCCATCCATAAATTGAGGGCGACATCTATAGCAGAAGGGTAACGGGTAAGCAAACGAGCCGTACCAATAATGTTACCCACTCCAATATTTATGCACTCCCCTCGGGTAACAGGTGACCAGATTCAAACGGAATAAACCCTTGAGCCACCATGCCTTGCACCCCAACATGGGGCCGATAGCATAAAATTTCAACCCCCGCCGCGATTGCCTGCTCAATTAGCAGACTATAGTGCGGATCTATATGGGTTGCAGGGCGCATCCGGCTTATTCCGGAGTGCAACACCATAAAGAGCAGCACGGCCCTGTGGCCCGCCGCTTTCATCGCCATCAACTCGCGCAAATGCTTGGCACCACGGGCGGTGACCGCATCGGGGAAGTAGCCCATGCCAACCTCCTCCCGCTCGTCGAGCAGGGTGACCGATTTTACCTCGATGTAACAATTGCCCTTCTCATCATCTTCCAGCAACAGATCGATGCGACTGTTCTCTTCGCCATACTTCACCTCGGTGCGCAACCGACTGTAACCCGCCAGCGGAGCGATAGCCTCCTGCTCGATCAACTCCCGGGCGATCTGGTTGGCGCGCGCCGTGTTGACGCAGATAAAGTGGCCCGCCGGGCTCTCGGCGATCTCCCAGCTGTTGGGCAGCTTGCGCTTGGGGTTATCAGAGGTGGAGTACCAGACCCGGGTGCCCGGATCGGCACAACCGGTCATGGCACCGGTATTGGCGCAGTGGATAGTGATGACCTCGCCGTTATCGAGTTGCACATCGGTCAGAAAGCGCTTGTAGCGGGCCAGCAGCTGGCCCGATTGCAGGGGGGGATCAAAAATCACGGGTTAGCCCTCCGCGCATCTTCTTTTACCCGGGCGCGCAGCGGCCAGCAGGCAAGCGGCTCGTAGCGCACCCCGTCCGGAGTCGAGATGGATTGATAGAGGCAGAACTCATCGGCCTGCAGCAGAAAATTTGGGGCTGGCAGGATGGCCGGAGCCTCACCCGCCTTGCGCGACAGGGTGACATGGGGTCGATAACCCTGCTCGCCATTGCCAAGACGCAACTTCTCGCCGTGGCGGCGCAGCGCCTTCGCCAGCACGGTCAGCTCATTGGGCCACTCCTTCGGGCCAATCCAGGCCGCCTTGGCCCGGCTGAACCAGCCGGTCTCATCCAGCCTGATGGTGAGCGGCGGACAGTGCTGGCGCTCTACGGCGGCGATCAGGCGGCGGGTGGTCAACTCGTCCGCCTCCCCCAGAAAGGCGAGGGTCAGATGAAGGTTGGCTTGCGGCACCGGCTGACCGGGCCAAGGCAGCTGATCGCGCCAGGCGATGAGCTCGGGGGCGAGCTCCTTGACGGGCAGGGCAAAGAAGAGTTTGGCCATGTGGTGATAATGCCTTTTTCACGCTCATTGGATGGGCCCATTCTATGGCAGCTATCCGGCCATGTCTCGCCACCCTCCCGCCCGAGTGGCCATATCCGCACATCCACTCACGGTGGCGCGGGCGGCTGTGGCAGAATAGGCGCCGTTTTACCGGTTGCTACAGAAGGTGCTCATCGCTTTGTCCCAGCTCCCCATCGTTTCGGTATTGCCCGAACTCTTTGCCGCCCTCGACAGCCACACCAGCGTGATCCTGCAGGCGCCCCCCGGCGCAGGCAAATCGACCCTGCTGCCGCTGGAGCTGGTGCGTCAGAACCGGCTGCCCGGCCGCATCATCATGCTGGAGCCAAGGCGCCTCGCGGCGCGCAATATCGCCAGCTTTCTGGCGCGCCAGCTGGGGGAGAAGGTGGGCGAGCGCATCGGCCTGCGAGTGCGTGGCGAGAGCCGCACCAGCTCAGCGACCCGGCTAGAGATCGTCACCGAAGGGGTGCTGACCCGGATGTTGCAGCAAGACCCTGAGCTGAATGGCGTCTCGCTGGTCATCTTCGATGAGTTCCACGAACGCAGTCTGCACGCCGATACCGCGCTGGCCTTCGCTATCGAGAGCCAGCAGGGATTGCGCGATGACCTCAAGCTCCTGGTGATGTCCGCAACCCTGGATGGCATGGCACTCGAGACCTTGCTGCCGGATGCTCCTGTGGTTCGCTCCGAGGGGCGTGGTTTCCCTATCGATTACCACTACCGCCCCGCCAATCGCCAGCAGTGGCTGGAGCCACAAGTCGGAACCGTGGTACTCGAGGCGCTGGCCGATCAAGATGGCAGCCTGCTGGTCTTTCTGCCGGGACAGGGGGAGATCGAGCGGTTGGCGCAATGGTTGGCAGACAAACTGCCGGACGACGTGACCTTCGCCCCCCTCTACGGCCGCCTCGATATGGCAGCCCAGCAGGCGGCCATCGAACCGGCGCCTGCGGGCCGCCGTAAGCTGGTGCTTACCACCAATGTGGCGGAGACCTCCCTCACTATTGAGGGGATTTCGGTGGTGATCGATAGCGGGCTGGAACGACGGGCTTCCTATGATCTGAAAAGCGGTGTCACCCGACTGGAGACCCGCCCCATCGCCAAAGCCTCCGCCATCCAGCGGGCAGGCCGCGCCGGTCGTCTCGGCCCCGGCGTCTGCTACCGGCTCTGGAGCAGCGAGGTGCAGGAGCGGCTCGCCGAGCAGAGCCCGCCAGATATCCTCACTCAGGAGCTGACCGGCCTGCTGCTGGATGCCGCCCAGTGGGGGGCAAAGGTGGAAGATCTGCCGCTGCTGGACATGCCCCCCGCCGCTGCGGTGGCCAGCGCCCAGCGGCTGCTGGTGGATCTTGGCGCCATGAAGCCGGAGGGTGAGCAACAACTCACTGCCGCTGGCCGCGCCATGGCGGCCTTCGGTACCCACCCTCGGCTCGCCCGCATGCTGCTGCGCGCCCGCGAGCTGGAAGCTGAAGGTCTGACAGGGATTGTCGCCGATGCCGCTTATCTGGTGGCGTTGCAGGAAGAAGATCTGCGAGGATCGGAGCGCCTCTCTGTGCTGTTCCACCGCCGTCAAAACGCTCTGCGCCAGAGCGCGGCCCGCTGGTTTGAACGGCTTGGCGTGCGCCCTGCCAATGCACAGGGTCAGTGGCTGGGGCTGATCTGTGCCCTCGCCTGGCCGGATCGCATCGGCAAACTGCGTAGCGGCAGTCGCTATCAACTCAGTGGTGGGGTGAGCTGCGATCTGGTAGAAGGTCATCCCTGTCAGGGACAAGCCGCCCTCATCGCCATTGAGATGGGGCAGAACGATCGCGGCAGCCGCATCTTTATCGCCGAACCGGTCGATCTGGACGAGCTGGTACGCCTGCTGCCGGAACTGGTGAGCGAACGGCAGTGGTTCGACTGGGATGAACGTGAAGAGCGGGTGCGCGCCGAACGCCAGCAGGTGATCGGCGAGCTGGTGCTGAGCCAGCGACCGCTGACCGAACTCTCTGACGAGCAGAAAGGGCGCTGCCTGCTGCAAGGCATTCGCCGCAAGGGGCTGCATGTGCTGCCGTGGGACGAGAGCAGCGAAGGGCTGCTGGCCCGTCTACGCTGTGCCCGCGACTGGCTGCCCGATGAGGGGTGGCCAGCCATGGATGACGAGAGCCTGCTGGCCACCCTCGAACAGTGGCTGCTGCCAGCGGTGAGCGGCATGACCCGGCTTGAGCAGTTGAAAAAGCTCAACCTCGGCGACATCCTGCGCCAATCCCTGCCCTGGCCGCAGCCCAAGCGGCTGGACGAGGCGCTGCCGAGCCACTTTGCAGCGCCCACCGGCAGCCGGGTGCGGATCCGCTATCAGCCCGGGCAGGCACCGGTAATCCCGGTGCGCATTCAGGAGATGTTCGGTCAAGGTTCGACCCCCTGCGTGGCAGATGGCAGGGTGCCGCTGGTGGTAGAGCTGCTCTCCCCCGCCCAGCGACCGCTGCAGATCACCGCCGATCTGGCTGCCTTCTGGGCTGGATCCTACGAGCAGGTGAAAAAAGAGATGAAGGGGCGCTATCCCCGCCACTACTGGCCGGATAATCCGCTGGAAGCGATGCCGACCAAAGTCACCAAAAAGAAGATGGGCATCTAGGTTCGATGGGTTAATCCCGCTCGAACGTTCGCGAATGCGACATAACAAGTAGAAAGGAAAGCAAAGAGGATTTATGGCAACCCAACGACGCAAGCGTGCCCCCAAGAAGGCAGCGCCCAAACGCACCATCTGGCGCAAGCTGTTCTGGCTTGGCTTCAAGCTCTCCCTGGTGGTGGCGGCCTTTATGGTGGTGTTTGGCATCTACCTCGATACCAAGGTGCGCGAGCGCTTCGATGGCGAGAAGTGGCAGCTGCCGGTGATGGTCTACAGCCGCCCGCTGGAGCTCTACCCCAGCCAGCGCCTGTCGCGGGACCAGATGCTGCGCGAGCTCAACATGCTGAGTTACAAGCAGGTGCGCCAGCCTCACACGCCGGGTGAATACACCATCAACGGCAACCGCATCGAGTTGATTCGCCGTCCTTTCGAGTTCTATGATGGCGCCGATGGAGCCCGCGGCCTGCGCCTCACCTTCAACGGCCCGCGCCTTGAGGGGATCCAGTCGCTGGAGAACCAGCGCCAGCTCGGTTACGCCCAGATGGACCCGGTGCTGCTCGATCGCCTCAATACCGAAGATCGGGAAGATCGCCTGCTGGTGCGTATCGCCGAAGTGCCCGACAGCCTGCTGGTGACCCTGCTCACCACCGAAGATCGCGACTTCTACCAGCATGGTGGCGTCTCGCCGGTGGCCATCATGCGCGCCATGTTCGCCAACCTGATCGCGGGTCGTACCGTGCAGGGGGGCAGTACCCTGACCCAGCAGCTGGCCAAGAACTTCTTCCTGACCCGTGAACGCAGCCTGTGGCGAAAACTGCAGGAAGCCTACATGGCGGTGCTGATCGACTATCGCTACAGCAAGGACGAGATCCTGGAGTCCTACCTCAACGAGGTCTATCTGGGGCAAAACTTCTCGCAAGGGGTCTACGGTTTCGGCCTCGCCTCCTACTTCTACTTCGGCATTCCGGTCAACGAGCTGGATATCGATCAGGTCGCCCTGCTGGTCGGTCTGGTGAAAGGCCCCTCCTATTACGACCCATGGCGCTTCCCGGAGCGGGCCAAGACCCGCCGTGATCTGGTGCTGAAGCTGCTGATGGATCACGGCAGCCTGACCCAGGCCGAGTATGAACTGGCCAGCCGTCAGCCCCTCGGCATCATCGCTCGCGGCCAGATGAGTTATGGTCGCACCCCGGCCTTTATGGGGCTGCTCAAACGGGAGATCCAGAGCCGCTTCGGCGCCGATCTGCTCAAGCAGTCCGGCCTCAAGATCTTCACCAGTCTCGACCCCATCGCCCAGCACGCGGCCGAGCGGGCGGTCGAATCGGGCCTCGCCGATATCGAGAAGCTGCGCGGCAAGAAGAAGCTGGAGGCGGCCATGGTGGTCTCCGACTGGCACAAGGGCGAAGTGGTCGCGCTGGTGGGTGGCCGCGATCCCCGCTACGCCGGGTTCAACCGGGCGCTCGATGCCCGCCGCCAGATCGGCTCGCTGGTGAAACCGGCAGTCTACCTCACCGGTCTATCCAACGGTCTTACCCTGGCGACCCCGCTCAAAGATCAGCCGATCCGCATTCGCGGTCAGGATGGTCAGGTCTGGACGCCGCAAAACTACGATCGCAAGTTCCGCCAGAGCGTGCCGCTGATGGATGCATTGGCCAGCTCCCTCAACGTACCGACCGTCAATCTGGGTCTGCAAGTCGGGCTGGAGAAGGTAGTCGACACCCTGCACAAGCTGGGAGTCCAGCAGGAGATCCAGCCCTATCCGTCGCTGGTGCTGGGGGCAGTGGCCCTCTCCCCGCTGGAGGTGAACCAGATGTATCTGCCCATCGCCAATCAGGGACTGACCCAGCCGCTGTCGGCCATTCGCGCCGTAGTCAACGGGGATGGCAGCCTGCTCTATCAGCATGATCAGACCGCCAAGCGGGTCACCGACCAGCAAGCAAGCTGGCTGACCCTGTTCGCCATGACCAAGACGGTGAGTCAGGGCACGGCCCGCGCGCTCAGTGCCAAGTTCCCGGGCGCCACCATGGCGGCCAAGACAGGCACCACCAACGAGCTGCGCGACTCCTGGTTTGCCGGGATGGACAACAACGAACTGGTCAGTATCTGGGTCGGTCGCGACGACAACACCCCGGCGGGTTTGACCGGTGCCAGCGGTGCCTTGCAGCTCTTTAGCGGCTACATGAGCCAGCGCGGCGTCAACAGTCTGGGATTGAAGATGCCGGAAGGGGTCACCTGGGCCAACTTCTCCCGCGCCAGCGGCACCCGCGTCGCCAGCGACTGCCCGGGCAGCCTGCAGGTGCCGGCCAAAGCCTCCACCATGGGCTCCCCGGCCGGTTGCGCCAGCAGTGCGACGCCGCGCAGTGCGCTGGATGACTGGTTCGGCGGTTTCTTCAACTAGATCAACGACACGGGCAGCACAGGCTGCCCGTTCACTATGCTGCTGACAAGGAAACACCATGACCTTTCCGCTGTTTGACGCCATCCACCATGTGGCCATCATCGCCAGCGATTACCCACGCTCGCGCCACTTCTACCACGAGGTGCTGGGGCTGCCCATCATCGCCGAGACTCTGCGCGAAGCGCGCCAATCGTGGAAACTGGATCTGGCCCTGCCGGACGGCAGCCAGCTGGAGCTGTTCAGCTTCCCCTCGCCTCCCGAGCGCCCCTCCCGCCCCGAGGCGTGCGGCCTGCGCCATCTTGCCTTTCGGGTCAGCGATCTTGACCGGGTCATCGCCCACCTGCAGGCCCATCGGGTCGAGGTAGAGCCGGTGCGAGTGGACGAGCTGACCGGCAAGCGCTTTACCTTCTTCGCCGACCCCGATGGTCTGCCGCTGGAACTCTACGAAGCGCCGCGCTGAGCCTGCATTTACCAAGCAATCAGCCAAACAAAAGCCGCCCGGTTGCGACCGGGCGGCTTTTCTTATTGCTTCAGGTTATCAGGCGGTAGTCAGCATAACGACAGCCAGCGCCATCACCATCATGCCAGCCCAACCGATGGGCTTGAGCCGCTCACCAAAGAAGAGCAAACCGCCCAGCGCCGTACCGACGATGCCGATAGCCCCCCAGGTGGCGTAGGCAACAGCCAGGTCAATCTGGCCGCCACTTACCGCTTCCGAGAGCAGGGTAAAGGCGCCGAGTACCAGCATGATCCCCAGGAAGCCCCACCCCTTGTAACGAAAACCCTTGGAGCGGTTGATGGCCATGTTGGCGCCGATATCGATCAGTGCGGCACCCAATACAATCACAAACGGACTCATGCTGTGGCCTCCGCTTCTACTGACTTGTCTGCAGGCTCATCATGGGTCTCCCCCATGGTCACCATAACAATCCCCACTATCGCGAGAGCCAGGCCAATCAGCTCCTGAACGGTCACATCGTAACCAAGGAACATGACCGACACTATGGTGATCAAGGTGATCCCGAGCCCCTCCCAGAGCGCAAACGCAATACCAATGGAGATTGTTTTGGCGGCTTTCGCCAGCAACCAGTACGAGAAGCCGATCAACAGCCACATCGGGATGTAATTCATCCAGCCAGCTCCCTGCTCGGGGATCATGGCCATGCTGGAGGTACCGGCGACCTCGGTCACGATGGCGCCGGTCAAAAACAGCCGGGCCAGAAACATACGACTTAATAACATATAAGATGCCTTTGTTGCTTCGACGGGAGAGATGGTAAACGGGGAGAAGCAACTCGCGACAATCGCTCAGCGTCGATTATTCCGACGCCACAGGTTTGCCTTGCCTTGGTTCGACACGCTAAGGTGATAGTGAAAAACTCCGCCATAGCCTGTAAAACATGAAGCTATATCAGATAGAACTCTTTGTAGAGTCCGCCAATAGAGGCTCTATTGCCAACACTGCCCGTCGCCTCGGCAAAAGCCGCAGCGCCGTCAGCACCGCCATCGCGGCGCTGGAAGTTGAGCTTGGCGTCGAACTTTTTGAACGAGGCGCCAATCAGAGTCGCCTGACCGAGATCGGCGAGCTGGTGCTTGATGATTGCACTCGCCTGCTGCAGGCAGCCAACAGCCTGCAGCAGAAGTGCAAACATTACGCCTCTGGGGCCGAAGTGGCGCTGCGGGTTGCCCGCGATGACGCCATTCCCGAGCCGGTGTGGCGCGAGATGCTGGCCAGCCTGCACAATCAGTTTCCTGGCACCAGTATCTCGCTGGTGCTCGCCTCTCCGCCTGAACTGCCGGCGCTGGTGGAAGAGGGATTCGTCGATGCCGCCTTTGGCCTTATTACCGAAGATCAGGAGCGCAGCGGCCTCAATATCGACGTGCTCAACCCGATCCGCACCCTGATGGTGGTGGCACCCAGCCATCCGCTGGCCGGACTGAAGCGGGTCAAACAGCAGGATCTGACCGATCACACCCAGGTTACCCTCTCGTATGTAGATGAATTTTCTGTAAAAAGCCTGCTACCTGTGGGAGGGCAGCATATCGGTCTCTCCAGCTTCGAGTTGATGCGCAATGCGGTGCTGGACGGGCTGGGCTGGGCAGTGCTCCCCTCGCCACTGATCCAGAGCCAGTTGCGACAAGGCTCCCTGCTGACCCTGAAACACAAGTTCAGCCTGCAGTGGCGGGATTACGGGGTCTATCTGGCGGAAAACGCCTATCACGGCAAGGTGTTGGCCTGGTTGAAGAAGTCTATCCAGGGGTATCTGGAACCTTTCGAGTAGCGATAAAGAGGCGGAGCCAGCTCACGATATCTACTTATCCTGATGATCCGAGAGGATGTGATCGTGCATACTGTTCACATACTCATTGAGCGCCGGAGGCGTAACCGATATGAGCAGTGCCCAAGACAAGGACGATATCTTGCTGGACGACGACATCATCGAACTCGATGATGAGGAGGTCGTGGTCCCCAAGGCACTCAACCCATGGCAAGTGCTGATCGTGGATGATGAGCCGGATATCCATCATGCCACCCGCCTGGCCCTCTCCAACATTCACTACAAATCCCGCCCGCTAGAGCTGCTCAATGCCTACAGCGGCGCCGAAGCTGGCCGCATGCTGGAGGCCAATCCCAGGATTGCACTGATCCTGCTCGATGTGGTGATGGAGACCGAAGACGCAGGTCTGCGGCTGGTGCACCGGATCCGCAACGAAATGCACAACTCGCTGGTGCGGATCGTGCTGCGTACCGGCCAACCCGGCCAAGCCCCCGAGCAGCGGGTGATCCTCGATTACGACATCAATGACTACAAGACAAAGACCGAGCTGACGGTACAAAAACTCTACACCACTGTCATCGCATCCCTGCGCTCATACGAAACCCTCAGTGCCATCGACAAGAGCCGGCAGGGGCTCGGAAAAATTCTGGAAGGGGCAGGCGATCTCTACCATCTTCATTCACTCAAGGAGTTTGCCTCCGGCGTGCTGAAACAGATCAGCGCCATTCTCGATGTGGGCACCGAAGGGGCCATCTGCGCCGAGCGCCGTCCCGGCGAACAGGGGCTGGAGATCCTCGCCGCCACCGGCGACTACGAGACTCTGCTGGATGATGGCAAGATCACCGACTTTCCCACCCTCAATGACTCGGTCCTGAAGGCACTGGCGGCGCGCTGCAACCGCTTTGAACACCCGCAGGACTCCCTCTATATCGCCGCCCAGAATGGTCGCGAGTTCGTGTTGAGTTTTACCCCGACCCAGCCCCTCGATCCCCTCGAGTGCGACCTGCTGGATGTCTTCTGCCAGCGCATCTCGGCAGCCTACGACAACCTCTATCTCTACAACCAGTTGCTGCGCGCCCAAGAGGCCACCGTGGTGGCGCTGGCGGCGCTGGCGGAGTTTCGCGACTCCGATACCGGCGAGCATGTCTTGCGGGTGCAGAAGCTCTCGGATGCCATCGTGGCCGAATTGAAGCAAATGGCAGCCTATCCCGAGCAGCTAACCCCGGAGTTTGTCGAGATGATCGGCATGGCCTCCATCCTGCACGATGTGGGCAAGGTGGGCACCCCGGATCATATCCTGCACAAACCCGGCCGTTTCGACCCGGAAGAGCGGGCCATCATGGAGCAGCACGCCGGTATCGGCGCCAATATCCTGCACAAGGCGGGCGAAATGGTGGAGGGAACCAGCTACCTCTCTCTCGGCGCCGAAATCGCCCGGGGCCACCACGAGCACTTCGATGGCAAGGGCTACCCTCAGCAGCTGACTGGCCAGCAGATCCCGCTGTCGGCGAGGATTGTGGCGGTAGTCGATGTATTCGATGCCCTGCTCAGCAAGCGCCCCTACAAGGAGCCCTGGACGCTGGCGCAGACCATGGAGTATATCCAGTCCCGCTCCGGCACCCAGTTTGACCCTCATGTAGTGACAGCCCTGTCGCGACTGGTCAACGAGTCGAGACTCCCCTACTCGCTCTGACCCCCTTTGCTCGCAACTCCACATGCTCTGCCGGTGACCTTGCTCACCGGCAGGGCATCAAAACAGCCGTTTTGTTGCATCCCGCACACATCAAAGCGCCGCAAAGCGGAAACATCCCCCTTCTTTGTTAGCGATAGCCGCTGAAATATGGTCATTTAACATCACATCGCTATAATATCGGCCTGCAAACCTGATACTAACAACGAAGGAATTATCATGAGCCTGAACCTGGTACCGGCCGGCAAGAGCCTGCCCGACGATATCTATGTCATCATCGAAATCCCGCAGAATGCCGACCCGATCAAATACGAAGTCGACAAGGACAGCGGTGCTATTTTCGTCGATCGATTCATGTCTACCCCGATGTTCTATCCGTGCAACTACGGCTACGTGAACGCGACTCTCTCTCTGGATGGTGACCCCGTCGACGTACTGGTTCCGACCCCCTACCCGCTGCTGGCCGGCTCCGTCATTCGCTGCCGTCCGGTTGGCGTGCTGAAGATGACCGACGAATCTGGCGAAGATGCCAAGATCGTTGCCGTACCGCACTCCAAGCTGACCAAGCAGTACGACCACATCCAGGATGTGAACGATCTGCCGGAACTGCTGAAAGCCCAGATCCAGCACTTCTTCGAGCGCTACAAAGAGCTGGAAGCGGGCAAATGGGTCAAGGTGGAAGGTTGGGGCGACAAGGCCGCTGCCGAAGCCGAGATCAAGACCTCTGCCGAGCGTTACGCTGCCAAGTAAGCGTCACCCGGAATAAAAAAGGCGCCTTATGGCGCCTTTTTTGTCGGTGTTTGCGGCAGCTGACCTGCCGCATCTCCGGCAGGATTGCCCTGAATGTATATTTCACGACCATCTTTCTGGTAGGGACGATAGTAATCACCGCCACAGCGATAGCCACCGCCCGGCTGGCTCATCAGCTCGCAGTTGACCGGCAATACCTCCAGCCACTTGATAGCCTGCTGGTAGCGCAGCCACTCCTGCCATTCGTGTTCGCGCGCCAACTGATCGCGCAGGGCAAAGGTATCCGCAATGGACATCCCCTTGTTGACGATCACCTGACCCGCCATGGCTGGCAGGCTGAGCAGCCCAAACAGCACTATGATCCAAGGCTTCATAACCCCTCCAGAGTGACTTAATTTCACAATTAAATTAAAAGTCACATCAATCTGTTATCCAGATCACAAAACGAAACATCACCAAAGTGGTGCCGGCTCACCTAGTTGTTAATTATCGTCCACGGCAGGAAGCACCAACATGAAGCTGACCCCCGCGCTGTTGCTCAGCCTCACTCTCAGCACCACCCTTGGCGCCACAAGCAACGCCAGCGAAATCAACATGAGCTGGCAGTGGCAATCCACCGATGGCCAGCGCAAGCACTTCCAGCTGACCACCGACGATCAGGTGATGGCCGCCAGTCGCCACGAGATGAGCCTGCTGAAGGCTTCCCTCACCAATCCGCTGGAGACCCTCTACGCCTACATCAGCCCGCGGCTCTACAACAGCATCAACCTGATCAATCAGAGCAGCCCAGAGACCGCTACCAAGTTTCGCAATCTGGAGCAGGCCTTCACCCTGCGGGACGACAGCATGGAGTCGATGCTGTTCTGGCAAGCCTACCAGCAGTATCAGGAGGATGCCTTCTACCAGATGAGGGTGATCCCCTGCGTCCATCCGGCCAATCGCAAACTGCCTTGCGTGCGACCCGATTACTCCCAGCTCTTCTACCACTTCAAGGGGCATCTCAAGCCGCTGGCGCAGCAATTTGCGGCCAAGGATCTAGCCACCAGCGTCAGCCTGCTGCAGGAGTGGCTGAACGCCATCCCCACCCAGCCGGAGCAGCTGGATCACTTCGCGCCGCCGCTGCAGGCGCTGCAGGATAACAAGGCCGACAGCGACGAGAAGGCGCTCTTGATGGCCAGCCTGCTGGCAGAGCTGGCGCCGCAATATGTGCTCAGCATCATCTATCCGGATATCAGCATCGGCAGCGTCTCCCCTGCCTGGCTGGCCATTACGGCAGACAGTGGCGTACCCGGTGATGTGGTGGTGATCAACAATCAGCGCCATGTGTTGCTGACCGGCTCGTCCCTGCTGGCCCAACAGATGACCATGGCCAAGATCCCCCTCATCAGCGAGTCGCTCTACTGACGCAGACAGCTCAGACCAGCAGCCAATTCATTGATTTTTATCGATGTCATGCCATCCTAGCCGCCCTTGCCAGCCAACCACCTGACTGGCGGGGCGCCGACGCTTCTGAATTGCGATCTTATTTAACACTTTTTAAACAGATCCGATCAGTTTAGGATGAAGCTCGCCCATTCCCTCAATCCGAAACTCGTTATAACATAACAAATGGAGTGTCATCAGGATGAAACATCTCGTACTTACTTTGGCGCTGCTGCCATCTCTGGTCTTTGCTCACAACTTCAAGGATGGCAACCCAGTGCCGCTGGTCAATGTCAGCGACAAGGGTGAGCTGGTACTGAATGGCAAGGAGATCGGTTACCAGCCGTGGCAGAGCACCTCGCTCACCGGCAAGGTGTTCCTGATCCAGCATATTGCCGGTCGCTCCAGTGCCAAGGAGCTGAACGCCCCGATGATCGAGGCGATCAAGGCCGCCAAGTTGCCGCAAGACAAGTACCAGACCGTTACCGTCATCAACAGCAATGACGCCATCTGGGGCACCTCCGGCTTCGTGAAGAGCAGTGCCGAGGACAGCAAGAAAGAGTTCCCCTGGTCCGCCATGGTGCTGGATGCCAAGGGCATGGCGCGCAACGCCTGGGATCTGACGCCGGAAAGCTCGGCGATCATCCTGCTGGATAAAGAGGGCAAGGTGCTGTTTGCCAAAGATGGCCAGCTCGATGCCAACAACATTGCTACCGTGATGGGGCTCATCAAGTCCCATCTCTAAGTCAGAGAGAAAGGGCGCTGATGGCGCCCTTTCCATAAGGGTCTATGGGTCGTATCAAGCTGAAAATCTGGATCTTGCTGCTGGGCTGGTTATGGCTGCAGCCTGCCCTTGCCCGGCACCAGTTTGAATCTGCCCTGCCCGGCCACGACGACCATCACTGCCTGGTCTGCGCCCTCCATCTGGATGGCAAACAGGTCATCACCGCTACCCCCTATTGTTTCCCCGGTTCGACCTCTGTTCTGCCCGCAGTTGCAATCATGCAATGCTCGGCGGATACAACCACGCTTCACAGCTATGCCATCCGTGCGCCGCCCGCCTCTGCTTTTCTCTATCCCTTTGTTTAATTTCGCTATTTGTTTTGAAAAAGGATTAAAGATGAAAGCAGTTACTCTGTTGCTGGCCGCTGCGGCCTTTGGCGCACACGCAAATCACGACGAACACGAGAGCCACAGCCATGGCGCCCACGAGCATGGCCACGGCCACCTCAATCTGGTGGTCGATGGCGACCAGCTAATGATCGAGCTGCAGGCCCCTGCTGCCGATCTGGTGGGCTTCGAACACGCCGCCAAGAGCGATGAAGAGAAGGCGCAATACGCCAAGGCGGTCGCCCGCCTCCAGCAACCTGACACCCTGTTTCGCTTCGACCCGGCGGCTGGCTGCAAACTGACCCAGCAGGAGCTGCAAGCCACCAAAGCAGAGCATGATCACGACCATGACCATGACAAGGCTGCCAGCGACAAACATGAAGACCACCATGATCATGACGAAGCGGGTCACGCCGATATGGGCGCCATGTACACCTACACTTGCGCCACGCCGGCCAAACTGACCGGCCTTGAGGCGACCCTGTTCAGCGTCTATCCGAGCCTTGAGAAGCTGAGCGTGCAGGGCATCCTGCCCACCGGCCAGACCGCGGGCGAGCTGACCCCGTCCGCCAACAAGCTGAGCTGGTAACGCCATGAAAAAAGCCGTGGTTGAGATCCGCGATCTGGCCTTTGCCTGGCCAAGTGGCGACGCTGTACTCGATCTGCCCGCCCTCACCATCCGCGAGGGTGAGCGGGTCTTTATCAAGGGCCCGTCGGGCTCCGGCAAGTCGACCCTGCTCGGGTTGCTGGCCGGGATCCAGACCGCCAACCACGGCACCCTGGAGGTGCTGGGCCAACCATTGGCCCGGCTCTCTGGCCGTGCCCGTGACCACTTCCGGGCGGCCAATCTGGGTTATATCTTCCAGCAGTTCAATCTGCTGCCTTTTCTCTCGGTGCAGGACAACGTGACTGCTGCCCTCACCTTCTCGCCCGCCAAACGGGCCCGCCTGCAAGGGAGTCCGGAGCAGGAGGCGCGCCGTCTGCTGGCGGAGCTGCAACTGCCGGATGACGCACTGCATCGCCCAGTGCACGCCCTCAGCATCGGCCAGCAGCAGCGGGTTGCTGCCGCACGGGCGCTGATCGGCTCGCCACCGCTGGTGATTGCCGACGAGCCCACCTCGGCCCTCGACACCGACAACCGGGCGGCCTTTATCAAGCTGTTGTTCGAGGAGTGCGACAAGCAGGGCTCGACCCTGATCTTCGTCAGCCACGACCCTTATCTCGAACCCCTGTTCCCGCGGGTCGAAAACCTGCAACAGCTCAACCGGAGGGCATCATGCTAAAGCTAGCCCTGCAAAGTCTCTGGGCCCGCCGCCTCACCGCCGGGCTTACCCTGCTGGCCGTCGCCATCAGCGTCACCCTGCTGCTCGGAGTGGAGCGGGTGCGCACCCAGGCCCGCGAAAGTTTCTCCAACACCGTCTCGGGGACCGATCTCATCGTTGGCGCCCGCTCCGGTCAGGTGAACCTGCTGCTCTACTCGGTGTTTCGCATCGGCAACCCCACCAACAACGTGGGGTGGGACTCCTATCAGGCCATCAAACAGAAACCGGGCGTCGCCTGGACCATCCCGCTTTCCCTTGGTGACTCCCACAAGGGATTTCGGGTGCTCGGCACCAATGGCGACTACTTCACCCACCTGAAGTACGGTCAGCAACAGTCGCTGCAACTGCGGGAAGGTCGGCCGTTCGAGACGCCGTTTGAAGCGGTACTCGGCGCCCAGGTGGCTGAGAAGCTCGGCTATCACCTCGACCAATCCATCGTCATCGCCCACGGCGCTGGCAACACCTCGTTCAGCCAGCACGACAATCTGCCGTTCAAGGTGGTGGGTATTCTGGCGCCGACCGGTACGCCCATCGATCGCACCATCCATGTGCCGCTGGCGGGGATAGAGGCGATCCATCTCGGTTGGGATACCGGCCGTCACAGCAAGAACGTGACGCCGGAGCAGGCGCTGGCGCAGGATCTCACCCCGAAAACCATCACCGCCTTTATGGTGGGACTGAGCAACCGGATTCTGGCGTTCCAGCTGCAACGTAGCGTCAACACCTATCCCAAGGAGCCGCTGATGGCGATCCTGCCGGGGGCCGCCCTGCAGGAGCTGTGGAGCCTGATGAGCGTGGCGGAAACCGCGCTGTCGGTCATCGCCGGTTTCGTGGTGGTGGCGGGCCTTATCGGCATGCTGACTACCTTGCTGGCGGGGCTTAACGAGCGGCGCCGGGAGCTCGCCATCTTGCGATCCCTCGGCGCGGGCCCTGCCCACCTGTTCCTGCTGCTGGCGCTGGAGGCAATGGCGCTGACCACGGTCGGCATCGCCCTCGGGGTCGCCGTGCTCTATCTGGGGCAGGGGCTTGCCTCGCCCTGGCTGCTCAGCCACTATGGCCTGCAACTGAGTCTGGGGCTGCCGAGCACCTACGAGTGGCAGTTGCTGGGGGTAGTCTGGCTGGCAGGCATGGTGATCGGCCTGCTCCCTGCTGCCCGCGCTTACCGCTACAGCCTGAGCGATGGCATGAGCATTCGCGTCTAGCGAGACGCCCAAAAATAGAAACAGAAGGACAGATGATGAAGTGGAAAATTGTGGCGCTGCTCGCCAGCCTGCTGGTGCTGCCCGCCTTGGCCGCCGATTACAAGACCATCGACTGGGATGTGCTCATCCCGGAAGGGGAAAAACTGCTGCCACCGCCCCAGGTCAATCACGAAGATCCCATGTCGGTGCCGCAACCGGTGGGCGGGGTGAACAAGAAGCTGGACAACCAGGATGTGCGCATTCCGGGCTTCGTGGTGCCACTGGAAGGGGATGCCAAGAAGATCACCGCCTTCCTGCTGGTGCCCTACTTCGGCGCCTGCATCCATGTGCCGCCGCCCCCCACCAATCAGGTGATCTATGTGAGCTACCCCAAGGGTGCGCCGGTGGATGATCTGTGGGATGCCATCTGGGTGAAGGGCAAGATGCGCACGGTCAGCTCCAGCCACGAGATGGCCACCGCCTCCTACTCGATGGAAGCGGTCGAGGTGAGCGTCTACGAGGAGTAATTCTCCCGTTGCAAAAAAAGCGGCCTCCACGGAGGCCGCTTTGTTATCTTGGCATCCCGGTTGGAGTAACATTCAGCTCCAGAACCTGTGCGAATGGAGTCAGCATGGCAGACCTCCCCCCCCCCGAAAAAAGAGAGTTCGATCCTGAGCAGCCAGGAGCAGACCCTGCGTCTGGCCCGCAGTCGCGGCATCGACGGCATGCTCATCCGCAATACCGACAGCACCTTCGAACAGCGCGCCACCTTTCGCCATCTGGCGGATCAGGCTGCCCGCCAGCGCAATCTGGAAGCCATCATGGTGATGGCCTCCCGCCACTGCGAAGAGACCGCGGCTGGCGGCGAGATGGACAGCGACTGGCTGACCCGCTTTCTGCAACTGGCGGAAGATATCAGCATGGTGCCGATGCAGCAGCTGTGGGGGCGGATCTTCGCGCTGGAAGTCGCCACGCCGGGCCGCTTCTCCATTCGGGCGCTCGCCACCCTCAAAGAGATGACCCAGCGCGAGGCCCAGCTGTTCCAGCGCATCTGTTCACTGACTTGCCACTACACCGGCAGCGACGAGCAGCGACTGCTGCTGGGGCTGCACAAGGGGGCCAGTTTGCTGAGTCGTGCCAAGGCAACCCGCCTTGGCCTTGGCAAATATCGCCTCCCCTACAACGCCCTGCTGCAACTGTTCGAGCTGGGGCTGCTGCATCGCGCGGAGCTGGAATCCGGCCCGCTGCCCGCCGATGGGGTCGAGCTGGAGTTCGGCAACCAGCGCTGGCGGCTGCAGTGCAAGCAGAACAACATCACCCTGCTCTACTACCGCCTCACCCCGGTGGGCAACGAGCTTGCCCAGCTGCTGCAAGAGTCACCGCTGGAGGAGTATCTGCAGGATCTGAAAACCGTGCTGGTGCAGGGGATCCAGATTGAAGTGATGCAGCTCGTCAGCGCCCCCTCCTCACCCGCTCCCGACCCTCTCCCCTGATCTCTGGCGGGGCAGCGGATGCCCCGTCGGTTCGTGGTTCCTTCGCATCCAGCTGCTGGCTCCAAGCTTATGGGCTTGACCAGAATAGGTTGCAAATTGCAGATGCCGCAGAGGCACACCCGTCTGCTCCGTTGCATATTGCAAACAGCAACGTTCTTTTCCTGCCAAAACGGCACTAATAACATATCAATCATTAGCTTTTGCCAACTGGCCCACCCCTTGCAGATGTCTTGATGTAGATCAAAATCTAACCATCACAGCTCGGGAGTAAGGCCATGAGAATCAATCAACCGGTTACCCAAAGAGAACGTCTCTATCCAGACCACCAGAGCCTGATCTCCACCACGGATCTGGAGAGCCGCATCACCTACGCCAACGATGAGTTCTGCGAGATAGCAGGCTTCCAGCTCGACGAGCTGGTGGGGGAACACCACAATCTGGTACGTCATCCTGACATGCCGAAACAGGCCTTTGCCGATCTGTGGAACCATATCCGCGAAGGCAAGAGCTGGATGGGGCCGGTGAAGAACCGCTGCAAGAGTGGCGATCACTACTGGGTCAGCGCCTTTGTCACCCCCATCAAGGATGCCAGCGGCCGGGTGGTGGAGTATCAGTCGGTGCGCACCGCCCCGAGCGAGGAGATCAAACAGCGGGCCGAGAAGGTCTATGCCGACCTTCGCAACAACAAGCTGCCGCTGGCGCTCAAGCTGCCCACCTTCTCCCATACCCTGACCATCAACCTCTGTCTGCTGCTGAGCCTGCTCGTCATGTTTGCACTGGGCCACAATATGAACTGGCAACTGGCGCTGGTCGCCCTGCCGCTGGCGATAGCGGCCATCACCCTGAATGCCCTCTCCCGCCGCCTCGGCAAGCTCAACAAGATGGCCCGCAGCCGCTTTGACAACCCGCTGATGCAACTGCTCTACACCAACAAGGTGGACAATATCGCCGCCATCGAACTCTCGATGGTGATGAATCAGGCCGAGTTCAACGCCGTGCTGGCCCGCACCCAACAGACTTGCAGCAAGATCCTGCAGGCCGCCGAGGGGGATCTGCGCAACGCCGAATCCATCACCGACAACCTGCAACAGCAGCAGGCCGAAACCAATCAGGTAGCCACTGCCGTGACCGAGATGTCGGAATCCATTCGCGAGGTGTCGCAAAGTTCGACAGACTCCTCCAGCCTGCTGGATGAAACGGCCGTGCTGTTCAAGAGCGGCAACAGTAGCGTGGCCGAAACCGTGGCTGCCGTGGCAGGCATGAACAGCGAGCTGACCACCTCCAAGAGCGTGATCAGTGCGCTGGTCGGCCACTGCCGCGATATCGACGGCATCCTCGATGTGATCAACAACATCGCCAACCAGACCAACCTGCTGGCCCTCAATGCCGCCATCGAAGCGGCCCGGGCTGGCGAAGCGGGTCGCGGTTTCTCGGTAGTGGCTGACGAGATCCGCTCGCTCGCCATCAAGACCCAATCCTCGACCAGCGAAATCCAGAAGATGATCACCGAGCTGCAAACCAGCGCCGGGGATGCAGAACAGGCGATGGAGAAGGGCTGCCAACTCTCCGAGAGCTGCCAGCAGAAAGCCTCGGCGACCGGCACCATTCTCCAGCAGATCAACAATATGCTGCAGCAGGTGGCCTCCGGCAGCGGCCAGATTGCCCAAGCGGTACAGGAGCAGTTCCACGTCACCGCCGAGATCAACCGCAACGTGCTCAGCATCAAGACCCTGGCCGATGACTCCAGCGTCGGCAGCCAGCACGCCGTGCACGGCATCACCCAGCTGGTCAACCAGTTAAGCGATCTCGACCGGCTGGTACGCCAGTTCCAGAAAGGGGCTCCGGCAAGCCAAAGCCGCTACGAAGTGGCCACCACCCGCGCCGTGCCGGTTCGCCAAGCCAGATAACCACTACCCAAACAATCACCGCAGACAAACCCTATGGGCCTTTGGGCTCATAGGGTTTTTTAATGCCCGCCAGCAAGATGGCGGTACTCCCGCTTTGACACTCTCGCTTCACTGTCCGATTTCCCTCTGCGCTGATGGGCCCAAGCGGTTGAGCAACCACATTTAACCCCATTACTGAGTAATTTCTTGATCTTGCTCAGAAAACCGCCCGCTTGTGCTTTTCAACACAGCTCCGTTCGGTAACATAGCCGCTTGGCAACCTCTCGCAGGAGTCAGCCATGAGCCAAGCCAGTGCCAAATCTCAGGTAAAAGCAGCAAGCTGGAGGCTGAAATTCAGGGGCGGTAGCCTTGCCCGACAAAATAACACAATACTGTGCATTACTCTGAATAGTAACCACCTTAACTTTACAGGCTATCGATTAAATTTCCCCTATGATTTATTAAGGATAATTTTTTACTTTAACTTCTCAGTCATTGGGTTTACAACTGTATACTACCCAATTATTCCACACACCACCTTTAAATAAAATTGAGATAAGTTTATGCTTTTTTCCTTCAAGAAATTGTTTAGCAAAAACACCGATAAGGATATCAAACAAACATCTCCATCAAGGCCTTACGTTTCCATGAATACAAATACTTCGGATAATGAATTACTACTTTCCAAGGTTAGAGAATATTTACGCCAAAAATTTAACGACAAAAAAAATAATTTTATTTTTATAAACTCAACCAAGCTATATCGTGGACAAGAACATAATGAATTATCTCTTGGCTGTTCATTCTGGAGTGAGGTTGAAAGCTATGCAAGAAACTACGCCAGCCCATATTTATTGACATCAAAACCAAAAGACAACTTGGTTTTTATAAAATTCGAAGGTTTCGTTGATTGTTTAGCTGGTCATTTTTACGAATATGAAGAGTTTTCAGATTATGAATCCACTTGCAATTATTTACGAAAACTATCTGAAGCTGGTTTTTTTTCTGAATTCAAAGGTATTGCAGGTGTAATTGACACAACAGCATCAAATAATGCCGGACATACAAAAATTTTTATTTTCGACCCATCCAGCATAATGATAACAAATATAATTAAACTTCCCGACGCTAATAGTTGAAAACTATTTCAAAATAGCTCATCTAGTTGAGCAAGCCTTGGTATTAATGGTGGTGGTTACTGTGATCGCGACATTATTAATGGGCTTTATGTCAAGAAAGAGGAAAGCTCACAACTTTGACTTAGAAAGCAGTTTTCCAACGTCAGCCATGGTATCAAGGCGATACTATGGAATATCAAGTGGTATACAGGAATACGGTGTGGAGGTTGGTAAGAACGCGACAGACCACACCTTGTCACCCGCAACTATGATTCAACGATTGTATCGCATAATTTTCGACTTAAAAGTGAACAATATGGCATTAACATCTATCGGATAGATAAATTATGAATTATAAGGAAAATCCATTATTACCTTTTTGTTTTTTATTTTCATGTCCAGGTTCGAAAGAGCTAAAGAGTAACAAACCGTGCGCAGGAACAACTGGCAGCAATCTTGACAAACTACTAGATATTCTTAGAACAATGAACCCCCACATAACCACACCGAAGACAAGAAGTGATTTGTATATCAACAATGCTTGGCCTCTTGTTGAATATAAAAAAATTACAGGGCGTACAGAGGCGTCAATTAGTGATCTAAACCAAACTTGGAATATAGTAAGGCTGTGTGATGAACTTGCTCATGTAAAAAATATCATTGCATTTGGTAATAATGCTAAACATGTAGTTAATATAATAAAGTCATATAAACCACACTTGATAACGGCAGCATCCATTCACATATCAATGACCAGCATAAACACATCAATAACACATGACATTAACAACCAGGTGATTTTAAGAGGGCATAAACATGCAACATATAAAAGATTGGAGGTTGTAGCTAGCAGGATTATTGCAACTGGCCTTTTTTAATTTTAATTCATCAAAGTTATTTTCCAGAAAAATAACACTCATCATTCAACATTTAACATAACGAGTGAGATAAGGGCAGGGAAAATCATGACCACAATTAAATTGCAGACACCGAATAAATGGGCAAACTCCCTATCTAATATCAATCCTCGGAATAGGCAACCAACCTCAGTCGCTCCCCCACCAGCCCGTAGGTTCGAATAGCGCAGCGTATTCGGACAATCGCGAATAACCCCGCCGCGATATAAGCAAGGATCGGAAGATCCTCTTGCGGGGTTGCTATCGGGCGCCTTGGAACAGCTCAAGGCTCATCGGTGCCACTATAAGCTAGATTTATGGATTTTCCGATAATGACCCAAGTTTTGCTTATAGTGGCTACCGCCAGCCCATAAGCGCCAGTGGTGATCAACTTAACGGCTGCCGGGTGCTTGTGATAAATTCTTCCGATCCAACTACAGGTAGTTCCCCTGCCGCAGGGCGGTCAGCAGCTCATCCACCAGCGCCTCCACCGATTTACCGGCATTCAGCAGATGGATTTCCGGCTGCTCCGGCGCCTCATAGGCGGAATCGATACCGGTAAAGTTGCGAATTTCCCCTGCCCGAGCCTTTTTATAGAGCCCCTTGGGGTCGCGCTCCTCACAGACGGCGAGCGGCGCATCGACAAAAACCTCGACAAACTCCCCTTCACCCAAGAGACTGCGCACCAGCGCCCTCTCGGCACGAAACGGCGAGATAAAGGCGGTGAGCACGATAAGTCCCGCATCCACCATCAGCTTTGCCACCTCGCCGACCCGGCGGATATTCTCCTGCCGCGCGGCATCATCGAACCCGAGATCGCCGCACAGGCCATGGCGCACATTGTCCCCATCCAGCAGATAGGTGTGCTTGCCTTGTGCCGCCAGCGCCTGCTCCAGCGCCCCCGCCAGGGTCGATTTGCCCGCCCCGGAGAGCCCGGTAAACCAGATCACCAGCGGTTTTTGCCCTTTCAATTCGGCCCGGCTCTGTTTGTCGACGGCATGCTTGTGCCACACGATATTGCTCATCCAACACTCCTTGATTGGCGCTCACGCCTTAAAACGGAAACTGTCCGGCACCACGGGGAGCCGCCTAGGACTATCCGCCGACAACGTGCTGATGCCATGGCATTGCTCATCCAACACGCCTTGATTGGCATTTACGCCTTAAAACGGAAACAGCAGGGGCACCATCACAATCACCCCGAGGCTATAGGCCAGCGAGACCGGCAGGGCCAGCTTGAGGTAGTCCGGCATCTTGTAGTTGCCCGCTGCATAGACCATCAGGTTGGTCTGGTAGCCGTAGGGCAGGATAAAGCTGGAGCTCGCCCCGAACAGCACCGCCAGAATAAACGGCATGGTCGAGACATCCATGCTGAGCGCCAGCTGGTAACCCATGGGGAAGGCCAGCGCGGCGGCGGCGTTGTTGCTCATCAGCTCGGTCAACACCAGCGTAAACACATAGATACCGATAAAGGCGATGATGGGGCTGGCACCGTTGAACTCCCCCATCAGCCAGTCGGCGATAAGCTTGGCCAGTCCGCTCTTTTCGAGCTGATCGGCGATGGCCAGCGCCCCGCCCACCACCAGCCAGATATCCAGCGGGAAGCGGCGGCGGATCTCGTCCAGGGTCAGAATGCGGGTGAGCAGCAGCGCCACCAGCATCAGCAGCAACCCCTTGAACAGCGGCACCAGATCGAATACCGAGAGCGCCAACACCCCGAGAAAGCCCAGCACCACGGCAGCGCTGCGCTTGCCATCGAGACGGGTGGAGGCTTCCAGCCCGCTCACCACCACAAACTCCCGCCCCAGCGATTTGTTACGGGCAAACTGGGGGCCGGGGGCTAGCAGCAGGGTATCACCGGCGTGCAGTTCAATCTGGCCGAGACCGCCGGTAAGCTGGGTTTCGCCGCGGCGCACCGCCAGCACCACCGCATCGAAGTGGGTGCGAAATTCGGCATCCTTGATGGTCTGACCCACCAGCCGCGAGCTGTGGCTGACGATCACCTCCACCAGATGCTGGCCGTTGAGGCGGTGCTGACCGTAGAGATCCAGCCCTTTCATCTCCTGCAATACGCCGACGCTCTCCACATCGCCGCAAAACAGCAGCACGTCCCCTTCGTGCAGTTCGTGTTCCGGCTGCACCGGGCAGATCACCTGCTCGCCGCGAATGATTTCCGCCAGATAGAGGCTTTTCAGGCTACGCAGGCCGTTCTCCTTGACGCTGCGCCCCGCCAGCGGTGAACCGGCGCCCACCTTGGCTTCGAGAAAGTAGCCGGATTCGCGGCTCATCTCGGTATCCTGAACCGGCAGGTGACGGGCAAACAGCAGCACGGCCACCAGACCGGTCAGCAGAGTACCCGCCCCCACCATAAAGAAGTCGAACATGCCGAGCGGCGGCGCCCCCATCTTGATGAGGAAGCTGTTGACGATCAGGTTGGTGGAGGTGCCGATCAGGGTCAGCACCCCGCCAAAGGTGGCCGCGAAGCACATGGGCAGCAGCAGCCGCGATGGCGCATGGTTAGGGTTGCGTTTGACCGCTCCCAGCATGGAGGCCACCACGGCAGTGTTATTGACGAAAGCCGACAGGAAAGCGGTGGAGAACCACACCTTCACCAGCACCTTGTTGAATGAACCTGTGCCCACCAGATTGGCGAACCAGCTCATGATGCGGGTCTTCTCCACCGCCAGCGACACCAGCAGCAACAGCACCAGCGTCAGCAGGGCACTGTTGGTGTAGCCCGCAGCCACGGCGTTGATATCCGCCAACCCGCTCAGGTAGGTGATGAGCACGGCGCCCGAGAAGAGCAGCGCCGGGCGGAGTTTGCCCTGGATCAGCAGGGCCACGAGAGCAGCCAGCAGACCCAGCACCAGGAATTGTTGCCAGGTCATGGGCTTACTCCTTGCTTGTGTCGTTACCGATGGCAAGGGCTTGCCAGTGCGGGAAGTGCTTGCGTACCAGAGCGTTGAGCTCGATCTCGAACTCGCTGTAATGCCCTTTTACCGCTTTGGCGGCCAAGCCTTCCACTATCATGCCGGCGCCGACGGTGACGTTGGTCAGCCGGTCGATCAGGATAAAGCTGCCGGTATCACGGATCTCCTGATACGGGTCAAACGCCACCGGGTCGGTGAGGCTCAGCTCGCACAGGCCGATCTCGTTGAGCTTGAGCTCGCTCGCGGGCAGTTCGTCCAGCTTGTTGATCTCGATGCGGTGGCGAATGGCCTCCACCTGACCGCGACTCTTCTTGGTGGCCAGTTTGACGTCGTAGACCCGACCCGGTTGCAGGGACTCCTCCCCCATCCAGACGATATGGGCCAGCACATTCTGGGTCACTTGCGGCTGCTTGGCCGCATCCACCAGCAGGTCGCCGCGGCTGATGTCGATCTCGTCGGCGAAGGTGACCGTGATGGCCTGACCCGGCAGGGCGTACTCCAGATCTCCGTCGAAGGTGACGATGCGGGTGACTGTGCTCTCCTTGCCCGACGGCAGCACCGCAAGCCGGTCGCCCACCCGCAGGATGCCGGAGGCGAGCGTACCCGCGAAGCCGCGAAAATCGAGGTTGGGGCGGTTCACATACTGCACCGGCAGGCGCACCGGATGACGCTCCAGCTCGCGCTCAACCTCGGCAGACTCCAGCAGAGCAAGCAGAGTTTCGCCCTGATACCAAGCCAGCTTGTCGCTCTGGTTGACCACGTTGTCACCGTCCAGCGCCGAGACCGGCACGATATGGATGGTGTCCACGCTGAGCTTCTTGGCGAACTCGCGGTAGTCGGCACTGATGCGCTCGAACACCTCCTGACTGAACTCCACCAGATCCATCTTGTTGACCGCCACCACGAACTGCTTGATGCCGAGCAGGCTCGCGATAAAGCTGTGGCGGCGGGTCTGATCCAGCACCCCTTTGCGGGCGTCGATCAGAATGATGGCCAGATCGCAGGTGGAGGCGCCGGTCGCCATGTTGCGGGTGTACTGCTCATGGCCCGGGGTATCCGAGATGATAAATTTGCGCTTGGCGGTCGAGAAATAGCGGTAGGCCACGTCGATGGTGATGCCCTGCTCACGCTCCGCTTGCAGGCCATCCACCAGCAGTGCCAGGTCCAGCTTCTCGCCGGTGGTGCCGAGCTTCTGGCTGTCGGACTCCAGCGCTTTGAGCTGATCTTCATAAATCTGCTGGGAGTCGTGCAGCAGGCGACCGATAAGGGTGCTCTTGCCGTCATCCACGCTGCCGCAGGTGAGAAAACGCAGCAGACTCTTGTGCTGCTGGGCGTGCAGGTAGGCTTCGATGCCCTGTTCGGTGATGGCGGTCTGAATATGGCTGTTCATGCTGACGACTCCTTAGAAATATCCCTGACGCTTCTTCTGCTCCATGGAGCCGGCCTGATCGTGGTCAATCAGCCGCCCTTGCCGCTCGCTCGAGGTGGTGAGCAGCATCTCTTCAATAATTTCCGGCAAGGTGGTGGCATCGGATTCGATGGCCCCGGTGAGCGGGTAGCAACCGAGGGTGCGGAAGCGCACCAGCTCCTGCTTCACTTCGTCTTCCGGGCCGATGGGCATACGATCGTCATCCACCATGATCTTGATGCCGTTGCGCTCCACCACCGGACGGTAAGCGGCGAAGTAGAGCGGCACTATGTCGATCTTTTCCAGATAGATGTATTGCCAGATATCCAGCTCGGTCCAGTTGGAGAGCGGGAACACCCGGATGCTCTCCCCCTTGTTGACCTGGCTGTTGTAAACCCGCCACAGCTCCGGGCGCTGGTTCTTCGGATCCCAGCGGTGGGACTTGTCACGGAAGGAGTAGACCCGCTCCTTGGCGCGAGACTTCTCCTCGTCGCGACGGGCGCCACCGAAGGCGGCATCGAAGCCATATTTGTTGAGCGCCTGCTTGAGCGCCTCGGTCTTCATGATGTCGGTGTGCTTGCCGCTGCCGTGGACGAAGGGGTTGATGCCCATGGCGAGCCCTTCCGGGTTCTTGTGGACGATGAGATCCAGCCCGTACTTTTTGGCGGTCTCGTCGCGGAACTTGATCATCTCCTTGAACTTCCAGTCGGTATCGACGTGGAGCAAGGGGAACGGGATCTTGCCCGGATAGAAGGCCTTGCGGGCCAGGTGCAGCATGACGGAGGAGTCCTTGCCGATGGAGTACATCATCACCGGGTTTTCAAATTCGGCAGCCACCTCGCGGATGATATGGATGCTCTCGGCTTCCAGCTGCTGCAAGTGCGTCAATCTTTCACGGTCCATGTTGGTCCTCGGGTCATTGCTTATGCGCCTGCTCGGGGCGCTGGGTGGCTCAGTGCGCGGCCGCGCTGGCAACCGCATCAAATATCTCTTTCCGGGTCAGGCCAGCTGCACCAGCTTGAGGTCGCAGCCATCGAGATCCGGGTTAGCACGCTGCTGCTCGCCGCTCTTTTCCCCAAACCAGGCCAGCCGCTCGCGCAGGGCAACCACTTCGCCGATGACGATAAGCGACGGGCTCACCGCCTGTTTGGCCAGCTCGGCCAGTTCGGCCAGCGTGCCGGTCAACACCCGCTGACGGGATGTGGTGCCGCGCTCGATGATGGCGATGGGGGTGGCTTGGCTTCGGCCGTGATCCACCAACTGCTGCTGGATATGCTCGGAGCGCATCAGCCCCATATAGATGACCAGGGTCTGACTGGTGGCGGCGAGCTGCTGCCAGTCGGGCTCCTTGCCCTCTTTCTGGCAGTGGCCGGTAATAAAGACGGCGCTCTGGGCGTAATCACGGTGAGTGAGTGGAATACCGGCATAGGCGGTGGCACCGGCAGCAGCCGTGATGCCGGGCACTACCGAGAAGGGGATACCTTCGTCGGCCAGCACTTCCAGCTCCTCGCCACCCCGGCCAAACATAAAGGGATCGCCCCCTTTCAGCCGCACCACCCGGTTGCCCGCCTTGGCGTATTCCACCAGCAGGCGATTGGTCTCCTCCTGCGGCACGCTGTGGGCGCCCGCCTTCTTGCCGACCGACACCAGAGTGGCATCGCGACGCACCAGATCGAGGATCTCGGCGGAGACCAGCTGGTCGTAGAGCACCACTTCGGCCTGTTGAATCTGTTGCAGCGCCTTGAGGGTCAAGAGGCCCGGATCGCCGGGGCCCGCCCCGACCAATACCACTTCCCCTACTTCGCTTTTCGCCTGGTCGAGGCCATCGCTCAGCCACTGCTCGGCACCTTGCCAATCCTCTTTTTCAATCAGGCTGGCGAGGGTGTTGGAGGCAAAGGCGCGCTCCCAGAAGCGGCGGCGATCGGAAATCGAGGAGAGCACCCGCTTGGCCTTGTCACGGACCCGGCCGGAGAGCTCGGTCAGCCCGCCGAGATGGCGCGGCAGCAGGCTCTCCAGCCGCTCGCGCAACAGGCGCACCAGCACCGGCGCCTTGCCGCCGCTGGAGACAGCCACCATCAGCGGCGAGCGATCGATGATCGAGGGGAAAATAAAGCTGGAACGCTTGGGGTCATCCACCACGTTGACGAACAGACCCAGCTGATTGGCACTTTGATAAACCAGTGCGTTGACTTCGAGGTTGTCGGTCGCAGCCACCACCAGGATCTGGCCTGCCAGATGGGCCGGGGTGAAGCGCTCCGCCAGATGGGTGAAACGACCGGTGAATTCCGAAAATTCCGGTTCAAGCTCCGGGGAGACCAGGGACAGCCGGGCACCGGCTGCCAGCAGCAGGCGCGCCTTGCGCAGGGCAACCTCGCCCCCGCCCACCAGCAGTACCGAGCGGCCTTCCAACTTGGCAAACATAGGTAAATAATCCATTTCAGCCCATCCCTCGGAACACGACTAATATGGGGCGACTATAGGCAGGGCAGCTTATCCCTCAAAATAATAAAAAATGCTTTTTAATGCGTTTTGGTAATTAGCAAAGCCGATTCATGACAAAGGCGTACAAAGTCACTTGTGGTACCTGACGCCAGACCATAGGCTAGGGACTGTGTTTCATAAGGAGCTAAATGATGAATGAATCATTGATTGTGCTAGGGATTTTCGTGTTCCTGGTGCTCGCCACCCTGAGCGCGGGCATCAAGATCGTGCCCCAGGGCTACAACTGGACGGTGGAGCGCTTCGGCCGCTACACCCGTACCCTGACCCCGGGTCTCAACCTGCTGATCCCCTATGTGGATCGGGTCGGACACAAGATCATCATGATGGAGCAGGTGCTGGACATCCCGGCACAAGAGGTGATCTCCCGCGACAACGCCAACGTCACCATCGACGCCATCAGCTTTGTGCAGGTGGTGGATGCCCGCAAAGCGGGTTATGAGGTTAACGATCTCACCAGCGCCATCCGCAATCTCACCATGACCAATATGCGGACCGTGCTCGGCGCCATGGAGCTGGACGAGATGCTATCCCAGCGCGACACCATCAACGAGAAGCTGTTACGCACCATGGATGCCGCCACCGCCCCCTGGGGCATCAAGGTGACCCGCATCGAGATTAAAGATGTGCGCCCGCCGCTGGCACTGGTAGAAGCGATGAACGCCCAGATGAAGGCCGAGCGCCAGAAACGGGCCGAGGTGCTGGAAGCCGAAGGGGTGCGCCAGTCCAAAATCCTGAAAGCTGAAGGCGAGAAGCAGTCCCAGATCCTCAAAGCCGAAGGTGAGCGCCAGGCCGCCTTCCTCGCCGCCGAAGCGCGGGAGCGGGCTGCCGAGGCGGAAGCCAAGGCGACCCACATGGTTTCCCAGGCGATTGCGGAAGGAGACCTGCAGGCCATCAACTACTTCGTAGCCCAGAAATATACCGAGGCACTGGCCCGCATCGGTGAAGGCCCCAACAGCAAGATCATCATGATGCCGCTGGAAGCGGGCAGCCTGATTGGCTCTGTGGCTGGCATGGCCGAGCTGTTCAACAAAGATGGCAAGGGCAGCAAGTCATGACAGCCCTGTTAGAGGGGCTGACCCACTGGCACTGGCTGGGGCTCGGCTTTATTCTGCTGGCCATCGAGGTGCTCGGCTCGGTGGGCTTTTTGCTCTGGACCGGCATCGCCGCGCTGGAAGTGGGGCTACTGCTGCTGATCTGGCCCTTTGGCTGGCAGGCGCAGTTGCTGCTGTTTGCGGTGCAATCCCTGCTCACCACCTGGGCCTGGTGGCGCTGGCAGCACCAGCGTGACAACTCGGGTCAGGATGCCGCCAGCACCATCAACGAGCGGATGCAGAGCTATATGGGCCGCGAGCTGACCCTGCTGGATGATGTCGCCCAAGGCACCAGTCGGGTACATCTGGACGACACGGTCTGGACGGTGCGCTGCGACGAGTCTCTGCCGGCGGGCAGCAAGGTCAGGGTGGTCGGAGCCGACTCCCACATCCTGCTGGTTGAACCCCGCAACTGACGCAACTCTGCCATCGAGTCATAAAAAAGCCCGCGATCGCTCGCGGGCTTTTGTCTCTCTGGCTGCCACTCAGGTACGCAGCCGATCGAGCTGACTGGCCAGCGCAGTGGCCGCTTGCTCCAGCGCTTCGCTCAGCTGATGGCTGGAGCTGGCCTCCTGCCCGATCACGTTGGCGGTATCACCAATCCGCATCAAATTCTTGTTGATATCGTCACTGACGGCGCTCTGCTGCTCGGCGGCGGTAGCCACCTGACTGATGTGGTCGTGGATCTGCTGGATCTGCGCCACCACCCGATTGAGCGCCTCGAACGCCTGCTCGGTGCCCTGCACCGTGGTGGTGGAGCGCTCGATGCCGGTATTCATCAGACGCTGGCTGCTGCTCACCTCTGTTTGCAGGCTACCAATCAGCTGGCCGATCTCGTCGGTCGATTCACGGGTCTTGTTGGCCAGCGCCCTTACCTCATCCGCCACCACAGCAAAGCCACGGCCCATATCACCCGCACGTGCCGCTTCGATGGCGGCATTGAGGGCCAGCAGATTGGTCTGCTCGGCAATGGCACGGATCACATCGAGGATCCTGCTGATATTGGTGCTGCGCTGGGCCACCAGCGCCACCGCTTTATCCGCCTCATGCATATCGCCGACCAGAGTATGGATCTCGTTGCGAGCATTGCTGAGGGTCTGCTGGGCGGTATTGATGTGGTGGGTCGCCGCTTCCGACTCCTGCGCCGCCTGCTCGGCATAACCCGCCACGCTGACTGCCGTGGTGCTCATCTGATGCATGGCGCTTACCACGCTCTCCAGCTCCAGATTCTGCTCGTCCAGACTACTGCGCATGGTGTCGGCGGTATGTTTCATCTCCCGCGCCTGCTGGTAGACCTGCTGACCGATCCCCTTGCTCATTTGCACCATGCCCCGCAGCTTGCCGAGGAAGGCATTGAGCTGGGCCCCCAGATCGATCAGCTCCTGATGGGTGTCGATCTCCATCTGCTGGGTCAGGTCCCCCTCGTTGCTGGAGAGGTGGCCCACATGGCGGCTGATAAGAGAAAGTGGCGCTGTGATGGTCTGGATAAACCAGACCAGCAACCCCAACACCAACAGGGTAATCCCGCCCATGGCGATGATCTGCTGCCGCTGGGCATCCACCAGCAGGGTGCCCAGTTCATTGCTGATGGCGTGCGCCTTGCTCAGCGCCAGCGCCTTGGGCACCTTGATCATCAACCACCACTGGGTATTGGCTGCCTCAACCCGGATGGGCTGATGAAGAATGAAGTCACTGTCGCTGCTGACCGGCTGACCGTCAGGCAGGGTCAGACCCACCTCCTTGAGTGGACGGCCCAGCTTGTCGGCATAGCGGTTGCTGCCCACAATCAGCCCCATCTTGCTGACCAGGGTCACATCCGCCTTGTTGTCATAGAGGCTCTTGCCAAGGTTTTCAGCTAGTTGCTGGAAGATGGGCAGGTTCATATCCACCCCGGCCAGCCCGACAAACTTGCCGTCACGCAGCACGGGCACCGTCAGGCTGGTCATCAGCATCTTGTTGCCCGGGCTGATTTCGTAGAGGTAGGGCTCCATCAGGCAGGGCTGGCGGGTATCGCGGCCACAGAGATACCACTCGCTGTTGCGAATGCCGAACTCGTTGAGGGAGGTATCAAACTTGGCCTCGCTGGCAGCGGCGTCCACCGCTTGCTGGGCGACGGCCCCTCCCTGATCCTTGGTGAAATAGACCTCCAGACTCCCCTTGCTTGCCACCGAGTGGCTGGCCCCGCCCAGCCAGTTGCCATCCTCGCCATCATAGCCATCCGGTTCAAACTGGGCATAAATGGAGCTGATCCCGCTCGCCTGCTGTAGGCTGCTGCCGAGCAGAGACTCCACTTGGGGCCGCGACAAGCGCAGTTCCGGTTTGACCATCCCGGCTTCAATCTGGGCGGTCACGGTCAGGGGGATCTGATAGGAGTTCTGCATCAGCGAGGCAATCTGGATGGCATAGCGCTCTGCCTGATACTGCAGGCTGCGGGAGACCTCCTCTTCCAATGCATCGCTGGTCTGGGTCATCACCATGTTGCGAAGGGAGCTGAAAGAGGCCGATTGCAACAGGGTCATGGCTAGCCCGGTCAGCAGAAACAGCCCCATGGTAAGGCACAACAACTTGAACTTGAGGGAACGTTGCTTCATGCGACAACTCCTTATGGCAGAATAACAACGAATTACTTGAGTATATTCGCCCACTTGCGCTTCACCCGATTTGTTGATGGGTTTGTGACAGGCTTATGGTTATAATTTTTGCCTTCCCGAGCGTTGATGGAACAGTCGCAATGAACAATGCACTGAGCAGTGTCCCGCCGGTAGTCGCGATGGACTACCCCTTTCCGGCCAAACCTCTTCCCCTGAGTGCCGAGCAGAGAATGACCTTGACCACAGAAATCAAGGCGCTGCTCAAGGAGCGCAAGGCGGTACTGGTTGCCCACTACTACACGGATCCCGAGATCCAGGCGCTGGCCGAAGCCACCGGCGGTTTCGTCGGTGACTCGCTGGAGATGGCCCGCTTTGGCCGCGATCACGAGGCGCAAACCCTGATCGTCGCCGGGGTGCGCTTCATGGGGGAAACCTCCAAGATCCTGAGCCCCCACAAGCGGGTGCTGATGCCGACTCTGGAGGCCGAATGCTCCCTCGATCTGGGCTGCCCCATCGAGCAGTTCTCCGCCTTCTGCGATGCCAATCCCGACCATACCGTGGTGGTCTACGCCAATACCTCGGCCGCCGTCAAAGCACGGGCTGACTGGGTAGTGACCTCCAGCATCGCGCTGGAGATCGTCGAGCACCTCGACAGCCAGGGTCACAAGATCATCTGGGGCCCGGATCGTCATCTGGGTGCCTATATCGAGAAGAAGACCGGGGCGCAAATGCTGCGCTGGCAAGGCCACTGCATCGTCCACGACGAGTTCAAGGCCCGCGCCCTGCGCGAGCTGAAAGAGCAGAATCCTGACGCCGCCGTGCTGGTTCATCCGGAATCCCCCGCCTCGGTGATTGAGCTGGCCGATGCGGTCGGCTCCACCAGTCAGCTGATCAAGGCAGCCAAAGAGCTGCCCCAGCAGAAGCTGATCGTGGCGACCGATCGGGGCATCTTCTACAAGATGCAGCAGGCTTGTCCGGAGAAAGAGATGGTGGAAGCACCGACCGGTGGCGATGGCGCTACCTGCCGCAGCTGCGCCCACTGCCCCTGGATGGCGATGAACGGTCTGGTGGCGATCAAGGAGGCCCTCACCGATGGTGCCGAACGCCACGAGATCCATGTCGATGAAGCGCTGCGGGTAAAGGCCCTCATTCCGCTCGACCGGATGCTCAATTTCGCCGCCGAACTCAAGCTCAAGACTCAGGGCAACGCCTGATTGCCGCCGTCACGAGATGCAAAGAGGGCTCCCGCGGGAGCCCTCTTTATTTATCTGAACCTCATCCAACTCAGATGATTACGGTGGAGAGGCTGTGCTCTTCATCCGGCGCAACGGTCACCCCAGCGTCGCCGGCAATGGCAGCTTCGACGCAGAGCATGGTGCGATAGCCATCGTCGCTCATGTCGGCCATGGCGGTGGCCCCTTCCAGCCAGGGGGTCCAGACCACCACGCTGTCGTGGTTGCCACTGACAACCCGGGTCTCGCGCTCACCATCCTGCACGCTCACCAGCGCCTCTGGCTGCCAGTAGACCCGATCCAGCGGCCCGCTCAGGGTCAATGCACCCTGCTGTTTGGCATCCTGCCCGGTCAGCTTGTCGGCATAGAGCTCACCCAGACCGCTCACGCTCAACGCCTCCGGAGCGCTGATCTGCAAATAGGTGTGCAGCGCACCACTATAAGTCAGCGGCTGAGCACCTGTGTTGCGAGTGGTCAGCACCAGCGAAAGCTCTTTGCCCACCAGCACGTCCAGTTCCAGCTCGAAGGGGTGATCCCACAGGGCGCGGGTTGCGTCGCTGTCGCGCAGGGAAAGATGAACGAGCGTGCCATCGGCGTGATCGGAGACCCCGTCCAGCATCCAGAGGGTGGTGCGGGCAAAACCGTGGGAGGGCTTGCCGCTACCAACGCGGGCGGGCGCCGGGCCAAACCAGGGCCAGCAGATCGGGATACCACCGCGAACAGGCTTGCTGCCATCCAGCACCGCCTTGTCACTCAGCCAGATGGAGGCCGGCTCGCCATGACGCTGATAGCTCAGCACATGGGCGCCAAACAGGCTGATCTCAGCCTTGGCATAGTCGTTATTAATGGTGAGAACCGGCAGACCGGCCGCATTGTTGGCAAGCTTGCAATTGGCGGTCAGGGGACGAATGGATTGCATGTGGACTCCTGTCATCAGGGGAAACCGAAAAACAAAAAGGCGGCCAATGGCCGCCTTTTTCAAGCTACGCGATTGCGCATCCCAAATTACTTGGAGATGTGAGCGATCAGGTCCAGAACTTTGCTGGAGTAGCCCATTTCGTTGTCGTACCAGGATACAACTTTAACGAACTTGTCGTTCAGCTGGATACCAGCCTTGGCGTCGAATACGGAGGTCTGACGCTCACCCAGGAAGTCGGTAGATACAACTTCGTCTTCGGTGTAGCCCAGAACGCCTTTCATAGCGCCTTCGGAAGCAGCTTTCATCGCTTCGCAGATTTCTGCGTAGGTGGCAGCTTTCTTCAGGTTAACGGTCAGGTCAACAACAGACACGTCCGGAGTCGGAACACGGAAAGCCATACCGGTCAGCAGGCCTTTCAGTTCCGGGATAACTACGCCAACAGCTTTGGCAGCACCGGTAGAGGACGGGATGATGTTCTGAGCCGCACCGCGGCCACCGCGCCAGTCTTTGGCAGACGGACCATCAACGGTCTTCTGGGTAGCAGTGGTAGCGTGAACGGTGGTCATCAGGCCAGACTCGATACCGAAGGTATCGTTCAGAACCTTGGCGATCGGGGCCAGACAGTTGGTGGTGCAGGAAGCGTTGGAAACGATGTCCTGGCCAGCGTAGGTAGAGTCGTTAACACCCATTACGAACATCGGGGTAGCGTCTTTGGACGGGCCAGTCAGAACAACTTTCTTGGCACCAGCAGCGATGTGCTTACGAGCAGTCTCGTCGGTCAGGAACAGACCGGTAGCTTCAGCAACAACGTCAACACCGATTTCGCCCCACTTCAGGTTGGCCGGGTCACGCTCAGCGGTAACACGTACGGTTTTGCCGTTTACAACCAGGTTGCCGTCTTTAACTTCAACGGTACCGTTGAAACGACCGTGAGTTGAATCGTACTTCAGCATGTAAGCCATGTAGTCAACATCGATCAGGTCGTTGATACCAACAACTTCGATGTCTGCACGCTCGCAAGCCAGACGGAATACGAAACGACCGATACGGCCAAAACCGTTAATACCTACTTTGATAGTCATATTTAGTTACCTAACTGTTCAGTAGTCAAAGAAAATTCCGCTTGTAAATTTACTAGAACTCTCCGGTGAGTCAACCAACATTCTGTCTGAAATTGCGCTATATCATGAAAAACTGTGAAATTAATTTTCTGTTTATGTAACTGATTACCACGTTTTGACGAAAAAAGTGCCAGATCGTGGCATCGCGCAGATATCAACAATAGTGCCTACTCGGTCACACAACCATTCACAGAGATATGTAAAAATGTGCGCGGTTTAGCATGGCCCATAGAGCCACTGTTCAAGTACCACCCAATAAAAATCAAACAAAATAGTATAGATAGAATCCACAGCGGGAATTCTCAAACTATGACCACCCTGATTGAACAGCTGGCTGCCGCAAAAGGTATCGCCAGCGAGTATGTCGATGCCTGGGGCCACCCGGCCCAGGTATCAGAAGAGAGCAAGGCCGCCATGCTGGGCGCCATGGGCTACCGCGTCGATGACGAGGCCGCACTGGTGCAGCAGCTGGAAGAGGAGCATCGCCAGCACTGGTTGCGGGCGCTGGATCCTGTGATGGTGGTTCGCACCGGCGACGCCGTTACCCTTGAGGTTCGCCTCCCCATCGAATTCGTCAACGACGCCCTCACCTGGCAGCTCCAGCAGGAGCAGGGTGCTGTGTTGTCCGGTCAATTCACCCCCATCGAGGGTGAGCTGGTCGGCGTGGCCGAGTTTGAAGAGATGGAGTGCCAGGCCTATCGCGTCACTCTGGATATGGCCCCGGAGCTGGGTTATCACCAGCTGGTGCTGCTGGAAGAGGGCAATGACGAGCCGCTGGCTACCATGCGCCTCATCGTTGCCCCCAAGGCCTGCTACAAGCAGGCGCCAATTGCCGATGGCCGCAAGGTATGGGGTCCGAGCGTGCAGCTCTACTGCCTGCGCAGCCGCCACAACTGGGGTATCGGTGATTTCAGCGATCTGGGCCAGCTGGTTGAGAAAGCCGCCGCCTGGGGTGCTCACTTCGTCGGCCTCAACCCCATCCACGCCCTCTATCCGGCCAATCCCGAGAGCGCCAGTCCCTATAGCCCCTCTTCCCGTCGCTGGCTCAACGTGGCCTATATCAATGTGGAAGCGGTGCCCGAATTCCAGCAGAGCGATCGCCTGAAGGCGGAAGTGGCAAGTCCTGCCTTCCAGCAACATCTGGCCGATCTGCGCGCCAAAGAGAATGTCGATTACACCGGCGTGATCCAGACCAAACTCGGCATGCTGCGTCAGGTGTTCGACGAAGCCACCCTGAGCGCCGAGCGTCAGGCCGCCTTTGATGCCTTCGTGGCCGCCGGTGGCGACAGCCTGCAACAGCAGGCAGCATTTGATGCCCTGCAGGCCCACTTCTATGCCAAAGGCGAAAATGCCTGGGGCTGGCCGGTATGGCCGCAGGAGCTGCGCGATTACCACAACCCTGCCGTTGCCGCCTGGATGGCCGAGCACCCGCAAGATGTCAACTTCTACCTCTATCTGCAGTTCCTGGCTGACGAACAACTGGCGCAAGCCGATGCCCGCGCCAAGGCTGCCGGCATGGTGATGGGGATCTACCGGGATCTGGCAGTGGGCGTCTCCGAAGGCTCCACCGAGATCTGGGCCAACCAGGATCTCTACTGCCCGAAAGCCTCGGTCGGTGCGCCGCCCGATATCCTCGGCCCGCTTGGTCAGAACTGGGGCCTGCCCCCGATGAACCCGAACAAGCTGTTCGAAGCGGCCTATCAGCCGATGGTGGACTTGTTCCGTGCCAACATGCGCTCATGCGGCGCACTGCGCATCGACCACGTGATGGCCTTGCTGCGCCTGTGGTGGGTACCGCCCGGAGCGTCCGCCGCCAAGGGCGCCTACATCTACTATCCGGTCAACGATCTGCTGGGCATTCTGGCCCTCGAATCCCACCGTAATCAGTGCCTGCTGATCGGCGAGGATCTGGGCACCGTGCCGGAGGGGATCGACGTGACTTTGAAAGAGAACGGCGTCCACTCCTACAAGGTGTTCTTCTTCGAGCGCTCCAAGGAAGATGGCGGCTTTATCTCCCCGGCACACTACACAGAGCAGGCGATGTCGGCCCTGACCACCCACGACATGCCGACCCTCAAGGGCTTCTGGCACTGCGATGATCTGGCGCTCGGCCGTCAACTGGGTCTGTATCCGGATGAAGATGTTTTGAAGACTCTGTATGCTGATCGTCACCAGGCCAAACAGCGGATCCTCGACAGCCTGCATGCCCACAAGGTCATCTCTGACAACATCAGTCATGACGTGAACTGGGTCGGCATGAACACCGAACTCAACCACGGTCTGCAGATCCACATGTCCCGCGGCAGCTGTGCCCTGTTCAGTACCCAGCTGGAAGATTGGCTGGAGATGGACAAGCCGGTCAACGTACCGGGCACCAGTTACGAATACCCCAACTGGCGCCGCAAGCTCTCCGCTGATCTGGAAGATATTTTTGCCAATGAGGCACTCAAGGCACTGGCTGGCAAGATGAGCCAAGCCCGTGATGAGGCCAGTCGTTGAGACGCTGTCTCCCACAGCGCTCTCACCTAAATCCACTCCGGCTTCGGCCGGAGTGGATGCTCTGTCATGAAAGGAAATCTCGATGCTCGTTGAACGTTTGGTTGCTGCCCGCTGTTCCGATCCCTTCTCTCACTTAGGCCTGCAGGCCAATCCGGATGGGCCCGGCCTCAAACTGACCGCCTGGTTGCCTGATGCCCTCGAAGTTCGCGTCAAGGATCTCAAGTCGGGCAAAGTCGTTGCCACCCTGGCGCCCACCGATGAATCGGGTCTTTTTGAAACTGTTTTCACCCGCCGCAAAAACTCCTTCCCCTATCAGCTGATCGCCAGCTACCAAGATGCCACCACCGAGGTCATCGACCCCTACCAGTTTCAGGATGCCGCTTGGGCAGGCCTAGCCGAACTGACCGCCCAGCCGGAAAACCTCTACCACACCCTTGGCGCCCAGCTGCGCACCGTGGAACATCTTGGCCAGCAGGTGGAAGGGGTGCGTTTTGCGGTCTATGCGCCGAGCGCCACCGCCGTGAGCCTGATCGGCGATTTCAACTTCTGGGATGGCCGCCGCCATCCGATGCAGCGCAGCCTCTGCGGTCACTGGGTGCTGTTTGTGCCGGGCCTCAAGGCCGGGGATCGCTACAAGTTCGAGCTCAAGGACCCCATGGGCAACCGGCTGCCCCACAAGAGCGATCCGGTCGGCTTTTACTGCGAGCAGTATCCGTCGTTCGCCTCCGTGGTCTATGACCACGCCCAGTACCAGTGGCAGGATGCCAAGTGGATTGCCAGCCAGCACAACGACAAACGCGAGCAGCCGCTCTCCATCTATGAGCTGCACGTCGGCTCCTGGAAGCGCCACCCCAACGGCGACAGCCTGAGCTGGCGCGAGCTGGCAGTGGAGCTGGTCGCCTACGTCAAGGAGATGGAGTACACCCACATCGAGCTGCTGCCGGTCTCCGAGCACCCCTTCAGCGGCTCCTGGGGCTACCAGCCGGTGGGCATGTTCTCCCCCACCAGCCGCTACGGCACCGCTGATGATTTCAAATACTTCGTCGACCAGTGCCACCAGGCCGGGATCGGCATTATTCTGGACTGGGTGCCCGCCCACTTCCCGTCCGATGCCCACGGGCTGGCCCGCTTCGATGGCACACCGCTCTACGAGTACGAAGATCCGCGCCGTGGCTGGCACCCGGACTGGAACTCCTACATCTACGACTTCGGCCGCGACACAGTGCGCCAGTTCCTGGTGGCGAGCGCACTGTTCTGGCTCGACAAGTTCCACATCGACGGCCTGCGGGTGGATGCCGTCGCCTCCATGCTCTATCTGGACTACTCCCGCAACGCCGGTGAGTGGGTACCGAACGTCGATGGCGGCAACCACAACTACGAGGCGATCAGCCTCTTGAAGTGGACCAACGAGGAGGTCTACGGCAAGTATCCCCACGCCATGACCATAGCCGAAGAGTCCACCGCCTTTGCCGGTGTCTCCCGCCCCACCTTCCTCGGCGGCCTCGGCTTTGGCTTCAAGTGGAATATGGGCTGGATGCACGACACCCTAACCTACATGCAGAAAGAACCGATCCACCGCCGCTATCACCACAACGACATGACCTTCTCCATGGTTTACCACTATGACGAGAACTTCATCCTGTCGCTCTCCCACGACGAGGTGGTGCACGGCAAGCACTCCATGCTCTACAAGATGCCGGGCGACGAGTGGCAGCAAGCCGCCAACCTGCGGGCCTACATGGGCTTCATGTACGCCCACCCGGGCAAGAAGCTCAACTTCATGGGCACCGAAATCGCCCAGAGCAACGAGTGGAACCACGATACCCAGCTGCCATGGCATCTGCTGCAATATCCCAAGCATGCCGGTCAGCAGCGGCTGATCCACGATCTCAACCACCTCTACCGTCATGAGCCTGCCTTGTATCAGGCCGATTATGAGCAGACCGGCTTCCGCTGGCTGGATCACAACGATGCCGACAACAGCATCTTTGCCTGGCTGCGGGCGGACAAAGAGGGCAAGCAGGCTATTGTGGTCGCTTGCAACTTCACCCCGGTGCCCCGTCTCGAATATCGGATCGGCGTCCCTGCGGCGGGCAATTATCGGGTGGTGCTCAACACCGACAGCGAGTATTACTGGGGTAGTAACTATGATGTAGGTCTGGTGTTCGCTGCCGAGCCGACCCCCTGGCAGGGGATGGCACACAGCATAGTGCTGGACTTGCCGCCGCTGGCGACCTTGTTTATCAAACAGGAGTCTTGATGCTTGTAATGGAAAAAGGGGTGGGCCACCCGCTGGGGGCCCGCCTTGACGAGAACGGTTGCCACTTCTGCGTCTGGGCCCCCCAGTCGGACAAGGTGGAGATCTGCCTGTACGACGAGCAGGAGCAGGAGCTGATGCGGCTGGAGTTGCCCGGCCGCCGTGGCCAGTATCGCTTTGGCTACGTGCGCGGTGTAAAGGCCGGTCAGCGCTACGGCTATCGGGTCTATGGCACCCCGCAGGAGGGGATGCTGTTCGATCCGCAAAAACTGCTGATCGACCCCTACGCCAGGGCGCTCAGTCGTCCCACCTACTGGGATGAAGCCCTCTATCAGGGTGACAGCGCCGGGATGATTGCCAAGTCGGTGGTAGTGGATGACAGTTTTGACTGGCAAGGGGTTGGCAAACCCGGGATCAGTCCGGCCCGCACCATTATCTACGAGACCCACGTCAAGGGCTTTACCAAGCAGCACCCGGGGATCCCCAAAGCGCTGCAGGGCACCTACCTTGGCATCTGTCACCCGCTGGTTATCGAGCATATGAAGAGCCTCGGCATCACCTCGGTGCAGCTGATGCCGGTGGCCGCCTTCATGTCGGAACCGCGACTGGAGCAGCTGGGACTCACCAACTACTGGGGCTACAACCCCATCGCCTTCTTCGCCCCGGAGCCGCGCTACAGCACCAGGGCCGACGAGGCGGTGACCGAGTTCAAGACCATGGTACGCGAGCTGCACCGGGCTGGGCTCGAGGTGATCCTGGATGTGGTCTACAACCACACTGCCGCCTCGGGCTTCGACGGCCCCACCCTCTCGTTCAAGGGCTTTGACAACGCCGGTTACTACGCGTTCGAAGCGGGTCCTCACGGCCCGGACTACACCCGTCACGCCAACGTGACCGGCTGTGGCAACAGCGTCAATCTGGATCATCCCAATACCCTGCGACTGGTGCTCGATGCCCTGCGCTACTGGGTCACCGAGATGCAGGTGGATGGCTTCCGTTTCGATCTGGCGGTGACACTGGCGCGGGAAGCGGGGGAGTTCGAGCCCATGGGCGCCTTCTTCAAGGCAGTGATGGCCGACCCTGTGCTGTCACAGGTCAAGCTCATCGCCGAACCCTGGGACATCGGTCCCTTCGGCTACCGGCTGGGTCAATTCCCGAGCCAGTGGCAGGAGATCAACGACCGCTACCGCGACACGGTGCGCGCCTTCTGGCGCGGTGATGCGGGCAAGATGGGGGACTTTGCCACCCGTTTGGTAGGCTCGCGGGATATCTTCCCGAAGAACTGGCGCTCGCCTCACAGCAGCGTCAACTACCTCTGCTATCACGACGGTTTCACCCTGGAGGATCTGGTCTCCTACAACCAGCGCCACAATCAGGCCAACGGTGAAGACAATCGGGACGGCCACGGCAACAACCTCTCCTATAACCATGGGGTAGAGGGGCCGACCCTGGATCCGCGGGTCAACAGCCTGCGCCAGCAGCAGAAGCGCAATCTGATTGCCACCCTGCTGCTGTCCCAAGGTACTCCCCACTTCCTTGCCGGCGACGAGATGGGACGCAGCCAGCTTGGCAACAACAACGCCTACTGTCAGGACAACCAGATCAGCTGGGTCAACTGGCAGTGGCGACCGGAGGATGAACGGCTGTTCGCCTTCACCCAGCAGATGATGGCGCTGCGGGCGGAGTCCTGCGTCTTCTCCAACCTGCAACTGAGCGACGACAGTTGGAATGGCACCCCGTCCAGCTGCCATCAGGTCAACTGGTATCACCCGGACGGCCACCAGCTCACCGATCAGGATTGGCACGCCCCCATGGGGCAGGCGTTCGCCATGGATATCGGCATGATCAACTGTGTCGGCGAGCGCTGGTACGTGCTGTTCAACGCCAGCGACTACGACATCCAGTTCCGCCTGCCACCGCCGGGGGAAGGGCTGGAGTGGATCCAGACCATCGACACCGCCACCAACGATGGGCTGCCCTTCCTGCCCGATGACATCAAACGGCAGGTGGCGGTCGGCCGGGCCCACTCCCTCAAACTGCTGGAGCGGGTGGCGCTGGCCAGCACGGCGGAGGATGCCCAGCCACCGCAGCAGGAAATTCTCCCTGCATCCGGTGAGGAGATGGTTGCCACCTCGATCACAGATACAGGCAAAGCATAAGAGGCATGCTGGAGTCAGCTTTACGGAGCCGTTATGCTGGGCTCCGGTATGGATGGCAAGGAGTCGGTATGAGCAGTAACAATCCGGAACAGTGGCGCAGCAAACTGACCGCCGAGCAGTTTCACGTCTGCTGGGAGAAGGGCACCGAGCGCCCCTACAGCGGCGCCCTGCTCCACAATCGCAAGAGCGGCGACTACCTCTGTGTCTGCTGCAAGAGCGTGCTGTTTCACTCAGGAGCCAAGTTTGATTCCGGCTGCGGCTGGCCCTCGTTCGACAAGGCCATCGAGGGGACGGTGGAGTACACCGAGGACAACAGCCACGGCATGAAGCGAGTGGAGATCACCTGCCGCCAGTGCGGATCTCACCTCGGTCACGTCTTCCCCGACGGACCGACCGAGACAGGCCAGCGCTACTGCGTCAACAGCCTGAGTCTGGATTTCGATCCCGACGCTTAAGCGGCTGACCCATTGCAATAAAAACGGCGCCTCCATCACGGAGGCGCCGTTTTTTATCGGGATTTCACCGCGTTCACGCCAGCAGGATAGCAGTCATCACTAACAGGGCCGCGATGGCCGGCACCGGCAACTTCAACACCCGCAGCAGATAAAAGCCGATGGCCACCAGCGCCAGATCGGTCGGCGCCAGCACCGCACTCTGCCACACCGGCTGATAGAGGGCCGCCAGCAGCAATCCCACTACGGCAGCATTGATGCCGGTGACGGCCCCCGCCAGACGGGGATGGGCCAGCCACTGTTGCCAGCAGGGGCCCACCGCCCAGAGCAGCAGAAAGCCGGGTGCAAAGAGCGCCAGGGTCGCCAACAGGGCCCCGATCATCGGCATCTCGGGCTGCAGCTGGGCGCCAAGATAGGTGGCAAGGGTAAACATGGGGCCCGGCACCAACTGGGCCAGGCTGTAACCGGTCAGAAACTGCTGCTCGTTGAGAGTGTGTCCCACGCTCTCTTGCAGCAGCGGCAACACCACATGGCCACCGCCAAACACCAGACTACCGGCGCGATAGAAGTCGGCAACCAGCTGGCCAAGCGGGCTACCGAGCAGCGGCAGACCGATAAAAAGGATACCAAACAGCAGCAGGGTCGGCCAATGAGGCTGACTGCTGGCGGCAGAAGGCAACTCGGCGGAGGCTGGGCGACTACCCGCCCCGCGCTGGCTGCGGGCGCAGATAAGCGCCGCTCCCGCCAGCATCAACAGTTGAGTCAGCAGACTGGGCTGCCACCAGAGTGCCGCAGCGGTCACCACCATGATCCCTTGGGTCACTCCAGTGGCACAGAACTGACGACTCATGGTGAGCACCGCATCGGCCACCACGATAAGCGCCAGCAGCTTGAGGCCGTGCAACGCCGCATCGAGCCACAGATTGCTGCCCAGCTGGCCGATGCCGATCGCGGCCGCCAGTAGCAGCAGAAATGAGGGCAGCGTGAAGCCAACAAAAGCAGAGAGCGCCCCGCCCAGACCGGCGCGATGACGACCGATGGCGAAACCAAGCTGGCTGGAGGCGGGCCCCGGCAGCAGCTGGCACAGCGCCAGCAAGCGGGCAAATTCTGCCTGTGTCAACCAGCCGAGCCGCTGGACGAAGGTGCGCTGGAAATAGCCGATATGAGCGGCTGGACCACCAAAGCTGATGCATCCCAGCCATAAAAACTGAATAAATACCTGTCCCACGCTCTTCTCCCTCATCCCTCTTCTCCCGATGGAGAGGGGATATTATGACAGCGCGATGATCGTTTTATGACAATCAGACTGATTCGGCCGACACCATTGGCACATCACCCGGCAAGTAGCAGCGTCCCGCCAGCCAGCAGGCGATGGACTGACGGCTGGCGTCGAAATGGGGCTCAGGCAGCGCGCGCGGATCGCACCAGACCCAGCCTTCGCACTTCTCCGGCTCCAGCAGCTGCGGCTCACCATCGGCCCGGGCGTGCAGCGTCACCGAGATATAGTGCAGCCCGCTCTCGCGCCATGTCTCCAGATTGTTGGTCACCGCCACCACCTCGGGCCCGTGGATCTCAAGTCCGGTCTCCTCGGCCACCTCGCGGATCGCCGCCGACTCGAAGCTCTCCCCCAACTCCAGATGACCACCCGGGATCGACCAGTAGGGGGCATGGCTCCCTTTGCGTTTGCCAAGCAGCACCTGGCCTTGGGCGTTGGTCAGGATGACGCCGACCCCGACGCGGGGATAGAGAGTGGACATGAAAACGCTCCTTCAATCAGGCAGTAAAACGGCCCCACCTTAGGCCCAAGAAGGGCACAGGGCAAGCCCCGGCTGCACGGCACCTGCGCCTGTCGGTGACCCCTCCCCTTGCCCCTGAACCGGTTATCACTGATGCTGGGGAGTGAAGCCCGGATGGAGAGGTCATACCAATCCTCTCAGTTCCCCATTACCTCGAGGAGTCCGCCATGAAAAAATTGCTCCCCCTGTGCGCCCTGCTGCTCACAGCTTGCCAAACCACGCCGCCCCCCAACTCGCTCGCCATCGATGATGCCGACGCCTGGCAGGCCATTTGCAAAGATGGCACCCGGGTTCGCGCCGTGGTGGCAGAGGGGATCTGTGGGGATCATCGCGGGGTAGCCATGTGGACGAATAAGCCAAGAGCTGAACGGATGGCAGAAGAAGCCGCCAAATAGTGTGATCCAGGCACCATAAAATGACTCTGCCGGCCAATTGACCGGATTTTTTCGCGATCTCGCCAGCACTTTGCCACCTTGTTCATGGTGCGCTCAGTTTTCTGTTCCCATACTGGCCCTACAGTTCCAAAAGAGGAGAGACAAGATGCAAACATCCATCGTCGGGCTCTCCATTCTGTGGGGGCTAGCCAGTTTTGGTGTTCAGGGGGATTTCATCGAGAGCCGTGATTCCGTTGCGCCATCCTGGCAAGCCGAGTCCAGAGTGGAGATGGAAGGTTATCTGATTGAATCGCTTGGCGAAGATCGCTGGCTGTTCGACAACGGCAGCGAGAGCCTGCTGGTATCCCTGCCCGAGGGGCAGTGGGTGCCGACCGGCGAGCGGCTGCGGGTCAGCGGCGAACCGCAGCAGGAGCAGAGCGGCTGGCTGCTGCAGGTGGAAGACATCAGCCAGGTCAGCGTCTGACAGCGGCAGTCGCCCCGTCACCGCGACAGCTAATCCAGACCCGATAACCACTACCGAATAACCAAGAGCGAATAGCAAAAGAGGAGGCCACTGGCCTCCTCTTTCTGTTTCTATAAGCGGCTTGCGCGGGCTCACCCCAGATGGTTGAGCGGTAGTGCCGTCTTGTGCTTGATGCGACGCAGCACGAAGCTGGAGCGCACTCCGGTCACCCCCGGAATATGGGTCAGCTTGTCCAGCAGGAAGTGCTGATAGTGCTCCATGTCGCGCACCACCACCTTGAGTTGGTAGTCGGCATCATTGCCAGTGATGAGGTCACACTCCAGCACTTCGGGCAGTTCGCTGATGGCGCGATCGAAGTTTTCGAACCGCTCGGGCGTGTGTCTGTCCATGGAAATGTGAATGTAGGCGGTGAGGGTGAGGCCAAGCTGGCGGGCGTTGAGCAGAGTAACGTGGGTGTCGATGAGGCCGGCATCCTCCAGCGCCTTGACCCGGCGGGAGCAGGGGGACGGCGAGAGCCCGACCAGCTCGGCCAGTTCCAGATTGCTGATGCGGCCATTCTCCTGCATCAGCTCGAGAATATGTCTGTCTATGCGATCAAGTTTCAGCATTTACCCTTCCTCGTTGCAATGACTAATCCACTTTTCCTAGATTAAGGGTGAACTATTGCAAAAACAACCGAAATAAGTGGTTGCTTTGCAACCACTCACCGGCACGGGAGGGATACTATGGTTACATCTTCCGGTGGCAAAGCAGATACCTGACCGGGTCTCTGCGGTGAAGGACCTTACCGGGTCAAGAGCCCCATCAGCCGTCTTACCTTATCGGGAAACGACGGGCTGGAACGAGAGAACCCCCTCCCCGAAGGCAACAAAGCAGGCATCCCGGCGCCTGCTTTGTTGTTTTTGGGCGTTTGACGAAATCAGAGCGCGGGCGGCGTGATGCGATAGAGGCAGCGATGCGCCCCCTCCAGCAGATATTGCTCCCGCTCCACCGTCGCCGGCGCCAGCAGCTGGCGAAACAGCGCCAGTTCGCTGCGACAGAAACCGCGGCAGGTACGCGCTGCCGCACAGATGGGACAGTGGCTCTCCCACAGCAGCCAGCTGCCATCCTCTTCGCGGCGGATCTCCGCCATATAGCCCTCGCGAGTACGCAGCTCCCTGAGCGCCGCCAGCCGGCCAGAGAGGCCATAGGACCCCAGCGCCTCCTGATAGCGAGCAAGCATCTGCTGCTCCCGCTGCTGGATCAGCCGTTCCATCCCCTCCTCGCCAAACAGCTCGCGCACGTTGTCGATCAGCTGCACGGTCAGGTCGCTATGGCTATCGGGGAAGCGCTGCCAGGCCTGCTCGGTGAGCTGCCACAGCCGCACGGGACGACCGCGCCCGCGCGCCTCGTCGCTGAATGTGACCCACCCCTCCTGCTCGAGCGTGAGCAGGTGCTGGCGGGCGCCCATGGAGGTCATCTGCAACTGCTCCCCCAGCGCGGCGGCGCTCTGCGGGCCATGGCTCTTGAGCAGAAACAGGATCTTGTCGGTGCTTGCGTTCATGATCTCATTATGGGGAGCGCCCTTTATTAAATCAATAATTCACTTTACTTAATCCCGTCTATGAACCAGCATAAATAAACCAATAACTTTACTTAATGAGTGCAGCATGGAGAAACACGAGCACAAAAATCCCCTCTGGGTGCTGGTCATGACGGTCACGCTGGCAGTTGCAGGTTTCAGTCTCCCCTCCCCGGTGTTGGCACCCTTGCTGCTGGATCCGGCCCACGGCATGCTGACGCCGGATGCCTCCGACTGGAGCCGCAAGGTGTGGCTGGGGGTCACCATGGGGCTCTATCCCCTGTTCCAGCTGGTGGGCAGTCCCTGGCTCGGTCGCCTCTCCGACCGCTATGGCCGCAAGCCACTGCTGTTGCTCTCGCTGGCGGGGGTGCTGGCAGGCTATGCCCTGATGGCACTCGGTATCGCCTGGCGCTCCCTCCCCCTGCTGCTGCTCAGCCGGGTGGTGGAGGGGCTATGCAACGGCAACATCGCCATCGTGCAGGCGATGGCGGCGGATCTCGCCGGCAAGGAGCACAAGACCCGCAGCTTCGCCTGGATCAACATCGGTATGAATCTGGGCTGGGTCGTAGGGCCGATGATCGGGGGCTACGCCGCGGTGATCTCGGGGGATTACAGTCTGGCCGCCTGGCTGGCGGTAGGAATGACCCTGCTCAACCTGCTGCTGGTCTACTGGTTGATCCCCTATCGTCCGCCGGTGGCGGCCGCCCGGCAGGCCCCGACCCTCTCCAGCCGCCAGCTGTTGCTGCAACCGGCCCTGCTCCCCTACTTCGCACTCACCCTGATCAGCTATGGCGCCGTGCAGCTCTATTTCACCTACTTCAATATCTGGCTGGTGGAGAGGCTGGCCTGGGATCCGGCCCAGCTGGCGCAGGCGGCGGTGCTGGTGAGCCTGCCCATGATGGCGGGCTCCTGGCTCGGCTCTCGCATCGCCCGCCACTGGCGCGGCAGCTCCCTCGGGATTGTCGGCCATCTGGTGATGGCGAGCGGCATGCTGCTCTTTATCCTGCCCGTGCACTGGTGGGGGCTGGCGCTTACCTTCGTTCCCGCTGGCATCGGCATGAGTCTGGGGGAGCTGGCCACCTCGGTGGCGATCTCCAACCGCAGTCACCCGGAGCAGCAGGGGCAGGCGATGGGGCTCTACCGCGCCCTCGCCGTGGGTAGCGAGATCCTGGCGGTGCTGCTCGGCAGTCTGGTGCTGCTGGCCGGTACCGAGTGGCCCTTCTATCTCGCCACCCTCTGCTCCCTTGCCAGTGCCGCCGGTTTCTATCTGCTGCGCCGCCGTGCCGACCGTCGTCAACAGCTGGCCAGCTGCACCTGAGCCACGAAGGGATCACAGTTCGGTGCTTCGGCCGCGGGCAAGGCTTGCATCGGGGCGCCGGGTCTGGGACGGTAAAGCTCTTTACGGATTTGTTCGATGCTGGAGGAGCTATGAGTGAGTACAAGGCCATCGCGCTCGATATGGATGGCACCCTGCTGACCCGTGATCACAAGATCTCGTCGGCCACCCGGGCAGCACTGGCGCAGGCCCGCGCCCACGGCATCAAGGTGCTGCTGGTCACGGGGCGCCACTATATGACGGCGCGCCCCTTTCACCACGAGCTGGCCCTCGATACCCCCCTCATCTGCAGCAACGGCGCCTATCTCTATGATCCGGTGCAAAACCGGATCATCAGCGGCGACCCGCTGGCGGCTGCCCCGCTTACCGAGCTGCTGGCCGCGGTCGAAGCGCAGCAGATGGGCGCCCTGTTCCACCTGAGCGAGGGCATTGGCTACATCGGCTGTGAAGAGCATGTCACCCGCATCCGCCACTGGTCGGCCAATCAGCCGGACCACCTCAAGATCGCCCTCCACCCGGTCGAGGAGCTGGCAGGCTGGCTCGACAATCCGGTCTGGAAGCTGGAGCTGTTCAATCAGGATCCTGCGCGCCTGCACACCTTTATGGGCGAGGTGGTCGAGCAGATGCCCTTTACCCGCGACTGGGCGGCCCCCTATGCGGTGGAGCTGGTACAGCCCGGTTGCAGCAAGGGCAACCGGCTTGCCCAGTGGGCAGCCAGCGAAGGGATTGCAATGGAGCAGGTGGTGGCGTTTGGGGACAACAACAACGACATCAGCATGTTCGAGCAAGTTGGGCTGGCGGTAGCCATGGGCAATGCGGCGCCGCAGATCCAGAGCCATGCCCATCGGGTCACGGCCGACCACAACGAAGATGGTATCGCACTGGCACTGCAGCGCTGGGTACTGCCCTGATCTGACAAGGTGCAACATGGCCAGCACGCGGGCTGGCCATAAAGAGAGGGATTAACCGCCGAAGGAGAACTGGATCACCCGATCCGGATAACGCAGACGATTGTACTCCCGGCGCAGGGATTCGTAGTGGCGAATGGCCCGATCGCGCTTGGCGCGGTAATAGTCACGCTGTTCCGTGTTGGTTTCGTTGCGGATGCTGCGCTCCAGCGTATCGATATCACGCTCGGTACGCTCCAGCTCGTCGCTGATCTCCCGCAGGCGAGCAGCCAGTTTGTACTCTTCGTAGCCACGCTGATACTGCTTGAGGAAGCTGGCGTCATTGGGGCATACCCCCAGATAGGCCTGCCCCTCCTTACCCTTGCTGTAAGCCAGTTCGGGAATGCAGTAGAGCTCCAACCCCTTGTCGTAGCCCCGTTTCCACTCGGCCTCATCCACTTTGAGGCCATATTCGCTGCAAGACGAAACGTAATCACGGGTCGCCTGACGGGTTTTGCCCTCCGATCCATCCTGATAACCCAGGTTGTACCAGCTCATGGTGCGGCACTCATCTTCTGACAGGGAGCTGCATCCGGCCAGCAGCAGTGGCAGGGTGAGCAACAGGATCTTCGAGGACATGGACAGACTCCGGAAAAGACAGTGGCTGGCATTCTAGTGAGGATGGGCAGGCAGGACAAGGGAGCCACTCTCGCCACTATCCGCCTCTTTTATCTGATGTTTTTATCACTATCAGGCAGGGGGCGGCAGCTGGAGGCCGCGTCCCTTTCCTTGTTACGGCTTGCAGGGTAAACTGCGCCATCTTTTAACTGGCGCGCAACAAAAACAATGAAAGTCCTGACCGTCGATTACCGCTCACCCGATGCGGCCCAACGCTTCACCGAATCCCTGCGAACCACCGGCTTTGGCGTGTTGACCAACCACCCCATTCCGAAAGAGCTGGTGCAGTCCATCTACGACAACTGGTATCGCTTCTTCATGAGCGAGCAGAAGCAGGATTTCCTGTTCAACCGCGAGACCCAGGATGGCTACTTCCCACCCTCGGTCTCCGAGGTGGCCAAGGGCCATAGCCAGAAAGACATCAAGGAGTACTTCCACATCTACCCCTGGGGCCAGATGCCGGAAGAACTGAAGGAGCAGGCGATGGAGTACTACCGTCTCGCCAACGGTCTGGCCGCCGAGCTGCTGGGCTGGGTCGAGCAGTACACCCCGGCCGATATTGCCGCCAACTACAGCTGCCCCCTCTCCTCGATGATCGAAGAGAGCCAGAAGACCCTGCTGCGGGTGCTGCACTATCCGCCGTTCGATGGCACCGAGGAGCCGGGCGCCATCCGCGCCGCCGCCCACGAGGATATCAACCTGCTCACCATCCTGCCCGCCGCCAACGAGCCCGGTCTGCAGGTGAAGGGTTCCGATGGCGAGTGGATGGATGTGCCGTGCGACTTTGGCACCCTCATCATCAATATCGGCGACATGCTGCAGGAGGCCTCTCGCGGCTACTACCCCTCCACCACTCACCGCGTCATCAACCCGACCGGTGGCAGTGCCAGCAAGTCACGCATCTCCCTGCCGCTGTTCCTCCACCCGCGCCCGGATGTGGTGCTCTCCGAGCGTCATACCGCCCACAGCTACCTGATGGAGCGGCTGCGGGAGCTCGGGGTGATCTAGTCCGCCGACGAGCAGTTGCCAGAGACCAAACCGGAGCAATCTCGCTCCGGTTTTTTATTTGGTGGCATGATTGGGCTAAAAACAGAATTAAATTAGCCAATCATGCTAATAAATCGCATTTACACCTGATAACCGTCGTAGTGATTGCGCCGTGACCTCCGTAATATGAGCGCCATTCTGCCCCTGCCAAGGGGCGCTCGATTGGAGTTCTTATGAAGCAGTCCCAATGGTCATCCCGACTCGGCTACATCCTCGCCGCAGCGGGTTCCGCGGTCGGTATCGGTGCAATCTGGAAATTCCCCTATGTCACCGCCGTCAACGGCGGCGGCGCCTTCCTGCTGGTCTTTCTGCTGTTCAGCTTCACCCTGGGGGTGGCGGTATTGATGGGGGAGACCCTGCTCGGCAGCATGAGTCGCCGCGGGGTAGTCGGTGCCTTCTCCGATCTGCTCGGCAAACAGTGGCGCTGGGTTGGGGTAATGGGGGTGATCTCTACCCTGCTCATCTACTGCTTCTACAGCGTGGTGGGCGGCTGGACGCTCGGTTATACCGGCATGGCCATCTCCAGCGATCTCAACCATGGTGATGCAGCAGCCCTCACCGCCCGCTTCAATGACTATGTCAGCGGCGACGTCTGGCCAATCCTCACTCACCTGCTGTTTGCCGCCCTCACCTGGATGGTGGTACAAGGAGGCATTCAGAAAGGGGTGGAGCGCACCCTGCGCTGGATGATGCCGGCCCTGTTCCTGATGATCCTGATGCTGGTCGCCTTTGGCCTCACCCTGCCCAATGCGATGGCGGGAGTACGTCACTTCCTGATGCCCGACTTCAGCAAGCTGGGGATGTCCGGCGTGCTCGATGCCATGGGGCTGGCCTTCTTCTCCCTCTCCATCGGTCTGGGCATTCACACCACCTACGGTGCCTATCTGCCGACCAGCGAAGGGGTTGGTCGCTCCAGCCTCTGGGTGGTGCTGCTGGCCAGCATGGTGGCAGTACTGGCGGGGCTGATGATCTTCCCGGTGCTGGCCTCGACCGGTATCGACCCGGCCTCCGGCCCCGGTCTCACCTTTATGACCATGCCGGCGGTGTTTCAGCTGCTGCCCTTCGGTCAGGTGCTTGAGGTGATCTTCTTCGCCCTGCTGGTCTTTGCGGCGCTCTCCTCGGCCATCTCCCTGCTGGAGCATTTGCAGTGCTTCCTGTGCGAGACCTGGGGCTGGTCACGCCGCGCGGCCTGCAGCGCCATCACTGGATTCGTCATGGTTAGCGGTGTTCCGGTCAGCCTGTCGTTTGGCCCGCTGCAACACGCAACCCTATTTGGCAAAACCATCTTCGAGCTGCTGGACTTTGTCACCTCCAACCTGATGATGCCGCTGTTCGGCCTGATGCTGACGCTGCTGCTGGGCTGGAAGCTGGGACGCAAGGCGCTGCCGCAGGGGATTGCCAGCCACTGGCATCACCTGCTGATGAACTGCTGGCGCTGGATTGCCCCCTTGCTGATCGGCGGGATCTTGATTCGCGGTCTGGTGTGACGGTTACTCTTCGCGGGTGGGCTCATCGGCCCGCCCCTGGGCGGCTCTGACGGCATCCAGGGCATGCTGCCAGCGGGTGATCTCGGCATCATCCGTTCCCTTGGAGAAGACGATATAGAGACCGGCCTGATGGAGCAGCACGCCACTGCTGACGATGCTGCGCCGGGATAACCCCATCTTGTCGAGGGTGGCCTCCATCACCAGCTCCGCCATCGGCAAGGCATCGATCTTGCCCAGCATCAGCCGCTCTATCGCCTCCCCGACCGTCTTGTAGCGCACCAGATTGGTGTAGCCCTCATGGGTCAGCCGCACATCATCGGCATTGCCCAGCACGACCCCCACTCTGGGCAGATCTCGCAACTGTGTCAGCGAGGTCAGCGGGTGGCGGCTATCCGGCGCTTGATAGATAAAGACCCGATTGATAAAGAGCGGGCCAACCCATTTGAAATGAGACTCCCGCTCCGGGAGCCGCTGTACCACGAACAGTCCATAGCCGGGCTCGACCCGTGCCAGCGCCAGCGCCCGCTTGAGCGGGTAAATCCGCACCGGATAACGGGTGCCAAGCTCCTCCTGCACCTCATCGATCAGGCGAATGGCAAATCCGTCGAGCTTGCCGTCGCGGTATTCGGTAAAGGGGGGTAAGTCGTGACTCAGCAGGGTTAATGCGGGCTGCGCCGACACACTCAGGCTGATCAGTAACCAGGGCAGCACCATCCATCTCATACGACATCCTGTCTCATCGTTGTTCCCGTCAGCGCCATGTAGCGGTCACTAGTTCCAGAAGAAGCTACGTCGATTATCGCCCAGTAAATAGCTACAAGGTAGAAAAGATACGGCCAGGTAACGCGCTCACCGATTGAGTTGTACGTACAGTCAGAGTGATGACAGCGGCACACATAAAAAATTTTTGATTTTATGTGTCAATTATTCTTTCCATGGTTTAGGCTGTTCCCTCATTCATTAGTCAGGTTGTCACCTCATGTCTGCCATCCTCGTGCTGTTTGGTCGATTTTTTAGCTCGCAAGAGAGGTGACCTTGCACGCACAGTTTTTCTGAATGTTCATTGCAAAGGTCGCCTCAGGCGGCCTTTTTTATGGTCTGTCGTTTATTGCTACAGAGGAGTATTGCTTCGATGTCGTGTTACCCGGAGGTTGTATGAGCCAGGTTCAGTGGTCTTCCCGTCTCGGTCATGTGCTGGCCGCAGCAGGCACAGCGATTGGCCTTGGTGCCATCTGGAAGTTTCCCTATGTGACCGCCACCAATGGCGGTGGCGCTTTTCTGCTGGTTTTTCTGCTGTTCAGCTTCACCCTGGGGGTAGCGGTACAGGTCGGCGAAACTCTGCTCGGCAGCCATAGCCAGCGCGGGGTGCTCGGCGCTTTTCGCAAACTGGTGGGGCCGAACTGGCGCTGGATGGGGTATATGGGGATCGCCTGCGGCTTCTTTATCTACAGCTTCTACAGCGTGGTGGGCGGCTGGACCGTGGGTTACGCCGCGCTGGCGATGGCTGGCAAGCTCAATCTGAGCGAAGGAAGCGCCCTCACCGCCCTGTTCAACGGCTATGTCAGCAACCCCTGGTGGCCGGTGCTGACCCATCTGATCTTCGCAGGCCTGACCTGGTGGTTCGTGCAGGGAGGTATTCAGAAAGGGGTGGAGCGGGCACTGCGCTGGATGATGCCCGCACTCTTCATCATGATGCTGCTGCTGGTGGGGGTCGGTCTCTCCATGCCGGGCTCCATGGCGGGTGTGCGCCAGCTGTTGCTGCCGGACTTCTCCATGCTGACCGGCCAGAGCGTGCTGGACGCGCTGGGGCTGGCCTTCTTCTCCCTCTCCATCGGGCTCGGGGTACACACGACCTATGGCGCCTACCTGCCCAATAGCGAAGGGGTGCTGCGCTCCGGGGTCTGGGTGGTCACACTGGCAAGCCTTATCTCGGTGCTGGCGGGCTTGATGATCTTCCCGGCGCTGGCCTCCACCGGTATCGACCCTACCGCGGGCCCAGGGCTCACATTTATGACCATGCCTGCCGTGTTCAGCCATCTGCCGTTCGGTCAGGGGCTGGGGGTGGTCTTCTTCCTGTTGCTGCTGGTGGCGGCGCTCTCCTCCTCCATCTCCATGCTGGAGCATCTGGTGCGCTTCACTACCGAAGAGTGGGGTTGGTCACGCCGCGGCGCCTGCCGGGTGTTGACTCTGCTCATCATGGCCTCCGGCATCCCAGTGAGTCTGTCGTTCGGCCCATGGAGCGATCTGACCCTGTTTGGCAAGACCATCTTCGAGCTGCTCGACTATCTCACCTCCAACCTGATGATGCCGCTGTTTGGTCTGGTACTGACCCTGCTGCTGGGCTGGCGCCTGGGTGATGCCATTCTCCCTGTAGGCCTGTCACCCGCCCTGCGTCTGGCGCTGCTCTGGTGCTGGCGCGTGGTGGCGCCGCTGCTGATCAGCGGGATCCTGATCCGCGGGATCATGTAGCACCTTGCGCATCTTTGCGGGCAGGCCTTGGCCTGCCCTTTTTATTGCTGGCGTTCATATAAGCAGCATCACGATGGACAGGAGTGAAGTCAGTGGCCGTCGAGCAATCTCGGAAGAGCAGGATGAAGAAGGATCGGAGTGGCAGAGTGGCAGAGTGGCACAATAAGAGGTTCGGCTCGCCACACCGGCAACAGAAGAAGTTGAAGTACTGAATTGCGGGCAAAAAAAATCCCCATCTGAGTGGGGACTTTCTCTGCAAACGCAGCTGATATCTCAGCCTCGCTTGCGAATATGGTGGTCGTTACTGGGATCGAACCAGTGACCCCCTCCTTGTAAGGGAGGTGCTCTCCCAGCTGAGCTAAACGACCTGGGATTCTTGAAATGATGGTGGGTCGTGCTGGATTCGAACCAGCGACCAATTGATTAAAAGTCAACTGCTCTACCGACTGAGCTAACGACCCATCTAAATCATTTTTTCTACAAACTGGTGGTCGTTACTGGGATCGAACCAGTGACCCCCTCCTTGTAAGGGAGGTGCTCTCCCAGCTGAGCTAAACGACCTGGGATTCTTGAAATGATGGTGGGTCGTGCTGGATTCGAACCAGCGACCAATTGATTAAAAGTCAACTGCTCTACCGACTGAGCTAACGACCCATCTAAATCATTTTTTCTACAAACTGGTGGTCGTTACTGGGATCGAACCAGTGACCCCCTCCTTGTAAGGGAGGTGCTCTCCCAGCTGAGCTAAACGACCTGGGATTCTTGAAATGATGGTGGGTCGTGCTGGATTCGAACCAGCGACCAATTGATTAAAAGTCAACTGCTCTACCGACTGAGCTAACGACCCATCTAAATCATTTTTTCTACAAACTGGTGGTCGTTACTGGGATCGAACCAGTGACCCCCTCCTTGTAAGGGAGGTGCTCTCCCAGCTGAGCTAAACGACCTGGGATTCTGAAATGATGGTGGGTCGTGCTGGATTCGAACCAGCGACCAATTGATTAAAAGTCAACTGCTCTACCGACTGAGCTAACGACCCATCTAAATCATTTTTTTTACAAACTGGTGGTCGTTACTGGGATCGAACCAGTGACCCCCTCCTTGTAAGGGAGGTGCTCTCCCAGCTGAGCTAAACGACCTGGGATTCTGAAATGATGGTGGGTCGTGCTGGATTCGAACCAGCGACCAATTGATTAAAAGTCAACTGCTCTACCGACTGAGCTAACGACCCATCTAAATCATTTTTTCTACAAACTGGTGGTCGTTACTGGGATCGAACCAGTGACCCCCTCCTTGTAAGGGAGGTGCTCTCCCAGCTGAGCTAAACGACCTGGGAATTCTGTCTCCACCGAGTGGAGAAAATGGTGGGTCGTGCTGGATTCGAACCAGCGACCAATTGATTAAAAGTCAACTGCTCTACCGACTGAGCTAACGACCCTCACCACGACCAGTTCCGACTGCATTACTGCTTCGGCTCTGACGGCGGCCTATATTACGGATTTAAATTTCCGGTGCAACAGAAAATTCGTAATTTAAATCCGTTTGCTCACTGTGCGTACAAATGCAGGCTGTTTTTACAGTAGCGTTACGAAAACAGTGACATACAGCAATGTTACAGCTTGGCCAGACTCTGTTTGGCCAACTGGGCTGGCGAGGTGTTGGGATAGCCCTTGATCACCTGCTCATAGAAGGATTTGGCTTCCGCCTTCTTGCCATCCAGTTGCGCCAGCATACCCAACTTCAGCAGCGCATCGGCTCGCTTGGGGGATTTGCTGTATTTGTTGGCCACGGTCGAAAACTGGGCCGAGGCACCGGCTCTGTCACCCTTGTTGAACAGCAACTGGCCGAGCCAGTAGTGTGCATTGGGAACATAGCCTGAATTGGGGTACTGCTTGATAAAGCCCTGGAAAGCCGGAATGGCTTTGTCGTAGTTCTTCTCTTTGAGCACCATGTTGACCGCTGCGTCGTAGGCCTGGTTCTCATCCTGATTGGTTGAGTAATTGGCGGCAGCAGCCGGTGTGGCAGCAGCAGGGGCCGGGGCGGCTGGAGCAGCTTGCTGGCTGCTGGCAACCTTGTCGAGCTCCTGGTAGAGCTGGCGCTGGCGCTCTTGCGACTGTTCCATCTGGTAGGTCTGCTGCTCCAGCTGACCACGCAGCTCGGAGACCTCCCCTTGCAGGGAGTCGACCTGTTGCTGCAATTCAGCTTGCAGTCGCAGACGGGCATTGAGGGTGCGCTCCAGCAGGGCAACCCGATCTTCCAGGCTACCGGTGGGCACGATGGCGCCGTTGTTGCCGCTAAGGACAACCCCACCACTTGAGTCACCGCCCAGATCGCTGACAGGAGCCGCAGCTTGCGCATTCAGAGCAACCAATACGGCCAGCGCAACGACAGCTTGCTTGTACACAGATTTCATTCGGATCAAACCTTAGCGTTTAGTACAGATAAAACGGCCAGCGCCATCGTCGCTCGCATATGCAGATTTCATTCGGATCAAACCTTGGCGTTTAGTGCAAATAAAACGGCCATCGAAATGGCCGCTTGCATATAAACGAACTTCGTTCGGTTTAAACCTTAGTAAACCAGAACCGCGCGGCGGTTTTTGGCAAAGGCATCCTCGGTGTGGGACATGTCCAGCGGCTTCTCTTCGCCATAGCTGACGATGGAGAGCTGCTCGGCCTGCACACCCAGGGTTTGCAGATACTTGGCAACAGCCTTGGCACGACGCTCGCCCAGGGCGATGTTGTACTCGGGAGTACCGCGCTCGTCGGCGTGACCTTCGATCAGGACTTTAACGCTCGGGCGCTCGCGCAGGTAGCTGGCGTGGGCATCCAGCAGATCAGCGTACTGACCCTGGATATCGTAACCGTCGAACGGGAAGTAGATCACGTTGTCACGTTGCAGTGCTTCGAACTTCTGACGCATCTGCTCTTCCGGGGACAACATGCCGTTGGCGCCGCCGGTTTGTACACCGCCCATGCCGTCGGTCATACCTGATTCAGCGCCAGCGGCGTCGGAATCAGAAGAAGAACTACAAGCGGCCAGGGTGAACAGTGGCAGTGCGATGGCCAAACCCTTGAGCAGTTTATTGAGTTGCATGCTATTTCCTTAAACCTTTATAACAAAACAAAAAACAATTGGATTTTTATCAATTCAAGAAGGGCGACCAAGCTGGTGCACGAATTTCACCGCTACTGGTCGGAAGCACAGCCTTGAAGCGACCATCAGTCGACACCAACGCGAGACTCTTACGACCCTGATAGATGGTGGCATAAATGATCATGCTGCCATTGGGAGCCACACTTGGCGACTCATCCAGAGCACTCTGGGTAAGGACCAACAGGGCATTGTTTTCCATGTCCTGACGGGCAATACGATACTGTCCCTGAACACGGGTCACCATCACCATGATTTTGCCATCAGGAGTGATGGATGCACCCTGGTTGGATTCACCTTCCCAAGTCATCCGGCGAGTCATACCAGTCGCCAAATTTACGCTATAAATCTGGGGTTTGCCACCACGTTCAGAGGTGAACAACAAATTTTGCCCATCCGGCATCCAGGAGGGTTCAGTGTCGATCACACGGCTGGTTGTGACGCGGGTCAGCTGCTTGCTAGCGACATCAACCACATAGAGGTTCGGTGAACCATCTTTGGAGAGAACGATAGCCAGACGACGACCATCCGGAGACCACTCCGGCGCACCGTTGATACCACGGAAACTGGTGATCAGGCTGCGCTGCTGAGTGTAAATATCCTGCACATAGATTTCGGACTTCTGGTTCTCGAAGCTCACGTAAGCCAGCTTGCTGCCATCCGGCGACCAGGCTGGAGACATCAAGGGCTCGCGGGAGCGCAGCAGGGTCTTCTCGTTGTAACCGTCGTAGTCAGAAATACGCAGCTGGTACGGGAACTGGGTACCCTGCTGTACGGAGACATAAGCCAGACGGGTCAGGAAGGCACCGCGCTCGCCAGTCAGGCGCTCATAGACGATGTCTGAGATACGGTGGGCAAACTGGCGCATCTGGGCACCCGGGATGGTCGCCATACGGCTATCCAGGATGTAACCGTTGCTCTCGCCACCTTGTGCCTTGGCCAGCTGGCCTTTCAGCACATCGACCAGCTCGAAGTTGACCTTGTAGGTGCCGTCACCGACTGCCGAAATGGAACCCACCACCACGGCTTCAACCCCTTGGGAGGCCCAGGGAGCGAAGTTGATCTCGCTGCTGCTGCTCGGGGTTTGCGGCATCTGGCCACGGGCCAGCGGCTTGAACTTGCCGCTGCGCATCAGGTCGTTGGAGACCACTTCCGCGATGTCCTGCGGCAACTGTCCGTTACCTTCCCACTTGAAGGGGGCGACGGCGATGGGGCGTGCGCTATCAATACCGCCGGTGATGACGATGTCCAGGGCCGCCTGGGCGCTCTGGCCCAGCAACAAACAGCCAACCAAAGCAAAAAATACTTTTCTGATCATGGCTTAAATACTCGGTTCCAATATAGATGAGAGGTTAAATTCCTTTCTCGGCGAGAGGTTGCCAACCGGAGGCAAGCAACCTCGTTTTATCACGCTTAGATACTCGGTTCTAACTTCAGGTTAAATTCCTTCAACATCTCGAATGCCGCAGGATCCTTGGGCACAGGCAGTTGATTGGCTTTCAGAACAGCCGCCTTACCGGAACGACAAACCGCCGGGTCACCCTGGCCGTTATCTACCGATATGACAAAGCCACTGCTCGCAAGACGTACGCCGATAGTACATGTTTTGCCCCGCATGGTGGGATCCAAAATCATATACCGCTCAACAGTGGCCTTGATGAGCGCCGCATATTTGTCGACTTCGCCCTGGGCTGCTGCCGATGCCGCCTGACTGCGAGCATTGGCCTCAGCCGACAGCTGCTGCTGCATCATCTCTTCCATCTCTTTTTGCAGCTTGGCCTGCTCGGCCGCTTTACGCTTGCGCTCAGCCGCGATCTTGGCCTGCTTTTCGGCCTCTGCCTTGGCTTTCTTCTCTGCGTCAGCTTTTGCCTTTTTCTCAGCCTCTTCCTTGGCCTTCTTCTCGGCCTCGGCTTTGGCTTTTTTCTCTGCTTCTGCCTTGGCTTTCTTCTCGGCTTCGGCTTTGGCCTTCTTGTCAGCTTCCGCTTTCTTGGCCTTGGCTTCTGCCGCCTTTGCCTTCTCTTCGGCCTCTTTCTTCTCTTGTTCCTTTTTCTTCTTCAGCGCCAACGCCTTGCTTTCGGCTTCCGCCGCTTTACGCTCGGCTTCAGCCTTCTTGGCCTTCTGTTCTTCCAGCTTGCGGGCTTCCTCGGCTTTTTGGGCCTTCTCTTCCGCCTGCTTCTGCTCGGCAACCTTCTTCTGCTTCTCGGCCTCGGCCTTGCGAGTCGCCTCTTCGGCCTGCTTGCGCTTGGTCTCGGCGATGCGAAGCTGCTCCTGTTTCTGAGCCAGCTCGCGCTTGGCGAGATCCGTGTCTTCCTTATCCTTCTCTTTATCTACCTTTTGAGGCTTGGGCTGAGATTTCTGCTGCTGGATCTGCTTGGCCTGTTCGTTGAGGAAGTTCTCATCGAGCATGACGGCATTGACGATCTGCCCCTTCGATTCGGGTCGTTTCGGTTTGCTGAAATCGAGCCCAACAAACAGGATGATGCCGATGATCAGGTGCAGCAGAAACGACGCGATGAGATAACCGGAAATACCACGCTTCACATCCATCTCCGTTAGTTCACCGGATCTGTCATCAGGCCAACCTGAGGCACACCCGCATTCTTGAGGGCCACCATCAACAGGATCACCTCTTCGTAGCGCACGGCCTTGTCACCCGCGACCACCACGGGGGCATTCTGGTTGATCGCCAGATAGCCCATGGCTTTTTCGGTGATGTATTGCTGCATCGCCTCTGGCGTGCCGCTTGGCACCGGCTCGTCATCGGCTTCGCCAGCCTTGATGACATACTCGCCTTCGGTATTGACGCTGACGATGAAGGGCGGCTTGGCATCTTCCGGCAACTGCTCGGACTCAGCCTGTGGCAGATCCACCTTGACCCCTTGCGTGATCACCGGCGTGACCGCCATAAAGATGATAAGCAGCACCAGCATGACGTCGATATAGGGAACCACGTTGATCTCGGCCACCTTCTTGCGCCGGATCCGCTGATAGGTTTGCATTACTGATCACCCTGCTGCTGTGCAATTTGACGGTTCAGAATGGTGGTGAACTCGTCCATGAAGTTGGCGTAGGCGTTCTCCAGCCGCTCGACCTTGTTGGAGAAGCGGTTGTAGAAGATAACCGCCGGGATAGCGGCAAACAGACCCATGGCGGTAGCGATCAGCGCTTCCGCGATACCCGGTGCCACCATTTGCAGGGTGGCCTGCTGCACCTGACCCAGGGCGATAAAGGCGTTCATGATCCCCCATACGGTACCGAACAGACCGATATAGGGGCTGATGGAGCCGATGGTCGCCAGCACCGGCAAGTTGGATTCCAGATCGTCCACCGCGCGGGAGAGAGAGACGCGCATGGCGCGGTAGGTACCATCCATCACCGCATCCTGACCACGGGCACCGGCCTTGAGCAAGCGGGCATACTCCTTGAAGCCGGAGTAGAAGATATCTTCCATGCCTTCGATGTCATCGCGGCGGGAAGAGGACTCCTGATAGAGGCGATTGAGATCGACCCCTGACCAGAAGCGATCTTCAAACTGTTCCGATGCGAGATTGGCCGCCTTGATCGCCTTTGAACGCTGGATAATCAGCGCCCACGAGACAATAGACATGCTCATCAGGGTCATCATGACCAGTTTTACCAACAGGCTGGCTTGCCAAAACAGGCCAATAAACGAAATTTCAGCGTGCACTTAACAGCACTCCCTTGATTTTTTCAGGTATAGCTACAGGTTTCATTTGCGGATGACTGACACAGGCTATCTGTACCATGGCCTGGGTGATCAGTCGTCCATCAGCCGCCAGGATCTGCTGCGAAAAGCGCAGGGATGCGCGTTTCACTTCAATCACTTGCGTTAATACATTCAATAGTTCATTAAAACGGGCCGCCGAGCGGAAATCGATCTCAGTTCGGCTCACCACGAAGGCATATCCCTCCTGCAGCCAGACGTCCTGTTCGACCCCTTTGGCACGAAGAAACTCGGTGCGAGCACGTTCCATAAACTTGAGATAATTGGCGTTGTAGACGATGCCCCCGGCGTCGGTGTCTTCGTAGTAGACACGCACCGGAAACTCAAAGACTTCCCCCATAACAATCTGTGATCCATTCGACAGTCAGATGGGGGGCTATCATAGCGCAGGGCTGAATAGGAAAGAAGCAGGGGGAGACAGGGAAATCCTGCCTCCCCCCGTTTTTTATGAAAGGAAATATGAATGTGTCAGCCAGAGGCCATACAACAAACTGGGCCAGGCGAGCCAGGGGTTGAACAGCACACGTCCGGGCAGGCTTTTCAGATGAAAGCCAAGCCCGTTAAGTACGCCACAACAGACGGCCCACATCAGCCAGGGAGCAAGCCAGAGACCATGCTCGCTGGTGTTGGCCGCGATCAGATTGGGGGCCTGTAAAATAGCGACGGCCAACAAGGCCGCCGCGAGTAACATCAACCCCTGCCACGGCTGCCGCTCCAGTGGAGCGGCCAGCCTGGCGAGTCGATCACTTGTTTTCATCGATCTGACGATCCATGTTCTCGGTGTGTTCCAGCCACAGCGCATTGATGATGCCAAATGCACAGGCCAGCAACAATCCCAGGATCCAGGTGAAATACCACATTGTCAGCGCACCTCTTAATAGAGAGATTGTTGGTTATCTTCGATGTGCTTGTTGGTTACCCGGCCAAACATCTTGATGTAAGTCCAGATGGTGTAACCCAGCACAATCGGTACGAAGATCGCTGCAGCCACAGTCATCACCTGCAAGGTGTTGAAAGAGGCGGTAGCATCCCACATGGTCAGGCTCAGTGATGGCTCAAGGCTTGAGGGCATCACAAACGGGAACATGGAGAAACCGGCAGTGAGGATGACCCCGGCAATCGCCAGCGAGGAGCTGGTAAACGCCAGCCAGCCGATGTTCATGCGGGCAAACAGCGCAGTCAGCAGGCTCATGGCCAGGCCCAGTACAGGGGCAGCCACCATCCACGGATAGAGGGTGTAGTTGTTCATCCAGGCACCAGCCTGCAGGACAACTTCCTTGTTCATCGGGTTGGATACCGCGTCAGTCGCAGCAGCCTTGACGATGACATAGCCTTCCATACCGCTTACCCACCAACCTGCGGCAGCAAACAGCACCAGGGTCAGCAGTGAGCAGATCATGGCGGCAGTGCGGGAACGCGCCAGCACTTCACCGTCGGTCTTCATCATCAACCAGGTTGCGCCCTGGGTGAGCAGCATGAACAGGCTCACCAGACCAGCCAGAATGCCGAACGGGTTAAGCAGACCAAAGAAGTTGCCGTGATAGGTCAACATCATGAACTGGTTAAACTCGAACGGAACGCCTTGCAGCAGGTTGCCAAAGGCCACACCAAAGACGATGGGCGGTACGGCGCTGCCGGCGAACAAGGCCCAGTCCCAGTTGCTGCGCCATTTGGCATCAGCACGCAGGGAGCGGTACTTGAAACCGACCGGACGCAGGAACAGCGCCATCAAGGTCAGGATCATGGCGATGTAGAAGCCGGAGAAGGTCGCGGCATACACCATCGGCCAGGCGGCGAACAAGGCACCACCGGCAGTGACCAGCCAAACCTGGTTACCTTCCCAGTGCGGTCCCATGGTGTTGAGCATCACGCGGCGCTCGACATCTTTCTTGCCGACGAACGGGAGCAGTGCGCCTACCCCCATGTCGAAGCCGTCAGTGATGGCAAAACCGATCAGCAGTACGCCGACCAGAGCCCACCAGATGACACGTAGAGTTTCGTAATCAAACATGGTCGCTCTCCTTATGCCTTGATCTGTTCAAAGTGATACTTGCCAGTCTTCAGGCTGCTGGGGCCAAGACGGGCATACTTGAACATCAGGTACATCTCGATAACCAGAAGTACGGTATAGAACAGGCAGATACCGATCAGAGAGAACCAGATCTCGGCTGCAGGCAAATTGGATGCAGAGAGGGAAGTCGGCAACACCTCTGCAATGGTCCACGGTTGGCGACCATATTCAGCAACAAACCAGCCAGCTTCGATAGCGATCCACGGCAGCGGGATACCCCACAACAGACCCTTGAGCAGCCACTTGCGCTTGCCGATCTGGTGACGGGCACTGTCATAGAAGGCCATACCAATCAGCACCAGCATCAGCATGCCAACGGCAACCATGATGCGGAAGGCGAAGAACAGCGGCAGAACCTGCGGGATGGAGTCATCCACGGCGGCCTTGATCTGCTCGTCGGTAGCATCGGTCACGTTGCTGGTGTAGCGCTTGAGCAGCAGACCGTAGCCCAGATCCTGCTTCACTTCGTCGAAGCGAGCGCGGGTCTCGTCAGACTTGTCACCGGATTGCAGCTTGGTCAGCAAGTCGTAAGCGGTCATACCGTTACGAACGCGCAGTTCGTGCTCGCTCTTCAGATCCTTCAGACCGGTTACCTGACCATCCAGAGAACGGGTCGCGATAATGCCCAGCGCATAGGGGATCTTGATGGCGTAGTCGGTGCGCATCTCTTCCTGATTCGGAATACCGAACAGGGTAAAGGCGGCCGGAGCAGGTTCAGTTTCCCACTCAGCTTCGATAGCGGCCAGTTTCACCTTCTGCACTTCACCGGTCTCGTAACCAGATTCGTCACCGAGGATCAGCACGGACACGATGGAAGCCATACCGAACGCGGCGGCAATGGCGAAGGAGCGACGGGCGAACGCCACATCACGATTCTTCAGCAGGTAGTAGGAGGAGATACCCAGCACAAACATGGCGCCACAGGTATAACCAGCCGCCACAGTGTGGACGAACTTGACCTGAGCAACCGGGTTGAGCACCACGTCAGCGAAGCTCATCATCTCCATCCGCATGGATTCGAAGTTGAACTCGGCACCGACCGGGTTCTGCATCCAGCCGTTGGCGACCAGGATCCAGAGGGCTGAAAGGTTGGTACCCAGCGCCATCAACCAGGTGGCAGCCAGATGCTGATGCTTGCTCAGACGATCCCAACCAAAGAAGAACATACCGACGAAGGTGGACTCCAGGAAGAAGGCCATCAGCCCTTCGATAGCCAGCGGGGCCCCGAAGATATCGCCGACATAATGGGAGTAGTACGCCCAGTTCGTCCCGAACTGGAACTCCATGGCCAGACCTGTGGTGACCCCCAAGGCAAAGTTGATACCAAACAACTTACCCCAGAATTTGGTCATGTCCCGGTAGATGGTGTTGTTGGTCATCACATAGACGGATTCCATGATCGCCAGGAGAAAGGCCATTCCCAGCGTCAGGGGTACAAACAAAAAGTGATAAAGGGCCGTCGCAGCGAACTGGAACCGCGATAGGTCTACCACATGCTCAGCAATCATGATGTTTCCTCACCGATTATTGGCACGGCTATTTTAAGTTTTAAGCACAAAGCTTCCGTTGGAGGTTATCGAATGAGCCTTATTGGGACGTGTCACAACAAAACGCGTTCAGTAACCACTGGCATTAACAACAAGGCAATACGAGAACACAAATAAAGCTAATGTTTAACAATTCCAAAACAATCAGCCTAAATTTATTCTCGCCCATGATGACCGGGTTTTTATATCACCTTTATTTGATTGAAATCAATGTAAAAGGACCCGCCATACATGGCTTTGAAAGGCATTTTTAATCTATTTCACGATTATTGACGCGAGCCAGATCACAAAACACGATAAAGCGTAAAACATTGATTTAAATCAATTTAAGAATTTAACATCCCGCCACTCGGTTTAATTTGAAAAGCGTGAATGACGCGCCTTTTTCCATGTTATCCGAGTCAGGCAATCTGATTCGAAAACTCAATTTAAAATTGCAAAGAATGCATACTCATGCGAACCAATTTCATCAATAAAGACATTAGATAAACTAATTTGAAGAGTGCAATTTTTCTTGTTTGCCGGGGTCGATTCGAACTCCTACAATGCGCCTCGCAGTGAGGGCATACCCTTGGATACAGGCCGGTTAATCCGGGTTCACGGTACGTATTCGACGATCAATTTGAACCTGTCTATTGGAATCGAAGATGAAAAAGTTTGTTGCTAAAACCATCCGTTACTACAAGCTTTCCTTTGTTCAGCTCTATCAACTGAACCGACTCTGAGAGCTCGCGACGGCTCACCTGTTTATTTTCCGGTCTGTGTCCAGACGCACTCACTGTCTGTGAACATCCATCCTGAATTGTCTTTGCCCACCGCATCCGCCGTGGGCTTTTTTTTGCCCGGATAATAAAAAACCGCCTTTGACGGCGGTTTCATGTTCAAACGACTGTTTTTACTTCTCATCTGGTCGCTGAAGACCGAAATGAGCGTAGGCTCGTGTGGTCGCAATCCGTCCTCTGGGTGTACGTTGCAGATACCCTTGCTGGATCAGATAAGGCTCCAACACATCTTCGATAGTATCTTTCTCTTCCCCGATCGCGGCGGCCAGATTATCGAGACCCACCGGGCCCCCCATAAACTTGTCTATCACAGCCAACAATAACTTGCGGTCCATGAAGTCGAAGCCTTCATTATCGACATCCAGCATGTCCATGGCGCGGGCAGCAATGGGGCCGTCGATCCGGCCATCGGATTTCACTTGGGCAAAGTCGCGCACCCGCCTTAACAAACGGTTAGCAATCCGCGGCGTGCCGCGAGAGCGACGGGCGACCTCAATGGCACCATCTTCCGTCATGTCTAGCCCCAGACAGCGAGCACTGCGGGAGACGATATCGGTGAGATCCTTGACGTTGTAGAACTCGAGGCGTTGCACGATGCCGAAGCGATCCCGCAGCGGGCTGGTGAGAGAGCCGGCCCGGGTGGTAGCACCGATCAAGGTAAAGGGGGGCAGATCGAGCTTGATGGAGCGGGCCGCCGGCCCCCCCGATCATGATATCGAGCTGGTAATCCTCCATCGCCGGATAGAGCACCTCTTCCACCACCGGGCTGAGGCGGTGGATCTCGTCGATGAAGAGAACGTCGTGCGGTTCGAGGTTGGTGAGCAATGCAGCCAGATCACCCGCTTTCTCCAATACGGGGCCAGAGGTGGTCTTGATGTTGACCCCCATCTCGTTGGCAACGATGTTGGCGAGGGTGGTCTTGCCCAGACCCGGCGGGCCGAAGATCAGCAGGTGATCGAGAGCCTCCCCCCGCTGCCGCGCCGCCTCGATAAAGATCTCCATCTGCTCGCAAACAGCATCCTGACCGGTATAGTCCGCCAGTTTTTTGGGGCGGATGGCACGGTCGATAATGTCGTCCTCGCGGGCGGCACTGGACGAAATGAGACGATCTGCTTCAATCATCTGCTACCTCACACCAGACTACGCAGGGATTCGCGGATGATGTCTTCCACCGACATGCCATCTTTGGCGATCTTGCTGACTATCTGGCTCGCCTGTTGCGGCTTGTAACCGAGCGCCACCAGGGCGCTGGCCGCCTCTTCCGCGGCATCAGGTGCTCGCAGTTCCGGCTCGCGAGATGGCAAGGTGACCGCTGCCGGGGAGAAGAGATCATGGCTGACCCCCCCCTTGAGGCGATCCTTCATCTCCACCACCAGCCGTTCAGCCGTCTTCTTGCCTACCCCTGGCAGCTTGACCAGTGAGCTTATCTCTTCACGCTCGACACAGATGACAAACTGACTGGCCGTCATACCGGAGAGAATCGCCAGCGCCAGCTTGGGGCCGACCCCGTTGGTCTTGATCAGCTCGCGAAACAGGGCCCGCTCCTGCTTGTGGTTGAAACCATAGAGCAGCTGGGCATCCTCACGCACCACAAAATGGGTGTGGATGGTCGCCTCCTTGCCGATTTCCGGCAAATCATAGAAACAGCTCATTGGCATCTGCACCTCGTAGCCAACGCCACCCACTTCCAGCAAAACCTCGGGGGGCTGCTTTTCAATGACAATGCCTCTCAAGCGACCAATCACGGCTCTCTCCTCACCAATACAACTATTCGTAAATTGGCTCATAGCATAAAGAATAACTGGATAAGTATCCAGCATAGGGCAGCAACACCCGCGTAGTCAGAGAGGCTTTTTATCCAATTTTCCACCATGCTTGATCGGGTGCAACCAGTGCACGGGATGTTTCAGCGCCGCACCGGTCCCCGAGCGGGGGATAAACCACTACACTAAACCCGTTCGGAACCGAAACTGGTGCCAATGTCGATACCAAGGAAGGCCATCACATGAAAATTGTTACCACCTCCAATCTGGGTCTTGCCATATTGCTCGGCTGTACGCTGGGCATGGGGGTCGTTGGCTGGTATGGCAGCCAGCGGCTAGCCAATCTGCTCTCCTACGTACTGGGCGCCGCCTGGCAGACCGCCGACGGAGCCATGGAGGGCTCCATAGAGCTGGGCAACCAACAGCTACAGATTCAGAAGATGCAAAACGGCACCCCGCTCAATCGCGCCGAACTCGATGCTGCCAAGGCGGCGACCGATGATGCGCTGGCCCGGGTCAGCCAGGGGCAGCTCATTGATGGTGCAGCCCTTGCCACCATGGAACAGCACAAGCAGGACTATCAACAGCAACAAGAGAAGCTGCTGGAGCTCTATCACGCGTATACAGAGGTAGATCAGGCACTGCATCATAACGCCGATCTGATGGCCCGCCTCTCGACCCAGCTGGAGGTGATCGGCGACGGCGCGGTCGAGGCGCTGACCCAATCCCCCGACCAGACCATCAGCTGGAACAGCGGCCTCTCCACTCGCTGGGAAGCGGCCGATGGGGGGATGGAATCCAACATCGGCTTTTTGCGCCAACTCTATGCGCTGGAGAAGATGCGCAGACAAGGAGTCACAGAGGCGATCAAGGTCGAGTTAAAAGAGGCGACCGATTTCTACCACGAAGCGATCGACAGCATGCTCGGCACCGGGCTGTTCGATATCGAGGGAACCGGGGAATTTGCCGGCAAGACACTGTCGGCAGAGTATCGCGCCCTGTTGGCCCGGCATCAGCAACTGATGGGACAGTGGGTCGATGCGCTCGGCAGCTATCAGGCCCAGCAGTCCGCCTATGAGGTCAGTGCCGATGAGCTGCGACAACAGCTGGTTGCCATCGAGGAGAGCGGCGATGCCACTGTCGAGGATCAGGTGGCCCAGCTCAACGGCATCATCAGCCAGATCCGAACCCTGCTGCTGGGTGGCCTGTTGCTGAGCCTGATCATGGTCACCCTCTGCGGCTTCTGGCTGACCCGCAAACTGGTAACCCCACTGCTGCAAGTGGACAAACGAATGCAGGATATCGCCGCCGGCGAGGGGGACCTCAACGCCCGCATCAACCTGCAACGGGATGACGAGATAGGCTCGCTGGCCAACAGCGTGGATCGTTTCATCGAGAAATTGCAGAAGATGATCAGCTCCACCATGGACAACAACCAACACATCAGCGAACACGTTCACACCTCGGTCAACCGGGTGGAGGCAATCAGCCAGAGCAGCCGCCAGACCGCCGAACATGCGCTGGCCCTGCACCACGACAGTGAACAGATGGTGCAAGTCGCCACCGGTATCTCGGACAACTGCAGCATGGCGGCCCACAATGCCAATGAGGTGCGCCAGCTGACCACCGAGAGCAGCCAGTATGTCGCCTCCGCCAGCGCGGGCATGCAACGGGTGGTACAGGAGGTGAGCGAGTGTGCCATCGCCATCAACTCCCTCAAGGAGCAGGCTGGTCAAATTGGCCAGATCATCTCCACCATCAGCGGCATCTCGGAACAGACCAACCTTCTGGCCCTCAATGCGGCCATAGAAGCGGCCCGCGCGGGGGAGATGGGGCGTGGCTTTGCGGTGGTCGCGGACGAGGTGCGCACCCTGGCCAATCGCACCGCAACATCGAGCGCTGAAATTAGCCAGGTGATCAGCAGCATCCAGCAGCAGACCGAAACCGCCTATCTGATGATGCAGCGCAACCTCAAGACGGTAGAGTCCGGCATGCAGGACTCCGAGAACACCAAGCAGATCCTGTTCAAGGTGGAAGGCGCCATCGACCAGCTGGCCGACATGGTGCAGCAGGTGGCCGTAGCCACAGGGCAACTGTCACACACCCTGAGCCACTCCTCTGACAAGGTCTCCGGCATCAGTCTGCAAGCCAGAACCGGCGAACAGGAGGCGCAGGAGTGTCTGCAACTCGCCTCCTCGCTCCATCAGGCCAGCCTGCTGCAACAGCGCCTGCTCTCCCAGTTCAGGGTCTGACCCCTTTCAATAGCAAAGATGCCACTCATGTGAGTGGCATCTTTTTGTTACCGGTCGCTCATTCCTGCCGCCTTAACTTCCTAAACGTCCTATGGCCAGTTGAATAGCCAGGCTCAGCATGATGATGCCAACCAGCAGGTCGATCCCCTGCTGCACCCGGCTGCGGGCCAGCCAGGGCGCCAGTGCCGCAGCACCCAGCGCCAGCGAGTAGAACCACACCAACGAGGCCAGCATGGCCCCCGCAGCAAAGGCCGGACGCAAGGACTCGCTCACCTGACTGCCAAGGGAGCCAAGCAGCATCAGGGTATCGAGATAGACGTGAGGATTGAGCAGCGTAACTCCCAGCGTCATCGCCAGCACGCTTTTGGCCCCCATCTGCTGAGCAGACTCGGCAAGCCCCTCCCCTTTGCCACGCCAGGCACTGAGCAGGGAACGGCCACCAAACCAGCCGAGAAACAGCACGCCTCCCCAGGTGAGCAGTGCCATGCCGAGGGGGCTGGTGGCCAGCACATTGGCTCCGCCAAATACGCCGATAGCAATCAGGGTGAGATCGCAGAGGCTGCAGAGCGTGGCCGTCAGCAGATGGTGATTGCGATGGATGCCCCGACTCAGCACAAAGGCATTCTGGGCGCCGATGGGGATGATCATGGCCAGACCGATGGTGAAGCCTTGCAGTGTCGTTGCGAGCATCATGGAGAGTACCGTTCGAAATGATGAATGAGCGGCACTATAGCGATGGTAGTTCCCTCTTAGAAATTCATTGATTTACTGATTGATTCATTTTGCTAATAAAAACCGGCATACCCAGCCGCTGTTCCAGCCCTTGTCAATTACCGGATCTGACAATTGTGACCCTCAGAGTGCGGCAGGAGAATCTGTTGCGCCTGTGGGCTCAGCCTACTGCAGCAATCTGGGGAAGTTGGTCACCACAACTTGCTCCAGATTGGGCAGCAACAGCCCCGTACTAACCCCTTTGGCAATGGCCTGATAGCGGTTCATTGAGCCGGTTTTGCGGGTGACCTGATTGAGATGGTAATTGACCGTGCGCTCCGTGATCCCGAGGATGCAGGCGATCTCGCTAGAGGTCTTCCCTTCGCTGGCCCAGAACAGGCACTCGGTCTCGCGCTCGGTCAAGGGGTCTTTACCCGCACTGTCCATCATGCTGAAACGCACCACCCGAATGGCCGCCTCGAAGATGTAATTGGACATCCAGGAGAGGATCGGCGAGGACTCCAGCAGCAGGTCGCTCGAGGCCCGCTCGGAGGTGATGAAGGAGAGAATACCGTTCTCCCCGGCAGCACCGTGCAGAGGGAAGGAGATGCCGTTACGCAACCCGAACTCGGCTGCCAACCCCATCACGTCCATGGTTCCCTCCTGCAGAAAACTGGCCCGCTCATCAAGGCGGTTCCAGTAAATGGGCAGCGTCTGCTTGCGTGCCAGCCGGATCACCGGATCGCACGCCAGCATGTTGTTTTCGGTATAGGCCTGCACCCAGGAATCGGGGCACTGGTTGAACAGCACCACCTTGGGCCTTTGCATCGACATCGGCAGGATCAGGGCGAAGCGATAGTAGTCATAGCCCATCCCGAGCGTAAAGCGACCGATCAGTTCGGCCAGACGATTGCCGTCCGTCACCGAAGTGAAATGTTCGAGGTACTCAAGCAGTTGGTCTCTGTTCATATGAAAGCCCCCTTGGCCAGACATGTGATTATAACGGCGAATAGCAAGATAGAGGGTCCATAATGTTGGTTTTTAAAGGAAAATTGAGAGAACATCCACGAAATGAGGTGGAGAATGAACTCTATCGCTTTCGAAATCGCGTCTTTTCCGACCGGCTAGGCTGGGATGTCGAGTCTCATCGGGGCCTGGAGCGTGACAGCTTCGACACGCCAGACACCCATTGGGTTCTGATCGAGGACGAACAAGGGCTGTGTGGCTGTATTCGTCTGCTCAACTGTGCCGATGCCTATATGCTGCCCACCATCTTCCCCACCGCCCTTGCCGGTGAAAGCGCGCCACGCACCCCCGATGTCTGGGAACTCACCCGTCTGGCTATCGATGCCCAGCGCGCACCGCGCATGAGCAATGGCGTCAGCGAACTCACTTGCGTCATCTTCCGCGAGGTCTATGCCTTCGCCAATGCCCACGGGATCCGGGAGCTGGTCGCCGTCGTCAGCCTGCCGGTGGAGCGCATCTTCCGCCGACTTGGCCTGCCCATCGAGCGGCTCGGTCATCGGCAGGCGGTCGATCTGGGTGCGGTAAGGGGCGTTGGCATCCGCTTCCATCTGGATGAGCGCTTCGCGCAGGCGGTCTCCCAACCTCTGCTGGGCCATTATCAAACCAGCCATTATCCACTGCAGCAACCGTCACCGGTGCTGGCAGTTCACTCATAAAAAATCCCGGGAAAACAGACCCGGGATAAAGATGTCGCTACGATCTGCGCAGGGCTACCCCATGCGGCACCAGAGAGTATCCTCCCTCAATGGCCTGACCACTACTGTCAAAAATCACAGCGCAGCGCCCCTTCCGCCGCCCATTGTTGTCCCCTGCCGAGTGACGTAGAGTCAGCCCTTGGGCAACGGAAGGGGGAGAAGATGAAAGAGCTGGACTACAAACTGCTGCGGGCGCTGGATGCGGTACTGCAGGAACAGAACTTCGATCGGGCAGCCAGGTCGCTCCATATCACCCAGTCGGCCATCTCCCAGCGGATCAAGCAGTTGGAGCAACAGTTTGCCGAGCCGCTGCTCATTCGCAGCCAGCCGCTGCAGGCCACGTCACTCGGCCAGAAGCTGCTGGCACACTATCAGCAAGTACATCAGCTCGAGCTCGAACTGGCGGGGGAGCTGACCCCCGACCAACCGCAAGGGCCAATCCGGATCAGCATCGCAGTGAACGCCGACAGCCTGGCCACCTGGTTTTTGCCCGCCATTGCCCCCTTGTTGAAACAGCACCCCATCGAACTCAACCTGCTGGTCGATGACGAGAGCCGCACCCTCGACAAGGTCCGCGAGGGTCAGGCCTTTGGCGCGGTCAGCCTGCATCCCCAGCCGCTGGCGGGTTGCTGCGTCGACGAGCTAGGTGAGATGAACTACCTGCTCACCGCCAGCCCCGCCTTCGTTGCCCGCCACTTCCCTCGCGGCCTGACCCGCGATGCGCTGGCCAAGGCACCGGCGGTGGCGTTCGATCAGCGCGATGACATGCATGTGAGCTTTATGAGGGAACACTTCGGGCTGGAGCCCGGCGGTTATCCCTGCCATACGGTCCACTCGTCAGAGGCCTTCGTCGCCATGGCCGAACAGGGGTTGGCCTATTGTCTCATCCCCGAATTGCAGATAAGAGGCCAGCTGGCAGGCGGGTCACTGCTCAACCTCAGTCCCGACCACGTCCTGACGGAACGCCTCTACTGGCACCGCTGGGTACTGGAAAAAGGGGTTCACAAGCAGCTATCCCAACGCCTTATCGACCATGCCAGATCGCAGTTGAAACCACGCTGAGCAGGCCATTCACCTTGGCTTTGCAGGGCTAAAAACGTATAGTGCTGGGCGATCCTTCATCAGGTCTCCACCCAGGTTTTCACTTCAGGTTCCTCACTTATGTTCCAAGACAATCCGCTGCTGGCCCAGCTCAAGCAACAAATCCGCGAAAACATCCCGAAGAAAGAGGGTGTTATCCGCGCCTCGGACCGGGGCTTCGGCTTTCTGGAAGTCGATGAGAAGACCAGCTATTTCGTGCCGCCTCCCTACATGAAGAAGGTGATGCACGGTGACCGGGTGACCGCCCTGATCCGCACCGAAAAAGAGAAGGAAGTGGCCGAGCCGGATACCCTGCTGGAGCAGTCCGTCACCCGCTTCGTGGCCCGGGTCAAGATGTTCCGTGACCGCCTCAACGTGGTTGCCGACCATCCGCTGATCAAGGATGCCATCAAGGCCCGCGTCAAGAAGGGTCTGGATGAGAAAGAGTTCAAGGAAGGTGACTGGGTGGTGGCTACTCTCAAGCGCCATGCGCTGGTCGACGGCAACTTTTCTGCCGAGATCATCCAGAAGATCGCCGCCCAGGAAGATCACAATGTGCCCTGGTGGGTGGTGCTGGCGCGCCACAATCTGGCCCAGGTCGAGCCGGCTGATTTGCCGGAGTGGAAGGTCATCGAAGAGGAGGAGCTGCCCCGTCGTGACCTGACCAAGGTGCCCTTCTTCACCATCGACGGTGCCAAGACCAAGGATATGGACGATGCGCTGGCCATCACCAAGCTGGACAACGGCTGGGAACTGCTGGTCGCCATCGCCGACCCGACCGCCTATGTGGCCGAAGGGAGCGAGCTGGACAAAGAGGCCGCCCAGCGCGCCTTTACCGTCTACATGCCGGGCCGCAACGTGCCGATGATCCCGCGCACCCTCTCCGACGAGCTCTGCTCCCTGAAAGAGGGTGAGGAGCGCAACACCCTGTGCGCCCGTCTGCTCATCGCCGAAGATGGTCTGCTGCTGGAGGAGACCGAGTTCTTCGCCGCCCGCATCTGCTCCCACGCCCGCCTCAACTATGACGACGTCTCCGACTGGGCCGAACACGGCAAAGAGCTGGCCATCGACGCCGGCGTGCTGGCCCAGTTGCCGCTGATGAAGGCAATGACCGAAGCGCGCATCGCGTGGCGCACCGAGCATGCCCTGGTGTTCCCGGATCGTCCCGACTACGACTTCGAGCTGGGCGAGAATGGCGAAGTGCTGGCCATCCACGTCGAGCCGCGCCGCATCGCCAACCGCATGGTGGAAGAGTCGATGATCGCCGCCAACATCTGCGCCGGTCGCGTGCTGGGCAAGAGCGTCGGTTACGGCATCTTCAACGTTCACACCGGCTTTGACGAAGAGTCCCTCGACGGCGCCATCGACCTGCTGAAGAGTGCCGAAGCCCCGTTCGAGCGCGACGAGATCGCCAGCCTCTCCGGCTTCTGCGCCCTGCGTCGCTGGATCGACAACCTCGACACCCGCTGGCTGGATGGCAAGATCCGCCGCTTCCAGAGCTATGCGCTGATGTCCTCCGAACCGGGCGCCCATTACGGTCTGGGTCTGGATGCTTACGCCACCTGGACCTCCCCGATCCGTAAATACGGCGACATGGTCAACCATCGTCTGCTGAAAGCCGTCATCGCCGGCAAGACCCCAGGTGAGCGCCCGAGTCAGGAGCTCACCGAGCATCTGACCGCCTGCCGCCGCCTGCACCGCATGGTGGAGCGTGACATCGGCGACTGGCTCTATGTTCGCTACCTGAAAGCCGCGGCTGGCACCGATCAGGTATTCAACGCCGAGATCATCGACGTGATGCGTGCCGGTCTCAAGCTGCGTCTGCAGGAGAACGGCGCCGTGGTCTTCCTGCCTGCCCGCCATATTCTCGACAACAAGGATCGACTGGAGTGCAACTGGGACAACGGTCGCGTCTATCTGGACAAGACCGAAGTGGTTTATGAGCTCGGCCAGATCATCGAGGTGAAGCTGACCGAAGCGGTGGAAGAGACCCGCTCCCTTATCGCCAAACCGGCTGTGGATCTGGTGCCTGGCCCGGCACCGGAAGCCCCGGCGGCCGAGAGTGCGCCAGCCGATGGCAGTGAAACGCCCGCTGAGACTGCCCCCAAGGCAGAATAAGCCACGCAGAATCATCTGATCTGCCCGAGAGCCCGCCATCGTGCGGGCTCTTTTTTGCCCGGCATCCCGCCCTACAAGCTGCCATATATACCGTTATGGCACACAGTTCTATCCACGATTGGCAGAGAACGCAGTGAATGTCTCCACCAGCAAGGCTGAAAGCAACCGTTATGTGCGCTGCCTCTCCTTTCTGACATATTAATCAAGGAGAAATATGTCTATACTCGCTTGGGTACAATCCAAGGGATATTGGCATGCAGGAATGGGACCCGGAACACTTCACCAACTTCGCTCAGTTATGCGAAGTGAGCCTCGCCACCATCCGTGAAAAGACCGATGCCGAACGCCTCTACCTCTGGCTGAAAGCCCCCGAACCGCAGCTCTACAGCTTTCAGCTCGATCAGGGGCTGACCACGCTTGATCTCGCCCATCTCGGTCAACTGACCCTGCCCCACCACCTGATCGACAAGGCAATGGAGAAGGGACAACTGGTGATCGAGCAGCTCCAGCCACCGCCGGATCCCGGCGAAAATGTGGAGCCAGCCCAGCCACAGTTACGCGCCTGTTTCCCTCTCAAGCGTCACATGAAACTGGAAGGGGTCATCTATCTGGAGACCCGCCGCCGCATCGACCGCCTCTCCTCCCACCAGCGTCAGGGCATCCAGCTCCTTATCCACTATCTGACGGCCGAGCTCAGCAATCACCTGCTCTCCAGCCAGGTCAATCAGGAGCGGGACCAGCGGCTCCATACCCAGACCGATCTGGTACAGAGTCAGGCACTGCAGGGCTCCTTCCTCACCATGTTGCAGGCGCTGCACATGGTCAGCGTTACCCTCTCCCGCAGTCGCAGCGAGAACGATCTGCTGCGGGATGCCGTGCTGCTGGCCCGCAAGGAGCTGCAGTTCGATCGGGTCGCCATCTTCCTGATCGAACCCGATGGCAAGACCATGCGCGGCACCTGGGGCACCAGCGAAGAGGGCGAGCTGATGGATGAACACAACTTCATCAGCCCCATTCCGGATCACCCCACGGTGCAAGAGGCGCTCAGGCGCAAGGACTACGTGCTGGTGATGGAAGATACCCCCCTCTACTACGAGAAGCAGCAGGTGGGCCGTGGCTGGAACGCCATGGTATCGCTATGGGATGGCACCACTCCCATCGGCTGGATCGCCGCCGACAACCTGCTCTGGCACCGTCCGCTCAAGGCCTATCAGAGCGAGATCTTCAAACAGTACGCCGCCATTCTGTCACAACTGCTGATCCGCCAGCGTACTCAGGAGCAGCTGGAAACCCTCAACCGCCAGCTGGAGGCCCGGGTCGCCGAGCGCACCATGCAACTGGCCGAGACCAACCGTGCGCTGGAGGAGGCCAATCACCGCCTCTCCCTGCTGTCGCTGGAAGATCCCCTCACCGGCATCGCCAACCGGCGCCAGTGGGACATCACCATGCAGCGGGAGTGGGAGTGGGCACGACGCACCCAGAACCTGCTGGCGGTATTGATGATCGATGTGGACGAGTTCAAGGCCTACAACGACCACTTCGGCCATGCCAAGGGGGATCTCTGCCTGCAACAGGTGGCCCATGTGCTGCGGGATGCTGAACGGCGCTGCACCAATCTGGTAGCCCGTTACGGCGGCGAGGAGTTCGTCATTCTGCTCTGCGCCCCCCAACCCGGTGAGGCCGAACAGCTGGCCGGACGGATCCACGATGGTCTTGCCCGCTTAAAAATGCCCCATCCCGCCTCGCGGGTTGCTGATTTCATTACGGTTAGCATAGGCTTTAGCTATCTGGTTCCCTCCCAGGACGGAGCATGGCAGACCCTGACCGAACAGGCTGACCAGGCGCTCTACCACGCCAAGTCACAAGGGAGGGCGCGCACTCTGGCCTATCGGTGATCCCATGCTGTTGCGTCGCTACCCTATCTTCAATCGTCGCCTGGCTCTGGTGGCCTACGGCATCGACTATCAGCTCAGTTCACCGGCCGAATGGCCTTCACTGGCGCAACATTGCCGCCTGCTGGCGCAGGGGCGTCAATATCTGGTGCCCTTCACCCACGAACAGCTCGATGAACAGCGTCCCATGCTGCTGGATCAGGACGCGATCCCGCTGGTTGAAGCCTCCAGTGAACGCCAGCCCAACTCGTTCCCGGTGCTGGAGCAGTGGCGCGACAGTCGGCGCAGACTGGCGGTACATGGCGCCAACCGGGCCCCACGCTGGCTCGGCGCCAGCCGCCTGCTGGTGTACTGGATGGGAGAAGAGGGGATCTGCCAGCCCACCGAGCACAAGCGGATGGCGCTGAACATCGAAACCTGGGCGGATTTTCTCCCGCTGCGGGAGGCCGGGGTCGACTTCTTTGCCGGCGGCTTTCTCGCCCGTCCCGAGCTGATCAATCAGCGGGCCAACCAGCCCGATATGGCGCTGGTACAACAGATCCTCCAGCTCATCTGCCACGAGGAGTTCTCCTTCACCCAGGTGGCCCGCCTGCTGGAGCAGGATGCCTGGCTGCCCGGCCTGCTGCTCACCTACGTCAACGCCCCCGGCTTCGATCATGCCGCTCCCATCACCTCGGTGCCCCGCGCCCTCTCCTATCTGGGGGAGCAGGAGATCCGCAAGTTCGTGCTGATCAACGGTCTGGCCCGGGTAAGTCAGCACATGCCGGAGGCCTGCACCCGCATGGCCATCGCCCGCGGCCGCTTCTGCGAGTTGATTGCCCTCACCGCCCTCGGTAAAGCGGAGGCAAGCTGGGCCTTTCTGGTGGGACTGGTGCTCGATGGCTCCCTGCTGTCGGAGCCGTTGATGGCCCACCTGCCCAAGAGCGTGCAGCGCGCCATCGAACTGCACGAAGGGCCACTCTTTCATCTATTTCAGCTGGTCAGCACCTATGAACAAGGTAACTGGGCTCTGCTGGAACAGCTTGCCCCCAAATATCAACTCGATCCGGCCCAGCTCACCCCCGTCTATTTTCAGTCACAAATGTGGGGGCAAGCGTTTCTCACCAGCTAGGTGATGGCGAGGCGGGGAGCCACTGGCTAGAATGGGTTCCCTTTTTTCAGAGACTGACCCGCACCATGACGCTTTCCGGATTCCAAGGCCTGGTCTTTGACCTTGATGGCACCCTGGTCGACTCCATGCCGCTGCACCTCGCCGCTTGGGAACATACCGCCCGCGAGTTTGGCTTTCACTTCAATGCCGACTGGTTCTATGAGCTGGGTGGCATGCCGAGCCGCAAGATAGCCCTGCTGGTGGCCCAGGAGCAGCAGCTCCCTCTCGATCCGCTCGAAGTCACCCGCTGCAAGACCGCCCACTATGTTGCCAACCTGCACAAGGCGACCGTCTTTCCCGCCATGCAGGCGCTGGTCGAGCGCTATCATGGCGTCATCCCGATGGGGATCGGCACCGGCTCGCCTCGCGTCAACGCCGAGGCTGTGCTGCGCAACACCGGGCTGGATCGCTATTTCTCCGTGGTGGTCACCGCAGACGATGTGGAGCTGCACAAGCCCAATCCGGACACTTTCCTGCTGGTCGCCAGCAAGCTGGGGGTCGAGCCATCAGGCTGTCTGGTGTTTGAAGATACCGGTATCGGGGTACAGGCCGGAGAGGCAGCGGGTATGCAGACCTGCATGGTCAAAGAGGGTCAACCGGTCGGGATAACCGTGTAGTGCGGAAAAAAATATCGCCCTGCAAGGGGCGATAACCGGAACCGGCTCTCATACGGGACATGAATGAAAAATGAGAGCAGGTTCCGTCAGCCGCTGACGCAGGGCGCGTCAACGGGGAGTGTGAGGCAGACGATTACTCGTTGTTGCCGCCGCCCTGATTGTCGTCATAACGACCCGGCGCACCGTGGGGGCGCGGCGCCATGGAGACACGCGGCTTGCGAGCACGCTGGATATTCACCTGCGGACGGCCGGTGTGCATGGCGATGGTGGAGATCTTGGCCTTGTAGACCAGCTGCTGGTTACCATGAGCATCGGTCAGCAGCACGCTGTACTGGTCAAACCCGCTGATGGTGCCTTCCAGCTTGATGCCGCTCACCAGAAAAATAGCGACCTGACTGCGGTTCTTGCGCAACCAGTTGAGGGCAGAATCTTGCCCGTTCCCGAGGGAGAAGGCTTGCTCAATCGTGGAGTAGCTGGGGGATTCAGTTGTCATAAATTATTGTCCCGCGGAAAAAAAGTGGCGTTTGATTGTGCTAAATGGGCACTGGCTTGTCAAAGTCATTCTCACTCCCGCCAGCAATAGCGGCCTCCGGGGGCTGGTCGCTGACCAGCACAACTGCGATAATCGCCAGCTCTGGCTCTACCACGGGCCTTATCTGGGGTTTTATCTTGCATCCGGTTTCACACCAACACCACACCACCTATGTCCATGATGCCACTGCCTGCGAAGAGTGTGACCTGCTGATACCGGCCACACCGCTCGAGGTGGGACAGGCCAGCTGCTGCCCCCGTTGCGGACACACCCTGAGTCGCCACCTGCCACAGCAGGAGTTACGGCCGATCTCCTACGGGTTCGCGGCACTCATCATGTTCGTGCTCGCCAATGCCTTTACCTTTATGTCCTTCTCGGCCAAAGGGGTGGGCCAGGAGATGACCTTTTTGCAGAGCATCACCACCCTGGTGGATGAGGGCTATCTGTTTCTCGGCGCAGTACTGAGCCTGACCCTGATCGGCCTGCCGCTGGTCTATATGGGATCCATCATGCTGGTGCTGTGGCGGGTCGATAAAGATCTGCACAGCAATGCTCTGCGCTCCCTCGGCCGTCTGCTCTGCCGGATCAAACCCTGGCTGATGGTGGATGTCTTTCTGGTGGGGGTGCTCATCTCGCTGGTCAAGCTGATGGGGATGGCCGACATCAAGATGGGGCTGTCATTCTGGGCTTTCGTCGGTTACACCGTGCTGCTCATCAAGATGATCTCCTCGCTGGATCAGATGTGGCTGTGGCAGCGGCTGTTCGGCCCAACCGAGTCACGGGATATCGACCCGGAAGCGGGTGCGCTGGAATCAGGTCTGGTGGGCTGCCATATCTGTGGCGCCCTGAGCGAGGTGGGCAGCCACAGCTGCTCCCGCTGCGGCGGCAAGCTGCATGCGCGCAAGCCGGGCGGCCTGAACCGCACCTGGGCGCTGCTGTTTACCTCCGCCATTCTCTACATTCCGGCCAACGTCTATCCCATCATGGATACGGTGTTTCTCGGTGATGACAGCCCCTCCACCATCCTCGGCGGTGTGGTGCTGCTCTGGGCCATGGGCTCCTACCCCATAGCGGCGGTGATCTTTTTCGCCAGCGTGGTGGTGCCGCTGGTGAAAATACTGGCGCTATTCTGGCTTTGCTATATGGTGCAGCGCGGCAATGTCACCTCCCCCCTCGGCAAGCTCAAACTCTATCGCATGACCGAATTTGTCGGACGCTGGTCGATGATCGACGTCTTCGTGGTGGCCATTCTGGCGGGCCTGATCCGGCTCGACAATCTGATGACCATCTACCCCGGCCCTGCGGCCGTCGCATTTGCTGGTGTGGTGCTGATCACCATGGTCGCCGCCATGAGTTTCGACTCCCGCCTGATCTGGGATTTACAACAAGGAGAACGCGAACGTGAGTGAGCGTAAAAAAAGGTGGAAACCGGGCTCTGACTTTCTGAGCTCTGCCGCCGCAATCTGGATGGTGCCCTTGCTGGCGCTGTTCATCGGTCTCTGGATGCTGTTCCAGCACTGGTACTCCCAGGGCCCCAGTTTCACCCTGACAGTCGCCACTGCCGAGGGCATAGTCGCTGGCAAGACGGTGATCCGCTCCCGCGAAGTGGACGTCGGCCGCATCGAAGCCGTCGAGCTGAGCGATGACTATAGCCATGCCGTGCTGAAAGGACGGCTGACCAATGCCGCCTCCGGCATGCTGCGCGGTGACAGCCAGTTCTGGGTGGTCAAGCCCAGAGTGGGCCGTGAAGGGGTATCGGGTCTGAGCACCCTGCTCTCCGGCGCCTATATCGAGCTCGCCCCCGGCAAGAAAGGTCGGGCGCGGGACGAGTACGCCATGCTCGACAAACCACCGCTCGCCTCCCTCGATGCCAAGGGGCTGCGTCTCACCCTCAGCAGTCGCGACACCCGCGCGCTGGGGGAAGGCTCCCCCATCAACTATCAGGGCTTCACCATAGGTCAGGTGGAAGAGGCGAAGTTCCTGCCGGAAAAGAGCGAGATGCAGTATCAAATCTTCATCCACGCCCCCTATGACATTCTGGTGAGCAGCAACTCCCGCTTCTGGATGACCCCGGGCTTCGAGGTCTCCATGAGCAGCGAGGGGATGAAGGTGAAGATGGATTCGCTGGAGAGCCTGATCGATGGCGGCATCACCATGGGTCTGCCACCCGGCTGGGCGCCTGGCGAGCCGGTCAAACAGATGGAAGGGTTCACCCTGTTCCAGGATGAGGCGAGCGTGCTGGCCGGTAGTCTGGATCAGTTCATCGACTACGTCTTCCTGTTCGATGACAACGTGGGTGGCCTGCACCCGGGCGCGGCGGTGCAGTATCGGGGCATTCGGGTCGGTACCGTCATCTCCGCCCCCTACCTCATCGAGGACAAGGGCGTGCAGATCTTCAAGAGCCGCCAGATCCCGGTGCTGGCCCGCATCGAGGTGCAGCGCCTCTCCCACCGCTATGCCAAGGCGGAGAAGGATCAGTGGCGTGCCCTGTTCGGCAAGCAGTTCAAGGAGGGGTTGCGTGCCAGCCTCAAGACCTCGAGCCTGCTGACTGGCGGCAAGATCATCGACCTCAACTTCTATCCGGACGCGCCACGTTTCGAACAGGCCAAGCTGGCCGGTTATCAGGTCTTCCCCACCGTGCAGGGCGGGCTGGATCAGATCGAGCGCAAGGTGAACCTCATCCTCGACAAGTTTGTCGACATGGACATGGCAACCACCCTGACCAAGGTCAACGGGTCACTCACCACCCTGGATGGCACCCTGAAGAACATCAGTGCAGTCAGCGCCAACCTGAACAAGCTCACTGCCAAGGATTCCACCCAGCAGCTGCCGGCCTCGCTCAACGAGAGCCTCAAGCAGTTGCAGGAGACCTTGCAGGCCTATGACGCCCAATCGCAGACCAATCAGGATCTGCGTCAGTCGGTGCAGACCCTCAATCAGTTGATGCGCGAACTGCAGCCGCTGGTGCACTCCCTCAACGAGCAGCCCAGCTCGCTGATCTTCGATCGCGCGCATCCATCGGACCCTGAGCCCAAGCGAGGCAAACAATGAAAAAAGAGATCCTGACGCTGGCCCTGCTGGGCCTGCTGGCGGGTTGCAGCAGCCAACCAAGTCTGCACTACTACTCGCTCGATGCCGATAGTCAGCAACCCGTGACGGCCCCGGCCCAACCGCAGCACCAGTTGGTGCTGCGCCCGGTGGCGCTGGCCAGCCAGCTCGACCGGATCAGTCTGGTCTATCAGCTGGAAGGGCAAGAGCTCCACTTCACCGAGTACCATCGCTGGGCCGGTGCGCTGGACGATCAGCTCAACCAGCTCACCCTCAATGGCCTCTCCACCCGCCTGCCGGGCTGGGTGGTGCGACAGGATGGCGCCCGCAAGGGGCCGGTGCTGACCATTCTGGTTGAGCGCTTTCAGGGCCGTCATGACGGCAGCGCCGTGCTGAGCGGACGCTGGCGCCTGCTGGCGGAAGATGGCACCGTGCTGCGCGATGCCCCCTTCCGTCAGGAGCGGGTACTGCCGGCCGATGGCTACAACGCACTGGTGAACGAGCTGGGTCAGGGCTGGCAACAGCTGCTCGACCAGATTGCCGCCGAGGTGCGCAAGCAGGGTTGAGCACATCAACCTGCGAGTATCAGATAGAAAAAAACGACGCCAGCTGGCGTCGTTTTTTTATGGGCAAGAATCAGGGGCGACTTATGCCTTGGCGGGCAGGCTCAGGCGAGCTACCGCTTCCACATGCATGGAGTGCGGGAACATATCGACCGGCTGCACTTCGTCCAGCACGAAGCCTTGCTTGACCAGCCAGGCAAGGTCGCGGGCCAGGGTCTGCGGGTTGCAGGAGACATAGACCAGACGGCGGGGCGCCATAGCGACCAGGGTCTGCAGCACCGCCTTGTCACAGCCTTTGCGGGGCGGATCCATCACCACCACGTCAGCGGTCACGCCCTGCGCGTGCAGCTCGGGCATCAGCAGCTCGGCCTTGCCGACGTGGAATTCGGTGTGCTCGATGCCGTTGAGGGCGGCGTTGCGACGGGCATCGCTGATGGCGCTCTCCACCGACTCGATCCCGACGACCTTGGCGGCCTTACCAGCCAGGAACAGGGAGATGGTGCCGATACCGCAATAGATGTCGAACACTGTCTCGTTACCGGTCAGCTCGGCATACTCGAGGGCGCTAGAGTAGAGCACATCGGTCTGGGTCGGGTTGTTCTGGAAAAAGGAGAGCGGCGAGATCTCGAACTCGAGCTCGTGGATCTTGTCGCGGATCACCCCTTCGCCGAGCAGCACCCGGTTGGTCGCGCCCAGAATGCGGTTGGTACGCTCGTTGTTGATGTTCTGCACCAGAGTAGTAACCGGCAGATCGCTCAGAGCTGCCAACAGTTCGGCTTCGAACGGCAGCTCCTCGCCCAGGGTCACCAGCACCACCATCAGTTCGCCGCTCTTGAAGCCCTTGCGGGTCATCAGGTTGCGCACGCAGCCGCTGTGGTTTACTTCGTCATAGGCGGCGATGTCGTGCTCGCGCATCCAGTTGCGCACCCGGGCGTTGAGCTCGACGTGTAGCGGATCCTGCACCGCACAGTCATCGGCGGTGATGAGATCGTGAGAATGCTTGCGATAAAAACCGATCTCGGCACCGGCGTCACAGCCACGCACCGCATATTGCGCCTTGTTGCGATAGGCGAACGGGCTTTCCATGCCAAGGATATCCTTGACCGGGGTGTCACCCAGCCCGGCCTGTTCCAGTGCGCTCTGCACCAGTGCCTGCTTGAGCTTGAGCTGGGCCGGATAGGCCAGCGGACGAACCTGACAGCCACCACACTCGGTGTTGGGGCAGAAATCGGCAACCCGATCGGCAGAGGGCTGGAGCAGCTCGGCAACCTTGCCGTGCAGATAGTTCGGCTTGACCTCGGTCAGCTCCACCAGCGCCTGCTCACCGGGCAGCAGACCTTCGACAAACAGGGGGCGATCGAACAGGCGTCCTTTGCCATCTCCTTTGTCGGTCAGTTCCAGGATCTCGATCTGGTGTTGATGTCCCACTAACGGCATGAGCGGCTCCAAAAGTACTAAAAATGGGGGGTGATGAACGCGGCAGAGCCATGCCCATCAAGAAAAGGTGGCAGAGTTTAGCGGAGATCCGGCCAAATTGCAGGCATAAAAAGCCTGCTTGTTGCAATGGTCATTACCCCAGGCTATCTGCCGGGCGTGGCCACCTTTCGGGCTGCGGCAAATTTAGCCCTTGGGCCATAACGCCCAGCCTGTTAAAATTCCGCCCTTGAAATTATCCTGGGCCCCGCGCCCGTTCTAGCTAAGGTCTACCGCGATGCGTACCAGCCAATATCTGCTTTCCACTCTCAAGGAAACCCCCTCCGACGCTGAAGTTGTCAGCCACCAGCTGATGCTGCGCGCCGGGATGATCCGTAAACTGGCCTCCGGCATGTATGCCTGGTTGCCAACCGGTCTGCGGGTACTGAAGAAAATCGAGAACATTGTTCGCGAAGAGATGAACAATGCTGGTGCCGTCGAAGTCTCCATGCCGGTGGTACAACCCGCCGAGCTGTGGCAGGAGTCCGGCCGCTGGGATGACTACGGTCCCGAGCTGTGCCGTCTGACCGACCGTCACAACCGTCCCTTCGTGCTGGGCCCGACCCACGAAGAGGTGATCACTGCGCTGGTGCGTTACGAAGTGAACAGCTACAAGCAGCTGCCGCTCAACCTCTACCAGATCCAGACCAAATTCCGCGACGAAGTACGCCCCCGTTTCGGCGTGATGCGCGGCCGCGAATTCCTGATGAAGGATGCCTACTCCTTCCACATCGACAAAGAGTCTCTGGTCGATACCTACGAGAAGATGCACGCCGCCTACTGCAAGGCGTTCACCCGCATGGGTCTGAACTTCCGTCCGGTACAGGCCGATACCGGCTCCATCGGTGGTACCGGTTCCCACGAATTCCAGGTGCTGGCCGAGAGCGGTGAAGACTTGATCGCCTTCTCCGACAGCTCCGATTACGCCGCCAACATCGAGATGGCCGAAGCGCTGGCACCGGCTGGTGAGCGCGCTGCCGCCACCGCAGCCCTGACCAAGGTTGCCACCCCGAACGTACACACCATTGACGAAGTGGCTGCCTTCCTGAACGTGGCACCGACCGCCATTGCCAAGACTCTGCTGGTACTGGCAGAGGAAGATGAGCACGGCAAGCAGGCCGTAATCGCGCTGGTACTGCGTGGCGACCACGAACTGAACGAAATCAAGGCAGAGAAACTGGCTGGCGTGGCCAACCCGCTGACCTTCGCCAACGACGAGCAGATTAAAGCGGCCGCCGGTTGCGATGCAGGCTCGATCGGCCCGGTCGGCTTTGCCGGTCGCATCATCGTCGATCGCAGCGCCGCCCATCTGGCGGACTTCGTCTGCGGCGCCAACGAGACCGGCTTCCACCTGACCGGTGCCAACTGGGATCGTGACATCGCTACCTACGAAGTTGCCGACCTGCGCAACGTGGTGGAAGGCGACCCGAGCCCGTGCGGCCAGGGCAAGCTGCTGCTCAAGCGCGGTATTGAAGTGGGCCACATCTTCCAGCTGGGTACCAAGTACTCCGAAGCGATGAAGGCGAGCGTGCTGAACGAAGCTGGCAAGTCCGTCACCATGGAGATGGGTTGCTACGGGATCGGGGTTTCCCGTCTGGTAGCTGCCGCCATCGAGCAGAACAACGACCAGTACGGCATCATCTGGCCGGACGCCATCGCTCCGTTCGAAGTGGCCATCGTGCCGATGAACATGCACAAGTCCGAACGCGTGGCCGAGCAGGCACAACAGTTCTACGCCGAGCTGAAAGCCGCTGGTGTGGACGTGCTGTTCGACGACCGTAAAGAGCGCCCGGGCGTGATGTTCGCCGACATGGAGCTGCTGGGCATCCCGCACGCCATCGTCATCGGCGATCGCGGTCTGGACAACGGCGTGGTGGAGTACAAGTGCCGCCGCACCGGCGAGAAGCAGGAAGTGGCCATCAGCGACATCGTCGCCATGCTCAAGGCCAAGCTGGGCCGTTAATTCCGCCCCCCTTACCTGAATAGAAAAGCGCGCCATTTGGCGCGCTTTTTGTTTCCGTATTCTGACGACGGCAACCGGATGGCGGGTTTCGCCTCAGGGATTGCGACCGATAAAGAGATCGGTCACGTGGCAACTGCTTCTGGCTTCCAGCGCGTCGAGCATATAGGCCGCCGCATCTTCCGGGGTCATGAAGCCGCTCGGGTCCACATGATCCGAGTTATCCCAGAATTCGCTGCGGATCCCGCTCGGGTAGAGGTTGACCAGCCGCAGTGGCGAGCTTTTCAGCTCGGCGCGCAAGGATTCGAGAAAGCCGCGCATCCCCCATTTGGAGGCGCAGTAGAGGCTCTCGTTGGCCTTGCCCACCTGCGCGGCGGAGGAGAGCACATTGGCCAGCACTCCGCCCTTGTCGCCGATAAGCCGCACCGTCTGCTGGGCCACCAGAATGGTGGAGATGAGATTGCTCTCCACCACCCGGCGGATCTGCTCGGCGGTGTAGACACCGACCGGGCCGAACTCGCCAACCCCGGCGCAGTGGATCACCATCTCGGGCAGGCCGCCCCACTCGACGGCTGCGGCAAAGGCCATCTCCACCTCTTCATGGTGCGCCAGATCGGCCGCGATGCCGATCACCGCGCTGCCGAGTAGTTGTTCCTGCTCCTGCAGCCGCTGATAACGGCGCCCCATCATGGCAACCCGATGGCCCCGCTCAACCAGCCCTGCGGTCAAGGCGCGGCCCAGACCGGAACCGGCCCCCGTCACTATGATGTAGCCCATTACTTCTCCTTGTCGTCAGACGCTCAGATTAGAAGGTGAATTCGCCGCCCATGAACCAGCCGTCGATACGCTGGTCGACGTTGTCGAAGTCCACATTAGCTTCACGCCAGCCGGCACGCAGCTTGATCGGCATGGAGGAGAACTTGTAGGAACCACCCAGACGGTAGTCATAGTTGTCCGCATCGTGAGTGCGCAGATCGCCGAAGAAGGCGATGCCAGTGCCCGGGATCTTCACTTCGCTGCCGGCATAGGCCATCAGGGTATCTTCGTCATAACCCTTGCGACCGGAGTAGACCTGCTCGCCATCGTAGTGACGACCGGTCATACCCAGATCGATCTTGAACAGATCGTTGTTGAACAGACGGTAGTAGAGGCTCAGATCGTAGGCGGTCAGATCGTTTTTGAAGTTGCCGCCGGAGGTGCTGAAATCGGAGACTTCAAACTTGGCGTTCGGCAGGAAGATGATGCCGTGTTCCAGTTGCAGATAGCCGTTCCAGTTGTAGCTGTCGTCATAGCTGCCATCAGCACTGGTGCCATAAGCCTGACCACTGCCCTTGGCGGCCCATACATCGGCACCGGCGGCAAAACGCCAGTCGTCAGCGGCCATGGCACTCTGGCTGCACAGAGCCAGCACAAAACCGGCAATCAGCGTCTTTTTCATTACGTCACTTCCTCTTGCATACATGGAAAAGAGCACTATTTTACTCGGTGCAGCCAAAATACCCAGCGTCAATCCTGAACAAACGACGACAAATGTCAGTGCTTCATATGCTGCATCTCTGCCATCGGCTCAATCGGCTTCACCGGCAGTGACAGATCCAGCTTTTGACCATCGTCCATGGTGAGGGTGAGCGGGAAAGGGGTCTGCTCGGAGAGCGTGCCCACCTCGAACAACATGATGTGCAGGCTGCCCGGTTTCAGCACCGCTTCGCCCTTGGCCGGGATCTCGATATTCTCGACCTGACGCATCTTCATCACACCATTTTCGTGCAGGTGAGTGTGCAGCTCGGCACGCCCGGCCGCAGCAGAAGCCGCCGCCACCAGCTTGACCGGCTGGTCGGCGTCATTCTTCAGCACCATAAAGGCGGCAGTGTTGGGGGAGCCCGGCGGCAACAGGCGCACATAGCCGTCGACGGCCTCGACCTTGGCCAGTGCAGGCACAGTCATCCCCAGAACCAGCAGAGAATAAAACGCACGTTTAAACATGGTTGAAATCCTTTTATGATGTTGTTAAACGGCGCCAAGGTTACCCCAGCAGCAACCTTTTTTGCACCTTTCAATAACAAGGATTTAGACATGGCCCCCATTCTCATTGCCGAGCAGCAGGATGGCTTGCTCACCCTGACCCTCAACCGCCCCGACAAACGCAACGCTCTCAATACCGAGCTGTATAAGCAACTGGTGGCAGTGCTGCGAGAGGCGGCTGCCGATGAGGAGGTGCATGTCCTGCTGTTGCAGGGGCAGCAGGATTGCTTTACCGCGGGCAATGATCTGGTCGACTTTATGGGCAAGAGCGCGCTGGAGCCCGACGACCCCATCCTGCAGTTCCTCCACACCCTGGCCGACTTCCCCAAACCCGTGATCGCCGCCGTTGCAGGCCCGGCGGTGGGAATTGGTACCACCATTCTGCTGCACTGCGATCTGGTCTATCTGGCGGATAACGCCCGCTTGCTGCTCCCCTTTGTCGAGCTGGGACTGGTGCCGGAGTTTGCCTCCAGCCTGCTGCTGCCGCGTCTGGTGGGGCACCTCAAGGCAGCCGAGCTGTTGCTGCTGGCCGAGACGATTGATGCCGAGGAGGCGCTGCGACTCGGGCTCGCCAACAAGGTGGTGGCGGCCGATGGATTGCTCCCCTTTGCCCGCGAGCAGGGACTGAAGCTGGCTGCCAAACCGCCCAGATCGCTGCAAAAGAGCAAGGCGCTGCTGAAACAGGAGCTCAAACAAGCAGTGCACTTTGTCATCGATTTGGAGGCGCGCGCCTTCGCCCAGGCACTGCAAGGGGAAGAGGCGCAACAGCGCATCGCCCAGAAACTCAAACGGCGGAGCTGAGCTGCCGCTCAACGCCAGTCAGTTGAGTCGAAAACGGCCGATCAGCTCGCAGCCCTGTACCTTGTCCTGTAACTGGATCAGCCGGGCAATTTCCGGATTGGGGTGACGCTTGAGAAACGCGAGCAGGGCACCGCGACAGCAACCCAGCTCGCTGATCAGCGCCTCGCACTCCCGGTTCGGGCATTGTGGCACCAGCGCAGTCACCAGCTCGGAGGCAAGCTTCAGGTAGCGCAGCTCGTAAGTCGGCTCATCCATCGCCCGCCAGAAGTCGGCCAACCGGTGACAGGTGGCGACCCGCATGGTGGCCAGTTCGGTCAACTCGACCTGGGTCATCTCGTAAACATCCCCCAGCGCCTGCTGATAAAAGCAGATCGCCGCCCCCAGCGAACCGGCCTGCCAGGCACGCTCCGCCTCCAGCATGTATCGTTGCCAACTTTGCGGTGTCATCTCGCTCTCCCGAGTCCGTCATGGTGGGAGTGTTATCATGGCTAATTGAGAATAAATATCAACCAGAGGGTTAGTGCAGGATCTCTCATCACCTTGGCAAAGCATGTGCCCGACCTTATGATCGTGCCCTTCCCCCTCTTTTGGAGCACACCACAATGCGACCACGCCTCCCGCAGATGCTGGGCTGCTCCCTGCTCTGCGTGCCCCGCATGCTGGTCTGGATCTATTAGCTGCGCTCACGCGAACGCAACCCATCCGATCCATTCAGCAAAGGAGTACCAATATGAGCACCTGCCAACACTGGTCGCAGGTCGAATACCTGCACCTGACGGTGACCAACCCCAATATCTGCCTCAAAGGGCAGCACAGCTACTACTCGGGTGCCTGGGATGGCCCCTTCGAAGAGGTGGCGGTGCGCTACCTCCATGGCGATCCCTTCAGCCGCAGCCCGGAAACCGGCTGGGAGCCGCTCTGGCATATCGACCGGCTCCATATCGGCGACTATGTGCAGATTGCCGCCGGGGTAAAGATCATCATGGGTGGCAACCACACCCACAACACGTCCTTCATCAGCACCTATCCGTTCGCCGATCTGGCGGCGCTCAAGCGCAGCTACCGCCCCGCAGGCGATACCCGCATCGGCAACGATGTCTGGATCGGCATGGAGGCGATGATCATGCCCGGCGTCACCATCGGCGACGGCGCCATCATCGCCGCCCGTTCGCTGGTCAATCAGGATGTGCCGCCCTATGCCATGGTGGCGGGCATCCCGGCCAGGGTGGTGCGGATGCGCTTTGGCGAGGAGGAAATTGCCCGGCTACAGGCCCTCGCCTGGTGGGATTGGCTGGATCAACAGGTCAACGATCTGCTACCGCTGATCCAGCAAGGTGACGTCGCCCTGCTTGAGCAGGCGGCTGCCCGCTGGGCGGAGCGCCATGAGTGACCACCGCTAACCAGTAGCTGACAGCATACGGGCGACCCCGGGGTCGCCCTCTTTTATCTCCGGCATGCTCTGGATGCCGTCATCGCACATCCACTCACTGCGCGCTTTTGGACTGGTTGAGGCTGCACTGCTTGCCGGGATAACCGGGTAGATCCTTGGCATCGCTGCCGCAGGCGAGCCGTTTGGCCTGTTGCAGGCGGGCCGCCAGATTGGCGCTGTCCACCGGCATCCACTGCATCTGCTTGCCGAGCCAGCTGGCCCAGGCAAACTCGACGAAATAGACCTGTTTGTCCTTGCGAAAGTAGCCCGCATTCTGCAGCAGTCCGGCGAGGGTGCGATAGGGGTAATCAGGCAGCTTGTCGATGCTGGTCGGCAACTGCTCCGGGGTCAGCGGTTGCCCCTTCTCATCCTTGAGCCAGGCCCAATGGTTGTTCTGCATCTGGCTCCAGAAGTTGGCTTTGTCCTGCAGGCGGCCAATCACCTTGACCCGGGCATCCTTGACGCCCTGCTGCCACAACGCCTTGGTGAGATGGTGCCTGTCCACCAGCCAGTAGCTGCCATCCGGCGCAATCACCACGGGGATCTCTTTCTTTTTCATCAACTTGTCGAGCTGCTTTGCGCTCATGCCAGCCAATGTGGCCTGGATCTCATCGACCTGGATCTGGCCGACGCCCCCCTGGGTCGGGTGCAAAGCATCAATGCCGATCTCGCACCAGTTGCCCACCGCCGTGTCGCTCTGGCACGGGGCCAACGCCCAGGCACTCTGGCTCAACACACAGGCCAGCAATAACCATGCTTTCATCGTTTGACACTCCTCACCACATTGAACTGCACAGACGCCGGGAACGCTCTTCTACCCCGATGGGGAGTGAGAGTCGAATGCTGGCGGTCAGACCAGCAAACGGGATATCATGATTTCCCATCTGTCGGCGATATTTTCTCGCCGAGTTTTCTCCCCGCTTCACACTATTTGAAGGATCCGACCCATGAAAGGATGGACCCCCTTGCTGGCCCTGCTGGGCTGTGCTGCTGTCCAGGCTGCCGATATTCCCGCCGGAACACAACTCGCCGCCGAGCAGATTGTCGTTCGCCACCTCAAGGATGAACCTGCGAGCCTGAGCCCGCTCAAGCTGGTCGGCCTGCCGGAATTGCAGGTACTGCGGGATCTGTTCGAGGGGCTGCTGACCCAGGGGCCGGATGGCAAACCGGTTGCCGGGGTGGCGGCCAGCTGGGAGAACAAGGACAACCAGTTCTTTACCTTCCATCTACGCCCGGATGCGCGCTGGTCCAACGGCGATCCGGTCAAGGCTGGCGACTTCGTCTACGGCTGGCGCAAGCTGGTCGACCCGAAAGAGGCGGCCACCTTCGCCTGGTTTGCCCAACTGGCCCGTTTCGACAAGGTGGACGAGATAGTCGCTGGCAAATTGCCTGCCAGCGAGCTGGGGGTCAAGGCCCTTGATGATCACACCCTGCAAGTGACCCTCTCCCAGCCGGTGCCCTACTTCCTGAACCTGCTGAGCCACCCCAGCCTGTCGCCGCTCCATCAGGCCAGCATCGAGCAGTACGGCAACCAGTGGACCCAACCCGGCAAACTGGTGGGCAACGGTGCCTTTGTGCTGAACAACCGGGTGGTCAACGAGAAGCTGGAGCTGACCCCCAACCCTTATTACTGGGGTCGGGCCCATACCGTATTGACCAAGGTGATCTTCATGCCGATCAATCAGGAGAGCGCGGCCACCAACCGCTACCTGGCTGGCGATCTGCATATCACCGAATCCTTCCCCAAGGAGCAGTACGACAAGCTGAAGCAGCAGATCCCGAATGAGGTCTACACCCCGGACCAGCTCGGCACCTACTACTACGCCTTCAATACCCGTCAGGCACCACTGAACGATGTGCGGGTGCGCAAGGCGCTCTCCTACACCATTGACCGCGCCCTGATCGCCGACAAAGTGCTCGGTACCGGCGAGAAACCGGCTTATCACTTCACTCCGGATGTGACCGCCAGCTTTACCCCGGCCTCCAACCTGCTCTCGACCAGCAGCCAGCCGGAGCTGGACAGCAAGGCCAAGGCCCTGCTCAAGGAGGCCGGTTACGGCCCGGACAAGCCGCTCAAGCTGACCCTGCTCTACAACACCGCGGAAATTCACAAGAAGATGGCACTGGCGATTGCCAGCATGTGGAAGCAGAAGCTGGGCGCCGAGGTCGAGCTGACCAATCAGGAGTGGAAAACCTATCTCGACAGCCGCCAGAGCGGTCAGTTCGAGGTGATCCGCTCCTCCTGGGTCGCCGATTACAACGACCCTTCAGCGTTCCTTGGCCTGTGGGGCTCCCGTCACAGCGGCAATATGGCAGGCTTTGCGAATGCCCGTTATGACCAACTGCTGGCAGAGGCGGCCAGCACTCAGGATGCCGCCAGCCGCAGCAAGCTGTTTGGCGAGGCGGAGACGATCCTGCTGGATCAGGCCCCCATCGCCCCCATTTACCAGTACACCAATGCCCGACTCATCAAGCCATGGCTCAAGGGCTACCCCATCAACAACTCGGAAGATGTGGCCTACAGCCGCCAGCTGTACCTGATCAAACACTGACACCGGCCACAACGATGCGAGGCCCCGCAGGGCCTCGCTATTGATACTGTTCACACCCCGATTTACAGCCTAAAATGCCGCCCCTTCTGTTCAATTAATCTTCAATACCCAGTCAGACATGCGTTATTTGATACTGCTCTCATTGTTGTGGACCCTGCCTGCTCAGGCCAATAGCGAATCCCAATGCCAGCAAGAGTTTGTCGGCTGGATGCTGCACCAGCAGCAACAGTTCAGCGATCGCAAGTCTGACAAGATGGAACGGCGCCGGGCCGAGCGGGCCATCGAGTTGGCTCGTCAGGAGTACGACAAGCAGACCAGCTTTTGCAAGACGATGGAGCTGGTGCGCAGCTACAAAGATAGCGATCCGCGCTTTAAACCGAGAAGCGGCGAAGTTCACGATTTCACACCGGCCAGCTGACACTCACTTCATCAATTCATTGTGTTGATTAATTGACCCAAGCCAAGTTCGGGTCACTGAAGAGCCTTAGAATGATTAACTGAGAACGACAATAAAAAATATATTTATCAGTTATTTGGCTTTTTCAGGAACGACACATGACCAGACTCCATCAGGAGGGGGAGATACACTTCCCCGACAACATCGCACTCATCTCGACCACGGATCCCGCCAGTCATATTACCTATGCCAACCAGCACTTCTGTGATGTAGCCGGGTATGGTGCTGCCGAAATGGAAGGGGTACCCCACAATCTGGTGCGACACCCCGACATGCCCAAAGCGGCCTTCGCCGACATGTGGCAGCGGCTGCGACAGGGCAAAAGCTGGATGGGGCTGGTCAAGAACCGCGCCAAAAGCGGTCAGTTCTATTGGGTAAACGCTTACGTCACCCCGATCCTCAATGCGCAGAAGGAGATCGTCGAGTTCCAGTCGGTGCGCACCAAACCCGCCGCCAGCGATGTGGCCTGGGCCGAGCAGCTCTATGGCCTGCTGCGCAGCGGCAAGGCACTTCCCTGGCTGAGCCGGTTTCACATTGAACCGGGTCAGCTGACCCTCTGGCTCTCCGCTTCTGCCTTGCTCACCATCCTTGCTACCTTTGCCACCGGCAACCTGTTATGGCTGCTGCCCACCGCCTTGTTGCTGTTGGCACAGGCAATCCACGGCTGGCGATTGCAGCAGCGGCTGGCTCATCTGCTCACCCTTGCCGATCAAGACAAGGGAACCCACCTCTGTCAGGTGCTCTACACCCGACGGCGCGATACCCTGGCGGCCGTCGAACTGGCCCTGCGGATGAAGCAGGCCGAGCTCAAGGCTGTGGTCGGGCGCAGCGCCGACACCAACCAGCAGATCCTGCAGGCAGCCGAAGATGACCGGGGCAATATCCAGACCATCGATACCCACCTGCAGCAGCAGCGCGCCCATAGCGAGCAGCTGGCGACCGCCATCACCGAACTGAGCCACTCCATTCGGGATGTGGCCCACAGTGCCCATGAGGCGAGCAATCTGGTTATAGAGGTACAGCAGGTCTCCGATGAGGGGTTGCAAGCATTGGCGACCACCCGTTCTGCCGTCAACCAACTCCATCAGGAGCTGGATGCCAACCATGCCGTGCTGGCCCAGCTCACCAGCGACAGCCAGAAGATCAGCGGTATTCTGGAGGTGATCAGTCAAATCGCCGACCAGACCAACCTGCTCGCCCTCAATGCGGCCATCGAGGCCGCCCGGGCGGGCGAACAGGGGCGCGGTTTTGCCGTGGTGGCGGACGAAGTGAGGGCGCTGGCCCAGAAGACCCGCGCCTCAACCAGCGAGATCCACGAGATGATCCAGGCGCTGCAACAGACTACACGACAGTTGTCGGAGGGGATGACGCAAGGGGCGCAGACCTCGGTACGCTGCCAGCAGCACGCGGGCACCACCGCCGACGTGCTCACCCAGATCAACAGGATGCTGGGGCAGGTAACCCGCACCAGCGACGAGATCGCCCAGGCGGTGAGTCAGCAGGCCGACGTCACGGCGACCCTCGATGAAGGGGTACACCAGATCCACCAACTGGCCAGCCACACCGCCGACAACAGCAGGCAGGCCCTCGATGGCATCACCCTGCTGGTAGAGCGGCTGCAGGATCTCTCGCGGCTGATCAACCAGTTCAGATATTGAAGCGACAGCGATCAAAAAAGCGCGTCAACTGACGCGCTTTTTGTTGCTATTGCCCTAGCACAACTGGCTTATTCTGCCGTCTCGCTGGCGGCAAACTCCGGCACCTTGGCCATGGCATCCAGCACCACCTGAATACCGGCGCCCGGTTTGCAGGCGTTCTCGCTCAGGTGACGGCGCCAGGCGCGGGCCCCCTGCATGTTCTGGAACAACCCCAGCATGTGGCGAGTCATGTGGGAAAGGTAGTTGCCCTTGGCCAGCTCCTGCTCGATATAGGGCAGCATCATCCGCACCACCTCGTGGCGGCTCGGCACAGCGTTGTTCTGACCGAACACCAGATTGTCCACCTGCGCCAGAATGTAGGGGTTCTGATAGGCTTCACGCCCCATCATGACGCCATCGACGTGTTGCAGATGCTCAAGGGTCTGCTCCATGGAGGTGACGCCGCCGTTGAGGGCGATAGTGAGATCCGGGTAATCCTGCTTGACCCGATAGACGCGGGGATAATCGAGGGGCGGGATCTCGCGGTTCTCCTTGGGGCTCAAGCCGCTCAGCCACGCCTTGCGGGCATGGACGATGAAGGTATCGCAACCGGCATCGCGCACCTGTTCGATAAAGGCCTGCAGAAATTCGTAGGAGTCCTGATCGTCGATACCGATACGGGTCTTCACCGTCACCGGAATATCGACCACATCGCGCATCGCCTTGACGCAGTCAGCCACCAGCGCCGGTTCACCCATCAGGCAGGCGCCAAAGCGACCGTTCTGCACCCGATCGGAGGGGCAACCGACGTTGATATTCACCTCGTCATAGCCGCGCTCCTCGGCCAACTGGGCACAGCGCGCCAGATCGGCCGGATTGCTGCCACCCAGCTGCAGGGAGATGGGGTGCTCCTGCTCGCTGTAACCCAGATAATCCCCCTTGCCGTGGATGATGGCGCCGGTGGTAACCATTTCGGTATAGAGCAAGGTCTGGCGGCTCATCAGTCGATGAAAGTAACGGCAATGCCGATCAGTCCAGTCCAGCATGGGGGCGATGGAAAAACGCTGCGCCTGCATAAAAATCATCCGGGTTGGCTAAAGAAAGGGGCGGATTTTATCACAACGTGAAGCAGCCCCAGAAAATGAATTTTGTCGCCGCGCCATGCGAGGCCCTGTGATAGTATCCGGCTAATAGAAAGGGTATCTGCGCGATCATGAATCAAGACCAACTTTTACAACGAGCCGAGCGACTCTGTATACAGCGAGGGATCCGCTTCACCCCGACCCGACGTCAGGTTTTTCGCCTGCTGGCGGCACACGGCAACGCCATCAGCGCCTATGATTTGTTGGCCCAGCTGCAGCAAACCGAAGCCAATGCCAAGCCGCCAACCGTCTATCGGGCACTCGATTTTTTGCTCGAGCAGGGTTTTGCTCACAAGGTGGAATCTCTCAACGCGTTTATCTTATGCTGCCACTTCGATCACGCTCACCCGATGCAGTTGCTGATCTGCGACGAGTGCGGGGATGTGGTCGAGCTTCACGATACGGCGATCGATAGCGCGTTTTCCGAGCAGGCCCACTTGCATGGTTTTACTATTACCAATAAGACGATAGAGGCACATGGCCAATGTGCCCGTTGTACGCCCACTGTAGGAAGTCATCATGAAGGCTGATTTTGTAAATCCGTTCCTGCTATCCCTGCTCAATGTGCTCTCGACCATGGCACAGCTGGAACTCAAACCGGGCAAACCGAAACGCAAGATGGATGAGCTGGCGCGCGGCGACGTCTCAGGCCTTATTGGCATGGTCGGCCCGCAGACCCGTGGCTCCCTCTCCATCAGCTTCGAGAAGGGGCTAGCGCTGGAGATCATGCGCCGCATGCTGGGGGAAGCTCCCGCCAACATCAACGAAGAGGTGACCGACATGGTCGGTGAAATCACCAACATGGTGACCGGCGGTGCAAAGCGGATGCTGGGCGAGAAGGGCTACGAGTTTGACATGGCGACCCCCATCATCGTCTCCGGCCCCAACCACACCATTACCCACCGTGCCGATGGCACCAAGATCATGATGCCGTTCGAATCGGATTTCGGTCGCGCTACCATCGAAATCTGCTTCGAGTAACCCTATGTGGAAAGCATTGAAATGGATTTTCATCTGCTGGGCCCTGCTGTTGATCCTGTCGGACATTCAGATCAGCACCTCCCTCTACAAGTACGAAGATAACCGGGTGCTCATCAACTTCCCGCGCTGGGAAGCCAAGCAGCCCTGGGGCACCTTCGAGTGGCATGCCGGACGGGTAGAAACCCACTGGTATGGTCTGGAGGGCAAACCCAAGCCGAAAGGCCCGCACATCTGATCCGGTAACGGATCCGGCAGAAACAGAAGAGGCCAGCAGCTGCTGGCCTCTTTGCTATCTCGTTGTTTCTGAATCAAGCCGCTTCGGCAGCCAACTTCCCGCTTGGTCGCACTAGGATGCCGACGATGCAGGCCAGCAGAGTCGGCAGCAGCCAGGCAAGCCCCTTGTCGAACAGCGGCAGGAAGGCAAAGCCGTCCATCGCCATCCCGGCAGCCCCCAGCCCATCGAGGCAACCAAACAGAAAGGCGACCGTCAGCACGCCGCGAAACGCCAGCCGTGGCTGGGCAAACCATCCCTTGAGGAAGGTCACCAGCACCAGCGCGATGGCAACCGGATAGATGGCCACCAGCACCGGAATCGAGAGGCCGATCAGCTCGCTCAGCCCCACATTGGCCACCACTGCACAGAGCGCCCCCAGCAGCATGACCCAGTTGCGATAGGCCCAACCTGTCAGGCCATGGAAGTAGTCGGCACCGGCACAGAGCAGGCCGACCGCACTGGTAAAACAGGCCAGGGTGATGATGGCAGCCAGAATAAGCTGACCCGGTTGACCAAACAGACTCAGGACGTAAGCATTGACGATGGCGCCGCCGTTGCTGATATCGCTCGCCACCCCACCGGCGCTGTTGCCTAGCTGAAAGAGCGAGACATACACCGCCGACAACCCGACTGCCGAGATCAAGCCTGCAATGGTCAGATATTTGAACTGGCTGCGATAATCCTCGATCCCCTTCTGGCGCAGCAACCCGATGATCAGGGCGCCAAACATCAGGGAGGCCAGGGTATCCATGGTGTTGTACCCCTCCAGCATCCCTTTGGTCAGGGCTGCATCTATGTACTCACCGCTGGCATCAGGCATGGTGCCCTGCGGCGTCATAAAGACCCCGACCGCCAGAATAAGCAGCATCGCCATCAGGGCTGGGGTCAGATACTTGCCGACCGCATCGAGCAGCTTGCCCCGATCGAGCGCCACCAGGATCACCAGCGCAAAGAAACTAAGGGTGTAGATCAGCAGCCCCTCATGATCGGCATCGCCAAGCCAGGGCTTGAGGCCCATCTCGTAGGCGACCAGACCGGTGCGGGGAATGGCAAAGGCGGGTCCCATGATGATATAGATGGCGATGGCCAGCGCCGTCGCCCCCCCGGCGGGCAGATAGCGGGTCATTCCAGTCCAGCCACTCGCGCCGCCCCCCGAACTCCCCTTGGCCACCGCAATCAGGGTGATCAGCGGCAAGCCCACTGCCGTTAGCAAAAAGCCGCACATGGCGGCCAACAGATGCTCACCAGCCATAAAACCGGCCAGCGGCGGAAAAATGATATTGCCAGCCCCCAGATAGAAGGCAAACGTCATAAACCCCAATCCGAATACGTCGGACAACTTCAATGATTTCGTCAAACTCAACCTCATCTGCCTTATCAGCTTGTTATTGATTGCACCCACTGCCTGGCAGATAACCGGTAACAATACCTCTCGCCCCCACACGGCCCGCGGACCGGATGAGGCGCACCATCTTTAGCATAAAGAAGAGGAGTTCGATCTCAATCACCAATTAATATCTTGAAACAATTTACCGCTGCGGAATTAATCGCCGAACAACTCGGCGCTCCATAAACAGGTGTCGCACGTGCCCTATGGGAAGTGAGAAGGGGTTGTAGAAGGGGGAACTGGTTATAGCGGCAAGATACGGCTGCTCAGATGCTATCTGCGTACAGTGACAATTACGGCAGCAAAGCGAGGCGAGGCGAGGCGAGAAGCTAGGCTCACAGAAAACATAAGAGCCTGCACGGGGCAGGCTCTTGGCAATATCACATCGGGCGTGATCAGGCAGCTTCGGCAGCCATCTCGGTTGGACGCACCATCACGCCAACTACGCAGGCCAGCAGGGTTGGCATCAGCCAGGCGAGGCCCTTGTCGAACAGCGGCAGGAAGGCAAACGCATCCATCTTCATACCGGCAGCACCCAGACCATCCAGGCAACCGAACAGGAAGGCAACCATCAACACGCCACGGAACACCAGACGGGGACGGCCGAAGTAACCCTTCAGGAAGGTGACCAGCACCAGCGCCACGGCAACGGGATAGATGGCAACCAGCACCGGAATGGAGAGGCTGATCAACTGGCTCAGACCCACGTTGGCCACCACGGCACAGATAACGCCCAGCAACACCACCAGCTTCTTGTAAGCCATGCCGGTCAGATTGTGGAAGAAATCGGAACAGGCGGAGATCAGACCGACTGCAGTGGTAAAGCACGCCAGAGTGATGATGGCCGCCAGAATGAACTGACCCGGCTGACCAAACAGGCTCAGTACGTAGGCGTTGACGATGGCGCCACCATTGCTGACATCGGTCGCCACACCGGCTGCAGTGTTACCCAGCTGGAACAGGGAGACGTACACCACGCTCAGACCAACGGCAGAGATAAGGCCGGCAATGGCCAGATACTTGAACTGGCTCTTGTAATCGTTGATGCCTTTCTGGCGCAGCAGATCGACGATCAGGGCGCCAAACATCAGGGACGCCAGGGTGTCCATGGTGTTGTAGCCTTCCAGGATCCCTTTGACGAAGGGGCTGTTCTGATAGTCACCGGACGCATCAGGCATGGAGCCTTGCGGCGCTACGAATACCCCGACCGCCAGAGTCAACAGCAGCAGCATCAGTACCGGAGTCAGGTATTTGCCGATGGCGTCCATCAGCTTGCCCTGGTTCATGGAGACCAGAATGGCCACACCAAAGAAGATCACGGTATAGGCAGCCAGACCCGCCTGCCCCATGTCACCGATAAACGGCTTGAGGCCCATCTCGTAGGCAACCAGACCGGTACGGGGCGCGGCAAAGGCCGGGCCGATGATGATGTAGATGGCAACGGCCAGCGCAGTCGCGACACCGGCAGGCAGCAGCTTGGTCATACCAGCCCAGCCGTTACCGGCTTTCGCCACGGCCAGAATGGTCACCAGAGGCAGGCCCACGGCAGTGACCAGAAAGCCAAACATCGCCAGGGAGAGGTGCTCACCAGCCATGTAACCGGCCAACGGCGGGAAAATGATGTTACCGGCGCCCAAGTAGAAGGCGAAGGTCATAAACCCTAATCCGAGTACATCGGACAATGTGAGTGATTTCGTCAAGTTCAACCTCGTCTGTCTTGTAAATTATTGCTTGTTATAGTTTTTATCGGTCGCTGACCGGGTGTGTTCAGGGGGTATAAAAAAAGAGCCCCGCATGTTTTTTCATCGCAACCAGTGGTTTTAGCTGGTCTGGAGCGGGCGCTCGATCTGGAACCAGCATAATGGCGTGAAAAAATAGTTCAAGACGAAATTTACATCTTCAAATAGAAGGGTTTGGTCAGTTGGATATATCTGTCGGAATAGGCCCCATCAGCAGAATGGATCACAATTTCACCCCTCTCACACCTGTTTAATCCTCTGCCAAGTAGCAATAAAACACGATTTGCCTCTTTACCCTCTCTGGTGATAACAGCTGTATAACAAATGCCATGCAGATCATAATTCGCCGAAATGCATAAAATTTCATCGGCCATCGCCGTCGGCAGCACCAGCGCCACCTGCCCGTTCGGGCTCAGCAAACGATCGCAGGCCGCCAGTAATGCGTGGCTGTCGAGGGTGCCGGTATGGCGGGCCAACGCCCGCGCCGGATCGCTAAATGACTGGCCTGCCAAGAAATAGGGAGGGTTGGAGACGACAAGATCATAAGGGTCGGCCTGATAATCCTGAATGGCACTCTCTATGACGGTCACCCGATCGGCCCAGGGAGAGGCAGCCGCATTCTCCCGCGCCTGACTGGCCGCATTAATATCCAGCTCGACCGCATCAAGACGGCAGTCAGATCTGCTGCGTTGGGCCAGCATCAGGGCGATCAGGCCGCTGCCGGTGCCGATATCGAGCACTCGTCGTGCCTGTCCGACCGGCGCCCAGGCACCGAGCAAAATGCCATCGGTGCCCACCTTCATGGCGCAGCGATCGTGATTGATATGGAACTGTTTGAAGGTAAATCCGCGACTACGTCCCATCTGGCCCCCGTCATCTGCAAAAATGGTGGGCGATTATAGCGGCTAAGACACACTCACCAATAGGAGCCGACGAGATAATCGCCTATAATCTGCCGTTTCCTTAATGACCGAGTATTGCCATGAGCCAGTCCTTTGATGATTTCGACCTGCACCCAGCCCTCAACCGGGCCTTGGCCGAGATGGGATTCACCCGCCCCACCACCATCCAGCAGATGGTGCTGGAGCCAGCCCTGGACGGCCGCGATATTCTGGCATCCGCTCCGACCGGTACCGGCAAGACTGCCTCCTTCCTGCTGCCGGCACTCCAGCACCTGCTGGACTTCCCGCGCCGCAAGCCGGGCCCCTGCCGCATGCTGATCCTGACCCCGACCCGCGAGTTGGCGCTGCAGGTTACCGCCCACGCCAAGGCGCTGGCGGCTCACACCAACCTCAGCATCGAGACCATCATCGGCGGCGTCAGCCATGAAGAGCAGCTGCCTGCCCTGACCAAGACCACCGACATAGTGGTGGCCACCCCGGGTCGTCTGCTCGAATACATCGAGAAAGAGGAGTTCGAGAGCCACGACATCGAAGTGCTGGTGCTGGATGAAGCGGATCGCATGCTGGACATGGGCTTTATCAAGGATGTGAACCGCATCGTGGCAGAGGCGCGCTACCGCAAGCACACCATGCTCTTCTCCGCCACCCTGGAAGGGGCAGGCCTCGAAAAGTTCGCCAACGAGATCCTCAAGGATCCGGTGGAGCTGCACGCCGAGCCGCCCCGCAGCGAACGTCGCCCCATCACCCAGTGGATCCATCTGGCCGATGACGCCACCCACAAGCTGGCGCTGCTGACTCATATCCTGAAAGATCCGGAAACCCAGAAAGCCATCATCTTCGTCAAGACCCGCGAGCGTCTGGCGGAGCTCTCCGGCCAGCTGCAGGCTGCAGGTATCTCCTGCGCCTGGATCCGTGGCGAGATGGAGCAGAGCAAGCGTATCGAGTCGATCCGCAAGTTCCACGAAGGGGAAGTGCCCTTCCTGATCGCCACCGACGTCGCCGCCCGCGGCATCGACCTGCCGAACGTCAGCCACGTCATCAACTACGACATGCCCTACGGCGCCGACGTTTACGTCCACCGGATCGGTCGTACCGGCCGCGCCGGCAACCGTGGCTGCGCCATCAGCCTGGTAGAAGCCCACGACATGGCGATGGTCGCCAAGATCGAACGCTACACCGAAGAGCGCCTCAAGCGCCGGGTGATCGACGAGCTGCGCCCGAAACACAAGGAAGCGCGGGTACCGGTGAAGAAGAAAAAGCCGGTCGACAAGAAGAAGTCCGCCAAGAAGAAAAAGAAGAAGTGATCGCCAGGCGATAAAGAGAAGGGCCATCCAACGGGATGGCCCTTCTGCATTCTGAATCACTCTGACGAGTGGTTATGCCACCACTCTGCGCATCCCCATATGGGGGATATCGTCTTCGAGATAGCCTTCCCCTTCCGCCACAAAACCGTGCTGGCCATAGAAGCCCTGCAGATGGGCCTGCGCCCCCAGCCAAATGCTGTGAGTCGGCCAGCGCACCTCGCACGCCTTGACCGCCTCGCCGATCAGCTGGTGACCAAGACCACCGCCACGCGCCTTGGGTGAAGTTACCACCCGGCCGATGGCGGCACCGCTCTCGTCGCCGATGCCGGGCGCCATAATCCGCGCATAGGCGGCCAGCAGCTCGCCCTGATAGCCGAGCAGGTGCCAGACCCCTTCGCGGCGATCGAGCCCGTCCAGATCCTGAAAGGGGCAGGTCTGCTCCACCACGAACACCTCGGCCCGCAGCGCCAGCAACTCATACAACTCGTCAGTGGTCAGTTCAGACCAGGGTTTCAGGATCCAGTTCATCGGCAACTCCTTATCAGTTCGGCCTGCCAGCATAATCGTGGCGCCAGCGCCCTGCATTAACCTTTGTTAAGTTCTTTCAGCCGTTTGCGAATGCGGCTCAGACTAATGGGAGTGATACCGAGATAGGCGGCGATCTGGTGATCCGGCACTCTGGCATCAAGCGCGGGAAAGCTGTCGAGAAAGTGCTGATAGCGCGCCTGCGGGCTGCCGGTCAGCAGCAACTGCTCCTTCTCCTCCTTGATGCGCAACTGCACCTCCAGCAGGTGCTGATACCAGTGCGGCCAGCCGGGCAGCTGGCGCAAGTCGGCCAGACTGAACAGCTGCAGACGGCAGGGCTCCAGTGCCTCCACGCTGTAGCGGGCAGGCTCACCACTGAGCAGGTGGTGGAAATCGAGAAACTCGTCCCCCTCCCAGTAGAACTCCTTGATGTACTCGCGGCCATCCTCCAGCACCAGCTTGGCCCGCAGCAGCCCCTGCTCCACCCTGACCAGCAGATCCGGGCTGTCGCCGGCATGCCAGAGGCAGCTTTTCGGGCTGAGGGTCAGCGGGCGGGCAAAAGAGAGGAGGCGCGCGGCCTCCTCTTTATCTGCGACCTGCGCCCAATCAAAGGGGGGTCTGTCAGTCAGCATGATTAACCGCGACGCTGACGCACGGCTTCAAACAGGCAGACGCCGGTCGCCACCGAAACGTTGAGGCTGGATACCGCCCCCGCCATCGGGATACTCACCAGCTCGTCGCAATGTTCGCGGGTCAGACGGCGCATGCCTTTACCTTCAGCCCCCATCACCAGCGCCATCGGGCCGGTCAGTTTGGCCTGATAGAGGTCGTGATCGGCCTCGCCAGCGGTACCGACAATCCAGACGCCGCGCTCCTGCAGCTCGCGCAGGGTGCGGGCCAGGTTGGTGACCTGGATCAGCGGCACCACTTCGGCGGCGCCACAGGCAACCTTGCGTACGATCGGGGTGAGACCCGTGGCCTTGTCCCGCGGCACGATCACCGCATGAGCCCCGGCAGCATCGGCGCTGCGCAGGCAGGCACCGAGGTTGTGCGGGTCAGTAACGCCATCCAGCACCAGCAGGAAGGGCTGGTTCTGTTGTGCCGCCAACTCATCCAGCAGGCTGGCCAGATCGTGCTCGGCGAGCTTCGGCGCCTCTTTCACCCGGGCCATGATGCCCTGGTGATTGTTGCCTTCCGCTTTATCGTCGAGAGTCTTGCGGTTCACGCTCTGCACCTTGAGACCGAGGGATTCCAGCTCGTTCAGCAGGGGTTGCAGCCGGTCGTCATCCCGCCCCTTGAGGGCCCATACCTCGATGAAACGCTCGGGTGTGCGCTCCAGCAGCGCGGTGACAGCGTGAATGCCGTAGATCAGTTCAGTACTCATTTAGTGCTCTTGGCCTTATCGCGAGCCTTTTTGCTCGGTCGTCTGTTGCTCGGTTTGGCACGGCCACCCTTGTCGGATTTGCCGTGATCCTTGCCCTCTTTACGTTTTTCGTGGCGTTGGGCGCTTTTGGCCTTCTCTTTCTTGATCTCGGCCTGCTTGCGCGCCATCTCTTTGGCGTTCTTGCCGGTGGCCTTGAGCGGCTCTTCGACCATCACGAAGTCGATCTTGCGATCATCCAGGTTCACGCCCATCACCTTGACCCGCACCTTGTCGCCCAGACGGTAGCGACGGCGGAAGTTCTCGCCAATCAGCTGCATGTGCAGGGGATCAAACTGGTAGTAGTCGTTGGTGAGGGTGCTGACGTGCACCAGACCATCGATGTGGATCTCCGCCAGACGGACGAAGAAGCCAAAGCCGGTGACGCTGGCGATGACGCCGTCAAACTCGTCACCCACGTGATCCAGCATGTACTCGCACTTGAGCCAGTCGGCCACGTCGCGAGTGGCATCGTCGGCACGGCGCTCGGTCATGGAGCAGTGCTCGCCCATCGGGTCCACTTCTTCCAGCTGGTAGTGATAACCACCGCTCGGGGTCCACTTGTGGCGCAGATTGCCCTGCTGCTCCTTGGCAGTCTGGTACTTGATCGCCCGGTGCAGGATCAGGTCTGGGTAGCGACGGATCGGCGAGGTGAAGTGCGCGTAGGACTTCAGGGCCAGACCGAAGTGACCGATGTTGTCGGCCTGATAGATGGCCTGACGCATGGAGCGCAGCAGCATGGTGGAGAGCAGCTCCGCATCCGGGCGCCCTTCAAACTTGGCGGCCAGCTCGGCAAAGTCTTTCGGCTCGGGCTCGAGGCCGCCTTTGAGCTCCAGACCCAGTTCGGCCAGGAAATCGCGGAAACCGGTCAGACGCTCTTCACCCGGACGGTCGTGGACCCGGAACAGGGCAAAGGCTTCGTTCTTCTCGATATAACGGGCCGCGGCGACGTTCGCCTGGATCATGCACTCTTCGATGATCTTGTGGGCATCGTTGCGCACCAGCGGCACGATGCGGTCGATCTTGCGCTGGGCGTTGAAGATGAAGCGGGTCTCCTCGCTCTCGAACTCCACCGCACCGCGCTGGTGACGGGCATGCTTGAGCGCCTTGTAGAGGTTGTTGAGCTCCTCGATATGGCCCACCAGCGGATCGTACTGCTGACGCAGCTTGGGATCCCCGTCGAGGATCGCCGCCACCTTGGTGTAGGTCAGACGGGCGTGAGAGTTCATTACCGCTTCGTAGAACTTGTAGCCGGACATGCGGCCAGCGGCGGAGATGGTCATCTCGCACACCATGCAGAGGCGGTCAACTTGCGGGTTCAGAGAACACAGGCCGTTGGAGAGCACCTCCGGCAGCATGGGCACCACGAACTCGGGGAAGTAGACGGAGTTGCCGCGCTGATAGGCTTCGGCATCCAGCGCCGTGCCGGGCTTCACGTAAGCGGAAACGTCCGCAATGGCAACCCACAGGCGCCAGCCGCCACCACGCTTGGCTTCACAGAAGACGGCGTCATCGAAGTCACGGGCATCTTCCCCGTCGATGGTCACCAGCGGCAGGGCGCGCAGGTCGATGCGCCCCTCTTTGGCTTTCTCCGGCACCTGCTCGCCTAGACCGGCAACCTCTTTGGTCACCTCTTCCGGCCAGGTGTGCGGGATACCGTGGGTACGCAGGGCAATTTCGATCTCCATGCCCGGCGCCATGTTCTCGCCCAGCACTTCCAGTACGGTGCCGACGGCATTGATGCGGGAGGTGGCACGCTGATTGATGCGCACAACCACGACCTGGCTCTGGCGAGCCCCTTTGTTCTCCCCTTCCGGGATGATGATGTCCTGGCCGATACGGCTGTCATCCGGCACCACGAAACCAACGCCATTCTCGACGAAGTAACGGCCGACAATGTCTGCCTCACGGGACTTGAGCAGGCGCACCAGACGCGCTTCCTGACGACCCTTGCGGTCGATCTCGGTCGGCTGAACCAGCACGTAATCGCCATGCATCAGGCGTTGCATCTCTCGGTTGTTCAGATACAGATCCGGACCACCACCTTCCGGACGCAGAAAACCGAAGCCATCCTTGTGGCCGATTACATAACCTTTGACCAGATTCAGGCGATCCGGCAGGGCATAACATTGGTTGCGAGTGAATACCAGTTGTCCATCACGCTCCATGGCGCGCAGACGACGACGCAAGGCTTCCAACGGCTCTTCATCTTTCAGCTTGAGGACCTTGGCCAACTCTTCACGGGACATGGGCTTTTCATGGCCCTTGATGAGTTCCAGGATCAACTCGCGACTGGCGATGGGGTTATCGTATTTTTCGGCCTCGCGTTCGAGGAAAGGATCTTTTTGAGACATAAGCAGGCCTTAGGGTAGGTGGTAACGGTGCCATTATATCGGAGGGGGGGGCGAATGGCATCCATCGGCTGCCTTTTGGCCAATCTCTCTGTCATACTATCTTCAGTTCGCTGGCATGATGAGACACAGAACTCATGAGTAAGGACACATTTGCCCAATCCGCCGCCTATCTCAAACAGGCGGTCCCCTTGATGATCAAGTACCAGATCCCCACGACGCCGGACAATTACCACCTGTGGTACAACTATGTCTCGGCCAGCATGCCCGAGCTCAACCAGGCGATTGATCAGGCTGTCAAAATGCAGGGAACCTGCTCGCTCACCACCTGCGAGCGCCTCTATCACCAGTATCTGGCAGCTCAGGATGAGAAGCAGATGGAGGCGATGAAACTGAGCCTCGCCGCCATGGCCAATGAGCTCGGCCACTCCATGCAGGACGCCATCTCCGATACCGGCATGTTTCAGGAAATGCTCGACAAGAGTTTTGACAAGCTCAGCCGCATTGATGACGAGGGCTTCAGCCTGGAAGACACCATGGGGATCCTGCGGGAGCTGGTGCGCGAATCACGGGACGTGCGCATGTCCACCATGCACTTTCGCAACCAGCTCAGCAATGCGGAGAAAGAGATCAAGGAGCTGCGGGCGGCGCTCAACGAGACACGCAAACTGGCCAACGAGGATGCCCTAACCAACCTGCTCAACCGCCGCGCCTTCGATCTGGAGCTGGAGGGGTTGATCCGCAGCCAGCACCCCTTCTCGCTGATCCTCGCCGATATCGATCGCTTCAAGAACTTCAACGACGAATATGGGCACCTGCTCGGCGATCAGGTACTGCGCGCCTTCAGCAAACGGCTGCGCGATGCCTGCAAGGAGGGGGTCACCGCCTATCGGCTGGGTGGGGAGGAGTTCGCCATGCTGGTCCCCCATCGCTCGCTGGCGCTGGCCAGACAGATGGCGGAGAGCATGCGCCGCGCCATCGAGCGGATGTCGATTCTGGATCGCAAATCGGGCCGCCGCATCGACCACATCACAGCCTCGTTTGGCGTGGGTGAGTTCAACGGTCAGGAGAGCGCAGACTGTCTGGTCGAACGTACCGACAAGCTGCTCTACAAGGCCAAGGAGCTGGGGCGCAACCGGGTGATGCCGCTCCCTTCCTGATTTAGTCCCCTGCCCGACCGCAATGCCAATGTAAAAAGCCAGTCAGATCAACTGACTGGCTTTTTGGTCTCTCTTGCTCCGACAGGGGCTGTTCATTCCAGCCCCAGTGGAACTCTGCTCAGTGTGAAGGATTACTCCTGCACCTCGCTGACACCTTCGACTTTCACATCAACACGGCGATCCGGAGCCAGACAGACGATCAGCTCACGCTTGGACTTGCTGACGCAGCTGTCGCCGGTAACGGGTGAGGATTTACCACGCCCTTCCACATTGATCTTGGCGGCCGGGATCCCTTTACCAACCAGATAGTTGGCAACGGTCTGGGCACGCTGTTCGGAGAGCTTCTGGTTGTAGGCATCGGAACCAATACGGTCGGTGTGACCAATTACGGTTGCCACGCCATCTTTGGGTCGTGCTTCTTCAATCTGGCTATAGAGGCTATCCAGTGCCTGACTGGCCTCTGGCTTGAGGGTCGCCTTGTTGAAGTCAAACAGCACATCGGAGCTCAGGGTGAACTGCTTCTCAACCATCACAGGTGCAGGAGCAGGTTCCGGAGCCGGGGCGGGCGCCACAGGGGCAACCTGACCAAAACGATAGACTGCGCCCACAGAGAGCAGGCCATTGTCCATACGCAACCCGGTATTGTCTCGACTGCCGTAGGGGGTAGTGTATTGATATTCAAGACGGGCAGCCCAATCACGATTGAAGGCATACTCGGCACCCAGCGCGCTGACAAAGTTGAACCGGCCATCACCGCCTTTCAGATCACTGTTGGCGGCCGCATAACCGCCGCCGATACGTCCGTACAGGTCGAGGCTATCAGTTACAGGGAAGCCCAGCTTCAATGATAAATGAATAAGTTGGGCCTGAACTTCATCTTGAAACGCTGCGCCCGTGGCTGAGCGGGCATCATATTTGTACTTACCCAGATAATCGTAGCCATATTCGATGCCCAGGTTCTTGTTAAGCTGATAGCCGGCAAATACACCAGCCCCAAGAGCATCATTGGTCTCATTGCCGAGGGTAAAGCTGTTGCTTTCATCAATGCCGTAGAAGTTGGACCAACCCAGTTTGGCACCACCATACCAGGTGTTGTCTTGACCGGCAGCCTGGGCATTGGCCGCCAGCAAGCCGGTAACCAGCAAGGTAATCAATGATTTTTTCATGTTTGAGCCTCTGCAACTTTATGTAGGAGGAGGTTGATTGATATCACCTCGTCTTATAGGTGCAACCACCCAAAAGCGATCGCAGCATATCAACGTTAGCCTATTTTCAAGTCACTGATATCAATTAACAAAAAACACTCTAACGCAACCACGTTACAAAAACAGCAACAAACGTTTGTTATTTGAACTGAATGTGACGCAAAAAGACGCACAGATGAGGGCAGATAGGAGAAAAAGGCCAGCAACATGCTGGCCCGAAGCGATATCAGTGACGAACAAACTCGTAGTGCTGATCGATAAAGTCAGCAACACGCTGGCTCAGTACCTTGTGCACCGTCCTGGTCGGATGCACTTGATCCCAGAACATATGCTCATCGCAGTTGAGAGTCGCTGCTCGCCCTTTTGCCTGCCCGCTCACCACCGCCTGCGCCAGGATCGGGTTACCGGCAATAGCCACTCTTTCGGAGACACTCAAAGCCGGGGTCGCAGCCACCTCGGCGGCGCTGCCGGAGAACGGCTTCCATGTATAGCCACCACCGTAGCAGGCGTGTTCTGTGTCACTCAGACCAAACTGCTGGGGATCGCGCATCATCTCGTCAAACTGCTTGTCCACTTCGAACAGCTTCACGATGCCAAGGGGAGCCAGCTCGCGAGTGAGGTTCTGCAACTTCTGGTTGTGGTAGCTGGCCACATGGCGCACCTTCTCCACCACCTTCATGCTGCGGGCTGACGGGGTCTGCCCCAGATCAGGAATGTTGAACAGCAGGATCTGCTGCGCGCCGTTGAGCACCAACCGATTAGATGCCAGCCGGATGGTATCGATCACCCGATCCGCATCCCGCTCGGTGTTCCAGCCATAGGCCAGATAGTCGTTGGCACCGACCCAGATCACCACCAGATCATCGGGACGGAACTTGTCCTTTTTCAGGAACTGATCGATCTCGTAATCGAGGTTGTTGATCACCTGATATTTGGGATCCCAGGACCAGAAACCGAGCCAGCCATTCAGGGCCCCCAGATGGTTATAGGCCACCGCGGTTGCACCGCCTTCCGCCTCGTTGGCCACGACCAGACCGGGGAAGCGCTCGTCACCCAACTGCTCCAGCCACACCGGGCCGTTGCTGAAACGCCCGTTGAAGTAGGGTGGGCTGGAGGGGAGATACCCCCGCATCTTTTTGTACATCTTGCCGGTGTCGGAGAGGCTGTCACCAAACATCACAACCCGGGAAAAAGGTTGGCGTCCCTCTGCCGCTTGCGCGGTCAATGCCATTAACCCCAATAAACAAACAAGCCATTTTTTCATATTGTTATGCTCTTCGATTAAGCAGGTGAGACCTGCGGACTTCTCCTCGAGTGGCGACAGGCATGGGAAGAGTCTGCTGCCACTGACTTCTGGTGAAGGCGACAGATTACAGTTCCAGATGAAATCACACATGTTCCGACACCGATGAAATCGCTTGCGCTCACAAAACAGACAATCACACCAGCCTATTTCTTTCACGCTTGTTTCACGCCCCCCCCGGCACAATGCCCCCATACCAACGACAGGAGTATGAAATGAACAAGGCAAGCGCAAGCGTAATCGGACTGTTGACCCTGATGTCTGTCTCCTCTTTTGCCATGGCGGCCTATACCGGCCCGCAAGAGCAGAACAAGGTTTCCGTTGCTCAACTGAAAGATCTGGCCGATGACAGCTGGGCCACCCTGGAAGGGAAACTGGTCAAGCACCTGGGCGGCGAGAACTATCTGTTCCGCGATGCCAGCGGTGAGGTGGAGGTCGAAGTGGATCAGGATGTGTGGCGTGGCACCGAAGTGGGCCCGGATGATCAGATCCGTATCCGTGGTGAAGTGGACCACAGCTGGAACAAGACCGAAGTGGAAGTCAAAACCCTGGAGAAAGTGGGCGCGGCCCCGCAGACCAAGGGCGGCTTTATTGCCAAATAAGGCCACTTCAACGACGAACTGGCCAGACGTTAAAAGGGCGCTTGATATCAAGCGCCCTTTTGCATGGTTAACCCGGCGTCACCGCTTAACCAGCCCGACTGGCAAAGGCTCTCTTGAACCCCTTCTCGGCCTGATTGACCTTGTAGAGGTAACGGCGCGCCTCCTCTTTGGGATGCTGTTCGGTCAACACCTGATAGACCGCCTCGGGGGAGAGCCTGTTGATCCGGCCCGGCGCCGCCTTGCGATCGCTGGAGAAGGTATTGAGTACCCCGCCCGCACCACCGTTATAGGCGGAGATCACCGCATAGCGACGGGAGCGCGGATCCTGAATATCCGCCAGATAGACGGTCTGCAACAGGTGCAGATAGGCGGTACCAACATCGATGTTGTAGGCCGGGTTGAACAGCTCCTCCCGGGTCGGCTGGCCGTTCTTGCCCTTGACCCGAACATAGACGTCACGACCGGCGGTAGCCGGGATCACCTGCATCAGGCCATAAGCGTTGGCATGACTCACCGCATAGGGGTTGAAGCTGCTCTCGGTCTTGATCACCGCATAGATCAGGCTCTCCGGCACGCCGTATTTGCGCGATGCTTCCCGGATGATCCCCGCATACTTGTAGCCCCGTCGATCTTCATGGTTGGCCACCATGGGTATATCGACGAAGAAGATGGTGCGAATACCCAGAGTGCGCTTCTTCATCGCCGTGTTGAGCAGGTAATCGGCATAACGCTCGGCGCGCCAGGAGGCGCGGATTGGCTGGCGCTGATTGTCCAGCACCTGACCGTAGAGGAAAGGCTCGCCGCCGGTCAGAATTTCCCGATCGGAGTAAAGATCCACTTCGGCCGGATCGTCCGGCGTCAGCAGGGTCTCGATGATGGCGCGACGCAGGTGAGCGCGGGGATCGATGCCAGATACCGTCTCCACCATGATGTGGCCGCTGGAGAAGTCGATGTGGGCCCGGCTCTTGTACTGATCCGTGTATTTGACGTAGTCAAACTTGCCCGCAAACAGCGCCTCCCGCCCCCATATCTCGTTCACGTTATGGGAGAGCGCGCTGATCATGTGTTCAAAACCGCGGATGTCCTTGCCGTTGACCAGATCGTCATCCTCACTCCCGCTGGGCTTGGGGGAGGATGAGCAGGCAGAGAGAAACAGCAGGGTGCACAGCAGCCAAAAAATTCGGCCCATAGGATCCTCAAACCGGGCAGCAGAGCTGCCCATCATTCATTTGCTGCGACTTCAGAAGCGGTCACGCCAGTGTGGCGCCATTCCCGCACCTGTTCACACGTACAACAGCGGAGAGCTTACTGGGCAGGCGGGGTGTAACCTTCGATCTGCACTTCACCTGCATCAAACAGGTAGCTGACCATCTCTTTTTCCAGCAGTTGGCGATGCTCAAGATTCATCATGTTGAGCTTTTTCTCGTTGATCAGCATCACCTGCTTCTTCTGCCACTCGGCCCAGGCTTCCTTGCTGATGTTGTCAAAAATCCGCTTGCCGAGCTCACCGGGATAGAGTTGGAAATCCAGACCCGGGCCCTCTTTTTTCAGGCGTTGGCAAAATACAGTACGGCTCATGTTGACCTCTATGGTTGTAACTCTGGATAGGCGAGGAGACGGGCCGTGGCGGCCGCCAGCCCCACCTCGGCAGGATGGCGTAAGTTATACCAGAGTCGGCTATCTGCTTCCATGAGCCGCAGCGGCTGCGCCTCATCAATGTCAATCAGCAGCGGCTGAATATCGAGATGGAAGTGACTGAAGGTATGGCGAAAACCGGCCAGTTCACGATAACCGTGATGGCTCAGGCCGAGGGACGCCAGCAGACCATCCACCTCCGCCAGCGAGGCCACCTGCGGGAAGCAGTAGAGCCCGCCCCAGATCCCCTGTGGCGGCCGCTTCTCCAGCAGCAACTCATCGCCGTGGCGGATCAGCAGCATGATGCCATCGCGAGCCGGAATGCTCTTCTTGGGCTTGCTGTTGGGATAAGCGGTAGGCTTGCCTTGCGACAGCCCCTGGCAATCGGCCCGCACCGGACAGCGATCACAGGCAGGCTTGCTGCGGGTGCAGATAGTGGCCCCGATATCCATCATCGCCTGATTGTATTGCGCCACGCCCAGTTTGGGAGTGAGCCGGATGGCGATCTCCCACAGCTCGTTCTCCACCTGTTTTTGGCCGGGCCAGCCCGGCAGCGCCAGCCAGCGGGTGAGTACCCGCTTCACGTTGCCATCAAGGATGGCGTGGGGCTGACCCAGAGAGAGTGACAACACTGCCCCGGCGGTTGAGCGACCAATCCCCGGCAGCGCCATCACCTCGTCAAAGCGCTCGGGAAAGAGGCCGTGGTGATGATCGCGGATCTGCTGAGCCGCCTTGTGCAGGTTGCGGGCCCGGGCGTAGTAGCCAAGCCCGGTCCAGTGGTGCAGCACCTCGTCGACAGGGGCATCGGCCAGCGCCACCACATCGGGGAAGCGCGCCATAAAACGCTGGTAATAGGGGATCACGGTAGCGACCTGGGTCTGCTGCAGCATGATCTCCGAGACCCAGACCCGGTAAGGGGTCTTCTCCTGCTGCCAGGGCAAGGTTTTGCGGCCATGAAGCTCGTACCACTCCAGAACCCGGCTTGCAAAGGTTGATTGATTCACGTTGTTCTCATGTCGTTGATATATGGGGAACTCTGCGGTTCCTTCGGCTCATCTGGCCTGCGCGGGCATAAAGGTCATCCCGCAGCACAGCGCCAGCTGTCTGGTGCGGCAGCGTAAGGCCTCGTCACGCCCAAGTCAAAGCCGCGCTGACTGGCGCTGCGGGCAGGTGGTGGTCAGGCAGCAAAGCGGTAACAAAGACGATATAATCGGCCCCACGATTGATGACGGGAGAGACGGTTTGCAGACTTATCTGGTTGGGGGCGCAGTGCGGGATCGCCTGCTGGGATTGCCGCAGGGCGACAGGGATCATCTGGTGGTCGGTGCCACCGTGGAACAGATGCTGGCGCTGGGTTTTACCCAGGTCGGTCGCGACTTTCCCGTGTTTCTTCACCCCAAAACCCAGCAGGAGTATGCCCTCGCCCGTACCGAACGCAAACAGGGTCAGGGCTACACCGGTTTTGTCTGCCACGCCGCCCCCGATGTGACGCTCGAGCAGGATCTGCTGCGCCGGGATCTCACCATCAACGCCATCGCCGAAGATGATCAGGGCCAACTCCACGATCCCTACGGTGGCATCGAGGATTTGGAAAAACGGCTGCTGCGCCACGTCTCCCCCGCCTTTGCCGAAGACCCGCTGCGCATCCTGCGGGTCGCCCGCTTCGCCGCCCGCTTCCACGCTCAGGGCTTTACCATAGCGCCGGAGACCCTCGCCCTGATGAGCGAGATGACAGCCGCTGGCGAGCTGGCCCACCTCACGCCGGAGCGGGTCTGGAAGGAGCTGGAAAAAGTGCTGCTGGGGCCAACCCCGCAGATCTTTATCGAGGTGCTGCGCCAGTGCGGCGCCCTCAAGGCGCTCTTCCCCGAAATCGACGCTCTGTTCGGCGTCCCTGCCCCGGCCAAGTGGCACCCAGAGATCGACACCGGCATCCACACCCTGATGGTGCTGGAGCAGGCGTGCCGGCTCTCCCCCGAGCTGACCGTCCGCTTTGCTGCCCTCTGCCACGACCTTGGCAAGGGAGTAACCCCCAAGGAGTTCTGGCCAAGCCATCACGGTCACGGCCAGAAAGGGCTGCCGCTTATTCGCGCTCTGTGCGAGCGTTTCCGGGTACCCAATGAGTGCCGGGATCTGGCGCTGCTGGTGAGCGATCTGCACACCCACATCCATATCGCCTTTGAGCTCAAGCCCGCCACCCTGCTCAAGGTGTTCGACAAGGCTGATGCCTGGCGTCGCCCCGAGCGCTTTGCCCAGCTGCTAGATGCCTGCCGCGCCGACTTCCACGGCCGCACCGGTTTCGAGGAGCGGGTCTACGCCGAACCAGACTACGTGGCCGAAGCGTTGGCAGCCGCCCAGGCAGTGCCGGTCAAAGAGATAGTGGCGGCGGGTTACAAGGGGGAAGAGATCAAGGAGCAGCTCGCCAAAAAGCGCACCGATGCCATCAGCCGCATCAAGGATGAGTGGACCTTTATCGAGGAGTAACCTCGGCCCCATAACAGACGGCCGCCCTGATGATGAGCTCCGCAAGGAGAGCATCGCCAGGGCGGCCGTTTTGCATCCAGGTTTATATGTAAAGGGGCGCTAACACCTGCTGGTGCTGTTATGCCGGACCAATTCGCTCCATCAGGCTCATATGGGATGAGCCATCGTGACGCTTGAGATTCTGGCGATATTCGAACTGGCGCTGGCTCTCCTGCTTGAGCCCCAGCATCAGCGAATAGCACATCGCCAGCATGATCACCGAGAAGGGTAGCGCCGCTATGATGCTGGCCGCCTGCAAGGCTGCCAGACCGCCGGAGACCAGCAGGATGGCCGCAACCAGCCCCTGCCCCAGACCCCATACTGCGCGGTGCAGAACCGGCGGCTCCTGATCACCAATGGAGAGCAGAGTCGTGATGACCAGCGTACCCGAGTCACTGGAGGTGATGAAGTAGGTGCAGATGAGCAGGGTCAGCACAGCTTTGGCAATCCAGCCGAAGGTATCCCAGTGCAGCAGCTCGACCGTCTTGTAGAGCGCCAGCGTCACATCCTGATTGACCGCAGCGACCACGCCACCACCACCGAACAGCTCCAGATTCATCGCCGTACCGCCAAACACGGTGAGCCAGAACATGCCGAGCAGCGAGGGTACCAGCAACACACCGAGCACAAACTCGCGAATGGTACGCCCCTTGGAGATACGGGCGATAAACATGCCGACAAACGGCGCCCAGGCAATCCACCAACCCCAGTAAAACGCCGTCCAGCTCGACTGCCAGGCCGAGGTGCCGTTGGCTTCGGTGTTGGTCCAGAAGCTCAGTTTGACGATGTTCTGCAGGTAATCACCGATGTTCTGTACATAGGCGTTGAGGATATAGGTGGTCGGCCCCAGCACCAGAAAGAGTGCGAGCACGAACACGCTCAGCCAGATATTGAGCTCGGAGAGGATCTTCACCCCGCGCCCGACCCCGGAGACCGCCGATAGAGTGGCGATCAGACTGATGCCACCAATCAGCCAGAGCTGGTTGGACTGCGACACCGCCATACCAAACATCTGGTTGAGGCCGGTGTTCATCTGGGAGACCCCCAGACCGAGGGAGGTCGCCACCCCGAAGACAGTGCCGAACACCGCCAGCACATCGGCCGCATGGCCCCAGAAACCGTAAATGCGCTCACCGAGGATGGGGTAAAGCACGGAGCGAATAGCCAGCGGCAACTTGCGACGATAACTGAAAAAGGCAAGTGACAGGCCAACGATCACATAGATGGCCCAGGGGTGCAGGCCCCAATGGAAAAAGGTGAGGCGCATGGCGATCTGGGCCGCTTCCGGGGTCATCCCTTCGGTAATGAACGGATTGCCCTGCAGATGGTTCATCGGCTCGGCGATGCTCCAGAACACCAGACCGATCCCCATGCCAGCGCTAAAGAGCATGGAGAACCAGGCGAAGTAGCCGAACTCCGGTACCTGGTCGTCGTCACCCAGCCGGATGCTGCCAAAACGGCTGAACATCAGGTAGACAGCGAAGAACAAGAACAGGGCGACCACCAGAATGTAGTACCACTTGAACCCGGCAATAATCTGATCCTTGGCACCGACAAACCAGGCGGCCGCGGTATCGGGAACAAATACGCCAAACAGCAAAAACAGGGTGATCACGGTGAGGGCCGTCATGGCCATGGTGGGGTTGAGGCCTTTCAATAGCCCTTTGCTTGCTCGCATCCAGCCTCCTTAGTCGTTGTTGAAAAAGTCTTCGCCCACATGATCACCGGCACCGCCGATGGCGCGATAGACCAGTTTGCCAGCTGCTTGTTCGCGGTGATCTACCAGCGAAACCGAGGGCTGGCCGTTCACGGCGTGACGCTTGCCGAGGAAGATGGCCATGGGGACACCCAGATTGGAGACACCGCTGGTGATCCAGAGGCGGTTGAAGTCGTAAGAGCCACCGATGAACTCCAGCTGGGCCAGGCCGGTATCGAGGCCGGTCAGATAGAAGTTCATGGCACTTTCGTCAGGAAAGAGGTGCACCAGCACATAGGCGTAGCGCAATTCATTCACCAACTCCTTTAGGTTGAAAGTACCTGTCTCACTGCAAGAGAGGGGTAACTCACCATCATAGTGGTGTACTTTGAGGTTGTTGGGGTCTTCATCATAGGCAGGCTGATAGCGCACAAAAGCCGAGGTATCCGGCAGTTCATAGCGCACTCTGACCACACGTAACTCGGCCACCAGAGACTTGATATCCAGCTCGTCATTCATCATTTCGCTCCTCAAATGTCAGGGTGAACTCCGTGAAATGCCCGTCAACCTAACACAAAATTAATTAGAGCAGAAATTATTACAACAAAAACCATATTGACCTTGTGACGAATTAGGCGGAAAATTTTGCGCCTCTCCATAGCCTTCCAATGACGCATACCCCATGGAAAAACATGATGAAGTGCTGGTCGCCCTGCGCCAGATTATTCGTGCCATCGACATGCACTCCAGGCGCTTGATCAAAGAAGCCGGGCTCACTTCTCCGCAACTCTTGCTGCTAAAAGGGATCGACGAGCTGGGACAGATCTCCATGCGTCAGCTGGCCGATCACACCAACATGAGCCAGGCCACCGCCACCACCATCATGGACCGATTGGAGAGCCGCCAACTGGTGCAGCGCGTTCGCAGCAATACCGACAAGCGCAAGGTTCACGCGACACTGACTGACGCAGGCCGCGCCCTGCTGGCTCAGGCCCCGACCCCGCTGCAAGAGCGCTTTATCCAACGTTTTCAATCCCTTGAAACCTGGGAACAGACCCTGCTGCTCTCCTCCCTGCAACGCATCTCCTCCATGATGAATGCAGACGAAATCGATGCCGCCCCGGTGCTGAGCGTCAGACCCCTCACCGAAGAGCAGGCATAAGCTGCTGAACAATTTCAGGCATAAAAAAAGCTCCCGAACGGGAGCTTTTTTCGATCAGGGGCCGCAGAGAATTACTCTTCCAGGCTGATCCCGATATTGGAGACGCCATCCTGAGAGGCGAATACTCTGATAGCCAGGATACGATCGCTGTCGCGCTCATGGGCAACCCGCTTGAGCAGTTCAACCTGGAACTCCAGCTCGGCCTCCATGTACTCGTGCTCGTAGAGCTCCTCTTCGGTCAGATCCCGCTCTTCCAGCAGCTCGATAAAACCGGCCACGGTACCGACTGACGCATGGCTGGCATCGTTGGCCTCTTCGCCGACCCGGCAGATCACCGAGTTGTAGGCGCAGCCCAGCGCAACACAGGCATCCAGCGCGGGATAGGCACCGTAGGATTCAAACTTGCGGGGATCCGGAATGTGAGACTCGAACTCTTCGAGAATGGCACCCAGATTGACCCGGGATCCCTTGACGGTGAGGTAGACCCACATCTGATCCAGCGCATGCCGGAAAGCACCAGCATTGCCAAAGCCGGAAGCCTGACAGAACAGGGCATAGTTGGGGTACATGCGCTCTGCCAGCGCCAGGGTGTAGACGGTCTGTTGCCAAGGCTGTAGCTCGGCCAGTCGCTTATAAAACTTGTCACCAAACACTGGAGTCGGATCCTTTGCAAAATGTGGGGCAGATTGTAGCCCACGAGGGGCGCGGCGAAAACGAAAAAGCGCCCTGGTCGGCTATGTTGCGATATGAAGTCAGGTAAGATGGGTCGAGAGCGGCATCTTGTTGCGCCGCAAATTCTGATAAGGAACAAGAGTATGAGCCAACGTACCCTTCTTTTGCTCAGCCAGGATAATGCTCACTACGAACGGCTGCTCAAGGCCGCCAATCTCCCCCATCTGCGCATTCTGCGAGCCGATAACCAGAGCGATGCCGAGAAGCTGATCGGCGAAGCCCATATTCTGATGGCCGAACCGGCCCGTGCCAAACCGCTGCTGCCCAAAGCCAACAAGCTGAGCTGGTTCCAGTCCACCTATGCGGGAGTCGATGTGCTGCTCGACCCTGACAGTCGCCGCGACTACCAGCTCACCAATGTCCGCGGCATCTTCGGCCCGCTGATGAGCGAGTATGTCTTTGGTCATCTGCTCAGCCTGATGCGCCAAATTCCCCTTTATCGGGAACAGCAGAAACAGCGACTGTGGCAGAGTCACTCCTATCAGGGCCTCAAGGGGCGCACCATGCTGATCCTGGGGACCGGCAGCATTGGTCAGCATATTGCCCACACCGGCAAACATTTTGGCATGAAGGTGCTGGGCATCAGCCGCAGCGGTCGGGAGCGGGCCGGGTTTGATCAGGTTTATCAACTCCCTGCGCTCAACAAGATGCTGGCGCAGGCCGATGTCATCGTCAGCGTGCTGCCTGCCACCCGCGATACCCGTCATCTGTTCAATGCCGCCCGCTTCGAACACTGCAAACCGGGCGCCATCCTGTTCAACGTCGGCCGTGGCAGCGCCGTACACTCGGGCGATCTGCTCACCGCACTGCGCACCGGCAAGCTGGCGATGGCGGTGCTGGATGTGTTCGAGCAGGAGCCACTGCCCGCCGACAGTCCACTGTGGGGCCAACCCAACCTCATCATCACCCCCCACAACAGCGCCTACAGCTTCCCGGATGATGTAGCCCAGATCTTTGTGCGCAACTACATCCGCTTTATCGATGGCCAGCCACTGGATGGCAAAATCGACTTCGACAAGGGTTACTAACCCTCACTGCGCATGTAAAAAGGCCCCGCCAATCTGGCGGGGCCTTTCATTTCAGGCTGTGACGACAGGTATCAACCCGCTGCCAACTCCTTGCGGTAGCTCTTCACCTTGGCAAGGAACTGACGACGCTCCTTGCCGCTCAGGGGTTCAGCCATAGGCAGCTTGGCGGTCATGGCATTGACCGGGCGGTTGTTGATCCGCAGCTCGTAGTGCAAGTGAGCACCGGTCGAGCGACCAGTGTTGCCGGAGAGGCCGATCTTGTCGCCCATCTTCACTCGTTGACCGGTTTTGACCAGCAGCTTGCTCAGGTGCAGATAACGGGTAGAGAGAGTACGGCCATGCTTGATGACGATATAGGTGCCCGCCAGCGGGTGGCTGGTTGCCTTCTGGACGACGCCATCGCCGGTCGCCAGCACTGGCGTACCCACCGGCACTGCGAAGTCGGTGCCCTCGTGAGGACGCACCATACCGGTTACCGGATGTTTGCGCGCCGGGTTGAAATTGGAGCTGATCCGATAGCGGCTGTGGGTCGGGTAGCGGCGGAATCCGCGCTCCAGACTGTTGCCCTGACCGTCGTAATAGTTGCCGTCATCGGAGAGCCAGGCCGACACCGTCTTGCCCTGGCTGGTCACTTCCACACCCAGCAGCTGGCTGTTGCCAGTGCTCTTGCCTTCCACCGTCTCCTGGCGTACCAGCACTTTGAACTTGTCGCCCTTCTGCAGATCCTTGGCGAAATTCATTCGCCACTGGAACAGGTTGGCAATTTTCTGGATATGGTTGGCCGGAATCCCCGCATTGCGGGCACTGACATAGAAGCTGCCGTTGATCACGCCGTTGTAACGCTGCGGTTGCCACTCGACCTTCTCATTGATCATGGAGGCGGTATAGGCATCATCGCTGCGCGCCATCACCAGCGTCTGCTTGATGTTCAGGCGGATTTTGAGTTGCTGCAGGATGTTGTCCTGATCGATCAGCAGCTCGATATTCTGGCCCGGCTTGAGGCGCGCCAGATAGTTCTTGTTGTCCGCGTCCAGCACCTTGTAGAGGGTGGTGGTGGAGAGACCGAGATTGTTAAAAATGGCGGTCAGGTTTTCGCCGTTGCGGACCCGGTAATCCTGCCACTGGGGGGTGGTGTCGACCGGGATGTCGTCATCCGGCGCACTCTGATCAACCAGTTCGTGATCGGGGATTTCGTTAAAGTCGGTGTTGTTTTCGTTGGTTGCCGTACCGGCGGTATCAATGGGCAACTCAAGACGCAGCGGCCGCTCGAGGATGTCACCCGGAGCTGGCAATAATGCCACTGCTGACAGGGTCATGGCCGTCAGCATCAGCATGGCGTAAAAGTGTTTGCGGGGAACCGGTGGTTCCCAATTGGCAGCCTGTACTACCAAGGGACGGAGACGTTTCATCCGCTATCCTGTATTTAGATCTAAAGAGTGTGAGTTGCGATGTCAATTGTGACAAAACCGTATAAAACTGTTTGTTGGACACAAATAGTTACAAATAGTTCATCACAATCTGCATGAACCTCACATTTTATGCATAACCCGCCCGGATGGGCAGAAATGATCGTCTTTTTTAACCATTTTTTCCTATTTTTAAGAACCGGGTCGGATTCGATACTGAATAGAAACCTGAAATGTTGCGATAACTTTTCCATGGAGTGGATATGTCGTTAGCAAAACTGTTAATCAGAATAATTGTCGTCCTGTTCCTGATCGGTGCAGCGCTGCTGTTTGCACTGGAAGTCACGACGGTCCGCCAATCCATCCTCGACCAGATGTCAGCCAACCTGGAAACCGCCATCACCGCTCTCGGGCTGGTGCTGCAAGGAACCCTGCTCAATGACGACAATGTACTGGCCGAGACCATCGTCAATGCCATGTTCGACGGCGGCTTCGTCAGCTCGGTCACCCTGATCGATCCTGATGGCCAGTTGCTGTTTCAGAAGGTCTTCCACTCTACCCAGCAAAATGTCCCCGGCTGGCTTCCCTCGGTTATCGGCATGCCCCCCGTCAAGATTGAGCAAGAGTTGACCGATGGCTGGCGCATGCTGGGCACTCTGACCCTTGAAGGACATAGCGGCTACGCCTATCAGCATCTGTGGAATGCCATCAGTCGCACCGGTCTGGCGCTGCTGGCGGGCCTCGTCGTATTTACCCTGATCATCTCCCTGGTGTGCAAACGCCTGCTGCAGCCCCTGGAGCAGATCAACCTGCAGCTGATCCGTATCCGCAAACACCAGTTCAACAGCACCCTGCCCACTCCCTGGTTGCAAGACCTCAAAGAAGTGGCACTTTCCATCAACCAATTGGTTTCCGAACGCAAACGGGATCTGCTGCAACAACGACTCAAAATCACCCAGCTGGGAAAACAGCTGCCACTGACGCCCCCACAGCCGCTGCAAGGAGTGAGCCCACTGCCGGAAGGCGGGCAACTGCAAAAATTTGTCTCCACACAAGGGGAGATCGCGCTCTATCAGCGTTTCTTGCCCAGTCAGCCCCTCGGTGCCGACAGCGATCTCGCAACCATCCAGAGCGCCCTGCAACAGTGGCAGCACTCTCATATAGAAGGGGTCTTGCTGCCCCTCTCCCTACTCAATCACCCGCAATGGTCCGAGATCGCCCCTCTGCTAAGCCAGGGGCGAGGAAAAACACTGGATTGGCGCTGGGATGTAGCCACCTTTCCCGCCCACGGCCAGTCTACCTTGGCTGCGTTGCAGGAACAGGGGGGTGAGCTCGCCTTCAGCGCCATTCCCCTCAATGCGGATACCTTCAATCAACTTGACCCGCTCAATCCCATTTTTATCAGCTGTCAGCTGACCGATGAGCCGCTCTACTGGAATCTGCTCTCCCAGACCATGCATGCCGCTGGTTATACCCTGCTAGCAGAATCGGGAGAGTGTAACGACATCGACAAACTGCGGACCTGGGGTATCGATGGTTATGCCAAGGAGACGCAATCATGAAGAAGCTCGCCATGCTGTTGCCCCTGCTATGGCAACCCGGCCTGATGGCTGAAACCGTGACTCTCACTACCGGTGGTGAGCAGGGGATTTATCACCAGATAACCAAAGAGTTTTGCCGTCTGGCTCATGAGGTCGACGAGCAACTTGCGTGCACACTGCAGAGTTCATCGGGTTCAATAGAAAACCTGACGCGGCTGAAGAGTGGCGAGACCTCCTACGCCATGGTGCAGTCAGACTGGCTGTATCAGGCAAGCCAGGGCTTGGGCCCTTTTGCCACGCAGCCGCAACCTGAGCTGCGCGCCCTGTTTGCCACCCATGCCGAGCCCTTCACCATAGTGATCCGTGCCGATGGCGATATCACTTCACTGGAACAGCTCAAGCTCGCCCCCATCGACATGGGGTTGAAGAACTCGGGAACACGCCAGACGGCGCTGACCCTGTTCAACATCTTGGGAGCGAAAGAGCAGGATCTCGATCTGAAGAGCATGGCCAACCTGCCGGATGCGCTCTGCAGCAAGCAGATCGACGCATTTGCACTGGTGATGGGACACCCTAACCGGATTGTGCTCGACACCGCCAAACGTTGCGCAGTCAGCTTCCTCCCCATCGATGGGGTCACCCGTGATCAGCTACTCAAGGGGGTCAAATATTACCAACGTAGTCAGGTGCCCGCCCGCATCTACCCCGGCAATCTGAAGGCAACTCCCACCTTTGCCATTGCCGCCACCCTGGTCACCAATGCCACCATGCCGGAAGAGTCTGTCTATCGCCTGACCAAGGCCATGCTGACCCAGCAAACCAAGTTCAATGAGCAAACTTATGGCTACGCCAATATGTTTCACCGGGCACGCAATAAAACCGGCCCGGTGCTGAGTATTGAGCAGCATCCGGGCGCAGCGAAATATTTCGATGAGTTGAAGGCGGCGGGCAAGCTATAACTGACGACGAGGAGAGCGCAGTTGCTCGCTGGAGAAACGGGTCTTCATCGATGTCCACTGCGCCAACCGATCGGCACTCCCCGCCAGCGTCCCTTCCCGCCGTGACTTCATGATCCAGATGCTTTTGGCATCGAAACTGTAAACGGGAATGAGGTCGGTACGCTTGCTACCAGGCAGGATCCGGCTGTTGATGTTGTCGAGCACCAGTGGGTCAGCCTTGGGTGTCGGGAAGTAGAGCGTCACCATGTGGAACTGGTTGTAACGCACCGCCTTGACGTAGGCCAGTCGCAGCTTCTTCTCATCCACCCCCAGCTCCATCAGGGTGTAGTACTTGGAGATGCTGTAATCCTCGCAATCCCCACCCCGGGCACCGATGAACTCCAGCGGATTGGCCCAGTAATCCTCATCCCCCCACAGCTTGGGATCCTCGCTGTAGGTGAGATTGTTGAAGTAGTTGTTCACCAGCTCGATTTTCTGCTGGTCGGTTGTACCCGCTCTGGGGGTGAGCAAGCGAGAAAATGCCTCGGCGCGCTGGATGGCCCGGCCACCATACACTTCCTGCAGCTTGGCCCGCAGGTCCGGACTGGCAATATATTCGGAAAGACGCGAAGCTTGCACGTTGGCGCAACATAGCGCCAACGTGCAAGCCGGGATCAACAACCATTTCATACCGGACACTCCATGTCAGATGCTGGAGGTCAGTATAGCCCCTCCGGATGAGAGGCTCAGCCGCTGATCAGCGACACTGGGCAAATGCGTCTGCCAGTTGCTGCATGAATTGGGGATAACCATCCGGGCCGAGCGGCACCTGTTCACCCACCTCATCCAGCAACAGCACCTTGGCGCCGGTATTGCGTGCCACCGATTCGATCACAGCCGGTGAGAATTGCGGCTCGGCATAAATGCAGCTCGCCTGCTTCTCTTCCAGTGCCTTGCGGATATCCACCAGGGTCTTGGCGCCCGGGCGACGCTCAGGGCTCACGGTAAAGTGACCTTTTGAACTCATGCCGTAATGGCGCTCCCAGTAGCCATACGCCTCGTGGAAGACAAAGTACCCCTTCTCATTCACTGCCTTCATCTGGCCGGTAATCACCTTGTCTTTGGCATCCACCTTGGCATCAAAGGTGGCGAGGTTGGCGTCATAGCGAGCCTGATTGGCCGGATCCAGCTTGCCCAATTCACTTGCGATCGCCTTGGCAATCATCTTGGCCTGCGTAGGCCCAAGCCAGATATGGGGATCGACCCCTTCGTGATGATGTCCCTCATGCCCTTCATCATGATCACCATGCTCGTGGGTGGCATGATCGTGATCATCATGATTATGGGAGTCGTGACTATCCTGAGTCGCGTAGTTGAACAGCGGCATCCCCTCAACCTGAGTCAGGGCCAGAGCATGGGGATGGTTGGCCAGCGGCTTGGCCATAAAACCTTCCAGCTCGGGGCCAACCCACACCACCAGATCGGCACTGTTGATGCTGCGAATATCGGACGGACGCAGGGAGAAATCGTGGGGAGAGGCACCGGTCGGCAGCAATACCTTGGGCTCGCTCACGCCGTCAGTGATCGCTGCTGCGATGAAGCCTAGCGGCTTGATGGTGGTCAGTACCTCAATGGCACGAACAGGCAAACTCACCGCCAGCAGGGCAGTGAAAAGCGCAATAATTCTCATTGGTGAATCTCGTCAGGGGGTGAGTATGTGATAATATAACAGCTGCTTTTTGTTATATTATAACTCTCACTGGCTGTAAACCCCGGAGTTGTCATGAGCCAACTGGTAGAGCTGAAAGAGGTCTCTCTCTCGTTTGATGGACGCTCTGTGCTCGACAAGGTCTCCTTTACCCTCAATAAAGGCAAAATCACCACGTTAGTCGGCCCCAACGGGGCAGGCAAGAGCACCCTGAGCAAGCTGGTGCTGGGTCTGCTCACCCCGGACTCGGGCAAGATCACCCGCAGCCGCGATCTGAGAGTCGGCTATGTGCCCCAGCGCCTTTATCTGGATCCCACCCTGCCGCTGACGGTGCGCCGCTTCCTGCAGCTGGGCAAAAACAGCCGTCTCTCCATCGAGGAAGCTCTGGTCCGGGTGGGCGCCGAAGGGTTGCTGGAGAACCGGATGCAGAAGCTCTCCGGCGGTGAGATGCAGCGTGTACTGCTGGCCCGCGCCCTGCTGGTCAAGCCCGAGCTGCTGGTGCTGGACGAACCGGTGCAAGGGGTTGATATCACCGGCCAGATCGAGCTCTACGCCCTGATCGGCCAGCTCGCCGCCGAGTTCAATTGCGCCGTGCTGATGGTCTCCCACGACCTGCATCTGGTGATGGCCAGCACCCACGAGGTGATCTGCCTCAATCGCCACGTCTGCTGTCATGGCGAGCCGGAAAGCGTGGCGCGCCACCCCGAATTTGCCCGTCTGTTCGGGCGACCGGAGCAGGAGGTGCTGGCTGTCTATACCCACCATCACCACTGCGACGGCGAACACCATCATCATGAACCGCAGGCTCCCGTCATCCGACTGCCTTCTCGCAACAACGCTCACAGCAAATAGCGCAAGCAACAGGACATTCAAGTGGACAGCTTTCTGTTATACGCCCTCGCGGCCGGTCTCGGCATCGCCCTGCTGGCCGGCCCCCTCGGCAGCTTCGTGGTATGGCGCAAGATGGCCTATTTTGGCGATACCCTCTCCCACGCCTGCCTGTTCGGCATCGCGCTGGGCATCCTGCTGCAGGTAGATCTCACTCTGGCGGTAGTGGTCTGCTGCCTCGCCATGGCGATGCTGCTGGTGATCATGAGCCGCAACCAGCAGGTGGCGACCGATACCCTGCTCGGCATTCTGGCCCACAGCGCCCTGTCGCTCGGTCTGGTTACCTTGAGTTTTATGGATAACGTGCGGGTGGATCTGATGGCCTACCTGTTCGGCGACCTGCTCTCGGTACAACCGATGGATCTGCTCTGGATCTACGGCGGTGGCGCGCTGGTACTGCTTACCCTGTGGCGACTGTGGGATCCCCTGCTCTCCATGACCATCTCGGAAGAGCTGGCACGGGTAGAAGGGATCCGGGTCGATGTGCTGCGCTGCGTACTGATGCTGCTGATCGGGCTGGTGATTGCCGTGGCGATGAAGTTTGTCGGCGCGCTGATCATCACCTCCCTGCTGATCATTCCCGCCGCCACCGCCCGCCGCTTCAGCCAGACGCCGGAGCAGATGGCTGGCTTTGCCGCGCTGATCGGCTGTCTCGCCGTGCTGGGGGGGCTGACCCTATCCTGGTATCAGGACACCCCGGCCGGGCCTTCGGTCGTCGTCTGTGCCACCAGCCTGTTTGTCCTAAGCCAGTTCAAGAGAGCCTGATAACCCGAGCAATTACAACGGCATGCTCTGGCGTGTCTCCATCATCAGCCACTGGCGCAACCGGCTGATAGCGGGCTCATGGGCCCGCGAGCGCTTGCAGGTAAAGTAGAAGGCATCCCCCGTCTCCAGCTGGTGTACCGGCAAGGCCACCAGCTGGGGATCATCGGGCCGCAGCATGTAATCATTCACGAATGCCACCCCCTGATCCCAGGCCGCCGCCTCCATCGCCAGCAGCACATGGCTGAAATGGTGCATCCGCGCCTCGTCCGGGATCACCAGCCCGCCCGCCTTGGCCCAGCGCTGCCAATCCTCCCCCCGCGCCTTGTAGATGGATTGCACCGAGAGCAGCGGCAGCTGCCAAATGGCCTCGGGCCACTCCCCGCTGATCTGCTGCAACAGGCGGCGACTACAGACCGGAAAGAGCCGCTCCTGATAGATAAGATCGTGCCAGTAGCCACGCCCGTTGGGTGACACAGTGATAAAGCAGTCCGCCACCCGATCGGAAAGTTCGGGATCTTCCGCCACCATCTCCAGACTCAGATCCAGCTCGGGATAGAGCTGGCGCAATCCGGCCAGGCGGGGGATCAGCCACTTCACCGCAAAGGAGCTGTAGACCGCGAGCCGGACTCGCATCTCGCCGCCACCACGCAACTGTTCGCTGCTCTGGGCAATCTGGCTGAGCCCGGCGGCAATCCCCTCAAAGTAACTCTCCCCCTGGGTTGTCAGCGAGAGCAGACGCCCCTGACGCAGCAGCAAGCGCTCACCCAGAAAATCTTCCAGCAGACGAATTTGGTGGCTGACCGCACTCTGGCTGACGTTCAGTTCAAGGGCGGCACGGGAGAAGCTGAGCAGCCGGGCCACTACCTCGAAATATTGCACCGCGCGCAGGGGAGGAAGCTTCATTATCTAAATATCTCATGAGTGGTCATTTTTTATCATTTTACTGGATATCAACCGGCACGCTACCCTCCGCTCATCTGAAGTGGGAGGTGGTATGAATGCAGTAGGGATCGGCATCCTTTATCTGGTGCTGGGCAATATGGTGGCAGTTTTTTCCGATGCGCTGGTCAAGGTGCTGGAGCCGGATCAGCCCATCTTCCAGTTTGTCTTTTTCCGCCAGCTCTCGGCCGCCATTCTGCTGATGCCCTGGCTGCTCTGGTCATGGCGCCGCAACCCGCCGGTGGCCATCAAGTGGCACCTGCTGCGGGCCCATATCTGGGCGGTCGGCGTCTGCCTGATGGTGGTGGCCCTCACCCGCTTGCCGCTCGCCACTGCCAATGCCCTCTTCTATGCCGCCCCCCTGATGATGGTGCCGCTGGCGGTGTGGATGGCAGGAGAAGCGATCTCGCGCCAGAAGGTGCTGACCGCGGTTATCGGGTTTATCGGGGTACTGATCGTGCTGCGCCCGACCGAAGTGAACTGGGCCGCGCTGGCGGCGCTCGGGGTGGCGCTGTCGATGGCGCTCAACAACCTGCTGATCAAGCGGATCCCGCTCAAGCAGCCCATCGCCCAGACCCTTTTTTTCACCAACGTGCTGAGCATGCCCTTCATTCTGGCGCTGGCCTGGTGGGAAGGGGGCAACTGGCAGTGGCAGATGTGGTGGCCCGCTTTTGGCTCCTCGGCGCTGATCATGGTCTATGCGGGATTGTGCGTGGTGGCCTATCGCAAGGCGGAGGCGAGCAAGATCGCCTCGGCGGAGTACACCGGTCTGCTGATGGCAGTGGCCATCGGGGTGTGGCTGTTTGACGAGCAGCCCGGTCTGCCGCTGCTGCTGGGCTGTATCTGCATCGTCCTGCCGCTCATCGCCATGGCCCGCAGCAAGCCAAAACCACTGGCCGAGCCAGCGCTCTAATACTCAGGGTCTCCCCAGAAGCGGGGCGACCCTTTGCTGCAGATGGGGGACGATCTCATCCTCGAACCAAGGATTCTTTTTGAGCCAGAGGGTATTGCGCGGGGAGGGATGCGGCAACGGCAGCCAGCCGGGGCCATAGTCGGCCCAGCTGCGCACCGTCTCGGTGAGCGATCCCTTGGCTGCCCCCCGCAGATAGTAGGCTTGTGAATATTGTCCGATCAGCAGGGTCAGCTCGATATTGGGCAGCAGCATCAGCACCTTGTCGTGCCAGGTGGGTGCGCACTCGGGTCTGGGTGGCAGATCGCCGGATTTTCCCCTGCCGGGATAGCAGAGCCCCATCGGCATGATGGCGATGCGGGATTGGTCGTAAAAGGTGGCCTTATCGACACCAAGCCACTGGCGCAGCCTGTCACCGGAGGGGTCATCCCACGGGATACCGCTGGCATGCACCCGGGTGCCGGGCGCCTGACCGATGATCAGCAGGCGGGCACTCTCGGCCCCGCGGATCACCGGACGAGGCCCCAGCGGCAGATGAGCCTCGCACAGACGGCAGGCCCTGATTTGCCCAAACAACTTATCGATTCGCTGCATGACGTTGATAGTACCAGCATTTCCTTGTTTTCCCTCTTGTGGAAACAGGGCGCGCCCCCTACTATCGCCATGGGTGTTTAATTTAATAAACGGATAATAATGAAAAACTGGCTAGGTACCGGCACCGCGACCCTCTCCTTCATCCTGTGGGGGATGCTGCCGCTCTATTATCAATTCATGCCCGAGGTCAACATGTGGGAGCTGATCTCCCACCGGGTGCTCTGGTCTGTGGTGCTGCTGGGTGCCCTGTTTTTGCTGCTTGGCCACAAGGTGCCTTGGGCACAACTGCGCAGCGAGCCGCGCCAGCTCGGCCTCATTCTGCTGGCGGGCCCCGTTATGTCCATCAGCTGGTGCATGTTCACCTGGTGCCTCACTACCGGGCAGGTGCTGACCACCAGCCTCGCCTTCTTTATGACCCCGCTGTTCAATATCGTATTCGCCGTCATCTTCCTCAAAGAGCGACTCACCCCGCAAAAGCATCTGGCGGTCGCCCTGGCGCTGGCGGGGCTCGCCTACATGCTCTTCTGCTACGGCCAACTCCCCTGGTTCTCCCTCATCATGGGGGCCAACTTCGCCTGCTACGGCCTTATCAAGAAGAAGATCCACTACGACACCGGCACCAGCCTCTATCTGGAAGCCATGGTGCAACTGCCCGTCGCGCTGATCATCATCGGCACGCTGGCGTGGCACGGGGAAGGGGCATTCGTGAACGGGGATCTGGCCGACAAGCTGCTGCTGATGGGCAGTGCGCCCGCTACTCTGCTGCCGGTGGGGCTCTTCTGCTACGCGGTGGCGAGAACCCGGATGAGCACGGTGGGGCTGCTGCAATATATCGAGCCCAGCCTCGCCTTCCTGCTCGCCATCTACTGGTTTGGTGAGGCGCCGGACCCCATCAAGGCGGTCGGTTTCGCCTTCGTCTGGGCTGGTCTGCTAGTGAGCCTGTTGCCGCTACACCGGCTCAAGCGCCGCCCTCAGGGCGTACCGCGATAGGACTCCAGCACCTTGTGCCAACGGGGATCCCTGTCCATCTGCTCGGCGATGTCGTTGAGGGTGGCATGCAGCTCGGGACGGGATTTGGGCAGCAGGATATGGCGGGTATAGCTGGATTGGGGGAAGGGTGAGATAAACAGCTTGCCCTGATAGTGCTGTGCGTCGATGAAAAAGCCCAGCGATGAACCACTCACCAGCGTCACATCGATGCGGCCGCGCACCAGCAGCTCAAAATTGGTCTTCACCTTCTTGGCATCCTGACGCACCAGCTCTCCCCGTGCAGCGGCATCATCGATCCCCTGATAGCGGTAGCCCTCCACCCCGCCAAACACCAACCCCTTGAGGGAGTCTGGCCCGCGATAGGTGACCGGGTTGTCAATGTTCGAGACCAGCTCGTTGGTGTCGCGCATCACCGGAAAGGTCCAGAGATAACGCTCACGATGGGGATCTCCCACCCAGGCGGGATTGACCCAGACCACCAGACCGTCAAAGTCGGGATCCGCCATCTCCAGCGCTAGCCGGGCGCGATTGACCAGCCAAAGCTCGATTCTGGGTTCACCCCCCAGCTTTTCATTGAGATACTTGACCAGCTCGCGGCTCAGCCCTGCATCCACTCCGGTGTTGAAGGGGGGATGCTGATGGTAATCGTAGAGACGGATCGTCTCCCCCAGAGCCGGGACCGACAACAGTAACCACAACCAAAACCAGACTCTCATCGCACCTCCTTGAGCTGCCTCTGAGTTTGGCACAGAGAATTTGAATGAGAGAACCCGCGACCACCACACCGGTACAGCAACCATCCGCCCCTTCCCGCTGGTCTGTCTACATGGTGCGCACCGCCACCGGCCTGCTCTATACCGGGATCAGCACGGATCCGCTGCGCCGTCTGCGTCAGCACCAGAGCGGCAAGGGCGCTCGCGCCCTGCGCGGCAAGGGGCCACTGACGCTGGCGTGGCAACAGGAAGTCGGCGAGAAGGGGGCAGCCCTGCGCATCGAATATCGCCTCAAGCAGCAGCCGAAATCCTTCAAGGAGCAGCTGATCCACAGCCCGGCACTCTGGCAGAGCTGGAGCCCCCAGTGGTTACCCGCAGCCACCCAGCCTTGAGGACGACAGGCAAAAAAAGGCCACTCGATGAGTGGCCGGAAAGGGGAAATCAGGGAGCATCACACAACGTCTTGCACAACCTCAGGCGGGTTAGAGGTAGGTATTGGAACGCTTGCTGCGGTTGCTGATCAGCCAGCAAACCGCCAGCACCAGCAGCAACCAGGGGGCCAGCTTGATGATCAGAGCAAGCATGCCGCCCAGCGCCCCAAGCAGCACGAACAGGCCGCTCACCAGCAACATGGCTACCAGGGTAAAACCGGTCAGTGCCATGACCAGCAGCACCACCAGCAAGATGAAAAATTCCAGCATAACTTGCTCCTTATCAGTAACTTGTCTGCCGGCTTGGCAACCCTTCGGTCAATCCAGCCAGCGCTTCAATTCATAACGGGGCGGCATCACCAGCACCGCCAGCAGATAGGCGGCCAGTGCCAGCGGCGGCATCAGGATCAGGGCGAGCAGTGCCACCACCCGCACCGTGACTCTGGAGACCCCCAACCGCCTGGCAATACCGGCGCAGACCCCGGTCAGCTTGCGATGCACCAGATCCTTGGGCCAGGGGCTCATGATTACACCTCCGCCTTCTGGCCTTTGAGGCGAGCCAGCTCGCGCTCGATCTCGTCATTGAGCTCCAGCTCGCGGAACTGGGCCTCCAGCGAGGGATTCTGCCCCAGGGTGGCCGCCTCCAGCTGGGCTTCCAGCTGATCGACCCGGCCCTGAAAACCGTCAAAGCGCGCCATCAGCTCATGCATCCGCTGGTTGTCCACCTGGGCGCGGGCACGAATGCGGCTATGGGCCGTCTGCTCGCGCAGGGTCAGCAGTTTCTGCTTCTCGCGCGCCTCGGTCAGCTTGGCAGCCAGTCGCTCGCTGTCGGCGGTGAGCTGGGCCAGCACCTCGGCCACCCGGGCCTTGTCCTGCTCCAGCTGTTCACATTTTTTGACCTCCGCCAGCTTCTCGGTGAGGGCTGCGCGGGCCAGATCCTCACGTCCCTTCTGAATGGCGAGCTCGGCCTTGGCCGACCACTCCAGGATCTGCGCCTGCAACCCCTGCTGGTGACGCTCCAGCTGTTTCTGTTCGGCAATCACGCGGGCGGCCTGGGTACGCATCTCGACCTGCACCTGCTCCATCTCTTCGATCATCAGGCGCAGCATCTTCTCCGGCTCTTCACTCTTGTCGAGCAGGCTGTGCAGGTTGGCATTTATCACGTCGGTCAGGCGGCTGAATACGCTCATGGTCTGGCTCCTTGTTGATGGGATGGCTATCTCTTCCCATTGCATTACAAGAGCCGTGCCAAGAAAAATTATTGTTATTTTACATATAGATGGGAATTTACCGAGGAAATTCAAGAAGCGTTTATTGGTGAGAATAGCCAACCAGGTGGTGATTTTTACCAACAAAAAGGGAGCCTCTGGCTCCCTTGTCGATTCGTCTGCGCTATCCGTCAGGCGGCGTGGCTGTGGCCCAGCTTGCTGTCCAGTTCGGTCAGCTTGGCCTCCATCCGGGCGCGGCAGGTATCGGAGAGATCGCGAATGCCGCTGGCACCGTGCTCCTTGCTGCAGACCGGCGCCATCACTTCCACCAGCACTTCGCCGTTGTCCCAGCGATTGAGGTCGACCTGACCGAAGTAGCTGGAGCAGACGATGGGCACCACGGGCACTTCAGCCTGTACCGCAGTGTGGAAAGCACCTGCCTTGAACGGCAGCAGGCCACGCCCCTGGGAGCGGGTCCCTTCCGGGAACATCCAGATGGAGGTGCCACGGTTCTTGATGCGATCCACCACCTGACCTATGGTGCCGATGGCACGGGAGCGGTTGGAGCGGTCGATCAGCACGTTGCCGGAGAGCCAGAAGATAAGGCCGAACAGCGGCAGCCAGAGCAGGCTCTTTTTGCCCACTGCCACCACACCGGGCTGCACCGCACCGGTCACGGTGAAGATGTCGAAGTTGCTCTGGTGGTTACAGACGTAGACCGCAGGGCCGACCGATTTGACCTCGTCTGCCACCGTCACTTTGACTCGCAGCCCGATCAGCGGGCAGACCGCGTGATACATGCGGGCAAAGACATAGACGTTGTTGGGATGGCGCGGACGAACCAGACAGAGCAGCAGGCCGAACAGGAACCAGAAAATGAGCAGCAGACCAAGCAGCAGCACACGGGCAATTTTGAGCATCGAACACCTCGAGTTTTAACTCGGCGCAGTATACTGATCCCCCTTTTAGCGAACAAGCGTTCGCCAAACAGAACCGACCACCCTCCCCGTCGCGCCACCCACAGTACTGCTCATCAATACGCCGCCGACTTGCCCCACCCGCCATTGGTCGTTAGGATGGCCCCATCTTGATGGACGGGGCGAACATGATGTTGCAACAACGGGTAGCGAAACATCTCCTGCTGCTGGTCTGCCTGCTGGTGCTCAATTGTGCTGCCCAGCCGCTGGCCCGGCTTGCCCTGCTCGATCACGCCCTCAGCTGTCAGGCACTGCCCGTTCCAGGCTCGGCAACGGATCAAGAGGATGCCAAACCGGCCAGCCCGCAGCCCACCAGTTGCCAGCTCAATGGCAAATGGCTGAGCGCCGCCACCCTGCTCTGCGTCGAACAGCTCTTCTTTGCCGTCGCCCTGCTGATTGCACTGCTGGCCCCCCTTTGGCGCTACACACCGCCACTGCCCCCTCCCAGAGTCATCTCGCCGCCCGAGCGGCGTCTGCACCTCACCCTGTGCGTCTGGCGGGAATGAGTTTGGCTGCGTTCTTTCGTTAGCTGTCACTCATTTTTGCGAGACCAAAAAGATGTCGAATCTCTTCAAGGCGGCCCTGCTACTGGGCGGTCTGCTGTGGCAATCCATAGGATTGGCCAGCGACACGGGCTGGCTCACCAGCCCACAGAATGATCACGCCCGGATACGGCTGCAGGCCGACCGCAGCACGGCAGATCAGACCCGCATCCTGCTCGATGTCGAGCTGGAGTCGGGCTGGAAAACCTACTGGCACAGCCCGGGAGAAGGGGGCATTGCTCCCCAGATCCTGTGGGACGAACCGGTCGGTGACTTTCAGTGGCGCTGGCCGGTGCCACGCCACTTCGAGGTAGCCGGGCTCAGCACCCAGGGTTATCAGGGGGATGTGACCTTCCCTCTGAGCCTCAACTACCCCGCCGGCCAACCGCTCAAAGGGACTCTGCGCCTCTCCACCTGCAGCAATGTCTGCATCCTGACCGACTTCCCATTCACCCTCGCGGTGGATGGTCAGGCTCCGGCCGGTTTCGACTTCGGCTGGGCGAAGGCGATGAGTACCCTGCCCCAGCAATTGCCTGCCGAAACACGGGTCGAGCTCGGTTATCAGCACAACCAGCTGCAACTGCGCGCCGAGCGGGCAGAAGGCTGGCAATCACCAGCGCTCTTTATCGATGCTCTGGAGGGGGCCGAGTTTGGCAAACCGGCGCTTGAGGTCGAAGGCAACACCCTGATCGCCCGGGTGCCGGTGAGCGATGGCTGGCAGGGGGATGCGCCGGATCTGCGCGGCCAATCCCTCGGCCTGCTGCTCACCAGTGGCGAACTGGCGTGGCAAGGCAAGGGGACGATCGGCGAAGCGCTCGTATTGCCAGCGCCGGGCCAGCCCCTCTTCTGGTTGCTGGGGGCGGCGCTGCTCGGCGGCCTTATCCTCAATCTGATGCCCTGCGTGCTGCCGGTGCTGGCGCTCAAGCTGGGAACTGTGTTGCAACATCAGGATCGTGAACAGGGAACGGTGCGCAAGCAGTTCCTCGCCTCCAGCGCCGGGATCATCACCTCCTTCTGGGTGCTGGCGGCCATGAGCAGCCTGCTGCGCGCCACGCAAGGGGCCGTCGGCTGGGGCATCCAGTTCCAGAGCGCCGGTTTTATCGGCTTGATGGTGCTGGTCACCCTGCTGTTTTGCGCCAACCTGTTGGGGCTGTTCGAGATCCGCCTGCCCAGCGCCCTCAGCACCCGCCTTGCCACCAGCGGCGGCAACGGCCTCGGCGGTCACTTCCTGCAGGGGAGCTTCGCCACTCTGCTGGCGACCCCCTGCTCGGCACCGTTCCTCGGCACCGCGGTGGCCTTTGCGCAGGCGGCGCCACTCGGCCAGCTCTGGCTGATCTTCACCGCCCTCGGGATTGGCATGAGCCTGCCCTGGCTGCTGGTGGCGGCCCTGCCACGGCTCGCCCTCTGGCTGCCGAAACCGGGGCGCTGGATGAACCATCTGCGCATCCTGCTCGGCTTGATGATGCTGGGCTCCAGCCTCTGGCTCACCAGCCTGCTCGACAACCATCTCGGCAGCTATGCCACCGGCTGGCTGATGGTTGCCATGCTGCTGGCACTGCTGATTGGCATCATCTGGCGTTACGGCATCCGCGGCTTCACGCTGGCGATCGCCCTCGCCGCCCTGATTGGCAGCCCCCTGCTGCTGAGCGGTGCCTTTAGCGCGCAGGGCTCGGCCAACGTTGACAAGGTGGTCTGGCAGCCGCTCTCGGAACGCGCCATCACCGATGCCCTCGCCCAGAACAAGCGGGTCTTTATCGACGTCACCGCCGACTGGTGCGTCACCTGCAAGGCCAACAAATACAACGTGTTGCTACGCGATGAGGTGCAAACCGCCCTCTCGGCCCCCGATGTGGTGGCCCTGCGCGGCGACTGGAGCAAACCGGACGACACCATCGCCGCCTTCCTGCGCCAGCGCGGGGCGGCAGCCGTCCCCTTCAACCAGATCTACGGCCCCGGCCTGCCACAGGGAGAGATCCTCTCCCCCCTGCTGAACAAGGCCGATCTGCTTACCCTCTTGAATCAGGCCGGTCTGATCCAGACCAACGCCACCCATTTTTAAGGAGAACTCCATGAACCTGCGCTCCATCGCCCTGTTCACCGCCCTGTTTGCCGGCTCGCTGACTGCTCCGGCTCTTCACGCCTCCCCCTTCACCCCGGAGCAGGAGGCGCGCATCAAGGAGCTGATCCGCGAGACCCTGATCGCCAACCCCAAGATCCTCGACGAGGCCGCCGAATCCTGGGAGAAACAGAACGCGGCAGCCCAGGAGGCGCAGCTTGGCAACTTCATCAAGGGCAACAAGGATGCTGTTCAACAGCGCCACCAGCCCGCGCCTCGGCGCCAAGAACCCCAAGCTGACGCTGGTGCTGTTCACCGACTACAACTGCCCCTACTGCAAGCAGTTCGATCCCCAGCTGACCAAGCTGCTCAAGGCCTATCCGGACGATCTGGGACTGGTGATCAAGCTGCTGCCGTTCAAGGGGCAGACCTCCGCCAAGGCGGCCCAATACAGCCTGACCCTGTGGCAACAGGATCCCGCCCGCTTCCTCACCCTGCACGACAAGCTGATGAGCAAGCAGGGGATGCTGACCGAGGCGGACATCAACAAGGCGCTGGCCGCCACTGGCAACACCGCGATCAAACCGGCCGCCAAGGCAACCGAGGAGCTGCGCAACAGCCTGCGCATCGGCACCATCCTCGGGGTACAGGGCACTCCGGCGACCCTGATTGGCAACCAGCTGGTGCCGGGCGCCATTCCTTATGAGGAGCTGGAGCAACTGGTGAAGGCCGAACTGGCCAAGCAGGGGTAAGGGATGACTACCAACCCTCAACCCCGCTGGCGCCGCTGGGGCAAGGAGGCGCTCTGGCTGCTGCTGATGGCGCTGGTCATCTCGACCCTGCTCGATCTGTGGCGCAGCCCGACCCTGCCAGAGGGGGCGATGAGCGCCCCCGTCACCCTGCAGGATGGCAGCAGCACGGATCTCGCTACCTTAAGTCAGGGCAATCCGCTGCTGGTCTACTACTGGGCCAGCTGGTGCGGTGTCTGCCGTTTCACCACCCCGGCCGTGCAACAGCTCTGGCAGGAGGGGGAAAACGTGCTGACGGTGGCGCTTCGCTCCGGCAATTCGGAGCAGTTAGGCAAAGGGATGAGCAAGAAGGGGCTCACCTTCCCGACCCACAATGACGAGTCGGGAGCGCTGGCCGCCAAGTGGCAGGTAGGGGTCACCCCGACTTTTCTCGTCATCAAGGATGGGACGCTTGTGAGCACCACCACCGGCTGGAGCTCGAAGTGGGGCTTGCAACTGCGGCTCTGGTGGGCGTCGCTCTAGCCACGCAACTTCGTTGCCTTTAACAGGGCCATCCCACCGGATGGCCCTTTTTTATGCCGACATTTTTATCCCGACATCAGGCGGGGAGCTGCATCCCGCGTACCTGCTCCAGCAGGGCAGTTACCGCCATCGAGCGCAACGCATCGGGGGCGTAGCAGAGCCCCACCCGCCGCTTGAAGGAAGAGGCCGCCAGCTCGGCGACCGAACAACCGGGCAAACAAAGCGAACGGGGAAGCCAGGCGATCCCCGCCCCGGCGGCCACCATAGTCGCCGCCAGTCGCAGCGACCCCGCCCGCCGTGGATAGAGGGGCGCCTGATTGCCGAGGATGGCGATCAGCCGCAAGTGGGAGTCGTGGCGCGGGCAGGTGACCCAGGGCTCGTCCGCCAGCACCGCCGGGGTGAGCGTCCCCTTGCCCGCCAGCGGGTGAGCCGGTGGCAGCACCAGCACAAACTCCTCCTCCAGCAGGGGGATAAAGAGCTCGTCGCCGCAGCGCAGGGATTCACACCCCAGCCGCATATCGCCACAGCAGCCTTCTTCCAGAGTCAGCAGGATCTCCTCGTGGGCAAGCGCCCCTTGCACCAGCGCCCCCACCATGCCATCACCCAGATCCGCCTCAATCCCCACCGTCACCTCGAGACAGGGGGAGGTTTCACGAAACTCGCGGGCGAGGGAGTCGGTATCGGCGATCAGCCGCTTGGCGCGGGGATAGAGCCGGTGCGCCGCTTCGGTCCCCTCCACCCCGCGCGCCTGCCGCACAAACAGGGTCACCCCCAGCTCATCCTCCAGCGTCTTGATGGTGGTGGAGAGGGTTGGTTGGGTAATGAAGAGGCGGGTGGCCGCCGCCGTGATGTTGCGCTCCTCGAAGACAGCCACAAACGCACGCAGGGTTCGCACATCCATAGAATTCACCTATACCAGACAGTCATAAAAGCCATTTTTCACGGCGACACGGGGCAAATATAGTGGCTTACCTGCCACAAGGCATCCCAATTTCCTATATCAGCGTCTATCAACACCGTCAGGAGCCATCATGCGCCCTCTCTCTGTCATCGGCCTCGGGGCCATGGGCTCCGCCCTCGCCACCACATTGCTCAAGGCGGGCCATCCGGTCACCGTCTGGAATCGCAGCGCCGCCAAGGCGGCCCCGCTGCAAGCGCTGGGTGCGACACTCGCCCCCTCGGTTGGCGCGGCCATCGCCGCAAGCGATATCACCCTTGTCTGCGTCGATAACTACGCCGTCAGCCAGCAGTTGCTGGACGAGGCGAGCGACGCCGTAGCGGGCAAGCTGCTGGTGCAGCTCTCCACCGGCAGCCCGCAGGGGGCCAGAGCGCTGGAGAGCTGGAGCCACGCCCGCGGCGCCCGTTATCTCGATGGCGCCATCCTCTGCTTCCCGGATCAGATCGGCACCACTGATGCCAGCATCATCTGCTCAGGGGCCAGCGCCGCCTTTAGCGACGCCGAGCCGGTACTGCGCCTGCTCGCCCCCACCCTCGACCATGTGGCCGAGGCGGTGGGCGCCGCTGCGGCACAAGATTGTGCCGTTGCCGCCTACTTTGCCGGTGGTCTGCTCGGTGCCCTGCACGGCGCGCTGATCTGCGAGGCGGAAGGGTTGCCGGTAGCCAAGGTGTGCGCCCAGTTCAGCGAGCTCTCGCCCATTCTCGGTGGCGATGTGGCCCACCTTGGCAAGACGCTGGCGAGCGGCGATTTCGATCACCCCTACGCCAGCCTGAAAACCTGGAGCGCCGCCATCAGCCGCCTCGCCGGTCACGCCAGCGATGCCGGGATCGACAGCCGCTTCCCGCGTTTTGCCGCCAATCTGTTTGAGGAAGGGGTGGCGCAAGGGTTTGGTCAGCAGGAGGTGTCAGCCCTCATCAAGGTGCTGCGGGCACGCAATGGAGCGGCACTATGAACGGTAAACAAATCGCACTGGTCACCGGCGCCGCTGGCGGGATTGGCCGCCAGCTCTGCATCGGGCTGGCCGAGGCGGGTTATCGGGTGATCGCCACCGATCTGGCCCCTCACGCTTTCGACCATCCCGAGATCCACTTTCATCCGCTCGATCTGCGGGACGAGCAGGCCATCGCGCGGCTCTTTGCCGAGGTGCGCGCACAGCATGGCGGCGTCCATCTGCTCATCAACAACGGCGCCATCAGCAAGTTCCACACCCGCTTCGAGAAGCTGAGCACAGCCCAGTTCGATCAGGTGATGACGGTCAATGTGCGCGGTGCCATGCTCTGCGCCCGCGCCTTTGTGCAGGCCAACCGCGGGTTGCCCTATGGCCGCATCATCAATATCGCCTCCACCCGCTGGCAGCAGAACGAACCGGGTTGGGATGCCTACGGCGCCTCCAAGGGGGCGCTGGTCGCTCTCACCCAGTCCCTCGCCAACTCACTGACCGACCATCCCATCACGGTCAATGCCATCAGTCCGGGCTGGATCCAGGCGGAGGATTACCACACCCTGACCGAGGCGGATCACCGCCAGCACCCGAGTGGCCGGGTCGGGCGCCCCGACGACATCACCCGCGCCTGCCTCTTTCTGGCGGATCCTCGCAACGACTTTATCAACGGTGCCAATCTGGTGGTCGATGGCGGGATGAGCAAGAAGATGATCTACCACACCTCCGCCTCCTTCTGGGAGGAGTAACCTCTGCGGCGGCAGCCCGATTTGCGCTGCCGCCGCCATCTCACCCCACACTCGCCCCTGACCATTTTTTCATCGCCTTCCCGTGCCCGCCCCTTGCACTGGCCAGACCGACTGGCAACAATAGACGCTCAACTGACACCTCTTCATCTCGCCCGTTAATTGATCGCCCAACTCATCGCGTTGGCGGGCTGTTTCCGTTAAAATGACGGGTTTTTGCCGTGCCTGGTTTGCCAATCCCCACCATCAGGCACTCGCAGCGTGAATCCTATGATGCCAGTGATGCAGGATCTGCCATGAACAACTACTTTCGGGTGCTGGGCGTCAAGTCCAACGCCAGCGAAAACGACATCAAGAAAGCCTATCGTCGGCTGTCGAACCAGTACCACCCCGACAAGCTGCACGGGGCCAGTGAAGAAGAGAAAGAGCAGGCAGCCATCAAGCTGCACCAGGTAAAGCAGGCCTATGAAGTGCTGTCCGATCCGAAACAGCGGGCCGCCTTTATCAAGGATTTCAACAACGTCATCGTGACCGACCCCGCCTCCGCCATGCAGGAGATGTGGGATCAGTTCTACCCCTGAAACAGCAGGCAGAAAGAGCAACTATGCAAAAGAGATGGGACCAGGCGCGGCTCAAGTCGCTGCAAAGCGATGCCAGCGAAAACATCGAATCCTACCGGGATCAGGACGACCCCAAGGGGCTGGAACAGTTCACCGACCAGATGAAGAGCCTGCTGCTGGCCGACATGAGCATGCTGGAGTTTATGCCCGAGTATCTGCCGCTGGCCCTCTATGGCCGGGTGCAGTTCCCGGCCAAGGCCAAGTCGCAGTGGAACAAGTGGCTCACCAGCGGCGAGCAGCCGGGCTGGGACGAGTTCAAGGTGAGCGTCGGCTTCAACAACGCCGCTCTGCCGCTGGTCAAGGCGGTGCGGGCCCAGAGCGAAGATCAGCTGATGGAAGCCTGCGCCGTGCTGTTCCTGCTCGACAACCCGCTACCCCGCGGTAGCCACCGCGGCGATGACGACTATGAGCTGCGCGACGAAGAAGATGCAGACGGGGAAGATGCCGACGCCGACTACCACGGCGGCAATGACCGCTATGGTGATGACGACGGCGATCAGGATATGTACGACGAAGTCCGTTTCTAATTGGGGCAAGGCATGAGCAACAGTCTGATAGAAATTACCGCCATCGAGATCAAAGAGCTGGCCGTTATCGAGCCGAAGCAGGCCAGCGAGAAGTTCGAGCTGATCGCCAAGACCATGTCTGACGACCAGCTGGCAGAAGTGATTGAAAACATTGATATCGTTACCCTGACCCAGATTAACGGCCAGCACGATATCTCCTTCCCCTCCATCATCTCCGAGCTGATGACCCCGGAGCGGATCCGCGACATCGTCTGCCAGCAGCCGCTCTACTGGGAAGAGGCGATCAAGAACAACGCCGACGAGCTGCAACAGCACACCTTCGACTTCCTCAACTACCTGATCCGCACCCAGGATAGCGAAGCCAAGCAGCGCGAGATCCTCGAGTGCGTGGCCGAAGATCCGGCCGGTCTCTTCTACCTCGCCATCCCCTTTATCGAGTTCTATCGCGGCGATCGCTATGAAGAGGACGAAGGCTATCGCGACGTGCTGCACGCCGAAGAGGAAGATCTCGAAGAGTCCCTGCGCTACAGCGAGCGCCAGCAGAGCGAGGATGTCCACGACTACGCGCTGGATGACCCGCGCAGCCTCTTGATGCTTATTCGCGAGCTGGCCCCCGAGGTGGAGAAAGCCATCAAGGCGCTGCTGCGCAACGAGCACTCCAGCTGGGACGGCATCATCAACAAGTTTGCCGCCGAACTGGTGATGCAGGCCAAAGAGAAGAACAAGGTCGAGGAAGACGAGTACGGCGACGTCGACGACATGTTCAGCTTTCTGGATTAAGGAGTCCATTCATGCAGTTAGTCATTCGCGATGCCAACCAGGGCCCCTTTCTGACCCAGGTGCTGCGCTTTGGCCGCGACAACGAACTCTTGAGTCAGAAACAGCTCGCCGCCATCAAGGGCAAGGCGGTGCTGATGAGCCTCAAATTCGCCGACAAGTACTACAACAAGTACAAGATGCACCTGCTGGAGCAGGCCGCCCACGACGTCATCGGCGTGGTGAGCCTCGGCCTGCAGGAGCTCTCGGCACGGGATCCGGCCAAGGCGCTGGCGCTGCTGCAGGCGCCTGAAGGCCCCATCAAGCCGTTCCAGAAGGGCTGGTCGATGCTCATTACCGTCAGCCCCAAGCAGGCTGGCAACAGCCTCTACGGTGATGTGGATGCCCGCCTGCTGGACAAGATCTCGAGCCGCCCGATGTGGAGGAGTGGCAAGGGTGGCAGGAGTACGAGAAGGCGCTGACCGAGCACAACAAGAGCCGCCTGATGGAGCTCATCGACCAGCACTTCTTCGCCTGCGAGAGCGACCACCCCACCATGGAGGACAAGCTGGCCGAAGCGCTGCTCTACCGCATCCTCTGCGGCAAGGGCAGTGGCGCCGCCCCGCTCAAGGTGAAGCAGGATCTCAAGCGCAAACTGGCGCGGGAAATTGAGCTCGACGAGGGCTGGTACGACACCGACTATCTCGCCGCCCAACTCGCTCTGATGCTGAGCGCACTGCCCGCCGACATGGCCACCGCACTGCGCCAGGAGTTGAGCCCGGGCTTTGTGCCCAACCTGCTCCACACCCTCGGCTTTGTGCGCCAGTACCAGCTGCTGCAAAAAGAGAACGCCTCGCCGGAGAAGCTCGACAACGTCGAGATGCGCGCCGGGCTCAAGCACCCGCTGCTCGGCTGGCCGCTCTACCACGACTTCTAAGGCCGCTTTCACCGCCCATCAGTCGCACCAACGCCCGGCCTGCCGGGCGTTGTTCTATCCTCCCCTCACCCTCTCGACAGCAAAGAGAGAACACACGCAAGTCACCTTGAGGCAACCCCTTCTCTTCCCGATAATTATTCACTCAATGCCCAAGGATGAATAAACAACCTGCAATACAACAACTTGGCGCCAGCTGCGTTTCGGGGCAACAAAGCGGGATACAGATCCCGCTACAGCGCCATAATCGGCACTAAATAGCCGACTGGATCACATTAACCGTGCCGCAATCGCGTGGTAAGCCGAGCTACAACCACGGCTCAATCGCGCATAAAAAGGCGGAATAGATCAATAAAAAGCAATTAATCGCGCCGGATTAAATTTCAGGTATGGCTATTTGCACCGCTTGGCCGCTAAATGACAGACCGGCCTTCAGACCAGCATGGAAGCGCACAAGGCTAGCCGGCAGCAGACCGGTACGCTCTCAGGACGAGTAATGACTTTCTTCTCTCACAGGAGACAGACCGTGAGCGCTTCGAATCAACACCCCACCATTCCCCCCGGCTCCGGGGCGCTGTTCTTTATCCAGACCTTCTCGACCCTGGGGTTTGCCGTGCTCTACTCCACGCTGGTGCTCTACGCCACCAAGCGGCTCGGCTTTAGCGAATCCCAGGCCAACGCCATGATGGGGGTCTTCGGGGCCTTCAACTATGGCCTGCACCTGTTTGGCGGTTATCTCGGCGGGCGCTACCTCAGCAACCGCAACCTGTTCGTGATGGGGATGGTCTTGCAGGTGATCGGCTGCTACTTCATCGCCGAGATGGGGATCACCGGCCTCTACTGGGGGCTCGCCATGTTCCTTACCGGCAGCGGCCTCAACGTCACCTGCCTCAACATGATGCTGACCCAGCGCTTCGCCCCGGATGATCACCGCCGCGAGAGCGCCTTCCTGTGGAACTACGCCGGGATGAATCTGGGCTTCTTTATGGGCTTCACGGTAGCGGGGTATTTCCAGCTCACCGAGGATTACCGCACCCTGTTCCTGTTTGCGACGCTGGGCAACATCATCGCCATCATTGCCACCTTCGCCTGCTGGCCGATTCTGGCGGATATCAGCACCCCGCTGCGCCATGTCAAAGGGAGCGGCTTCTACCGCCGTATGCTGGCCGGGATCGCCATTCTGGCCATGCTGGTGCCGGCGCTGCGTCTGCTGCTGACCCACGCCAGCTTCAGCGGCAGCTTCGTGCTGATCCTAGGCGCCGTGGTGCTGGTGCTGCTCTGCGTGATGACCGCCCGCCACCCGGACGCCGCCGAGCGCAGCCGCATGGTGGCCTACCTGATCCTCGCCCTCGGCTCCCTCATCTTCTGGTCGCTCTACCAGCTGGCGCCCATGGGGCTGATGCTCTTCTCCGAGCACAACATCAACCTCAACGTGTTCGGGCTGCGGGTCGCCCCCCAGTGGATCCAGAACATCAACACTATCGTCATCGTCATCGGTGGCCCCCTGATGGCGCTGCTGTTCAAGCGACTGCGCGAACAGGGGTGGAATATCGACATCCCCTCCCAGTTTGCCGCCTCCCTGTTCTGCATGGGGCTCGGCATGCTGGTGCTGCCGCTCGGCATCCATCTGGCGGGGGCCGACGGGCTGGTCGCCTTCAAGTGGATCGCCATCAGCTATGTGCTGCAGAGCTTTGGCGAGCTGCTGATCTCCCCCATCGGTTACGCCATGATTGGCAAGCTGGCCCCCGCCAGCCTGCAAGGCTTGATGATGGGCTGCTGGATGATGGTGACCGGCGTTGCCTCGGTGCTGGCAGGCTATGTCTCCGGCGCCATGCCGCAAAATATCGGCAGCACCCCAGTCGCCACCAACCCGGGCTACAGTTCGGTATTCAATATGCTGGGCTGGGGCTCGATGGCGGGCGGCGTGGTGTTGCTACTGCTGGTGCCCCGCCTGCGCCAGCTGATCGCCTCCAAGATCACCCCGCCTCCGGCGGCAACAGCCATTCCTGTCTAATTGGATTCGGGCCAGCCATTTCAGTGGCCCCTGCCAGCGCGAACGGTTGAATCAGCAACGCGGCTGATAATACAAGGGGCCCCGCCATCATGGATGGCGGGGCCCTCTCTTTTGGCGGGATGGATGGCTCCTTTTCAGGTTGGCAACCTAGCGCCTGTTGCGTCGTTTGCCCCTATCGTCAGCTTTCCCTCACCCTAACCCTCTCCCAAGGGGAGAGGGGATCAGCACCTGCAACTCTGTAGCCGTAGCTGTCAGGCTTAGCTATCACGCCATTCCACGGTCACTATCAATGGCTGCGATCTCTGCTCCCACTCTTTGCCATAGATAAGGGAAGAAGGGTCGGGGATGAGGGGAGCAAACCACCGACAAGCAGCAGGACGTTAAAGAAAACAGAGAGAAGTAGGGTCGATTAGCGAAGCGTAATCGTCCGTACCGCAATCCCGGTGGCGATGGATGATGGATATAGAGAAGAGATCAGCTGGAACACCAGCAGAATTGCGGCAACCTGTTTTCGCGATCGTCTGATTACGCTTCGCTAATCAGACCTGCGGGCTTCCCCTCACCCTGACCCTCTCCCAAGGGGAGAGGGGGTCAGCGTCTGCCAACCTGTAGTCGTAGCTGTCACGCATTCCAAAATTGCTGCGATCTGGGCTCCCTTCTCCCCTTGCGGGAGAAGGGTCGGGGATGAGGGGGAGCAAACCATCACAACAGAAGCCACCGACAAGCAGCAGCACGTTAAAGAAAACAGAGAGAAGTAGGGTCGATTAGCAAAGCGTAATCGTCCACACCGCAATCTCGGTGGTTATGGACAGGAGAGATCCGTTGGCGTTCCAGCCGAATTGCAGCAGATCGTCTGATTACGCTTCACCAAGCAAACCTATGGCCATATATAACTATCTAAATGACTTTACCACTCGATATGTTATTTTTTGATTATCAGCAGAAATCACTTCAACTACAGCACCTTTATAGCCGATTTCTTGTGATTCACCTAAATCATACTCGACATCATTATTAAATGCAGGGCGAGCAATGTCATTACTAGTTTCACGATACCCGATATTTATTTTATTTCCGATCTTACCACTATAAATCAAAGTTTGCTGAAATGATGCCGAGTTAATTGAAGAAACTTTCTTTACTTCAAAATTTGCAGCATAGCAAGAATACATGCCGAAAACCGTAATAACACATAATTCATTTGGATTATTTTTCTTCACTCCAAGCGCTTGGTACGGATCGGCGAAAGGATTTTGTATAACAACTTGCCCTTCTCTAGTAACTGTTTTAAATACATCAGCTGTATTATTAGAACCTAGTTTGTCGTAAGTTCCACTTGGTATATCATAAGCCACACCATCTATAGCGTTTTTAAGTACAATGGCCTCCCCCTCAACAAGAATTCCTTTTGACATCATGCTGTCACCCACATATGCAGTATTAACCTGACCAAGTGGAGGAAAATCAACCGGAGTGGATTTTGATGATGTACTTGGGTCATAAGATACAGCACAACCACTCATAAGTGATGTTAACACTATAAAAAATAGAAATTTCTTCATATTAGACTCTCTGGTTTTAATTACAAAAAAAAACAAAGTAACACATTTGTCAATTGAGAGGTGTGATAAAGATCATTTTGTTGCCAGAAACGGCCATAAAATGGCAATCATTAATACCTGCAATATAAATGATATAAGTCACAGAATATCATTTCTCAACTCTGATAATATTGCTAAAGCCAACCAAACACATAAACCCAGCTTAAGTGAGTTTACTATTTATGAAAAAAACGATGATTATATTATTCTCAAGCATCCTTCTAATAATTCCCCCAGCCTATGCCAAAAACTGTAAAAAGGGGCAGCCATGTGGAAACTCATGTATTTCATGGAGTAAAACTTGCCATAAAAACACCTATACCTACTCATCTCCGATAGAAAATCAGGAAAAAAGCAAAAAACCTACACCTGCATCTACGAAGGTATTGGTAAGGTATGTTATTCCTAAAAAATTGAACGTGCGTACATCACCAACTATCAAAGCTAATATAAATACATCTCTTTCTAAAGGGGACTTTGTTTTATTGCACCATCAAGAAAATCAGTGGGCATATATTAGCAAGAGTGGCGTATATGGATGGGTCAGCAAAAAATATCTCTCTTCATCTCCCGTGAAATAATTTATATTAAACAGAAAGGGCGCTTTCGCGCCCTTCTATATTAATTACCCTTCCTGATTTTCCCCGGCTGCCGGTTCGGCACCGGCGGCGGGTTCAATCTCGATACGATCGACGCGCTGCAAACCGCGGGGCAGCTTGGCGCCGCGGCGGCCGCGCTCGCCGCGGTAGTAGTCGAGATCAGAGGGTTTGAGGGTCAGTTTGCGCTTGCCGGCAAACAGGGTGACCGACTGGCCCTGCGGGATGACGGCGGCCATCACCACAAACTCCTCCCGCGCCTTGACGCGCGCCGACGGAATGCTGATGAGCTTGTTGCCCTTGCCCTTGCCGAGCACCGGCAGGGTATTCATCGGGAACAGCAGCATCCGCCCCTCGTTGGAGATGGCCATGCAGAGATCGGTCTCCGGTGAGCCAATCTTCTGGGGTGCCATTACCAGACCCCCTTCCGGCACGGTGAGCAGCGCCTTGCCGTTCTTGTTCTTGCCGATGAGATCGTCATAGGTACAGACAAAGCCGTAACCGGCGTCGCTCGCGATCAGATACGGCTCGCCTTCGTTGCCCATCACCAGATGACGCACCTCTTCACCGGCCCCCAGCGCAAAGCGGCCGGTGAGCGGTTCGCCCTGACTGCGGGCGGAGGGCAAGGTGTGAGATTCGAGGGCGTAGGTTCTCCCCAACGTGGAGAGGAACACCGCCTGCTGGTTGCTGCGGCCACAGGCGTGGGCCAGATAGCTGTCCCCCGCCTTGTAGGAGAGCCCTGCCACATCGACATCGTGGCCCTTGGCGGCGCGCACCCACCCCTTGTCGGAGAGGATGACGGTGACCGGTTCGCTGGGAATAAGCTCTTTCTCGGTCAGCGCCACGGCGGTAGCCCGCTCCACCAGCGGGGTGCGGCGATCGTCGCCGTACTTCTCGGCATCGGCCAGCAGCTCTTTTTTGAGCAGGGTGTTGAGGCGACGCTCGGAGCCCAGGATCAGCTCCAGCTTGTCGCGCTCTTCGGCCAGTTCACTCTGTTCGGCGCGCAGCTTGAACTCTTCGAGTTTGGCCAGATGGCGCAGTTTCAGCTCCAGAATTGCTTCGGCCTGGGTCTCGGTTATGTTGAAGCGCTCGACCATCACCTTGCCCGGCTCATCCTCGGTACGGATGATCTCGATCACCTCGTCGATGTTGAGGTAGGCGATCAGCAAGCCTTCGAGGATGTGCAGGCGAGCCAGCACCTTGTCGAGGCGGAATTGCAGACGGCGACGCACGGTCTCGCGACGGAACTGGATCCACTCGCTGAGGATGGTCTTGAGGCACTTCACCTGCGGCCGGTTGTCGAGGCCGAGGATGTTGAGGTTGACCCGGTAGTTCTTCTCCAGATCCGTGGTGGCGAACAGGTGGGCCATCAGCCCCTCTACATCCACCCGGTTGGAGCGCGGCACGATCACCAGACGGGTCGGGTTCTCGTGGTCAGATTCATCGCGCAGATCGGTGACCATCGGCAGCTTTTTCGCCACCATCTGGGCAGCGATCTGCTCCATGATCTTGGCGCCGGAGGCCTGATGAGGCAGCGCCGTGATGACGATGTCGCCATCCTCCTCGCTCCAGACCGCCCGCTGCTTGATGGAGCCCTTGCCGGTCTCGTAGATTTTGCGGATATCGTCGCGCGGGGTGATGATCTCGGCGTTGGTCGGGTAGTCCGGCCCCTGAATGTGCTGCATCAACACATCCAGCCCCGCATTGGGGTTGTCGAGCAGCTCGGCACAGGCGTAGGCCACCTCCCGCGCGTTGTGGGGCGGGATGTCGGTCGCCATCCCCACCGCGATACCGGTCACCCCGTTGAGCAGGATGTGTGGCAGGCGGGCGGGCAGCACCACCGGCTCCTTCATGGTGCCGTCGAAGTTCGGCGTCCACTCCACCGTCCCTTGGCCCAGCTCGGAGAGCAGCAGCTCGGAGAAGCGCGACAGCCGCGCTTCGGTATAACGCATGGCGGCGAAGGATTTGGGATCGTCCGGCGCCCCCCAGTTGCCCTGACCATCCACCAGCGGGTAGCGGTAGGAGAAGGGCTGGGCCATCAGCACCATGGCTTCATAACAGGCGCTGTCGCCGTGGGGGTGGTACTTACCCAGCACGTCACCCACGGTACGGGCAGACTTCTTGTGCTTGGACAGTGCCGACAGCCCCAGCTCGCTCATGGCGTAGATAATTCGCCGCTGCACCGGTTTGAGGCCGTCGCCGATATGCGGCAGGGCCCGATCCATGATGACGTACATGGAGTAGTTCAAGTAAGCCTGTTCGGTAAAGGTGCGCATTGGCTGGCGCTCTACCCCGTCCAGACTGAGCTCGATAGCATCACTCATGTGATAGTTCTCTTCATTATTTGGGTCGCGGCCTTGGCCGCAAAAAATCGAGGGGCGAGCACCTTACAGGCCGTAATCGCGCTCTACCCGTGCAATGCGTGTCTTGAAGGCGCTATACCACTTCTCACGTCCGAGCCGCTGGGCCTCTTTGTGCTCCAGCTCCACCTTCCAATTGCGAATGGACTCGAGATCGCGCCAGTAGGAGACAGTAATGCCGAGACCGTCACGGGCTGACTCCACACCCAGAAAGCCGCTCTGTCGCTGAGCCAGCTCGACCATCCATTCGGCCATCGCGCCGTAACCCGCATCTTCGTCAGTTCGCAGAGAGGTAAAAATTACTGCGTAGTAAGGGGGCTCGGGAGTATTGGCTATCATCCTGTCTCCTTGTATATGGGTCGCACTCGCGAGAGTTAACGGCTCTTCCTGCCACTCAAGTCACGCACTTGACCGGCTTAGATGATGGCGAGGTTGCCCTTCTCTTCCAGCCATTCGCGGCGATCGCTCGCCCGCTTCTTGGCCAGCAGCATGTCCATCAGCTGCAGGGTCTCGTCAGCCGCATCCCCTTCACTCTCTCCTGCCGGCTCCATGGTGAGCTGCACCAGACGGCGAGTGTTGGGATCCATGGTGGTTTCCCGCAGCTGTTTCGGGTTCATCTCACCCAGACCCTTGAATCGGGTCACCATCACCTTGCCCTTCTTCTTCTCGGCTTCGACCCGCTGCAGCACACCGTTCTTCTCGTCCTCGTCGAGGGCGTAGTAGACCTCTTTACCGATATCGATCCGGTAGAGGGGCGGCATGGCCACATAGACGTGACCCTTCTCCACCAGCGTGCGGAAGTGCTTCACAAACAGGGCGCAGAGCAGGGTGGCGATGTGCAGACCGTCCGAGTCCGCATCCGCGAGGATGCACACCTTGCCGTAGCGCAGGCCGCTGAGATCCTCGGAGTCGGGGTCGAGCCCGATAGCGACCGAGATATCGTGAACTTCTTGCGAGGCGAGCACCTGACCGGCCTCCACCTCCCAGGTGTTCAGGATCTTGCCGCGCAGCGGCATGATGGCCTGAAACTCGCGATCCCGCGCCTGCTTGGCACTGCCGCCCGCAGAGTCACCCTCCACCAGGAACAGCTCCCCCTGCATGGGGTCGGCGCAGTTACAGTCAGTCAACTTGCCTGGCAGCGCCGGGCCTTGGGTTATCTTCTTGCGCACCACCGTCTTGGCGGCGCGCATCCGGCGCTGGGCGCTGGAGATACAGATCTCGGCGATCTGCTCTGCCAGCTCGGTGTTGCTGTTCAGATAGAGGCTGAAGGCATCCTTCACTACGCCGGAGACAAACGCCGAGCTCTGGCGGGAGGAGAGGCGCTCCTTGGTTTGGCCGGCAAACTGCGGATCCTGCATCTTGATGGAGAGGATGTAGGCGCAGCGATCCCAGATATCTTCCGGTGTCAGCTTGACCCCCCGCGGCAGCAGGTTGCGGAACTCGCAGAACTCACGCATGGCGTCGAGCAAGCCCTGACGCAGACCGTTGACGTGGGTGCCGCCCTGGGCGGTAGGAATGAGGTTCACATAGGATTCGGCGAGGCATTCTCCCCCTTCAGGCAGCCAGCAGAGTGCCCAGTCCACCGCCGACTGTTCGGAGCTAAAGGAGCCGATAAAGGGCTGCTCCGGCAGGCAGGTGAACTGCTTGACCGCGTCGACCAGATAATCCTTGAGGCCATCTTCGTAGCACCACTCCAGCTTGATGCCGGTGTTCTTGTCGAGGAACTTGATGGTGAGGCCGGGGCAGAGTACCGCCTTGGCTTTGAGCAGGTGCTCCAGCTTGGTGACCGAGAACTTGGGCGAATCGAAGTAGCTCGCCTGCGGCCAGAAGCGCACCCGGGTGCCGGTGTTGCGACGGCCGCAAGTACCGGTGATGGTCAGCTCCTGCACCTTCTCGCCACGCTCGAAGGCGATGTCATAGACCTGACCGTCGCGACGTACCGTCACCTCGACCCGATCGGAGAGGGCGTTTACGACCGAAATACCCACCCCGTGCAAACCGCCGGAGAACTGGTAGTTCTTGTTGGAGAATTTGCCGCCCGCGTGCAGCTTGCAGAGGATCAGCTCCACCCCGCTGACCCCCTCTTCCGGGTGGATATCGACCGGCATGCCGCGGCCGTCGTCGATCACTTCGAGGGACTGGTCTTCATGCAGGATCACCTCCAGATTGCGGGCGTGACCTGCCAGCGCTTCATCGACGCTGTTGTCGATGACCTCCTGGCCGAGGTGATTGGGCCGGGTGGTGTCGGTATACATGCCGGGGCGGCGACGCACCGGCTCAAGGCCATTGAGGACCTCAATGGCATCCGCATTGTATTGAGTAGACATGGAGGGCCTTGCGAATTGACGTTTGGAGGGAATCTTAACTGCTAGGCGGGGGTAGAACAAACTCCCCGCACCGAAAGCTTGATCTGGAGAAGAACAAGCAGGGCGAGACCGCCCTTATTGACTCAAACCTGACTATAACCCGAGGAAACGGATGATCTGGGCGGGGTAGCGCTCGAACGCGACAAAGGCGTGGTTGCCGCCGCACTCCAGCGAGAGGCGGGCAAAGCGGTATTCATCCAGCGCCTTGCGATAGTCGAGCACCTCATCTCCCTGCTGTTGCAGGATCCAGAGTCGCTCCGGCGCCGCCACCGGTACCGCCAGTGCCCGCAGCTCATCCATATGTTCAGGCAGCAGTTCGTACTGCTCACCCGTATAGGGATTGGTCTGGGGGCCGAGGTAGTCGCAAAGCAGCTCATGCGGGCGCACCGCCGGATTGATCAGTGCAGCGCGGCAGCCGTACTGCTCGCTCACCCGGGTCGCCATAAAGCCACCGAGGGAGCTGCCCACGGCGCCGAGTTTGAATTCACTACCATAACGACCCTGCAGATCGGCGATGGTCTGCTCGATAGCCGCCCAGGCCGCCGCTGGCGTATTGGGCTGGGCCGGAATGATCACCTCGATGTCGGGCCGGTTGGCGGCCACCCAGGCAGCCATCTGCTGCGCCTTGGCGGAGCCCGGTGAGGAGTTGAAACCGTGCAGATAAAGGAGAACCGACTTCATGGAATGCTCTCCTCAATAACCGGTGGCGTTGGGGTCGGGCACAAACTGCCCCACCGGCAGGCGCCACACCTCGCTGGCCACCCGCCCATCCGGATAGAGGGTGAGATAGCGCCAGCCCGGGCCGGATTCATCCAGCGCAAAGCCATCAGAGAGCGGTTTGAACTGAATGCAGGTGGAGGGGCTGGCAATCAGCCGCACCCCGCGGTGCACCTCGTCAAACTCCTGATGGACGTGGCCAAACAGGATGGTCTTCTGCTGCGGATGACGAGCCAGCACGGCGAACAGGTCATCGGCATTCTTGAGATTGTGTTGATCCAGCCAGGCGCAGCCCACCGGCACCGCCTGATGGTGCAGGGTGATAAGAGCGTGGCGATCAGGATATTGACGCAGGGCGCGATCGAGGGCGGCCAACTGGTGATCGCCAATCATGCCGTGGGGTTTGCCGCGCACCTGGGTGTCGAGCAGGATCACCTGCCAGTGGTCGCCCACCAGCTGCTTGGATTCGCTGATCCCGGCGGCATGGAGATATTCGGTCATCAGCGGACTGTCATCGTGATTGCCCGGCAGCCAGTAGATGGGGCGGCCCAGAGGCGCCATCATGGAGGCGAAACGCTGATAGGATTCCGGGCTGTGATCCTGCGACAGATCGCCGGTCGCCAGAATCACCTCGTAGGGGTGTTCATTGGCCTGCACCTGTTCCAGCACGGCGGCCAGACTCTCTGCGGTGCGCACAGCCAACAGCCGCCCTTCGGCACTCGCGAAGAGGTGGGTGTCGGTAATTTGCAACAGGCGCACACTGCCGTCCTGCGCCTGGGGGAGCTCTGTTTCCAAAATCACGCTTCTTTTTATTTGTTCAACTGGAGATATTGATCGGGCTGGTACCATGTCTGAGACAAAATTTTAGCCATTCGGCCAGAAACAGATTTACCTGCTCCTTTTCGTCCCGCTGGTGCATCTTTTTATTGGGATAATCATAACGTGGTTGCAAACGGGAAATCTGTTGCGCTGCACACACTTCCGCCATCCGCACATCATGATACAAACGAATCTCTATCTGAGCTTGTAAATATTCGGGCAATTCGGGGTTGTGCTGGCTCAGGATCACCTGATTGGTGAAGCGACTCTCGCCAATGATGGTGAGCTGGAACTGCAGATCGTTGCCGACCCGATAGCGGCGCTCGGCGCCGACTTCCCCATCAGGCGGCAGCAGTTTCATCAACGCCATGTAGTTGACCTCGCAGGTTCTCTGCAAAGACATCAAATCCGGCACATAGCGCCTGCTCTGTTGCAGGGTCAGCGCCACCTCAGCGATCCGCCAACCAGCGGGCACGCAGCTCGCCATGGTTGAGGGCAAGCCACTGCAGGGCAATGACCGAGGCCGCATTGTCGATGCGTCCCTCTTTGAGCCAGGCGTAGGCCTGTTCGCGGCTCACCACATGCACCCGGATATCCTCACCCTCATCAGCCAGACCGTGCAGCCCCTCGGCCTTGCTGGCATCCACCTCGCCCACAAAGACCTCGATCCGCTCGGTGCTACCGCCCGGGCTCACCAGATAGCTGATGGCATGCTCGCAGCGGGCAACCTCGATACCGGCCTCTTCCACCGCTTCGCGACGCACCACCGCCTCGGCGGTCTCACCTTCGTCGATGATGCCGGCCACCAGCTCCAGCAGCCAGGGGGTCGGACTGGTCTCCATGGCGCCGATGCGGAACTGCTCCACCAGCACGATCTGGTCGCGCACCGGATCATAGGGCAGCAGCGCGGCAGCATGGCCCCGCTCGAACAGCTCGCGCACGATGGGCTGGTTCCAGCCGCCTGCAAATAACCGATGCTGCAAACGATAGACGTTCACCTTGAAGAAGCCGTTATATCCAGCTGATTTTTCAATGATTTTCACATCATCGGCGGCGTAATGCCGATCTTGCGGCAAGGGTTGCTGCGACATCCGAGGCTCCCGTCAGCTTGACTTGTATCAGTTTGACCATAAAATCCGAGGAACATGAATGAACGTTCATTCACTCGGCGTGCCATGGTAATGAGGGGTGGATTTTAGCAGCCACAGGCCATTTGGCTAGGCGCGCGGGGAGAAAACTGCGTCCGGTTCTTGACGTTCCCGTCACCGGACCTGAGACTCTTAGCATTAAATTTTGCTTATAGTAGAGTGATTAAGCTGCAATCAAGCTTGGTCGGTGACAATATTTGCCTCTCCAGCAACCAGTTTGGGTTACTACATAAGGTTAAAACGATCTATGAAAAGAACACTTTTGTCAGTCATGGTGTTGCTGGGCGTCAGTGCCGGTGCCCATGCCGAAAACCTGCTCGACATCTACCAGCAAGCCCAGATCAAAGACCCGCAGTTGCTGCAGTCCAAAGCCGTTCGCGACCAGGCCTTCGAGAAGATCAACGAATCCCGTGCTCCTCTGCTGCCCCAGATCGATCTGGGTGCCGGGCTCAATTATCTGCAAAACAAGAACGATACCCAGAGCAATACCAACGCCAAGGGTGAAGTGACGCTGTCGCAATCCCTCTATCGTCGCAGTAACTGGGTCAATCTGGATATCAGCGAGAAGCAGGCCACTCAGTCAGATGTCGCCTACAACCTCGAGATCCAGAACCTGATGGTGCGCACCGCCAAAGCCTACTTTGATGTGCTCAAGGCGATGGATACCCTGGAGTTCGTCCGTGCCAACAAGGTTGCGGTAGAGCGTCAACTGGAGCAAACCCAGCAGCGTTTCGAAGTGGGCCTGACCGCCATCACCGACGTCCATGAAGCCGAAGCCTCCCGCGACCAAGCGCTGGCTGACGAGATCAATGCAGAAAACTCGCTGGACAACAGCTACGAGACCCTGCGCGAGCTGACCGGTATCGATCACCGCAATCTGGACGTGCTGAACACAGATCGTTTCAGCCCGCAGAAGACCGCCTTCGGCTCCGACAAGTGGCTGGAGCTGGCGCTGGACAAGAACCTGCAACTGCACAGTGCCCGCATCAGCAAGGACATTGCCAAGGAGCAGATCGATCTCGCCAAGACCGGCCATGAGCCGACTCTGGATCTGGGTGCCGGACTGCAAACCAGCAATACCGATTACAAGCTGGATAGCATTCCGGGCGGCAATGACAATCAGGCCAATATCGGTCTGACCTTCAAGCTGCCCATCTACAGCGGTGGCGCCACCAGCTCCAAGGTGAAGCAGGCTCAATACAACTACGTAGCAGCCAGCGAACTGCTGGAGAAGAACTTCCGCTCGGTGCAGAGCACTGTGCGCTCCTCCTACAACAACGTGAACGCCAGCATCGGCTCGGTGCGCGCCTACAGCCAGTCTGTGGTCTCCGCCGACAGCGCCCTGAAGGCGACCGAAGCCGGTTACGAAGTGGGTACCCGTACCATCGTCGACGTGCTGGACTCCACTCGCAAGCTGTACGAGGCCAAGCAGAAGCTCTCGGAAGCCCGTTACAACTACATTCTCAATATCCTGAGCCTGAAACAGGCTGCCGGTATTCTGGAAGCGCAGGATCTGGTGGAAGTAAACCAGGGTCTGATGCCTGCCACGGCAAAAGCCAAAGGCCGATAGCCGCTATCGGACATGAAAAAGGCGACCGCAAGGTCGCCTTTTTGTTATCCGTATTTCTGTCGGCTTGCTACCGCCGATAGTGAGCCCCGCCAGATTGCGGGGCCAGCAGCGCGTTAGCCGCGCTCGCGGATCGTCTTGATGATGTCGCTGGTGGAGCAGCCATCCTCGAAGTTGAGAACGCGCACCTCGCCGCCATTGGCGGTCACCTCGGCGTAACCGGCGATATCCTCCGGCTTGTAATCACCGCCCTTGACCAGCAGGTCCGGCAGGATCTCGGCGATCAGGCGCTGCGGGGTATCTTCACCAAACGGCACTACCCAGTCCACCGCGCCCAGCGCAGCCAGCACCGCCATGCGGCGCTCGGTCGGGTTGACCGGACGACCCGGCCCTTTCAGACGGCGAACCGACTCGTCGGTGTTGACCGCCACGATCAGGCGATCCCCCAGCTTGCCCGCATTGGCCAGATAGGAGACATGGCCGGCGTGCAGGATGTCGAAGCAGCCGTTGGTCATCACCACCTTCTCGCCACGCAGACGGGCGGCACGAACCGCCACTTTCAGCTGGGCTTCGGACATCACGCCGAAGCCTGTCTCCTGCTCGGTGTAGAGGGCGTTGGCCAGCTCGACCGGGCTGACGGTAGAGGTACCCAGCTTGCCGACCACAATACCGGCAGCGGTATTGGCCAGCGCACAGGCTTCGTCAAGGCTCTTGCCTGCCGCCAGTGAGGTAGCCAGAGTGGAGATGACGGTATCACCGGCACCGGTCACATCGTAAACCTCGTGGGCCTGAGCCGGCAGATGCAGCTCCGGCTGACCTTCGCGGATCAGGGTCATGCCGTTCTCGGAACGGGTGACCAGCAGGGCATCCAGCTCGAAACGCTTGACCAGATCCAGCCCCTTGGTGACCAGCTCCTCTTCGCTCTTCACCTTGCCCACCACGGCCTCGAATTCGGACATGTTGGGGGTCAGCAGGGTGGCACCGCGGTACTTCTCGAAGTCGGTCCCCTTGGGATCGACCAGCACCGGAATACCGGCGGCACGGGCGCGCTGGATCATGCCTGGCACGTCGTTGAGAGCACCCTTGCCGTAGTCGGAGAGGATCATCACGTCGCTATTCGGCAGCGCCTGCTCGACCTTGCTCATCAGCAGGGTGGCATCGACGGAGTGGAAGGGCTCTTCAAAGTCCAGACGCAGCAGCTGCTGGTTGCGTGACAGCACCCGCAGCTTGGTGATAGTCGGGAAGTCGGCCAGACGAACGAAATCACAGGCCACCTTGACGCCAGCCATCTGGCCAGCCAAGGCATCGGCAGCCTCGTCCTGACCGGTCAGGCCAAGCAGCACGGCGTGAGCGCCAAGGGCGGCGGAGTTGAGGGCCACGTTGGCCGCGCCACCGGGACGCTCCTCAATGTGTTCAACCTTGACCACGGGCACCGGCGCCTCGGGGGAGATCCGACCGGTAGGGCCATGCCAGTAACGGTCCAACATGACATCGCCAACGACCAGAACGCGGGCTTTTTCAAAATCGGGCAGGGTGATCTTCATCTGTATCGACTCTCAAAACCTGAAAAATCAGCGGGCGATTTTATCACACTCTTTTATCCGGTGTAGAAAAAGCCGACCGCAGTTGCCGCCGCTGTCACGCTAACCGGACGCAGGCTACCCCTCTGACCAGCACACAGCCATTCGCCCCCGCCCCCCCTTTTCGGCTAGAATCCCCCGATTGTGTTTGCGAACAAGAGATTAGCCATGGCCCATGACAACGCTCCCCGCCTGGAGCCCCGCCTGTTTCATCCCCGTTACTGGGCCAGTTGGTTCGGCCTCGGCCTGCTCTGGCTGCTGACCCTGCTGCCGTGGCGCAGCCAGATGTGGCTGGGCCGTCAGCTCGGTCGTCTCGCCGCCAGGATATTGAAGTCCCGGGTCAAGATTGCCCGTCGCAATCTGGAGCTGGCGATGCCCGAGCTGACCCGGGATGAGCGGGAGAAACTGCTTAAGGCAAACTTTGAGAGCGTGGGCTGCGCCGTGTTCGAGGTGGGGATCGCCTGGTTCTGGCCAGACTGGCGGATGCGCAACCTGATGAAGGTGGAAGGGGAAGAGCACGTCATCGCCGCCATGGAAAAAGGTCAGGGCATGCTGCTGCTCTCCTGCCACTTCCTGACGCTGGAACTCAACGCCCGCTGTTTCGGGCTGGTGCGCCCCGGCGTGGGGGTCTATCGCCCCAACACCAATCCGGTGCTGGAGTATGCCCAGTATCACGGTCGCTGCGCCTCCAACAAATATCTGGTAGACCGGATGGATGTGAAGGGGATGATCAAGGCGCTGCGCAACGGCGACGCCCTCTGGTACGCGCCGGATCACGACTACGGCAGCCACGCCAGCGTGTTCGTGCCTTACTTCGCGGTGGAGCAGGCCGCCACCATCACCGGCACCGCCACCCTGGCGCGGGTGAAGAACACCGTCACCCTCCCCTGCTACAACATCCGCACCAGAGAGGGTTACACCCTGCATATCGGGGCACCGCTCGCCGACTACCCCAGCGGTGACGACATGGTCGATGCCGCCCGCGCCAACCGCGAGATTGAAGCCGCTGTGCGCAAGGCGCCGGAGCAGTACATGTGGCTCCATCGCCGCTTCAAGACCCGCCCCTCCCCCGAGGATGCCGGTTTCTACTAAACCGCAGCCCCCGACAGGGGATAGCTCGTAAAAACCGACAAACCGCCTGCTGGCGGTTTGTTTTTATCTGCAGTCTGGCCTGCGCGGCAAGCAAGCGCCCCGAACATCTGCCGCTCGATAGCATCCTGCATATTGGCGCCCATTCCCATCAGCCAGCAGCAAAAGAGCCCTCATCACCGACCGTAAAAACTGAAAGCGGGTTACAAATTTATTGATTCATTGGTAAGCAATGGAGTGTTGCGATAGATCCATCGTCACTACCCACTGATGAGTAATTGAGTGATTTGTCCCATTCGAATACAAAAATTGAATTTGTGACGAAAGTCACTATTCAACAAGAGAGCCACAAAACAACTTTAGTGATTTGAGTCACAAAAAATGACCATGCAAAACAGAAAAGATCGAAATGTAGCCGAATTACAGCATGGGAATGTGATGTGGGTCACTAGTTATGGAGGGGGTATCGCTGGGTATCCGAGATCTGGATCACAAGACACCCCGTTTTCAGCCTAATTTGATCGCAAGCTGGTAGATTGAAGTTGCTTAGACGACCGGGATGGCGGTTCGGCAAAACCGGCCATCCCGACTACCACTTTTAATCAAACAGGCTTAAAACGGGGTCCCGACATGTTATCACCGGATACCAAAGTCAAGATACAGAATTTTGGACGCTTCCTGTCCAATATGGTCATGCCCAACATAGGCGCCTTTATCGCCTGGGGCTTTATCACCGCCCTCTTCATTCCCACCGGCTGGCTGCCCAATGAAACCTTGGCCAAGCTGGTCGGCCCCATGATCACCTACCTGCTGCCGCTGCTGATTGGCTACACCGGTGGCAAACTGATGGGCGGTGAGCGTGGCGGCGTGGTCGGTGCCATCACCACCATGGGCGTCATCGTGGGCACCGACATCCCGATGTTTATGGGCGCTATGATGGTCGGCCCGCTCGGTGGCTGGGCCATCAAGCGCTTCGACAAGGCGATGGATGGTCGCGTCAAAAGCGGCTTCGAGATGCTGGTCAACAACTTCTCCGCCGGGCTTATCGGCATGCTGCTGGCGATCCTCGCTTTCTTCGTGATTGGCCCCTTCGTCAAGGTGCTCTCCGGCCTGCTGGCCGGTGGCGTCGGCTTCCTGGTAAAACCACATGCTGCCGCTCACCTCCATCTTCGTCGAACCGGCCAAGATCCTGTTCCTCAACAACGCCATCAACCACGGCATCTTCTCGCCGCTGGGGATCCAGCAGGCCACCGAGCACGGCAGCTCCATCTTCTTCCTGATTGAAGCGAACCCGGGCCCGGGCATGGGCGTGCTGCTGGCCTACATGGTGTTCGGTCGTGGTGCGGCCAAGCAGTCCGCGGCTGGCGCCTCCATCATTCACTTCTTCGGTGGCATCCACGAGATCTACTTCCCGTATGTGCTGATGAACCCGCGCCTCATTCTGGCGGTGATCGCCGGTGGCATGACCGGGGTCTTTACCCTGACCCTGTTCAACGCCGGTCTGGTCTCCCCTGCCTCACCGGGCTCCATCTTCGCCGTGTTGTTGATGACGCCGAAAGCCTCCCTGATCGGGGTCGCCCTCTCCATCATCAGCGCGACTCTGGTCTCCTTCCTGGTCGCCGCCGTGTTCGTTCGCGCCCAGCAACCGGAAGCCGACGAGGCCGATGCCCTCGGTGAAGCCACCCGCAAGATGAAAGCCATGAAGGGCGGCAAGCCCGAAACCGCAGCGGCCAAGAAGCCGGGCGGCGAACTGATGGCGGTACGCAATATTGTGGTCGCCTGCGATGCGGGCATGGGCTCCAGCGCCATGGGCGCCGGCATGCTGCGCAAGCGGGTGCAGGCCGCAGGGCTCGATATCAGCGTCACCAACCGCGCCATCGATCAGCTCGACGATCAGGTGGACTGGGTCATCACCCACAAGGATCTGACCGAGCGGGCCCGTCGCCATGCGCCGAACGCTCACCATATCTCGCTCACCAACTTCCTCGACAACGGCCTCTATCAGGAGCTGGTACAGAGCCTGAGCCGCGCCGCCAACGATGATGTCGCCAACCCGCAGCTGCTGGTGGCCGCCAACGACGACAGCTACGAGCCGCAAGCAGCCGAAGTCTTTACCCTGAGCCGTCATGACGTGCATCTGGGACTGAAAGCGGACAACAAGGAGGCCGCCATCCTGACCGCAGGCCGACTGCTGGCCGAGCGCGGCTATGTGGCGCCCGACTACGTCAACGCCATGCTGGAGCGCGAACAGCTGGTCTCCACCTACCTCGGCGAGTCCATCGCCGTGCCCCACGGCACCATCGCCGCCAAGGAGTTTGTGAAGCGTACCGGCATCGTCATTTGCCAGTACCCGGCCGGGGTCGCCTTTGGCGAGGCTGCCGATGAGGTAGCGCGGCTGGTGATCGGCATCGCCGCCCGCAACGACGAACACATGCAGGTGATAACCCGCCTGACCAATGCACTGGATGAACCCGGTCTCATCGACCGGCTGGCCAGCACCACGGATCCCCAGGCCTTCCTGGATCTGCTGGGTGCCGAACAGGCTGCGTAATCATCTTTCATCGTCTTTGGTTCAAGAGGTTAATATCATGAAAACATTGCATTTTGGTGCTGGTAACATCGGTCGCGGCTTTATCGGCAAAGTGCTGGCGGATGCCAGCCATCAGGTCACCTTCGCCGACGTCAACGACACCCTGATCGACCAGCTCAACCACCGTCAGGAGTACAAGGTCCATGTAGTAGGGGCGGATCAGAAGCTGGATGTGGTGCGCAACGTGGCGGCGGTGAGCTCCGCCGGTCACGAGGTGATCGCCCGCATCATCACCGCCGATCTGGTCACCACGGCAGTGGGCCCCAACATTCTGGACAAGATTGCCAGCACCCTGGCCAAGGGGCTGCAGGCCCGTTTCGATGCCGGCAACTTGACTCCGCTCAACGTCATCGCCTGCGAAAACATGGTGCGCGGCACCAGCCACCTCAAGCGGGAGGTACTCAAGTACCTGCCGGTCGCGTATCATGCCACGCTCGAATCCTGTATCGGCTTCGTCGACTCAGCGGTGGATCGCATCGTGCCGCCCGCCGCGGCTGCCAACGATGACCCGCTGGAAGTGACGGTAGAGAGCTTCAGCGAGTGGATCGTCGACCAGACCCAGTTCAAGGGGGCGCTGCCACAGGTGGCGGGCATGGAGCCCACCGACAACCTGATGGCCTTCGTCGAGCGCAAGCTGTTCACCCTCAACACCGGCCACATCGTCACCGCCTACCTCGGCAAGCTGCGAGGCTACCACACAGTGCGCGAGGCGATCGAAGATCCGGTGATCCGCAGCAAGGTGCGCCGCGCCATGGAGGAGAGTGGTGCCGTGCTGGTGAAACGCTACGGCTTCGACCCGCGCCTGCACGCCGCCTACATCGAGAAGATCCTGGCCCGCTTCGCCAACCCCTATCTGGTGGACGAGATTGACCGGGTCGGTCGTCAGCCACTGCGCAAGCTGGCGGCGGGAGATCGACTGGTGAAGCCGCTGCTCGGCACCATGGAGTACGGCCTGCCCAACGAGCAGTTGCAGGAGGGGATCGCCGCGGCGCTCCACTATCGCAATGCCGATGACCCGCAGGCGGTGGAGCTACAAGCCCTGCTGGCGGAGCTGGGCCCGGCCAAAGCGTTGGCCCGCGTCACCGGACTGGATGAAGAGAGCGAGGTGGTTCGCGCCATCGTCGCCCGTTACGAAACCCTGTAATGACCCTGCTTGCGGCGCATTCAGCCACCACTGATAGCGCGCCAAGCGCTTGAATGGCAAGGGAATGTGCCCCATATGATAGAAACCGGGAGAGAGGCCCACTCTCTCCCTGTCAGCTGGACCCTATGCACCTATGACCACACACCAGGAAGATGAAGTACTGGAACGACTGAACGAGCAGGATGGCCCCCGCGGCTTCTTTCTCGAAGCCGTGACCATCCTGGAAGAGGCGGTCGACTCCCTGATGCGACGCGCGTTCCGTCAGGAGGAGTATGCCGTCAAATACGCCATCGAACCCCTGCTCAACCAGAGCGGCCCCCTCGGCCAGCTGGAGGTGCGCCTCAAGCTCATCTTCGCCCTCGGCCTCATCTCGCTCGAGCGCTATCAGGATATCGAAGCCTATATCAAGATCCGCGACTTTCTGGTGCGAGACCCCAAGGATTACCGCTTCAGCGACAAGCCGATCCGCGATCTGCTCGACCGCCTGCACGGGGTCAACCAGGGCGGCATGATGAAGCTGGAGCCCCCCGCCAGCGAAGAGGATTGGGCCTTCTACCAGATGCAGCTCAACCGGCTCGATCAGATGGTGCGCTCCGCACTGGTACTGGCGCTGGCCGACTGTGTCGGCGAGCTCCACAAGGAGAGCCCCATCTAATCCGGCCCCAAGGCCACCCCATCACCACGGTTGGCGTCTGGCTGGCGCCCTGCACACCACCGCCAGCCACAATGACGCCGACTGTCGCACATCTCCCCATCCCGGCCATGATGCACGCGCCTTCGGGTGTCAATCTGACCAACTTAGCCACTACACTAGCTCCATACTCACTGCCTGAATCGAGGTCTGCATGATTGCCCTCTCTCTGGCCGGGATCGCCCTGGTCTCCGTGCTGGCCCAATGGCTTGCCTGGTCGCTGCGGGTACCCGCCATCCTGTTTCTGCTGCTCACCGGCCTGACTCTGGGCCCGGTCAGCGGCCTGCTCGACCCCGATGCCCTGCTCGGGGATCTGCTGTTTCCGCTGGTCTCCCTGTCGGTGGCCATCATCCTGTTCGAGGGGGCACTGACCCTCCATCTGGCCGAGCTCAAGGGGATCGGCAAGGTGGTGCGCAATCTCTGCTCCACCGGCATGCTGGTCAGTTTCGCCGTCATCGGCAGCGCCGGTTACTTCCTGCTGGGGCTGGACTGGCGGGTTGCCACCATGCTCGGCGCTGTGCTGGTGGTAACGGGCCCGACGGTGATCGCCCCCATGCTCAACGTGATCCGCCCCACCCGGGAGGTGGACCGCATCCTGCGCTGGGAGGGGATCGTCATCGACCCCATCGGCGCCCTGTTTGCGGTGCTGGTATTCGAAGCGGTACGCCTCGGCAGTCAGGGAGATCTCATCGGCCACACCCTGCTGGCTCTGGCCAAAACGGTGGGGGTCGGCTCTCTGATCGGCGTAGTGGCGGGCTGGCTGACCACCCTGCTCATTCGCAAGGACTGGCTACCGGTCAGCCTGCACAAGTTCGGGGTGCTGGCGCTGGTGCTGGTCACCTTCAGCTTCTCCAACTGGCTCAGCCACGAGTCCGGCCTGCTGGCGGTGACCGTGTTCGGCATCTGGCTCGCCAATCAGGAGGGGCTGGATCTGGAGGAGGTGCTGGCGTTCAAGGAGGATCTCGCGGTCATCCTTATCTCCAGCCTGTTTATCCTGCTGGCGGCGCGCCTCGATCTGGCCCAGCTCTGGCAGCTCGGCCCCATGGTGCTGGCGCTGCTCTGCGTGGTGCAGTTCGTGGCGCGCCCGCTCTGTATTCTGGTCTCAACCTGGGGCTCGGATCTCTCCTGGCGGGCTCGCGCCCTGCTGAGCTGGATCGCCCCGCGCGGCATAGTCGCGGCGGCGGTCAGTGCCTCGTTTGCCATCAGCCTGCATCAGGCCGAGATCCCTGATGCCGACAAGCTGGTGCCGCTGGTATTTGCGGTGATCATCTCCACCGTGGTGTTGCAGAGCCTCACTTCGGCCCCGCTGGCCAGCCTGCTCAAGATGCGCCAGAGCGCCCCCAACACCTGGCTCATCATAGGGGCCAACTCGGTGGCGCGGGCCATCGGCCGGGCGCTGGCGGATCAGGGGGTGCCAGTGCAGCTCTGCGATCCCGCCTGGGAGTTCTGCAAACAGGCGCGGATGAGCAACCTGCCCTGCTACTTCGGCAACCCCCAGTCGGAACATGCCGAGCTGCACCTGCCGCTTACCAGCATCAGTACCGTGCTGGCACTCTCCCCCAACCGCCACAACAACGCCCTCGGGGTGCTGCACTTTGCCCACCTCTACGGCGAGGAGCAGGTCTACTCCCTGCGCTCCAGCGAGCAGCACGGCAAGGCCAACCGGGAGAGCGCCACCTTTCGCGCTCGCCAGAACCTGTTCGGCCCCGACATCAACTATGCCAGGCTGAGCAGCCTGCTGAGCCGGGGCGGCCAGATCAAGGCGACCCGCCTGAGCGAGGCGTTCGACTGGGCCCAGTATCAGACCGCCAATCCCGGCGCCATCCCGCTCTTCATCATGGATGGCAAGGGCAAGCCCCAGATCGTTACCGGCCCCGTCACCCCGCAGGCGGGTGAGCTGCTGATCGCCCTGCAGCCGCCCAAAGAACAGAGCGCCGAATGAGCGAAGCCAACCACAATCCGCTGATCGCCCCGCTGCTGGTGCTATTGCAACAGGCGGCGGGAAGCTACAAGGTGCATGAACTGATGGCCGCTCTGCGCCAGCAGGGGGAGATCCCTCGGCTGGCCGACGACGAGCAGCTGCAGCTGTTTCGGGTCAACTTCCTGATCATGAACGCCCTCTACCAGCTGCAGGCCGAGCTCTGGCAAGAGGGATGGTGGCTGGTGATCAGCACCCTGGATATCCGGCTCGAACCGCTGGCCGGGAATCAGGAGGCCAACCACGGCTTTACTGTTGGCGAAAATCTGCGTAGCTACTATCTCGACTGGCAGGTGTTCTGGCAGACCGACCGTGCTGAAGTTGAGGCCCTGCTCAACCGCTTCTGGCGCGCTTATGACGGGGAGGGGCACAAAGCCGAGGCGCTGGCCCTGTTCGAGTTGAATGAAGGAACGAGTCAGGAGGCGATCCGCCGCCGCTGGCGGGAGCTGGCATTGCAGCACCATCCGGATCGGGGCGGCAATGCAGAGACCTTTATCCGCATCCGCTGGGCATGGGAGGTCCTGCGGGGATGATCCCGTTGCCGCATATAAAGGGCAGGCATAGACTGGAGCTGGATATTCCCCACAGGAGAGCATCATGACAGTCAGTGAACTTCGTAAGCTCTATCAGCAACAGATCCTGCAAGAGGCTGAAATACTCCACGATGTGGCCATTCCCGGCTGGCTCATCGAATTCAGAGGCAAGGATGGCGCCCTCTACGAGCTGACCGACACCCTCGGCTGCCCGGTCAGTTTCGGCACCGTCGAGCAGGCCCGCGAACATCTGCATCAGGTGGCCGACTGCCCGGTTCAGGTGGAGCACCTCTACCGCTTCTTCGAGCGCTAGCGCCACCCACCGCACAGTAAAAAGGCTCCCGAGGGAGCCTTTTTGTTATTCCGGTTGCTTTCTATTCCGGTTGCAGTGGTTCCACCACCTTGCCCTCCAGCTTTCTGACCGGCTTTTGCAGGATCAGGTTGGCCGGATAGGTGACCAGATCGCCGTTGTCATCACGCACCCGCACATAGAAGAGGCCGATCTCGGTGATGACGCCGGTGACCGAATCATCCTTGTCGAGGATGCGGATCCGGTCGCCAATCTTGTAGGGGAAGGCGAAGAAGATGGTGATGCTGGCGGTGATGTTGGAGAGGATCGACCACTGGGCCACCATGGCGACCCCCAATACTGCAAAGAAGGAGGAGGCGAGCACCACCAGTCGGGAGAAGTCGAGCCCCCACACCCCGGCCAGCACCAGCAGGGTGGCGCAGCCGAGCAGGAAGTGGAACACATGGGCCACGTAGAGCACCCGGTTCTCGCTCACCTGCCTGCTCTGGCCGAGCGCCAGCAGACTCTTGTGAATAAGCCGCCGGATCAGGGTATGCCCCAGCAACAGCAGCAGGGTCAGGCCAATTGATTGCCACATGGGTTATGCCTCCTTACCACCAGCGCCGATGTTTGAGCCAGATAGCCAGCCCGCTTGCCAGCGCCACCAGCGAACCACAGAAGACCCAGAAGGCGGTCGGATTCTCGGCCCCGGGGATACCACCGAGGTTGATGCCAAACAGACCGGTCAGGAAGCTGGCGGGCAAAAAGAGCAGCGCCATCACCGACATCTGGTAGGCGCGGCGGTTGGTCGCCTCCGCCATCAGATTGTTGATCTCGTCTGCCAGCACAGCGGTGCGCGCTACTCCGGCATCGAGGTCGTCGAGCCAACGCCGCAGCCGATCGGCGATATCGAGCAGACGACGGCGGTCATCCTCATCCAGCCAGCTGATCTTCTCGTTGGCCAGCCGCGCCACCAGATCCCGCTGGGGGGAGAGGTAACGACGGATCATGATGAGCTGCTTACGGATCAGCGCCAAGCGGCCATTGGCGGGCATGTCGCGCATCAGCACCATCTCCTCCAGATCGAGGATCTTGTCGTGCAGCTCCTCGACAAACTCCCCCGCCCGATCGGTCAGGGCATCGCAGATCTCCACCAGCCAGTCGGCCGGGGTATCGGCGCCGCCCCCCAGCTTGAGCTGGTTGAAGACATCCTGCTCGGAGAGCAGCGGACGACGACGGCTGCTGATAATGAGATCCGGGGTGATGAAGATGCGCAGCGCCACCATCTCTTCGGGCCTGTGATCCTTGTTGTGGTTGATGCCGCGCAGGATCAGCAGCACCGTCTCCCCCATCCGCACCAGCTTGGGACGATTGCTCTGGCCGAGCAGCGACTCCCTGGCCGCCTCGCTGAGCAAGGGGGTCTGCAACAGCCAGCGCGCCGAATCGGGATTGCCGTAATCCAGATGCAGCCAGCCGGGATGCGCCGCCGGGACTTCGCTTCCCGCCGTCAGCGGCGCCATGCCACCCTTGCCATCCAGAGTCAGGGCATAAATCACTTCACCGGGCACCCGATCCATCTCGTCTCCTTCTCGTTTCATGTGCTGGCCCCAGCTTACACCAAAGGTTGGGCCGACTCAGCCCCGCGCCGGGAAGGGGAGGCTTGTGTTAACATGGCCGCTCTCGTTTTCTATCCGCTTTCACTACAGGAAACCATGCCATGCCCATCTGGGTTGATGCCGATGCCTGCCCCATTCCGGTCAAGGAGATCCTCTACCGCGCCGCCCACCGCGCCCAGGTCGTCACCACCCTGGTGGCCAATCAGGGATTGCGGGTCCCCCCCTCGCCTTTCATCAAAACCCAGCAGGTGGAGAAGGGATTCGATGTGGCAGATCATGTCATCGCCCAGCAGGTTCAGCCCGGCGATCTGGTGATCACCGGCGACATCCCCCTCGCCTCCTGGGTGATCGATGCCGGTGGCGAAGCGCTCAATCCCCGCGGCGAGATCTACACCCGCGAGACCATCAAGGCGCGGCTCGGCATGCGCAACTTTATGGAAGAGCTGCGCTCGGCCGGCGTGCAGACCGGCGGCCCGGCCCCCTTCAATGCCGCCGACAAGCAGCGCTTCGCCAACGCCCTCGACAAGTGGCTGGTCAAAGGCAAGCTGTAAAGAGACCCTAAAGGCGCCCAACATGGGCGCTTTTTCGCCGTAACATCCTGATTTTTAAAATAAGAGCTGACCACAACCGTCAGGCTGGTAAGATGCGCCGCCATCTTGTCCACGCCGTAATCATCATGACCGCCCAAGGGCACCTGCTCTTCTCCGTTACCTGCACCCTGATCGCCCATAAACTGCAGCTCACTCCGGCGCTGGCCGATGCCAGCCTGTGGCAGACTATCCCTGCCGCGCTGGCCAGCGCCCTGTTGCCCGACCTCGACCACCCCAAATCGGTGCTGGGGCAGCGCCTGCCGTGGATCTCGAAACCTCTGTCGCGGCTGTTCGGCCATCGCGGCTTCACTCACAGTCTGCTGGCGGTCGCCGCCGCTGTCTGGGGGCTGAACCAGAGCCTGCCGCCGGGCACCCTGCCCATGGGGGTCAAGGATGCCCTGATCGTCGGCTACCTCAGCCATCTGTTGGGGGACTGGCTCACCCCGGCGGGCATTCCGCTCTTCTGGCCCATCAAGCGCCGTTACCGCCTGCCGGGCTGGCCGCTGCGCAGTGGCGGCGCCATCGAAACCGGCTTTTGCACCCTCACCCTGCTGGTTGCCGGCTGGTGGTGCGGCTGGCAGCTGTGAGCCAGAAACAAAAAAGCCCCTGACAAAGTCAGGGGCCCAAGCAGTGGTGCGAACCACTAGAGGATCAGATCATGATGCCTGCGATAACAGCAGAGAGCAGGCTGACCAGGGTAGAACCGTAGACCAGCTTCAGGCCGAAGCGGGAAACCATGTTGCCCTTCTCTTCGTTCAGCGCTTTTACCGCACCGGCGATGATGCCGATGGAGCTGAAGTTGGCGAAAGAGACCATAAAGATGGAGAGGATGCCGACGGTGCGCGGAGAGAGCTCGGCAGCCACCTTGCCCAGATCCATCATCGCCACGAACTCGTTGGTCACCAGCTTGGTCGCCATGATGGAGCCGGCTTGCAGCGCTTCACCACTCGGGATACCCAGGATCCAGGCGATCGGGTAGAAGAGGTAACCCATGACGAACTGGAAGTTCACGCCAAATGCCATCTCGAACAGGTAGTTGATCAGGGCAATCAGGGCGATGAAGCCCACCAGCATGGCACCCACGATCACGGCAACGGTGAAACCGGCCATGATGTACTCGCCCAGCATCTCGAAGAAGTTCTCTTTCTTCGGGGTGTGGTGCTCGTCACCTTCGGCAATGGCCTTGATGTCGGTTACGGAGTTATCCGGCTCGTAGGGGTTGATCAGAGAGAGCACCACGAAGGTACTGAACATGTTGAGCACCAGCGCGGCGACCACGTAGCGCGGCTCGATCAGCTGCATGTAGGCACCGACGATGGACATGGAGACGGTAGACATGGCCGTCGCAGCCAGGGTGTACATCTGCTTCTCGTTCAGGTGCGGCAGGATGTTCTTGAGGGCGATGAAGTTCTCGGACTGGCCGACGATCATCGAGCTGATGGCGTTGAAAGATTCCAGCTTGCCCATGCCGTTGATCTTGGCCAGCACGGTACCGATACCGCGGATCACCAGCGGCAGCAGGCGGATGTACTGCAGAATACCGATCAGCACGGAGATGAAGACGATGGGCATCAGCACCATCAGGAAGAAGGAGAAGGCCCCTTCGTTGACCAGACCACCGAACACGAAGTCGGTACCCTGTTTGGCAAACTCCATCAACTTGGTGAAGCCGGCCGCAAAGCCCCCCACCACCGCCAGACCCACTTCGGAGTTCAGCATGAACCAGGCCAGCGCCAGTTCGACCACTAGCAGTTGACCGATATAACGCAGTTTGATCTGTTTCCAGTTGTGGCGGTTAGCCAGCAGAGAGAGAGCGAGGACCATCACCAGTCCGAGCACAAAGTGAACGTATTCCATACCTGTAGCACCTGAGTAAATTGTAATTTTTGACCGGCGCCATCATAGACATTTGCACATTTAAAAATCAGATAGCCATCACAATCCCGCGCAATATTATGGAGGCAGGATAATACAAACGTTTTTAAATTAATTGTGCAATGAACTGATATTAATCGCGCAACACGGATGACATAAATCCTTTTAAAACATCACGTTGAGTAATGGTGGCGCCGTTTTTATGTTCTTTGAAAATATTTAATCAGCATTTTCGCAACATTCCCTGTAGCGCAATAACTGCTCGTGGAATATTTTCCAATCATTATATTAAAATACTGAAAATAGAAAACGTTTATCCGCGATAAATAATTAGATGAGTGTTTGAAAAATAGTCCTTATCGCATTGTCGGTGATCGTCCGCGATCGGTTTGGCAACAAATGAACCTTTCATGGCCCCTCGTGACCAGCCGTTCAAAAATCCGCCACATCCGGTGCCACATTCTGGTATGATGCGCGGCCTTAGCGCTAGCGCATCCCCGTTTTCTCCGAAATAGAGTCCTTTTGTGAACAACAGCGAATTTAGCAGCCTCAATCTCTCCCCCGCCCTGCAAGAGAACCTCACCAGCCTGGGTTACCTGCAGATGACCCCGATCCAGGCCCAGAGCCTGCCCCTGGTGCTCGATGGCAAAGACCTGATCGCCAAGGCAAAAACCGGCAGCGGCAAGACCGCCGCCTTCGGCCTCGGCCTGCTGGCCAAGCTCAACGTCAACCGCCTCGAAGTGCAGGCGCTGGTGCTCTGCCCGACCCGCGAACTGGCGGATCAGGTGGCTCAGGAGATCCGTCGTCTGGCGCGCGCCCTGCCCAACGTCAAGCTGGTCACCCTGTGCGGCGGCACCCCGACCGCACCTCAGTCCGCCACCCTGAGCTTTGGTGCCCACATCGCCGTCGGCACCCCGGGTCGCATTCTCAAGCATCTGGAGCAAGGCACACTGGAGCTCTCCGGCCTCAAGACGCTGGTGCTGGATGAAGCGGATCGCATGCTGGACATGGGCTTTGGCGAAGATATCAACCGGGTCATCAGCTATGCCCCCCAGCAGCGTCAGACCCTGCTCTTCTCCGCGACCTATCCGGAAGGGATCGCCCAGATGAGCCGCGGCGTGCAGCGCAATCCGGTCGAGGTGAGCGTGGAGTCCCTGCACGAGGGGAGCGCCATCGAACAGAAGCTCTATGAAGTGCCTGCCGGTCAGCGCCTCGACGCCCTCACCTGGCTGCTGAGTCACTACCAGCCCAGCTCCTGCGTGGTGTTCTGCAACACCAAGCGCGCCTGTAACGACGTGGCCGACCATCTGGCCGCCAAGGGCTTCTCAGCGCTGGCGCTGAACGGCGATCTGGAACAGCGCGAGCGGGATCAGGTGCTGGTGCGCTTTGCCAACGGCAGCGCCACCATTCTGGTGGCCACCGATGTGGCGGCCCGCGGCCTCGACATCAAGGAGCTGGGCGCCGTCATCAACTACGAGCTGACCTATGATCCGGAAGTGCACGTGCACCGCATCGGCCGTACCGGTCGTGCCGGCCAGCAGGGTCTGGCCCTGAGTCTCTATCAGCCGAACGAGGCCCAGCGCGTCAACTTTATCGAAGAGTACCAGCAAGCTCCGATGCCGCTGGGTGATCTCGACAGCATCGGCCGCGACATCAAGCCGATCGCCCCGCAGATGGTGACCCTCTCCATCGATGCAGGCCGCAAGACCAAGGTGCGGGCCGGTGACATTCTGGGTGCCCTGACCGGTGAAGGCGGCATTGCCGGTGCCGATGTGGGCAAGATCCAGATCTCCGAGCAGTACTCCTACGTCGCGGTGAAGCGCAGCGTGGCGAGCGCCGCACTCAAGCGGTTGCAGGAAGGCAAGATCAAGGGGCGCAGCTACCGCGCCCGCAAACTGGGCTAAGGTTCTTTGCAAGTCGTTAGCCAGACCACAGGCGCCTGACAGGCGCCTGTTTCATATCTCCGATGCCGCCATGCGGCAAGACAGGCACCATGACCCAAGCAATCCAAACCGATGTGAGCTGCCAGAACTGCGAAGCCTGCTGCTGCAGCCTCGAAGTGATGCTCTTTACCGATACCGGCGTGCCGGACCGTTATGTACTGGAACGGGAAGGCGAGATACCGGTCATGCGCCGGCTGGACGATGGCTGGTGCGCCGCCCTCGACCGCAACACAATGATGTGCCGTATCTACGAGGTACGGCCGTTGATCTGCCGTGAATTCGAAATGGGTGAACCCGACTGCGTTGACGAACGGGACAAGTGGTTTATCAAGCTGGAGTAAACCCGAGCCAACCAGAATGCGGGGTCGTCAAGCGCTCGCAGGTTCACAGGGAGCGATGTTGAGCTGCTCCCCCAGCCACTGGATGGCCGCTGCCTCCTGCTCGAAGTAACGTACCGCCCGAAAGGGCAATCCCTTGAAGATGTTATCCGCCAGATAGCGCTTGAAGCCCCCTACGAAAACCACCGCCAGAAACTGACAGCCACTCTCGGCACACCAGCCAAACTGGCGACGAAAACGGGCCAGCACCTCGGGCCCGGCCGCTTCAAACTCGGTCGCGACCTCGACAATCCCCCAGGGGCCATCCATCAGACCGACCAGTTCGTGACGAAAGCGCGCCTCATAGGCCATGGCGCCTGCCAGATTGAAGGGACCACTCGGGCGGCAGATCAGCATCTGGCCCCTGCGCTCCATGTCAAATTGCCCATGTGGCTGCATGACTGCTCCCATTCCGTTACCACCACCATCGCCTGCAAATTGTTACCACAAGGTAATAATTTATAAGGAAAAGTCCAGCAGCAAACAGGCTTTCCCCAAAGCGTGATCATCCTATCCTGCAAACCGTCTGCACCTCATGTTACCGACATCCCGCACTGAATCGCTCTCAAGATGTGTGATTGCAGTTAACGAAACGTTACTGCTATTATCCGCGCCGCCACAAACATTCCACCAGCCGAAAGGTTTTCCCCCCAACAAGGATGTGCAATGAAAAACAGGGACTCGAGTCATTACCAACGGATCTGGCGCTGGCACTTCTACGCAGGTCTCTTTGTCGCCCCTTTCCTGATCCTGCTGTCACTGACCGGGATCGTCTATCTGTTCAAACCCCAGCTCGACAACCTGATGTACCCCGAGCTGATGAAGGTCACCCCCGCCAGCCAGACCCTGAGTGCCGACCAGCTACTGGCCAAGGCGATGATGACCATGCCCGATGCCAGCCTGCGTAAATACCTGCCGCCTGCCGCACCCGACCAGAGCGCCCAGTTCATCGTCAATCAGGGGGATCGCGAGCTGACCCTGTTTATGGACCCCGCCAGCGGCGCCCTGCTCGGCACCATGGACAACAAGTGGAATCTGCAAGCGGTGGCTCGCTCCCTGCACGCCGACCTGCTGCTCGGCACCACGGGGGACCGGCTGATCGAACTGGCTGCAGGCTGGGGACTAGTACTGCTGCTGAGCGGTCTCTACCTCTGGTGGCCACGCAAGGGGCCCGGGGTGGGCGGCATCCTCTGGCCCAGAGTGAGCCAGCGCGGACGCCTTTGGTGGCGGGATCTGCACGCCGTGGTCGGCTTCTGGGGCGCCGGTTTCCTGCTGCTGTTGCTGTTGAGCGGCATGACCTGGACCGGTTTCTGGGGCGACCAGTTTGCCGCAGTCTGGAACCGCTTCCCGGCCGCCATGTGGAACGAGGTGCCCAAATCGGCACCGCTGGCTCGCACCCTGAATCAGGCTCACGAGCAGACCGTCCCCTGGGCGGTGGAGAATACCCCCATGCCCAGCTCGCAGCCGGTTGATGAGGGGCACGATCACGGTGCCATGAACCACGGCGAGCACGAGGGAGTGGTGATGGCCAGCCAACGGATCCCGCTGCAACAGGTGGTGGATATCGCCACAGCCCGAAAAGTGAGTCCGGGCTACAGCATCACCCCGCCGGTCGGCACCACCGGCGTCTACACCATCGCCCTGTTTGCCGACGATCCGCGCAACGACGCCACCCTGCATATCGATCAATACAGCGGCAAGGTGCTGGCCGATGTGCGCTGGCAGGATTACGGCACGGTCGCCAAGACGGTAGAGAGCGGCGTCATGCTGCACATGGGCAAGCTCTACGGTTGGCCCCATCAGCTCGCCATGCTGATCATCTGTCTGATGGTGCTGGCCAGCGCCATGAGCGGCCTCTGGATCTGGTGGTGCCGCCGCCCGCAGGGCCGTCTCGCCGCGCCGCCACTGCCCACCAAACTCCCGCCGATGCGCGGTGCCATCGCCCTGCTGATCCTGCTGGGGATCACCTTCCCGCTGGTGGGCGCCTCCATGGTCGCCATCTGGCTGCTGGATACCCTGCTCTTCTCCCGTCGCCCCCTCAAGGTGGCGCGCGCCAGCTAGTCAATAACATCATTAACCAACAGAGAGGGCTCCCGCTTGGGAGCCCTCTCTGTTTCATGGCAGCCGACTATCACTCCTGCTCGACCAACAAGAGAATTTTCTTGGCCTTCTCGAAGTGATCGAGCTTGTGGGTCTGGATCCACCAGGTCGCCGCCTCCATCAACAAATCGGGATCGTCATTGCGATTGGCAAAAAAAGCATAAAAGGAGAGCCCGACCGTCTCCCCCTTCTGGGCGATTTTTTGCTGGCATACCTGAATGATTTTCTGTTTGAGTGATGCACGCATGGCAGTCTTCCTGTCTGACTGATTCAGTACCAACGCGTTGCATCGGCACACAAAAAGGGCTCCCGCCTCGGGAGCCCGTTTCACATAACAACAAGCAGGTCGCTCATCAGGAGAGCGCCAACCCGATGGAGAGCAGCAGACTGAACAGAAAGGCGCTGATGGCGGTCTTCTTGAGGGCACCGGTCAGCACCTCGCCATCGTAGCTTTCGCGAAGGGTCTTGGCCGCATCGCTGAGAGGCTTCATGGCGGGCAGGAAGATCCACGGCCAGAAACTGGCGGGCTGGATCAGGATAAAGACGATGGTTGCCAGCAACGCAGCCCCCAGCAGTACCCAGTGATAGGCGATGGCGCGATTGCGGCCAAGGCGCACCGCCAGGGTGATCTTGCCGCTGGCGGCGTCGGTCTCGATGTCGCGCACATTGTTGATATTGAGCACGGCGGTGGCCAGCAGGCCACAGGCGGTGGCAGGCAATAGCAGCTCCCACTCCAGACTCTTGGTGAAGAGGTAGTAGGAGCCGAGCACCCCCAGCAAGCCGAAGAAGAGGAACACCGAGATATCGCCAAACCCGCGATAGCCGTAAGGAGTCTTACCGACAGTGTAGGTCACCGCAGCGACAATGGCCGCGCCACCCAGCACCACAAATGCCAAAATCTGCAGCCACTGGCCGCCAAAGGCACAGCCCAGCAACAGCAGGCCACTGGCCACCGCCGCCAGCGCAGTCAGCCCCATCGCCACGCACATCTGCTTTTTGGTGATAAGACCGGAGACCACTGCCCGCTGCGGGCCGATCCGCTCGCCGTTGTCGGCGCCGGAGACCGCATCGCCGTAATCGTTGGCCAGATTGGAGAGGATCTGCAGCAGGATGGCGGTCAGCAGGGAAAGCGCCATGATGGAGCCATCGAAGGCACCACGACTGGCAGCCAGCCCCGAGCCCAGCAGGATGGAAGAGCAGGCGAGCGGCAATGTTCGCAAACGCGCCGCCAGCAACCAAACAGAGAAGGTATTTGTCATTTTGTGATGGCCAAACAATCGGATATTGATCGTGTTAAGGGTTATCGAACCGGATTTGGGTATACTTGGCCCCGGAGAGTGAAGCTCCCGCGGGCGATTTACATGGACGAATGGGCAGATAATATATAGGAAATCATCGCCCTTTGGCATAAACCTACGGCATCCAGCTACCGGATCGCTCGTTACTACCCGGCTCAGAAAAGAATCCATGTTGGCTCAGACCCATATCAAGCAACAACTGGACGCCCTGCGTCACAGCAACGTCAGCGGCTTCGTACGGTTGCGAGTGGCGATCGAAATCCGCTCCTTTCTGGGCTGGCTCGCGGCGCAAACCCTCTATCCCCGCATCTACTGGCAGGCCCGTGGAGAGGCTCGTCCCGAGTATGTCGCGCTGGGCGCCATCCATGAACTGACCGAGCCGCACGCCATCAAGCAGGTGTGCACGAACACAGCCAACCAGCATCATGACGATAGCCCTCGCTACTATGGCGGACTGGCGTTCGATCCGGCCCAGTCCGGCTGGCAAGGGTTTGGCCCCTGCCGTTTCGTGCTGCCCCGCATCGAGCTGGTGCGCCGTGGCGAGTGCGTCAGTCTCTGCCTCAACCTCTGGCTGGATGAAAACAATCTCGAGGCCGAACTGCAGGCGGCCGACGCCGCCCTCGATGCCCTGCGCCCGGAAGCCCCGCTGCCCGCCCTGCAAAAGCAGCCCTGGCAGCGACAGGATTGCCCTGGCCCCGCCCAGTGGCAGACGCTGGTGGAGCGCGTCACCGCCTCCGATTTTCAGGCCCACACTCCCAAGGTGGTGCTGTCGCGGGAGAGCGTGCTGACCAGTCCGAACCATGATGCGGATATCAATCCCTGGGCCATGCTCGACCAGTGGGCCCGCCACGCCCAGGACTGCTTCCACTTCGGTTTTCAATTCTCCCCCGAGCAGGCCTTTATCGCCTGTTCCCCCGAGCGGCTCTACCGCCGGGAAGATCGCCACCTCTTTACCGAGGCGCTGGCGGGCACCATTCGCCGCTCCGGCGATGAAGAGGTGGATGCCCAACTGGCCGCCGAGCTGCTGGCCGACAGCAAGAACCGGCTGGAGAACCGGCTGGTACACGCCGACATCCTCAGCCGTCTGGCACCACTGACCCACGATGCCACCCTGACCGAGCCACGCATTCTCAAACTGCGGCTGCTGCAACACCTCAAGTGCGATATTGAGGCCGAACTCAAGCCCGGCGTCTGCGACTGGCAGTTGCTCGATGCCCTTCATCCGACTCCTGCGGTGGGCGGTGCCCCGCGCGAGGCGGCGCTCGCCTTTATCCGCGAGTTCGAGCCCTACGATCGGGGCTGGTACGCCGGTGCCTGCGGCATGCTGAGTCGGGAGACGTCCGAGTTCTCGGTCGCCATTCGCAGCGCCCGCATTCAGCCGGGCAGCGTCACCCTGTTTGCCGGTGCCGGCATTGTCGCCGGTTCCGAGCCTGTCGCCGAGTGGGCCGAACTCGACAACAAGATCGCCAATGTGCTCTCCCTGCTGGGATAGTCATTCACCCTTTTCACGCTACGAGAGCCCCTATGCCCACCCGTAAAGAGCCTGCCAGCGAAGAGTTTGCCTGCCCCCCGTTTTCGAGCCAGCACGCCACCTTCAACCACGTCTGGTCCTCCCTCTTACTGGAGGAGCTCTTTCGCCTCGGGGTGCGCGACATCGCGCTGGCCCCCGGCTCCCGCTCCGCGCCGCTGACCATGGCCGCCGCCGCCCATCAGGGCTTTCGTCGTCACTTGCACTTTGACGAGCGCGGCCTCGGCTTTATGGCGCTGGGTCTGGCCAAGGGGAGCAACCGGCCGGTGGCGGTGATCATGACGTCGGGTACCGCGGTAGCCAACCTCTGGCCCGCCGTGGCAGAGGCCCAGCTGACCGGCGTGCCGCTGATTATTCTCTCCGCCGATCGCCCTCACGAGCTTATCGACAACGGCGCCAATCAGGCGATCGACCAGCAGGGGATCTTCGGCCACTACCCCGTCTATCAACAGAACCTGCCGAGCCCCACCCCGACCATTCCGGCGGCGTTTGTGCTGAGCTCGGTGGACCAAGCCTTGGCCAAACAGGCGCTCACTCCCGGGGTGGTGCACTTCAACTGCATGTACCCCGAGCCCCTTTACCCGGGCGAGCACTATCAGGATTTCTCCGACTATCTGGCCCCCCTCGGTGACTGGCTCGGCTCGCACAAGCCGTGGAGCCCGTGGCAGCAAAGCGAGCCGACCTGCCCACCTCAGGCGGAGTGGGAAACCTTTCGGCAACAGCGCGGCATCGTTGTGGCTGGTCGCATTACCGACCCGAAGCAGGCACAGACCGCCGCTGCGCTGGCGGAGCAACTCGGCTGGCCGCTGCTGGCGGACCTGCAGAGCCAGATCCGCTTCGATAGTCGCAACCTCATCCATATGGATATGGCGCTCAACGACCCTGAATTCGTCGCCGAGCTGGGCCGCGCCGAGGTGCTGTTACAATTTGGCGCACGACTGGTCTCCAAGCGGCTCGGCCAGTTCATCAAACAGCATGCATGGCAGGATTACTGGCTGGTGGATCCGCAACCGGCGCGGCTCGATCCCGACTACCGGCTGCGCAACCGGCTGCTCTGCAGTGCCAGCGCCTTTGCTGCGGCCCATCCGGTCACCACACAAGCCCCTTGGCACACATTGGCCGAGCTGCAACACAACGCCAGCCAGCAGATCGCCGCTGCCTGCGAGCACTTCTCGGAGCTTGGGGTCTGCCATCGCCTCAACCGCCTGATCGAAGGGCAACTGTTTGTCGGCAACAGCATGCCAGCCCGACTGATGGATATGCTCGGCGAAACGGGCAAGGGGCCGAGCCGGGTGATGACCAACCGTGGCGCCTCCGGCATCGATGGCCTGATCGCCACCGCCTACGGGTTTGCCCAGTCGAGCGACCAACCAACGACCCTGTTGATTGGCGATCTCAGCGCCCTGCACGATCTCAATAGCCTGGCCCTGCTCAGCAAGGCGAGCCGACCGCTGGTGGTGATCCTGCTTAACAACGATGGCGGCAGCATCTTTCGTATGTTGCCGGTGCCCACCGAAGGGGAGCTGCTGGAGAGCTACTACCGGCTGCCCCACGGTCTCAGCTTTGAACATGCCGCCGCCATGTTTGGTCTCGCCTATCGGGCGCCGACCACCCTGCCCGAGTTCGAACAGGATTACCGCGCCGCCCTCCAACATGGCGTTACCTTGATCGAGATCCGGGTACCGAGCGAGCAGGTGGCCGATGATCTCAAGGCGCTGGGGGCCGCCATCCGTGGCAAATAAAGATGCCAATGTGCCGCTGGTGCTGCTGCACGGCCTGCTGGGGGATGGCGGCGACTGGCAACCGGTGATCGACCGGCTGCCCGCCATCCGCTGCATCGCCCTCGATCTGCCAGGTCATGGTCAGCATAGCGCTCTCACCGTCAGCAACTTTGAGCAGAGCCACCAGTGGCTGGTCGCCGAGCTGGCCAGCCACAACATTGAACGCTATCTGCTGGCGGGTTATTCGCTGGGTGGGCGACTGGCCCTCTACCACGCCAGCCGCAAGCCCACCGGGCTGCGGGGGCTGCTGCTGGAGAACTGCAACCCGGGGTTACCGGCCTGTGAGCGGGCCGCCCGCATCCAGCACGATGAACAGTGGGCGCAGCGCTTTGAGCGTGAGCCCCTGGCTGACGTGCTGGCAGACTGGTACCGGCAAGGGGTGTTTGCCGATCTTGACGATGCGGCCCGGGCCAGCCAGATCGCCCGCCGCCTTGGCAACGACGGTCAGGGCATCGCCACCATGCTGCGCGCCACCTCGCTAGGCAAGCAGCCGGATCTCGCCCCCTGGCTCATGGCGAGCCAGCTGCCGGTCACCTGGGTGAGTGGTAAGAGGGATCACAAATTTCATCAGCTGGCTTGCCAGTTGGCAAACCAAAATCGCAGAATCAACCACTTGGTGCTGGATGGCGGCCATAATTTGCACGCCCATCAGCCTGATAACTTTGCCCGACTCCTCGCGGAGTGGGTCAACCAACAAGAAGAGACGAGTCATGATTGAAGCAATGACGGAAGCTGAACTGTATGCTCCGGTTGAGTGGCAGGATTGCTCCGCCGGTTACGAGGACATCCTCTATCACAAGTCCAACGATGGTATTGCCAAGATCACCATCAACCGTCCCCAGGTGCGCAACGCCTTCCGCCCCCGCACCGTCAAAGAGATGCTGCAGGCACTGGCCGATGCCCGTTATGACGATCAGATCGGCACCATCATCCTGACCGGTTTTGGTGAGAAAGCCTTCTGCGCCGGCGGCGACCAGAAGATCCGTGGCGACTACGGTGGATACCGGGATGACGAGGGGACTCACCACCTCAACGTGCTCGACTTCCAGCGCGACATCCGCACCTGCCCGAAACCTGTGGTTGCCATGGTAGCGGGCTACGCGGTCGGTGGCGGCCACGTGCTGCACATGATGTGTGACCTGACCATCGCCGCCGACAACGCCCAGTTTGGCCAGACCGGCCCGAAAGTAGGCTCCTTCGACGGCGGTTGGGGGGCTTCCTACATGGCTCGCATCGTCGGCCAGAAGAAGGCCCGCGAAATCTGGTTCCTCTGCCGCATGTACGATGCCCAGCAAGCCCTCGACATGGGTCTGGTCAACACCGTCGTGCCGCTGGCGGAACTGGAGCGTGAAACCGTGCGCTGGTGCCGCGAAATGCTGCAAAACAGCCCGATGGCGCTGCGCTGCCTGAAAGCCGCCCTCAACGCTGACTGTGATGGTCAGGCGGGCTTGCAGGAGCTGGCGGGCAATGCCACCATGCTCTTCTACATGACCGAAGAGGGTCAGGAAGGCCGCAACGCCTTCAACGAAAAGCGTCGCCCCGACTTCTCCAAATACAAGCGGAACCCCTGATGACACTCGCCCTGTATCGCTATCAACTGCCTTTTACCCAGCCACTGACCTTTCACGGCAAGGTGGAGGTGGCGCGAGAGGGGCTGTTGGTGCGCATCAACGACGGCTGGGGGGAAATCGCCCCCCTGCCCGGCTTCTCGAAAGAGAGCCTGCAACAGGCAGAGGCAGAAGCCCTTGCCACACTGGCGGCCCTGGCCGCTGGCGACACCCCGAACCCCGTGCTGCCGTCGGTGCAATTTGGCCTCGACTGCGCGCGCCGGACATGGCCCGAGCAGCGCAACCCGCTGCCGGAACCCTATCCCCTCATTCAAGGCTCCCCCCAGGAGCTGCTGCGCAACTGGAAAGAGTGGCTGCACCGCACGCCCGGCAAGGCCAAGCTGAAGGTGGCGCGCTACCCGATGCGTGACGAGCTGGCGCTGATCCGCCTGCTGTGCGATCGCCTCCCCTCCCTCAAGCTGGTGCTGGATGCCAACCAGGGCTGGACCCGCGAGGAGGCGTGGACCTTCTGCGGCCACCTCGACCCGAATCGCATCGAGTATCTGGAAGACCCCTGCGCCGACTTTGCCGACATCGCCTTTGTCGCCAACCGCACCGGCATGCCGGTGGCGCTGGACGAACTGCTGGCGCAGGACAAGCCATGGGAGCCGATCCCGCAACTGCGCGCGCTGGTGCTCAAACCCACCCTGCTCGGTTCACTCGCAAACTGCGAAGCGCTCATCGCCCGCGCCCGCGAACTGCGGCTCAAGGTGATCATCTCCTCCTGCTTCGAATCGGATCTGGGCCTGAACCAGCTCTTTCATCTGGCAGGCGAATGGGCACCGGAACAGGCGCCGGGGCTGGATACCCGCCGCTGGATGGCAGGCAACCTGCTGGGGGAAGATGGCAAACCGGAACTGAGCCGACTGGAGCAACTGTATTACCGTGATTGACCCCTCCCGCTCACCCGAACAGACACCTTGCCCGGTACGCCACCGGGCAATCACAGCCCCGAACCGCATTGCCATCCACGCCGCCTCGCCCTTCAGTTACCGCCAGCTCGATGCCCGCCTCAACAGCCTGTGCCAACAGCTGGAACAGGCCGACGTGCGCCGTGGCGATCATCTGGCGGCGGTGGTGCGCGGTGCGCTGGAAGATGTGCTGCTGGCGTGGGCCTGCGTGCGCAGCGGCGTGGTGTTCTGCCCGCTCAACCCCGCCTTTCCTCTCGAAAAGCAGCGCGAGCTGGCGGTACAACTCGATGCCGACGCCTTCTGGTCGGCAGGGGAGATCCCGGCAGGCAACTGGCAGCCCTTGCAGCTCGACTTCACGCGCGAACTGCCGGCAAGAGAGGAAGCGTGGCCGCTGGAATCGACCCAGCTCAACAACATGATCCTCACCTCCGGCTCCAGCGGCACGCCGAAAGCGGTGGTGCACCGGCTCTGCAACCACCTGGCCTCGGCACGCGGCTCTGCCAGCCTCATTCCCCTCGATGAGGACTGCGGCTGGCTGCTCTCCCTGCCACTGTTCCATGTGGGCGGCTACGCCATCCTGTTTCGGGTCTTTCTGGCGGGCGCCACGCTGGTGCTGGATCAACGTGAACGGCCCCTCAAGGAGCGGCTGGAGTGCCAGCCCATCACTCACCTCTCGCTGGTGCCAACCCAGCTCTGGCGTCTGCTGGCAGAGGGTTTTGCTCCCGCCCGTACCCGCCTGCGCGAGTTGCTGCTCGGTGGCGCCGCCATCCCGCAACCGCTGGTGAAGCGCCTCTGCGCCATGGGGCTCGAACCCAAGGTGAGTTATGGTCTCTCCGAGATGGGCAGTCAGGTCTGTACCGCTATCCCCGGCGATGCAGGCGTAGTTGGCAAACCGCTACCGGGTCGGGAAGTGTGCATCAGGGAGCAGGAGATCTGCTTGCGCGGCGCCACCCTGTTTGCCGGTTACTACCGGGCTGGCGAGCTGGATCGCCCCCTCGATGACGAGGGCTGGTTTCATACTCGCGACAAGGGGAGATTCACTGCGGAAGGGGAACTGCTGGTAGAGGGGCGGCTCGATAACCTCTTTATCTCGGGCGGGGAGAATATCCAGCCAGAAACCATAGAGCAGCGACTGGTAGATCATCCCGCTGTCGCTCAGGCGCTGGTGGTGCCGGTACCGAGCGACGAGTGGGGGCAACGCCCCGCCGCCTTTATCGACTGGCACGGCGAGCCGGTTCCCGACTCCGAACTGGCTGCCTGGATCCGTGCCACCCTGCCCGGCTTTATGGTGCCCGACCACTGGCTCCCCTGGCCCGATCTTGGCGGCAATCTCAAGCCACAACGAAAACAATTTCAGAATATTATTAGGTCGCAATAATTATTCATGCGACAAAAACTGACACAATGGAGCCATCCAAATACACATATGACTCAAAATAAAATGCTGGTGGTATCAAAATCCTCCTCCTCAGTCTGAATAAGTGAGAACGATTACATAAACGGCCTTTTTTTGCACATTTTTTGAACCAAATTAATTGGCTGTAGTACCATACCCTCCACCATGCATTTAGTAGGAAAGCTAACCATATGATAATAAAAGAAATTGACGATTTATCATTATTTGAACAAAGACTGCGTGGTGGTAAAATGCTCTCCTTGGCAGTAAGACGAGTCACACATGAGTAACAGAATTTATAAAATTGCAGAGGATATCTTTTTCTCCGCTGCAATATTCCGAATCTCGAAAGGGGACAAGGGCATCAAGCTCAGCAACAAGGAAGCCGAGCTACTCGAAATGCTGTGTGATGAGGCTGGCACTGTCATTCCAAGAAGCAAACTGCAGGATGCCTTGTGGCCAAATCAGGACAATACCGATACCAATTTGAACCGGCAGATACTCTCGTTGAGAAGAAAGCTGGAATCCTTCGGCTTAATGGATGCGATCGATACCATTCCACGGGTTGGCTATATGTTTTGTGCTCCGATTGAGCTCGCTGGGGAAAGTGAAGAACCAGCACCAGCGGAAGAAATTCATGCGCCGACGCCTTCCCCTGCACCTCAAGCCAGGCGGCAATATACTCGCCGCAAATATGACCGATATTTCAGCCCAAAGCGTATTTTGCTGTTTGCATTGCTGCTGGTCTCGCTGACTTCACTAGCCCTCGTCATTTATAACTATGCGACAGCAAATACACTACGCGCTATCAATTTAGGTCAGATTTCTCTCTACATGACCAGCGAGACGGAAAAAGCACTGAATGTGAAAATAGATTCACTGTCGCCCTTGATAAAACCTGTTTCACGTAAAGCTGATGAGCAGATTTCAATTCTGGTTGGAAAAGAAGCCATCAGCTATTTTTCCATCAACAATAGCAGCAGGAAATTATCCGAAAATATCTTCCTGTTGCGTAGCGGTCACCCTGTGGCCGAAGAAGTTCAATGCGTTATCACAACCATGAACCAGCAGGGAAATAATGTTTCCAACAACTATTACAATAATCAAGAAACCACAGTCAGATATCACAGAGATTGTCAGGCACCAGACAACTGGGTAGAAATGACCAGAAAGAGTAAATATATTGTGACTATGAACAGAGAAATAGTAGTGGCCACCGTGATAGCCACTGACAATCAGGGAAAGACACTGTTCAATCTGGATTCTGTTGGGGATCTGGAGCGGGATAATAGCGATATTTCGGTCGAGATAAAAAATACCATTGTCAATTTCATTGACCAGCAGGCGCTGACCAATAACGCTCTGGTCGCCACTCTGGTCGCGGCGCTAACGCCCCCCAAACAAAAAGCCAAGTTCATTCAATTGCCCGGAGGTATTTACCTTTCCAGTTATCTAGGTGGCGTCATCACCTGGCCTAGCCATGGCAATACAAAAGTCATCCAGCGCAACGACTTCTGAGTTTACTCATAAGCAACGATGAAATTGGCGACGGCAGAATAGTCGCCAGGCTGGATGTTCTTGGCGGTCAATGCCGCCGGATGTCCTTCGACTCTGGCAAAAAATTGCAGCTCATTATCTGCCGCACCACCTAGCAGATAGCCGCGGGAGGCACTACCCAAATTCAGAGGTGATTGAGCCACGTCATACAGGCGGATGCCTGCCCCCCTGGCAATCCCGGCCGTGAATGCCAATCCGCCGCTGAGTTCGGTATCCTGCGAGCCAGTAAAGGTCACCTTGGCCATGCGGAAAATACCCGGCTTGCAATTGGTCAGACGAATGAAGAACGGCACTAGCTGTCCGACTCCGTTGGCATAGAGTTCCTTCACGTCAACTACCCCCATCTCGACCTCCTGATCAAGGGATTCAGGAGAAACCACACATGGCTGATCGATGATCCTGCCATGGAGATGAACCGTATTGCCAAGCAATTCCAGGTCATTGCTGGCACGAGGAGCCGCCGTCACGGCCAGCATCGGGCAAAGCGCCAAACCTATCCACAATGTCCGCAACATATTACAAATCCTCACTGGAACTCGGCAACGATGGTGGCAGTCGCATAGAAATCGCCCGCCGGAATATCTGCACCTGCTGGGGTTACCGGTGCCGCGATAAAGCCCCAGTCACCGATATTTCCCTGCATGGAAACCGGATAGAAGGTATTCAATTTCAGCTGAGAACCATCCAGCTGTTTGAATTTTATCCCTAAATCGGAAATAACATTTCCACCTTGATAGCCATCCCGAGTTGTCCGCAGATAGTCTTGACTGAAAGAGGTTGGTTTTCCAGAAATACCAAGATTGATCTTCAAAGCATCCCCTTCGAAAACACCACCACGGCATTGAAATGTCAGCGGAACCGTCTTTTCAAAGTTATTTCCATCCAATCCTGATCCTGGCAAATCACCAAACTCTACTTCAATCGTCTGCCCACCATTGATCACGCACTCTTCTGGTACATATAAAATTGCAGATGTAATCGTAATCCTAGACATTGGCAAACTATTAAAGTCTGTCGTTGTAGCCCCTAGACGACCATACATCTCTACAACTTGACGATCTGATATTTGCACACCATTAATTATTTGTTTTCTCACGCGAAAAGTTACCTTTCCACGGCTACCGCTTTCGAAATTATTTATTCTTGTCTCTTTCCCTTTAGTACAAGAGTAATTTGGGTAATCGTTACTTTCATTCGGAAATGGGGCTGTAACAAATTTTTTCTTCCAACCAGCTATCCAAATTTCGACTTTCATATCCAAAAAGTCATTTAGTTTTACAAAACCATCACCAGCTTGAGGCAAGCCATCAGTCATTGTCGCTTTATAGTACACTGGAGATTGTGGAATGCTTCTATCTGGGCAGGTAACGATACCTGAGTATTGCCCTCCCAAATTCCACTCAAATGCTTTGGTAGTAAAACCAGGTCTGTTTTGAATGTCAGCCTTGTCCAACGATATATAGTAATCATGGGTTGGGTTAGGCGTCACATAGCCATTTGCCAATGCCGTTCCTGCCAACAGCATAAGACTTGAACAGAAGATGGAACGTAGCATAAGGCTTACTCGCTCTTCACGGCTTTACAGGCATTGCCTGCGCACTGGTATTTGATATCCATATATCCGCCGTAGTCATTGACATAGCTGATCACAAATTCGTTGCCCAGGGTTTCCGGGATAGTGACCGTCAGCTCTGACTTGGGAGAAACCATAAAGGCGGAGAAACCCTTGATAGTGGTCCGCTCCTTGCCCTGCGGATGACCTAGGCCCACGTAGGTGATGTAGTAAGGGGTCGGGTTGTTGACCTTGAGGGCTTTGCCCTGCTTGGTGATCAGCACCTGATCCTGCCAGACGGCTCCACGCTCCGGCAGAATAGCCTCGGGGCGGTAGAACAGCTTGATCTTGGACTGCACGGCAATCTGCATCACGTTGCTCTTCTCGCTCTTGGGCGGGATCTCGCGCAGGTTGAAGTAGTAGATGGACTCACGATCCTTGGGCAAGCTGTCGATGGCCGGCACACTGGCGATGCGCACGATGGACTTCTGGTTGGCATCCACACGCTGTACCGGCGGCAGCACCACGAAGGGAGAAGAGATCTTCTGGCCTTGGGCATCTTCAATCCAGGCCTGCGCCAGGTAAGGCAGCTTCTGGTTCTCGTTCTTGATGTTGAGGCTGATGGACTTGGCGCCGCCCGGATAAACGGCACGAGTACGATCCAGCACAATGGCGGCACTGACGTTGAGTGAGGTCATGCCAAGCGCAGCCAGACAGATATAAGAGAGCAGCTTTTTCATCGGTATCCCATTACTTGCAAGTGAGAGTCTTCATCGACAGATCGGTTACTTGTTGCGGCGCCACTATCTTGCACTGGCGGGCCCCGCCCCAGGAGAGTTCAAACGCTTCATTCGGTTTCACCCCGGTCAGATAGACCAGGCCATCTTCATCCACCACCGAGAGCACACGGCCGGAATCCTTGACGACGGTGGCACCAAACGGCGGCACTGAGCCATCGGGTAGTCTGACATTGGCCAGCAGCTTGAACCCTTCCGCAATTTCGAAAGCATTATACCCAATTGCGCCCTCGGTCAGGGTCCCCTGCTTGATGGCATTCATCGCATCGATGTCGTCGCTCAGCTGATCCACATCGACCCGGGTGTCGCTCTTGCGATAGTCGGTCATGTCGCTGATCACCGCGACGCCAAAGCGGTTGGTCACGGCGCGGCCATTGTTGAAAGAGACGCCGGAGGTATTATCGGTATCCACCATCATACGGGTACCGCCACGACGAGTCGCCTGGTGCAGGGCTGCACCGTGCTGGGTCGCCGTCAGACCGCCACGCAGGCTGGCACCAACCGAGGTGTATTCGCTCTGCACGCTGTAGGCATTGAGACTGACCGCTCCGATGTCGCTGTTGTGGTTGTAGTAACCCCGCGCCACGGCGTGGCCATTGCTCTGCACGCCCGCCCCCAGCTGATAGGTATCATCCGGTCGGCTGTAGTCCTGATAGGTGGCCAGGTGGGTCACCTTGCCGTTGGAGGACTGCACGCTGTATCCCGCGCTCTTTCTGTCCCCTATTGGCACGCTGAGGGTCAACATGACGCTCTTGTCATCTTCGTAGTTCTCGGTCTTGGTCTTGTAGGCCGACACATAGACGGAGACATCCTTGAAGCTGCCGATGTTCACGTTCTTGTTGATAGTGAGGCCGTAGCGATCCTCTGCCTCGTGATCCCAGTAGGTTCTGTGGGTGTAGTCCAGATAAACCGTCAGCGCCTTGGCTGCATCCTCCGCCCAGAAGGTCTTGTTGGCGGTAATGGTGTAGAGCTCCTTGTCACCCCAGGTATTGTAATCATCGCTCGAGGTCGTAGTGTTGTTCTCCAACCGATCCTTGTTATTGAGGAACTGCGACATGGTCATGAAGTCATGTTGGGAGAAGCGATAACCTGCGAAGGTGATCGAGCTGTTGTATTCATCAAACTGCTTGGCGTAGTTCACCCGTACCGACTGGCCAATCTTGGTCGACAGGCCCGGCAACTTGGCGATGGACTGGGTCAGGTCGGCGGAAATAGCGCCGAAGGCATAGAGATCACGACCGATACCCAATCCCATGGAGTTGTATTCACCCGCAATCAGGCTGCCGCCGTACAGCGACCAGGAGTTCGCCACCCCCCAGGAGAAATCACCGGTCACAAAGGCAGGGCCGTGCACATCGTGCACCGAATCCGTCTGTTCGGAAGGTGCACCAACCGCCAGGTTGTATCGGACATAGCCAGGGCGAGTCAGGTAGGGAACGGTTGCCGTGTCTACCTGGAACGAATTGACACTGCCATCTTGCTCCTCTACCCGCACATCAAGGCGGCCGCGCACCGAGCTGTCCAGCCCCTGGATGCGAAACGGGCCCGCCGGCACGTTGGTTTCATAGATGATCCGGCCGGACTGGGAGATGGTGACCTTGGCGTTGGTCTTGGCAATACCGCTCACTTCCGGCGCATAACCCTGCAGACTAGGCGGCAGCATGCGCTCGTCATTGGCCAGGTTGACGCCGGTATAGCGGAAACCATCGATTAACTGGGAGTTGAGCTGCTGCTCACCCACTGTCAGCTTGGCGGCCATGTTCGGCAGCGGACGATAGGCATAGATACGGTTCAGCTCGGTCGACGTCCGCTCATTATCACCCCAGTAAGAGCTGGCCTGATAGTCACCCCGCAAACGCCAGGCGCCGTAGTTGAACCCCAGCGTACCATAGCTGCTGATGTTGTGATTGGAGTAACCATCGCCTTCGTTGACCTGGGCATTGATGTTGTAATCCAGCATCATCCCCGGGATCCCTTCATCCCATTGCTCGGGCGGAATCCAGTTGGGATCGCTGTACTTCATCCACGCCTGAGGGATGGCAATGCGCAGCAAGCCGTTACCGATATCGTTCGAGATCACTACGCCGTCCAGCGCCAACAGGTTGGCACACTGGCCATCGTGCCAGGTATCGATCTTGGCGATGGCCTCGTCGGTCAGCGCCAGCTTGGGGATCACGTCTTGCGGCAGGCAGGCCAGCCCACCCTTTCCCTTGCCAGTATCGTTCTCGTAGAAAGGGATTTTCTGCAGGGGTAGCTTGTTCTTGTTGACCTCAATCTCGAGGTAGTAGTCGCCGGGCAGGATGTAGCCTTCGTCGGCAAACTGGGAGAGGTCGATCTTGGTCCGCTCATCCAGATCGAGCGCATCAATATTAAACTCCGTTTCTGCCCATGCGTGATTTGCCACCGCCATCAGGCCGGGCACGCATAGCATAAAAGCCATTTTTGAATAATGTTTTTTTCTCACAGAGTCTGATGTTGAAACGCTCATATTTTCACTCTAGGAATTGCATAAAGGTCTCACGTAATGAGGTATCTACACTAAGCAATTGGTTTGCTTACATATAATTGAGTTCTAACAGCGTCGTACTGTCCGGAAGAAACAGCTGACTGCTGATGAGCCCCAAATTGAATTCCAGATCACTGTTGACGATATCCGAGACAATAAAGCGCTCACCGGATACCTTGTGATATTGGCCGTTATTGAGAATGCCCAGCTTATCGCTCATGGCACCACGCACGGACATGGAAATAAAAGGCAGTGATGCCACCGTCGCCCCGTCAACCTGACAACCGCTGATTTTCAACGTACCCGGTTGCTGAGCCTGCAGCGGAATGCTGCGCAGCACCTTCAGCGTACAGCCCGATTCGGCTAGTCCATCCGTGAGTTCGTTGGCGTGGACTGATCCCGCCATCATCACCAGCTGCAGCACCATGGCCGCCATCATTGAAGTTTTCATGATTAGGGTTCGATGTGAGGAAACAGAATGTGTGAAGTTGTGGTGGCTCGCACCACCACAACCCTTGTCACACGTTAAGGCACTCTATTACTCGTAGGAGAGAGTAAAGTTGGTCACTGCAGTGAAAGCACCGGCTTTCAGCGGGTTGGTGTCTTGTTTTGCATAGCCTTTCAGCACGGCGCTGAACGGCAGTTCGTTATCACCATTAACCAGGGTAAAGGCTGAAGTCGGAGTACCCAGCACGATCGGAGCACCACCCGGAGCGGTCATCTTGATACCGGCACCCGCGGCGTCACCACCACCGATCACCAGCAGGCTGGAATCTACCGGGTCTTTGGCACCGCTGAAAGTCACCTTGACAGCATCTTCGGCGTCGGAGATTTCACAGTTCAGCAGCTTGATGCTGAACGGCTTGGAGTTGGACTCACCACCGTTGGCCAGCTCTTTGGTGCTGATCTGGCCCATTTCAACTACCTGGTCAACAGACTCAGGGGCTACAGAGCAAGGAGCGTTGATGATTTCACCGTTAAAAGTGACTTTACCGGAACCGGCACCACCAGCAGCAAAAGCGGAGCCGCACAGCAGCATGGAACCAACACCCATAGCAACCAGAATCTTATTAGCTTTCATTCGTTTATACCTACATTAACGTGTGTTGTACTGCATCACTCCAATCATGCTGGAGTCACGATATTAAGTGATGCCGCGATATACTGCACAGCAACTGTTGGCGCTCGTCTCTCATTAAGCCGATGAGAAGTCATGCCAATAATAAACTGTGCCTCTTCAGGTTTATTTAAATAAGCAAAAGCAGCACACCGCATCAGGGGTAGTTCCCGCTACACCTCAACTGCACAACTACATACGTCCTTGTCGTCTGTGCAGAAAGCCGCATTCCGCTTTTGCTTGACGAACAAATTAACGACTCGTTTGATGCACATCAAATACATTTTGATTTGTATAAATTTTTTATAAACACATAAAAAACAATGAGTTAAGGCAACAATAAAACATAAAGCGAGATCATGAAATAAATAAAGTTCATATAAAGGACATCTATTGTAATATTGTCAGACTATGAATTTAAAGTCGCACACAAAACTCCAACAAAAACACAACAAAGACAACCTATCTATTTTTGATAATAGTTATCAACCACTTCATGAATCGCCCCCTAAAGAGGTAATCAGGTAATCAGGTAATCAGGTAATCAGGTAATCAGGTAATCAGGTAATCAGGTAATCAGGTAATCAGGTAATCAGGTAATCAGGTAATCAGGTAATCAGGTAATCAAATCATTGGCAGCCCACACATAAATATACATCTACTACATTACATATTAATCATAGATATGACGCGCTAATATAGAGGCTTGTCCGCAATATTCACAGGCAAGATTTGAGATAAAAAATAAATATACGTTATTAATTATGCAGACTAACTGTGATCCATCTCTCATGATTTTTAAGCCGATTGATTTCTCAAAGTGGAGTGTTATCATCTAGACATAGAGTAAAGGGCAAACCGATCGAAAGGTCGGGACGCAAAGCCACCGGTCTAAGGGTTTTGATACCTAAGACAGCGGAGCTGCCATCTGAGAAGAGTGATGTTATTGCCGATTTATGGCATTACTCTTTGATTGCGTTGCCCTTTTCGTACAACACCTGTGACGAAAAGGACATAGATATGAAAGCTCAACACACCGCCTCCCGTTTAGTTCGCAAGACAGTTTTCTCTGTATGCACCTCCTTGCTGCTTGGTACCACCTTGTTGCCATCCACTGCTTCTGCTGCTGATGGTTCAGTGACGTTTACTGGCACTATCTACGAATCTCCATGTGATTTTTCTGACAGCAGCGTGACCTGCTATTCAGGCATCAACAAGCAAACCATGCCTTTGGCTCACTTGCAGCAAGCTGGTCAAATCAGCTCAATTAGCAGCACTATCAGCTACAAAGTGACCAATGCCAGCAACATGGCGATCGTGACCGTCAGCTATCTCTGATGATTCATCTGTAGTGACGCTGAAATTGGCGCGAAACAGATGAGCAGGTGGTGTTGAAAGCAACTCTTATCAGGTCGCCTGTGCTACCCATACAGGCGGCCAATCTCTTTTCATCCCGCCTCCTCACGAACAAATAGCTGGCTTTGCTGATTGAGTCACCAGTCATCATCCGCCCAGATAATGTGGCTTAAGCCATAGGGACATCTCGCTTTTCCTGGTCATTTGCTGCATGTCTCGTGTTGATTAAATGAGATCTGACACACACTTTACACAACTAACAACTTCTTCAATAAAGTCGCATGTGAGCCCTCACTACGGCAGCAGGAGTTCAAAAACAGCAAGCATATCAATCAACGCTATATCATTGATTTATATGTCATTTAAAAAATCGTTGATATTCTTTTGAGTCCCTGTAAATTGCCTTGCGATTACTCGCAAGACAATACACAAACAAGAACAAAGGGATAAAAATGAACCGTTCAGGTACCGGGTGGCTGCTGCTGGCAGGCCCCCTGCTTTTGGCGACATCCTCGGCGCAAGCCAACTACTCCCCCAATGACTGGCGACAGTATCAGCTGACTGGCGAATCGAGCCGGCAACTGGCCGCACGCATCACCGAGATCACCTACGAGCTCAAGGCGCGCAGCAGCAATGCGCCTTACCAGCAGCTTAGGGTCTACCGTCGCTTCGACTGGCAGAGCAGCGATCTCGCCGCACTGACCGAGCAGCAGTGTGGCGAGCCGCAGCTCAAGGTAGATGCGGGCTGGCAGATCCGCTTCGTGCGCTGTGAAGATCGGATTCCGGCGGGCAAGCTCATTCCCGCCAGCAGTTATGACTTCGGTTATGGCCTCAAGCAGGGTCGCTGGGAGCAACTGGCGGGCACGCCGACCGCCCAGCGGCAGGATCGTCTGCCGCTGCCGCAAGCCATCATCCTGGGTCAGAGTGAAAGGGAGCTGGATCGCTGCGAACTCAACGCACAGGGCCGCTGCGCCGAGTCGGAGTGGCACTATCAGCCGCAGGATTGGCAGCAGTTGCAGGTACTTGAAGAGACCCCGAGCGAGCGGGATGGCCGGTTGGAGCAGATCTTCTTCCGTCTGCAACCGGTGGCAGGCAGTCAGGCTGCCGCTCAGGTCAGCGAGATCCATGTCTGGCGCCGCTATCAGTGGCAGCTGGATCAGCTCACGCCTCAGCAGGAGTGTGATGAGCCGCAGGAGCGCAAGGAGGGGAGCAACACCATCCGCTATCGCATCTGCCGTCAGGTGATCCCCGCTGGCAGCGAGGTTCAGGTAACGTTGCAAGATAGCGGCTACCAATACCCGGTCGCCGGCGGCGAGTGGCAACCCCTGCCAGAGAGCAAAGCGTGGCAGGAGAGCCGGGTGCTCAATCGCCCCATAGTGCTGGCCAGCAAGGAGGAGCAGCTGGAGTGCCGGCGTGCCAACGGTCGTCTCTGCTCCGAGCCCGAGCAGCCCGATGTGGATCTGCTCGACAACGATGCCGCCAAACTGGTAGCCGACGTGAGCGGCCAGAACAGTCCTGCCTGGCAGGCGGATTACGGCCACGATGATGCCAAGCTGATGGCGGTGGTACGCGGCATGCGTGCCCTGCTGGCGGCCAACCAGCCGACCCATCCGGCAATGGACAAGCTGCTCTACTATGTGCGTGCCCACAACTACTACGGTGGCGTTGGTAAAGAGAGTGATCAGGCCGCCCGGGCACTGGCCGGGGTAATGATTGATCTGCTTAACCACCCCCTGCTGCTGGGAGCTGAACCACAGGATCAGGCTGGCACAGTGCTGGAAGCCTGGAGCGTGGCGGCGCAGGGACAGCTTGGCCAAGCCGCCTTCCGCCAGAGTGCCGCCCCCATGCTGGCCCAGCTCAACCAGGCGCTCGGCTATGCGGTGCAACATGCGGAACAGATCAATGGCCACAAACCCTGGGCCGATGGCCTGTTCGAGCTGCTCAATCTGGTCGATCAGAGCGCCTCTTACGGTCAGCAGGCTGACTTCAGCGCAGCTGTGCTGCAGCAGGAGGCGGCATTGCGCCAGAGCCTGCTGCAACTGGGCCTGAGCGAGCTGGCCCTCTGGAAACAGCGCGATGGCTCACGGGATCTGTTTATCTTCAACAACATCCTCGATGCCCACAGCCGCCTCTATCAGATGATGCGCTACCTCCATCACACCAGTCCGGATAAGGCGATTGCCTATCGCCAACAGCTGGATCGCGATGTCATCGCCATCATGCGCCAGCAGGGGCTGATCCCGGGTGGACAGCATCCGGCTGCCATGCTGGAAGAGGTCTCCCTGACCCTCTCCAGCTACTACCTCACCTACACGGATCGCACCAGCGAAGCCTGTGTCAGTGGCGAGTTCGCCGGGCTTTGTACCCCGATCCGCATGGAAGATATTCTGCCGTTCGAGCACACCTGCTCGCCAACCCTGCGTCTGCGCGCCCAGGATCTGACCCAGGCTCAGGCCGAAGGGATCTGCCGCGAGCTGGGTGATGAAGAGCAGCGCTTCCACCAGCAGATGGAGACTGGCTGGCAACCGGTGGCCGATGACCACAACGAAGCGCTGGAGCTGGTGATCTTCAACTCCTCCGCCGACTGGGGCCGCTACGGCAGCGCGCTGTTTGGCGTCTCCACCGACAATGGCGGCATCTATATCGAGGGGGATCCGGCTCGCCCCGGCAATCAGGCCCGCTTCTTCGCCTATGAGGCGGAGTGGAAACGCCCTGCCTTCCAGGTGTGGAACCTGCGCCACGAGTACGTTCACTATCTGGATGGTCGCTTCAACCAGTACGGCAGCTTCGGCCACTATCCGCTCAACCGCACCACTTGGTGGGCCGAGGGAATTGCTGAGTACATCGCCCACGGCCAGTGCTTTGCCCGGGGTCTGGATAACGTGGCAAACCGCCCTGCCAACCAGCGCCCGACACTGGCGGCGATCCTCCACCTTGACTACGACCAGGGTGGCGAGATGGTCTACTCCTGGTCCTATACCGTGCACCGCTTCCTCAACGATACCGGTCGCGGCGCCAGCTGGCTGGCGCTGGCACAGGCGCTGCGCAATCCGGATCGGCAGCAGGCGATGAGCGACTTCGAAGGGGAGATGGACCGGCTGATCGCCAACGACAGCGACGCCTATCAGGCGTGGCTCGCCCGGGATCTGCTGCCCTGGTGGCAAGCCAACAAGGAGTCAGACGCCTGCAAGGGTAACGACTCCGCCCACTGATAAACCTTCACCGACCAGAGGGGCTGCCACCGCAGCCCCTCTCTTTATCCTCCCGCTCTCCCGGCCTCTGCTGCGACAACCTCTGCCCGAATGAGGTGCCCGCCCGTTATCAAGCCTGACGCCAGCGGCCGAGTTGTAATAGAATGCCGATAGCCACTCCCAACTTCAGACCCTGACCGCACCGCGCATGAAGAAGTTTGCCAAGATCCTCCTCGCCTGCCTCGTTTTGCTGCTGGCCCTGATTGCCATGCTGCTGGGCTACAGCGAGTGGATCGTCTCGGATGCCCGTCACTACACCTACGATCGGGTAGACAAGGTGCCCTACAACCGGGTTGCGGTGGTGCTGGGTACCTCCAAATATCTCTCCGGTGGCGGCCCCAACCACTACTTCAAATACCGCATCAAGGCGGCGGCCGAGCTCTACAACAATGCCAAGGTGGACTTCATCATCGTCTCCGGTGACAACGCTACCGTGCAGTACAACGAGCCACGCCAGATGCGCCGCGCCCTGATCAAAGCGGGCATCCCCGCCTCCGCCATCTATATGGATTTCGCCGGATTCCGCACCCTCGACTCTGTGGTTCGCGCCAAGGAGGTGTTCGGCCAGGAGCGCTTTACCGTGGTCTCCCAGGGCTTTCACAACGAGCGGGCCATCTTCATCGCCCGCCATTTCGGTATCGACGCGGTTGGCTTCAATGCCGAGGATCCCAGCGCCTATCAGGGGATCCGCACCCGGGTGCGGGAAGTCTTTGCCCGCCTGATGGGGCTGCTCGACCTCTATGTGCTGGACAAGGGACCCAAGTTCCTCGGCGCTCCTGTGCCCATCGGTCTGCCTGTGCCTTGCCAGTCACTGAGCACCATCGGCAGCCTGCAACCCTGCCTCAAACAGCCCAAACCGGCGGTGGATGAGGCCAAGCCAGCGGCAGTTTCTGCCGCGGTTGCCACCGAGTCGGCTACTCCATCTGCCGCGACTGAACAAGTCACTCCTGCGTTATCTGCAGCGGCAGCCACTGAGCCGGTCACTCCCGCCAAACCCGCGGCACAAACCACCGCCGAGATGCCCAGCGCGGCCTTGCCCACATTGCCGATGACCCCTTCAGCCGCCAGCGTCAGCACTGCCACACCATAAACAGACGACCCGCCAACTGGCGGGTCTTGTTATTACAGCGCGGGTTGTGGCGGCTGTACTGCAAACCAATTCCCAGCGACCAAGTCAGCCTCGCACCGCCTGATAGCGGCGGGCCACTTCGGCCCAATCCACCACCTGATAGAAGGCTGCGATATAGTCAGGGCGCTTGTTCTGGTACTTGAGATAGTAGGCGTGCTCCCACACATCCAGCCCCAGGATCGGGGTATGGCCATGCATCAGGGGGCTATCCTGATTGGCACTGCTCTCCACCTGCAATCTGCCCGCCTTGTCCACCACCAGCCAGGCCCAGCCGCTACCAAAGCGGCTCAGGGCAGCCTGAGTGAAGGCCTGCTTGAAGGCATCGAATCCCCCCAATTCCCGCTCGATGGCAAGAGCAAGCTCACCGCTCGGCTCACCGCCCCCCTGCGGGCTCATCACCAGCCAGAACAGGGAGTGATTGGCATGGCCGCCACCATGGTTGCGTACCGCCCCCTGCAGGGCGGTTGGCAGGGTGTCGAAGCGGCGCAGCAGCTCCTCTACCGGCAGTACGGCCAGCTCGGGCGATCCTTCCAGCGCGGCGTTGAGGTTGTTGGTATAGGTCTGGTGATGACGGCTGTGGTGGATCTCCATGGTCATTGCATCGATATGGGGTTCCAGTGCGTCGTAGGCATAGTTCAGGGCTGGCAGGGTATGGCTCATGATGACCTCTGTTCGGATTAATGGAGCCGGGATGAGGGCTCGCTCTGACACAGGCAGTGACCGAGCGAGCGCATGATCCCGGCGTGGCTGCCGTGGCGCTGTACGAACGTCAGCAACTCGGCACGGGTTGTGCGGGTATGGCGCAAAGCCGCCTCTCGCAGGCGAGAGGAGCAAGCGGGGGAGTGACAGGTCGCCAGCAGGCAGTCGTGCACATAGTAGAGCAGGTCGGCGGCGCGATCGGGCAGGGTCATGGCCACCAGCAGATCCGCCAGATTGTGGTGAGCCACAACCAGCGCAGCCACCGCCTCATCGGCGTCATGCCACTGCACCAATTGCTGACGAGCCAGCCAGAGCGCCTGCTGATAATGGGCCAACGCCTGATGATACTCGCCGCAGTCAAACAGCCGGTTGCCCTCTCGGGTCTGCTGTTTCCAGTGACTCATGCTGCTGCCACCTTCGGTCGACTCGACCCACCCCTTCACCCAGGTTGCTGTCATATGCTTCACACCAACAAATGATAATAATTATCATTACATGAATCATATCCGGGAGACAAGGGGCGTCGGGATCGCAGCAAACAGCCAAAACAGCGCGGCCACCCCTTGGCAAAGAGTGGCCGCTTGAGGCAACCGGTCAGTGGATTCGACCGGCCAATGGCAAGTTAATGGCAGGTCAGATGTTGTTGGCGGGCGAAGGCGGGGCAATTCCCAGCAGCATGTGATCCATCATCCCCACCATGCGCCCTATCTCGGGCTTGGTGATGGTATCGTTGGCCCCCAGTTGCAGCGCTTTCTGACGGTTGTCATCGCTCATCAGGGAGGAGAACATCACGATGGGCATCTCCTTGTAGGAGGGGGTATCCCGCAGCCGCTTGAGCAGGTGCATACCATCCATGCGCGGCATCTCCACATCGGTGATCACCGCATTGACGAAGCCGGTCACCGGCATTCTCTCCTCCTGGGCCAGACGATCGAAATCCGTCATCATCTCCAGCCCCTCGCCGCCGTCCTTGGCCGTAATCACGTTGTAGCCAGCGGTGCGCAGGGTGGTCTCGATCATCTTGCGGATAAAGGCCGAGTCGTCCACCACCAGAATGGTTTTGCCCTGACGCAGCGCCATCATGCGATCGTCGATGAGCACCTTGCGATCCTGGGTGACGTCGTACTTCTCCATGCTGAGCTCGGGGTTGATATCGGCGATGATCTTCTCGAAATCGAGGATCATGATGAGGTTGCCATCACGCCTGACCACGGCCACCACGCAGTCGTTCTCCCCCGCCTCCAGAAACTGGCTGGGTGACTCCACATCCTCCCAGGATACCCGGTGGATCCTGCTGACACTATCGATCAGGAAGCCGTTGGCCATCTTGTTGAAATCGGTGACGATCACCACCTTGTGGCTGGGGTCTGGGTTGGTCTTGATGCCGAGCCAGCCCGCCAGATCGACCAGCGGGATGAGGCGATCCCGCAGGGAGAATACCCCCACCATATGACGCTGGGCATTGGGGTAATCTGTGGTCTCAGGCACCCGGATCACCTCGCGCACCTTGGCGACGTTGATCCCGTAATAAGCGGTTTTTTCACGGCCGTCCGGTAGCTGCTTCTTGAGGTGAAACTCGATGATCTCGAGCTCGTTGGTGCCACTTTCGGTCAGGATAGATTTACGCTCTTCCCCATCTTTGGACATCATGGTGACTCTCATTCAGGTTGCGCGGGCAGCAGACCGCTGCGGTTTTCTTTCAGTATAGGAATGGAATTCACCCAGCGGCTCGGATCTCGGCAAGATTGCATCGTTAACCGCTTGATCCCGCAGGCTGGCGGGATCGTACCTGCCAATCAGGACAACATTGGCGGATGGTGAAATCCATCATGCACTCACAAGGAGCCTGAGATGAGTAAAGGTATCGTCGTGATTGGCGCTTCTGGCGGTATCGGGGCGGCTCTGGTGACACACTGGTTGGCGGCGGGTGTCGGGCCAGTGATTGCCATCAGTCGTCATCCCGCACCAGCAGGCGCCTCTTCGCCAGCCCTGCACTGGCTATGTTGTGATTACAGCGATGAGCAGATGGCACCTGCGGTAGCCCGCATCGCGGAGTTGGCGCCGAGACCCCATCGGGTGGTGATCTGCAACGGCATCCTGCATCAGGGGGAGATCCAGCCGGAGAAGCGACTCGAAGCAATCAATCTCGATGCCATGACCCGCCTCTACCAGACCAACGCCCTGCTGCCGCTGCGCTGGATCAGCCAGTTGTTACCGCTGTTTGGCCGCGAGCCTTGCACTCTGGCCGTTCTCAGCGCCCGGGTCGCCAGCATTGGTGACAACCGAGCGGGTGGCTGGTATGGCTATCGCGCATCCAAGGCCGCCCTCAACATGCTGCTCAAGTGTGCCGCCATCGAGCTGGCCCGGCGGGCCCCAGGCGTCAAATTGCTGGCCTTCCATCCCGGCACCGTGGATACCCAACTCTCCCGCCCGTTTCACGCCAATGTACCGGCGGGAAATGTGCAGAGTCCCGAACTGGTCGCCGACCATCTGATTAACCTGATGAACCGGCTGCAACCGGATGGCGAGCTGAGCTTTCTCGACTGGCAGGGTAAACCTATCGAGTGGTAGAGGAACTCAAGAGACGCGCCAGCAGCGCCCGCAACCTCTTGGTCACGGCGGGCTTGCCCGCCAGTTGCAACCTCGCAGCCAGTCTTCCCCAGTCGGCATATTGCCAGATGGCTGCGATCAGCAGATAACGCTCTTCAGGAGTCAGTGAAGCCAACACAGCCAGATGGCGTGCCAGCCACAACTGCAGGCTACATTGGCTCAGTTCAAACGGCTTGTGATGCAGGGCAAAGCATTCAATCTCGTCGCGCTCGAACTCGCCAAGCTCAGCCGCGGTGACGGTGCTGCCTTGCAAACATTGCCATACCAACTCGGGATCCAGCTCGCTCAACTCGCCCGCCAGCAGGGTCGGCAACTGGCATACAAAACGCTGCTGCCACAGATCCAGCTCGGGCTCATGCTCGGGTTTCAGCGCTTTGAGCAGCAGGGCTGCGTGGCAGCCGCTGGCCGCATCCCGCTGCAAGCCGATGCGCAGCACCGTCAATCCAGCCTTGCGCCAGAAAGGGAGCAGGTCGGCGCTGGCCGAAAAGGCAGAACCGAGGTAGTCGATCCCCGCCTGACGATAATGTTCTTCCAGCCTGCCAAGCAGCAGCGAACCCAGTCCGTGCCGGTGCAGCTCGGGGTGGATGGCGATACGCATCACCCGGGCGTAGCTGCGCGCCCCCGCCGTTTTAAAACCGGCGTGGGCCAGCAGCGACTGGGGCAGCAGATGGCCGCGCGGACGGCGGCGACCGGCCCATATCGCCTCGGCCAGCTCGGGATCTATCTCCCCTTCCCGCGCCACCAGCGCCACACCCAGCAGGCTCGCATCCTGCTCCAGCAGATGGATGTCGAGATCCGGGCTCTCCAGCAGGGATCTGAGATCGCTCGGCGTAGTCTGGTAGTGAGCCAGCACCAGCAGGCCGAACAGCTGGTTGAGCAACGTCTCGTCGCTCTCCAGCGCCTCCTGGTTGACCAGACGCCAGCTCGGGCTGGTCGGCGGCAAGGGAGTTGCCACTTCGGCATTGAGGCCGAGCAGACGGAAAATCAGCGGCTCCAGCGGATCACGCTCACTCCAGCGAATGGGTTCAGAGAGGCGGATCTCCTGCCACTCCGGGGTCTGGCTATCGAGCACCCGTTTGAAGCGCAGGTGAAAACCGCGCCCCGTCCCCTCGTAACCGTGCTCGGTAGTGGCAAACACGATGCGACTGTGGCGGGCCAGTATGGCCTCGAGCAGCGGGGTCGGAATGGCGGCCGCTTCATCCACCAGCAGCAGATCGGGATTAATCGCCTCGTGCACCAGCCGATCCGGCGCACAGTAGCTCAGCCCGGTCAGCTGTTCCGGCGTAGAATCTAGCCCGCAAGCGGCGTGGGCAAACAGGGTCGCCACCGTTGCCTGCGAGGGGGCCGTAACAACTATGTTCAGCCGGGGCTGCTGGCGCAGCAGCTCGGCGGCAGCCAGGCCCAGCAGCGCACTCTTGCCACGACCGCGGTCGGCACTCAGCACCAGCGGCCGGCGGCGATGACCGTGCAACACCTTGTGGATAGCAGGTAGTGCCTGTTCCTGATCGCAGCTCAGTCTGCGTTCGGGCCCAAGCGGTTGCCACGGCTGCGAGCAAACCGGCGGCCCCAGAGAGAGGGCTGGATCACCTTCCAGCAACCGCACCAGTCGGGCGATAAAGCCGTGGCCGGCCCGGCTCGCCTCTTCCGGCTGGGCCACCAGCCGGATCCGGTCAGGATCCGGCCATGCAGGCCACTCTACTCTTGGCGGCGTCAGCAGCAACAGCAAGCCACCGGCGCATAGAGTGCCTGCCAGCGCCCCGAAGGCATCGGGGTGAAAGCCGCTGAAGGCATTGAATACCAGCGTGTCGCACTCCTGACCGAGCCGCTGCAGCGCCTTGGCAGCGGGTTGAGGGGCATAGCACTCGGGCCCGGCACCCAGCCAGAAGACGGTCTCGCCGAGCAGGGATTGGGCGCGGGCAATGCACTCGGCCTCCTCCCCCTCCAGCCAGATCAGTCGCCGCTCACCGGCGCGGGCCAGCGCCTCGCGCAGCAGGGTGACCTCTTGCAGTGTCATGAAGCTTGGCTGTCAGCCGGTTTGCGGGGCTCGAACATGCGATCCCCCATCTGATCGATAAAGGTGTGGGCCTTCTGCACCATGAAACGCTCGGCATCGGCCGGATTGGCAAACAGATCGGAGCGGATGAAACGGTGGGTTTGCAGCACGCCGTCCAGCTCCTTGGTGATGCGGCCCGCCAGCCGATACTGGCCACCTTCTGCCATGGGTTCCGGATAGATTAGATAGCCGGCATATTCGGTCGGGGTCACTTCCACAACCTTGGTCGGCTCGCCCCCGAACAGGGCGCTGAACAGTTTCTTGAGCATGGTGATCTCCTCTGGTTGCCAGCATTGTCCCCAAGGGGTTGCACAGTGGCAAGCAGGGGATCTTATTACCAATGGTTATTTGCACTGCGAACCATTCTCATTTAGATTTCATCTCATTCCACAAGAGGTGACCATCATGTACGTCTGTTTGTGCCGCGGCATCACAGATACCCAGATCCGCAAAGCGGTGCAGTCAGGTAAAAGCGAATTCCGCCAACTCAAGCAGTCGCTCGAGGTGGGCGCCCAATGTGGAAAATGCGTGCGCATGACCATGGAGATCATTGCCGCCGAGCTCGACAAGATGGAGCAGGAGCAACCCGTGCTCTACTACGAAGTGGCCTGATCCGGACACCTCTTTTCTGATGCGACCCGCCAACAGGGTCACCTCTTTTCTCAGGCGAGCTGGCTCGCCAGACCCCTTGTTGTCACTTTTCTGGACTAAACTCTAACGATCGGAGCCTCAGGCACGAACCAAGGAGCACTGTCGATGAAAGGAGATCCCAAGATCATTGCCCACCTCAACAAGGTGCTGGCCAATGAGCTGATTGCCATCAACCAATACTTCCTGCACGCCCGCATCTACGATGACTGGGGCCTCAAGGCGCTCGGGCACAAGGAGTATCACGAGTCCATCGATGAGATGAAACACGCCGACGAGCTGGTCAAGCGCGTGCTGTTTCTCGAAGGGCTGCCCAATTTGCAGGATCTGGGCAAGCTGCGTATCGGTGAAACGGTGGAAGAGATGCTGCGCTGCGACCTCTCGCTGGAGATGGATGCCATCCCCGACCTCAAGGTAGCCATCGCCTATGCCGAGTCGGTGCAGGACTACATCAGCCGCGACCTGTTCCAGGAGATCCTGGAGGATGAGGAGGAGCACGTGGACTGGCTGGAGACCCAGCTAGACCTTATCGATCGCATCGGGCTGGAGAACTACCAGCAGTCGCAACTGCACCACGGCACCTGAGCCAGCAGGCCAGCAAGCAAAGAGACCCGCCAGCGCGGGTCTCTTTATTTGGACCGCCATATTTGAGTCGCATGACCCGAAAACTTTTCGACAGGATCACAGTTAATACGCCCGACACAGCATCTGTCATGGCTTTCGATTAGGATACGACTCTCTTCCAATAACAATGCTACGGACGATTTCCATGGAACAGATTGCACGCGAGATGGCGCCCCACAAACGGGTGGCACTGGTGGCTCACGACAACATGAAGACCCCCCTGCTGAACTGGGTGATGCGCCGCAAGGAGGAGCTCAAGCTCCACCATCTCTATGCGACCGGGACCACCGGCACCATGCTCGGCAAGAAGGCGCAGCTGCCCATCACCTGCCTCTTCTCCGGCCCCATGGGGGGCGACCAGCAGCTCGGCGCCCTGATTGCCGAAGGGAAGATTGACGTGCTGATCTTCTTCTGGGATCCCCTCAATGCGGTGCCGCACGATCCGGACGTGAAGGCGCTGCTGCGCCTTGCGGCGGTCTGGAACATCCCGGTCGCCACCAACGAAGCGACCGCCGACTTCATCATGGACAGCCCCCATATGCGGCAAGCGTTCAGCGTACAGATCCCGGATTACGCCGGTTATCTGAAGGCGCGCACCGAGTGATCGGCTAACCAGTCATGCAAGAGGGCCGCAACAAGCGGCCCTCTTTAATTGGGAAAATGAATCAGCCAGGGACACAAACCGGCGCCGACTTATAGCGCCCGGGCGAGAATGCGTGCCACCCGATCCGGGTCGATATCCTGCTGCTCACCGAGCGCGGTGCGCCCCACCCGCTTGAGGTTGGAGCAGACCGCCGGAATGCAGCTTTCGCTGAGGCCATAGTCGGCAAGCCGGGTCCCCAGTCCCATCTTCTGGAAGAACTGCTCGGTACGGATGATCGCCTCCTCGATGCGCAGGGCCTTGTCCTCGCGGGTCGAATGCCACACCCGCTCGGCGAACTGAGCCAGCTTGTCCTGCTTCTGGCTCGCCCGCTCACGGAGCAGCGAAGGGAGCACCACCGCCAAGCTCTGGCCGTGGTCGAGCCCGTAGAGCGCCGTCAGTTGATGGCCGATGGCGTGAGAGGCCCAATCCTGCGGCACCCCGCAACCGATAAGGCCGTTGAGCGCCAGACTGGCCGCCCACATCAGATTGGCCCGCACCTGATAGTTGGTCGGCTCCGCCAGCGCCTTGGGGCCGTTCTCCACCAGCACCTGCAGCAAACCTTCCGCCAGCCGATCCTGTACCTCGCCTCCCACCGGAAAGGTGAGGTACTGCTCGGCAATATGGACGAAGGCATCCACCACTCCATTGCCGGTCTGGCGAGGCGGCAGACTGTAGGTGGTCGCCGGATCGAGCACCGCAAATTGCGGCTGCACCAGCGAGCTTCTGAAGGAGATCTTCACATCCCCGCGGCTCACCACCGAGGTGGGATTGCTCTCGGAGCCGGTCGCCGGCAGGGTCAGCACACAGCCCATCGGCAGCGCCTTGTGCACGCTCGCCTGTTTACCGCAGATATCCCAGGGATCATCCCCCTCATAGCAGGCGGCCGCCGCAACAAACTTGGTGCCATCCACTACCGAGCCACCGCCGACGGCTAGCAAGAAGTCGATGCGCTCGCGTTTCACCTGCGCCACCGCCTCCATCAACAGCTCGAATCTGGGGTTGGCGCCGATGCCGGAAAACTCCTGCCACGTCACCCCTTCCAGCGCCCGGGTCAGCTGCTCATAGACGCAGTTTTGCTTGATGCTGCCACCGCCGTAGAGCACCAGCAGCCGGCTGCCGGGCGGGATCAGTTCGGGCAGGCTGGCGATCTGCCCCTCGCCGAAACAGATACGGGTCGGATTGGCATATTGGAAGTTGTACACGGCGGACTCCTCGACTGGCTCAATGCGCGGACATTGTGCGCCTGTGGGGAGGTGAGGTCAAAAGAGGTGGCAGAAGCTTGCCCATCGGCGGTCGACACTGGCCCATCGGTGCCGACCGGGTAGATCTCAGAACAGCGGCAGGATCAGGCAGTTTTGGCCTCATCTTTGGATGAGCTCTTCTTGCCGGTCAGACGATCCATTGCCTCTTTCAGCATCGCCTCTCGCTGCTCGTTGAGCGGCTTGCTCTGCTCCGCCCGCTCTTCCGGCGTCAGCTTCTTGTTATCGGCGATGGTCTTGAGCTTCTCTTCGATCTCGTTGAACTTCTTGCGATCGAAACCAAGCGCCTTGTCCACCAGCTGCTGCACCACGCCCCCCTTGTCGGAGCTCATATCCAGCGCCGGTGGCAACTTGTTGTTCTTGGCCAGATGTTCGTAGGTCAGCACCTGCTGGGCCTGGCCGGTCATGCGCTGGGTGGAGAGGCTGACCATCTCCTCCCAGCCACCGCCCTGACCGCCGCTACTGGCACTGTTGAGGGTAGCGAGGGCACGGTTGTTGGATGCGCTCTGGGCAAGCTGCTGGCTGTAGGGTTTGATATCCATGGGGGCTCCAATTCAGTGCGCATCTGCGGCAATGGGCACAGGCTGATCCGGTCACATGGGGCGTCAGGCCCCACCATTATCAATTAAACCAGCAAGTTACAGGCCAACTTGTCAGATGTTGCAAGATCCCGCGCTATGGCGGATCTCACCACGCCCCACACGCAAGGCTGGCGTCAGAATCATGACTCATCTGCTGCCGGTTCACGCTGTTTTGGCACATTTCGCCGTCCGCGCACCACGACGCCAGAGAAAAGTCAGGAACAGCAGCTCGATCACAAAATAAACAACCACTCAGGAATACAATTTTGGCGCACATCACAACCAGCCAGCCGTGTCATGGATGATCTGTTCGAAAAACCAATAACAGGCAGACCAATCTGCCGTGCTCACTCCGCTGCCAGTTCGGAGTTGCAGCCTCCCCACACCTCATCCCCTCGCCTGACTCTCACTCACCGCAACCCTTCGGGTACACCTATGAAAAAACACACCTTGAGTCTTCTCTCTGCCACCCTGCTCACCCTGCTTGGCACCAGTGCCGACGCCTGTACCGGCCTCATCGTCGGCAAGGGGGCCAGCGCCGACGGCAGCGTGATGATCGCCAGAAACGAGGATTTTGGCGTCAACAACTGGAACAAGTACCTCGCCTTCCGGCCCGCGCAGCAGAACGAGGGCAAGGTCTGGAGGCTGGGCAACGGACTGGAAGTGCCGATGCCAAAGGCGTTTTTCGCCTACTCAGCCATTCGTGACTGGGATGCCACAGCCAGCGACCCCGACGGCAAGTATTACGAGGAGCGCGGCATCAACGAGTTCAACGTCGCCATTTCGGCCACCACCAGTGCCGAGGTCAACGACAAGGCCCGGAAAACCGATCCGCTGATCGAGAAGGGAGTGATTGAAGCCATCATCCCGACCCTGATCCTGCCGCAGGCCAGGACGGCCAAAGAGGGGGTCGAGCTGCTCGGCCGCTATGTGGAGCAATATGGTGCCGGTGAGGGCAACAGCCTCTATCTGGCGGATGTGAACGAGGCCTGGCTGATGGAGATCGGCTCCGGCCACCACTGGATCGCGGTGCGGGTGCCGGACGACAGCTACGCCATGGTGGCCAACGGCCTGCGCATCCACGGCGTCAATCTCGACGGCGCAGATGTGCTGCACTCGCCCAAGCTGCTGGAGTTCGTACGCGAACACAAACTGCTGGATAACGCCGACCCGAAAGAGTTCAACTTCGCCAAGGCGTTCGGGGTCATCGCTGACCCGTATAACGTGGATCGGGAGTGGCTCGGCCAGAACATGCTGACGGCCTCCCACAAACAAGCGACCCGGCAGGCGCAATATCCGCTCTTTATGAAGCCGGATGCCCCCATCGCCGTGCCGGACGTGGCCAGGGTGCTGAGCGCCACCTATGACGGCACACCGCTGGCCGGCAAGGCGGAGCGGCCGATCCGCGTCGATCGCCAGCTGGAATCCCACGTCATCCAACTGCGCAAGGAGATGCCCAAAGAGCTGCAGGGGCTCATCTGGCAGAGCTATGGCGTGCTGGCCGAATCTGTGATGGTGCCGCTCTACAACGCGCTGGAATCCTACCCCCTGCCCTATCGCACCGGTAGCGACAGCTACTCCGATGATTCCGCCTACTGGCAGTTCCGCAGCCTGACCGCGCTGGCCAGCACCGATCCGGACAAGTACCTGCCGCTGCTGCGCGGCGTCTGGAGCAAGGAGAGCAGCAAGCTTTACAAGGAGGTGGCATTGCTCGACAAGAGCCTCAAGCAGGCCTACGCCAGCGACAAGGCTACCGCCATCGGGCTGGCTGCCGACTACTCCTATGGCCAGTTGGAGCAGACCTATCAGATGGCCAAAACGCTGCGCTACAAGCTGATGACGGATCTCACCAAGCGCAGCGAGAAGAAGTATTCGCCGGAGGAGTTCAAGAAGATCATGAGCCTGTGACCGGCTCGCCAACGCAAAGAGGCTCCCACAGGAGCCTCTTTGTTTCAACCAATGCAGCGATCAGCGACGGCTGATATTGAGCGGGCCGAAGGTCTGCGCCACCGGCATGATCTCGATGCTGTTGATGTTGACGTGAGCCGGCTGCTGGCTCACCCAGAGCACGGTATTGGCGATATCTTCCGGCTGGATCGCCTCCACCCCCTGATAGACGGAGGCCGCCTTGGCATCGTCACCGTGGAAGCGCACGTTGGAGAACTCGGTGCCGCCGCACAGGCCCGGCTCCACGTTGGTGACGCGGATGGCGGTGCCCGCCAAATCGGCACGCAGGTTGAGGCTGAACTGCTTCACGAACGCCTTGGTGGCGCCGTAGACGTTGCCGCCCGGATAGGGGTAGGTGCCGGCGATGGAGCCGATGTTGATGACGTGGCCGCGATTGCGCGCCACCATGCCCGGCAGCAGCAATCGGGTGAGCAGGGTCAGACCGCTGATGTTGGTGGCGATCATCTGCTCCCAATCTTCCAGATCCGCCTTGTGGGCCGGCTCCAGACCCAGCGCCAGACCGGCGTTGTTGACCAGCAGATCCACCTCGCTCCAGGCGGCTGGCAGGCCAGCGATGGCGGCGCGGGTGGCCGCCTTGTCCTGCACATCGAACGCCAGCGGCAGGAACTGCTCGCCCAGCTCGTCAGCCAGCGCAGCCAGCCGCTCGGCACGGCGACCGGTGCCGATCACCTTGTAGCCCGCCTGCACCAGCTGGCGGCTGATAGCTTCACCAAAACCGGACGAGGCGCCCGTTACCATTGCAATCATCTGAACCTCCATATCTACACCGATATTGTTATTTATCTGTTTGAATCTATTCAGATTCATTCATCGCTCAATTCACGTCCGGTCGCCTTGCGCCAGACAAATACCACCAGATGGAGCAGCAACAGGCCCGAGCCTCCCAGCGCGAACAGCAGGCCGGTGAGGGCGTTGACCGAGGTATCGGCGCCACACCACCACCAGACCAGCCAGCCACTCAGACCGATGATGAAGGTCTGGATGGCGCAGACCGGACAGCGCCCCAGCTTTGCCCTGATGGCGGTGGCAAGACAGTTGTCGCAGCTCATCCTGCTCCTCAATTCTGCTCGTTCAACATGATCAGTTGGCCTGTGAAGATGGCTTGCGCGCCTGAGTGCGAGCCACTCTGCGCCGCTCACGCTCCTCGTCGCTCACCAGCGGCAGCACCAGCCGGTGGGCGTGCTGGTCGCGGCCATAGTAGTCCGCCAGCCGCTGCTGGGGACGAAATCCCAATCCCTGATAGAGCGCCAGCGCCTCTTCGTTGGCGTCCCCCACTTCGAGGCGAATCGCCCCCCAGCCAGCGGCCTTGCCCTCGCGGATCACCTGCTCCAGCAGGCGGCGGGCCCAGCCCAGACGGCGCACCGTCCAGCGGATAGCCAGCGCCTGAATGACCAGCCGATCCCAGCCTCTGTGCTCCAGCAGGCAGAGATAGCCCATCAGCTGATGCTTCTCATCCAGCAGCAACAGGGTGCGCCCCTTGGCGTGGGCCAGCAGATAGTGCCAGCGGCTGCGGCCAAAGGCGACTTCGGGAGGAAAACAGTAGCGTTCCAGATTCACGATGGCGCCCAGATCATCGGTTCGGGCCGCACGTACGGTCAACACGGGGAGTCCTTGTTCGGTTATTTATCCTCAGCACCAAAAATGCGACTTGTATCACAAGTTACCAAGGCGTCATATTAGGCACTGTAACCTCTTGTTTCCCCTCGCGCCATTGTCGTGCTTGTCGGTGCATCGAAGCCCACTGGGGATCCTGCCTGTTAAGGCAGTCTGATCTGTGGAGCCGAAAATATGAGTACCTATGTCATCGTCGAAGAGCTGGGCGACTGGCCTTGCCATGCCGATTATCTGCTGACCGCCCGCACCTATCTGCAACATGGCGTGCCGACCACCGGCGGCCGACCCCGCATCATCAACCTCTGCCGCAATCTGGAGCACCTGAGCGCAGGCTACTACTGCTCGCTGCTGGCCCAGGCACGCGGCCACCACTGTCTGCCGGGTCTGCAGGCCATCAGCAGACTGCAACCCCAGCAGCCACCGGCCAAACTGTGGCGCAAGGCACAAGGGTGGCTGGCCCAGCAGAGCGAGGATCGGATTAGAGTGCGCGCCATCTTCGGCCAGTGTGAACAGAGCGAGCTGGCGGGGCTGGCCCGCTACTACTATGGCCTCAGCCAGTTGCCGCTGCAGGAGCTGACCCTCAAGCGCGGCCGCCACGGCTGGTCGGTGCGCCAGCAGCAGAGCCTGTCGCCGCTGGAGCTGAGCCCAAGCGAGAAAGAGCTGATGCTACACCACGCTCAGGCACTGGTGGGGACCGGTGACGAGGAGCAGGCGGCGCCGCTCTACCAGCTCGCCATTCTGGTCGACCCAGATGATGGCCGTGCCAGCAGTGACGGGCTGGCGCTGGAGCGCTTTATCAAGGCGGCCGCGGCGCAGGGGATCCGGGCCGAGATCCTGGCGCCGTCAGCCATCGAGCGGCTGCCGGAGTTCGACACCCTCTGGCTGCGCTCCGAGACGGCAGTCGGCCACTACACCTTCGAATTTGCCCGCCGCGCCGAGCAGCTCAAGATGCCGGTGATCGACAGCTCCCGCGCCATCCTCGCCTGCAGCAACAAGCTCTATCTCTACGAGCTGATGGTGCGCAGCGGCGTGCCCATGCCGCCCACCATGGTGGTGACCCGCCGCGGCCGCCACCACGTGGACGAGCTGGTGCAGCGGCTCGGCCTGCCGCTGATGGTGAAGGTGCCCGACGGGGCGCAGGGACGGGATCTGGCCATGGCCAGCGACGAGCAGCAGCTGGCTCGCCTGCTGGACGAGGGGCTGGGGAGATCCGCCTTGCTGCTGGTGCAGAGCCGGATCCCCGCCGAGTTCGACTGGCGCATCGGCTTTCTCGACGGCTCGCCGCTGTTCGCCTGTCGCCGCTACCGGCCCGAACCCGGCAACCGCATCCGCCGCCGCAAGCACCCCCTCGACATGAGCCGCATCGAGGCGCTGCCGCTTAACGAGGTGCCGGAGCGGGTACTGCAGACCGCCCGCCGTGCCGTCCATCAGCTCGGCAATGGCCTCTACGGGCTCGACTTGCGCCAGCAAGGGCGCGACTGCGTGCTGCTGGAGATCGTCGACAACCCCTGGATCCGCGGCGATATCGAAGACAAGGAGGCGCAGGATCTCTACGAGCGACTGGCCCGTGCCTTCCGCCAGCGGCTGGAAAACCGGGGCCAGACCACCGCATAACCCGCCATGACTTTGTCGCCCACAATGACAGAGAGGGCCCCGCGAAGGGGCCCTCTCTCATATCAAAGCGTGCTGCGGCTGTCTTATTGCAGACGCAGGAAACGCCCGCTCAAGGGCGGTATCTCCACCGTTACGCTGCTGCCGCCAATGGCCAGACTCTCGCCGCTTTGCAGGTCTACCAGCGCACTGCCGCTGCGCAACTTGCCCGTCGGCAGGTTGTAGCTGAGCGCCGTGGTGGAGAGGTTGAGCAGGTAGACTATCTGCTCCCCCGCCGTCTGCTTGATGTCACCATAGAGACTGCCCTCGGCCACCAGTTTGACTCGCTCCCCCTGATAGAGAGCGGGGTGCGCGGCACGCATCGCCAGTAGCTGGGCCAGCCACTCTTTCAGCTCGGCCTGTTCGCTACCCGGCACAAAACCGGTGACAGCGGGCACCTTGCCATCGCTGCGGGCCACGTGATCGTCACAGAGCCCCTGCGCCGCACAGTCACCGCTGACCTTGGCAGCAAAGCCCGGCACCTCGTCGCCAAACTCCTCGCCATAGTAGAAGGTGATGGGGCCGGATCGGGCAGCCATAAAGCTGAAGGCCGCCTTGTGGCGCTGCCAGTACTCGGTCGATTTGAAGTTGCCGCGCTCCAGCAGATCACCAAAACGCACCAGATCGTGGTTGCCCAGCATCAGGTTCGGCATGGCGTGATTCGGGTAGTTCTCCACCTTGTTCCAGCTGGCATCGAGCACGCTGGCCCCCTGCCCGCCCTTGCCGGACTCCTCCACCGCCAGCGCCTGCACGATGCCGTAGCGTAGCGGGAAGTCGAACGCAGATGAGAGCGCCGGATTGTCGCTGCTGCCGTAAGCCTGGGCGCGAATGTCGTCAGCCCCCTTCCACACCTCACCCACCATGTAGCCAAGGGTGCCCCACTGCTGACCGGCGGCCTTGCGCGCTGCGCTGGCCTGCTCCACCTCGCTGCGAATGGCGCGCCAATCATCCAGCCCAAGCTGATAGGCCTGATCGAGGCGCCAGCCGTCGATGCCGTACTGCTCGACCCAGTAGCGGGCCACCTCCTTGAAGTAGGCGAGGCTCTCCAGCTTGCTGTAATCCACCAGCTGGCCGGGATAACCCGCACCGCCGCTGGTGAGGGCTGGCAGACGCCCCTCTGGCGAGGGCTTGCTCACCCCCACCTTGTTGACGTGGCCAAACACCCCGTCGAGGAAGACATAGAGGCCGCGCTGGTGCGCCCCGTCTACCAGCTGTTTGAGCTTGGCATTGCTGCCAAAGTTGGGATCAACGGTAAAAAAGTCGCAGGCGAAGTAGCCGGTGGCATCGAGCTTGTTATCGCCGCCTTGCCCCGCGCAGGAGTCGAACACCGGGGTGAGCCAGATAGCGTTGACGTTGAGACTCTTGATGTGGTCGAGACTGTCGATGATCCCCTGCAGATCGCCGTTGTGCTGGGAGGGGCCATAGCCGACGCCGTAGTTGGCACTGCCGTCACCATCGGCAAACGACTCCACCATCACCTGATAGATGCGCAGGTTGCAGGCGGGTTGATCGTCGCCATAGCAGGCATGACTGGCCGTGGCGACCGGAGGGTGGGTGACCGGCGGATTGACGACGGGGGGAGCGCTCTCCCCTCCTGAACTACCGCTGCCGCCGCAAGCCGCAAGTAACAGGGCGGCCCCGAGCAGGCCGCCATAGCGTAACGTTCCCTGTTTCATTGTTATGTTCCCGCTGTGAGAGCAGGCGTCTGATACGCCTGTTTTTCACCATGATAGCGATGCTCACACAGCGGTGTCTGTGACTGAAAACGTTATCTGACTCAACTGGTTAGAGCACCCCTGCCGAGGCAAAACGGTAGTTGAGCGAGAGCCAGTAGGAACGGCCCGGCTCGGGGATGCGGCCGCTCTGCTCGTAGCCCAGGCCTGCCTGACTGGCGTGCACCGACTTGGAGAGGTGCTCGTAGTAGAAGGTGTCGAACAGGTTGTCCACCCCGGCCGAGAGCTGCCACCCCTTGGCAAACTGCCAAGCGCCACTCAGGTTCATGGTGAAGAAGCCCGGAGTTTCCCCCTGATCCTGACCCGCAACGGTACCGGACCAGAGATCTACCCGATCCTGCGCCGCCACCGCGCGCCCCAGCAGGGTGAAGTTCAGCGCCTCATTTGGCTGCCAACCAAGGGCCAGCTTGCCATCGAGCGGCGGCATCTGGGCCAGCGGCTTGTTGTCGCTCTGGTTTTCGCCATAGACCACCGCCAAACCACCATCGAGACGCCACTGCTCGGCAAACTGCCAGCGCCCCTCCAGCTCGCCACCCCGGGTCTGGGCATCGATATTGCGCACCTTGTTCGACTTGCTGTTGTAGAGCAGGTAGTCCTTGATATCGGCGCTAAAGAGGGAGAGGGTCAGGTCCAGCTCGCGACTGCGCAGGGCCAACCCAGCATCCCACTGGCGACTGCGCTCCGGGTTGAGGGTGAACGGGGTACTGTCCTTGCTGCGCTCCCAGTAGTCCGGCGCACGCTCTGCCTGCCCCCAGGCCAAATAGCTGGACCAGCGTGGCGACCACTGGTACTCGTAGCGGCCAAACCCGCTGTTAAGACTCAGGGTATCGCTGTAGAGGGTCTGTTCACCGGCGCCATAGCGGGTGGTCTCTACCCTATCCTGACGGTAACCGCCCTTGTAGCTGTGAGCCCCCTGCTGACGACCCAGTTCGGCGAAGCCGCCCTGCTGCTCGAAACGCAGGGTGCGCTGGCGATCCTTGGTGGCATAGTCGACCCCACTCCGACTGCGATGCTGATCCCGGTTGTTATCTAGCCCGGCGGTCAGCAGCCAGTCGGCAGGCAGGGCGATATCGTTGGCCCAGCGCCCGCCGGTATTGCGGCGATCCGGGTTGGAGAGCATCTTCATGCCGCTGTTTGGCCGCAGGCTGAAGTTGTCCATGATGTGGTCGATGTAGTTGTCCCACAGGGTCAGCTCGCTGCGCTGCCAGTGAGTGGTGATCTGCTCCTGCTTGAGCTTCAGCCCGAAGGATTCGCGATCAAACATGGGGCCATCCATGGTGCGGTCCGCATAGGCGGCGCGGGCATTGCTGCGCTCGGCGGTCAGTTCCAGCCAGGTGTGCTCCCCCGGCGTCCAGCCCAGCTGGGCGGTGCCGTTCTCGCGGCGATAGAAAGATCGCACCTTGTTACCGTGACCATCGCGGTAATCGTCGCTGTCGGAGTGGGTGAACTGACCGCGCAGATAACCGTCGGTCGAACCCGCCGTCATATCCACCATCTGGTCATCGCGGCCGAAGCTGCCAAAGAGGGCCGAGGCATCGGCCTTGAGGCCCGGTGCGGTGAACTCGGGCCTGTCCCGCTCGAACAGCACGGTTCCCGCCAGGGTGGCCCCCTGCTCGAGGGATTGCGGCCCCTTCAGCACCCGGATCCGGTCAAAGGATTGGGGGAACACGTAGGCCGTGGGCGGGTCCATCCGGCCGCCACACCCACCGGCCAGCATACCGCCATCCATCTGCACGTTGAGTCGGGACATCCCCATTCCCCTTAGCACGGGATCGCCACCCAGCCCCCCTTTGCGCACCATGCTCATGCCGGTGACATTCTTCAGATAACCGGCGCCGTCGGCAGCGGGCATGGGGGAACCGGGCTTCTTGGGATCCAGCGTCACTTCAAGTGTGCTGGCGGGGCGGGTTGCCACCACCACCATGGGATCCAGCTGTTGCACCGACTCCTGACCGGCGGCGCCGTGACAGGCGAGCCCGCCCACCAGCAGGGCAAGAGGAGTGCGCATATGACAAGCCATACATTTTCCTTATGTATTTGTTTGTTTTGTTATTTTCATTCAACCAATCAAACCTTTCAGCAAGGGAAAGGTTTGCCGTCAGGCCGCAAAAAAGGCCTGCGGCGCGAAAGCGGCAAGCCTCTGTCAGGTGAAGCGAAGGCAAGTTGGCAAAATGTTGCGCAGGTTTTACCCAAGTTGGCTCAGAAAGGCAAACGGGCAAACATTCCAGCAACAGGAATCTGGCGTTGGCTCACAAAAAATGGGGATTAGCTGAAGGCTTCCCGCTCATCAATGGGAGAGATGAGGTGATAGACCTCATGGGCGGATAGCGTGCAGCCAACAGGCCACTCCAGCTGGTGGTGACGGTTGATGAAGACCCGGGCGCAGTGACGCTCGCTCTCCAGCTTTGCAAACAGCGGCTGGGTTCGCCAGGGGGTCAGATCCAGCACCCCCGTGGTGCCATCCGATAACACCAAAAACAGGCGCCATCCCCGCACATACTCGACATCGATAAAGACCGGCATCCCTTCGGCTCCGATTGAGATAATTCGCGGCAATTATAAACACCAACTCCCCATCCATACACGCTGTGGCTCACATTTTATCCAGCAGATTATTCTGTGCTCATTAGTGGCGTGGCATCACATTTTTAGATGATAAATGTGTTAATGCCGACTTTTAACAAACTTGAATGCAACCTTAACCAATTCGATCTGTCATAACCTCACAACAACTAGAAAAACGTCTGTGGACAGACGTTTAGAGTCTCATTCAGGAACAAACATGACAGATCTAAAACAGCGACTCGGCCCGTTTTGGCCCTTCGCCGTCTTCTGCGCACTCGCGCTTTTCTCTCTCTCTTTCAGCCGAATCGCCCTCGGTCTCTGGCAACTGGAACGGGTGGATGCCGTGGCCGGCTGGCAGGAGATGCTGCTGCAAGGGATCCGGGTCGACTTTGCGACCCTCTGCTGGGTCTGGGGTGTCCCCGCCATGCTCACTCTGCTACTGGCAGGCCCCCATGCCATCGGCCGAGGCTGGCTGCAACTGATGCGCGTCTGGCTGACCGTCGGACTCTGGCTGATGCTGTTCCTCGAGATCTCCACCCCCTCGTTTGTCACCGAGTATGGCGTGCGCCCCAACCGTCTCTATGTGGAGTACCTCATCTATCCGAAAGAGGTGTTCGCCATGCTGTGGGCGGGCCGCAAAGCCGAGCTGCTGCTGGCGTTACTCTTCAGTGGCGCCGCGCTGACCGGTGGCTGGTGGCTGAGCGGCCGTCTGGTGCATGGTCTCAGCTTCCCCCGCTGGTATCTGCGTCCGGCCTTCGCCCTGCTCATTCTGGCCATAGGTTTTCTCGGTGCCCGCTCCAGTCTCGGCCACCGCGCCCTGAACCCGGCCATGGTCGCCTTTGCCGAGGATCCGCTGGTCAACTCGCTCACCGTCAACTCCGCCTACTCCCTCTTCTTTGCCATCAAGCAGATGGGCGCCGAGGAAGATGCCGGCCAGTTTTACGGCGAGATGACCCCTCAGAAGGTGCTCGAGGTCATGCGCAAGGAGAGTGGCCGTCCGGCCAGTGATTTCAACTCCGATCTGCTGCCCAGCCAGACCTTCAACCAGGCGAGCTTCCAAGGTAAACCGAAGAATCTGGTGATCCTGCTGCAGGAGAGCCTGGGCGCCCAGTTTGTCGGCTCCCTCGGCGGCCTGCCGCTTACCCCCAACATCGACGCCCTGTCGCAGCAGGGCTGGGCCTTCGATCAACTCTACGCCACCGGCACCCGCTCGGTGCGCGGTATCGAGGCGGTACTAACCGGCTTCACGCCGACCCCGGCACAGGCGGTGGTCAAACTCGGCAAGAGCCAGACCAACTTCTTTACCATCGCGGATCTGCTCAAACAGCGGGGTTACGACACCAGCTTTATTTATGGCGGCGAGAGCCACTTCGACAACATGCGTAGCTTCTTCCTCGGCAACGGCTTTACCACCATCGTCGAACAAAAGGATTTCGACAATCCGGTGTTCAAGGGCTCCTGGGGCGCCTCCGATGAGGATCTGATGGCCAAGGCCGACGAGACCTTCAAAGCGCTGCACAAGGAGGGTAAACCCTTCTTCAGTCTGGTGTTCAGCTCCAGCAACCACGATCCGTTCGAATTCCCGGACAACCGCATCGAACTCTTCGAGCAGCCCAAGCAGACCCGCAACAACGCGGCCAAGTATGCGGATTACGCCATCGGCGAGTTCTTCAAGAAGGCTAAACAGTCCGAATACTGGAAGGATACCCTGTTTCTGGTTATAGCCGACCACGATAGCCGGGTCGGTGGCGCCAGTCTGGTGCCCATTCCCCGCTTCCATATTCCGGGGGTTATCGTAGGCGACGGTATTGCGCCGAGAAAGGATCCGCGCATCGTCAGCCAGATCGACATGGCGCCGACCCTGCTCTCACTGATGGGGATCAGTGCCGACTACCCCATGCTCGGCAAGGATCTGACCCGCATGCCCGCTGACTGGCCGGGGCGCGCCATCATGCAGTACGACAAGAACTTCGCCCTGATGCGCGGCAAGGATGTGGTGATCCTGCAACCGGAACGGGCGGCAGAGGGCTATGTCTACGACAATGCCAGCGAGAAGCTGACCCTGGCGGCGCAGCCGGACGCCTTGAAGGAGGATGCCCTTGGTCTGGCCCTGTGGGGCAGCATGGCCTATCAGAAGAGCCTCTATCAGACGGCCAAGGATGAACGCACCGCCGCCAATTGAGCCACCCGTGCAAATTCAATCGATAGCAGAATGGAAAAAACCGCCAGCTGGCGGTTTTTTCTATCTATTCATACTATCGGCCCACTGGCCGTTATGGCTGGGGAAAGCAGGGCAGGGAGCGGCTGAACTTGTGCTCGAACACCAGCGAGGTTTCGAGGTGCACCACCTCCTCGCGGGAGGTGAAGTGATCGAAGACGAAGTTGCGCAGGTGCTCGGTATCGGAGACACAGAGGTGCACCAGAAAATCATCCTTGCCCCCCATGTGGAACAGACTGATCACTTCGGGCAACGCCAGAATGGCATCGCGGAAAGCATCGATGATCTGGCGGCTGTGACGGGCCAGCTGCAGGGAGACCATGGCCTGAATGTGGCCACCGAGGGCCTGATAATCCACTTCGCAGTGCGCTCCCTTGAGCACGCCATCCTGCTGCAACTTGCGCACCCGCTCCAGACAGGTGGAGGGGGCAACGCCCACCAGCGCGGCCAGATCCTTGTTGGTCATGCCCGCATCCCGAAACAGATGGGCCAGGATATCCAAATCCAGTTGATCCAGGTTTCTCATCTTAACTCCTTGAACCGCTCAATTTTTTAGACTCTGCCCGTAAACCGGGGCAAACACAACGGCCATTGACATCCCCCCTGCCCCGCCTATCCTTGGCGCCATTCACCGGCCGCAACCCTGCGGCCACCACGCGAGGATCCGCCATGCACCCGTATCACCCCTTCTGGAGCCTTGAGGTTCCCCGTGTCGACGGTCAGCTGCTGCTGACACCCTGCCCCGGCACCCAGCAGGTGCCGCTGACCCTGGCGCTCGATCAACTGCGGTTGGCCGGTGCCCACGGGGTGGTGACCCTGATGACAAGCGCCGAGTTGATCCGACTCGAACTGGCGCAGCTCGGCCAGCAGGTCGAGCACGAAGGGATGCGCTGGTTCCATCTGCCCATCGAGGATGATCTGGCCCCCGACACCGACTTCGAGGCGGCCTGGCAACAGGCGCTGCCACAGCTGCGCGAGCTGCTGGGCGATGGCAAACATCTGGTCATCCACTGCAAAGGGGGCAGCGGTCGTACCGGTCTGGTCGCCGCCGCGCTGCTGATGACCCTCGGCCAGCCACAGCAAGAGGCGATGGCCGCCATCAAGGCCCACAGACCCAAGGCGTTTACCCTGGCCTGCCACCGCCAATGGCTAGACCAGCTGGCCGAGCGGCTGGCGCAGGGCGACTGACTATTTACCTCCCTGGTCGTAGGTGAAGACCTTGCCGATATCTTCCACCCGATAGCTGGTGAGCTGATAGACGTAGTAGTTGAGCCAGTTGGCAAACAGCAGATGACCATGGCTGCGCCAGCTGGCGCGCGGCGTCCGGCTCGGATCATTATTCGGGTAGTAGTTGACCGGAATGGCCGGGTCGAGCCCTGCCGCCAGATCCCGCTGATACTCCCCGTCCAGCGTCAGGGCATCGTACTCCGGGTGCCCGGTGACAAACACCTGACGACAATCCTTGGTCGCCGCCAGATAGACCCCCGCCTCTTCTGACTCGGCAAAAATCTGCAAGTCGGTCTGGGCACGGATCAGATCGCCATCAAACGCCGCGTAACGGGAGTGCGGGGCGACGAACTCGTCATCGAAACCGCGCAGCAACGGCTCGTGCTCATCGAGGCGATGGTGGCGATAAACCCCGGAGAGCTTCTCGCCGTGGGTCTGCTTCTCCATACCATACAAGGCTTTCAGCGCCGCCTGCACCGCCCAGCAGAGGAACAGGGTGGAGGTGACATGCTGATGGGACCACTCGATGATCTCGACGATGCGCGGCCAGTAGACCACCTCTTCGAACTCCACCAGCCCGAGCGGCGCCCCTGTGATGATCATGCCGTCGTAGTTGTTGCCACGCACCTGCTCGAAGTCGTGATAGAAGTTCTCCAGATGGGCCTGCGGCGTGTTCTTTGACTCCCTGTCATCGATGCGCAGCAGATCCACATCCACCTGCAGCGGCGAGTTGGAGAGCATCCGCATCAGCTGGATCTCGGTCTCAATCTTCTTTGGCATCAGGTTGAGGATGAGCACCCGCAGCGGGCGGATGTTCTGGGTGACGGCCCGGGATTCCGTCATCACGAAGATGTTCTCCTGCCCCAGCACTTCGGCGGCGGGTAACTGATCCGGGATCTTGATCGGCATGCTTACTCCCTGTACTGCATCAGTAAATATGTCTGGACATCCAGAAGCCTATAATAAAGCTCCTGCCCTGTCATCAGATACCTTTTGTATTCACCCCCGCCTTTGACTAGCATACGGCTCAGTGTGTCTCCTGCTTCCAAGATAATGACCGGTATCAAGATTTCCGTAGATCGACTGCAAGTCGGCAACTATGTATCCCTGCCACTGGGGTGGCGCGAACACCCGTTCCTGTTTTCCAGCTTCAAGATCAAAAGTGAAGAAGAGATCGAGCTGATCCGCCGTCTCGGCCTGAAACTGGTCACCATCATTCCCGACAAGAGCGACGTTCCGCCCAAGCCTCTCAATCAGGTACAGCCTCAGCAACAAGAGAGCGCAGACGCCGCCCAGCGTCAGGCCCAGATGCAGCAGGAGAAGGATCGCCGCATCGAGCAGTTGCAACTCTATCGCCGCAACCTGCAGCAGTGCGAGAAGCAGTTCCAGCAGTCGCTGGCGCAGGTGCGCAGCGTGATGAGCAAGATCCAGTCCCGCCCCCTCAATGCCATCGGCGAGGCGCAGGAACTGGTCAACGCCATGACCGAACAGCTGCTCTCGGTTGACGAGATGGTGCTTCATCTGGTCTCCGACAGCGAGGATGGCAACAACCTCTACTTCCACTCCCTCAATGTGAGCGTGCTCAGCATGCTGCTGGCCAAGGAGTGCTGCATGACGGCCGACGAGATCCGTCAGGTCGGCATGGGGGCTCTATTCCACGACATCGGTAAATTGAAGATCCCGAGCCAGATCCTGCGCAAGACCGAGCCGCTGACCAAGCCGGAGCAGAACCTGATGGCCCAGCACCCGCGCTACGGGCTGGATCTGCTCAATCTGGCCAAGGATTTCCCGGCCGAGGCGAAGGGGATCGTGCTCCATCACCATGAATATCTCGATGGCAGCGGGCCGGAAGGGCTCAAGGGTGGCCAGCTCGATCCGCTGACCCAGATGGTGTCGCTGATCAACGAGTACGATAACCTCTGCCATATGCAGGCCAAGGTGCCCTACTCGGCCCTGAGCGGCCTCTACAAGCAGCGCAAGGCGCAGTTCAATCCGGAGTACCTCAGCATGCTGATCCGGTTGATGGGGATCTACCCCCCCGGCAGCGTGGTGCAACTCTCCAACGGTCAGGTGGGGCTGGTGATGTCGGTCAACGCTTCCCGCCTGCTCTACCCCTCGGTGCTGGTCTACGATCCGCGCATTCCCCGTCAAGAAGCCGCCATCATCGACCTGCAGCAAGCCGAACTGTCGATCGCCAAGGTGATCCACCCCAAACGGCTGCCGCCCGCCGTGTTCGAGTACCTCAATCCGCGTACCCGGATCAGCTACTACTTCGAGCACAACAAAGCCTGATTGTGTTGGCCCGAGGCCAACCGTTGCCACCCGTTTAATCCAAGGAGCCTGCCATGCGTATCGAGATCATCAGTACCGGAGACGAAATAGTGACGGGCCTGGTGGTGGATACCAACGCGGCCTGGCTCAGCGCTCTGCTGCTGGAGCAGGGGTGGCAGGTGCGCCGTCGCCTGACGGTGGGTGACAACCTCGCTGACCTGAAAACGGTGCTGCAAGAGAGTGCCAACCGCGCCGAGGTGGTGCTGGTGTGTGGCGGGCTCGGGCCCACTGCCGACGACCTGACCGCTCAGGCAGCCGCTGAAGCCTTTGACCAGCCACTTACCCTCTTCCCCGACTGGCTCGCTACCATCGAAGCGCGCTACGCCAGCCGTGGTCGCCCCATGGCACAAAGCAATGCCAAACAGGCCTGGTTGCCGCAGGGGAGCGAGATCCTCGACAACCCGGTCGGCACCGCCTGCGGCTTTGTGGTGCGAAGTGGCCAGAGTCAGCTCTTCTTCACCCCGGGCGTGCCGTTCGAATTCAAGCAGATGGTGCGCGAGCAAATTCTGCCGCGCCTCAAACAGCTGGCCGGTGCGCAGATCGATACCGAGCTGCGTCGCTTTTACACCTTCGGCATCTCGGAATCAGCCCTCAGCGATATGCTGGATGCCGAACCCTGGCCAGCCAGCATCGAGCTGGGTTACCGCTCCTCCATGCCCCTTATCGAGCTGAAGCTGATCGGCCACGGCGCCAGTGCCGCTGACATGGAGAGTGCAGAGCGCCGACTGCTGGATACGATCCGCCCCTGGCTGGTTGGCAGCGGAGATACGGAACCGGCGCAGCAGATCCTGGCGCTGCTGCAAGACAAACCGCTGACTCTGCTGGAGGGGGAGAGTGGAGGTGCGCTGCTGGCGCTTTGTCACGGCCATCCCAGGCTGGAGGCCAACTTCAGCGCGCAACTGGCCGATGAGCTGGCGCAACTGCCGACCACCGATGCGGGCCTGCAACTGACCATAGGGCGAGAGGGGCCGGAGGGAGTGCCACTGCAGCTCAGCGCCGATGGCAAGCACATCGGTCAGACGGTCAAGGTCAGCCACCCCGACCCGGAGAGCCGCCGCAAGATCCTCGCCTTTGCTGCCCTCGACATGCTGCGCCGCCATATGCTGGGTGAGCCGGTACTCGGCGATTACCTCACCCTGGCCAGAACAGCCCAGCGCAGCTGATAACTACCGCCCCTGCCAGCGACCCTATGTTGCTGGCGCTGCGATCCGCCTTTTCATGCCGTTGCCAAACAGCACCCATATTTATCCGGCCGCCATCACCGATTTGACTTCAATTCATTGACCATTCAGAGGAAATATCTGAATACTGCCCACTCTCAGGGTTGGTGACTCGCTTTGTTAATCATTGAGAGATTAAATGACAGTAGAGGAGCGAGCCGATCGTTCCGTTCTCATCCAGCAAGGAGATGCGGTGTTAAGCAAAGAGTGGTTGCTGCTATCAAGCGATATGGAACTGGTCTGCCTGCGGATTGCCGCCGGTCTCACCAAACCTGTCACGGAACAGGATGTGCAGGCTCTGCTGCTCGCTTCCAACTGTCGCCGCTATCAGCCGCTGCCCGAGGGGATCAAACAGGCCATCAGCCTGCTTAATAGCCTGCTCACCAACCCTGCCGCCCCCGTCCCCGCCAACCCCATCCCTGTCGGCAAGCGTCAGGATGCCCGACTCGCCGTAATCGTGGAGAAGGATCGCATGAGCGCCATCGCCCAGATCACTGCCGACTGGGGGGGCAAGTATGTGACGCTGGAACAGCTGAAAGAGGCGATCGCCATCAGCGAAATCAAACAGGGGGTGAGTGAGCAACTGCTCACCGCTGCCATCCAGTCAGCCAAGGAGGCCGCCCCCGGCAGTCAGCTCAAGCTGGTGATTGCCAACGGCCAGCCTGCTGTCAATGGTCAGGACACTCGCTATGAGCGGCTGGTGGAGACCCCGGCCGAACGGATCCTCAAACCGCAGGAGCTGGGTCATGGCAAGGTCGACCTGCGGGATCTCGGCTCCATCGTCACCGTCAAGGCCGGCGCTCCGCTGATGCGCCGTCATCCGGCCACCGTCGGGGTACCCGGTTTTACCGTGACCGGTCAGGACCTGCCCGCCAAGGATGGCAAAGACAGCCCGATGAGTGCTGGCGAGGGCACCTTTATCTCCCCCGACGATCCCGACCTGCTGATTGCCGGTCGGGCTGGCCTGCCCTGTCAGGAGAAAGCGGGCATGAAGGTGGACGAGGTGCTCAGCGTCAAACAGGTGGATGCCCGCCACGGTCACATTGATTTTGAAGGGGGCTTAATCGTCAGCGGCGACGTCAACCCGGGCATGAAGATCCGGGTCAGCGGTGACATCGTGATTGGCGGCTTTATCGAAGGGGGCTGGATCGAGGCGGGGGGCAGCATCACGGTACGCCACGGCATCATTGGCCGCCGCAACGAGCAGGGAGAGTACCTTTGCCAGCTCAATGCACAAGGGGAAATCCACGCCAGCTACGCCCAGTATGCCCAGCTGGAAGCGGGGGGGATATCCAGATCCAGAGCCAGCTCAGCCACTGCTACTCCCGCAGCGGACAAGATATCAAGGTAGGCGATAGCAACATGCGCAAAGGCACTCTGCTGGGGGGCACCAGCATTGCCAATCGCCTGATCATGGCCCCCAGCCTGGGGGCCGAGGCCGCCAACCATACCCGGCTGCAGATCCTTGGCGGCTACTTCACCCACAAGGAGCAGGAACACCAGCTCAAGCTGCGCCAGCAGGCGTGTCAGGCCCAGCTGGAGAAAATCAAGGAGCTGGTCATGAAGTTGCTGCAACTGCCCGGCGACAAGCGCAATCCGGATACCCTGCGCAAGCTCAAACCGATCCGGGACCATCAGCTGGCCGAACTGGCCCAGCTCGATGAGCAGCTCACCGCCAACCAGGAGGAGCTGCGAAACTTGATGGCTCAGATGGAGGTCATTGCCACCCAGCACCTCTACTCCGGCATCGAGGTCGAGATGGCCAGCTTCAAACGCAAGGTTACCATCACCCGAGGCCCTACCCGCCTGACTATCCATGATGAAACCCTGGAGATGACCCCTTACGAGGGGCACAAATAGCTCAACCTACACGGACCGCTCTCTGTGCCGACCGTGATCCCGCCGCCGATTTTCGCTACACTCGCCACTTCCTTGGCCCCACCGGGCGGGCCACCCAGACTCAGGTAGTGAGAGATGTACAAGCTGATCGCATTGGATATGGATGGCACCCTGCTCAACCCGCAGGGCCAGATTACTCCCCGCACCCACGCCGCCATCAGCGCCGCGCGCGCCAAAGGGGTAACCGTTGTGCTGGCCTCCGGCCGCCCGCTGGAAGGGATGAGCCGCTATCTGGAAGAGCTCGGCCTCACCACAGAGCATGACTACGTCATCTGCTACAACGGCGCCTTGGTGCAACAGGTGGCCGATCAGCGCATCATCCGCAGCCAGCTGCTGACCGGCAGTGACGCCAGCGCCGTCGCCAAACTGGCTGATGAGCTGGAAGTGAACGTCCATGGTTTCTCGGTCACCCAGGGCCTCATCAGTCCCCGTGTCAGCACCTACACCGAGCACGAATCCCGCCTGATCGGCATGCCGATCAATCTGATCGACTTCGCCACCCTGCCTGCCGACGAGCAGATCATGAAGGTGATGATGATCGACGAGCCGCCCCAGCTCTCCCGCGCCATCGAGCGACTGCCTGCAGAGCTCTATGAGCGCTATACCGTGGTACAGAGCGCCCCCTTCTTCCTCGAGTTCATGAACAAGCAGAGCAACAAGGGAACCGGCGTCGCCGCGCTGGCCGAGCACCTGGGCCTGACCGCCGATCAGGTGATCTGCGTCGGGGATGCGGGCAACGATCGCCACATGATCGAGTACGCTGGCCTCGGGGTTGCGATGGGCAATGCCACCGACGAGATCAAGGCTCTCGCCCAGCACACCACTGCCCGCAACGATGAAGATGGCGTGGCTCAGGTGATCGAGCAGTTCGTACTGAACGCCTGATCGCAATCGAGCGCCACTGCGTCCGATAAGGAAATAAAAACGGGGAGGCTGTCAGCCTCCCCGTTTTTTCTCTGGTTAGTTATCTGCGTGATGAGCGGTAATTCGTGCGTATCACTGGTTCGCCAGACACTGGGTATGGGAGCCCGGTTGCAGGTAAGGCGTCAGCAGAGGAGCCATCCCCTTGAGCACCTGTACCGGCAGCGCCGAGGTGAAACGGAACTTGTCAGACTGGCTACCCGGTACATAGGCGGTCAGGGTACCGAAGTGATCCTCACCCAGATAGAAGACGAAGGTTGCGGTGCGGTTGCGCGCCAGCGAGCTGGTCACGTTGCCATAACGGCCCACTGTTTCAATCCGGTTATCCCCGGTCCCGGTCTTGCCCCCCATCTGCAGCACAGTGCCATCCGGCAGGGTAAAGGCACCGGCGATACGTCTTGCCGTGCCCCCTTCAACGACCTTGGAGAGCGCACTGCGCAGGGCAGCAGCCACCTCTGCCGGCATCACCCGGGTGCCCTCGGTGTGCTGCGGCTCAAACTCGGTCTCGAAGGGCGTCCCCTTGGCAAACGAGAGATGCTCGATACGCAAAGTTGGCGAGCGGACACCGCCATTCTGGATAATCCCCATCAACTCGGCCAGTGCAGCCGGACGATCGCCGGAGCTGCCCAAGGCGGTCGCCAGCGAAGGCACCAGATGGTCGAACGGGTAACCGAGCTTGGCCCAGCGCTGATGGATATCGAGGAAGGCTTCAACCTCCAGCATGGTACGGATCCGGCTGTCACGGGCACTGCGATGACGGGTCTTGAACAGCCAGCTGTAGACCTCCTGCCGCTCGTCACGACTGGCCGCCACCGCGTCGGCAAAGGTCGCCTTGTCGAACTGCTTGAGATAGGCCAGCAACCACAGCTCCAGCGGGTGAACCCGGGCGATGTAGCCCTGATCCGGCAGTGAATACTTGCCCGGGCCATAGCTGACGTAGAGCTGATTAACCCGCTTGGCGCTCAGCTTCTCTCTCGGCAACCGCACCGCCAGGAAGGCAGCAAAAGCCGCTTCGCTGGCTTCCGGCATCAGGTAGCGGTGAACCGCCGCCAGACGTACCGCACTCGGCTTGAGACCGTCGAGGAAGGTATCGAGCTGCTCCTCGGGAGTCTTGCCGCGATATTTGCGCCAGAAGCGCAGCAGATAGGTCTGCCCCTCTTTGTCGGCAAATTTGGCCAGATACTCCTGACGACGGGGATCCTTGTCATCCTTCAGCAACTGGGCACGGTTGCCCTCCTTGTAGAGGCTGTAGCGCACGATATCGCGCATCAACCGCACAAAGGGCAAGTTAATCGACTCACGCAGAGAGTCACGCAACGTCGGAATACGATTGTTATCCTCGCGGCGGAAGTTGTTGAAGGTGTGCATGCCGCCACCGGTAAAGAACCCTTCGTTGGGGCTGGCGGAGTATTTGCGATCCAGCGCAGCTTCCAGCATTACAGGCAGGCTCTTGTCCTGAGCCGTCATCAGATAGGAGATGGCCCAGCGACTGAGGTTGTCCTGAGAGACGGCAGCCAGCTTGCGCAGATTCTCGACTGGCATCCCGGCATAGTTATCGTGCAGCTCGGCTACGATCTCCAGATAGGTAGTCAGCACCCGCAACTTGGCGGTTGAGCCCAACTCCAGCTTGGAACCTTCGTTGATATCGAACGGCTGATCGGTGTTGTCGGTCTGTACCCGCACCTTGAACCCTTCCGCCGACTTCTCGAACAGGGTGAAGCTGTAGCGCACATCGCCGGTCTTCTCCGGCGAGAGCAGGCGCTCACCAAACAGTCCCACCTGAGCGGCAAACGTCGGGTCGGCCAGCTGTTGCAGATAACGGGAGATTTCGTTCTGCAGCGGCATGTTGAGGCTGGTATCGGCGGTCAGATCCATCCGGTCAAGGTCATAGAGCTGCACCCCGAGCTGACGGCTCAGGCGAGTACGGGCAACCTGCAACCCCTTGTTATTGTTCACCCGGGTGATAGCCGGGGACTGCAGGAAGTCACGGAACGTAATCTTGGCCTTGAGCGCCGCCTCCATCAGAAGTGGCGTAATCATTCCCTCCTGCACAAACAGGCGCAGGTAGCTGTCGGTCAGGGTAGCCAATGCCTCTCGCCCCTGAGCCAGATAGTAAGAGGGACGGCGGTGCGCAATCATCAGCGAGACAACCTGACGCAGGGCAAGTCCCTGTTCGGCCAGCGGTGCGTTCTGGTTGCGGGCGGGGTCCAGCAGACGGTTCACGTCATCGACATTGGCACCAAACCAGACCCAGAGGCCATCTCCCAGACCATGTACTTCACCATATCCCGGCGCAGCCGAGAGCGGTACCGAGTTGAGGTAGGCCCAGGCGACCAGTTTGCGCGCTTCGAGGGTTTCCGGCCCGAGACGATAGGCCCGCACGCTGGCAGAGGCCATCTGACGGATCTTCTCGGTCGGCGACAGGGTCAGGCCATCCGGCGAGTGGCGATACTTCTCCACCTGGGTCGCCAGGGTACTGCCACCGGCAGATTGATCCTGCATATCGAGCGCCTTGCCCACTTGAGATAGTGCGGCCTTGGCAAAACGGGGCCAGTCGACCGCCGGGTTGGCCAACGGTTCTTCATTGCTCAGCAAGTCGCGGTTCTCGATAAACAGCAGCGACTGGATGACGAGCGGCGGAATGGAGTCAAAATCCGGATAGTGATGGGTCGGATACTTGAATTGATAGAAAGGTTCTGCGCGGCAATCGTGCAACGTCAGGCCAGCCTGCACCTTCTCGGTATAGGGCACGAAGAAGCCACGACTGGCGTAGTCATAGAGCGCGTCGGAGAAATGCACCTGCTTGCTGACTTCATAGCCCCGCTGAAGCAAACGCTCCTGCATCATCGGCAGTTGCACATAGCCGAGCCGCTTGTCGAATGGGCCATCCTCAGGGAAGGCGATCTGCTTGCTCTGGCCAGGCTCGACCTGATAGGTGAGCTTGGCGGCATAGCGGGAGATCTCCTGAGATTGCAGCTTCGAGGTTTTCATCTCATAGCCAACCAGAGCAATCACCGCCCCCAGGCACAATAAAAAGAGAAAACAGAACAGCCAACGCCACCAGGGACGGCGCTTGCGCTTTGGGTTCCCGTCCGAGGTCTGGACAGATGAATCTTGAGATGCCACTTGTGTCAAATCCGTCTGTTCTGATGCGCCCATATCAGCCCCACCATGGTTGCGCAATTTATTGTGTTTCACTCAAGCTTAGTCTTTTCAAGTCAATGGCTTGAAACTATTGACCGCTTTGTGGTGATGGTAACAGGGCAATTCTAAAAAGGGGAGCCGATTGTTGCAGGAGTGGCAGAGATCCGAGCTGATAACAAAACACCGGCCAGTGGCCGGTGTCTCTTAAGCGAAGCGCAACGCTTATTTGTGAGAGCTCATGCCCTTCAGCTTGGTGCTCAGATCTTTGCGCTCTTTGGATAGCTCGGCGTTCTTGATGATGTGGTCATCCACGCGCTCTTCATAGTCGGCACGCATGTTGGCGATGATCGCCTGTACATCATCAATGCTCATGCCCGGCTTGATGTAGTCGCTCAGGTTGTCGAGCAGCAGCACGCGCTTCTGGTTGTCACGGATCTTCTTCTCGTTATCCGCAATTTCACGCTTGAGTTTGTTCTGGCGACGGGACATACGCACATATTCCAGTACATCGCTGAAGGTGGACTTGTTTACTTGTTCCATATCGATACCACTGACTTAAGGTTGATAAAAACTGGCCAAGTTACACCTGGAACCCGGCAAGCTAGGCGCGGGACAGGCAAACTCAAGATGCCCTTACTCTACCGAGTTATAAGCGAGATACAACCCTAATCGCGCACCATGAACAGAGTTTGGCCAAAAGTAAACCAGTTAAAATGGCAAGTAATCCATCAGATAAGGGCTTGATATAGATAGAAAATGGTGGAGGTGACAGGGTTTTAGTTCTCTTCCTGCAGATAAATGCTAACACTGGCGGTTTAACACGCTAAAAATACAAAAGCCCGGTGGTCAGACTGGGCTTTGTGTTGATTCTGGTGTGCAAATCTGTGGGTCTTATGGACAAAATCGCCCATAGCAAAAAGGCCTTCCCATCTGGGAAGGCCTTCAAATTAGTGGCGGAGCGGACGGGACTCGAACCCGCGACCCCCGGCGTGACAGGCCGGTATTCTAACCGACTGAACTACCGCTCCGCATTCGGTTAGCTTGCGCTAAATCTTCTGCTGCTTCTTTTGAGGTGTCATCCTCGCAGCCGGCTATGTGTTTTCACATCACCGTTTAATTTGTTGCCTGGCAGTGTCCTACTCTCGCATGGCGAATGCCACACTACCATCGGCGCTACCGCGTTTCACTTCTGAGTTCGGCATGGGATCAGGTGGTTCCACGGCGCTATGGCCGCCAGGCAAAATCTTCAATCTTGGAAAGCTGACGTGAGTAGTGATGTTGCGCTTGGCTTGTCACTATCACTGAATTTGAGTAGTTCGCTCATTCGCTACAAGGCCCAGAACACTTCTTGGGTGTTGTATGGTTAAGCCTCACGGGTAATTAGTATGGGTTAGCTCAACACGTCACCGCGCTTACACACCCCACCTATCAACGTTGTGGTCTCCAACGGCCCTTTAGGACCCTCAAGGGGTCAGGGATGACTCATCTCAGGGCTCGCTTCCCGCTTAGATGCTTTCAGCGGTTATCGATTCCGAACTTAGCTACCGGGCAGTGCCACTGGCGTGACAACCCGAACACCAGAGGTTCGTTCACTCCGGTCCTCTCGTACTAGGAGCAACTCCCTTCAATCATCCAACGCCCACGGCAGATAGGGACCGAACTGTCTCACGACGTTCTGAACCCAGCTCGCGTACCACTTTAAATGGCGAACAGCCATACCCTTGGGACCGACTTCAGCCCCAGGATGTGATGAGCCGACATCGAGGTGCCAAACACCGCCGTCGATATGAACTCTTGGGCGGTATCAGCCTGTTATCCCCGGAGTACCTTTTATCCGTTGAGCGATGGCCCTTCCATTCAGAACCACCGGATCACTATGACCTACTTTCGTACCTGCTCGACCTGTCCGTCTCGCAGTTAAGCTGGCTTATGCCATTGCACTAACCTCCTGATGTCCGACCAGGATTAGCCAACCTTCGTGCTCCTCCGTTACTCTTTGGGAGGAGACCGCCCCAGTCAAACTACCCACCAGGCACTGTCCGCGAGCCCGATTCAGGGCCCTGCGTTAGAACATCAAACATACAAGGGTGGTATTTCAAGGACGGCTCCAGCGCAACTAGCGTCACGCCTTCAAAGCCTCCCACCTATCCTACACATGTAGGTTCAATGTTCAGTGCCAAGCTGTAGTAAAGGTTCACGGGGTCTTTCCGTCTAGCCGCGGGTACACCGCATCTTCACGGCGAATTCGATTTCACTGAGTCTCGGGTGGAGACAGCATGGCCATGGTTACACCATTCGTGCAGGTCGGAACTTACCCGACAAGGAATTTCGCTACCTTAGGACCGTTATAGTTACGGCCGCCGTTTACCGGGGCTTCGATCAAGAGCTTCGCTTGCGCTAACCCCATCAATTAACCTTCCGGCACCGGGCAGGTGTCACACCCTATACGTCCACTTTCGTGTTTGCAGAGTGCTGTGTTTTTGATAAACAGTCCCAGCCATCTGGTCACTGCGACTCCCAACTGCTCCATCCGCAAGGGACTTCACTGTCAGGAGCGAACCTTCTCCCGAAGTTACGGTTCTATTTTGCCTAGTTCCTTCACCCGAGTTCTCTCAAGCGCCTTGGTATTCTCTACCCGACCACCTGTGTCGGTTTGGGGTACGATGACTTGTAATCTGAAGCTTAGAGGCTTTTCCTGGAAGCAGGGCATCAATGGCTTCCGCACCGTAGTGCGTTCGTCTCGTGTCTCAGTGTTGTGTCTCCGGATTTGCCTGGAAACACCACCTACGCACTTTCACCAGGACAACCGTCGCCTGGCCCACCTAGCCTTCTCCGTCCCCCCATCGCAATTACAAGTCGTGCAGGAATATTAACCTGCTTCCCATCGACTACGCCTTTCGGCCTCGCCTTAGGGGTCGACTCACCCTGCCCCGATTAACGTTGGACAGGAACCCTTGGTCTTCCGGCGAGGAGGCTTTTCACCCCCTTTATCGTTACTTACGTCAGCATTCGCACTTCTGATATCTCCAGCATACCTCTCGATACACCTTCGCAGACTTACAGAACGCTCCCCTACCACTCACACATAAGTGTGAATCCGCGGCTTCGGTGCCTGGTTTGAGCCCCGTTACATCTTCCGCGCAGGCCGACTCGACTAGTGAGCTATTACGCTTTCTTTAAATGATGGCTGCTTCTAAGCCAACATCCTAGCTGTCTGAGCCTTCCCACATCGTTTCCCACTTAACCAGAACTTTGGGACCTTAGCCGGCGGTCTGGGTTGTTTCCCTCTTCACGACGGACGTTAGCACCCGCCGTGTGTCTCCCGGATATTACTTACTGGTATTCGGAGTTTGCATGGGGTTGGTAAGTCGGGATGACCCCCTAGCCCAAACAGTGCTCTACCCCCAGTAGTATTCGTCCGAGGCGCTACCTAAATAGCTTTCGGGGAGAACCAGCTATCTCCGAGTTTGATTGGCCTTTCACCCCCAGCCACAGGTCATCCCCTAACTTTGCAACGTTAGTGGGTTCGGTCCTCCAGTTGATGTTACTCAACCTTCAACCTGCCCATGGCTAGATCACCCGGTTTCGGGTCTACACCTTGCAACTAGACGCCCAGTTAAGACTCGGTTTCCCTACGGCTCCCCTATACGGTTAACCTCGCTACAAAATGTAAGTCGCTGACCCATTATACAAAAGGTACGCAGTCACCCCGAAGGGCTCCCACTGCTTGTACGTACACGGTTTCAGGTTCTATTTCACTCCCCTCACAGGGGTTCTTTTCGCCTTTCCCTCACGGTACTGGTTCACTATCGGTCAGTCAGGAGTATTTAGCCTTGGAGGATGGTCCCCCCATATTCAGACAGGATGTCACGTGTCCCGCCCTACTC
>NZ_JBQBES010000002.1:2285000-2587500 GCF_051919425.1 Aeromonas sp. 75A | reverse complement strand
AAGGCTCGACTGGAGCAGGGTCGCGATCGCCTGCTGGAGATCCACTCCAGCGGTGGCGCCGCCGCCCAGCAGCTGGTCGACAAGCTGGCCGCCGAAGATGACGACACCGGCATGATCTCCTTCGCCCTCAAGATGTTCGACGAGATCGGCGTCAATCAGGATGACCGTGGCGAGAACGCGCTGGTGCTGACCCCCGGGGATCACATGCTGGTCTCCAGCTTCCCGGGCTTGCCGCAAGACGGCATGACCATCACCTTCGATCGCAACACTGCCCTGTCGCGTGATGACATGGCGCTGCTCTCCTGGGATCACCCCATGATGCGCGGCGGTATCGACCTGATCCTGGGCTCCGAGATCGGTGCCACCTCGGTCGCACTGCTCAAGAACAAGGCGCTGCCCATCGGCTCCATCCTGCTTGAGCTGATCTTCGTTGCCGAGTCTGCGGCCCATCCCCAGCTCTACCGCTTCATGCCGCCGACGCCGATCCGTCTGCTGATGGACAAGAACGGCCAGAATCTGGGTGAGAAAGTGGCGTTTGATGCCTTCAACCGTCAGCTGACGCCGGTCAATCGCCACCTCGGCAGCAAACTGGTCACCGCGTCCCAACCAGTGATCCACAGTCTGATTGGCAAGGGCCAGGCCATTGCCGAAGAGCTGAAAGCTGGGATTGTCGACAAGGCCCGCGCCCAGATGGCGCAGACCCTGCAGCAGGATCTGGATCGTCTGGAAGCGCTCAAGGCAGTCAACCCGAACGTGCGCGACAGCGAGCTGGATTATCTGCGCAATCTGCAGGCAGAATTGCACCACCTGATCGATCAGACCCAACTCAAGCTGGATGCCATCCGCTTTATCGTGGTCACCCATAACTGACAAGGTACCGACCGACAGCGGCCAGACCCAGCTCAAACTGGATACCCAAGGCCGCTTTGTCGTGGTTACCCATAACTGATGGGGGCTTGCCCCCACCTTCTGATGCGAGACATTTATGTTTGAATACTCACCGCCTCTGGAACCCTGGCTCGATATCCTGTTCAAGGACAAGGACATCATGGTGGTCAACAAGCCCACTGGCCTGCTAAGCGTCCCCGGGCGCGGCCCCGAGAATGAAGACAGCGTCCTGCATCGGGTCAAACAGCAGCACCCCAAGGCGGCGGCAGCTCATCGCCTCGACATGTCCACCACAGGCGTCATTGTCATTCCCCTCAATCCCAACTCTCATCGGGAGCTGAGTCGGCAATTTCGCGAGCGGGAGACCGAGAAGCACTACCTCGCCTGGGTGTGGGGTGAGCCGGAGGCAGAGTCGGGTCAGGTTGACCTGCCGCTCTGCGTCGACTGGCCCAACCGCCCGAAACAGAAGGTGGATCACGAGGAGGGGCGTCACGCCCTGACCCTGTGGCAGAAACTGAAGGTGGAGAACGGCAACAGTCTGATCAAGCTGACCCCCATCACAGGTCGCTCGCACCAGTTGCGCGTCCATATGCTGGAGCTGGGGCACCCGATCCTGGGTGACAACCTCTATGCTCATCCGGATGCGCTGGCGGCAGCGCCCCATCTCTACCTTCATGCGGCCAGCCTGACCATCAGCCACCCCCGCAGTGGCGAGCGGATGACCTTCGAGGCGCCAGCTCCTTTCCCGGTCTAATCCCGCAAATCGCAGAGATAAAAAAGCCCCCATCGCAAGATGGGGGCTTTTTCATTAGGGTCAGACGCGAATATCGATCTTGCTTCCCAGAGAAGCGCTGGCCGATGTCGGTGCAACCGGCGCTGATTGCGCTGCGTTTTGCAGCAGCTTCAGCGCAGCTTCGCCCTCTTGGGTCTGCTGTTTCTTGGCCAGACTGGCCGTCATCAGAGCAGAACCAAACGACGCATTTGCAGAACTTGATATATCCATAGGGTTCCTCCTGCACTCAACAGTATCGACCAAGCGGCCCCGAACATAAGCACTGAATGCAAAACAATCTGAAAGTTGCTTTTCTATCAATCAGATAGCAATAGCATTCATGGTCCCTGTTCACCGCTGGATGACGCCTTCAAGCTCCTGTGCCGTCATCGCCCGAAGCACCTTGCAAGGGTTGCCAGCCGCCACCACGTTGGCGGGCACATCTTTGGTCACCACCGAACCGGCACCGATGACGCTGTTGTCACCGATAGTGACACCGGGACAGATGACTGTGCTGCCACCAATCCAGACGTTGTGACCGATCCGCACCGGCTTGCCGAACTCGACACCCTTGATACGTGGCGCCACCGCCACCGGGTGAGCGGCGGTGTAGATCTGCACCCCGGGCGCCAGCAGCACGTTGTCGCCGATGTGCACCTCGCAGACGTCGAGGATGGTGCAGCCTACGTTGGCGTAGAAGTTCTCGCCGACGAAGATATTGGCGCCATAGTCGCAGAAGAATGGCGAATTGATGGCACACTCCTGGCCGCGGCCACCGAGCAGCTCGTGCAGCAAAGCATCCCGCGCTGGTTTCTCCTGCCAGCTGGTGTTGAAGGTGTGATAGAGCCGGCGGCAGCGCTCGCGCGCCGCTTTCAGCTCAGGATCACCCGCATCATAGGGCTGCCCCGCCACCATCTTCTGCCACTCGGTACCGCGCACCACCTTCTCCATTACCTACTCCATCAGCCAGATCAGGGATTCATAAGGGCGCAGCATACCCGATTGCGGTTGAGCTGGACTATCGGGGTAGTTGCCGAGCAGCAGCCGACCTTGCCCGCTTTGCAGCTCGGCAGGCAAGGCAAACTCCACCGGCTCGCCGTAGAAGTTGCTCACCACCAGCAGGGTCTGACCGTTGGCGCGACGGGCATAGGCCCAGATCTGCGGGTGCCCCGTCAGCAGCTCCTGATAATCCCCCTGAGTGAAGATGGGGTGCGCCTTGCGAAGGGCGATAAGATCCCGATAGTGCCAGAACACCGAGTTCTGGTCAGCCAGCGCCGCCTCGGCGTTGATCTCGGGATAGTTGGCGGCAGGCTTGAGCCAGGGCGTTCCTTGGGTGAAACCGGCATTGGCCGCAGCGCTCCACTGCATGGGCGTGCGCGAGTTGTCGCGGGACTTGGCGCCGAGAATGGCGAGGATCTCGGCCTCGCTCATCCCTTCCGCCTGCTTGATGGCGAAGATATTGCGGCTCTCCACATCCTGATAGTCGTTGATATGCTGATAGCCGGGGTTGGTCATGCCGATCTCCTCCCCCTGATATATGTAGGGGGTGCCTTGCAGGCCATGCAGCGTGCTGGCCAGCATCTTGGCGGCGACCACCCTATGCTCACCCTCATCCCCGAAGCGGGAGACGATGCGCGGCTGATCGTGGTTGCACCAGAACAGCGCCGACCACCCCTTGCCGTGCATACCGCTCTGCCAGTGGTTGAAGATGCGCTTGAGTTCGAGGAAATCGAACGGTGCTTTCGTCCACTTGTCGCCGTTGGGGTAATCCACCTTCAAATGGTGGAAGTTGAACACCATGGAGAGCTCGGAGCCATCCAGCGCGCCGTAGCGCTGGCAGTGCTCCAGACTGGTGGAGGACATCTCCCCCACCGTCATGGCGCCGACAGGAGCAAACACGTCGCGGCTCACGTCCTGCAAAAATTCGTGGATGCGCGACCCGTCGGTGTAGAAACGGCGGCCATCGCCAGTCTCATCGTTAGGGAACGTCTGATCCTTGGAGATAAGGTTGATGACATCGAGCCGGAAACCGTCCACCCCCTTCTTGGCCCAGAAGTGGATGATCTTTTTGACCTCGGCGCGCACTGCAGGATTTTCCCAGTTGAGATCCGCCTGCTCGCGGGCAAACAGGTGCAGGTAGTACTGACCGGTGGCGGGATCCAACTCCCAGGCGCTGCCACCAAACTTGGATTGCCAGTTGTTGGGTACGCCGCCATCCACCGGATCGCGCCAGATGTAGTAGTCGCGGTAAGGGCTGTTTTTATCCCCCAGCGCCGACTTGAACCAGGCGTGCTCGGTGGAGGTGTGGTTGACCACGATATCCATCACGATGCGGATGTCGTGCGCGTGGGCGGCGGCCAGCAGCGCCTCAAAATCTGCCATGGTGCCGTAGGCGGGGTCGATGGCAAGGTAGTCGGCGATGTCGTAGCCGTTGTCCACCTGCGGGGAGACGTAAACGGGAGTCAGCCAGAGGGCATCGACGCCCAAGGTCTTGAGATAGTCGAGGCGGGCCATGATCCCCTTGAGATCGCCGGTGCCACGGGCCGCGGAATCCTGAAAGCTCTTGGGGTAAATCTGGTAAATCACGGCACTCTGCCACCAGGGTGTTTGGCTCATGGGTCTTTCTCTTGTCTCGAATATGAAATGGAGAGGGCGACCCGCGGGTCGCCCTGATAATCATTGTCAGGCGCTGGCTTGGGTCAACTTGCCAGCGGCTTGCTGGCGCTTGTAGACCAGCAGGGTCAGCACCACCGGCACCACGATGGCGACCAGCATGGCGATGGCAAATACCGCCCAGTATTGCGGCTGGATGGAAAGGATGCCCGGCAGGCCGCCGACCCCGATGCCGTTGGCCATCACCCCGGCAAAGCCACAGATGAGGGCCGCTAGGCTGGAGCCCACCATGGCGCACAGCATGGGGAACTTGTACTTGAGGTTGATACCGTACATCGCCGGTTCGGTCACCCCGAGGTAGGCGGAGATGGCGGCAGGTACCGAGATCTCCCGTTCGTTCTCCTTGCGGCTAATCAAAATGATGCCGACGACCGCAGACGCCTGAGCGATGTTGGAGAGGGCGATCAGCGGCCAAATCGGGGTGCCACCCATGCTCTGCATCAGTTGCAGATCCACCGCGTTGGTAGTGTGGTGGATGCCGGTGATGACCAGCGGCGCGTAGAGGAAACCGAACAGGGCGGCACCGATGGGAGCGAAGGAGCCGGTCATGGCGGCCTTGGCAGCGAAACCGACGCCATCACCAATCCAGCGACCGAACGGGCCGATAAAGGCGTGGGCCACGATCACTGCCAGCAGCAGCGAGACAAACGGCACAATCACCAGATAGAGGTAAGCCGGAATGATCCGCTTGAGGTTGGTCTCAACCCAGGCGAGGAAGACACCCGCCAGCAGCGCCGGAATGACCTGGGCCTGATAACCCACCTTCTGGATCACGAACAGGCCGAAGTCCCACACCTCGGGAGTCTGCTGACCAATACCGTAGGCGTTCATCAATTGCGGCGACACCAGCGTCACCCCCAGCACGATACCCAAGATCTCGGAGCCACCCATCTTCTTCACTGCAGACCAGCAAACACCGACCGGCAGGAAGTGGAAAATCGCCTCGCCCAGCAGCCAGAGGAAGGCGTGTACCTGAGCCCAGAACTGGCTGATCTCGGTGAGGGTGTGAGTGCCATCGTCGAACATCTTGATGTCGCCGATGACGTTGCGAAAGCCCAGGATCAGACCGCCGGTGATGATGGCGGGCAGCAGCGGCACGAAGATCTCCGCCAGATGGGAGATGCCCCGCTCCAGCGGATTCATATTCTGGCGCGCCGCCTGCTTGGCGGTCTCCTTGCTGCCACCGCTGACGCCGAGCTGTTCGGTCAGCGCCTTGTACCACTGCTCCACCTCGTTGCCGATCACCACCTGGAACTGACCGCCCTGGGTGAAGCTTCCCTTCACTGCCGGAATGGTTTCGATGGCCTTGCTGTCGGCCTTGGCCGGATCGTTCAGGACGAAGCGCAACCGGGTCAGGCAGTGGCTGACGGTGGCGATGTTCTCCTTGCCGCCGATCTTGTCGATCAGGGTGGCAAGCTGCTGTGCGTTGATCTTGGACATGGGTCTTCCCTCTGTGACGCCATTGAATAGTGGTCTGTATCGCCCTTTTGAGCCAGTCTGTCGGCCGGAGCGTTTTTGGTATCGTTCCCATTTAGCATGCCGACAATCTGGCCAGATCGAAATGGGAACGTTCCCAATTCGTGGCCAGCGTCACAAAAAGCACACTTTTTGTTCAGTCGGAAGTGATGGGGCTCACAGGGTTCGGCAGGGGGCGATAGTCACCAGCGGAGGCTGATCCTGCTCAATCTGGCCGAGCAGCTGACGCGCCGCCTGCTCCCCCGCCCCTTTGTAACCAAGATCGAGACTGAGGGCGTTGGGGAAGAGGAAACTGAGCATGGGGTTGTTGCCAAGACCGGTCACCAGCACCTCACTACGCCCTTGTTCTTGCAGGTATTTTGCCGCACCGATGGCGAGGGTGTCGCTGGCGCAGACCAGCGCCTGGGTGGAGGGGGTAAGCAGCTCGGCCGCCAGCCGGTAGCCGCTCTGCAGGCTGAGATCGCCGAGGGCGCTGCACGGGCGCAACCCTTGCTCTGCGCAGTAAGCGAGATAGGCGTCGAGGCGGCGCTGGCCGGTGGTGAGATCCGAGGCATCAACCCCCAGATAGGCGATGTCGCGGGCGCCACGGCTTGCCAGCTGCGCCAGCATGGTGCGCACCGCACCGGCGTCGTCGAAGCAGACCGAGGAGAAACCGGGATATTCACGGGCGACCAGCACCAGCTTCTCTTTCAGCGGCGCCATGGCGGCATAGTCCAAGTCATTGAAGGCGAAAAGGATAATGCCATCCACCCCGCGCCGATCCAGCACCGCCAGATGCTCCTGTACCTTGGCGGGGGAGAACTTGCTCTCCATCAGCACGGCATCGTAGCCACGCTGGTAGAGGGTCTCCAGCATGCCGCGCACCGCCTGATTTTCCGAGCTGGAGTCGAGCCGCGAGACGATGATCCCCACCACCTGCTGGCTCTGGCTGCGCATGGCCCGCGCCGACTTGCTCGGCACGAAGCCATGTTCGGCGATGATCTGCTCCACCCGCTCGCGGGTCTCCTGCTTCACCTTGGGATCCTGATTAAGCACCCGGGAGACGGTCGACTTGCCGACGCCACTCAGTCTGGCGATATCGAGGATGGTCAGTTTCTTGTCCATGAATTGGCTCACAGGAGGCTAGGCGGTGGAATTGCCCACATTGTTGTGATTAACCCCTGTGAATACAAGCCCATGGCGTTAGAATGCCCTTTTTGCCCCGCCGTCAGGGTGTGTGGGCACAGCACAGGATGCCCATCATGGATCTGCTGGCCAGTCTGCTCTTCTCCCTCTCCATCACAGGCCCCATCTGCGTGGTGCTGCTGCTCGGCATCTTGCTCAAGCGGTTGGGGCTGCTGCCGGATCCCTTTACCGAATCCGCCTCGCGACTGGTGTTTCAGGTCACCCTGCCCGCTCTGCTCTTTCTCAGTATTCTGGGTACCAACTTCGCCACCATGCCGAGCCTCTGGTTTATCGGCTATGGCCTGCTCGCCACCGTTATCAGCTATCTGGTGCTGGAGCTGCTGGCCGGGCGTTTTATCGGGGAGCAGCGGCTGCGCGGCATCTTCGTGCAGGGGAGCTTTCGCGGCAACAGCGCCATTATCGGGCTCGCCTATGTGCAGAACGCCTACGGCCACGAAGGGTTGGGGGCGGCAGCCTTCTATGTCGGTGCGGTGACCGTGCTCTACAACATTCTCGCGGTGATCACCCTCACCCGCAGTCTCGGCGGCGCCACCGGTATCCGCCCCATTCTGCTCGGCATCATCAAGAATCCCCTGATCATCGCCATTGTGGCGGCGCTGCCGTTTACCCTGCTCGGTATCAAGATGCCGCAACTGCTGCTCACCACCGGCAGCTACTTCGCCAACATGACGTTGCCGCTGGCGCTGCTCTGCACCGGCGCCTCCCTCAGCCTCAATGCCCTGCGTGGTGGTGCAGCCATTGCGGGCTGGGCCAGCATCATGCGGCTCTGTCTCATTCCGGCAGCTTGTACCCTGGGGGCGGCTCTGCTCGGCTTCAGCCATCTGGAGCTGGGTATTCTGTTTCTCATCAGCGCTACCCCGACTGCCGCCGCCAGCTATGTGATGACCCGCGCCATGGGGGGCGACAGCGTGCTGGCCGCAAACATCATCGCCACCACCACCCTCGGTTCGCTGGTCACTACCAGCCTCGGGGCAACTCTGATGAATTATCTCGGTCTTATGTACTGACCCTACCCGAGGAAACAGCCAACCTCATCGCCACCACCACCCTCGGCTCGCTGGTTACTACCAGCCTCGGGGCGACTCTGATGAACTATCTGGGTCTTATGTACTGACGGCTTGACCTTGCCGGAGGCGGCAGCTTTAGGCTGGCGCTCATCAACAGAGGAGATATTCCATGACCATCGAACTCACCGTGTCCGGCATGTCCTGTGGTGGCTGCGCCGCCAGTCTGCAAAAAGCGCTGCTGGCCCAGCCTGCGGTCATCACCGCAACCGTCGATTTCGCCAGCAGCAAGGCCGTTATCGAGAGCGAGCTGAGCAAGGCAGAACTGATCGCCCTGATCGAAGCCAAGGGTTTCTCTGCGAGTTAAATTATCTCCATAGAGGTATAAAACAGGTTAAAAATCTGTACTCACCTGTCTTTTGGTGAGTTTTATCACAGACCCGGGTTATTAAACGGGCAAACTTGCTGCGATTATTCCAACCACAAGGATTTGCAGCATGACCCTACCGATCCGCAAGACCCTGCTCGCCGCCGTCGTCGGCCTGACCCTCTCCCCCATGGCGATGGCGCTGCCCAACGTCCATATTCTGGCAACCGGCGGCACCATTGCCGGGGCTGGCCAGTCGGCTACCCAGTCCAACTACGAGGCTGGCAAGGTGGCCATCGAAACCCTGATCGCCGCTGTGCCCGAGATGAAGAACGTGGCCGATGTGCAGGGTGAGCAGGTGGTGAAGATCGGCTCCCAGGACATGAACGACGAGGTGTGGCTCAAGCTGGCCAAACGGGTCAACGAGCTGCTGGCCAAGGATGACGTGGATGGCATCGTCATCACCCACGGCACCGACACCATGGAAGAGACCGCCTACTTCCTCAATCTGACCGTCAAGAGCGACAAGCCGGTGGTACTGGTCGGCGCCATGCGCCCCTCCACCGCCATGAGTGCTGATGGCCCGCTCAACCTCTACAACGCCGTGGTGACCGCCTCCGACCCCGCCTCCAAAGGCCGTGGCGTGATGGTGGCGATGAACGACACCGTGCTGGATGCCCGCGACGTCACCAAGACCAACACCACCGGGGTGCAGACCTTCGCTTCCCCAACTTTGGCCCGTTGGGTTACATCCACAACGGCAAGATCGACTATCAGCGCAGCCCGGCCCGCCTGCACACCAGCAAGACGCCGTTTGACGTGAGCAAGCTCGACAAGCTGCCGCAAGTGGGCATCGTCTACAGCTACGCCAACGCCACCGACTTGCCGGCCAAGGCGATGGTGGATGCCAAGTTCGACGGCATCGTCAGCGCCGGGGTGGGCAACGGCAACCTCTACCACACCCTGTTTGATACCCTGGCCAAGGCGAGCAAGGATGGCATCCGCGTAGTGCGCTCCGCCCGCGTGCCGACCGGCGCCACCACCCTGGATGCCGAGATCGATGATGCCAAGTACGGCTTCGTGGCCTCCGGCACTCTCAACCCGCAGAAAGCGCGGGTGCTGCTGATGCTCTCCCTGACCCAGAGCAAGGACCCGGCCCAGATCCAGCGCTGGTTCCAGCAGTTCTGATAACGGTTGTCTGACAAGTGACAAGCAAGGGCGGGACTTCCCGCCCTTTTCACTCCTGCAATGCTGCCTCGCCCATTACGCCGTTTGACGGGGTCGACCTTCCCTTTTCCGGCCATCTTTTTCAGCCATCACAAAGCGCTGTCATCAAATTAGCGAGCCGGATCACCCGCTTTCACAAGCGCATCGCCGCCAAATTCATTACACTGCCAGCGATCTTATCCACTCAAGGAGTGCTGTTGCTGTATGGAAATATTGATCCTGCTGGGATTGATTTTGCTTAATGGCGTCTTCGCCATGTCAGAAATCGCCATCGTCACCGCACGCAAGGCTCGCCTCGGCAAGCTTGCCTCTGAAGGCAACCGCTCCGCCGCCATTGCCCTCAAACTGGGCGAAGACCCGACCCATTTTCTCTCTGCCGTCCAGATCGGCATTACCAGCATAGGTCTGCTCAACGGTATCTACGGCGAATCCCTGCTGGCCCAGCCCTTCTCCCTCTGGTTGCAGGAGTGGGGGCTCCCGGCCAAGAGCAGTGGCCTGATCGCCACCATCATAGTGGTGGTGGTGGTTACTTACCTCTCCATCGTGGTGGGGGAGCTGGTGCCCAAGCGGCTCGGCCAGCTCAATGCCGAGCGCATCGCCTGTCTGGTGGCCCGCCCCATGCACTGGCTCGCCACCCTGACCCGCCCCTTCGTCTGGCTGCTGTCGGCCTCCACCAATGCCAGCCTGCGGCTGCTGCGGGTCAACCAGAACGGCAGCGCCAACGTTACCGAGGAGGAGATCCACGCCATGCTGGTGGAAGGATCGGAAGCCGGGGTGATCGAGGATCATGAGCACACCATGCTGCGCAACGTCTTCCGTCTCGACGAGCGCAGCCTCTCCTCCCTGATGGTGCCGCGCAGCGATATCCGCTATCTGGATCTGGCGCTGCCGCTGGAGACCAACCTGCAGCGGCTGGTGGAGTATCGCCACAGCTATTTTCCGGTCTGCGACGGCAACCTGTCAGAATTGGTGGGTATCATCAATGTCAGCAAGGTGCTGCACGCCTATATCAAGGGGGAGCCCATCGATCTGGCTGCCCTGACCCAGGAGGGCAGCCTGCTGCCCGAGACCCTCAACGGCGTCGAGCTGCTCAACCACTTCCGCACCCACAGCGAACAGATGGCGCTGGTGGTGGACGAATATGGCGAGTTGCAGGGACTGGTCACCCAGCAGGATCTGCTGGAGGCGCTGGCGGGGGATTTCCAGCAGGAGGATGGCGAGGACAACTGGGCCTTCCGGCGCGCCGATGGCAGCTGGCTGCTCGACGGCCTGATCCCGTTGCCGGAATTAAAGGACTGTCTGGAGCTGGTTCGTCTGCCAGAAGAAGAAAAACATCACTATCACACCCTCGGAGGGCTTATCATGCTGCTCCTTGGTCGTGTTCCACAAACCGGAGACCTGGTGACACTGGAACAGTGGCAACTGGAAATTGTTGACATGGATGGCCTGCGCATCGACAAGGTGCTCGCCATGCCCTTGACCGATCAACCCAGCTAACCTGCGGAGTTTGCAAGTATGGAGCAGTTTTACCAACTGGCTCACGCCTTTATGAATCACGATCTGAACACACTTTCCGATCCCAAGATGGCCTTCATGATCTGTGGTGTGATTCTGACGTTTCTGGTACTGGAAAACGGATTCATCCCTACCGCCTTTCTGCCCGGTGACAGCCTGCTGATCCTCACCGGCGTGCTCATCTATCAGGATGTGTTGTCTCTCGGGGTGATCCCGCTGTTGATCATGGCTACCTTTGTCGGCACCTGGCTCGGTTACATGCAGGGGCGCTTTCTCGGCCACACCCAGCTCTACCATCGGCTGATGTCCCACGTGGAAGAGCGACACCAGCAGAAGGTCTACCACCTGCTGGACAAGTACGGGATCATCACCCTGATCACCGCGCGCTATATCGCCTTCGTGCGCACCGCCTACCCCTATATCGTGGGAGCTACCGAGCTGCCCCAGGGGCGCTTCCTCATCGTCAATCTGATCAGCTCCATCATGTGGATCTGCCCGCTGGTCGGGTTTGGCTACTACCTGAGCCACACCAAGCTGGCCGCCGAATACCAGACCCAGTTCTTCAATATCATCATCTATCTGCCGGTGGCCCTGCTGGTGGGTGGCATGGTGGCACTGGTCTGGCGCTGGATCAGCAAACGCAGGGCTGCGCAGCCGCGGGATTGACCCCTCGCCCAACGCCCGACCCGAAAGCCCTCGCCAGAGGGCTTTTTTGATCGCCAATTTCGCGCAAATAGCAGAAATAGTCCCGCTCGGCCCTTGTAAAGCCGGGGTAAAAATGAGTGAATCTAGCGCCTTTTTTTGGATGGGAATGGAGTCGGTTGTATGTGGTGTCGGATTCGCGCAGCAGCGCTGGTTGTCGGGTTGATGGGAATACTGGGATTGCCTGCGGTCAGCGCGGCCCCCAACCCTGCCAAACTGGAAGTACGCTCGAGCAGCGCCCTGGTCGTGGATGTAAAAACGGGCAAGACGCTCTACCAGAAGAATGCCACCAAGGTACGTCCCATCGCCTCCCTCACCAAGCTGATGACAGCGCTGGTGGTGCTGGATGCCAAGCAGAATCTCAACCAGACCATTACGGTCGACAAAAACGATCTGGATCGGGTCAAACATACTCATTCACGCATCCGCATGGGCACCAAGGTGACCCGCCGCGACGCCCTGCATCTGGCATTGATGTCCTCCGAAAACCGGATGGCCTCGGCACTGGCGCGTCACTATCCGGGCGGTCGCAGCGCCTTCGTGCGAGCCATGAACAACAAGGCCAGACAGCTGGGTATGCGTAATACCCACTTCTACGACTCCACCGGCCTCTCCACCCGCAACGTCTCTACCGCCCAGGATCTGGGCAAGCTGGCTGCCGCCGCCTATCGTCAGCCGCTGATCCGTCAGTTCACTCAGGATGAGAACCGGGAGATGCGCTTCAGCTCCCCCGCCTACAGCCTGATGTTCAACAACACCAACCCGCTGGTAAAAAACCCGGATTGGGACGTGCGCCTCTCCAAGACCGGCTTCACTGACGAAGCGGGACGCTGTCTGGTGATGCGCGCCAAACCGGACAGCCGCGAGCTCGCCATCGTGCTACTCAACTCGGTGGGCAAACGCACCCCTATCGGCGATGCCAACCGCATTCGCAAATGGTTGAAAAGCTGAGTAAATATCTCGACACAAAAGGATGCTGCGGCATCCTTTTTTATTGCCCGCAAAACGCCTCTGCAGGCCTTGCAGGATGTTGATAGCCAAACCCTGAGTGATGAGCTGCGCGTCATCTGCCGTTGCAACTGCAGGCATACAAGGCGCGTGTAGATAAGGCAAAGGGTGGCAAGGAGTTGCACCGCTCAGAAGAACTGTGCGCAATCACAGAAAGGAGAAGAAATAAGGACAAGAACAGACTGGATGGCCATCCAGCCGCTATAACGCGAAAACGGATCCGCACCAAAGAGTTAAATGTCGCCCATAAAAAAACAGCCCCGACCGAAGTCGAGGCTGTCTGTATGGTGCGCCCGAGAGGATTCGAACCTCTGACCACCTGGTTCGTAGCCAGGTACTCTATCCAGCTGAGCTACGGGCGCTCATAAACTTTGGTACTGCTTGAAATATGGTGCGCCCGAGAGGATTCGAACCTCTGACCACCTGGTTCGTAGCCAGGTACTCTATCCAGCTGAGCTACGGGCGCTCACAAACTTTTGTGTACTGCTTGAAAAATGGTGCGCCCGAGAGGATTCGAACCTCTGACCACCTGGTTCGTAGCCAGGTACTCTATCCAGCTGAGCTACGGGCGCTCATAAATCGTTGTGTCGTTTTAAATGGTGCGCCCGAGAGGATTCGAACCTCTGACCACCTGGTTCGTAGCCAGGTACTCTATCCAGCTGAGCTACGGGCGCCCTGTTTTAAAACGATAAAAAAAGCTTACTTATCAGTAAGCCTTTTCCAAAGTGCCGACTTGCTGATGGTCAACACATGACTCTTGCTTGAGTCGTAATATGGTGCGCCCGAGAGGATTCGAACCTCTGACCACCTGGTTCGTAGCCAGGTACTCTATCCAGCTGAGCTACGGGCGCAAATGGCGGAGAAGGGGGGATTCGAACCCCCGATGCGGGTATAAGCCGCATACTCCCTTAGCAGGGGAGCGCCTTCAGCCTCTCGGCCACCTCTCCGTTTGCGGGGCTGATAATACTTCACAGGGATTTTTAGTCAAACACTTTTTTGGAGAAAAAAGTGCGTTCGCTCAGCATTTGGTCAAAGCGTGGAATATTCAAACAATATCGACACTTATCCCGCAGTTTCGCGCCCTGCAGGGCGATTTCAGGGGACCGGAAAAACAAAAGGCGACACATGAGGTGTCGCCTTGTCACAGCCATGAAAGTGGCTTAGAAGCCCGGTTGACCCGGAACTTTCTCGGCCTGGATGCGCTGGTAGATCTCTTCGCGGTGTACGGAGACCTCTTTCGGCGCGTTAACACCGATACGGACCTGGTTGCCTTTAACGCCCAGTACGGTGACAGTCACTTCATCACCAATCATCAGGGTTTCCCCAACACGACGAGTCAAAATAAGCATTCGCTTGCTCCTGTATCCTGTTTTGTTTTTATATCGATATGCGACATTATCTAACAAAGATACCGATATGGTAAATGGTTGAAACTAAATCAATCAGAGATTGTTAGCCCAAGGGCTGCTCTTGCGGTGCCTGATCCAACCCGAAAGCCGCGTGCAGGGCTCGCACCGCCAACTCCAGATACTTCTCGTCAATCACCACAGAGATTTTGATTTCAGAGGTCGAGATCAACTGCATGTTGATCCCCTCCTCGCCCAATACCTTGAACATGGTGCGCGCAACACCGGGATGGTTCCACATGCCGACACCGACAATGGAAACCTTGGCAATTTCGCCATTTCCCTGCACGCAGGAGGCGCCAAGTTCGGTGGCGGTCTCCTCCAGCAGTGCCCGGGCGCGGCGATAGTCGTCACGATTCACCGTGAAGGTGAAGTCGGCGGTGCCATCTCCCAGGGTGTTCTGCACAATCATGTCGACATCAATGTTGGCGTCGCTGATCGGATTCAGGATCTGCGCGGCAACGGTTGGTCTGTCCGGCACGCCCAGAATGGTCAGGCTGGCCTCGTTGCGGTTAAAAGCGATCCCGGATACCAGGGGAGCTTCCATCCTATCACCTCCATATGTGATTAAGGTTCCCTCTCCATCGATAAAGCTCGACAGCACCCGCAGCGGGACGCGGTACTTGCCCGCAAACTCCACCGAGCGGATCTGCAACACCTTGGCGCCGAGACTGGCCATCTCCAGCATCTCCTCGAAGGTGATGGTGTCGAGACGACGCGCCTTGGGCTCGATGCGCGGATCCGTGGTGTATACCCCATCCACATCGGTAAAGATCTGGCACTCATCGGCCTTGATGGCCGCAGCCACGGCAACCGCCGTGGTATCCGAACCGCCGCGGCCCAGGGTTGTGATGGCGTTATGCTCGTCACGGCCCTGGAAACCGGCGATCACCACCACCTTGCCCGCAGCCAGTTCGGCATGAACCAGCTCGGTGTCGATGTGGGTGATGCGCGCCTTGCCATAGGCGGAATCGGTGTGAATCCGTACCTGATCACCGGTCATTGAGACCGCAGGACAACCGCGTTTGTTCAACGCGATGGCCAGCAGCGCTATGGTGACCTGCTCACCGGTGGAGACCAGTACATCCATCTCCCGCCGGTTGGCATCAGGATCCAGCTGCTGGGCCATGCCCAGCAACCGGTTGGTTTCGCCCGACATGGCGGAGACAACCACCACCACGTCGTGTCCCTGGGCGCGGGTCTGCTCGACCCGCTCAGCTACCGCCTCGATCCGCTCCAGTGTGCCGACCGAAGTGCCGCCGTACTTCTGTACATAGAGTGCCACAGATCACCTCGCCCGATTACAGGCGCTCTTCCAGCCAGGAGTGAACGGATTGCAGCGCTGCCGGCACTGCCTCAGGCTGGGTACCACCCGCCTGTGCCATGTCCGGACGGCCACCGCCCTTGCCACCCACCTGCTGGGCAACCAGATTGACCAGCTCACCGGCCTTGACCTTGCCGGTCAGGTCGTTGGTGACACCGGCGATCAGGTTAACCTTGCCGTCGGCACAGGTGGCCAGCAGTACAACACCGGACTTCATCTGGTTCTTCAGCTCGTCCAGCATGCCGCGCAGGGATTTCGGATCGGCCCCTTCCAGCGCCGCAACCAGCACCTTCTGACCGTTGATCTCGATCACCTGACCCAGCAGGTCGTTACCAGCCTGAGCAGCCAGCTTGGCCTTGAGCTGCTCCAGCTCGCGCTCCATCATCTTGGCCTTGTCCAGCATCTGGCGAACCTTGTCGGCGATGCAGAACTGGTCACCTTTCACCAGTGCAGCAGCCTCTTCGATCTGCTCGCCAACCTGATGCATGAAGTCGATGGCCGCTTTGCCGGTCACCGCTTCGATACGGCGCACGCCAGCTGCGATGCCGCTCTCGGCGATGATCTTGAAGAAGCCGATATCACCGGTGCGCTTGGCGTGAGTACCGCCGCACAGCTCGGTGGAGTAGTCGCCCATGCGCACCACGCGCACGTCGTCTTCATATTTCTCACCAAACAGCGCCATGGCACCGGCGGACTTGGCCGCTTCCAGATCCATCAGCTGGGTGGTGATTTCGTGGTTGGCGCGGATCTGGTTGTTGACCAGCTCCTCGACCCGGCGAATGGTCGCCATGGTCAGCCCCTCGAAGTGGGAGAAGTCAAAGCGCATGCGCTCGGCCCCTACCAGAGAACCTTTCTGGGTGACATGCTCGCCCAGAGCCTGACGCAGGGCAGCGTGCAGCAGGTGAGTCACGGAGTGGTTCAGGGCGATGGCCTGACGACGATCGCCATCAACCACGGCTTCCACTTCGGCGCCCTTCTCCAGAGTGCCCAGCTCCATGTAGCCCTTGTGGATGATCGCCTTGCCCGCTTTCAGGGTGTCGGTCACGGCAAAGATGCCGTCGTCCACTTTCAGGGTACCGCTGTCGCCAATCTGGCCGCCGGATTCAGCGTAGAAGGGGGTCTCTTCCAGCACGATGACGGCTTCGTCACCGGCGATAAGACCGCTTACCTCTTCCACACCCTTGTAGATACCGACCACGCGGGTACGCTCGGTCAGGGTCTTGTAACCGGTGAAGGGGGTCTCGAAGTCGAGCTTGAGCATCTCGTTGTAGTTCACACCGAAGCTGGAGGCCTCTTTGGCGCGAGCACGCTGCTTCTCCATCTCGGCCTTGAAGCCCTCTTCGTCGATGCCGATCTCGCGCTCGCGCACCACGTCGGCAGTCAGGTCGGCCGGGAAGCCGTAAGTGTCATAGAGCTTGAACACCACTTCGCCCGGAATAACCTTGGCATCACCCAGGTTGGCCAGAGCGTCTTCCAGCAGCAGCAGACCGCGATCCAGGGTGCGGACAAACTGCTCCTCTTCGATGCGCAGCACGCGCTCGACCAGCGGCAGCTGGGCGATCAGCTCGGCAGCGACATCCTTCATCTGCACTGCCAGCTCGGCAGCCAGTTTGTAGAAGAAGACATCGGTAGCGCCCAGCTTGCGACCGTGACGCACGGCGCGGCGGATGATGCGACGCAACACATAGCCACGACCTTCGTTGGACGGCATCACGCCATCTGCCACCAGGAAGGCGCAGGAGCGGATGTGGTCCGCGATGACGCGCAGGGACTGGTTGCTCAGATCGGTGGTGCCGACAATCTCGGCCGCTTTCTTGATCAGCGCCTGGAAGATGTCGATTTCGTAGTTGGAGTGGACACCCTGCATGATGGCGGAGATACGCTCCAGACCCATGCCGGTATCCACGGACGGACGCGGCAGCGGCTCCATGGTGCCGTCAGCCTGACGGTTGAACTGCATGAAGACCACGTTCCAGATCTCGATGAAACGGTCGCCATCCTCTTCCGGTGAGCCGGGACGGCCACCCCAGATGTGATCGCCGTGGTCATAGAAGATCTCGGTGCAAGGACCGCACGGGCCGGTATCGCCCATCGCCCAGAAGTTGTCGGAAGCGTAAGGGGCACCCTTGTTGTCACCGATGCGGACGATGCGATCGGCCGGGACACCGACCTCTTTTTCCCAGATATCAAAAGCTTCATCGTCAGTCGCGTAGACGGTCACCAGCAGGCGATCTTTCGGCAGCTGCAGCACCTCGGTCAGGAAGCCCCATGCAAACTTGATGGCATCCTGCTTGAAGTAGTCACCGAAGCTGAAGTTGCCCAGCATTTCAAAGAAGGTGTGGTGACGAGCGGTATAGCCGACGTTTTCCAGATCGTTGTGCTTACCACCGGCACGCACGCAACGCTGAGAAGTCGTCGCGCGATTGTAGGCACGCTTGTCTGCGCCAAGGAACACGTCCTTGAACTGGTTCATACCCGCGTTGGTAAACAACAGGGTCGGGTCGTTATGCGGTACCAGCGAGCTGGAGGAGACAACCTGGTGCCCCTGGGAACGGAAATACTCGAGAAACGCAGCGCGAATCTCTGACGTGGACATATACATGGAAAATCCTGCTTGATTCGAATACGGACTTTTAACCGCATTAATGTAAGTTTTCTGCGGGGTAAAGTAAAACGGACAGGGCCGCCACGGGCGAAAAAGCGCACATAAACGGGCCAGAAAAGAGCGCCACTGCTCACAGTGGCTTTTTTCACTGTCGAGAGGCAAAAAAGCAGCGCAGAAAGAGGGATGAGATGAACAAAAGGCGGCTTTTTCGGAATTGCGCTCGCAACCTACTGAGCCGGCAGGAAAAACCGGCCACAAGGAGAGGTAAGACGGCTGTTGCCACGCAGTGGCGTTACTCCTCCCGCTCCTGCAGGGCCGAGATGGCATAACGGGCCTGATCCTGGGTAAAACCGCGCCCCAGCAGATATTTGAGCCACTTCATCCGCAGCTTGAAATCGGCCAGATCGGCAATTTTTGCCCGTCGTTCCAGCAGTTCGAAGGCGAGCTCGAACCAGTCCAGCTCCGGCTGCTCGAAAGCGGCATCGATCTGGCCATCGTCCAACCCCTTGCGACGCAGGTCGAAACGGATCTTGAGTGGGCCGTGTCCCTTGGCGGCTCCGGCCCGCACCGCCATGGCACCATAGCGCTCGTCATTGACCCAGTTATAACCGCGGCAGTAGTCGACCACCGCCTCGATTACCTCTTCCTGATAGCCCTGCTGGCGCAGGCGTCTGGCCAGCTCCGACTCGGCACTCTCGCGGCGGGCCAGACTGCGCATGGCATAGCCGCGGGCTGCGGCCAGCTGTTCGGCAAAGGTCGGCTCGGCGGGCTCGAGCGGTTCGGTCACGGATTCATCTACCATCATAAATAACAAGGCCGGGTATCTACCCGGCCTTCCTTTGTTCCTTATTCGAACTCTTGTTCGCTTTCGGCATCGAACTCTTCTGCCTCAACCGGTGCTGACTTGTCATCGACAGGTACGGCACCGGAGAGCAGCAGCTCGCGCAGTTTGGCTTCCACTTCGCCAGCCAGCGCCTTGTTCTCGGCGAATAGCTTCATCACGTTGGCCTTGCCCTGACCAATCTTCTCGCCGTTGTAGCTGTACCAGGCGCCCGCCTTGTCGATCAGCTTGTGCTTGACGCCGAGATCCACCAGCTCGCCCTCTTTGGAGATGCCGGCACCGTAGAAGATCTGGAATTCGGCCTGCTTGAAGGGAGGTGCCACCTTGTTCTTCACTACCTTGACGCGGGTCTCGTTACCGACCACTTCATCGCCTTCCTTGATGGCGCCGGTACGACGGATATCCAGACGCACGGAGGCGTAGAACTTGAGCGCGTTACCACCGGTAGTGGTCTCCGGGCTACCGAACATGACGCCGATCTTCATCCGGATCTGGTTGATGAAGATGCACAAGCAGTTGGCGTTTTTGATGTTGGCGGTCAGCTTGCGCAGCGCCTGGGACATCAGACGAGCCTGCAGGCCAACGTGGGAGTCACCCATCTCCCCTTCGATTTCCGCTTTCGGAGTCAGGGCCGCCACGGAGTCGACGATGATGACGTCAACGGCGTTGGAGCGAACCAGCATGTCGCAGATCTCCAGCGCCTGTTCACCTGTATCCGGCTGGGAGATGAGCAGGTCGTCGACGTTGACGCCCAGCTTGGCGGCATAGATGGGATCCAGCGCGTGCTCCGCATCGACGAAGGCACAGGTCTTGCCCTTCTTCTGGGCTTCGGCGATCACCTGCAGGGTGAGGGTGGTTTTACCGGAAGATTCCGGGCCGTAGATCTCGACGATACGACCGCACGGCAGACCACCGATCCCCAACGCCACGTCCAGAGAGAGGGAGCCGGTGGAGATGGCTTCGATATCCATGGTCTTGCTGTCGCCCAGACGCATGATGGAGCCTTTGCCGAACTGCTTTTCAATCTGACCCAGCGCAGCCGCCAGTGCCTTCTGTTTGTTCTGATCCATGCCAATCTCCGCTGGAAATCGTGAGTAAAAAATGAAGTTGGGCTAAGTATACTGTCTATTCATACAGTATCAAGCCCAATTTATCTGAGCAGGGCCAACAGACCCGACAAGGCCTGTCTCACCGCCTGCTGGCGCACCTGCCGGCGATCCCCGTCGAAGCGGGCCAGCAGGGAGTGGTGGCGGCCATTGCTGTCGGCCCAGGCGAACCAGACGGTGCCGACCGGCTTGCCCTCGGTCGCGCCGCCGGGGCCGGCGATACCACTGATAGCAACGCTAATGGAGGCAGACGAGTGCGCCAGCGCGCCGCGGGCCATCTCCAGCACCACAGCCTCGCTCACCGCGCCGTGCCGCTCAAGGCTCTCGCGGCTCACCCCCAACATCTGCTGCTTGGCCTCGTTGGTGTAGGTGACAAAGCCGCGATCGAACCAGCCGGAGCTACCCGCGATGTCGGTGATGGCCGTAGCCACCCCACCGCCGGTACAGGATTCGGCGGTCGCCGCCAGCCAGCCCCGTTGACCAAGGGCCCGCCCCAGCTCGATGGCGAGGTGCTCTATCTCTGCGTCCAGTTTCATCACAGCTCCTTCTGATTCGTGGAAAGGGCACATTATGCGATCCCGCAGCAGCCCCTCGCAACTGAGCTGATTGTCACAAGGCTGATGACTCGCATCAGCCAAATGGTGGTGTGAGCCAACCTCCCCCGGCGCGGCGCTTATGTGTAGAATGGCGCCATCAAGCTTAAGGCTCATCACCGCAGACCCGGGCCCGCAGAGGCCCCTTCTGGAATAGAACATGACCGCACAACACCAAGCTACTGGCGCTGCGCCAAGCGCCAATCTCAGCGCCCACACGCCCATGATGCAGCAGTATCTGACCCTCAAGGCCGAGAACCCGGAGATCCTGCTGTTCTACCGGATGGGCGACTTCTACGAGTTGTTCTATGACGATGCCCGCAAGGCCTCCCAGCTGCTCGACATCTCCCTGACCAAGCGCGGCCAGTCGGCCGGCAGCCCCATCCCGATGGCAGGCGTGCCCTATCACGCCATCGAGGGTTATCTGGCCAAGCTAGTGCAGCTCGGCGAGTCGGCCGCCATCTGTGAGCAGGTGGGAGACCCCGCCACCAGCAAGGGGCCGGTGGAGCGCAAGGTCATTCGCATCATCACCCCGGGCACCGTCTCCGACGAGGCGCTGCTCAGCGAGCGGCAGGACAACCTGATCGCCGCCGTCTATCACGATGGCTGCCGCTTCGGTTACGGCACCATGGACATCGGCTCCGGCCGCTTCTTCATCAACCAGTTCGAGAAAGAAGAGACCCTGCTGGCAGAGCTGCAGCGCACCAATCCGGCCGAACTGCTCTACCCGGAATCCTTCGAGTTTCTGCACCATATCGAGGGTCGCCGCGGCCTGCGTCGCCGCCCGGAGTGGGAGTTTGAGCTGGGCACCGCTCGCAAGCTGCTCTGCCAGCAGTTCGGCACCCAGGATCTGGTGGGATTTGGCGTCGACAAGAGCGAGACCGCCCTGTGCGCCGCTGGCTGCCTGATGCAGTACGTCAAGGACACCCAGCGCACCGCCCTGCCCCACATCCGCAACGTGCGCCTCGAGCAGCCGGATCACGCGGTCATCATGGATGCCGCCACCCGCCGCAATCTGGAGCTGACCCAGAATCTGGCCGGTGGCTATGAAAATACCCTGGCCGAGGTGCTGGATCGCACCGCCACCCCCATGGGCAGCCGCCTGCTCAAGCGCTGGATCCACCAGCCGATCCGCGATCGGGTGATCCTGAAAGGCCGCCAGAGCACCATCCATACGCTTATCGAGCAGAACCTCTACGACGAGTTGGGCAACCTGCTGCGTCAGGTGGGTGATGTGGAACGGGTACTGGCCCGTCTCGCCCTGCGCTCGGCCCGCCCGCGCGACCTCACCCGCCTGCGTCAGGCCTTCGCCCAGTTGCCCGAATTGCAGCGCTTGCTGGCGGATAACGAGCACGAAGCGGTGCAACAGCTGGCCGAGCGGGCCAGCACCTTCCCCGAGCTGCTCGACCTGCTGGAGCGCGCGGTGATGGAGGTGCCGCCGGTGCTGATCCGCGATGGCGGCGTGATCCGTGAAGGGTTCAACGCCGAGCTGGACGAGCTGCGGGATCTGGCCAACGGCGCCACCGCCAGCCTCGCCCGCATCGAGGAGCGGGAAAAGCTGCTGACCGGCATCAACACCCTCAAGGTGGGTTACAACAAGGTGCACGGCTTCTATATCGAGGTGAGCCGCGCCAACAGCCATCTGGTGCCGGCCCACTACATCCGCCGCCAGACCCTCAAGAACAACGAACGCTACATTATCGACGAGCTGAAGAAGTACGAGGATCGGGTGCTCACTGCCCAGGCGCAGGCGCTGGCGCTGGAGAAACGGCTCTACGAAGAGCTGCTCGATGCCCTGCTGCCGCATCTGGGCGATCTGCAGGAGTCTGCTGCTGCGCTGGCGGAGCTGGACGTGCTGGCCAACCTGGCCGAGCGGGCCGAGACCCTCGACTATCGCTGCCCCACCCTCATCGACGAAGATCAGATCCTCATCGAGGCGGGCCGCCATCCGGTGGTGGAGCAGGTGATGACCGACCCCTTCATCGCCAACCCGATCCGGCTGGAGCGGGAGCGGCGGATGCTGATCATCACCGGCCCCAACATGGGCGGTAAATCGACCTACATGCGCCAGACCGCGCTGATCGTGCTGCTGGCCCATATCGGCGCCTTCGTCCCGGCCGACAGTGCCCGCATCGGCCCCATCGACCGCATCTTCACCCGCATCGGAGCCTCGGATGATCTGGCCTCAGGAAGATCCACCTTTATGGTGGAGATGACCGAGACCGCCAATATCCTCAACAACGCCACCGCCCGCAGTCTGGTGCTGATGGACGAGATCGGCCGCGGCACCAGCACCTACGACGGTCTCTCGCTGGCGTGGGCCTGCGCCGAGCAGCTGGCGAGCAAGATCGGCGCCTACACCCTGTTTGCCACCCACTACTTCGAGCTGACCCGCCTGCCGGAGCTGATGAGCGGGCTGGCCAACGTCCACCTCGATGCGGTGGAGCACGGCGACACCATCGCCTTTATGCACGCGGTGCAGGAAGGGGCGGCCAGCCGCTCCTACGGTCTGCAAGTTGCCGCACTGGCGGGGGTGCCGAAATCGGTGATCCAGCAGGCCCGTCACAAACTGCATGAGCTGGAGAGCGCCACCCCGGTAGCCGCCGGTGAAACCCGCCCGGCCCCGGTGGCCATAGCGCCCCAGAGCCATCCGGTAGTCGATGAGCTGGAAGCGGTGCGTCCCGACGAGCTCACCCCGCGGCAGGCGCTGGATCTGCTCTATCGCCTCAAGCAGATGCTGTAATCAGCGACTGCCGCACAAGCATGCAAAAGGGGAACCGCGAGGTTCCCCTTTTTATATTCAGCACCCGGCAAACCAGTCAGGCCACCGCCCGCACCTCTCCACGGGCCCGCAACAGACTCTGGCGCCCCTGCCAGTAACCCTGCAGATAACCGGACTCCAGCTTGACCGGATCCTGGGTAAAACGGGAAACCATGAAATCGGCCGGTGGCGCGATCACTTCGATCTCGCAATCGGCAGGGGGATTGGCAATGAAATCGAGTGCCCGGTTGTAGGCGAGATCCCGCTCCAGCATGGCTTGCGCCAGCGCCGGCTGGGTTTTCAGCAAGGCTTTGACCATCCAGCAAAAACGGGCCGGCTTCTTGCGATAGCCCCGGGGCTCCGACAGCACCACCGTCATCCGACGCGCCCCGCGCCGATAGGCCTCGATCACCGGAATGGAGTCGCTGATGCCGCCATCAGCCATGGGGCGACCATCGACGCAGGGGGTATCGTGCTGCACCACCGGCAGAGCGCAGGTGGCGGTCAGCACCTCATCCATGTTGTCGGGCCGCACCGGCAGATAGATGGCCTTGCCGCTCGCCACATCGGTCGCCACCGCGTAGAAGGGAATGTCGCGGGCGCAGAAGGTGTCGAGATCGAGCGGGAAGCGATGGCGACTGGCCTGCCACAGCCAGCCGATATCCACCAGATCGCCCCCTTTGACGAAACGCAGGGGATCGAGAAACCGGGAGCTGCAAGCCAGCTCGGTGATGATGTGGTGGCTGCGGCGCGGCTGCTCGCTCAGATAAGAGACCAGATTGGTGGCACCGGCCGAGACGCCCATGACGAAATCGAACGGATAGTGATGGCTTTCCACGAAGGCATCGAGCACGCCGCTGGCAAAGATGCCGCGCATGGCGCCCCCTTCGACAATCAGGGCGCAAGGGTGGGGATTAAACATAACAAGGCTCCGTCAGCTGTAATACCTGCCGGGATCGATCCCGGCCCAGTGATGGACGCCTTCATGCAGAACATCAAGACGCCGCAGCAGGACGATTCAGGCTCACTCGCACAAGCCAGAAGCGGGCAGGAGCAAACCTGAACCGTGAAGCGACCCCCAGTATATGCAGCGCACCAACCTTCAAAAAATGAATTTAAATAATAAAAAACATGCCTTTTTGGCATGATTTAGCACATCAGCAGAGACGGCCCTTTATCCGGTAACAGCACCATCAGGATCAAGGCAGCCCGGGCCCGAACGTCCCGTCGACGGGGTTGTAGTGGTAGGCCCGATAATCAAAATCCACCTTATCCAAGCGCGGATTGGCCAACTCGAACAACAGGCGTCTGGGGAGCTGCGCCTGCTCGAGGGAAGGTTTGAAGTGGCGCAGCCAGAGCTGTTGCAACGAGCCATCCCGCCACGCCAGCTTGAGCCCGACCGAGAGGCGGCGGATGGCGGCCTGATTATCCTTGTGGGTGTAGAAGAGGTGGAGGAAGGGATAGTGCAGCGCCACTCGCCGATCCACGGTGAGGCCGGGCAGATCACTGTGCTGCTCCTGCTCGATAAAGAGCTCGTTGGCACCGCGGCAGAAGAGATCGATGCGGCCACGGGCCACCAGCTTGAACAGCCGCTCGTAACCGTCGATCTCCTGCACCTTGAATCCCCCGTGACGCAGGATCTCCGCATCCTGCCAGCCACGCCCCTGCCCGTGCAGAAATTGCTGCAGTTCGGTCAGGGTATTGACCCTTGCCACCGCATCGGCCTGCTGCGGACTGACAAAACAGATGCGATAACCGAGGATGCCCAGCTCCACCGGAAAACGGACGTAATCCAGCGCTCCACTCTCTGCGGCCGGACGCAGACTGTCGGCCACAAACAGATTGGGGTATTGCTGAGTCTGCACAATCTGTCGCATCCGGATACGGTTCATCGGCGGCGCGGTCCGCAGCTCGTAGTCACCGAAGCTGTCGCGGGTCTTCTCCAGCGCCAGCTGCAACAGATCGCGAAAATAGAGGGTACGCAAGTCCCGATCGCTCTCGGGGCTGATATGAGTGATGACGTCGCTCGCCCGAAGGGGACTGACAAGGAGGGAAAGGCTGCACAGCAGCAAGCAGGAAGCGAGGCGATGAAAGGTCATACTGCTCATCCCGGAAATACAGGCTCACTAGAGTGTAGCGCCGGGACGAGCCGCCTTCTAAAGGGAAGCCAGGCCTACCAGAACATCCGGCCCAGCAGGGGCGCCAGCAGCACGGTCACCATACCGGCGATCATCATCACCATACTGGAGACCACCCCCTCTTCATTACCCATCTGATAAGCCCTGGCAGTACCGGCACCGTGGGCCGAGGCGCCAAACCCCGCCCCTTTGCCGAGGCGGCTGCGAATGGCCAGCACGGTGAGCACGCTCTCCCCCACCGCCATACCAATCACCCCGGTCAGCACCACAAACAGCGCAGTGAGATCGCTCTGACCACCGATGGCGCGGGTCGCCTCCACCGCAAACGGCGTAGTGATGGAGCGCATCGCCAGACTGCGTTGCAACATGTCGGAGAGATCCAGCCAGCGGGCCAGCAGCACGGTACTGCCCACCGCCATGATGACCGAGGCGACCACCCCTACCGACAGCGACAACCAGTGGCGACGTATGAGCTGGCGGTTCTCGTAGACCGGCACCGCGAAGGCGACGGTGGCGGGGCCCAGCAGCCAGAGCAGCCAGTGGGATTCCGCCATGTAATCCTGATAGGGGATGTGGAACAGCAGCACCACGGCCACCAGCAGGGTCGGCGCCAGCAGCAGCGGCATCAGCGGCAGGATGCGCTTTTTGCCATAGAGCCATTTGCTGGCGTAGTAGAAGAGCAGGGTGAGGGCGAAACAGATCAGCCCGAGCAGGGTATCAGACATGACGGCGACTCCGGCGGGCCAGTTTCAGTTCGAGGCGGTAAACCCGATCCACCACCAGCGCCGTGGTGCCGAGCACTAGCGTAGTGCTCACCAGCAGCACCACCATGATGCGCCACCCCTCCTGCAACAGCAGATCCTGATAGTTGACCACCGCAACCACGGCGGGCACGAAGAAGAGCAGCATCTCCGCCAGCAGCCAGCGAGCCCCCGCGCTGAACCACTCGGCCTTTACCACCCCGAGCAGGATGCAGGCCAGCAGCAACAGCATGCCGGTGAGGTTGGCGGGCAGCGGCAGATGGAGGGTACGCACCGCGGTATCGGCCAGCAGCCAGATGGCTGCCAGCAACACAATCTGGAAGGGAGTCTGTAACCAGCGCAAGCAGAGGGCTTTCATGATCATCGTCTTTCTGTGAACCGGCTCACAGTATAGAGTTGAGCAAAACCTGCCAGAAATGAATTAAAATTATCGAATTCATGCCTCATAGGCATACTTCATCCCGTACCCGCCAACACGAGTCGAGAGAGTCCATGGATATTCGCGCCCTGCGCTATTTTGTCGAACTGGTGCGGGAAAAAAGCTTCACCCGCGCCTCTGAAAAGCTGTTCGTCACCCAGCCCACCATCAGCAAGATGATCCGCAATATCGAAGAGGAGCTGGGCCAACCCCTGCTCAACCGGGAAGGACGCCGCTTTACCCTGACCGACAGCGGCCAGGTGCTGTTCAACCGGGCCCAGACCATCTTGGCGGAGATGCAGCAGCTGGAGGCCGAACTGGCGGATCTGCAGAGCCTGCAACATGGTCGCCTCACCCTCGGCATTCCCCCCATGGTGGGTCACGTCTATGCGGATCTGATCCGCGCCTACCGCACCCTCTATCCCAAGGTGGAGCTGACCCTGGTGGAGTACGGCGGCCGCCGCATCGAACAGGCGGTGCTGGAGGGGGAGCTTGATCTCGCCATCACCATGCTGCCGACCAAAGAGGGGGGCGCCCTCAGCGCGCTGGAGCTGGATCAATACCCGATCCGGGTAGTGCTGCCAGATCAACCGCGCTGGCATGGCGAGGCACCGCTGCGGCTGGAGTCCCTGCAGGAGGAGCCCTTCCTGCTCTATACCCAGGCGTTTACCCTGAGCGAGCGGTTGGAGCAGGCGTGTCAGGAGGCGGGCTTTGTGCCGCAGGTGGCGGCGCGCAGCAGCCAGTGGGATTTTCTTACCGCCATGGTGCGCAGCGGCATGGGGGTCGCCTTCTTGCCGGAGCCGGTCTGCAACCGGCTGACCCCGGATGGTCTGGTGCTGCGGCCGCTGGAGCCCGAATTGAGCTGGCGACTCGGGGTGATCTGGCCGAGCGAGCGCTATCTCTCCCGCACAGCCGAGGCCTGGCTGGCCCTCTGCCGCCAGCGGCAGGCACCTCAGTAATCGCCGAAGCGATTGGTCTGCGGATTGTAGAAGTAGGGGCGGTAATCGAAGCTGATCCCGTCGAGGAAGGGATTATCCAGTCGCAACAGTCGGCGCTGGGAGAGCTTGGCAAAGGCGATAGCCGGGCCAAAGCTCTTGCGCCACAGCGCCTGTAGCGAGCCATCCTGCCACGCCAGCTGCAACCCCCGCTCGACCCGCTTGAGCGCCTCACGATTGCTGGGATTGGTGTAGAAGACCCGGGGCAGCGGGTAGTAGATCAACAGTGCGTCATCCACCAGCAGATCCGTCATCTCCTTGTGAGTAAGCTGCTCGCTACGCAGCTCGCTCACCCCGCGGCAGAAGAGATCGAAGCGGCCCCGCGCCACCATTTTGAACAGTTTCTCGTACCCCTCCACTTCCACCACATCCATCCCGGCGTAGCGCAGGATATCCACATCCAGCCACCCCTTGCCCTGACCGAAGGTGAACTGCCGCAGCCCCTTGAGGTCGGTCACTTTGCTCACCGCCGCCTTTTGCTGCGGGCTGACAAAACAGATGCGGTAGCTGACGATGCCCAGATGGATGGGAAAACGGACATAGGCGAGCCCCAGCTCCTCGCGGGTGCTGCTGTAGCTGTCCATTACAAAGAGGTTGGGATAACTGTCGAGCTGCATGCTGACCCGCTCGCGCGCCTTGGTCATGGGCGGTGCAGGCTCCAGCAGATAGTCGCCAAACTGGTCACGGGTCTTGTCGAGGGCGAGCCGCAGCAGCTCCCGATCATAGGTGGTACGCGGATCCCGCTCGCTCTCCGGGCTGATATAGGTAAACCGGGTGGCCGCCTGTCCGGTCAGCGACAACATGCAGAGCAGAGCGGTGGCCAGCAGATGCAGGGGTGACATAAACCGCGCCTTGGCTGAAGGGGGTACTTTCAGTGTAGCCCTGAGCGTGGGCACTCGGCCCTGCCACCACCCCACGCTCTCCTCCCCTTTTCGGCCAGTCGCATCCATCAGCCTACTCCCCCACCGGAGGCGTACTTCTGAGCGCTGTGGCATAACGCTGATAGGCAGCAGAGTCGCGCACCTGCTCGATGGTATCCCACACCTGTCGGCTTTGTCGGGGATGAGATTGATAAAAGCGGTGAGAGAAGACCAGATAGTAGGGCTTCTCCACCAGCACCGGCGACAGCCGCTCGATGCGAGTCTGCAACGCGGGATGGGCCGCCAGAATGCTGTCAGCCACCTCGGTCTGGATGGCGGTCGCCTGCGCCCGATCCATCACCAGCTTTTTCAAAATGATCAGCGGGTCACGGCTGGAGTCATCCACCTCGGCTCCCGCAGCCTGCAACAAGTCGACGATGGAAAATCCTGACTGGGCCGCAACCACGCCATTGACCCTGAGGGTGGTGCCATCCCACTGGCTCTTACCCCCCTTGAGTTGGTAGAGGCTGTAGCTCTCGGTCAGCAGCCGCTTGGCGGGGTCGGGTTTGCCCTCACGCATGGGATAAACCCCCACCCTGGTCGCCCGCTCGACGCTGTAACTCATCTTGATGGCCGCATCCATCTGGCCACTGCTCACCCGAGAGAGGCAGCGCTTCCACGGCAGCGGCGTCAGCACGATCTCGGCATCAAGAGCGGTAGCAACCGCCTTGAGGTGATACTGCACAACCCCCTCCCCCGATTGCAGCAGCCAAGGATAGGAATCACTGTTTTCAAAGCAGGTACGCAGCGTAAAGGCAGGGGCCGCACCGCCGGTCGCGGGCAGCAGCAACGCAATAAAGAGCAGATAGCGGGCAGATGCGCGCATGGGCCATATCCTTGGCGGCAATGATCTCTCCCTTACTCTATCAGAGCCTGCGCACCTGATAACTCGGCTCAGGGCAGTGAACCGAAATCATCCGCCAGCGGGTTGTAAAGGTAGGAACGATAGTCAAAACCGCCCTTGGGTAACTGCGGATTGCCGAGCCGGAAAATCTGGCGAGCCCCCAGATTGGCAAACACCAGCGAGGGTTGGAAGTGATGGCGCCAGAGCCGCTTGAGCGAACCATCCTGCCAGGCTAGTTGCAGACCGCGCTCAAGGCGCTCGCGCTCCTGAACGTAGCGGGCATTACTGTAGAACACGTGGATCAGCGGATAGAAAAGGGCCAGATGGCGATCGACCGTCAAACCGGCCACCTTGCCCTGATGAGATTGCCACTCCGACAGGATCTCGTTGGCCCCACGACAGAAGAGATCGATGCGCCCTCGTGCCACCATACGAAACAGCGACTCGTAGTTATCCACCTCATGCACCGTCAGCCCGCCGTGGCGCAGGATCGCCGCATCCTGCCAGCCGGAGCCCACCCCTTGAGTGAAGTGGCGCAACTGATCCAGGGTGTTCACCCGCGCCAGCTCGGCAGCACGATCCGAGCCGACAAAACAGACCCGATAGCCGAGGATCCCCATATCGATCGGGAACGGGATCGATGACACCTGATCCTCCGCGCCCTGACCCGCCACAACCTCCCCCTGATAGGGCCAGCTATCGACAATAAACAGCGCACTCTTGCCCTGCTCCTGCACCTCGATCCGCATCCGCGCCTTGTTCATCGGCAGGGAGTCCAGCAACTCGTAGTCACCATATTCGGGACGAGTTTTCTCCAGCGCCAGCTGCATCACCTCACGGTAATAACGCATCCGCATATCCTGACTGTTTTCAGGACTGAGCAGGGTAAAGCGGGTGGCAGCCAGCAAGGCAGAGGGGAAGGATAAACAGAGGCAAAGCAACAGAAGTCGGTACATCATGGCTGAACTCATACAACGGGGTTCACCCAGTATAGACTGGCACACTCCCCGTTGAGCACGGGGCAATCACGGCTTGCGCGTCCGATCACAGGTAGGACAATCCGGGCCACCACAGGCCCGGAAGGCAAGTTCACACTGTGCCCGACACTACTCTTCGCCGATGGGAGCGGCGATCCACTTCATCAGCGTCAGCATATCCTGCGGCGCCACACCGACCGAGAGGCCGCGCTTGCCGCCGCTCACCAGGATCTCGTCAAACTGCAGCGCCGACTCGTCGAGCACGGTGGGCAGCAATTTCTTCTGGGCCAGCGGGCTGATGCCGCCGACCTTATAGCCGGTCAGCTTCTCCGCTTCCGCCGGTTTCATCATCTCCACCTTCTTGAGACCGGTCGCCTTGGCCAGCTGTTTCAGGCTGCACATGCCGGATGAGGGAACGATGGCCACCACCGCCTGCTTGTCGTGATGGGCGACCAGGGTCTTGAACACCTGCGCCTCCGGCAGCCCGAGCTGGGTCGCGGCATGCTTGCCGAAATCGTCGTGGGCTTCGCACTCGTAAGGGTAGAGCTTGTGGGGGATTTTGAGCTTCTTCAGCAGGTTGATGGCAGGAGTCATGATGGTTGCCTTGAATCGAATCGCATAAAAACAAGGCCAAACAGTCTGCGCCTGCGTGAAGGAGGATGCAAGTTTGAGGGGGTGCTTTACAGCAGCTATATTCACACATCTATAAATTTGATGTTGTTTTTCTCTTTAACTGCCTTAAAAACTCTTGTTTCAGGTGAATAGTCAGCCAGTATCCGCTTTATTAAACGCACGTGATCACTAGAAGACTTTAAACCGAACCTAACGGCAACTAAAGCTTCTCTTGGTAATGCGACAGAACCATTTTTCGTAAAAATAATTCGCCCCTCATGCTCATAACCCCATGGTGTTGTTTTCATAGTTAAGTAGTCTTCCAAAAGTGCTATAACAAACTCTCTCTCATTATTAAAATCGTTACCAAGGCAATTGATGGATAATTCAGACTTATAATTAACGGACCTACACATCACAAGTGGGTTTTCAGCATTATCACCTATCCAGTTATTATTAATATACTCCTCACCCACTGAATACTCGAGACAAACCCCTTTGTGTTCATCCGCATAGTGAGTCCACATCAAGATATTCTCGATTGCCTTATGAGAGGCATCATCCTGAGTAAAAGAGACCACACCACAGGACGACAAAACACTTCGCCAGTTATCAATGAAGGCTGGATTATTAAGAGCTGCTTGAAGAATAGCATTTGCATGATTCATTTCATTTAATGTGGCTTTTTTAAGCTCAAATTCAAGGTCGATTTGACAATCAAATGGATCATTTAAACTTTCTGGTTTTGCTGCATATATGGAGCTATTGATTACAGAATCTAATAACCACATATTTATCGATTTGAATTTAAAGAAGTTTAATGACGAATTCATTTGTCCACCAGCAGATAATCCTAAATGTAATCAAAGTAACATATATAAGTTTGCTAACCAACTACAGTAGGGTGCAATGAACGAAGTAAATTGCACCGCTTGCCATATCAAACGCAGGACTAGTTCGGGCAAAACACATTGTCGAGCGGTGCAATGCGCTGTGCTTATTACACCCTACGAAATACAGCCCAAAACATGGAGGGGGAGGGTTCCCATCGAGCCCAATTCTGCCGGACAACAAAAAACAAAGGGCACCTTGTCGGCGCCCTTTGGCTTGATGGATATTGCTGAAGCCTGCTGGCTTGGGCTGGCTATCAACCGGTGTTGCGCATACCTGCCGCAATACCGGCGATGGTGACCATCAGTGCTTTGTCCAGCTCGGGGTGCAGGGTCTCCGGGTGGTTGCGGGAGCGGTTGAGCAGCTCGGCTTGCAGCACGTTGAGCGGGTCTGTGTAGGGGTTGCGCAGCTTGATGGACTCCTTGATCCACGGCTGATCCTCCAGCAGATCCCCGCGCGGGCTCAGTTTCAGCACCACTTCAATAGATTCGGCGAGCTCCTGACGCAGCTGTTTGCCAAGGCCCCACAGCTCCTGCGGTACCAGACGGGTGTCGTAGTACTCGGCGAGCCAGACGTCCGCCTTGAGGAACACCATCTCCAGCATCTCGAGGCGAGTGCGGAAGAAGGGCCACTGGGCGCTCATCTCTTCCAGCACCGCCAGCTTGCCGCCGTCGATAGCCTGTTGCAGCGCCTTGTGGGCACCGAGCCAGGCCGGCAGCATCAGACGGTTCTGGGTCCAGGCGAAGATCCACGGAATGGCGCGCAGGCTCTCGACGCCGCCGTTGGGCTTGCGCTTGGAGGGACGAGAGCCGAGCGGCAGCTTGCCGAGCTCCATCTCCGGGGTGGCGGCACGGAAGTAAGGGACGAAGTCCGGATGACCGCGCACGATGCTGCGGTAGTGATCGCAGGAGTCGGCGGCCAGCTGTTCCATCACCTCGCGCCAGCACTCTTTCGGCTTGGGCGGTGGCAGCAGGTTCCCTTCCAGCACGGCGCTGGTGTAGAGCTCCAGACTCTTGATCGCCACTTTCGGCAGACCGAACTTGAAGCGGATCATCTCCCCCTGTTCGGTGGTACGCAGACCGCCGCGCAGGGATCCCGGCGGCTGGGAGAGGATGGCTTGATGGGCAGGCGCACCACCACGACCGACGGTACCGCCACGGCCATGGAACAGGGTGAGGCGGATGTTGTTGGCTTCGGCCAGCCCCACCAGGGATTCCATGGCGGCGTACTGGGCCCAGCCAGCGGCCATCATGCCCGCATCCTTGGCAGAGTCGGAGTAACCGATCATCACGTACTGACGGCCCTGAATGTAGCCGCGATACCAGTCCACCGAGAGCAGACGCTCCATCACGGCGGTGCCTGCCATCAGGTCATCCTGGGTTTCAAACAGCGGGGCGACCGGCATGCGGAACTTGCAGCCCGCCTCTTTGAGCAGCAGTTGCACCGACAGCACATCGGACGGCGCACCGGCCATGGAGATGATGTAGATGCCGAACGCATCGGGGTCGTGCTGGGCGATGACCTGACAGGTATCCAGCGTCTCGCGCACCTCGGCGCTCGGCTCCCAGTCGTGAGGAATGAGCGGACGGCGGGAGTTGAGCTCATTGAGCAGGAATGCCTGCTTGTCATCTTCGCTCCACTCGGCGTAGTCACCCAGACCCAGATAGCGGGTCAGCTCGGAGAAGACCAGCCCGTGGCGCTCACCATCCTGACGGATATCGAGCTTGACCAGATGGATGCCGAAACAGGCGACCTTGCGCAGCACGTCCAGCAGCATGCCATCGGCGATGTTGCCCATGCCGCAGGCGTGCAATGAGTGGTAGCAGAGCTCCAGCGGCTCGCGCAGCTGGGCGGTGGTCTTGACCAGATCCTGGCTCTCGCTCGCCTGGCCCTGCACCTTGGCGGTGAGATGCTCCTTGGTTTCGCGCAGCGCTTCACGCAGCTCGCGCACCAGCGCACGGTAGGGCTCGGGGTGATCGCCAACGCGAGCACGCACGGCGTCGGTACAGTCGGACATGGAGAGCTCGGAGGTGAGCTCCTTGATGTCTTTGTAGAACAGGCTCACCGCCATCCAGCGGCCCAGCTCCAGCACTTCGGCAGTCACCTTGGCGGTGACGAAGGGGTTGCCGTCTCGGTCACCGCCCATCCAGGAGGTGAACTTGACCGGCGCGGCATCCAGCGGCAGCCGCACACCCAGATGGTGTTGCAGACGCTCGTCCAGATTGCGCATGAATTCGGGAATGGCGGGCCACAGGCTGTTCTCCACCACGGCGAAGCCCCACTTGGCCTCGTCGACCGGAGTCGGGCGCTGTTCGCGGATCTCGTTGGTGTGCCACGCCTGATTGATCAGCTGTTCGATGCGATTGAGGATCTTGTCCCGCTCGCGGGGCAGCAGGTCGGAGAGCTCCAGCGCCTCGAGGCAGTCGTTGAGCTGTACGTGCTTGTGGATCAGGGTGCGACGGGTCACCTCGGTGGGGTGAGCGGTCAGCACCAGATCGATATCCAGCTCGCGCACGGCCTGAATGATGGCCTCTTGCGACAGGTTGGACGCTTTCAGCTTGTCGAACATCTGCTCCAGCGGATCCGGGGTGCAGACCTGCTCTTCACAGCGACGGGAGATGGTGTGGAACTGTTCCGCCACGTTGGCCAGATTGAGGAACTGGCTGAAGGCGCGGGCCACCGGCAGCAGTTCGTCATCGCTCAGGGTGCGCAGGGTATCGAGCAGACGTTCCCGGTCTGATTCATTGCCCTTGCGGGAGGACTTGGCCAATTGGCGAATGGTTTCGATCTTGTCGAGAAAGGCCTGACCCTGATGATCCTTGATGGATTTACCCAGCAGCTGACCCAGCATACCTACGTTGGCGCGTAGTGCGGCGTACTTTTCGTTCATTCCACATCCTTATCTTGTTGGTGCCTGACACCCATCCGGGGTGCTAGACGACCTCACTTATTGTTGTGCGATTACAACATATGCTCCGTCATCTTAGGGTGACAATCTACCCAGATTGTCTGCGCAAGGTCAAATAACAGGCCGATTCAGAACATGTATTTCCATCACCACTCCACAACCGGCTTGTTATGTAACTTACTTACAGTTTTTACGCCCCTTTCACCGCCGCCGCTACAGGCAAAAACGTCTGATCAGGTGCTGCAACACCGAGGTGGTCGGCTTGACGAAGGAGAGGTCGAGATACTCATCTGGCTGGTGCGCCTGGGTGATATGACCTGGGCCCATCACTATGGTCTCGCAGCCAAGCTGCTGGATAAACGGCGCCTCGGTGCAGTAGTTGACCGACTCGGCGGCACGACCGCTCGCCTTCTCAGCTTCGCGCACCAGCACAGAGTCGTCGGCGCAGGCATAGGCGGGAATAGGCTCGTGCAGATGTTGCAGATGCAGGCAGCCCGGCTGGTGGATCTCGATGGGTGACAGCGCCTCTTTGAGCATCCCCATCAACTCATCCGGCCCCACCTGCGGAGTGGGTCGCAGGTCGATATGCAGCTCGCAGCAGCCGCAGATGCGGTTCGGGCTGTCGCCGCCCTGAATGTAACCCAGGTTCAGAGTCGGCTGCGGCACGGCAAAGCGGTGGTCGGCGTAACGATCTTTCAGATCCTGCTGCAAGCGCAGCACCTGCCCCATCGCCTTGTGCATGATCTCCATGGCGTTGACGCCGTTGGTGGGATCCGAGCTGTGACCGCTCTTGCCGGTAATGCGGATCGCCTCCGACATATGCCCCTTATGGGCAACCACCGGCACCAGTCCGGTCGGCTCGCCAATCACGGCGTAGTCGGGTTTCAATTCGGCCGCCGCGGCGATGGCGCGGGCCCCCGCCATGGTGGTCTCTTCGTCGGCAGTGGCGAGAATACACAGCGGCTTGTTGAGCTTGGTGAGGTCAATATCTTTGAGCGCCTCGACGATAAAGGCGAAGAAGCCCTTCATGTCGATGGTGCCGAGGCCATAGAGGCGGTTGCCCTCTTCGGTCACCTTGAAGGGATCCTTGCTCCAGCCCCCCTCATCGAACGGCACCGTATCTGTGTGACCCGCCAGCAGCAGACCGCCCTCACCCTGACAGATCGTTGCCACCAGATTGAACTTGCCCGGCAGATCGGGGAGCGCCGTCACCTCGCACTGAAAACCGAGCTGACCGAACCAGTCGGCCAGCAGCCGGATCACTGCCTCGTTGCTCTGATCCCACTTGGGATCCGTGCTGCTGATAGAGGGAATCGCAATAATATTCTTATAAAGTGAAAAAAAATCCAGATTGGCCATCAGCTCCTCCTTGCGTCCCCGGAATGTTTCTGTTAGAAAATACAAATGCAAAGTGAGTGCATGAATATTCTGTAATTTTACCTGAATATCTGGCTCATCAACAAAGGCTTCTAGTTGTAAGGGAAAGTTAATGTTCTGTCACCTGATCTATAACCGACGACACACACCCGCCTGAATTGCCCCTCCGCACTTGTGCAAAGGGGCGCTCGACCACCCTTGTGCACTGCAGCGTCATGCTGTGAATCTCGTACTCTGACTTGGAATATTCAACATGCTTAACACCGTTATCGTCGGTGCCAGTGGCTACGCGGGAGCCGAACTGGCCGCACTGGTACAGAACCACCCACAACTCAAGCTGTTCGGCCTCTATGTCTCCGCCGGCAGTCAGGATGCCCACAAGCGCTTCTCTTCCCTGCATCCCCAGTGGGTCGGAGCCCTCGATCAGCCGCTGCTGCCGCTGGACGAGGATGGCATGACCCGGATCCTGACCCAGGCCGATCTGGTGCTGCTGGCCACCGCCCACGAGGTGAGCTCCGAGCTCGCACCCAAGTTTCTCGCCAAGGGGTTGCCGGTGTTCGATCTCTCCGGCGCCTTCCGGGTCAAGGATCAGGGCTTTTACGACAGCTTCTACGGTTTCACCCACGACAGCGAACAGTGGCTGGATCAGGCCGTCTATGGCCTAGCGGAGTGGAATGCCGATGCCATCGCCACCGCCCAGCTGATCGCGGTGCCCGGCTGCTATCCGACCGCATCGCTGTGCGCCCTCAAGCCGCTGCAGCAGGATGGCCTGATTGCCAAGGGGTGGCAGCCCATCATCAACGCCGTCTCCGGGGTCTCCGGCGCCGGGCGCAAGGCGGCCATCAACACCAGCTTCTGCGAAGTGAGCCTCAATCCCTACGGCACCTTCAATCACAGACACCAGCCGGAGATCAGCCACCACCTCGGCAAGGAGGTGCTGTTCCAGCCCCACCTTGGCAACTATGTGCGCGGCATTCTGGCCACCATCTATGTGCAGCTGGCGGACGGCGTGACCCCCACCCAGGTGGATCAGGCCTTCCTCAAGGCTTACGAAGGCAAACCGCTGGTGCGCCTCACCGGCCAGATGCCCTCCATTCGCGGCGTAGCTGGCACCCCTTATTGCGACATCGCCTGGCAACAGCAGGGCAACATGCTGGTGGTGGTCTCGGCCATCGACAACCTGCTCAAGGGTGCCGCCTCGCAAGCCATGCAGTGCATAAATATCAAATTTGGATTTGAACCGGCCACCGGCCTGATTTAAGGACTTAGGAAGGATCTCGAACATGGACAAACAGACGTTGGTAATCAAGCTGGGCGGCGCCCTGATAGAAAACGACGAGGCGCTGACCGCCCTGTTCGCCACCCTCAAAACCTTTCTCGACGATCAGCACCGTCCGCTGGTGTTGGTGCACGGCGGTGGCTGTCTGGTGGATGACCTGCTCAAGGGGCTGGGTCTCACCTCCACCAAGAAGAACGGCTTGCGGGTGACCCCGTTCGAGCAGATCCCCTTTATTGCTGGGGCGCTGGCGGGCACAGCCAACAAGCAGATGATGGCCAAGGCGATCGCCACCGGCATTCCGGCTGTGGGGCTCTGCCTGGCGGATGGCGGCCTGTGTCAGGTGACCCAGCTCGACCCGGATCTCGGTGCCGTCGGCGAGTGCAAACCGGGCAACCCGGCGCTGGTAGCAGGCATCCTCGGTCAGGGCTTCCTGCCGGTGGTGAGCTCCATCGGCATCACTGCCGAAGGGCAGCTGATGAACGTCAACGCAGATCAGGCGGCCACCGCCATTGCCGAAGCGCTCGGTGCCGATCTGGTGATGCTCTCCGATGTGAGCGGCATCCTCGATGGCAAGGGCAAGCTGGTGCCCCAGCTCGACAAGCTGACCGCGCTGGATTTGATGGAGAAAGGGGTGATCCGCGACGGCATGGCGGTCAAGGTAGAAGCAGCCCTGCACGCCGCCGAGACCCTCGGCAAGCCGGTCTGTGTCGCCAGCTGGCGCTACCCGGATCAGCTGCTCAAGCTGCTGGCTGGCGGCGCGGTAGGCACCCAAGTGGCCATTTGATCTCCACCGGAACAAGGAACATCCGATGCAACATCTTCTGAAAGACAGTGATCTGAACAAAGCCCAGATCGAGGCGCTGATTGCGCTGGGCAAAGCAGTGAAGGCCGACCCGAAGAAGTACAGCCAGGCGCTGGCCGGCAAGAGTGTGGTCACGCTGTTCGAGAAGCCCTCCCTGCGCACCCGGGTCACTTTCGACATCGGCATCGCCAAACTGGGCGGCCACAGCGTCTATCTGGATCAGCAGAACGGCGCGCTGGGCAAGCGGGAGTCGGTGAAGGATTTCGCCGCCAACCTGTCGCGCTGGTGTGATGCCATCGTCGCCCGGGTGTTCGATCACCAGACCCTGGTCGAGCTGGCAGAGCACGGCACAGTGCCGGTGGTGAACAGCCTGTGCAACCTCTATCACCCCTGTCAGGGGCTGGCCGACTTTATGACCATTGCCGAGCACTACGACGATCTGTCGAAGGTGAAGCTTGCCTACCTCGGTGATGGCAACAACGTCAGCCACTCTCTGCTGCTGCTGGGGGCGACCCTCGGCACCGACGTGACCCTGATATGCCCGAAAGGCCACGGCCCGGATACCCAGATCTTCCTGCAGGCGCAGGCTCTGGCGGCCAAGTCGGGGGCGACCATCCACATCAGCGATGACGTGGCGGATATCGAAGGGTTCGACGTTGCTTACACAGATACCTGGGTCTCCATGGGCGACAACACCCCGATGGAGCAGGTCAAAGACCTCTTTATGCCTTATCAGATCAATCAGGCCCTGATCGACCGCACCGGCATTGCACATGTGCTGCACTGCCAGCCGGCGCACCGGGAGCTGGAGATCACCTCGCAGGTGATGGATGGCCCCGCCTCCCTCATCATGGACGAGGCCGAAAACCGGATGCATATCCAGAACGCCGTGTTGCTGACCCTGTTTGGGCATAAATAGTCAGGGCAACAAGTAACGCGGCACTCAACCTGAATCACGACCCTTTTATTGAATCATCATCGAATCATCACGGAGAGAAGTAACATGAGCGGAATCAACAAGATCGTACTGGCTTACTCGGGTGGACTGGATACCTCGGCCATCATTCCCTGGCTGAAAGAGCACTATGACGCCGAAATCATCGCCTTCGTGGCTGACGTGGGTCAGGAGCGTGACGATCTGGAAGGGATCGAGCAGAAGGCCATCGCCTCCGGTGCCACCAAGTGCATCATCAAGGATCTGCGGGAAGAGTTCGTCAAAGAGTACGTCTACCCGACCCTGAAGACCGGCGCCGTCTATGAAGGCACCTATCTGCTGGGCACCTCAATGGCCCGTCCGGTGATCGCCAAGGCGATGGTCGAAGCGGCGCTGGCGGAAGGGGCCGATGCCATCTCCCACGGCTGCACCGGCAAGGGTAACGATCAGGTACGTTTCGAAGGTGCGGTCGCCGCGCTGGCGCCCCAGCTGAAAGTGATCGCCCCGTGGCGGATCTGGGACATGCGCTCCCGGGAAGATCTGCTCTCCTATCTGGAGACCCGCAACATCCCCTGCAAGGCGACCCTGAAGAAGATCTACAGCCGCGACGCCAACGCCTGGCACATCTCCACCGAAGGTGGCGAGCTGGAGAGCACCTGGAACGAGCCGTCCGAAGCGGTCTGGCAGTGGACCGTACCGGCCGAGCAGGCTCCGGATCAGCCGGAGTACGTCAAGCTGACCGTGGCGCAGGGTGAAGTGGTGGCCGTTGACGACCAGCCGCTCAGCCCGCACCAGATCCTGATGATCCTGAACGAGCGTGCTGGCAAGCACGGCGTGGGCCGCATCGACATCACCGAAAACCGGATGGTGGGGATGAAGTCCCGTGGCTGCTACGAGACCCCGGGCGGTACCGTGATGGTCGCCGCGCTGCGCGCTGTGGAAGAGCTGGTACTGGATCGCCCGACCCGCGCCTGGCGGGAGAAGCTGGGTGCCGAGTTCTCCCATCTGGTCTATGACGGTCGCTGGTTCACCCCGCTGTGCAAGGCGATCCTCGCCTCTGCCAACGCCATCGCCGAAGATCTCGACGGTGAAGTGGTGCTGAAGATGTACAAAGGTCAGGTCACTGCGGTGCAGAAGAAGTCGCCGAACAGCCTCTACTCCGAAGACTTCGCCACCTTCGGCGCCGACGAAGTGTATGACCAGAGCCATGCCGAAGGCTTTATCCGTCTCTACACCCTGGCCAGCCGGATCCGCGCCATGAAGGAACAGCATCAGGCTATCGGTGGCGATCACACCCACGGCTAAGCAAGCGCGATAACCCGTTGATTCCGTTGAGGGGGCATGGCCCCCTCTTCTACAGGCATAGGGCATAACCCCTGACCAATCATCGGCCGTGTGACAAGAGCGGCTGCGCCCCGTCCGCTTCTGTGAGATAACAGGCTCGCAGAAAAACAGGGCACGATTTCAAGCTCGGTGGCCAGGGCGCCGCCGACAACGCATTCAAGGAGAGCAGTATGGCACTTTGGGGTGGACGCTTCAGTCAGGGAGCCGATAGCCGGTTCAAGCAGTTCAACGATTCGCTTCGGTTCGATTACCGCTTGGCGGAACAGGATATTCAAGGCTCCATGGCCTGGGCCAAAGCGCTGGTGAAGGTGGGCGTATTGACCGTCGATGAGCAGGGCAAACTGCAACAGGCGATGGAGGTGCTGCTCGCCTCGGTGCAGCAGGATCCCCAGCAGATCCTGAGTTCGGACGCCGAAGATATCCACTCCTGGGTCGAGAGCCAGCTCATCGCCGCCGTCGGCGATTTGGGCAAGAAGCTGCACACCGGCCGCTCGCGCAACGATCAGGTCGCCACCGACCTGAAACTCTGGTGCAAGGCGCAGGGCGAGCTGCTGCTCGGCTCCATCACCGCCCTGCAGCAGGGGCTGGTAGCCTCCGCTCGCGCCAATCAGGCTGCCGTGCTGCCCGGTTACACTCACCTGCAGCGGGCCCAGCCGGTCACCTACGCCCACTGGGCGCTGGCCTATGTGGAGATGCTGGAGCGGGACTACTCCCGCCTGCAGGATGCCCTCAAGCGTCTCGACACCAGCCCCCTCGGCTGCGGCGCGCTGGCGGGCACTGCCTATGCCATCGACCGCGAAGCCTTGGCGCTCGACATGGGCTTTGCCGGTGCCACCCGCAACAGTCTGGATTCGGTCTCCGATCGGGATCACGTGGTGGAGCTGATGCACGTGGCGTCCCTCTCCATGACCCACCTGTCGCGCTTTGCCGAAGACCTTATCTTCTACAACACCGGCGAGGCGGGTTTTGTCGAGCTCTCCGATGCGGTCACTTCCGGCTCCTCCCTGATGCCGCAGAAGAAAAACCCGGATGCGCTCGAGCTGATCCGCGGCAAGACTGGCCGTGTAGTAGGCGCCCAGATGGGCATGCTGATGAGCCTCAAGGCGCTGCCGCTGGCCTACAACAAGGACATGCAGGAAGACAAGGAAGGGCTGTTCGATGCCCTCGACACCTGGCACGACTGCCTCGACATGGCGGCGCTGGTGCTGATCGATCTGAAGGTCAACGGCGAGCGCACCATGGCAGCGGCGCAAGGCGGCTACGCCAACGCCACCGAGCTGGCGGACTATCTGGTGGCCAAGGGGATTCCATTCCGTGAAGCGCACCATATCGTCGGCGAAACCGTGGTATTCGCCATCAGCGTGGGCCGTCCGCTGGAGGAGCTCTCCATCGGCGAGTTCCAGCGCTTCAGCCCGGTGATCGAGTTCGACGTTTACCCCAATCTGGAGCTGGAAGCCACCCTCGCCAAACGGGTTGCCAAAGGCGGCGTCGCCCGGGAGCAGGTAGAAGCGGCCCTTACTGCCGCAGAGCAGTGGCTGGCCAAGCGGGCGGGTTAAGCCAACCGGCCTGTCATTCGAACAAGAAAGCAAAACGGCAACCCAAGGTTGCCGTTTTTTATTGCCTGCTACCGTTCACGCACTGGCATTTAGCAGCTTGCCAACCCCATCGCCCTTGCCATTGGGCAGGGTCTGTTTAAAGGCAGCGAGCAGCTGGTCGAGGTTGAGATGGCTGGCACCAAGGGTGCCCTTGAGGGTATCGAGCTCGCTTTGCAGCGCATCGAGGCGGGTGCTCTGGGTACCGTTGACCAGCTGATTGCGGGCACTATCGATGGCAGCTGGGAGTGACTGACCGCTATTCTCCTGCCCCAGAGTCTGCATCAGCTCCCCCATAAAGTGGTTGATGGCCGAGCGGTTCTGCTCGTTGTCGGCATCCTTGATACCGAGTCGCTGGAACAGACTCTGGACGGTCGGGGCAAGGTGTTCCTCCTGTACGGCAGGCTGCACGGGCTCAGGTTTGCTACTGCTGCCAAGCAGCTGACTGCCCAGCTTGAGGGCGATAGAGGCAAGGGGGAGCAGGTTGCTGATCATGATAACTCTCCGCGACAACGACCCTTGATGGTGTTGCCAAGAGATGTGCATAAGCGGGGCCAGCACGATGATAAAACGCACCGCACCGGCTAATCCCTTGAATGGCTGATCTATTTATTCAACCAGCACGCAGGAGATGGCCGAGCGCAAAGGGGGGGCAGGCGGGCAGTAGTGGCAATGTGGTGGCAAAGCCTTTTGTCGCCCACCCGAGCCGGCCCCCTTCCTTTCACACCCTAATCGCCAACTCTTTAAGCCACTTGCGTTGCTGATAGCACCAACAGAGTAAACCTGGCAAAAGCGGCGCAGCGATCAGGCACCGAATAACGACCTGCGGGCTTACTAATCGAGCGGTGATCCGCCCACAAGGCGTGACCAATAGAAATGAAAAGAGGCTCCGGAGAGCCTCTTTTTATATCAGTGTCTGAACCTGACTCAGCCCAGCAGCATATAAAGCTGGTGCGCTGCCACCCCGGCGCACAAGCCGCCGACCGTGTGGGCGACAATGGCACGGGAGGTGAGGTGGCGATAGCCGAGGGCATCGAGCATGGCGGTGTGGGTGCTCAGGAAGCCACTCCAGCACATCCCCATGGCGGTAAATACCGCGACCTCGTTACCGGTGATCCACCCTTTGGCAATAAAAGGCGGCACCAGTGACATGGCGGCACCAACCGCACCAAGCGAGGTGGCCGGGAAGGCAACCAGCTCCGGCTGCTGGAAGCCGAACAGCAGGTCAAACAGCCAGCTCACCTTGGCGGCCAGCACCGGCAGCAGGGCAACCCCTTGAAACGCTTCGCCGGTATAGCCCTTGTCGCCGGGGCCGAAGGTGAGCAGCATCACGAAGGTACTAATTATCAGCACCCCGGGGATCACCGCCATCCCCAGCTCCACGCCAGATTTGCCGCCATCGAGCAGAGAGTTGAGGATCCGCAGCCAGCCGGGAGCCGCCTCTTTGGTCACCCCTACCTTGCGGCCGTCGGACGATACAGCGTCATCGTTCAGCACTTCCCCCACCAAGGGGCGGATCATCCGCTGCATCAGTCGGGTAGAGACCACCGAGCCCACCAGAGCACCCAGCAACCCAATCAGCGCCGCGCTGGCAGTAGATTCACCACTTGGCAACTGCAGGGTAGCCATAAAGGTGACCACAATCAGCCCCATGCCAAAGGCGGTGCCGAAGTTGGTGAGCGACACCAGTTGCCAGGGGGTGAAGCCTTTGCGAAAGCGGCTGTCCTTGGCGAGGCTGATCACCGCCGGGTTGTCGGAGAAGAAGGTCATCAGCGCCGCCAGCGCGGTGCGGCCAGGCAGGCGAAACACCGGCTTCATCAGCGGGGCCAGCAGAACCTCCAGCAGGCGGATCACCCCGAACTCGCTCAAGAGCTGGCTCAGGGCACCGGAGAGCACCGTGATCCCCATGATAAAGAGCACGGTATTGAGCAGCAGCTGGTGGGCTGTATTGAACAGGGTGTTGACCATGGCAGAGAGGCCCATCTGGCTGCCGAGGTAACCGAACAGGCTGCCGAGAATAAGCAGCACCAGCACGGGTTCCATCCAGTTCCGAATGGCGGCAAGTCGCCCCTTTGACTCTATAACTACATGATTTTCCATATCTATCCTGCGGTTCATCTGTGCGTGTGTGGTTGTTTTTATGGTTAAAAAATAGCTGCGCCAAATAGAAAAAAGCCCTTGTCTTGCGACAAGGGCTTTTTGAATTGGCTCCTCCTACTGGACTTGAACCAGTGACATACGGATTAACAGTCCGCCGTTCTACCGACTGAACTAAGGAGGAATTGTAATTGGTGCCCAGAGACGGAATCGAACCGCCGACACGGGGATTTTCAATCCCCTGCTCTACCGACTGAGCTATCTGGGCAAATGGTGCCGGCTACCGGAATCGAACTGGTGACCTACTGATTACAAGTCAGTTGCTCTACCTACTGAGCTAAGCCGGCACACTTTAAACCATTGTGCATGAACAAGTTTTTTATTTCATGGCACCAAAATTGGTGCCCAGAGACGGAATCGAACCGCCGACACGGGGATTTTCAATCCCCTGCTCTACCGACTGAGCTATCTGGGCGTGGGCGCTATTAAACGGATTTTAAGGCGGATGGTCAACGGGAAATTTCACTTTTTGTCTCGTTCGTCTCTTTTTTGCGCAACATCGTCCATTTCTGCCACTTCTTCGGCACAGGCCGCGCCTTTTCGCCCCCAGACTCTGGGTTCCTCCCCCTTGAGCAGGCGGGAGATGTTCTCGTGATGGCGGATCAGAATGAGGCAGGAGAGCAGGGAGACTGGCAGGGTATATTCGGGTTTGAGCAGATAGGTAAAGAGCGGCGTCAGCAGCACGGTAATGATGGAGGCCAGCGAGGAGTAGCCGCTCACCAGCAGCACCAGCAGCCAGGTGCCAATCACGGCGCCCCCCATGGTAAAGCCGATGGGCATCATGGTGCCAAGAGCGGTGGCGACCCCTTTACCACCACGAAAATGAAAGAAGATGGGATACATATGGCCGAGGCAGGCGGCGACCCCGATAAAGCCGAGGTAGACGGGTTTGATCTGCAGATACCAGGCGAGATAGACGGGCACAGTACCCTTGAGCACATCGAGCAACAACACCACCAGCGCCGCCATCCGGCCACCCAGGCGCAGCACATTGGTTGCCCCCGGATTGTGGGAGCCATGATCCCGCGGGTCGGGCAGACCGGTGCAGCGGGAGACCAGCACAGCACTGGATAGTGAACCACCCAGGTAGGCCAGAATAATCATCAAAATCGTCAGGGCCGTCATCTTGGTCGTTTTTACCACGATATGAATGGGGTATGATGCGGGCCACATACGCTGGCATGGGCCCATGCCCACCCAGAGCGCCTCGGCAAGCCTGTTGCCCGGCCAGCATCCCTGCGCTGTCATCACAGCCCATCAAGAGTAAAGAAGAAGTACAGTCATGGACAAGGTGTTTATTCGCGGACTCGAAGTTTTGACCACCATCGGTGTATATGAGTGGGAGAAGGGCATTCGCCAAAAGCTCCGTTTTGACCTCGAGATGGGGTTCGACAACCGCCCCGCGGCAGCAACCGACGACATCAATCTGGCACTGGATTATGCCGACCTCTCCAACAAGATTTGCGAGCATGTCACCGGCAAGGTGGTCGAGCTGGTCGAGACCATGGCCGAGCAGGTCGCCATGCTGGTTCTGACCGACGAGCGGGTACAGTGGGTCAAGGTCACCCTCACCAAGCCGGGCGCCGTGCCCAATGCCGCCGGAGTCGGCGTCGAGATCCTGCGCCATCGCACGCCGGCCGCGAGCAGCAACTGATGACCACCATCTATATCAGCCTGGGCTCCAACATCGAGCGGGATCGCCATATTCGCGCCGGGCTCGATGCCCTGCACGCCGAATTTGGCGAGTTGCGGGTCTCCCGGGTATTCGAGAGCGAGGCGGTCGGCTTCAACGGCCGCCCCTTCTACAACCTGGTAGCGGCTGCCGAGACCGATCTGCCGCTGGCCACCGTCTGCCAGCGACTGCGGGCCATGGAGTTCGCCCACGGCCGCGAGCCGGATGCCAAGAAGTTCGCCCCGCGCACCCTGGATCTCGACCTGCTGCTCTATGGCGATCTGGTCTGCGACACCCCGCTGGTGCTGCCGCGCGGTGAAGTGCTCACCAACGCCTTCGTGCTGTGGCCGCTGGCCGAACTGGCCCCCAAACTGCGCCACCCCGTCGATGGCCGCACCATGGGTGAGCTGTGGCAAGCCTATGACAAGGCTTCCCAGCAGCTGTGCCCCATTCCCTTTCACTGGGAAGCGTGCGAATTGCAGCATCACTGATCCGCAAGGGCGCCTCACGGCGCCCTTGTTGTTTGCATGGACAGGGTTGCTTATCACGGATAAGAAAGTGTCATTGGGCCTGACCCTGCGAGGCTGGCAGGATAGCACCCACTACAGGAGAACCCCATGCCACTCGATACCATTCACCATTTCAACTGCCAACTGCTGGCCGAACTGCCCCACCAGCGCTATGAGCATGAACCCATTCTCGACTACGCCACCGATGAAAAGGTCAAGGCCCGCCTCGGCTGGCAGGCGGAGTTCAGCAAGACCCTGTTTCTCAAGTTCAAGGATGGCAGCTTCGCCCTGCTGCTGACCCACAGGGACGGCCGGCTCGACAACAAGGCGGTCAAGGCCGCGCTCGGCGCCAAACCCTCCATCTGCACCGCCGAAGAGATGCAGGCGGAGATTGGCTGCCTGCCGGGAGCGGTCTGCCCCTTCCTGCCCCGTGCCGATATTCCACTACTGGTGGACCCGCAACTGCTCAACCACACCGCCTTCACCTGGACCCCGGGCCACCCGGAGCAGACCTTTCTGCTGGCGACCGAGCATCTGGCCGAGGTACTGGCGCAGCTCCCCTGCGAGGTCAGCTATCTGCCCGCGCCGACGGCGTAGCCCCATCGCGCGCCAGCTGGGCGAAGATCAGCGCCGCCAGCATGGAGAGCAACCCGACACAGAGGTAGGTAAGGTGGAACCCGGCCAGCCACTGACCCTCAGCCACTAAGGTGCCCGCTGAGGTGCCCGCCGAGAAGAGCCCGAGCAGGCTGGCAGCAATTGCCACCCCCAAACTCATGGAGAGCTGCATCACCACCGAGAGCAGGCCGTTGCCACTGCTGGCCAGGGTCGGGCTGAGATCTTGCAGCGTGAGAGTGTTCATGGCGGAGAACTGCAGCGAGTTGATGGCGCCGAAGATCGCCAGCCAGCCCAGCAAGACCCCGTAGGGGAGCTGGTTGTCGATAAAGTAGAAGCTGGCGATCATCGCCCCCAGCAACAGGGTGTTGCCGATCAAAATGCGGCGATAGCCCACCTTCGGAATCAGCTTGTTCACCAGCGTCTTGGTCAGCATGGCGCCAATCACGGTGGGGATCATGGTCATTCCCGCCTTACTCGGGGAGAAACCGAGCCCCAGCTGCAGAAACAGCGGGGTGAGGAAGGGCATGGCGCCGCTGCCAAGGCGGGCAAACAGGTTGCCCCAGATGCCGATGGCAAAGGTGGCGGTCTTGAACAGGCTCAGGCTAAAGAGCGGCTGCGGTGCATTGGCGGCATAGAGCCAGTAGCTCGCCATCGCCGCCAAGCCGAAGATCAGTGCAAACAGCGCCCAACCGGTGGAGATGCTGTGCTCCCCCAGACCCTGCAAGCCGACCGACACCAGCACCATGCCGACGCTGAACATCACAAAGCCCTGCCAGTCGAACCGGGCGGTCTGCTGCCGCAGCTCCGGCATAAAGTGCCAGCTGGCGATAAAGCCGAGCAACCCCACCGGCAGGTTGATGAGAAATACCCAGTGCCAGCTCGCCACTTCCACCAGCCAGCCACCGAGCGCCGGCCCCATCAACGGGCCGAGCAGCCCAGGGATGGTGACAAACGACATCACCCGCAGCAGCTCGTGCTTGTCATAGACCCGCAGCACCGCCAACCGTCCCACCGGCATCAGCAGCGCACCGCCAATCCCCTGAAGTACCCGGGCGGCCACCAGCATGGAGAGGGAATTGGAGGCGGCGCAGGCGAGCGAGCCGAGGGTAAAGAGCGAGATGGCAGCCAGATAGATGCGGCGGGTGCCGAATCTGTCAGCCAGCCAGCCGGAAGCCGGGATCAGCAACGCCACCGTCAACATGTAGGCAATGATCACCGACTGCATCTGCAGCGGGCTCTCTCCCAAGGTCTCGGCCATGCTGGGCAGGGCGGTGTTGAGAATGGTGCCATCCAGCGCCTGCATAAAGAAACCGACCGCCGCCAGCAGGGGCAGCCACTTGCGCTGGGCATCTGTCACTGTGTGGCTCATTGCCACCTCCATTATTTTTGCGGGGGAGCGGCGGCGGTCAGGAAGAGATCGACACAACTCAGGGTCCAGGCATCCTGCTCGGCAGCGCTCTGGGTCAACGGCAGACCCAGCTCACGGAGCATTCGCTCCTTGCCCTGCCACATCAGCAACAGCTGCAAGGCGGCCTGTTCGCTGTCTTGATGGCACAGCAGGCCTTGCTGCTTCTGCTGCTCCAGCCAGTTGGACAGCATCTCGGTCACATAGAGCGGGCCCGCCTCGAAAAAAAGGGTGGCCAGCTGGGCATCGTTGCAGCTGATGCAGGTGCGAAAGATATTGATGGCATCATCGCTCAGGATCAACTTGCGAAAGCTGCGACCAAAGGCAATCAGACTCTCCCGCACATTGTTGCCACGCAGCAACACCTCCGGCATCAGCTCGCTGCTGACGCACTTGCTGCCCACCGCTTCGGCAAACAGCGACTCCTTGTTGGCAAAATGGCTGTAGACCGTCTGCTTGGAGACGCCCGCTTCACTGGCCACCATGTCCATGCTGACCAGATGCAGACCGTGCTGACAGAAGAGCCGCCCGGCAGCATCGAGGATCGCAGCCCGCTTCTGCTGACTACGGGGTGAAATGTTCATTTTTCCTCCACAATCAAACTGGACAGTCTAGTTTCGAAAAACTAGACTCACCGGTGTGATTTGATGTTATGTCAACCAGAGGATGATGTCATGACACTTTGCTTAATCCTGCTGGCGCTGTTACTGAGTGGCTGCAGCCCGGTCACAGAGTCAGAAGAAACACCCGCCCTGACCCGGGTGATCGCCCAGCCGCTGCAAGCCAGCGATCACTACCCGGTGCTGCACCGCTTCAATGGCCGGGTGATCGCCCCCGAGCACAGCCAGATAGGCTTCGAGCAGGCAGGGCGGATCGCTACCCTGCACAAGGGACGCGGAGAGCCGGTCGCGGCTGGCGAACTGCTAGCCACACTGGATACCCGGCTGCTGGCAGTGGAAGCCAAAGAGCTGGCCGCCCGGGCAGCCCAGAACGAGGCCGAGCTGACCCTTGCCCGACAGACGCTCGAACGACTCACAGCTCTGCGCCAGCAGCAGTTCAGCTCCCGTCAGGCGCTGGATGAACAGCAAGGCAAAGTCCGCATGCTGGAGGCAAGCGCCAACCAGCTGGCCGCCGCCCTCGAAGCCAACCGGGTCAAACAGGAGAAATCACAGCTGCGCGCCCCCTTCAACGGGATTGTGGTCAGCCGCGAGCAGGCATTGGGGGCCGTGGTGGCTGCAGGCCAGCCTCTCTTCTCCCTGACCCGCAGCGGCCAGTGGGAGGCCGATATCGGCGTGCCGGTGAAACAGGCCGAGACCCTGATCGTCGGCCAACGCTACCCCCTGCAAAGCGGTGCGCAATCACTGGAGGGTCGCCTGCTTAATCTGGGGGTACAAGTGGACGGGCAGACCCACACCCGCACCGCCCGCTTCCAGCTGACCCGGGGCGGCGAACAACTGGCAGAGGGGCAACTGATCACCCTGCTGCATCAGACCCGCGAGCCCACCCGCGCTTACGAGGTACCGCTCACCGCACTGACCCAGGGATTGCGCGGCAGCTGGACCCTCTATCTGCTCAACGACGAAACACCACCCCGGGTGGTCAGCCGGGACGTCACCCTGCTGCAGCAAGATGGCGAGCGGGCCTGGATCAGTGGTGCCCTGAATGGACAAGAACAGCTGGTGACCGATGGCCTGCATAAACTGGTGCCGGGCCAGCAGGTCACCCTGACCACCAGCGTGGATCATCAGGCAGGCCATCCGGAGCCACAGTCATGATCCGCCCGTTTATCGAGAATGGCCGCCTGCTGCTGTTGACGGTCGCGCTGCTGCTGACGGCCGCCCTTGCGGCATTGCAGACCCTGCCCAGAACCGAAGATCCCCAGCTCACCAGCCGTTTTGCCAGCGTAGTTACCCACTTCCCCGGGGCCAGCGCCGAACGGGTGGAAGCGCTGGTGAGCGAGCCCATCGAGAACCGGCTGCGGGCCCAGAGCGAGATCAAGCTGATCGAGTCGAGCTCTCGCCCCGGTATCTCCATCATCAATCTGGAGCTCAAGGATGAGGTCAGCGATGTCGAACCTGTCTGGTCCAGAGTCCGTGATCGGCTGGCAGATCTTGCCGCCGGACTGCCAGCCGGCGCCAGTGCCCCCAAGCTGGATGACGAGAAGGGCTACCCCTTCACCCGGCTGGTCAATGTGGTCTGGCACGGGCCGGGCCAGCCACAGCTGGATCGCCTCGCCCGCTACAGCGCCGAGCTGGAACGCAGGGCTCGCCAGCTGCCGGGCACCGAATACGTCGAGCGGGTCGGGGCACCGCAGGAGGAGATCGAGGTGCGGTTCGATCCCCTCGCCCTCAGTGCCAGCGGCATGAGTGGCGAACAGCTTGCCCAGGCGCTGAGTGGTGCCGATGCCAAGGTAGCCGCCGGGGAGTTGCAGGGCAGCCACAATCGCTTTCAGGTGGAGATCCGTGGCGCCCTCGATACCCTGGAGCGGATCCGCCAGATCCCGCTGCGCACCGGCGAGCAGGGCCAGACCCTGCGCCTTGGCGATCTGGCCGAGGTACGGCGTACCCTGCACCAGCCGGAGAGCCAGCTGGCCTTTGCCAATGGTGAGCGGGCCGTGGTGGTCGGCCTGCGCATGGCACAGGATCACCGCATCGACCTCTGGTCGGCACGGGTCGACACCATGCTGACCCAGCTGCAACAGGACTTGCCGGATAATATCGGCCTCGTCACCAGCTTCGATCAGCAACGTTATACCGATCAGCGGCTCGACACACTGCTCATCAACATTGTGCAGGGCTTCCTCATCATAGTGGCCGTGCTGCTGGTGACCTTGGGGGTCAAGGCCGCCATTATCGTGGCCCTGTCGCTGCCGCTTACCGTGGCGTTCTCATTCGCCTGCATGAACCTGATCAATCTGCCCATTCACCAGATGTCGGTCACCGGTCTGGTGGTGGCGCTCGGGATCATGGTGGACAACGCCATCGTCATGGCGGATCGGGTGCAGTATCAGCGCCGCCACGGCATGGCCATGAGTGCCGCCGCACTGGAAGCCATCGGCCACCTCTGGCTGCCACTGCTGGGCTCCACCCTCACCACCATGCTCGCCTTTATGCCGATCATTCTGATGCCGGGCCCGGCGGGCGAGTTTGTCGGCGGCATCGCCTGGGCGGTGATCTGCTCGCTGCTGGGATCCTACCTCATCGCCCACACCCTGGTGGCTGGCCTCGCAGCCCGCTGGATTGGTAGTGACCAAGGGGGACGCTGGTATCAGGATGGCTTGCACCTGCCCCGGGTGAGTGCCCGTTTCCAGCAGAGCATCGCCATGGCGCTGGCTCACCCCTGGCGTACCCTGCTGCTGGTCAGTCTGCTGCCCCTGCTCGGTTTCTGGGTGGCGGGCCGCCTCACCGAACAGTTCTTTCCCCCTGCCGATCGGGACATGATCCACATCGAGGCCAGCCTCTCCCCACAGGCGAGCCTGGCGCGCACTCGCGAGCTGGCACTGGGGATCTCCGCCGAGCTGGACAACCTCCCCGAGCTGGTTCGTCAGGACTGGGTGGTGGGTGACAACGCCCCCAGCTTCTACTACAACCTGGTGCCCAGAAAACAGGGGCGGGCCGATTACGCCCAGGGGATGATCACCCTGCAGGATGCCGATGCCGCCGAACGGCTCATTCCACAACTGCAGCAGCGGCTCGATGCAAAATTTCCCGAAGCGCAGATCCTGGTGCGCAAGCTGGAACAGGGGCCGCCTTTCAATGCCCCGGTCGAGCTGCGGCTGTTTGGCCCCGACCTTGAACAACTACACCATCTGGGAGAGGAGCTGCGCACTCTGCTCGCCAATACCCCGGCCGTGGTGCAGACCCGCGCCACCTTGCAGGCAGGGGCACCCAAACTCTGGTTGCAGGTCGATGAGGAGGCCGCCCGACTGGCAGGCATGAGCCTGACAGATGTTGCCTCCCGGCTGGCGGGTGCACTGGATGGCAGGTTGGGCGGCACTGTGCTGGAAGGCACCGAGTCAATCCCGGTTCGGGTGCGACTGGCCGAGCCCTTGCGTCAGGATCCGGATGCGCTGCTCAATGTGCCGCTGTCGCTCACCGGCACAGGCCAGCAAGGGGCAGCCAATCTCACCTTGCGGGCGCTGGCCACTCCCGAGCTGCTGCCAAGCTGGGGGGAGATCAGCCGTCGGGATGGTGAGCGGGTCAATGTGCTGGAGGCCTATCTGGCGGTCGGCGTACTGCCGCAAACCGTGCTGGAGCAGGTCAAAGAGAGGCTGGCCGCCAAGGCGCTGGCATTGCCGCCGGGCTATCGACTGGAGTTCGGCGGGGAAGCCGCCAAGCGGGATGAATCGGTAGGCAATCTGATGGCCCATGTCAGCCTGGTCGCCGTGCTGCTGGTGGCCGTGCTGGTGCTCAGCTTCAACTCGTTCCGGCTGGCAGGCATCGTCACCCTGGTGGCGATCCAGTCGGCTGGGCTCGGGCTGCTGTGGGTCTGGCTGCTGGGCTACCCCTTCGGGTTTACGGTGATCATCGCCCTGCTGGGACTGATGGGGCTGGCCATCAACGCCGCCATCGTCATTCTGGCCGAGCTGAAGGCAGACCCGCTGGCACAACAGGGCAATCTGCCGCAGATCCGTGATCTGGTGGCCGGTTGCAGCCGCCACATCGTCTCGACCACCATCACCACGGTGGGCGGCTTCATCCCGCTATTGCTGGGGGGCGGCGGCTTCTGGCCACCCTTTGCCATCGCCATCGCCGGTGGCACAGCGCTGGCAACCCTGCTCTCGTTCTACTTTGTGCCGGTGGCGTTCGTGCTGTTCAACCGTCGCCGTCCTGACCCGGTGCAGGAGAGCTGCAACGCGCAAGATCAGTTGTCGGGCTGACCCAGCATGGCTTTGAGCCGCTCTTCCAGAGTGGGCTCGGGGGCCTTGAGGGTCGCCATAAAGAGCTGCTCGATACCGGCCTTGTCCTGACTTTTCACGATAAACACCAGTCGGGACTGGGCCTTGCCCTCCGGCCAGTCGCCCAGCGCCTGCAGCGGATAGAGCTGGCCGTGTACGCCGTGGATCACCACCGGCTGGCTCTCCCCTTCCAGCTGCAAGATCCCCTTGAGCCGCAGCAGGGCATCGCCATACTGCGCCTGCACAGCATCGATGGCGGCCAGCAGGCGGGAGGGCTTGAGCGGCTCTCCGATACGCAGGGAGAAACTCTCGATGTTGCCGTGCTCCAAGTGGGTGGGCGCAGCTGTGCCCACCTTGGCGGCGAACGGTTGCATCTTCGGCTGCATGGGTGATGCCAGCCCCTGCTTGGGGGATTCGGTGCGCAGCCAGGCCAGCAGCTGGCGCACATCGCGCCCCGCCGCTTCGTTGTAGGCGCCGAGCTTCTCCAGCACTGCTGGCGACAGTTCGCCATTGGTCACCTGCTGGATCGGGGCCGCCGGGTTGAGTGCAGCCAGCTGGGCTTCGACCCGCGCCAGCTGTTCGTCCTCCACCAGATCCCCCTTGCTCACCACCAGCAGATCCGCCAGCGCCACCTGTTTCACCGCTTCATATTGAGCCGCCAGCTGCTGCTCGATATGGCCGGCATCTACCACGGTGACGGTGCCATCGAAGCGGTAGCGCTGGGCGATAAAGCCCTCTTCCCTCAACGTGAACAGCACGGGGGCCGGATCTGCCAGACCGGTGGTCTCGATAATCAGCCGCTTGAACGGTTTGATCTTGCGCTGGATAGCCTTCATAAACAGCCCCTGCAGCGCCTCCACCAAAGAGCCCTGTACCGAGCAGCAGATGCAGCCGGAGTCGAGCAGCATCACCTGCTCATCCACCTGTTGCACCAGATGGTGATCCAGCCCAACCGAGCCGAACTCGTTGATCAGCACGGCGCACTCGCCAAGCTCCGGCTGCTTGACCCAGTGGTTGAGCAGCGTTGTCTTGCCGCTGCCGAGAAAGCCGGTCAGCAGGGTCACTGGGATACGGGTATCTTGCATATCGGTCATATCGATGACTTCCCTCTGGTCGGCAGAGTGATGAGTGCGCGGGTATCTTGCATATCGGTCATGTCAGATCCTTACCGGTTGGCAAACAGATCGCTGAGCCAGCGGTTTTCAAAACGGCCGTGCGGATCGAGCTCGGCTTTCAACGCAACGAAGTCGTTCCAGCGTGGCAGCAGGGCCGGGAAGTCGTAGAGATCCATCGCCAGATGCTTGCCAAAATGGGGGATGCCGCCGAGCGGCACCAGCAGTTGCTGCAGCTCGCGCATCTGCTCCATCGAGCCATTGACGAAGGTGCCGTCCGCCGCCAGGTAGACCAGGAAACCGATCCAGCAGACCGATTGGCCATAAGCGGCGCTGAGCCAGGCCTCGGAAGGGCCGGTACAGCGCAGGATAAAGGGGTAGTGCAGCACGCCCGGATTGGCCTGCTGCCACGCTTGCAGGGTCTCCAGCGCCTCGTTCATCCGATGCAGCGGCACCGCCACCTCGCAGTTGATCTGGGGGGCCGGGATCCCCTTGCAGAGGATCTGGTAGACGTTGCCCACCAGATCGGAGGCATCCTTGAAGCGGCGCACCGTCTCGAAGTGCTCGCCAGCCAACGCCTCATCCTTGGTGTCTTTGGCCATCTTCTGCATGGTGGCGTCGATAGTGGCATTAAGAGCAGCATTCATGCGGGCGTCGATATCGCCATCCAGCAGCAGCGGCTCGCTGCCGCCGGCGCGGTAACGGGCCACCTCCTCATCAGAGGCGGGATCCACCAGCCAGATGTGGCTCTCACCGGTCCAGGCAAACCACCAGCTCTTCACAAAGCCGTGCTCACGGTTGAGCCGCTCGTTGCGCTCCAAGAGGAAGGGGTAATCGGTGGTGAACTTGGTGCAGCGCATAATGCGATTGGGCACAGTGCGCAAGGTGACGTCGAGCAGGATGCCGAGCATCCCCATCCCCATCACGAAGGCGCCGAAGCGCGGGTCGGTGCGATCCACCCGGATGATGTCGCCATTGGCCAGCATCACCGTCATCGCCTCCACCGCATCGCACAGGGCTGACTGGTGCAGTCCCTGACCATGGGTGCCGGTGCTGAGCGCGCCGCCCAGGGTCTGGATGCCGATAACCCCGGGGGAAGCCGGCAGCATCCGCTCCATAGCGATAAGATCGCCGTAGACGATATCAAGGGGCGTCCCCGCCTGATAGGTCACGGTATCGGCAGTTTTAGCCAACTGGCCGCGCAGGTGGTGCAAGTCCACCAGCAGCGCCTGACTGCCCTCGGCATAGACGCTGTGAATGGGTTCGAAAGAGAGGCCGGAGCCGATAAGGCGCAACTTGCGCTCGGGGTGTTCCCGCAGCAGCGCTTGCAGCTGGTCGCGGGTTTTCGGGCGCCACACCTGATCCAGCGCCCCGAGGGGATTGGTTCTCGACCAGTTGAACAGCACCTCCCGATTACCGATCGCCTTGATGCTGTGAAATGCCTGGAACTGAACCGTCATACCGCGCCTCATCTTTTACTGACGTCAAAATGAGCGCTGATTCTACCGAAAAGCGAGCCGCAAGGCATGGAAAACAAGCCCCTGCACTCGAGGGGGGATAGGGATATAGCACTTCCCTACCCTGCCAGACGGGAGCGTGGCCGCCCGTCTGTCACCGATAGATCAGGTGGCGTTCGGGATGCCTCGCACCCCATCTGGCTGGCGGGTTTGTGCCTCTTCCGGCAGCAGCTCCTCGCAAAACTGGCGCAGCGGCATGGGGCGGGCAAACAGATACCCCTGCAGATAATCGACCCCTTTGGCCCTGAGGTAGTCAGCCTGACGCTCGCTCTCCACCCCTTCCGCCACCAGCGCCAGACCGAGCCGGGTCGCCAGATCGATCACATTGTCCACGATATGTTCCGAGAGGGACTCGGTACCGATGCGGGCGATAAAGGATTTGTCGATCTTGAGGTAATCCACATGGAACTGCTGCAGGTAAGCCAGGCTGGAGTGGCCGGTACCAAAGTCGTCGATGGCGAGTTTGACCCCCATCTCGTCCAGCTGGCGGAACAGGGAGAGGGTCTGGGGATCGGACATCAACAGCTCCCGCTCGGTCAGCTCCAGCACCAGTACCACCTTGCCGGGGAGGAAGTGGCCGAGGAAGGCGCGGCACTCGGCCAGCAGGGCAAAATCGTGGCAATGGGCGGCGCTGATGTTGAAGCTGATATGAAACCCATCGGGCAACTGCTCCTGAGAGCGGTTCAACCGTGTCGCCACCTGCTTCATGATATGGGTGGTCATGGGTACGATCAGTCCCGACTCCTCCGCTTGCGGGATAAAGAGATCGGGCCGGATCACCCCTTCATTGACATGCTCCCAGCGCATCAGCACCTCGGCGCCCATCATCTTGCCGTCGTGGCTGGCAATCAGCGGCTGCAGGTAGGGAACAAACTCCCTGGCCCGCAGGGCACGTCGCAACTCATCTGTTGGCGAGCCGGGACGCCCCAGCACCCACCACACCAGCCAGGCCAGCAAAAGCGAGGAAACCGCCAGCCACGACAGCGCCACATGCCGCGCGGCCCACAGCGACTTCCAGTAGACCGGCATGGCATAACCGGCATGGATGGTGAAAGGATAATGGGATGAGGTGAGGGCCTGGCTGATCCCGCGATGGAGGGTGGGCGCCTCGCTCAGATAGCGGCCAGACTCATTGAGCCAGGCCGACCCCACCTGCAGATAAAGCGCACTGGATTTTCCGCTCATGGAGAGCATGAAACTGAGCTGGGTACTGTCGATGGCGCTCAAGGCGGCATCCTTGCCCTGCTCGGTGCGCACCACCAGCAGCGGGTGATTTTGCCGCACCCGGTTGCCACTCATCAGCAACAGCTTGCGGCCGGTGTAGATGGAGCCGTCATCGGCATCATTGGCCTCACCAAACAGCGAGGTGCAATTGATGATGCCGTTTCGCACCAGATTGACCGAACGCAGGAAGGGCTCAATGGCGACCTTCTTGCGCAGCACCAGCAGGTTGTCGCGACAGGGAGCATTCACCAAGGGCAGCACGGAGCGATTGGCCTGCTCCGCATGATCCAGCATCGACTCCATCAGGGTTCTGGCCTTGTGGGCCGAGGCGCTGGATTCCGCTTTCAGCTCCTGCACATAATTGCTGTGGATGAGCCAACTTCCCACCAGCAGCGGCAGGGTAAAGACCAGCAAGGCACCGCCGAAGCGTAACCCGGTTCGGGAGAGATCGATCCTGAACAGAAACATAAAGAACCACGCCGCAATTCGTCAGGCCTGCCAACGCAAGCGCCCAGTGAACAGATATCCACTTTCCCTCGATAACGATGCCTCATCATTACCGCACATAACCGAACAACATAACCCAAAGTGTTTATAAAACGAACCACCAAACAGGTGGTTGGATCTCTCTAGCAAGGATCGTGCAAACAATCTTCAAAAAAGACGGTGAATAACACACAAATAAATAATGCCGCGTAAATACGCGGCATTATTGGCTTCTTATCGCGCAAATCGCGCAAGAACTCCGTTAAACGGCTTGTTGCAGGATCACCGCATCGGCCTTCTTGGTGTAGGAGGCGATCTCGTTGAAGTTGAGGTAGCGGTAAGTATCTGCCGCAGTGGCATCCAGCGCCTTGGCGTACTGCAGGTACTCCGCCACAGTCGGGATCTTGCCGAGGATGGCGGCAACGGCGGCCAGCTCCGCAGAGGCCAGATAGACGTTGGCACCTTTACCCAGACGGTTCGGGAAGTTACGGGTGGAGGTGGAGACCACGGAGGCCCCTTCCGCTACCCGCGCCTGGTTGCCCATGCAGAGGGAGCAGCCCGGGATCTCGATGCGGGCACCGACGCGACCAAAGATGCCGTAGTAGCCCTCTTCGGTCAGCTGATCCTTGTCCATCTTGGTGGGCGGTGCGATCCACATGCGGGTCGGCAGCTCGCCCTGATACTTCTCGAGCAGTTTGCCGGCGGCACGGAAGTGACCGATGTTGGTCATGCACGAACCGATGAACACTTCGTCGATCTTGTCGCCAGCCACGTCGCTCAGCAGACGGGCATCGTCCGGATCGTTCGGTGCACACAGGATTGGCTCCTTGATGGTGGCCAGATCGATCTCGATGATTTCGGCGTACTCGGCATCCTTGTCCGCTTCCATCAGGGTCGGGTTGGCCAGCCACTCTTCCATCCCCTTGATGCGGCGGGTGATGGTGCGTACGTCGCCGTAGCCTTCGGAGAGCATCCATTTCAGCATCACGATGTTGGACTTCAGATACTCGATGATCGGCTCTTTATCCAGCTTGATGGTGCAACCGGCTGCGGAACGCTCGGCGCTGGCATCAGCCAGTTCGAACGCCTGCTCCACCTTCAGGGTCGGCAGACCTTCGATCTCGAGGATACGGCCGGAGAAGATGTTCTTCTTGCCCGCTTTCTCGACGGTCAGCAGCCCTTTCTGGATGGCGGCATAGGGGATGGCATGGACCAGATCACGCAGAGTGATGCCCGGTTGCAGTTCGCCCTTGAAGCGCACCAGCACCGACTCCGGCATATCCAGCGGCATCACGCCGGTGGCGGCGGCGAAGGCCACCAGACCGGAGCCCGCCGGGAAGGAGATACCGATGGGGAAACGGGTGTGGGAGTCACCACCGGTACCCACGGTATCCGGCAGCAGCATGCGGTTCAGCCAGGAGTGGATGACGCCGTCACCCGGACGCAAGCTCACACCGCCGCGGTTCATGATGAAGTCCGGCAGGGTGTGGTGGGTCTGTACGTCGATGGGCTTCGGATAGGCGGCAGTGTGGCAGAAGGACTGCATGGTCAGATCGGCGGAGAAGCCGAGACAGGCCAGATCTTTGAGCTCGTCGCGGGTCATCGGGCCCGTGGTGTCCTGAGAGCCGACCGTGGTCATCTTGGGCTCGCAGTAAGTGCCCGGGCGAATGCCCTTCACGCCGCACGCCTTGCCCACCATCTTCTGGGCCAAGGTGAAGCCTTTACCGGTATCGGCCACCGGCTGCGGGCGACGGAATACGGTGGAGAACGGCAGCCCCAGCGCTTCGCGGGCCTTGTCGGTCAGGCCGCGGCCGATGATCAGCGGGATACGGCCACCGGCGCGCACTTCGTCGATCAGCACGTCGGTTTTCAGTTCAAACTGCGCCAGCACCTGTTCGGTGCCGTGTTTGCAGATCTTGCCGGCATAGGGGTAGATGTCGATCACATCGCCCATTTCCAGCTTGGAGACATCCACTTCGATGGGCAGGGCGCCGGCATCTTCCATGGTGTTGAAGAAGATCGGGGCAATCTTGCCACCCAGACAGACACCGCCAGCGCGCTTGTTCGGCACGAACGGAATGTCGTCGCCCATAAACCAGAGCACCGAGTTGGTGGCGGATTTACGGGAAGAACCGGTACCGACCACGTCACCCACATAGGCCAGCGGGAAGCCTTTCTCTTTCAGGGCATCGATGGTCTTGATGGGGCCGACGGCGCCATCCTTGTCCGGAGTAATGCCGGGACGGGCGTTTTTCAGCATCGCCAGCGCGTGCAGCGGAATGTCCGGGCGGGACCAGGCGTCCGGTGCCGGCGAGAGGTCGTCGGTGTTGGTTTCGCCGGTCACCTTGAACACGGTGACAGTGATCTTCTCGGCCAGCTCCGGGCGGGAGAGGAACCACTCGGCATCAGCCCAGGACTGCATCACCTGTTTGGCGTGGACATTGCCCGCCTTGGCCTTCTCTTCCACGTCGTGGAAAGAGTCAAACATCAGCAGGGTATGGGAGAGCCCCTTGGCGGCAAGCGGCGCCAGAGTGGCGTGATCCAGCAGGTCGATCAGCGGTTGAATGTTGTAACCACCCTGCATGGTGCCCAGCAGCTCAACGGCTTCGGCGGCAGTCAGGATGGGAGAGTGGGCTTCGCCCTTGGCGACGGCGGTGAGGAAACCGGCTTTGACATAGGCCGCTTCATCAACACCGGGGGGAATACGGGAGGACAACAGCTCTTTCAGAAAGTCTTCTTCGCCAGCGGGCGGGTTCTTGAGAAGCGTTACCAGGGCGGCGACCTGCTCTGCATCCAGAGGTTTGGCAACCACGCCCTCGGCGGCACGTTCTGCGACGTGTTTACGGTATGTTTCAAGCACGACTAATTCCTCTTTGGTCTTTTTTTGGGGTTCGCCCACGCTCGCGGCGATCGTCCTTGCGGGACACCCCGTAGGGTGCTCCCCACTATATAAGTTTTAACGACTAATTAAAATCCAAACCCTGTTTACTTATTCACCACAAAATCGTAACCAATTAAACAGACTGGTATTTTTTGAAAATTAATTGAACGCCCTCAACCAGAGTTAACAAATTGGCATCATTTCAGCATTATTCGAACGTACTGCCCAATTGCAGATAGAAGACGTCATTGCCCCCCTCTGCCATGCCGTAGCCGAGGAACACAGGGCCGAGGAAGCTCTCCACCCCGACATAAACCGACCCGGCGGTAAACGAGCTCTCCAGACTGATATCCTCACCCTTGTTCCAGACCCCGCCCTGCTCCAGAGATCCACCCAGATAGAGCGGCATCTTGAGGGCACCAAAGTCATTGTCTGCCACCCGATAGATGTAACGCAGGCCACCAAACAGGCTGTAGCGACCGCTCAGCTGGTAGCGCTGGAAACCGGAGAGGCGGAACAGCCCGCCCAGATCCTGAATATGCAGCGGCACCACCTCTTCACTGCCCGATCCTCCCCCTTCGAGGATCAGGTTGAGGCTGTGCCTGTCCCATGACCAGGGTTTGATCATCGAGAGCTGATAATTCCAGCCTTCACTGCGGCCATCTGCCGACTCGAGTCCATCCACACTGACGTGGGAGTGGCCCAGTTTCATGTCCCATTTCACCCCCTGATAGGGGAAATAGCGGCTATCCAGATTGTCGTGTTCAAAGCGGACATAGGGGCCCCACGCCGTGGCATCCATCTCCAGCCCCTTGAAGTTCTTCACATCAATCGTGCCCAGTTGTCCCTCCAGCCCCATCGACAACCGGCTCCAGGGCTGGCGGTTCCAGCCCACCGCCAGATCGCCACTGAAGAAGGAGTATTCGGAGTCGAGATAGCTTATCGAAACCGCCTCGGGATCCGGATTGGGGAAAAACAGGCGGCGCAGGGTCTGGTCATAGGCCAGACTCGCCTCGCCATAAAAGGTCTGGGAGGGTTCGAGCGGGGTATAGAAGTCGGTCTTGATATGTTTGGCCGTGCCCAGCGACGCCTCGGTCAGCCACTCGGCCCCCCACTCGTTGACGTTGGTGAGGGTATAGGACATGCCGACGTTGTAGTTGGAGGTGTTCTCGAAGTCATCGGTGAAACCGAACTGGAAGTTGAGGTAGCCCGGCCCCCAGTTCTTCTCGCTGGCATCCACCAGCAGCACATTCTCCCCGTCACGCTCCTCCACCTCGTAGGTGATGCGGTCAAAGGACTCAAGGGCATAGAGGCGGCGAATGCCCGCTTCCAGACTCTCATTGGTCTGTACCTTGTCCGGCCGTACTTTAAGCATGGCGCGCACCGTCTCGTCGGAGAGGCGCGACTTGTTGATGATCTCCACCTTGTCGATGAAGTAAGCGGGTTGACCGCTACGCTCGGCACGACGGCTCAGCTTCTGGTTGCGATAGACGTTGTACTGCGCCTTGGTGAGCGACAGCTTATCGAGTTGCAGCGACACCTTGTCAGCCGCCGTCTCACCGATCTTGATCCCCTCCGGCATCCGGGCAAAGTCGGCGATCCCCATATCGCCAAACTCGGGGGCGATCAGAATATCCTTCGGTCCCATCAGCGCCTTCTGCTTGTCGGTGCCCACCTGGGTCATGTAGGTGGTGAGCTGGTCAATCATGGCCAATCCTGACTTGAGGGACTCCCGGGTACGTAGCTTGGCACCGATATCCACCGCGATCACCACGTCGGCCCCCATCGCCTTGGCGACATCCACCGGCATGTTGTTGACGCTACCGCCGTCCGCCAGGATGTGCCCCTCCCACTCCACCGGCTTGAGGGCACCGGGAATGGACATGGAGGCCTGCATCGCCTTGGCCAGGCTGCCGTGATCCAGCACAAAGGGGGTGACCGTCTCCATGTCGGTCGCCATGGCGCGGTAGGGAATGGGGAGATCATCGAAACTCGCCTGTACCGGCAGGTTGGAGGTGGCCCCCCGCAGCAGGCTGGCCATGGATTGGCCCTGGAAGAAACCGTCCGGCAACTGGGTGGTATCGCCATTCACCCCGATGTCGGTCCGCAGTTGATACTGCTCGTTCTGCTGCTTTTTACGCAACGACAGTTCGTCGCGGCCCACCTTGTCCTGATACCCCTTGTTCCAGTCGATGGCCAAAGTGGTGCGCTCCACCTCCTCGGCACTGAGCCCCATGGCATACATCCCCGCCACATAAGAGCCCATGCTGGTGCCGACTATGATGTCGACCGGAATCCGTTTCTGTTCCAGCACCTTGAGAATGCCGATATGGGCCGAGCCCTTGGCGCCGCCGCCGCTGAGCACCACCGCAATTTTCGGGCGTTCCCCCTGTGCCGCCACAGCCAGCAGCGGGCAGGCCGCCAGCATCACCAAAAGCAGACGGGTCCATCCCGCACCTAAGCTGCGCATCATATTTTCCATATTATTCAGAGGGTCAGTCACCAAGGATGGCCTCTACTATAAGGGGCTCGGCAGTTAGCGCAACCGTCAATCAGCATCCCGCCTGTGCAGCATGCCGACGGGGCAAGCCACCGCCCCTGTGAGCGCAAACGTAATCCGCAAATAAAGGGCTGCAAGCCTCATGGGTAGCCCCGCGCTGCCGCTAATATGAGGGTCGTCAATCTCAACCTTTTGAGCACCTTTATGCTGGCAACCCTCACTCTTAAACAGAAAATACTGGCCACGGTCACCCTGGCCGTGGTCGTCTCCTGTCTGCTGGTAGGCTACTTCAGCCAACGCTCGGCCCAGCAACTGATCGAAAACCGGATGTTCGAGCAGGAGCTGCCCAACCTGACCCAGCGGATCAGCAAGGAGATTGAACAGGATCTCCACGGCATCGCCCAAGCCGCCCGCCAACTGGCCACCGACCGCTTCATCCTCGACTGGGTGGATCGGGGCATGCCCAAAGAGCAGGAGCCAATCCTCATCAACCAGCTCAAGGATGTGGCCAACCAGTATGGCCTGGTGACCGCCTCCTTCGCCGATCGCCAGAGTGCTGCCTACTACAACCAGGATGGCTTTCTGCGCAACCTGACCCCCACGCAAGACGCCTGGTTCTATGACTACACCAAGAGCCAGAAGGAGATGACCCTCAGCATCTTCCGCGAGAGCAACGGCGAGGTGAAGCTGTTCGTCAACTTCCAGCAACTCAACGGGCGCGGGCTGGCTGGCTTTGCCAAATCCCTCGATACCATGGTGACCATGGTCTCCAACTTCCGGCTGGAAGAGAGCGGCATCGTCTTTATGGTCGATGGCAGCGGCAAGGTGAAGCTGCACCCCGAGGCCAACCGCATCGAGCGTGACACGCTTGGCAACATTGCCAGCGGTGATACCGGCAGCCTGCTGGCCAAACGCCCCTTTGCCGTCATCAACGCCGAAGTCAATGGCGAGCCCATGGTACTGGCCAGCAGCTATATCCCGCTGCTCGACTGGTATCTGGTGGCCCAGGTGCCAGAAGCCGAGATCTATGCCGAGCTGGATCAGACCCGCAACGAGATCCTGATGATCTCGCTGGTGATTGCGCTGGCCATGGGGCTGATGGGGATGCTGCTGGCAGGCTCGGTCAGCCGCCCGCTCAACGAACTGGCCCGCCTGTTCAAGGAGCTGGGCAGCGGCGATGGGGATCTTACCCAGCGCCTGAAAGTGGAAGGACGTGACGAACTGAGTCAGGTCGCCACCGGTTTCAACAACTTCGTCGCCAAGATCCACGGCTCCATCGAGCAGGTGGCGGAGAACTCTCGCCAGCTCGCGGCCACCGCCAACGAGGTGGCCAACAAGGCGCAGCTGACCCAGCACAACTGTACTGCCCAGCGTGACCGTACTGTGCAGGTGGCCACCGCCATCCACGAAATGGGGGCCACGGTGAGCGAGATCGCCGGTAACGCCTCTCTGGCAGCCGAAGTAGCCAGACAGGCCAACGATCAGGCCGATGCAGGGGCAGTAGTGGTAGCGCAGGCGCGCCACGGCATCGTCGACCTCTCCGGAGAGATTGAGCAGGTGGCAGGGGTTATCGAGTCGCTGGCGAGCCAGACCGACTCCATCGGCAGCATCCTCGAAACCATCCGCAGCATCTCGGAGCAGACCAACCTGCTGGCACTGAACGCCGCCATCGAGGCCGCTCGCGCCGGTGAACAGGGTCGCGGTTTCGCCGTGGTGGCAGATGAAGTGCGCAATCTGGCCAACCGCTCCGCCGCCTCGACCGCCGAGATCCAGGGGATGATCAACCGCTTGCAGGAGCAGAGTGCCCGCGCGGTCAGCGCCATGGCGCAGGGGCGTAACCAGAGTCTGGAGGTGGTGAGCCAGGCCGATGAGGCCAACGCAGCCCTCGGACAGATCACCGCCCACATCACCCAGATCAACGACATGAATATCCAGGTAGCCACCGCCACCGAGGAACAATCCAGCGTAGTGGGCGAGATCAACCGCAACGTGGAAGACATCAACCAGCTCACCATGGAGACCGCCGACATTGCCCACCAGCTGACCGAGTCGAGCCGCAGCCTGCAGCAGCTCTCCGGTCAGCTGGACAAGCTGGTTGGCAACTTCCGGCTCTAACCCCGACCTTGACCTGAGTCATCAACAACAGAGAGCGTCGTGGCGCTCTCTGTTGTTTTGGTGGCGGCTAATCCGGCATAGCAGTCAGCCCTTGCCATCCCGTTTGCGCTGATACATCAGCTCATCCGCGCGGGTGAGCAGCTCGGCAAGGGAAGCACAGCCGCGCCCGTCATAGCAGACAATCCCGGTGCTGCAGGTCAGCGCATAGCCGCAACCACTGCGCTGATTGTGCTCGACCAACATGGCATTGAAACGCTCATAGGCCAGTTGTGCCTGCGCCTCCACCACATTGGGCAGCAGGACGGCGAACTCATCGCCGCCCATGCGGGCAAACACGTCTGCGCCCCGAAAAGCCTGCTTGAGCAGAGTGGCAAAGGCGATCAGGGCCCGATCCCCTTCTGCATGCCCCCACCGATCATTGATCCCCTTGAAGCCATTGAGATCCAGATAGAGCAGCGCCAGCGGCATCTGCAAGCGACCGGCCAGCGAGAGGCTCTTCTCCGCCAGCATCACGAACCCGCGCCGATTGGAGATCAGGGTCAACTCATCAATGGTGGCCAGCTGCACCGCTTCGAGCTCCCGCACCACCATCGCCGCCAGATCCTTGAGCAGTCCCACATCCTCCTCACTCAATTCCCGTGGCACCGTATCTATGATGCAGAGCGTCCCCAGTTTGCAGCCGTTGGCGATCCGCAGTGGCTGTCCGGCATAGAAGCGGATGCCGGGCCCACCCACCACCAGCGGATTGTCGGCAAAGCGGGGATCCTGCGAAGCATCCGGCACGATGAAGGTCTCATTACCCATGATGGCGTGGCCACAGAACGAAATGTCACGCGCGGTCTCACTAACCTCCAGCCCGATACAGGATTTGAACCACTGGCGATCTTCATCCACCAGACTCACCAGCGCGATGGGGACATTGAACACCCGTCGGGCCATGCGGGTCAGCCGGTCAAACCGCTCCTCGGCCTCGGAATCCAGCAAAGAGAGCCGCCGCAGGGTCTCCAACCGCAATGCCTCATCGGGTGGAATAGGTGCTTCTAGCATCGTGCCTCTCTCGTCAGTGCCAAAACCTATCTTTAGCATATTGGGCTTTGCTGACGTCGGGGCAGCAAGGAGAAAACAAAAAGCCGCTCATTCGAGCGGCTTTTTAGACAAGCGGGGAAGAAAATTACTTTTTCTTCTTGGCCTTGGCGTTCGGCAGGTCGGTGATGGAGCCTTCGAACACTTCGGCAGCCAGACCCACGGACTCGTGCAGAGTCGGGTGAGCGTGGATGGTCAGCGCGATATCTTCGGCGTCCGCACCCATTTCGATGGCCAGACCGATTTCACCCAACAGTTCACCACCGTTGGTACCCACGATGGCACCACCGATGACGCGGCCGCTCTCCTTGTCGAAGATCAGCTTGGTCATACCGTCGGAGCAGTCGGACGCAATGGCACGACCGGAAGCAGCCCACGGGAAGGTGGCGACTTCGAAGTTCAGGCCCTGTTGCTTGGCTTCCTTCTCGGTCAGACCAACCCATGCCATCTCTGGCTCGGTGTAGGCGATGGACGGGATCACTTTCGGGTCGAAGTAGTGCTTCTTGCCGGCGATCACTTCGGCGGCAACGTGACCTTCGTGAACACCTTTGTGTGCCAGCATCGGCTGGCCAACGATGTCACCGATGGCGTGGATGTGCGCCACGTTGGTACGCAGCTGCTTGTCCACCTCGATGAAACCGCGCTCGGTCACGGCAACGCCTGCCTTCTCGGCATCCAGCATCTTGCCGTTCGGCACACGACCTACGGCAACCAGCACGTTGTCGTAACGAACCGGCTCGGCCGGAGCGTGCTTGCCTTCATAGGAGACATACAGGCCGTCTTCGCGCGCTTCAACTGCGGTGACCTTGGTCTCCAGCATGATGTTGAACTTCTTGGCGACGCGCTTGGTATAGATCTTGACGATGTCTTTGTCGGCAGCCGGAACCAGCTGGTCGGCAAATTCCACCACGTCGATCTCGGAACCCAGAGAGGAGTAAACGGTACCCATCTCCAGACCGATGATGCCGCCACCGATAACCAGCAGTTTGCCGGGAACGGTTTTCAGCTCCAGCGCATCGGTAGAGTCCCATACGCGCGGGTCATCGTGGGGGATGAACGGCAGCTTCACCGGACGGGAACCGGCCGCGATGATGGCGTTGTCGAAGGTCACGGTAGTCTTGCCGTCTTCCCCGGTCACTTCGAGCGTGTTCGGGCCGGTAAATTTACCCAAGCCGTTAACAACCTGAACTTTACGCATCTTGGCCATGCCAGCCAGACCGCCGGTCAGCTGGTTGATAACCTTCTCTTTCCACAGACGGATCTTGTCGATGTCGGTCTGCGGTGCACCGAAGACGATGCCGTGCTCGGCCAGCGCCTTGGCTTCTTCAATCACTTTGGCAACGTGCAGCAGCGCCTTGGAGGGGATGCAGCCCACGTTCAGGCAGACGCCACCCAGGGTGGAGTAACGCTCGACGATAATAGTATCCAGACCCAGATCGGCTGCACGGAAAGCAGCGGAATAACCGGCAGGGCCAGCACCCAGTACTACGACCTGGGTTTTGATTTCTTTACTCATCATGACCTCTTTGTCGTTCTTATATCCCCGGACAGCGCAGTCTTATACCGAAACGGGTGGCTGCAGCCGTGAAAAAAACGGGGCAAGTTTACGATCATGTTAATGAAATGAGAAGTAAAAAGGGCAGGCTCTGGGCCCGCCCTCTCACTTACAGGACCAGTCGACGAATGTCGGACAGCACGCCGTTCATGGTGGTGATGAAGCGAGCCCCATCGGCACCATCGATCACGCGGTGGTCGTAGCTCAGAGCCAGCGGCAGCATCAGGCGCGGCGCGAACTCTTTACCGTTCCACTTCGGCTTCATCTCGGACTTGGAAACACCGAGGATGGCCACTTCCGGCGCGTTGACGATCGGGGTAAAGCTGGTACCGCCGATGCCCCCCAGGCTGGAGATGGTGAAGCAACCGCCCTGCATGTCAGCAGCGGTCAGCTTGCCGGCACGGGCCTTCTTGGAGATCTCGGCCAGATCGCGAGACAGCTCCATGATGCCCTTCTTGTTAACATCGCGCACCACGGGCACAACCAGACCGTTGGGGGTATCTACCGCCACACCGATGTGGATGTACTTCTTCATGATCAGCTTGCTGCCATCTTCGGACAGGGAGCTGCAGAAGCGCGGGTGAGCTTCCAGCGCCTTGGCGGCGGCTTTCAGGATGAACACCAGAGGGGTGATCTTCACGTCTGCCTTCTGCTTCTCGAGCATCGCGTTCTGCTCTTTGCGGAACGCTTCCAGCTCGGTGGTATCGGCTTCGTCGAACTGGGTGACATGAGGGATCATGACCCAGTTACGGTGCAGGTTCGGACCGGAGATCTTCTGGATGCGGGTCAGCTCGACCTCTTCCACATCACCGAACTTGCTGAAGTCTACCTTCGGCCACGGCAGTACGCCCAGACCGTTGCCACCGGCTACACCGGCAGAGGCAGGAGCGGACTCGGCACGCTTGATGGCATCCTTCACGTAGGCTTGCACGTCTTCTTTGACGATACGACCCTTGCGACCGGAAGCTTTCACCTTGGCCAGGTTGACGCCGAACTCGCGCGCCAGACGGCGTACCGCCGGAGAGGCGTGCACGTAGGCGTCGTTGGCAACGAAATCGGTCGCAGCGGCAGCAGCCTGGGCAACCGGAGCCGGAGCAGCGGCAACAGGGGCTGCAGCGACCGGAGCGGCAGCTTGAGCAACCGGCGCGGCAGCAGGAGCAGCGCCAGCCACTTCGAAGACCATGATCAGGGAACCGGTGGAGACCTTGTCACCCGCCTTCACCTTGATCTCTTTGACCACACCGGCGAACGGCGCAGGCACTTCCATGGAGGCCTTGTCACCTTCCACGGCGATCAGGGACTGGTCAGCTTCAACCTTGTCACCCACAGCAACCATGATCTCGGTGACTTCCACTTCGTCGCCACCGATATCCGGTACGTTGACCTCTTTGGCAGCGGCGGCAACCGGGGCAGCAGCCACGGGCGCGGCAGCTTGAGCCGGAGCAGCAACGGCAGCAGGCGCAGCGCCAGCCACTTCAAATACCATCACCAGAGAACCGGTAGAGACCTTGGCACCAGCGGCAACCTTGATCTCGACCACGCGGCCTGCGAACGGTGCCGGTACTTCCATGGAGGCCTTGTCACCTTCCACGGCAATGATGGACTGGTCAGCTTCTACCATGTCGCCCACGGCAACCATGATTTCAGTCACGTCCACTTCGTCGTCACCGATGTCCGGTACGTGCACATCTTTGCGCACGGCAGCGGCAGGTGCGGCGGCCGGAGCAGCAGCAACCGGTGCAGCCACTTCAGCAGGGGCGGCAGCGCCTTCGGCTTCGAAGACCATGATCTGGGAACCGGTGGCAACCTTGTCGCCCACCTTGATCAGGATCTCTTTGACGATACCGGCGGACGGGGCCGGAACTTCCATGGAGGCCTTGTCGCCTTCTACCGCGATGATGGACTGGTCCAGCTCGACCTTGTCACCCACGGCCACCATGATCTCGGTGACTTCAACTTCATCGGCGCCGATATCCGGCACCATAATCTGTTTGGACATTGTGCTTTATCCTCTTGCGTCGATCCGCATGGCTGGCTGATGCCGCCACGCACATCTCGCGTTAACCGTTTTAAATCCTGGCAGGGTCGCGCCGTCATACGCCGCGACCCTTGATCCACTTACGCGTACAGCGGGTTGACCTTGTCGGCATCGATGCCGTACTTGGCGATGGCGTCGGCCACAACCTGCTTGTCTACCTCGCCGCGCTTGGCCAGTTCGGTCAGGGCAGCAACTACCACGTAGAACTCGTTCACTTCGAAGTGACGACGCAGGTTGGCACGGCTGTCGGAACGGCCATAACCGTCGGTACCCAGCACACGGTAGTTCTCGGTCGGAACGAAGGCGCGAACCTGATCGGCGAAGGACTTCATGTAGTCGGTCGCAGCGATAGTGGCTTCGGAACCCAGTACCTGAGCGATGTACGGTACGCGAGCTTCGGCAGTCGGGTGCAGCATGTTCCAGCGATCCGCGTCCTGACCGTCACGGGCCAGCTCGTTGAAGGAGGTGACGCTGAACACATCGGAACCGATGCCGTACTCGCTGGCCAGGATCTGGGCAGCCTTGCGCACGTGACCCAGGATGGAACCACAACCCAGCAGCTGAACTTTCGCCTTGGCACCGGCTACGGATTCCAGCTTGTAGATACCCTTGCGGATGCCTTCCTCGGCGCCTTCCGGCATGGCCGGCATGGCGTAGTTCTCGTTCAGGGTGGTGATGTAGTAGAACACGTTCTCCGGGTTCTCACCGTACATGCGGCGCAGGCCGTCCTGTACGATCACCGCCACTTCATAGGCGTAGGACGGATCGTAGGAGATGCAGTTCGGGATGGTGTTCGCCAGGATGTGGCTGTGACCATCTTCGTGCTGCAGACCTTCGCCGTTCAGGGTAGTACGACCGGAGGTTGCACCCAGCAGGAAGCCACGAGCTTGCTGGTCACCGGCTGCCCACGCCATGTCGCCGATCCGCTGGAAGCCGAACATGGAGTAGTAGATGTAGAACGGGATCATCGGGCAGTCGTTGGTGCTGTAAGAGGTCGCAGCAGCCAGCCAGGAGGACATGGCGCCCAGCTCGTTGATACCGTCTTGCAGAACCTGACCCTGCTTGTCTTCCTTGTAGTAGGAGACGATGTCGCGGTCTTGCGGGGTGTACTGCTGACCGTGCGGGCTGTAGATACCGATCTGGCGGAACAGACCTTCCATACCGAAGGTACGGGCTTCGTCAGCCAGGATCGGAACGATGCGCTTGCCGATGGACTTGTCTTTCAGCATCACGTTCAGGGAACGCACGAACGCCATGGTGGTGGAGATTTCGCGCGCCTGCTCACCCAGCAGCGGGCCGAAGGCATCCAGTGCCGGGATTTCCAGCTTGGTGGTGCTTTCACGCAGACGGGTCGGCACATAGCCTTTCAGGGCAGTGCGACGGTCGTGCAGGTATTTGTGCTCGGCAGAACCGGCTTCAATCTTCAGGTACGGCAGATCGGCCAGCTGCTCGTCGGCCACCGGCAGGTTGAAGCGGTCACGCAGGTGACGCACGGAGTCCAGCTCCATCTTCTTGACCTGGTGAGCGATGTTCTTGCCTTCGGCCGCTTCACCCATGCCGTAACCCTTGATGGTCTTGGCCAGAATAACGGTCGGCTTGCCCTTGGTCTGGGTCGCCTTGTTGAACGCGGCGAACAGTTTGCGAGGATCGTGACCACCGCGGTTCAGGGCGAAGATCTCCTCGTCGGTCATGTCTTTGACCAGCGCGGCAGTTTCCGGATAACGGTTGAAGAAGTGCTCGCGGATGTAGGCACCGTCGCGGGACTTCATGGTCTGGTAGTCACCGTCCACGGTCTCGTTCATCAGCTGGATCAGCTTGCCGGAAGTGTCTTTCTTCAGCAGCTCATCCCACTTGCGACCCCAGATAACCTTGGTCACGTCCCAACCGGCGCCAGCGAACAGGCCTTCCAGCTCGTTGATGACCTTGCCGTTACCGACAACCGGACCATCCAGACGCTGCAGGTTGCAGTTGACCACGAACACCAGGTTGTCGAGCTTTTCACGCACGGCAACGGTCAGGGCACCCTTGGCTTCCGGCTCGTCCATCTCGCCGTCACCCAGGAAGGCGTAAACGGTCTGCTCGGAGCAATCCTTGATGCCACGGTCGGTCAGGTACTTCAGGAAGCGAGCCTGATAGATGGCGGCAATGGGGCCCAGACCCATGGAGACGGTCGGGAACTGCCAGAAGTCCGGCATCAGTTTCGGGTGCGGATAGGAAGGGATACCCTTGCCGTCCACTTCCTGACGGAAGTTGTCCAACTGCTCTTCGGTCAGACGACCTTCAGCAAAGGCACGAGCATAGATGCCCGGGGAGATGTGACCCTGGAAGTAAACCAGGTCACCACCATCCTTCTCGTTGCGAGCACGGAAGAAGTGGTTGAAGCAGACATCATAGATGGTCGCAGAAGAAGCGAAGGAAGACATGTGACCACCTAGGTCCAGGTCTTTCTTGGACGCGCGCAGCACGATCATCATGGCGTTCCAGCGGATGATGGCGCGAATGCGGCGTTCCATCTCCAGGTCACCCGGGTAGTCCGGCTCGTCGCTGGACGGGATGGTGTTGATGTAATCGCGATTTGCCTTGGCAGCCACGTCCACACCGCTTACGCGGGCTTTCTCGGCCAACTGTTCAAGGATGAACTGAGCGCGTTGCGGACCCTCTTCACGCAGCAGGGATTCCAGAGAGGCAAGCCACTCCAGCGTTTCTATCGGGTCCACATCGTTCTTCAGGATATCAGACATGGCTGGTTCCTATGTTGTTGTGATTGCACGGCATTGCACGGCGAAGGGCGCAAGCATTCGACAATAGAGCCTTGTGGGATTAGTTTTCCTGCTGACGGATCCGACGCATGGATCGCTGGATCCGGCTGTCTTCCCTCTGCATATCCAACAAGGTGTCCTCGATAAAGGCCAGATGCTCATGACAAGCTGTTCTGGCCCGCTCCGGAGCCCCCGAAAGAATAGCCTCGATCAGATTCGCACGATGGCGACGTATCTTGGCTACCACTCCCGGGCGGCGATTCAAAATCTCGTTATTCTGCAGAATGTTCTGCTCGAGCATCGGGCTCATGGCCCGCAGCAGGTGCAGCAGCACCACGTTGTGGGACGCCTCGGCCACCGCCAGATAGAACTGGGTCACGGCTGCCGATTCAGCCACCAGCGAGCCCAGCTGGCCCGCCTCTTCGATGGTGGTTTGCACCTGACGAATGCGCTCGAAATCAGACCCGGTTCCCCGCAAGGCCGCGTAGTAGGCACAGATGCCTTCCAGCGCGTGGCGAAACTCCAGCAGGTCATACTGGGCTTCCGGGTGGGTACTGAGCAGTTCGAACAGAGGATCGGCGATCCCCTTGCTCAGGGCATTCTGCACATAAGTGCCGCCGCCCTGACGGCGATAAAGCAATCCGCGCGCTTCCAGTCGCTGGATGGCTTCGCGCAAGGAGGGGCGCGATACCTGAAACTGGATGGCGAGTTCCCGCTCGGGAGGCAATTTCTGCCCCGGCTGCAGGCTGCCTTCCAGAATCATCTGTTCCAGCTCGGCGACAATGGAGTCGGCCAACTTGGGTTGCGTAATCTTGCGATAGGGCATGAGGCTACTTTGTTAAATTGGTATTACCAATTTTATGGATGGGGCGAAAATTAGCAGAGGCCTTTTGAAAAGTCCACTCAAAAGATGATCTGAGTCAAGAATCAGCCCCACCACTTAAGAGGTAAAGCAGGGGAAACATGATTTAGCTCATAGAAAATGGTCTGACCAATATTCTTGGCCTCGTTCACAAATAACATTTGCGCAACCAGAGACAAAAATGGCCTGCCAGATAGGCAAGCCATTGATTTTAAAACCCAAACTAAATTTGAATATTTACTTTAGCTGTTTAGTAGTTGCCGGTAGTAATCCCACTGGAAACTGGCTCCGGGATCCGTCTTGCGCCCTGGCGCGATATCGCAATGGCCGACAATTTTTCCGTGGGTAATCGCCGGATAGCGCTCCGAGATAGCTCGAGTGAGCCCCGCCAGCGCCTGGTACTGAGCCTCGGTATAGGGGGTTTCGTCAGTCCCTTCCAGCTCGATCCCAATGGAAAAGTCATTACATGCCTCCCTCCCCTGCCAGCTCGAGACACCTGCATGCCAGGCGCGCGCGCCAAACGGTACATACTGCACCAGCTCGCCATCACGGCGGATCAGGCAATGAGCCGAGACCCGCAGCTGATGGATACCGGCAAAATAGGGATGAGCCTCGGGGTCGAGTCGTCCCATAAAGAGATCGTCGATAAAGGGACCGCCAAACTCCCCAGGCGGCAGGCTGATGCCATGCACCACCAGCAGGGAGATATCATCCGGCACGGCCCGCTCGTTGTGATGGGGAGAAGGCACCCGGCGCGCCTGCTGGCACCAGCCAGCGGCATCGATAGAGAAACAAGGTTGCGAAGCGAGTTGAGTCATCGGCTACTCGAGTTGGCTGATAAATGGCGAGACAACGAAGATACCTGATAGGCAACCCGACACCAACTCACTGAATCAAAGGGAAATGGTATGTTAGGCTGAGTCATCTTCCGCTCGATATGGATGGGGTATGCAGCACACGGCACGCTGGATGTGGTTACTGGCCTGGCTCTCTTTGATGGGTCTGCTGACCCTCTATTTTCACTCCCGCAACCAACCAAGCGTCACCGCCAGCGGCGAGCTGTTGCTGCGAGCAGACCAGAGCGGCCACTATCGTCTGGAGGGTGCCATCAACGGCCAGCCGGTGCAACTGCTGCTCGATACCGGCGCCACCCGTATCACCATCCCGCAGCAAGTTGCCGAGCGGCTCGGCCTGACCGCTCATGGCAGCAGCCAGGTCAATACCGCCGCGGGGCAGATCCGGGTCGGCAACGGCACCATCGAAACGCTGGCGATGGGGCCATTGACCTTGTACGATCTGGCCATCTTTATCAATCCGGCGGCAGACGGTGACGAAGTGCTGGTTGGCATGAACGCCCTCGGTCGGCTGGAGCTGGTTCAAAAGGAGCGGCAACTGCTGCTCAGACCCTTGCAGGAATAAGGCATGTTTCAACAGGATGTCAGCCGCGCCGTGCGCGCCGCACTACTCGAAGATCTGGGCGATGCCCTCACCACGCTGGACCAACCGGACGCCAGCGCCGATATCACCGCCCAGCTGATCCCGGCCGACCGGATGGCCACTGCCCGGGTCATCACCCGTGAGGCCGGTGTGTTCTGCGGCCAGCCCTGGGTGGATGAAGTGTTCGTACAACTCGGCGGCGACGTGAAGGTGGAGTGGAAGGTGCAGGATGGGGAAGTGCTCTCCCCCAATCAGGAGCTGTTCCGCCTCCATGGCCCTGCCCGCCAGCTGCTGACTGGCGAGCGCAATGCGCTGAACTTTGTCCAGACCCTCTCCGGCGTCGCCACCCTCACCGCCCGCTATGTGGCAGAGCTGGAGGGCACCGACTGCCGCCTGCTCGACACCCGCAAAACCATCCCTGGACTGCGTACCGCCCAGAAGTACGCAGTCACCTGTGGCGGCGGCAAGAACCACCGCATCGGCCTCTACGACGCTTACCTCATCAAAGAGAACCATATCCTCGCCTGCGGCGGCATTGCCGAGGCGATTAATGAGGCTCGCCATCTCAATCCGGGTAAACCGGTGGAGGTGGAAGTAGAATCACTGGCAGAACTGGAGCAGGCGCTGGCAGCAAAGGCCGATATCGTGATGCTCGATAACTTCGACGTGACCATGATGCGGGAAGCGGTCGCCATCAATCAGGGCCGCGCCAAGCTCGAAGTCTCGGGCAATGTCACCCTCGACACTCTGGCCGAGTTTGCCGCCACCGGCGTCGATTTTATCTCGGTCGGGGCACTGACCAAGCATGTGCGGGCGCTCGATCTCTCCATGCGCTTTATCCAGCAGTGAGATTCACCCCGCAGGCCTGAGCAAATACTCGGTCTAACCGGATAAACAACTTGCAAAAGGCGCCATGGGCGCCTTTTCTTTATGCAGGATCCCTCAGCAAAGGAGTGTAATGACGGACCCGCTTTCACCCGTAACAAAGAGTCATAAGAAGCCACTTATTTTATGACTCGCATCAAGTTTTTGGTAAATGACATGAAAGTGGTTAACAAAGGCAGCAATCTCTGTTGCCACCCCTGACAGCTCGGATAAGATACTGACGTTCGGACGATTTTCTACCGACACTTCCCAGGAACCAAGGATAAAAGGACATTTGAAATGAAGAAACAATCGGGCTTTACCCTTATTGAACTGATGATCGTGGTCGCGATCGTGGCCATTTTGGCGGCAGTCGCACTGCCGGCGTATCAGCAATATACGCTCAAAGCAAAAGCAACAGAGTTAGTTTCAGCTATGTCTGCGGCCAAGACTCAAGCTGAAGTTTGTGCCGCATCTGGCGCAACATCCTGTGCCATCCCGACTTATACACCGACCCAGTTCGTCGGTTCTGTAAGCATGTCATATGCAAGTAGTGCAGTAACTATCACATCTACAGGTAGTGGCGCACTTAGTTCTTATTCTTGCGCATTAGCATCCAGCAATATTACCGGTGGACAGATCATTTGGTCCCCTGTGTCTGGAGCTCTCTGTAATTAATGACCTCCAGTCCTAATAGCGGCCTGGCGTTAAGCCTGGCCGCCTCTTCACTGATCAGCGAAGAGGACTCACAGCGCTATCTGAGCCAGGCCAAGGCTCAGCGCAAACCCTTTGTGACATTTCTGATAGAAAACGAGATCCTCGACAGCAAGGCGCTCGCCGACTTTTGCGAGCTGGAGTATGGGGTACCTCTGCTGGATCTTGCCGCCTTCGACTTGGCCGAGATCCCGCAGAAGTACCTCAATCAGAAGCTGATTGAGAAACACCATGTGCTGCCCATCTACACCCAAGGCCACACCCTCTATATCGCCATGTCGGATCCGACCAATGTCTCGGCGTTGGAGGACTTCGGCTTCAGCTTTGGCCTTCATACCGAGGCGCTGCTGGTGGAGGAGAACAAGCTCACCGCCGCCATCGGCAAGCTGCTGGAGAGCGAAAATGACGCCCTCGGCATGGAGGATATCGACGAGTCCGAGATTTCTGATCTCGAGGTCTCTGACGAGAACAGCCGCCTCGACGAAAGCGTTAATACCGCCGATGACGATGCCCCCATCGTCAAGTACATCAACAAGATCCTGATGGACGCCATCAAGCGTGGTGCCTCCGACCTGCACTTCGAGCCATATGAGTTCAAGTATCGGGTGCGCTTTCGCATCGATGGTATTCTGCATGAAATTGCTACCCCGCCGGTCAACCTCTCCAACCGCTTCTCCGCTCGCCTCAAGGTGATGGCGCGGCTCGATATCGCCGAGCGGCGGCTGCCGCAGGATGGCCGCATCAAGTTGAAGCTGTCGCGCAACAAGTCGATGGATATGCGGGTCAACACCCTGCCCACCATGTGGGGGGAGAAGATCGTTATCCGTCTGCTCGACTCCTCGGCGGCACGCCTCAATATCGAGCAACTCGGCTTTGATGACCGGCAGAAGGCGCAGTACCTGCGCGCCCTCTCCAAGCCACAGGGGATGATCCTGGTGACTGGCCCCACCGGCTCGGGCAAAACGGTCTCGCTCTATACCGGCCTCAATATTCTCAACACCACCGAGGTCAATATCTCTACCGCCGAAGATCCGGTGGAGATCAACCTGCCCGGCGTCAATCAGGTGCAGGTCAACCCCAAGGCGGGGCTCACCTTCGCCAGCGCCCTGCGCTCCTTCCTGCGGCAAGACCCGGATGTGGTGATGGTGGGTGAAATTCGCGATCTTGAAACCGCAGAGATTGCCATCAAGGCGGCGCAGACCGGTCACCTAGTGCTTTCGACCCTGCACACCAACTCCGCCGCCGAGACCCTGACCCGGATGATGAACATGGGGGTACCGGCCTTCAACATCGCTTCCTCGGTCACCCTGATCATGGCCCAGCGGCTGGCCCGTAAACTGTGCGACCACTGCAAAGCGCCGGAAGTGGTGCCGGAAGCCGAACTGCTGGAGCTGGGCTTTACGCCGCAGCAGTTGGCGGCCGGGCTGCGACTGTTCAAACCGGTCGGTTGCAAGGAGTGTTCCGGCGGCTACAAGGGGCGGGTCGGCATCTACGAAATCATGCTGATGTCAGAGAACATCGCCAAATTGATCATGCAGGGCGCAAACTCCCTGCAAATCGCCGCTATCGCGCAGAAAGAGGGGATGCGAACCCTTCGTACCTCAGGACTGGAGAAAGCCCGGCTCGGGGTCACCAGTCTGGCCGAGGTCAACCGGGTCACCACCAACTGATCCGCGTAGCGGAACGACCCGCCGGTTTGGTTGGCAGAACGCATCATTCGCCCACAAACTCGGTATGGATGGTAACCCGAGCGACAGAATAATCAGGCATTAAAGTGACTGGGATGGCGCCAAGAAGGTACCACCCACCCTATCAGTACCCCGCAGGCATCAAGCCAGTCGGGCACCTTGACCAGGTTGGTGACGTGCAGAGCCCGACTCTGACAACCAACCCCATTGCAGGATGCAAAGATGGCAACCCTAACGAAAAAGAACAATGCCCCCAAGAAAGTCTTCGCCTTCCGCTGGCACGGGGTAAACCGCAAAGGGCAGAAGGTCTCCGGTGAGCTGCAGGCCGACAGCATCAACACCGTCAAGACAGAACTGCGCAAGCAGGGAGTCAACGTCACCAAAGTAGCCAAGAAATCCCAAGGGCTCTTCTCCAAGGGCGGCGCCAAGATTAAACCGATGGATATCGCCATCGTCTCACGCCAAATAACTACCATGCTCTCCGCCGGTGTACCGCTGGTGCAGAGCCTGCAGATCATCGCCCGCAGCCACGAGAAAGCCTCGATGCGCGAGCTGATGGGACAGATTGCCGCCGATGTGGAGACTGGCACCCCCATGTCGGAGGCGCTGCGCCGCCATCCCCTCTACTTTGATGATCTCTACTGCGATCTGGTGGAAGCCGGTGAGCAATCCGGTGCGCTGGAGACCATCTACGACCGTATCGCCACTTACCGGGAAAAGTCGGAAGCGCTCAAGTCGAAGATCAAGAAGGCGATGTTCTACCCCACCATGGTCATTCTGGTCGCCATCGTGGTCACCTCCATCCTGCTGCTGTTCGTCATTCCGCAGTTCGAGGATATCTTCAAGAGCTTCGGCGCCGAGCTGCCGGTGTTCACCCAGTTTGTTATCGGCATCTCCCGCTTTATGCAGAACTGGTGGTATGTCTTCTTTGGTGGCACGGCCCTTGGTATCTTCCTTTACGTGCGGGCCTGGCGGGCCTCCCAGAAGGTGAAAGACAATACCGACAAGTTCGTCCTCACCATTCCGGTGGTCGGGATGATCCTGCACAAGGCGGCCATGGCTCGCTTTGCCCGCACCCTGTCGACCACCTTCTCCGCCGGTATCCCACTGGTAGATGCGCTGATTTCGGCGGCAGGGGCCTCCGGCAACTATGTCTATCGCACCGCGGTCATGGCCATTCGCAACGAGGTGGTGGCGGGCATGCAGATCAACGTGGCGATGCGCACCGTCGATCTCTTCCCCGACATGGTGATCCAGATGGTGATGATCGGTGAGGAGTCTGGTGCCATCGATGATATGCTCTCCAAGGTCGCCACCATCTTCGAACAGGAGGTGGATGATCTGGTAGATGGCCTCACCAGCCTGCTGGAACCCCTCATCATGGTGGTGCTAGGGGTACTGGTCGGCGGCATGGTTATTGCCATGTACCTGCCCATCTTCAAGCTTGGCGACGTGGTAGGCTGATTCATCAGGGCATGGCACCACAACCATGCCCTCCCCCCAATTCAATAACTGACGGTTGGTTATGACACTTCTTCTCGAGCTGGCTCACAGCTTGCCCTGGCTCTACTTCTCGCTGGTTTTTCTCTTCTCCCTGATGATCGGCAGCTTCCTTAACGTGGTCATCCACCGCTTGCCCATCATGCTGGAGCGGGAGTGGCAGGCCGAGTATCGCGGCTACTTTTCCCCCGATGAGGAGGCCACTGCGCCAGAGCGCTACAACCTGATGGTGCCGCGCTCCGCATGCCCTCACTGTGGCCACGCCATCACTGCGCTTGAGAACATCCCGCTGTTGAGCTGGCTCTGGCTCAAAGGGCGTTGCCGCGACTGTCAGGCCCCCATCTCGGCCCGCTATCCGCTGGTAGAGCTGCTGACCGCCCTGCTCTCGGTGGCCGTTGCCATGGTCATAACGCCAGGCTGGGGCACACTGGCCGCCCTTTTCCTGACCTGGGTGCTGGTCGCCCTCACCTTTATCGATCTCGACAAGATGTTGCTGCCCGACCAGCTCACCCTGCCACTGCTGTGGGGCGGGCTGCTGTGCAACCTGGCAAGTGGCTTCGTACCGCTGGCGGATGCCGTGATCGGGGCCATGGCGGGCTATCTGGTGCTCTGGAGCCTCTACTGGGCTTTCAAGCTGCTAACCGGCAAGGAGGGGATGGGCTATGGCGACTTCAAGCTGCTGGCGGCGCTGGGCGCCTGGCTCGGTTGGCAGGCGCTGCCCATAATTCTGCTGCTCTCATCTCTGGTCGGTGCAGTGATCGGCATCAGTCTGATCGCCTTGCACAAACACCATCAGGGCAAGCCGATCCCCTTCGGCCCCTACCTCGCCATCGCGGGCTGGATTGCGCTGTTGTGGGGCGATACCATCACCCGCTGGTATCTCTCTACCCTGCTTTGAGCAAGAGGCCCCCATGTATGTAGTTGCTATCACAGGTGGTATCGGCAGCGGCAAGACCACTATCGCCAATCAGTTTGCCGCGCTGGGTATCGAGGTGGTGGATGCCGATGTGATCGCCCGCGAGGTCGTAGAGCCGGGCACCCCGGCTCTTGCCGCCATCACCGACCATTTTGGCCCGGATGTGATTGATCCGAGCGGTCAACTCGACCGTCGCGCTCTGCGCGAGCGGGTCTTCAGCGACCCACAGGCCAAGGAGTGGCTCAATGCTTTGCTTCACCCGCTTATTCGCAGCGAAATGCAGCGCCAATGTGCCGCGGCCAGTTCTCCTTACTGCCTGCTGGTGGTGCCGCTGCTGGTGGAGAACAAACTCACCGGCCTCGCCAACCGGGTGCTGGTGATCGATGTGGATGAAGCCACCCAGATTGAACGCACCTGTCGCCGTGATGGGGTATCGGCCGAGCAGGCCAAGGCCATCATCGCCGCCCAAGCAAGTCGGGTGGAACGCCTCGCTGCGGCGGATGATGTCATCGAAAACCACAATGGCAGCGAAATGGCGATTAAAACGCGGATTTTGGCGCTGCACGAGACATATCTGGCAATTGCCTCTCAACAAGGCCGCCAAGTGTGAGTACACTAGGCCGGTTTATGGCTGGCCAGGATTAGGCATGATTTACGATTTCCCCCTCAATGAAAAAAGCCGGACCTATCTTCGTCTGGAGTCCCTGTTTTCCCAGATCCGCGACAATCTGGAGAGTGAACAATCCTGGGCACATATCGCCTTCTTCAAGGGGCTGTTCGATCTGCAGGAGTTGCTGGAGCGTGGTGACCTGCGCGCCGATCTCATCAAGGATCTGGAGCGTCTCGGCCAGCGTCTGAGCCACTGGGCCAGCCTGCCCGACGTCGATCTGGAGCAGATCAAACTGATGCAGCAAGAGAGCAGCCAGCTCTCCCGCAACCTGCTCAATTCGCCACGCCCGGGTGCCCGCCTGAAAGAGGATCGTCTGCTCGGCTCCATCCGCCAGCGCTTCTCCATCCCGGGTGGTCTGTGTGCCTTCGATGTGCCGCAGCTACACCACTGGCTCGGTACCCCGGCCATCACCCGTCACCAGCAGATGCAAGGCTGGCTGAGCGATATCAACCTGCTGATGAATGCCATCACCCTGCTGCTGCGCCTGTGGCGTGAATCAGGCAGTTTCAGTGAGCAGGTTGCCAACAACGGTTTCTTCCAGGACACCGCCGAGAGCGCCGAGCTGATCCGCATCAAGCTGCCGGGCAATCTGTTCTGCTACCCGACCCTGAGCGGCCACAAGAACCGCTTCGCCTTGCGTTTTCTGCCCACCGCAGAACAGCCGATTGGCGACGTGCCGTTCCAGCTCGCCTGCTGCTAAGGAGGGCTTATGGTCACCAAGGTAAAGTGTCCGACCTGTCAGAGCGAAGTGGAGTGGGGCCCGCAGAGTCCGTTCCGCCCCTTCTGCAGCAAGCGCTGCCAGCTGATCGATCTCGGCGAATGGGCCGATGAAGAGAAGCGGATCCCGGGGGAGATCAACCCGGATCTGCTGCCGGAGCAGGAAGAGGGCGATCAGTGGCTGTAAGCCCCTGGTCACGCACCTCTGCAATATGAAAAAAGGGCCGATTGGCCCTTTTTTCATGCTTGTTGATTGCTACCGGCTCACGCCAGCAGACCCTGTAGCCGCGCTACAATCGGGCCATTGGCATCGGGGAAGTGGTAGTTGTGCAGCTCGGCCACCGGCACCCACAGGCACTCCTGCCCCTCCTTGCCGAACGGCTCGCCGCTGAAACGGGTCACCTTCCAGATATCCAGCAATACCTGCTTCTCGGGGTAGTCGTGCTGCAGCTCCATGAAGGGGGCACAATCCAATACCCGAATGCCGATCTCTTCCCACAGCTCCCGATCCAGTGCGGTTAGCAGATCCTCGCCCGACTCCACCTTGCCACCGGGAAACTCCCAGCGATCCCCCTGATGGCGATCGGAGGAGCGTCGGGCGATGAAGATATCGCCCCGTTCATTCTCGATGACGCCAACCGCCACCCAGATCCGTTTCTTCTGTTCCATCAATTACCTCTGTTCGCTTGTTGCCACCAATAACAAGGCGGGCACTTGGCCCGCCTGTTATGGCATAGCGTCGATCAGGTCAACTGACCGTGGCAGTGCTTGTACTTCTTGCCGGAACCGCACGGGCAGGGATCGTTGCGACCGACCTTCTGCTCGTCACGTACGAAGGTGGTGTGACCCTCTTCACCTGCGGCCTGTTCATCGGCCAGCTGGCTCTCAGCGGCGGCGTGGGTATAGGTGCGGGGAGCGGCTTCCGCCTGCTGGCGCTGCTGCTCTTCCATCGCTTCCACATCGCGCTCCTGCACCTGAACACGGCTCAGGATGCTGACCACGTCGCGCTTGAGGGTTTCCAGCATCTGGGTGAACAGATCGAAGGATTCGCGCTTGTACTCCTGCTTGGGGTTCTTCTGGGCGTAACCGCGCAGATGGATGCCCTGACGCAGGTGATCCATGGCCGCCAGATGCTCTTTCCACAGACCATCCAGAGTTTGCAGCATCACCGCCTTCTCGAAGTTGCGCAGCACCTCTTTGCCGACCAGCTCTTCCTTGTGGGCATAGAGTTTGGTGGCTTCGTCCAGAATGCGCTCGCGCAGCTTCTCTTCATACAGCTTGTCGTCTTCCGCCAGCCACTGCTGCAGCGGCAGATCCAGCGCGAAGTCCGCCTTCAGGCGTGCTTCCAGACCCGGCACATCCCACATCTCTTCCAGAGACTGGGGCGGGATGTACTCGTCGATCACCGCGCCGTAGACGTCGTCACGGATAACGTGGATGGTCTCGGAGATGTCGTTGGTATCCAGCAGCTCGTTGCGCTGCTCGTAGACCACCTTGCGCTGATCGTTGGCAACGTCATCAAACTCCAGCAAGCTCTTGCGGATGTCGAAGTTGCGACCTTCCACCTTGCGCTGGGCGTTTTCGATCGCCTTGGTGACCCACGGGTGCTCGATGGCTTCGCCCTCTTCCATGCCCAGTTTCTTCATCATGCCGGTCACGCGATCGGAGGCGAAGATCCGCATCAGGGTATCTTCCATGGAGAGGTAGAAACGGGATGAGCCCGGGTCACCCTGACGACCGGAACGGCCGCGCAGCTGGTTATCGATACGACGGGATTCGTGACGCTCGGTACCGATAATGTGCAGACCACCGGCGGCCAGCACCGCATCGTGACGCACCTGCCAGGCGGCTTTCAGCTCGGCAATCTGCTCGCTGGTCGGGTTCTCCAGCTTGGCAATTTCTGCCTGCCAGTTGCCACCCAACACTATGTCGGTACCACGACCGGCCATGTTGGTGGCGATGGTGACCGCACCTGTCTGACCGGCCTGGGCAACGATCTCCGCCTCCATGGCGTGGAACTTGGCGTTCAGCACCTTGTGCGGGATCTTCTCCTTGGTCAGGATGCCGGAGAGCAGCTCGGAGTTCTCGATAGAGACGGTACCAACCAGTACAGGCTGGCCCTTGGCCACGCACTGACGGATATCTTCGATGATGGCGGCATACTTCTCATTAGCGGTCAGGTAGACCAGATCGCCCATGTCCTTGCGCACCATCGGCTTGTTGGTCGGGATAACCACGGTATCCAGGCCATAAATCTGCTGGAATTCAAAGGCTTCGGTATCCGCAGTACCGGTCATCCCCGCCAGCTTGTTGTAGAGACGGAAGTAGTTCTGGAAGGTGATGGATGCCAGCGTCTGGTTCTCGTTCTGGATCTTCACCCCTTCCTTCGCTTCAACGGCCTGATGCAGACCATCGGACCAGCGACGACCCGGCATGGTACGGCCGGTGTGCTCGTCGACGATGACGATCTCGTCTTTCTGGACGATGTAGTCCACGTTGCGCTCGAACAGGGTGTGAGCGCGCAGACCGGCGTTGACGTGGTGCAGCAGGCTGATGTTGGAGGCGGAGAACAGGGAATCGTTCTCGTCCAGCAGCCCCTCTTTCTTGAGCAGCTCTTCCACGAAGATCTGGCCGTTTTCGGTCAGCAGAGCCTGACGGTTCTTCTCGTCTACTGTGTAGTGACCGTCGCCGGTGTACTCTTCGGTGTCTTCCTTGTCCTGTTTGACCAGCAGCGGGATCAGCTTGTTGACGCGGATATAGAGCTCTGAGCTGTCTTCAGCCGGGCCGGAGATTATCAGCGGAGTACGGGCTTCATCGATAAGCACCGAGTCCACCTCATCCACCAGCGCGTAGTTGAGCGGACGCTGTACCCGCTGCTCCGGCGAGAACGCCATGTTGTCGCGCAGGTAGTCAAAACCGAATTCGTTGTTGGTACCGTAGGTGATGTCGGCGGCGTAGGCGTCACGCTTCTGGGACGCATCCATACCGGGCACGTTGCAATCGACGGTCATGCCGAGGAAGGCAAACAGCGGGCGGTTTGCCTCAGCGTCACGTTTGGCCAGATAGTCGTTCACCGTCACCACGTGCACACCACGGCCACTCAGGGCGTTCAGGTAAGCTGGCAGAGTGGCTGTCAGGGTTTTACCTTCACCGGTTTTCATTTCCGCGATGCGGTTGGAGTTCAGCACCATGCCGCCGATCAGCTGCACGTCGAAGTGACGCATGCCGAACACCCGCTTGGAGGCTTCACGCACGGTCGCGAACGCTTCCGGCAGCAACTGCTCCAGGGTCTCACCCTGCTCGATACGCTGACGATACTCGGCCGTTTTGGCCTGCAACTCGGCATCGGACAGAGCCTCGAACTGCGGCTCCATGGCATTGATCTGTTTTACAATTTTGCGCAAAGCCTTGAGCGTTCTGTCGTTCCGGCTGCCGATAATCTTGGTAAGCAGTGTGCTAATCATGGGTACCAACTATTTCTGGTTATAAAAGCGTTCCGTCACTGGAACCTGAAGAAAAAAACCTAACCCCGTCTGGCACTGAGAAAGCGTGCGGGGTTGACCTGACGACCATCTTTCAACACTTCGTAATGCAGATGGACCCCGGTCGCGCGACCGGTGCGTCCCATCAAGGCAATCTTCTGACCCTGATCAACCAGGGTTCCCACCTCGACCAGCAACTTGGAGTTGTGGGCATAGCGGGTGACCAGGCCATTGCCGTGATTAATCTCCACCATATTGCCAAATTCCGGATGACGGCCCGCCCAGCTGACAATGCCGGGCCCGGTGGCCAGAATCGGGGTTCCGGGTTTGCCACGGAAATCGACCCCTTTGTGCATCTTGGCACGCCCGTTGAACGGATCGACCCGTCCACCAAACCCGGACGAGACCCAAACTCGCTCCTGTTTGACTGGCGTGCCGGAAATAAAACCGGCATCGGTGATATGGTGATTCATGATGAAAGATTCAAGTACCGACAGCTGCTCTTCACGGCTGCTGAGCTGCTGGCTGAGGTGCTTCATCGAGGCTTGCAGCTCGTTGAGGCTCACTTCCAGCTCTTCATCATAAGAAGGGCCACCCATGGGGGGCAGCTCTTTGAAATTGAACTCGTCGGGATCGAGATCGGCCTGCTCGGTCAATCGTTCGCCGAGGGCATTGAGACGGCCAAGCTGGCCCTGCATGGTGCCCACCTGAGCTGCCAGCATTGCCAACTGTTCACGGGCTTCGTCGCCACTCTGGTCAACGGACTGTTGCTCGGCAACGGCAAGCGCCACTTCCAGCGCCTCCATTTTCTGGTGCCAGCTCTGCCAGAGCCAGCCACCACCAAGGGCCAACAGGGAGAAGAGAATACCGCCGACCCAGGCCAGACGTTGTTTGGGCAGGTGCAATTTGCGTCGCTGCTTGCCGTGGAGGATCAGGGTAATGCTCATAGAAATCAGTCTGCTCGGTCAGGTGCGGCCAGGAGCCGGCACGGGAAATAAAACCGGGAGATAATCGGTATTAAAGGATGGAGTAAACAAATGACGGAACGTCGGTGCGGAGAGAGGACCGACGTTCCGTTGCACAGTATCAGGCCAGAACCAGACCGTTATCGTAGTAAGCGATAGGCGCTTTGTCGCCCTCACCCTCGAAGGTCACCAGTTCCCAAGCCTCCTGCTCGGCCAGCAAGGCACGCAGCAGCTTGTTGTTCAGGGCATGTCCGGTCTTGTAGGCACGGAACTCACCGATGATGCTGCGGTTACACATGTAGAGGTCACCGATCGCGTCCAGCATCTTGTGCTTGACGAACTCGTCCTCATAACGCAAACCGTCTTCGTTCAGCACCCGATAGTCGTCCAGTACCACGGCGTTTTCCAGGCTTCCGCCCAGCGCCAGGTTCTGGGAACGCAGGTACTCGATATCACGCATGAACCCGAAAGTACGGGCGCGGCTGATCTCTTTCACGAAGGAGGCACCGGAGAAGTCCAGTACACAACGCTGATTGCGCCCTTCAAAGACCGGATGCTGGAAATCGATCTCGAGATCCATCTTGAAGCCGTTGCGGTAGGGGTGGAATTCCGCCCACTTGTCGCCGTCTTCAACCCGGATGCTCTTCTTGATCCGCACAAACTGCTTGGCCGCATTCTGCTCACGGATCCCGACTTCCTGCAGCAGGTAGATAAAGGGATGCGCACTGCCATCCATCACCGGGATCTCGGGCGCGTCAACCTCAACGTAGAGGTTGTCGATCCCCATCCCGGCCAGCGCGGCAGAGAGGTGCTCAATGGTAGAGACACGGACACCGGCTTCGTTGACCAGAGCGGTACAGAGCACGGTATCGCGCACCTGATCGGCATTGGCTGGCAGCTCCACCACAGGATTCAGGTCGGTACGCAAGTAAACGATCCCTGTGTTCACAGGCGCCGGACGGAACGTCATGGTGACTTTCCGGCCCGAATGCAGGCCGACACCAGTCGCCTGTACACTCGTTTTCAAGGTTCTTTGTCTAATCATGGGTGTACCCTAAACAGCTTAAAATCCGGACCAGATGGTCGTTGGCAGGCCATCTTAGCACATTCCTTGAACAACAAACAAACGAGAGCCATAAGAGGCTTAGTCAGCTTGCTTGCGCAGGAACGCCGGAATATCCAGGTAATCCGGTTCACGACGAGCTTGCGGCTCGGCGTTGACCACCTTGGCCGGGGCTTCGTCCATCACGCGGCCTTGCATCATGTCGCTGACCAGCGGCTGACGTACCGGGCGCTCTTGCACCTGGCTGCTCTTGACCAGCGTGATGTCCGGCTTGCGCTCGGCACCGATACCGGTAGCAACCACAGTTACACGCAGCTCGTCGTGCATTTCCGGATCGATTACGGTACCCACAACTACAGTGGCGTTCTCGGAAGCGAAGGCCTTGACCGCGTTACCCACGGTTTCGAACTCTTCGATGGTCATGTCCATGCCGGCGGTGATGTTGACCAGGATGCCACGGGCACCAGCCAGATCCACATCTTCCAGCAGCGGGCTGGAGATGGCTTTCTCGGCCGCTTCTTCGGCACGGTCATCGCCGGAGGCGGAACCGGTACCCATCATGGCGGTACCCATTTCACGCATTACGGTACGCACGTCCGCGAAGTCGACGTTGATCAAGCCTGGACGGGTGATCAGCTCGGCAATGCCCTGTACCGCGCCAAGCAGTACATCGTTGGCCGCCTTGAAGGCATCCAGCAGGGAGATACCGCGACCCAGCACCTTCAGCAACTTGTCGTTGGGGATGGTGATCAGGGAGTCGACGTTTTTGGAGAGCTCTTCGATACCGTGGGCGGCGAAGCCCATCCGCTTCTTCCCTTCAAAGGAGAACGGCTTGGTGACCACGGCAACGGTCAGGATGCCCATCTCGCGCGCCACTTCGGCCACGATCGGCGCAGCACCGGTACCGGTACCACCACCCATACCGGCGGCGATGAACACCATGTCGGAACCGGTCAGCAGCTCACGCAGTGCTTCGCGATCTTCCATGGCCGCATCACGACCCACTTCCGGATTGGCTCCGGCACCCAGACCCTTGGTGATGCCACCGCCGATCTGCAGGGTAGTGTTGGCGCTGGAGTTACGCAGTGCCTGGGCGTCGGTGTTGACGGTAATGAACTCAACACCCTCAATATTTTGACGAACCATGTGCTCGACAGCGTTACCGCCGCCGCCACCTACACCGATCACTTTAATGACGGCTTCGTCAGTGTGGCTATCCATAAATTCAAACATGTTGTCTCTCCGCTTTATTTGCCTGACTCAGCAAAATTCTTAGAACTCGCCACGCAGCCAGTTGCTAACCCGTTTGACCAGGCCACCGACGCTTGCCTTGGCGGCATATTCTTTGTTGCTACCTGTGGCTTGATGGGTGCGGCCATATTGCAGCAACCCGACCGCAGTCGAGTACACCGGTGCCTGCACGTAATCACTCAAACCACGTATGTTCATGGGCTCTCCCACCCGGACCTGGCTCTGGAAGATCTGCTCTGCACACTCCACAATGCCTTCAATCTGGGCAGCGCCGCCGGTCAAGACCACACCGGCTGCCAGCTGATGCTTGACCCCCTGCGCTTTCAACTCGCTTTGTACCCGCACCAGCTCATCATTCACCATGGAGAGCAACTCGGTGTAACGGGGCTCAATCACTTCAGCCAGTGTCTGCCGTTGCAGGCTGCGCGCCGGACGACCGCCGACACTGGGTACTTCAATATTGTCTTCCTTGCTGACCAGACGACCGAGGGCGCAACCGTAGCGCACCTTGATCGCTTCCGCGTCGAGCGGCGGCGTGCCGAAGGCATAGGCGATGTCGCTGGTCACAGTGCTGCCAGCGTACGGGATCACCTTGGTGTGGCGCAGAGCACCGCCGGTAAACAGCGACATGTCCATGGTGCCGCCACCGATGTCCACCACGCAGACACCCAGCTCTTTCTCGTCTTCGGTCAACACGGCATAGCTGGAGGCCAGCGCGGAGAAGATCAGTTGATCCACGCGCAAACCGACCTTCTCCACACACTTCTCAATGTTGCGAGCCATGTCGTTGTGGCAGGTGATCAGGTGAACCTTGGCCGCCATCCGCACACCGGAGAGGCCGACCGGATTCTTGATCCCTTCCTGATAATCGATGGCAAACTCCTGAGGCAGCACATGCAGCACGCGCAGCTCGTCGGAGAGGCGAACTGACTTGGCGGTGTGGATCACGTTGTCCACATCCTCCTGAGTCACCTCTTCATCAGAGATGGGCACCATACCGGTCTCGTTGCGGCAATCGATATGCTTGCCGGACAACCCCAGATAGACCGAGCTGATCTGGCAATCTGCCATCATCTCGGCCTCTTCCACCGCGCGGCGCAGTGACTTGACCACGGAGTCGAGGTCGTTGACCCCGCCCTTCTCCATTCCGCGAGAAGCGTGACTGCCCATACCGATGACGTTCAGTTCACCGTCCGGCAATACTTCCCCGACCAGAACCGCCACCTTGGTTGTGCCGATATCCAGTCCGACAATCAAATTCCTATCTGCGGTGTTGGTCATGCACTTTCTCTTCGCTCTTCTTCCAGCCAACTGCCATTCCGGTGTCGTATCGAAGATCCACGTAGGCGACTTGCGCACGGGGTTCGATAACCGGGAAGGCATCGATAAACCGCTGCAACCGGAGCGCAATGTCATTGCGTCCCAGGAACAGCTTGATATTGCCATCCAGGGTCAGTTCCCAGGCATGGCGGGGGGTCAGATTCACCCCCAGCAACTTGTATCCCTTGGCAGCCAGTTGCGACTCGTACTGCCGACTCTCTTTCAACACCCGGGCGGCCTGGTCATCCGGCCCTGACAGCTGCAACAGCGGCGTCTTGACCCGATCCGGGGCACTGAATACCTTGCCCTTGGTGTTGACGAAGCGGTTGCCATTCCAGCGCGCCGCCACATCTTGTTCCGTGAGGTAGATCTTGATCTTGTTCGGCCACTTCTTTCGTACCGAGACCGAGGCCACCCATGGCAGGGCGTTGAGCCTTGCCTGCAATTCGTTGACGTCCAATTCGAAGAAGTTGCGCAGCTCGGCGCCATCCAGCACGGCCATCCGCAGCTCTTCGGTTTGCAAATACTGGTGTTGCCCCTGCAGCAACAGCTCGCTCATGGGCAACCGGTTGGCATCTGTCAGCCAACCTTTAACATCCAGCGCCGTCCGGTAGCAGCCCCATATCACCAGCAGGAAAAACGCTACCCCTGCGATGAAGCCACCCTTGGTGCGCCCCTGTGCCCTTGCCTCCACCCGATCGATCCCCGTGTAACGCGCTAAACCGGCCTTTGACAGACCGGTTCGCCATTATATAGGCCCCGGCTTGGCGGTCAAAATACTCATTGGGCCCTCAGGCGCCAGATTTCATGCTATCTATGCTCAATTTCATCTCTCCGAGACGACGGGCCAGTGCCCCGACGTTCCCGGCGCCTTGAGTCAGCACCAAATCCCCCTCGCCGATCAGGTCGGCCAGTACGGCTGGCACGTCATCTGGCGTGGCGACGAAGATGGGTTCCAGGTTGCCACGCGAGCGAATGGAGCGGCACAGTGCCCGTCCATCAGCGCCCGGGATCGGCTCCTCACCGGCAGCATAAACCTCCAGCATCACCAGCACGTCTACCTTGGAGAGCACATCGGCGAAGTCCTCGTAGAGGTCGCGGGTGCGGGTATAACGGTGCGGCTGGAACACCATCACCAGACGCTTCTCGGGCCAACCGGCACGGGCAGCATTGATCGTGACCTTCACTTCGCTCGGGTGGTGACCGTAATCGTCCACCAGCATCGCCTTGCCGCGACCGGTTTCAAACTCGCCATACTGCTGGAAGCGACGACCGACCCCTTCAAATTTGGCCAGTGCAGAGATGATGGCCTCATCGCTGACACCGTCCTCTGTCGCGACAGCTATCGCCGCTGCGGCGTTCAATGCGTTGTGAATACCCGGCAAATTGAGGGTCACCTGCAGCTCACCCGCCTCTTTGCGGCGAACACGGAAGCAGCTGTGGTTGGTGGTCTGGACAAAATCCAGCACCTGTACATCGGCATCGTCAGAGAGACCGTAGGTCAGGGTCGGACGGGCAATCTCGGGCAACATGCCACGGATCACCGGATCATCGATGCAGACCACCGCCAGTCCGTAGAAGGGCAGATTGTGCAGAAACTCGATGAAGGTGGCCTTCAGCTTGGAGAAATCACCGCCGTAGGTATCCATGTGATCCGCTTCGATGTTGGTCACGATAGAGACCATCGGCTGCAGATGCAGGAAAGAGGCGTCGCTCTCGTCCGCCTCGGCAATCAGGTAGCGGCTGCTGCCCAGTCGGGCATTGGTGCCGGCACTGTTGAGCAGGCCACCGATGACGAAGGTCGGGTCGCGGTCGGCTTCGGCATAGATGCTCGCCACCAGACTGGTGGTGGTGGTCTTGCCGTGGGTACCGGCAATGGCGATACCGTGACGGAAACGCATCAGCTCGGCCAGCATCTCGGCGCGGCGCACCACCGGGATCCGCAGTTCGCGGGCGGCCAGCAGCTCCGGGTTGTCCTGCTTGATGGCGGTAGAGACCACCACCACGCTGGCACCCTCAACGTGTTCGGCACTGTGGCCGACAAAGATGTGCGCGCCCAGTCCGGCCAACCGCTCGGTCACGGCGTTGCGAGCCAGATCAGAACCCGTTACCTGATACCCTTCGTTGGCAAGCACTTCGGCGATCCCGCCCATACCGGCACCACCGATGCCGATAAAGTGGATGCGACGCACGCGGCGCATTTCGGGGATCACAGTGCGCAGTTTTGCCAGTTCAACCTTGGTCATAATCGTCTCTTTAGTCTGCCGCAGGCCATGTGCCGTCAAAGCGCAGTTGCACGGCGGCATCAATACATACAGGTACAAGGCTGCCCGGTGTCACCGCTGCAACCTTGCTCATCAATCTTTACCACGCTGCCCGGTTGCTAGCTGTTTGCACTCATCGGCAACCCGCTCGGCCGCATCGGTGATGGCGACCCGGCGAGCCGCTTTCGCCATGTTAAACAGGGTCTCCCTGCGACCAGCCAGCCAGGTCAGGCGCGCCGCCAGTGAGGCTGTGTTCAGCTCGGACTGGGGCAGAAACTCGGCGGCACCGCCGTCGACCAGGGTCAGGGCGTTACGTGTCTGGTGATCATCCACCGCATGGGGCAGTGGCACAAAGATGGCAGCCACACCGGCAGCAGCCACTTCGGAGACGGTCAGGGCTCCCGCCCGGCAGACCACCAGGTCGGCCCAGGCGTAGGCGCTGGCCATATCCTTGATAAATTCGCTCACCTCGGCATTGATGCCGTGCTGGGCATAGGCAGCAGAGACAGTCTCGGCATTGCCCTTGCCACACTGGTGACGCACTTCAATGGGCACGCCGGACGCCGCCACCGCAGCAGGTACCTGCTCGTTGAGCACCCGCGCACCCAGACTGCCACCCACGATCAGCAGATGGAGCGGCTCGGCTCCGCTGCGCAGTTGCGGATCCGGCAGGGCGACCACTTCGGGACGCACCGGATTACCGACAACGGCGGTGCGACGGCTCGGCGCGAAGGCGCCCGGAAATGCCATCAACACCCGCCTGGCGATACGGGCCAGCAGCTTGTTGGTCATGCCGGCAGCGGCATTCTGCTCATGGAGCAGCAGCGGGATGCCGGAGAACCAGGCCGCCACGCCACCCGGGCCGGAAGCAAAACCGCCCATGCCGAGCACCACATCAGGACGAACGGTCTTGAGCACCTGACGCGCCTGCAGGATCGATTTGACGATGCGATAGGGCGCCACCAGCAATCGCTTGATGCCGTTGCCACGCACTCCCTGAATATCGATGAAGGAGATGGGATAACCGTGGGCGGGCACCAGTTCCGCCTCCATCCGGTCGGCAGTGCCGAGCCAGTGGACAGTCCAGCCCTGGGCCTTCAGGCGATCGGCCACGGCCAGACCGGGGAACACATGCCCACCGGTACCACCTGCCATCACCAACAGAGTCTTGCTCACTAAACCTCCCGCACGCGCGCCTGGGCTGTCGCCTGACGCAACTCAAAATCGATTCGAATCAACATGCTCACCGCCACCGACATGATGATGAGACTGGAACCACCGTAACTGACCAGCGGCAGGGTCAAGCCCTTGGTTGGCATCATGCCGCTGGCCGCGCCGACGTTAACGAAGGTCTGGAAGCTGAACCAGATGCCGATGCCGATGGCCAGATAACCGTCATAGAGCCGCTCTGCCACCAGCGCGCGATGCCCCAGCTTGAGCGCCTTGACCGCCAGCGCAAAAATCAGGAACAGGGCGCCCAGCACCCCGACGTAACCCAGCTCTTCACCGAGGATCGCAAACACGAAGTCGGTGTGCGCTTCCGGCAGGTACTCCATCTTCTGGATAGAGTTGCCAAGCCCCTCGCCAAACCAGCTGCCACGACCAAACGCCATTAGCGACTGGGTCAACTGGTAGCCACTACCAAACGGATCGGCCCAGGGGTCCATAAAGGAGGTCACCCGCCGCATCCGGTAGGGCTCGACGATGATCAGCATCACCACCGAGCCGAGACCCGCGCCGATCAGGGTCAAAAACTGTCCCAGTCGGGCTCCGGCCAGAAACAGCATGCCAAACGAGGTAACGAACATCACCACGGTGGAACCCAGGTCAGGCTGCAACAGCAGCAAGACCGCCAGCACCCCGAACACCGCCAGCGGTTTCAGGAAGCCGATCCAGGCTTCACGCACTTCGCTCTGGCGCCGCACCAGATAACCGGCCAGATAGACAAACAGCGCCAGCTTGCCAAACTCGGCAGGCTGCAGGTTGAAGGGGCCGAGCGGCAACCAGCGCACCGCACCGTTGACGTTTCGGCCCACCAGCAGCACCAGCACCAGCATCAAGATCGCCAGCAGCAGCATGGGGCCGTTGTGCTGTTGCCAGCGCGCCATCGGCACCTGCAACACAAACCAGGAGATACCGAGCGCCATCACCAGAAACAGGGCGTGACGTTTCACAAACATGAAGGGGTCATCCCCCAGCGCAATCCCTTCGGGGATCGACGCCGAGGCCACTATGACCACCCCGACCGCCATCAGGGAGAGCGCCAGCAGTACCAGCTGCCGATCGTAGAGACCGGCAGGACGCGCCGGTAACAACCAGCGCTGGAACAGACCTGCAGCTGCGCGAAGGGCGTTCATAGTGCCAGCACCATCTCGGTGAAACGATCGCCGCGCACCTCGAACGACTTGAACTGATCGAGGCTGGCACAGGCTGGCGCCAGCAGCACCCAGTCACCGGGCTTGGCATCGGCCGCCGCTTTGGCAACCGCAGCGGCCAGGTCGGCCACCCGTTCGGTCTGCTCGCCCAGAGCCAGCAGCACCTCGGCATCCTGACCGAAGCAGTACATGTGATCGATCTGGTTGCCCAGCAGCGCCTGGATCGGGCCAAAATCCTGCCCCTTGCCCTGACCACCGGCCAGCAGCAGCAGGCGCCCCTTGACCGACTCGCGCACACCGGCAACGGCAGCCAGCGTCGCTCCCACGTTGGTGGCCTTGGAGTCGTTGATCCAGCGCACCCCGTTTACCTCGCGCACGAAGCGGGCGCGATGGGGCAAGCCCTCGAAGCGACGCAGCACGGTAAGCTGAGCCGAACGAGGAATGCCGACCGCATCGCACAGCGCCATGGCGGCCAGCGCGTTGGCCTGATTGTGGGCACCGACGATCTTCATCTCGTCTACCGCCAGCAGTGGTTCACCGTGCAACGTCAACCAGTAGCGGCCATCCAGCAGGCAACGGCCATAACCATTGCAGTCGAGACCAAAGCTCTGCCACACCTGACCCACATCGGGCAGGGTCTGAGCATCGTCACGATTGACCAGAATGTGTTTGGAGTGCTGATGGATCTCCATCTTGGCGGCACGATAGTCGGCCATGCCCTGATAACGATCCATGTGATCTTCTGAGAGATTCAGCACCACGGAGGCGGCAGCACGCAAACTGTGAGTAGTTTCCAACTGGAAGCTGGAGAGCTCCAGCACGCAGAGATCCATCGGCTGCTTGAGCAGTTCCAGCGCAGGCGTGCCGATATTGCCGCCCACGCCGACATTGAGACCGGCTTCGGCAATCATCTCGCCCACCAAGGTGGTAACGGTGCTCTTGCCGTTGGAGCCGGTAATGGCGATGACCGGGGTCTGGGTCTCGCGCACAAACAGCTCGATATCACCGACGATCTGCACGCCACACTCGGCAGCCGCTTTCAGTTCGGGGGTCGCCAGCGCGATACCCGGGCTCGCGACAATCATGTGCGCCTGCTTGAGCAGCGCCTCGTCGAGCCCGTGGATCAGCTCCACCTCCGGCGGCAGTTGATCCTTGCCGGGCGGGTTGGCGCGGGTATCCATCACCAGTGGCGTCACGCCACGGCCGAGGAAGTAATCGACACAGGAGAGCCCGGTTTTGCCCAATCCGATGATGATGACCATGGCCTTACCTCACCTTCAGGGTGGCAAGACCCAGCAGCACCAGCACGAGGGTGATGATCCAGAAGCGCACGATAACGCGCGGCTCCGGCCAGCCCTTCTTCTCGTAGTGATGATGGATCGGCGCCATGCGGAAGATCCGCACGCCGCGCAGCTTGTATGAACCCACCTGCAGGATCACCGAAACGGTCTCCATCACGAAGACGCCGCCCATGATCACCAGCAGGAACTCCTGACGTACCAGCACTGCGATGGTACCGAGCGCACCGCCCAGTGCCAGGGAACCTACGTCCCCCATGAATACTTGCGCCGGATAGGTGTTGAACCAGAGGAAACCCAGACCCGCCCCGACAATGGCGGTACAGACGATCACCAGCTCGGAGGTATAGGGCACGTAGGGAATGTGCAGGTAACTGGCAAAGTTGACGTTACCGGTAGCCCAGGCGATCAGAGCAAAGCCGCCCGCCACCATCACGGTCGGCATGATGGCCAGGCCGTCCAAACCATCGGTAAGGTTGACCGCGTTGGAGGTACCGACGATGACAAAGTAGGTCAGCACGATAAACATCAGGCCAAGCTGCGGCATCACATCCTTGAGGAAAGGCACCACCAGCTGGGTCTGTCCCTCATGGGTTGCGGTCGCATAGAGGAACACCGCCACCGCCAGCGCAACGGCGGATTGCCAGAAGTACTTCCAGCGTGCGATCAGGCCGTCGGTATTCTTGCGCACCACCTTGAGGTAGTCGTCGGCAAAGCCGATGGCACCGTAGGCACCCAGCACAAACAGCACCAGCCAGACATAAGGGTTGTCGAGGCGGCACCAGAGCAGCACAGACGTGAAAATCGCAGCAATGATCATCAGGCCACCCATAGTCGGGGTGCCCCGCTTGCTGAGGTGGGACTCGGGACCGTCGTTGCGGATCACCTGACCAAACTTCAGGATCTGCAGACGGCGAATGAGGCGTGGCCCCATCCAGAGGGCAACCCCCAGTCCGGTGATGATCGACAGGATGGCGCGAAACGTCAGGTAGGAGAAGACGTTGAAGAAGGTGAAGTGCGGGGTGAGCAGTTCGGCCAGCCAGACTAGCATGTGGCTGACTCCTGATGGCCTTTGACCATCTCGACGATATCTTCCATGCGGGAGCCACGGGCGCCCTTGACCAGAATCGAAATTTCCTGATGTGTATTTATCATTTGCGCAAGCACTTCAAACAACGACGCCTTGTTATCGAAATGTCGGCCAGCCGCGGCATCTGCGGTGTGGCGACTCTCTTCCCCCACTGTCAGCACGGCATCCAGACCACGCTCGCGGGCATGACGGCCAACCCGGGCGTGTTGCTCGGCAGACTCCTCACCCAGTTCCCGCATATCACCAAACACCAGTACCTTGAAGCCGCCCATGGCGGTCAGGGCATCGATGCCCGCCAGCACGGATTCCACGCTGGCATTGTAGGTATCATCCACCAGGGTCAGACCGCCCCAGCGCTGCACGCAGAAGCGCCCCTTGACCGGTGCCATCTGCTCCAGCCCCGCCTTGATACAGGTGAGGGATGCGCCGAGGGCCAGACAGCCCGCGGCGGCAGCCAACGCATTGGCCACGTTGTGGCGACCCGGGATAGCCAGAGTCAGGCTCAGCTCACCCTGCGGGGTCACCATCACGAACTCGGCGCAGCCTTGTTCGTTGAGCACAAGGTTGCGAGCATGGAACGGCTGGCTCTGATCGTCGATGGAGAAGGCGCAGTGAATATCGCGTTCCCGCCACTTCGGCCAGAATTCGTTGTCGGCATTGACGATGGCGGTGCCACCTTGGCTCAGCCCCTCAAAAATTTCGCTCTTGGCGTGGAACACCCCTTCCAGCGAGCCGAAGCCCTCCAGATGGGCCGCCGCCACGTTGTTGATGATGGCGGCATCGGGTTTGGCCAGTGAAGTAGTCCAGGCGATTTCGCCCGGATGGTTGGCCCCCAGCTCCATCACTGCAAACTTGTGCTGCGGCTCGAGGCGCAGCAGGGTGAGCGGCACGCCCACCTCGTTGTTGAAGTTGCCAGCGGTGGCCAGCACTTCCCCTTCGTTGCGCAGGATGGCGGTTGCCATCTCCTTCACCGTGGTCTTGCCGCAGCTGCCGGTAATGGCCAGCACTTTCGGGTTGATGCGCTCACGCACCAGTTTGCCGAGACGGCCCAGCCCCTTCAGACTGTCGGTCACCACCAGCTGGGGGATAGCCAGCGGCAGCTCACGCTCAACCAGCAGGGCAGAGGCCCCTGCCTGAACGGCCTGCTCGCAAAAATCGTGGGCATCGAAGCGCTCGCCGCGTAGAGCAACGAACAGGGCACCCGCGCCCAGAGTGCGGGTGTCGGTACTGACGACGGTGATTTCGCCATCGTCACCAATCAGACGGGCATCGAGTACCTGCGCCAGCTCGGCAAGCCTGAGGGTCATCATTTGAATGACTCCAATAATGTGTGCAAGGCGGCCGCAACGGTTTCCCGGTCGCTGTAGTGCCGCTTGTCGGTTCCAATGATCTGATAATCCTCGTGACCCTTACCGGCCACCAGGATGATGTCCTGTTTGCTCGCCTGACCAATGGCCAGCGCAATCGCCTTGACCCGGTCGTGCTCCACCAGCACCGCAGCAGGATCGCGAAGACCCGCCACCATGTCGGCCATGATCCGGGCCGGCTCCTCGGTACGGGGATTGTCGTCGGTCAGGATCACGCGATCCGCATACTGCTCGGCCATGGCGGCCATCATGGGGCGCTTGCCGCGATCGCGGTCGCCACCACAGCCTACCAGGCACCAGAGCTGGCCTGTGCAGTGCACCCGCAGGGCCTGCAATGCCTTCTCCAGTGCATCCGGGGTGTGGGCGTAATCGACCACCGCCAGCGGCGTATTGCCACCGCCAAAACACTCCATGCGGCCGGTCACCGGCTGCAATTGAGGCGCTGTCGCCAGCAGCTCGTTGAAGTCGTAACCGAGCACCAGCATCACACCCATCGCGGCCAGCACATTGCTGACGTTGAAGCGCCCGAGCAAGGGGGCGGATAATACACCATTCCCCCAGCTGGAGTTAATCTGCGCGCGAAAACCTTGCTGGTGAAAATCGAGCTGCTGCGCCGTTAATTGACGACCAGAATGGTGTTCAATCGGGCCATCCACACTGAAGGCCACCGCTGCCGGGTATTTTTCGAGCCACTTGGCACCCAACTCGTCATCACGGTTGATCACCGCATTCGACTCATCGACCAGCTGCAGCAACTGCTCTTTGGCCGCGCCATAGGCTTCCATGGTGCCGTGGTAGTCGAGGTGATCCCGGCTCAGGTTGGTGAAAACGGCAGCGGCAAACGGCAGTGCGGCAACACGATGCTGCACCAGACCATGGCTGGAGACCTCCATCGCCACCAGATCCGCCCCCTGCGCTTGCAGCGCAGCCAGATTGGCTTGCACCTGCACGGCGCTACCGGTGGTATTTTCCGCTTCGATCAAATTGCCAAACAGGCCGTTGCCGATGGTGCCCATCACACCCGCCTTGCCACCCAGCAGGGTGCGCCAGTTGGCGACCAGCAGTGCCGTAGTGCTCTTGCCGTTGGTACCGGTGATCCCCACCAGTTGCAGCTTGTTCGCAGGCTGGTCGTAGAAGGTACCTGCGAGTGCTGAGAGGTGAGCGGGCAGATCCCGCATCCCGATACAGGGAACCGGAGTCGATGGTGGGATAAATTCACCATTCTCCTCAAACACAACAGCGGTCGCTCCCTGAGCCACCGCCTGTTCGATAAACCGTCTGCCATCCACTTGATGACCACGAATGGCCACGAAGAGCGAGCCGGGGCCAACCCGCCGACTATCCAGCTGGATATCGGTCAGGGTGAGCGCCGGCGCCTGGATACCGAAGGGGCGCAGTAATGCATCAAGTGCGCGGGACAAGAGAAGCCTCCGTACGGGCAAGTTTGGTGGGCACCGCTGGCGGCACCGCATCGGGACGAATATTGAAGAGCTGCAGCACCCCGCCCATGGCCTCTGCAAACGGTGGGGTCGCCACGGCGCCGCCATAATAGGCGCTGCCTTTTGGCTCGTTGATCACCACCACCATGACGAAACGGGGATCACTGGCTGGTGCGAAACCGGCAAACCAGGCCATGTAATCCTTGCCATAGCCACCGGCGACGGCGACCTTGGCGGTACCACTCTTGCCACCGACCCGATAGCCCGGGATCTTGGCTTTTGGAATGGCGTTGTCGACCACATACTCCAGCGCCTGCAACATGGCAGCAGCGTTGTTGTGGTCAATCACCTGCTCACCCTTGGGCGGCGTAGTCACCTTGACTATGGAGAGCGGCACCCGTTTGCCCTTGTTGGCCAGGGTGGCGTAGGCGGAAGCCAGCTGCAGCGGGGTGACTCGCAGACCATAACCGAAGGAGAGGGTTGCCCGCTCGATATCGGACCAGCGACGACGCTGGGGCAGCATGCCGCTGCTCTCGCCCATCAGCCCGCTGCCGGTATCCATGCCGAAACCGAACATGCTGAGGGTGTTGATCATCTCCTGCGCCGGCATCCGCAGCGCGATGCGCGACATACCGATGTTGGAGGAGTAACGCAGGATATCGTAGAGGTTGGTCGCCTTGTGGATACTGACGTCCTTGATCTGCTTGGCACCGATAAAGAGCGGCCCACCAGGAATGAAATCTTTCCAGCTGGTGACACCTGCCTGCAAGGCACTGAGCAAAATCAATGGCTTGACGGTCGAACCTGGCTCGTAGGTATCAGTCACCACCCGGTTGCGTACCCGGAAGCTCTGATACTGGCCTCGGTTGTTCGGGTTATAGGAGGGGGTGTTGACCATGGCGAGCACTTCACCGGTCTTGATATCCAGCATCACCATGGAGCCGGAGGTCGCCTTGTTCTCGTCGGTTGCCCGCTTGAGGGCACGGTAGGCCAAAGCCTGCACCCGCTGATCGATACTGAGCTGCAGATCGTTGGCGTTCTTGCCCTCTTTGACGATGCCAAGCCGCTCGATGACCCGGCCCTGACGATCCTTTCGCACCCGCATTTCGCCGGGTGTCGCCGTCAGCCACTCGTTGTAGCTGCGCTCGATCCCTTCAATACCGCTGCCATCGATGTTGGTTACCCCCACCAGATGGGCGCTGATCTCACCGGTCGGGTAGAAGCGGCGTGCTTCGGGGCGCAGGTAGACGCCCCCCAGTTTGAGCCCCTTGATATATTCCGCCACCGCAGGAGTAACCTGACGCTGCAGATAGACGAAGCGCTTGCTGGGGTTGGCGATGCGGTGTTTGAGAGTATTGATGTCGAGCTTGAGCACGGCAGAAAGTGCCAGCCAGGCTCGCTCGTTATTAATGGCCCCGGATTCATGCACCGTCTTGGGATCGGCCCAGACAGCTTCGACCGGCACAGAAACCGCCAGCTGCTCGCCGTTGCGATCGGTGATCATGCCACGCACCGCCTGGGTAGAGGTGGTACGCAGGGAGCGCATGTCACCCTCCTGACGCAGACGATCCGGATTGATCACCTGGATCCAGGCCAGACGCAGGATCAGACCCACAAACGCGATGCCGATAAACACCGCAAGCGTGCGAAAGCGCCACGGATAGATCGATGGCGCTTTGACATTCGCTTTGGCAGCTTTGGCTGTAGCCTTGCGTTTCATGGTTGGGTAATTACCTTCTCGGTGGTCACCAGCGGACGACCCATCTGCAACTTGTCCATCGCCAGACTCGCCACCCGGGAGTGTTCAGCCAGGGTGCCCTGCTCCAGCAGCAGGTGGCGCCATTCGATATTGAGGCGATCCTCTTCCGCCATCAGATCGTTCTGCTTGGCCGTCAGACCACGGGTCATGTTGGTCACCAGGATCACGGCAAACGCGGTCACCAGCACGGCGACCGACAGAAAAATCTGCAGCTTGTGCCGCCAGAGATCGGCAACGATCTCCTTGGCCAGATGAACACGCACTTCGCTCATCGCTTACTCCGCCAGCCGTTCGGCAACCCGCAGCACCGAGCTGCGTGACCGGCTGTTTTCAGATACTTCATGATCAGAAGGCTTGAGTGCCTTGCCGACCGACTTCAATTTGCGACCGCCAGCCAGCTGGGCTTCGGTCAACGGAATGCCGTAAGGCACTTCCGGCCCCTTCTCGTGCTTGCGGATGAAATGCTTCACCAACCGGTCTTCCAGCGAATGGAAGCTGATCACTGACAGGCGGCCGTGTGGTGCCAACACTTCCAGTGCACCGTTGAGCGCGGTTTCGATCTCGTCCAGCTCGCTGTTGATATAGATGCGAATGGCCTGGAAACTGCGGGTTGCCGCATGCTTGCCCTTCTCCTTGCTCGGATTGACCCGGGCAATCATCTCGGCCAGTTGGCGGGTACGCACATAAGGCTCGGTCACCCGGTCGTGCACAATGGCACGGGCGATCTTCTTGGCAAAACGCTCCTCACCGAAGGTCTTCAGCACCCAGGCGATGTCATCCACATCGGCCTTGGCCAGCCACTCGGCGGCGCTCTGACCGGAGGTGGGGTCCATCCGCATATCGAGCGGACCATCTTTCATAAAGCTGAAGCCGCGCTCGGCATCATCCAACTGGGGTGAAGAGACCCCCAGATCCAGCAGGAAGCCATCCACCTTGCCCAGCAAACCGCGCTCATCCAGATAGGAGGCGATGCCAGAGAAGGGGCCGTGCACGATTTCGAAACGGGGATCCTGGATCTTGGCCGCTTCGGCGATCGCCTGGGGATCGCGGTCGATGGCGATCAGGCGGCCATTGGGGCCAAGGTGCTGCAGGATCAGACGAGAATGACCACCACGGCCAAAAGTACCGTCGACGTAGACACCGTCCGGCTTGATGGCCAGACCTTCAACGGCTTCGTGCAGCAGCACTGTGATGTGTTCAGCGGCTTGGGTCATTTATAAAGAGAAATCCTGTAGTCGTGGTGAGCTTGCCCAATCGTCCCCGGGCAGACCCAAGATGTCGTCATTGACCTGTTGTTGCCAGCGGGCTTCATCCCACAGCTCAAACTTGTTGAGCTGGCCCACCAGCATGATTTTCTTGTCCAGCCCCGCATGGTTGCGCAGTGGCTGACTGAGCAGCAGACGGCCATTGCCATCCAGCTCGCATTCGGTTGCATGTCCCAGCAGCAGGCGCTGCAAACGGCGCTCTTGCGGATTCATGCTGGAGAGAGTTTTGAGCTTGCGCTCGACCTCTTCCCATTCATTCAGGGGATAAAGCAGCAGACAGGGATGGGCAATATCGATGGTGCAGACCAGCTGGCCGTCGCTTTCGTCGCGCAGCCAATCACGGAATTTGGTCGGAATTGCCAGCCGCCCTTTACTGTCCAGGCTGATGGCATGAGCGCCACGCAACAAATTGCAGTCCCTGAAGGTGAGTGAGCAGGCAGATTGCCCCTCTAAAAACCACTTTGATCCACTTTTCCCCACCTTGAAGTTTAAGGACGTGCAGGGGGCTTTTCAAGCAAGGAGATGGGACAGAGGGAACATATTGACGCAGCAATTGCATACCGCGGATTGAGTGGGTTGATTTTCCAAGAGTTATTGCTGAAAAAACAGAAAGTGATTAATAAGCAGCAAGTCGGTGAGCGGTCACTATCTGGGCGATATGATGAAACGGAACAATACCACTGCACAGAGCAAAATACTGACACATATCACTGGATAGATGATGTAACCATCTTTCGAACGGCGAGCACGCAGAGACACCAACTGACAAAGCAACAGATTGTAAATAATCAGCAGGGATGTCAGCAGAATATTGGTGGCAAATGTCAGCTCTTGAGCGTAACCAATGTACAAGCCCACCAGAATGAAATTGGCGAGTATCAGATACAGCAAAAACTTCTGAATCGCTTTACCCGAATTTGGGCTCTTTTTTACTCGTGTTATCATGCTTGCTACGTCCTGGATTACACATGATCAGACGACCTTAAATTCAAAAAACTGTTGAGATATATCATGTTTTTATTATTGCGCGATCCTTGCTCAACAATTGCCCCATGACCCGGCTCGTTTTTTTGCTAATGAGCGGGATGTTAATGATATCAACATCTTGCCATGCTTATCACAATTATCACTGGCAAGCTGGTTTCCCTGTCCCGATTCAGGGTAAAGGAGTTGACTTGGTCAGCCAGCAGCAGCAATTCTTGCTGAAGCAGCGCCCTTATCTCCAACAACGTCTTGCGGAGACACAGCCCGTTATTCGCTGGGTCGCGGAACAGGTTCACGAACGCAAACTGCCGCCCTTGCTTGCCTTTGTTCCTTTACTGGAAAGCAGTTACCGATTGGATGTGGTCTCTTCTGCTGGCGCCGCAGGCCCTTGGCAGCTGATGCCAGATACCGCCACCCGATTTGCCATTCCCATCACCAGCGAATTTGATGGCCGCTATTCATTGCCATTGGCCACAGAGGCTGCCCTTTCCTATCTGGCATGGCTGTATCGCTTCTTTGGCAATGACTGGCTGCTTGCTTTGGCCGCCTACAACGCAGGAGAAGGGCGGGTACTCAATGCGGTTTTAAAAGCGAGGACACGTAATATATGGGAACTGGAGCTTCCGACTGAAACACGCTTTTATGTCGCGCGCTTTGTTGCGCTGGCAAGACTGCTTGATATGGCTGACAGCTATCAGTTTCAACTTCCGCCATGGCACAGCGGCAATGACTTGCAAATATTCCGTCATCCGGATGGCTGCTCACTACCCGCGTGGGCTCAGGCAAAGGGCGTATCAATGAATGAAGCCAGCCGCTGGAATCCGGCCTGGCAACTCCCTGTCGCACAAGGGATAACCAATTGCCCGATCGTCTATAGCAAGGGCAAGGCCCCCACCGCCAACCGGAAGAAAGGAGCGACCGCCATTGTCAAAGCGGTCTCACTGGACAGTCTGCATGATCCCCTGTTGCTGAAAGCTGCCTGGGGGCTTGATATGAGTCGAGGCGAGATCAGGCTGGAACGCTTGCCTGATCCTCTTGGGATTCAGCAGAAGCGGCCGCTAATTGCGGCACCATGAAACAGTGGCGCCAATGGCTCAGTACCGGAGCCAAATCAACCTCTTCCGGATATGACCAGCGAGCCCCGTAAAAGCAGAGCTGCCGACCAATAGCGCGACGATGAGTGATGTTGCAATCCAGCGCAATTCGCGGCAACAGGGAGAGCGTCACCGTTTCGGGTAATTCAAATCGGGCCGGAGCAAGGAAACCGACCCCTCCCGGGCCAATATCTTTGATCACTGCGCGGCCGATGCTCTTGTCAAACAGCAATCCGGAAATCAGCAATCTGGCCGCAATCCCGCAACTCTGTGACTCGAAAGGCGTTGTTCCATCGTGCAGATACCAGCGCGGCACCTTTCGGCGTGGATCATTGTGCGAGGTATGCAGCGGAAACTCGATCTCAGGGTCGTCCATGGGAAATCATCTCCTTGGCATGGGTGGTTGCCGCTTGCGTTTGGGAGCTGAAAAGTTGCTCCAGATTAGTTTCTGCCTGGGTTGTCATGACCAGCAATTCAATGCGCCGATTACGGCTGCTTTGTGGATTCCGGGTATCTTCCAGCATGGTATCGGCCATCGCGACAACCTGCCCGACCCGTTCAGGTGGCATGCCTCCCGCCAGCAACACTCGTCTTGCCATCATGGCGCGGTCTGACGATAGCTCCCAGTTGCTGTAATTGTCACCGGCAAACGGTGTGCTGTCGGTATGGCCAGAAATCATGACCCGATTCTCGATACGCTGGAATATGGGGGCCAATGCCATCAACATATGGCGAAAGAAAGGGCTGATACGGGCACTGCCGCGGCTATACATTTCCCGATCCGCGTCATCACGGATCAGGATCCGCAATCCTTGGGGAACAATTTGAATCTCGAGGTTATTCTTCGCCTGCATCTGTTCAGCAAGATGGTCGATAAAGCTGGCCAGCTGCTTCATCTGGGCTTCACCTTCAAGCTTGCCTATCAACAGCTTTTCATACCCACCACCCGGGCCGTCAGAAAAAATGCTCTGATTACGGTCCATATGCTTGGGCATCAGCTGGCCCTGCTGATCAAACTTGGGGTTAAGCTCATCCATCACAGAGGGGTTGCCACCGAGATCGACAGGATAGGGGCTGTTGCGAATATCAAACGGGTTTGCCTCACTGTCCATGATGCTGTAGTCCCGCAGGCGGCTGGCAACGACTTCCCGCTCCTCCTGATTGGACACAGCCAGGATCCACAGCACCATGAAGAACGCCATCATGGCCAACGTAAAGTCAGCAAATGCCACCTTCCAGGCGCCGCCCCCTTTGGGACCGCTGTTACGACGCTGCTGGCGCTTGACGATAATCTGTTCGTGATTGCGCATTACATCGCCCTGTTGGTCACCCAATCTTCCAGCTCAAGGAAGCTTGGTTTGACTTCAGGTTCCAGGATCTTGCGACCCGAATCGACGGCAAGCAGCGGTGTCTTGCCACGCAACTGGGCAATAAGGATCGACTTGATGCACATCAACAGGCCGATACGGCGCTTGACCATCTCTTCCATGGCATTGCTGATTGGCTCCAGCAAGCAGTAGCAGAGGAAAATACCGATAAAGGTGCCTACCAGCGCCGCCGCCACATGGACACCGATATTGCTCAGGGGGCCGTCCAGTTGCTGCATGGTGATGATGATCCCCATCACCGCAGCAAGAATGCCGAAGCCCGGGCAGGCCTCGCCGGTTTTGTGCAAGGCATGAGCAGGCTTGAGCATGTCCTCTTCAATGGCCATGATCTCCTGCTCCAGCACGGTATCCAGTTCATGGGGTGTGATCTTGCCCATTCCGAGCAGACGCAGGTTATCGATAATGAAACCAAGCAGTTGGGGATCTTCCGAAATCTGGGGATACATCAAGAAAACCGAGCTCTGCTGGGGATTTTCAATATGCTCGTCGAGCGCCTTCATACCCTTGTTGCGTGTCTCTTCAAGCAGTTGATGCATCAGAGTCAACAGCTCACGATAGACCTCTTTCTCTTCTTTATTCGCTTTGAAGCACATCTTTATCTGCCGCCACATTTCATGCATCACCTCTTTCGAGTTGCCCAGAAACATGGAGCCTACCGCTGCGCCGATGATGATGATGAGCTCGGCTGGCTGCCACAAGGCTGCGAGGTTTCCCCCGGCCATCATGAAGCCACCCAGCACACATACTAAAATGACGCCGATGCCAATCTGTTTTTGCATGAATGTTCCCGCACGATACAAGAAGGGTCACCAGTAAAGGTGAAGCACTACTATATGGAGTCGACCAATCGCTGCTTTAGCTGAAGCACACACTGCTTGTGCAGCTGACAAACCCGGGATTCGGTTAATCCAAGCACCAGCGCGATCTCTTTCATATTGAGCTCTTGCTGGTAATAGAGGGCAAGCAATAGCTGCTCGCGTTTATCCAGAGTGACCAACACCTTGCTGATGGTCATCGCCATATCGACATCATCAGACTCGGTTGTTGGCGCCTTGCCACCATTCTCCAGCCACTCTTCCAGACTCTGTAGCGCTTCAGCCTGGCTGGCATAGGACAACTGGCGCACCTCATCAACCGAACAATCAAGCGCAGTAGCAAGCTCTTGTTCTGAGGGGGCCCGGCCCAAACGATTGTGCAGTTCACGCTGCACCTGATTATGGCCGTGTACCTGCTGTCGCAACTGGCGAGGCCGCCAGTCCAGACGCCGCAGCTCATCGAGCATGGCACCACGAATCCTTTTGAAGGCGTAACTTTCAAACTGGGCATCAGGTTCACTACCATAACGGCGCCACGCCTCCAGCAGTCCCATCATCCCTACCTGTTCCATATCCTCCTGATCAAAACAGGCACTGACCTGGCTACGCAGGTGACAAGCAGCCCTCTTAACCAGAGGCAGATAGCGAGTCAGAATGGCCTGTTCACCAGTACGGGGAATTGTTGGCGTATCCGCAAACTCTTGTTGAGAATCCCAAGCAGAATCAGTCATATGGTAATTACTGTACCAGTACCTTGGTGATCAGCACTTCATCAAGATAGGGCTTGTAGCCATATCCCTGTACCGTAGTGACCAGCTTGTCGCGCAGAGAGACCTGCAACTTGGAAATATTCTGCAGCTCAACTTTTACGTCATCATGGGAGCGGTGGCTGAAATACTGCACCATGGCATTGCGGATCAGTGGCGTCAGTTCATCCAGCTTGGCAACCTGCGCCGGGTTGTAGGTCACCAGTGCCAGCTCCAGCACCAGATAATGAGACTGTTCACCCCCTTCCAGACTGATAACAAAACGCTCCATCGGCTTGAACAGCGGAGTGCTGCTCAGCTCGGGCTTTGGCTCTGCCAATCCGAGCCAGACTTCGACCACATCGCGTTTAAGCCATGCGCCATAGGCCAGTATGGCCAACAGACACAGAGCCATGACGAATATCATCAACCACTTCATGACACGCCGCATAATGTAAAACCACTCTCGCTGTTACGGGTTAAAAATCAGACCAGTGTATTGAGCCAGTCGTGCACCGTATCCCATTGGAAATCCGGATCATCCTGCAACTGGCGGCGGCCAGCCAGGATCTTCTCCTGTTGCCACCGCTCCTGCTGTCCCTGTTCGCCACCCTGCCCCACATTGACCTCGACCCCGCCGGCATGATGGGGCGCCAGGCTCATGCGCAAGCGCTCCATCGACTGGATCATCGCATCGCGCACCGCCGGATTGGTCACGTTCAACTGGACATTGAGCCGGTCACCATCGAGCTTGACGGTCAACTCCAGTCGCCCGAGCTCTGGCGGGTCCAGTCGGATGTGAGCCTGTTTCACCTGTTGATTGACCTGCAGTTCAACCTTGTCCTGAAGCAGGCTAACCAGCAGCTGTCCCCACTGGCTCTGGTTGTCTGACAACCGGACAGGTGCCCATTGATAGTCGACCGGACGCAGCGGTGCAGCGGCGAGTTGTCCAACTGCCAGCTGGCGAGCATCTGGCAGCCTGTTTTCTACTGCAGAGGTATCAGGCACACTTCCCGGCTCCAAACCGGCGGCCATAACAGGCAAGCTGAAGCGGCCAGGTAATACACCGGACTGGCCATTTGATTTGGCAAGCAACGTAGAGAGCGCCTGTTCCGCAGCTGCAGAAACCGTTTCACGACGCGGCATCACCTCTTGCTCAGGCAGAGGGGTCGCAGCCCCCATCAACGCGCGAAGAGAGGGCGGCAATTTGTTATCCACTACCGCCTGCTGGCCACCGATGTTACTTTCTGCCCGGGAATAGCCACGGCTTAAATGAAAACCATCAAGATCGGCATCATTCACTCTGACAAAGAGAGGAGGCATATTGGTAAACGCTTGCAGCTGTTCAGCCGGGTCGCCCTCCGCCCCCGGCTGTTCGCTCTCTTTTTCTTCTACCGCAACATCACTGGCAACCAGCTCGGGCAAAGGCAATGCAACCAGAGGATCCACAGCCCCATCCAGCGGTTGATATAACCCCCCTTCACTGCCGGTTTGACCGGATAAACGGTTCAAGGCCGTTACATCCGGTGAATGCACAGCGTCAAAACCGCTAAATTGAATCAATCCCATTGCTGTGTCTCACCGTAGGCAGTCAAGCCTTCACGAATAGAAGAAAGCTGCTGCCACTCCTGTTTACGAATCAGGGTCTCCTGCTCGCAGAGTTGCAATGCTTGCCGATACAAAATTCGGGCTTTATCTCTTGCTGGTTGCAACGCAGTCCAGAGTTGGGGGTTCCGGCTAACTTGAGAGACAAATTGCGCGAAACGCCCATCCGTTAGCCTGACGGCATCCCACTGGCCAGCTTGTGCCTGTTGCAGCAGTAGCGTACCCAACCCCAATAACTGACGCTGGCGAGTCTGCAGTTCGGTCTCACGCAACACGGGAGCAATACCTGACATGACGAGCCCCAAAAAGAAGATGACCCAGCCCACAAGCAAGGAGTGGGCCAGACCGATAACCAAGAAATTTCAATATGTTGGAAGTGGGGAAGAACAGAGAGGAAGGAAGTGCAACTTCCGTATTAACGAGGATGACGCGCCATGGCTTCCCAACCCTCTTTCAGCTCTCGCAGGATTTTGCGCACTTCGGCGAACCCCTCAACATTGTTGGATACACTGATCTCAAACAACCTCTGGCCGCAGTAGTCATAGAGGTGATGTAGATTGGCAGCCAAATCCCCCCCCTTATCCATATCAAGTGCGCTATCCAGCCCACCAAGGATCTGCAGACACTTGTTGATGGCCAACCCTTTGCGCTCAAACTGTTTCGCCAAGATATGCCCTTCGGCTCTGGCTATCTCGTCAAGCAAGCCATCCATCAACATCAATACCAACTGATATGGATCGGCACTGGCTGCCTTGGCTTCTGTGGCAGCAAATCGATAGGCGTCGTAGCCATCTTCGGATTCAAACATGGGTCACTCGCTATTGCAGGTTCAAAACCAGTTCATCCAGGGAAAAAGCTTAGAGTGCTCCCATGGTCTGCGTCATCTGGTTCATGGTGGTGAATTGATTGAGGTAACGCTTGTAAACAGACTCCATCCGTTTATTCAGCGACTCCATTTTATCATCAAGTCGCTTTTGATTGGCTTCCAATGTGCTCTTGCGAGTGGCCATCACCCCGTTGCTCTTGGAGAAAGGGTCGAGCACCTTGCTCATCCGCTTGAGCAAACCGTCATCCCCCATCAGCGCCTTGCCCAGCAGTTCGGGATCCTTCTCGAGCGACTTTTTGAAATCCGAGTCACTAAACACCAGCTTGCCCGACTTCTCGGTTTTGATGCCAAGCTGAGTCAGGGTCATGCCAGCAGGAAGATTGCGAACCGCGTTGGCCAGCGCACCTTTCAAACCTCGCACCGTGGCATCAGAAGCCAGTACGCCTTTCGCCTTGATATCGGTGGATGTCTCTTTGTTCAACAGATCCAGCAACTCATTGTAACTATCAACAAATTTCTTCAATGAGCCGGTGACGGCTTCATTGTCATAAGCCACTGTCACCTGCATCGGGCCATCGGTTGGCTTTTGCACCTTGGTGAGATCCAGCGTCAGCCCTTCAACTACGTTTTCAATTTTGTTGGTCGGCGATTTGATCTCCAGCGCACCGTCGCCAACCCCCATCTTGATGATGGAGTCCTGACCCGGGGTGATCACCTTGCCATCGATAAATGCCTTGCCGAACGCAGAAGCCGGGTCGCCATCATAGGTGGGGGTAAACACCTTGGCTACTCCGCTCTCTTTGCTGGTCAGCACCAGGTTAACCTTGCCATCTGTGCGGATCAGGCTTGCCTTGACCCCAGGGTTATCCGCCGAATCATTTATCGCAGAAACCAGACTCTGGGCTGTCGCCCCCGCAGGCAAGGTCGCCAAGTCGATAGCAAACGCCTTGCCATCAAGGGTGAACGACACTTTGCCGGAGGTTGGCAATGGCGCCTTTTCATCTGCCAGTTGCACCCCGAACTGATGGGCCTGTGCCAGTTGCTTGACCTCAAAGTTATATTGCCCCGGGGTCGCCTTGCCATTGCTGGTGACCGTCATGATCCCCTCTTGTGAGAGGCTGGCTTTCTGGGCCTGCAAAGCCGCTGGCTTGTTCAGATCTTTCAGCAGAGTCTGAAAGCTGGAGAGTTTGGAGTTAATGGATGACAGCGAACTCTGCTGCGCCTTGACATTGGCTAGCTGCCCCTTAAGCAGCTTGTCCATGTTCTTGCGCTCATTGGTCACCATGTTCATCGCGGCTGAAGCGGGATCGACCTGCATATATCAACTCCTTCGGTATCAGGGCAAGACTTGCTTGTTGAAAAACACTGTTTCGCCAGCACTTTTCAACCGGCAAGGGGAAGAAAAGAGGCCGCCACACAGGTAGCGGCCCTTATAGCGATTAACGCAGCAGACCGGTGACCATACCAGTCATCTGGTTTGCCTGACCCAGCACAGACATGCCAGCTTGCATCAGCATCTGGTTCTTGGTCATGTTGGTGCTTTCGGTGGCGAAATCGGCATCCATGATACGACCCTTGGCGATATCGGTGTTCTCTTTCATGTTGGAGAGGTTGTTAACGGTATGCTCCAGACGGTTGATATTGGCACCGAAAGCGGAACGTACGCTGGTGATATCCTGCATAAAGGATTCCAGCTCACCGATAGCTTTTTGAGCGTGCTCTTGGCTCTTCAGACCATACTCCAGGGTCTTGGAATCCAAACCAGATCCTGCGGTCATGGCGCCTACAGTCGCCTTGTCAAAATTCTTCTGAGCAGTATCCAAATCGGTCTGCTTGGTGGTCAACGTGTTTGCCGCGGTGTCATACGCTGCCTTTTCTGTATTGTAAGTACCTAGTTTGGTTGCCTTGGCTGTAGCATCAGTCTCTGCCTCCCAAGCAGCCTTGGCTGCATCCATTGTAGTTTTTTTGGCATCCGCATCAGTTTTAGCGGTATCAACCGCGGTCTTGGCACCATCCAATGTGGTCTTCGGTGCAGTCAGCCCATCAACCAGCTTCTGGTCTTCAGCACTCAGGGTTGCGCCACCGACAACCTTCTTGAGGGTATCGCCGATAGCCAGGGTCAAACGCTCACTGTCGGAGCCACCAATCTGGAAGGTCACTTCACCCTTGGCGAACTTGCCGTTTTTGCTATCCAGCAAGTTTTCGCCACCGAAGGTGGTGTTGCTGGCGATGTTTTTCAGCTCTTTGGTCAACTCGCCGAATTCGGCGTTCATGGCGGCAATATCTTTATCGCTGCTGGTGCCGTTGGCGGCCTGGGTAGCCAGATCCTTCATGCGCTGAACGATATTGGTCATTTCGTCCATGGCACCTTCGGCAGTCTGCATCATGGAGATGGCATCCTGGGCGTTGCGCATACCGATCTTCTGGCTGTTGGACTGGGATTGCAGACGAGTAGCGATTTGCAGACCAGCGGCATCGTCAGCGGCAGAGTTGATGCGCAGACCGGTACCCAGACGCTGCATGGCAGTGCTGGCCAGCTTGTTGGTGGTGGTCAGTTGGTTCTGGGTAACCATGGATGCAAAGTTGGTATGAATTGACAGACTCATTTTCGTTTCCTCGAAATAGATGCTGCCACAGGCAGCGTTTGGGTTGACCCCAATGAAGAACGACCACGGCGTCGTGAAAATTAAATCTTTTTTTGCTGAACGGCAGTTTCTCTTGGCCCCCCGTTCGGATGCGAAGAGTGGGCCCGCGAGCAGACAGCGCCGTCACTGGCACAAGAGGGCATCACAGAGATAAAAAAACCGCACAAGTCAGCTTGTGCGGTTTTTTACGAGGAGACAGCTCAGCGCTATCAAGTGAGTAACGCAACCACCCCTTGCCGAGTGACATTGGCCTGCGCCAGCAGACCGGACATGGTGCCCATATAGCCGCCTTGTGAGAGGCGAGTTGCCAGAGAGGATTGCAACTGTGCCAGCTCCTCCTGTTTCAGGTTCTGACTGCGAGCCTTGACCTTGTCCAGTTGCAGCACCATCTTCTGGCGAAACTGTTTCAACTCCCGAACCGATTGCTCAATCTCGCCAAGTACTTTTTGCAGCCGCTGCCGCTCCTGACGGATCTCCCCTTTGGCAATCCCTTCGGCCATGTGAGTCAGCGCTCCGGCCCTGGGCTTGAACTGCACCGGGATCGGGTTGCCTGCCGGGATACGAATCCCCTCGCCCCGGATCAGCACCGGCTCATCCAGTTTTCGACGATGGGGTTCAGCGACAGAGAGCTCCAGCTTGCCCAACTCATTCAGCCGAGCCCGGATATGCTCTTTACGCAGCGCCCGATCGAGTATGGTTGCGACCTCCCCCTCTCGTGCTCCGGCGGGGATGGTCACCTCCACCGCACTACTGCTTTGAGGGAAAGAGAACACCAGTCGCTCAGTGCTATTTTTGGCGCTTAATAAATCCAGATGCTCGGCACTGAACCGGGTGCGCAGCTCCTGAGGTGACGCAAGAAGTCTGGGCTTGAGCTCGTCAGTCAAAGGGCCTCTCGGCAAAGTAACTTTCTCTTCCAGCATTTTTAAGCGGTTGGCAACGTCGCTGCTGGCCAGCTCACGCTGACCCAACTGGCGTTCCAGCCGCTTCAATTCGCCCCAAACCTGATTGAGTGCCTGTTCCCCACCCTGAGCATGGGCAATGCGCTGTTGCGCTGCGCCGATCAGGGCCCATCTATCCATCCGGATAATATTGGGGTGGCGCTCAGTCTGCTTGCGGTTTTCCGGAGTGTGAGCCTGTGCAGTTGCGCGGCCCTGCAACTTGGGCTTTGCCTGCGCCTCGGCAACGCCCCCAAGACGGGTTTGCTGGATCTGCATCATGACTCCTTCACTCGTTACGGCATGTAGTTGAACAGACTAAGGCCATTAACCTTGGCAAAAGCTTGCTGTTGCACCTGTAATGCCATCAGGACATGGGCCTGTCGGGTCGCGGCCTCGGCATAATCCAGCGACTCTATCTGGTTGCTCACTTCCTTGCTATAGACACCTTTCTCGGCATGGCTCTCGTCAATCTGATCCAGCAGATTGATCCGGGCACCAATCGTGCTCACCGCCTGGCTGATACTATCTTGCAGCGTCTGGCTGCGGCCGAGCATGGCTCGGGCTTGATCGACGGCGTCAGGTGCTGCGTCATTAATTGCCGTCACCATGCTATCGAGTCGTTTGAAAAAATCGTCAGGCTTCAGAAACAGCTGGTCAGCCGTCTGGTTCAAGCCCACAGTGACGCCGTTTGCAATACTGACCTCACGCACCAGATTGTCCCCCTGGTAGCTGTAGTCACCACTCGCCTGCTTTACCAATGCAGTCTGATCAACCTTGCTACCGGTAAAGAGGCTGGAGCCACTCTCGTTACGCGCATTGGCAAGATCCAGCAGACCATCCTTGATAATGGCGACCTCGCTGGCTACCGCTTTACGATCCGCATCCGACAAAGAGCCTGTTGCAGCTGTCTGGGTCAACTCCCGCAACCGCATCAGCATGTTGGTCATGGTTTCAAACTGCAGTTCCCCTTGAGAGAGTTGGCTCTTGGCGTTGGCAATATTTTTCTGGTACTGCGCCATTGCCACCTGCTCTTTCTGCAAGCCCAGCAGTTGCACACTACCAACAGGATCATCAGAGGGCTGAAGAATGCGTTTTTGCGTGGAGATTTGGCGATCAAGCCGGGCATATTCACCGAAGCCATGCTGCAAGTTGTCTAGCATGCTTAGCTGGATCTGGTTGGTACTGATGCGCATGGTCACCCTCCTCAGAACATATTCAGAATGGAATTGAAGAGTTGTTCCGAGGTGCTGATCACCTTGGCATTGGCCTGATAAGCCTTGGTGTAAGCCATCACTTTCACCCCTTCCTCATCGGTATTCACCCCGCTGACACTGCTCAGCTTGGCCGCCATCTGTTTTTCCATATTGGCATCGGCCTGCATGCTCGCTTTCGCCTGCCCGCTCTGCACCGCCATCTTGCCAAGCAGGGCACTATAGGCATCGTATTGGCCATTTTTTATCGTCAGCAGGTCCTGCAGGTTGCGGTTATCGCCCTTGCCACCACCGGCCTTGGCAAAAGCCAGGTCGTCTCCGGTAAAACCATCAGCCACCCGCAATGTTCCCAACGCATTGATGTAGTTACCATGGATATCTTTTGTTTCGTCAAAAGCGAATAGCCGTTTCCCGGTTACTCCATGAAGGTCAAAACCACCGGCCTGTTTATCATTGAAATCCTTTGCGAGCTTGCCCGCTATCTGATTCAGCGCCTCTCTGGTCGGCCGCAATACTGTGGTGCGATAATCCATCACCCCCGCCAGCGAACCACCGTGCAATTTAGGAACTTCAAACGTCTGACCACCGAAAGCGAGGCTGAGTTTATCGCCAGCAAGCGCGAGAGTACTGCTGCTTCCCCCCAACACCAGCGGCTGTCCTTGCGGCAGGCTGATCGCGAAAGCGCCGTCACTCTGACGATTAACCCGCACTTCCATATAGGTCGACAACTCACGAACAACCTGTTCGCGACTATCTTCCAGCGCTGAGGTATTGACGCCCTTGGCGGCTTGATCACCAATCTGGACATTCAATTCGGCCAGTTGTGACAGGTAGCTGTTCACTTGGGAAACAGTGCTGCTCAACTGATCGTCGATCTGTTTTTCCTGGGTGACCAGGCTCTCGTCCAGCTGGGTAAAGCGGTTGGCGAGCGCCCCAGCCGAGCTGACGATCTGGCTGCGCTGTGCCGGGGTTTCCGGACTGTCGAGCGCAGCACTGAGCGAGGCAAAAAAGCTGTCGAGCCCTTTTGCGATATTCATCGACTCACTGCCCAGCAACTGCTCTGTCGTATTGATGTACTGATGAAAGGCATAAGAAGAACCGGTGGCCGAACGGCTACGCCAGTGTTGAGCAACCAGATAGTCATCCGTTACCCTGCGTACCCCTGTCACCTCGACACCGGCACCATTATCCAACCGCCCGAAACCGGACAGACTGCCCATCATGGCTTCCTGACGGCTATACCCTATGGTATTAACGTTCGCGATATTCTGGGCGGTCAGGTTCAATGCAATCTGGGCTGCATTTAGTCCGCTGGCGCCGATATTGAGCAGTGACATCAGTCAACCTTCTTCATTTTTGCCGAGTTGAGAGGCTGGCTGAACGCAGCCAGGGTCTGCTGCTCTGAAGCGACCACCCCGTCCGGATTCTTTAATGACGGAGCTAGCTGGTTGACCATCTGCTCCCGCAGACCGATGCCACCTCGCTTAACCATGCTCATTGCCAACTGGCTGTCATACATATCACGATAGAGGGATTGCCCCTTGATAATCTTGTCGTCCTCATCCTGCAGGGCATCCGTCGCCGAGCGCATATGTTTGAGCACGGTTTGCAGAAAACTGACTTCAAACTGACCGGCTGCAGCATCCAGCGCGGCACGCTGATCCGGGTTGCTTTTGATTTGCTGCAATTCATTGAGATCCTGATAAAAACCGGGATCCGAGCTAATTCTGGTCATGATAGTCCTCAGATAACCACCAGCTCACCCTCAAGGGCACCAGCCTCATTGAGCGCTTGCAAGATGGCCATGACATCATCGGGTGTTGCCCCGAGTGAATTGACAGCCTTGACGATCACTTCCAAGGAAGTGCCATCCGGCCAGACAAACATGTTGTTACGTTCCCGATCGACCTGGATCTTGGAGTTGGGGGTCGTGGTGGTCTGCCCATTGGAGAAGGCGTTGGGCTGGCTGACAGTCTGACTCTCGCCAATGGTCACCGTCAGACTGCCATGACTGACGGCAGCCTTGTGAACCTTGACCCCTTGCCCCATCACCACAGTGCCGGTTCGACTGTTGAAGACCACCTTCGGCCGCTCCTGACCCGGATCCACCTTGATATCCTCCAGCAGGGCCATAAACGCGATGCGCTGGCTCTCGTCCCTGGGGGCTGCAACCTGAACCCGCCCGGCACTCACCGCTCGGGCAACCGGCCCCAGCTGATGGTTGATGGCTCGCTCCACATTGCGCGCGGTCTTGAAGTTGGGTTGATGCAGATTGAGGGTCACTTCCGGCTTTTCGGCAAAATTGCTGACCACCTCTCGTTCGATGGTGGCACCGTTGGGAATAATCCCGGCTGTCGGCACGTTAATCGTGACCGATGAACCTGATTGCCCTTCCGCTTTCACACCTGCGACAACCAGATTGCCCTGCGCCACGGCATAGACTTCACCGTCGATACCACGCAGGGGGGTCAGCAGCAGAGAACCACCGCGCAGACTCTTGGCATCACCAATGGAAGTCACGGTCACATCGAGCAACTGCCCCTTGCCAGCCAAGGCGGGTAGCGTGGCCTGAACCGAAACGGCTGCCACGTTCTTGAGCTTGGGATCGATATCGTCCGGTAACTGCACGCCAAACTGCTTGAGCATGTTGGCCATGGATTGGCCGGTAAATTTGACCTGGCTTTTGTCACCGGTCCCGGAGAGACCGACCACCAGACCATAACCCACCAGCTGGTTGGTTCTCAGCCCCTGCACATCGGCAATATCCAGCAAGGCTCGTTTGGCCGGTGCGGCAGCCTGACTAAACAAGGGCAAGCAGAGACACAGCAGGGCGATAAACCATCTGTTCATGTGATTCCTCAAAATGGCGCAAACGCCGAGCTAAAGAAGCGGCCCAGCCACCCCATCTGGTTACTGTCGGCGAGGGCACCACGACCGGCATAGGTGATGCGGGCATCGGCAATGCGCTGGGACGAGATACGGTTGCTCTGGTCAATATCTTCAACCCGAACCATGCCGCCCAAGCGGATATATTCATCCCCCTGATTGAGGCGGATCCACTTTTCACCGCGGATCCCCAACACTCCGTTGGGCATCACTTCCGCGACCGTCACAGTGATGGAACCTGCCAGGGTATTTTGCTGGCTGGAGGTCGCACCGCCATCAAAATCCCGATCAGCACTGAGGGTTGCCCCCCAGTCGGGGCGCAGTTTACCGCCAATAGAGGGGGCCGGCACATTCATGCTGCTGTTTTTGCTCATGCTGGTATTGGCTTTCTTGCTCGACTGGGTACGCTCTTCCAGCACCACGGTGAGAATGTCACCAACACGGTAAGCACGCCGATCCTGAAACAGGGTCATCATGTAGTTGCCACGATAGAGACCACCATCTTCGCCCTGCGCAGTCGCGGTCACCTTGGGACGGGATGGCGCCCATTTCTCGTCACCTGGCTCGGGCGCCTGCAGCTCATAGGTGGCACAGCCGCCCAACAGCAATACCAACCAGATATAACGCAGCATCGACTTCATCATTACAGTGCCTGAGTGACAAACTTGAGCATCTGGTCGGCGGAAGAGACCACCTTGGCATTCATCTCGTAAGCCCGCTGGGTCGTGATCATGTCGACCATCTCCTCGACCACGTTTACGTTGGAGCTCTCCAGCGTGAATTGCTTGACGGCCCCCATCGCCTCTTCACCCGGTACACCTTCAATGGGCTCACCGGACGCGCCGGTTGCACGGTAGAGGTTGCCACCGAGCGCTTCCAGACCGGCCGGGTTGGAGAAGTTGGTCAGGGTGATTCGGCCCAGCTCGACACTCTCTTGCTGACCGGGCAACGAGGCGCTGACAGTGCCGTCGGTACCAATGGAGATCTTGGTGGCGTTATCGGGGATCTGGATCTGCGGCACCATGGGCAAACCATCCGCGTTAACCAGCTGCCCCTCGGCATTGCGATGCCATTGACCATTACGGGTATAGGCCGTCTCGCCATCCGGGCGCTCAACCCCGAAGAAACCGGCACCGACCACCGCCATATCCAGCTCCTGATTGGTATTCTGGAATTGGCCGGAGGTGAAGACCTTTTGGGTACCCACCACCCGCACACCATTACCCATCTGAATACCTATAGGCGCCAAATTCTGCTGATCCTGCTGGGCACCCGGCTGGCGCTGCACCTGATAAAAGAGATCTTCAAACGCTACTCGATCGCGCTTGAAGCCGACCGTGTTCACGTTAGCCAGGTTGTTGGAGATACTGGACATCTTGGCATCTTGTGCCGACAGACCTGTTTTACTGACCCATAATGCTGCGTGCATTGTTATTCCACCTTGTTCATCAAGCCTCATCCACTGGGATGTGGCAAGGCATCGGGTATCTGCCCGATGCCGTCAAAATCAACCCTGACCGGAAATCAATTTGGCCCCTTGACGAGCCTGATCATCCGCCGCTTTCATCAACTTGACCTGCAGTTCGAAATTGCGGGTCAATGACATGCTGCTCACCAATTCATCCACGGCATTGACGTTGGCCCCTTCCAAAAAGCCGGATGCCATTACCACCTGCTCGCTACTTTCGGCATCCCCCCCCTGGCGCATCCGGAACAGGCCATCGTGGCCTTTTACCAGCTCAGCCGGATCAGGATTGACCAGCTTCAGGCGGCCAACATCGAGCCGGGCGCCACCACCCGGCGGAGTGATGCTCAGGGTGCCATCCTTGCCGAAACTGATGTCACGATAAGCGGGCAGCACCAGCTCGCCCCCCTCCCCCAGCACCGGCCGACCATTGAGGGTCAACAGCCCGTCGGCATCGGCCTCCAGATTACCAGCGCGGGTATAAGCCTCTTTGCCATCAGGCGTCTGCACCGCCAGAAAACCCTCGCCACGAATCGCCACATCCAGCTTGCGACCGGTCTGCATCAGAGGGCCAGCTTTGAAGTTGGTCCCGGCCATCTCTTCTCTGGCCATCACTCGGCTCTGGTAACCATCGCCCGTCAGGGCATAAGCCGAAACCCGCTCAAAGTCAGCCCGAAAACCGGCGGTATTGACGTTGGCCAGGTTATTGGCCCGGATTTGCTGGGCCATCAGGGTATGTTGCGCCCCGGACATGGCGGTGTAGATAAGCTTTTCCACGGGTTACCCTTAGAAGGAGTTGAACAGAACCTGGGTCATCTTGTCAGCGGAACTGATGGTCTTGGCGTTGGCCTGATAGTTACGCTGGGAAGTCATCAGGCTTACCAGTTCACCGGTCAGATCCACGTTGGAGCTCTCATAGGCCCCGGCGGTCAGCTTGCCCATGGTGCCGGTTCCCGGCGCCCCCAGTACCGGCTGGCCGGAACTGAACGACTGTTGCCAGGTGGTGTTGTTGGTCTGCAGCAGACCATTGGGATTGGTGAAGTTCGCCATCACGACCTGCCCCTGCAACAGGCTCTGACCGTTGGTAAAGGTGGCATAGACACCACCATCGGCATCAACCCGCACACCGGTCAGGTCACCTGCGGTATAACCATTGGACTGGTTGCGGGTAGCGTTGAAGTCAGAGGCATACTGGCTCACCTTGCTGATATCCACTGCCAGCGTGATATCTACAGCCCCTGGCGCATTAAGGGTCAACTTGGGCATTTTGTCAGCCGCAGGCGCATTCAATGTGCCGTTTTTGGTGAATTCCAGATCCGTTTTTGCAGCCAGATCACTACCATCGAGGGTGTAATGTACTGTCCACTTGTGCTCATCGGTCTTGACAAAATACTGGGTCAGGCTGTGCTCACTGCCGAGGGAGTCGTACACCTTGCTAGTCTGGGAGTAGTTATAGGTTTCCGAATTATCTTTGTTGAACACCTTGGTAATCTTGCTGGCATCCGCTTTTAGGTTCGCCACAAACTCCAGCTTGTCGGATGCCTTGGCTGGCAGGCTGCCCGCCTTGACCTGAATATCCCCGACCACACCGGATTGCAATTTGCCGGCGTCATCCGTGGTATAACCCTGCAGACGGGTACCACTCGCCGTGGTCAGGTAGTTACCGCTATCACGCTGGAACATGCCAGCTCTGGTGTAGGAGGTTTGTCCGCTGCCATCTTTCAGCACGAAGAAACCACTGCCAGAAATCGCCAGATCCAACCCGCGCCCGGTGCGCATCACATCACCGTTGCGATCAAAGTTCTGGGAGACGTTGTTCATCTCGACACCGCCAGCCTGACCACCACCATAGATGGCAGCAAACTCGGCACGGCTGGATTTGAAGCCTGCGGTACTGGCGTTAGCAACGTTGTTACTGATAACGCTCAATTCCTGGTTTACGGCACGCAGGCCGCTCAATCCGATACTGAAAGACACAGTGTCGCTCCTTTCTGATTACGCTGATTTGCCGAACTGGATTGCACTGAACAGCGGGACATCGCCCACACCGGCAACCTGCAGCATGATTTCTCCCGTACCGGGCAAGGCAACACGTTCAACCTTGCTCGCTACATAATTTTTGGTCGCCACCAAGGTCTTGCCCGCCGAGGCCTTGACCTCAAAGCGGTACTCTCCGGCAGGAAGGGGGGGCAGTTCATAATCCAGCCCGCCCGCTTTGCTCTCACCCCAACTCTTGCTGGCCACCAGCACGCCGTGCTGGTCATACACTTTGAGATCCACTTGCTCCGCCGCACTTTGCAGCTCGATTTGACCGCGGATCTTGTGCTCTTGCTGTTGTTTAAGGGTTTTGCTCGGCACCATGACCTCTTTGTCGACCAAAGCGGTACTCTGCAACACCTGCTGGGTATCCATCTTGGTGTTGCTCTGTAACTGAAGCTTCTTCAGTCCCTCGACACCCTCTACCATGCTGAACTGGGCCAGCTGGGCAACATACTGGGCACCATCAAGCGGGTTGGTGGGATCCTGGTTCTGGATCTGCGCCACCATCATCTGCAGAAATTCATTGCGCAGTTGTATCCCGCTATTCTGGTTGGCTTGTGTTTCCTGAGCAGCACCGCTGCCATTGCTGGCGATCTTGGGGTCAGCAACAGCCTGACCCGTACCACGCGCCGTATCCAGACTGCTTATCTGTGGCAGACTCATGGGCTTAGGCTCCCTGACCAAGACGCAGCAAACCTTGCTGCATACTGTTGATCCGGTTGATCACCTCTACCGAGGTTTCAAAACCGCGAGAGGCACTCATCATGTCCGCCATCTCTTCCACCACGTTGACGTTGGAGTAGTAGACAAAGCCATCCTGATCGGCCATCGGGTTGGTCGGCTCCAGCCGTTTCTCGACCTGACGGTCGGACTGTACGATACCCGCCACTTGCACCGACGCAGCCCCGAGGCCATCGGCATCCTGAATCTTCTGATAGAGAGTGGAAAAAACCGGCTTGATGGCACGAAACGCGGCGTCTTCACTGGCGGCCGCGCTATCCACGTTGGCCAGGTTGGAGGCAACGGTATCCAGCCGCACGGTCTGGGCGCGCATGGCACTGCCGGCGATGTCATAAATCTTGTTGAACGACATGGTTAACGGCCCTCGATCGCCTTGGCGATCCCGGTAATCTTCATATTGAGGAAAGTGAGACTGGTCTGAAAATCGGTGGCGTTGTTGGCAAATTTGCCCTGCTCAACCCCCAATTCGGCGGTATTGCCATCCATGGAGACCTGATAAGGAATGCGATAGAGGGGGTGACGCATATCGTCACGCATGGCGCCCTGGCTGATGGCCTGACTCTCCTCGCCCGCAGCAACTTGCTGCGCGACACGGCCCAGAATCGTCTTATAATCGACATCCCGAGCCAGATAGCCCGGTGTATCCACGTTGGCCAGATTTCCCGCCAGAATACGCGCCCGCTCCGCCCTGACATCTAGGGCATAAGGGTGTACGCCGAGGGCGCTGTCAAATGAGATACTCATGCTTCATCCTTTATCGTTCACTCAGACCGGGGTTACCCTTATCAAGACTCATGCCAACCATGAAGATACCTAGTTTCAAGCGGTTACCATGCACCATCCGCTGCAAGCAGATGAGAAATGAGGAAGTGCGACTTCCCGTGTGGAAATGGAGTGGCATCCTCTGGCTTCTGCTGAGCGCATTGGCTCACGGTGCCCCGCAGGCGCAAAGCGCCATGCTTGAACAGTTGCTTGAACAAGATGCCCGCCAGAGTCTTGATGACTACGTAACCCAACAGGGATGGCCTGCAACCTCAGGGGAATTTCGAGTCTGGCTTGCTCCTTCCGCCGAGCACCTTCCTCCCTGCCCCTCACAGTCACTCTCGTTACAAGCAGGTGGCCAGTATCGGCAACCCTGGGGACGACGCCCCTATCTCATCGAATGCACAGATCCCGCCTGGCAAGTGCGCGGGCGGGTAGAGGTCTCGCTACTGTTGCCGGTCTGGGTTGCTGCACGAGATATCGCAAAAGGTCAGGGCATCAGCACCAGCGATCTGGTGGAGAAAGAGTTGGATGTCAGCCGCATACAGCGCGGGTTCACCCCGAGCAATCACTCCCTGCTGGGCCATAAAAGCAACCGACATCTGAGAAGCGGGCAACTCATCGGAGAGCTGGACTTACAAAAGAGTTGGGCGGTCAAACAGGGGGAAGGGGTACTGATCCGCGCAGGGAAAGGTGAGTTCTCCGCCACAACCAGAGGGGAGGCCCTCGGTAATGGCGCAATAGGCGACGGGATCAGAGTGAAAAATCTTAGCTCTGGCAAGCAGATACAGGCATGGGTGACTGATATAGGGGAAGTTGAAACCCGTTTTTGAACCAAGATCGCAATTTGATTCAAGTTCGACAAGCCTTGGGTCGCTTGTCATAAACAGACCATCAGGAATTTATGTTATGAAAATTACCCGTACTGACTCGCTCTATATTCAAAACCAGCCCGGCCGCAAACCGGAGGTAACGACCAAGCCGGAAACCAGGTCCGCACAGTCATCCGAAGCACGGATCAGCAGCACAGCGCAGTCAGTAGCCAACGCCCGCAGCCAGCTGGCCACCACATCCGACGTCGACATGGACAAGGTCAACGAGATCCGCAAAGCCATCAGTGAAGGCAAGCTGGAGATCGATCTGGATGCGCTGGGTCAGGCCATTCTGGATATGCATCGCCGATGAGCGTGGATACCAAGGCCACCGTCAAGGCATTGATCCTCGGGATCCAGCAGGATTACGGCCACTATACCGAACTCACCGCCCTGTTGCTGCGCCAACATGCACTGCTGGCAAGCCATGATGTCGATGGCCTGCAAGTCCATAACGAGCAGCAGACAGCGCTGATGGCCAAGGTGACACAACAGGCAAAGTTACGCTGCCAGCAGCTGCAGACATTAGGCCTCAAACCCGATGAGAAGGGGATGGCCACCCTGATAGCCAAGCTGCCACTTCCCCTGCGCACCACGGTAACCAATCAATGGCAACAGCTTGAACAGCTGCTGCACCAGTGTCTGCGCCAGAATGATCTCAATGGCCGCCTGCTGGCAGGCCAGATGGAGACGATTAATTCGCTGTTGGGACAAGATTCAGGTTATCGTGACCCGGACAGCATCACGGATTAACCCTCCGTCTTACTCTTTGCGGGTCAGGTGACGCAAACTCGCCAGCTCATCCAGCTGTAGCTGATCCCGCCTCTCCTGCTGCTGGCGAGCAACATCATCACGTCGTGCCAGCAATAGCTCCAGCCCCTTGACCCGCCCGAACTGCCGGACAAGTTCTCCTTCGTGGCGCTCCAGATCCAGTCTGGCCAGCGCAGATTGCTGCACCTGATGGGAGAGCAAACGGCGCAACTGGCCATCCATCTGTTGCTTGTTTTGCCATAGCAAAGGGTGAAACTTGTCGGAACCGGGCCGCAGCGAGGAGATCACTTCCTGCAATTTGTGTGCTCGCTGCTCTTCCCGCAACGCCAGCTCCCGCAAGCGTCGACGCTCGGCGCCAAGATTTTCCAGCTCTTCCTGTTGCAACCCCAGATAAGACTTCAGCATAACGAATCCTTATCCCTGCCCCAGCACCTGCTTGAGACCAACCATCACCTGCTCAAAGGCCATCTCTTCATGCAAGCCTTGCTGCAGAAATGCCGCAATCCCCGGATAACGCTGAACAGCTTCATCCATCTGCGGATCGGCCCCGGGTTGATAACCGCCCAGTGGCAACAGCTCACGCACTTGCTGATAGCGTCCCCATAGCTGGCGCAAGGTGACCGCCAGCTTTTGCCATTCGGCAGGCACGACTTGTGGCATAACCCGACTGACCGAGGCACCGATATCGATGGCGGGATAGTGGCCCTCTTCCGCAAGACGGCGGGTCAGCACGATATGACCATCGAGAATGGCGCGCGCCGCATCGACCACCGGATCCTGTTGGTCATCCCCTTCCGCCAGCACTGTGTAGAACGCACTCAGACTGCCATCCGGATGCGTGCCGTTACCGGCTCGCTCCACCAGCTGGGTCAGCATGCTGAATACCGAGGGTGGATACCCTCTGGTGGCAGGAGGTTCACCGATGGCCAACGCGATTTCCCGCTGTGCCTGGGCATAGCGGGTCAGCGAATCCATCAGCAGCAGCACATCCTGCCCCTGCTCACGGAAATACTCGGCAATCCGGTGGCATAGCTGGGCCGCTCGCAACCGCATCAGGGGAGATTGATCTGCTGGCGCCGCGATGACCACAGCGCGAGCCAGGCCTTCCGCCCCCAGACTGTGCTCGATGAATTCGCGCACCTCACGGCCCCGCTCACCAATCAGCCCCACCACGACGATCTGGGCAGCGGTATTGCGGGTCATCATGCCCAGCAACATACTCTTGCCGACCCCCGAGCCAGCGAACAGACCCAAACGCTGACCCTTGCCAACCGTCAGCAGGCCATTGATGGCGCGGATACCGACATCCAGCGGTTCACGTACCGGGGTTCGCAATAGCGGATTGGGGGGAAGAGCAAACAGGGGGACACTGTCACCAACGTCGGGTAACGGCTGTCCGTCGAGGGGCTGCAGCAGTCCATCGAGTACCCGCCCCAGCAGATGACTACCAAGCCGAACAGTTTCTTCTCCATCGATCGGTTCGACCTGAGCCCCCGCGAAGAGGCCACTCATCGGCTGCAGCGGCATCAGGTAAGAGATATCCCGGTTAAAACCGACCACCTCGGCCAACAGAGGAGCTCCACTTGCCGTGCTGACACGACAACGCTGCCCCATCACCAGTTTGCAGCCGACTACTTCCAGAGTCAAACCGGTCACTCGCACCAACCGGCCAAAGCGACGAAATGCGGGTAGCTCATCCAGATTATCCAGCGCACTGGTCAGAGCCTGCTGCAAGGCTTCATGCATCTTGCGGCACGTCCAGCGAGCTGTTGAGCTGTTCGATGCAGGTTGCCAGGCGGGAGCTGGTACTTACCTCGACGACGGCTGCGCGCGTTTCGATACGGGCATCGCCTACCCCAAGTGCTGCATCAACTTGCAATGGCCACCCTTCGCAGCGAGTCACCCCCTGCTCGGCGAGTCGCTGTCGGTCTCCCTCATTGAGGTAGATCACCAGCTCTTCCGACTCACTCGGCAAGGTAGCCAACGCCTGCTCGACCTGATTCATCACCTGCTGCGGATTGAGGGTGAACTCGGCCATGATGACCCGCTTGGCCACCTGCGCCACCAGCTGGGCAATCAGCTCTTTCTGCGCGGCCATCCGGGCCCGGCTCAGTGACTCCCACTGCTCTTGCAGCTTGGCAAACGGCACCATTGCCTGTTCGAAGGCGGCTCGCCCCTCCGAAAGGCCCTGAGCAAACCCGCGGGTTTGCCCTTGTTGCAAACCGGTACTCTCGCCTTCCTGCAGGCCGCTGGTCAGCCCTTGCTGATAGCCGGCCTGATAACCTTCGTCATGACCTTGCTCCAGCCCCTGTTGATAGCCGAATTCAAACTGTTCTTGCTGACTCCGGGCCTCTTCCCCACTCTGACCGAGCGCAGGGAAACGATACAGACGGGTCGCCCCAGGCATCAATTTGCGCACATTGTGACTCATGAATGCCTCCTGTTAACTGACGGTGGGCTCTTCGAACAGCTGGAACTCGATCTCGCCCTGCTCCACCAACTCGCGGACCAGTTGCATGACCTCTTCCCTTGCCTGCTCGACCTTGCGCAAAGAGACACTGCCCTGGTTCTGGATCTGATCGTCCAGCGCCTGAGCCATCCGCTTCGGCATGGCACCCAACACCACCTTGCGGAAGCTGGTTTCGGTGTTCTTGAGAGCCAATGCCAGCAATTCGCTGGGCAGCTCCTGCACCAACCGTTGCAAGGTGTCGTCGCTCTGACGGCGCAACGCCATGAAATCGAACATGTTCTTCTCAATTTCAAGCGCCATGTCACCATCGTGTTCCCGCAACAGGGAGAGCATCTGCTCCTTGTCACCCTGATAACGGTTGAGAATATCGGCTACCTGCCGCACCCCGTTTACCTTGGCACCAGATTGATCCGCCACGTAGGTGAGACAGCGATCCAGTGTCAGCCTGAGTTCGCCCAGCACATGTTCACTGACACTGCTGAGACTGGCGACGCGCACCAGCAAATCGTCATGCACCGAGCCGGGCAAGGCATCAAGCACGGCGGACGCAGTCTGGGGCGGCAGGAAGGCCAGCAGCACAGCCTGCATCTGGGGATGCTCGTTGCGGAAGAAACGTGCAAGCACATCGGCAGGTACCCACTGCAGACGCTGGATATCCTGGCTCATCACATCGCCGTACAGACTGTCGAGCAGACTACGGGAGAGTCGTTGCCCCAAAGCAAGATCGAGCGTCTGTTCCAGATACTCCCGTGAAGCGCTGCCAATTCCGCTCTGCTCACGGTAGTGATTGAAGAACTGCTGCAACGTCCACTTTGCCTCCATCGAACTGACGCCAGAGAGAGAGGCCATCTTGGAAATCAAACGCTGCACCTCGTCGCGGGAGAGCTTTTGCATCACCTTGGCCGCAGATTCGGTCCCCATGCTCAGCAACAAGATGGCGGCCTTCTCAAGGTTGTCGATATCGATATCGACGGCACTCTGATTCAAGTTAACGCTGTTCATTGCCACTCACCCATGCTCTGACAACCTCCGCCACCCGGGCGGTATCTTTTTCAACCAGCAACTGCAAATGCTTGAGCTGAACCTCCAGCTCGGATCCAGGTTCCGGCAACGACTCCATATCGAGTGACGAGAACTGGGGCTCCATCTTGTTGTCAGTACGGATCAGACTATTTGAAAGAGCAGACGTCAGCTGGGGATCATCGTCATCCCTGCGCATGGACAATCCGACTGTGGGCTCCAGCTCTTCTTCCGTCTCACCCATTTCCATATCCGGCTGCTGTTGGGTGCGAACCAGATGTTTCACCAACGGACGAATACCGAAGAAGACCAGTGTCAGGCCAAGCAAACCTCCGACCAGATAGCGCAAGGAGTCTTGCCAGTAGGGGGTCTCCCACCAACTGGATTCGGGAGCGGCTACTTGTACTGCACCATTGAAATCGAAGGCCTGCAGACTAATCTGATCGCCACGCGTCTCATCGAAACCGACAGCACGCTCTACCATCTGACGGATCTGTTCCAGCTGCTCGGCACTCCAGCCACCTTTCGGTGCAATCTGCTGGTTAAGCAGAATTGATACGTTAATTCGTTCCAGACGTCCCTGCTGGTAACGGGTGTGTACTATGGTGCGACTGTTTTCGTACTGCTTGCTGACTTCCTGACGCTCGGTACGAGTGTCGTTCTGTTGTGTAGCGGTATTGGCATTTGCATTGCTTTTGTCAGCACCAGCCTTTTCATCTTTTGCCGCAGTTTCAGGCGGGCGGTTGGATAACGCCCCCGGGATCCCCATCGCCAGCGCATCGATGGTCTTGTCTGACTTGTTGGACTCGCGAGTAACCACCCCTTGTGGATCGAGCTGCTGCTGGGTCTCTTCAACAGCGTTGAAGTTAACGTCTGCCGCAATCTGCACCTTGAAATTGGTGCTGCCGAGCATGGGATAGAGCATGTCATTGGCACGCTGACGAATGTATTGTTCCAGCTTGCGGACATACTCCATCTGTTGAACGCTCTGCTTGCCAAAACCGACCTTGTCCCCCAGCTCTGCGCTGAGCAACTGGCCGGATTGATCAACCACAGTGACGGCACCGGGCTTCATTCCGGAGATACTACCTGCTACCAGGTTGGCAATCGCCTCGACCTGACCCGCTTCGATGGATTGGCCCGGTTGCATATCGAGCATTACCGATGCGCTGGGTTTCTCCTCATCGCGCCCCACGAATAGCGTGCGTTTCGGAATAGCCAGATGAACACGGGCACTGCGCACGGCATCGAGCGCTATGATGGTGCGGGCCAGCTCCCTTCCAGGGCATGACGATAACGCGCCCCTTCCATAAATTCGCTGGTACCCAGTCCGGTTACGTTATCCAGCCCTTCCAGACCAGACGGCATGGCTGCACGCACCCCTCGTGCAGCAAGCGCCATCCGGACATGAGCCAGCTGGTTTTCAGGAACCAGTACCTGACCGGTGCTCTTTTCCAGACGGAAAGGCACCTGCTCTTTCTCCAGCATCTCCATGATGTTGGCGGTATCGTATAGCTCCTGTTTGCCATACAAGGGCACATAGTTTTTGCTGGAGGTCCACAGGATAACGACTATGGTACCGGCCACAATGGCAGCCAGCAGAGCAATGGTCAGGATCGATTTGTTGTCACGGGAGAGGGTACGCCAATTGCGCAATCCCTCTTGTAGCCTGATCTTGAGCGAATCAGGGGCAGCCCCCTGAGGAGACGTTACCAGTTCAGTCATCTGTTACCTCAGAGCGGCATGCGCATAATGTCATCAAAACCGGTCATCAGCTTGTTGCGAACCTGCATCAAGGCTGAAAAACTCAAGCCGGCTTTTTGACTCGCCACCATGGCGCCCACCAGATCATCGCTCTGCCCGGCATCGACGGATGCCATTAATTTTGACGCGACATTCTGCTGTTCATTGACGCGCCCGACCACATCCCGCATGGCATCGGTAAATGATGCTCCCGACAGATCATTGGATTCGATAGAAGGGGTCTGGCTTGCGACACGCTGCATCTCCTGCATCTGCTGCAGTAGCGTCACCTGTGATGACATCATCTGAATCTTCACTTTTTATCCCTCTGCTTGAATCTGCTGTTCAATATCAATGCCTTGCTCACGCATCGCCGCAAGCTTGTAGCGCAGTGCCCGGGTTGTCATGCCCAATGCATCTGCTGTGCGGGTACGATGGCCACGAAAGCGGCGCAAGGTCTCTAATACAAATTGGAACTCGGCATGCCGCCGGGTTTCACTTAACCCCTCGGGAGCATGCCACGTGTCTGCTGCGACTGTTTCTTCGGGAAGAATACAATTTGGCAACATCAAATCGACGGACTGTATATGCAAACCACGCGCCATGATTAATGACCGTTGAATGACATTATCCAGCTCTCGTACATTTCCTGGCCATTCATATGACAGCAACAACTGACAGGCACGTTCACTCAGGCGATAGCCCTGTTGGGATGCATAACGCTCAATAAAGTAGTTGGCCAGCGGAATAATATCCTCAGGACGTTCACGCAATGCGGGCCAATTCATTGGCAATACATCAAGACGATAGAAAAGGTCTTCACGAAATAGCCCACATGCAACCAGTTTGCGCAGATCTTTATTGCTGGCGGCAATGATTCGAACATCAAGAGCAATCGTTTGATTGCTGCCAAGTCGCTCAACTTCTTTTTCTTGCAGCACCCGTAATAATTTAGCCTGCAGGTTCAAAGGAAGCTCTGATATTTCATCCAGCAACAGGGTTCCCCCCTGAGCCAACTCAAATTTGCCGGGCTGGGCAGAAACAGCACCGGTAAATGCACCTTTATTGTGGCCAAAAAGAATTGACTCAAGCATTGCCTCAGGAATTGCTGCACAATTAATCGCCAGAAATGGTTTTTCCGCTCTGACAGACATTTCGTGAATATAACGGGCCAACCGTTCTTTACCGGTTCCTGACTCACCACCGATCAGAATGGTGGCAGAGGTTTTGGCTGCTCGTCGGGCCAGTTGCAAGACCTGCAGGCTCATGGGCGACACAGCGATAAGATTGGGGATCGCCTGACGAAGGCGTAGAGCACCACGGACAGCATCGAGCAATTGCTGGGGGCAGAAGGGTTTGACAATATAGTCAACAGCCCCGGCACACATAGCTTCCGCAGCAATGGTGGCCTGGTGCTCATTGACCATGATGACACAATCAAGTCCTTCGAATTCACGCAGAATACGCGGCCCAAGCTCGGTCATGGCATCCATATCGAGCAGGATCAAATTGACATTACCATCAGCAATAATGCCCTTTGATTGTTTAACAGAATTAACGCTTGATACCCTGATGCCTTCCTTGGATAGGATTTTTTCAACCTCATTTTCGGCAACTATTAGCGGCTGAATCAATAATATATGTGGCCCAGCCAAGCTATCGCCACACAACCCGATTGTTGTATTTATTGGTAATCCCGAAGACATAGACGTCTGACACCTGTGATTGTGGATAGAACAATCAATAGAGCTGAATTATCAGACACAAAGGAGAAATACAAATTCGCACTTAAAAAAGTGAAATTTGTATCTAGATGGTAACAGAATTGTATCCAAACTCACCTTGGTAACCCCGCTGTCATTAGCTTTCCTGCTGTTAGACCGGAGGCTTTGCGTCCTGACTTTTCAGTTCAGTTTGCCCTTACAATGTGATAACACGCCCCGCCTGATGGGCTAAGCGTGTGGCAACACAATTAATATTGTTTTTGTTATTTAACTTTCACACATTGCTGCGTCAATTTTCGCCACATCATATAGTATTCATACGGCAATTCAAGCTGGGGCGGAAAAAACACTTCCCTTCAGGATATTTATCCAACAGTAATTAACCAAGTGTACCAATTACCTCCACCCGTAGCTCTTCAGGTATCTCATTGTAGGAAAGCACTTTGAGTCCCTTTGAAAATGATCGGGCATAACGGGCTATTAACGGTCTCAGTTGCGGCATAACAACCAATACGGGGGCATGTCCCAACTGCTGCAACTGCTCCTTCACCAACGGCATATTTTGCTGCAATTGGGCCAGCAGTTGCGGATCGACCGGAAAGCTGTCCAGCTGGATTTTGCCCTGCTGTTGTGACTGATTCATTGCAGCCAGCAAGGTCTGCTCAAGGCGATCATCCAGCGTAAAGGTGGCCAACACATCACGATTACCAATAGCCTGCCGCACAATCTGGCGCTTCAAGGCACAGCGCACATCGGATGCCAGCAAGACAGGGTCTTTGGTCAACTCGCTCGCATCCAGCAGCGTCGTGGCAACGGTTCGTATATCGGTAAGACTGACCTGGTCCTTTAGCAATTGACGAAACACTCTCAATTGCTGCATCTGGGTCAGCGCCAGATTCAGCTCTTCAGCCAACCGGGGGGACTGACTGGCGAGATATTGGCCCAGTTTGCCAACTTCATCGTGACCAAACAGTGCATCAAGTTGTTCACGCAACAGCTTGCTGGCGTGAGTGGCAATCACGGTGGCCGAATCCACCACCGAGTAACCAAGATTAAGGGCCTTGGCCTTTTGCTCCGGGGAGATCCAGACCGCACTCATACCGTAGGCCGGGTCCTGGGTCAACTCGCCATCTAGCGCGCCATAGGTCTCACCACTGCTGATCGCCATCAAGCGCTGGCAATCCACATTCCCCATCGCCAACGCGACACCGGACAACTTGATCCGGTACTGATCCGGCTGCAGTTGCAGATTGTCGCGCACCCGGATCTCGGGGAGCAGAAAACCGTACTGCTCGGAGAGGGTTTTGCGGATCCCGCGCACTCGTGCAAGCAGTTCAGCCCCTTTATCCGTTTCAGCCAATGGCACCAGACGATAACCAAGCTCGATGGCGACCGTATCGACTGGTGGCAAATCCTGCCACTCCAGTGCTTGCTGTTCAGGCTGAATCATTTGACGAGTCAGCTCTTGCGCTGCATCCAGATCCGGCACATTGACGGCTCGCTTGCTGACACTCCAGCCAGTCCAGGCCAGTACAGCTGCGAAACTGAGGAATGCGAGCATAGGCATCCCGGGCACCAGACCCAGGATCAGCATTATCGTTGCAGAGGTATAGATAACGCGAGGGGATGCCAGGATCTGCTGACCAACCTGATCAGCCATCTCCCCCTCATCACTGACCCGGGTCACGATAATGGCCGCAGCAGTCGACATCAGCAGGGACGGGATCTGGGCAACCAGACCATCACCAATGGTCAGCAGCGCATAACGCTGGAAGGCTTCTGCAACGGGCAAGGCATGCTGGAAAATACCGATGGCCAACCCACCCACCAGGTTGATGATCAGCACCAACATGCCAGCTATCGCGTCACCACGAACGAACTTGGAAGCACCATCCATTGCACCATAGAAGTCCGCTTCTCGCGCGATCTCCTCACGGCGAGCCCTGGCCTGATGCTGATCCATGGTGCCGGCATTCAAGTCGGCATCGATGGCCATCTGCTTGCCGGGCATGGCATCCAGCGTGAAGCGGGCGGATACTTCCGAAATCCGCTCGCCACCCTTGGTGATCACCACAAAGTTGATGATCATCAGGATCACGAAGACCACCAGACCGACGACATAGTTGCCACCGATCACCACTTCACCGAATGCCTGGATGACCTTACCGGCTGCTTCATGCCCTTCGTGACCATGCAGCAACACAACCCGGGTAGAGGCCACGTTCAGCGACAGCCGCATCAAGGTGGCCACCAGCAACACGGTTGGGAATACCGAGAAATCGAGTGGTCTGCGGGCCGAGACGGATACCAGCAACACCAGAACCGCCAACACGATGTTGAAGGTAAAGAGCGCATCCAGCAGCCAACCGGGCAGAGGCAGGATCATCATGGCCAGAATGGCCAATAACATCAGCGGAATTGCGGTATAGGATTGGGTGAATACACGCCAGTTCACAACTTACCTCTCAGGTTGACGTAACTCGGGCGGTACATATAACGGGGCAAGAGGGGTCGGTTTCCTCCCCTTGCCTGCCTCATACGCCCTTAACTGCAATACATGGTTCAATACATAGGCAACTGCCGTGTACAGACCTGCGGGGACTTCCTGATCCACCCTGGTCGAGTGATAGATGGCTCGCGTCAACTCAGGCAAGCTCATCACCATCTTGTCATGCTGCTTGGCAACCTGGCGGATCCGCTCGGCCATGCTGTCGACCCCTTTGGCAATCACGAAAGGGGCATTGGCACGAGCCGCATCATATTTTATGGCCACCGCATAATGGGTCGGGTTAACGATGATCACATCCGCCTGTGGTACCCGCTGCTCGATACGCGCGCGGGCAAGCATTCCCTGTACCAGGCGGATTTTGGCTTTGATTTCGGGACGCCCTTCGCTGTTCTTGTGCTCATCCTTGACCTCTTGTTTGGTCATCCTGAGCTGCTTGTTAAGCGACCAGCGCTGATAGGGCACATCCAGCACGGCAATCAGCATCTGAACGCTCCCCAGCAAAATAAATGCCTGGGAGAGGATCCGTAGCGCCTGCTCGAGGGCCGCCTGAGGGGGCATCCGGTTCATCATCAACAAGGAAGGCCATTGATGATTTAACATCAACGCCAGCGTGCCGCCGATCAGCGTCACCTTGAGCAGTGACTTCAGCAACTCCATCAGGCTGTTCTTGGAGAACATGCGCCCCAGCCCCTTCAAAGGGTTCATCTTCTCGCCACTGGGTAGCAGCTTTTTCCAGGTCAACGCCATACCGCCCGGCACTATGCTGAGCAACACCAGCATCAGGGCCAGAAAACCAAACAGGGGCAGCAGCACCCACAGCATGTTTATGAGCGCTTCACCCAACCAATGGATCATCATCTGCGGGTCACGGGCACCTTGCCAGTCAAAACGCTGCGGACGCTTCATCAACTCGGCAAAGAACTGGCCAAACCCCGGCACCATCCACTGCATCACCAACCCGCCAAGCAGCAGCAAACCGGCAGAACTGAGCTCTTTTGAGCGAGCGATCTGCCCCTCATCTCTCGCTTTCTGGCGTTTCTGGCTGGAGGCCTCTTCGGTTTTGTCCTGTGCGCTGTTCTGACTCATGCCGGGGTCAAGCCTCGCAGCTGTTCAAGCACATGGGTAACCAAATCCAGATAACGGGAGGGCACACCACTGATGGAGAGCGCCATGGTGAGCAACCCGAGCAACAGGGTCATGGGAAAACCGAGAGAGAAGATATTGAGCGAAGGGGCGGTCCGGTTCATCACCCCGAAGGTCAGGTTAACCATCAACATGGCGACAACGGCAGGCAACGTCAGTAACAGGGCGGCACCGATAGACCAACCAAACAAGCCGATCACACCTTTCATATCGATCAGATCCAGAGATGAACCCGGCGGCCAGCTACGCAGGCTCTGCACCAGAATATCCAGTACCACCAGATGGCCATTCAGCCCCAGAAAGAGCAAGGCGCAAAACACCATCATGACCTGACTGATGATGGGTGCAGAATCCCCATTGACCGGATCATTCATCACCGCCATCGCGAGCCCCATCTGCATGGAGAGGATCTGCCCCGCAGTGGTCATCACCATATAGAGCAACTGGACACACAGACCAAACAGCAAACCAAATAGCAGCTGCTCCACCGCCAGGACCAGCGCACCGGCACTGAAAGGATCGACAACCGGCATATCCTTCATCATGGGGGCGAGCAGCAGGCTGATGATGAACGCCAGCATCAGGCGAACTTGCGCAGGCACCCGGGTATCCCCAAAGACCGGCATCACCCAGAATGCCATACCGATCCGGATAAACGGCCACCACCACTGTCCCAACCATGCGGTCAGGTCAGCAGCACTGAGGGACAGCAGCGAATTCATCCGATAAACCCGGGGATTTTAAGAAAAAGATCCTGGAACAGAGTGGTGATCTGCGACAACAGCCAGTTACCCGTAAAGATAAGGGTCATCAAAGTCACGATAAAACGGGGAAGAAAACTGAGCGTCTGCTCCTGGATCTGGGTGGCCGCCTGAAAAATACTGACCACCAAACCTACGATCAGGCCCGGTACAATCAGCACCGAGACCATGGTCACCACCAGATTGACCGCGCCACCAACCAGGGCAACGCTCTGCTCAGGGGTCATATCAGCCTCCCCCACCAAAGCTGGCAGCCAAGGTGCCGACGGTCATCGACCAGCCATCGACCAACACAAACACCATCAGTTTGAAGGGTAACGAGATGATCAGCGGGGAGAGCATCATCATCCCCATCGCCATCAAAACGCTGGCGACCACCAAATCGATCACCAGAAAGGGGATAAACAGCATAAAGCCAATCTGAAATGCGGTATTCAACTCACTCAATACAAACGCAGGCAACAGCACCCCGAAAGGCACATCCTCTTTGGCGACCGTTGTTGGTTCACCAGAGATGCGCAGCATCTGCTCCAGATCCGGTTCACGGGTCTGGGCCAGCATGAATTTACGCAGGGGTTTTTCTGCCTTGGCGATCCCCTCTGACAGGGTTATTTCATTCTGGTCATAAGGGACAAATGCATTCTGATACATGTCCGTCCAGACCGGACGCATAATCACCACAGTCAGGATGAGGCTGATGCCGATCAGCACCCGGTTGGGAGGGCTCTGCTGCAGGCCAAGGGCCTGTCTCAATATGGCCAGTACGATGATGATCCGGGTAAAACTGGTCATCATCAGTAACAAGGTCGGAAGCAGACCCAACAGGGTCATGAAGAAGAGGATCTGCAACTTGATGTTGTAGTCCTCGCCCCCTGAAGCGCCTGGCGATACCGAGAACAAGGTCATGTCCGCCCCCCAGCCGGGCAGCGAAAATAACAGCAGCGTCAGCAGCAGATAGCGCATCAGTCGTCCATGCCGCCCAGCAGGTTGGTATCGATGACATCAACCAGGCGCAGACCATATTTGCCATTCACGACGACGACTTCGCCCTTGGCAAGCAGACGGCCATTCACCCGCACATCCAGCGGTTCACCTGCCAGCTTGTCCAGCTCAATGACAGCCCCCTCCTCGACGCGCATCAAATCGCCGAGCGGCACTTCGGTACTGGCCACTTCCAGCGTCACCTTGACCGGGATCTGGCGAAAGAAGGAGAGATCCCGTTGTTTGCTGCTACTGGTGGGGGCCAAGTAGTCTGCGGCGCTAGGCATACTGATGTCGTCACCAAACAGTTGATCCAGTCCATCCAGATCCAGCGGATCATTCATATTGTGCTCGCTCATGATTCAATTTACTCCTCTACAACCGTCGCAACCTGATAGACCAGGCTGCCTTTGTGTTCTGCGATTCGTCCACTGAAGCAGGGACGGCTGCCAATCAATGCTGGCACCACCTCAGGCAAATCCAGTGACAGCACATCACCCACCTTGAGACACTCAAGATCTGCCAGCGTCATGGACAATTGGCCCATCACCACCCGCAGACGAACCGGGACATGAGTCAGAGCCTGTTCCAGCTGACCTTCCGGCAGGGAATGACTGACCTGAGAAATGGACTCCTCGGGAGGAAGCAACCACATCTGCCAGTGATGAGTGCAATTACCTGCCTGCAGGGTTGCCTGCGTGGTCCAGAGCTGACGGTGGGCGATGGAATCACGTGGCACGACATGCAACTGCCACTTCAGATCCCCCAACCCCAGACAAGCACACCAGATATCAACCTGATACTGGCAAAGCCGCAATAACAGCCGCTGTTCGGTATCGGTCAGCCCTTTGCCAGACTGAACATGCTCCTCTTTTTGCTGCAAGGTGCCACCGAAAAAGAGGACCGCAAGACGATAGATGACCAGGGGTGCGATCGAGAAATAGACGGCGCGCTGTGGTTCAAGCGGACTTCTCGCCTCGACCCAGATATGAGCGTCATCTATCTCTGCAGGACCGGAAAAGGCGAACTCGCCATAATTCAGTTCGCACTCCGCACTATTGAACAGCTGGGCCATACAACTCGCAGCTTGCAGGGAAAATGTGCTCAACTGGCCATTGACCTGCTTCAAACGGGCGTGGTTTAACCGCTCGACACCCAACAGATCATAATGAGGCAGGGTTCTGCCCCGTTCTGCGCTAAGCAGCCGGGAAGGTGTGAGCATTGCGCTGCTTGATGACATTAATAATCCACCTTAACCATTTCATCTCGCCTTACTGCCACAGGGTCGCTCATCAGGCCAGCAGTGTGATAGATACAGACAGTCCAGCCGACGTATATCGACCAAAAAGGGTGAGAACTTTATTACAAATTCCAGAAAGCCGCCATGCGGTGCATCTCGGCGTGAATAATAAAAATCCCGGTGCCGTTAGGCACCGGGATTTTAGCGTGACGGTTCACGCGGAATGAGGTCGGAGTCGGCCTGTAAGCCGGGTTCTGTACCGGGTTGCCCCGGGTAGCAATCATTCCTCTAGGCCAGCAATCGCTCGCTGGCTCAAGCAACCTACCCGCCCCCAACGCGGGCCGCGCCAATAGGGGCCTATTTGGTCTTGCTTCGGGTGGAGTTTACCGTGCCACGAACTGTTGCCAGTCGCGCGGTGCGCTCTTACCGCACCCTTTCACCCTTACCTGATCCCTTGCGGGCCATCGGCGGTCTGCTCTCTGTTGCACTGGTCGTAGGCTCGCGCCCCCCAGGCGTTACCTGGCACCCTGCCCTGTGAAGCCCGGACTTTCCTCCCCTCCGCCCGTCTGTCCCGAGGGACACAACGACGAAGCAGCGATTGCCCAGCCAACTCCGAGGCGCGGATTATAGCCTTGCGATACGCACGGGGTAAACCGGCAATTCCCGTTTACAGCCATTTATCGCGCTTTGGCCCCCGTTTACATGCTGAATGCTCGCCGGTTCGGGGGATTGCACTGGTCAGAAAACAGCCTTACGGCCTATTAAAACAGCCTTACGGCCTATTAACCGGCTCAATAGTGCTCGAGGCCGTATTTGTAGAGGGCATTCTTCTTCACGCCGTGGATCTCGGCGGTCAGGGCGGCCGCTTTTTTCAGTGGCAGCTCGGCCACCAGCAGACCCAGAGTACGGATCGCCTCGGCTGGCAAATCCTCTTCCTCTTTGGAGGCGCCAGCCACGACCAGCACGATCTCGCCGCGGCAACGGTTGTCATCTTCACCAAGCCAGGCCAGCATTTCAGAGGCTGGCAGACCATGGATTGACTCGAAGGTCTTGGTCAGCTCGCGGCACACCACCACATGACGCTCGCCGAGAATGCGAGCAATCGCTTCTACTGTATCCTGCACACGGCGCGGCGATTCGTAGAACACCAGCGAGCGGGTGTCTTCAATAACGGCTTGCAGGCGATCCTCACGCCCCTTGCTCTTGGCGGGCAGGAAGCCCTCAAAGGCAAATCGATCGGTGGGCAGACCGGCCGCGCTCAGAGCGGTGATGGCTGCACAGGGACCGGGCAGCGGCACCACCTTGACCCCGGCTTCACGACAGCGGGTGACCAAGTGATAACCGGGGTCGCTGATGAGCGGGGTGCCAGCATCGGAGACCAGCGCAACACTCTTGCCCTCTTTGATCCGGCCGATCAGCACATCGGCTTTCTGCTGCTCGTTGTGATCGTGCAGGGCGAAGGTCGGCACCGAGATTTGGTAGTGGCTGAGCAGGATACCGGTATGACGGGTATCTTCAGCTGCCACCAGATCGACACTGCGTAAAATGTCCAATGCACGCTGGGTGATGTCCGCCAGATTGCCGATCGGAGTGGGGACTATATACAGGGTTGGGATGTCACTCATGGGATCTCCGAGTGCCCCGACAATTGTGTCGCCATATTGGCCCGTTTACACTATGGGGAACTTCAACACTGGTCGGGGAATGAACTTGAACCGGGTTACAAAGCAGCTAAGTGTATCACGACTCTTCGGCATCATACTCGCGGCAGTACTGCTCGCCGCCTGTGCGTCGGAGCCCAATCAACCGTCAGGGCAGTCAGGCATGCCCTCTGCGTTCTCCAATCTGACCAAGAATGCCCAGTGGTATCTTGAGCAGGTGGATCCCGCCAAGCCGGCCGAGGCCTTTACCTGGCAGATGCTGGCGGCACGCAGCTATCTGGCGCTGGGCCAGGCCAAACCGGCCTCGGCGCTGTTCCAGCAATTGCAGAAGCAGGCCAAGGACCCCGCCCAGAAGGCACAGTTGCAACTGTTGCAAGCCCATCTGTTGCTGGCACAAGGCCACGCCAATCAGGCGCTGATCCTGCTGGAAGGCAAACCCGAGGTGGTGCTGGATGCCGATACCCAGAAGGATTGGTATCGCCAGCGCGTGGTGCTACAGCTCGACATCAACAACAAGTTTGGCGCAGCCAAGTCGTTGATTGCACTGGAGCCCTACCTCAATCAGAGCGAGCAGGCGACCAACCATCAGCAAATCTGGTCGTTGCTCAAAAGCATGACCCCCTCCACCCTGCAAGCACTGGAAGAGGCTCCGGCCCCTGATGTGACCACCGGCTGGTTGCGACTGGCGGCACTGGTCAACGAGTTTGGCGCCCAGCCGAACCTGCTGGCCCGCCAGCTGGCAGGCTGGAAGCGTGACTTCCCCAACCATCCGGCCCAGAAAGATATGCCGGCAGGATTGGGCGATCTGGCGGCCACTGCCAGCACCTCGGTGCAACAGATCGCTGTGCTGCTGCCCCTCTCAGGCAATCTGGAACCGCAGGGCGCCGCCATCCGTAACGGTATGCTGATGTCTTATAAGGAAAATCAGGGGCAATTCACCCTGAACTTCTACGACACCCAGAGCAAGTCGACCGGCGACCTTTATAAGCAGGCGATTCAGGAAGGGGCAGACATGATCATCGGCCCGCTGCTGAAAGACAGGGTCGAGGAGCTGCTCAAGGCCAATCCGACCGTGCCGGTACTGGCGCTCAACGAGCTGGACAAGCCGGTCGTCAACGACACCACCTACTACTTCTCCCTCTCTGCCGCCGCAGATGCCGCGCAGGCAGCCCAGTACCTCTACACCCAGGGCTACCGCAAACCGCTGCTGATCGCCGCTCAGGGGCGGATCGGTTACAGCAGTATCAAGGCGTTCGAGCAGAGCTGGGCCACCCTGAGCCAGGATAAGCCGGTCGTTGCCACCTTCGGTGCCCGTAACGAAGTGCAGGGGATGGTCAAGAATGCCCTGAGCGGCCGCTCTACCGCCCGAGCTGGTGAAGTGGTGCAACTCTCTGATGCCGCACCGCGCAGCATCGATGCCGTTTACGTGGTGGCCAACAGCCTGGAAACCCGGATGATCAAGCCCTACGTGGATGTCTCGGTCAATCCGATGGGCAGCCTGCCCATCTACACCAGCTCCCGTGGCTACGACAGCGCCGCAACCGAGGTCGCCTCCGAGCTCAACGGCATGCATATCGCCGATATGCCGCTGCTGCTGGGCGGCTACGAGAAACAGCGCGAGCAGATCGCCCTGCTCTGGCCGCAGACTCAGGGTGACCTGCTGCGCCTGTTTGCCATGGGCTACGATGCCGTCAGTCTGGCTGAGAACCTGCAGCAGATGCGCAAGGTGGGCGGCATGCAGCAGGCCGGCATGAGCGGTCAGCTGAGCGTGGATGCCCAGGGCAATATCGTACGTATGCTGAGCTGGGGTACTTACCAGAACGGCAAACTGGTCGACGAGAACGCCGTTCAGCAACTGGAGGAGCCCTCCAATGAAGGAACTATGGAAACGGATGCGCCAGCAGTTGCCGAGCCTGTTCCCCTCACCAACGAGCAAGGGACAGCACTTTGAACAAGTCGCTGAACGCTGGTTGCAGGCCCGGGGCCTGCAACCGGTAGCTCGCAACTACCGCTGTCGTGGCGGTGAAATAGATCTCATCATGCACCAGGGCCAGACCCTGGTGTTTGTTGAGGTGCGCTACCGGGCCACCGGCAGCCATGGCGGGGCCGCCAGCTCGGTCACCCGCAGCAAACAGCACAAGATCATGCTGGCAGCGCGCCACTATTTGAAGCAACATGCCATCAACGAGGCCAATCAGGCCTGCCGATTCGATGTGATTGCGTTCGAGGGCGACCAGCCAGCCTGGATCCAGAACGCATTTTAAGAGGACCCTATGACTGACCGCATCAAAGAGAACTACACCGAAAGCATCCAGACCAAGATAGCCGCCGCCGAGGCGCTGCCGGATGCCATCCATACTGCAGCCCAGATGATCACCATCTGCCTGCTCAATGGCCACAAGGTGCTGGCATGCGGTAACGGTCCTTCTGCCGCACTGGCGCAACTGTTCATCTCCGAGCTGGTCAACTGCTACGAGACCCAGCGCCCCTCCCTGCCCGGTATGGCCCTGACCCCGGACATGGCGACCATCAGCGCCATCGCCACCGACCACGGTTTTGAAGAGGTCTACGCCAAGCAGATCCGCGCGCTGGGCCAGCCTGGCGACATTCTGGTGGTCATCACCACCTCCGGCCACAGCCGCAGCCTGATCAAGGCCGCCGAGGCCGCCCTCTCCCGCGACATGACCATAGTGGTGCTGAGTGGGGGTGACGGTGGCGAAATGGCAGGTCTGCTCGGCCCGAACGATGTGGAGATCCGTGTTCCCTCCGCCCGTCGCCCTCGCATTCTGGAAGTGAACCTGTTGACCCTGCACTGCCTGTGTGATCTCATCGACCAGACACTTTTCCCGCAACAGGAAGATTGAAACCATGAAAAAGCACACTATCCTGCTCGGTCTGCTGGTTAGCACCCTGCTGCTGCAAGGCTGCGCAGCCCTGGTTGTTGGCGGCGCCGCAGGGACTGCCAAGGCCTCTGGCGATCGCCGGACGCTGGGCGCGCAGTGGGATGACCAGACCATCGAGCTGAAAGCGGCCAATCTGCTGGCCGACAACAAACCACTCAGCGCAGCCAGCAAGATCAGCGTCTACAGCAACAATGGCCGCGTCCTGCTGGTCGGCCAGACACCTTCTGACGTTTACAAGATTGAGGCGGGCAAAATTGTCAGTCGCATCGAAGGGGTGCGCCACGTCTACAACGAATTGCGCATCGGCCAACCTGCCAGTTTCACCACTCGCAGCAATGACTCCTGGATCACCTCCAAGGTGAAAGCCGATATGTTCGGCACCAAGAACTTCGACAGCACCAAGGTCAAGGTGGTCACCGAGAACGGCGAGGTGTTCCTGATTGGTCTGGTGACTCGCCAGGAGGGAGAGCAGGCAGTCAACATCGCCCGCCATGTAACCGGCGTGAAGCGCGTGATCAAGGCCTTCGAGTTCGCCCAGAACTAAGCCCGACCGCACATAAAAAAACGCAGCCAATCGGCTGCGTTTTTTATTTGATTACCTTCAGGGTCGGACGACCGCTTGGACGCGGCGGTTCCGGCTCAGGCTCCACCGGCGCTTCAGCCTGCTCAAGCCAGATATCGTAACCCGGCTCGGGCGGGAACATGGTGCCCACACCGTTCTCCCGGGCATGGATAGCCAACACTGCCGCCATCGGGATATAAACCTGCTGGGAGACCCCGCCAAAACGGGCACTGAAGCTGATAGCCTCGTTATCCATGTGAAATTGCATCACGGCTCGGGGCGCGATGTTCAGTACAATTTGCCCGTCCTGAGCAAACTGCATCGGCACCATCACATGGGGAATGTTGACGTTGACCACCAGATGAGGGGTCAGATCGTTGTCCAGCAACCAGTCAAAGAACGCCCGTAACAAGTACGGGCGGCTCGGTGTCATTGTCGGTTCCATGCTCATACGCCAGCACGGATCTCGCGTTCGGCTTCGGTCAGGGAAGCCTGGAAGGACTCACGCTCGAACAGACGAACCATGTAGGCCTTCAGCTCTTTGGCGCCACGACCGGTCAGGTCGATGCCAAGGCTCGGCAGACGCCACAGCAGCGGTGCCATGTAGCAATCCACCAGACCGAACTCTTCGCTCATGAAATAGGGCATTTCACCGAAGATCGGCGCGATGGCCAGCAGGTTGTCACGCAGTTCGTTGCGTGCCGCTTCAGCATCGGTACCGGCCATGATCTTGTCAGCCAGTGAGTACCAGTCCAGCTCGATGCGGTGCATCATCAGACGGCTGTTACCGCGGGCAACCGGGTAAACAGGCATCAGGGGCGGATGCGGGAAGCGCTCGTCCAGATACTCCATGATGATGCGCGAGGTGTAGAGTGCCAGCTCACGATCAACCAGGGTCGGTACAGAGTTGTACGGGTTCAGCTCGGCCAGCTCATCCGGCAGATTGGCTGGATCAACCTGGCAGATATCCACGCTAACACCCTTCTCCGCCAGGACAATACGCACCTGATGGCTGAACATATCGTTGGCACCGGAAAACAGCGTCATTACCGAACGCTTATTGGCAGCTACAGCCATTGAACCCTCCCGTCATTAAAAAGCAGAAACGGCAATGAAGCATCTTGGTCTTCATTGCCGTGCATTATATTACCCGTATCTGGTCGCTTAGTGAACGTCGCGCCAGAATTCCTTCTTCAACAGCACAGTGAAGATGAAGAAGATCACGATGAAACCAAGCACCCAGAAGCCCATGCGTTCACGCTCCTGTTGTACCGGTTCAGCCGAGTAGACCAAGAAGTTTACCAGATCCAGTACCGTCTGATCATACTCTTCGTCATCCATTTCACCATTACCGTCAGATTTGATGCTGACAACCTGCTGGGTCTCGACTCCATCGACCGTGTGAGTGACGAACTCGGCACGGGGGGTTCCCTGCAACGGTTCCAACACATGAGGCATACCCACAGACGGGAACACCACATTATTCACCCCAAACGGACGAGTCGGATCCACGTAAAAAGAGCGCAGATAGGTGTAAATCCAGTCCGCACCACGTACCCGGGCAACCAGAGTCAGATCGGGGGGCGGCGCACCAAACCACTTGGCGGCATCCTTCTCTGACATGGCGCTCTTCATCAGGTCACCGACCTTTGCGCCGGTGAAAATCAGGTTCTCTTTCATCAAATCTTCGGGGATCCCGAGATCTTCTGCGACCCGGTTATAACGCTGATACTGGGTAGAGTGGCATCCGGCGCAATAGTTCATGAAGGTGGCCGCGCCGCGTTGCAGCGATGCCTTGTCACTCAGATCGTAATTGGCTTTGTCCAGATGAACAGCTCCGCCACTTGCAAATACCAGAGATGGCAGCAGGGTCAGCACTGCAAATATTATTTTTTTCATTTAAATGTAACCCTCTCCGGCAGCGGCTTGGTGCGTTCGTTTTTGCTGTAGAAGAACAACAGCACGAAGAAACCGAAATAACCCAAGGTACAAATCTGGGCAACCAGCGTCAGGGTCGGCGTCGACGGCAGCACCCCCAGCACCCCCAGGATGATAAAGCAGACCACGAACTGGGCGATGTTAAGCTTGTGCAGCTTGCTGCGATAGCGAACAGAACGCACCTTGCAGCGATCCAGCCAAGGCAGCAGGAACAACACCACAATAGAGAGGCCCATCATGATGACGCCCAGAAGCTTGTCGGGTACGGCACGCAAAATCGCGTAGAAGGGAGTGAAGTACCACACAGGCGCGATGTGAGCAGGAGTCTTCAGGCCGTTGGCCACTTCAAAGTTCGGCTTCTCGAGGAAGTAACCCCACATATCCGGCTTGAAGAAAATGATGGCGCAGAAGAAGAACAGGAAGCCCGCCACACCGATCATGTCCTTGACGGTGAAATAAGGGTGGAATGCCACCGCATCCAGCGGCCAGCCGTTTTCGTCCTTGTGCTTCTTGATGTCGATACCATCCGGGTTGTTGGAGCCCACTTCGTGCAACGCCAGAATGTGCATGGCAACCAGCATCACCAGCACCAGCGGCAACGCGATGACGTGCAGCGCGAAGAAGCGGTTCAGGGTCGCACCGGAGATCACGTAGTCACCGCGGATCCACAGGGTCAGATCGTCACCGATGACCGGAATGGCGCCAAACAGCGAGATGATGACCTGAGCCCCCCAGAATGACATCTGGCCCCAGGGCAGCAAGTAGCCCATAAAGGCCTCTGCCATCAGCACCAGGAAGATCAGCATGCCGAAGATCCACAACAGTTCACGAGGCTTCTGATAAGAGCCATAGATCATGCCGCGGAACATGTGCATGTAGACCACGATGAAGAATGCAGACGCACCGGTTGAGTGCATGTAACGCAGCAGCCAGCCGTACTCCACATCGCGCATGATGTACTCCACGGAGGCAAACGCACCTTCCGCAGAGGGGTTGTAGTTCATGGTCAACCAGATACCGGTGATGATCTGGTTAACCAGCACCAGCATGGCCAGCGAGCCGAAGAAGTACCAGAAGTTCAGGTTCTTCGGTGCCGGATACTTGGCCATGTGGTCGTTGTACATGGCCGTGAGCGGGAATCGATAATCGATCCAGCCCATCAGTTTACTCAACATGGTCAGGCCTCCTTGCCATCGGCACCGACCAGGATGGTGGTGTCATTAATGAATTGATAGGGCGGAATGACCAGGTTCAGCGGTGCAGGCACCCCCTGGAACACACGGCCGGCCATGTCGAACTTGGAGCCATGGCACGGGCAGAAGAAGCCGGACGTAACGCCCTGCACCTGCTCGCCAAAGCTATCAGGCAGATAGGAAGGTGAACACCCCAAGTGGGTGCAAATACCGACCGCGACAAAAATTTCGGGCTTGATCGATCTGTACCCGTTATGGGCATAGTCAGGCTGCTGCGGCTCTTCAGATGAGGGATCCCGCAGCTTGTCATCATGCGCGGCCAAGGCATCCAGCGTCTGTTTGGTGCGTTTCACCACCCAGACAGGCTTGCCTCGCCACTCGACACGGATGAGCTGACCCGGTTCCAACTTGCTGATATCGACTTCAACCGGCGCACCGGCTGCTTTGGCCTTGGCGCTCGGATTCCATGACTTTATAAACGGCACTGCGGTAAACGCAGCTCCTACCCCACCAACGGCAACCGTTGACCAGGTAAGAAATCTGCGGCGACCGGTATCAACTGGCGCATTGCTCATCCAAAAACTCTCCCATGTGGACTCCGCACATTCTTATAGTGTCCCTGTTCCCCATTTTTCCCGTGACAACAGCGGCGGAAGCTGGATTTACAATTGCCACAGAAAACAGGGGAAATTTTAAAGAAAAGATAACAACTTGACAAGAAAGAGCGGTGAGCAATGAAAACAATAAAGAAACAATTTTTTGTCTTTTGTGACGCGTGGTTAGCATTGATGTCGGTAATATTACCAATAAAAAAAGCCTGGCGGTTGCCAGGCTTTTTTGACACTCGAAAGAGTGAGTACAAAAAGCGAATTAACGCTTGGAGTACTGCGGACGCTTACGAGCTTTGTGCAGACCAACTTTCTTACGCTCAACCTTACGGGCATCACGAGTAACAAAGCCAGCTTTACGCAGTTCGGAACGCAGGGTTTCGTCGTACTGCATCAGAGCACGAGTGATACCGTGGCGGATCGCACCAGCTTGACCGGAGATGCCACCACCGTTAACGGTGATGTACAGGTCCAGTTTCTCGGTCATCTCAACCAGTTCCAGCGGCTGACGAACTACCATGCGGGCAGTCGGACGGCCGAAGTACTGCTCCAGGGAGCGCTGGTTGATTACGATCTTGCCGCTACCCGCTTTGATAAATACGCGAGCAGTGGAGCTTTTGCGACGGCCGGTACCGTAGTATTGATTTTCTGCCATGTTGCCAGTTCCCGATTAGATATCCAGTACTTGAGGTTGCTGAGCAGCATGAGCATGCTCGGCGCCTGCGTAAACTTTCAGTTTACGGAACATGGCACGGCCCAGAGGACCTTTCGGCAGCATGCCTTTTACGGCTGCTTCGATTACCATTTCCGGTTTACGCTGAATCAGCTTGTCGAAGCTGATTGACTTGATACCACCCGGGAAACCGGAGTGAGCGTGGTACATTTTGTCGGTAAATTTCTTACCGGTTACGTGTACCTTCTCAGCGTTTACAACGATGATGTAATCACCGGTGTCAACGTGCGGAGTGTACTCAGCTTTGTGCTTACCACGCAGACGAGCAGCGATCTCGGTTGCGATACGACCCAGAGTTTTACCTTCTGCGTCCACAATGTACCAGTCACGTTTTACGGTTTCTGGCTTGGCAACGAAAGTTTTCATTAAGTTAAACCCAATTACCTGTTACAGACCCAATTGCTTATGGGGGCTCTCCCACAAACAACAAACGATGGCCTACCTGTACCCCTTCGAATACAAGTAAAGCTTAAAGTGTTGCTGTCTTATCGACAGCTGTAACGTGGGCCGGGCGATTATAAGTGAAGTTGCCTTAAATATCACCTGCTAATTTCACTGCCATGAAACCAGCAAATGTCGCCCGGCCCTACCTGCCGCAGATGCCCATCCGACTGGCAGGCGCGGTATTGTGACTAAGGAAGGTGCACTCTGGCAAGGTATTCGTGCGATTGCATTTCCTGAAGCCGCGAAAGACAGCGTTTGAATTCGAAATTCAGCAGCCCTTCGCCGTAGAGTTCTGCCATGGGAACCGCTGCCGACATGATGAGCTTGACGTGCCGTTCATAAAACTCATCGACCATGGCAATGAAGCGGCGAGCCGCGTCATCCGAGCCTGTGCCCATGGGTTGCACATTGGCCAGCAGAACAGTATGGAACAGCCTGGCCAGCTCGATATAGTCGTTCTGGGAGCGGGGAGTACAACAAAGTTGCTCAAATTCCATATAGAGCACCCCTTCCCCCATCCCGAGCGACCTCAGCTGACGATGATTGACCTCGAACGCCCCCTCGCAAGCCGTGTGCCCACCGGTTAATTGCTGAAAATAGTGGTCAAGATTGGCTTTTGCCTGTAAATCCAGCGGGCAGTGATAAATCTCCGCTTGTTCCAGCGTACGCAGGCGATAGTCGATACCTCCATCCACGTTAAGTACCTCGCAATGGCGCTCGATAAGCTCGATAGCTGGCAGAAAACGGGCTCGCTGCAGCCCGTTGCGATAAAGATCCTGCGGCGGAATATTTGAAGTGGCGACCAGCACGACGCCGTGACCAAACAGCTCCTGGAACAGCGTGCCCAGCAACATGGCATCGGTGATATCGGAGACGAAAAATTCGTCGAAACAGATGATGTCTGTCTCGCTGGCAAGCTTGCTGGCCACCAGCTTGAGGGGATCGGACTGCCCGCTCAGTCCCTGCAGTTCATCGTGAATGCGGTGCATGAAGCGGTGGAAATGGCTGCGCATCTTGCGCGTCCCCGGCAGGCTGTCGAAAAAAGTATCCATCAGCCAGGTCTTGCCTCGGCCCACTCCGCCCCACATATAGATACCGAGGACGGGCTCCGGCGACTTGGGCTTTTGTAGCCACCCCAGCAGCCCTCGAGATCTGGTCGGAGTCGGGCGCCGTAGCAAATCCTGATACAGTCGCTCCAGCCTGCTAATGGCCATCCCCTGCGCGGGGTCGGCCACAAAGCCGGGGTGCAGCAGATCCTGCTGGTATTTTTGCTGCGGTGTCATCCTTGAGCGCCTCTCCAAGTCCCTGAATCGAGGACAAAATGGTATCACGGCCTCAGGACGCACGGTATAGTGCCATCAAGGCATGGCGGTTATGACGACCGCATAAACCCACTCTGTTTTAGCTGTAACAAGGAGCATCTATGAGTCTGTTAACTGGGATCCTGCTGGCTGTCGCGGCCTTGATTATCGGTATCGTTCTCGGCCGTTTTTCGGTGCGTAGCCGCGATGCTGGCCGTCTCGAACAGGAACTGAAGAAGGCCCACAAGGAGCTCGAGAGTTATCAGGGCCAGATCAACACCCACTTCGCCGACAGTGCCGCCCTGATGGAGCAACTGGCCGAGCAGTATCAGACCCTCTATCGCCACATGGCCGAGCAGAGCAAATTCCTGGCCAAGGCGCAGGAACCGCTGTTCCGCGAGTCATTGGTAGAAGAAGCCCCTGCCAATGTGGCAGAAGAGCCGGGCGTTCCGCCTCGCGACTATGCTGGCGCCTCTTCCGGGCTGCTCAAGCAACCAAACTAGTTCCTCGCGGAACTAATTGGCCAGTCCCGTGGTCTGACCTTGACGATTGCAATGCAACTTTTTCTGGGAGCTGTTTTTCATATGCGTAAACCTCTTTCCATGCTCAGTGTGCTAGCCCTCAGTGTCGGTATCGCCATGTCTGCGGCCCCTGCTCAGGCTGCACTGCCTTCCCTGTTAGGTTCAAATCAGGAGATGCCAAGCCTGGCGCCTGTTCTCGAACAGGTCACCCCGGCGGTGGTCAATATCTCGGTTTCTGGCAAAAAAATTACCCGTCAGCGTCTGCCGGAACAGTTCAAGTTCTTCTTCGGCCCCAACATGCCCGATGAACAGGTGAGCGAGCAGCCATTCCAGGCGCTCGGCTCCGGTGTCATCGTCGATGCCAAGAAGGGTTACGTGATCACCAACGCCCACGTGGTGCACGAGGCGGACGAGATCAAGGTCAATCTGAAGGATGGTCGTGAGTACGCAGCCAAGAAGATCGGTGAAGACAAGCAGTCCGACATCGCCCTGCTGCAAATCAAGGCCGAGGATCTGGTGCAGATCAAGTTCGCCGACTCCGATGAGCTGCGGGTAGGTGACTATGCGCTGGCCATCGGCAACCCGTTTGGGCTGGGCCAGACCGTCACCTCCGGTATTGTCAGTGCGCTGGGTCGCAGCGGCCTCAACATCGAGAATCTGGAGAACTTCATCCAGACCGATGCGGCCATCAACTCCGGTAACTCCGGCGGAGCCCTGCTCAACCTGCGTGGCGAGCTGATCGGTATCAACACCGCGATTCTGGGCCCGAACGGCGGCAACATCGGCATCGGCTTTGCTATCCCCTCCAACATGGTGCGGGATCTGACCGAGCAGATCGTCAAGTACGGTGAAGTGCGTCGCGGCCAGCTGGGTATTACCGGCACCGAGCTCACCTCCGACATCGCCAAAACCTTCGGTTACAACAAGAAGGATGGTGCCTTCGTCAATCAGGTCATGCCTGATTCGGCGGCCGACAAGGCGGGCATCAAGGCCGGCGATATCATCGTCAGCATCGATGGCAAACCGGTTCGCTCCTTCGGCGAGCTGCGCGCCAAGATTGCCACCATGGGCGCTGGCAAGCAGGTCGAACTGGGGCTGATCCGCGATGGCAAGTCACAAACTGCCAAAGTGACCCTGAAGCAGGCCGATGACAGCGAAGTACGCGCCAGCGCGCTGCATCCGGCACTGGAAGGGGCCAAGCTGAGCACCACCACCGACCCGGTCTCCGGTGTCGCGGTTGCCGATATTGATCCTCGCTCTCCGGCAGCCGCTTCCGGCCTGCAGAAGGGTGACATCATCATCGGGGTCAACCGCCTGCGCATCAACACCCTGGGCGAGCTGACCAAGGCGCTCAAGAACAAGCCTGACGTGCTGGCGCTCAACATCCAGCGCGGCGACTCCTCGCTCTATCTGGTGATCCGCTAACGCTCAAGCTGTTCGCCAACCCCTCTATCACCCGCGGCCTTCACCGCGGGTGATTTTTATCCATCGATAGTGTTATTCTCTGCGCGCAGCCTGTACGGATGAGAATGACATGAAAATCCCCCCTTTAGTCAGTTACTTGGGCAAGTCTGTCGGTTTTGGATTGACCGTCGCGGCGCTGCTGTTGCTGCTGTTTCCCCATTTTCGTGGTGGTGCCCAACTGCCCGGCATCATCACCAATGCCCGTGAACTGAGTTTCTCCTATGCCGCCCATCGGGCAGGCCCTGCCGTCGTCAACATCTATACCCGCAGCTTTGCCCCCAATCAGGGCAATCAGGGGGAACTGCGCCCGCAAGGGCTGGGTTCCGGCGTCATCATGAATCAGCGCGGCTATGTACTGACCAACTACCACGTCATCGCCGATGCCGACCAGATCATCGTCGCATTGCAGGATGGCCGGGTCTTCAGCGCCGAGCTGGTCGGTACCGATCAGCTCACCGACCTCGCCGTGCTCTATATCGAGTCAGACAACCTGCCGGTGATCCCGCAGGATCCAGAGCGACTGCCAGAAGTGGGGGATGTGGTGCTCGCTATCGGCAACCCCTACAACGTCGGCCAGACCATCACCCAGGGCATCATCAGCGCGACCGGACGTACCGGCCTCTCCAGCATGGGACCCGACAGCAATGGCCGCCAGGATCTGCTGCAGACCGATGCAGCCATCAACGAGGGCAACTCGGGTGGCGCGCTGGTCAACGGCCGTGGCGATCTGGTGGGTATCAACACCGCCACCTATCACCTCAACGGCAATCAGGAGAGCTACGGCATCAGCTTCGCCATCCCCTACCGGCTGGCCAAACGGATCATGGATGAGCTGATCGCCAACGGCCGGGTGATCCGCGGCTACCTCGGGATCTCCAGTGTCGAGATCAACCCCATAGTCGCGCGGATGATGAACCTCGGCGACCTACGTGGTCTGGTGGTGGAGAGTCTGGATCCCAACGGCCCGGCGGCCAAAGGCGGCCTGCAGCGAGGGGATGTGCTGCTCAAGATCAACGGAGAGGCCATCAGTGGCGTACGCAGCGCCATGGACAAGATTGTCGAGAGCCGCCCCGGCACCAAGCTGACCATCTCGGTATTCCGCTCCGGCAAGCCGCTGGAAGTGGTGGTCACTATAGAGGAAGACCTGCGCTATCAGCAGAGAACGGCCAGCTCGAGCGCAGCATCGGCCAGCTAGCGTCACTCCTTTTAATGAGAAGGGCGGGAAACCGCCCTTTTCCATATCTGCCCTCTCGGCAACGTCTCTTACCGTGAGATGACTCACAGTTTCCCGCAACGCTTGCCCTGCCCCCGCCCCCCGATTTGTGCGCTACCGATCACACAAAACCAGCTTCAATAAGCACTCTTTTTGCCTTTTCAGTATCCAAACGATCACTTCGGGGCCATTTCATCAGGAATTTCCGCTTCGAATCGGAAAAACACTGCCTCCTCCACATCGACGCGCAGGCTTAGGGTAACTCCATACCTTCTGCCAGCCTTGGAGAGCAGACATTGCAAACAGATACTCACGACCAGACCCTGACCCCGAACAGCCCGGAGTTGCTGCGCCAGACCGATCATATCCTCGCGCGCATTTATCCCCTGCTGGCCGAACAGGGCATCATCCCCAACGAGGTGCAACGGCAGATGCTGGCTTCCCATGTCAAAGCCATGGTGTGGCGCTCCCACAGTGGCGAGCCCCTGCCGGAGGTTGACCTCAGCCTGTTTGAAGAGATCTCCCCCCTCTCACTGCGTCTCGCCGAACAGGTCGTCAGCTGGCTGGATCAGCTTGCTTATGAGGAGGCACACCTCTTGTCCGTCCATTTTGAAGTCGCCAAAGAAAACGAACTCAGCTCGGTGCAGAACCCGTAACTCAAGGAGAAATCGATATGACAGCCATCAAACTCGTGATTGGAGACCGTCTCGGCAAGGGTCAGAAAGTGGGCGCAGGCGCGGAAGCAGCCGGAGCCAACGTGACCATCATCCCAGGCATGGCCGCTGACATGAAGCTCGGCGACGTGATGAACAAGGAGCAGGCGGATCTCGGCATCTCCTTCTGCGGCAGCGGTGGCGCCGGGGCGATCACCGCCCAGACCAAATACGGCTACAAGTGCCGCTACGGCATGCGCTCTGTTGAAGAGGGCGTCACCGCCATCAACGAAGGGTGCGTGGTGCTGGGCTTCGGTTTCATGGACAAGGAAGAGCTGGGCCAGAAGCTGGTCGAAGCCTTCGCCAAGAAGCACGGACGCGCCTGATGAAAGAGAACTTCACCACCCAGGTCATCGTCAACGGCAAGGGGACGACCCGCCAGCAGGCGTTTGCCTCCGCCCTCAGCCAGGTGCAACCCACACTGCTCAAGAACAACCAGCAGGTACTGCTGCGTATTGAGCCGGTCGATGTACAGGTGCTCAAAGCCGAGGAGTTGGTCCGGGTGGAGAAGTTCCTGTTCTTCTTCCTGCCGCGCCAGCGCCGCGAATACCGCGTCCAGCTGGAGATCAAGGTTCAGGTCACCAGTCTGGATGTCGCCAAGGTGACGTTCACCCAGGTGTGATGCCTGCGCAGGCACAACCCCACAAGAAGGATACGTTGGATGTTTCTAATCATTTTTATCAAGTCACTCATCATTGGCGGCCTGGTTGGCGTCGGGGTGGGGGCCGGCGCGGCGCGGATGTTCCACGCCCCGACCGTACAGGGCATGGGTGCCTTCCGCACCCTGGGCGAACTCAACTCCTGCGAAGGGGATCCCGCTTCCCACTTCTCGTTTGGTCTGGGCTTCTTCTTCAACACCTGGGCCTCGACCGTGGCTGCAGGCGCCTTCACCCAGGATGTGGATCACCGCATCATCCCGCACTGGGCCACGGCGGCACTGCTGTTCAAAAATCGGGATCTCGCCACCACTCTGCACGACCCGAAAAAGATGGCCATCGCCGGCGGCATCATAGGTGCCATCGTGGTTGCCTTCCTCAACAGCACGGCCGCAGCCGTCCCGGCCGCCCTGCAGGTCACTGCGGTCAAGGTGCTGGTACCGGCAGCCAACCTGCTGGTCAACACCGTTATGCCGGTGATCTTCTGGCTCGCTGCCATCGAAGCGGGCAAGAAATCCGGTTTCTGGGCCACCATCTTCGGCGGTCTGGCGCAGCTCATCATGGGCAACGCGGTACCGGGTCTGGTGCTCGGCATCCTGATCGGCAAGGGCGTGGAAGAGAGCGGCTGGAACCATGTCACCAAGGTGATGATGGCAGCCATCGTCCTGCTGTTCGTGCTGAGCGGCTTCTTCCGCGGCTTCGACATGAAACTGATTGAATCCTTCCATATGGGTGTCCCCCTGTGGCTGGAAAGTGTCCATAACCTGCTGAGCGGCAAATAAGGGGTAACACCATGGATGAGAAACTGAAAAACAACTTCTGGTACGCCGACTGGTCCTTCCCCATCTTCGTCGGCCTGCTCTCGGCCGGGGTCTTTGCCGGTACCCACATGTTCTATCTGTACGGGGTTGGTGCCTTCAACGAAGTAGCCTTCGTCGCCATGCTCAAGGCCGGGATGGACACGGGTGCCTACGGCGCGGTAGCCGCGTTCGGTGCCAGCTTCCTGTTCGCCCGCATCATCGAGGGATCCCTGGTGGGGATCCTGGATATCGGCGGCGCTATCCAGACCGGGGTCGGACTGGGCGTTCCCGCCCTGCTGCTGGGAGCCGGCATCGTCTATCCGGTGGAAAACTTCGGCGCCTCGCTGGCAACCGGCATGGGGATTGGTCTGGCCATCGGCTACGTCATCATTCTGGCACGCAAGTTCACCATCAACCAGAGCAACTCCACTTACGGTGCTGACGTGATGATGGGCGCAGGCAACAGCTCTGGCCGCTTCCTCGGCCCCCTCATCATCCTCTCCGCCATGGGTGCCTCCATCCCCATCGGTATCGGGTCCCTGCTGGGTGCCCTGCTGTTCTACGTGTGGGGCAAACCCATCACCGGCGGTGCCATCCTGGGAGCCATGCTGCTGGGTACCTTCTTCCCGGTCGCCCTTGTGTAAGTACCAGCCGCCCTGCGGGGCGGCTCGCCAGAGGTTTTCAGCATGTACGACATCATCATCAAAGCGGGGCGCCAGGGAGATGGCCAGCTCGTCGATATCGCCATCAGGGAGGGCAAAATCGCCGCCATCGGCTCCCTGCCGGGGACGGCAACGGCGCGGCAGATCCTGGAGCTCGGCGGCAGGGTGCATGTGAGCGCAGGCTGGATCGATGGCCACACCCACTGCTACCCCGCCTCCCCCATCTATCACGATGAGCCGGACAAGGTGGGCGTAGAGTCCGGCGTCACCACCGTCATCGACGCCGGCAGCACCGGAGCCGACGATGTGGATGACTTCCAGCAGATCGCTGCGGGCTGCAAGACTCGGGTGCATGCCCTGCTCAACATCTCCCGCATCGGTCTGCTGCGCCAGAACGAGCTGGCGGATAGCCGGGACCTCGATATGGATCTTGCCTCGGCAGCCATTCGCCGCCACCCCGACTTTATCGTCGGCATCAAGGCGCGGATGAGCGGCAGCGTGGTCGGAGAAAACGGTCTGCAACCGCTGCGCATGGCCAAGGCCCTGCAACAGACCCACGGCCGGCTACCGCTGATGGTGCACGTGGGCAACACGCCGCCGGACCTGGACGAGATCGTCGCTCTGCTGGGGGATGGTGATCTGCTGACCCACTGCTTCAACGGCAAACCGAACCGCATCCTGACTCCGGCTGGCGAGCTGCGGGTCGCGGTGCGCGAGGCGATGAAACGGGGGCTCTTGCTCGACATCGGCCACGGCGGCGCCAGCTTCAGCTTCGAGGTGGCGGAGCTGGCTATCCGGCAGGGGATCCTGCCCCGCACCATCAGCTCCGACATCTACTGCAAGAACCGCATCAAGGGGCCGGTCTACAGTCTGGCTCACGTGATGTCGAAGTTTCTCGCCATCGGCATGACGCTGGAGCAGGTGCTCGCCTGTGTCACCCATCAAGCGGCCGATGCCCTGCGCCTTTCCGGCAAGGGGCGGCTTGAGGTGGGCGCCGATGCCGATCTGACCCTGTTCGAGGTCACCAGCGGCCCGACCCTGTTTATGGATACCGAAGCCCAGTCCCGCAGCGGTGACCAACAACTGCAGCCTCTCGCCGCCCTGGTCGGTGGCGAACTGGTTCTGACTCACTATGGGAAATCACACCATGCCTTCTGTTTATGAGAAATATCAGCTCAAACCTGTGATCAACGCCTCCGGGCGCATGACCATTCTCGGCGTCTCCACCCCCGAGCAGGAGGTGGTAGATGCGGTCAATTTCGGCCTGGGCCACTACTTCGAGGTCAAGGATCTGGTCAACAAGACCGGCACCTATCTGGCTGGCTTGCTGGATGTGGAAGATGCGGTGGTAGTCTCCTGTGCCAGCGCGGGCATCGCCCAGTCAGTCGCCGCCATGATAGTGCGCGGCGATCCCTACCGCCTCGAGCACCTGCATGCCCATCCCCATGAGGTGCCGAGTGAAATCGTGCTGCCCAAGGGGCATAACGTCAACTTCGGCGCCCCGGTCGGTACCATGGTCAATCTGGGTGGCGGCAAAGTAGTGGAAGCCGGTTACGCCAACGAGTGCTCCCCTTCCCAGCTGGCAGCCGCCATCAATGCCAACACCGCTGCGATCCTCTATATCAAGTCCCACCACTGCGTGCAGAAGAGCATTCTGTCGGTGGCCGAGGCCGCCGAGGTGGCCAAGACCCACGGGCTCCCGCTCATCGTCGATGCGGCTGCCGAAGAGGATCTGCGCCTCTACTACAACCAGGGGGCGGACCTGGTCATCTACAGCGGCGCCAAGGCCATTGAAGGGCCCACCAGCGGGCTGGTGCTCGGCAAGCGTCAGTACGTGGAGTGGGTCAAACAGCAGGCCAATGGCATCGGTCGCGCCATGAAGGTGGGCAAGGAGGGTATCCTCGGCCTGACCCACGCCATCGAGCGCTATCTGGCCAAAGAGAAAGAGAGCGGAGCCGCCATGGTCGCCAAGATGAGCCCCTTCATCGAGCGCCTCAACCAGCTGCCTGGCGTCACCGCCAAGGTGGTATGGGACAGCGCAGGACGCGACATTGCCCGCACCGATATCGCTTTTGACCACCAACAGATCGGCATGACCACAGTGCAGGTCGTCAGCCGTCTGCAACAGGGCACGCCTGCCATCTACTGCCGCGGCTACAAGGCCAACGAGGGGCACATCGAGATCGATGTGCGCAGCGTCTCCGTGCCCCAGCTCGACCAAATCCACACCTCCATTGCCAACCTCGTTCAGGAGAATCGCTGATGTCCCTTACCCCCAACTACTACCGTGATCGGGTCTGTCTCAACGTGCTGGCTGGATCCAAGGAGAATGCCGTCGAGGTGTACGACGCAGCCGAAGGCCACGTGCTGGTCGGTGTGCTCTCCAAAAACTACCCGGATATTCCCTCCGCAGTTGCCGATATGAAGGAGTACGCCAAGCTTATCGACAACGCCCTCTCCATCGGACTGGGCGCCGGGGATCCACGCCAATCCGCTATGGTGGCCGAGCTGGCCTGCCAGCTGCAGCCCCAGCACGTCAATCAGGTGTTCACCGGTGTCGGCGCCAGCCGGGCGCTGCTCGGCCAATCACAAACGCTGGTGAATGGGCTGATCTCCCCTACTGGCATGTCGGGCATGGTAAAGATCTCCACCGGTCCACTCAGCGCCGGGCAGCCGGATGGCATAGTGCCCATCGATACCGCCATTGCCTTGCTCAAGGACATGGGCGGCAGCTCGGTCAAGTTCTTCCCCATGGGCGGGCTGGCCTGCCGCGACGAGTATCAGGCAGTGGCCGAGGCTTGTGCCCGCAACAACTTCTGGCTGGAGCCCACCGGTGGCATCGATCTGGAGAACTTCGAGGAGATAGTGAGGATTGCGCTGGACGCCGGAGTCGAGAAGGTGATCCCGCACGTCTACAGCTCCATCATCGACAGCGCGAGCGGGCACACTCGCCCCGAGGATGTGCGCACTCTGCTGGCCATAGTGAAACGACTGTTGGCCTGATGGCAGTCACGGGCGCCGGTTCAATCACTGACCGGTGCCTGGCTTGTTGATGACCCACTTGTTAACATCGACCCTTTATCTCGCAACAGGAGTCTTGCATACCCCCTATGATCAAGCTGCCACACCCCAGGCTCCATCAACTGCTGATCCAGCTCCACGCCGAACCGCTGCCACAGGAGGAGCTGGCTCGCCGCCTCAATGTCTCCACCCGCACGGTGCGCACCGATGTGGCGACCCTCAACGAACTGATTGCCACCCACGGCGCTCACCTGATCCACCAGCGTGGTAGCGGCTACCAGCTGAAAATCTACAATCAGGGACTGTTCGAGGCTCTGCTGGCGGCCCAGGGTCAGGATAGCAGCCTGCCACGCACCAGCCGGGAGCGGGTGCTGCACCTGCAGATCCTGTTATTGACGGCAGAGCAGGGGATCAAGCTCGATGAGCTGGCTGATACCTGGTATCTGAGCCGGGCGGCACTGCAGGGGGATATGGCGGAAGTCCGTGAGCAACTCAGCCACTTCAGGCTCAGCGTCGAGAGCAAACCCCGCCTGGGGATGCGCATTCAGGGGGAGGAGACGGCGATCCGAGCCTGTTTGACCCAACTGCTCTATCAGGAGTTGCTGCACAACAACCAGTTGCAAACCCTGTTGCCCAACCTCTGCCCCAGCAAGACGATGGAGGTAGTGGGCAATCACATCCATGCCCAGCTTGCCCGACATCAGCTGCGTCTCGCTGACGAGAGTCTGCAGCAGCTCACCATCTACTGCGCCGTTGCCCTGCTGCGTCAGGCATCCGGTCACGAGTTGCGCCACTTCGCCAGCGAGGATCTGACTCTGCCGCTGCTGGCAGTATCTCGCGATATATATGCGGTATTACCCACCCTGACGCCCCCCGTAGAGGACGAGATCGCCGGTCTCGCTATCCAAATCCAGGCGCGCCTGATTGCCGATACTCCCCAGCTCAGCCCTGCCATGGCCGCCGAGAGCGAACAGCTGGTGGAACATCTGCTGACCTACATTCATCAACACTACCCTTACGACCTGCGAGGCGACCAACAGCTGCGAGCCGACCTGCAAACCCATATCAGCGCCATGCTGCTACGGGTCAAATACCAGATTGGCAACCACAACCCGCTGGCCGATCATATCAAGCAGTACTACCCCCTCGCCTACGACATCACGCTGGCGGCCATTTCGGAGTGGATCAAGCAGACCCCCTACCGACTGACCCATCACGAGATCGGCTATCTGGTGATCCATATCGGGGTCGAGCTGGAGCGCCATTACGATATCGGCTATACCCGCCGCCCGCAGGCGCTATTGCTTTGCGATGCGGGCAACGCCACCTTCCGGGTGCTGGAAGCACGTATCAAGCGGGAGTATCCCCAGTTGCAGCTGACCACACTTGAATCGGTGCGGGATTACGAAGGTCTAGCGCAGATCGCGCAGGACTTTGTCATCAGTACCGTCAAGGTGAACGAAAAAAACGCCCCCGTGGTACTCGTTGCCCCCTTCCCGACCCAATACCAGCTGGAGCAGCTTGGCAAGCTGGTGCTGATCGACCGCACCCGCCCCTACATGCTCGACAAATATTTCGATGCCGACCACTTCATGGTGGTCAAAGAACCCCTTACCCAGGCCGAACTGTTTGCCCGTATCTGTGATCAGCTGGAGGCGGAAGATCTGGTGGAGAGCGGCTTCAGAGCCTCACTGCAGGAGCGGGAGCGGATCGTCTCCACCATGCTGGGAGAAGGGATCGCCCTGCCCCACTCTCTCGGTCTGCTGGCGCGCCGCACTCTGGTGTACACCGTACTGGCACCGCAGGGGATCGACTGGGGCAACGGGGAAATCGCGACGCTCATCTTCGTGCTGGCCATCAGCAAAGCCGACTACGAGGAGGCGATGGGTCTCTACGACCTGTTTCTGGCACTGATGAACGAAAAAGCCAGCAGGAATCTGCTGGCTTGTCGCGATTTTGCCAGCTTCAAAGCGCTGGCGCGTACCGGTTCATAACATAAAACGAGGAGTGACTACTCCTCATTGAAGCCGGAGGTGAACAGCTCCACCACGGCGGCCAGGGCCTCGACCTCTTCGGGCCCCTCAACCTGCACTTCCACCTGCCGCCCTTGCGCGGAATCCAGCATCAGCAGGCCGATGATGCTGTCAGCATCGGCCTCCACACCATCTTCATTGCGCAGCAGCACGTGGGCATCGAAACCCTGCACCAGCTCGAACAGCATCATGGCCGGTCTGGCATGAATACCCAGCTTGTTTTTCACTTCAACCGAGGCGGAAACAGTCATCGGGTCGTCCTATTGGTCCGTCAGGATTGGGGGGCACTCTTGTCGAGAGTGCGGTGGCGGATCTGCACGTTCTTGCCGAGCGAACGGAATGCACTGGCCAGCCGTTCTGCAATAAAGACCGAGCGGTGCTGACCGCCGGTGCAACCGATGCCGACCGTCACATAGCTGCGATTGTTGCGCTCAAGATGGGGCAACCAGGTCACCAGCATGTTCTCGATCTGCTGGGTAAACAGCATCACGTCAGCCTGCGCCGAGAGGTAGTTGGCGACCGGCTCATCCTTGCCGGTAAACGGTTTGAGCTCGGGGATCCAGTGCGGATTGGGCAGGAAGCGGGCATCGAACACGAAGTCGGCATCCTTGGGGATGCCATATTTGAAACCGAACGACTCGAACACCAGCACCAGCTCGTTCTCTTTCTTCCCAAGCACTCTGGTCTTGATGAGCTCGCTCAGGTCGTGAATGCTGAGGGTGGTGGTGTCGATACGCAGGTCAGCGGTCGAGGAGAGTGGCGCCAGCAGGTGGGTCTCCTCCCGAATCGCCTCATCCAGCGACAGCTTGTTGCGTGAGAGGGGGTGCAAGCGGCGGCTCTCGCCATAGCGCTTGAGCAGGGTGCCGTTGTCGGCGTCGAAGAAAAAGCTGGAGAACTCTACCCGCCCCTCATTGCGCACCTGAGCCAGTAAATTTTCCAGTTTCTCCGGATCGCTCGGCAGGTTGCGCACATCAATACTGACCGCCAGCTTGTCGTACTGGCTCTCCACCGAGACAATCAGCTGGGGCAGCAGGTTGACCGGCAGGTTGTCCACACAGTAGTAACCCAGATCTTCCAGCACTCGCAGGGCTACCGTTTTACCGGAGCCCGAACGTCCACTTACCACGATTAACTGCATCTTGTTCCCTCACGCCAAAACGGGTGTCTCATCCTTGGCCTGCTGTCAGGCCGAGGTCATGATCTGATAGAGCTCTTCGTCGCTGGTTGCCTGACGCAACTGGCGGCAAACCGCCTTGTCACCCAGCTTGGAAGCCATCAGAGAAAGGGTCTTGAGATGCTGCTTGCACTCGCTTTCCGGCACCAGCAAGGCAAACAGCAGGTCAACCGGTTGATTGTCGATGGAGTCGAAAGGAATAGGGTCGGCAAAGGTCATCAGGATCGCGGTTGGCGGGAACTCATCGTCAATGCGACCGTGGGGGATCGCAATACCGGCACCGATCCCGGTACTACCCATTTTTTCGCGGGCCAGCAAGCATTCGAACAGTGCCTGACGGGAGGTGCCAAGGCGTTCGGCGGCCAGCTCGCTGATGATTTCGAGGGCGCGTTTCTTGCTGGTACAAGGGACTGCACTCTTGGTGCAGTCCCGACTCAGTATGTGTTCAAGTTGCATGGTTATTTTTTATTTAACTTATCTTTGTGCTTGATGATCTGCCTGTCCAGCTTGTCGAGCAAGGTGTCTATCGCAGCATACATATCGGCATGTTCAGAGTTGGCAAACACTTCGCCACCGCTGACGTGCAATTTGGCTTCCGCTATCTGGTTCAGTTTTTCCACGCTAAGCACCACATGAACATTGTTGATGTGGTCGAAGTGACGCTCGAGTTTGGCAAATTTGTTATTCACATAATCACGCAGAGCTTCGGTGATCTCGACATGGTGTCCGGTCAGGTTAATTTGCATAACATCATCCTTTTGTTTGCCTAAACCAGGCGTTTGCGCTGATTGGAAGGTGGGATAAACAAGGATTCGCGATACTTAGCGATCGTGCGTCTCGCCACCATAATACCCTGTTCGGCCAGCAAATCCGCGATCTTGCTATCACTTAACGGCTTGGCAGGATTCTCTGCCGTGACCAGCTTCTTGATGAGCGCGCGAATTGCGGTCGATGAGCACTCTCCTCCTCCTTCGGTGTTCACATGGCTGGAGAAAAAAAACTTCAATTCGAAGATACCACGGGGGGTATGCATGTACTTCTGGGTCGTCACCCGGGAGATGGTCGACTCATGCATCTCTACCGCTTCGGCGATGTCATTGAGCACCATCGGCTTCATCGCCTCTTCACCATACTCGAAAAAGCCCTGTTGCTGCTCGACAATGCAACTAGCCACTTTCAGCAGGGTGTCATTGCGACTTTCCAGGCTCTTGATGAACCACTTGGCTTCCTGCAAATGGGAGCGGATAAACTGGGTGTCGGTGCTGCTGCGGGCGTTGCGGGCCATGGCGGCATAGGTCTCGTTGACCCGGATGCGGGGGGCGGAGTCGGGATTGAGCTCGACCACCCACTTGCAGCCCTTCTTGACCACGGAGACGTCGGGGATCACGTACTGGGAGTCGCTCTGGATGATGCCGTTGCCGGGGCGCGGCTCCAGCAGCTGGATCAGATCCAGCACCTCCTTGAGGTCGCTCTCCTTGAGTTTTGTCTTGCGGGCGAGGGTGCGGTAATCCCGGTTGCCGAGCAGCTCCATGTGCTCGAGGATCACCTCCTTGGCCTCGTTGAGCCAGGGGGTCTGCGGGTCATATTGATCCAGCTGGATCAGCAAACACTCCTGCACCGAACGGGCAGCAATGCCGACCGGATCGAAGTGCTGCACCCGCTTGAGTACCGCCTCGACCTCATCGAGTTCCACCTCTACGTCATCGCTAGTGACTGCAGCCTGGATATCCTCCAGCGCAACGGTCAGATAACCGGATTCGTCGATGGCATCGATGATGGCGAGCGCGATGGCGGCATCCACATCGCTGAACGGTGTGAGCCGCATCTGCCACAACAGATAATCCTGCAGGTTTTCGGTGGTCTCTCCCTGATAGACGCTATCTTCCCCATCGTGGATGGGGCCCGCGCTCTGGGCGGTGCCGGCAGAGTAAACCTCGTCCCAGGTGGTATCCACCGGCAACTCATCCGGCATCTGCTCTTGGGCCATGGCATCGCTGGAATCCAGCTGGCTGGCATCGACCGGCGCTTCCGGACTGGTCTCTTGCGCCTCGCTCTCTTCCTGCTCCAGCAGAGGGTTGTTTTCGAGCGCTTGCTGAATTTCCTGCTGAAGTTCCAGAGTGGAGAGCTGGAGCAGACGAATCGCTTGTTGTAATTGCGGCGTCATGGTCAGGGACTGACCGAGACGCAACTGTAATGTCGGCTTCATCTACGTCGGGATATCCTTATGTTCAGCGAGGCACTCGTCAAAGGAAATGAAGGCATGCCCCCTTACTATAGACTGAATTGATCGCCCAAATAGACGCGCTTGACCTGCTCATCGGCAAGGATGTCAGCCGGTGCACCTTCGGCAATCATCTTGCCGTGGCTGACGATATAGGCCTTCTCACATACGTCCAGAGTCTCTCTGACGTTGTGGTCGGTAATCAAGACGCCAAGGCCCCTATCTTTCAGATGCTGAATGATCTTCTTGATGTCTATCACAGAAATCGGGTCAACCCCTGCAAAGGGTTCATCCAGCAGAATAAAACGCGGCTCGGCCGCCAGGGCACGGGCGATCTCGACCCGACGGCGCTCACCGCCGGAGAGGCTCTGACCCAGGTTGTCGCGAATGTGGGTGATGTTGAACTCTTCCAGCAGTTGCTGAACCTTGTCCTCACGCTCCTCACGGCTCAACCCCTTGCGGGTCTGCATCACGCCCATCAGGTTGTCGAACACCGACAGGCGACGGAAGATGGAGGCCTCCTGCGGCAGGTAACCGATGCCATTGCGCGCCCGCACATGCATGGGCTGCAGGCTGATGTCCTGATCGTCGATGGTGATGAGACCGGCATCGCGCTGCACCAGCCCCACGATCATGTAGAAGGAGGTGGTCTTGCCCGCCCCGTTGGGGCCGAGCAGGCCGACAATCTGGCCGGTGCCCACTTCAAGACTGACGTCACTCACCACCATGCGGCGCTTGTAGCTCTTCTGCAGGCCCACTGCTTTTAACACTGCCATGGCTTATTTTCCCTGCTTCTTCTGGTCGGCGGGCTTGTCGAAATTCTCTACCTGATCCGGCAGGAACACGGTTTTGACCCGCTGGCTCGGGCTCTTGCTCTCGGCAATCATCTTCTGTTTGACGATGTCGTAGCGGATCAGATCGCCATTGACCTGGCTATCTTCCTGCTTGAGCTGACCGTTGCCGGTGATGGTCACCAGCCGGTTCTTCAGCTCGTAGCGGATGGTATTGCCGTGTGCATTGACCGGCTTGCCGTTATCCAGGATCTGGAAGAAGGTGGCGGGCTTACCGTAGGCAGTCATCACCTCGGCTCCTTTCTCGCCGGAACGGGTCACTACCACCTTGTCAGCCTTGATCCGGATGGTGCCCTGATTGATGGTCACATCCTCTTCGAAGGTGATGCGGTTGTCCTGCATCTCGGCCACCTGTTTGACGGCATCGACGTAGACCTTCTCGGCAAAGTCGGACTCTTTGGCGGTCACCGCACCACACAACAATAGGGCTGCGAGGGCCAGATTAGCGTTTTTCATTGAAATAGATGGCATGGCCTTGATCCAGTAACTCAAAATATTTGCGGTCCAGATGGCCCTTGAGGCCAACCCCTTGGGTCTGGAAATCCCGACCCAGAATGTTCACTTCCCGGTTGCTGCGCACATCCTGTGTCACCAGATCCAGCTCCAGATAAGGGGTATCCAGTGTGGAGATAAAGGAGGTGGGCAGCAGACCATCCAGATGCACCTTGTCCCGCAGGATGACGTTGTCGCCGGTGTTGAGCACGCCGGTTTCGGCGGTCACCTTCCACTCGGCGGCACCCTGATCGTCATACATGTAGACCACCGGCTTGTCGAAGGTGGCCTGCTCGAGGATTTGATAATACTCGGCGTAGGTCGACTCCAGCCGCTCGGTGCGCTTGCCGTTGATATCAAAACGGGTGGTCACCAGATCTTTGGCGACAAAATCCGGCTGATAGTTTTCGATTTTGACGGCGCTCTCAGGCACCAGCTCAACCTTGCCCAACTGCCAAGCAACCAGCGCGACCAGAAACAGCAGGGCAAACAACAAGGTCTGTCTGCTCATACCGAAGCCTCGGGCTGATAATCGTCGTGGCCCTGCGCCTGCAAAATGAGGTCACACACCTCACGCACCGCGCCCATGCCACCGCCAAGCCGGGTCACCATATCGGCACGACTCAGCACCAGCGGATGGGCATCGGCCACCGCGATACCCAGGCCGCAGGCGGCCATCACCGGCAGATCGATGGTGTCATCGCCCATATAGGCGGCCTGTTCCGGACTCAGCCCCAGCTTGGCCAGCAGCGCTTCGAAGTGAGGCAGCTTTTTATCAGCTCCCTGCACCACGTGAGCCACACCCAGGCTTTTCATCCGATCGCTAACGATACGGGAGTTGCGCCCGGTGATGATGGCGATCTCGATCCCGGCATTGAGCAACGCTCGCATGCCCGCACCATCGCGGGTGCAGAAGGTTTTCAGCTCTTCGCCGTTGTTTCCCATGTAGATGAGGCCGTTGGAGAGCACCCCGTCCACATCGCACACCAGCAGGCGGATTTGCGCCGCCTTGTCGAACTGGCTGCGCGTCACCGGACCATAGAGGGTCGGTACGTTTTGCATCAAATTACTCCGGCTTTCAGCAGGTCGTGCATGTTGAAGGCGCCGAGCGGGCGTTTCTCTTCATCCACGACCAGTAATCCGTTGATTTTTCTCGTTTCCATCAGCTTGACGGCTTCCGCAGCCATCATCTCTGGACCTACGGTAACACAGTTGGCCGTCATCACACGGCTGATGGGGGTGTGATGGATATCGATCTGCTGGTCGAGAATGCGGCGCAAATCGCCATCGGTAAAGAGCCCGGCCAGCAGGCCATTGCCATCGACCACCGCCGTCATGCCGAGCCCCTTGCGGCTCACTTCCAGCAGCGCCTGGCTGATGGTGGCATCTATCCCCACCCGGGGCAACAGCTCGCCACTGTGCATCAGATCGCCAACCCGCAGCAACAGACGCTTGCCAAGGGAACCGCCTGGGTGAGAGAGGGCGAAGTCATCGGCGGTAAAACCGCGTGCTTCCAGCAGGGCGACCGCCAAGGCATCGCCCATGACTAAGGTTGCCGTGGTGCTCGAAGTTGGTGCCAGACCCAGCGGGCAGGCCTCTTTCTCCACCTTGATACACAGGTGCACATTGGCCTCTTTGGCCATGGTGGAGGCCGGATTGCCGGTCATGCAGATGAGCGGTATGCCGCGGCGCTTGAGTACCGGCAGCAGGGCCAGGATTTCGTCGCTCTCACCGGAGTTGGAGATAGCGATGATAAGGTCGCCACTGGAGATCATCCCCAGATCGCCGTGACTCGCTTCTCCCGGGTGAAGGAAGAAGGCCGGTGTGCCTGTGCTGGCGAGGGTGGCGGCGATCTTGCTGCCGATATGGCCCGATTTGCCCATGCCGGTGACCACTATCTTGCCACCGCAGCGCAGCACCATTTCGCACGCCTTGTCGAAGGCGTCGTTCAGATACTGATAGAGTCCATCAATGGCTTGCTTTTCTGTGTCCAGCACCGCGCGGGCACTGCGACGAAAATCGAACAGTTCAGACACTTTCTCAGGCTTTACAGACATAAAGACACAGCTCCGGGCCGAAATTAGCTGCGGGATTATAAAAAAGTCTGCCCGGATAAGCGAATCGGATGGCAAGTCCCGCTCTCAATGACGCACTTTGTTACAGAAAACTGTCGTGCAAATGGGCTTGCAGCCTGTTCAATAGTTGTTCCTTGCTGTTGCTTAGACCTAGACTACCCCATAAAATTCGCACCTCATTTACACCGGATGGACAATTGTTTGAACAATGACCTGATCACCATCTCCGATCTGACTTTCAGTCACGGAGATCGGCTGTTGTATGACGGGATCAACCTGACCATTCCTCGTGGCAAGGTGACCGCCGTCATGGGCCCGAGCGGCATCGGTAAAACCACCCTGCTGCGGCTGATCGGTGGCCAGCTCAAGCCGGAGTCCGGTCACATTCTGTTTGACGGGGAAGATATCCCCACCCTCTCCCGTTCGCGCCTCTATGAAGTGCGCAAGCGGATGAGCATGCTGTTCCAGAGCGGCGCCCTGTTTACCGGCATGACGGTCTACGACAACGTGGCCTTCCCGCTGCGGGAGCACTCCGGCCTTCCGGAGGAGCTGATCCACACCATCGTCATGATGAAGTTGCAGGCGGTGGGCTTGCGCGGCGCGGCGAAACTGATGCCCTCCGAGCTCTCCGGCGGCATGGCGCGCCGGGCGGCGCTGGCTCGGGCAATTGCGCTCGATCCTGACCTCATCATGTATGACGAGCCGTTCGTCGGGCAGGATCCCATCACCATGGCGGTGCTGGTCAAGCTGATCAAGGAGCTGAACGATGCCCTCGGCATCACCTCCGTCATCGTCACCCACGACGTGAAAGAGGTGCTGAGCATCGCCGATTACGCCTACATCATTGCCAATCGCAAGGTGGTGGCGCACGGCACGCCGGATCAGCTGCGCGAGGAGCACAATCCCGAAGTCGAGCAGTTCCTCAAAGGATTGCCCGATGGTCCTGTTCCGTTTCATTTTCCGGCAGGCGATCTGCTACAGGATCTCTGATGTTGATAAGTCAAATAAGCAAGCTGGGGCGGGTCGGAGTGCGGTTTATCAGCTCCGTCGGTCGCGCCACCATCATGTTGTTCCATGCGCTGGCGGGCAAACCCGAGCCGCGCAAGCACTTCCCGCTGCTTGTCCAGCAGCTCTATGTGGTGGGTGTGCAGTCGGTGGCCATCATTCTGGTCTCCGGCCTGTTCATCGGCATGGTGCTCTCGCTGCAGGGTTACAACGTATTGAAGGATTTCGGCGCAGAGCAGAGCCTGGGACCGCTGGTCTCCCTCTCTCTGCTGCGGGAGCTGGGGCCTGTGGTCACGGCGCTGCTGTTTGCCGGCCGTGCCGGTTCGGCCCTGACCGCTGAAATCGGCCTGATGAAGGCCACCGAGCAACTTTCAAGCCTAGAGATGATGGCGGTCGACCCACTGCGCCGGGTGGTTGCCCCCCGCTTCTGGGCTGGCGTCATCAGCATGCCGCTGCTGGCCTTTATGTTCAGCCTGATCGGTATCTTCGGCGGCAAGCTGGTCGGCGTGGACTGGCTCGGCGTGGACGAAGGGGGCTTCTGGTCTGCCATGCAGGCCTCCGTCGACTGGCATGAGGACATCATGCAGGGCGCCATCAAGAGCCTGATTTTCGCCCTGGTGGTCACCTGGATTGCGCTCTTTAACGGCTATGATGCCAAGCCGACCTCGGCCGGGATCAGTCAGGCCACGACCCGTACCGTGGTCCACTCATCCCTCGCCGTGCTCGGCCTGGATTTTATACTCACTGCAGTCATGTTTGGATAAGGTAAAGATGAAGTTCAGCAAAGTAGAATTCCTGGTCGGCACCTTCATGCTGGCTGGCATCGGTGCCATTCTGGCACTGGCCCTGCAAGTGGCCGGTTTGAGCTTCAAACCGGAAGGAGAAACCTATACCCTGCGCGCGCATTTCGATAATATCGGCGGCCTGAAAGTCCGTTCGCCGGTCAAGGTCGGCGGCGTGGTGGTCGGTCGGGTCAGCGACATCGTACTGGACCCGAAAACCCAGGTGCCCGAAGTCACCCTGATGATGCAAAAGAGCGCTGGCGAGTTCGCCGATACCAGTTCCCTCTCCATCCTCACCTCCGGTCTGCTCGGCGAGCAGTACATCGGTCTGGCCCCCGGCTTCAGCGATGAGGAGATGGGCACCGAGATGCTCAAGGATGGCGACCTGATTGAAGACACCAAATCCGCCATCGTACTGGAAGATCTGATTGGCAAGTTCCTCTACAGCCAATCCTCCGACAGCAAATCAGACAGCAAGAAGGAGTAATCATGTTCAAGAAAATCGCCCTGCTGCTGGGCCTGATGACCAGCATGCTCTTTTCCCTGTCTGCCCAGTCCGCAGTCGATGCCACCGACCCCAACGCGCTGGTGGATCAGGCTGCCAAGCAGACCTTTGCCCGCCTGAAAGCCGATCAGGCCCAGGTGAAGAGCAATCCGGATCACCTGCGGGTGATCATCCGCGAAGAGCTGCTGCCCTATGTGGACAACCGCTTCGCCGCCTACAAGGTGCTTGGCAACCAGATTAAAGAGACCACCGAAGCGCAGCGCAATGCTTTCGTCGAGGTGTTCACCGAGTACATGGTGAGCTCCTACGCCGATGCGCTGGCCCATTTTGACAAGCAGACCGTCAAGGTCGAGCCGGGCAAAGCTCCCAGCGGCAACATCACCGCCGTCAACGTCAGCGTGAAAGAGGCCGGCAAGCCGGACATCTTCCTTGAGTTCAAGCTGCGCAAGAACAACAAGACCGGCGAGTGGAAAGCTTTCGACATGGTGGCAGAGGGGATCAGCCTGCTCTCCGCCAAACAGAGCGAGCTCGGCGGTTTGATCCGCCAGAACGGCATCGATGCGGTGATCGCCCAGTTGCGCGAACACAACGCCAAGCCGCTGGTACTCAAACCATGACCCTCAGCGGTGAGCTGCAAGCGCCACAGGTCAATGACCTGTGGCAACGCCGCGCCGAATGGTGGCAGGACGACCAGCTCGAGCTCGGCGGCGTCACCACCCTCGACTCTGCCGGACTGGCCCTGCTGGTCAAATGGGCCAAAGCTGTATTAGCGCGAGGCGCCACACCGCAACTGGTGAGCGCCTCCAGTGATTTCTATACCCTGGCCAACCTCTACGGGGTGGCCGGGCTGTTTCAGTCAACCCCGCTCACAACTGAGGACGCATAATGCAAGTCTCTGAAATTGAAGCGATACTCCTTGAGGCTCTGCCATTGTCCGAAGTCCATGTCAAAGGGGACGGTAGTCACTACCAAGTGATCGCCGTCGGTGACATGTTTGACGGCATGAGCCGGGTCAAGAAGCAGCAGGCCATCTATGCCCCGCTGATGGACAAGATCGCCAGCAACGCCATTCACGCCCTCTCCATCAAGGCATTCACCGACGCCGAGTGGAAACGCGAACGTAAATTCCTATTGCCCTCCTGATTTGGTAACGAAGTAAAAATGGACAAATTCAAAATCGATGGTCGTTGTACTCTCAACGGCGAAGTGACCATCTCCGGCGCCAAAAACGCCGCGCTGCCGATCCTGTTCGCGACCCTGCTCTGTGATGAAGAGGTACACCTCTCCAACGTGCCGCGTCTGAAAGATGTGGGCACCACCATCAAGCTGCTGGAGATGCTGGGCGCCACCACCAAAGTCAACGGCAATGTGACCGTGCTGACCGGTGCCGTGAACAACCACGTTGCCCCCTACGAGCTGGTGAAGACCATGCGCGCCTCCATTCTGGCGCTGGGTCCGCTGGCCGCCCGTTTCGGCGCGGCTGATGTCTCCCTGCCCGGCGGCTGCGCCATCGGTGCCCGTCCGGTCAACCTGCACGTCCACGGCCTGGAACTGATGGGTGCCAAGATCACCATCGAAGATGGTTACATCAAGGCCCGTGTCGATGGTCGCCTGAAAGGCGCCCACATCCTGATGGATATGGTTTCCGTCACCGGTACCGAAAACCTGATGATGGCCGCGACCCTGGCTGATGGCCGCACCGTGATCGAAAACGCCGCGCGCGAGCCGGAAGTGGTCGATCTGGCCAACTTCCTCAATACTCTGGGCGCCAAGATCCAGGGCGCGGGCACCGATACCCTGACCATCGACGGTGTCGAGCGTCTGCACGGCGGCAACTACAGCGTGCAGCCTGATCGCATCGAAACCGGTACCTTCCTGGTGGGCGCAGCGGTCACTGGCGGCAAGATCACCTGCCGCAAGACAGACCCGACTCTGCTGGAAGCGGTACTGGTCAAGCTGGAAGAGGCTGGCGCCCTGATTGAGAAGGGTGAAGACTGGATCACCCTCGACATGACCGGCCGCACCCTCAAGCCGGTCACCATCAAGACTGCCCCCTACCCGGCCTTCCCGACCGACATGCAGGCACAGTTCACCGTGCTGAACGCTGTCGCCAAAGGCACCGGCATGGTCACCGAGACCATCTTCGAGAACCGCTTCATGCACGTTCCCGAACTGGTACGGATGGGCGCAGACATCGAACTGCAGGGCAACGTAGCCATCTGCCGTGACACCGAGCAACTCAAGGGTGCCCAGGTAATGGCGACCGATCTGCGCGCCTCCGCCAGTCTGGTACTGGCCGGCTTCGTGGCCGAAGGCTCCACCATCGTCGACCGTATCTATCACATCGACCGTGGCTACGAAGACATCGAGCAGAAGCTGCAGGGTCTGGGTGGCCGCATCGAGCGCATCAAGGGCTGATAGCCCACTGATCGCTAGCCTATAAAAAGGCCCCCTCGCGTTGGCGAGGGGGCCTTTTTCATGGTTTCGGTTCTGTTGAAACCGGGATCAGTGGCCCGCTAGCTTCATATTCTCTACCAGCACCGAGCCAGTCTTGAGACTGGATCGCTCATCCTCGTCACAGCCCACCGCCACGATATGGCTGAACATCTCGGCCAGATTGCCGGCGATGGTGATCTCCTCGACCGGATAGGCTATTTCGCCATTCTCGACCCAGAAACCGGCGGCGCCGCGGGAGTAGTCGCCATTGACGATATTGACCCCCTGCCCCATCAACTCGGTCACCAGCAGACCGGTGCCCATCTCTTTCAGCATGCCTTGAAAATCCTGGCCGGTATTGGAGACCTGCCAGTTGTGGATGCCACCGGCGTGACCCGTGGTGGTCAACCCCAGCTTGCGCGCAGAGTAGGAAGTCAGCAGCCAGCTCATCAGCTCGCCGTTACGGATGATATCCATGTCGCGGGTACGCACCCCTTCGCCATCGAACGGGGTACTGGCGAGCCCGCCCAGCAGGTGGGGGAACTCCTGAATGGTGAGCCACTCGGGCAGGATCTGCTTGCCCAATTTGTCGAGCAGGAAGCTCGACTTGCGATAGAGGTTGCCACCGCTGATGGCCATCACCAGATGGCCCCACAGGCCGGAGGCAGTGTCTGGGTGGAACAGCACAGGCGCGTGACGGGTAGAGATCTTGCGGGCGCCGAGGCGGGAGACGGTACGCTCAACGGCTTCGTCGGCAATGCGCTGCGGACTCCAGAGCCCGTCGAGGGTACGGCTGGAGGAGTAGCCGTAATCCCGCTGCATATCGCCATCCTGCTCGCCGATCAGCACGCAGCTCAGGGAGTTGCGCGACGCCGCGTAGCCTTTGACGAAGCCATGGCTGTTGCCGTAGACCTTGATGCCAAGATGGCTGGAGAAACCGGCACCGTCGGAGTGTTTGATGCGGGCATCGCGGCCCAGAGCGAGTCGCTCGCACTCGATGGCCAGTTCGATCCCGCGCTGGGGATCCAGTTCGATTTGGTGGCACAGTTGCAGATCAGGGGCATCCCAGGCCAGCAGCTCGGCGTCCGCCAGACCGGCGCAATCATCCGCCGAGGTATGGCGAGCAATCTCGATGGCCGCTTCAACGGCGGCACGAATGGCGGGTTTGCTCAGATCGGTGGTCGAGGAGGATCCCTTGCAACCATCGCGATAGACGGCGATACCGAGGGCGCCATCCTTATTGAATTCAATGCTTTCCAGTTCACAACCCCGGGTGTTCACCGACAACCCGGTCTGCTTGCTGATGGAGACTTCGGCCAGCGAGGCGCCCAGTCCTTTGGCTATCTCCAGGGCTTCGGCAACCACGGCCTCGAGATGGGCTTGATCCTGGCGGATTTGGTCTTGCTGATCCATAACTCACATCTGTATGAAAGAAGGAAAGGGGGGTAAGCATATCAGACCCCTGCGCCCAGCGGGAGAAGCTGGTAACATATCCGCCAAACGTGAATGACAGGAATCAAGAGACCGATGAGTCAATATCAAGACGACAACGAGTTCGAAGACTGGGGCCCCAGCAAGAGCCAGCTCAAGCGCGATGCCGAAGCATTGCAGAAAATGGGGGAAGAGATCGTCTCCCTCAGCCACAGCGAGCTGGAAAAAATCCCGTTGGATGAAGAGCTTGCAGAAGCTGTCGAGCTGGGTCGCAAACTCAAGCCGAAGAAGGATGAGTCCTTCCGTCGCCATCTGCAGTTCATCGGCCGCCTGATGCGCAGCCGCGATATCGAGCCGATTGCCGAAGCGCTCTCCATCATCAAGAACCGTCACTCCACCGTGAATGCACGCCTGCATCGCCTGGAGCAGTGGCGCGAGCGCCTGATCACCGAAGGTGACAGCGCCCTCAATGAGCTGATGTCCCAGTTCCACGAGCTGGATCGCCAGAAGCTGCGCCAGCTGATCCGCTCCGCCAACAAGGAGCGGGAGCTGAACAAGCCGCCGGTCGCCTACCGCGAGATGTATCAGTATCTGCGCGGCGAGATCGAAGACCTGCTGTGATCCCCGAAACACGCCTCCCCTCGGGGAGGCGTGCTTCTATTGATGCCTTTTCCTCTCCCCATACCCCGCCATCCCTGCGCGTTTAATATATCCACCATTTTGCTACCCCAGCCATAACGGCCCATCTCAACAACCCCGTTAAATCGCCGCTTCAGAGCAGTTCAAGACAAATCAGTTAACAACTTGGTATCATTTTGTTTGACATATTGAACGGCCTTGGCAGACTGAAGAGAGGATCCATGCCGTCGCTGCCCAGGCTGACCAACGATTCTGTCACCCGGCCCGACGCGGGATCCCATGACCATGCCTTGAGGCATGCCCTTGCCCTGCCGGTTTGCAAGGGCCTGCCCAAGGCGCAGGATGAGACTTCAACGCCAAGGATAATCAAGGTGCCCTATGCCAAATCCCCAGCCTCCCGCACCCCGTAAACCTGTCGTGCTGATGACCATGGGTGCCCAGCCCCGCAACGGCCACGCCTATCAGGTGATGACCCACAAATACATCATGCCGCTGGTGGAGATAAGCGGCTGCGTCCCGCTGCTGGTGCCCACCTGCTGCGGCACCGCCGATCTGGAGCAGTATCTGGATCTGGCTGACGGCATCTATCTGAGCGGCGCCGGCTCCAATATCGATCCAGCCCTTTACGGCCAGGAGAACCTCACGCCGGAAAAACAGCAAGACAGGGATCGCGACCTGTTCGATCTGCCCCTCATCAAGGGGGCGCTCGCCCGTGGCTTGCCGATCCTCGGGATCTGCCGCGGCATGCAGGAGATCAACGTAGCGCTGGGGGGAGACATCCATCAGAAGGTCTACAGCGAGCCGGGTTATGACGATCACCGGGAGGATGTCGACGATCCGGTCGACGAGCAGTATGGGCCGAGCCATCAGATCAAACTGCTGCCAGGCAGCTGGTTTGCCAAGCTGATGGGGGAAGAACAGATTCAGGTCAACTCCCTGCATGGACAGGGTATCAACCGGTTGGGGAAGGGTCTGGAGCCGTTGGCCAACGCCGAAGATGGGCTGATCGAGGCGCTTCATGCTCCCGCACTGTCACCCTTTTTGCTGGCAGTGCAGTGGCATCCGGAGTGGAAGGCCAATGAAAACCCCCACTCCATCAAGATCTTTCAAGCCTTTGGCGATGCCTGCCGCCAACGCAGTGCATTGATAGCGGCTAGTTAATCCCTCATCGATTCAGTCGCCAAACCCGCGCGCCTTGAGCTTGGGCAGTCCACCCCGCTCGGGGCGCAGGGTACGGCAAATATCCATCCCCTTGAGCCCGCGCTGGATATGATCAGGCGAATGGCCAAACACCATACCGTTGCTGCGGTAGAGGTTGTTGTCATCCAGCTCGAACTTCTCGCCGCCGATCAGCAACTGCTCACGGCCATTGACCGTGTCACCCCGCTTGATGGGCACCTTCATATCACTCAGCACCTCGCCGGTGGCACACCCCTCGCGCCAGCGCGCCTCGCTGGAGAAGGGGGTAATGGCTATTTCACGCCAGGAGCCATCCCGGAATTCGACCCGATACTTCTCGGCCAGCAGATCGCAGCCAGCCAATGGCAACAGGGCCATCAAACAGATGATTTTCTTTGAAAATTTCACTCAATCGCACTCCTTTGCCCGGTTCTGCACAGGATAAATAAATTGCCGCCCCAACGCACCATTTCCCCGCGCCGCAGCAGCTATGCTGGAAATAAAACCACAATAAGGTGCTGCTATGGCTGGCGAAAACCTCACCGCGCTACCGACGCTGAGCTGGATTGGCGAACACCCGTTCTGGACCCTGCTCACCCTCTCCCTGATGCTGATCCACTTCTGGCGCCGTCCGGGACAGCGACGGGAGCTGCTCTCCGAGCTGAGTTTCGTGATGATTAGCGCGGTGGTAATCCTGCTGATCCAGCTGGAAGGGGGCTGGTTCAAACTGCCGCTGCCCCATCAATTGCTGATCGAGATCTCCACCCTGCTGGCTGGCCTGATACTGGTCAAGATATGGGGGATCCTGCTGTTCGAATTTCTGCTCCCCCTCTGCCATGTGCGGATCCCGCGGATCATCGCCGATATCGTCATCACCATCGGCTATATCGGCTGGGGTCTGTTTCGCCTCTACGCCTCCGGCATGGCGCTCGGAGAGATAGTTACTACCTCCGCGGTAATCACTGCGGTCATCGCCTTCGCCATGCAGGACACCCTTGGCAACCTGCTGGCCGGGGTCTCCATTCAGCTCGACAACTCCATCGCCATCGGTGACTGGCTGCAAGTTGACACCACCCAGGGCCGGGTGGTGGAGATCAACTGGCGTGCCACCACCATCGAGACCCGCAACTGGGAGACAGTCGTCATCCCCAACAGCCACCTGCTCAAACAGCGCTTCACCGTGCTCGGGCGCCGCCGTGGCGAACCCTTGCAGTGGCGGCGCTGGGTCTGGTTCGATCTGACCCTGGATACCCTGCCGACCCAGATCATCGCGCTGATCGAGAAATCCCTGCGGGAGACCAAGCTCCCCTGCGTCGCCAAGCATCCGCAACCGGACTGCCTGTTGATGAATGTCGAGGGTGGGATTGCCCGCTATGCGGTGCGCTACTGGTTGACCGATCTGGCTCGCGACGATCCGACCGACTCCATGGTGCGCAGCCTTATCGATGCCGCCCTGCGCCGCAACGATCGCCGCCTCACCCCGCCGATCTTCAACGTCTTTATGGCCAAGGAGAAGCAGCATCTGGATGCCCGCCACAAGCGCCACACCGCCGAACGAACCGATACCCTGCGCAAGCTGCCGCTGTTTGCCATGTTGCAGGAGAACGAGCTGCTCCAGCTGGCCGATCAGGTGAAGTTCGCCCCCTTCGTCAGCGGCGACATCATGCTGGAGCAGGGGGATGTCTCCAGCTGGCTGTTCGTGCTGGTCAAAGGGGAGGCAGAGATGGTGGTCAATGTCGAAGGGCGAGAGCTGAAACTCGGTACGCTCAACGCGGGAGACTTTTTTGGCGAACTGAGCCTGCTCACCGGCGAGCCCAGCTCCTTCACGGTGCGGGCGGTGGCCACCGTCGAAACCTATCGCATCAATCAGGCAATGTTTCAGGAGTTGGTGATGCAGCGCGAGGCGCTGGTCGAGCCCCTCTACCGGGTGCTGAGCGACCGCCAGCTGGAGCAGCGGGCGCTGCTGGAGCGGGAGGCGGAAGCCATGAAGCACCCACCACAACAGCTTGATCTGCTTGATAAACTGATGAAGCTGTTCGGCGGAAGATGACGTAGCATGGCATCGTATTGAGGACGTGAAGAGAGAACCGCAGCCATGTTACTGACTACCCTGGCCCTTGCCGCCAGCCTGCAATTTGATTGTCCCGCCACCATCGAGAGTCGCCAGCAGCTGCTGACCCCGCAGCAGGGCTGGCAGGCGTTCACTCGCAATGACGATGGCAAACCGGACGAAACCCTCAGCCACCGGCTCGATAATCTGGCCCTGTTCGACGGAGATCCTGCCGAACTGGCCCAACTCAAACCGGATAATGGCGACAGCGACGAGATCCACTACTGGAGCCAGCTCGATAGCAGCCTGCGCCCGCTCTATCTGGTCTGCCGCTATCAGAACAGCGTCATCACCCTGCAGCAGGCGCTGCCCGTCGGCATCAGTTACTGCCGCGTCAACCAGCGCGACCACTACACCCTGCTCGGGCTGGTTTGTCGCAAATAGCGGGCGTAACCCCTTGCCATATATCGCTATTCGATGACAGCCATTCCCGCCTGAGCCGGGCAACCCGCCAGCGCCATCAGAGCAGCAGCTCGGCCAGCTCCTCCAGTGCAGTCAGCTCCACGTCCGGCAACAGTTGCAGCTGTTGCCACGGTTGCTGCCGCTCGTTGAGCCAGGCGGCGCGAAAGCCGTGCAAACGGGCACCCAGCACATCGGTCTCGGGATGATCCCCCACATGGAGGATCCGCTCTGCTGGCAGCTTGAGGGTGCTGCGGGTCTGCTCAAACATATCCGGTGCCGGTTTCATTCTGGCGCCCGCCCCCGCCTTGCAGACCAGCGTGAAGTAGCGATCCAGCCCTGCCTGCGCCAGATCCAGATTACCGTTGGTGATGACCACCAGCGGGTAGCATTCGGCCAGTCTGGCCAGCAGCTGATGAGTGGACTCGCTCACCTCGATCTTCGAGCGCTCTGCCAGAAACGCAGCAAAGACCTGCTCCGCCTCGCGACTGGCCTGCTGGTCGGCCATCCCCCCCTCGACCATGGCGGTACGGATGGTCTGCTGGCGCGCCAGACTGACATCGTGGCGCAGCTCGGGGGAACCGTTCAGCACACTGCGCTTGAGTTCCAGCCAGCGCGGCTTGTCGAGCATGGCGGTGGCCAGATATTCGCTGCGCAGATGGCTCAGCATCCACTGCTCGGCGCGCACGATGGCGGGGCCGTTGTCATAGAGGGTGTCATCGAGGTCAAACGAGATGGCAGCAACCGGCTGCCAGCGGCGATAGAAGTGCATGGACTCTCCTCTGCATCACGGGCTCTGGCCCGTTATTCATCATCCTGCGCATCCGGGTCACGCTTGGCCCTGGGGTGGGCACTGTCGTAAACCTTGGCCAGATGCTGGAAGTCGAGGTGGGTATAGATCTGGGTGGTGGAGAGGTCGGCATGTCCCAGCAGCTCCTGCACCGCCCGCAGATCGCCGGAGGACTCCAGCATATGGGTGGCGAAGCTGTGGCGCAGCTTGTGGGGATGGACGTGGGCGTTGAGCGCCTGCTTGTTGCCCCAGCCATCAAGGCGGGCCTGCACCGAGCGGGCCGAAAGCCGCTGCTTGCGGCTGGAGACAAACAGCGCCTCGCTCTCGTCCCCGGCCAGCAGCGGGCGCACCTTGAGCCACTTCTGCAGCCACTCGACCGCCATCCGGCCGATGGGCAGCACCCGCTCCCGCGCGCCCTTGCCAGTCACCTTGAGCTGGCGGTCGTCGAGCTTCAGATCCACCAGATTGATCCCCACCAGCTCGGCCAGACGCAGCCCTGAAGAGTACATCAGCTCCATGATGGCGCGATCCCGCACCGCCAGCGGATCCTGCTCGTCGGTGATGTTGAGCAGCTGATGCATCTCGTCCACATCGAGGTTTTTCGGCAGCGGCCGCCCCTGTTTGGGGGTGACGATGCCACGGGCCGGATTGGCGGTCAGCCGCCCCTGCCGCACCTGCCAGTCGCAAAAGCTGCGCAGGGCAGAGACCTTGGTGGAAAGGGAACGAGGAGCAAGGCCCCCCTTGTGCATCCGGGTCACCAGAGTGCGCACCTGACTCGCCTCGAGCCGACCCCAGTCAGTGAGCCCCAGGGCCACCAGCTCGGCGGTCATCGCCTCCAGATGGGCTTGATAGTTATTGCGGGTATGAGGGCTGAGCTGACGCTCGACCCTCAGATATTCGATAAAGGCCGCCAGCTCGTCCGCCAGTACCGCAGGCAGTGGCGGTGCGACGACGGGAGCTTTGGCGGGCGCCCTGGCCGGTGTTCTAGCCATGAGTCAACTCGGGCAGACGCAGTTGCAGCAGGCGCCCCAGTTGGCCCAGCAGCAGGGTGTCGTTGTGGGGAGTAAAGTGGCCGGGATCCGAGCTGGCGAAGGCCAGCACGCCGAGATCGCCGAGCCGCATCAGGGCCACCGAGTTGACCAGCACATCGTGGCCAAACAGCGCCTGCTTCTCGCTCTGGCTTAGGCGGCCAAAGTAGTAATCCTGCCCCGGCAAACGCTGACCCAGCAGGGATTCGAGCTGCTTGCCCTGTGCCAGAAAACGCTGCTCGGGCCCGCTCAGGGCAAACTTCTTGGGATTGAGCCAGAGTCGCAGCCCGGTCAGGCGCAGTCGCTGGACAAAGGCCTTGCCCATCACGGCACTCACCTCGAACAGGGTCTGGCAACCGTACAGCTCGCCGTAGAGATCGGCATAGACCCTGAAGATCCGCTCGTTCTCGCTGGCGATCCCCATCAATTCGGTGATCTCCTGCTCCAGCTGTTCGATCCGCTCGCGCTGGCGCTCCAGCTGGCGCTCGACCAGCGAGACCGACCCTTTGCGTTCATGGGGAATGCGGATCCGGTCCAGCACGGCGGCATGGCGTTGGAAAAACTCGGGATAACGGGCCAGGTACTCCAGCACAGTGGCTTCATCCACCGATTGCTCCTGCCGTTTGAGTTCGCTCATAAATTGGTTGATCCATCAGAGAAATGGGGCTCGCTGCCCCGACATCATGGGCAAAGGGGGCCAACGCCCCCCGTACCTGAACCTTATATCGGCTAAACCTCTATCTGGCCGTCAAACACATGCTCGGCGGGGCCTGTCATATAGACCGGCTGTCCCGGCCCCTTCCAGGCGATGGTCAGCTTGCCGCCCGGCAGACTGACGGTGACCCGCTCCTTGAGCTTGCCCTGACTGATGCCAATCACCGCCGCCGCACAGGCACCGGTGCCGCAGGCCAGAGTCTCGCCACAGCCCCTTTCGAATACACGCAGCTTGATCTCGGTGGCGTTGACCATCTCCATGAAACCGACGTTGACCCGCTCGGGAAAACGCTCGTGGCGCTCCATGATGGCACCGAGCGTCTCGACCGGTGCATCGGCGACCGAAGGCACCTCGATGACGCAGTGGGGATTACCCATGGAGACCACGCCACACATCACGGTATGCTCCTGCGCCCGCAGCAGATAGGTTTTCTCTGCCTTCTGGGCCCGGAACGGGATCTTGCCCGGCTCAAACTGGGGAACACCCATGTTGACCGTGACCTGATTCTCCCCCTCCAGCTGCAACACGATGCGACCCCGGGCGGTACTGACCGCGATGCGATCCCGGTTGATCAGCCCCTTGAGACGCACGAAACGGGCAAAACAGCGGGCACCGTTGCCACACTGCTCCACCTCGCTGCCATCGGCATTGAAAATGCGATAGTGAAAGTCGAGTTCAGGGTCATAGGGCGGCTCCACCAGCAGCAGCTGGTCAAAGCCGATCCCGAAGTGGCGATCTGCCAGCTTCTTGATGACGTCATTGCTGAAAAATACCTTCTGGGTGACGCCATCCACCACCATGAAGTCGTTGCCCAAGCCATGCATCTTGGAAAAATCTATCAACATCGTGCATTCCTGTGCTGTTAGGGCTGTAAAAACTCACCGTCAACCGTTATGAAATCATTGTCCCAGCCTGCGCCATCAGGGCAGCAGGTGCTCACCGCGCCAGAGATCGGCCAACTGCTCACGCTCGCGGATCAGGTGTGCTTCGGCACCATCCACCAGCACTTCGGCTGCGCGCGGACGGGTGTTGTAGTTGGATGACATGGTAAAGCCGTAGGCTCCGGCCGAACGCACTGCCAGCAGGGAGCCCTCGGCAATGGCCAGGGTGCGCTCCTTGCCGAGGAAGTCGCCGGTCTCGCACACCGGGCCCACCACGTCATAGACCGCGGGAGCATGGCCGGCACGGCTATCCACCTCGATGATGTTCATCCAGGCGCCGTAGAGCGAAGGGCGCAGCATGTCGTTCATGCCGGCATCGATCAGCGCGAAGTTGCGGGTCTCGCCCGGCTTCAGGTACTCGACCCGGGTCAGCAGCACGCCGGCATTGGCGACGATGGCTCGGCCCGGCTCGAACAGCAGGGTCAGATCCCGGCCCGCCAGCTTCTGCTTCAGCGCTTCGGCATATTCGGTGGGAGGGGTGGCTGCTCGGAACCATAGTTGACCCCCAGACCGCCCCCCACATCCAGATGATGGATATGAATCCCTTCTGCAGCCAGACCGTCGATCAGCCGCAGCAACTTGTCAGCCGCCTCCATAAAGGGATTCAATTCAGTGAGTTGCGAGCCGATATGGCAATCCACCCCGACGATCTCGATGTTCGCCATCGCGGCCGCCTTGCGATAGATGGCTGGCGCCAGCTCGATGGGAATGCCGAACTTGTTCTGCTTGAGGCCAGTGGAGATATAGGGGTGAGTACCGGCATCGATATCCGGATTGACCCGCACCGAGACGCGAGCCTTCTTGCCCATGCTGCCTGCCACCCGATTGAGGCGCTCCAGCTCGGCTTCCGACTCCAGATTGAAACAGAGGATCTCTTTATCCAGCGCAAGGCGCATCTCGGCCTCGCTCTTGGCCACCCCGGAGAAGACCACCTTGGCCGGATCACCGCCCGCCGCCAGTACCCGCGACAGCTCGCCACCGGAGACGATGTCAAACCCCGAGCCCAGTCGTGCCAGCAGGTTGAGCAGCGCCAGATTGGAGTTGGCCTTCACCGCATAGCAGATCAGATGGGGAATATCGCCAGCGGCCTTGTCGAAGGCGTGCCAGTGGCGCTCGAGGGTCGCACGGGAGTATACGTAAAGCGGGGTACCGTACTGCTCGGCAAGCTGTTGCAGCGAGGTTTGCTCGGCCTGAAGCTGGCCGTCGGCGTCGTAGTTAAAGTGATCCAAGGGGGCGGTTCCTTCCTAGAATGGGTGCGGCATTAGTGCGGCGCGGCCTCGGTGGCAGCCTCGGAGGTCGCAGGCGGTGCTGCTTGCGGTGTACTCTGGCTCTGTGGCTGCTCGGGGGGCGGCATATAGAGCGGCCCCTTCAGACCGCACGCGGCCAACCCGAGGGACAGAAGAGTGGCAAGCAGACACTTGGTGAACTGAGTGATCATAATGGTTCGCTGCGAAAAAATTTTTGGCCCTCTATAATCGCACTCACATTGTTAAAAGCAACAGGATAAACCGATGAAGGATCACGAGTATCACGCCCTGACCGACGCCTTTTTCCAATATGTGGAAGACACGCTCGACGAGGGGTATCCGGATATCGACTGCGAACGCAGCGGCGGCGTATTGACCCTCTCTTTCGAGAACAAGACCAAGGTCATCATCAACAAGCAGGAGCCACTGCACCAGATTTGGGTCGCCACCCGCGAGAACGGCTTCCACTTCGAACTGCAGGGTGACACCTGGATCGACAACCGCTTCGGCCACGAGCTCAAGACGCTGCTGAGCCAATCCTGCACCGCTCAGGCGGGCGAAGAGGTGGTGTTCCCATGATCGATCTGCACCCGCAGGGCGCCCGTCACGCGGTGATCTGGCTGCATGGGCTGGGTGATTCCGGCGCCGGTCTCGCCCCGCTGGTGGACGCGCTGGATCTGCCCGCCGAGCTACCGGTGCGTCACCTGCTGCCGGATGCCCCCGAGCGCCCCATCACTATCAACATGGGCTACAAGATGCGCGGCTGGTACGACATCAGGAGCTTCGAGGATCCCGCCGAGCGGGCCGTGGAGTCCCATGTCCGTGAATCGGCCGACCAGATTGCCGCATTGCTTGACCAGCTGGTGGCCGACGGGTTTGCCCCCGAGCATATCGTGCTGGCAGGTTTCTCTCAGGGCGGGGTAATTGCCTCCTTCACCGCGCTGCGCTACCAGGCAGTGCTGGCTGGCCTGCTCTGCATGTCCACCTATCTGGCAGCCCCCGACAAATTGCTCGGCGAGATGAGCGAGGCTGCTCGCACCCTGCCCATCTGCTATATGCACGGCATCTATGACGATGTGGTGAGCCTGTCGCTCGGTTGGGATGCCAAGAACCGGCTTGAAGCTGCCGGGCTCGCCCCCGAGTGGCACGAGTACCCGATGCGTCACGAGATCTGCCGCCCGCAGCTGGGCGACATTCGCAGCTGGCTGCTGGCCCGCCTCGGCGCGTGAGCCCTTCCGGCAAAGCAAACGGCCTGCATCTGCAGGCCGTTTTTTATGGCGATTCCAACTGGCGGGTCAGCCCACTTCTCGAGCGGGCGGCACCTGTTCGCGCAGAGTGCCCTGACTGCGATAGGGGATCACATCCAGCTCGCCATTCACCTGTACTATCTCGTAGTACTGAGGCAGGTTGAAGTTGATGAACTGCCCATCATCGCTGAACCGCTCGTGATTGGAGGTGTAGAAGCGGTTGACCCCCGCCACCAGCTCATCCTTGTTGCCGGCAAAGTGCTGGTAGATCTCCACCCGGTTCGCCTCATCGAGGATATAGATGTTGGTGCCCGCATCCCGGGTATCGAAGAAGAACTGCACCAACCCTTCGCTGGCATAGGCATCGACGATGCTCGGCAGATGCTGGCTGTGGGTCTTGTCGAGCCGCAGCGGCAGGTGATCCAGCTTGTTGTGGGAGATGTGGCGGTAAAAATCGATGGCGTTTTCCAGCTTCTTCACCGACACCCCGCGCCGCTCGAAGAAGATGCCGTACTTCTCGCGGCCAAGGGCCATGGTCTTGACCAGCTGTTGCTTGTCGCGGGCAAGGCGCAGGTCGATACACTCCGCCACCAGCGTCTGGAAGCGGGAGCGCACCAGAGAGCGGAAGTGCTGGCTGTAGCAGAACACCTCGATCATCTCGGGGGCGGCAGCATCTTGATGCATCTTGCCGAGGATGGTGGTGAGGGCATCGACCACGGCTTCATCCCCCTGGAAGTGCAGGGTACGGATCTCGCTCCAGGAGTTGCGATAGACCAGATCCACCGAGCCGACCAGACACTCCTGATTGCGACCAAACGAGAAGACATCAACGGTGTTGGCGTCAAATTCGATCACCTGACCTACCCAGTGACTGGTCGGGTCCATCTCCAGATTGAGGAAGATCGAGAGCTGACGGATCTCGCATGGTCGGCTGAGGGCCAGGTTGGTGGCCAGCGGGTACTTCTCGGGGAAGCAGCCGGAGAGATCGCGGCAGAACTGGTGCAGATTGTCGATGTGCAGATCCGACCCCTGATTGAACAGGTGCACCCGCGACTGGGGCGTCAACAGATCGTTGAAGTAGGCCCAGGAGACCAGCTTGCTGATGTAACCGTTGAACTCCAGCGGCGCGCGGCCAATGATGTCCACCGGCTCCAGCGAATGTTTGTAGAGATACCAGCCTGCGCGGTTGAGGCGACCGTGGGGCACCTGCACGAAGCTGAGATCCGGCTCGCTCAGATCTGGCGCGATCTTGAGGTTGATGCGCTGCACCTTGCCCGGCAGGCTCTCGAACGCGGCGTAGAGTTTGCGCGACAGAATGCCGATATCTTCCGGGTTGATCGACTCGCTGATGTTGTTGCGGCGGGCGAACTGGATCAGGTTGCGGTAGCTCTGCATCAGGGCTTCCAGCAGCTCGGCGTGAGCGATCTTCACCTCTTCGATCTTCCACTCGTGGCGATGATCGAGTTGATAGAGCTTGTCCTGACTCCAGCCCCAGTAGGAGACCAGTTGGCTCATCTGCTCGCGGCGCCACTCGGGGGAGTGATCATCCTTGGGATGGCTGAGACCGTCGCACACCTTGAGGTAGAAGCAGCGGCGCACCAGATCGAGCCGCGCCATGTCGCCGATGGACTTGAGGTAGTTGGTCACCTTGTCCAGCATCAGACAGTAGTTGTCGAGCCGGTAGTGCATACCCTCGTTGTGCTGGAACCAGTCGCGACCAATCATCGACAGCAGGCGGGTGTTGGGATACTCGTGGGAGTAGGCCTCCATCAGCACCGACTTGAGCACCGCCTTGTAGGGGGAGTCGATCCCCTTATAGAGCTGCCACAGGGCGGAGCCGAAATACTCTTCGGCCGGAATACGGTCAAAACTGCCGAGATCGAGCCAGTCTTCCTGCTTGAGCTTGCCACTCTCGAACAGCTCGTTCACATACGCATCGTAGTGATCATCACACTCGGTGGGCACCAGATACCAGATCAAGCGTTTGCCCGCGATACGCATGGCACTGCGGTAGAACTCGTCGAGCAACAGCAGGTGCTGGGCACTGCCGCAGCTCTCCCCCTGCATCTGGGCATCGTTGGTCTGGCGGAACTTATCTTCCGGGATCAGGAAGAAGTTGAGATCGACCCCGCGCTGTTCGGCCCACTTGGAGAGTTGCTGGCACTTCAGCTCCAGCAGATCGAGCCGCTCCTGCGACAAACCGGCCACGTGGCAGACCCAGATATCGAGATCGGAGTGACAGCACTGGCCGATGGAGGAGGTGCTGCCCATGGAGTAGAGCCCCTGAATGGCTCGATCATGGGTTGCCAGACCGCTCTGACAGTTGGCGTTGCGGCAGAGGTCATCGATAAAGGCTTGCTGCTCGGCGCTGGCGCTGAAGCTCCAGATGCCATGAGGGACATCACCGGAGACATAACCGGGCAGCAGGGGATGATTGAAGTGCAGCATGACAGGCAGCAGTTGGAATACCTGCTGCCCATAGCGACTCATGAGGCCTAACGCCCGTTGCGTCTTGAGACGGGTAATGTCGTCATAACGCGCAACCAGCGTATCGATGTGTTCCTGCAATGCCCTGCCTATCACCTAAGTGAAAATGACGCACCAAAAGGGGGATACGTCAAAAAAGTGTGATCATGTTAACAATGCAAACAGCGGTGGTAAACAAGCCTTCAGCTAAACACCAGATTATTTCTGGTATGACCACATCAAGTATCAGGGGAAATCATTAAATTCCAATAAATTCAATTAATTAATCAACACCACATGCTTAATGAAAATCATTTTCAGCATGCATTTTTGAGCTTGGCCCCGCTTTTGCTGGCTCCGCCATGAAAGCCCGGGCAAAGGGTGGTAATATCGATTTCCTTCTAAAAATGAAACAACTGATTGATATGGCAGCCCGAACCCTGAAAATTGCCACTCGCAAGAGCCCTCTGGCCCTGTGGCAGGCCAACTTTGTCAAAGACCGGCTCGAAGCCCTGCACCCGCAGTTGCAGGTCGAACTAGTGCCCATGAGCACTCAGGGTGACAAGATCCTCGATACCCCGCTGGCCAAGGTCGGTGGCAAGGGATTGTTCGTCAAGGAGCTGGAGACCGCCATGCTGGAAGGACGGGCCGATATCGCCGTTCACTCCATGAAAGACGTGCCGGTGGAGTTCCCCGAGGGGCTCGGTCTGCACACCATCTGCGAGCGGGAAGATCCCCGCGACGCCTTCGTCTCCAATCGTTTCAAGGCCATTGCCGAACTGCCGCAAGGGGCCGTGGTCGGCACCTCCAGCCTGCGCCGCCAGTGCCAGCTGCGCGCCGCCCGCCCGGATCTGGTGATCCGCGACCTGCGTGGCAACGTCAATACTCGCCTCGCCAAGCTGGATGCGGGTGAGTATGACGCCATCATCCTCGCCGTCGCCGGTCTGAAACGACTGGAGATGGCGCACCGCATCACCGCCTTTATCGAGCCGGAGCAGAGCCTGCCGGCCAACGGTCAGGGCGCCGTCGGCATCGAATGCCGCCTCGACGATACTGAGCTGCACGCTCTGCTGGCGCCGCTGGAGCACGCCGAGACCCGCGCCCGGGTGTTGACCGAGCGAGCCATGAACCGCGCTCTGCAAGGGGGATGTCAGGTGCCTATCGGTGCCTACGCACTGGTCGACGGCGAGCAGATCTGGCTGCGTGGTCTGGTGGGTAGCCCGGATGGCAGCCAGGTGATCCGCGACGAGATCCGCGGCCCACTGGCCGATGGTGAGGCCCTCGGCGAGCAGTTGGCCCAGCGCCTGCTGGCCGCCGGTGCCGACGAGATCCTCGCCGAGGTCTACCGCACATGATCCCGCTGGTGGTGCGTCCGGCCGCCCAGGCCGCCGAGCTGGTGCAGTTGCTGCGCCAGCACGGCCATGCACCACTCTGCTGCCCGCTGCTGGAAACCGTGGCGGGCAGCGAACTCCCTCTCCTGCCCGACCTGTTGCGCAGTGCCGACGCGGTTATCGCCGTCAGCATCCATGCCGTTCATTTTGCACACGATTTTCTGTTGCAAACTGGTCAGACCTGGCCACATATTGAGTACTTTGCGGTGGGTCAGGCCAGCGCAGATGCGTTTGCAGCCATCGGCATCACGGCAAGTTGCCCGGATGACCCGTGTAGCGAAGGGCTGCTGGCCCTGCCCGCCCTGCAGCAGGTAGCTGGCAAACGGGTACTGATCCTGCGCGGCAATGGCGGGCGGGATCTCATCGCCAGCACGCTGGCCTCACGCGGTGCTCTGGTGCACTATTGTGCGGCCTATGAGCGCCACTACCCCGAGCTAGACGGGGACACATTAACCCGCCACTGGCAGGCAGCGGGGCTGGACAGCCTGCTCATTACCAGTGGTGAACTGTTGCAACGGCTGCTGGAGCTGGTTCCCACCAGCCAGCAGCCCTGGCTTTTTGACCGCCTGCTGGTGGTCCCCAGCCCGCGCGTGGCCGAGATGGCCCACTCCGCTGGCTTTATCCATATCACGATTGCCCAAGGTGCATCCAACCAGGCCCTGACGGCCGCACTGGAACTGAGGAAGATGGAATGACAGAACAACAAGAATCCCAGGTCAAACCCCAGCCGACCGCTGCGGTCAATGGCAGCAAGAGCCGCTCCGGTGCCGTACTGGGAGGGGTTGCCATCCTGCTGGCCCTTGGCCTGACCGGCGGTCTCTATCTGCACGGTCACAAGAATGCCGTGGCCCAGCAGGCTGAACTGGCCCAGCTCAAGCAGCAGCTGGCGAGCGCCCTGAGCAAGATCGACCAGACCAGCAGCAAGGATGCCGAGCAGCTGGCCGCACTGGATCAAACCCAGCAGCGGCTGCAAGGGGAGATGCAGGGTCTGCAGAACCGGGTACTGGATCTGAATGACAAGCGCCCCAACGACTGGATGCTGGCCGAATCCGAGTATCTGGTACGGATGGCGGGCCGCAAACTGTGGCTGGAGCATGACCTCGTCTCCGCCATCACCCTGCTCGGCAATGCCGACGAGCGGATCGCCGCCCTCAACGACCCCAGCCTGATGCCGATCCGCAAGGCGCTGGCCGAGGATATCGCCAAGCTCAAGGGGATGCCGCGCATCGACCGCGAGGGGCTGACCCTCAAGCTGGCGGCGCTGTCCGACCAGATCGAGCTGCTGCCCCTCTCCACCGTCAGCATGCCGGAAGCCAAGGCCGAGCCGGATCAGGCGGTCAGCACCAATCCCGACGAGTGGGAGAGCAACCTGAAGAAGAACTGGGTCAAGTTCACCGAGAACTTCGTCACCATCCGTCGCCGCGATGGCGCGGTCGAGGCGCTGCTCTCGCCACAGCAGGAGATCTTCCTGCGTGAAAACCTCAAAACCAAGCTGTTGCAGGCCCAGCTCTCCGTCTATCGCGAGCAGCAGGCGCTCTACGAAGACAGCCTGGACAAGGCCCAGCGCTGGCTGACCCAGTATTTCGACACCGACAACAGCGCCACCCGCTACATGCAGGGCGAGATCGACAAGCTCAAGGGTGAGCAGATCCAGATCGACTATCCGGCCCAGTTCAAGACCCAGGCGATGCTGGAGCAGGTGCTGACCGAACGCCTGCAACGCATTCTGGCCAGCAGCTGAGGAGGGCACCATGATCCGTATAATCATTCTGGTTGCCGTGATGGTCGCAGGGCTGATCTTTGGCCCGCAAGCCTCCGGTAACAAGGGCTATGTGCTGATTGCCCTTGGCAATTACACCATCGAATCTTCCGTCACCAGCGCGGTGATCATGGCAGTGCTGTTCTACGGCGCCCTGCTGATCGTCGAGTGGCTGCTGGGTCGGGTATTCGGCCTGCGCCGCAAGACCCTCGGCTGGTACGGCTCGCGCCGCCGCCGCAAGGCCAATCAACAGACCGTCGCCGCCACCCTGGCAATGGCCGAAGGGCACTACAGTCAGGCTGAAAAGCTGCTGATCAAGGGGGCCAGCAACAGCGACACCCCGCTGCTCAACTACCTGAGCGCCGCCAAGGCGGCACAGGCCCGTGGTGACGACGCCCGCCGGGATCAATACCTGCAAAAAGCGCAGGAGGAGAACCCCAAAGCCGAGCTGGCGCTCACCCTGACCCAGACCCAGCTGCAGATCGAGCAGGGCCAGTACGATACCGCGCTGGCGATGCTGGAGTCGGTCTACGCCCTCAACCCGCGCCACCCCATGGTGCTGGATCAGCTGCGTCAGGTACATCTGGCCCGTCAGGACTGGAGCGCCCTGTGCGACCTGATCCCGGCGCTGCACAAGGTGGGCAAGCTGACCCCCAAACAGGAAGAAGATCTGCTGCAACAGGCTTGGTCTGGTCGTCTGCAACAGGCTGCCGGCAGCCTCGAGACCCTCAAGGCGGTATGGCAGGATCTGCCGCGCAAGCTGCGCCTCGAGCCAGAACTGCTGGCCTGCTACGGCGATCTGCTGCGCCAGCTGGGTGCCGACGGCGAAGCCGCCACCCTGTGGCAGGAGGCGCTGCGCAAACAGCCGATGCCGCAGCTGCTGGCTCGCCTGCCCAAGCTGAAACTCGACAGTTACCAGCCGCTGCTGGCGCTGCTGCAAAAACAGCAGGGGCAACCGGAGGTGGACACCGCACTGGCCCAGCTCTATCTGCTGGCCGGTCAGCTGGACGATGCCCAGAAGCTGCTGGAGCAGGAAGTGGAGCGGGCGCCGAGCGCCGCCGCCTACCACGCCCTCGGCCAGCTGATGGACAAGCGCCGCCTCACCAACAAGGCCAACGAGTACTATCGTCAGGCACTGGAACTGGCGGGAGTCTGATCCCCGGCGAACAGAAACGCGAGAGGCCGCATGATGCGGCCTCTTTTTTTATCTCTTCGCCCTGCCCTCGTCAGGTGGTGAGCCGCTCCAGCTCGCCGATCAGCCAGATGGCCTCGGCGCGATGGCTGCCGCACACATCCATCATGGGGCGAAAACCGCCGCACACCGCCGGCCGCTCCGGTTGACCGAAGATCTTGCAGCCAAGGGCGCTATCGAGCTGGATACAGGGGACGCCAGCCGGTTTGCCATCTGGCATACCGGGAATGGCACTGCTGATACTGGGGGCGATGCAACAGGCAGCGCAGCCGCTACGACACTCCATAGACTCCACTCCTTTGGGACGGTCTGAGCCACCATAGCCGAAGCGGCGGCACAAACGTAGCTGGCGCACAAGAAAAAGCCCGACCGCACGGGCGATCAGGCTTCAGACAACACAGCCGGTTCAGCGAGACATAATCACAGGATGATGTCGCGTACCACGCTGTCTTTGCGTTCCAGGTAATGGATCGACTTGATACGACGAATGGTACGGGATTTACCACGGATCAACAGAGTCTCGGTGGTCGCCATCACGCCATCGCTGGTGATGCCGTCCAGCAGATCACCCTTGGTGATGCCGGTGGCGGAGAAGATGACGTTGTCATTCTTCGCCATGTCTTCCAGCTTGAGCACCTTGTTAACGTCGATGCCCAGCGCTTCGCAGCGGGCAATTTCCTGCTCGCCCAGCGCACGCACTTCCGGGCTGTCACCCTTGACGCGGTGACGCGGCACCAGACGGGCCTGCATGTCGCCATCCAGCGCACGGATCACCGCCGCGGAGATCACCCCTTCCGGTGCGCCGCCGATGCCATACAGCATGTCGACTTCGCTGTCCGGCAGACAGGTGAGGATGGAGGCGGCAACGTCACCATCAGGAATGGCGAACACCCGCACGCCCAAACCCTGCATCTCCTTGATTGCCTTGTCATGACGCGGCTTGGCCAGGGTAATGACGGTCAGACGGGAGAGCGGCTTGCCCAGCGCCTTGGCCACGGACTTCAGGTTCAGCTCGAGAGCCTGATCCAGGTCGATGGCGCCTTTGGCCTTGGGCCCGACGATCAGCTTTTCCATGTACATGTCAGGCGCTTTCAGGAAAGAACCCTTGTCGCCCACCGCCAGCACGGCCAGCGCGTTGGCCTGACCCATGGCGGTCATGCGGGTACCCTCGATGGGATCGACCGCGATATCCACCGCGTCGCCGTGTCCGGTACCGACCTTCTCGCCGATATAGAGCATCGGCGCTTCATCAATTTCACCTTCGCCGATCACAATCTCACCATCGATCTCGATCTGGTTGAGAATGTGGCGCATGGCCGCTACGGCCGCCCCATCAGCGATATTCTTGTCACCACGTCCGAGCCACTTGTAGCCAGCCAGTGCAGCCGCTTCCGTCACTCGGGAAAACTCGATTGCCAGTTCACGTCTCATCGCATATCCAACCTATGGAGCTCGAAAACGGGCGGCATTCTACCACAAGGGCAAACCTTTGCGCACAAAAGTAGCCACTGCGAGCAAGAATGTAGCCAATTCATCCAATTGCAACCCAATTGCCATCGACTCTTCATCCAACTGTCACCCCGCTGTCATCCCCGCTGCCTAGCATGACCCCGTTTTCAAAACAAAAGCTTGCAACACCACAAGGGATTAAGATGAAAAAGCTGACTGTAGTGGCACTGGCTCTCACCGCAGCCTTCCAGGCTCAAGCCGTTGAAGTGTACAAAAATGACACCTCCATGCTGGATCTCTATGGCCGTATCTACGCTGGCCACTTCTTTGGTGACAAGAAGGAACTGGATGCCAGCGGCAAACCGAAAAGCGAATACAGCGACAAGCAGGGTGCCAACCAGTTTGTCCGTTTCGGCGCCAAGGCCGAGACCCAAATCCAGAGTGGCCTGAAGGCTCTGGCTCAGTACGAAGTACAGATGTATATCAATGACAGCGAGAAGACCATCAGCGAGAACTCCGACAACCTGCGCACCCGTCTGGCGTTTGCCGGTGTCGGCGCTGACTGGGGCACCGTGACCTTCGGTCGCCAGAAAGGGGCCCCGGGTTTCCTGGCCGACTGGACTGATGTCTCCCTCTCCGACGGCTACGGCAACGAAGCGCTGGGCGCCAAGACCGACACCTTCGCCACCAACCGCGCCGGTTCCGTACTGAAATACTCCGGCCTGTTCAATGGCTTCCAGCTCGACACCAGCTACAAGTTCGACGGTGGTGACACCGAAGAGACCACCAGCAAGGATAGCGACGCCGCCTACGGTGCTGCCGTGGCCTACACCTTCCCGTTCAACCTGTCTCTGGGTACCGCTTACAACGTCGGTATCCGCGACAAAAGCGGTGAAGAAGATGCCAAGCTGTGGCTGATCTCCGCCAAGTTCGACAACAAGGCCGCCTACGCCGCCCTGAGCTATGCCGATGGCAGCGACTTCCTGGCGACCGGCACCGATCACACCGGTTGGGAAGCCGCGCTGGGCTACAACTTCGAGAACGGCTTCGGTCTGATGGCGCTGTGGAACAAACAGGAGCAGGACAAGGCTGGCATCAAGAAAGACAACGTGGATTACTACACCCTGGGTGCCCAGTACAAATTCAACAAGAACCTGCGGGTGATTGGCGAGTACCGTATCAACAATCTGGACAGCAAGGAGAGCGGCAAGCTCAACGTCAAGGATGACTTCCAGCTGGCTGCCCGCTACGACTTCTAATCGAGGTTTTGCGGATCCCCAAAGCGCGATGGCTTGCCATCGCGCTTTTTGCTGGGCGTCGCTCACGACCGGAGAAAGTGGCCTAGGCTCAACAGTAGATGTATCGCCGGAGAGATGATCATGGTCAGGCTGCCTTTCGTCCTGCTGTTGCTGCTGGCTCTTCCCGCTCACGCCCTCTCTATCGCCATGGTGCTGTGGCGCGGTGAAACCGCAGCCGAAGCGGGCTTTCGGGCAGAGCTGACCCGCCTTGGCTATCAGGCCACCATCACCACCTATAACGCCGATCAGGATCGTACGGCGCTGGCAACCATGCTGCGCCAGCAGATGCTGCCGAAACTGGCCGAATACGACTACATCTACACTTTTGGCACCACCGCCACCACCATGACCAAGAGTCTGGTGGCCAACCGCAAGCCTCTGATTTTCAATGTGGTTTCCGATCCGGTCGGGGCTGACATTCTCTCGGAAGACAAAGCCCAGAACAGCATGGTAGCCGGGGTAAGCAACATGGTGCCGATGGCGCTGCAACTGGCCAACGCCAGCGAGCATCTGGCCACCGGCAAACGGCTGCTGCTACCCTTCAACCCCCGTGAGCAGAACACCCTGCTGGTGGCCGATATGCTGCTCAATGAAGCGAAACGCTATCAGTGGCAGATGGTCACCTGGCGAATGGCCCCTGACCCACGGCGGCTGGACAACGAACTGAAGCGGCTGCAACAGGATGCCAAAAACGACATCGTCTTTCTGGCCGCAGACAGCTATCTGCTCTCCATCGCCCCCCGTTTGCTGAATGCGCTCAACGCAGCGGCCATCCCTACCATCTGCAGTGCCGAGCTGTTCGTCGAGCACGGCTGCAGCATTGGCACCATCAGCAGCTACGAGGCACTGGGCAAGATGGCCGCCGGGATCATCCACCGCCACCAGCAGGGAACAGCACTGCAGGATATACCGCTGCAGACCGATCCCCATCCCAAACTGGTGTTGGGGCAACTGGGTAACGCCACCACGCAGGAGGCGAGCCCCGAAAAGCCGAAGCCTTGATAAAGATCTCGGCCAATCAGGCTCCGGGCGGGTATGCTGTTGACCCCCATCGCCCGAGAGCCCTTTCCCATGAGCACCACCGTCTTTTTTGCCGTTCTGCTGGCAGCCCTGCTTCACGCCAGCTGGAATGCGCTGGTCAAAATTGGCGAAGAGCGGCTGGTGGGCGTGTCACTGGTGGCGATCTTCTCAGGGCTTATCGCCGCCGTGGCGCTGCTCCCCATGGGGCTTCCCTCTGCTGCCGAGCTGCCCTGGCTCGGCCTCTCAGTCCTGCTCCATATCGGTTACTGCCTGTTTCTCAGCCATGCCTACAATCAGGGCGATTTTGGCCAGATCTATCCGCTGGCCCGTGGCAGTGCCCCGCTGCTCGCCATGGCGTTAAGTGCCCTGCTGCTGGGGGACTACCCCGGTTACGGCGGCATCATCGGCGCCTGCGTGCTGATCATGGGGGTCTTGCTGATGGCCTGGCGAGGCGGGCAGCAGCGCCTTGACAGCAAGGCAGTTCGGGCAGCACTGATCACGGCCATGTTCACGGCGACCTATACCCTCTCGGATGGAGCCGGCGCCCGCGCAGGGGGTGAACCGGTACGCTACACCCTCTGGCTCTTTGCCTGTACCGGGCTGGCGATGCTGCTGGTGTTGCTCGTCCACCAGAAACGCAACGCATGGCGCCAGATCCGTCGCCATGCGATGGCGGGAATTGCAGGAGGTGCCATGTCACTGCTCGCCTACGGAATTGTTATCTGGGCCATGACCCAAGCCCCCATTGGCGTGGTCGCGGCTCTGCGCGAAAGCAGTGTGCTGTTTGCCATGCTGCTCTCGGTCTGGCTGCTGAAAGAGCCGCTCGGGCGCATGCGGCTGACGGCGGCGGCCATTATCACTGGCGGCGTGCTGCTGACCCGGCTGGGAGGATAAGCGCTGTCGCCATTGGTGCGGATTTATCAGGCAGGATGGCGTAATTCACTCCGCCAAATATGCCGAATACGAATAATGGAAATAAGTGTCGGCCCGGGCGTAAATGTTTACATCCGCAACGTATCAATTAACTGGCAGGTCTGTTTATTTCAACCACAGCTTCATTCGGGAAACTTACCTGCCCAGCAACATTAATGATAAAATCGTTCACAGTTAATTTTCGGCAACGCTGACCAATACCGCGCATGGCACAGACCATGCCGCTCCGCCCATACATTCATTGACCGCCTGACGGGTAAGCCAGCCCGGTCAGAGATGACCCGATCGCGCCCGCCACAGCAGGATGGCATGGCGCTACCGCGTTATTAATGGGTCCGGTTTCGTCCGTTTAATTTTTGATTATTTTAAATCCAGCACCATCAGGGAGTTTTTAATATGTCAGCAAAAAAGCTGAAGTTGGGCGCCTTTATATTGATGATATTAACATCGGTATTTGGCGTCACTAATATCGGGATCGGTTTTTACCGAATGGGATATGCCGCCATTCCGATGTTCGTGATCGGCGGTCTGTTTTTCTTCATCCCGTTCATTTTGATGATGATTGAGTTTGGTACCGGTTTTCGCAAAGAGGCGGGCGGCATCTTTACCTGGATGCGCCACTCGGTCTCGACCCGATTCGCCTTTATCGGTCTGACCATGTGGTTCGCCTCCTACGTCATCTGGATGTTTGGCAAGGCGCTCTCCATGTGGGTGCCCCTCTCCTTCATGCTGTTTGGCCGCGACATCACCGTCATCCCGGTCACCCTGGGCACCGGCATCGACTTCGGCCCCTTTATTCTGGGAGTGGTCGCCATCGCTCTGGTTGCCACCGTCACCAAGCTCATCACCCTGGGTAGCGCCCGCTTCGCCAAAGTGGCGGCCATCGGCGGTCTCTCCGTGGTGGCACTCAACGTGTTGCTGCTGGTCGGTGGCGTCTTCACCTTCGCGGTGAGCGGCATGACTCTGCAGGAGCCCTTCACCCAGGCATCGCTGACGGCTTCTCCCAATGCCGCTTTCAACGACATCATCCCCTTCCTCGGCTTTATGGTGTTCGCCATCTTCGCCTACGGCGGGGTCGAGGCGATGGCCGGGGTGGCTGACGAGCTGGAAGATCCGGAGCGTGACCTCAAGCGCGGCATCTTCCTCTCCGGCGCCTTCATCGTGCTCTGCTACATCATCGGCTTTCTGGCGGTCGGCTCCATCATGCGCTGGAGCGACTTCCCGGCCGAGGGGATCACCTCTCTCTCCGCCCTCTTCATCATCATGCTGGAGCTGGGGCGCCATCTTGGTGGCGAGTGGCTGGGACAGGTGTTCATGCGCTTTGCCGGATTGGGCATGTTCCTGAGCTATCTGGGTGCCTTTATCGCCCTCTCCTACGCACCGCTGCGCCAGTTCATCACCGGCACCCCGAGCTACTTCTGGCCGGAGCGTTTCCAGCGCGAGAACGAGAATGGCGTGCGGATTGAAGCCCTCAAGGTGCAAGCCTGGGTGGTCTGTCTGTTCATTGCCGCCAAGTCCATCTTTACCCTGATCAACCCGGAAGGGGCCGCCGCCCTCTATGAGCTGATCATCACCATGACCAACGTCGGCATGACCCTGCCCTACATGTTCCTCATCTACGCCTGGTATCGCTATCGCAACAACCCGGCGCTGGGCAAGGACCTGACCTTCTTCAAGAGCGCGGGCTCGGTACTGCTTGCCACCATCATCAGCCTGATCCTGGTCGCCTTCGGCAACGTCTTTACCGTGGTCGCCCCCTTTATCTCCGGCGATATCTCCACCGGCGTCTGGACCATCATTGGCCCGCTGCTGTTCGTGGTGATCGCCATGCGCTTCAAGATAAAGCAGGAAGATGCCCACTAACCGGCAGGCAATGCTCCATGCCAATCGGGACCGTTCTGGTCCCGATTTTTTTAGCGCTGGCTTCCGCTCATCATCACGGCCAGCCCATAGTTTCAATGCAAAAAAAGACTCCATGGAGACCTCTTTTACGCACTCCTCGCCGTCAAAGCACGCTCAACGCCGTAAATTATCAATATCAAGGTGAGAATGATTGTGAAGCGCCAGTTCACGACATATAACTTAGCGAGATATCCCTGTATTTCGTCCGGTAGAGCTGATCATGATGATGCGTTCCCTCCTTCCCCTGTTGCTTGGCGCAGTAATGCTGCCGGCCACTATGGACAGTGCCCATGCCAACCCCTTTTCCGCCAGCAGCAAGAGCAGCAGCGGCTTTCTCGAGCGACGGGATGTGCCCAACCTCAGCTCGGCTGCCTTCGTGGTGGCCAACCACAGAACCGGCGAGGTGATCTCCGAGCGCAACGGCAACCGGGTAATGCCCATCGCCTCACTCACCAAGCTGATGACGGCGCTGGTGGTGCTGGATGCCAACCTGCGCCTCAACGAAATGCTCACCGTGACCAATGCCGACATCGACCGCATCAAGGGAACCGGCTCGCGCCTGGCCATCGGCTCCAGGCTCAGCCGCGCCGAAATGCTCCATATCGCCCTGATGTCCTCTGAAAACCGCGCCGCCTCGGCGCTGGCCCGCCACTATCCCGGCGGCCAGCGTGCCTTCGTCGAGGCGATGAATGCCAAGGCCCGCATGCTGGGTATGTGGAATACCCGCTACGCCGACAGCACAGGGCTCAACCCGCGCAATGTCTCCACCGCGCAGGATCTCGCCAAACTCGCCGCCGCAGCGGCCTCCTATCCGCTGATCCGCCAATATTCCACCGACGAGCAGAGCTATGTGCGTACCAACAAGCGTCAGCTGCACTACCTCAACTCCAACCGGTTGATCCGCGAAGGGCAATGGGAGTTCACTCTCTCCAAGACCGGCTATATCCGCGAAGCGGGCCGCTGTCTGGTGCTGGGCACCAAGGTCAATCGTGAGCCGGTGATCATGGTGTTGCTCAATGCCGAGACCACCAACGATCGGGTCGCCGACGCCAAGCGGATCAAAACATGGCTGGAGAGCTCGGGCAGAACCACCCTTGCAGCCAACCAGAGCAGCATGCTGACTCACCAGTAAGCTCGAGATCCCCAACCAAGCGAGGCACATGCCTCGCTTTTTTTATCTGCATGAGCGCGCCCAAAAAATGGGATCCAGTTCCCGCTACAGGTAACACCTTCCGCCATCCCGTTACAAAACGTAACTACTCAACAGCGTGATTCACACTAATAGAATCAATTGGTTGTAAGTTTTCGGCAAGAATTTTAGCGTGCCATCACAACCCCTGTAGCGACGAGCCACCATGCGTATTTCCAGTATCGAGTGCGGGCGGGTACTGGCCATTCTGGCCGTGATGACCATTCACGTATCCCCCTTCGCCAACCCCTTCAACCCCGCCCTGTGGGGAAGCGGATCCTGGCTCTGGCTGAGCGGCACCATCAACCAGCTATGCCGCTTTGCCGTGCCGCTGTTTTTCCTCTGTGCCGGTTACTTTCTGCAGCCGAGACTGAGTCGCGAGGCGCCGCTGACCGTTGCCTGGCGCTACTGCCACCCCTTGCTGCTGCTCTGGCTGGTGTGGAGTCTGGTCTACCTGCTGGTGCCGTTCAATCCGCTGGATGCCGTGCAGCAAGGCTATCTGGCCTCCCTGCGCGGGCAGTGGCAATTCCAGCTCGGCGACCCCCTCAATGGCTGGCTGGTGGGCGGCATGATCCACCTCTGGTTCCTGCCAGCCCTGATCATGGCGGTGACCCTGCTGGCACTCTGCTACCGGCTTGGCAGACCAGCGCTCGCCCTCTGGCTGGGTCTTGGCCTCTACCTGCTGGCGCTGCTGGGGGGCTCCTATGCCAAGCCGCTGCTAGGCGCCGAGTGGCCACTGCTCACCCGTAACGGCCCCTTCTTCTCCCTGCTGTTTGTGGCGCTCGGTGCCCTGCTGCGCCAGCGTCAGTGGCAGCCCGATGCCCGCACCGGCTGGCAACTGCTGCTGGTGGGCGTGGCGCTCTATGGCTGTGAAGCCTGGGCGCTGCAGCACTTCGCCGGGGTGCCACTCACCCGCCACGACTTCCTGCTCGGCTCCCTTCCCTGGACTATCGGCCTGTTTGGCCTGCTGCTGGCCAACCCCGAGTGGGGCAAGGGCAGCTGGCTTGAGCGCCAGGCCCCCAAAGTGCTCGGGATCTACTGCCTGCACATGATGCTGGTGGTCTGGCTCTTCGTATTCGGCCCGCAGGGCGCATCCATCCTGTGGGAGATCACCAAGGTGCCGCTGCTGCTGGGATCGTCTCTGCTGGTCTATCGCCTGCTGGCGACTATCCCCCTCACCCGCCGACTGCTGAGCACTCGCTGAGTCCGATATCCGGCCCGTCCTATCGGGCCGGATATCGCTTCACATTTCGCACCTTTTTCTTCCGCTACGCCCTTTTCCCTCGCTTCGTTCTCGCGGTTTGCTGTAATGGCTCTGCTTTTCAGCCGAGCTCTGCCGACCACACAACACGCACCCAAAGCCCCCTCCATTTTCACCTTGCCAGACAAATGAAAATCAATATCATTGGCATCCCGCTTAAGCGGGTCAGGCTAATTATAATTAAATCAATATGTTCGAGCCGTCAGGTCGACATCCAAAGAGTCAATATTGAATATGCAGCACCCTCACTTTCGCAGAACGCTGGTCTCGCTGGCACTGCTGGGCACCGGCTTCACTGCCCAGGCCGCCGATGAAACCATGACAGTGGTTGGCAAACGATCCCAGCATCAGGAAGTTGCCACCGCAACCCGTACCAATACGCCAGCCAAGCTGGTGCCCCAGACCATCGACAGCGTCAAGGTCAGCGAGCTGACCGCCTTCGGCCAACCGACGCTGAGCGAAGCCCTGAGCGGCATTCCCGGGGTCAACGCCAGCGGTGATACCCGCTTCGACGGGGTCAACATCCGCGGCTTCAGCGCCAGCAACGACTTCTATCTCGACGGGTTCCGCGACGACATGCAGTACACCCGGGATCTCGGCAACATCGAGCGGGTAGAAGTGCTCAAGGGCCCGGCCGCCGTGCTCTACGGCCGAGGCAGCACGGGGGGCATCGTCAACCGGGTCAGCAAGAAACCACAGAAAGGGCAGGAGTCCAGCGTCACCGCCCGGGTCGGCAGCTTTGACAGCCAGCGGCTGGCCGCCGACCTCAATGGCGAGGCGAGTGAGCAGGTGCAACTGCGCCTCAACATGGCGCAAGAGGACAAAGATAGCTTCCGCAACGGAGTGAAGAGCAAGCGCACTCTGCTGGCCCCCTCCGCCAACTGGGAGATCAGCGACAACCTCAACTGGCTGGTGCAGTACGAGCGCAACGAACATGACCGCACCCCGGATCGCGGCATTCCCGGGGTCAATGGCCGTCCGGCCGATGTGCCGCGAGAGTATGTTTACAGCGATACCAGCCGCGACTTCATCGATGACGTGGCGCAATCCACCCGCTCCCGCCTCTCCTGGGATATCAACGATCAGTGGCAGTTGCGCCAGCAGCTCGGGTACTCCACCCTCGACAGCCAGTTTGACAACACCTATGTCACCAGCGTCAAAGGGGATCAGGTGACCCGCTCCCGCTGGCAGCAGGATCTGAAAGCGAAGAACCTGATCAGCAACACCGAGGCCGAAGGTCTGTTCCAGACCGGCCCGGTGGAACATCGCCTGCTGGTTGGCTTCGAGCAGAACTGGCAGGAGCGCACACCCAAGCTCTACCAAAATGCCACCGCCATCCCGTCTGGCAATCTCTACGATCCGGGCTCGCTGCCCACCTACAATGGCGCCATGAAGCTCTCCAGCGACGCCAAACACAAGGTGCGCGGCAATGGCCTCTATCTGCAGGATCAGCTCAGCCTGGGTGACTGGCATCTGGTTGGCGGGCTGCGCCGTGACGACTTCACCGTCACCAGTCGCCGCTACGACCTCAACAAGGAGGAGAGCGTCTCGGTCAACAGCCTGAGCCCGCGCCTCGGTCTGGTGTGGAATCCCCTCGAGGATCACGCCTTCTACACCTCCTACAGCAAGACCTTCACTCCGGTGGGCGGCGAGCTGATCGGCATCACCCCGGGTGACAAGAACAACGGGCTGGAACCCCAGCACACCCGCCTCTACGAAGGTGGTGTGAAGAGTGACTGGCTGAACGGCAAGCTGGCGACCACTCTCTCCCTCTATCGACTGGAGATGTACAACAAGCGCACCAAGGATCCGCTGGATCCCACCAAGGTGATCCTCACCGGCCTGCAGCGTACCGAGGGGGTCGAGCTGAGCGCCCGTGCCGAGCTGACCGACGAGATCTACCTGCGTGGCGGCTTCGCCATTCAGGATGCGGAGCAGGTCAAGGCGGATGCGGATCTGCAGGGCAAGCGCCCGATGAACGTCTCCCGCCAGAATGGCCAGTTCTATCTCGGCTACAAGAGTGGCGAGCAGGGCTGGTTCGGTGAAACCGGCGTAACGGCGGTGGGCGATCGCTTCGCCGACAACGCCAACACCACCACACTGCCCGGTTACGCCCGCTTCGATGCGCGCGCCGGTTATCGCTGGCAGCAGTGGGAAGCCGAGCTGAGCGCCGAAAACCTGACCGATCACGAGTACTTCGTCAGCGCCACCAGTGCCAACCAGATCATGCCGGGCACACCCCGTCAGCTGAGTCTGACCGGAACATACCGCTTCTGATCTCTGTGACAACCACCCCGACTGGCCAGCCCTTGCTGGCCAGTTTTTTTATGAAGCAACCACGATGAAACGCAGAAGAGTTCCCCTTCACAACAACAAATGGGTACGCCGCCTCCATGCCTGGGCCGGTTTTTTTACCCTCGCCCTGATGCTGATGTACGGCATCACCGGTCTCTGGCTGCAACACCGTGCCGTGTTGCCCATCCCCGGCCCCCACACCGACAAATCGAGTGAAGAGATAGTGCTGGAGGCGCCACTCGCCAGCCCGGAGCAGCTGAAAAGCCTGCTGCAACAGCGCTATCCCGATACCTTTGCCGACGGGCGAACCATGATCACCCCGGCCCAGACCCTGCCCACCCCGAACGGCCCGCTCACCCTGCCCGCCAAGTGGGAGATGCGCGGCGTCACCCTCAGCCAAAGCGTGGCCGCCAGCTATGTTGAGGGTACCCTGCTGGTACGTACCGACCTGCAACTGGCCAACTTTGCCGCTAGCCTCAACCGGCTGCACCGCGGCATGGGCACCGGCCTCGGCTGGCAGCTGTTTGGCGATATCGCCGCCCTGGCCCTGCTGCTGCTCGCCCTCACCAGCCTGTTTATGTGGACCAAGCTGCACGGCACCCCCAGAGCCATCATAGCGCTGACACTCGCTGGCAGCCTCGGCACCCTGCTGTTTGCCCTGCTGGGGTAACGCAGCAATCATGATCTGATGCAGCAAGGTTTGGAAAGAAAACCGCAATAGAAACAGGCCGCTGGCGGTGATGTCGTCAGCGGCCACATCAAGAAAAGGAAATAACGGAGAGCGGAAAAAGAGAAGGGATACCAAGAGGTAACGGGAAGTACTGCCTGCTCAGCAGCAACGCACCAATGCGCAGGAACGCCAAAAAACAAAAGGCCATCATTGCTGATGGCCTTTTGTCATGAATTTGATGGTGCCCGGGGTCGGACTCGAACCGACACGGTTATTCACCGGCGGATTTTGAAACCATCGCAAGTCATGTTGAATCAATGACTTGCCGTGTTTTCGCGGGTTTGCTTGGGGTTTAATGGGGTTTATTGGGTATCGCTGGTGAGCGCTGCCGCCATTTTGCCGCCATTTTTCAGCGCGGTGATCGGGTTGAGTTTTACCGCATCTTCGAGGTGGTCTGGGGCAAAGTGGGCATAGCGCATGGTCATCTTGATATCGGTGTGGCCGAGGATCCGTTGCAACACCAGGATGTTGCCACCCGCCATCATGAAGTGGCTGGCGAAGGTGTGGCGCAGTACGTGGGTGCTCTGTCCGGCAGGCAATTCAATCTCGGCCCGCCGTATTGCCTTCTCGAACTCGGCATAGCAGTCGCCGAACAACCTGCCGGTGCGCTTGGGCAGCAATGCCAACAGCCAGCCGGCCACCGGCACGGTGCGGTTCTTCTTGCCCTTGGTGCGGGTGAAGGTCAACCGCCCGATGCCAACCTGTGAGCGGGTCAGCTTTTCAATCTCAGACCACCGGGCACCGGTCGACAGGCACAGCATCACAATCAGCCACAAGTCGTTCAGCCCCGCACAGGCCGCCAGCAACTGCTCGATTTCATCCTGATTCAGGAACGCCAGTTCGGACTCTTGCACCTTGTACTGGCGCAGCACTTCCAGCGGGTTGCCATGAGCCCACTCACCCAGGCGGCCAAGTTCATTGAACACGGCCTGCAGGTAGAGCAATTCACGATTGATGGTGGTCGGGGATACCTGTTTGCGCTGACCGGGCACATAAAGTTCGCCTGCCAATCGCCGTTCGCGGTAGGCCGCAAACTGCTGGGCGGTGAAGTCGGTCGCCAAGGGATTGCCCAATGCATCTGCCAGCCAATTCAACTTGTCGCGGCGTCGATCACCGTCGGTCAGGGTTTGGCCGTGGCGACCATGCCAAAGCGCCACGAGGTCACTCAGCCGACGCTCATCCGCATGGCCAGCCTCTGGTTGTTGCCAGGGCTGGGCCAGCATGTGTTTTTCCCATGCCAAGGCTTCGCCCTTGGTGGCGAAGCGCTTGCGCTTGCGGGGGCCGTCACGACCTTGGGGATAAACCTCGGCAAGCCAGAGCTTAGGCTTGCCGTCGTCGAGCTTGCGGACTGTCATGTCACCAATCCAACGCCGAACCCTACAACCTGCCCAATCAGAACCTTGCTCGTCTCCCATAAACCGTTCTTGGCCACGGCTTGGATACGCTCGCCAAGGGTTTCTTGCAGGCTGTCTGGCGTCGCATTCAACGCATCCAGCCCCTTTGCCGTCAGCACGGCATTGGCAATGCGGTCGTATGCCTTTGGCTCACCGTGGAGATACCCCGTCTCAACCAGCCAGTGCAGGCACTCAAATGAAAATTGCTTGCGCTTGAAGTAAGGGTCTTTGAGGTAAGGATCATCAGCAAACAACTGCCCTTCTGCTTCTGGCGAAAGGTCTTCAATATGCTCGCCATCCTCGGTTACGATGAACTTGCTGGCTGATAGGGAATGCCGCACCGGAAAACGGCTATAAAGCTCGGCCAATGCCAGCACCACCGTACGATCAAACCTCTCAATATTGGAGACCATATGAAACCTTCATCAGGAGAATTGCTTGCTGAACATGAACGCCGCTATGAACTGACTGGCATCATGCGCCACCATATCGTGTCGCAGCTCAACGGCTCCGTGGACGCCGTGCGTGCTAGAGCTTTTTGGCGCACTCACCTTCCTAACCTGAGCGAGCGAGAAGGGGCCGAAGCACTGGCCGAAGCACTGGCCGAAGCGCTAGCCGGAGCACTGGATGAGGTGCGCCGAAAAACCACCCCCACCTTCGGTCGCGGCCACGGTCATCGAGTTTGCGAACTGTCACTGTTTAGGTATGACCTTGGCATCTGATTTTTTTGCCTCGGATTTTTTGTTGACTGTTTTTTTCGATGCCGATTGACCTTCATCTCCATAATGGCTGGCTGAGCAAATTTTTTTGCTCGCACTGTAAGTGCCGTCATTACAAACAAACAGCTCACCATCACAATGAGAGATCCCGCCCTTGCTGCCTGAGCAGGGCTCTCGACCTTTGGCGAAGGTGGGAGCGGTGGAGAGCATCGTGAAGGCACAAGCCATCGCGATGATGATGTTTTTGGGATTGCGCATGTAGCCATCCATTTCGTTAGTTACATGAATAAGGGCGTACCTGAGCCCTATCGTTTTCTAAAAATGCGGTGCTCGACCATCACGCCGATGATCTCGATATGCTGCCGGTCGGAGTACATGGGCGGGTAATCGTCATTAAGCGGGACCAGTTCAAACACTTCTTGCCCGTGCTCATCGATGCCACGGGGCCGGTACTTTTTGAAAGTAGCCTCATCACTGCCGTTCTTGGCCACCACGAAATCACCAGGGCGGGGCTGTTCGTCAGGGTCAACGATCACCAAATCCCCCTCATTGAATTGCGGGGTCATAGAGTTGCCACGTAGCCAGAGGCCAAACCCGCAAGGGCCAATATCGACACTGGCAGACACATACTCAACATTGCCATCGAAGGTAGTGGCCTGTTCACACATCTCCCGCCAGTTACCTGCTTGCACATAGCTGAGGATCGGCACCCGCGACCCGCGCGGGATCTCGGCGGGTTCGACATTGCGGTAACCCGGGAACGAAGGCTCCGCCACGCCAGTGGTGCCTTCTTCTTTGCCGGTCAGCAACCAATCAACAGACACGCCCAGCGCCGCCGCTAAATCGTTGAGATAGCGGCCTTTGGGTTGGTTCAGCCCTGATTCCCATTTCCCTACCGAAACACCGCTTATGCCAATCGCCTTGGCTAGTGCGGTTTTGGAAAGGCCGAGAGCAGTTCTTCTGCTGAGTATTCGATCTGATATGTGCATTAACCTAGCTTAACTTTCAATGGAAAACCTTAAGGTTAAATAAACCAAAACTTAAGCTTGTTTATGATTGAACCCTAAGTTAGGATCGCCCATATCAAAACTTAAGGTTTGGGTAAGTGAGTGTGAAAAAAGCAGATGTCATTAACTACTTCGGCTCAGCGGCTGAGCTGGCGAGGAAGCTGAACATTTCAGAGGCAGCCATCTCTCAATGGGGCGAAACCATCCCCCAAGGCCGCGCCTACCAGATTGAAGTGCTGACCGGCGGCCAGTTGAAAGCCGACCCCATCCCACCCCGCACAGAAGAATAAGGGGAACAATCCTATGCCACCTCGCCATATCAACCCTGCAGCTTCATCTGCCCCTGCTGCGGCTGTCAGTGCGATCAATATCGTGATCTCCCCTGATACCCCACCGCTGATGACCATCGCCAAGTTTGCCGATTGGGTGGGCGTGTCTGTTGATACCGCTCGCTCATGGGTCAAAGCCGGCCGCCTCGATGTGATGGAAAAAACCAGAGGCAACGAGCTGGTGATGGTCAAGGTGCATGTGTTCATCGCCAAACAGATGGCTGGCTCCGTGTTGGCTCCCCAGTTCAAACGCGCACTTTAACCATAGCGACCTTTGGAGGGAAATCAGAGTGTCAAACCAGACCTGCTTGTCACACAGCCACTTCGCAGCGGCCTGCGATGCCTTCACTGGGAGCTACAACATCAGCCAGCTGGCTAGAGAGATTGGTATGTCGAAAGGGGTGCTGCACAACAAGTTCGACCCGGCCAATGAAAAGCACAAGATCACCGCCCTCGATCTGATCGCCCTCTACCACGCCACCGGTGACGACATTTTGTTTGATGGCCTGCTGCTTGATTGCGGCCTCACCGCCTATCGCTTGCCTGCGTCAGATGCGGCGCTCCCGCCAGAGGCCCGCGCCCAGCAGGCGCTCAACGCTGGCGCCAACATCCTCGGCGTCACGGCTCAGGCTACCCAGGTGCTCAACACTGGCCGCGTCACCAAACACCATCGCAATGCCGTGATGACCGGATTGATGGCGGGCATCGAGCACATGGTGCTGCTCGCCACCGAAATCGAACAGAAATTCAATTCGATACCCACCCTCGCCTGTGCCGCTGATATCGCGCGCGCCAGCCTGGGCGCATAGGAGAACACCATGAGACTGAAATGCCCCCACTGCAACGCCCGCGCCAACATCCGTACCAGCCGGGATATGGGGCCACTGAGCGGCTCGGCCCGCTATCAGTGCAGCAATGTCGAGTGCGGACACACCTTCAAGGTGTTGTTCGAGATCACCGAGACCCTTTCACCCAGCGCCATGCCTAACCCGTCCGTGGTGCTGCCCATGTTTCAACGCAAGGCAAAGGAGACTGCCCAATGAGACTACGCGCCGAGCAGCCGGGGTTGATCCCGCTGCCGTTCCTGCTGATGACCCGCGCCACCGTCGTGAGCGATTGCGACGAGCCAGTGATGCGCAACACCACCCGCTTTGATGGCAGCTATCTGGAAGACCATCACGGCAGACGCGGCACCCTGCGCTTTGCGCCGCGCAACCCAGGCAAAACACCGCGCCCGCACTGGCTGACCCAGCTGCTGCAGGCATAACCGGAGGGCCACCCCATGAACGCAACAGCAAAGGTAATTCCGCTCGTTCAACAGCCAAGCGCCGCAGAGGCAGCACTGGCAGAAATGCGCGCCCGCTTCGGCCGCAATGGGGCGGCCAGCCGCTGGTCACGCCTGCCGACTCGGGCCCGCGCCGTCATCTGCTATGCCGCGGGGATCTCGCCGTCGGCAGCAGCGCAGGAGCTGGGCCAGTTCGAGTTTGACCAACAAGAAGCAATCCGGCTCGCACTGGGCGACCTGCTCGCCACCCTGCGGGAGTTTGATGGCTCGGTGCTGAACCGCCGCGAGTGGCACCGCACCGCCCGCCACATTGATGGGCCGACCCGCAGCGAGCTGGAACAGGCAGAACTTGAGAATAAGCGCCGGGCAGAGCTGAGCGCTCAGGCTGGCACATTGGAAAGCCGCTTGGCGGCATTGAGAAAGGTGGCCGGAAACGGCCAATAAAAAACCCCGCTATCGGTGTTGGCACACCAGCGGGGCTTTCAATCAATCAACGAGGTAAACCTCATGAACAATGTTACCGCAGAACAGGCGATCCGCAAAGTAGCGAACAGCCTCATTAATACCCACCGCCCCCAGCTGGGCGCCTGCCATAGCACCGCCGTCGAGGCGAGCCTTGAGGCACTGGCCGAACTGGCCGACGAGTTGAGCCTGATCGATATCTACGCCGAGCTGACCAAGCGACTCGAGATTCTGCAGGGTGGCCAGCGGCCGCCGGTGCTGGATATGGCCGCAGCCAAGCCGCACATGCTCGCAGACCATCACGAAAACAAAGAGGGGTCAGTTTACACCCAGGGGTTTAACCGTGGCTGGACTGAGGCCGCCGTTCACCCCATCAAGCAGTTTCCCGGAATCGACCAAGGCATTTATGAGCAAGGCCGTGCTGATGGTCGCCGCGCCTTTGAAAAGGCATCAAAAACATGGTTCCAGCCGCCCTTCGCTCATGAGCTGCAAGGGGGTGCCCAATGATCGCCATCACCGCCAAACACACAGCCCCATCACCGGCCGCTGCCGTCGCCTATCTGGTGCGTCACGGCTACATCAACGTGAAAAACAGCTGGCTGCGTGGCCAGCGTCACGCCGCCCGCATCGAGCTGTTGCCGTCTGGCCGCGCTCGGGTTCTGGAAGGAGTAGCAGCATGAGCAGTACAACCGGCAATGTCATCGAGCGCGAGCTCTACCCTACCCCGCCAAGCGCCGTTGCTGCGCTGCTGAAGTGCATCAGCTTTCGCGCAGGCGATCACTTTATGGAGCCGTGCCGAGCAGAGGGGAACATCTTTGACCCTGTGCCGCTCCCTGCCGAACAGAAAGAGTGGGCCGAGATCCGCCATGGCCGTGACTACTTGGCGTGGGATTTTGGTCGCAAGTTCGACGTCATCATCACCAACCCACCGTTCAGTCTGACCGAGGAGTTTTTGAGAAAGAGCCTGTCTGAGCTCGCGCCTGATGGAACCCTGATTTATTTGCAGCGGGTGAACTTCCTGGGCAGCAAGAAGCGGGTGCCGTTCTGGGCAGAAGTCGGCTTTCCGGACAAAACCCCGATCCTGGTACCGCGCCCGCGCTTTGTGAGTGGCGGGTCTGACTCCTGCGAATACAGCTGGTTTGTCTGGGATAACGGCGGCCGTGTGAACCTGCCGAACGGCCTGAGCCATTTTATTGCGGAGGATGCAGCATGAGCCATCAAATGATCGATATGGGCAAGCTGGAACAAGAAGGCAGCACCAGTGAAATGGCGTTGATCGCGTCCATGGATGCAAGTAAGGCCATCATCCAGGTAAGACAAGGAGCTATTCACCAGCTTCAAAAACAACTGGTCTCCCTGCGCCAGTCGCGAAAGCCGACCACCAATAGCTTTGCCATATCAGCCCTGCTGTTTGCCTGCCGTAATGAACGGCAATGGATTGATTTTGCGATCAATCAAATCGAACAAGACGAGAAACTCATTGAGGAAATATATCGGATTAGAGCTGGCAGCCCAGTCCGCACGCTGGAGGAGATCTTCCAATGAGCCATCAACAGCTGATCGACGTGTGGGTAAACCGGATGCTGAACGCCAGCAACGAGCTGCGCGACCTGCAACGTGACTTGCTCGACCTGCGCAAAGATGGCCCCCACGGCCAGCGCACTCCGGCAAAAACCCATCTGACCCTGTGCCGTCTGGCCCGCCGTTCGGTTAAGGCGGCATCCAGCAAAGTACGCTCACTCCACACCGGAGGCGCCATCTAATGACTCACCAAAAAACAGCCGGGCATGCCCCGGCTTTGGGCGGCGTGCGCCCTGCATTCCGCATCGACACCACCGGTCAGGTCACGCTGGAGCCCTGCACCAAGTGCAAACAGACCGCTGTTTGCCTGCCTGTGGCTGGCCGTCACGGTCGCCGCGCTTATCCCTACTGTGTCGAAACCTGCTGGCCGCTGGCCCGTGCTGCCAGTGAAACCGTGGTGAAGGTTGAACCAGCCAGCCGCCCGCTGATGCGCTGCAGCTGCTGCGGCGAGTTCGGCCATGTGCGGCCGGTGATCCTGTCTGGCGATCGCCTGACCAGCCTCGTGTTCTGCGAGCGCGCCTGCTGGTCTGACCGTCTGTCCACGCTGGAGCAAGTCCCCACCTGCAACCAGTGCGGCCGCTATCTGCAACCGAACGAATACACCAACGGCAAGTGCGGGGTGTGCAAGTGAAAGAATCCATCACCAACCTGTGCGGCATCCAGCTGCCGCCGAAATACTGCACCGGCTTTGATGCCATCCAGATGGGTAAGGCGGCCAATCAGCTGGCCCGCGTCGAGTGGCACGTTGCCAAGCCGCTGGCAAAGACCTACCTGCGCCGCTACCCCGCCAACCACAAGACGGCAAACGTCTGGCTGCGCCGGATGGTGGATGCCTGCGCCGCCGCGCAATCGCGCTTCCCGATCCCGGTGCATCACCTGCGCAACGACATTCGCCGCGAGCTGGTCGCTGCCGAGTGGGCCCGCCGCTGCCAGCAGTTGCTGACGACGGGCGCGAACGAGCGCACCGCCGCCGAGCTGCTGGCCGATCTGGGGTCGCAGGCGCAGGCGTGGCACTTCTGCCCGCCCCTGCCGAACGACCCGCGCACAGCCGCCAGAAAACTGCTTGGCCGCCAGCTGACCGACGAAGAGCGGGCAGATATGGAGCCAGCTGTTGAGAAGTTCGAGGGTGCCGCCGCCAGCTTGCTGGTGCGCCTGCTCGATGAATCGTGGTGGCTGCGCAAGATTAACCGCGCCTGGGCAGTCTATTGCGAGCTGGTCGCCATCATCACCGGACAGGTGCGCAAGGGGGTTAGCCCCTACGCCAGCGCCCACGCGGTGCGCGAGTTTACCCAGCGCAAGGCGGCCCAGCGGGCATGGATGGAGAGCATGAGCGCCGTCAATGAGGAGCTGGGGCAAGAGATTGATCTGGCCGACGCCATCATGGCATCGGTGGCAAATCCGGCCATTCGCCGTCATGAGCTGATGGTGCGGATGCGGGGCTTTGAAGATATGGCGCAGGAACAGGGCAAGCTGGGCCTGTTTCTGACCCTGACCGCGCCGTCTGGCTATCACGCATGGCGCCAGGGCAAGCAAGACAAGAGCAAGACCTACCAGAACGAAGATTTCAACGGCAGCACCCCGACCGAGACCAACCGCCTGTTGTGCAAACAGTGGGCCCGCTTTCGTGCCGCACTGGCCCGCGAGGGGATCATGGCCTTCGGCTTTCGGGTGGTGGAGCCGCACCACGACGGAACGCCGCACTGGCATTGCCTGCTGTTTATCGATCCGGTTCATCAGCACGACTTCCTGACCCTGCTGGCCTACCACTTCACCGATTCCGCACGGGCAGAACTCAAGATGCCGAACGGCGATCTGCTCGACCAGCTGGCCGAGATGAAAATCCGCAACAAGCTGCCGCGCATCAAGTGGCTGCTGGATGTGAACAACCCAGCGGTGGTGAAGGCCATCAACCCGCGCGTGAACTGGAAGGAGATCGACCCGACCAAGGGCAGCGCCACCGGTTATATCGCCAAATACATCGCCAAGAACATCGACGGCCATAAGGTCGGGATGGACTACGAAGCCGAGGCGCCGGTTGACCATACCACCATCGCGGTCGCCGCCTGGGCAAGCTGCTGGCGCATTCGCCAGTTTCAGCAGATCGGCGGGCCGTCTGTGTCGGTCTGGCGCGAGCTGCGCCGCCTGGGCGATGAGGTGATCGAATGGGATTGCGTGCTGGAGGCGGCCCGCTATGCCGCAGATAACAAACGCTGGGCCCGCTTTATCGAGGCGATGGGCGGCATCGAGACCCCGCGTAAAGACCACCTGATCAAGCTCTCCAAGCGTCTGGACGAGGGCGCCAACAAATACGGCGAGGATGTGCTGCGCCTGATGGGGGTGATCTCCGACGTGGGCCAGACCACCGCCGTCACTAGAACCGAAGGCTGGCAGATAGTGCGCAAGGGTGCCGCTGTGTCGGGTTTGGGCGAGCAGCGCGAGCCTGCAGTTGGCGAGCGCAGCGAGTTGCACTCAAGCGGCGGCAGCCGCGCCCCTCGGAGTTCTGTCAATAACTGTACGGAAGGATCTAAATCAGGGGTTAAAGGATCCGCTCTGGCTAAAGAGCTGATTCGCATGGGTCTTGATGTGAGTAACGAAGACCTGCTGTTGCGGGGCTGCATCATCAACGCAGACGGCCAATATGTGCGACTGGTCGGCGATCGGCTGATTGTGACCCGCAACTGGCCAGGGGCAGGCGATGCGGTGGCCGCAGAGGTCGAGGCCGAACTGGCCCGCAACCGCGCCGCCAGCAGCAGCGAGCTGAAACAGCAGGCCCGCGAGCTGATGCACAACGGCGGCAGCGTGACCGACTGGCTGGCCAGCCTGCCGCTGCAACAGGCCGATGAGGCGATCGCCACCCTCACCCGTCTGGTGGATGACGAAGAGGATCGCGGGCGCTATCAGCCCACCGAACAGGAGCAGGCCCGCGTTGCGAGCTTGCAAGCCGACAACCAGCGCCACGGCGCAGAGATTGCCAAGGCGCGGGCGCGCCTGGGCGTTGAGTAAGGAGAGTGAAGATGAAACACGTAATGCTGGATCTGGAAACCATGGGCAAAGGCCCCCGCGCGGCCATCGTCACCATCGGGGCCGTGTTCTTTGACCCGATGACCGGTGAACTGGGCGCCGAGTTTGAGGCGCATATCGACCTACGAGATAGCGCACGGTTTGGGGAGATAGACCCTGACACCGTGCTGTGGTGGTTGGGGCAGAGTGATGAGGCACGCAAGGCCATTGCCTATAACGTGGACGGCGAAAAACGGATGGCGCTGATTCAGGCGCTGCAAAAGTTTCAGGCATGGCTGCTGGCCAACGGGCAAGGGGACAAGCGCCCTTATGTGTGGGGTAATGGCGCGGGATTTGACTGCACCATCATGGCCAACGCCTATACAGCCGTGAACAAAAGGCACTTTGTTGGCTACTGGAACGGATTTAAGGATCGGGACGTGCGCACCGTTGTTGATATGGGGCGTGACCTGCTGGGCTTTGACCCGAAAAAAGACATGCCATTCGAGGGCGTAGCCCATCGAGCGCTGGATGATGCCAAGCATCAGGCCCGCTATGTCAGCGCCATCTATCAGCGGATGCAGGCAGCGATCAACGGCTGCAGCATGGTTGGGGGTGCTGAATGAGAGACCCTCGCAAAAATCCGGTACCGGGTGATGTGATCACCAGATTCGGTACCACCAGGGAAGTGACCGCAATCAAGCGCAACGACCGAGGAACGGTGACCCATGTGATATACGAACATCCCGGTCAGTCTCACCTCGCCCCAGCGAAGGAGACCGCTATCTCTAGTTGGCGAGCATGGGCCAAGCAGGATGCCATTGTGGTAAGGGCGGTGTGGCAATTGGGGAATGCCGAAGGGGCAAGATATGAGTGACGCCACCAAGCGCAAGCAGGCCCAGCGGGCCAGACGGGCGGCTCTCGGTATCAAGCGGGTAGAGGTGGCACTCTCAGAACGGGAGCGCCAGCAGCTGGACCACCTGCGCATCGCCAGGGCTGGCGCCGGTGACCCATACAGCGCAGACGAGTACATCAGCACCCTGATCCGGCGAGACTGGGAACGCTGGCTGGAGCAGGAGGCCGAGCTGAAAAAGCAGACTTGCCCGCACTGCGAATGCCAACTGACGACCGGATGCGGCGGCGCCTTCAAGGGGCAGCGAGAGTGCTGGCACACCCTGGGCGACAAGACGATCGCGCTATAAGAGCCAAAACGCGAAATGTGTCCGGTCACGAAACGGCAAACGTGACCGGACACAACTGGTTAAAGCAGTGCTTTGCGCTCCCAGAATCCGGGGATCGTAAAAGTGAAAGGATCTGACGGATTTTGAATGATCGCAGAAAAGATCTGAAAAGCTGCGCGCGGCCAGTGCTGGCGCGGGGAGCAGATAGCCGCCACCAGTCATTCACCTGCATGGAAATCGACACATAAAGCGGGCAGGCGGGGCGGGGTTCCGATTGCGCGCGCTGGGTGCTGGCGGGGGTCGGCAGGCTGCGCCAGCCGCTCAGGGTGCGCGCGTGAGGATCCGCGAGGGTTAGCGGACGCCCAGCGCCGCCGCCTCAACAACGGGCCGCACAGGAGCTATGACGCGGGCATAAAAAACCCGCCAATTTGTGCATCGTTGAGAGGCATGGCGGGTATGTTAGATGGGGATACTACATCAGCCGCATCGGGCTGGCAAAGTCAGATCAGCCGGTCACTATGGCTGGCCGTCTCACCGACGGCAAGCTTGTAGGGGTTGAACCGGATAACCTCCTCCCCTGCCCAGTCGTTGATCTGCAGCAGGCTGGCCTTGAGGCTGTCCACCTCGTTCACATCGAACACCTGGGCGGCCTTGGTCACATCACCGAAACCGCCGGTGTTGTTCGGCATCACCCCCATCAGCTGGGGCGGTACCCGATGGGTCGCCAGCTGGTCGTCGCGGCTCACATTCTTGATGGAGAGAAAATCGTCCTTGGCCGCCACCTCGGCCACCGGGATCAACTTCACCCCGTCCTTGCTGCCGTTCGGGGTGTAGAGCAACAGGTTGCGGAAGTTGCCGGGGCCCTTGCTCTGGCGCAGCGCCTCTTTCAGCTTCTTGATGTCGTCCTCGTTCTGCACCGCATCAGTGATATGCATGATGAACCCGGCATGGCTGCCGTTTTCGTAATATTTACGCCGGAACAGCGTGGCCGACTCGTTCAGCAGTGTCGAGTTCAGGCCGCCCACATAATCGGGGATGCCATAAATCTCCTGGTTGATATCGCTCTCCATCACATGGCCCACCGAACCGATCGGCATCTGCTGCTCCTTCCCGGGCTGCGCAATCCACCAATAGGCATCAAGATCCAGCCCGCGCCGCACATACTTGGCACGCAGATGGTCATAGCGCAGCACCCCGCCCAGCCGGTTCTGCACCGCGTGGGGGTAGCAATTACCGAAGATCAGATAGTCATTCACCAGCCCGGTGAACGCCGTCAGGCTCAGTTTGGGATGGGGCACAAAGCAAGAGCGCAAGATGTTGCGCTTCACCTGAATGGCCGAGGCATGATGCACCCCGGCACGATAAACCCGCGCCAGCCCCTGCAAACTCAGTGGCGGCTCATACCAGCGGCCGTTGTGCATCGCCTCCAGGTAATCGAACACCTCCCGCTGACTCAGCACCGGCACCGGCTCGCCAAAGGAAAACGCCTCGATCGCATCAGCGGCGGGCGCTTGGGTCGCCGTCACCGGCGGGGTCTTGCGCGGATTACGGCGCTTTTTCATCAGTAAAACTCCATCATGATGGTATTGGTACCGTTGGCGCCTGCCAGCGGCTCATGTAACAGGGCTTGCATCGTCGCCCAAGCAATATCGCCGTGGCTGACCTCTTCGGAACGGCTCGACTCAAAGGTCGGCATCTTGCCGGCGGTTACCCCACGGCGAATGCTCATAAACGCGGCCGCCAAATCATTCCACCCGCTATCAAACTCAAGCCGCCCATTGTTCATCACGTCGAGCGCCTTCATGACCATGCGGATCTTCACGCTCGGGTTGTACTGGATGGCAGTCACCGCCGGATAGAACACCTTCACATTCTGATAGACCCCCTCACCGATCCCCGTCGTGTCGATGCCGATATAGGCCACGTTATAGCGAATCGTCATCTGGCGGATGGCCTCGGCCTGCGCCGCAAAATCCATCCCTTTCCACTGGTGGCGCTCCAGCACCCGAAACTTGCCACCGGGCACCGCAGGCGGCGCCAGCACGGCACAGCCTGCGCTGTCCCCCTGTCCGCCCTTCGCCGGGTCATAACCGATCCACACCGGCCGGTTACCCATTGGCCGCATCGCAAAGGGTTTGTAGTCATCCCACACCTCCCAGCTATCGACCATACAGCGCATGAGCATCGCCAACGGGAATACGCTGGCCGTGTCATCCATAAACTCGCACATCAGCAGATTGCGGTACTCATCATCGGAATACTCGCCGCGCAGCTCATCAAGGTCGAACAGGTCACAACCGCCGCGCACCGCATCCTCAACCGTGACGATCTGCCGCCACTGGCGATCTGCGCACAGCTTGCCGCTGGCCAGATTGCCGTGGCTCAGGTCAATCTCGACCCGGTCGGCCTTCGCCTTGCCACGGTTGTAGTGGGCACCAGACCAATACGAATAAGCGGGGTGTGACAAGCTGGAAGGGGTGGAAATGTAGGTCTGGCGCCACTTCTTGTGCATTGCCATGCCTGACGCCACCTTGCGGAAATCGATAAAGCCATGGATCCAAAAATACTCATCCATGTAGGTGTTGCCGTGGTAACTCTGCGCCGTGCGAGCGTTGGTGCCGAGAAAGTAAAGGTGCGCCCCGTTCGGCAGCACCATGGGGTCACCTTTCAGCTCGACCCCCTCCTCCTTGGCAAACTGGATGATGTACTGCTTGAACACATGGGCCTGCGCCTTGCTGGCAGACATAAAAATTTGATTGCGGCCAGTTACCAGCGCGTCGATAAACGCCTCGAAGGCAAAAAAGTAGGTCGCCCCGATCTGGCGCGACTTAAGCAGATTGCGGATCCGGTACTGCTGCCCTGCCTCATACCAGACTCGCTGGTAATCGAACATCGTCGACTCGAACCGCTCGATCAGCCGCTCTTGCTGCTCGGGCTCCACCACATTGCGCTCGGGCGCCTTCTTCGGCCCCTTGTTGCGGTTCGCCACCTTCGGGTTGAGATCGGCCTCATTGCCGCCGTTGCTATACCTGTTGACCCGGGCGACCCGCTCCAGCTGGCGACCCAGCAAGTCAATCTCCTTGAAATCGCCGCCGGTTTTCATCTCCTTGGCGATCAGCTGGCACAACCGCGCCTCCAGCGCGAAATCGACCCGGTCAATCGGTTTGATGTCATCCCAGCCGTCGCGCTTCTTCCAGGTCGACACTGTCCCCTCCGGCGTCTGCAGCAATTCAGCAATGGCGCGGAGCGAGTAGCCCTGAAAGAACAGGTGCATGGCCTGCCGTCTGGGTTCGATATGGGGGAAAAGTAAGGGTGCTGTAGTCATGGCGACAGCCTACCGCCCGTCAATGCCGAAAGGATGGCTGCGCGGGTGTGTAGGCGCGCCACACACCCGCAACCGATTGAAGGATCTAGCGCACCAGACAGACCATGAGCCCGACCAGAAACCCAATTACCAAAGGGATCCCAGCTCATGCCTAAGTCCAAATTTTTCCGCGTCGCCGTCGAAGGGGGCACGACCGACGGGCGCACCATCACCCGCGAATGGATTGAACAGATGGCCGCGCGCTACAACCAGTCCACCTATGGCGCGCGGGTCAATATGGAACACATCCGGGGCTATGACCCCAACGGTCAGTTCAAGATGTACGGCGACATCACCGCAGCCAAGGCCGAAGAGGTCGATCTCGAAGGTGAAAAGCGTCTGGCCCTGTTCGTGCAAATCGACCCGACCCCCGAACTGGTCGAACTGAACAAGAAGCGCCAGAAGGTTTATACCTCCGTCGAAATCCACCCGAACATGAACGACAAAGGCGCCTACCTCATGGGTCTGGCCGTCACCGACAGCCCGGCCAGCCTCGGCACCGAAATGCTCCAGTTCTGCAGCAAAGCGAAGGTCAACCCGCTGGGCGATCGCAAGCAGCACAAGGAATGCCTGTTCACCGAAGCGCTGGAAACCGTCATCGAATTCGAAGACGACAGCGACAAGGGCGACAAAGGCCCCAGCCTGTTCAGCCGCATCAAAGAGCTGCTGGCCCCGGGCGAAAAGGCCACCGCCGAGCAGTTCAGCGACGTGCACCAAGCCGTCGAAGCCGTGGCCAAAGAAGTCACCACCATCAGCGCCGACCTGCAAAAGCAGTTCAACAAGCAGGACGCCACCATCACCGAACTGACCAGCAAGCTGGAAGGCACAGAAAAAGAGCTGGCCGCCCTGAAAGCCTCGCTGGAACGCCAGGAAGATTTCAGCCACAAGCGCGATCCCGCCACCGGTGGCGATGGCACCACCACCGTATCCACCGATTGCTAAGGAGCATCATCAATGCGTAACGAAACCCGCGTGAAGTTCAACGAGTACACCGGTCAGCTGGCCAAGCTCAACGCCATCACCAGCGCCATGGTGCAATTCAACGTGCAGCCGAGCGTCCAGCAGACGCTGGAAACCAAAATGCAGGAGTCGGTCGAATTCCTGCAGATGATTAACGTCATCCCGGTCAACGACATGAAAGGCGAAAAGGTGGGCGTGGGTATCAGCAGCACCATCGCCGGTCGCACCGACACCAGCACCAAAGACCGCCAGCCCAACGATCCGAGCGCCCTCTATGACCACAGTTATGAGTGCGCCCAGACCAACTACGACACCATGATCGGCTATGCCAAACTGGACGCATGGGCCAAGTTCACCGACTTCCAGACCCGCATCCGCGACGCCATCATCACCCGTCAGGGTCTTGACCGCATCATGATCGGCTGGCACGGCACCAGTGCAGCCAAAGACACCGACCGCAACGCCAACCCGCTGCTGCAAGATGTCAACATCGGCTGGCTGGAGCATATCCGCAAGGATGCACCGGCCCAGGTCATGAAAGAGGTCAAGCAGGGCAGCGGCAAGATCTACATCGACCCGACCAATGGCGACTACAAGAACATCGATGCCGTGGTGTTCGACGTCGTCAGCGAAATGATCAAGCCGTGGTATCAGGACGACACCGATCTGGTGGTCATCTGTGGTCGCAAACTGCTGTCTGACAAGTATTTCCCCATCATCAACGACGCGGGCGACAACCAGAACAAACTGGCCGCCCAAGTGCTGGTCAGCCAGAAGCAGATCGGTGGTCTCAAGGCCGTGCGCGTCCCCTTCTTCCCGGAAGATGCCCTGCTGGTCACCAAGCTGGAAAACCTCTCCATCTACTGGCAGGAAGGCGCCCGCCGCCGCCACATCGAAGAAGAGCCGAAGCGCAACCGCATCGTCAACTACGAAAGCTCCAACGATGCCTACGTGGTTGAGGATTACGACTGCGCGGCGCTGGTTGAAAACATCGTCGTCGCACCGAAACCGGCCGCGTAAGGGGAATGACATGACATCACCCGCCCGCGCTCACCGCGAACGCATGCTGGCCGCCCTGCAAGGGGCGGCCTCTCCTGAACAGGACCGCACCGCCGCCAACGCCTACGAACTCCAGCTGATGCAGCTGGCAGAGCACCGCCGCACCCTCAAGGGCATTCAGAGCATCGAGCGCAAGATCGACGCCAAGCGCACCATGCTGGCTACCTACAAACCGTGGATTGACGGCCTGCTGGCTGCCGATCGCGGCGGTCAGGATGACGTACTGGTGACCATCATGCTCTGGCACCTCGACACCGGCGATCTGGAAGGGGCCTTCAACATGGCCGACTACGTGATCCGCCATGGCCTCAACACCCCGGATCAATACGACCGCACCGCCCCCACCCTCATTGCCGAAGAAGTGGCCGACACCGCCATCAAGCTGCAAGAGGCGGGCACCGGCCCAAGCTATGGCCTGCTCTCGGCCTACATCGAGCTGCTGAAAGGCTCGGACATGTTCGACCAGGTACACGCCAAGCTGCACAAGGCCGTGGGCCGTGCCGCACTGGCCGAAGGGTTCAAAGAGCCGGCAGCCGAGCACTACCGCCGCGCCCTCGAACTGCACGACAAGGTCGGCCTCAAAAAGGATCTGGAAGTGCTGGAACGGGAGATTAAGAAGCAGAAAACCGCAGAACTGCCAGTCGCCAGCGACGTTAGCGCAGCCTCTGTTACGGCACCGGCTATCGCCGAGGCCAGCCCGGAGCAAGAGCCAACCACCGAACAGCAAGGCCCCGCCGACGGCGAGACCAGCTAACCGAGCGTACCCCGCGCCCTGGGCGGCTCGGGCCTGACGAATGCCAGCGGCATACCAGACGGCCCGACCACCGCCCAACAAACGGGGGAAGGAGCATCCATGACATCAGGATTCATCCCCACCAATCCGACCAACAAAGACGAAGGCGAAGTATCCAGCGCCAAGTTCTGGCCGGTCATCAACCTCAACACCCTGCGCGCCATCATGCGCACCGACGGCACCATCACCACCGAACGGCTGCGCCATGCCGTGATTGACGCCGTCGCAGCCGTCAACAGCGATCTGAGCGGCTGGGCCATCAACCGCCAGGACGAAGGCTACGAGCAGCTGGCCGATGTGCCATCCCAGACCGTCAACGCTGAATCCGTGCTGGTTCACTGGTATCGCCGCGCCGTCTACAGCATGGCCCGCGCCAACCTCTACGAGCGTTACCTCGACAGCTCGGCCACCGCAGAAGCCGTCAAAGACACCGACGCCCGCGACCAGACCGCAAACGACCTCTACCGCGACGCCCGTTTCGCCATCCGCGACATCCTTGGCGAAACCCACACCACGGTTGAGCTGATCTGATGCAACTGCGCGCCCAACAGGGGGAAACCCTCGACCTCATCATCAACCGGCACTACGGCTACACCGCGGGCATCACCGAACAGGTGCTGACCCTCAATCCGGGGCTGGCAGACAAGGGGCCCATCCTGCCGATGGGCACTCTCATCACCCTGCCGGATACCCCGACTCAAGCCGCCGCGCCACTGATCCAGCTATGGGATTAACCCATGAGAGCACTGACATGAGCCGCCTCGACGACGAACTTGAACGACTGGCAGAGATCAGCGAGCAGCAACTCGCGGCCCGCATCCACGCCGCCCGCATCGCGGGCACCGGACCCCACTACTGCATCGACTGCGACGACCCGATCCCGCAAGAGCGCAGAGAAGCGATCCGGGGCTGCGAGCGCTGCGCCGACTGCCAGACCACCCACGAATTCAAGACCGCCCGCCAATTTGGCGGCAGACGATAACAACAGCACCAGGAGAGCACGATGCCCGAACCCATCTCATCCAGTGCAGCAACCAGCGCCCTCACCGGTCTGGCCCTGCTGTTCACCTTGCCGGGAGTTGACCCATCCATGGTGCTAGGCGCACTGACTGGGGCAGTCCTGTTTGTTTCTGCCACAGAAGAACACAGCAGATGGCGAAAAATCGCCCTGTTCGTGGCGTCTTTTATCGGTGGCCTGCTACTGGCTGACCTCGTTTGTCAGCTGCTGGTTATGGCCCTACCAATGGGGGTGCCAGTCAGCAAAGCAGTAGGGTCATTGCTTTCGTCCGCGCTGATGGTCCGCATGCTGCAAATCATCATGCGCACAGAGTTCGGCACGCTCTTGAACATCTTGCTCAACAGGAGGGGGTAACCATGATCCCTACCAGTCCAACCGGCGTGTTTATCTACACCGCCCTGTACGCCCTAATCTGCACCGCAATCTTCCTGCGAGTCATGCTGTTTGACCGCAAAGGGGGTGAGTATCGCGCCCTGCCTGCTTGGCTGGCTTGGGGCCTGTGCGTGCTGTCAGGCTCCATTCCGCTGCGGTTTTTATTCGGCAGCATCACTGCGCCGGATCCGGCCTCTTTCGGACTTGCCCTCTTTCTGCTGTGCGCCGTGCTCAAAACCCGTGGCTCTGTCTATCACCTGCTGCCGCGCCGACACCAGCGCCCCAAGCCTGCCACTGACATCTACCGGAGGTATCAACCATGACCCTCAAAAAAGGCGCCATTGGCGCACCGGTGGCCGAACTGCAACAACTGCTCACCAGGGCAGGCTACCAAGTAGCCGCCGATGGCTGGTTCGGTGACGCCACCGAGCAAGCCGTGCTCGCCTTCCAGCGCGACCACCTCATCGTCGCCATCGGGCAGGCAGGGCCGCGCACCATGGCCGCCTTGCGCGGTGCCGCCATCGGTAACCAGCTCACCATCACCGATCTGCAGCAAGCAGCCGATCGCCTCGGTGTCGAACTGGCCAAGCTCGCCGCCTTCGCCCAGGTCGAAGCCGCTGGCGAAGGGTTCGACGACTGCCAGCGCCCGCGCCTGCTGTTCGAGCGCCATGTGTTCTTCAAGCAGATCGCCAAGCAGCAAGGCGAAGCCGAGGCCAACCGCCTCGCGGGCCTCTATCCGGCCCTCTGCAACCCCAAGCGCGGCGGCTATCAGGGCGGCCCGGCTGAATGGGCCCGCCTGCAAACCGCCATGACCCTGCACCGCGCCGCCGCCATCGAGTCGGCAAGCTGGGGAATGTTCCAGGTGATGGGCTACCACTGGCAGGCGCTGGACTATGCATCGGCAAGCGGCTGGATGACGGCAATGCTGCAAAGCGAGCGCGATCACCTGCGCGCCGTGGTCGGCTTTATCGAACTGGACCCGCAGTTGCACAAGGCGCTCAAGGTGGGCAAGTGGGCAGACGTGGCCCGCCGCTACAACGGCCCCGCCTACAAAGAAAACCGCTACGACACCAAGCTGGCCGAGGCATACGACCACTTTGCCAAGGTCTATCCGGTGCAGGAGGTGGCTGATGTGGCTTAATCTCCTGCGCTCACCCCTCACCTGGCTGCTGCTGGCCTTGGCCGTCACCCTGGGGGGCTGGGGCTGGTCGGCCCGCTCTGCCGCCAAGGCAGAGGGGCAGGTCACCACCCTGCAAAGCGACCTCAAGGCCGCCGACGACAAGGCCAAAGAGGCCGCACGGCGGGAGAGCGCCAAAGACAGCACCATCAACACCCTCACCATCGAGCTGGCAGCGCAGGCCACCGCCGCCCAGCAGTTGCAGGGCCAGCTCGACCAGCTGGCCACCACCGCCGCCACCCGTGAACAAACCATCGCGAGGCTCAAACGTGAAAATGCTGAACTTAAGTCTTGGGCTGATCGCCCTCTGCCTGCTGCTGCTGTCGGCCTGCTCCAGCGCCCCGCCCTCACCGGCGCCGCAGATTATCAGGCTCACCTGTCCCGCTCCGGCCCCCTGCCAGCTGCCGCCAGCGGATCCGGTCAATAACGGCGATCTGCTCGACCTGCTGACCACCACAGAGGCCGCCTGGGCAACCTGCGCGGCAAAGGTCGATGACGTGATCCAGTGCAACCGGAGGCTCCATGCTCAAACCAGCCGCAATCCGTGACGTGCTTGCCCGCTGCTCGCCGCAACTGGCGCAAAACCCCGAGAGCCTGATCCTCTCCGTGGGCGATGGCCGCATCGTTGCCACCGGCGCCCAGTCACTCTCGTTCGAGTGGCAATACCCGCTATCCATCGGCGTCATCGACTTTGCGGGTCACCCGGATCAGTTGGTCGTGCCGCTGCTGGCATGGCTGCGCCAACACCAGCCGGAGCTGTTCACCAACCCGGACAAGCGGGAGAACGCCATCAAGGTCGAGTCTGAACTGCTGGCCGGTGATCTCTACGACCTGCTGATCACCATCCCCCTCACCGAGCGGGTCATCGTCACGCAGACCGAAGAGGGGATCGGCTGGCAGCACGTACCAGAACCGCCAGAAGACCCCTATGACGGCATCACCTGGGAACTCTTTATCAACGGGGAGCACTAACCATGGCCGCCGACGCCCTCCAGCAACTAGGCGACCAAGCCGCCGCCCTGCTGCAGCGACTCAGCGCCACCGAGCGCCGCAAGCTGGCCGCCGAACTGGCCCGCACCATGAGGGCCACCCAGGCAGAACGGATCCGCGCCAACAAACAGCCGGATGGCACCGCCATGACCCCGCGCAAACCACAGCCAAGGCTGCGCGATCGGCGGGGTGGCACCCGCCGCAAGATGTTCGCCAAACTGGTCAAGCCTGCATGGTTCAAGGCTGCCGCCACCGCTACCGAGGCCGCCGTTGAGTTCAAAGGCAGCGCCAACCGGCTCGCCACCGTCCATCACTTCGGCCTGCGCGACAAAATCAACGGCAAAGAGGTGCAATACCCAGAGCGCCAACTGATCGGCATCACCGACGCCGACATCGACCGCGTTGAAGACGCCCTGCTTAAACACCTCACCACCTAGCGCGGGTGTGTAGCGCCGCCACACACCCGCCGCCGCTGGTCAGCGCAAACGACGCCGCTACACACTCCCCCACATGAACATCATCGAGCTACTCAGCAAAATCGACGACCTGATCCGCATCGGCACCGTGACAGAAGTGCGATCCGGTGAATGCCGCGTCAAAACCAAGGGCAACCACACCAACTGGCGGCCCTATCTGGTGCTGCGCGCAGGTAAAACCCGCCGCCGCATGCGCCCGAGCGTCGGCGAGCAGGTGATCCTGTTAAGCCTTGGCGGTGACCTGCGCAACGCCTTTGTCTTGGCGGGCATCTACCAGGACGAACACCCAGAGCCGCTGGCCGACGATGACAACGACGATCTCGATGGCGTCGAATACCCGGATGGTGCGGTCATCAAATACAACCCGACCACCGGTGAACTCACCGCATCAGGCATCAAAACCGCCGCCATCACCGCCAGCGTGGCGGTCAAGCTGATCACTCCGCTAGTCGAGTGCACCAAGGCGCTCAAGGTCGGCACTACCATCAGCGCAGGCGGCAAGATTACCGCTCCAAATGCCAACATTGGCGGCGTCGAGGTCACCACCCACAAGCACAAAGAGACCATGCCGGGCGGCGGCACCAGCGGGGGCCCCGTATGAACTGGCAGGGCATGAACGCAGCCAATGGCCGCGCCATCAGCGAGACCGCCCACATCCTGCAATCGGTGCGGGATATTCTCACCACCCCCATCGGCACCCGCATCATGCGCCGAGACTACGGCAGCGAGATATTCAGCCTTATCGACCAGCCACAGCACGGCGCAACCCGCCTGCGCCTGATGGCCGCCACCGTTCACGCGCTCACCCTCTGGGAGCCGCGCATCAGCATCACCAAGGTCGAGATTGGCGCTCCTGAACTGGGCGGCGGCTGCGCCGTCACCCTCACATGGCGCCGCGCCGACAACGGCCTGCTCGAATCCGGCACCGTCCAGCTACCGACCGGAGCAACCTCATGAACATCATAGACCTGTCAAAACTGCCCGCCCCGGATGCCGTAGAATTGCTCGACTACGAGGCCATCCTTGCCGAGCGTAAAGCGGCGCTGATCGCCCTCTATCCGGCAGACCAGCAGGCAGCTATCACCGCCACGCTGGCGCTCGAATCGGAACCCATCACCAAACACCTGCAAGAGAACGCCTACCGTGAGCTGATCCTGCGCGGCCGCATCAACAACGCCGCCGTGGCCAATATGGTGGCATGGTCAAAAGGCAGTGATCTCGATGGACTGGTAGCAAACTGGGATGTCGCAAGGCTGGTCGTGCAACAGGGGGACGACACCGCCACCCCGCCGATCCCCACCATCATGGAAAGTGACGAAGCACTGCGCGAACGTTCTCTGATGGCGTGGGATGCCATGAGCACCGCAGGCCCGCGCGGCGCCTACGAATTTTGGGCCCGCTCGGCAGATGGTCGCATCATCGACGCCAAAGCCATCAGCCCCAGTCCGGCCGTCGCCGTGGTCACCATCATCAGCAGCGAGGGCAACGGCACCGCCAGCCAGGAACTGATCGCCAAAGCCACCGCCGAATGCAGTGACGAAGACCGCCTGCCGGTTGCCGACCGACTCACCGTGCAGAGTGCGGGCATTCTGACCTACACCATCACAGCCAAACTGCACATGGATCTCACCGGTGCCGAGGCAGAACTGGCACTGACCGCCGCCCGTGACGCCTTGGCCGCATGGGTCAACCCGCGCAAACGGATCGGCGTGCGCATCGCGCGCTCAGGCATTGATGCCGTGCTGCATGTGCCGGGCGTCGTCTGGGTTGAGCTGATCGGCTGGGCCGACATCATCCCGACCGACACCCAGGCAGCCTACTGCACCGGCTACACCGTAGAGGTCGCACCATGACCGACCTGCTGCCACCCTCTGCCACGCCGACCGAGCGCAAGCTGGCCACCGTCAACGCCAAAGCCTGCGATCTGCCTGTCGATGTGCTGCGCACCCTCTGGAACCCGCACACCTGCCCGGTCTGGCGCCTGCCCAGTCTGGCCGCCGAGCGCTCGGTCGATCGCTGGGATGAAAACTGGCCGGAAGCCACCAAACGCAAGGTCATTGCCAACGCCCCGTTTGTTCACCGGCACAAGGGCACCGTCGGCGCCATCCGCCGCGCCGTCGAACCCCTCGGCTACCTGATCCGGGTGCTGCACTGGTACCAAGAAACCCCGAACGCCGAGCCGGGCACCTTCAAGCTAGATGTCGGCGTGCTCGACACCGGCATCACCGCCGAAATGTACGCCGAACTGGAACGGCTCATTGACGACGCCAAGGGACTGACCAGACACCTGACGGGCCTCGCCATCAGTCTGGAAACCAGAGGCAAAGCCTATCTGGGCGCCGCCTGCTATCTGGGGGAGGAACTGACCATTTACCCATACCAGCCGGGCCCCATCGTGGTCTCTGGTCATAGCTGGCACAGCGGTATCACCCACACCATCGACACCATCACCATCAACCCACTTACCAACAACACGAGGACAGCATGAGCAACTTTGGAGCCATCCTGACCAATGCCGGAGCGGCCAAGCTCGCCAACGCCATCGCGCTGGGGGTGCCGCTCAAGCTCACCCAGATGGCGGTGGGCGATGGCAACGGCCAACCGGTCGCCCCCGATCCGGCAATGACAGCCATCCCGGGCGAAAAACGCCGCGCCGCCATCAACACCCTGTTCGCCGACCCGCTCGCCGCATCCCAACTGGTTGCAGAGCAGATCATCCCGGAAGACGTGGGCGGATGGTGGATCCGCTGCGTCGGCCTGTACGATGACAGCAACACCCTGATCGCCATCGCCAATGTGCCGGATACCTACAAGCCGCTACTCACAAGTGGAGCGGGCCGCACCCAAATCATCCGAATGGTGCTGATCGTCAGCGATACCAGCTCAGTCGAGCTCAAGATTGATCCAGCCGTAGTGCTGGCAACCCGCAAATATGTTGATGATGTAATGAAAAAACATAGGGAGAGCAGAGACCATCCATACGCAACCACAGCATTGGCTGGTCTTATGAGGCTGGCAACAGCAGAAGACGCGATATCTGGCTCAGAAGAACCTTTCGCCATCACCCCATCGTTATTTAAGGCGCTAGCTCAGCCACGCCGGATCATCGAGTCACATTACGGAAAAGGCGCTTCATTCACCAAGTTATGTGATATGAAAAGAGACCCAGCGGATTCTTGCACTGGGCTTTGCGCTCTCGTTTCAGGAGGTAGTGATTATGCTGGGACCTTGATCCCAAGCTATCTGATTTCATTCTCCACAAGGGGATACAGTGGTGACCCATCGACGCTTTTGCGTCACATACATGTCATACATATGGGGCCCGGAGAACACTCTTCAGCCGTCTCATTTTTGGTTCGAGATACGGGAGTGCGAGTTGAGTTGTGGATACAGGTTTATTCTTATCCATACCCAGCAGCGATGCAGATCTTGAGTGAAAATAACTGCAGTGTAGTTCTTTCACCTCCGACTACAGATTTTCCAGCTGGCGCTGTGACAGCGATAGTACATCGTTCATTCACGACGCTATCACCACCTTCCGCGGCTAATGTTGGACTGGGGGCAGTGAATAACTACCCAGTTGCAACTTCACTAGAAGATGGTAGTTCGCAAAAATATGCGACGGCATCGCTCACATATCAGCTGGCTCATCTGCTCCAACTGCATGCTGCAGGGTCTAATCATCCGAATGCAACAACAGATGATGAGGGGATGATCCGAATTGCGACTCAGGAGCAGACAGACACAGGGGATGATGATGCCACTGCAATTACTCCTAAAAAATTAAAGGCATGGGTAAAGCAGGCCACTGAAAGCGTATTGGGGTTGATTAAGGTCGCCACGGCATCACAAACAACAGCAGGAACAGCGGACGACGTCGCGGTGACCCCAAAGAAATTGAAGCTTGGCTTTAACTTTATTGCCAGCGGAAATGGATTTATTGCACTTCCATCATGGCTTGGTGGTTTGATTATCCAGTGGGGGAGCATTCCACCAATTGCGCCAGGCGCCAGCGCTGTGATTACATATCCAACGGTCTTTCCTAATTCATTATTTGTCACCATACCTATTGCCGGCACAAGTGGTTGCATCAACGCACTATTGAACGCAGGTGGTGGGAATGCGTTGGCAAGCTTTCAAGCTCACAATAATATGACTGGAACGGTTACCACTGGCACAGGTTCTTATATTGCAGTCGGGAGATAAAGTATGAGAAAAGTATTTTATTCAAAATCACTCCTTGGATTTATTTTTGATGCGTCTGTCGCCGATGCGGTTGAAATACAGTATGACGAATATCAGCGCCTCCTTGATTCTCAAGTGGATGGCTTTCAAATTGTCCCAGATAAGAGCGGATATCCCACATTGGTTGCACAGAGTCAGCCTTCAGCAGAAGAAAAAGCGATTCGTGAGCAATCCATGAGGATATCAGATGCAAATCAACAAATCTCAACGCTAAAACCAGCCGTCGATGGCGGCTACGCCAAGCCAGAGCACACCCAGCTGCTGGCCGACTGGCAGCGCTACCGCTACGAGCTGACGCTGGTGCCGGAACAAACCGGCTGGCCTGAGTCGCCGCAATGGCCCACAGAACCGGAAAAGGTCATCTGACCAAACCAACCACCCCGCCCTGTGCGGGGTGTTTTCTTTCTGCCTGCCACCGTCTGCGGGTGTGTAGCGGCCCCACACACCCGCGCCAACTCGCCCAACCTGCGCCGCCCCTGCATCCTGACCGTGCTCATATTGATCACCTCCGTCCGGACACAGGAGAACCGCCACCATGGCACTCGACAGTTACCACCACGGCGTGCGCGTCGTCGAAGTCAACGAAGGCACCCGCACCATCCGCACCATCGCCACCGCCGTGATCGGCCTGCTTGGCCATGCGGAAGATGCCGACGCCGCCACCTTCCCGCTCAACACCCCGGTCATCATTACCGACGTGCAAAAAGCCGTTGGCAAAGCAGGAACCCAGGGCACCCTGGCTAAAGCGCTGCAAGCGATCGCCGACACCGTCAACACCATCACCATCGTTGTGCGCGTCCCCAAAGGCGCCACCGACGAAGAGACCACCTCCAACGTCATCGGCACCGCCAAGCCGGATGGCAGCTATACCGGCCTCAAGGCCCTGCAACGGGCCAGCTCTGCCGTCGGCATCACCCCGCGCATCATCGGCGCTCCGGGGCTCGACACCCTGCCGGTCGCCACTGAACTGGCCGCCGTGGCGGTCAAGCTGCGCGCCTTCACCTACGTCTCAACCCACGGCTGCAACACCCCGACCGAGGCGCTGGCCTACCGCCAGAACTTCGGCCAGCGCGAAGTCATGCTGATCCACGGCGACTTTAAAAAGTGGGATACCGCTACCAACGCAGAGGCGCCGGTCTGGGCCACCGCCAAAGCCATGGCCATGCGCGCCAAGATTGACAAAGAGGTTGGCTGGCATAAAACCCTCTCCAACGTCGCTGTCACTGGTGTGCAAGGGCTGACCAAGCAAGTGTTCTGGAGTCTGCAAGACCCGGACACCGACGCGGGCCTGCTCAACGAAAAAGACATCACCTGCCTGATCCAGTCCGAAGGGTTCCGTTTCTGGGGCTCCCGCACCTGCTCGGATGATCCACTGTTCCAGTTCGAGAACTACACCCGCACCGCCCAGATCCTCGCCGACACCATCGCCGAGGCTCACATGTGGGCGGTAGACAAGCCGATGACCCCCACCCTGGTCAAAGACATCATCGAAGGCATCAAGGCCAAGGGCCGCGAGCTGGTCACCCTCGGTTACCTCATCGGGTTCGACTGCTGGTACAACGAAGAGGTCAACGACAAAGACACCCTCAAGGCGGGCAAGCTCTACATCGACTACGACTACACCCCCGTGCCGCCGCTTGAAAACCTCATGTTCCAGCAGCGCATCACCGACCGCTATCTGGTCGACTTCGCCGCCCGCGTGGCCGCAGCATAAGGAGCATCAACAATGGCACTGCCAAGAAAGGTCAAACAGCTCAACATCTTCATCGACGGCACCAACTGGATTGGTGAAGCGGAAGATTTCACCTTTGCCAAACTGTCGCGCAAGTTCGAATCCTATCGCGGCGGCGGCATGCCGGGCGCCGTCAATATCGACATGGGGCTCGATGACAGCGCACTCGACACCGAGTTCACCATGGGCGGCTACAACGCCGAGATCGTCGGCAAGATGGGCAGCAGCAAAATCGACGGCGTCATGCTCCGCTTTGCGGGCTCCATCCAGCGTGACGACATTGCCGAAGTACAGCCGGTCGAAATCGTCACCCGCGGCCGCATGAAAGAGATCGACTGGGGCACCGCCAAAGTCGGCGACAACAGCCAGGCCAAGGTCAGCATGGTCAACACCTACTACAAGCTGACCATCAACGGCCAAGTCATCCACGAAATCGATCTGGTCAACATGATCGAAATCGGCCCCGATGGCGTCGACCGCATGGAAGCACACCGCAAGGCCATCGGCCTCTAATCCACCCAACCACATCCGGGCGGCATGGCCGCCCGTTACTACATAGCGAACAGGAAAAACACCATGGAACAGAAAGAAATCACCCTCGATACCCCCATCCAGCGCGGCGAAACCACCCTCAACAGCCTGATTGTCCGCAGCCCAAAAAAGGCAGGCCACCTGCGCGGCCTCAACACCATGGACATCGTGCAGATGAACGTAGACACCCTCATCAAACTGCTGCCCCGCATCACCGACCTGACCGAAAAAGAGGTGAACGACATGGACCCGGCTGATCTGCTCAAAGCCGGGGTAGTGGTGGTCGGTTTTTTGATGGGTTCGCAGCAGGAGGCTTACCTCACTGCATAGACGACCTGATGGCCGACTTGGCCATCATCGCCCACTGGCCGCCGTCTGAAATGGCGGCCATGGAGCTCGACGAGCTGATGGGCTGGCACCAACGCCTTGTTGAGCGATACAACCACATCAACGGGGCAGACGAATCATGAGCACCCTCAAGTTACAAATCCTGCTCGGGGCGGTGGATAAACTCACCGCCCCCCTCAAGGCCGTCACCGGACAAAGCCGCATTACCGCCAAAGACCTCGCAGACGCCAAAGCCAAAGTCCGCGATCTGGAAAAACAGAGCGGCCAGATTGACGGCTATCGCACCCTCGGCAAACAGATCGGCGCAACCAGGGCAGAACTGGCCAGCGCCCAGCAAACCGCCCAGCGCATGGCCCGCGAACTCAGCGCCACCGCCAACCCGACCAAAGCCATGACCCGTGATCTGGAACGGGCAAAAGCCGCCGTCCGCGACCTGACCAGCAAAGAGCAGGAAATGGTCAGCCGTCATGGCGCCATGAAAGCAGCCATGCTGCAGGCGGGCATCAACACCAAGCAACTGAGCCAGCACCAACGACAGCTTAAAACCGATCTGGCCGCCACCACCGCCCAGCTGGAACAACAGCGCAGCAAGCTGACACAAGTCGCAGCCCAGCAACAGCGCCTCGCCAAGGTCAAAGCCAACTACGACAAAACCATGTCGATGCGCGGCACCTTGGCGGGCTATGGTGCTGCGGGGATGGCCACCGGGGCAGCCGCCATCTACAAGGGAACCAATGTCGCCAGCAAGGCAATGGGATTTGATGTCGATATGTCAAAAGTGCAGGCACTGACCAGGCTAGACAAAGGAAGTGGCGAACTGGCAGCCCTGCGGGCCCAGGCTAGGGAGCTCGGCGCCAATACCGCATTCACAGCTGGTGAGGCAGCACAGGGGCAGGGCTTTCTAGCCATGGCAGGCTTTGCCCCCAAGGCAATCCTAGATGCCATGCCAGGAATACTCGATATCGCCAAGGCGGGCGGCGTAGAGATTGCTGCTGCCGCAGATATCGGATCCAACATCCTGACCGGCTTCAAGCTGCCGGCCAACCAGATGAACCGCTTGGGGGATGTGATGGTCGGCACCTTCACCCGCGCAAACGTCGACTTGCAGATGCTGGGTGAAACCATGAAATACGTGGGGCCGGTAGCGGCGGGGCTCGGGGTAGACCTTGAAACCGCTTCAGCCATGGCTGGCAAGCTGGGGGATGCGGGTATTCAAGGAAGCATGGGCGGTACTGCCATGCGCGCCATTCTAGGCAGGTTGGCGTCCCCGCCCAAGGCCGCGCACGATGCGCTGGCCGCCCTCAACGTCAAGACCGCTGATGCGGCGGGTAACCTGCGCTCCCTGCCAGAAATTCTGGACGAGCTCTATAAAAAAACCAGCAAGATGGGAGACACCACCCGCGCGGGCTATTTCAAGGCCATTGCAGGCGAGGAGGCATTTGCCGCCCTGACAGTACTGACCGAGCAAGCAGGTACAGGCAAGCTGCAGGAGCTGATCGCTACTCTCAAACAGGCACAGGGTGAGTCAAGCAAAGTTGCCAAGGTAATGGCCGATAACGCCATCGGAGATCTGGACAACCTAACATCAGCCTGGGACGACGTAGGAATCCAGATGATGGAGACTGAGAACGGCCCCATGCGCGGCATTATCCAGCGAGTCACCGAGATCATCCAGGTCACAGGAGACTGGATGCGGGCCAACCCAGAGCTCACATCGACCCTGACCCGTATAGCTGCCATCATTGCCGTCACCGCTGCCGTGGGCGGCGGCCTGCTGCTGGTGCTGGCGGGCATGCTCGGCCCAATCGCCGCTGTCAAAATGGGGCTTGGCATGATGGTAACCATGGGCGGCCCCCTGCTCGGGTTACTCAATGGGTTGACGTTGGGGGTGCTTAAGCTCGGAGTGGCCATGCTCACCACCCCGCTCGGCTGGATCATCATGGGCATAGCCGCCATCGCCGCTGGCGCTTTCTTGCTTTACCAAAACTGGAGCGGCGTCAAAGAGTGGTTTGTGGGCATATGGGAGCAATGCAAACCACCTCTGGCTGCATTCTGGGAGTTTCTAAAGGCGGCCTTTGCATTCTCCCCGCTCGGCCTGCTGACACAAAACTGGTCGGCCATCTGGGCATTCTTCGACACCCTGCCGGCAGGGGCGGCCGCCAAGGGGCAGGCCATCATAGACGGCCTGATCGGCGGCATCTCGGCAAAGTGGCAAGAGCTGAAAGCCAAGCTGGCTGAGCTAACCAGCTACCTGCCTGACTGGATGAAAGGGGGCAGTGAGCTCAAGGCAACGGTCAACCAATCTGCGCAGCTGGCAGGCGGCTACCACACCACGGCACCCGCGATGGCCGGGGCCAGTGGCTACGGGCCGACCATGTACCAGCCGCCCAAGCTGGCACAGGCTCAGGCAAAGGGGGGATCTACTCACATCAGTGCCCCCATTAGCATCGTGCAACAACCGGGGCAGTCTGCCACCGATGTCGCGCAAGAGATCAGCCGCGAGCTGGACCGCCGCGAACGGCAGGCATCTGCCCGCACCCGCGCCAGCCTGCGCGACACCAACTAAGGAGGCACACAATGATGATGACATTGGGCTGGTTCGTATTTATGCGATCCACCGTGGCCCCTCAATCACAACAAGACGAGCGCGCCTGGCGCCACCCGGGCAACCCTCGGGTCGGCGCCCGTCCGGCCTATCAGTACACCGGACCAGACGACGAGACGACCACCCTGTCGGCGACACTCTACCCCGAACTGACAGGCGGGCCGGTCACCCTCGACCTGCTCCATGAAATGGCAGATACCGGAAAAGCCTTCCCCCTGATCCAGGGGGATGGCGTGATGCGAGGCTATTTCGTCATCGTTAACACCAGCGTCACCCGCTCCGAGTTCTTCTCGGACGGTGCCGCCCGTAAAATCGAATTCAGCCTGAGCCTGAAACGAGTTGATGATGATGAATCATCACTCATGAACAAGCTGATGGGCCGAGCCATCGGTGGCATCGCCAGTCGGCTGGGCATCAGCAACATCGTCGGCACCATCGGCAACAAGATCGGGGGCCTGCTGTGAGCCTGACAGATAACGTGGTGACGGCTGTCACCAGCACCCTGACCAGCCAGCTGGGGCAATTCAGCATCACCGGGGCCGATCATCCGGCCCCGGCTTACCAGCTGCTGATCGACGGCACGGACGTATCCGCCACCATCAGGCCCCGCCTGATGAGCCTCAACATCACCGACAATCGCGGGTTTGAAGCCGACACCATCGACATCGAACTCGACGACAGCGACGGCAAGCTGGCTATGCCACGCCGTGGCGCCAGAATGCGCGTCATGATCGGCTGGCAAGGCCAACCACTAGTTGATAAGGGGGAATACACCATCGATGAGGTGGAGCACGCCGGCACCCCGGACAAGCTCTCCATCAGGGGCAAATCGGCCGATCTGCGCGGCAACCTCAACAAGCTGCGCCAGACCAGCTATCACCAGCAGACCGTCGGCAGCATTGTCGATGCCATCGCCCAGCGCCACAGCCTGATCCCCGCCTGCGCCGAACGCTTCAAGGGCATGCAGATTGACCACATCGACCAGCAGAACGAAAGCGATCCCGCCTTCCTCACCCGCTTGGCCGGTCAATGCGGCGCCATCACTACCATCAAATCGGGGCGACTGCTCTTTATCGGCCAGGGCAAGGGGCTCACCGCCAGCGGCAAACCGCTCCCCTCCGTCACCATCACCCGCCAGGACGGCGATCAGCACCGCTTCGCCGTCGCAGACCGCGACGCTTACACCGGCGTATCAGCCAACTGGCACGACCCGAAGAAGGCCACCACCGAAGGCTCGACCCTCAAGCGCAAACGCAAGAAGAAGCCAAAGCCGGAGCAGGCACTGCCGAGTGATACCACAGTCGACAAAGAGGGGCGCGAACTGCTGATTGGCGACAGCGAGAACGTCAAGGTACTGCGCCACATCTACGCCAACCAGACCAACGCCATGCGCGCCGCCCGCGCCGAGTGGGAACGGCTGCAACGTGGTGTTGCCGAGTTCGAGATCACCCTCGCCACCGGTCGGCCAGAGCTCTACCCGGAACAACCCACCACCGTCAGGGGATTCAAACCGCAGATCGACGAGGCCAGCTGGGTGCTGACCAAAGTCAGCCACAGCCTGAGCAACAGCGGCTACACCAACAACATCAACCTCGAAGTGGCGATCGACGACCTGCCGGAAGTCGAGGAATAACCAAGCCCAAAACAAAAAGGCGGCAGAGCCAACGCTCTGCCGCCTTTTCCGATCATCAGATTTCACTGCCGCCATTTTGCCGCCACTTGGGGCCATAAAAACTTAAGGCCATCCGATTGGATGGCCTTAAGTCATTGAATTCTAATGGTGCCCGGGGTCGGACTCGAACCGACACGATTATTCATCGGCGGATTTTGAATCCGCTGCGTCTACCGATTTCGCCACCCGGGCAACTGCGAGGAATTATACGAATGGCGCGATGCCATGCAAGGTGTTTTTCGATTGAACACTCCCGTTTGTTCATTTATTCAACGCCTTGCCGATGCGAGGCCAGTTACATAGAATGCCGCCATCATCTTAATGGAATAAAAACGATGGCCAAGCCTAAAAAAGTCCAACAAAAATCCCCCTCTCCCGCCACTCAGCCATACCCGTCAGCGGGTCTGCTACGTCGCCTCGGCGCCCTGATCTATGATGCGCTGGTGGTGACTTCGCTGCTGATCATCGCCGGCTTTATCGGCATGGGTGTCGCCAAGCTGCTGCTGGTCACCGGCATGGCCAGCGTACCGGCGGGTGAAGATACCGTCTGGTTGCTGACCCGCCACCACCTGAGTCTGATCTACACCCTGTGGCTCGCCTTCGTCATCTGTGGTTTCTACACCTGGTTCTGGACCCGCGCTGGCCAGACCGTCGGCATGCGCGCCTGGCGGCTGCGCATTCAGAACGAGGATGGCAGCCACATCCGCGTTACCCAGGCGCTGATCCGTCTCGCCACCGCCGCCTTTGGTCTGGGCAACCTGATGTGCCTGTTCAACCGCCAGCGTCCGCGGGCGTTTCAGGATATCTGGGCCGAGTGCGAAGTGATCCTGCTGAGCAAAGAGGCAAATCTGGAATTGTTGAACAAGTAATCCCGGATCAATGCAATAACGAAAGAGGGCACCAACAGGTGCCCTCTTTGCATTTCCTCATAACCTCGTGCGGATTACTGCTTGCGGCTGAGGATGTAGAAGGAGATGCCGCCAAACAGCAAGCTGGGCGCGATAGCCGCCAGAATCGGCGGTACCGCATAGACCAGACTGATGGGGCCGAACACGCGATCACTCACATAGACGGCAAAGCCGGTCATGATCCCCATCAGCATCCGAGCCCCCATGCTCACCGAGCGTAGCGGGCCGAAGATGAAGGAGGAGGCCAGCAGGATCATCGCCACCACCGAGAGCGGTGACAGCAGTTTGCGCCACATCTCCAGCTTGTAGCGACCGGCATCCTGCTTGTTGGCATCGAGATAGCCGATGTAGTCGAGCAGACCGGAGACCGAGAGGTTCTCGGGGTCGATACTTACCACCCCCAGCTGCTTGGGCGTCAACTCCGAGCTCCACTCCATCTTGTCATGCTGTTCGCTGCGGATCTGCGCCGGGTCGTCGAAGCGGGTAACCTGAGTCTGCTTGAGCAGCCAGTGGTGGCGCTCGAACACACCCTCCTGCGCCTGCACCACGTCGATCAGCTTGCGCTCGGGGGTGAAGCGATAGAGGGTGATGCCGGTGAGGGCGCCATCGTTACGCACCCCGTTGATATTGACGAAGTTGTTGCCATCGCGAGCCCACACCCCGTAGGCGGAAACCGTCAGACGACCTTCGGACAGCGCGCCCGCCTTGATGTCATCTGCCATCCGCTTGGCGATGGGGGCCACATATTCCCCCATCAGCCCCACCATGATCATCAGCGGGATCGCCGTTTTGAGCGCCGCCATCACGATACTGATCTTGGAGCGACCCGCCGCCTGCATCACCACCAGCTCGGAGCTGGTCGCCAGCTGACCCAGACCAATCAGGCCACCCAGCAGCGCGGCCAGCGGGAAGAAAAGCACCGCCTCCTTGGGCATGGAGAGCAGCACATAGTAGAGGGCGTTGATCATGTCGTAATTGCCGTCACCGACCGACTTGAGCTGCTCCACATACTTGATGAGCCCCGCAAGGCCAACCAGCGTGATTTCACACAGCAGGATCGACATGAAAATGACCCTACCGATATATCTATCGAGAATGCCAAACATCAGCAGAAGTTCCTATGTTGCAGCATCATGCTGATTTTCTGTTGAAATAGCGCCCTTTCACCCCGTTCCACCAGCTGGTGCCCTGCAGATTGAGGGGCAGGCCGATAAACAGCAGGTAACCGAGCGGCACCAGGAACATCCCCGGCCAGTAGGGCAGCCGACCGCTGTCGATGGCCGAACGGGCAGCGCTGAGCAGCAGGAAGTAGGAGAGATAGAGCATGATGGCCGGCAACAGCTTGGCGTAGCGCCCCTGACGGGGATTGACCCGCGCCAGCGGTACCACCAGCAGGGTGAGCACCGGAATGGAGAGGGGCAGCGAGATACGCCACTGCAATTCCGCCATCATGGCGTTGTCCTGGGTACCGAACAGTTCCATGGTCGGCTTGGCCGCCGCCTTGCGGTTGGAACGCTCCATCTCTTGCTGACGGATCACCAGACCATATTCGCGAAAATCGGAGATCTGGAACTGCTTGCCGGAGAAGTTCCCTTCGTAGCGGGAGCCATCCATCAGGGTCAGCCACTGCAGACCGTTCTCGTCGACCGTCACCACCCCTTCGCTCGCCACCACCACCGAGGGAGGATTGTTCCCCTCCGCCCGCTGCAGCACGAAGATCTTTTGCAGTTTTGAGCCGTTGTCGTTCAAATCCTGGATATAGGCAACCAGACGCCCCTTGTCGAGCTCCATAAAGCGGCCCGCCTGCAGGAAGGAGATACCCGGGTCCGCCTTGAACTCGTCGATCACCTGATACTCGCGCTCCTTGGCTTGCGGGGCGATCCAGCCGGTGTTGAACGCCGCGACCACTGCCGTCAGCAAGGCCAGCAACATGGCGCTGCGCATCACGAAACGGTGGCTGAAGCCGACCGCATGCATCACCGTCATCTCGCTTTCGGCGTAGAGGCGACCATGGGCAAACAAAATGGCTAAAAAGAGACTGATAGGCAGCATCAACAACGCCATATTGGGCAAGTTGAGCAGCAGCAGGGTGGAGACCAGACGTGTCGGCACCTCGCCATCGGCGGCATCACCGATGATCTTGATAAATTGTTGGCTGACAAAGATAAGCAGCAATACGAATAACACTGCCAGCTGGGTTTTCAGGGTTTCCCTGAACAAATATCGGAAAACGATCACAGTCATTCCCAAGTAAACTTGTGTTTTTAGTCGAATGCCTGAAAAATAGGGCCGTATATTGGATTTTTACCAGTTTGAACTGCGGAGCCTGTGGCTGTTCGCTCCGCCTCTGATACCCCAACAAGCACCGCATTATTCAATAAAAGGTGCCTTTTGTCTTTAGGATGTAGGAGATTCCATGGAGTTCAGTGTAAAGAGTGGCAGTCCAGAGAAGCAACGGAGCGCCTGCGTCGTAGTCGGCGTATTTGAGCCGCGTCGCCTCTCTCCGGTTGCCGAACAACTGGACAAGATCAGCGATGGCTATATCAGTTCGCTGCTGCGCCGTGGCGACCTGGAAGGGAAACCAGGCCAGATGCTGCTGCTGCATCAAGTACCGGGCGTGCTCAGCGAGCGCGTACTGCTGGTCGGATGCGGCAAGGAGCGGGAACTCGACGAACGCCAGTACAAGCAGATCATCAACAAGACCATCACCACCCTGAACGAAACCGGCTCCATGGAAGCGGTCTGCTTCCTCACCGAGCTGCACGTCAAGGGTCGGGATACCTATTGGAAAGTGCGCCAGGCGGTAGAAACCACCAAGGCGGGCCTCTACAGCTTCGATCAGTTCAAGACCAACAAGGCCGAGCCACGTCGCCCGCTGCGCAAGCTGGTATTCAACGTGCCGACGCGTCGGGAACTGACCATTGGTGAAAAAGCCATCGCTCACGGTCTGGCCGTGGCCAAGGGTGTGCGGGTCTGCCGCGACGTGGCGAACATGCCGCCCAACGTCTGCAACCCGGCCTATCTGGCCTCCCAGGCCCGTCGTCTGGCCGATGCCTACGACAACATCACCACCAAGGTGGTGGGCGAGCAGGAGATGGCCGAGCTCGGCATGAACTCCTATCTGGCGGTGGCCCGCGGCTCCGACAACGAAGCCATGATGGCCATCATCGAATACAAGGGTCATCCGGATGCCAAGCCCATCGTGCTGGTCGGCAAGGGTCTGACCTTTGACTCCGGCGGCATCTCCATCAAACCGGCCGATGGCATGGACGAGATGAAGTACGACATGGGTGGCGCCGCCTCCGTGCTCGGTACCATGCATGCGCTGGCCCAGCTGCAACTGCCGATCAACGTCATCGGCGTGCTGGCAGGCTGCGAGAACATGCCGGGTGGCAACGCCTATCGTCCGGGTGACATCCTCACCTCCATGTCAGGCCAGACCATCGAAGTGCTCAACACCGATGCGGAAGGTCGTCTGGTGCTGTGTGATGCGCTGACCTATGTGGACCGCTTCGATCCGGAAACCGTGATCGACGTGGCGACCCTGACCGGTGCCTGCGTCATCGCGCTGGGTCACCACACCTCGGGTCTGCTGGCCAACCACAACCCGCTGGCCCACGAGCTGCTCAACGCCTCCGAGCAGGCTGGCGATCGCGCATGGCGTCTGCCGCTGTTTGACGAGTATCAGGAGCAGATCGACAGCCCGTTCGCCGACATGGCCAACATCGGTGGTCGTCCGGCCGGCACCATCACCGCGGCCGCCTTCCTGTCACGCTTCACCAAAAAGTACAACTGGGCCCACCTGGATATCGCCGGGACTGCCTGGAAGAGTGGCAAGGATAAAGGCTCCACCGGTCGTCCGGTGCCCCTGCTGACCCAGTTCCTGCTGAACCGGGCTGGCGTGGATATCGAAGAGAAAGAGTAACTCTCCCACCCTGTCTGATGCGTACATCAACGGGGTTGGCGTTACCCTGAACCACAAGGAAGAGGCCCGCCTCTTCCTTGTTTCATTCTTGAATCAGTGAGCTGCGGACGGGAAACGCCCCGTCAGCCTCATGAGGCGGTCAACAGTCCGTCACCGCAAAACGGGATCAACCTGATGAGCCAAGTGACCTTTTACCTGATGAGCGAACAGGATCACGCGCAGGCCTCTGCGGTCGAGCGACTGGCCTGCACTCTTGCGGCCGAATCGTGGGGCGCGGGCCATATCTACCTGTTCTGCGACGATGAAGCGCAGGCCCTGCGTCTGGACGAGCTGTTGTGGCAGCTGCCGCCGGAGCGCTTCGTGCCGCATCAGCTGCAAGGCGAAAGCGGCATGGCCCCGGTGGAGATCGGCTATCAGCCACCGAAACGGCGCTACGCCCGCCTCATCAATCTGGCCAAACAGACACCTTTGTTTGCAGGACACTTCGCTCAAGTGGTAGATTTTGTCCCCACTGACGAAACACAAAAGCAGCAAGCCCGCGAGCGCTACAAGCACTATCGCCAGGCAGGCCATACCCTCGAAATGAGGGATCAGCCCGTCCTTGCCGCACCGGATCCGGCGCAGCCCTGACTGCAACCAATTGATCCATAAAGAATCAACACCAGACTCCATCCATCCAGATTACGGCGAGACCATGGAAAAGACTTTTAATCACAACGCCATCGAACAGGCGCTCTATCAGCACTGGGAAGCCCAGGGTTACTTCAAGCCCCACAGCGACACCAGCAAAGACTCCTTCTGCATCATGATCCCGCCGCCGAACGTCACCGGCAGCCTGCACATGGGTCACGCCTTCCAGCAAACCCTGATGGACACCCTGATCCGCTACAACCGCATGCAGGGCAAGAACACCCTGTGGCAGGCAGGTACCGACCACGCCGGTATCGCCACCCAGATGGTGGTTGAGCGCAAGATCGCCGCAGAAGAGGGCAAGACTCGCCACGATTACGGCCGTGATGCCTTCATCGACAAGATTTGGCAGTGGAAGGAAGAGTCAGGTGGCACCATCACCCGCCAGATGCGCCGTCTGGGCGACTCCGTGGATTGGGAGCGCGAGCGCTTTACCATGGATGAGGGTCTCTCCGCCGCCGTGCAGGAAGTGTTCGTTCGTCTTTACGAAGATGGCCTGATGTACCGCGGCAAGCGTCTGGTGAACTGGGATCCGAAACTCAACACCGCCATCTCCGATCTGGAAGTGGAAAACCGCGAGATCAAGGGCCACATGTGGCACCTGCGCTATCCGCTGGCCAACGGCGCCAAGACTGCCGAAGGCAAGGATTACCTGATCGTCGCCACCACCCGTCCGGAGACCATGCTGGGCGATACCGCCGTGGCCGTGAACCCGGAAGACCCGCGCTACAAGGCGCTGATCGGCCAGCACATCCTGCTGCCGCTGGTGAACCGCCTGATCCCCATCGTTGCCGATGAACACGCCGATATGGAGAAGGGCACCGGTTGCGTGAAGATCACCCCGGCCCACGACTTCAACGATAACGAAGTGGGCAAGCGCCACAGCCTACCGATGATCAACATCTTCACCCTGGATGCCCACGTGCGTGCCGAGGCCGAAGTGGTCGATACCAACGGCAACCCGAGCACCGCCTATGACGCGGCCCTGCCGGCCGAGTTCGCCGGTCTGGAGCGCTTCGCCGCCCGCAAGGCGATTCTGGCCAAGCTGGAAGAGCTGGGTCTGCTGGACGAGATCAAGGATCACGTGCTGCAACAGCCTTACGGCGATCGCGGTGGCGTGCCCATCGAGCCGATGCTGACCGACCAGTGGTACGTGCGCGTGGCACCGATGGCCAAGACCGCTATCGAAGCGGTGGAAGATGGCCGTATCCAGTTCGTGCCGAAGCAGTACGAAAACATGTACTTCTCCTGGATGCGCGACATTCAGGACTGGTGCGTCTCCCGTCAGCTGTGGTGGGGTCACCGCATCCCGGCATGGTATGACGACGCCGGCAACGTCTACGTTGGCCGCAGCGAAGACGAAGTGCGCGCCAAGCACAGCATCCCGGCCGTAACCGTACTGCGTCAGGACGAAGACGTGCTCGACACCTGGTTCAGCTCCGCTCTGTGGACCTTCTCCACCCTGGGCTGGCCGAACAACACCGAGGCACTCAAGACCTTCCACCCGACCGACGTGCTGATGAGCGGCTTCGACATCATCTTCTTCTGGATCGCCCGGATGATCATGATGACCATGCACTTCATCAAGGACGAAAACGGCCAGCCGCAAGTCCCCTTCAAGACCGTCTACATCACCGGCCTCATCCGTGACGAAGAGGGCCAGAAGATGTCCAAGTCCAAGGGCAACGTGCTGGACCCGCTCGACATGATCGATGGTATCTCGCTGGAAGATCTGCTGGAGAAGCGCACCGGCAACATGATGCAGCCGCAGATGGCCGAGAAGATTGCCAAGCGTACCGCCAAGCAGTTCCCGGAAGGGATCGATGCCCACGGTACCGACGCCCTGCGCTTCACGCTGGCAGCGCTGGCCTCTACCGGTCGTGACATCAACTGGGACATGAAGCGCCTGGACGGCTACAACAACTTCTGCAACAAGTTGTGGAACGCCTCCCGCTATGTGCTGATGAACACCGAAGATCAGGATTGCGGCTTCTCTTCGCAAGGGAATGGCGGCGAGATGCAGTTCAGTCTGGCGGACCGCTGGATCCAGTCCCAGCTGCAAGTGGCCATCCGTGACTTCCGCACCGCCCTCGATACCTACCGCTTCGACATCGCGGCTGGCGTGCTGTACGAGTTTATCTGGAACCAGTTCTGTGACTGGTATCTGGAGCTGACCAAGCCGGTACTGACCAAGGGTTCCGAGGCCGAGCAGCGCGCTGCCCGCCACACCCTCGTCAGCGTCCTCGAGACCCTGCTGCGTCTGGCACACCCGATCATCCCGTTCATCACCGAGACCATCTGGAAATCGGTCGCCCCGCTGGCTGGCGTTCACGCCGACACCATCATGATTCAGGCTTTCCCGGAGTTCGACGCCGCCAAGGTGGACGAAGCCGCGATGGCGGATCAGGAGTGGGTGAAGGAGTTCATCGTCAGCATCCGCAACATCCGCGCCGAGATGAACGTGGCCCCGAGCGTGCCCCTGAACGTGCTGCTCCAGTGCGATGCCAAGGATGCCCAGCGCGCCGCTGACAACGAGGCCTTCCTCAAGTCGCTGGCCCGTCTGGAGTCCATCCGCGTACTGGCGGACGGTGAAACCGCCCCGCTGTCAGTGAAGAAGCTGATCGGTGCCACCGAGCTGATGATCCCGATGGCCGGTCTCATCGACAAGGATGCCGAACTGGCCCGTCTGGCCAAAGAGGTTGCCCGTCTGGTGGGCGAGTGCGGCCGTATCGAAGGCAAACTCGGCAACGAAGCCTTCGTCGCCAAGGCGCCGGAAGCGGTCATCGCCAAAGAGCGCGAGAAGCTGGAAGATTACCGTCTCCAGCTGACCAAGCTGGAAGCCCAGCAGGCCGAAATCGCCGCGCTGTAAGCACCGCCTCAACCGATACAACAAAGCCCCCTGCCAAGGGGGCTTTTTCATATCCGCGCTCCCCGCTTCAGCTCATCAGCAACCAGCCGCAAAAACCGAGATAGAGCAGACCGACCAGCGCCAGCCGTCCGGCGGTCATGGTTCCCTTTCTGAACCCCCACCAGAGCAACCCGACCGCCAGCAACGTCACCAGCGAGGAGGCCATCATGGCGCCATCCAGCAGCCAGGGGGTAAACAGCAGACAGAACGCCTTGGGGATGGTGCCCTGGATCATCATGGCCCCGGAGATATTGGCCAGCGCCAGCCGGTTCTTGCCCTGTCGCACCCAAATCAGCACGTTCATCAGCTCCGGCATCTCGGTCGCCACCGGGCTCAGCAGCAGGGCCGCCAGCACCGGCGAGAGGCCAAACAGCTCGCCCATGCTCTCCAGCTGATGAACAAACAGCTGAGCCGCCAGCGCCACCACCACCAGTGCAGCCAGTGTCTGCAGCAACACCTTGCCAAGGGGTGGGATCCCGGCATCTGGGGCCAGCTTGAGGGGCTCCGGCAATTCGACTTCGTGGCTGTCACTCTGTTTCAACTCGCGCCTTACATAGACGAGGTAGACCAGCAGGAAGAGCGGGGCCAGCCAGCTCTTGCCGGTGAAGGCGACCAGCCCCAGCGCGGTTGCCACCAGAAAGATGCCGATAAACCAGCGCTGATCCCGCCCAATCTCCCGTTGCACCCCGCCGTCGATGGCGCGCTCGGTACGCCCCATGCAAAGCAGCAGGGTAACACCGACCGCTGCATAGCCGATGGTGGCCAACACCAGCGGCCCGCCGAGGGCGGCGCCAATGCCGATCTCCTGCTGGGCGGTCGTGTTGCCCATCAGCAGGGCGGTCAGGGTCACGATGCACTCGGGCAGTGCCGTGCCTAGTGCGGCCAACAGCGAGCCAGTGGCACTTTGCGAGAGTTTGAAGTGGTGGCCGGTCCACTCGATGCCATTGACGAGATATTCGCAGGCAAGGTAGATGGTGACCGCAGAGACGAGAAATAACAGCAGGGTAATCAACATAATAGATACCGCCAGGCGAGCAGAATAACCGATGGACCCGACATGGCTCGCCCGGCTGGCGTGCATATCGAGGCCAAAGGTCTTGCAGAGCGATAGTGCCTATCGCCGCCCATGCCATGGATACGAGGATCCAAGAGTGTTGACATGGGCCCGGCCCGGAATGCGGGCGGGTTGCTACTCCCCAATGACTGAGGGGACGTTTTAGCAACTCGACCGCCGCCTCACAAGGCAAATTAATGACAACTCATTCAATAAGTTGTAAGGGAATGTAACCTCGCCTGCCCTCCCTCCCCGCCGCTATTGCGCTGTTGGCACACCGATTGCTGTAGGTAGTTCACTATCCACAACAGTTTGGGAAGGATGAACAATGAAACGGTGGATCCAACATTTCTATCAACTGAACCGCCTCAATTGGCTGATGGTCTGGTTGTTGCTCTGCTGCAGCATCATTCTGCTGTTTCCGGCCGGGCTGATGAAAGGGGCCGTCAGCCAGTGGGCTGCGGATCATGCGGCCTGGCTGGGGGTCGGCATGCTGATCGCCATCTCCTACTTCTGCAGTCAGGGCTTCCTGATCGCCTGGGAGTGGGCGTGCGAAGAGTGGCAGGCGCGCCGTCAGCAGGACCAGCTGGCCCAGATGATCGGCTTCCTCGACTTCAACGAGAAGGCGGTGCTGCGCGAGTTCGTGCTGCAGCGTAAAAGCGTCATAAACTTGCCGATCACCGAGCCCGCCGTCAAAAACCTGATGGATGCCGGCGTCCTCACCTACGCCTACGGCAAGCCGACCCGGGAGAAGGATGACGAGAACCAGATCCGCGCCCTGATGATCGCCCTGCCCGCCCGACCGCTGCTCACCTACAAGGTGCTGGGGCTGTCGCGCGGCAAGATGAGCGACGAGCAGGTGGAGCAGATCATGAATGCCAGACCCAAGTTCGCCCAGAAGGGGTTCCAGCGCTAACCGCCGCCCAGCCGCCAGATGCACAAGAGCCGGACACTGTCCGGCTCTCTCGTTGCTGCGCGATGTTCTGCACAGCCTCTTCCATCTTGTTGTGCCCTACCCCTTGAGGCTGGAGCAAAAGCTGACATCGTCCAGCACCGGATCATCGCTCATGCTGTGATAGAGCTCGAAGCAGGGACCATTACCAAACTCCAGCCCGGCAGCAACGATGTCGCCGATATGCTCCTGCCAACGAGGGCCATACTGACTGCGGTCGGTAATAAGATAACGGGACTGGGCGTAACGACCGGCGGGAATAAGCTGGATCTCGACCGCTCCCATCCCCACCGTCCCCGCAGGCACCGTCACCCCGATGTCAGTGCGACACTGAGCTGGCGGAGTCACCTCGGGGTTATCGTGATAGATGAAGATCCACTCCCCACCTTCCAGACCGCGGGCGCTGGCCCACTGATGCAGCTGGCGGCAGACGGGGTCATACCCCTCGCCATAGGGGCCGGTGACACGCATATAGGCCAGAGTACGGGCGTCCATCTCGATGGTTTTCATGATATTGCTCCTTGCTGATGAGTGACCCTCAGCATAAGGATTCGGCTGCACAAATGCGTGTCCATCCTTGCTCATCAAGTGTCCATTCTTGCTCTTGTCGCGGCGAAACTCTCCCGGCGTGCAACCATAGTAACGGCGAAATACCTTGGCAAACGCCTGGGAGCTGGCGAGCCCCGCCCCCAACGCAATGGCCGTGACACTGGCATCGGTATAGCAGAGCTGCCAAGCAGCCCTCTGGATGCGCAGACGACGACACATCTCCCCGGGCGTCTCCCCCGCCACAGCCGTAAACACCCGGTGAAAATGGTAGAAAGACAAGCAGGCACTGCTTGCCAGCGTTTCGATGGAGAGATCGGGATTCTGCTCCAGCGCCCGGATCACCGGGCGCAATCTGGCCTGATAATCGACCATACCGTTAGCGACTGGCGCCCCCCGCGACTCTGGCCATATAGAGCGCATCCACATAACGCCCTTGGCGGAAGGCATAGTCACGGGCTCGCCCCTCCTCGGTAAAACCGAACTTGCGATAAAGCGCCTGTGCGGCCTCATTGTCGGTATAGACGGTCAGCTCAATCCGGTGCAGGTTGAGCCTGTTATCGGCCAGATCCAGCGCCGCAGCCATCAGGGCAGAGCCCACCCCCTTGCCAGCCCAGTCATCCCGCACTCCCATGCCAATCCCGGCCACATGCTTGCGTCTGGGATTGGGCTCAACCAGCAGCGAGAGCTGGCCTACCAGCAGGCCGTCAACGTCGGCGACCAGTGCCACCACGCTGTCGCTCTCCAACCGCTTCTGCCACTGGCTAAGGGGTGGCATAGGCAGGTGCAAAGTGCCCGCCTGGGCATTAGGCATGGCGTAGAGATCCCGTAAGGCGGGGGCATCGGTGGGTTCGGCATGATGGATAGTAATCTGCATATGAGGCTCCTTCTCGAAACCTCCATCATGCAATATCCAGCGCGGTTACACATCCCCCACCTGCACCCATTTGTCTTGCCTATCAAAGGGCGAGGAAAGGCCCATTGGCCGAGCACGGCGCAGATCCGTAGGCTGACCCCATATCAACAAGGAGAGAAGCCATGACTGACAAGACCCTGCACAGCGCCAACGGCGCCCCCGTCGTCGACAACAACAACAGCCTCACCGCCGGTCCGCGCGGCCCCATCCTGATGCAAGACATCTGGTTGATGGAGAAACTCGCCCACTTCGACCGCGAGCGCATTCCCGAGCGGGTGGTTCACGCTAAGGGCTCGGGCGCCTACGGCACCTTTACCGTGACCCACGACATCAGCCAGTTCAGCAAGGCCGATCTGTTCAGCGCCATCGGCAAGCAGACGCCTGTATTCCTGCGCTTCTCCACCGTGGCCGGTGAGAAAGGCGCCGCCGATGCCGAACGCGATGTGCGCGGCTTCGCCCTCAAGTTCTATACCGAGCAGGGCAACTGGGATCTGGTGGGTAACAACACCCCGGTCTTTTTCATCCGCGATCCGCTGAAATTCCCTGACTTCATCCACACCCAGAAGCGGGATCCGCGCACCAACCTGCGCAGCGCCACCGCCGCCTGGGACTTCTGGTCACGCCATCCGGAATCCCTGCATCAGGTCACCATACTGTTCAGCGATCGCGGCATCCCCAAGAGCCTGCGGGAGATGAACGGCTACGGCAGCCACACCTTCAGCTTTATCAACGATGCCAACGAGCGCTTCTGGGTCAAGTTCCACTTCAAGACCGAACAGGGCCACAGCTTCTACACAGATGAAGAGGCCGCCACCGCCGTCGGGCAGGATCGGGAGACCAGTCAGGCGGATCTGTTCAACGCTATCGAGCGGGGCGACTTCCCGCGCTGGAAGGTCTATGTGCAGGTGATGCCGGAGGCCGAGGCCAAGACCTACAAAATCCACCCATTCGACCTGACCAAGGTGTGGCCGCACAGCGACTACCCGCTGATCCCGGTGGGCGTGCTTGAGCTTAACCAGAACCCGGACAACTACTTCGCCCATGTGGAGCAGGCCGCCTTTACCCCGGCCAACGTGGTGCCCGGTATCGGCTTCTCGCCGGATCGCATGCTGCAAGGGCGACTCTTCTCCTACGGCGACACCCAGCGCTATCGCCTCGGCGTCAACCACGGTCTGCTGCCGGTCAACGCCCCACGCTGCCCGTTCCATCACGGCGCCCATCGTGACGGTGCCATGCGGGCGGACAGCAATGGCGGCGCCAGCCCCAACTATCAGCCGAACCGTTTCGGTACCCAGCAGCCGAGCGAACAGCACGAACCGGCGCTGAGTCTGGAAGGGGCCGCCCTGCACTACGACTTCCGTGACTACGACAGCGACTACTACAGCCAGCCGGGTAACCTATTCCGCATCATGGACGAGGGGCAGCGCTCGCGGCTCGCCGCCAACCTGGCCCGCTCCCTCATCAATGTGGAGGATGACGCCATCGTCGCGGCCCAGCTCAAACACTTCGAGCAGGCCGACCCCGAATACGCCAAGCGGGTCGAACTGGCACTGGCCGCCTTGCAGCGCTAAGCCGCAAGCAGGCAACATCTGCAAAAACAAAACGGGGGCCTGATGGCCCCCGTTGTTATTCTGCTAAGAGTAATAAACGCAAAAACGGAGCCCGAGGCTCCGTTTTTCAATGCTGTATCAATCCCGGACGGAACGCGCTTCACGCTCTTCCCGCTCCCTTGCCAACAGGCGTTTGTACCACCAGCTACTGCGACGACGTTGTGCATTGGAAGAGCGACGAGCCATTTCTTAGGTTCCAGCCAAGAGAAGAAAGGAGCTGCATTATGCGACAGGGATCACGTCCATGTCTTTAGCTGGATCAAGAAAAGCCTCACTGACCCACGGAAATCGTCTTCTGATCTTTTGCTCCCCGGGTGGCAGGCAACACCACCGCAGGAGAGCGCCAGGCCAACGGGCCATTGCTCTCGAGGTCGTTCTGCGGGCCGCACTCCAGCCAGATATCTCCCTGCAGAATGCGGGCCCCTTCGGAATATTTCTGATCCGCAAACCAGCAGACCCGCTCGGGCAATGAGCCCAGCGGCAACACCAGCTCGGGACTGGCAGACTCGCCCACCACAGTGGTTTTGGACGCGGCCAGAGCAGGGGCGAGCCAGAGGGAGGCCAGCAGGCAGAGCAGTACATTTTTCATGAGAGGGATCCTGTTGCGATGGGGGCACTCTCGAAGAGTCGACCAGCCCCGGGGTTTACTTGACTGACAATCATACTGCCTGCTGGCATTGTGGAACCAATATGGTAGCCTGCCAGCGCCTGCGGGCAGTCTCTCGCTGCCACGCGCAAACTTCCGGTGAATTTGTCACGTCCTGACAAAATATAACCTTATTTATCAAATCGTTATTTGGATATTATCCCAATGCGTATCATGCCGTTGCTTCAGGCGGCCTGCCTGAGCCTGATGTTGTCCGCCTGCGTTGCCCCATTGCTGATGATGAGCCCCACCAGCCAGCTGATGTGGGCCCTGCTCAAGCCGCTGGTCGGCTTTGACCCGAACGAGGTCAATCTGTTCGAACAACCCCTGATCAAGGATCGGATGACCGCCATCCTTGGCCCCAACTACGACAGCACCATGCAGTTGCTCAAGACTGCCGACAAGTTACAGCAGGAGGGGCCGCTTTTCTATGTGGTCTCCGAGTATGCGCCGGTGCCGGATATTGCCAAGCAGGCGGGGATGGTGTGGAACTCGCAAACCAACCAGATGTCGGTATTGCTGCAAAAAGGGGATGGCACCACCCTGACCTTCGGCGAAAATCTGGCAGGCACGGCACCGACCTGGCCAACCGCCATGCAGGGCTGGCAGACCCCCAGCAGCCAGCTCCCCCCGGCGGCCAATGCCCTGACCGGTGCGGCAACTAGCCAGAGTGGCACCTCCCCCTTCTCCCTTGGCAGCGCGCTGGGCACAGTGACCCGCGGCGTCACCGGCTCGCTGACCAACAGCGCAAGTCAGGCTATCAGCGGCGCAGCCGCCAACACCACAGGGCAGGCAACTCAAGCGGTGAGCCAAAGCGCGACCGATCTGACCCGTAGTGCAACCACCGCAGTCACTGCGCCAGCCAAGCAGGCGCTGAGCAGTGCCGCTGCGACTGCAACTCAAGAAGCGACCAAGGCTGTTGCCGTTCCTGCCAAGCAAGCAGTCAGCAGCGCCACTGCGACCATGACCCAAGAAGCGACCAAGGCCGTTGCTGCTCCGGCCAAGCAAGCCGTCAACAGCGCCGCTGCGACTGCAACGCAAGAAGCGACCAAGGCTGTTGCCACTCCTGCCAAGCAAGCCGTCAGCAGCGCCGCAGCGACCGCGACGCAAGAAGCGACCAAAGCCGTTGCCGCTCCTGCCAAACAAGCTGTCAGCAGTGCCGCTGCGACCGTGACGCAGGAAGCCACCAAGGCTGTGGCCGCTCCCGCCAAACAGGCCGTCAGCAGCGCCGCTGCGACCGCGACGCAAGAGGCCACCAAGGCTGTGGCCGCTCCCGCCAAACAGGCCGTCAGCAGCACTGCCGCCACCGTGACGCAAGAAGCGACCAAGGCCGTAGCCGCTCCAGCCAAGCAAGTCGTCAGTAGCGCCGCTGCGACCGCGACGCAAGAGGCAACCAAGGCCGTTGCCGAACCAGCCCGGCAGGCCGTCAGTGCCGCATCCCATACGGCCGGAGAGAGCGTCGCCGATGCCGCCAGAGCGGCGGAAGCCAAGGCTCGCGCCAAGGCAGAGGCGGAGATGGAAGCCCTGCTCAAATAAACCGACAGGCCACCGCAAGGTGGCCTGTTTTTTATCCCGCTACCGGATCATGACGTTATGGAAAAGGCCACATAGACTGTTAGGTAACTACCCGCACAAGGAGTGCATCATGCGTCGTCTGCTCCCTGCTCTCGCTTCTCTCGCCCTGTTTATCGCACTCCCTGCTCCGGCACTTATCTACTATTCGGAGCAGAACATGCCACTCAATGGCCAGGATAAAAATGGTCAGCCTGTGGGGTTGGCGGTCGAGTTGCTGCGCCTGATGTGGCGCGAAATGGGGGAGCCGGAGCACCCCATCCACTTTCTGCCCTGGGCCCGCGGCTGGTATCTGCTGACCCAGCAGCAAGAGGCCGTGCTCTTTACCACGGCACATACCAAGGAGCGGGATCCCCACTTCCTCTGGGTCTGCCCCATCAGCCACTCCAGGGTCGCGCTGGTCGGCCGCAAGCAGGATGCCCCCAAAGTGGCCAGCAAAGCGGATCTCGCCAAGCTGCAGATTGGTGTGATGCAGGCGGATGTCGGGGAGCAGTTGCTGCTCAACCGCGGGATCAGTCCGGGCAATATGATGGCGGTGGAGCGCATGGATCAGGTGGTGCGCCAGCTCATCATGGCACGTACCGATCTGGTGGCGGGCAACGAGGTGATGTTGCGCCATCAGGCCAAAGAGCTGGGTTTCCCCAGCGAGGATTTTGTCACCGTCGCGATCATTGAAGAGCAGGACAACTGCTTCGCCTTCAACCTGAGGGCAGACAAGCAACAGGTTGCCCGCCTGCAACAGGCGCTGGACAAGGTCAAACAGGGGGATGAATACAAGCAGCTGATGAAGCGCTACCAGTTGCTCAGTATCCTGCCCGAAACCAATCCCCCCATCCCGCGCCTCGAGTAACTCCGGCCCGCCCTATGGCGGGCTCTCTCTATCTCCCGCCGATGACGCCTGCGATGCCTCCACCGGCGCCGTAATGAGGTGGTTCAGAAAGAGATTGAACAGCTCGGCCCGCGAGCCGAGCCGCAGCTTGCCATAGAGATGCTTGCGGTGATTCTTCACCGTGCCGCTGCCAATCCCGAGCGCTGCGGCAATCGCCTCGGTATCCAGTCCCTTCAGCAGCAACTCCGCCACCTGTCGCTCGCGCCGGGTAAGCCTATCGCCCCCGACACTCGCCATCGCCTGCTCCACCGCACTCCGGAGGCTGGCGCTGTCTGGCAGCACAGTGCTCTGGGCCAACAGCGGCTGGCTCTGCCGCCACTGCTGACGACAGAGCGAATGTACCAGCGGGAACAGCTGCTCCAGCCTTGCCAGCTCGTCACGGCTGAGGGTGCTGCGCTTGTCGAGTCGCCCCAGAAACAGCATCAGCGTCAGTCCGTCCCGCACCGGCAGGATCAGCCCCACCTCCTCCTGCCAGCCGGTGGCCTGATAGAAGTGGTGACGATATTCGGGATCGAGCCGCCCTTGGGAGACCTGCGCCAGCGTCCAGACGCCAGCAGGCAAGCCTTGTTCCAGCGCCTGCATAAAGGGATCCTGACTGAAGTGGCTGGTGAGGTAGCGATCAAACAGCAGAGCCCGCTGATGGTTGAGGTTGTCGTAGAGGTAGACTGGCCGCTGCCCCACCCCGAGCAGCAGGGCGCAATCAAACGCCACCTGTTGCTGGATCAGCCGCACCAGCGCCGCCGCAAAGGCGCTGCTGTGCAGGGCATCGACCACCTCGGTCATGCTGCGGGTCAAGGCATCTGTGGTGAACGGCTGGGTCATGGTGACACGTTTCCGGTGGCGGGGAGCGATTCCCCGCTATGGCTGAATGCTAGCACGAGAGTGGCAAAACTGTCCCTCAGGGGACATATCCGCCACCGGCCAGAACGGCGAGGATGACGGCTTTTCCCCCTGCTGTTGGAGAACCCATGATCAACCCCCACCTGCTCGATGAGCTGACCGAGCGCGGCCTTGTGGCCCAGAATTCCGACCCGGCGGCCCTGGCCGATCATCTTGCCACCCCGCGCACCGTCTATTGCGGGTTCGATCCCACCGCTGGCAGCCTGCATATCGGTCATCTGGTGCCGCTCTTGATGCTGCGCCGCTTCCAGCTGGCGGGCCACACCCCGGTGGCACTGGTGGGCGGGGCAACCGGCCTTATCGGCGATCCCAGCTTCAAGGCGACCGAGCGCAGCCTCAACAGTGCCGATACCGTGCAGGGTTGGGTCGCCAGCCTGTCGGCCCAAATCAGGGCGCTGCTGCCCGCCGATGATGGCCTGTCGGCCCCGCAACTGGTCAACAATGGCGACTGGATGGGGCAGATGTCCGCCCTCGATTTTCTGCGGGATATCGGCAAGCACTTCTCGGTCAATGCCATGCTGGCGCGGGAATCGGTGCGCCAGCGGCTGGCCCGTCCGGATCAGGGCATCTCGTTCACCGAGTTCTCCTACGCTCTGCTGCAATCCTACGACTTTGCGGTGCTGCACCAGCGGCTCGGTTGCACCCTGCAGATTGGCGGCAACGACCAGTGGGGCAATATCACCAGCGGCATGGATCTCACCCGTCGCCTCCATCAGGCGCAGGTGCACGGCATGACCCTGCCCCTCATCACCAAGGCAGACGGCACCAAGTTCGGCAAGACCGAAGGGGGCGCGGTCTGGCTCGATCCGGCGCTCACCTCCCCTTACGCCTTCTACCAGTTCTGGCTCGGCACCGCGGATGAGGATGTCTACCGCTTCCTGCGCTACTACAGCTTTATGTCGCTGAGCGAGATTGATGCACTGGAGGCGGAAGATGCCAAGCGGCAGGGGCGCAAGCAGGCCCAGCAGGTGTTGGCGAACGAGCTGACCGAGCTGGTACACGGCAAGGCGGCGCTGGCTGCGGTGCAGCGCATCAGCGAGCTGCTGTTTAGCGGCGATGTGGCCCGCCTCGGCGAGAGCGATCTGGCCCAGCTGGCGCAGGATGGCATGCCGTGTAGCACCGTCAGCGGCGAGACGGATCTGGTCAGCCTGCTGGTCAGCTGCGGTCTGGCGAACTCCAGGCGTATCGCCCGTGAGCTGCTGGCGGCGGGCGCCATCAGCCTCAATGGTGTGCTCAAGCAGGATGATCAGCTGAGTGCCACTGATCGGCTGTTTGGTCGCTACCTGCTGCTACGCCGGGGCAAGAAGCAGTATCACCTGGTGGAGTGGCAATAAGCCACAGGGCGGGGAGCTCAGCCTCCCCGCCCGCCCCCTGAATCCCTTTTGAATCCCGAGTTGCGATCCCCCTCACAGCCTCTCCCGTCAGCAGCCACCATACTGGCACCGGCGAACATGGAGTACGCCACACAATCTGTTCCTCACGATTCAACAAGGATGCTGATGATGAAGAGATGGCTTCTGGTGCTGCTCTGCACCCTGCCCATGCTGGCACACGCCAGCGGATACACCCAGACCCGCTACCCCATAGTGCTGGTGCACGGCCTGTTCGGCTTCGACAAGCTGCTCGGGGTCGATTACTTCTACGGCATTCCCCAGGCCCTGAGCCGGGATGGTGCCAAAGTCTACGTGGCTCAGGTATCGGCCACCGCCAGTTCGGAGCAACGGGGCGAACAGCTGCTCGCCCAGGTTGAGCTGCTGCTGGCGGCCACCGGCGCCGAGAAGGTCAACCTGATCGGCCACTCCCACGGCGGCCCTACCATCCGCTATGTCGCCTCGGTCGCCCCCGAGCTGGTCGCCTCCGCCACCAGCGTCGGCGGGGTCAACTACGGATCCGAGATTGCCGATCTGGTGCGGGCCAATGCCGCCCCCGGCTCGGCCGCCGAGAAGCTGGCTGCCGCCGCAGCCCACGCCCTCTCCGGCATGATTTCACTGCTCTCGGGCGGGAGCCAGCTGCCGCAAGATCCGGTCGCAGCCCTCGATGCCCTCACCAGCAAGGGGGCCAGCCAGTTCAACCAGCGCTACCCGGAGGGGCTGCCCAGCCGCTATTGCGGCGAGGGGCCGATGCAGGCCAGCAACGGCGTCTACTACTTCTCCTGGAGCGGGCGCGGCAACCTGACCAATCTGCTGGATCCGGTGGATCCTGCTCTGGCGCTGACCGGCGCCTTCTTCAAGGAGCCTAATGACGGACTGGTCGGAGTCTGCAGCAGTCACCTCGGCAAGGTGATCGGCACCGGCTACCGGATGAACCATCTGGATGAGGTGAACCAGTCCTTCGGCATCCACCATCTGTTCGAGACCGATCCGGTCACCCTCTATCGCCAGCATGCCAACCGTCTCAAGGAGCTGGGACTATGAAGATAGCCACCCTGCTCGTCGTGCCCTGCGCCATCACCCTGCTGCTTGGCGGGGTGTTGCTCTGGCCCACTGCACCGACGGCAGACTCATCACCCGCTCAAACCAGCCAGCATGCACAGAGCCACCCGCACGATCCCGAGCAGGAGGCCGCCGATGCCCTGCAGGCGCGCTATCGCACCTTTGTCTCCGCCCAGAGCAGCCTGACGGTGCCCACCGAGATCTCCCTCGCCAGCCTGCAGATCCTGTTTGACGAGCGGGAGCAGCTGCGCCAGCAGAGCTTTACCCCGGCCGAGCAGGCCCAGCTGTTTGCCGAGGATCGGCTGATGGAGCAGCTGACCCTGCGCCGCAGGGCGCTGGCGGAGGCAAGAGACAGCGACAAGTCGCAGCTGGCCAGCGAGCTGGATCTCTGGCTGGCGGAGCAACCGGGCTGGTTTCGCGAGGCGGAGGCCAACAGCCGCCTGCTTGAGGAGTTGCAAGAGCTGGCGCAGATGGACCCGGCCAAACGGGAGGCGCTGCTGCTGGAGACAGGGGGGCCGGAAGCGGTGGATCGGATGCGCCAGCTGGAGCAGAACCGGCAAGGGTTCGAGGAGCAGCTCAGCGGCTTTCTGGTCGAGCTCAGACAACTGCCGAACGAGGCCCGGGCCGAACAGCAGCAGGAGCTGCTGGCCCGCTGGTTCGAGCCCGGACAGTGGCGCCGGGTCGAGGCACTCACCCGGCTCAAGCTGGGGGAGCCACACACCGAATGAGAAGGGGGCCCGTGATGGGCCCCCTTGCTATTGCGCTTATTGCGGCTTGTTGGCACCCGGCAGCGGCTGCCAGGTGAGGCGGGTCACTTGGGTGCCCTGCACCTCGCACTTGAGGCTCAGCTCCTGCCACCCCTTCTCCTGACGCAGGGAGACCTCTCCCTCGATCCCCTGCTCGCCAATCTTCAGCTTATCCTGCTCGAAGATCACCTTGTCGCCATGGGCGAGATCCATCAGTTTGCCGTTGCAGAGCCAGTGAGCGAGATCCGCCCCCTTCAGCTTGACGCCCCCCTTGGCCGCCTTCTGTTCGGCCGCGCTCACCACAAACAGCTTGCTCAGCTCGGCGGCCCGCTTGGTGAGCCACTCCTGACGCTGCTGCATGCTCATCTTGCTGACGAACTCGGCGGGCTGCCCCTTCTCGTCCAACCATTGGGTCAGCTTGCCGCTGTCATCAAAGGCGAACTGGGCGGCGGGCTCTTTGACCCCGAACAGCTTGCCGCCCTTGAAGTAGTAGCGGCTCTCCCCTTCCAGCTTGCCCAGCTCGTTCATGATGGGCACGGCGATGATGACGGGGGCGCCATCGATCCAGGCCTTGATATCGACGCCGTCATGGCTGAATTGACGGGTATCGAGGGCGCTCTCGGCCCCCTTCTCCATCAGGGTAAACTGCTCGGCGAGAGAAGCGGCCAGAGAAGGGAGGGAGCAGAATCCCAGGGTCAGCGCGATCGCTGTGTTGCGCATTGAGTTGTACATAACACTCCTGTGATGGGCCATCCGGCCCGTGGTTAACTCTCTGTCAGCCAGGCCCGCAGTCCTTCCCGGTGAGCATCGCTCAGGGGCAGGGATTGGCGGGCCCGGTAGTCAAAATGGATCAGGGTCGTTTCGGCGGTGACGGCCAGTTCGCCGCCCTGCCAGGCCTCCTGCCAGACCGTAAATGAGCTGGTGCCGATGCGGCGCACGCCGGTCTTGATGGTGACCGGCTGGCCGTAGAACAGCTCCCGTTTGAACTGCACTGTGTAGCCCGCGATGATCAGGTGCCAGTTATGCACATCCAGATCGGGGGAGAAGATCCGGAACAGGGGATCCCGCGCCGATTCGAACCAGACCGCCGGCACCGTATTGTTGATATGGCCGAGGGCATCCGTCTCCTGAAAGCGGGGTTGGATCTGCATTTCCAGCATGAGTTGACTCCTTGTCTCTTTGTTTCTGTCCTTGTCCTGTTGATTGGACATCAGTGGCCAATAGGTGGCAGCCGGGCATCACCAGCGGATCAGCATGTTACATGATACTGCTGGCCCAAGCACAGGGATGCCCACGACCCTGCGCGACCGGCCAGCGGGTGTCGCAGTGCGGCGGATTGTAGGGCTGCACAGAAAAGCGGGCAGTAAAAAGCCCCACACACCTAGGGTGTGCGGGGCTGATGCAGATAACCAAACGGCTCGGGGACTAGCCCAACAGATCGAAGCGATCCGCATTCATCACCTTGTTCCAGGCGGTGATGAAGTCACAGACAAACTTCTCCTTGTTGTCATCCTGGGCATAGACCTCGGCATAAGCGCGCAGCACCGAGTTGGAGCCGAACACCAGATCCACCCGGGTGGCCGTCCACTTCAGCGCGCCGCTGCGGCGATCGCGGATCTCGTAGAGATTGCTCGCTTTCGGCAGCCACTGGTAGCCCATGTCGGTCAGGTTGACGAAGAAGTCGTTGCTGAGTACCCCGACCCGATCGGTAAAGACCCCGTGCCCGGTACCGCCGTGGTTGGTGCCGAGCACCCGCATCCCGCCGACCAGCGCCGTCATCTCGCAGGCGGTAAGCCCCATCAGCTGAGCGCGATCCAGCAGCAACTCCTCCGCCGTCACTACATAGTCCTGCTTGAGCCAGTTGCGGAAGCCGTCGGCCAGCGGTTCCAGCACCTCGAACGAGGCCACATCGGTCTGAGCCTGAGTGGCGTCCCCCCGGCCAGGCGCAAACGGCACGCTCACCGTCACCCCGGCGGCCTGGGCTGCCTGCTCGATGGCGAGGTTGCCCCCCAGCACGATGAGATCCGCGACGCTGACGCCACACTCGGCCGCCAGCTTGTCATAGACCGCCAGCACCTTCGCCAACTTCGCCGGTTCGTTGCCCGGCCAATCCTTCTGGGGCGCCAGCCGGATGCGGGCGCCGTTGGCACCGCCCCGCTTGTCGGAGCCACGGAAGGTACGGGCGCTATCCCAGGCGGTAGTGACCCGCTCGCTGATGGAGAGGCCGCTGGCGGCGATCCTGGCCTTCACCGCCGCCACATCATAATCGGCACGCCCGGCTGGCACCGGATCCTGCCAGATCAGATCTTCTGTCGGCACATAGGGGCCGACATAGCGGCTCTTCGGCCCCATATCCCTGTGGGTCAGCTTGAACCAGGCGCGGGCAAAGGCGTCGGAGAAGGCCGCCGGATCATCGCGGAAGCGCTCGGCAATCTTGCGATACTCGGGGTCGAATTTGAGCGCCATGTCGGCATCCGTCATCATGGGTTTGCAGCGGATCGACGGGTCTTCCACATCCACCGGCATATCCTCTTCGGCGATATTGATCGGTTCCCACTGATGGGCCCCCGCCGGAGATTTTTGCAACCACCAGTCGTACTTGAACAGCAGCTCGAAGTAGCCGTTGTCCCATTGGGTCGGGTGGGTGGTCCAGGCCCCCTCAATGCCGCTGGTCACTGTGTTGCGGCCGATGCCGCGGCTGTGGTGGTTAATCCAGCCGAGCCCCTGCTCCTCGAGGCTGGCCCCTTCCGGCTCGGGCCCAAGCTGTTTGGCGTCGCCGTTGCCGTGGGCCTTGCCGACGGTGTGGCCACCGGCGGTCAACGCTACCGTCTCTTCATCATCCATCGCCATGCGGGCGAAGGTGACTCGCATATCCTGCGCGGTTTTCAGGGGATCGGGCTGGCCATCCACCCCTTCCGGGTTGACGTAGATAAGCCCCATCATCACCGCCGCCAGCGGGTTTTCCAGATCCCGCTCGCCGGAGTAACGACCACCCGGCTTGCCGCTGGGCGCCAGCCATTCCTTCTCCGATCCCCAGTAGATATCCTTCTCCGGGTGCCATATATCCTCGCGGCCAAAGGCGAAGCCGAAGGTCTTGAGCCCCATGGACTCATAGGCCACGGTGCCCGCCAGAATGATCAGATCGGCCCAGCTGATCTTGTTGCCGTACTTCTTCTTGATGGGCCACAGCAGGCGACGGGCCTTGTCGAGGTTGGCGTTATCCGGCCAGGAGTTGAGGGGGGCAAAACGCTGGTTGCCGCTGCCGCCACCACCGCGACCATCGGCGATGCGATAAGTCCCGGCCGAGTGCCAGGCCATGCGGATCATCAGGCCGCCGTAGTGGCCCCAGTCGGCGGGCCACCAATCCTGACTGTCGGTCATCAGGGCGGTCACATCCTGCTTGAGGGCCGCCATATCGAGCCCCTTCAAGGCTTCCCGATAGTTGAAACCGGCCCCCAGCGGATTGGTCTTGGTATCGTGTTGGTGAAGAATGTCGAGGTTGAGGCTCTTCGGCCACCACTCCATTCTGGACGTCTCGACGGAGGTGGTTCCCCCGTGCATGACCGGGCATTTTCCTGCGGAACTGTCTGAATTGTTGCTCATCGTTTTCCTCATTTGCTCTGCTGTCCATAACCTGAAACAGCATGGCACAGAGACGTGACACAAACTGTGCAGCAGCGGCCGATTTATGGATCTTTCACACAAGCGGCCACGGAGCGGCCATCGGCCGCGACAGAAATTGGACGAACTATGGCGCCTCTGCGGGCTGATGGGTCGGCTCGGGCCGCAACCAGGCGCTGCGAAAATCGAACCAGCCGAGCGCCGTCATCCGCACCCCGTGCACGCCGACCCGGCTCTCCAGCTCCAGCCAGTGGTGAAACAGCGGCACAAACCAGCTCTGCTGCTGCACAGTTGCCAGCAGGGCGCGGGGGCCAGGCTCCTCACCGCTGGCGCGCCACTGCATCAACCCTTGCCACAACTCATGCTGACTGCTCCACACCTTGCGCAGCAACGGGGTGCCCTGCAACCAGGCGTAGGGGGCAAAGGGGCCGGCATGTTCGAGGTTGAGGGTGCCGAGCCAGAGATCCACGTCTTCATCCTCGCCACTCACCCAACGACCGTAATCGAGGGTGCGCACCTCGAGCCGGATCCCCTGTTCGGCCAGCAGGCTGCTCATGGCGTTGGCGCACTCGTTGAACTCCAGATGCTGGTTGAAGCAGGCAAGCACCAAGGTCGTCGGCAACTGCGCCGGTCTGGGCAAGGGCGCGGGCAGCGCTTCGCGCCAGTGGGGCAGCAGGCCAAGGGCGCTGGTCCAGCCCCGTTGCAACTCGGGGGCGACCCGCCCCATCAGAGCCACCGGATTGAGCAGTTGGCCGAGCCACTGCCGCAGGGCGGGATCCTGCAAGGATCCGGAACGATCGTCCTGCAGCAGGAAGTAGCAGCCCGATTCGAGCTCCGACTCGCCGCGCATGGTGCCGAGCTCCGGGCTGTCGCGCCCCAGCTGCAGGTGGGTCTCCAGCCGCTCCGCCAGCTCCGGCAGCATCCAGATATCGATCTCGTCGAGCAGGGCCCGCAGGCCGAAGTAGTCGTCAAACGCCGCAAGGCAAAGATGCAGGGGATCGTTGGCAGCCACCCGGTAGGGGCCGGAGCCCACAGGTTGCAGAGCAAAGCCCGCCTCCCCCTTGAGCTCCCGCGGCAAAATGGTCGCCACCGGCTCCGCCAGCAGGTGGGGCAGCCAGGGATCCGGGCTGTCGAGATAGAGATCCAGCGTGCGCGGCCAGGGGCTCTCCAGCCGGTCCAGATGGGCGAACAGCGGGCGATCCCGCAAAGCCAGTAGACTCTCCATCACATCCTCCACCACCAGCTCGCGACCGTGGTGAAAGCGCACCGCCGGGCGCAGGTAGAAGCGCCAGTGGCAGGGGCCCAGACACTCCCAGTGGTGGGCGAGATCCCCTTCGATTTCCCCATTTTCCTCATTTCGCCGGGTCAGGCCGTTGAAGATCTGGCGGCTCAGGTGGATTTCGGAGCGGCGCATCGGGCCGGTGGGCAGCAACTGCGGCAGCGGCCGGTAGTAGGGCACCCGCAGGATCTGGCGCCCCTCGCGGGTGGCCTGACCGAGCTGTTCGATCAGCAGCGGAGTGAGCAGATCGAGGCGATCTTCGGCCAGCCGCACCGCCTGCGCCAGCTGGCCCTGACTGAGCAGATCCCGCAAACGGCGCCGGGTCAGGCTCTCCTGACTATCGAGCAGGGTGAGCCGGGAGCGCCGCCCCCGCCCCGCTTCCGCCGACCAGCTGAGCCAACCCTGATCCTGCATCCGCCGCAGCAGCAGGCGGGCGTTGCGCGGGGTGCAGCAGAGCAGACCCGCCACCTCGGCGAGGCTGATCTCCCGCTCATCGCTGCCAAGCAGCTGGGCGAGTCGTTGAAATTGCTGGTAGAGGCGGCCGGTCGGCATAAAAGAGGAAATCCTGTTGCTGTAAGTCATCAGTTTTTACTTCCGCATTTTAGCTCAATACTGCTGATGAACGTGAGAACCACAGTAGAGGAGCACCATCATGATCCACGCCAACCCCCTCAAACCGAACCGGATCCAGCAGACCTTGCGCCGTTACTTCAAGCGGATCCTGCCGCGCCCCTTGCCACTTATCGAAGATCCCATGCAGCAGCTCAACCGCCTGATGCAGTGGGATATGAACCAGATCGATGACAAGGAGTATCGCCGTCGTTTCTGAGTGCGGGCCATGCCAACCACTCGGGACACGCATCCCCTGCGGGCGACATTGCTTTGCCGGATCTTGCTGTTTACATCGGCCACGGGCCTGATAGATTGGACGTCTATCCATCTATAACTGCGACAAGCAACATCCAACAAGGAGTGTGTGATGAAAGATGCGACCCTAGCCCTGCACCACGGCTTTTCCAGCGACCCCACCACCAAGGCGGTCGCCGTGCCCATCTACCAGACGGTGGCCTACGAGTTCGAGAGCGCCCAGCACGGGGCGGATCTGTTCAATCTGGCGGTGCCGGGCAACATCTACACCCGCATCATGAACCCCACCAATGATGTGCTGGAGCAGCGGATGGCCGCGCTGGAAGGGGGGATCGCCGCGCTGGTGGTCTCGGCAGGTTCCGCCGCCATCACCTACGCCATTCAGGCGCTGACCGCCGCCGGTGACAACATTGTCTCCACGCCCCAGCTCTATGGCGGCACCTACACCTTGTTCGCCCACATGCTGCCAAGTTTCGGGGTCGAGGTGCGCTTTGCCAAAGATGACAGCGCCGAAGCCATCGCCGCCCTGATCGACGACAAGACCAAGGCAGTCTACTGCGAGAGCATCGGCAACCCGGCGGGCAACATAGTCGATCTGGCCGCGCTGGCCAAGGCAGCCCACGCCCGTGGCGTGCCGCTTATCGTCGACAACACGGTCGCCACCCCGGTGCTCTGCAAGCCCATCGAACACGGCGCCGACATAGTCGTGCACAGCCTGACCAAATATGTCGGCGGCCACGGCAACTCGCTGGGTGGCGTCATCGTCGACTCGGGCAACTTCCCCTGGGCGGATCACGCCGAGCGCTTCCCCCAACTGACCAAACCCGAGCCCTCATACCACGGGGTGGTCTATACCGAGGCCTTTGGCCCGGCCGCCTTTATCGGGCGGGTGCGTACCGTGCCGCTGCGCAATACCGGCGCGGCGCTGGCGCCGATGAACGCCTTCCTGCTGTTGCAGGGGCTGGAGACCCTGAGCCTGCGCATGGAGCGCCACGTGGACAACGCCCTGCGGGTAGCCCACCACCTCAAGCATCACCCCAAGGTGGCCTGGGTCAGCTACGCCGGTCTGCCGGGTCATCCCCACTATCTACTGGCAGAGAAGTACATGGCCGGTCGCCCCTCGGCCATCCTCTCCTTCGGCCTGAAGGATGGTTACGAGGCGGGGGTGCGTTTCTACGATGCACTGAAGATCTTCAAGCGGCTGGTCAATATCGGTGACGCCAAGTCGCTGGCCTGCCACCCGGCCTCCACCACCCATCGCCAGTTGAGCGAGGAGGAGCAGGCCAAGGCTGGCGTCAAACCCGAGATGATCCGGCTGTCGGTCGGGATCGAAGCCATCGAGGACATACTGGCGGATCTGGATCAGGCGCTGGAGGCCTGAGTCAGTCAACGAGGGAGCGGGCATCAAGCCCGCTCTTTTTTACTGCCGGTGAACCGCCCCCCCTCGCCCGTTCGTATACCCCATCCTGCCACCGAATCGAGGTCGTTATGATAGTCCTGCACCACCTGAACAAATCCCGCTCCCAACGCATCATCTGGCTGCTCGAAGAGCTGGGCCAGCCCTATGAGATCAAGGCGTATCAGCGCGATGCCACCACCTTTCTGGCACCGCCCGAACTAAAAGCCATCCACCCCCTCGGCAAGTCGCCGGTCATCGAGTTCGACGGCCGGGTGCTGGCGGAATCGGGCGCCATCACCGAGTACCTGATTGTCCGCTATGCCGCTGATCGGCTGGCACCGGCACCAGATAGCCCGGAGTATCCCGAATACCTGCAGTGGCTTCACTTTGCCGAGAGCTCCGGCATTCTGCCGCTGCTGCTCGACATGTTCGTGCGCAAGGATGGCAGCCCGATGCGCTTCCTGCCGGACTACGCCAAGGCGGAGTGTGCCAAGGTGCTGGGCTACCTCAATGAGGTACTGGCGAATCGCCACTATCTGGTGGGGGATCGTCTCTCCGGCGCCGACATCATGAACTCCTTCCTGGTGGATCTGCTGGCGCAAAGCGGCCAGCTGGCCCACTTCCCGCATCTGCAAGCCTACCGGGAACGTCTCAATACCCATCCGGCCCGTCAGAAGGCGGTAGAGCTGGAGCGCGAGCTGGATCAGCGCCCCTGATTCGAATCGCCATCATGCAAAACGCCCCGACTGTCGGGGCGTTTTTGTTATGCAGCGAGCTGCGGTTTACTTGGTCGCGGGCACCTTGTCCCGACGCGATTTCCACCACCATCTCAAGCGGATCTGGGAGATGAGCATCCCTGCCAGCATCAGGGCGCAACCGGCAATGGCACGCTCATCCAGCGTCTCACCCAGCAGCAACACGCCACCCACGGCGGCAAAGACGGTCTCCAGACTGAGGATGATGGCGGCATGGGCAGGATGAGCGCCCCGCTGCCCCACCACCTGCAGGGTATAACCCACCCCGACCGACACCAGCCCGGCATAGAGCAGCGCCTGCCAACCGGCCACTGCGCCGCTTAACGTCGGGGTTTCGATAACAAAGGCGGTGGCAAGGCTGAGCAGGCCGCAGACCACGAACTGCACTCCGGCGAGCTTGATGGGAGCAACCCGGTTGGAGTAGTGATCCACCAGCAGCAGGTGAACGGCCCAGAACAGGGCGCCGACCACCTGCAGCAGATCGCCAAAGCCGATGGTGAACTCGTCGGTAACGCTCAACACATAGAGACCGGCCAGCGCGATGATGGCGCCGATCCAGGTATTGAGCCCGCTCTTGTGGCGCAGCAGCAGCCCCAGTACCGGCACCAGAATGATGTAGAGCCCGGTGATGAAACCGGCCTTGGCGGCGGTGGTATAGAGCAGCCCCACCTGCTGCAGGGAGGCGGCGCAGAACAGCACCAGCCCGGCCAGCACACCACCGATCAGCAGTTGGCGATGGTCGCCCGCGACGGCAACAGGTTGTCGGGATTTGAGCCACCAGAGCAGCGGCAGCAGGGAGAGGGCGCCGAGCAGAAAGCGCAGGCCATTGAAGGTATAGGGCCCCATGTGATCCATCCCGAGGCGCTGGGCGACAAAGCCCATACCCCAGATGGTGGCAGCCATCAGCAACATCAGATTGGAGCGCATGGCGATTCTTCCTTAAATCGGCGCGTGACGGGTTATCCGATCCAAGATACCCGCCTCCCTATCCTCTTGTCTTCACTCTTTGTCTTCGCTCTCGCTCCCCATGCTCTGCATCGCACGGCTTTTGAGCACAGCGAGTGTTACAGCAGCGAGGGCTTGGTGAACACGGCCAACAGGGCAATCAGTAGCAGATTGCCCCGCAGGATCCACACCACCCGGAAGTGCTGCTGAATGGAGATCATCGGCGCCTTGCCCAGACGCAGGGCACGACGCCAACGATAGAAGAGGCGGCTGGGATAAACGAGGGAGCCGACAATCAGCAGAAACAGCCCCATCTTGAGGCTGTGGGCAGGATGGGCAAAGATCTCTGCCACCGAGCTGGCATGTTCGAGGGCCAGCAGACACCCGGTCGCAAAGATGGAGAAGAGCGCCAGCGCAGCCACCCCATCTGCCAGCAGCAGGCGGCGCACTCGCAGCATGTTCAGGCCGCGCCGAAAGATCAGATACTCGACACAGAGGGCAAGGATTAGCACCGCTATGCTGCCATAATGAATCATTGAGAGCAGAGTGTGGTTCAGCATCGGAAACATCTCATTTTCTGCCTTTAGACGAGCCGCACCGCATCATATATGCTGGTGTCACCCGAGACGAAAAGGATCTGTTCATGTCCCCCGCCAAGCCCAAGAACACTTGGTCTTTGATCACCCGCATGCGGCTGGGCCTCCTCTTGCTCTTTATCCCTGTGTTGCTGCTCGGCAGCATCTACTACCTGCATATGGAGCGCACCCTGCGCCACGAGCAGCAACAATATCTGATTGCTCGCAACACCCAGTATTTCCATACCCTGATCGAACCCTATCTGGCGACCCTCAAACGCCAGTTTACGCTCATTTATCAGCAGGTAAATTATCAGGATTTCAGCGGCCCGGAGATCCTTAACGGCGAGCGCTACCTGCAACAGTGGCAGGCCTATCACAAGGTGATGGAACTCGATTACGTCTACGTGGGCACCGAGCATCGCAAGATGCTGATCCACCCATCCTGGCAGGCCGACGAGAAGTTCGATCCCAGAACCCGCCCCTGGTATCTGCTGGCATCCAGCCATCCCGGACAGATTGTCTGGACCGATCCTTATTACGACTACACCTTGGGCACTCTCACCATGGCGCTGGCCCGGGTAATTGAAGATCCTGACGGCAAGCGGGTTGGCGTACTCTCGCTGGATACCCAACTCCCCCCCTCGCCAGCTGGCTAAACAGTCGGCATGATCAGAGTCATCATCTGGGCAATGGCTATCAGATCCTGCTCAACCATGATGGACTGGTGCTGGCCCATCCGGATCGCGAACGGGTATTCAAACCCCTCGCTCACCCCGACTGGCTGGCCCGGATGCAACAGGCGCAGGGCTTTTTCCTCGATGATGCCAGCGGCCTGATGGTCTCCTACTACCGCATCCCCGAGCAGCGCTGGATCCTGCTCAGCGTCGAGCCAACTGCCAGCATGCAGCAGGTGATCGACAGCGTCTCCATCAACGTGCAGCTAATGATTGCCGTCGCCTGCATCCTCTATCTGCTGCTGGCACTGCTCTGGTCCCGCTACTTTCGCCGTATGCTGGGGGAGATCACCCTGCTGATCCGCGCCAGCCGCTCCGGCGGTATCGCCTACAACGGCCGCCGTATGCTGGAGCTGGCCAAGGTCTATGAAGAGATGGATGCCGCCAGTCAGGACTTTGCCCAGATCCGCCTGCAAGCCCATCAGGACAAGCTCACCGGGCTCTACAATCGTCGCTTCTTCGACGAGTGCCTGCAGAAGCAGCTCAACAGTGGCGCTCCCTTCGGGGTGGTGATGTTCGATCTCGACAACTTCAAACGGGTCAACGATACCCATGGCCATCAGGCAGGGGATGTGGTGCTCAAGCGGGTGAGCAAGCTGGGCATGAATCTGTTCCACGAGTGGGGCTGGTTCTGCCGCTATGGCGGCGAGGAGCTGGTGCTCATCTTCCGTTACGGCGAAGAGCAGCCGATGCTCCCCTCCCTGCTGGAAGCGTTCCGGCTCGGGGTGGAACAACTGGAGTGGCGCGAACCCGATCTCACCATCACCATCAGCGGCGGGGTGGCTTTCAGCCGCTCCGGGCTCTCGGCCAAAGAGCTGGTGGAGCTGGCCGACAAGGGGGTCTATCAGGCCAAGCGGGAGGGGAAAAACCGTATCTGCTTCCCGCTGCGCCACACCCCTCACCAGAGGGCCGAGGAGGACATTCCCGCCTTTGGCGAGCCTAAGCAACAAACCAACGAGGGGTAGCCCCAGCGGCCAGCACCAACCACAACGCCGTCAGCAAAAACAAAGAGAGAGGCTCCAGCCTCTCTCTTTGTTTATCGTGCTTCTTGCCGCACGTTAAGCCAGTGTGGCGCGCGACTCAGCGCTGCCACTCCCACACCGGCCAGCCCAGCTCCTCGGCCTGCTGGCGCAGCGCAGGGGCCGGATTGACCGCATGGGGATGGCTCACAGCCCGCAGCATCGGCAGATCGTTGTGGGAGTCGCTGTAGCCGAAACTCCCCTGCCAGAGGTTGTCCCTGCCGGCAAACAGCTGATTGATGCGGGCCACCTTGCCCTCCCGAAAACTGAGGGTGCCGCGGGTCTGGCCGGTCAGCATCCCCTGCTCCTCATCGAGCAGGATGGCGACGCAGTGATCCATCCCCAGCATCTTCGCCATGGGGGCGACCAGATGCTCGCCGGAGGCGGAGATGAGCACCAGATCGTCGCCCCGCTCCCGATGCCATTCGATACGTGCCAACCCCTCGGGGTAGAGCCGCTCGCGCAGCACCTGCTCGGCAAAGTGGTGGCACTGCTGGCTGAGCCACTGGCGTGACTTGCCCGCCAGCGGCTGCAGGGTGAAAGCCATGTACTGGTGCATATCCATCTTGCCCTGATGGTAGAGGGACATCATCCCCTGCTCCTCGGCCACCATGTCCGCCGGAGCCAGCTCCCCGGCCACCATGTATTCCAGCCAAAGGCTGGCGGAATCCCCGGCAATCAGGGTCTCGTCCAGATCAAACAGTGCCAGTGCCATGAGGGCTCCTTGCGGTAACAACGAAAATGAAACGAGGCGTCATGCTACCTCACAGAGTTGATCCCGGGCCACCGCCAGGGTCACGGCACTGCCGGTGGCCAGCAGATCGCCAGCCGAGCGGTTGAGGCAATCCACCGTCAACAGTCCCGCCTCGCACTCCACCTGATAGCGGATGACGTTGCCGAGCAGCTGTTGCTGGCGAATGATGCCGGGCAGGCTGGGCTCGCTGCTGGTCGCCCCGGCGGGCAGCAGGGTAATGGACTCTGGCCGCAGCGCCAACTTGCCCTGAAAACGGGGGCCGAACAGCGACTTGCCCTGCTCTGCGCCAAGCAGGTTGTAGTTGCCGATAAAGCCCGCCACAAACTCGCTGGCGGGACGGGTGTAGATCTGCTCCGGCGTACCGCTCTGCACGATGGATCCCTTGTTCATCAGGAAGATCCGATCCGACATGGTGAGCGCCTCCTCCTGATCGTGGGTGACGAAGATGGTGGTGAGTTCGAGCCGTTGCTGGATCTCGCGGATCTGCTGGCGCAGGCTGCGGCGGATGCGGGCGTCCAGCGCAGAGAGCGGCTCGTCCAGCAACAGGATCCTTGGCCGTACCACCAGAGCACGGGCCAGTGCCACCCGCTGGCGCTGGCCGCCGGAGAGCTCGCCCGGATAGCGGCGCTCGAAGCCGGTCAGCTCCACCAGCTCCAGCGCCTCTTTCACACTGGCTGCCAGCTCCCGCCCCGGCTGGGGTTTCATCTTGAGGCCGAAGGCGACGTTGTCCCACACCGTCATGTTGGGGAACAGCGCATAGCTCTGGAACACCATGCCGATGCCCCGCTTCTGGGGCGCCTGCCAGGTGATGTCCTCACCGGCCACCCGCACCTGACCGCCATCCACCGGGGTAAGCCCGGCCAGCGCCCGCAGCAGGGTCGATTTGCCGCAGCCGGAGGGGCCGAGCAGGGTCACCAACTCCCCCTTGCGGATGCCGAATTCGATCCCCTCGAACACCGGAGTATCGCCGTAGGATTTATGCAACTGATTGACTTCTAAATGAAACATCTTGGATCACCGATGAAATCTGTTGGCCGCCCAGGTGAGCAGCAGGGTCAGCAGGAAGTAGCTCATCACCAGCGCACTGGTGAAGTGGCCCGAAGTGGCGCGCATGTTGTAGAGGTAGACCTGCAGGGTCTCGTAGCGGGTGCCCACCAGCATGTTGGCAAACACGAACTCACCGAGCAGGAAGGAGAGGGAGAGAAACAGCGCCGCCAGCAATCCCTTGCGCAGGCAGGGGATCACCACCAGCAGAAAGGCGCGCCGACTGCTCGCCCCCAGCAGATGGGCGGCATCCATCAGATCCCTGAGCGGCACCCCTTGCAGGCTGTTGGCCAGCGCCCGGTACATGAAGGGCAACACCACGGTGAACCAGGTGCCGATCAGGATCCACGGCGTGCCGATAATCGGCAGCGGGCCGTCGGCGTAGATCTGCAGCAGCCCCACCGAGGAGACCACCGGCGGCACCGCGAAGGGGAGCAGGATCAGCAGGTTCATCCAGGGATCCAGCTTGGGGAAGTAATAGGCCACCACCAGTACGGTCGGCACCAGCACCAGCGTCCCCAGCAGCAGGGTGGCGAAGCAGACCAGCAGACTGCGGCCAAACGCCGCCAGAAAGCGCGGGTCGCCCCACAGCTTGAGATACCAGTCGAGGGTGAAGCCATCCGGCAGCAGGGTCGCCCCCCAGCGGGTGGAGATGGAATAGAGGAAGGTGGCCAGCAGCGGCAGCAACAGGGTGGCAACCAGCCCACCCAGCACCCACTTGGGCCAGCGCGGCGTCAAATCATGCATGGGATTGCCCCCTGTTCACATAGCTCTTTTTCAACAGCCACTGGTTGGCGGCCGTCACCACCCCCAGCAGCACCATCAGGATCACCGCCAGCGCCGCTGCCATATTGGGCTCGAGGAAGATATCGCCGGAGACCAGACTGGCCACCCGGATGGTCACCAGATTGAAGTTGCCGGTGGTAAGGGCGTAGGCAGAGGCGTAGGCCCCCACCGCGTTGGCAAACAGGATGATCAGGGTGCCGAGCAGGGCGGGCGTGAGCACCGGCAGCGCCACGTGCCACACATACTGCCCCTTGCTCGCCCCCAGCAGCGCCGCAGCCTGCGGCCACTCATCCTGCAGCGCATCGAACGCCGGATAGAGCAGCAGCAGGGCGAGCGGGATCTGGAAATAGGTGTAGATAAGGATCAGGCCCGACCCCGAGTAGAGGTTGAAGCCGTCGATCAATCCCCAGGATTTCAGCAGCAGGGTCACTGCACCGTTGATGCCGAGAATGATGATGAAGGCGAACGCCAGCGGCACCCCGCTGAAGTTGCCGGTCATGGTGACAAAGGCCAGCAGCAGCCGTTTGACCCGCTCGCCGCTGTGACGCAGCGCCGCCGCCCCGAGGGTGCCGATGGCAAGCCCCGCCAGACTGGCGATTCCGGCGATACGCAACGAGTTGGCGAAGGATTGCAGGTAGAAGGGGGAGCTCAAAATCTCCCGGTAGTAGTCGAGGCCCCAGCCATCGGGGGTCTGAAAGCTGCCCACCAGCACCCACACCATGGGGGCGAGCTGGAACAGGATCATCAGCAGGATAAACGGCAGCAGCACCAGCGCGGGCAGCCAGTGGCGGCGCACCTTCTGCTTGGTTGCCACGGGTTGATCCTCGAGGATCTCGGTGGTTGCAGGCATCATCAGTGCACCTCGCGCATAAAGGCCGCCTTGAGCAGCGGTGGCGCTGCCGGTTTGTCGTGGGAAATGCCCAGCAGGTCGGCCATCAGGGCGCAGAGCTGGGTCTGGGCAATCGCCACCCCATCCGGCCAGCGTTCGACGAAGGCATCGCCAAACAGCCAGAGCGGCACGGTGCGCTCTTCAGGCAGGGTGCCGCCGTGGCTCAGATCGTTGTTCATGCCGTGATCCGAGGTGACCACCACCTGATACCCCTCCGCCAGCCACTGGGGCAGCAGGTCGGCCAGCAGGCTGTCCATGCGGCGCGCCTGATTGCGGTACTGGCGGGAGTCGAAGCCAAACTTGTGGCCCGCATCGTCCACCCCCATCGGGTGGATCAGCAGAAAATCGGGATCGTACTGGCTGCGCAGCCACTCGCCATCCATCAGCAGATGGCTGTCGGGGTAGTTGTCATCCCAGTAGAAGCAACCGTGCTGGATCGGCAGCTGCTCATCGTGGGTAAAGCGATCGCGGGCCGCCAGCCAGGGGCTCTGGTTGTAGAGCTCGCTCACCCAATGGTAGGCCGCCGCTGCGGTGCGTTTACCCGCGGCGCGGGCCAGATGGAAGATGGAGTCATGCAGACTGAGGCGACTCACCTCGTTGTGGGTGATGCCGCTCGCCACCGGCGGGACGCCGGTCAGGATGCACTCGTAGAGAGGCCGGGAGAGGGATGGCAGGGCGCAGCTGAGGGTCGTATAGAGGCCGCGCTCCGCCTCCACCATGCCTGCGAGGTAGCCCATCCCATGGGCTACCTCGGCAGAGAGGCCATCCACAAGTACCACTATCACCTTGTGTTGCACTGGCCGCTCCTTACTGCATGTAGATCATGACGTTCTCTTGCCACTGACGCGGCAGGGCCTTGGAGCTCTGCTCCCAGGCGGCGTGATCCTGCACCGGCTTGGCCTTGGCATACTGCTCGGCCGGCAGCAGCTTGGCCTTCACGTCATCCGGCAGCGCAACGTTGCTGCGGATCGGGCGGGCATAGCCACGGGCCAGGTTGATCTGACCGGCATCGGAGAGAATGTATTCCCGCGCCAGCTTGGCAGCGTTGGGGTTCTTGGCCCACTTGTTGATGATGGTGGTGTAACCGGCAATGACGGAGCCATCGCTCGGGATCACCACATCAAACTTCTTGGGGTCGATCTGATCGCGGTAGTTGAGAGCGTTGAAGTCCCACAGCACCCCCACTTCCACCTCGCCCTTCTCGATATTGGCGATGGTGGGATCGTTCAGGGAGAGACGACCCTGCTTGGCCAGCTGACCGAACAACTCCAGGGCGGGCTTGAGATTCTTCTCGCTGCCACCGGTGGCATAGGCCGCCGCCAGCACGCCGTTGTTGGCTTGGGAGGCAACGCCCACATCACCCAGGGTCACCTTGTAGTCGCCACCCAGCAGGGATTGCCAGCTGGTGGGGGCGGCCTTGACCAGATCCTTGTTGATCAGGAAGGCGATAGTGCCGGTATAGGCCAGCATCCAGTGACCGTCCGCATCCTTGGCCCAGTTGGGAATATCGGCCCAGGTGGAGGGTTTGTAGGGTTGGGTCACCCCCTGCTTGACCGCAACCGGACCGAAGGCGCCGCCCACATCGCCGATATCGGCGGTGGCATTGGCCTTCTCGGCGGCGAACTTGGCGATCTCCTGCGCCGAGCTCATGTCGGTATCCTGATGCTTGATGCCGTAGATGCTGCCCAGCTGCTGCCAGGTATCCTTCCAGTTGGCCCAGCTGTCGGGCATGCCGATGCTGTGGAGCTGGCCTTCGCCACGGGCGGCCTTCTCAAGATCTGCGATATTTTCGGCGGCAAACAGCGGTTGACTGATGGCCACCATGGCCAGTGCACTTGCGATCACGCTTTTCATCATCCCATCCCTCTGGACTAGGTCAGTTAAGGTTCGAGAGGGATGCTAGAGGGGAATTGTGACGGTGGCGGGGCGCTTTAATGGCAGTTTGATGACAATCACCCTGTCATGGCGCTGTCATCCACAGCGGTTACAACTCTGAACCCAAGTGAAGCTGGACTACTCCAGCAAGGGCTGAACCAACAAGGGCCAGGCCAGCCCGCGCAGCCAGAACAGGGACATGAGCGTGATTGAATCGAGATTGAGCGAGCGAGTCGCGGCCGATGGCCGCGCCTCCAAGTGTGAACAGATTTGCCAGACCCTGCGCCGCTATATCGGCAGCGGCCAGCTGGGGGCGGGGCAGCAGTTGCCCGCCGAGCGGGCCCTGAGCGAGCGATTCGCCACCACCCGCATCACTATCAAGGAGGCGCTCTCCAGCCTCGAAGCGGATGGCCTCATCTACCGGGCCGAGCGGCGTGGCTGGTTCGTGGCGCCGCCTCGCCTCACTTACGATCCCGCCATCCACACCCACTTTCACCAGTGGATCGGCGAGCAGCAGCGCACCGCCGAGACCCGGGTGCTGGCCCACGGCAGCGAGCTGGCCAGCAGTGAACTCTGCCGCTGGATGGGGCTGGATCCTTTCACGCCTCTCTATGAAATCCGCCGCCAGCGGCTGATCGACGGTCGCCCGGTGCTCCACGTCAGCCACCATCTGCTGGCCAGCCGCTTTCCCGATATCGCCAGTGCGCCGCTGGCCAGCTCCCTCACCGAGCTCTATCAGCAGCGCTATGGCATAGGCCAGGGTGGGGCGAGTCTCGAGATCACCCCCTCGGCGGCGCGGGGGGCCATCGCCCGCGCCCTCAATCTGGCGGAGGGGAGCGCCGTGCTGCGGCTGGTGCGGGTCAACTACGATGAGCGGGGCGCGCTGGTGGATTGCGACATCGAGCACTGGCGACCGGATGCGATCCGTATCTGTCTGGATACGCGAGCGTTGCAGCCGCTCGCAGGCAAGCTGCAACAAACCCGGGTCGCCGATTAGGGAAAATATCCAGAGCACTGTCGAGCACAGTGGCGATCCGCATCTGCCTCGATAACCGGGTGCTGCAACCGGTCGCAAGCAGATCGCATACCGTTCAACTCACGGAATAACCAGACTCCAACATGGCGGATCCCGCAGGATCCGCCAGGATCAGTTGTCGATATTGGGGATCATGTCGTCGAAGCTCTGGTAGCCGCAGTCGGCCAGTTGCAGTGACATGGTGTAGGTCTTGCTGCCCTCCCGCTGGCCGATGGCGGGACGATTGAGCTTGAGCTCCTGGTGCCAGTACTCCTTCATCCGCTCGATCAGCGTCATCGCCTCGCTCTCGTCCAGGTGGAGCTGGCACAGGGCCATGTAGTTGTTGGACTTGTGCATGTTCTCCACCAGATAGTCCCCCAGCACGGACATGGCCTGGCGTGCCTGCTGGCGGGCGAAGCGGCTGTGCTGCTCGAAGCTGATCCGCTCGCTGATGAGGAAGTGGTAGCTGTTGTCGATGCCGAGCTGCAAGATACCGAGCTTCTCGAGCTTGCGCAGATAGAGGTAGCATGAGGCATCGGTCAGGCCGTACTCCCGCTTGAGATCGATCAGCGTCTTGTCGCGCCAGAAGATGTTGGCGAGAAAGGCGTAGAGACCGGGCTCCTTGTGGAATGCCTCGTCCTGCTCCTGGGTGAAGACGGCGCGGCGGCTCTGGGCGTCCTGAGTGCGATCTAGCAACTCCTCGAACGACAGCCCCACCAGATGGCAGATCTCCAGCAGAGTATCGAACGGCAGCGAGGGCTTGTTCATCATCCGTTTCACGGTCGCGATGGAGACACCCATCGCCTCCGCCAGGGTCTGATAGCGGATCCCCTTGTCGGTCAGGGTCTTCTTCAGGGTGTCGAGAATATTGTTGGCCAGGGTCTGGCTGTAGGTCATGCCACTCTTCCTTGTTATCGCACTTTCATTGCATGGTTATGCCGAGTCAGCTTCTGACCTGTTTTTACCTTCAAGGCTCAGATATTGACACCGAAAAAACAGCCTAGAGAAAAAATCGCCTACAACGCCCATCAGGACAGACCAGTTGAACGATGAGGTCGCAAAATCTGACACCAGACAGTGCATATCTTTCAACCCGCAAACATTTTGCTAGTGCTGCATAGAACATCGCGCATAATCGAAACGTATCGAATTCAAGACCCTTCCTGGTTGAGAAATCGATTGTTTGCTTCCAAATTTTTATCTTTTAAACCGTAAGGTTTTTTCTCTTTCCTGGCATTGGGCGGCGCTGATAGCACCGCCCTTTTCTTTTCCCTGAATTCGCAGGTCAGGTCAAGGGCCCCGGCAAGGGGAAGTGTCACAGACCACCCGCCGCCCACTGATGCGCCAGCCACCACGCTCTCTCTGGCAAGGTATCCTAAACGACTATCAATACCGTCTCATTGCCATTCAATATATTTAAATGGCTTGCTTGGAAAGCTTCATTAAATATAAAAACGAATATAATAAAGCTATTTAAAACTCCAAAAAACTATCTTTTAAATGGCTTGTGTATATAAGCAAACAAAATTAATCAGACCGCACGCCCCATATGTGCTTATCACACCCCATGCCCACCCCAACAACTGCTACCGGGTGAAGAGAAAAGCCACCCATAAGAATCCACCCACTCATCTGGTGGGCAACACGGCCAACGCAAAAACAGCCTCAAAAGACCACCGAAACCCTCAATGGGAACAATCCCAAGCCTCAAAAAGAGCAAAAAACAGGCAAAAAGATAGATTTTTTCTCACGGTTTCACCTTGTGAATCGTTCAAAAAAACATCGAAAAGAACCTGATGCCAATCAGTGATATCTGAGATGCCAATTTTTAGACAACTCATCACGGCCACGCTCGAATGAAAATTTAATGCCGATACAAATCAATCACATAGAATCAAAACCGAACTCTCAGCCTGTCATTTACCTCACCAGTTAATTATTTAAATCTCAATAAAGCTAAAACTCTAATAACACCATTTATTAAACAAAATGACCCTGCTTGCAGCCAGTCATATTTAGAAAGATGGGGAAATCACTCTCTTGTTATTCAGAAATGTGCTGACTATACTGCGGCCCCTCTGTGAAAGCAGAGCGATGACGGAAATATAAAAAGCTTCATGGATTGAGCAATATAAATCACACGCAGTTCACGCAACACAAGGTTATTTATCCATGAACAAGTTTAATAAAATTGCCGCTTTCTCCCTGCTTGCTCTGGCCATGAATGGCGGCGCCCATGCCGAAGGCTGGTATGCAGGTCTGGATCTGACCACCTCCAAGATGGATCTCGATGGTGCTGCCAAAGACGCCTATGACGCCAAAGTGATCGACGACCAGCTCGACGGCGGCAGCCTGATCGTGGGTTACAGCTTCAAACCCTGGTTGGCCGTTGAAGGTGGCTTGCACGCCCAGCAGATGGATCAGCTGACCTGGGTGACCTCCCCGATTGCAACCGGCTTTGCCGACACCACCATCGAAACCCGCAGCATCAGCCTGGCCGCCAAGCTGAGCCAGCCGCTGGCCTGGGGCTTCAGCGCCTATGCCAAACCGGGTATCGCCTACACCCGCACCGAAGTGGAAGTTGTCGGCAACGCCACCCTCCTCGGTTTCAGCGGTCAGGTAAACGAGAGCGCAACCAAGAGCAAGGTACACCCCAATCTGGAAGTAGGTCTGGACTACGCCTTCAACGACCACTTCTCTGCCGGTATCGGTTACGAGCGCCAGTTCAACGCCCTGAGCCTGGGTGACGAGCACTACTCTCTGGATACCTTCAAGCTGGGTCTGCGCTACCACTTCTAAGTCGCGCCGCGTCAGTCACAATACAAAAGGGCCGCAGGTTTCAAACCTGCGGCCCTTTTTACTGCTCTTTTTCCGTACCCCGCGTTAGCAGATCTGGTCTTTACCCAGCTGCTTGGCCTGATAGAGCGCCCGATCTGCGCGCACCATCAGGCTCTCCTTCTGCTCATCCTGCTGATACTCCGCCAGCCCGAAGCTCATGGTAGCGGGCGCATGGGGGCAGATGGGCTCGCTCGCCATCAATGCCTGAAACTTGCTCGCCACCACCAGCGCATCCTCGCGGCCGGTGTTGGGCAACAACACCATAAACTCGTCACCGCCCCAGCGGGCCAGCAGATCGATCTCGCGGATATGGCGGCGCACCAGCGCCACTATGTTGATCAGGGTCTGATCCCCGGCGTTGTGGCCATAGCTGTCGTTGATCTGCTTGAAGTTGTCCACATCCATGGCGATCACCGTAAACGGCTGATGGAAGCGGCGCGCCCGCTCGCACTCCAGCTGCAACGCCCGCTCCAGCCGATAGCGGCTGGCGGCGCCAGTCAAGGCATCGGTCTCTGCCAGCAGACGGTTCTCCTCGGCTTTCTGTTGCAGCGCCTCGTTGAGTCGCACCAGCTCGGCGGTGCGCTCGGCAACCTGCTGCTCCAGCGACTGATTGCGCCGCTCCAGCTGCTCCAGCAACAACTTGCTGGCGTGGATATCGCGATGGGCGCCGATCATCCGCGCCACAGACCCGTCGGGATTTCGCTCAATGATGCGGCCGCAATCCTCAATCCAGAGGTAACTGCCATCCCGGCAGCGGCAACGGTACTCGGCGCGATACTCGTGGGCGCTGCCGCTCAGACAGAGATCGAACTTCGCCATCACTGCCGCCAGATCGTCGGGGTGGATCACGTTCTCCCAGGTGAAGACGGTATTGCCGAGGGAGTGAGGCTCGTAACCCAGCATCCGGTACCAGCCCGGGTTGCGATAGACAAAACCGGTATTGGCATGCCAATCCCAGATGCCATCGCTGGTCACCTCCAGAATGCCATGCACCACGGCCTCGCTGACATCCGAGATCCTGATCGTGTCACTGTCCTGCACCATAGCAGTTATCCTTGTTCTTCCGCCCCGCGCCACCACGGGGAATCGCGCTGTTGTCGTGAGGCGCTACCTTGGCATATTGCAACAGATCTGTCAGCCAGAACCCCACCGCACCACGTTTCCCCGGTTATCGGCCACTCACGGCGCAGGCTGAGTCAGGGTGGTCATAAGTGTGGCTCAAGCGCGCCCCATTTACCGGATTTAACTCACGATTCAGTCATTTGGGGGATGGAATAATCGGGCGGCGCAAGAGGGGCGACCAAGTGCAGCATATTGTGCCAACCCGCTCCCCTCACCCTCTCCCAGAGGGAGAGGGGATAAAGCAGCACCGGAAGTATGCTCGCCAGCCACGTAGGTTCGATTAGCGAAGCGTAATCGGACAGCGGTGACGGCATTACTCCCTTCTCCCGTTTATTAGAAAAGGAGGAGAAGGGTCGGTGATGAGGGGAAGGAAAAAGAGATTTCGCGGTAAACGTTGGGCTTCACTACGCTCAGCACCAACCTACACAATCGGTAGGTTGGTGCTGAGCCTGCGAAGCCCAACATCTATGAAGCCGGTATTCATTGTTTTATATGGACATTCATAAAGCCTCACTCAAAGAGGCTATGATCTCATCAAACTCACACTTAAACCCCGTACATATGAACCCACTTATTGCATTTAATACATACGCCTCATCCAAGCCTATTAGACTGGCTATGACATATATTTCCTTATGCTTCTCTGAGCCGCGAGCCGTCTTTAAAATATCAGAAAACTCATCAGCATCCACATTAAATAAGTGTGAAGCAACATCTATTTTTTCCATTAATCTGTCGATAAGCCATCTCTCTGGCCATGTATTACCAGGCAAATATAACATTCGACTTTTTAGCCATTCTTTTACTTCTTCTTTATCATTACTAGACTCTGTCATTTCATAAGCATGAGTTAGATTATGTTTTTCTTTTGCCTTTTGATCAGCATCATAAAGCACAATTATATTTTCTTTTTTGTTTCTATTATAATTCGCCGAAAGCTGTCTTGAAAGAGCAGATGCCGAACCTATAACCTCTACAGACAACCTAGTTCTTAAAGATTTTGGAATGACAGCCTGAATTATTATTTTTGCGACATCATCCTCTACTAATAAGGAAAGCTCATTTGATGATTCTGCACTCAATTTTGAAAAAGCAAACTCTGGCGATATGCCACTTAATATACTTGAGACACCATTAACACTATCTATAAATACTCTGGCATCATCAGGAAGTGAGCTAAATATCTCTTTGGAATGGGTCGTGAATATAATTTGAATCCTTCTTTCTTTACATATTTGTTTCAGCGATTGCATAAATTTCTTCTGTGCCTCAGCATGCAATCCCAGCTCAACTTCGTCAATCACTACCAGTGCACCTTCAGCAACAGAATACATAACTGAAAATGTTTCAAACAAAGCATTTTCACCAGCACCCATGTTGAAACCTGAATAGGTTTTACCATTTACAGTCACAATGGGGAGGCGATACTTAGAATATGAAACAAATTTAAAGTCATCATATTTTTCCCTAAAATAAAACCTACTGCACTCTTAACCTTATCTTCCCACCCATGGCCTCCTGCATAAGAGAAGGATCTAGAGTAACTTTTTGATTGACTTTTTTCATTATGTGGAACAATTCTATCTATACCGAGGAAGACAACATTTCGTCTAACTCTGTCCCCATAATCATTCCATTTACCACCACGTTTTTTCTTTCTTACTTGATATCTAACACCCATTTTATTAGGTAGAGCATCTGTTACTCTCCAATTGTCGTGAGCAATACCATACCAAATGCTGATTCCTTCTGGTGGCACATCTTCAGAATGTTGTATAAAAAAATCTGCAAATGTGTAATAAGGCATTCGTCTATTAGGTAATTTGAAAAAATCCTTTTTTCCATGAAATGCGCAACTAGCAAGTGCTAACATTGTTGATTTACCAACACCATTTCTACCTGCAATAGCCAAAATTGGAAAGTCTATATCAAGACGACATTTAGTTAGCCCTCGTAAGCTCCCTTCAGATAGATTTATACTTCTCAAAAGCTGATGTGTATTGTCATTTTCAAACCAACTTCTCAAATTTCTATCCAAGTGACTTTCGTTATATTTCATTATGCAACCCTTAAGATTAAGTCAATACTTAATTTATTCTTAGAACTATGGTTTAACTTAACAAAGCCGTTATTAGATAGCAGCAAATCCCTTTACCGCTGTCCAATAGTTCACTCCCCCAACCTCTGTGCCAATCCGGAATAACGCCCGGTCTTTTTCCGTACCGCTTGGGCCAGCAGGGCGCGATCGCCGTAGAGATCGAGCCGCGCCTTGGCGCGGGTGATGCCGGTATAGACCAGCTCGCGGGTCAGCAGCGGGCTGGGGCTGTCGGGCAGCACCAGCACGGTATGGGCAAACTCCGATCCCTGGGATTTGTGGATGGTCATGGCGTAGACAGTCTCGTGGGGCGGCAAGCGGCTGGGCAACAGGGCGCGCAATGTGCCATCCTGCTGCTCAAACCATACCTTGAGCCGCCCACTTTCATCGGGCAGGCAGAGCCCCATATCGCCGTTGTAGAGGCCGACCCCGTGGTCGTTGCGCACCACCATCACCGGGCGACCGGCATACCAGTCGCCATCGCGGGCGATCAGGCCGGCCCGTGACAGGGCCAGTTCCAGCCGCTCGTTTAGCCCCAGCACCCCGAACGGGCCATCGCGCAGGGCGCATAGGATCTGGAAGCTGTTGAATGCCTTGAACACGGCGGCGGGCGCTTCCCCCGCGCGGGCCGCCTTCAGATAGCTGCCGTAACCGGCTACCCCCTGGGCAATCAGGGCGTCGTAGGCCTCCCCCGCCCAGGGGTGCAGGCTGATATCGGCAAAGCCCATGCCCCAGACAGCTTCCACCGCCGCGGCATCGCCGCTGTTGCAGGCGCGTGCCAGCTGGCCGATGCCCGAATGCTGATCAAAGCGCCAGCTCTTGGCCAGCAAACAGAGGCTATCGCGCACCGGCGCCCCCGCGGGCGTGCCCTGCAAACGGTAGCCGGTCTGGCGGGAGAGCCAATCCGCCTGCGCCGGGCTGATGCCCTGTTCGATAAAGCTGCAGATATCGCCGAGCACGGCCCCCGCCTCCACCGAGGCGAGCTGATCTTTGTCGCCGAGCAGGATCAGGCGGGCGTGGCTCGGCAGCGCATCGAGCAGGCGCGCCATCATCGGCAAATCGACCATGGAGGCCTCATCCACCACCAGCAAGTCGAGGTGCAGCGGGTTGCCCGCGTGGTGGCGGAACTGGCTGCGCCCCGGAATGACCCCGAGCAGCCGGTGCAGGGTGCCCGCTTCGGTGGGGATCGCTTCGACCCATTCGGGGGGCAAATCGAGGGCCTGCAGGGCAGAGCCGATACTCTCGGTCAGGCGCGCCGCCGCCTTGCCGGTGGGGGCCACCAGCCGGATCGCCGGGGCCTTGCCCGCTTGCAGGCCGGTCTCCACCAGAATGGCGAGCAGTTTGGCGACCGTGGTGGTCTTGCCGGTGCCGGGGCCGCCGGAGATCACCGCAAAGGGGCGCGCCGCCGCGGTGGCCGCCGCCAGCTTCTGGCCGTTGCAGCAGAGCGCCTCGGGCACCAGCGCATCCAGCTTGCCAAGATCGCTCGCCGCCTGGGCGCTGGCCAGCAGCCCTTCGATGGCGAGCCAATCCACTTCATTGGGGAACACCAGATCCAGATACTTCTCGATAAAGTGACGGGCCGAGAAGTCGGGCGCGAGGCGGGCCTTGAGCAGCGCCGCGAACACCAACCCATAGTCGCGGGCAAACAGCCGCGACAGGGCCGCGGCAATCTCCGGCCATTCGGCACGTTCACTCAAAGCGCGCAGATGGCGGGCCACCCCCAGTTCAAAATCGTGGTAGCGGGTGAGATAGAGCCGCCCGTGCCACAACCGCAGCGGCCAGCGCGGGGCGAGCCCGTCATCCTGCTCACAGCCAACCAGCGGGCTTGCCGCAAACAGGGCGGGCCAGCGGGCAGGCTCCGCCAGATCCAGCAACAGATCCCGGCTCTGCTGGGGATCCAGCCCGAACGGGCGCAGGGATCCGGCAGCGAGCATCTCCAGCGGCAGACAAACATGGCCACGCCCCAGTTCGAAGCAGGTGAGCGCAGCCCCCAGCACCAGCTCGGGGCTGCCGCCAAGGTCGGCCACCAGCCGGGCAAATTGCAGATCCAGCTGGCGGATGCGGCCAGCCAGCGCCAGTTTTTTCAACCGTTCAACCATCATTGCGCTGGCTGCGGTGCTGATCATGGTGCCGCTCATGCCTCTACCTCGTTTAATTCTGCTGATGAAACACCGCCAGAGCGATCACCATTTCTAAACAACTCATCCAGCCCCAGTACCAGTTCACGGCTCGGGCGGGTATGGAAAATGCCCCCCTGCGGCATGCCGCGCAGGAACAGATAGAAAACGCCGCCAAAGTGCTGCTCGAAGTCGTAGCCCGGCAGGCGCAGGGTGAGCAGCCGGTGCAGCGCCAGCGAGTAGAGCTGGTATTGCAGGTCATAGCGGTGCTCGGCCATCGCCCGCTCCAGCGCCGGACGGCTGTAATCGGCGGGGCTCATGCCGAGGTGGTTCGATTTGTAGTCGAGCAGATACCAGCGCCCCTGCCACTCGAACACCAGATCGATAAAGCCCTTGAGCATCCCCTGCACGGTGGCAAAGCTGAGCGGCTTGTTGCCCCGCGACAACGGGTCGTGCTGCTGGCAGAGGGCCGTCAGCGCCGGTGCCGTCACCCGCCCCATGGGCAGGAAGAACTCCAGCTCCACCTGTTTGCGCTCGGGCGCCAGATCCCGCAGCCGCACCGGCTCACCAAAGCCGGTATCGAGCGGGGTATCCAGCACCGCTTCGACCTGCTGTTGCAGCACTTGGGCCCAGCTCTCGTCGAAGCCGTCTTGCAACAACAAGCTGGCGATATGCTCTGCCAGCGGCTCGCCGCCGGCACTTTGAAAGTCGATGGTCTCGAACAGGCTGTGCAGCAGGGTGCCGGGGCGCGCCCCTTTCGGGAAGGTGAAGATGGAGGGCTGGGGGGCCTCCTCCGGTTGCTCGGAAGCCAATGCAGCCGCCTCGGTCACCACCTCGTCATCGAAGCCGGGGTTGGCCAAGACACCTTTGCTGTGACCATGGCCCTGCGCCGCCAGCCCGGAGTAGGAGCTGATCCACCAGTCCCGCTCAAGGGAACCGGTAAAGTGGCGCACCTGCGGCTCGCCCAGCAGCTCCTCCTCTGGCGGCAGCGGGGCTGGACGGGTGAGCGAGGGCTCACCGACAGCCACCCCGGGCAGCGCCTGCGCCAGCTCGGTGAGGGCGGTCGACAGCGTCTGTGCATCCCCCTCTTCGCCCTTTTGCAGCAGGTAGCCGATGGCGGTGTGGTGCAGGTCGGTCTTCTCCGACTTGCCCGCCCCGGCCCGCACCGGCGCCAGCCCCAGCCAGGTGGCGTAAACGCCCCGAGTCAGCGCCACATAGAGCAGCCGCAAATCTTCGGCAAGCCGCTCCCTGTCCGCTTCGGCGAGCGACGAGTCGGCGCCGGTCAGATCGAGAATGGTGCGATTGCCCGCCTCGTCCGCCTCGTGATAGAGCGGGGTCTCGGCGGTTCTATGGCTGCAGATAAAGGGCAGGAATACCAGCGGGTACTCCAGCCCCTTGGATTTGTGGATGGTGACGATCTGCACCAGCTTGCGCTCGGATTCGAGGCGCAGTACCTGCTCCGCATCCTGCCCGTTGGGGCGGCTCACCGCCTCCCCCAGCCAGCGCAGCAGGGCATACTCCCCATCCAGCTCGCTGCTCACCTGTTGCAGCAGCTCGCCGAGATGGAGGAAGTTGGTCAGCCGCCGCTCGCCATAGGGGCTCGCCAACAGCGAAGAGGCAAGATTGCGCCGGTGCAGCAGGGCCCGCAGCATCGCCAGCACACCGCGGCGGTGCCAGATCTTGCGGTACTCCATAAACTCCTGCACCGCGCTCTCCCACGCCCGCTCGTCGCTGGCCAGCCCATCGAGCGCCTTGGCGTCGAGATCAAACAGGCCGGTCGCCAGCGCCGCCCGCAGGCTACGCTCTTCGCTCGGGTTCTGGCAGGCGTGCAAAATCAGCAAAATCTCCCGCGCCTCCGTCTGCTCCAGCACGCTCTCGCGGTTCGACAGATAGACGGAGGCGATGGCGAGGCGCGCCAATTCCTGCTGCACCAGCTTGCCCTCGGCGCCGGTACGCACCAGTACGGCGATATTCCCGGCCTTCACCGCCTTGTCACCGATCAGCGCCTTGCCCTCGCGGGCCAGGGTCAGCAACCGGTGGATCTCGGCGGCGGTGGCGCGGGCCATCTTGCTCTGGTAATCCCCCCGGTTGAAGGTGGGCTGGCCGGTCAGCTGCCAGCAGTGGAGCACAGGGGCGGTGGCACCATCGAGCAGCAGCGCCTTGCTCTTGCCCTGCGCCTCCACCGGCAGGAAGGGGATATCCGCCTCGTAGATGAAGGGATCTTTTGCCCGCTCGAACAGGCCGTTGACCGCCCCCACCAGCGCACTGCTGGAGCGCCAGTTGCGCCCGAGGGTGTAGTGGGCGCTCACATTTCGCCGCGCCTGAATGTAGGTAAAGATGTCGGCGCCGCGAAAGCCGTAGATGGCCTGTTGGGGTCACCGATCATCAACAGCGCCGTGTCGCTATGGCCACCGTAAAGACGGTGGAAGATGCGGTACTGCTGGGGATCGGTATCCTGAAATTCGTCGATCATCGCCACCCGGTAGGTGGCGCGAATCCGCTCGCAGAGCCGCTCGCCAAGGCTTGAGCCGAGCGCCCCATCGAGGTCTTTAAGCAGGTCATCGAACGAGAGCTGATGGGCTTGGCGCTTGCTGGCCTGCATCCGGCTGCGCACCACCTTGGCCGCCCGTTGCAGGATCAGATCCCGAATACCGGGGCGGCTCGCCAGCAGTTCATCGATCTGGCTGAACAGCGGCAGGGTCGGCACTGCCCCCCCCTTCTTGAGGTTCTCCTCCAGCACCGTCTGGCCGAAGCGTTCCAGCTCCTTCGGGATGGCGTAGCCACTGCTCTCGTCCTGTGCCCAGTCGGCTATCTTGGCAAGCCACCCTTCGTAGTTCTTGCCGGTGTAGCGGCTTACTTGCCCGTCGGTCTGGCGGCGGATCTCGTCCGTCTGCACCAGCCATTCGCTCTTCACCGCCGCGATGCGGCTCATAGCCGCCTGATGGCGGGCGGCGAGGGTCTCGTCCCCCAACGCGGGGTGGATCTCCAGCTCGCTGTTGTCGAGCCAGCTGCCCATCTCCCGCAGCAGGGCCGCGGGGCTTGGCCAGAGCGCGCGCACCGCGCTGGCGAGGGCTTTATCCACCGGATAGAACTCGGCGCGCCAGTAGTCGCTCACCGCCTGCAGCCTGAGCTGGCTGTCGTCGGTAAGAAATTCGGTTTCAAAGAGGGCGCCCGACTCGAAAGCGTTCTGTTTCAGCATCCGCTGGCAGAAGCCGTGGATGGTAAAGACCGCCGCCTCGTCCATCTGGCGCTCGGCGGCCAGCAGGCGGCGGGCCGCCAGCTCGTGATCCTCCACCTCTTCCAGTAGCTGGGCCAGCAGGGTGTCACTGCTATGGCCGCGCATAAAGGCGAGCCGTGCCTCGTGAATGCGGCCGCGGATCCGCCCGCGCAGCTCGGCGGTGGCCGCTTCGGTAAAGGTCACCACCAGAATTTCGGTCACCGAGAGCGGCCGCTCGTGGGCACTCGGCTGACCGGCATCAGCCCCCTCTTCGATGAGCGGGCCATGGCCCAGCAGCAGACGCAGATAGAGACCGGCGATGGTGTAGGTCTTGCCGGTACCGGCGGAGGCTTCGATCAGTCGTTCACCATGGAGGGGAAAACGCAGGGTATTGAGCGGGTTAGCCATTATTTCAGCTCCTCCAGGGTCTTGAGCAGCGGGGTCAGGTGTTCGCGGGCCAGCGCCTGCAACTGGCCCAGCACCTCGTCATCGAGTTCGGGGAAGCAGCGGGCGACGTAAACGTCTTGCCCCTCCCCATTGATCATCCAGCCACCGTTGAAACGGGTGAGAGCCGCCTTGTCGGCCGCCTCCGGCTTGTCGGGATCCTTCTCGATCGCCTTGAGCCAATCCCAGGCAGTGTTGGGGAAGAAGGGCAGCGGCCGCTTCATCCCCTGCGCCCAGCACGCCACCAGCGCTGCCAGCTTGGGCCGCGCCTCGTCGGCAGCGAGCGCAGGCAGTCGCAGGCTCTGTTTGGCATCGAACAGCAGGGTGTCGCCGGGGGCGCTGCTCAATGAGAGGCAGAGGTGCTGGATCCAGCCCAGCAGCAGATCCTTGCCGTTGAAGCTGCCGGGTTTGACCACCAGCAAGCGCCCCTTCTGGGTGTCGATCCACCCTTGCAGCTGGCCCTGAGTGAGGGCGATATCGATCTCCACCGCCTGCTTTTCTGACTCATTGGCAGCAACCCATGGCCGCAGCCGATCCGCCAGCTTGCCCATCTCGGCATCCAGATCGTCCAGCAGCAGGCTGCCGAACCACCCTTGCGGCAGCAGGCCGGTGAGCTGCAACCGCTCGCGACGCTCGGTACTTTCACCTTCCGCCAGATGGGCATCGAGCAGCAGATCTTTCAGCTGATAATGTTGCAGGCCATCCAGCTCGAACGGCTCGCTGTCCTCGATGTTGGCTTCGTTCAGTTCAAACCACACCTTGAGGCGACGGTTGAGGAAATATTTGGTGGGCTGGCGATAGAAGCGCAGCAGCTCCGCCAGCTCCAGCCCCTGCTCCTTGCCCCATTCGGGGGGCAGCGGCAGCTCGCCACTCTGGAAGTTGGCCGCGCCGCGCACCGGATTGAGGGCGGGCAGCCAGTCGGCGGCATAGGTAAAGAGGCGTGAACCCGCCTCCGGGTAGAAGTAGTTGCGGCTGTAGGGGGTGAGCGGGTGCGCCACCATCAGGTGGTTGAGCAGCCGCTTGCCGGAGGTTTCGTCATCGAGATCCTCATCCCCCGCCAGCACAAAGCCCTGCCGCACATAGTCGATCAGCTCAGCCAGCAGCACCGAGGGCACCTTGTCGCTGTTGTCCTGCGCGCTGAAGCCCTGATAGCTGATATAGAGCCCCTGCTGGGCACTCAGCAGCGCCTCAAGGAAGAGGTAGCGGTCATCATCGCGACGGGAGCGATCCCCGCGCCGCGACGCCACCGCCATCAGATCGAACCCCATGGGGGCCAGGGTGCGCGGGTAGACGCCATCGTTCATGCCGAGCAGGCAGACCTGCTTGAAGGGGATGGAGCGCATCGGCATCAGGGTGCAGAAGTTGACCTGACCGGCGAGGAAGCGCTGGCTGGAGCGGGACTCTCCCAGCACGCTGCCGAGGTAGTCCTGCAACAGGTCGGCGGTGATGGGCTGCTCGAAGCGAGCCTCGCCGAGCCGGATCTGCCACTCGGCCAGCTGGCTGCGAATAAGCTGAAGCTGACGCTCTTCATCCTCGTCAGCCAGATAGAAGCGCTCCAGCAGTGCCCGCAGGCAGGCATTCCACTCGGCCAGCGGCTGCGCCTGTTGCAGGCGGGGCAAAAACTCGGCCAGCGAATCGACAAACCAGGCGAGCTTGCCGAGTGCCAGCCCCTGCTGACCCTCGATATCGGCGTAGGGCAAGATGCCCGCCACCGGCTCGCCATCCCCCATGGCAAAGCCGAGCAGCATGCGGCGCAGGCCGAACAGCCAGCTGTTGCCGGACATGGGCGGCAGATCGAACCGCACGGGGTAGCCGTCGTCCAGCCCCCAGCGGATGCCGGTCTCCTGCACCCAGACCCGCAGCTGGTTGAACTCGTCGTCATCCAGCTCGAAGCGGCGCAGCACGGCGGGCACCTCGAGAATGGCGAGCAGCTCCCCCGCCCCGAAACGGGCGTTGGGCAGTCTGAGCAGGGCGAGGAAGCTTTGCAGCAGCGGGCTTTCCTGACTCGCCGCCCGATCCGAGACCGCAAACGGGATCTGACCGCGCGCGCCAAACACCGCCTGAATGTAGGGGCCGTAGCTGTTCACATCCGGCATCATCACCACCACGTCTTTCGGGGTGAGGGTGGGATCCTGTTCGAACAGCGCCAGCAGCCGATCGTGCAGCACCTCGAGTTCGCGCATCGGGCCATGGCAGGCGTGGATCTGCAAGGATCCATCCGCCGGATCGATCGGGCTCTTGTGGTGGCTGCAGTCGAGATCGAACTGGCCGGCGCCTCGCTCGGCCAGCTCCAGCACATCCTTCTGGATGGCGCGCAGCAGGCTGACATTGCCCTTGGCATCCACCTCGTCGATATCGACGAAGGCCTCGATTTGCGGCACCTCCAGCTCCATCAGCTGATGCAGGTAGTCGCGCCCCAGCTTGCCCATGGAGGCGAGCAGCGGGTTGGCGGGGCCCTGCAAGGTCTCGATATCGGTGCCGGGTTTGAGCTTGTTTTCGAGGCACGCCAAGGTCTTGCGATCCAGCAGATCCCCCCAGTAGTAGCGGCAGGGGTTGGTGACGAACAGGTGCACCTCTACCTCCGGTCGGCTGCCGAGGGCCAGCAGTGCCTCCACATAGCGCGGCGGCAGCGCCGAGATGCCGAACACGAAGACCCGCTGCGGCAGCTTGCCCGGCAGATCGGCGGTACGCGCCAGCTCGTGGATAAACTCCTCGTAGAGGTTGGCACGGTGGTAACCGCTCGGAGAGAGCGCCAGGGTGCGAGCCACCAGCTCGCGCCACAGTTCGGGCTGCCAATCCTGACCGCTCACCCCGGCCAGCTCCTGACTCAATCCTTCCCCCTCTTCCCAGCGGGCGATCCAGTCCGGCCGGTAGACCAGATACTGGTCAAAGAGATCCGCCACCTTCTGGCAGAGCTGCCACAGCCGCACCTGCTCGGGCTCCTTGGCAGGCTCCTCCTCATCTCCCCCGCCCAGATAGGCGGCGAGCGGGGCAAAGGCGGGGCAATCCAGCAAGGCGGGCAGAATGGTCATCAGCTGCCAGCTCATGGATCCCTTGTTGTAGGGGCTCTGGCGCGGCACATCCGCCAGCACCCGGGTAAACATCTCCCAGATAAAGCTGGCGGGCAGCGGAAAGTCGATATTGGCGGCGATGCCGAAGGCTTTGGCCAGCTCCAGCTTGAGCCACTGGGCCATGCCCGGACTCTGCACCAGGATCTGCTCCCGATCGAAAGGGTGAGAGAGGGGGGCCTGTCGGATGCGGCTCACCAGCAGCTCTTTGAGCAGATCCAGCTGATTGGAGTGGTAGAGGGTAAACATGAGCAATTCCCGCCTGTGGATGAGAGGGGGCGAGGGAAAAGGCGAGCCATTTCCGTCACTTCACAAGAGAGGGAATTGTCGGGGATCGGGGGGGAAGATGCAAAAGGCTCTTGTGGCCAGCAGGCGGGTAAACCGCCGAACCATGAGGGGCGCCGCAGATTTGTGCCGTCACCTCACCTACCCGGAAAACGCAGACAGAAAAAAGCCGGTGCAGTTGCACCGGCCAAAAGGCATTGGAAAACTTGACTCTTCAGGGCATTACCAGTTTTTGCCGAGACGGGCATCCACACTGAAAGCCCCTGCTCCGGCCGCCGCCAGCGCCAGGAAACCACCGGCCACTGAGACGTTCTTCATAAACATCAGCATCTGCATCTGTTCGGCAGGCTGATAGTGGAAAATAAAGGCAGCCATCAGGGTGAAACCGGCCAGCAGCACGGAGAGACTGCGGGTAAAGAGACCGAGCACGACGGCAAGGCCACCACCCAGCTCAAGCAGGATCACCAGCGGCAACATAAAGCCCGGCACGCCCATCGCTTCCATATAGCCCTGAGTACCGGCATACCCGCCGATCTTGCTCCAGCCCGCCATTACGAACATCAGCGCCAGCAGTACACGACCCGCCAGCAGCGCTACATCTTTCATCTTGTCCATTTCATCTTCCTCGTTTGTGTCACATCACCGCTGACTGCTTCAGGGTAGGTCAAATAACAGAGCTTGGCTGGCACTGGTCGCAACCAGCTCCCACCGGTATTCATCACGACTGAGTACCCCGTCGCCGGGTCGGGCAGCCAGACCGTTGGCGGTCAACTCCCCTGAAATCATCTGCAGGTAACCGTGTCGGCCAGCCAGTGCCCATTCGAGCGTCTCGCCCGGGGCCAGTTCCAGCCGCCATACGCGGGCCTGTTGGCGGATCCGCAGCGATCCATCCTCGCCATCCGGTGACGCCACCAGCGTCATGCCCGGTCTGGACTCGATCTTCTTCTGCTGATATCCGGGTGGCGTGCCGAACTCGTTCGGCTCGATCCAGATCTGCAACAGGGAGAGAGGATCCGTCTGCGAGGGGTTGTACTCGCTGTGGCGGATCCCGCTGCCTGCGCTCATCAGCTGGAAATCCCCTGCCGGGATCTGCTCGGCATGGCCGAGGCTGTCCTTGTGCTCTATGGTGCCTTGCAGCACGCAGGTGAGGATCTCCATATTGGCGTGAGGGTGGGTGGCGAATCCGCCACCCGGCGCAACCAGATCCTGATTGATCACCCGCAGTACCGAGTGCCCCATCCACTCCGGGTCATAGTAGTGACCGAAGGAGAAACTGTGGCGCGCGTCCAGCCAGCCAAAGTTGGCCTTGCCCCGCGCTTCTGCGGCCCTCAATTGCATCATGGTCTGCTCCTCACCTACCGGGACGGTTGATTAACGCTGTTTGCCGCTGCCGATACCGAACGGAATACGGTATTCGCTGCTCTGGTCAGCCAGGCTGACGGTCAGGTTGCCCTGGGTACGGCTCGGGATCCGCACCTGCTGGGTGCCTGTCAGATTGGCGTGGACTGATGCCAGCAGATCGCCAGACTCGTCACGCACTTCCAGCATCGGATTGGCTTTGCCATCCATTGCGGCAGTGGCGTTCCAGTTCACAAACAGCACGCCGGGCATGGCATTGAAGTCAGCCGGTACGGAAGCTTGGGCGAAACCAGTGGTCATCAGGCCTGCAACGGCCAGCATCTTGATTACGTTTTTCATGTTCATTCACTCTCTTGTTTTATATGTCATTGCCAAGGCCTTTTCGGCCAGAATCAATGCATCCATGCAAGAGGTTATTCAAATAGTGTGTTGTTCTTTCACCGACATCAGACAGACCGATTTGGTGTGTCACAGTGCGGAACTACCCGCATATTTGGCCGCTCGACGTTCCTGCCTAAGCGTTGATTGAATATTAAAGTGACATGACCTAACTTGTTAGCGAGATAAACTGGCAAACATATTCAAAAAAATTGAAGGTGAGGAATGGCCAAGGAATCGAACAAAGAGCGGGCGCTGACCCTGGAGGCAATCCGGGTGCTGGATGCCATCGACCGCCGCGGCAGCTTTGCGGCGGCGGCCGACGAGCTGGGCAAGGTGCCCTCGGCATTGAGCTATACGGTGCAGAAGCTGGAAGACGAACTGGATGCCATGCTGTTTGACCGCAGCGGCCACCGCACCAAGTTCACCCCGGCCGGACGCATGCTGCTGGAGCGCGGCCGGGTGCTGCTGGAGGCAGCCGAGCATCTGGTGGGAGAGACCCGGGCGCTGGCCCGTGGCTGGGAGACCGACATCACAGTCGCCGTCGATGCGCTGGTCCCGGTGCAGGCCCTCTACCCCTTGGTGGAGAAGCTGGCCGAGCAGACCGATACCCGACTACGGCTGCGGGCCGAGGTGCTGGCGGGTAGCTGGGAGTGTCTGGAAGATGGCCGCGCCGACCTGCTTATCTCCTCCATCAACCCGGACATCATGATGACCGGCATCAAGCATCAGGTGATCAAGGACGAGGTGATGCTCTACGTCGCCCATCCCGATCATCCGCTGCATCAGGAGCCCGAACCCTTGGCCGACGAGACCCTGCGTCGCTATCGCGCCATCGCCGTCGCCGATACCGCCCTGCGCAAGCCGGTGCTCACCTACCGCCTGCTGGACAAGCAGCCACGCCTCACCGTCAGCACCATGGCGGAGAAACGCGATGCCCTGCTGGCAGGAATTGGCGTCGGTACCATGCCACAAAGCTGGATTGAGGAGGACATCCGGGCCGGACGGCTCAAGGTGATCAGCCCCGAATATCGCCATCAGCTCCAGGTCGTGCTGGCCTGGCGGCGAGACACCATGGGCAAGGCCAAAAGCTGGCTGGTGCGGGAGATACCAAAACTATTTGCAGCTGGTGAAAAATGAGACACAGTTAACAGACCGCTCAATAGCTGCCTCACTTGACACCCAGCTCTTTTATTGGTTCCATAGCCGCCTCATTTGAACCAATGGAATCTGTAAAAAATGAAAAAGACTTTGCTGGTAGCCCTCACCACCCTGCCCCTGTTTGCCAATGCTGGCCTGATGGACTCGCTGACCGACAGCGTCACCAGCAGCGTCAAGGATGCAGCTAATACCGCCGTATCCGGTGCAGTGGACAGCGCATCCAACGAAGCCATCAAGACGGCACTGGATATCAAGGAAGGCGGCTCCAACAAGCAGGCTATTAAAGAGAAGCTGGGTGCTCCTGCCACCACCAAGACCGAATCCGGTCTGGAAGTGTGGACTTATGATCTGGATGCCCTGAAGAAGGCCTCTCCGCTGCTGGCAGAAACCACCAAAACCCTGCTGAAAGATACCGACGCAGCCAAGAAGAACGTCGTTATCAAGTTCGAAGGTGATACCGTCAAGAAAGTAGACCTGACCGACAAGGCTCAGGGCTAAGTTTGCTCGTCCGGTGGAGTGGCTGCACGCCCGCATCGGCACAGATAGCAAGAGGGGGAGCACCGGGCTCCCCCTCTTTCATTATCGGTTTGTTACACCTTGAAGCGATGTACCAACGCCACCAGCTGGCGATTGGACTCCAGCAGGGTGGCCGAACTCTGTTCGGTATTCTGACCGTTATCCACCAGCAAATTGACCATGTCGCGGATCGTGACCATGTTGCGGTTGATCTCTTCGGTCACCCGGCTCTGCTCCTCTGCCGCAGTCGCAATCTGGGTACCCAGATCGTTTATTTGCACCACGGCATCCGCCATCTTGTCGAGCCCGCCTGTCACCTGCTCGGTATGCTCGGTCGCCGCCTGACAGCTCTGCTTGGTGTGCTCCATGGCCACCACGGCTTCGGCCACCCCCTGCGTCAACCGGGAGAGCATGCTCCCCACCTCGGCAGTGCTATTCTGGGTTCTCGCCGCCAGTGCGCGCACCTCATCAGCAACCACGGCAAAACCGCGCCCCTGCTCACCGGCCCGCGCCGCCTCGATGGCCGCGTTGAGTGCCAACAGGTTGGTCTGGGCAGCAATATCGCCGATCACGCTGAGTACACTGCTGATCTGGCGAGCATCTTCCTGCATCCCCAATACCTTGGTCGCAGCAAGATCCACTTCATCGATCAGCGCCGCCACACTGGCAGAGGCCTGACCCACTACCTGACGGGACTGAATCGCCTGACCATTGGCAGACTCGGTAAAGCTGGCGGAATCGCTCGCGTGGTGCGCCACATTGTCGGCAGTGGAGCTGAGCTCGGTCAGGGCTGTCACTATCTGATCGGTCTCGGCGGCATGCTCACCGAGAATGCGTCTGGCCTGCCCCGTCTGCTGATCCAGCTGGGCCAATTCACGGGTAATCAGCTCTGTGGTCTCGGTCACCTGCAACATCATCTGCTGCAGATAGGCGATAAAGCGGTTCACCGATTGAGCGATATGGTCCAGCTCATCGTGCCCCTTGACCCGGATCCGGGCAGTCAGATCAGCATCTCCGGCCGAGAGCGCATCGATGTTCTGCTTGAGGGTGTCGAGTCGACTGCCCAGCTGCTTGATGGCCATCAACATCAGCGCAAACAGCAGCACCACTAGCGGTAGCTGGATCGCAGCCAGCGTCTTGAGCACCTCCTGACTGTCGTGGGTCAGGGTGCTGGTCGGCAGCGCCGCCGCCAACAGCCAGGGGGTTCCTTCGATGGGTTGCATCAGCAATGTCTGCTCTTCACCCAGATCCTGAAAGGTAGTGCGCTGCAACGCGGCGCCATTACCCGGCCCCAGCAGGCTAGCGATGGCGCTGGCAAAGGGATAGTCCCCGTGAGATGAGAGGTTGCCCAGCACCACATCCCCGCTCAAACGACCATTCTTGCTGAGGATCTTGCCGTCGGCCTCGACGATCATCACCTGACCACCGATCTCCTGCTCTTTTTTGGCGACCAGATCATTGAAGAAACCCAGCGTCACATCGATGGTAGACACTCCGTAAAGGGAGCCGTCACGATAGATCCCCATGGCACAGTTGGTGCGCGGCTGTTGGCTGGCACCATCCTTGTAAGCCGCCGCCCAGACACACATGCCTTTCGCCGCCTGCTGCCCGGCTCTGTGCCAGGGCTGCTCGAAATAGTTGGGCGCCTCGGCCGAGTTCCAGTAGGTGTTGGGGATCAGCTTGTTGGCACCATCCCGATGAAAGAAGGTACTGAACTTGATGCGACCGGCTTCCCGCTGATCCGGCATCGGCCAGATGCCGCCACCAAACACCATGGCATTGCCATATTGATCGATCAGAGCAGGGAGAACAGCATCGATTTGCTCACTCGGCAGTTGGGCAACCAGCTGAGTGATACTGCGTGACTGGCTCTGCACCCCGTTGAGCTGATCGCGAATGTCGGTCGCAATCTCGCTGACCCGCAGCACCAGATTCTGCTCACCCGCCCGTTGCAGCTCGGGTTTGACCCATAACTGGATGCCGATTACGGTCAGCACACAGACCGCCACCATGAATCCCAGAAAAACGGCGGTATATCGCCCCTTGATTGTCCCCAGATCCCAACCCATACCCCCTCCTGTTTTCGGCCACTGCTAACTGCAGCTTGTTATATGAGCGGGCATTATCTTGCAATTCGCTCACGGCGCGTTTGCCATCGCTCACATAAGCGACAGCAAGATAAGGATTCGGGCGAAAATGGATCGATACGATCACAAAAAGGGTGGCCTCGGCCACCCTTGGGTTGATAACAGCTGGTGCTGTTACTGGTTCGCTTCGGCGAACTGCTTCATCGCTTCGGCGTGCTTGGTCATGCCGGCGGCACGCTCGTTGAGCTTCTTGATGAACTCCGCCTTCTTGGCCGGATCTTCAATGCGGTCATAACGTTGCTGCAGGTTGGCCTGGATCTGCTCCGGGGTCATGTTCTGCATGCGGGCCATCTTGTCGTGGCGACCACCGTGGTGTTTGCCACCCATCATGCCGCCGCCGTCCATCGGGCAATCCACCATGGCACCGGGCTGGCCAGTGGGGGCCGCTTCACTGGCTGCATAGGCACCCAGCGGCAGGCCAAGGATCAGGGCGGCGGTCAGCAGGGTTTTGGTCAGCTTTTTCATGGTCTATCTCCTGTAGGGATAATTCTGGTTCGGCGCTCTTGCCTTGCCCTCAAGTAAACACCCTATCGGTGTCTGAACTTTGCCAGCCTCACCCTTTTTTGTAGCAGAGTGTGGCATCGTGCGGATCTGGCACACTTTGACACAAACCGCCGGGCGGATTTTCGTATACTCGTGCCAACGCCAAGCAGGGGAGGTATTCATGAACCAGGGCAACACCCACATTCTGGTGGTCGATGACCACAGCGAGATCCGCGATCTCTTGAAACGCTTTCTCGAACAGCACGGACTGCGGGTCAGCTGCGCCCGGGATGGCAAGGAGATGAAGCGACTGCTGGAGGAGCGGGAGTTCGACCTGCTGGTGCTGGATCTGATGATGCCGGGTGAAGATGGTCTGACCCTCTGCCGCGAGCTGCGGGTCAAATCGAACCTGCCCATCATCATGCTCACTGCCATGGGGGAAGAGACCGACCGCATCATCGGATTGGAGATGGGGGCCGACGACTATCTGGCCAAGCCTTTCAATCCGCGCGAGCTGCTGGCGCGCATCAAGGCGGTGATGCGCCGCACCCAGGCCGAGACCCAGCCCGCCGCCGAGACCCTGACCCGGGATCTGCGCTTCGATCGCTGGCTGCTCGACGTCAATCGCCGGGAGCTGGTCGATGAGGATGGGGTGGGCCTGAGCCTCTCCACCGCCGAGTTCGATCTGCTCAAGGTGTTTCTCGAACGCCCGCAACGGGTGCTGAGCCGGGATCAACTGCTGGATCTGGCCCGTGGCCGCGAGGCGGTAGCCTTCGATCGCGCCATCGATACCCTGGTGAGCCGCCTGCGCCGCAAGCTGGAGCGGGATCCCAAGAATCCGGAGCTGATCAAGACCATCTGGGGTGGCGGCTATATGTTCTCCGCCGACGTGACGCAGGTTTAAACAGTGGGTGCCTTGCGACGACTGTGGGCACGGATGTGGCCCAAGGGGCTGACCGGCCAGATCATTCTGGTGGCGCTGGCGGGGCTGATCCTGATCCAGCTGCTCAGCATCCAGATATACCGCACGGATCGGGAGGAGGCGCTCGGCTTCGTCAACAGCCGCAACGCCATGCAGCGGATCATCTCTGTGGTCAGACTGCTCTCCCTCTCCCCCCGTCCCTCTATGACGAGATCCTCAAGGCGAGCCGCAGCGAGACCCTGCTGCTGCGCCTCTCCGACGAACCGCTGCAACCGGATAACCGCAGCCCCCGCTTCGAGCAGCTGGTGCGCTCGCGCCTCAACTACCCCCCCGGCCTCACCGTCGAGATCAGTGCCGAGCTGAAAGAGGATACTCAGCGCAGCAAGGCGTGGGAACATCATGCTCGCATGATGCGGGATCGCAAGGGACCGCCCCCACCGCGGGATATGCGGCTCTATGGCTCCATCGAACTACCGCAGGGGGGCTGGCTGCAGTTCAGCTCGCTGGTCGACAAGGAGGCGGGCAGCTGGTCGTGGCAGACCACCCTCAACCTGATGCTGGTCGCCAGTCTGGTGATCGGGCTGATGGTGCTGCTGTTTCGCCGCGCCACCCGCCCGCTCAAGCAGCTGGCAGGCAATGCGGAGCGGCTCGGACGGGGCGAGGATATCGAGCCCTTGAAAGAGGAAGGGCCAACCGAGATCCGCGAATCGATTCAGGCCTTCAACCGGATGCACACCCGACTCGACCGCTTCGTGCAGGACAGAACCCGGATGCTGGCGGCCATCTCCCACGATCTGCGCACCCCCATCACCAGCCTGCGGCTGCGCACCGAGTTTCTGGCCGATGGCGAGGACAAGGAGCGCATCCAGCAGACCCTGCAACAGATGGAACAGATGCTGGCGGCAACCCTCAGCTTTGCCCGCGAGGAGGGGCAGCAGGAGGCCACCCGCGAGCTGGATCTGGTCAGCCTGCTGGTCAGCCTGTGCGATGACTATGCCGATACCGGCCAGCCGGTCACCTGTCTGGCGGAAGGCAAAGAGGTCTACGCCTGCCGGGCCAACACCCTGCGCCGAGTGCTGCAGAACCTGATCGGCAACGCCATCAAATATGCCGGCAGCGCCGAAGTGTCGCTGGAGCGGCGCAAGGAGGAGCTGTTGATCCGGGTCTGCGATAACGGGCCGGGGATCGATCCGGCGCGGCTCGAGGATGTGTTCAAACCCTTCGTGCGGCTCGATGAAGCGCGCAACACCGAGTCAGGCAGCGTGGGGCTCGGGCTCTCCATTGCCCGCACTCTGGTCCATCAGCACGGCGGCGAGCTGACCCTGCTCAATCGGCCACAAGGGGGACTGGAGGCGCGGATCAGCCTGCCGCTGTAAGTAGTCACTCTATCCGCCAGCCTTGTCATGGCGCCATTTTCATCATGCAAACTTCATCATTTGAGCGCTTGTTCTTCGATCAGAAAGACGGTGATAATCGGTGACCACGGGACGGTATACGGCAACGGATTGGAGCAAGGATGGCCTCTTCCAGGACAGGAGTCATAGTCAGTATCGGATGGGGGCTCCTGCTGCTCGCCCTTGCCCTGCCAGCCTGGGCCAAAGCCCCGGAAGAGCCGCTCATCATTACCAACTCCAAAGCCTGGCAGCCCTTCTCCTATATCAATGAGTCGGGCCAGCCGGATGGCCTGCTGATCGATTTGTGGCGTGAATATGCCAGGGTCACCGGCCAGAAGATCGAGTTCAGGCTGGTCGACTGGCAAGGCTCCCTCGACCTGCTCCATGAGGGGAAAGCGGACGTTCACGCCGGACTGCTCTGGTCACCGGAGCGGGACAAACTGTTCGACTATGGCCGGCCTCTCGCCCAGCTCGACTCCCAACTCTTCTTCTCGAGCGAACTGCGCGGCACCGATGTCCACTACTACCTGCTCCATGAAACGGTCGGTGTGGTAGCCGGTGGCTACGAGGAGTATTACGCCAGACGCTACTTTCCCGGCACCAGACTGCAGACCTTCAATGACAATGACACCCTGCTGGCGGCGGCCTTTCGGGGCGACATAAAGGCCTTTATCGCCGATCTGCAGGTCGCCAACTTCTACATCTATACCTCCGACGATCCCACCCGCTTTATTCCGGTTCGCCACCTCTATACCGACCAGATCCGCTTTGCAGTGAAAAAGGGCGACCTTGCCCTGTTACACCGGCTGGAAGAGGGGTTCGCCAAGCTCAAAGAGAGCGATCGAGAGCGGATCATCCGAAAGTGGATGCATGTCGAAACCGTCTACCCCATCCATCTCGGTCCCTGGCTACTGTTTGCCGGAGTGTTAATCATGGTGGCCTACATAGTGCAACTGCGCCGCGCCGTTGCCAGCCGCACCACCGAGTTGAGCCGCGCCAACGCCAGACTGGAGAAACAAGCCAGTACCGACCCCCTGACCGGCCTGCTCAACCGACGGGCATTCATGCCCGCCATGGACCAACGACTGGCAAGCGGGGCTCCCTGTGCTCTGCTGCTGTTCGATGTGGATCACTTCAAGGAGACCAATGACCGCTTTGGTCATGGCATCGGGGATCTGTTGCTGGAAAAGCTGGCCACGACTGTGACCAACCTGTTGCCCGAAGAGGCTCTGCTGGCTCGCATCGGCGGCGAGGAGTTTTGCCTGCTGCTGCCGCTGGCCACACTGGCAGAGACAGAACAATGGGCCGAGCGTATCTGCCTGGAGAGCAACCGGCAAACCCTGTACACCAGCAGCGGCGAGGTGACCCTCTCCATCAGCACCGGGGCAGTCTGGGTAGCCGCAGAGAGAGAGGCTGATGCCGACCAGCTACTACGGCAGGCTGACGCCCTCATGTATCAGGCCAAGGGACTGGGGCGCAATACCTGGCAAGCCGCCCCCTATCAGGCATAGCCCCCTGACGGACGCGCAATAAAAACGGCCACCATCGGAAGATGGCGGCCGCATGACAGGTTCCCTATCAGAAGTTGTAAGTCACGCCCAGGTTGTAACGGCGACCATCCAGCACAGTGCCATAGCTACTGTAATCTACTGTCTTGTCGAACAGGTTGTAGACGCCGGCAGTCATATCCAGATGCTTGTTGGCCTTGTAGACCAGGCCCATATCAAAGAAGGTGTAGGAAGGGGTCCCTTCCGCCATCTTCACACGACTCAGGTACTCGGAGGTCTCGCCACGGAAGTTGACCCGTGACCAGAGGCTGAGATCCTCGGTGGTTTGCCAGTCAACACTGCCGTTGAACATGTGACGGGGCATCTGGTTGAGGGCATGGCCCGCCAGTGGACCACTCTTCTGCTCGGACTGGGTAAAGGTGTAGCTGGAGCTGACCGACCAATCCTCGTTGATGGCCCAATCCATCATCCCCTCGACACCGCGCATATTCGCCTTGTCGACGTTGACCCGATCACTGATGAAGTCATAACTGTGACCATTGAGGGTACAAGCGGGATCACTCTTGCTGGTGCAGCGACGCACTTCGGAGATCTTGTTCTTGAAGTCGGTGTTGAACAGGGTAACACCGGCGTTGAAGCCCTGATGACCGTTCCACAGCAGGCCGATCTCTTCACTCACGCTAGTCTCGGGTTTGAGGTCCGGGTTACCGACCAGCATGCCATCCAGGCTGCCACCACCGGTGACCTGGCCCCAGTTGGCCGCCGACATCCGCAAGTCAGGGGAGCGGTAACCGGTTGATACGCCCCCTTTCAGGGTCCAGCTGTCATCCAGATGCCAGACGCCATAGAGGCGCGGGCTCCAGTGAGAGCCGTAGTTCTGGTCCCGATCCATGCGGGCGCCACCGGTCAGGGCAAAGCTGTCAGTGAGTGACCACTCATCCTCGACAAACATCGCCCAACTCCAGCGGGTCAGCTGCTCGGCAGGGTTGGCCACTTTCAGGGTATTGCCCTGATCGTGCAGATCCTCATAGCGATACTGACCACCGACACTCAGGTAGTGATCACCCAGAATAAACTGGGTATGGGTATCGGCGATGGTGTTGGTAAGTTCCATCTTGCGGCCGGGGTTGGTGTTGGTCTCCTGCTGCAGATAGCTGCTGGAAGAGCCGAAATCATACTGGCCATCATGGGTCAGCGCATAGTTGGTGCGCTCGTAGCGGTTAAGGCTATCTTTCGCCTTGGCAGCCAGCGAATTGCCGGCCGTGCGATCCCGATCCTGCAGACTGCGACTGGCTTCCAGATCGAAGCGGTTATGGTCATCAGGCTTGAAGCTGAGCACTGCCGTGCCACTACGAGTCTCTTGCTCGGCAAAACCCTGGGTAAATTTGTCTTCACCACGATGGGCGAGCTGACCATTGAAACGCAACCCCAACACGCCATCGATCAGTGAACCTGCGGTATAGGCATCGGTCTGGAAGCTGTTGCCGGCATCCTTGTTCTCCTGGAAGGTCGAATCAGCATGAACCGAGCCCTGCCAGGCCAGGCCGGTGGTCTTGCGGGTAATCACGTTAATCACGCCCCCCATGGCATCTGAACCATAGCGGGATGACATAGGACCACGGACGACCTCAATGCGCTCAATCGCCTGCAGTGGCGGCAGCCAGCCCTGCTCGATACCCGGACCATCGCTGTTCGGACGAGTGCCACGGCTATCCACCTTCTTGCCATCAACCAGCATCAGGGTGTATTTCGACCCCATACCGCGAATGCTGATATCACTGCTGCTGCCACCGCCGGTCACCACAACACCGGGAACATCCTTCAGGGCATCGGTCACATCGCGATATGCCCGCTTTTCCAGCTGCTCACGGGTAATCACAGAGATGGAGGCAGCTGAGTCTTCAATCTTCTGCTGGAAGCCGGAAGCGGTGACGACCATCACCTCTTGTTTGGCAGCATAGGCCTGGGTCGCAAGAAGGGAGCAGATCAGCAAGGCAAGCTTGTTCGGTTTCACTGTTGTCATGTTTTAGCCTGAACGTTTTTAGTAGGAAGGTGGCGTATTCCCTTACTTCATTCGTTACAACGCCCTGGCATCCGGCCAGACGCAGTATTAGAAAAGGCTCATTTGAAAAGCACTTTATTAATCAGCCCGCATTGTAACGACCCCGCCCCGATCATTCAAACAATAATCATTATCATTTGATTCGTGTGGTATTCCTGCCGCAGAATCGCTAATTCTTGATAAGAGACTGTTTTAATGGAATAAATCCATAAGCAAAAAAGGGGATTACACAAACAAGTGGAAGCGATGACGTACCGTTGCAAGATGGCCTGATTTAATCCTCAAGCTCTATCAGCTCGCAGCAGAACAATATGGCCAAGATGGGATGTGTTGCGATACAGAGGTGGAAACAGTAGCAAGAACACCAACAGGGGAAGGTATTGTCATCGTGGTGGGACGTCGGCAGCTCACCAGCAGGCTAAAAACATCAAAACCCGGTCGTGAGACTGGGCTTTGACGTTCGTTCTGGTATGCAAACCTGTGGGTTTTATGGACAAAACCGCCCATAGCAAAAAGGCCTTCCCAATCGGGAAGGCCTTCAAATTAGTGGCGGAGCGGACGGGACTCGAACCCGCGACCCCCGGCGTGACAGGCCGGTATTCTAACCGACTGAACTACCGCTCCGCATTCGGTTAGCTTGCGCTAAATTGTTTGCCGCGTCAGTGAGGTGTCATCCTCGCAGCCAGTGATGTGATTCTTCACATCGCTGTTTAATTGGGTGCCTGGCAGTGTCCTACTCTCGCATGGCGAATGCCACACTACCATCGGCGCTACCGCGTTTCACTTCTGAGTTCGGCATGGGATCAGGTGGTTCCACGGCGCTATGGCCGCCAGGCAAAAATCTTCAATCTGAGAAAGCTGACGTAAGTAGTTCGCTTGGTATTTGCTACAAGCCTTAGAACACTTCTTGGGTGTTGTATGGTTAAGCCTCACGGGTAATTAGTATGGGTTAGCTCAACACGTCACCGCGCTTACACACCCCACCTATCAACGTTGTGGTCTCCAACGGCCCTTTAGGACCCTCAAGGGGTCAGGGATGACTCATCTCAGGGCTCGCTTCCCGCTTAGATGCTTTCAGCGGTTATCGATTCCGAACTTAGCTACCGGGCAGTGCCACTGGCGTGACAACCCGAACACCAGAGGTTCGTTCACTCCGGTCCTCTCGTACTAGGAGCAACTCCCTTCAATCATCCAACGCCCACGGCAGATAGGGACCGAACTGTCTCACGACGTTCTGAACCCAGCTCGCGTACCACTTTAAATGGCGAACAGCCATACCCTTGGGACCGACTTCAGCCCCAGGATGTGATGAGCCGACATCGAGGTGCCAAACACCGCCGTCGATATGAACTCTTGGGCGGTATCAGCCTGTTATCCCCGGAGTACCTTTTATCCGTTGAGCGATGGCCCTTCCATTCAGAACCACCGGATCACTATGACCTACTTTCGTACCTGCTCGACCTGTCCGTCTCGCAGTTAAGCTGGCTTATGCCATTGCACTAACCTCCTGATGTCCGACCAGGATTAGCCAACCTTCGTGCTCCTCCGTTACTCTTTGGGAGGAGACCGCCCCAGTCAAACTACCCACCAGGCACTGTCCGCGAGCCCGATTCAGGGCCCTGCGTTAGAACATCAAACATACAAGGGTGGTATTTCAAGGACGGCTCCAGCGCAACTGGCGTCACGCCTTCAAAGCCTCCCACCTATCCTACACATGTAGGTTCAATGTTCAGTGCCAAGCTGTAGTAAAGGTTCACGGGGTCTTTCCGTCTAGCCGCGGGTACACCGCATCTTCA